>CAWFWX010000005.1:0-1020903 GCA_963819635.1 uncultured Thermoleophilaceae bacterium
CCAGTCCCCTGCAATCACCTCGACGATCGCGAGCAGTACGTCGTGGATGATCTCGAGCGCGGGTACTCCGCTTTGCCTGGCCAGGCGGATCCCCTCCTCGGCGCTGGCCCGGGCGGCGGTCAGGTCTCCCCAACACCAGTAGATAGCGGACAACGGGCGCAGCATTGCCTCGCCGACCAGCACCGATTCCTCGTTGCGGGCCAGTGCAGTGAGCTCGTCGGCGAGACCTAGTCCGTCGAGGTAGCGACCGGTGGTGTGCGCCCTGAGAGACCTGGGCGTACACCATCGCCGCGCGGGACCGGCTGGAGCCGGTCGCGCGCCCCAGAGCCGTCAGCCGGGCGATGCTCTCGTCGAGACCTGCGAGGTCACCGGACCGGGCGCCGAACCGCACCCGGACCTCCTCAACTTCGACGTTCTCCGGGCAGGCCTTGACACCAGCCAGCGAGCGATCGGCGGCATCGAGAAGCTGGTTCGCGTCCGCGAACCGACCCAGATCCCAGGCAACGACGGCGCCGCGGCTCAGCCGCCGTGCCTTCGCCCGGGGGTCGGTCGTGTTGTCGGCTGCTGCCACCCAGGCGGAGCAGGCGTCCTCGACCCGGCCGGCGAGCTCGCAGGCCTCGGCGTACGCGCCTGCCAGCTCGTCGAGAGCTTCGTTGCGGCCCAAGCGTCGGGCCAGATCCAGGCCGGTGCCGGCATTCGCGACGCAGGCCTCCTCGCCGGCCAGGCGGCCGAGGTCGGCGCGGGTCGCCGCTAGAAGCACGTCCAGGGCATGGGCAGGATCTACCTGATCACCGGCGGCGCGGACATGAGCGGCGAGCAGTCGCACGTCATCGGGCCGGCGCCGCTCGACCACCCGGGCGAGGCTGGGCGTGCAACTGCCGCTTCACGATGAGCGGCAGCATGTCGTACGCCACCTCGGCAAGCACCGGGTGCACCACCCGGTACGACAGCTCGCCTTCTTGTGTGTCCTCGGCGACGAGACCGGTCCCGCGCAGCTCGATGATTCCCTCGACAAGGTCGTCGGCCACGTCAGACAGCAGCACGTGCTCCGCAACCCCGCCACACACTGCGAGCAAGTCGAGCACCTGCCGCGCGGCCGGCGAAAGTACCTCGATTTTGCTGCGTAGCAGGGTGCTTACCAGCGCCGGTACCTCAGCCGCCGCTCCTGTACTACCAGCACCCACTGCCCCGAACTGCGGAACAGCGCGCCGCTCTCGATCAGCCGCTGGACGATCGCCCGGATAAAGAGTGGCACGCCGCCGGACCGACGTACCAGCATGTCGCGTAGCGGGGCAGGAGCCGCACCGTCGAGCAGCGCCTCAGCAAGGTCCTCCACCTCCGCGGCTTCCAAACCGGCAAGCTCGACCAGGGTTAGCGTCTCGGCGCGTTGCAGCGCGCTCAGCAGTTCGCGCAGTTCATCGCTGGCCTCGTCGGCACGGTAGGTGAGGAGGAACGAGCAGCGCTGCCGAGTGAGACCACGTACCACATAGTGCAGCAGCGCGAGGGTGCCCGGGTCGGCCCAATGCACATCGTCGATGAGGATCGCGACCGGCGCGCGGTTGGATGCCCGCTTCGATCAGTACCCGAACTGCCTCAAACATCCGGGTACGTTCCAGCCCGGGGTCGCCGAGCGCGATGAGCGGCGGCACGCGGAGCCCGTCGAAGAGCCGCGCCAGATCGGACAGGCCGTCAACTAGTGCCGCTTCGGCGACCAGGGGTCGCAGCGCCTCCACGATAGGGGCGTACGACAAGTCCCTTTCGGAGCCGCCCCGCGGCGCTCTCCAGCGTACGAAAACCTCTCGCCTCGGCCGACCGCAACGCTTCCCAGGCAAGGCGCGACTTACCGATTCCGCCCTCGCCGGAGATCGCAACAACCTGCAACGAGCCGGCCCCGGCCCGTCCGATCGCCTCATTGAGGACGGCCAACTCAGCGACACGTCCAACCAACGGTCCAGATGCAGCGATGCCCACGACGGCTCCCACAGCTCGTGCAGGCCCCTCGGCCTTCAAGTCCGACGCGAACCTCGCGCCATGACCCCACCGCGACGCTACCAGCCGAGCGTCCCCAGCCAGACAGCCTCGTCAAGGTCAAGAGTTGCTGCGATCCAGATGATCTTGACGCGAAGCCGTCCCGACTCTCTCCCCTGCCAGCCTGAGACGCTGGTCGCCGGCACCGGGCTTTCTCTCCCTTATGGCGAGTGAAACAGGGCCTGTCCTGGAAATCGCGACGACTAGTTATCCACAGGACGCCACCACCCATGGCGGCATATCACTGAAAGTGCATAAATGCCATTGGCGCAGAATCGAAGGAGCAACCGATGGCTCATGGTGGTGATGGCGGGGCGCCGCCCTGCGGCTGTTGGAATGCCTTGCGGAAGGCGCGTCGATGACAGTCACGCCTATGGCAGCGCGGCGTTGACGGCTGGCCTGCGGGCGCGTGTTGCAGCACGGCTCACTACCGTCGGGCTGATCGAGCGCCGGTCGCTCGCGAGCTGCAGTTGATCATGCAGTCCATCCGGCAAGCGCGGCCGTAAAGATTAGTGTCTCAGCAGGAAGGGCGAACATGCGCCGCCGACGGTAAGCCGACCGCCTACCGGGATACCTGGGCGCGCGGGAACATGTCTTACAACGGAACGACTTGCGCGACCAGCAAAAGCGCGCTTGCCGTCCGAGTCGGTGAGTGCCAAGTGCCTGACTCTCGCCGGCACGTGCATCACCTTCGCCTAATCGGTACAAGAGCTCGTCGAACTGGAGTGCGCGGGCAAGAGTGTCCGAGTCGGAGTCGGCTATGACGGCATTCGTGATCTCCCAGACAGGGGCGCCGCCTCGACGTCAGCGCGGGTGCACCCGCGGGGCAGTGGGCCGCGCCTGCCCGGGCGCAAAGCAGTCACTAGGCTTATAGTGATCCGTTATGACGCCAACCAAGGTCCGGGTGCTGGAGGCCGCGGTCGAGCTGCTGGGCACCGAGGGTCTGCGCTCGCTGACCCACGCCCGAGTGGACGATCGGGCGGGTCTGCCGAAGGGCTCGACCTCCAACTACTTCCGCACCCGGGCCCAGCTGCTGATCGGCGTCAACGACTGGATCGGCGAGCGCGATCTGGCCAGTGCCGACGACATCGCGACGGCCCCCCACACCCCCGCGGACCTGGTGGAGGGCCTGGCCATCGGGATCGAGATGCTGACCGGTCCACATCGAATCGTGACCGCGGCCCGGCTGACGCTGTTCATGGAGGCCAACCACAACCCCGAGATCCGGGCCGCCGTGTCCCAGACCCGCAGGGTGATGGAGCGGTCGATCGTGGCTGTCATGGCGCGCCTGGGCGCCACCGATCCGCACTCCGCCGCCCTCGCCCTGATGGCCTGTGGCGAGGGCATCATCCTGCACCGCATCGCCCGCCACGACACCACCGACCCCCGCCCCCTGCTGCGGGTCGTCGTCAACGCCGCCCTCCCGGACTGACAGCCGGGCCGGCATGGTCACCGGTTCGACCGGCCCGGGGTTGCCGGCCCGATCCCGGCTAGATCACGATGTCGCCGCGGGGAATGACGATGCCGCGCACCTCGAAGACTTCCGTCGACTGCTCAGTCGATGGTTGCGGTATATCTCCGGCCAGCTCTCGCTCCAGGGAAGCGGAAATCTCCATGGCGCGGTCGTAGTGCTCCTTGGACTCAAATACCTGGAACAGCTCGAAGCCGTCGGCGGTCGCACGCCCGACGTGCACCAGCAAGCCGAGGTCGTCGACGATCGAGCTGGCCCGCTTGATGAGCTCGGCGTGCATTCGGTCGTAGATCTCGACGGGCGCTGGGACAGTGGTGACAACTCCATACATCTGCAAGCTCCTTCGTTCTGGGTCGACGATCCCGTGGGTACTCACGGGCTCTGATCGGCACTCGTGGTCCGTCGTATGGCGGCATCGACAGAATACTACATTCGTTGTGCGCTGTCACTAGGTTTATAGTGATGCCGTGACGCTGACCAAAGGCCGCCACCCCTGACGCTGCGCCATTACCTCGCATCTGCGGCAGATACAGACGCCGCAACGACGAGGAAGGCCGCAAGCAGAGGGTGGCTCCGTTGAGGCCTTGCGCAACCGCGGTTCCGGCGACCCTTCGACAAGCTGAGGGCACGTGGACAAGCTCCGGCCCTTCGACAAGCTCAGGGCACATGGACAAGCTCCGGCCCTTCGACAAGCTCAGGGCACATGGACAAGCTCCGGCCCTTCGACAGGCTCAGGGCGCATAGACAGGCTCAGGGCGCAACACTGTCAGAGGCGGCCGGGCCGCTCATGGCCCCTGGAGCTGCTCGGGCCTCAGATGCGCCTTGAAAACTTGCTCGAGGCACAGCGTCTGCTGCCTTATTGCTGCCAAGGATTGTCGGAAGCCCATCGTCGCAACTCGAAGCTCTATTGGCTTGGCCATTCGCGCAGCGCGCCTATTCGAGGAAAATTGGACGTCTGGGGACGTTCGTGACCACGCTGCCGATGTCTGGGGGTCAAAGAGCCGTGCGTCCTGTCTTGTCCCGCTGCCACCGCAATGATCTTGCCTATCACCGATGATCTTATACTTCTCGGTACTGGCAAGTGATGTGCGGCCGATTCCGGACTTCGTGTACTCGTGCAGGCCTAGGAGCAGCAGGTCGGGACGATCTGATGCGTCATGATCGGCGGTCTGCCAGTCGGGTCCAACGGTTGCGGGGGTCAAGCGAGCTCGGCAACCGCAGCAGGCTGCAACCGCAGCGGACGGCGGCCGCATTGCTGCCTTCTTTGATGACCGCCAGCGGGTGTGGCGCCACCTTCTGCATTTGAGAGGCGAGTTATCCACAGCTTTGGTTTCGGCTCGACTTGGTGGCCGAAATGTGGCTGAATGTGCTGACCCGCCAAGCGAACTGAAGTTGTCGGATGGAGGCACCTCAAGTGGATCGGGAGACGGCGGAGTCGGTCGGTGGTGTTGCGCGGCCGCTGCGGCGAGCCGCGGCGCTGGTCCGCGTTCGGGCCGATAAGGAGGGTCCGCGGCCGCCGGCCGCCGTCTTGATCATCTTTGCCTCTGCTCTGGACGGTGACGAGAGAACCCAGGCCTGTATCTCTCCATGCACAGCGAGTGAGGTTGTTGATCATCATGGTGAACTCGGCAACTGAGATGATCTTTACGCCCCGCTGGTACACCGTGGCGCAGGTAGCACAGTTGCTCAACTATGGGGAGAGCAAGGTTCGGATGCTGATCATCACTGGACAGCTGCGGTCGATCAAGGACGGCCGATCACGCAGGATTCTTCCGGAGTGGGTCGAGGCCTACGTTCAAGATCGCGCCAAGGCAACCGAGGACATCTGGTGACAAGTCGAAGAGCCAACGGCGAGGGCTCGATCTTCCCGTACCGCAACGGATTCGCGGCTTACGTTTGGATCACGACTCCTTCAGGGAAGCACCAGCGCAAGTACGTCTACGGACGAACACGGGACGTCGTCCACGGCCGGTGGGTGGAGCTCACGCAAAAAGCTGCACACGGGCCTGTTGTCACCAACGTGCCGACAGTTGGGCAGTTCCTCCATCGGTGGCTCGAAGACACAGTTGCTCCAAACCTTGCCCCGCTCACGTACGCGACGTACGAGAGCCACGTGAAGAACTACATCGAGCCCGGCATCGGTGCCCTGCGACTTGATCACCTTCGCGTCGCCGATGTCCAGGCGTGGCTCAATCGCCTAACCGCACAATGCCAGTGCTGCGCACAGGAAAAGGACGTCCGTCGGGCGCTTCGCGGCACGGCACGGTGCTGCGCGCTCGGGAAGTGCTGTCGTCAGGTGGCGTCCCCCGCGCACAATCAAGGATGTCAGGACCGTCTTGCGTTCAGCGCTCCACTCGGCAGTCCGTCAAGAATTGATCGACCGCAATGTCGCTCAGCTCGTACAGATTCCCAAGCAACGCAGGCGCAAGCTGGTGCCGTGGACGAGCGACGAGGTTAGGCGCTTTCTTGAATCCGCACGCGTCCGACTCCGATCCGCTTTACGCCGCATACGTCTTGGTTGTGGTTCTTGGTCTTCGAAAGGGTGAGGTCCTAGGCCTCGCATGGGATGCCGTCAATTTCGAACAAGGCACGCTTGTGCCCGACCATCAGCTCCAACGAGTCCGTCGATCCCTGCTCTACCGGGAAACGAAAACGGAGGCATCCGATGGCTGGCTACCGATGCCCGACATCGTGGCAGCGGCACTGACCATCAGGCGCGTACAGCAGGACGGGGAACGGGAGACTGCCGGCGAGATCTGGCAGCAGGCGGAGCATATGCCGTCGCTGATCTTCACCGGTCGTTACGGCACCCCCATTGATCCTCGCACCATCAACAGGAAATTCACGCTCGCTGCGAGGCCGCGGGGGTTCGTCCGATCACTGTTCATGACGCCCGGCACACATGTGCCACGCTGCTCGTTGACCTGGATGTTCATCCGCGCGTGATCATGCGAATCCTTCGGCATGCCGACCAGGCGGTCACGATGGAGATCTACGCAAATGCCAGCTCGGCGGCCACACGTGAAGCGCTGCGGCGACTTGGAGACATCTTGCACTGACGTGCTGCTGTACTTTGCTGCTGTACTTGCGGCTCGACGGCTCCGGTCCAGAATCGGAATATGTATCTGACCAGGCGCTCTACTGTCGGGGTGACAGGATTTGAACCTGCGACCTCTTCGTCCCGAACGAAGCGCGCTACCAAGCTGCGCCACACCCCGTACCGCACCGAGCCGGGGAGAGTCTAGCCCATCGCCCAGCTTCTGCTCGGGCCGTTTCCTCCCGGCAGCCCCGCTCACTTGGTGGTCCGGGGTCACGCGACGAACAGGTCATGATCTGGAACAACGATGCAGTTCTTGCAGCGGAGGAACACCTCGACGTAGCCCCGAACCGCTAATGCACAGTAGACCTGGAAGGCAACGGCGCAGGGTCGAGAAGCCAGGTCGTAGTGCCCGAATCGAAGGGTTGTTGCGTCCACCAGTGCGTGGCGATTGTCCCGATTCATGTCGCGGAACCGGCCAATACCCTCATGACCGGCGCGGCCGTCGAGCTCGACGATTAATCCGAACTTCTTGTAGTCAACGTCGCTTCTGTAGGGGAGACCTGACCTCGACTGTTGTCGACTGCCCTTGGGCAAGCCGTGTGGACGCTCGACGTCGCGCAGATACCGCAGCTCAATCGGCGATTCGGCTCCCGTACCAACGTCGGCGAGTAGGTCGTCGAGTAGCGCTCGATGCCGGTGCCGCGCTCGAGCGTCCAGGTCTTCGCGAAGCCGCTTGACCGTCGTTAAGCGTCGCTGCACCGCGGCGGTGACCAACTCCACCACCTCGCCGGCGTCGCGGACCTCGGTCAGATCGAGCACTGTGCTTTCAACGGTGAGTCGCGGAGGATCCTTGACTGAACGCGGCGGGCGTACTCCTGCTCTTTCACGGATGAAGTGCCATGGACCGGGGACCTCAATACGCCGCTGATGAGGTACTAACACATCGAGCGGGTTCGGCGCCTGGCGCAGCAGTTGATGCAGGTAACCCGACGACTCCGGACCGAGCCGCGCGGATTGACCACCGAGCAGGACGCCGCCCCATGCGAGCGAGTCCCACGACGGCTCTAGTGGAACCGTCAAAAAGAGTCCGCGCGCGAGCCTGCGCCATGATCCGGATTCCACTAGGCGGCTGATGCTGTGTCGGCTCATGCCGTGGCCGATAGCTTGCTCGCGAGTCACCACATGAGCCTGCAGCCCAGCGAGCTGAAGCAGGCGATCTGACACTTCATGTCGTCGTTGCATGTTGTGACCATGCTCAGCTGGCCGGGAATCGTTCGGTCTTCTGCGAATCTGTGTACAACTAGGCGCCACGCCCAACCTGTGGATCATCTCAACAGACGCGCAGTGGGGCGCATCCTGCCGCGACTATGCGGCAGAAGTCTCCCCGCTGTTGCTCGTCAGGGTGAGCAGGGTTGCCTCGGGAGGGCACGCAAAGCGGATGGGCGCATACGGAGACGTCCCGACGCCCGCCGAGACGTGCAGCAACGCAGTCCGACCGCCAGCACTGTGCTTGGAAAGGCCCTTCGCCCGGCGGGTGTCAAGATCACAATTCGTGACCAGCGCTCCATAGAAGGGAACGCATACCTGGCCGCCGTGAGTATGCCCCGTCATGATCAAATCGTGCCCGTCGTACGCCATCGCGTCGATCACCCGGCGGTACGGCGCGTGGGTGACGCCGATCGCGACATCGACCTCCTCGCGGTCGATGGGGCCAGCGACCTCCGCGTAATGATCTTGGTTCAAATGAGCATCGTCAGTCCCGCGGAAGCCGAGCCGTACGCCTTTGATCTCCAGCGCCGCGCGGGTATGAGTGAGGTCGATCCACCCTGCTTCCTTGAACCCTCGCCCAAGCTCCTGCCAAGGCAGAGTCCGTGGCGAACGATGGTCGCGGATGCTCGGACCCTCGAAGTAACGCATCGGATTCTTGAAGGTCGGGCCGTAGTAATCGTTAGACCCCCAGACGTACACGCCAGGGCGATCAAGCAAGCGACCGAAGCTGCCGAGCACGAATGGCACTGCCCCCTCGTGCGCGAGGTTGTCGCCGGTGTTGATCACCAGGTCGGGCTCCAGCGCGCCCAGAGTGGACAGCCAGCGCTGCCGGGCGGTCGCGTGCGGCGTCATATGGACATCGGAAATATGCAGTACCCGAATGGGCCGCGCACCTGGAGGCAGGACCGGGACATCAACACGACGGAGTCGGAACGCGTTGACTTCGTACAGCCTGGCGTACGCCAAACATCCGGCGACGCCTACGGCCGCAACGCCGAGCAGGCTCCTGACGATCGACGTGGTCGCACGGGTCCGAGACATAATCAGAAGGCTACAAGCGAACCTGCTGCCACACTGGTCGCATGTCCGATGCACCAAGCACGCTCAAGGAGCGCCTCCGCTCAGATCTGACCGGCGCGATCAGGGACCGCGACAAGATCAGGTCCAGCACGATCCGGATGGTCTTGACGGCGATCACCGAAGCCGAGGTGGCCGGTTCCGAGGCAGTCGAGCTCTCCGATCAACAGGTGCTTGACGTGGTCATCAGGGAGGCCAAGAAACGCCGTGAGGCGGAGGCGGCGTATGCCAATGCGGGTCGCGCCGAACTTGCCGAGAAAGAGCGTGCGGAATCTGAGGTGCTGGGTGACTACCTGCCGCGGCAGTTGACTACATCGGAGATCACGACCGATGGTCGCGGACGCCATCGCCTCTACCGGAGCGGTCGGGCTCGGCATGAAGGGCATGGGCAAGGTCATGGCGCAGGTGACGCCGCAGACCAAGGGCAAGGCAGACGGCAGCGTGGTAGCAGCTGAAGTCAAGCGCCAGCTGGCCGGCTGACCCCTGGGAGCTGTTCAACAGGTCCAGCCCAAAGGAGCTCGAAGCCACGAGTACCGGCTGCAGAGTCCAGGAGTACCGCTAGCGGCGTGGCGGCCACCCCGGCGGCAGCGTCGGGACGGGGGCGGGGGCGGGGGAGGCTGTTGCTGTTTCTTCTTTTGCTCGGCCTTCTTCTTGGCATCGGCCCTTTCCCGGGCCACCACAGCTGGATCACGCCCGTTCGAGTACACCGCGTAGATCGTGCCGAACTCCGAGATCCAGTCACCGGAACCGGGTGACCAACCCATGAACCCGAACTTGGGCACTCGGTCGTTGTAGGCGTAGGTCTTCTCAACCGTGAAGCCCAGCCGCTCCAGTTTCCTGGTTGCGGCGGCGATGCCCAGCCCACTGAGATTGGGCACCCGCACCTGCTCGCCAACCTGGATCTTGCGCGGAGGCTGGTTGAACGACGTCCTCGGGATCTGCTGGAAGTACTTCTCCATGACCGGCTTCCAGATCTTCATGCCGGCGTCGCCGCTCCCGGAGCCCTCGAGATAGACCCCGGTGGATGGTACCCGGTAGCCCTTCACACCGGAACGACGGTAGTAACTCGGCCCCCTCTTGAGAAAAGGCCTCTTCGCGTTGTCGATGGAGATCATGGCCACGCCGGCGATCTCCGGCGTGTAGCCAGCAAACCAGACGGCCTCGTTGCTGTCGATCGTCCCGGTCTTGCCGGCGATCGCACGACCGTCGTTGATCTTGGCGCGCCGGCCAGTGCCCTTGTCGACCACCGACTTGAGGACCTTGTTGACGCCATCGGCGACGTCCTTGTCGACCACCCGGCGGCAGTTCGCATCTGGCACTGCGAGATTCTTGCCGCCCCGCGTCGTGATCTTGGAGATGATGATCGGATCGCAGTGGATACCCCGGGCCGCGAAGGTCGCGTACGCCTCGGCCATGGAGAGCGGGCTCACTTCGACGGTGCCTAGGGTGAAGGACGGCTTGTCCTGGAACTGTTTCACGATGTTCACCGGGGGTTGGCCGATGCGTGCTCCAACCTTGACGCCGGTCTTCTGGGCCATCTTGGTGACGCGGCACATACCGGTCGCCAGCTCTAGCTGAATGAAATAGGTGTTGACCGAGAACTGTGCAGCCTCCATCATTCCGATGGACTTGCTGTGCCCGACTGCGTTCTGCACGACCCAGCGGTCCCAGACGCGCTCACGCCCGCGGCATGACGTAAAGGGGCGGCCAGTGAAGTTGAATGGCGACTTGGCGTTGAACTTCTTGCTGATTGCGATGCCCTTCTCCAACGCTGCGGCGAGCGTGAACAGCTTGAAGGTTGACCCCGCCTGGTAGCCCTGGATTCCACCCATTGCCGGATCCGCGGCCAGGTTCCAGTAGGTCTGACCCTTCTTGGCATCGCTGCCCATCACCGGTCGGCTTTGCGCCATGGCGATGATCAGGCCGGTGCCCGGCTGGATCATGTTCATGGTCGAGATGACCGGGTCCCTTGGGCCGACCACCGAGCTGACCTTCTGCTGCGCGAGGTCCTGCGTCTTGGGGTCGATCGCAGTCTGAATGACCAGTCCGCCGCGGTTGATCATGTTCTCGCGGTCTTCTTCTGTCTTACCCAGGCTCGGTGTGTTGAGCAGCGTACGTCGCACGTAGTCGCACAGGAACGGGTAGCGAGTGCCAACGCAGCCGTTTCGAGTCTTCTTGACCAGTTTCTGGTCGAAGCCGGTTTGCTTAGCCTGCTGCGCCTGGGCGAGCGTGATCAATTTGAGTTCGACCATCCGGTTGAGCACCACGTCGCGACGGTCGAGTGCCGCGCTGGGGTTGCGGATCGGGTTGTGGCTGTCCGGGTTCTGCACCAGCCCAGCCAACATCGCCGCCTGGGCCAAGGTGAGCTGCGAGGCCTTCGTTGAGAAGTAGTGCTTGGCCGCTGCCTCGACGCCGTACGCACCTGCGCCGTAGTAGGCGATATTGAGGTAACGCTCCAGGATCTGATCCTTGTTGAACTTCTTCTCCATCGCGATCGCGTAGCGCAACTCGCGTATCTTGCGTTGCACGGTTGGCGCTAGGGCGTCCTTGACACATTGGCTGTCACCCTTTGCCTGGCACGCCTCGATCTGCACCATCTTGACGTACTGCTGGGTGATCGACGAGCCACCTTGAGTGGTGCCGCCGGCGGCGGAGTTGCGTACCAACGCACGCATGGTGCCCTTGAAGTCCAGGGCGCCGTGTTCGTAGTAACGGTGATCCTCAATGGCAATCTGCGCCTGCCGCATGATCGGAGCGATGCTCTTCAGCTGCACCGGAATCCGGTTCTCGTCGTAGAAATACGCGAGGGTCTTGCCGTTGCCCAGGAGCACCCTGCTGCGGGTGGCCGGTGCGGGCGTTGCCAGCTCGGCCGGCAAGCTCTGCAACTCAGCGGCCGCCGCGTTGCTGGTGACCCCCGCCATGCCGGCGAAAGGAATGAACAGACCCGCCACCAGAACGCCGGCCAGGACGCTGACGACGACGAACATCACCCAGGAGTACGCGAGGCTCCCCGCGCGCTTCGGCGTAAACGGCACGGCAACCAGCCTACGGGAGCACCCGGGCCCCATCGAATCACGTACTGATACCAAATCTTGACCTGAGGACACTTTTTGGCCCAATGTCAAGCAGCCAAAGGTCACAAAACGGCAAACATCGCGAAACGAATCTAGTCACATCGAAGAGGGCGTGCGTAGCGTTTCATACCGCCGTGCCAGACGGGCCGGGGAAATGCCCGGCACGGCGAAGTTTCACGAAGGGGAGATGCAGCGTGACTGCAGTGCAACGTGAAGACTGGACCATGCGTGCCAAGTGCCGGGGGATGCAGGATGCCCTGTTTCCGGAGGCGTCCGACCAAAAACGGGCCAGGCTTGTGTGCTCGGGATGCCCTGTGCGCTTCGAGTGCCTGGCCGAGGCTCTGGACAACCGGATCGAATGGGGCGTTTGGGGCGGCATGACAGAGCGGGAGCGGCGGCTGCTGCTTCGGCAGCGCAGTGATGTCACGTCCTGGCGCTCCATCCTGCTCGGCAAGTCGAATCAGCAAGCGGCTGAGCCGGCGCCGTCGGACTCTCAGTCCTTGTCGGCGAGAAGGGTGCCGACGCGGCGGAGTGCTGCCATATCGGTGACATCGGTCGGCAAAGACTGAACCTGGGTTTGGGCCACCGTCGGGCGAGCCGTCGCGAAGCGTTCCATCATTCGCGTCTCCGTCTCGATCACGCGCATCAGGTTAGCGTGACGGCGTAGGGCCTCTACCTCCAGTACGGCTGGGGTTCCCGCGAGATCCTCGGCCAGGGACAGCGCGCGTTCCGGTGAGATCGCCAGGCCGCGGGTGTGCACCCGGTTGATCACCATGCCCGACAGGGGCATGTCTTCCTCGGTGAGCCGGTCCACGAAGTACTCGGCCTCCCGTAGCGCATCATGCTGCGGAGTCGCGACCACCAAGAACGTGCTATGTCGCGACGAGAGCAGTTCGAACGTCGATGTGGCTCGCTGCCGAAATCCGCCGAAGAGTGCCTCGAAGGCGCGGACGAAGGTCTGGACATCGCTGATGATCTGCGCGCCGAGGATCTTCGTCATCACGGCGGATACCATGTTGAAACCAGCACTCATCAAGCGCAGCGGGCCTCGCGTGGGGTGCAGCAACAGGCGCAGGAACCGGCCGTCGAGCAGTGCGCTCAGGTGTTCGGGGGCGTCCAGAAAGTCCAGGGCTGAACGCGCCGGGGGAGTGTCCACAACGATGAGGTCCCACCTGCCGGCAGCATCCGCCTCGGTGTGGAGCTGCCCCAGCTTCTCCATCGCCATGTACTCCTGGGTTCCGGCGAACTCCGACGACAGCGCCACATAGAACTGGTTCTGCAAGATGGCAGCTGCCTTCTCGGGCGTGGAGTGGGATATCACTACATCGTCGAAGGTGCCTTTCATGTCGAGCATCATTGCGTCCAAGCTGCCGCCAGCTGCGGTGTCGATCATGGACACTGGACGAGGAGTGTTGTCGAGTTCAGCGACGCCGAGCGACTGCGCCAACCGGCGTGCCGGGTCGATCGTCAGCACGACGACCTTGCGACCGGCCTCTGCAGCGCGCACTGCGATCGCGGCGGCTGTCGTGGTCTTACCAACCCCGCCCGAGCCGCAGCAGATAATGATCTTGGTGTCCCGATCGCCGATGATCTTGTCGACATCGAGGAATGGCACCGGCAGCCCAGCGCGTGTGACCGACTCCAAGGGGCTGGTCATGCGGCCTCCAGAGTGACCTGATCAGTCAGCTGCTCGGCGATCGCGAAGATCGCACCCTCGTCGATACCTCCCGGATCGAAGGGAATCTGCACGAGTGGGAGGCCTAGTGCGGTGAGCCGATCATGGCGCTGCTGCTCCTGGAGCGTACGGGCCGCCTCGATCGCAAACTCCGAGGCCAATGCCTGGTTCTGCTTGATCGTCAGTCCGGGAACCTTCAAGATCACTGACCCACGAGCGGCGGTTTGCAGCTGATCATGATGGAGCGGGCTCGGCGTCACCATGTTTTCGATCACCATACCGATCCTGATCCGAGTAGGCCGCAGCGCGGCGACCGCTTCCTCAGTCTCGGTGACTGGCATGTCCTCGAGCAGCGTGACCAAATGCACGGCCGTGGTCGCCGACCGCAGCAGCCGCATGATCGAGTCGGCCTGATGGCGGATGGGTCCTACCTTCGCCAGTCCGGCGACGGCCGCAGGCACGTTGAGGAACCGGGCGATCCTGCCCGTTGGCGGGGCGTCGAGAACTACCGCGTCGTAGGAATTCGGGCGGTTTTTGATCCGGCGGCGCACTGCTTCGTAAACCTTGCCGGTGAGCAGCACGTCGCGCAGCCCGGGGGCGATCGAGGTGGCAAAGTCGACAGCACCGTAGCGGTCAAGTGCCTTGCCGGCGACGCTGAGGTGGTAGAAGGTGTCGAGATACTCGATCAGGGCGTCCTCGGCATTGATCGACAAGCCGTACACCGTGCCTCCCGCTGGCGTACGGCTGATCCGGCGCTCCCGAGGTCCAGTGAGGGGCGGCACGTCGAACAGCTCGGAGATCCCATTCCGTCCCTCGACCTCACACAGCAATACCCGGCGGCCGCTGGTGGCCAAGGCGCACGCTAGACCGGCGGCGATGGTGGTCTTGCCCGTGCCGCCCTTCCCACTGACGATGTGCAGGGTGTGCCGGGGAGTCACGACACCCCTGTGATCGCGAGGCCGGCATGGGTCTTGTAGCGCCGGTTGATAGCGATGAGATTGGCGGTGAGTGTCTCGACCTGGCCTGCGTTGCGGAGCCTCCCGGCGTAGATGCCACGCGCACCTGGGATCGCCGCAGCGAGCTCACACACCACCGCTACGGCGTCGCGGTCCTCCCCTAGGACCAGCACGTCATCAGCAAAGTGGTCGACCGCAGGGTCATTGAGAAGCACGGCACTCACGTGATGGAAAGCGGCGATCACCGTGGACTCGGGGAGTAGCTGCTGCGCTTCCTGGGCCGCAGAGCCGGCTGCCACTCGCAGCGGAAATGGCCCTTGCTGGTCGAAGCCGATCGGGTTGACACAGTCGACGACGATCTTGCCGGCTAACTCTGTGGCCAGGGAGGAGAGCAGGTCAGCATGCCCGTCGTACGGCACCGACACGATCACCAGCTCGGCGGCCGCCGCGTCGGAGTTGCTGACCCCGGCGATCCGACCCGAGACGTCGGCCTGGCCTATCTCGGCAGCGATGACCTCCGCTCGCTCCGTGCTACGACTCCCGATGAGCACGTCATGCCCCGCCGCGGCAAGTCGTGTGGCCAGACCACGGCCCTGAGGGCCGGTGCCGCCCAGGATGCCTACCTTCACGCCGGCGTCCGGCGGTGTTTGGCGAGGTCAGGCCGAGTGGCGATGCCGGCCGCCCGCATGGTCATGAGCTCGATAGTAGTGACGGCTACCGAGTCTGGACTGTCAGTTTGAATTGCACTCTGACGAGCGGGCCGCCAGATTCGCCTCCTTCGTCGCTCGCTACATGCGACAGACTTCCACGCAGCCGGTCGCGAGCTCCTGCAGTCGGCGAAGCGGTCCGCGCGTCATAGTGTCAGTGTGGAATTGCACTATGACGGGCGGGCCGCCAGATTCGCCTCCTTCGTCGCTCGCAACATCGCGCCAGACTTCCACGCAGCCCGCGTCGCGAGCTCCTGCAGTCGGCGAAGCGGTCCGCGCGTCATAGTGTCAGTGGCCTCAGCAAGGATGTGATGCATGACCTCTATTTCTGACACGAATGTCGCGGCTGATTCTGCAACCTCGGAGCCGATCCCGGCGACCTCCGCCGCCGCACGGCCCACGATCACCATTCAGACAGTGGTGCTGGATACCGACGATCCGCCGCGGCTGGCCGAGTTCTACGCGGCGCTGCTCGGCTGGCAGATTGAGTCAACCGAGGAGGAGTGGATCACCATAGGCGACGGCTCAGGGACGCGGATGGACTTTCAGCTGGCGCTCAATCACAAGCCTCCGACGTGGCCTGACAATGCAGTACCGCAACAGGTCCATCTCGATCTTGACGTGGACGATCTGGACAAGGCTGCGGCGTACGCGGAGTCCATCGGTGCCCGCCGTGCCGCCAGCGGCGACCATGCGCCCGACTTCATCGTTTTTCTCGACCCGAGCGGCCATCCGTTCTGTCTGTGCTCATGACAGTCCAGCCGCGACACTATGACGGGCGGTCCGCTTCGCCGACTGCAGGAGCTCGCGGCCGGATTTCCCTTTAGAAGCTGGCGCACGTGCGCGAGCGACGAAGGAGGCGAATCTGGTGGACGCCCGTCAGAGTGCAATTAACAAGGTGTGACGGCCTTTACAGTGAGGCTATGACGAAGTGGGAGTACGTAACGGTGCCACTGCTGGTGCACGCGACCAAGCAGATCCTGGATAACTGGGGGCAGGACGGGTGGGAGCTGGTGCAGGTGGTGCCGGGGCTCAATCCAGAGAACCTCGTCGCCTACCTCAAACGCCCGATCCCAGCCGCTGGAGCCGGTGCGTGACCCTGCCGTCGCGACGGCTCGCCGATCTTGGACTGAGCCTGCCGGCGGCGCCTGCGCCACTTGCCGCGTACGTGCCAGCTGTGCGGTTCGAGGATCTGGTCTACACCGCCGGCCAGCTGCCGCTGCTGCACGGCACGTTACGAGCCGTCGGGAAAGTCGACGACGAAGTCTCGGTCGACGACGCGGTCGAGTGTGCGCGGATTGCAACGCTCAACGGCCTGGCGGCGGTGGTCGACCTGGCCGGCGATCTGGACGTGATCAGGCGGATCGTCAAGGTGGTGGTGTACGTGGCCAGTTCGTCTGGGTTCACCGATCAGCCGCTGATCGCTAACGGCGCGAGTGGGCTGCTGAAGGAGATCTTCGGTGAAGCGGGTCGGCATGCCCGCAGCGCGGTCGGCGTCACCGTGCTGCCACTCGATGCCCCGGTGGAGGTTGAGCTCGTGGTCGCGGTCGGTTCGACGCCGACGATTGTGCCGCTCTGATTGCCCAATGCCGTCCCACTCCTATGACGTCCTGAGCCGGTTGGCGCCGGAAGTGCCGGCGGCCATGGTGGAGCGGGCCGCACGATGGACCCGCGACTCGGTGCCGAGCATCGCCGCTCCTGCAGCCAGCGTCATCTTGCTGCGGGACAGCCAGGCTGGCCTTGAGACCTATTTATTGCACCGGCACGCACGAATGGCTTTCGCCCCTTCGATGGTGGTTTTTCCTGGCGGTCGCGTTGACGCAGTGGACGCCACCGGTCGTGGCGATCCCATCCGTCGCTGCGCGCTCCGTGAGACGTCCGAAGAGACTGGCGTCGCCCTCACCGACACCGACCTCTACCCCTGGGCGCACTGGATCACCCCAGAAATCGAGCCTCGCCGCTATGACACCACCTTCTTCGTGGCGGCTATGCCTGATGATCAAGAGGCGGCCGATATTTCCGGAGAGACTGAGCACGCTGACTGGTCGAGTCCGGGTGGGGCACTGGCCGCTGAAAGCTCCGGCCTTATCAGGATGCTGCCGCCTACGATGTCGGTCTTGATCGAGCTTGCGGATCTTCAAACCGTGGCTGAGGTGATCAATCACGCGATAAATCGGCAGATCGAGCCGGTACTGCCTCAGTTGGTGGAAACCGAGGGTGGCTTCCATTTTCGCTATCCACACGCGGGTCCTCGCGAGACGTCGACATGACGCCCTCCGAGGCTCCGAGTGTGCGCTACGTCCAGCTGATCAGGGCCCCGAACCCAGGCCCGATGACCCTGGACGGAACCAACACCTGGGTGATCGCTGATCAAGATGAAGGTGCTCTGGTGGTCGACCCCGGTCCGGCGATCGGCGATCACATCGAGGCGATCCTTGCGGCATGCACGCCACGGCTGGTCACGATTGTGCTCACGCACCGGCACCTTGATCACTCCGAAGGCGCAGCGATGCTGGCCGAGCGCGCCGGTTGCGGCGTACGGGCCGCCGATCCGCAATTCCGCGTGGGGCCGGACGGGCTCGACGGTGGAGAGCTGCTGCGTCTGGGCCGGCTCAGCCTTGAAGTGATCGAAACGCCGGGTCATACCAGCGACTCGCGTTCATTGCTGCTGTCCGGTCCGGATGGGGTCAGCCGGTTGATCACCGGTGACATGGTGTTGGGCCGTGGTACGACGGTGATCACTTATCCGGATGGGGATCTGGCGGCATATTTCGAGTCGCTCGATGTGTTGGACCGGCTGGTCCGGACCCGCAACGTGGCCGAGCTGCTCCCTGGTCACGGACCGATCGTTACAGATCCGCCGGCGTGGTTGTCCTTCTATCGCCGCCATCGGCACGAGCGCCTCGATCAGGTGCGCGCCGCTCTCGCGGCTGGGGACAGCTCGGCCGGCGAGATCGTGGCACGGGTGTACGCCGATGTCGATCGCAGCCTATGGCCAGCAGCCGAGCAGTCCGTACGCGCGCAACTGGACTATCTGCAGCAGATGGATGAGCGCTGAGCCCTTCGACGGGCTCAGGACGGCGCCCTTCGACAGGCTCAGGACGGCGCCTGTCGAAGCGTGGCTCCGAGGCGGTGCCCTTCGACAAGCTCAAGGCGCATCTAGCGCGGCCGAGCCCTTCGACAAGCTCAGGGCGCATCTAGTGCGGCCGAGCCTTCGACAGGCTCAGACGGCGCCTTTCGAACCACGCTCCAGGATGCTCAGCGAGCTCATTCTCGGCTCACAGCGTACGGATAGGATTCCGCGCCATCGTCGAAGCCATGAACCCGAACCAGCAGCCCGGAATCCCCGACTTCACGGCACAGCCGCAGCCCCCGCGCCCCGGTGACGAGTCCACAGTCATCCTGCCGAACGGCCCGTATGGCGGCTACACGGGAGCTGACTTTCCCGCGCCGCCCGGCGTTCCTCCGCTGAGCGCCTATCCTGCGCCGACAACGGTTGTGGAGCGGCCAAAGCACCGGGCTGGTGCTTTTATTGCCGCCGCGGCGATCGCGGCGGTAGTGGGTGCCGGGGCCGGCGTAGGTTCGTACGCCTTCCTGGTCAACGACGGCACTACCTCATCGGTGAGCGTTACGAGCGGCGCAGCGCCGCAGAATCCGACACTGGACGGCACGGTCACCGCGGCTGCCGCGAAGATCGAGCCGTCGTTGGTGACGATTGCGGTCCAGTCGGCTGGCAGCGGCGGCATCGGCAGCGGCGTGGTGCTCGACCAGGACGGGCACATCCTGACCAACAATCACGTGGTCGCGGGGGGCGGCGAGCAGGGCACGATCACCGTCACCTTCCACAACGGCACGACGGCCGCGGCGAGGATCGTTGGAACCTCTGAGTCGACCGACCTCGCGGTGATCAAGGTCGATGACGTCAAGGATCTCAACCCGGCCAGCTTCGCCAAGTCCAGCGAACTCATTGTGGGCCAGACGGTGGTTGCCGCAGGCGCCCCACTCGGGCTCGCGGAGTCGGTGACGAGTGGCATCGTGTCCAACACGGCCCGGCCGGTCCGTTCGGGCAACAACAACGACGCCGTCTATCTGGCGGTGCAGACTGACGCCGCGATCAACCCGGGCAACTCTGGTGGTCCGCTCGTCGACCTCAACGGTGCCGTCGTGGGCATCAACTCCTCGATCGCGAGCACCAGCTCTGGTGCCGACGGAGGCCAGCCAGGCAACATCGGCATTGGCTTCGCCGTCCCATCCGACGTTGCGTCGCGTGTTGCGACTGACCTGATCACCACAGGCAAGTCCATCAATTCCGCCCTCGGGGTGAGGTTGACTGGTTCTGACTCCGAGGTGTCGACCGGTGTTGGTGTCCCGCTGCAGGAGGTCATCAGCAGCGGTGCGGCCGAAAAAGCCGGCCTGCGTGCCGGAGATGTGGTGACGAAGATCAACGACTTCCACACCACTACGGCCGACGGCTTGATCGCGGCTACCCGGTTCTATGCGCCAGAGACAACCGTCACGGTCACCTTCATCCGGGACGGCGGTCCCGCGCAGACCGTTGAGGTGATTCTCGGTACCGCCTGAGGTGGCTCCCGGCACTGCCCCATGGATTTCCCGGCTCGCCCGTACCCGTAAAGGTTGAACGCGCGAGCCGGGGTTCCACGTCTCGGCCTCGCCCGGCGTTTGTACGCACAAGGCCACGAAAAGGCCTGATCTTCGCCATTTCAGCTGATGTTTGTGGCGCTGTGCGGAGATGCGTCACAGCAACCGGCCTGACTATCGGGCCCGGCGCTCCACTCGCTCGACATCGAGGATGGTGACCGAGCGTGGTTCCAACCTGATCCAGCCACGGGCCGCGAAGTCGGCGAGAGCCTTGTTGACCGTCTCTCGTGAGGCGCCGACGAGCTGCGCCAGCTCCTCCTGGGTCAGGTCATGATGCACATGCATGCCGTCGTCCCGCTTGTCGCCGAACCGCTGCGCCAGCTCCAGGAGCTGCTTCGCCACGCGGCCCGGGACATCGGAGAAGACCAGGTCGGCGACTACATCGTTGGCCCGCCGGAGCCGCGCCGCGAGCTGGCCGAGCAGGCCTTGAGCTACCTCGGGACGGTCGGTCAGCCATGGAATCAGCTCGTCATGCTCCAGAGTCCGCAGCTCACACGCCGTGACCGCCGTAGCGGTGGTCGATCGCGGTCCGGGATCGAAAACGGACAGTTCACCGAACATCTGACCGGGCCCGAGCACTGCCAGCAGGTTCTCGCGCCCCGCCGATCCGGTACGCCCCAACTTGATCTTGCCGCTCACCACGATGTAGAGCCGGTCCTCAGAATCCCCTTCGTGGAAGAGTATGTCGCCCTTGTTGAGATGCAGCTTCCCCATCGCATCCGAGAGCGCGGTCGCGGCTTCGTCTTCCAGTCCGGCAAACAGCGGTGCCTTCTTCAAGACTTCCGGATCCACGCGCTGCCTCCCTGATCACGGTGCGCCTATCGAGGGCAAGGCTACCGTTGAATGCTGGGGAACGTCAGGGGCCAGAAGTTGGCACGGCACTAATGTGATGGCATGAGTTCGAGCAGGTCAGGTGGCGCAGCCGAAATGGCTCCCGATGCCGCCGGCGGGGCCGCAACACTCTTGTACGACAAGTCCCGCACCGCTCTGGTACGCCGCGCCCGCACGATGAACCGCATCCTGGCTGCCACTTATCCTGACGCCCACATCGAGCTCAATTTCAGCAACCCGCTCGAGCTGCTCGTTGCCACCATTCTGTCGGCACAGAGCACAGACAAGCGGGTCAACTTGATCACCCCGGTGGTCTTCGCCCGCTATCCCGACGCCGCTGCGTACGCCGCCGCCGACCGGGAGGAGTTGCAGGAGCTGATCAAGCCTACGGGCTTCTTCCGGGCCAAGACCGACACCCTGATCAAACTTGGAGCCGCCCTGACCGAGCGCTTTGGCGGCGAAGTGCCCAAGCGTATGAAGGACCTGGTGACGCTCCCCGGCGTCGGCCGCAAGACCGCCAATGTGGTACTCGGCAATGGTTTCGGCGTTCCCGGTATCACCGTGGACACCCACTTCGGTCGCCTCGTCCGCCGCTTTGGATGGACTGCTGAAACCGACCCAGACAAGGTCGAGCTCGCAATCGCAGGCCTTTTCCCGCCCAAGGACTGGACGCAGCTGTGCCACAACGTCATCTGGCACGGCCGGCGGCGTTGCCATGCCCGGAACCCGGCGTGCGGTGCCTGCCCGATCGCTCACAGGTGCCCCTCATTCGGAGAAGGAGAGACCGACCCGATCAAGGCCGCCAAGCTGGTTCGGGAGCCGCGGGGATGATGTGGGGACGCGGCTGGCTGGCATCGGCAGCCGCCGCACTCGTGATCGTGCTGGCGGGTTGCGCTGGGTCTGCCGCGCCGACACCGCCTGTCGAGTCGTCAGCCGAGGTGGTACCGACGCCGGAGCTGACAGCAGATCTTGCGGCCATGAAGAAGGCGGCGGGCATTGCCGGCTGTCCACGCTCCGATCCCGATGTAGCGGCTCTGCCGTCCGGACTCCCCGACGTCGTTCTGCCGTGTCTCGGCGGCGGTCGTGAGGTGCGGCTCGCCGGGCTGCGTGGCAAGCCCATGATGATCAATGTGTGGGCGCAGTGGTGCGGACCCTGCCGTGAGGAGGCCCCATACCTGGCCGAGGTGGCGGCGGCAAACGACTCCGATTTGATCATCGTGGGAATCGACCACGCCGACCCACGACCAGATCTGGCCATCGAGTTTGCGCAGCTGTCCAGCTGGACCTACCCGCAACTGGCGGATCCGGAGGTTGTGCTGCGCGCCGAGCTGCAAATCACCGGTCCGCCGCAGACCTTCTTCGTCCGCCCGGACGGCACCATCGCCTATCGGCACACCGGACCCTTCAGCTCGGCTGCGGAAATTCGGGATTTGGCGGGCCAGCATCTTGGGGTCACTCCATGACCGATGACCAGCTGGAGCGACCCGGGTGGCTCCGCACCCTGACCGAGGCTCTCTCGGAGCAGCCCAGGCTGGACCGGGTGGTTGCTATCCGGCCAGGCGTCGGCGCCCGGCCGGCCGCGGTGTTGATCTTGATCGGCGAGGGCCCGGCAGGGCCGGAGATCGTATTCATTGAACGGGCCGCCGGTATGCGTACCCACGCAGGACAGATTGCTTTCCCGGGCGGTGCCGCTGATGCGGATGATCTTGATCTGGCCGACACAGCACTGCGCGAGGCCGCCGAGGAGACCGGTCTGGACCGCAGCGGGATCGAGGTGCTCGGCGTGCTGCCTCCCGCGTACGTGGCCGTGAGCGGGTTTGATGTCACAGCGGTAGTCGCCTGGTGGCGGGAACCCAGCCCCGTCGCGGTCATGGACTCCCGGGAGGCGGCGTCGATCGATATCGTGCCAGTCGCCGTACTCACTGATCCGGCGCACCGGGTCCGGGCTCGGCATCCGTCGGGCTACACCGGGCCCGCATTCGAGGTGAACGGACATCTCATCTGGGGGTTGACCGCACACCTGCTGGACGGCGTACTCGACCTTGCCGGGTGGCAACGGCCCTGGGATCAGCGTCGTGTGTTAGCGATTCCGGCGCGCTACCTGACCGACTCGAGGCGCCCGGACCGAGGAGGACCCGATGCCCACTGATGATCAGAACACCGAACTGTTGGCGCGCTGGAACGCCACCCTGCCACGGCAACAGGAGCTCGGTGAGAACTTGATCACTCGTTACGGGGAACCACATCGGCGTTACCACGGCACCAAACACCTGCTCCATGTGCTGACCATGATCGACCAGCTGGCTGATGATCATGACATCTTTCTGGTGCAGCTTGCAGCGTGGTTTCACGACGCCGTGTACGCCGTCCCAGCCGGCCAGGTCAGCAACGAGGAGGCTTCGGCGAGACTGGCGCTGCGGGAGCTGAGCCGGGTGGGACTGGAGCAGGAAGATCTGAACCAAATCGCACGCCTGGTGCGGCTGACCGAGACCCACCTGCCGGGACCACGTGATCCTGAGGGTGAGCTGCTCTGCGACGCGGACCTCGCGATTCTGGCATCCAACCCAGCGGACTATGCCGCCTATGTGGCCGCGGTGCGCGAGGAGTATGCGCAAGTGCCGGAGGCGGATTTCCTTGCCGGACGGCTGGCGGTGCTGACCGAGCTTGCGGATCGCGAGATCTTCCGTACGGCCAAGGGACGTCAGCTGACCGATGCCGCCCGGACCAACCTCGCCGGGGAGATCAGTGCGCTCAGAGATCGCCTCGGAATCGCTGTGGAAGGATCGGACGTGTGACCTCGGAGCCCACACAGACCAGCGTCGTTTCCATTGACCGTCCGACCGACTGGTGGAAATCGGCGGTCGTCTATCAGGTCTATCCGCGATCTTTTGCCGACAGCAACGGCGACGGCGTGGGCGACATCCCGGGGATCACCGCGCGCCTGAACTATCTGGCCCAGCTGGGGATCGATGTGGTCTGGCTTTCGCCCGTCTATGCATCGCCCATGGACGATAACGGCTATGACATCAGCGACTATCAAGACGTTGATCCGATGTTCGGCACCCTCGAGGATCTGGAACTGCTGATCGCCGGCCTGCATGAGCGGGGCATCAAGATCGTGATGGATCTAGTGGTGAACCACACCTCCGACGAGCATTCCTGGTTCATTGAGTCTCGTGATCCCGCCTCACCCAAGCGGGACTGGTACTGGTGGCGTCCGGCTCGCCCGGGCTTCGAACCCGGTAGTGAGGGTGCGGAGCCGACGAACTGGGAAGCCGCTTTCTCCGGCCCGGCCTGGCAGCTCGATGAGCGCAGCGGGGAGTACTACCTGCACCTGTTCAGCGCGAAGCAGCCCGACCTGAACTGGGAGAACCCGGAGGTGCGGCGCGCCATCTACGACATGATGAACTGGTGGGTTGATCGTGGGGTGGACGGCTTCCGCATGGATGTGATCAACCTCATCTCCAAGCACGAGCTCGTTGATGGCGTGCCCGCCCCGGGACGGACCCTCGTGCCATGTTTCGAGTTCACCGCCAATGGTCCCCGGCTCGATGAGTTTCTCGCCGAGATGAACGCTGAGGTGGGCCTCGAGGCGCGGAACCTGCTGACGGTTGGCGAGATGCCCGGATCGACGATTGAGACTGCGCGGAGGGCAACCGATCCTGCGAACCACGAGCTGAACATGGTGTTCACCTTCGAGCACGTGAGCCTCGACAGCATGCCGGGTGGCAGCGGCAAGTTTGATCTGGTCCCGCTTTCGTTGCCAGCGCTGAAGAAGAACCTGAGCGAATGGCAGGTGGGCTTGGCCGATGCCGGCTGGAATTCCCTGTACTGGGACAACCATGATCAACCGCGGGCGGTGTCGCGATTTGGCGACGACAGTCCCCAGTATCGGGTGAACTCCGCCAAGACGCTTGCCACGGTGCAGCACATGCACAAGGGCACGCCGTACGTCTACCAGGGCGAAGAGCTCGGCATGACCAACACCTACTTCACTGCTATCGAGCGTTACCGCGACATTGAGTCGCTGAACTACCACGCCGCCGCGCTCAGTCTCGGCATGGAGGTCGAGGCCGTGCTGCACTCGTTGTCGGTGAAGAGCCGCGACAATGCCCGTACTCCCATGCAGTGGGACGACACCTCACACGCCGGGTTCACCGAAGGGATTCCGTGGTTGCCGGTCAATCCCAACTACTTCACCGTCAATGCGACGGCCGCAGTCGAGGACCCGAATTCGGTGTTCCATCACTTCCGCAAGTTGATCAAGCTCCGCCATGATCATCCGGTGGTCGTGCACGGCAGCTTCGAACTGCTGCTTCCTGATCATGAGCAGATCTGGGCGCTGACCCGAACGCTGGAAGGCCAGGAGCTGGTGATGATCGCCAACTGCTCATCTCAACCGGCGAACGTGCCTCCGGATGCGATCCCTGACCTGCCCGGGGCCGAGGTGCTGCTGGCCACGCATGCTGACTCCACCTCGCTCGAGCTTCGGCCGTGGGAGTCACGCATCTACCTCCTCGGCTGAGCTGGTCTTTGGGTCTGTGGTTAGGTCGGCTGGTGTGTTGAGCTGGCGGCCTTCACCCAGCAGACGCTAACTATCGTGAGGTGAGGATGCGCCCTGAGCCTGTCGAAGGGCATGGATGATGCGCTTCGACGAGCTCAGCGCGCATGCGGCGGACTCACAGAGCCCTCAGCCAGTCGATGAGGGCAGCCGTGACTGCGGCAGGATCCTCCTCGTGCGGAAGGTGGCCGACGCCAGGCAGGCTGATCAAGTCGTGTCGCGCATTGACCCACTTCTCCGCCGCCGCCATCGCGGGCAGCGGAACCAGCCGATCCGCTTGGCCGTGGATCGACAACAGTGGTACCGCTATCGGCTGCCGAAGAGCCCGACGAAAGTCACGGCCCGTGCTCCGCAACTGATTACGGACGAACATCCGCTGGTACTCCAGAGCACAGTGCGGACTCGGCCACAACATCAAGGCGTCCCGATAGTGTCGCGCCTCGGCAGCGTTGACGAGTGCAGCTCCATCGGTCGCCCAGCTACGCAGCAGTTCCTCGATGTAGAGCCCGTCGTCTGCCATGATGCGCCGCTCCGGGAACAACGGCAGCTGAAAGAACGCCAGCGTGGGAAGGTGCGCCCGCCATGGAAAGGCCAGCGGATGAGGGGCGGCCACGCTCACGAAGGCGCGGACCGGTGCCGCCGCGTACGCGAGCGCAGCCCAGCCGGCCATGCCGCCCCAGTCGTGCCCGACCACCACGCCTGTGGAGAAGCCAAGACTCTTGATCACGCCGGTCACATCGAACGCGGTGGTTTGCGGGTCATACCCGCGTGGGGTCTTGTCGCTTGCCCCGTAGCCGCGCAGATCCATCGCAGCCACACTGAAGCCGGCCGCGTCCAGTGCGGGTATCTGGTGCCGCCAGGCCCACCAGAATTCACCGAATCCATGCAGCAGTACCACGAGTGGTCGGCGAGGACTGAACTGCTCTCCTAGCGCAACGTGGAACCGAATCCCGTTGGCGGCGATGTCACGATGCCGCCACGGCCCATCGAGCAAGATGTCGCGTACGCCGGCCCCGGACACCTGAACGGCTCACGTACCCGCGCTGATTGCCCGCCCGAGGAGGCTCAGGTGATCTCTTTGGTCGATACCACCTGTCCCTCGATTTGCGGCGCGCTAGCCGCCGCCAGAGCGCGCTGCGCGGCCTCCCCCACCTCAGCCGCGGTCCTATTTGCCTCGGCGATGGTGCGGTCTGGGCCCTTGATCGTCCTGACGATCAGGTAACCGATCCCACCGAGGATGCCGGCGATCAGCAGCAGCGCCGCGCCCACGATCAAGAACGCGAGCCACGCCGACAGGCCTGCCGCCACCAGGCCCCAAGCGGCTGCGAAATAGAGCAATATGGTCGCGGAGAGGGCGAAGTAGCCGGCGGCCCCAAACAGGCCAAGACCGGTCCCACCCTTTTTCGCGGCGGGCGTGAGTTCGGCCTTGGCCAGCTCGACCTGGTCCTGTACCAGCAACTTCACATCATCGCTGATGTTCTTGATGATGTCCGCAACTGCAAGATCAGCCATGTCCGCTCCTCTCGTCAAAAGTCACCCTACCGATCTTCCCCTGGACGTCTCTCTGCAGAGCCCTACTGCGGAAAGACGCTGGGAAGGCTGGGCAGCCGGCTCAGTCCTGGGCAGCCTTCGCCGTGGCCAGATTCTCCTTGATCAGGTTCATCACGGAAGTGTCGGTCAGCGTGGTGACATCGCCCAGTTCCCGGTTCTCGGCGATGTCCCGGAGCAACCTGCGCATGATCTTGCCGGAACGGGTCTTGGGAAGCTCCTCGACCACCATGATCTGGCGTGGCTTGGCAATAGCACCGATCTCCTTGGCAACATGGGTCCGCAGCTCCTGAACGACCTCGACCCCGCCCTCTCCTGCATCGGCGCGCAAGATCACGAACGCCACGATCGCCTGACCCGTCATCGGATCGTTCGCGCCCACGACGGCGGCCTCAGCGACCTTGGGGTGCGACACCAGGGCCGATTCGATCTCCGTCGTCGACATCCGGTGCCCCGAGACGTTCATCACGTCATCGACGCGGCCGAGCAGCCAGATATCCCCGTCCTCGTCCCTTTTCGCCCCATCGCCGGCGAAGTACAGGCCCGGAAAGCGTGACCAATAATTGTCGATATACCGCTGATCATCGCCCCAGATGGTGCGGAGCATCGCAGGCCATGGCTTGGTGACCACCAGATATCCGCCCGATCCGTTGGGCACAGGCTGAGCCTCATCGTTGACCACGTCAACCTCAACGCCCGGAACAGCGTGCATCGCCGCGCCTGGTTTGGTGGCGGTGACTCCCGGCATCGGCGAGATCATGTGCATGCCGGTCTCGGTTTGCCACCAGGTGTCGACCACCGGCGTACGGTCACCGCCGATGTAATGCCGATACCAGACGTACGCCTCCGGGTTGATCGGCTCACCCACCGACCCCAAGATGCGCAGCGACGACAGGTCGAAGGCATCGGGAATGTCGGCGCCCCACTTCATGAACGTACGGATCGCTGTCGGCGCACAGTACAGCGTCGTCACCCGATACTTCTCGATGATCTCCCACCAGCGGCCCTTGTGCGGGGTGTCAGGTGTGCCTTCATACATGACCGACGTGGCGCCATTCACCAGCGGTCCATACACCAAATAGGAATGCCCCGTCACCCAGCCGATGTCCGCCGCGGTCCAGAAAATGTCAGTCTCGGGCTTCAGGTCGAACGCTGCCCAGTGGGTGTACGCGACGCCTACCAGGTAGCCGCCCGTGGTATGCAGAATGCCCTTTGGCTTACCCGTGCTGCCCGAGGTGTACATGACATAAAGCGGGTGCTCGGCGGGGAAGTACTCGCACACGTGCTCATCAGACTGCTTGCCCACAAACTCGTGCCACCACAGGTCGCGACCTTCTGTCATGGGGACGTCCTGCCCGGTCCGCCGGACAACCAGCACGTTGCGCACGTCGCAGCCGTACTTCAACGCCTCGTCGACTGCTGGCTTCAACGCTGACGCGGTGCCGCGGCGAAAGCCTCCGTCAGCGGTGATCACGATTCCTACGCCGCAGTCGATGACCCGCGAGTACAGCGCATCTGAGGAGAAGCCGCCGAAAACCACAGTGTGCGGTGCGCCGATCCTGGCACAAGCCAACATCGCGACGACCGCTTCCGGGATCATCGGCAGGTAGATCGCCACTCGGTCGCCGGTCTTCACGCCGAGCTCGAGTAGTGCGTTCGCTGCTTGCCTGACCTCACGGGCCAGCTGGGCGTAGGTGAGTACGCGGGTGTCGCCCGGCTCACCCTCGAAGTAGAAGGCGACGCGGTCCCCGTTGCCCGCCTCGATGTGCCGGTCAAGGCAGTTGTACGCGGCATTGAGAGTGCCGTCAGCGAACCACTTGGCGAATGGCGCATTGTCCCAGTCGAGGACTTCGCTCGGCTCGGTCTGCCAGCTCAGCCGCTTGGCCTGCTTGGCCCAGAAACCCTCGAAGTCTGCCTCTGCCTCGGCGTAGGTTTCGGCCTTGACATTGGCATTCGCTGCAAGATCAGCGGGTGGAGGAAAGCGCCGGTCCTCGTGGAGCAGGTTGGACAGGGCTTCATCAGTCACAGCGGGTCTCCTCACGAGCATCGATGATGGGGCTGGGATCGGCGGCTCGCCTGGCGCGCTGCGGCCCATCGGCCTCAGCCTACAGAGGCTCATTCTGCGGTGATTCGAAGAACCTCTGGCCTTAGGGTCGGCCCGCCTCGGTGGGCAACCTACGTTCACGTGGGCTGCGGTCGGTCTGCATAGGTTGCAACCAGTGCAGACCGCCAGAAACCTACGTGAACGTAGGATTCCGCCACAGAGCAGCTGCCGGTATGAACCCCGGAACTCAGGGTCTCGCTCTAGAGCTTGATCTGCAGCACGTCGTCGAAGTCGTCGTTGATCACTAGCTTGGAGTGATCAACTTCGGCCCGCCAGCAAGAGGTCTGATACGGCAACATCAGCGGATCAGGTACCCGTGCGTACTCGTTGTAGAGCGCCCCAACCTCACGCACTAGTCGGCTGCGCGCGGCCGAGTCCAGTCGAGCCACTGCTGGGCGCCGCTCGACCATTGAGATGAGGCCATCTCGAGTGATCGGCGTCCAATTGCGGAAGTTTCGGCGTTCCAGGAGGCCGAAGTAGGGGCTCTCGGCAACCCTCTCGACGCTGTCTGCGCCGAAGTCGCCGCGCATGGCGCCGGAGTCGGCCTCACGCATCAGCGTGGTCAGGCGCCGAACCCACGGCACTGTGTCGTCGCGCGTGTTGTACGCGATCGCAAGGTAGCCGCCGGGCTTGAGGACTCGGGCAATCTCGGTCAGCGCGAGTCCTGGGGCGAAATGGTGCAGAGTTTGCGCGGCAGTGACGACGTCGAAATGACAAGACAGGAACGGCAACGACTCGACTTGGCCGACGACATGCCGGTGAGTTCCGAGGCGTGCTGGGAGTCCAGCCACCAAGTCGACCGTGCCATCGATGCAGAACACCTCATGCCCGGCGTCGGCCAGCATCGCGGCGAATCCGCCGCGGCCTGCTCCGATATCGAGAACCCGCGTGGGCTGCTCGCCGACCATCCAAGCGGGCGCAGCTTCTGGATAGGGATTCCGCCGCGTCGCCATGGTGGAAACTTTAGTGGTGCTTGACCCGCTGGCTGATCTTGCACACGTCGAGGGCGTGCCGTCCGCTGTCGCGGCGGCGACGGATGCCGTGGACGCGGTGCTGAGGGATCGCGGGCTGCGGAAGATCACCGACGAACAGCTGAGCCAAGCCCTCCTGGCGGGAGCCAGAGCCAACGCTCAGCTAACCGGCGACCCTGCGCGATGGCAGATCGGCGCGCTTCGATTGTCGGCCGAACTGGCGCCGCTTGCAGCTCTCATCAGAGTCGCGCCGGCGCAGGCGCTCGCTCGGGCACACGCCTTGGTCGCTCGTGGCGTTGTGCCAGACAGCGATCTCGGCAAGATCGGCTCCGAACCGGCGATGGCGGCACGAATGAACAGCCTCGGCGAGCTGTTGACCCGCCATACATCGGCACCGGCGATCGTGGTCGGGGCGATCGCCCATGCCGAGGTCGCCGTGGTTGCGCCCTTCGGTGAGGCCAGCGGCTTGATCGCGCGGACCGCAGAACACCTGGTCCTGATCTCGGCCGGTCTGGACCCGTACGGGGTGATCGTGGTCGAGGCTGGGCACGCCGAAGGCGGCTCGACCTACTCTGTTGGGCTGGCTGCGTACGCGGACGGCACCGTCGACGGTGTCAAGAGTTGGCTGCTGCGATGCGCTGCGGCCGTGGCCCGCGGTGCTGAGCTTTCGCCGGCAGGTCGGCGTTGAGTGCCACCGGTGGTGACAAGGGGGCCAAGGAGGGGGACGTGACGCGGCGCCCACCGAGGCGGGCGCCGTGCCTGGCACGTCATTAGCAAGTGACCATGCGTGCTCTGTTTAAGTGTTGGCCCAGGTCCAGCCTGGATCGCAACTTCCCGTTTGGGATGGGTGATCGCCGCGTGGGTGCTTGCTTGCCGTGCGAGGTCCACCGTTCGTCGGTCAAGACTGCGCGCGACGGTCCTTGTGACCGTCACCCTAGAAGCCCACTCCATCTCGACGACTCGGCTTACCTTGCCTCCTTTCTACCCCCATCCGGACGCAATGGAAAGGCCCACCGGCTAGCAGAAATTTGACGCTGTCCAGCCTTGGTCGGTCGGTCTCGTCCTACCAACCGGTTGTTCTGGATCAAGATCAAATTTCTTGCAGGCGCTTCTTCTGACGGCGAATCATTAGGCGCATTCCAGAAGCGCGTTGTCCACAAGCCGGAAGCCGCTGCAAGCGTCATCCACAGATTTCGCCGACCGCGGCGCACACGGGCCCAACCTCAACACACTGCCGACATGAACGCCCACGGGCTCGGCCAAAGCACCGTCATGGTGGCGACCGCCGATCCCGAGCTGCTTGACCAGGTGCTCTCCGTTACGGCAGTGGTTGGGGTGGAGCCGCTGGTCGTGAGCGACCCGGGTCTGTTGCATCCGCAGTGGGCCTCAGCGTCAATGCTCCTGCTAGGAGTAGATCAAGCGGCTCGTGTCGCGGCGTTGGGGTTGCCGCGTCGCGCTGCGATCTATCTGGTAGCAGGGGAGAAGACTTCCGGGGCCCAGGCACAGCAGTGGTCGATGCGACTCGGGGCGGCGGTGATATCCCTGCCAGCCAGCGCAGGCTGGTTGTCCGAAGCCCTCGCCGAGATCAGCGGAACCGCTGAGGGGGTCGGCAGCCTGGTCTGCGTGGTGGGCGGCTCCGGCGGTGTCGGTGCGTCGACGCTGGCGTCAGGGCTCGCATTCGTCGCAGCTCGGGCCTCGCAACGCACGATGTTGATTGACGCTGACGCGCGATCGGGTGGACTCGACCTACTGCTGGGTGCAGAACGGACAGCCGGCTGGCGATGGCCACGGCTCGCCACCGCCCGCGGGCACCTCGGGGACCTGACCGGGCAGCTGCCATGTGTGGAAGGCGTTGATCTTCTGTCCATGGCACGCGGTGAGTCGACGCCAGGCTGGGAGCTGCAGGCCGAGCAACTGAAGTCGGTGCTGTTGTCGGCCATGCGAAGCCATGAGATCACGGTGGTCGATCTGCCTCGAACGCTTGGCGCTGCCGCTGGGGAAGCGCTTCGGCGAGCCAAGCTGGCAGTGCTCCTGGTGCGAGACGACGTCCGTGGGATCGCCGCCGGACGTGAAGTGGTCCGGGAGATGGAGGCAGGGTGTGATCGCCTGGGGCTGGTGGTCCGGCACGGCCGGTCACGCCTGCTGGAGTCGAACTTGGTGGCTACGGGCGTCGGTTTGCCTTTGCTTGGGTCGTTCGTCGATGACCCGGCATTGGCCCTCGCTGCGGAACGAGGCGATCCACCGGCGCGATCTGCGCGCAGCGCCTTGGCCCGGCTCTGTCGCCACCTGCTCAGTGATCTCCTGCCAACGCACCTGACGGAAGAGAAGGCGCTGGGCAGGACATGAGTGCTGCAGTGAAATCGCCCGGAATTGGGAATTCCGATGTCGAGGACATGGGACTTGATCTCCTACGGGATCGGCTGGCTGGACTTGCCCGTCAGTACACACCAGCCGACGTAGCCAGTGCCATGCGAGCTGAAGGTCTCGTAATCAGCGACTCAGCAGTACTCGACACCGTGGAGTCGTTGCGGCGGCACAGTATCGGCGCCGGTCCATTGGAGCCGCTGCTGCGTGAGCCTGGGGTGACCGACGTCCTCGTCAACGGTCCGGACCAGGTCTTCGTCGATCGCGGTGCCGGGCTCGAGCTGACGGAGCTTCGATTTCCCTGCGAGAGCGACGTACGCCGGCTTGCTCAGCGGTTGGCAGCCTCCGTCGGACGGCGTCTGGACGATGCGATGCCGTTCGTCGATGCCAGGCTGGTCGACGGCAGTCGGGTCCATGCAGTGCTCGGCACTCTGGCATCACCAGGCACCTGCATCTCACTCCGGGTGCCTGCGAACCGGAGCTTTTCGCTCGAGGACTGTGTCGCCTCGGGCTCAGTGACGCCAGGTGCGGCGCAACTCCTGGCACGCATGATCGAGGCCAGACTGGCGTTCTTGATCAGTGGTGGAACTGGCTCAGGCAAGACGACACTGCTTGCCGCGCTCCTGGGGCTGGTCCCGGCACACGAGCGGATCGTGATCGTCGAGGACTCGCGAGAGCTGGCACCCAACCACCCTCATGTCGTAAGGATCGAGGGTCGGCCCGCCAACACTGAGCTCGCTGGCGCGGTCACCCTTACTGACCTGGTCCGGCAGTCACTGCGGATGCGTCCCGACCGGCTGGTGGTGGGTGAGGTACGAGGGGCAGAGATCTGCGACCTGCTGACAGCGATGAATACCGGTCACGAGGGTGGTTGCGGCACGGTGCACGCCAATTCCACAGCCGATGTTCCGGCTCGGCTGGAAGCCCTGGCTTCGCTGGGCGGGCTCCCTCGCGCCGCATTGCACGCCCAACTGGCATCAGCGCTGGATGCGGTGGTACATGTAGCCCGCGACGACTCGGGAATGCGCCGCGTGGCCGAGATTTCGATCTTCGTACGCGAGCCAGAGAGTGGACTGGTCCGCAGCGAGCGCGCTGTCAGCTTCCGCCCTGATAGGGGCACCGTGCTGGGTCCTGGCAGCCGCCAGCTGGAACGGATGCTCGACCGTTGATCATGATCACGCTTTGTCTCGGCCTCGCGATGCTGGCTGCGTGGTTGGCGGTGCCAGCCCCGAAGGCGCGACGTCTCAGGAGTCGGCTCGCTCCGTCAGCACCGACGTCCATTGCGGACAGCCGCAGTGAGCGCCGAACACGCCGGCGACGATCATGGGCGGCTGTGGCCAGCTTGATCATCTTGCTGGCCCTGATCATTGCTGCCGGCACCTTCGGTGACGCTCAGAGGGCTGTACTTGCCTGCGCGGCGCTGCTGGTCACGGTCACGGCCGCCCGACTGGTCGTCCAGTACCGACGACGAAGATCTGCCCTCCGGGCGCAAGCCGCTGTCGCCCAGGCCTGCACCGTGTTGGCGTCCTACCTTCGGGTCGGCCAGGTGCCATCCGCCGCGCTGGCTATCGCCGCCGCCGACTGTGAAGTGCTCCGCGAAAGCCATCGGGCCCACACCGTGGGCGGGGATGTGGTAGCCGTCTGGCGACAGCAGGCACAGCCTGCCGGACACAAGGGTCTTCTCGAGCTGGCGCGGGCCTGGCAAGTCTCGGTGGAGACCGGTGCGCCGATGTCGTCGACACTGGATCAGGTCGCGGCCAGTCTCTCGGCCGACCAAGCGCTGATGGGTGTCGTCAACAGCGAGCTTGCCGCTGCCCGCGCGACCAGCAAGGTGATGGCCGCCTTGCCACCTTGTGGCATTGGCATCGGCTATCTCCTGGGAGGTGACCCGGCCCGCTGGTTGTTGGCCGGGCCGGCCGGCTGGGCGTGCCTGCTGTCGGGGGTGCTGCTGGCCTGCCTCGGAGTGCTGTGGATTGAGGCTTTGGCTCATCGCGCCTCCCCGGTGGGATAGCCGATGACTCCCACCTTGCCCGCGACCCTGGTGACCGGGCTCGGCGCACTGTCGGCAACCGCCCTGCTGTGTGCCGGGTTCGCCGGCCTGGCTGTGTTTCTGGTGTTGCGGAATCCGGCTGGGCAACTCCGCCGAATGACGCGCCGCAGATCAAGGGTGGCTGAAGTAGTCGCGCCGCTCACGCGACTGTTCGAGGGACGTGCGGATGCACCGCCGCTGATGCGTCGGGTACTGCTGAGCACGGCGTGCGCCCTCTCCCTCGGCGTTGCTGGTGCTGGGATCGGCTGGCTGGGACGCCTGAGCTGGCTCGCGGTGCCGGTTGTCGCGGCAACCGGAGTGCTCGCGCTCGGATGGGTCGAGCCGCAGTCAGCGCGCCGCCGCCGAAGACAGTTGATCATGGACGTACCGCAGGCGCTCGAGCTGATGGCCGCCTGTCTCGGAGCTGGCTTGCCGGCGCGCACGGCTTGCACCGCGGTCGTGCGCACCTTTGACGGTCCTCTCGCCGATGATCTTGGTCGGGTGCTGGCACTGTTGCAGCTGGGTGTCGGTGATGTGGCAGCCTGGCGGACTCTCCATGATCATCCGCAGCTCGGTCTCGCGGCTGCGGACCTGGCGCGGTCGGTGGAGTCGGGGACCTCGATGGTGGAGGGTCTGCGTCATTACGCTGCTGCGGCCCGCGAGACACGGCGGACCGAGCTGCAGGTCCGGGCTCGGGCGGTTGGCGTACGCAGTGTGCTGCCGCTGATGATGTGTTTCATTCCCTCTTTCATGCTTCTCGGGATTGTCCCGGCCGTTGTCTCTGCGGTCTTCCATGCGCTTCCTTGACGTGTTCGAGAGATATCCACAAGTCGGCAGCCAGTCCGAGCGCTGTCAACAGATTGTCGCGGGACCGCACGATCGGTCCCTTCATCAGGAGACTGCAAGCGCATCCAGACCGATGCCGCACCGATGAGTGGTGCGCGACACCCGAGGAGGGGAAATGACGAATGACATCTCCGTGGTCGACACAGACGCGGTGGTCGAGGCAGGGCCAAGCCGCCGTGATCAGCGGGGGATGGTCAGTGCGGAGTGGGCGGTGGGCATCATTGCCGCCGTCGCGATCGCAGGTGTGCTGCTTGGAATTGTGACCAGCGGACCGATCCACGACGCGTTGCTCGATTTCATCTTGATGGTGATCCGCTCGTTCTCTGGCTTCGTACGCTGAGGCTGCGGCGAGTCGATGCGAGTGGGGACCCGCGGTATGCGGATGATCAGAGTGCAGGACGCACGGGGAATGGTGACGGCCGAACTGGCCGTCACGATCCTGGCTGCATTTGCCCTGCTGACCACGATGTGCTGGGGCATCTATCTGGTCGTCACCCAACTCCGCTGTGTCGATGCCGCGGCCGCGATCGCACGTCAGGCGGCCCGCGGGGACACCAGCGCGGTCGCCAAGGCCAAGGCGGCAGCGCCATCGGACGCGACGATTGTGATCGACAAGCATCCGAGCTTGGTCATAGTGACCGTCCGACTCACGGCGCGGCCGTTGGGCCGCTGGATGGTTGCCGTGCCGCTCGAAGCTCGGGCGCAGGTCGTTCCGGAGCCGGCTGCTGGTGAGGGCCCATGAGGATGCAGCGCGTCGCGCGCTCCGAGCTCGGCGGCGCGTCGGTGCTTATGGTTGGGATCCTCGGCGTCGTTGTGGCGCTCAGCAGTGCCGCCTTGGTGATCGCGGGATACGCCGTCGGCTATCACCGAGCTCGAGCTGCGGCTGACTTCAGTGCGTTGAGTGCGGCAGCGGCGTTTCAGCACGGTCGGGACGCGTGTGCGCAGGCCGTGCGAACGGCCCGGCAAAACGGTGCCCGAGTGGACCGCTGCAGCCAAATCGGCGATGCAGTCGACTTCGTGGTGACCGTGCGGGTCTCGCTGCTGGTACATAACCGCCTCCCTCAGCTGCCGAGGACGGTCGCCGCGGAGGCTCATGCAGGTCCGGTGTCGTTGCCCTCCGGCTCCTCGAGCTCGAGCTGAGATGGTATGACGGCGATGGTGGTTGTGCCCGCGTCCAGATCGATCCCCATTGAGCGCCACCGCCGTGTGACGGGCCGGACCACGAGCATCTTCTGGCGATTCCGTTGTTCCCGCACACGACACTGGGCTGGAAGATCTCCAGGAAGCTCACTTCTCGGGCTCGTCGCGCGTTAGAGCGTCTGCCTCATCGAGCATCTCCTTGCGCTCAGCCGCGGTGGTTGGGGACTTGCCCTCCACATCGAGGTTCGACTTCTCCTTGTCAGCTTCCGGCTCCGCCGGCTTGTTCGTCACTGTGGTGCTGGAGGTCTCAGTGGTGGTCGTGGTCGTCGAGGTTTCTGCCGGCGTCGTCGTGGCGCTTGCGGCACCTCCATCTGAGGCTTCCAGCTCCTTCAGCTGCCTCCGCCGTGCCCGCCCGCGCCGGATGCCGGTCCGCAACAGGAGGAGCGCCAGGATGGTGACCGCCATCGTGATGGCGCCGGTAAGGAAAATGCCGGCGCTGGTCACTTGGACGACGGCCCCGAAGATGGACAAGTCATAGATGTCCGGGTTGCTGACGAAGATCGCGATGACCAGTACCGCAACCAGAACCAGCAGTATCACACCGAGCACGACCATGGCGTCATTATCCCTCGTGGGCGTACGCTCAAGTCAGCGACGCGAAGAGGCGTCTTCCCAATCGTCGCCCGCGGGCCCTGCAGGTCGATCCGAGCGATCGGGCCTGGCCGCCGGGCCCCATTGCGATGTGCACGCGTGCACGCCTCGATGATGAAACCAGTGCCACTTGTGGTTAGACTTCGCGAGCGGCTAAGGGCAGTAGCCGCGAGTGTCGAATGTCTCAGGAGGGCGATGTATGTCCCTACTTCCAGTTCCCTTGGAAGTGACTTCTATTAGCTTGTCGGGAGTCAACCTGACGTTCGTCGCAGTGGTAGGCGTCATTGCCTTGATTGCCCTTGTGATGGCTATGATCTTCCGCCGCGAGGTGCTTGCGGCGAATGACGGCACCCCGAAAATGCAGGCAATCGCGCGCGGCGTCCAGGAGGGTGCGAGTGCCTACCTCGGCCGCCAGTTCCGCACCCTGAGCGTGTTCGCAGTCGCGGCCTTTTTTCTGCTGCTGTTACTGCCAGTCCACGCCAGCGAGGACTTCAGCAGCTTGACCTTGCGCATCTTCCGCTCCGTCGCCTTCCTGGCCGGAGCGGTCTTTTCTGCCCTGATTGGTTACTTGGGGATGTGGCTCGCGGTCCGCGCCAACGTACGCGTCGCCGCTGCTGCTCGCAGCGAAGGTCGCGATCCCGCGATGAAGATCGCCTTCCGAACCGGAGCGCATGTCGGCATGGCCACCGTGGGCCTGGGCCTGCTCGGCGCCGCGTCGGTGGTTTTCATTTTCCAAGGTGATGCCCCGACAATCCTTGAGGGCTTTGGCTTCGGAGCAGCAATGCTCGCCATGTTCATGCGCGTGGGTGGCGGCATATTCACAAAGGCGGCTGACGTGGGTGCCGACCTGGTCGGCAAAGTCGAGCAGAACATTCCAGAGGACGATCCGCGTAACGCCGCGACGATCGCCGACAACGTGGGCGACAACGTCGGGGACTGTGCTGGTATGGCCGCCGATCTGTTCGAGTCCTACGCCGTCACCCTGGTCGCGGCCCTGATACTCGGCAGAGCGGCTTTCGGTGAGTCCGGTCTAGTGTTCCCGCTGATCGTGCCGGCAATCGGGGTCATCACCGCCATCATCGGCGTCTTCCTGACTCGCCCACGACCAGGCGAGAACGGCTTGAAGACCATCAACCGCTCCTTCTATCTCTCTGCAGCCATCTCCGCGGTGCTGGTGGGGATCGCTGCTTTCACCTACCTGCCGTCCTCCTTCGCCGCACTCGGCGTGCCTGACGCGGTGCATGGGCTGATCGACGATCCGCGGATCATCGCCATCGGCGCGGTCGTCATTGGCATCGTGCTCGCCGTTCTCATCCTCAGCCTTACCGGTTACTACACCGGCACCGAGGATCGCCCGGTCAACAATGTTGGCAAGACCTCACTGACTGGCGCGGCAACAGTCGTGCTTTCCGGCATCGCGGTCGGGCTTGAGTCGGCGGTCTACACCGCCGTCGTCATTGCTGCGGCGGTCTACGGCGCGTTCCTCCTCGGTGGTTCAGGGATCGTGGGCCTGTTCGCCATCGCCCTCGCCGGCTGCGGCCTGCTCACCACCGTTGGGGTGATTGTGGCGATGGACACTTTCGGTCCGGTCTCCGACAACGCCCAGGGCATCGCCGAGATGTCGGGCGACGTACACGGCGCAGGAGCGCAGGCACTCACCGAGTTGGACGCGGTTGGCAACACGACTAAGGCCATCACCAAGGGGATCGCGATCGCCACCGCCGTACTTGCCGCGACTGCCCTCTTCGGCTCATACACCGACGCGATCCGGAGTGTGTTGGTTGAGAATTATGGCCAGTTCATAGAACAGGCCGTCGTCTTTGCGCCGCAAACCCTCGTGGGCCTGCTGCTTGGCGCCGCTGTCGTCTTCTTGTTCTCGGGCCTGCTGATCAGCGCAGTTGGTCGTGCGGCCGGCGCTGTTGTCTTCGAGGTACGCCGTCAGTTCCGGGAGATCCCCGGGATCATGGATGGCACCGGTAAGCCCGAGTACGGCAAAGTGGTCGACATCTGCACCAAGGACTCGTTGCGCGAGTTGGCAACGCCGGGACTCCTCGCAATATGCGCTCCGATTGCAGTCGGATTCGGCCTCGGCGCCCCTGCACTGGCCGGCTACCTCGGGAGGTGCCATTGCCGCCGGCACGCTGATGGCGGTCTTCCTGGCCAACTCAGGCGGCGCCTGGGACAACGCAAAGAAACTGGTCGAGGATGGTCACCACGGCGGCAAGGGTTCCGTTGCGCATGCGGCGACGGTGATAGGTGACACGGTTGGCGACCCGTTCAAGGACACCGCCGGACCTGCGATCAACCCGCTGATCAAGGTCATGAACCTGGTGTCCTTGCTGATCGCACCGGCGGTGGTCGCCATGTCGCCGCTCAGCACCACACCTACTCCCCTGCGCTACGCGATCGCGGGCGTCGCGGTGGTCATCATCGTCACGATGGTCACCATCAGCACCCGCCGCGAAGTGGCGATTGCCAGCGTGCCAGACGAGCAACCGCGCCCCCAGCTCGATTCCAAGGACCCGGTCCAGGTCCCGATGAAGCAATCTGAGACAAAGGTTGACAAACTAGCTCAATGAGCGACGCCGGTCGTTGGTGCCTGCCGGATCCTGCACGCAAGGCACACTGGATTGCGATGAGCAGCAATTCCTACGGCGACGGTTCCACACGCGGCTTCGACAAACTGCCGCCCGATTTGTACCAGCCTGACCCCGCGCTGGCTGGTTATCCGCCACCGCAGCCAACACCGCCCACGGGATCGCTCGGCTATGGCCAGCCGGGCCCAGGACAGCCGTATGGCCAAGTTGGCCCCCACGGACTCGGCCGCCTATCCGCCGCCGCTGCCGGTCCCAACCAGCGCACTGCCTGAGGTCCCGCGGGCCTACCAGCAGATGCTCCGCGGGCCGCAGTATCGCTGGTGGAAACCGCTGCTTTGCCTGGCTGTGTTTTTGCCGCTGGCGTTGCTCATGATGGGTCTCGCGATCGTGCCGGTGCTCATTGCGGGACTAGTTGCGGGGGCGCCCGATCTCGTCGAGTACACAGTGGGGGCAACCACCGACATCGCCAACCTGGGCCCAGTCGGCTTCGTCTACTTGAATCTGACCCTTATTGCGCTCATCCCGGCCAGCGGACTGTCGATCTGGATCGTGCACGGCATTCGGCCCGGGTTCCTGTCGTCTGTTGCGGGTGGCATCCGGTGGCGATGGCTGCTGCGATGCATCGCTGTCATCCTGCCGTTGTGGGCGGTCTACATCGGGCTGGCTGCGCTTGTCACTCCATTCACCTCTCCTCGGCCCAATCAATGGGTGGCGCTGCTGATCATCGCGCTGCTCATGACGCCGTTGCAGGCTGCGGGCGAGGAGTACTTTTTCCGCGGCTGGATTATGCAGAATGTGGGGGCGTGGTTCTCGCGGCCCATTGTCGGGCTTGTCGTCTCGCTCATCGTGTCAGCGGTCACCTTCTCCACATTGCATCTCAGCCCGGACCCGTGGGTGCTGGGTACTATCGCCTGTCTGGCGGTGGCTTCCGGGCTGGCGGCGTGGCGGACCGGTGGACTAGAGGCCGGCATTGCCATGCACGCAGTCAACAACGTGCTGACCATAACCGTCGTCGTAGTCTCCGGAAGTTGGTCCCAAGCATTCGTCCGGACTGACACCACTGGCACCCCAGTAATGCTGCTGCTTGCGATGGCGGTTTACGGGATCGCGCTCGCCTTGATTCTGTGGCAGGCCAAACGTGCCGGGGTGCAGCCTTACTACCAGCCGCCTGCACTTCCGCAGAGTCCGAGGAGTGTCCCGCCCGCCCCCACGTACCCTCTCAGCCAATACCCAGCGCCGCAATAGCGACAGCCAGCGCGTGCTGGGGGAATTCATTCCGAAACGGTGACGTTCACGGCCGTAGTTGATCCCGGGCCGTAGAGTAAGCGCGCTGAGGGCGCCGGCAGCTTGGTTCGTGGGTCGTGGATGACGATCCGATGCTCGGCGATGCGTGTGATCAGATCAAAGAAAGCGAGTTCTCGGTGGCAGTGAAGGCAGGGGGCAGGCGGCTCGTCATCGTCGAGTCCCCCACCAAGGCGAACAAGATCGCGAGCTTATCTGGGCGACGGCTATATCGTCGAGTCCAGCCGCGGTCACATTCGCGACCTCCCGACTGGTGCCGCCGAAGTCCCAGCCAAATACAAGGGTGAGAAGTGGGCTCGCACCGGCGTCAACGTGGACAACGGCTTTGAGCCTCTTTACGTCGTCAACCCCGACAAGCGGGCGACGATCCGCTCACTCAAGGACGCACTCGCAGGTGCCGACGAATTGTTGCTTGCTACCGACGGTGATCGTGAAGGCGAGGCGATCGCGTGGCACCTGATGCAGGAGCTGAAACCCAAGGTCCCGGCGAAACGCATGGTGTTCCACGAGATCACCCAGGCAGCCATTGCCGAGGCGGTCGCCAACCCACGTGATCTTGACGAGGATCTGGTCGATGCCCAGGAGACCCGACGTATCCTTGATCGTCTCTACGGCTACGAGGTCTCGCCGGTGCTGTGGAAGAAGGTCATGCCACGGTTGTCCGCCGGACGGGTGCAGTCGGTCGCGACCCGGCTGGTCGTTGATCGGGAGCGGGAACGCATAGCATTCCGCAGCGCGTCGTACTGGGACCTGGATGCGATCTTGGATGCCGGGTCCGATGCTGAGCCTCCCCTCTTCCCTGCGCGGCTTACTCGGGTTGGTGAGCGACGGGTAGCCCAAGGGCGCGACTTCGACAGCCGCGGTTCCTTGATCATCAAGGACCATGATCAGCTGGTGCTTCTGGACGAGGACCAGGCGAAGGCTCTGGCAGACTCATTGCGCTCGGCCAGCTTCGAGGTCGACAGCGTCGAGTCCAAGCCGTACAGTCGCCGCCCGTACGCACCTTTCCGCACCACGACGATGCAGCAGGAAGCCGGCCGCAAACTCGGATTCACCGCTCAGCGAACGATGTCGGTCGCTCAAGATCTCTACGAGGCTGGCTTCATTACCTATATGCGGACAGACTCGATCACTCTCTCAGGCACCGCAATCGCCGCGGCCCGGGATCAGGTCCGTCAGCTCTTCGGTCCGGCTTACCTACCGGACCAGCCCCGTATCTATGCATCCAAGGTCAAGAACGCCCAGGAGGCACACGAGGCGATCCGCCCCGCCGGGGAGACCTTCCTTACGCCGGCCCAAACTCGCTTGACCGGTGATCAGTTCCGGCTCTACGAGCTGATCTGGATGCGCACCATCGCCTCACAGATGAAGGATGCCGAAGGCCTCTCGATTACGGTCAAGATCAACGCACAACCCGTCGATGGCGAGCTTTGCACCTTTGTTGCCTCCGGTCGGACGATCACCTTCTATGGCTTTCTCAAGGCGTATGTGGAAGCGGTGGAGGAGACCGACGGCCACACCGACGACGAGCAGACCCGACTTCCCCGACTCACCGCAGGTCAGCCATTGCGGCCTGAGTCAGTGACGGCGTCGGGACACGAAACGCGTCCACCGGCTCGCTACACCGAGCCGTCGCTGGTGGCCAAGCTGGAGGAACTCGAGATTGGCCGGCCGTCGACGTACGCAACGATCCTCCGAACGATTACGTCGCGGGATTACGTCTTCAAGAAAGGCATCGCCTTGGTGCCGACCTGGTTGGCGTTCGCGGTCACCCGGTTGCTCGAGGAGCACTTCCCCAAGCTGGTGGATTATGCCTTCACCGCGGAGATGGAAGAGGTGCTGGACCAGATCGCCGACGGGCATGCAGAGCGGCTCAGAGTCTTGACCGACTTCTATTTCGGCAGTGACGACCGTGAAGGACTGCATCGGCTGGTTACCGAGCTTGGTGAGATCGACGCCCGTAAGCTTTCGACCTTCGAGATCGCCGATCCTGACTCGCTGTCGACGGGCGCGCCCAAGATCGTCGTGCGGGTCGGCCGCTACGGCACCTATGTTGAGGATGAGGAAGGTCGCCGCGGCAATGTCGCTGATGATCTTCCACCGGACGAGCTCACTGTTGATCTTGCTCGTGAGTTGCTCGCAAAGCCGGCTGGCGAGGAGCGAGAGCTAGGGGTGGATCCGGAAAGCTCGCGAATGATCGTCGTGAGAAATGGCCGCTTCGGCCCCTACGTGACCGAGATCCTCGACGAGGACGCGCCTAAGGGCGCCAAGCCCCGCACCGGATCGCTGTTCGCTTCGATGAGCCTCGAGGAAGTCACCCTGGAGCAGGCGCTCCAGTTGACTGCGGCAAGACCGGCCAGCGCTACCTCTCGGTCGAGAGCCACATCCGCATGATGGCGGCGGCGCAGAGCTTCGTCTCCGGCGCGATCTCCAAGACGATCAACATGCCGAACGACGCGACGATCGGCGACTGCAAGGCGGCCTACGAGCTCTCCTGGTCGCTCGGCGTCAAGGCGAACGCGCTCTACCGCGACGGCTCGAAGCTGAGCGCAGCCGCTGTCGGCGTCGCTGATCGAGGACGACGAGGACCTCGAGGAGGTGCTGACCGAGGCGCCGGCCGGCCGAGCGGGTGACGGTGCTCGCCGAGAAGATCGTCGAGAAGATCATCTACAAGGAGATCGAGCGGGCCAACCGCCAGCGCCTGCCGGAGCGGCGCAAGGGCTACACCCAGAAGGCGATCGTCGGCGGCCACAAGGTCTACCTCCGCACCGGCGAGTACGCAGGACGGCGCGCTCGGCGAGATCTTCATCGACATGCACAAGGAGGGCGCGGCCTTCCGGGCGATGATGAACAACTTCGCCATCGCCGTCTCGCGTCGGCCTGCAGTACGGCGTGCCGCTCGAGGAGTTCGTCGAGGCCTTCACCTTCACCCGCTTCGAGCCGGCGGGCATGGTGCAGGGCAACGACTCGATCAAGAACGCGACCTCGATCCTCGACTACATCTTCCGCGAGCTGGCGGTCTCCTACCTCGACCGCACCGACCTCGCGCACGTCAAGCCGACCGGCGAGAGCTTCGACGACCTCGGCCGCGGCGAGGAGGAGCGCGCCGGCAACGTCCGGCGGCTCGAGGGCGAGGTGGCGCAGAGCTCGATCGCGGTGATCAAGCAGCTCTCCTCGACCGGCTACCTGCGCAAGCGGCTGCCGCAGGAGCTGATGGTGCTGCAGGGCGGCGCCGCGGTCTCCGGCGCGCTCGAGCTCGGCGGCGCTCTCGCGGCCTCGCGGTGCGCGGCGAGCGCCGAGACGCAGCGTCGTGGCCATCGACGCCCGCGCCAAGGCGAAGATGCAGGGCTACGAGGGCGACCCCTGCGGCGAGTGCGGCAACTTCACCCTGGTGCGCAACGGCACCTGCATGAAGTGCAACACCTGCGGCGGCACCAGCGGCTGCAGCTGACGAACGGGACAGCGAGGGGCTGCGGCGGAACCGGTCGAGCAGGACCAGCCTACCAAAGCCAGCAGAAGCGAAGGAGGGGGGCCGCCGGGCCCCCCTTCATGTCCTTCGGATCCGCGTTAACGAATCAATCCTGAGTTTTTTACTAGACATACGCATTGCCATACGCCTTCCATACGCGTGCCATACAGAGCGCATCGCCGTAAACCTTTGCCGTCGCTCGGTTCAACCGGAACCCGACGGCCTCGATCCGGATTCCCTGCCATGTCAAACCTCCGAATGGATCAGCCCGATCCCGATGCCCGCGGACCGCCGCGCTGATCCGGTCGAAGACCCCGAGCTTGAGATAGATCCGCCGCAGGTGCGCGTCGACCGTCGCGCCCGAGATCCCGAGGATGTCGCCGATCAGCGCGTTGCTCTTGCCCCGCGCCACCCAGCCCAGCACCTCGGTCTCCCGCCGCGACAGCTTCGGCAGCGCCCCGAGCGTCGGCAGGATCAGCGCGCAGAAGCGCAGGTGCGCGAGCTCGCAGACCTGCCAGTACGTCGCTCAGCACCGCCGGCTCCAGCCGCCGCACCCCGTCGCGGAACCCGAGGCCGCACTGCCCGCGGCGCCCGTCCGGCCCGTAGAGCGGCAGGCCCACCCCATGCCCGAGCCCGACCGCCCGGAACTCCTCGAGAAAGTCCGCTCGCGCGGCGTCAGGTTCGCCTCGTCGATCTCGTCCCAGTAGACCGGCTCCACCCGCCGCTGCGCCCGCGCGAGCACCGGATTGTCCCGGTAGAGCCGCTCCTCGAGGTACCGCGCCGCCAGCTCGGCCGGGAATCCCTCGGCGCGGATCTCCGGCATCTGGCTGTCGGGCGCCCCGAGCGGCGGCAGGTGCAGGTAGATGAGCTTCTGCACGTCGGTGCCGCTGAAATAGCCGCGCAGCGCGTCCCAGAGCTCCTCCGTCGTGCCGGCGGCCGCGATCCTGCTCTCGAAGTCCTGCAGCCGCATCGCCGCCTCCCTGCCGGAAGGCGAGACACTACCACCGGATCGCGCGCAGCGGTAGCGCGATACGCGCGTGCGCGATTGCCCGGCTCAGCCGGCGCCGCGGCTCAGCCGCTCGAGGTCGGCCTCGCACCGAACAGGATCAGCCGGTTGCGCGGGCTCTCCGGTCGCGTCGTCGGCATCCGGGCCCGAGCGCCTGCCAGATGGCGAGCTTGCCGCGCACCGCCTCGATGCTGTCGGCCGGCACCGCGATGGCGCGCTCGGCCACCGCCAGCTCCAGCGCCTGCAGCGTCTCGATCTCGGCGGCGACCGCGCAGGCCTGCTCCCAGCTCGGCTCGAGCTCGGTCGCCTTCTCCTCGAGCAGCGTCCCGATCATCCTGCAGATAGCCGCGCAGCGCCCGGATGTCGCCCGGCAGCGCCTGCGACCCGTCGCGCAGCGCGCGCACCAGCTGATAGTCGAGCTTCGGTTCCGTCGTCACCATGTCGTCCCCCAATCTCTTGTCGGGCGGTCTCTAAGCGTTACGGCTGGATGACGGCAATCGGCGGCGCCCGACTAACGTGATCGCGTGACCGGCGGCTGATCGGGCGGGTCGAGGCTGATCAGCCCGAACCCGAGGCCGCGGAGCGCCGCCGAGATCCGGTCGACGACCCCGAGCTTGAGATAGATCCGCCGCAGGTGCGCGTCGACCGTGTGGGCGGAGATGCCGAGGATCTCGCCGATCGAGGCGTTGGTCTTGCCACGCGCCACCCAGGTCAGCACCTCGGCCTCGCGCGAGGAGAGCGACCGGCACCTCGCCCGAGCGTCGCGCAGCAGCAGCTCGCAGTAGCGCAGGTGCATGGCCTGGCAGGCCCAGCGCAGGCCGGCCAGCGCCTCGGCGCCAGCCGCCGCAGCGTCCGGCGCCGAGGTCGATGGCGAAGATGCCGTTGCGCCCCTTCGGCCCGAAGGCCTGCAGGCCGAGGCCGTTCGACGACCCCGGCGGCGCGGTAGGCGGCGAGATGCTCGCGCTCGCGCGGTGCCGAGCTCGGCGCCAGCTGCTCGAGCTCGTCGAGATAGACCGGGCGCACGCTGTTCTGCAGCGCGGTTGGCCAGCACCGCGATGCCGCTCGTCCGCGCCGCGAGATACTGCGCGAGCAGCGCCTCGGCGAAGCCGTCGTTCTCGATCCGCAGCAGCTGCCGCGTCCGGCGCGCCCGGCGGCGGCAGGTGGTGGTAGCCGATCCGCGCGACCGCCGCACTCGCGCGCGAAGACGACCATCCGCTCGCCAGAGCGTCCTCGAGCCGCGTCACGCGCTCGATCTCGATCTCGAACTCGATCGGATCCATGGGCTCGTCTCCCGGCAGCCAGGCGGACCGCCAGTCCGTGTCAACTGACCGCATCACGAGTCGAGCGACCGCCGCCGAAGTCAAGCGCGCGTGGGCACCACGCCTGGCCGCCGCTGCCGCCTTGAAGTGCGCCGCCCCCGGCTCCTACATCTGTGCCAGGTCAGGGAGACACGCCACCTTGACCGAGCAGCCACGCCTGATCGACCCGTTCGCGCGCGCGATCACCTACCTGCGCGTCTCGGTGACCGACCGCTGCGACTTCCGCTGCGTCTACTGCATGTCCGAGCACATGGAGTTCCTGCCCAAGGCCGAGCTCCTGACGCTCGAGGAGCTCGACCGGCTCTGCTCGGCCTTCGTCGGCCTCGGCGTCGAGAAGCTCCGGATCACCGGCGGCGAGCCGCTGGTGCGCAAGGGCATCATGACCTTCTTCCGCGCCATGTCGCGCCACCTCGCCACCGGCGCGCTGCAAGGAGCTGACGCTGACCACCAACGGCAGCCAGCTCCGCCGCTTCGCGGGCGAGCTCGCCGACTGCGGCGTCCGCCGGGTCAACGTCTCGCTCGACACGCTCGACGCGGCGAAGTTCGCCCGCATCACCCGCTGGGGCCGCCTCGCCCAGGTGATGGACGGCATCGACGCCGCCGTCGAGGCCGGGCTCCGGGTCAAGATCAACACCGTGGCGCTCAAGGGCGTCAACGAGGACGAGCTCCACGACCTCGTCGCCTGGTGCGGCGAGCGCGGCTTCGACCTCACCTTCATCGAGGTCATGCCGATGGGCGATCTCGGCAACGAGGACCGGCTCGACCAGTACTGGTCGCTCAAGGACCTGCGCCGCGAGCTCGAGACCCGCTGGACGCTCGACCGACACCGCCGAGCGCACCGGCGGCCCGGCCCGCTACGCCCGCGTCGCCGAGACCGGCGGCCGGATCGGCTTCATCACCCCGCTCACCCACAATTTCTGCGAGAGCTGCAACCGGGTGCGGCTCACCTGCACCGGCCAGCTCTTCATGTGCCTCGGCCAGGAGGACGACGCCGACCTGCGCGCGCGCGCTGCGCGCGAACCCCGACGACGACGCGCCGCTGCGTCGCGGCGATCGCCGCCGCCATCGCCCGCAAGCCCAAGGGCCACGACTTCGACTATTCGCGCCAGACCGTCGCACGGCCAGGTCTCGCGGCACATGAGCCACACCGGCGGCTGAGGCCGCGCGGCGCGAACGGATGTGCCGTTGTCCAGGCGGACTGACGTTCGGCGGGAGCCTTCGGACGCTGAGTCCAGGCACGCTGATCCGTCCATCGCTGAGCATCGCCGTGGCGACAGCCCCACCGGTCGCGCCGATCGTGCAGGCGATCGCGCGAGCGAGCCGGCGCTCATGCCAGCTCCGGCTGCTGTCAGTCGCCGGACGGGCAATCGTGCGCTGGCCACCGCGGCCCGCCGCGGGTCAAGGCCGCGCCACATTCGCGGCGGCAGGCCGCCAACAGGGAGAGACATCAGATGAAACGCACCGGCTCGGCCGTCTGGAAGGGCGGCCTCAAGGACGGCAGCGGGCACGCTCTCGACCGAGAGCGGCATGCTGACGAGCATCGACTACAGCTTCGCCAAGCGCTTCGGCGACGAGAAGGGCACCAACCCCGAGGAGCTGATCGGCGCCGCCCACGCCGGCTGCTTCTCGATGCAGCTCTCGGGCGTGCTCGGCGCGGCCGGGCTGACCGCCGGACGAGATCGCACGACCTCGGCCGTCACCGGCGCGATGGACGACAGCGGCTTCACCATCACCGCCGTGCACCTGACCGTGAAGGCGAAGGTCCCGGGCGCCGCCGAGGCGGCCTTCCGCCAGGCGGCGCAGACGGCCAAGGAAATCTGCCCGGTCTCCAAGGTCCTGAACGCCGACGACATCACCATGGACGCCAGGCTCGCGGCCTGAGGCGCGCGCGGCCGGCAGTGCTAGACTATGCCCTTCCGGGGACTCGCCCGCCGGGAGGAAAGCCATGACCGTCATGCTCGCCGCCGCGGCGCACTCGCGGGCGGCGCGCCGTGCTCGCCGCGCCGCGCCTTCTCGGCTACGCCGGCAGCGCCGGGCGCAGGCCGCGGCCGCGCCGCGGCCGCTCGTCTACCCGCGCAAGGTCGGCGAGCTCGAGGTGACCGCGATCAGCGACGGCTACTTCGAGCTCGCCGGACCGCTCTTCGTCAACATCACCCCGAGGAGCTCGAGGCGGCGCTCGACGGCCGCCTTCCTCGATCCCGCCGGGCCGCATGCAGATCGGCGTCACCGCGCACCTGGTCCGCGGCGGCGACCGCACGCTGCTGATCGACACCGGCACCGCCGACCTCTTCGGCCCGACCGCTCGGCCGGCTGCCGGCGGCGCTCGCCGCGCTCGGCGTCGCGCCCGAGGACGGTCGACGCGGTGCTGCTCACCCACATGCACCCCGACCACATCGGCGGCCTGCTCGCCGGCGGGCGCGCCGGCCTTCCCGAACGCGACGCTGCACGTCAGCGAGACCGACCTCGCCTTCTGGACCGACGAGGCGCATCGCCGCCAAGGCGCCGGACGGACTTCAAGCCGTTCTTCGCCCGCGCGCGCGCGACCGCGCGCCGCCTACGGCGACCGCCTCACGCCGTTCACCGGCGACGGCGAGGTGCTGCCCGGCGTCACCAGCCTGGCGCTGCCCGGCCACACGGTCGGCCATACCGGCTTCCGCCTCGCCTCGGGCGACGCCGAGATCCTGGTCTTCGGCGACGCGGCCAACTCGGCGGCGGTGCAGTTCACCCACCCCGAGGCCGGCCTCGTCTTCGACACCGACCCGGCGCAGGCCGCCGCCACCCGCGCGAAGCTCTTCGACATGCTCGCGACCGACCGGACGCTCGTCGCCGGCACCCACCTGCCCTTCCCCGGCATCGGCCACGTCGCCCGCTCCGGCGACGCCTACGCCTGGGTGCCGGAGGAGTGGCAGTACCAGTGACGCGCGCGCCGGTCACGCCCGGCGCCGACGCCCGACGACCAGCTCCGCGCCGCCAGCCGGCCTCCGGCCTGCGTCACCCGGGCGTAGGCGCGCGGGCCGGCGCGCCGCGCGATGCCGTCGGTCGGCGTTGGTGGTGTCCTGCGCCGCCGGCGCGGGCGCGGTAGGCGGCGTCGCGGAAGACCGTCTCGCTGGCGCCGTCGGGGAAGAAGAGCTGGCTCGTCAGCACCGTCGCCTCGTCGAGGAAGACCTTGTAGTGGATGTGCGGCGTGCGGCCGCGGTACCAGCCCGGCCAGATGGTGCGGAAGCGTCGCCACGCCCGCGCGCGTCGGCGAACTGGGTGCCGCGCAGGAAGGTCTCGCCGCGGGTGTCGCGGGCGCGGTCGCTGCCCTGCCGCGCGATAGCCGGAGTAGTTGCCGGCGGCGTCGCAGTGCCAGACGTCGACCCGCGCGCCGTCGAGCGGCCGGCAGTCGGCGTCCACCACCTGCAGCGCCAGCCGCAGCGGCGCGCCGGGCAGTCCCTCGGTGATGTCGGCGCGCACCAGCTCGGGGTCGAGGTAGTAACGGCCCCTCGGTCGACTCCGGCGTCAGCAGGCAGACGTTGGCGGCCAGGAGCCCCGCCCCTTCCGCCGCCGCCTGCGCCCAGGCGGGCGGCGCCGCCAGCGAGAGCGGCCAGAGCGCGAGGAGGCGCAGCAGAAGACGGCGGTCGGGGTCGGTCATCGGGGCGCCTCCGGCTGGGTCGGGCATCCTACGCCGGGCCCGCCGGATCCCGGCGCTCCGCGGCCGGCGCTCGCGCCGAGTTGACCGCCTCACCGCGGCGGCGCGTAGCGCTCCCAGCGGCTCATCGGGAAGTGGAGCCCGGATCGACGCGCAGGTCGATCAGCAGCGGACACGCGGCGCGGGCGGAGCGCCGCCTCGACGATGCGCGGCGAGGTCCGGCGCTCGGCGTCCGCGACCACCGCCTCGGCGCCATAGGCGCGGGCCAGCGCGACGAAGTCGGGATTGGCCAGCGTCGGTGCCGTAGGGGCGCTGCCTGCTGGACGCAGCACGTTCTGCAGCACGCCGTTGTTGAAGACGACGACGGTGAGCGGCAGCCCGTACTGCACCGCGGTGCCGAGCTCGCCCGCCACCATCTGGAAGCCGCCGTCGCCGCAGATGGCGACGACCGGGCTCTCCGGGCGCGGCGAGCTGGGCGGCGATGGCGGCGGGCAGGCTGAAGCCCATGATGCCGAGGCGGCTCGAGACCAGCACCCGCTGCCGGCGGGTGAGCCGCAGGTACTGCGCCGCCCAGAGGGTGTGGACGCCGGTGTCGAGCGCGACCACCGCCTCGGCCGGCAGGCGTCTCGCCGAGGCGGAGCAGGAAGTCGCGCGGGTGCACGGTCCCGCCCGCGCCGCCGGCGCGCGGCTCGGCGGCGAGGTCGCCGCTCGAAGGCGGCGCGCTCGGCGGCGAGCGTCGGCGAGCACCGGGCTGGCGCGGACGGGCGCGGACCCGGTCGCGCAGGCCGTCGCAGATGGCGTCGAGCGGGCCGACCAGCGTGCGGTCGCGGTGGTACTCGTGGGTCAGGAAGCTGAACTCGGCCTCGCACTGGATGAGCGCGCGGTGCTGCACGTCGGTCTGCTCGGTCAGGAACGGCTTGATGGTGTCGACGCCGATGGCGAGGATCACGTCGGCCCGCTGCAGGATGCGCTTGGTCGCCTCGAAGGCGGGGAAGCCGAAGACGCCGAGGACGCCGAGCACGTTCGGGTGCGACTCGTCGACGATGCCCTTGCCGTCGAGCGCGGTGATGATCGGCGCGCCGAGCCGCTCGGCGAGCTGCTCGATCGCCGGGCCGCAGCCGACGGCGCGGCGGCCGACGACGATGAGCGGCAGCTCGAAGCGCTCGAGCTCGGCCGCCACGAGGTCGAGCGCCGGGTCGGGCGGCGGCATCAGCGCGCAGCGCCCGCGGCAGCAGCGCGGGGTCGATGCGGAAGGGGTCGGCGCCGAGGCGATCTCGGCGGCCAGCACGTCGGAAGGCAGCGCGAGGTGCACGGCGCGCTGCTGCTGGCCGGCGCGGCCGACGAAGTTGCGCAGGAGCGCCGCGAGCTGGCCGGGGTGGATGCAGTTGGCGCTGTGGGCGAGGACCGAGCCGAAGAGGTGCGCCTGGTCGATGTCCTGGAACTCCCAGTGCCCGACCTGCGCGGTCGGCACCAGCCCGGTGAGCAGCAGCAGCGGCACCCGGTCGAGGTCGGCGTCGACCACGCCGGAGAGCGCGTTGAGCGCGCCGGGGCCGGAGGTGGCGACGCAGACGCCGAGCCCGCCGGTCAGCCGGGCGTGGGCGCCGGCCGCCATCGCCGCGGCGTTCTCGTGGCGCATCAGCACCCAGCGCACCGCGTCCTGCCGCTCCAGCGCCGCGAGCAGCGGCACCAGCGGCGAGCCCGGGATAGCCGAAGACGTGCCGGACCCCGAGCGAGCCGAGGAAGGCGACGATGTAGTCCGCGACGTTCACGCGGGCGGTCCCCCTGAGGCAGCCAGTCTAGCGCAGGTCGGCAGAGGGCGCGAGAGGCGCACGGCCAGACGTTTCATCGCCCGGTTCCGAGCCGGCGGAGGGCCTCGCGGCGGGCGAAGGGCTTCAGGGCGCGGCCGGGGCCGTCGACGAAGGCCCGGGCGCGGGCGGGGTCGTGGATGCGAGAGGCTGCGGAGCCACCAGGCGACGGCCTTCTGGATGAACCAGTCGCGGTCGGGACGAGGGCCTCGGCCCAGCCGAGGATGCGCTCGCGGGCGGCGCGCTCGCTCGGCGCTCGGGTGGGAGAGCCTTGCGACCAGGGGAGGGTCGCGACCAGCGCGGCGCGGCGGACCCACATGTTCGGGTCGCCGGTCCAGCCCTCCACCAGGTCGAGCCGGGAGGGGTCGGCGACGAGCCGGCGCTCGCCGGCCTTGCAGGCGTGGTCGGCGATCGCCCAGGCGTCGAAGTCGGGGACCCAGGCGAGGAACTCGGCCCAGACCAGCGGCTCGTCCTCGCGGATGCGGGCCTGGGTCAGGAGCTTGGCCGCGGCGATGCGCGCCTCGTGCACGTCGCTCGCCCAGAGGCCGCGGGCGAGCGCCACCCGCTCGGCGACGTCGCGCCCGCCCGCCATTCGGCGACCAGCGGCCTCGATCGCCGGGACGGAGACGCCGAGGTAGCTGCGCGGGGCCTTGTGGTAGGCGGCCATCTCCGCGGCAGGAGCGACGGGGCTGCGGGCGCGGCGGCGGCGGCGCGCATTCCGGCCACGACGGCAAGAAGGGCACCGCGGGCCTCGGCGTCGCTCGTCGCGGAGGGCTGCGGGCCATAGCGGAGGCGGGCGAGGGCGCGGAGCGCGTCCTCGACCGCGGCGGTCGGCGCGGGGACGGGCACGGCGGCACGCCAGCCGTCGGCGAGGAGGCCGATCAGCATGCGCTCGACGACCACGGGCTGGCCGAGGACCTCGGCGTTCATCGCGGTCTGGAGGGCGCGTATGGCGTCACGCGGGGCCATGCGGGCTCCGGGTAGGGTAATGGCCTGACATGGCTCGATTTTTCCGGTCTGGCATGCGTATGGAACGCGTATGGAATGTGTATGGCAGTTTTCCCGCCGGCGGGGCGGCGCGCCGCGGCCTCCCTTGTGGTGCGACTACTGCCCGCCGCCGACGTTGTTGAGCTGCTGCTGCAGCTGCTCCTGGATCTGGTCGATCGAGAAGCTCGCCGGGCGCTGCGCCGGCGGGAACTCGGTGAAGGTGTCGAGGAACTGCGCGACGTCAGGCCTGCGCCGGGACCACCAGGTAGGCGTGGTCGAACACCCAGTCGTAGTAGGTGTTCGAGGTGATGTCGGCGCATCTCGTAGGGATCGGCGCGCAGGTCGAACATCTTCGGCACGCGCAGCTTGCGTGAAGGGCTCGGCCCAGATCTGCATGGTGCCCTTCGCCCGCTGCTCGTCGAAGACGAGCTTCCAGTTCTCGTAGCGCAGCGCCGACGAGCTCGCCGTCGTCGTTGAAGTAGAAGAACTCCTTGCGGGCGCTCTCGTCGCGTCTCGCCGGTCAGGTAGGCGAGCTGGTTGTAGCCGTCGAGGTGGTTCTTGTACTCCTTGCCGTCGATCGTGGTGCCCTGCGAGCAGCCGCTCCTTGATGTCGGTGTCGCCGGCGGCGGCGAGCAGCGTCGGGAACCAGTCGAGGCCGGAGAAGATGCCGTTGAGCTCGGTGCCGGGCTCGATGTGGCCGGGCCAGCGGATCACCGCCGGGCACGCGGTAGGCGCCTTCCCAGTTGGTGTTCTTCTCGCTGCGGAACGGCGTGGTGCCGGCGTCGGGCCAGGTGTTCTGGTGCGGGCCGTTGTCGGTCGTGTAGATGACGATGGTGTTGTCGGCGATGCCGAGCTCGTCGAGCTTGTCGAGGATGGTGCCGATCACCGCGTCGGTCTCGATCATGCCGTCGGCATATTCGGTCAGCGCGGTCAGGCCCGGCGGCGCTGCGGTGCTCGGGTCGCACGTGGGTGCGGGCGTGCATCCGGGTGGTGTTCATCCAGACGAAGAACGGCGTGTCGGCCTGCGACCTGGCGCTCGATGAAGTCGATGGCGGCGGCCGAGGTCTCGTCGTCGACCGTCTCCATGCGCTTGCGGGTGAGCGGGCCGGTGTCCTCGATCGTGCCGTCGGCGGAGGACTTGATGACGCCGCGCGGGCCGAACTGCTCGCGGAAGGCCGGGTCCTGCGGGTAGTTGAAGTTCTCCGGCTCCTCCTCGGCGTTCAGGTGGTAGAGGTTGCCGAAGAACTCGTCGAAGCCGTGGGCGGTCGGCAGGAACTCGTCCTTGTCGCCGAGGTGGTTCTTGCCGAACTGGCCGGTGGCGTAGCCCTGGTCCTTGAGCGCCGAGGCGATGGTGACGTCGCTCGGCTGCAGGCCGATGTCGGCGCCGGGCAGGCCGACCTTGGAGAGGCCGGTGCGGAGCGTCGTCTGGCCGGTGATGAAGGTCGAGCGGCCGGCGGTGCAGCTCTGCTCGGCGTAGTAGTCGGTGAAGACCGCGCCCTCCTCGCCGATCCGGTCGATGTTGGGCGTGCGGTAGCCCATCAGGCCCTTGGAGTAGATCGACAGGTTGGTCTGGCCGATGTCGTCGCCGAAGATGACGAGGATGTTCGGCTTCGCCGGCGTGCCGCGTCCTGCGCCATCGCCATCCCGGCGCTGACGGCCAAAATGACCGCCGCGCCCAGTGTTCTCAACATCGCTGTCTCCTCCCCCCTGGCCAGGCCTCGCGGCCTCGTTGCGGCATGGGAGCAGCCGAGCGGGGCGAGGTCAACCCCGCCCTGCGGCCGCTGCCCGCCGGTGGCGGCCATGGCCGTACCCCATTGACTTTACCGATCGGTGTGTAGTTATACACAACACACACGGGTACCTTGATGGCTAAGCCCATTCGCCCGATGAAGCCGACGGAGGTCGCCAGGCAGCTTCGGGCGGACGGTTGGACGATCAAGCGGAAGGGACCCGGGGACCACGTCCAGTTCGCCCACCCGACGAAGCCGGGGAAGGTCACGCTGGACGTGGGCGGAGACCCGATCCCGACCGGGACGCTGCGCTCGATCTACAGGCAGGCCGGGTGGGATTGGTGATGCCGCCGGGTGCGATCAAGGAGGGAGGCACGGGATGCCGATTGCATATGCGCTGATCCACGAGGAGGCCGGGGTGTCGGGCGTTTCGTTCCCGGACTTCCCGGGCGTCGTGACCACTGGCCGCAGCGCCGAGGAGGCAATCCGGAAGGGAACCGAGGCGCTCTCGTTCCATGTCGCCGGAATGCTGGAGGACGGGGACGCCCTGCCGTTGCTCCGAAGCGTCGCCGAGCTTCAGGCCGACGCCGAGTTCCGCGCCGACGTCGAAGGTGCTGTCGTTGCCCTGGTCCCCTTCGATCTCCCTGCCAAAGCGGTACGGATCAACGTCTCCATGGACGAGCATCTGCTCGGAGCGATCGACCGTGCGGCGGCAGCGGCCGGCCAGTCTCGGTCGGCCTTCCTCGCGGAAGCTGCCCGAATGCAAATCCGCTCCTAGCTGAACCGCGGTTTGGGGGTGCCGCGCCGGCGCGAAGCCGTAAGCTCGGCATGCGAACCTGGGGGCGTGGAGGCCGCATGCAGACGCCGAGGCAGATCACCGTCGCCGCGCTGGTCGAGCCGGGCGAGCTCCGCGCGGCGAGCTTCATCGTCACGCTCTACGGCGACGTGGTGGAGCCGCGCGGCGGGCTGCTCTGGATGGGCACGCTGGTCGAGGTCTGCGCCCTGGTCGGCATCAGCGAGACCCGGGTGCGCACCGCGGTCTCGCGCCTGGTCGCCGCCGGGCCGGCTCGAGGGGATGCGCGAGGGCCGGCGCAGCTACTACCGGCTGACCGAGGCGGCGCGGCGCGAGTTCGCCGCCGCCGCCGCCCTCGTCTTCGCCCCGCCGCCGCGGCCGGCGGGGTGGCTGATCGCCGAGGGCGAGGAGGGCGCCGGGCTTCGCAGCGCTCGGAGGCGGGCTGGTGATCGGGCCGGACGCCGGGGCACCGCCCGCGAGGGGCTCGCCTTCGCGGCGACCTGGCGGCAGGGCAGGGCGGCGCTGCGCCGCTTCGCCGAGGAGCGCTGGGGGCTCGCGGCGCAGGCCGAGGCCTACGCCGGCTTTCTCGCCCGCTTCGCGCCGCTGCGGCGCCGGCGCGTCCGGCGGAGGACGAGGCGAGCTTCGTCGCGCGCACGCTCCTCGTGCACGCCTTCCGCGCCGTGGTGCTGCGCGACCCGCGGCTGCCCGCCGAGGCGCTGCCGGCGGACTGGCCCGAGGCGCCGGCGCGCGCGCTTTTCGCCCGGCTCTACGGCCGAGCTTTCGCCGGCGGCCGATTCGTTCGTCGCCCAGGTCTTCGCCAGCCTCGACGGGCCGTTGCCGGCCGAGACCGAGGCAACCCGGCGGCGGCTGTCCGAGCTCGCGGCGCCGCTAACCCTTTGACTGTCATGGGAGGTATGCGCGGAGGATATGTCACACGAGGATCGCAGATTCTCGCTTCCATCGGTGATGCTTCTTCGCTATAAGATGACCGACCGGTCGGACAATGATCCGATCGCCGGCGAAGCGACCAGGGGGAGCAGCGCATGTCGGACGCCTTCATCTGCGACGCAGTCAGGACGCCGATCGGCCGCTATGGCGGGGCGCTCGCCAGCGTCCGCGCCGACGACCTCGCGGCGATCCCGCTCAAGGCGCTGATGGAGCGCAACCGCGGGGTCGACTGGACGCAGGTCGACGATCTCATCTTCGGCTGCGCCAACCAGGCGGGCGAGGACAACCGCAACGTCGGCCGCATGGCGGTGCTGCTCGCGGGCCTTCCGATCGACGTGCCGGGCACCACGATCAACCGACTCTGCGGCTCGGGCATGGACGCGGTCGGGCAGGCGGCCCGGGCGATCCGCTCCGGCGACTGCGAGCTGATGATCGCGGGCGGCGTCGAGAGCATGACCCGCGCGCCCTTCGTGATGCCGAAGGCCGAGAGCGCCTGGTCGCGCTCGAACGCGGTCTACGACACGACCATCGGCTGGCGCTTCGTGAACCCGAAGATGAAGAAGGACTTCGGCGTCGACTCGATGCCGGAGACCGCCGACAACGTGGCCGCCGACTTCGGCGTCTCCCGCGCCGACCAGGACGCCTTCGCCGCCCGCAGCCAGGCCCGCTGGGCCGCGGCGCAGGAGGCGGGCAAGTTTCGCGACGAGATCGTGCCCGTCACGGTCCCGCAGAAGAAGGGCGATCCCATCGTCGTCGACACCGACGAGCACCCGCGCCCCGGCACCACCGCCGAGACGCTGGCGAAGCTCAAGGGCGTCAACGGCCCCGACCTCAGCGTCACCGCCGGCAACGCCTCGGGCGTCAACGACGGCGCCGCCGCGCTCGTCCTCGCCTCGGAGGCCGCCGCTAAGCGACACGGCCTGACCCCGAAGGCCCGCGTCGTCGCCATGGCCGCCGCCGGCGTCGCCGCCGCGGATCATGGGCATCGGCCCGGCGCCGGCCGCGAAGCGCGTGCTGGCGAAGGCCGGGCTCTCTATCGACCAGATGGACGTGATCGAACTCAACGAGGCCTTCGCCGCTCAGGCGCTCGCCACGCTGCGCGACCTTGGCCTGCCCGACGATGCGGCGCATGTTAACCCGAACGGCGGGGCGATCGCGCTCGGCCACCCGCTCGGCATGTCCGGCGCGCGGCTGATCACGACCGCCATGTACGAATTGCACCGCCGCGGCGGCCGCTACGCGCTCTGCACCATGTGCATCGGCGTGGGTCAGGGCATCGCCGCCATCATCGAACGCGTCTGAGGAGGAAGCCACATGTACGCCCAGCTGGTCCAGACCGACGGCCTGAAGAAGCCCGAGGAGATGACCCCCGAGGAGCGCGCCTTCCAGGAGCGCATCGACCGCGGCGAGAAGATCGAGCCCAAGGAGTGGATGCCCGAGGGCTACCGCAAGACGCTGATCCGCCAGATCGGCCAGCACGCCCATTCCGAGATCGTCGGCCAGCTGCCCGAGGGCAACTGGATCACCCGCGCGCCCACGCTGGAGCGCAAGGCGATCCTGCTCGCCAAGGTGCAGGACGAGGCGGGCCACGGCCTTTACCTCTACTGCGCCGCCGAGACGCTCGGGGTCAGCCGCGACGAGCTCACGGAGCTGCTCCACGCCGGCAAGATGAAGTACTCGTCGATCTTCAACTACCCGACGCTGACCTGGGCCGACATGGGCGCAGTCGGCTGGCTGGTCGATGGCGCGGCGATCATGAACCAGGTGCCGCTGCAGCGGACCTCGTTCGGGCCCTACAGCCGCGCGATGGTCCGCATCTGCAAGGAGGAGTCGTTCCACCAGCGCCAGGGCTACGCCATCATGATGAAGATGTGCGCCGGCACGCCGGCGCAGAAGGCGATGGCGCAGGATGCGCTGAACCGCCTCTGGTATCCCTCGCTGATGATGTTCGGACCGTCGGACAAGGACTCGGTGCACTCCGCCCAGTCGATGGCCTGGAGGATCAAGATGAACACCAACGACGAGCTCCGGCAGAAGTTCGTCGACCAGACCGTGCCGCAGGCGAAGTTCCTCGGCCTGACCGTCCCCGACCCCGAGCTGAAATGGAACGAGGAGAAGGGCGGCCACGACTTCTCCGAGCCGGACTGGACCGAGTTCTACGACGTCCTCGCCGGCAACGGCCCCTGCAACAAGGACCGGCTCGGCGCCCGGGTGAAGGCCTGGGACGACGGCGCCTGGTTCCGCGAGGGGCTGGTCGCCCACGCCGAGAAGGCCGCCGCCCGCCGGCACCCGTCGCCGCCGAATAAGCCAGGAACGCGCGCGCCGCGAACCGAGTTTAGGGAGAGAGCGCATGTCCAAGGAATGGCCGCTCTGGGAAGTCTTCATCCGGGGCCAGCACGGGCTGAACCACCGCCACGTCGGCAGCCTGCACGCGCCGGACGCCGAGATGGCGATCAACAACGCCCGCGACGTCTACACCCGCCGCAACGAGGGCGTGTCGATCTGGGTGGTGCCCTCGGCCGCGATCACCGCCTCGAGCCCGTCCGACAAGGGCCCGCTCTTCGAGCCGGCCAACTCCAAGGTCTACCGCCACCCGACCTTCTACGACATCCCCGAAGAAGTGGGGCACATGTGATGCCGTCCCTCCCCGACATGAACACGCCCGACGTCGCCGAGCTCGCCCGCGACGCCGCGTCCCACAGCCACCACGCCGAGATCCCGACGCCCGACGCCGGCCAGGAGGCCTTCTTCGAGACCCTGCTCCGCATCGGCGACTCGACCCTGATCCTCGGCCACCGCGTCTCCGAATGGTGCGGCCACGCGCCCGCGCTCGAGGAGGACATCGCGCTCGCCAACGTCGCGCTCGACCTCATCGGCCAGACGCAGATGTGGCTCGGCCTCGCCGGCGAGGTCGAGGGCAAGGGCCGCTCGGCCGACGACCTCGCCTATCTGCGCGACGCCTGGGACTTCCGCAACCTGCTCCTCGTCGAGCGCCCGAACGGCGACTTCGGCCACACGCTGATGCGGCAGTTCCTCTTCGACGCCTTCCACCACGAGCTCCTGAAGGCGCTCGCCGCCTCGAAGGACCCGCGCGTCGCCGAGATCGCCCAGAAGGCCGCCAAGGAGGTCGCCTACCATCTCGAGCGTTCCTCCGACCTCGTGATCCGCCTCGGCGACGGCACGCCCGAGAGCCACCGCCGGATGCAGGACGCCCTCGACGCCCTCTGGCCCTACACCGGCGAGATGTTCGTCTCCGACGACAAGGACGCCCAGGTCGCCGCCGCCGGCCTCCTCCCCGACCCGGCCAGCCTCCGCCCCGCCTGGGAGCGCGACCGTCGCGCGACGTGCTGACCGCAGGCGACGCTGACGATCCCGGAGAGCGGCTTCGCCCACAAGGGCGGCAAGCGCGGCGTCCACACCGAGCATCTCGGCTTCATCCTCGCCGACATGCAGTTCCTGCAGCGCGCCTACCCCGGCGCCACCTGGTAGGAGATGTCATGACGACCGACACCCGACCCAGCACCGCCGAGGTCTGGGACTGGCTCGCCCATGTCCCCGACCCGGAGATCCCGGTCATCTCGCTGACCGACCTCGGCATCATCCGCGACGTCGCCTGGGACGACGAGACCCTCGTCGTCACCGTCACGCCCACCTATTCCGGCTGCCCGGCCACGGCGATCATCAACCTCGACATCGAGAAGGCGCTTCGCGCGAAGGGCGTCTCCAACCTGAAGCTCAAGCGCCAGCTCGCGCCCGCCTGGACCACCGACTGGATCAGCGAGGCCGGCCGCGACAAGCTCCGCGCCTACGGCATCGCCCCGCCGATCGACGGCACCGCCGCCGACGGCCGGCTGATCGGCCGGGTCAACCGAATGGCGGGCGGCAACCTCGCCGTCGCCTGCCCGCGCTGCGGCTCGACCCACACCACCAAGGTCAGCCAGTTCGGCTCGACCCCGTGCAAGGCCAGCTACCGCTGCGACGACTGCCTGGAACCCTTCGACTACTTCAAGTGCATCTGAGCGGACATCGGAGACAGACATGGCACGCTTCCACACCCTCGATGTCGTCGACGTCCGCCGCGAGACCCGCGACGCCGTCGTCGTCACCCTGAAGCCGAAGCGCCGAGGACGCCGCCCTCTTCGACTTCACCCAAGGGCAGTACCTGACCTTCCGCCGCAAGTTCGACGACGACGAGCTGCGCCGCAGCTACTCGATCTGCGCCGGCCGAGGCGAGGGCCACCTCCGGGTCGGCATCAAGCGCGTCGACGGCGGCGCCTTCTCCACCTGGGCCAACGAGGAGCTGAAGGCCGGCGCCATCCTCGAGGCCATGCCGCCGATGGGCCGCTTCTTCACCGCCATCGAGCCCGAAGACGGCGAAGAACTACCTCGGCTTCGCCGGCGGCTCCGGCATCACGCCGCTGCTCTCGATCATCAAGACGGTGCTCGCCGCCGAGCCCCGCTCGACCTTCACCCTCGTCTACGCCAACCGGCAGATCAGCTCGATCATGTTCCGCGAGGAGCTCGAGGACCTGAAGAACCGCCACCTCGGCCGCCTCTCGATCGTCCACGTCCTCGAATCCGAGGCGCAGGACATCGACCTCTTCACCGGCCGCGTCGACGCCGCCAAGTGCGCCGCCCTCTTCCGCACCTGGATCGACCTGCCCTCGGTCACCACCGCCTTCATCTGCGGCCCCGAGCCGATGATGCTGGCGATCGCCGGCGCGCTGAAGGAGCACGGCCTCACCGACGAGCAGATCAAGTTCGAGCTCTTCGCCTCCGGCCAGCCCGGCCGCGCCAAGAAGCGCGTGGTCAGCGAAGCCGCCTCCACCTCGAACTCCACCGAGGCGACGGTCACCCTCGACGGCGCCACCCGCAGCTTCCGCATGCCGAAGGCTGGCACCAGCCTGCTCGACGCCGCGCTGGAAGCGAACATCGACGCCCCCTACGCCTGCAAGGCCGGCGTCTGCTCGACCTGCCGCGCCAAGGTGCTGGAGGGCGAGACCGAGATGGCCGTCAACCACGCGCTCGAGGACTACGAGGTCCGCCAGGGCTACGTGCTGACCTGCCAGTGCTTCCCGCTGAGCGACAAGGTCGTCGTCAGCTACGACCAGTGAGGGAGGGACCCATGTCCGAACGACACCGCGACCATGCCGATCGAGGACTACCTCGCCCAGGGCGGCGTCCTCACCTCGCCGGCCAACGTCCCCGCCCGCTACCGCGGCGAGCTCCTGCGCCTGATGGCGACCTTCGTCGACAGCGAGCTCGCCGCCTCCGCCGGCTTCGCCGACACGATCAACGACGCCCCCGGCATCACCGCCCGCATCGCCGCCTGCCGCATCACGCTCGAGAAGGCCGACCATGCCGAGCGCGTCCTCGACCTCATGGGCGACTTCGGCGCCGACGAGGGCCGCTACGCCGTCTACCACACGCTGGGCCGACCGCCTGCCGCGCGACGCCTCGCTCGGCCAGGCCCGCCACGGCGGCGACATGCGCCTCGCCGTCTTCCACTACCCGATCGAGGGCTGGACCGACGCCGTCGTCCTGAACGTCCTGCAGGGCCTCGCCGCCGCCGTGACCCTCGAGGAGATGGCCCAGCGTCTCCTACGCCCCGCTCGCCGACGTCGTCCGCGACATCGCCCCGCGCGAGAAGCGCCACACCGACCTCGGCATCACCGGCCTCACCGACCTCGCCGCCACCGAGGAGGCCGCGCCGAGGCGAAGGCCTCGATCGCCTACTGGCAGCCCACGCGTCGCCGACAGCTTCGGCGCCATCAACTCCGCCCGGTTCGAGACGCTCAAGCGCTTCGGCCTCCGCCACCGCCCGAACGAGGCGCTGCTCGCCGACTGGACCGCTTCGGTCCAGGCGACGCTGGCGCCGCTCGGCCTCGCCTGAGGATCCGCCCATGACCGTCGACGTCACCACCAAGCCCCGCACGCTCGAAAGCTACGTCGCCGGCCAATGGGTCCGCGGCACCGGCAAGGGCCAGACCCTGCTCAACGCCGCCACCGGCGCCCCCGTCGCCCGGATCGACTCGTCCGGCATCGACTTCGCCGCCGCCCTCGCCTACGGGCCGCGAGCAGGTCGGCCCGAAGCTCCGCAAGCTCTCCTTCCACGACCGCGCCCAGATGCTGAAGGCGCTCGGCCAGTTCCTCATGGCCAACAAGGAGGAGTTCTACGCCGAGAGCTTCGCCACCGGCGCCACGCGGCAGCCGACGGCTGGATCGACATCGAGGGCGGCGCCGGCACGCTGCTCTCCTACGCCTCCAAGGCCCGCCGCGAGCTCCCGAACACCCGCGTCCTCACCGACGGCGACGTCGAGGTCCTCTCGAAGGACTCGACCTTCTCCGCCCAGCACATCCTGACCCCGCTGGAAGGCGTCGCCATCCACATCAACGCCTTCAACTTCCCGGTCTGGGGGATGCTGGAGAAGGTCGCCCCCACCTTCATCGCCGGCGTCCCCTCCATCGTGAAGCCGGCGAGCCAGACCGCCTACCTGACCGAACTCGTCGTCCGCCGCATCGTCGAGAGCGGCATCCTCCCCGAGGGCGCGATCCAGCTCATCTCCGGCTCCGTCGGCGACCTCCTCGACCACGTCACCGGCCAGGACGTCGTCACCTTCACCGGCTCCGCCTGGACCGGCCGCAAGCTGCAAGTCGCACCCGGCGATCGTCGAGAACTCCGTCCGCTTCACCATGGAGGCCGACAGCCTCAACGCCGCGATCCTCGGCCCCGACGCCGCCCCCGGCACTCCGGAGTTCGACCTCTTCGTCAAGGAAGTCGCCCGCGAGATGACGGTGAAGGCGGGCCAGAAGTGCACCGCCATCCGCCGCGTCATCGCCCCGCGCGCCTTCACCGACGCGCTGGTCGCCGCCCTCGGCGACCGCCTCGCGAAGACCGACCCTCGGCGACCCCGCGAACGAGGCCACCCGCATGGGCCCCCTCGCCAGCCTCGACCAGCGCAAGGAGGTCCGCGAGCGCATCCGCGAGCTGCAACAGGAAGCCGAGATCGTCGCCGGCAACCCCGACGACGTGCGCATCACCTCCGGCGACGCCGACAACGGCGCCTTCCTCAACCCGGTCGTCCTCTTCGCCGACAACCCGCTCGCCAAGACCGCCATCCACGACGTCGAGGCCTTCGGCCCGGTCTCCACCGTCATGCCCTACGACGACCTCGACGAGGCGATCGCGCTGGCCAAGCGCGGCAAGGGCTCGCTCGTCGCCTCGGTCTTCACCGACGACAAGGCGGTGGCGGAGGAGGCCGTCCTCGGCCTCGCCGCCTTCCACGGCCGCGTCCTCATCGGCAACCGCCTGAGCGCCAAGTCCTCCACCGGCCACGGCTCGCCGCTCCCGGTCCTCGTCCACGGCGGCCCCGGCCGCGCCGGCGGCGGCGAGGAGATGGGCGGCATCCGCGGCGTGAAGCACTACATGCAGCGCACCGCCGTCCAGGGCGCGCCCCGCCTCCTCTCGGCGGTCACCGGCCGCTGGATCGAGGGCGCCGACGTGCGGAAGGTCGGGGCGCATCCGTTCCGCAAGTCGCTCGCGGAGCTCCGGATCGGCGACCAGCTCGTCACCGCCACGCGGCAGGTCACGCTCGAGGACATCGAGCACTTCGCCGCCTTCACCGGCGACACCTTCTACGCCCACATGGACGAGGCCGCCGCCAAGGCGAACCCCTTCTTCGACGGCCGCGTCGCCCACGGCTACCTGATCGTCTCCTTCGCCGCCGGCCTCTTCGTCGACCCCGCCCCGGGCCCCGTGCTCGCCAACTACGGCGTCGACAACTTGCGCTTCCTGACCCCGGTCTACCCCGGCGACACCCTCGGCGTCCGCCTCACCGCCAAGGAGATCAACCCCCGCTCCGGCGCCGAGCACGGCGAGGTCCGCTGGGACTGCCAGGTCACCAACCAGGACGGCGCGCTGGTCGCCCAGTACGACGTCCTCACCATGGTCGCGAAGACCTGGCCCCCCGCAGCTTAGCCGCCCTTGTTTGCCCTCATCGCCGCGCCGGCCCTCGCCGACCCGGCGGGGGACGCGGCGGCGATCCGGCAGCGGCTCGATGACTGGCGGGCGGCCTTCAAACGCCCGCGACGCCGAATGCGCCTGCGCCTTTTCGCGCCGGACCTCGTCTACGCGCTCCCGGACCTGCCCGCGGCACCCGGCCGATCATGTGCGGCAACCTCGCCAAGGTCCTTGCCGCTTCCGCCTCGCCTTCGCCGCCAGCCCGACGGCCGCTGATCGATCACCCGGTTCGTCGCCTTCGCCCCCTCGCCGGCGGGCGAGCAACGCTAGCACTCGTCAAACGCTGGTAAGCACCACAAAATCAGCATCTTGCCAAAAGTGACTGTGCCCACCTACAGTACCCACAAGAGGACCGAAATGGACTCGCGCCGCCTCGAGATGACCGTGCTGATGACGCCCGACATGGCCAACTTCTCCGGCAAGGTCCACGGTGGCGCGCTGCTCAACCTGCTCGACCGCGTCGCCTTCTCCTGCGCCTCGCGCTACTCCGGGCGCTATGCGGTGACCCTCTCCGTCGACCAGGTCACCTTCAAGGAGCCGATCAACGTCGGCGAGCTCGTCACCTTCCGCGCCGCCGTCAATCACGCGGGCCGCACCTCGATGGAGATCGGCATCCGCGTCGAGGCCGAGAACATCCGCACCGCCACCGTCCGCCACACCAATTCCTGCTACTTCACCATGGTCGCCGTCGACGACGACGGCCGCCCCACCGAGGTGCCCGCCCTCGCCATCGACACGCCCGCCGAGGCGCGCCGCCACCGCGCCGCCGACCTCCGTCGCAAGCTCCGCCGCGAGATCGCCGCCGAGCTCGACCGCGCCGCGGAGGGCGTGCAATGAGCATCTGGTCCTGGGACGGCATCGTCCCCGTCATCGACCCCGCCGCCTTCGTCCACCCCGACGCAACGATCATCGGCGACGTCATCGTCGCCGCCGGCGTCTACATCGGCCCACAGTGCGTGCTCCGCGGCGACTTCGGCCGCATCGAGATTGGGCAGGGGGCCAACGTCCAGGAAACCTGCGTCGTCCACACCTTCCCCAACCTCGGCGTGGTAGTCGAGCCCTCCGGCCACATCGGCCACGGCGCTGTCCTGCACGGCTGCCGCATCCGGAGGAATGCCATGGTCGGCATGAATGCCGTAGTCATGGACGAAGCCGAGATCGGCGAGAACTCCATCGTCGCCGCCCTGGCCTTCGTGAAGGCGGGTGTTGTGATCCCGCCGCGCAGCCTCGCCGTCGGCTCCCCGGCCAGGGTGATCCGCGAACTCTCCGACCAGGAGATCGACTGGAAGACCCGCGGCACTGGCGTCTACCAGCGCCTCGCTGCCGAGGCCCGAGGCAAGCTCGCCCCCGCCGCGCCGCTCGCCGCCCCCGAGCCGGACCGCCGGCGGGCGCGCGCCCCGGACTACGACCCGCTCGTCGTGGAGCGGCTGAAGCTCGGCGACTGATACGAAATCCGCTTGATTGCTTCGGGTTTTCTAATGCGCCCAGGGCGCATCTTGCCAGCGTCGCGCCCGATCCGTTTCCGGCGACTGCCCCCAAGCGGAGAGACAGGTTGCTTTGCGGGCTTCGGTTGTCCGTCGTTATGCGCACGCGTGTGTATACAACGTATACACGCATGAATCCCCCTGCTATTTTCCGGTGCGCGCGTGCGCACCCCTGCGCGCACAGTTCAGCGCACCGCCTTGATCCCCTTCAGGATCAGTGTCGTCCCCACCTCGGCATAATCCTCACGCGTGATCAGCCCATCGTCGTGGAACCACAGGTAGACCCAGTTCATCATCCCGAAAAGCGACATGGTCACCGGCATCAATAGCGGCCGCTCCGGCTTGTCGAGGTCAGGATTGATCCGCTGCAACACAGCCGAGAACTGCCGCACGATCCGCCTCTCCACCGCCCGGATCTCGCCCCGCTGCTCCTCCGAGAGCGCTGAGGCGCCGACGAGCTGCACCTTATGGGCATCGTCGGCGCCGCGGTACTTCTCGAGAACCACGCCCACCAGGGTCCGTAGTTGCTGCTCCGCCGGCAGCGCCGCATCGGCGGCGGCGGCGATCGCGGCTTCGAGTTCCAAGAGATGGCTGTGGATGATCGCGAAGATCAGCACGTCCTTGCTAGGATAATAGTGATAAAGCAGAGCCTTAGAAACGCCCGAGTGGCTGGCGATCTGCGCCATCGAGGCCTTCTCCATGCCCTGCTCGGCAAACACCGCCGCGGCGCTCATCAGGAGGCGGTGCTGCTTCTGCTCGAAATCGCTCGCCCGCGTGCGCGCCATGCTCGTTTCTCTCCGTTCCTGCCGGCCCCTGAACGCCGGAAGGGAGGTCCGTTTCCGGTCCTCCCCAAGGCCTCTTAGCGGCAGATCCTTTTCAAGTCATTGCTTCGGCCGGTTGTCCACCACCCGCTTCGCCTTGCCCTCGGACCGCTGCATGCCATCCGGGTCATGTACCTCGATCTTCGTCGACACCCCCACCACGCTTTTGATGTGATGCGCCAGCTCCTTCGCCGAAGCCGCCCGCGCCGCGGCGTCGGCGGCAGAGGCGACCGCCTCGACATGCACGACCATGTCGTCCATCCGCCCCTTGCGGATGAGCTCGATCTGGAAGTGCGGCGCCAGCCCGGCGCACTTCAGGATCTGCTCCTCGATCTGTGTCGGGAACACATTGACCCCGCGCAGGATAATCATGTCGTCCGACCGCCCCGTCACCTTCTCCATCCGCCGCATCGACCGCGCGGTGCCCGGCAAGAGCCGGGTCAGGTCGCGGGTGCGGTAGCGGATCATCGGCAGCCCCTCCTTGGTGAGGGTGGTGAACACCAACTCGCCCATCTCGCCGTCGGGCAGCGCCGCGCCGGTCTCCGGGTTGATGATCTCCGGGTAGAAATGGTCCTCCCAGATGTGCAGACCGTCCTTGGTCTCGACGCACTCGTTGGCGACACCCGGTCCCATGATCTCGGAGAGGCCGTAGATGTCGACCGCGTCCAAGTCGAACGCCGTCTCGATCTCCTCGCGCATGGCATTCGTCCACGGCTCCGCCCCGAAGATCCCTATCTTCAGTGAGCTTTCCCGCGGGTCCATGCCCTGTCGGCGGAATTCGTCCTGGATCGACAGCATGTAGGACGGCGTTACCATGATGATGCGCGGCTTGAAGTCATGGATCAGCGTCACCTGCCGCTCGGTCATGCCGCCCGAAATCGGCACCACGGTGCACCCCAGCCTCTCCGCCCCGTAGTGCGCCCCGAGCCCGCCAGTGAAGAGCCCGTAGCCATAGGCGATGTGCGCGATATCCCCCGGCCGTCCGCCCGAGGCATAGATCGACCGCGCGATCAGATCCGCCCAGGTGTCGATGTCCTTCTTTGTATAGCCCACCACCGTCGGCTTGCCCGTCGTCCCCGACGACCCGTGGATTCGGCTGAGCTGCTCGCGCGGCACGGCGAACATCCCGAACGGATAGGTGTCGCGCAGGTCCTGCTTCACCGTGAACGGAAACTTCGCCAGATCCGCCAGCGTCTTCAGGTCGTCCGGACGCACGCCGTGGTCGTCGAACCGCTTCCGGTAGAAGGCCGAGTTCTCGTAGGCGTGCCGCACCGACCACTTCATCCGCTCGAGCTGCAGCCCGGCGATCTCGTCGCGCGAGGCGTTCTCGATGGCGTGGAGCCCCTCGGGCCGGGTAAGCACGGTCGTCATTTCCTTCCTCCAATTCTTGTTTCCGGCGCCGGTCACTCCGGCAGGTGGGTTCCCTTGACGGTGCGCGAGTGGCCGCGGAACTCCGCCACCGGCTCGCCCCGGTCGTTCGTCACATGGACATCGTAGATCCCGTTCCGCCCGGCGCGATAGACTTCGCGCGCCGTGGCGGTCAGCCGGTCGCCCAGGCGGCCCGGGGCCATGAAGGTGATCGAGACCTGGTAGGCGACGGCGCGCTGGTTGTAGGTGTTGCACGCGAAGGCGAAGGCGCTGTCTGCTACGGAGAAGATGAAGCCGCCATGGGCGCTGCCGTGGCCGTTCATCATATGGTCGGCCACGTCCATCGAAAGCGTTGCCTCGCCCGGCGCCACGTGGTCGAGCCGCATCCCCAGCCGCTGCGACGCCCAGTCCGTCGACCACATCGCGTCGGCGCAAGCCTCGGCCAGATCCTGCGGGGAAAGCTCGGTAGCGGTGCTCATTTCCCAGAGAACTCGGGCTTGCGCTTCTCCAGGAAGGCGGTGACGCCCTCGGCGTAGTCCGCCGTCCACCCTGCCTCCCGCTGCAGGTCGCGCTCCAGGTCGAGCTGCACGTCGAGGCTGTTCCCCGCCGCCGCTTGGATTGCCCGTTTGGTCAACCCGAGGCCCCGTGTCGGCCCGGCGGCGAGACGTGTGGCGATCGCCCTGGCCTCGTCGGGGAGCGCGGCGTCATCCACCGCCTTCCAGATCAGCCCCCAGCTCGCCGCGGTCTCGGCGTCGAGCGGCTCGGCGAGGAGCGCCAGCGCCTTCGCGCGCGGCTCGCCGAGGATGCGGGCCAGCGACCAGCTGCCGCCAGCGTCCGGAACCAGGCCGATCTTGGAGAACGCCTGGATAAACGTCGCCGACCGCGCGGCCAGCACGATGTCGCAGGCGAAGGCGATGTTCGCCCCGGCCCCGGCGGCCACGCCGTTCACCGCGCACACCACCGGCTTCTCGATTGCGCGGATCAGACGCAGCGTCGGGTTGTAGAACTCCTCCAGCGTCGCGCCCAGGTCCGGCGCCCTGCCGCCCTTGCGCGGATCCCGGTCGCCGAGATCCTGGCCGGCGGAGAAGCCTCGACCCGCACCAGTCAGCAACACAGCTCGAATGGCGCCGTCGTCACGAGCCTGTTCCAAGGCCGCACGGAGAGCAAGGTGCATCTCCGAATTGAACGAATTGAGCTTGTCTGGACGGTTCAATGTTAAGGTTAGTACCCCAGCCTCGAGCGTAGCCAGAACGGTGTCGGATTGCGGCATCATTTTCTCCCCACGTCCTGATGACTGGCGCCCGTTGAAAAAAGTGTTGCATAAACCGACTGACCAGTCAATAATAAAACCAACACGGGAGGGAAACCAGTATGGAGGCGCTCTTCGATCGCCATCGCGGCCTGCTAGAGAATGCGCTCGCGGCGCTGAAGCTGCGGGGATTCTGGACGCCTTTTCCGGAAGTTCCGAGCGGCAAGTTCTATGGCGAGACCGCCCGCGAGGACGGGCTAAAGGCCTACAAATCGAAGCTCGGCACCGCCTTCGACCTTCCCGGCCACCCCGAATCACGCCGCGTCGGGGGCGAGCTCTCGCCCTGGGGGCCGAAGCTCGGGATTACCTATCCCGCTGCGGACGCCGACATGCTCGTCGCCGCCTCCGAATCGGCCGGCGCCAAGTGGGCCTCCACCTCGCCCGAAACCCGCGTCGGCCTTCTCCTCGAAGCCCTGGCGCGCCTCAACGCCATTAGCTTCGAGATTGGCAACGCGGTGATGCACACCACCGGCCAGGCCTTCGCCATGGCCTTCCAGGCCGGTGGCCCGCACGCCCAGGACCGCGGGCTGGAGGCCGTCGCCACCGCCTGGGTCGAGATGACGCGCGCCCCCGCCAGCGCCATCTGGGAGAAGCCGCAGGGCAAGGCCGCCCCCCTCGTCATCGAGAAGCACTGGCGCATTGTCCCCCGCGGTGTCGCGCTCGTCATCGGCTGCCAGACCTTCCCGACTTGGAACAGCTATCCCGGCCTCTTCGCCAGCCTCGCGACAGGCAACACCGTCATCGTGAAGCCGCACCCGGGCGCCACCCTGCCGCTGGCGCTGACCGTCGCGGTGCTGCGCGACCTCCTTGCCGAGGAGGGGCTGCCGCGCGACGTCGTGCTCCTCGCGGCCGATGTGCCGGAAGCGCCGATCACCAAGGACCTCGTCCGCCACCCAAAAGTTGCGATCGTCGACTACACCGGCTCGAACGCCTTCGGCGCCTGGATCCGCGAGAACGTGGGCGAGGCGCAGGTCTACACCGAGGAGGCGGGCGTCAATTCCATCGTCATCGCGGCCAGTTCCGGCTTCGCCGCCATGTGCGCGAACGTCGCCTTCTCGCTCGCGCTTTACTCGGGCCAGATGTGCACCGCGCCACAGGACATCTTCATCCCCCGTGGCGGTATCGACACCGACGAGGGACACAAGTCCTACGTCGACGTCGCCGCCAGCCTCGCCGCCGCGGTCGACACGCTTCTCGGCGACCCGGCCCGCGCCCCGGGCGTCGCCGGCGCCATCGCTAACCCCGCTACCCTCGACCGCATCGCTGCGGCGCGGAGGCTCGGCCGCATTGTCCGCGACAGCGCCCCTCTCGCCGAAGGCCGAAGCGCCACCCCGCTGATCGTCGCCGTCGACGCTGCGGACGAGGCCGCCTACGGCGAGGAGCGCTTCGGCCCGATTGCCTTCGTCGTCGCGGTGGACGATGCCGAGGACGGCGTCGCCCGCGCCGCGGTGCTGGCCAGGCGCAAGGGCGCGATCACCGCAGCGCTCTACGACACCGACGAGGCGCGGATCCTCCGCGCCGCCGACGCCTTCGCCCGGGCGGGGGTGAACCTGTCGGTCAACCTGACCGGCAACATCTTCGTCAACCAGAGCGCCGCCTTCAGCGACTTCCACGTCACCGGCATAAACCCCGCCGGTAACGCCAGCCTGACCGATGGAGCCTTCATCGCCGGACGCTTCGCGCGGGCGATGTGGCGCCGTCCGGTCGCCGCCTGACCACACAACTGCCTGAAAACGCCCAAAGGGAAGAAACCCATGAAGACCATGACCGCGCTTGCCACCTTCGCCACCCTCGGCCTCGCCACCGTGGCGCAGGCGGAGATCCGCATCGGCGCCACCGTGTCCGAGACCGGCCCGGCCGCCTTCCTCGGTGACCCGGAGGCGAAAACCCTCAAGATGCTTGTCGAGAAACTGAACGCGGCCGGCGGCATCAATGGCGAGGAGATCGCGCTCACCGTCTACGACGACGGCGGCGACCCGAACAAGGCGCGCACCTTCGCCACTCGCCTGGTCGAGGACGACGAGGTCGTCGCGATCATCGGCGGCACCACCACCGGCGCCACCATGTCGATCATCCCGGTGGCCGAGGACGCCGAGATCCCGTTCATCTCGCTGGCCGGCGCCATCGAGATCATCGACCCGGTCAAGGAGTGGGTCTTCAAGACCCCGCACACCGACCGCATGGCCTGCCAGAAGATCTTCGAGGACATGAAGGCGCGTGGGATCAGCAAGGTCGGCTTGATCTCCGGCACCGACGGCTTCGGCGCCTCCATGCGCAAGCAATGCCTCGAAGTGGTGGGCGACTACGGCATCGAGATCGTCGCCGACGAGAGCTACGGCCCGACCGACGCTGACATGACGCCGCAGCTTACCAACATCAAGAACACCGCCGGCATCCAGGCGGTGCTCAACCCCGGTTTCGGCCAGGGCCCGTCGGTCGTCACCCGCAACTACCAGCAGCTCGCCGTCGGCCTGCCGCTCTACCAGAGCCACGGCGTCGCCTCAAAGGGCTTCATCGACCTCGCCGGCGCCTCCGCCGCCGAAGGCGTCCGCCTCCCCGGCACCGCGCTCCTCGTGGCCGACCTCCTCGCCGACGACGACCCGCAGAAGCCGGTGGTGAAGGCCTACCTCGACGAGTACCAGGCCGCCTACGGCGAGGCCCCCTCCACCTTCGGCGGCTACGCCCACGACGCCTTCGCCATCCTCGTCGACGCGATCACCCGCGCCGGCTCCGCCGACCCCAAGGCCATCCGCGACGCCATCGAACAAACTTCCGGCCTCGCCGGCACCACCGGCGTCGTCACCATGACCCCAGAGGACCACCTCGGCTTCGACCTCTCGGCCTTCCGCATGCTCGAGATCAAGGACGGCAACTGGACGCTGGTCCAGTAACCCCGCCCGGCGCCCGGTTCACCGCGGGCGTCCCATCCCTTCCGCTGGAGCGCGACGCCGATGGCCGAACTCATGCAATTCCTCCTGTCCGGCGTGACCGTCGGCGCGGTCTACGCGCTGGTCGCCCTCGGCTTCACCATCATCTACAACGCCTCCGACGTGGTGAACTTCGCCCAAGGCGAGTTCGTGATGCTAGGCGGCATGATCACCGTCTTCGCGAACATGGCCGGCCTGCCCATCCCGCTCGCGGCGCTGATCGCCATCGCTGCCACCGCGTTGGTCGGCGTCGCCCTCAACAAGCTCGCCATCGAGCTCGCCCGCGGCGCCCCGGTCGTCTCGCTCATCATCATCACCATCGGCGCCTCGATCTTCATTCGTGGCGTCGCCCAGCTCGTCTTCGACAAGCAGCTCCACCGCTTCCCCGCCTTCTCCGGCGACACCCCGATCCAGATCATGGACGCCACCATCCTTCCCCAGTCCCTCTGGGTCCTGGCCGGCGCCATCGCCGTCTTCGTCGGCCTCTGGGCCTTCTTCACCAAGACCCTCACCGGCCGCGCCGTCCTCGCCACATCAAACAACCGCCTCGCCGCCCAGCTCGTCGGCATTAACACCAACTGGGTGATGACCCTCTCCTTCGCGCTCTCCGCCGCCATCGGTGCGCTCGCCGGCGTCCTCGTCACCCCGATCACCAACACCAGCTACGACATCGGCATCGCCGTCGCGCTCAAGGGCTTCGCCGCCGCCATGCTCGGCGGCATGGGCAACCCGATCGGCGCGCTGGTCGGCGGCATCCTCCTCGGCCTCATCGAGGCGCTCACCGCCGGCTACATCTCCTCGGTCTACAAGGACGCCGCCGCCTTCGTCGTCATCCTCATCGTCCTCTTCGTGAGGCCGAGCGGCATCTTCGGCCGCAAGTCCACGGACCGGGTGTGACCATGACCACGAAACGCGTCACCCTCCTCATCCTCGCAATCATCGTCATTGCCTCACCCCTCTTCTTCCCCTCCAACTACTACTACCGCGTCGGCTCGCTCATCTTCGTCAACGGCCTCGCAGTCACCGGCATCGTCATCCTGACCGGCTACGCCGGCCAGATCAGCCTCGGCCACGCCGGCTTCGCCGGGATAGGCGCATACGCCTGTGCCCTCGCGCCGGTCCACCTCGGCCTCCACCCCGGCCTTGCCGCCATCCTCGGCGCCGCCCTCTCCGCCGCCCTCGCCTGGCTAGTCGGTCGCCCGGTCCTCCGCCTCAAGGGCTACTACCTCGCCGTCGCCACCCTCGGCCTCGGCATCCTCGTCTCCATGGTCCTCGCCAACGAGGCCTGGCTCACCCGCGGCCCCGACGGCATCGAGGTTCCCGACCTCGGACTCAACGACGTCCTCGAAGCCATCGGCATCGACCTCTCCAACGCCCAGTTCTGGTACTTCTTCTCCGGCCTCGTCCTCGTCATCGGCGCCTGGGTCGCGCTCAACCTCTACGATAGCCCCACCGGCCGCGCTCTGCGCGCCCTGCACGGCTCCGAGATCGCCGCCCGCACCGTCGGCATCGACGTCGCCCGCCTCAAGCTGCAGGCCTTCGTCATCTCCGCCGTCTACGCCTCGCTCGCCGGCTCGCTACTCGCGCTGCAGAACAAGTTCGTCACTCCCGACGTGGCCGGCTTCATGCACTCGATCGAGATGGTGACCATGGCGGTCCTCGGCGGCGCCGCCTCGGTCCTCGGCGCCTTCTTCGGCGCGGCGATCCTCACTACGCTGCCGCAGGTCCTCACCGTCTTCCAGGAGTACGAGCAGATCCTGCTCGGCCTCGTTATGATGCTGGTGATGATCTTCATGCGCGACGGCCTGCTCCCCAGCATCACGCGCGCGCTCCGCGGGAGGAACAAATGACCAAGCTCCTCGAAGTCCAGGGCCTCGGCATCAGCTTCGGCGGGCTGCGCGCCGTCAACGATGTCAGCTTCGCGATGAACCCGGGCGAGATTGTCTCGGTGATCGGCCCGAACGGCGCCGGCAAGACCACGCTCTTCAACATGATCTCCGGCGTCTACCGCCCGAGCGGCGGCAGCGTGAAGCTCGACGGCCAAGATGTGACCGGCATGGACCCCTACCTCCTCGCCCGGCGCGGCCTGTCGCGCACCTTCCAGAACCTGCAGATCTTTCAGTCGATGACGGTGCTGGAGAACGCCATCTCCGGCTTCCACCTGCAGGAGATGGGCCCGCTCCTCGCCGACCTGCTCAACCTCCCCTCGACCCGCCGCCGCGCCGCGGCCGCAGCGACAGGCGCCCGCGCCCTCCTCGAGCGCGTCCGCCTCGGCAACGCCGCCGAGAAGGAGGCGAGCTCGCTCTCCTATGGCGCGCTGAAGCGGCTCGAGATCGCCCGCGCACTGGCGCTGAAACCCCGCGTCCTCCTCCTAGACGAGCCCGCCGCGGGCTGCAACGCCGTCGAAACCGAGGAGATCGACCGCCTGATCGCCGAGGTCGCCGCCTCCGGCACAGCCATCCTCCTGGTGGAGCACGACATGAAGATGGTCATGCGCATCTCGAACCACATCGTCGTCCTCGACCACGGCGAAAAGATCGCCGAGGGCGAGCCCGCGGCCGTCAGCCGCGACCCGAAGGTCATCGAGGCTTATCTCGGAACGGAGGCCGCCCATGCTTAACGTCGAGGGCCTGCGCTCCCGCTACGGCCGCATCGAGGTGCTGCACGGCATCGACCTCGCGGTCAACTCGGGCGAAATCGTCACCGTCGTCGGCGCCAACGGCGCCGGCAAGACGACGCTGCTCCGCTGCCTCTCCGGCGTCCAGCCGGTCACCGGCGGCAGCATCACCTTCCGCGGCGAGAACTTCACCGCGGTCCCCGCCTACAAGCGCCTCGGCTACGGCCTCGCCCAGTCGCCCGAGGGCCGGCAGATCTTCACCAACCTGACGGTGGAGGAGAACCTCCGCCTCGGCGCCTTCCTCTATGTCGACGAGCGAGTGGAGAAGGACATGGCCAACGCCTTCGCTATGTTCCCGATCCTCAAGGAGAAGCGCAACCTCGTTGCCGGCGGCCTGTCCGGCGGCCAGCAGCAGATGCTCGCCATCGCCCGCGCGCTGATGGGCCGCCCCTCCTGCCTCCTCCTCGACGAGCCCTCGATGGGCCTCGCCCCGATCATCGTCGCGCAGATCTTCGAGGTGGTGAAGAGCATGAAGGCGCTCGACGTCACCGTCCTCCTCGTCGAGCAGAACGCCTTCGGCGCCCTCAAGATCGCCGATCGCGGCTACGTGCTCGAAACTGGCCGCGTGACCATGAACGGCCCGGCCGCTGAGCTCATCGCCGACCCTCGTATCCGTGAAGCCTACCTGGGGATCTGACATGCCCACCAGCATCGCCCGCGAGGGCCACGTCGCCGTCGTCACCGTAGACAACCCGCCAGTGAATGCCCTGTCTCAGGCCCTCCGCCAATCCCTATGGGACGCCGCGGAGGCCCTCGACGCAGACCAAGCCGTGGACGCCGTCGTCCTGATCTGCGCCGGCCGCACCTTCATCGCCGGCGCCGACGTGACCGAGTTCGGCAAGGCTCCACAGCCGCCGCACCTCCCTGACCTCGTTGCCCGCATTGAGGCGGCAAAAAAACCGTGGACCGCCGCCATCCACGGCGCCGCCCTTGGCGGCGGCTTCGAGGTCGGGCTCGGCTGCCGCTTCCGCGTCGCGCTCGCCTCCGCCTCGGTCGGGCTGCCCGAGGTGACGCTCGGGCTCGTCCCCGGGGCAGGGGGCACCGTCCGGCTCCCCCGCCTCGTCGCGCCGGAGGTGGCTGTCGATCTCGCCACCACCGGCAAGCCGGTGAAGGCGCCAAAGGCGCTGGAGCTCGGCCTGATTGACCATATCGTCGACGGCGACCTCCGTGCCGCTGCCGTTGCCTTCGCCGCTGCGGAGCGGCCCCTCCCCTTGCCGCTCAGCGACCGCGCTCCGATCACCGCCGAAGCGAGCTTCTGGGAAGAAGCCGAAACGCAGGTGAAGAAGGCCACCCGCGGCGAAGCCGCCCCCCTGCGCGCGCTCGCCTGCCTCCGCCGCGCCACCGAGGCCGACTTTGACACCGCCATGGCCTACGAGCGCGAGACCTTCCTCGCGCTGCGCGCCTCGCCGGAAGCCGCCGCGCTGCGCCACGTCTTCTTCGCCGAGCGCGCCGCTCCGCGCCCGGCCTCGATCAAGGGCGTCGAGCCCGAACCCGTCCGCACCACCGCCGTCATCGGCGGCGGCACCATGGGCGCCGGCATCACCGCCGCCCTCCGCGATGCCGGCCTCCCCGTCACCCTCGTCGAGCGCGACGAGGGGGCGCTCACCCGCGGCCTCGCCAACGTGCGCGCGGTTTGGGACGGCGCCGTCAAGCGCGGCCGCCTGACTTCGGAGGCTGCTACCGAACGTATGTCCGGCGTGACAGGCAGTACGGACTACGCCGCGCTCGCCGACACCGATCTGGTGATTGAGGCCGTCTTCGAGGACCTTGCCGTCAAGCGCGCCGTATTCGATGCCCTGGGCCGTGCCTGCCGCCCCGACGCCATCCTGGCCACCAACACCTCCTACCTCGACCCCCGCGCCATCGCCGAGGGCCTGCCCAATCCGTCCCGCTTCATCGGCCTCCACTTCTTCAGCCCGGCCAACGTGATGAAGCTCCTCGAGATCGTTCCCACACCGGACACGGCCCCCGAGGCGCTGGCCACCGGCTTCGCCCTCGCCGCGCGCCTGCGCAAGATCCCCGTCCAGGCCGGCATCTGCGACGGCTTCATCGGCAACCGCATCCTGAAACGCTACCGGGCTGCGGCCGAGGAACTCGTACGCCGCGGCGTCGCCATCGTCGACGTAGACGCGGCCATGCGAACTTTCGGCTTCGCCATGGGCCCCTTCGAGGCCCAGGACCTCGGCGGCCTCGACATCGCCTACCTCCAGCGCGAAGGCGCCCGCGCCCGGGGCGAGGCCGTGCCCGAGACGCTCGGCGACCTCCTCGTCCGCGCCGGCCGCAAGGGCCAGAAGACCGGCGCCGGCTGGTACGACTACGAGCCAGGCGATCGCAAACCTAGGCGCTCGGCCGAGGCCAATGCGCTAATCGCACTACAGGTCACGCCCGGGGGCGCGCCGTACGACATCGCTGGGCACCTCGTCGCCGAGATGGCGGCTGAGGGCGAGGCCATCCTCGCCGAGGGGATCGCCGCGCAGCCGTCCGACATCGACCTGGTCGAGATCCACGGGTACGGATTCCCTCGCTGGCGCGGCGGCCCTATGTTCCAAGCGAAGGATCGTTCTCCCAGTCTTTTATCATAAGGCGAGGCGCATTGGCCCCCGCGCTGGTGTGCTGCTACTCGCAGGATTGGCGGCGGTGCAGGTGGCGGCAAAACCACCGTGCGCGGCGACCACGTCGCTGTCGCGGATCTCACGCTGCTGGCGAAGCCCCTTCAGGCGCGGCTTCTCAAACCCTTCGAGGACAGCAATTGTCATGGCGAGGCTCCGAATCAAAAACGAGCCCATGGAATCAGATCGGCCGCAATCCAAAAGCGTGTTAACCCGAGTTCGGAGCAAAGTTCGGAGCCCTCGCGTTATTGCCGGGCTATGGCGCCGATCCGCCGATGCTGCTAGCGTGAGTGCGCCGGCTCGCGAGCCGCTCGGATTGAAATCAGTGGGAGGTTCTGATGGCAGAAGGCGTCTACAAAATCGTCGAGGTTGTCGGCGTTAGCGAGCAATCCTGGGAAGAGGCTGGCCGGAAGGCCGTCGAAACGGCAGCCGGCTCCCTTCGCGACCTGCGCGTCGCCGAGGTGACTAAGCTGGACATGAAGCTCGAGGAAGGCAAGGTAGCGGCCTTCCGCACGCGCGTATCGCTCTCGTTCAAGTATGAGCCCTGATGTCGGGTTGCCACGTTCGCGCCCCTCTTCCATTCTTGGTCGGGCTTACACCGGCCAGCCGACGGGCGGCCCGAGCATCTACTTTGAGGCACGATCAGAGCCGTCGAAACGCCTCTACATGCGGGGATAGTGTGCCTATGATGGTCACCGAGCCCGACGGGAAACGGATGTCGATCGAGATAGCAGCCGCGCAAACCATCCAGTTTTGGGAACTGCTGCAGCGTGCCCAGAAGCTGGCATTGAGCACGCAATCGACAGTTTTGGCGAAAGCTTCGGGGCAAGAGTTCTCGATCGTCGACGCCAACGCGACAGGCGCAGCTTGTATGAAGGCCTTCGCCGAACTCGTTCAGCATCCGATGCCGCTCGCCGCCTTCCAGCAAGCCGCCTGGCTCAACCTCACGAAAGCCTGGATTGACGCATGGACGGGCAACAGCCCTGCCGTGACCGATCGGCGTTTCCGCGACCCGTTGTGGGACGAGGATCCTGTCAGCCGTGGTCTTCGCGATGCGCATCTCGCAGTCGAACACGCCGCTGACGGTTTGCTCGAAGCGCTGCCAAGGGGATCCAAGGATCACCTCCGCTTGGAATTCTACACCCGGCAGCTCCTGAGCGCGCTGTCGCCGAGCAACTTCCTACCCTTGAACCCGGCCGCGCGTCATCGCTTCATCGAAACCGAGGGCCAAAGCCTTCTGGATGGCTTCAAGAACCTGCTGGACGACCTGGAGCACGGCGACGGCCGCCTTGACATCTCCACCAACGACAAGGCCGCCTTCATCGTCGGTCGCGACCTTGCGACGACGCCAGGCAAGGTCGTCTTTCAGAACGAGTTGATGCAGCTTATCCAGTACGCGCCGCTGACCGAGACCCAGCGCAAGCGCCCCCTTCTCTTCGTACCGGCGTGGATCAACAAATACTACATCCTCGACATGCGGCCGAAGAACAGCCTGGTGCGCTACATGCTGGAGCGCGGGCACAGCGTCTTCGTGATCTCGTGGGTCAACCCGTCCAAGGAACACGCGCAGAAGAGCTTCGAGGACTATATGCGCCTCGGTCCGCTCGCGGCGCTGGATGCGATCGAGGCGGCGACCGGCGAGAAGAAGGTCAATATCCTCGGTTTCTGTATTGGCGGGATCCTGGTGACCGCGACGCTCGCCTGGCTTGCGGCGCGGAAGGACGACCGGATCGCTTCGGCGACGACGCTTGCGACGATGGTGGACTTCACCGACGTCGGCGAAATCGGCGTCTTCATCGACAGTGACCGGCTGGTCGCTCTGCGCAAGCACATGAAAGACACCGGGTACCTCGAGAACCATCATTTGCAGGACATGTTCTCGATGATCCGGGAGAACGACCTGATCTGGTCGTTCCACGTCATGAACTACCTGATGGGGAAGAAGCCGCCAGCCTTTGATCTCCTGTTCTGGAACGCGGATTCCACCCGGCTGCCAGCGGCGATGCTGCTCTGGTATCTCGAGAAGATCTACATCGAGAATGGCCTTCGCAAGCCCGGCCACCTCTCGCTGGACGGAACGCCGATCGACATTTCCAGGATCAAGACGCCCTGCTTCGTCTTGGCGACGCGGGAAGACCATATCGCCCCCTGGACCTCGGTCTACCCCACGGCCCGACTTCTCGGTGGAGAGGTCCGTTTCGTCCTCGGCGGCTCCGGTCACATCGCTGGGGTGATCAATCCGCCCTCGGATCGACCCAAATACGGATATTGGACAGGCGACGACTATCCGGACAACGGCCGACGAGTGGCTGGCCAAGGCGGCCTACACCGAAGGCTCCTGGTGGCCCTACTGGGCCGAGTGGCTTGAAGCGAAGGATCGGGCGAAGCAAGTCCCCGCCCGCCATCCGGGAGATCGCGACCTCGCCGTGATCGAGACTGCTCCAGGGAGCTACGTCCTCGGGAAGTGACCGACCTGCGGGATGGACCTTTAATCCGTTTCCCGCCGGCCTGGATCCGGCGGCGATCAGTTGGCGCAGATGTCAATCGGTGCGGCGCGTCAAGCAGGATGATGGCGCATTGCCTCGCCTGAACTGTGAGCCGTTGCCTCATCTGATCTGCTCCCGGCAGTGGGATGGCAGGAGCAGATCAGATGAGGCGTGTGAGCATGGCGGAAGAGACTGGCCACGAGGGCTGGCGGTACGTCGGGAACGCCGACCGCCGGACGCGACCCGTCTCTCTTCTCAAAAGGTCCCATGACGCTGCGACCCTACCCCCGCAGCCGTAGAACTGCCTGTATTCGGTCCGGCAGAGCCTTACGAGGTGTGAACCGGCATCAGCAACTCGGCGAGCCCGAATGGCGTTTGACGGCCTGACCTCGCCATTTTCCCAAGCATTGGATACGCTCCTCTCGACATGCCGGCGTGACCCGCCGCCAAATTAAGGAAAGGATTTCGTCGCCGGTCTTCACTAAATAAATAGGTGGGAATCTATCGTTCGGCGCGACGAGGCGACCGGAGCAAAAAAACAGAGGGAGTCAAGGCCTTCCGTCGGCATCAGCAGGCGAATGAGCCGTGCGTTACGGTGTCTGCGGTTCTGTCGGCTTCTCTGCGACGTAGAGAAATCTGGATATAGTCTCGCCGTTGCGGCCATTCCAAGAAGAGTGGGGCTTGCGGTCGATCCTTCCGAGTTTTGATCCCCAATAGGACAATCTGGAGAAACTATTCAACGCCTTGGCGTATTATTCGCGCATCAGCTCACCCAGGGGAGGCCGAACCATGATTGCGTTAAGGACATCCAAGTCGGACTACAAGCTAGAAGACCGGTATACCAAGGACCGCGGTCGCGTTTTCCTGACGGGCACCCAGGCACTTGTGCGGGCCGTGCTGGATCAGGCGCAACGCGACGCCGCCGCCGGTCTCGAGACCGCAGGCTTTGTCTCCGGTTATCGCGGCTCGCCCCTGGGAGGCGTCGACCTCGAACTGTGGCGCGCGGAGAAGCTGATCAAACAGAACCGCATCGAGTTCTTACCGGCGGTGAACGAGGATCTCGCCGCGACGGCCGTGCTCGGCTCGCAGCAGGTCGAGACCAATCCCGACCGAAAGGTGACGGGTGTGTTCGGGCTCTGGTACGGCAAGGGCCCAGGCGTCGACCGCGCGGGCGACGCCTTGAAGCACGGCAACGCCTATGGGTCGTCACCGCACGGCGGCGTGCTGGTGGTCGCCGGCGACGATCACGGCTGCGTTTCGTCCTCGATGCCGCACCAGTCAGACGTCGCCTTCATGGCTTGGTTCATGCCGACGCTCAATCCCGCCTCGATCGCCGAGTATCTATCCTTCGCCGAGTATGGCTATGCCCTTTCGCGTTTCTCCGGCATGTGGGTCGGCTTCAAGGCGATTTCCGAGACCGTGGAGGCCGGGGCCTCTGTGAAACTCCTCCCCCCGCGCACGTTCCAAACCCCGGAATTCGAAATGCCGCCCGGCGGCCTGCACTACCGCTGGCCCGACCTTCCCGGTCCGCAGATCGAGGAGCGGATGGAGGCGAAGAAGCACGCCGTTTTGGCTTTCGCTGAAGCCAATCCTATCGACCGCCACATCTATGTCGTTCCCGAGGCAACCTATGGCATCGTTACCAGCGGCAAGGCGCATCTCGATCTGATGGAGGCGCTGAGACTGCTCGGTCTCGGTGAAGCGGAGTGCCGCCGGATCGGCATCGACATCTACAAGATCGGCATGGTCTGGCCGCTGGCGCGCCGTGCGGCGCTCGATTTCGTGCGCGGCAAGCACGAAATTCTGGTCGTGGAAGAAAAGCGCGGCATCATCGAAAGCCAGTTCAAGGAATATTTCTACGACTATCCCGGCGACAAGCCGCACGCGATGGTGGGCAAACGCGACGAACAGGGCGATCGGCTGATCCCATGGACCGGCGAATTGTCGCCACGCCTGCTGGCGCCGATCGTCGCAAAGCGTCTCGATGCGATGTTTCCAGGGCTGGACCTTGAGACGCGCGCCGCAAACCTCTTGCCGGAGAGCGACCGGATCATCCAAATTCCAGGTGCGTCGCGCACGCCCTATTTCTGTTCAGGTTGCCCGCACAATTCGTCAACCAAGGTCCCGGAAGGCTCTAAGGCGCTCGCCGGCATCGGTTGCCATTTCATGGCGAGCTGGATGGACCGCGAAACCACGTCGCTGATCCAGATGGGCGGCGAAGGAGTCAACTGGGCCGCCTCATCGAGGTTCACCGGCAATGGACACATCTTCCAGAACCTCGGCGAAGGCACCTACTACCATTCCGGCTCGATGGCGATCCGCCAGGCGATCGCGGCCGCGGCCAATATCACCTACAAGATACTCTACAACGACGCCGTCGCCATGACCGGCGGCCAGCCCGTCGACGGGCCGGTCAGCGTGAATGGCATCGCGCACGCGGTTCGCGCCGAGGGCGTGCAGCGTATCGCGCTGGTTTCCGACGATCCCGGCAAGTTCGACGCCGCGGACCTGCCGTCAGGGGTGACGATCCATCATCGCCGTGATCTCGATCCGGTGCAGCGCGAACTGCGCGAAGTTCCCGGCGTATCGGTGCTCGTCTACGAACAGGCTTGCGCGACGGAAAAGCGAAGGCGCCGCAAGCGCGGCACGCTGGAAGACCCCAAGCGCTTCGCCTTCATCAACGACCTTGTCTGCGAAGGCTGCGGCGACTGCTCCGTGGAATCGAATTGCCTGAGCGTCGAGCCGAAGGAAACGCCGTTCGGCCGCAAGCGAAAGATCAACCTCTCGAGCTGCAACAAGGATTTTTCCTGCCTCAACGGATTTTGCCCGAGCTTCGTGACAGTCGAGGGCGCGACAAGGCGGAAGACGCTGACTAGCGGTGACTTTGCGGCGCGGGCCGCGCATATGCCCGGGCCGGCAATGCCGGCGCTCGATGCGCCTTACGACCTTCTCGTGACCGGTGTCGGCGGCACTGGCGTTATTACCGTCGGTGCGGTAATCACGATGGCGGCGCATATCGAAGGCAAGGGAGCGTCGGTCCTCGATTTCACCGGATTTGCCCAGAAGTTCGGGCCTGTCCTCAGCTACATCCGACTGGGTTCGCGACCCGACGCGATCAACCAGGTGCGCATCGATCATGGTTCCGCGGACGCGCTGATCGGCTGCGATCTCGTCGTGTCGTCATCTCCGAAGGCCTCCACCACCTACCGGCGCGGCACTCGGGCAGTTGTAAATACCGCTGAAATGCCAACCGGCGACGTGGTGCGCTTCCGCGACGCCGATTTGGCCGCCGGCGCGCGCCTTGCCGCCATCGGCAGGGTCGTCGGCCAAGGCAATCTTTCGACCTTCAACGCGACTGAACTGGCGGAGAACCTGTTGGGCGATGCCGTCTTCGCGAACATGATTATGCTGGGCTTTGCCTGGCAATCAGGCCTGGTGCCGGTTTCGCTGGACGCGCTCATGGGCGCAATCGAGCTCAACGGCGTCGAAGTGGCCAAGAACGGCGAGGCATTCGCGGTCGGCCGCCTGGCGCGGGCAAAGCCGGACTTCGCGACGCCTGAATCCCAACGAACCGCAGCAGCCGAGACGTTGGAGCAACTCATCGCCCGCCGCGAAAATTTCCTTGTGGCATATCAGGACGCGGCCTGGGCAGCGCGCTATCGCGCCAGAATCCAACGGATTCGCGAGGCAGAACGAGCATATGGGTCCGAAGCGCTTACGGAGGCGGTGGCGCGCTCCTTGTTCAAGCTGATGTCGTACAAGGACGAATATGAGGTCGCCCGCCTGCATATGGAGACCAACTTCCTCGACGATCTTCGGCGCAATTTCGACGGCGAATATAAAGTCCATTATCATCTGGCGCCGCCCCTGCTGCCGCTCGGCAAGGACGCACGTGGAAGGCCACGAAAGCGAGAATTCGGCACCTGGATCCAGATCCCGTTCAGGCTGCTGGCGCGACTGAAGAAACTGCGCGGAACAGCTTTCGACGTCTTCGGCTACACGTCCGAACGCCGCATGGAACGCTCGCTGATCGACTGGTACGACGGGCTGATAGAAACAATGGTGGCGCGGCTGCGCTCCGAAGAGCCGCGAGCACTGCTGGCCCTTGCGAGGGCGCCGTTGGAGATACGAGGTTACGGTCCGATCAAGGAGAATGCCATCACCAAGGTTCAGGCCGAGGTGGCAGCGATGTTAAACGCCTAACCGGTCCATGGCGTGCTGGGCGGCGACAGGGCCGCATTTCGCGCGGTGCTCGACCCGACCGTACCGCTGGCTCGCCTGATCTTCCGGGCACCCACCCAACCGCACCGTAAAGTTATTGGCGAGAGAACGCGGTCGGGCCCCACTGAGCGGATTTCAGGCGGCGGCGATGTGCGTGATTTCGTGCCACGTTGCCATGGCTGCACTGCGAAGACCACGATGGTCGGAGGATGAAAGGGCGTGGCGGGAAAGTGGAAGAGATTGGCAATCGGATCGTGGATGGAGACGAAGCGCTGAAGCTGGCGCGCTGACTTGAAGCGCTTCAGGATCGTCCCCGTCAACGATAACTTCGCCGAGATTAATGCCGATGCGCACCTGAACACGCTGGTCCTCAGGCACATTGGCATTTCGTTCTGACAGCCCTCGTTGGTCCGCGCCGTAGACCTGCAGGCCGGTGCTGTCGACAACAACATGCATCGGTCCGTCCGGTCGCGCCTGACGATCATGGCATTTGGGCGACGGCCATGTCCGCGCCCGACGGCTCAGGGTGGTATCATCGGGCACCGCAAGCGCCGGGCCATCAATTGCAGCACCGATTCCAGCAAAGCTTTCAGGCTCGCGCAGCCGCAGGCCCAGCGTCAAGGTCTCGATTGCCAGACGGAATAAGGTGCTGGCCACTGCGGGTCTTGCGTCTTGGTGCCTGCCACTTGGACAGGGCAGTTGCGTCAACTTCAGTAAAAGGTCATGCGAGCGGGTCGATCCCTTCGTTCCGATGCTAAGGCTAGAGGGGCTGGCGACCCGGGCCAGTTCCGGAACGGCCGCATAACGCACCTGGTGCATCGGCCGCCGCGGGACATTATCGATCTTGTGCCTGCGCCGCGCCCTCGCGGGCTAGGCGTCCCGGGGCAGGACCTGAAGGACCCGCGCGATAAACATGCTGAATTCAACCATGTAGTTGCGCAGAAATTCCTGCGTGGATTCAACAGTGACCTCGCCGGCATCCGTGATGAGGTCAGGCGTGAACTGGATGTAGGCTTCGGGGGCGTTCATTTGCGGCGAGTTGCAAAAGCTGAGGACACTGCGCAGGCTCTGCTGGGCTACCGCAGTGCCGATCGCGCCGGGCGATGTTCCGATGACCGCAGACGGCTTGCGGGCAAAGGAATTCTTGCCGTAGGGGCGGCTGGCCCAGTCGATCGCGTTCTTGAGCCCGCCGGGGATCGAGCGGTTGTATTCCGGCGTAACGAAAAGGACCGCGTCTACCGAAGCGATAGCGTCCTTGAAGGCGCGTGCGACAGGCGGGAAATCGGCATCGTAGTCGTAGCTATAGAGCGGAAGGTCCTTGAAAGCGATTTCCTGCATCTGGAGTTGCGGCGGAGCAAGCTGCACAAGCGCTTTGGCCAGCTTGCGATTGATGGAATTCTTGGCGAGGCTGCCAATGAGATAGCCGACTTGATGAGTGGTCATGTCATCCTCCTAGTGGGCTGCACAATGACTACAACATTCCCGATCCGCGTTCCCAATTGCCGATTGCCCCACGGTCGAAGGCGCTGGACGCATTAGGCGCGGAGATGGCCTCGCCAGCAGCGGCGCCCAGCTCCGGGCGATTGGGACGAGGTCGCGCAGGGGCTGTCGACGCCGTGGAGCAAGATGACCAGCCTGTCTAGAGCGGGGTTCATGTCATCTGCTTTTCGGGCGGCGGCCGCCGAATGTCAGAGGCCCAGATCGCTGAGATCGGGCCCATCGGGCACGATGGCATTCGGGTTCAGCGACCTGATGGAGTAGTAACCCTTTTTGATGTGGTCGATGTTAACCGTATCACGTACCCCGGGGATGTCGAGCACCCGCTTCAGATAGGCCGACAGGTTGTGATATTCGGCAAGTCGCCTGAGATTGCACTTGAAAAGGCCATGATAGGCGGCGTCGAAGCGCACCAGGGTGACAAACAGCCGGATGTCGGCCTCGGTGAACTCCTGGTCGAGCAGGAACGGGCCCGTTCGCAGGCGGGCCTCGATTTCGTCGAGCATGGCAAAAACGCCGCGATAGGCCTCGTCATAGGCGAGCTGGGTGGTGGCGAAGCCGGCTCGGTAGACGCCATTATTCAGCGTCGGATAGATGCGCTCGTTGAGCGCGTCTATCTCGGCGCGCAATGCCTGTGGATAGAGTTCGACGCTCTGGTCGGCCAGCGCGCCGAAACCCGAGTTGAAGATGCGCATGATATCGGCCGACTCATTATTGACGATCGTGCGGCGTTTCTTGTCCCACAGAACCGGCACCGTGGCGCGACCGGTGAAATCGTCGTCGGCGCGGCTATAGAGTTCATGCAGATAGGTGGCGCCGTTGAGCTCGTCCCGGTTGGCGCCGGGGTAGTCGCCGAAGCGCCAGCCTTGGTCGGTCAGCGCCGGCTCGACCACTGAAACGGAAACAATGTCCTCCAGCTTCTTGAGCTTGCGGGCAAGCAAAGTCCGCGACGCCCAGGGACAGATCAGCGCGACATAAAGGTGGTAGCGTCCGGCTTCAGCGGCAAAGCCGCCCTCGCCCGTCGGACCGGCACCACCCTTAGGCGTGATCCAATTGCGGAAGCTGGAAGCTTGGCGAACGAAGCCGCCCTTTTCATCCTTCGCCTGGCGACCGTGCCCCGAAGCTCAGTCAAGTGACGGGTTCTTTGCCAAATACCTCGCCGACCATCCCGAGCAACTCGACGTTCGCGGCGAACAGCCTCGGCCTGCCGGTCACGGTGACGGCGTAGCGCATGCTCGATCCCGCGCCGGCTCAGGCCAAAGCGCCGGGCCGCCTGCAGCGTGCCAACTGTGGTGCGATATCCGCGATTTGAGCGTCACGGGCGGCCGGATCGGCGGGACGAATGTTTACCATCTGCCATTAGGTCGCGCCGCTGGCTATTCGACAAGGCGCGCGACGTTTGCGAACTATGCCGGCAGCTTCGGGGTGGCACCCCCGCGGGGCCGCCATCCGGCCAGCGCGGGCCGTGGGCGCCGCCTATTGGACAGGTTGTCCAGGGCGTCTAGGGGGTGCACATTTCCAGCATTCGGCAAGGCCGACCGCCGAATGGGGCAAACAGATGTCGAACAATTGAGGGGCTGTTATGTTGAAGTTTGGGTTGTTACTGCTCGTTTCATTCGTAATGATCTCCCCCGCCAGCGCGATCGACAAGTCGTATCTCGGGGATTGGTCCGTAAGCCCGACTTGCATGGATGACGAAATTCTGACCGTCACACCGAAAGGTACATCCGGTATAGAGCATCTCTGCACGACGACGAAGTCCAGCAAGGGTAAGAAGGGCTGGACCCTGACTATGAAATGCGTCGGTGAGGGCGAAGACTACACAATGAACACAACTTTTCTCTTGTTGAAGAACGGTCGTCTCCGCCAGACCACCAAAGGACGGAGAGTAATCGAACACCAGCGGTGTTCAGGCGCTCAGTCGGCGGCACCGTTAACGAACTCCGGAACCAAGGCCGGCAACAAGCTGGATACCCCTTGGGGTCGGATCACACAGAAGCAGTTTGCCAATAAGTGCGTCGAGTGCTTCAACGAGGCTCAAACTTTGCGCCGCAGCGTCGGCGGTTATTGCCCACCAAATTGCGCCGAGATAGAAATGACTTGCGATAACCAAGGGGTATGCCACGCGACCCCCTGACGTTTTTCGGTGTCCCGGGCAGCGCCACGCCTTGCACGATCTTCGAAGGGCATCGTAAAGTTATCGAGGCATTGGCGCAGAGATCGTCCGTGAAGTTGGATTTCAGGTCGCGGAAACCTTGGAGATTTGGCTCCATGTCGCCATGGCAGTGGATCGCAGATCGCGGTGTCGGACGAAGAAAGATTGTGGCGAGGAAAGTGGAACAGATTGGCGATGGGATCGTGGATGGAGACGAAACGCTGAAGCTGTTGCATTGATTTGAAGCGTTTCATGATCCTCTCCCGTCGTCGGATCGGTTGGTGCGAATTTTCCGCTCGATTGTTCAAGCCCTTATGGGATCGGTGTTCGACGCTCGGCATGACCTGACGCTTTGCCGCATCGTATGATCGAAGCTGGCCTAATCGGCCCGAAGCTGCGATTTTGGCCAAGTTGGAGAACATTTGGCGAACATCAGGGCTTGCTCTGAGCTCGCAAGAGCATGGCGACGTTTTCGGCGGTAAATTTGAAGCCTCGGCGGTCGGGAATCCGTTCGGCGGAGATAGGATATCGCGGCCGCTTGGGATCAATGCCAGTGATCCGGAATCGTTCGCTTCCTGTGCTGAACTCGCGTCCGAGGTCCGAGGGAGCCAATCCATAGCGTGCAGCCAGAAACTCGAACATATCCTTTTCGAGATTGAATGCTGTGCCGTCGGAGGCGGGAACGCTGACACGAAACACGGGCTCGAAGGAGAGCCCGGAATCCAGGCCGCGCCATCCTGCGCCTTCGATGACCAACCCATGATCCGCGGCGATCTTCCGGCAGACCTCGAGCATGCGGGCCTGGATTTCTTCACAGGTCGCGGGTGTCAGACGGGTTATGTGCTTGCCTTTGCTCATCCTGGTCTCCCCTTCCGCACCTGATAGACGGTTCCACGCGAGATGCCGAGATCGCGGGCGATGCGGGTCGGGCCGTGGCCCTGTTTCAGTCGGCTGATAATTTCGGCGCGATCGATCTTCGGCGGCCGTCCTTTGTAGACGCCACGCTTTTTGGCGGTGGCAATTCCCTCGGCCTGGCGCTCGCGCCGCAGATTGGTCTCGAATTCGGCAAAGACGCCGAGCATGTCAAAGAAGGCCTTGCCGGCGGCGGTTGAGGTATCGACAGGTTGTTCCGTCGCGAACAGGTGCGCACCTTTGGCTTTGAGCCTGTCCACAATCACCTGCAGGTCACGCAGCGATCTGGCCAGCCGGTCGATGCGCGTGACGACGAGCGTCTCGCCGGCATGGATGAAGTCGAGAATCGTGTTGAGCTGCGGGCGGCCTGCCAGCGAGGCGCCGCTCTTCTGTTCCTCGCGAATGACCTCGCAGCCGGCGGTCTTGAGCGCGGCGATTTGCGCAGAAAGGTTTTGGTCTGTCGTTGAGGTGCGGGCATATCCAATGCGGGTCATGCGAACTGTTGATTTTGGGTGTGCCGAGCGTGAAGCTCGTTCAATATCTCAAATCGGACCCAAATAAACATGGCTGTGCGGCTGCGACGTGTTCATTGGCGCTGTGCAGGCCGGGTATACCCAAATTAGAACACGACCATCGGTTCCGGGCGGTCAGTTACGCCGTCTTCGTGGTTTCAGCTTTCTGGTAACCTCCGCCAGCCACGCGATTGCGCCGGGCGTGGCCTGCCAGGCCTTGCCGTTTTCCTCGACGTAGTCGGCCGCTTCGTCCTCGCCCCCCAAGGTGATATAGCCGTCTGGAGAGGCAACCAAAGGCTGCTTGCCGGACAGGACGCCGGGCACATGGCTGTTCGCGAGCCAGGCCTCCTCGGCAAGCTTCCCGGCGCCTGGATCGTTTTCACGAAAGGCAAGAAGGGCGCGCGTGTAGAGCCATGCAGCAGCGCAATCGTCTTCGTGCTGTTTGAGAAGCTTCCTCAGGGCCTTGATATCGTCGCGTGCCAGCAAATGCCCGGCCAGCACGTAGCGGATGCCCTGATTGTCATTCGGATTGAGCTCAAGCATCGCCTGATAATGGTCGGTGGCCTCCTGATGCCGACCAAGCCGCCAGAGTACGGCGGCAAGACCTGCCCTTGCCCGCATGTAGGGGCGCGTCTCGAGAAAACCCCAGAAGTGACCGGCATATTCCTCGAACCCTTCCGGTCCGAGCGCCTCTTCTCCGGCCTCGACGCCCTTCTGGTAGCAATCCAGCACTTCCTCGACGGAGTTGGCCTCTTCCTCTGCGAGCAACACATAAGCGTCGGCGCACAACGGCGAGATTTTGAGCGCTTTCCTGGCCAGCGAAATACGCTTGCTGCGACTGGTCGCTTCCCAAGCCTCATACATGACGTCTTGCGCGGCGTCGGTCGGGTCGCTCCCTCGCCCGCCGAAAAGACCTGCCATGAACCCCTCCATGCCACGCCGGTCCGGCATCGGAGGCAGAGCATTGTCATTTTCCGGCTGCTTGGACTTCGCCACTGCCTTCTTTCGGGGCTTCTTCGATACAGGCATTTCTACATTCCCTTCGATGGGTCACGCCGCTTGTTTCTGCTCGAAATCGATCCGGCGATCCAGATCGAGGTCGAAGCGGCCATAAGGGTTGACATGGGCATAGATGAGCGGCGTCAGGCCGCGGTAGTCTTCCGGCGTCAGCCGTGCCGACCAGTTCGGCTCGCTCAGCACCGACTGCATCATGCGCGTGTTCACGTAGACCAGCGACGCCTGTATGAGATGCAGAGCCATCGCCGATATCTCCTGGTCGTCGAGCCGGTTGGAAGCGATCTCGCCACCCTTGCCGAAAAAGACGAAGCTGGTCGCGCTGTTCCAGTTCTCGACGACGTTCAGGCCTTCATGGATTTCGCGGCGAAACGGCTCGTGGCGCAAATACCGGCACAGGAAGATCGTCTTGATAGCCCGGCCAAGCTCGGCCAGTGCCTTGTAGGTCGGGTGCATCACCTCGGCGCGGGCGAAGCGGCGCAGGATCGCTTCCGGATCGGCGAGCCCGCTGTGCATGGCTGCGGCATATTTGACCATCTCGTCATATTGCTGCTCGATATCATCCCAGTTGATAGCGCTGGAAAGAACGGGAAGCAGGTTGGGCAGTTCGGCGCGGAGGCCCGCATGCGGCAGCGCCAGCTTCTGCCGGGCGATCGCTTTGAGCCGTGGCGCGAGCTCGAAACCGAGCAGCCTGCAGAAGGCAAAGCCGATGGCGCTCTGGCCATGGCTGTCGACATATTGCCGCTGGATCTCCATGTCCGTGCAATGCCGCAGCACGCCCTTGATCATCGAAGCGACCTCCGAAGACGAACAGCGCTTGAGCTGCGAGAAGATGCAGGTCGAGCCCTTGTCGACATGCCAGTAGATCATCACGCCGCGACCGCCATAGCGGACATGCCATTCGGTCATCAGGTTGCCGTCCCAGGCGCCGAACTTCTTGGAATCCGAAGCGCAGGCCGTACCGGCCTCGCCCCAGATGGCGGTGTTGCGGATGGCCAGTGTCGCGTTCGCAACGCTGGCGCAGGCTGCTTCGAGCGCTTCCCGGTGAACGAAGCGCCGGCCGACGTGAAGCAATTCCTCGTAACTGACGTCCGGGCATCCGGCCGCCACGCGCTTTAGGCCGGCATTCGTGCCCAATCCGTAAAGGCACAAGATCAGGCGCCGGTCGACCGCACCGCGGGAAAGCGTCACGCGAGAGGCCGATGTTTCAAAAGCATCCAGAAAGCCGGTGTCAAGGGCCGTCTCCTTCAAAACATCCAGCAGTTCCGTCATCGGCCAGCGATGCCCGATCTCGGCCTTGACCGAGCGAAGGCCCTGCGGTTCCGGCAGTGGCTCGAACGGCGTGATCGAGATGCGGTTTTCACCGCGCCAGAGAATGCGCACCTTATCGTTGCGGGGGATTTCGCCGTTCAGCAGCCGCAATTCCCGCTCGAGCTCGGCCTGGATTTTGCGCGTGAAAGCTCGCGCATCCGACGTCAGGTTGAGCGCGTCATAGTAGGCCGCCCGTCGGCTCTCGAAATCCTTGGGCAGATCGTCGTCCGGATTTCGATAGCGGTCCGCCCCGACTACCCAGATTTCCTTGGCCCGGATGCGATCGCGCAGCTGGCTGAGCACACAGAGTTCATAGCTGATCCGGTTGATGCGCCCGTCCTTGCCGATGATCGCGCTGCGCCATTTCGGCGGAATGACCCCTTCGACTGGCACGCCATTCCGCGGGAACACGCGGCATCCGGTATCGAAGGCTCGCTTGATCCAATCCAAGGCTTCGAGCACCGGCCGATGCACGGCGTTGTTCGAACGAAACTCCAGGACCGAGAGCAGTTTTGGCAAGATCCTTCTGTAGTGGCCGGCATAGGAACCGCGCATCACTTGGTAGATGCGGCGCTCAAGCGTGCCTTTCGCCCGATGCTCCTTGATGATCGCCGCGAGCTTTTCCTTGCCTACCACCGGAAAGATCACGTCGCACACCCGGCCGTCCGGCGTCTCGATCGCCGCACCAGCAATGTCGACCAAAAGCCGCTCCTTGCCATAAACCCTCTCGATATCCTTGGCTATCCCGGCCACCACCTTACGCTTCGAGCGAACCCCGATCTTGTGGATGGCCTCCACCAGCAGGTCGATCATCCCGTCGATGATCTGCGCTTCCCGCACCATCAGGAAAACGGCATAAAGACCCAGTTGCCGCATCGGCCTGTGCCGGCGCATCTCCGAGGCTTTTTCGGCACCGACCCGCTGGACAATCTGATCGATCCAGGTCTTGCCCGGGTCCGTCAGCAACTCCCTTGGCAGTTTTAGCTCTTGAATGAAGGCCAGCCGATCGGCGAGCGAAAGCATATTCTCCAGCGTTGCGGCACCTGCATCGGCTTTGATCGTGTGGAACCCCGTCGGGCTTTCCGGATCGGCGAGCGAAGCTTCCATCAGAGCGACCGTTTCCGGAACAAGCCGGTGCGCCACACGGCCGAGAAATGTTTCTAGGAACCGTTGCCGTTCGGAACGTACAAGCCGCTCCATCTCCTTGCCCGACGGGCCGAAAATCTTGTGGTCGCGGCACCAGAGAAAGACAGCCTCCAGCATCGCCGCGACCGACTGCCCGCCCGGGCAAAGCTCCGTTGCTATCCAGTCCGCAAGCGCCGCGCGATCCGCCAGCCTCATGCGGCGAACGCCCAGATGACGGAGAATCTCTGCGCAATGGCGCCGGCCCGAGCGCCCTGAAAAATGGTAGCCGCCGAAATCGGCCTTGCTGACGCCAAGCTGCTCGGCCAGATACGAAACCGCCTCGTCCGGAACCTCGGTCGCGTCGGTGACAAAGTATCCGAAGGCTGCGAAGAACTTCAACTGCACCGCCAGTCCGAGCCTCGACCCGGCCGGCTTGGCGTTCGCAAAGTCGATGTCGGCAAACGAGAGGCTCCACTCACCGACCAACGACTCAGGTGAAACACGCAAACCCATACATCCACTCCCTGTTCAGGGAGAGAATTCTCAGGCGATGGCGCCATGGAGGTCAATCCGTTCCGGCAACGTTCCACAACTTGGCCAAAATCGCAGCTTCGGGCCGATTAGGCCTTCAGCGTGTGCCGGGGCCGCCGCCAGCGGAAGTTTTTTTTCGCAGCGCCTTGGACAATGATCGTGACGCCCTCGCGCGCCTCGATCTCGGCCATGAGGCGCGATTAGTTGGGCCGGTCGGCGACGGGGGCTTCCAGAAGAGGGGTGACGATACGCAGCGCGGCCTCGCTCTTCACCGGCGCTGGGCCGGGCGCGACGGTCGCCCGCAGGGTTTCGATGCCGCTGCGGGCAAACTCACTGCGCCACAGACGAACCGTGTCCTCGCGCACGCCGAAGGCTTCCGCGATGCGCGTGCTGGTCCAATCCGCCAGCGTCAGCAGGATCGCCCGCGCCCGATCCGCCTCGCCGCGCTCGCGCGAGTGCGCCAACGCCCGCAACCCCTCACGCTGCTCCTCGTCCGCCATTACCGGAGATTTCCCCACCCCGCCCCCGGGAATTACTGCGTAGACGGAATCACAGGTCCGATTCGTTGTTCAAGCTGGCGGAAGCTGCTTAGGCTTAGGCTAGGCCCGAGTTCGCGGACGGTGCCCCTGGACAAGGTTGCGCAAATCTTGTGGGTCTGCATCCCAGTCTGTTCCCTCAGCCATGTCATAACGTTCACCGCCAGAGAGGCTAACGGTTTGATTGTACGAGCAATCCATGAGAGCGATATAAACGTGATCCTCAAACATCCCGGAGGGAGCGGAATTTGCTGTCCCACGTGAACTCGGCACTTCAGCCACGGCAAGCGCGTTGAGTGGCTCGCTCGTCCTGCTCGATCTGGCCGGCGCGGTGGCCCTGCTCCTCTTCGCAACCCGCATGGTGCGAACCGGCGTCGAGCGCGCTTATGGCGACGTTCTGCGTCAAAGGTTGCGTGTGATAATGCGCAACCCGCTGCTCTCCGTGGGCGCGGGTGTAGCCCTTGCCATCTGCCTGCAGAGCGCGACGGCGGTCGCCCTTATCGTCGGCTCCTTCGCCGGATCCGGGATCGTCGGAGGGACCGCCGGCCTGCTTGCCGTGCTCGGCGCCGATGTCGGCTCGTCGCTTGTCGTCAAGCTGCTGAGCTTCGAACTTAGCCACCTCGTGCCGCTGTGCCTTGTCGCTGGCACGATCATGTTCATGAGCACCCAGCGCCGTGACTGGCTTCAGCTCGGCCGCATCCTGATCGGCATCGGCCTGTTGATTCTGTCCCTGCGCCTGATCGGCGAGGCCTCCGAGCCGCTCCGCGAAAGCCGCGTGCTCCCGGTGGTCATCAATTATCTGTCCGGCGACTATATAACGGCCTTCATCCTTGCCGCGATCATGACCTGGATGTTCCACTCCAGCGTTGCGGCGATCCTGCTGGTGACCGCGCTCGCAGCGCGCGGCATCGTGCCGGTCCCGCTCGGCCTGGTGCTGGTGCTGGGCGCCAATCTTGGCGGCGGCATCATCGCCGCGATGCTGTCGCGCGCTGCGGCGCCGGCGTCACGCACGGTGCCGCTCGGCAACCTCATCATGCGCGGCGCAGGCGCCATCACTGCACTCGTCGCACTGATCGCGTTCGCGCCACCGTTCGGACCTCCTGGGGGCCGCCCCCGCCGAGCAGCTTGTTAACGGGCACATAGCATTCAACATCGCGCTCGCACTGGTCGGCATGCCGCTCGCCGGTCCTGTCTTCCGTCTGGCAGAAAAAGTCGTAGCGCTCGGCGCGCCGGCGGCGCCGGCCGACGCGCTCGCCCAAACCGAACTCAGCGCGCTCAACGAAAGCGCCCTCGATATGCCCAGCCAAGCTCTTGCCAACGCCACTCGCGAGGTCGTGCGTGTCTGCGAGACCGTCGAGATCATGCTGAAGCGCATAATCGAACTCTACGAGAAGGCCGACGCCGACAAGATCAAGACGCTTGCGGCGCTCGATGACCGCGTCGATCGCCGTCATGCCGCGATAAAGCTCTATCTGGCGAAGGTCAGCGCCCGCCAACTCACCGAGGCCGAGGCGCTGCGCCACCAGGAACTCATTGGCGCTTGCGTGAAGCTCGAGCAGGTTGGGGACATCATCGTGCGCAACATGCTGGTGCATGTGCAGAAGAAGCTCGACCGTGGACTGGAGTTTACCGACGAAGGCTGGCGCGAACTGGCCAGCTTCCATGCCGCGGTACTGACCAATGCGCGCTTGGCCTTCAACGTGCTCGTTTCGCGGGATGCGGAAACCGCCCGCCAGCTGGTCGAGGAAAAGGACCGGCTGCGCGATCTGGAGAAGCAGGCAAGCCAGAGCCATTTCCAGCGGCTGCGCCAAGGTACGGCCAAGAGCGTCGAGACGAGTTCCATCCATCTCGACACGATCCGCGATCTCAAGCAGATCAACTCTCTACTCGCCTCGATCGCCTACCCGGTGCTCGAGGAACATGGGCTGCTCAGGGGCTCGCGACTGAGGTGAAATAATTGCAGCGGAACTCTTCGAATGTCAGGACCCATCGCCGGGTTGCCCGTTCGGCCGAATTCGGTCGGGCGTTCCCAATCCCTGCTTTCATGCTGGATCAGGCAGCAGCGATGAACCGAGGAGATGATGGCAATGCTCAGTTGGTTTCGCGCCCTCCTGCCTCGCGAGGACCGGTTCTTCGATCTTTTCGAGAAGCATTCCCACCTGGTAGTCGGCGGGGCAGAGGCTTTACAGAAGCTGCTCCAAGGCGGCGCAGATATCGAGGGGCATTGCCGCACGATCGTCGACTTGGAACACCAAGCCGATGATATCACGCGCGAGGTGCTGCTTGCAGTCGCATAGAAGCTTCATCACCCCATTCGATCGCGGCGACATCAAGGACCTCATCCAGTCGATGGATGATGCCATCGATATGATGCGAAAGACCGTCAAGACGGTGATCCTGTTCGAGCAGAAGAGCTTCGACCCGAAGATGCAGGATATGGGTGCCCTGATCGTCGAGGCGGCGCGGCTGAACGCGCAAGCCGTCCCGCTCCTCAATAAGGTCGGCACCCATGCGGCGCGTCTTCAGACGCTTGCCGAAGAAGTGATGCGTGTCGAAGGGCGTGCAGACGAACTCCACGAGGAAGGTTTGAAGGACTTGTTCCATCGTCACGGCAAGACCGATCCGATGGCCTACATGATCGGCAGCGAGATTTACGGCGAGCTGGAAAGAGTGGTCGACCGCTTCGAGGATGTCGCCAATGAAATCAGCGGCATCGTGATTGAAAACGTCTGATGGACGCGTCGCTTGCCTTTCCCGTGCTGATCGGTCTGATTGTCGTCGCGCTGTTTTTCGATTTCCTGAACGGCCTGCATGATGCGGCCAATTCGATCGCCACGATCGTTTCGACTCGCGTGCTGCGGCCGCAATATGCCGTGTTCTGGGCCGCGTTCTTCAATTTCATCGCGTTCCTGTTTTTCGGGCTACATGTGGCCGAAACGCTCGGCACCGGCATCATCGACGCCAGTATCGTCGATCCGCTCGTCATTTTCGCAGCGCTTGTCGGGGCGATCGTCTGGAACGTGGTCGACCTGGATGTACGGCATTCCGTCAAGCAGTTCGCATGCGCTGATCGGCGGCATGGTCGGGGCAGGTGTGGCGAAAGCAGGTGGTGGAGCAATCGTCTGGAGCGGCCTCCTCAAGACCTCCGCCGCGATCGTGCTGTCGCCGCTCACCGGCTTCGTGCTCGCGCTGGCGCTGGTGCTCGTGGTCTCCTGGCTGTTCGTCCGCCAGTCACCCTTCGCGCGTCGACAGCACATTTCGCGGTCTTGCAGTTCGTGTCGGCGTCGCTCTACTCGCTCGGCCATGGCGGCAACGACGCGCAAAAGACGATGGGCATCATCGCGGTGCTTCTGTACTCGCAGGGCCACCTCGGCGACGAGTTCTACGTGCCGTTCTGGGTGGTCATTTCCTGTCAGGCCGCACTGGCGCTCGGCACGCTGTTCGGCGGCTGGCGCATCGTTCACACCATGGGTTCGAAGATCACTCGGCTCAATCCGATGCAGGGCTTCTGCGCCGAAACCGGCGGCGCCATAACGCTTTTCACGGCGACCTGGCTCGGTATTCCAGTCTCCACCACGCACACCATCACCGGCGCCATCATCGGTGTCGGCGCTGCCCGCCGCGCCTCCGCCGTCCGCTGGGGCCTCGCCTCCAACATCGTCGTTGCCTGGGTGATAACTTTGCCAGTGGCCGCGCTTATAGCTGCACTCGCCTACGCCGCCGTGGCTCCTTTCACGTGATGATGTGCCTGGAACGAAGCGCAGCCGAAAACCGTGCCGAGGGACCTGAGGAAACAGCAGGCCATTACTGAAGAAATCACAGGCTCACGTTCGCAGACGTCCGTATCGCGATCAGCACATTCAAGCTCGATCCCAACTCTATGCAGTGTCGTGCCTCAATGTCCTCCGCGTTTGTCGCGCGAGTGTATCTCACGAGATGCGGCGCTCTGAGCCGGCACCATTTGCTCGTATCGGTTGAAGTCAATCAAAAAAAATCCAATTGACATTATGGACCAAAGTGAGAGGAGCATACGTGACTAAGAAAGAGAAAATTTGACAGAACAAATAGGGAGATATTCTTTATCTAAGTTGAGCCTGATCGCGCTGATCGAGATGTGGCCGCCACTGACCACGGGTTCGTCGCGCAACCGAAAACCCTATGCCGTGCGGACATCTGTCGATTGTGAGAGTTATGTTCATCTAAGCCTGTCGCCAGACCAACATTCGATCAAACCGGAGGAGGAGACCATGAAGCCACTGCGAAGCAGAATGACAGCGGGCGTTTGTCTATCGCTTGTGACCCTGTTCAGTGCGCAAGGCGCTCGTGCGGATGACGCCGCGCTAACACAGGCGGACGACCCCTACTACAAGCAGGCAGACCAAGCGCTTAACACGATCCTCCAGCTTCAGAGAAACACCAACCGGGCCAAGAACGTCATCCTGTTCGTTGGCGACGGTATGGGCTTCTCCACCGTCACGGCGACCCGTATCTTTGAAGGCCAGCAACGCGGCGTCGACGGCGAGTTGAACGTGCTCGCCTGGGAGGCATTTCCTTACTTGGCCGCGTCAAAGACCTATTCGCACGACGCGCAGATCACCGATTCCGCGCCGAGCGCGGTTGCCATGACCACAGGGGTCAAGACCATCAATGACCTGATGGGCCTCGACCACACGGCGAAACTCGACTCCTGCGAGGACCAGAAGACCAAACACGTCACCACACTGTGGGAGATGGCCGAGACGATCGGCATGGCGACAGGTGCGGTCACCACGGCACGGATCACTCACGCGACGCCCGGAGCAACCTATTCCCATATCGCCAATCGTGATTGGGAAGCCGATGCCAACATGCCGGCCGAGGCTATCTCCGCCGGGTGCACGGATATTGCGCGGCAGCTTGTGGAGATGAAATTCGGCGACGGCTTGGAGGTCGCCATGGGTGGCGGACGCAGCTATTTCCTGCCGGAAGCGACAGCGGACCCCGAGTATCCCGGCAACGAGAAAAAGAAAGCCAAGCGCAAGGACGGCAAGGACCTCACCAAAGCCTGGCTCGACCGCTACGGCGACAAGGGAGCATATGTCTGGAACAAGGAGCAGTTCGCCGCGATCGACCCGGCTAAGACCGATCACCTGCTCGGCCTGTTTGAACCATCGCACATGCAGTACGAATACGATCGTGCGGGCGACGAGGCCGGCGAGCCCTCGCTTGCGGAAATGGCCGAAAAAGCAATCGACATACTTTCCCGCAACCCGGAAGGTTTTGTGCTGCTGGTCGAGGGCGGGCGGATCGATCATGGAAGCCATGAATCGAATGCATACCGGACGGTCTCAGATGGTGTCGCCATGAACGAAGCAGTGAAAGCGGTGCTGCGAAAGGTGAATCTCGACGAGACACTGATCGTGGTGACCGGCGACCACAGCCATACGCTGACGATCTCAGGCTACGCCAAGCGAGGCAACCCGATCCTAGGCATCTCCATCGGGGTGGACGACGAGCCGATCTACGGCACGGACGGCAAAACCTACACCACGATCAGCTTCGCCAACGGACCAGGTGGCTACGACAAACCGCACGAACGGCCAATGCTGACATCGGAAGAAACGACCAAACCCGACTTTGTGCAGCAATCGCTTGTGCATCTCCCGAGCGAGACGCATGGAGGCGAGGATCTCGGCATCTACGCCATCGGGCCCTGGTCGCATCTCTTTCAGGGTACGGTGGAAGAGAACTACACTTTTCATGTCATGAACTATGCCTCGAAGATCGGGGAAAGGCTGAAAACCAAGAAATAGGCAGCCGATAGTGCCGGGTGAGCGACTATCCTTGGTGTCAAGTTGCATTAGCGAGTTCGTTTCGCGCGTCGCGCGCTTTTGCATTGAGGATAACGAGGAGCTTTCGGGCCAGCGCGATACGGATGACCATTTTGGGTTTGCCGGCCTTCTGCAACCTGTCATGGAAGGCTTTGAGATGCGGGTCGTAGCGGAGTTGCGATGCGTGCGATGAGGAAGAGGATGGTAGCGCGGCCCGGCGCGGCCGCCGCGCACCGGACGGTAGCCCTGGCGGCTGCCGCTGTCGTTGGCGATGGGGGCGAGCCCGGTGACCTTGGCGACGGCCTTGTTGGAGATCAGGCCGATCTCCGGCACCTGTGCCATCAGCACGGCGACGGTGCGGCTGGCGACGCCCTTGACCGTGCGCAAGGCGGCGTCGAGGCGCGCCCACAGCGGATCGTCGTCGATCAGCGAAGCGATCTCGCCGGACAGGCGGCGTTCCTGGCGTCGTCGAGCAGCACGATGACCTCATCGATGCTGTCGAGCGTCTCGGCGCTGCTGGCCGCGGCCCTGCGCTGCTTGTTGGCGACAAGGTCGCCGGTCACCTGGGAGAGCCGGGAAACCAGCGCCTTGAGCCGTTGCTGGGCGGGGCTCGGCGGCGGCGCCGGCCGGACCTTCCTGACCTCGGCATAATGGGCGATGACGCCGGCGTCGATCCGGTCGGTCTTCTCCAGGAAACCCATCGCCTCGGCGAAACGCCGCACGTTGCGCGCATTGAGCGGCGCCGCGCAGGGCTGGCCAAGCTCCGACAGCAGCAGCACGGCCAACCGCTGCGTAGCCGCCGGAGGCTTCCATCGCCACCAGATCGACCGCGTGACGGGCGCACAAGGCGGCCAGTTCGGCGATGCCGGACGCGTCGTTGCCGAAGCGCCCCGTCATCCCGGCCGGCCAGACATGGACGTCCAGCCATTCCTTCGAAACATCAACTCCACAAATGATCCTGTTCACGGTAACCTGCCTTGTGCGTACGATTGGAGCCAAGCGACTATTCGGTCGTGCGTGACAGCGGCGAAGATCCCAAGCTCACCCACGGTTGTGGCCAGAGGGGTAACGGGCGACTTCGCCAAACCTCGAACCGGATGGCCATCCGGTTCGAGGTTCAGTCGCTTCAATCGCACAAATTCTCTCTCGTGCAGATACAAGGGGTGGCCGGAAGGACACCCGTGGCTGGCAAAGTCCGCTCTTTGAGCTAAGCAGACTTGCGTGGCTTCGCCCACGCTTGGCCTGCTTAGCCTCTTGTTTTGTCGCAGGTTTCTGTCGGAAACCGTGACACACTTTTTCGGAAACTGCTTATATTAGATGCAGCAGTTCAGATCACAGAAGGCTGCTTGCATAGGTGGTTCACGGTGGCGAAGCTATTGATCTCACCATGCTCTGTAGTTGCGGTTCATCGATCAACATCGCAGCGTCAGCCGGCGAGAGCCAGGCGCGTCTGCGGTGTGAGTTCTCCTTCCAATCGGTCAGGATGTCGACGACCGAAAGGAGATAAACCGTGACCGTCACACGGACGAAGCAATCGGAAAGGCGCTTCCAATAGATGTAGGCCCCGAGCGGCTTCTTCAAAGCTTTTCCCACGACGCCCGCCTCTTCCCTCGCCTCGGTGACCGCCGCTTTCCTGCCGCTCTTGCCCTTCATTGGCCACCCCTTCGGCACAATGAAGCGGCCGGTCGTGTTCGAGGTGATCAGCATCACCTCGACATTGCCATGGTCGTCCAGGCGGAAGGGTATTGCAGCGACTTGTCGGATCGCCTTGCCCTTCTTCGCCTTGCTGACGATTCGATTTTCTTTTGTCATCCAGTGTTTTTCCGTGCTGCAGCAGGCAAACCAGCATTTTGGAGGAGTCAAGACCGCTCAACGCTAACTGGCTCATCCGGATAGAAGGTCCCCGACTGCAAATCCTCTCGAAAGCACCCAATTTGGGTACTTTCGCAGCAAAACTCTTGTTAGTCGACGAACAATATGGGAGGAATTTTGCAGATCGAAACGAACCTGCTTCCCGTTTGGCGCGGCTGCAATTCTCAATTCGGGTGCTTGTTAATCCATGCCGACGGCCTTGCGCTGCTGACGAGGCTTGGTGTCAGACCACTTCGAGGAAAAGAGTGGCATCACCGTCGACATAACCCGTAACAACTCGGGCGGAACAATCTGACCAGTTCTATTGACTTGCAGAGGTGCGCTAAATCGGCCACCTGGGCCTCACTCGATCCCAATAGTTTCGTGCAACTCTCGTGCAACTTTTCACCACGAAACGCCTTATTTGGCCCGGAATGATCCATCTTTGTTTCTATACACGCAGTTTCCAGAAAGGCTTATAAGCATGTAATTTCTATGGTTTTTCCGGCGATCGGGTTGGAGCGCAAAAGTTAGCCTTGTGAAGCCGATACCAATCGGGCATTTCTGCGGCGTCTGGAGCGCCGGGCATCCAATCGGACGCGCAAAGGAGGCTCCAGACATCGAATCGGCGCATCGTGCCCTTCCGAAAATCGGGCTCGATTTTCAATGCGATGCGCTGGCTGCAAGGCGACGGAGCAGGACTGGATGGTATCGCTTTCCCGACGCGGCGAGGTCGAGCCGTTTCACGCCATGGACATCCTCGCCGAGGCGAATCGCTTGAAGGGGGAGGGAGTGCCGGTCATCTCGATGGCGGTCGGGCAACCTTCCGACCCGGCGCCGCTGGCGGTTCGCGAAGCGGCGGCAAGGGCGCTGAAGATCGGCCGGATCGGCTACACGGACGCGCTGGGCGTGGCCGCCCTGCGCGCGGCGATCGCCGCGCACTATCGCGACCATTACGCAATCGATGTGCCGACCGGGCGGATTGCGGTCACCACCGGGTCATCCGCCGCGTTCAACCTTGCCTTTCTGGCGATGTTCGATCCCGGCGATGCGGTTGCCATCGCTTCTCCCGGCTACCCGGCCTATCGCAACATCATGGCCGCGCTCGGTCTCGACGTCGTCGAGGTGGAAATGGAGGAAGCCCCCTACCTCACCGCCCGGCAACTGGCGGCGGCGCATGCGCGCAAGAAGCTGCGCGGTCTGCTGTTCGCCAGCCCGGCCAACCCGACCGGTGCGGTCGTGCCGCGCGCGGAAATGGTTGCGCTGCTCGAAGAAGCGAGGCGCCTCGGCATCTCCGTCATATCCGACGAGATCTATCATCGGCTCGACTATGCGGGGCCGGACATTACCGCCCTTTCGCTCGACGATGACGTGACGGTGATCAACTCCTTCTCGAAATACTACTGCATGACCGGCTGGCGGATCGGCTGGATGGTGCTGCCGGAGAAACTTGTCCGGCCGATAGAACGGATCCAGCAGAGCCTCTATATCTCGCCGCCCGAACTGTCGCAGATCGCGGCCTGCGAGGCATTCGGCGCCAGCATCGAACTCGACCGGGTAAAGGCCCGCTACGCCCAGAACCGCGCCCTCCTGATGCGTCGCCTGCCCGAACTCGGCTTTGCGCTTGCGGCCCCCATGGATGGCGCCTTCTACGCCTTTTGCGATGTGTCGAAGCTGACCAACGACAGCATGGCGTTCGCCCGCCGCATGCTCGCCGAGGCGCATGTCGCGGCGACGCCGGGCCGCGACTTCGATACGGCGCAGGGCAGCCGGTTCATGCGCTTCTCCTACGCCGGCAGCTACGAGGATATGGTCGAAGCGATGGCGCGCATCGAGCGCTGGCAAAACCACGACAACGTGGCGTTCGTGCCGGGCGAGGCGGCGTTCCTCGACGGCCGCGGCCGGAACGCGATGCGGCTGAACTTCTCGGGCTCAGACGAGGACGCGATCCGCGAGGGCATCCGCCGGATCGGCGAGGTGGTCACGGAGCAGGTGCAGCTCTACGGCACGCTGACCGGAGAGCTCGAGGCCGTGAAGCTGCCGCCGGAGGAGAAGGGCGCCGACGTCCTGCGGCTGCCGGACCGGGCGGAGCGGGCGCGCCGCGCCGGCTACTGAGTCTCTTCTTCTTCTTCTTCTTCGCCGTTCGCGAAATCCTCGGGCGTGACGTTGTCGAGGAAGTCCTTGAACTTCTCGACGACCTCCTCCGTGTCCTCCACCTCGTGCTCGAACTCGATGGCGGACTCGGTGATCACGTCCTCGGCGGCGAAGATCGGCGCGCCGGTGCGAACCGCGAGGGCAAGCGCGTCGGAAGGGCGCGAGTCGATCGGGATCTCACGGCCGTTCAGCTGGAGCGTGACCTCCGCGTAGAAGGTGTTCTCGCGCAGCTCGGTGACCGCGACGCGCGTGCAGCTGACCTCAAGCTCAGACAGCATCTCGCTGATCAGGTCGTGCGTCATGGGGCGCGGCGTGTTCGCTCCCTGGAGCTTCATGAGGATGGCCGCCGCCTCCGGGTGGCCGATCCAAATCGGGAGGAACTTGTTGCCGTCGCGGGTCTTCAGAAGCACGATCGGCTGCTTCCCGACCATGTCGAAGCTGACGCCGTAGATCACCATCTCCTGCATCCAGTGGACAGTCTAGAGCGGGAGGGAAGGGGGAACGCCGCCGCTACAATCGTCGCTCGCCGGGCGATTAGCTCAGCCGGTTAGAGCGCGTCTCTGATAAGGACGAGGTCCCTGGTTCGAGTCCAGGATCGCCCATACAATCGGTCCTAACAGGCGAGTGCCGGGGCCCCCGATCATCGGGGGCCTCCGTCGTTCAGACGGCCCGCAGGTGGGCCCGCGAGAGGATTCGCTCGGCCAGGGCGACGGCGTCCGCGGGCGAGTCGAAGTCGAGCTCCATTCGGCAGCCGTTGCCGCGTGGGCGCACCTTCACAGGCTGGCCGAGCGCGGTCGACAGCGTGTCCTCTGCGGCCGCCAGCGCCTCGGCGAGGTCGGGGTGGATCTCGCGCGTGAAGCGCTTGGGCTCAGGCTCGGGCTGACCCTCAGCCTCGCGTGCGCGCCGCTCCGTCTCGCGCACGGACCAGCCGCCGTCGCGCGCCTCGTGGGCGAGGCTTCGCCTCGCCGCGTGGTCCTTGCACAGGAGCAGAGCGCGGCCGTGGCCCTCGCTCAGCGCGCCGCTCTCGATCAGCTCGAGCGCCTCCTCGGGCAGCTCGAGCAGCCGGATCAGGTTCGAGATGGCGACCCGGCTGCGGCCGACCCTGCGGCCGACCTCCTGCTTGGTGAGCCCGAGGTCGTCGACCAGCATCGCGCAGGCGCGCGCCTCCTCGATCGGGTTGAGGTCGACCCGCGCCATGTTCTCCGCGAGCGCGAGGTCGAGCCGCTCCCAGTCGTCCGTGTCGCGCACGAGCGCCGGGATCGTGGCGAGCTCGACCATCTGGGCGGCGCGGAGGCGGCGCTCGCCGGCGACGAGCTCGAAGCTTCCGCCGGCCAGCGGCCTCACGACGATCGGCTGAAGCACACCGCGCGTGCGGATCGACTCGGCCAGCTCGGCGAGGCGCGCCTGGTCGAACGTCCGGCGCGGCTGGCGAGCGTTCGGCTGGATCAGGTCGGGCGGGATCTCGCGCAGGCCGTCCTCGACCTTGTCGCTTCGCGGCAGGATCGCCGCCAGCCCCCGCCCCATTCCGCGTTGCTGCTCAGCCACGGGCGGCCACCTCCTTGGCCAGCTTCAGATAGGCCGCGCTGCCGGGGCTGTGCGGTGCGTGCCGCAGCACCGGGAGCCCGAAGCTCGGCGCCTCGCCGAGCCGGACGTTGCGCGGCACGACCGTGTCGAAGACGAGCGTCGGGAAGTGCTCGCGGACCTCGCGCTCGACGTCGCGCGCGAGCCGCGTGCGCCCGTCGTGCATCGTCAGGATCATCCCGAGCACGGTGAGGCGCGGGTTGAGCTCGCGCTGGATCAGCGAGAGCGTGTCGAGCAGCTGGGCGAGGCCCTCGAGCGCGAAGTACTCGGTCTGGACCGGGACGATCACGCGATCGGCGGCGACGAGCGCGTTGACCGTGAGCGGCCCGAGCGACGGCGGGCAGTCGAGCAGCGTGAACAGGTAGCGGTCGCGCACGCTGCCGAGCCGGTCGCGCAGCGTGGTCTCCGAACCCTCGATGCGCGGCAGCTCGACGTTCGCGCCGGCGAGGTCGGGCGTGGACGGGACCACGTCGAGCCCGTCGATCCCGCTGGGAACGGCCGCCGCGGTGAGCCCGAGCTCGCCCGAGAGGCAGTCGTAGATGCTCGCGCCGCCATCCTTCGGCAGCCCAAGTGCAACCGTTGCATTGCACTGCGGATCGAGATCGACCAGCAGCGTCGGGTAGCCGGCGTCCGCGATGCTGGCGCCGAGGTTGACGGCGGTGGTGGTCTTGCCCACCCCGCCCTTCTGGTTTGCGACTGCGAGAACGGTGCCCATCGAGTGCCGAACCTACGGTTCGGATCGGTCGGAAAGGCGTTCGGGGGCGAACGGCCGTTTCCTTCCTACGAACGACGGCGGTGAAGGGAGTCGGGCCCGGCGCAGCAGGGGGTTCCTGGAGTTAGTCCGGCTATACGGGACTAAGTCAAGGAACCCCCCTCGATCCACCCTCAATGCCCGTAGTTCGTCAGCCGAGCGGCCGCTTCCGCGCCATCCCCGCCCGCCGCGGAAACTCCGGCGGCGTGGGCGCGATCTTGCAATAAACGTGCAGGTGCCGATTCTCGGAGGCCGGAAACGGCTGCACCGGGATGACCTCCTTCACCGCCATTCCAACCTTCTCTGCGGCAACGGCGCCCGAGGCCTCCTCGGCCTCGTCCCGCGCCCCCTTCCACGCGACGAGGACGCCATCCGAGCGCAGCAGCGGCGCCGCGTACTCCACGAGCAGAGCGAGCGAGCCCACGGCTCGCGCCGTCACCGCGTCGTACGCCTCGCGCCCGCCCCCCAGCGCCGGCACCACGCGCGCGTAATCCTCCACGCGCGCGGTTATGGAGCGCGCGTTCCCCAACTCCGCCGCCTGGATCAGCCGATCTATCACCGCCGTCTTTCGCCCCGCGGACTCGATCAGGTCAACCTGTGCTCGAGGGATAGCGATCGCCAGCACCAGACCGGGAAAGCCTGCACCTGCGCCGATATCCGCGACCCGGCGCGCCGACGCGAGCTCAGGAACATCGAGCCCGGACAGGCTGTCGGCGACATGGACCTCGATCGCCGCTTCAGGGTCGGAGACGCTCGTATGCGGATCCGGCTCGGCGGCCAGCGCAGCCAGCAGGCGCCGCACCTGCTCGCTGCTCAGCAGCGTTTCACGAGAAACGCTCAACGGGACTTACCACCAGCCGGCGGTCCGGCTCGTCGCCCTCGCTGTGCGTCTCGACGTCGCTGCGCTCGCTCAGGTAGGTGTGCACGATCTTGCGCTCCGTGGCGCGCATGGGCTCAAGCTCCACGGGCCGCGCGTACTGGAGCGCCTCCGCCGCCGCCCGGTCAGCCATGCGATGGAGGGCGCCCTCGCGACGCTCGCGGTAGCCCGCCGCGTCGACGACGACCTGCTTGCGCTCCTCCTCGCCGCGGAACGCGGCCCGGAACGCCAGGTGCTGGAGCGCGTCGATCGTCGACCCGTGCTTGCCGATCAGGAGTCCGAGGTCCTCGCCGTTGACGGTGGCGCGGATCTCATCCGCGCTCTCGTCGATGTCGACCGTCGCGTGCAGCCCCAGCGCATGAACCACCCGCCCCACGATGCCGCGCACGCGCTCCGAAGGCTCGTCCGGGATCGTCTCGGCGGCCGCCCGCCAGGCCTCCTCGTCGACCTCGGCGCGCACCCGCGCCGGGCCGTCCGGCCCGCCGTCCTCGGTCACGTCGAAGCGGACGCAGTCGGCGGTCAGCCCGGGAAAGCGTGTCTCGAGCTCCTTCATGGCCGCCCACTTCGCCTCGCCGAGCGTCTCGCCCTGGGCCTCGGCGACCTGCTCCTCGGAGCTCAACGCCGGCGCCCCGAGCGCTTCTTCTTCTTGCGCGGCGACTGCGGCGGCGCCTTCGCGGAATCCCCGCCGCCGGCAGAGGCCTTCGCGGGCGCCTTCGCGGGCGTCTTCGCCTTGCCGGACTCCTCGCTGCTGCCGTTTCCGGCCGCGGCCGACGGTCCGGGCGCCGGGCTGGGTGGCTTGCCGCGCGCGGTCTTGCCTCCATCGCCGCCGGTTGCCGCGGCCGCGGCCGCGGCCGCGAGATCAGGCTTGGGATACAGCTTCCGCACCATCAGCTGCTGGCCGATCGTCCATACGTTGGTCGTGATCCAGTAGAGGATCAGGCCCGCCTCGAAGTTCACGATGAAGATCACGAACACGAACGGCAGCGCGAACATGATCCGGCGCTGGGTCGGGTCCGCGCTGATCGCTGTGACAGCGCTCGCAGCCAGCTGCGTCCCCACGTAGAGCACGATCAGGACGCCGAGCAAGACCGGGTCGCTGACCTTCTCGGCCAGGTTGTCGATCGCAAAGAAACCCGGGTTGCTGGCGATGTCCTGCTGGAACTCGTCGGAGCGCAGCAGATAGAAGAGCGAGATGAAGAACGGGATCTGGAGGACCAGCGGAAGGCAGGACCCGAGCGGGTTGACCTTCTCGCTCTGGTAGAAGGCCATGACCTCCTGGTTCATACGCTGCCGGTCGTCCTTGTAGCGCTCCTGGATCTTCTTGATCTCGGGCTGCAGCGTCTGGAGCCGCTGCATCGACTTCACGCCCTTGAAGGTGAGCGGCAGGATCGCGATCCGGACCGTGAAGGTCATGAGGATGATCGACCAGCCCCAGCTGTTCGGGAAATCGCCGATCAGGCCATGCCAGAACTCCAGAATCCACTGGCATGCGTCAATGAGGGGCTGAAGGACGTTTGCGATGTACATGGGCTAGCGCGCGTCGCTCGGGCGCTTGCGGAACAGCTTCTGATCGTCGACGAAATCGACGCCGCCGTGGCTCCAGGGGTTGCAGCGCAGAAGCCGCCAGGCGGCCAGGACGGCACCGCGCAGCAAACCGTAGCGCCGGATCGCCTCGACCGCGTATTCGGAACAGGAGGGATGGTACTTGCAGCGAGCCGGCAGCCCGGGCGAGATCGCGCGCTGATAGAAGCGGACCGGCGCGGTCGCGATCGTGCGCATCGTGGTCACGCCGGGGGCTCTCCTCCGCCCGACATTCCGGCGGCGGCCAGCACCTCGCGCAGCTCCGTCTCGATCGCCTGCTCGCCGCCTTCGCGAGCCAGCTCGCCGGCGGCGGGCCGCGCGACGATCACGAAGTCATGGCCGTCGCGGAGCTCCTCCGCGCTCGCCCAGAAGGCCTCCCTCAGCAGGCGCTTCATGCGGTTGCGCTCGACGGCGCCGCCGAGCTTCCGCCCTACCGAGACGCCCAGCCGCGGGTCGGAGTCGCCGCCCTCGGTGCGCGGGAACGCGTACACGACCAGGTGCCGGCTCGCGTGCGAGCGGCCCTCGCGATAGACGCGCTCGAACTCGCCGCTGCGCGATAGCCTGCGGCGCCTTCGACGCGCACGGTCGGCCATCGGCTAAGGGGTGAGCCGCTTGCGGCCCTTGTCCCGGCGGCGCTTCAGAAGCGCGCGACCGGCACGGGTCCTCATGCGCGCGCGGAAGCCATGCGTGCGTGCGCGCTTGCGCTTCTTGGGCTGGTAGGTGCGCTTCATTCCTCGGCGAGCCAGGGTACAAGATCGCGCAGCGTTCTCCCCGCGACCGCCGCCGCGCCAGGCCCTCGGAGCGCCCGCGACGCTTTTCTCGCGTTTTGCGGAGCCGCCCCCGGGGGTGCGCGTCCGGTCGATTTCGGCCGTTGTACACTCGCCGAGCCGAGGGCGGCGGGGGTCGTTCTTCCCGTCCGGCCCTTCCTCCGCGAAGAGAAAGTTCGAGTTGGCCCCGAGGAGGGTCGCGACCGCCCGTGCCTGCACAGCCAGACGAGATTTGGGACGCCATCCAGGCCGAGCTCCGCCGGGAGACGCCGGACTTCAAGTTCCACATCTGGCTCGAGCCGCTCCGTCTCGCCGCCATCCGCGGGCAGACCGTCTACGTGCGCGCTCCCGAGCACATCAGGACCTCCGTCGCCGAGCGCTACCTCCCGCTGCTGCGCCGCGCCGCCGCGGCCGGCTTCGACCGGCAGGCGCTGGTCGAGGTGGTCGGCGACGACTGGGAGCCGCCCGCCGATGGCGGAGCCGGTCGTGGTGGTGGTGGCATCGCGGCGACGGCCGGTGCAGAGCCCGGCGGACACGGCGACCGCCTGAACCCGAAGTACACCTTCGACCAGTTCGTCATCGGCGCGGGCAACCGCTTCGCCCACGCCGCGGCGCTCGCCGCGGCCGAGCTGCCCGGGCATTCCTACAACCCGCTCTTTCTGCACGGCTCACCCGGGATCGGTAAGACGCACCTGCTCCACGCCATCGGCAACTACGTCGAGCGCTTCGGCTCGGGCCTCAGGGTGCGCTACGCGACCATCGAGGAGTTCACGTCCGAGTTCGTCGAAGCGGTGCGAAAGAACCGGACGGCGGAGTTCAAGCAGCGCTTCCGCGGCGCCGACGTCGTCCTGATCGACGACGTCCAGTTCCTCGCCGGACGCGACCGGACGCGCGAGGAGTTCTTCCACACCTTCAACTCCCTGATCGACGCCGGCCGCCAGCTCGTCATGACCTCCGACCGGGCTCCCGAGGACATCCCGGGCATCGAGGAGCGCCTGATCGAGCGCTTCCGCTCCGGGCTCGTCGCGGAACTGGAGACACCCGAGGTCGGAGTCCGCATGGCCATCCTCGCGAAGCGCGCCCGTGTCGACGACGTCGATGTGACGCAGGACGTGCTCCGTGAGATCGCCACGCGCGTGACGACGAGCGTCCGCGCCCTCGAGGGGGCATTGATCCGCGTCGTCGCTTACGCCTCGATGAACCAGCGGGATCCGACGCCCGAGCTCGTGCGCCACGTCCTTCGCCGCCTCGGGGTCGACGACACCGCCGATGCACGGAGCGTCAACGAGATCCTCGAGGCGACGGCGCAGGAGTTCGGGCTCGAACCGGACGACCTCAGGGGCAAGAGCAGGCAGCGATCGGTTGCCGCCGCCCGCCACGTTGCCATGTACCTCGCGAAGGAGCTCACCCGGCACAGCCCGAGCGAGATCGGCGAGGCGATCGGCGGCAGGGACCGCAAGACGGTGACTCACGGCATAACGCGTGCAACCGAGGTGATCGAAAGCGACCAAGTTATGCGCAGCTCGGTCAATAACCTGCGACGTCGACTGGCGCACCACGCTTGATGACCGGGTCAACTGGAAGAATCCCCGGCTTGTGCCCAGATCGAATTCCGCGGCAGCAGTGGGCTGGCAGAGGATTTCCCCGCTTTGCCCACCCCCAACAACCCCTATTCAGATAGGCATCGTCTTTTGAAGCTCTCCGTTTCCCGTGAAACGTTCCTGGCCCGCCTCGGCGTCGCCGTCCGCGGTGCGTCCACCCGCGGCCCCGTTCCCTCGCTCGCCGGCGTCCTGCTCCGCGTGGACGACGACGGCGCTGAGCTCCAGGCGACCGACATGGAGCTCGGCGTCCGGGTCTCGCTGGAGACCTCGGATGCCGCCCCGGGCCAGGCCGTCGTACCTGGGCGGCTGCTGCTCGACGTGGTGCGCTCGCTGCCCAAGGACGATCTGACGCTCGAGTACCGGAGCGCGGAGCAGGACGTGGAGGTCGTATCGGGCCCGGCGAAGTTCCACCTGCGCACGCTGCCGACCGAGGACTTCCCGAAGCTGCCCGAGGCGCCGGCCGACGGCGGCCTCATCGTGCCCGCCGACGCGTTCGTCGACACCATCGCCCGCGTGGCGCGCGCCGCCTCGAGGGACGAGACGCGCCCACACCTCACGGGTGTGCTGGTCACGGCGAGCGGCAACGAGCTGCGCATGGTCGCGACGGACTCGTACCGCCTGGGCGTGAAGGAGACCAGGCTCGAGAGCGAGCTCAGCGGGTCGCTCGAGGCGAACGTCCCGGCTCGGACGCTTCAGGAGCTGGGCCGGATCGCGTCAGCCGGCGGCGCCGAGTCGATTCGGGTGACGGCGCTCGAGAACCAGGTGGTCTTTACCGTCGCGGACGTCGTCCTGTCGTCGCGGCTCGTCGAGGGCCGCTTCCCGAACTACCAGCAGCTTCTGCCCGAGGCGTACGAGCACGAGCTGCGCGTGAGCCGGGACGAGCTCCTCGAGGTCGTGCGCCGCGTGGGCCTCCTGGCGCAGAAGAACGCGCCGCTCCGGCTGCGCTTCTCAGAGGGCGCGCTCGACGTGTCGGCGCAGACGCCCGACGTCGGCGAGGCGAGCGAGTCGCTTCCCGTGCCCTTTGCGGGCGAGACGCTCGAGATCGGGTTCAACCCCGAGTTCTTCCGCGAGGGCCTCGAGAGCGCCGAGTCCGACGAGCTCGTCCTGAAGCTGATCAGCCCGCTCCGCCCGGGCCTGATCCAGTCGGGCGACGAGGGCGCCGGCTTCAGGTACCTCGTGATGCCGATCCGGCTGAACGTCTAGGGCGCGATGCGCCTGGAGCGCATCCGGTTGCGCGACTTCCGCAACTACGAGGCGGCCGACCTCGAGCTGGCCCCCGGACTGACCGTCGTGACGGGTGCGAACGGGGCCGGCAAGACGAATCTGCTCGAGGCCCTCTACTTCGGCTGTACGGGCCGTTCGCCGCGGACCTCGAACGAGCGTGAGCTCGTGCGGCGCGGCGGCGGCGGTGTGGCTCGCGTGGTGCTGGACCTCGCCGGCGACGACGGCGGGCACCGCATCGAGGTCGGCTTCCAACCGGGCGAGGCGAAGCATCTGCGGGTGGACGGCAGCCCCGTCGACAGCCTGGCCGGCGTCGAGTCGCGCCCGCTCGTCAGCGTCTTCCTCCCGGAGCGGCTCGAGCTCGTCAAGGGCGCGCCGGCGGCGCGCCGTGCGCATCTCGACCAGGTCGTGGCGGCGCTCTGGCCCGGCCGCGCCGACACTCGTCGCTCCTATTCGCGCGCGCTGGCGCAGCGAAACGCGCTGCTAGCGCGGATCCGGGCGGGCTCCGCCGGAGCGGCCGCGCTCGACAGCTGGGACGCGGAGCTCGCGCGCCACGGTGTGCGGCTGATGGCGGACAGGGATGAGGCAGTGAAGGGGCTCCAACCGCTCTTCACCGACTTGGCGGTCCGGCTCGGGCTGCCCGGCGCCGCGGAGCTGCGCTACCGGCCGCGGTCGGACGCGACCGATGCCGATGGCCTTGCGGCCGAGCTGGCGGCGCGGCGCTCGGCGGACCTCGAGCGCGGCTTCACGGCGCATGGCCCGCACCGGGACGAGCTGCAGCTGCTGCTGGACGACCTGTCGCTGCGGGCCTACGGGTCGCAGGGCCAGCAGAGGGCGGCGCTGCTGGCCCTCCTGTTCGCGGAGCGTCTGCTCCTGGCAGAGCGGCGCGCCGCCCCCCGCTCATGCTGCTGGACGACGTGATGTCGGAGCTCGACTCCGAGCGCCGCGAGCTGCTCGCCGGCCTCCTGCGCAGCGACGGCCAGGCGGTGGTCACGACGACCGAGCCCGAGCACGTGCCCGGTACGGCGCTGACCGGCGGCGGCCTGGTGCGGGTGGAGAACGGGGCGATCGCCGGCGGCGCGCGAGCGGTGGCGGCGTGAGGGGGCCGCGCGAGCGCGCCCCGGTTCCGGCGAACGGCAGCGGTGAAGCGGGTCTTCCGCGACAGCAATCCTGCCCAGGGGCCCATATAGGGCCTCTAGGCAGGACAGCCGGTCCTTCCAAGGCCGGTCCTCAATGCCGTCGTTCGCTAGACCCGGTACACGCGCCATGAGGCGCCTCGCCCCCCGCGCCCTCTCGACCGCCCTCGAGGCCGTCGCGCGCGACGTGGCCCCCGACACCGTTCTCGCACGCGTCCAAGCCGCGTGGGGCGGGCTCGTCGGAGCGGGGCTCGTGAACGTCGCGGCACCGGTCTCGGAACGCCACGGGACGGTCACCGTCGCGTGCGAATCGGCCGTCTGGGCGCAGGAGCTCGAGCTGCTCGCGCCGGACCTGCTCGAGCGCCTGGAGGCGGTTCTCGGAGGCCGGTCCGTAACCAAATTTCGGTTCGTCGTCGGTTCGGGGGCGAACCTTTCGTGACGAGGGCCGTTTTGCCGCGATTTGCGGGCATTTTGTAACCCTCAGAGCCGTCCGAAGCAGGGGCTAGCCTGCTACTATCTAGAGCGGTCTTATGTACCGCCCCGACCCGGCCGACAGGGGTTTCGAGTCGGGGCACTTTTTCGATGTAAGCGGCCTCCACCGAGCTGCCGCGCAACGGGCGGTGCAGCGCGCCGCCGGATGGAAGGAACGACTTGGCGAAGCAGCCCGAGAAGAAGGCCGGCGCGAAGGGCAACGGCTCATACGGCGCTCAGGACATCACCGTCCTCGAGGGCCTCGAGGCCGTTCGCAAGCGCCCGGGCATGTACATCGGCTCGACGGGGCAGCGAGGCCTTCACCACCTGATCTACGAGGTGATGGACAACTCGGTCGACGAGGCGCTCGCCGGCGAGGCGGACGAGGTCGAGATCGTCATCCATCCGGACAACAGCGTCACGGTCACCGACAACGGCCGCGGCATCCCCGTGGACGTGATGGAGAAGGAGCAGAAGCCGGCCGCGGAGGTCGTCCTCACCGTCCTCCACGCCGGCGGCAAGTTCGGCGACGGCGGCGGCTACAAGGTGTCGGGCGGCCTGCACGGAGTCGGCGTCTCGGTCGTCAACGCGCTCGCCGAGTGGCTGCACCTGACCGTCTGGCGCGATGGCTACGAGCACACGCAGTCCTACGAGCGTGGGGTCCCGATGGGCCCGCTCGAGAAGGGCGAGAAGACCGACCGGCTCGGCACCAGCATCACGTTCCTGCCCGACCTCGAGATCTTCGAGACGATCGACTACGACCGCGCGACGCTCGAGCAGCGCTTCCGCGAGATGGCGTTCCTCACCAAGGGCCTGAAGATCGGCTTCCGCGACGAGCGCGGCGCCGAGCGCTTCGAGACCACCTTCCAGTACGACGGCGGCATCGTCGACTTCGTGAAGTACCTGCACAGCCAGGGCACGCGCGAGCCGCTGCACCAGAAGGTCGTCTACATCGAGGACTCGAGCGACATCGGCGAGGTCGAGGTCGCGCTCCAGTGGAACAACTCCTACCAGGAGGCGCTCCTCTCCTTCGCCAACAACATCAACACGCACGAGGGCGGCACGCACCTGTCCGGATTCCGCTCGGCGCTCACCGGCACGATCAACCGCTACGCGCGGCAGGTCGGCGAGCTGAAGGAGAAGGACCCGAACCTTCAGGGCGACGACGTCCGCGAGGGCCTCACCGCGATCATCTCGGTGAAGATCCAGGACCCGCAGTTCGAGGGCCAGACCAAGACCAAGCTCGGCAACCCGCCGGTCGAGGGCTTCGTGCAGGCCGCCGTGAACAAGGGGCTCGCCGAGTTCCTCGAGGAGAACCCGACCGAGGCGCGCCAGGCCATCCGCAAGGCGGTCGACGCCGCCCGCGCACGTGACGCCGCCCGCAAGGCGCGCGACCTCACCCGCCGCAAGTCGGCGCTCGAGAACTCCACGCTGCCCGGCAAGCTGGCCGACTGCTCCGTGCGGGACCCCGCGCTGGCGGAGATCTTCATCGTCGAGGGCGACTCGGCCGGCGGCTCGGCCAAGCAGGGCCGCGACCGCAACACGCAGGCGATCCTGCCGCTGCGCGGGAAGATCATCAACGTCGAGAAGAACCGCATCGACAAGGTGCTCTCGAACAAGGAGATCCAGGCCCTGATCACCGCGATCGGGACCGGCATCCGCGAGGAGTTCGACCTGACGAACGCCCGCTATCACAAGGTGATCGTCATGACGGACGCCGACGTGGACGGCGCCCACATCCGCACGCTCGTGCTCACCTTCCTCTACCGCGAGATGCCCGAGCTGATCGACGCCGGCTACGTGTACATCGCGAAGCCGCCGCTCTACAAGATCAAGTCGGGCAAGCAGGACGTCTACATCGAGAAGGAGTCGGAGCTCGAGGAGGTCCTGCTCCGGGACAAGCTCGAGAACCTCGAGGTCACCGACCGCGAGGGCAACGCCTTCAGCCTCACGCACACGCGCTGGCAGAAGTACGGCCGCCTCTTGAAGCAGTACGAGGGCTGGGCCGCCGCGCTCCGGGCCGAGTGGGGCCACGACCCGATCAGCTTCCTCGAGGAGTCGTCGCTGCTCGACGAGGGCGCCACGGACCCGGCCGCGGTGATCGAGCTGCTGAAGGCCGACGATCACGCCGGCGAGGCCTACGAGACCTCGCTCGTCGAGGAGAACGACACAGAGGTCGTCGCGATGGTCATCGAGCGCAAGACCGGCACGGCGAAGACCTACCGGCTGGCGCGCGCGCTGTTCGAGACCCCCGAGTACACCGGCTTCGTGAAGATCCACAAGGAGCTCCAGGAGCTGGCCGGCGCACCGCCGTTCCACGTCGTGCTCGGCAAGAAGGACAAGGACGCGCTCTCATTCGAGGAGCTGCGCACCAAGGTCCTCGAGATCTGCCGCGATGGCGTGCCGCTGCAGCGCTTCAAGGGCCTCGGCGAGATGAACGCCGACCAGCTCTTCGACACGACGATGGACCCCGAGAACCGCACGCTCCAGCAGGTCACGATCGACGACGCGAGCGGCGCGGACCAGATCTTCTCGATGCTGATGGGCGACGCCGTCGAGCCAAGGCGCGAGTTCATCGAGAACCACGCGCGCGAAGTCACGAACCTGGACGTCTAAGCGATGAGCATTGATCAACTGACAGGCGGGAACGTCGAGCCGCGCGGGCTCGAGGAGGAGATGCGCTCCTCCTACCTCGACTACGCCATGAGCGTGATCGTGGGCCGCGCGCTCCCGGACGTGCGCGACGGGCTCAAGCCGGTGCACCGCCGGATCCTCTACTCGATGTACGACTCCGGGCTCCAGCCCGGTCGCCCGCACCGCAAGTGCGCGAACGTCGTCGGCGGCGTCATGGGGAACTACCACCCCCACGGCGACTCGGCGATCTACGACGCGCTGGTCCGGCTCGGCCAGGACTTCGCGATGCGCTACCCGCTGATCGACCCGCAGGGCAACTTCGGCTCGATCGACAACGACTCGCCGGCGGCCATGCGGTACACCGAGGCGCGCCTCTCACGGCTCGCCACGGAGATGCTCCGCGACATCGACGCGGACACCGTCGAGTTCGGCCCGAACTACGACGAGTCGCGTCAGGAGCCGCTCGTCCTCCCCGCGCGCTTCCCGAACCTGCTGGTCAACGGCTCGTCCGGGCATCGCCGTCGGGATGGCAACCAACATCCCGCCGCACAACCTGAACGAGGCGATCGACGCGGTCGTCGCCTACATCGACGACCCGCAGATCGACGTCAAGGGCCTGATGCAGCACATCAAGGGTCCCGACTTCCCGACCGGCGGCATCATCGTCGGGCACGGCGGTATCCGCGACGCGTACGAGACCGGCCGCGGTCGCGTCATCGTCCGCGGGCGCGCCCACATCGAGCCGATGGAGCGCGGCAAGGAGCGCATCATCGTCACCGAGATGCCCTTCCAGGTCTACAAGGGCGACGGTCGCGGCGACGGCAGCGGCCTGATGCAGAAGATCGTCGAGCAGGTCCAGAACGGCCGGCTGAAGGAGATCTCGGATCTCCGCGACGAGTCCGACAAGCAGGGGATCCGGCTCGTGATCGAGCTGAAGCGGGACGCGATCCCGAAGGTCGTTCTCAACAAGCTCTACAAGCACACGCAGCTCCAGACCACCTTCGGCGTGAACATGGTCGCGCTGGTGGACGGCGTTCCGCGCACGCTCGGCCTGCTGCCGATCGTCAAGAACTACGTCGATCACCAGACCGACATCATCGTGCGCCGCACGAAGTACGAGCTGCGCGAGAAGGAGGCCCGCCTCCACATCCTCGAGGGCCTGCTCGTCGCGATCGAGAACATCGACGAGGTCATCGAGCTGATCCGCGGCTCGAGCGACCCGGACGTGGCCCGCGACGGCCTGATCGAGCGCTTCGAGCTCACGCGCATCCAGGCCCAGGCGATCCTCGACCTGCGCCTCCAGCGCCTGACCGCGCTCCAGACCAACGAGATCAAGACCGAGCACGCCGACGTGGTCGAGCGCATCAAGTGGCTGCGCGACATCCTCGGCGACGAGTCCAAGGTCAGGGCGCTGATCCGCGAGGAGCTGCTCGAGATCCGCGACCGCTACGGCGACGACCGCCGCACGCAGATCACGCACTCCGAGGACGAGATCGACATCGAGGACCTGATCGCCGACCAGCAGATGGTCATCGCGATCACGCACTCCGGCTACATCAAGACGCTCCCGCTCGCCACCTACCGCCAGCAGAAGCGCGGCGGGATCGGCGTGACCGGGATGGACATGAAGGACGAGGACTACATCGAGCACCTCTTCGTCAGCTCGACGCACGACTACCTCCTCTTCTTCACGAACCGCGGCAAGGTCTACCGCCAGAAGGTCTACGAGCTGCCCGAGGCGCAGCGCACGGCGAAGGGCCGCGCGCTCGTGAACCTGCTGCCCCTGCGCGAGGGCGAGCGCGTACAGGCGGTCCAGGCCACGCGCGACTTCAAGGAGGGCAAGTACCTCGTCTTCGCAACGCGCAAGGGCCAGATCAAGAAGACGGAGTTCCTCGCCTACAACACGCCGATCAAGGCCGACGGCATCATCGCCATCAAGGTGCGCGACGACGACGAGCTCGTGGCGGTGCGCCGCACGAGCGGCGACGACGACATCATCATGGTGTCGCGCTCCGGCCAGGCGGCGCGCTTCAACGAGGACCAGGTGCGGCCGATGGGCCGCGACACGGGCGGCGTGAAGGGCATGAACGTCTCACGCGGCGACAACCGCGTCCTCGCGATGGACGTGGTGCGCCCGGACACCGAGCTGCTGGTCGTGACCGAGAACGGCTACGGCAAGCGCACGGCGATCGAGGAGTACCCCGTCAAGGGCCGCGGCTCGATGGGCGTGAAGACGATCGGGCTGACCGAGAAGAAGGGCGGCCTCGCCGGCGCGCTGATCGTTCGCGAGCACCACGACCTGGTCTTCATCTCCCAGAACGGGATGGTGCAGCGCACCTCGGTCAAGGGCATCTCGAAGCAGGGCCGGCCCGCCCAGGGCGTGCGCGTGATGAACCTGCGCGAGGACGACACGGTGAGCGCCGTCGCGCTGGTCATGGAGAGCGCGGCCGACACCTCCGCCGAGGTCCAGGAGGAGCTCGACCAGCAGGAGGAGCTCGACCAGGAATAAGAGAGGGGCGCCCCTGCCGGGACGCCCCTCTGTAGTGCTTGCTGGACTCGATCGGCTGCTCTCCTGCGACCGGCGGGACCAACCCCGGTCAGATTCGCCGACGGTGCCACGGTTGGACTCCGCTCAGACGGGGCCCAGCTCCGGTCGTCTAGCGGCCGGACACCTCCAGGGTCCCAAGAAATCTGTCAGTCAAGCTCGGACCACCTCCTTTCCCTGGTCCGGCTATTGAAGCAGACCGGGTGGAAGGCAGCGCTGCGCACCGGGCACCGCCCGGTGCTTGCGCACGGCGGCTAAGGAGTCGTGGTCGTGTCGGTCGGCGACTGGCTCGATTGCTCGAGGTCGTCGAGGCGCGACTCGACGTCGTCAAGCCGGTTGCCCAGCCGCTCGATGTCCGTCGAGGTCTGGTCCGCGCTCTTCTCGAGGTCCTTGATGCGGTTGTCGAGCTTCGACAGGTCGTCCGAGGTCGGGAGCTCGTCCACGCGCGACTCGAGCTGATCGATCCGATCGTTCAGCGCACGCTGCACTCGGCCCAGCTCGCCGGCGGCCTGCGTCTGCGCGGCATCGTCGTTCTTGTTCGCCTCGATCAGCGCGAAGACGCCGAGCGCGGTGGCCGCCACGGCCCAGACGGCCGCGACAGCGAGCCACCGGCGCGTAGTGCGCAGCTCGCCATAGGTCGCCGGCCTGTCGTCCTCGACGTATGGCGGAGGAGGAGGCTCCGCCGCCATCAGGCGGCCACCACGAGGTACTGCTCCCAGGCGCTGGGGATCGTCGGCGCGGCGACGTGGATGAAGATCGCGGGGTTCGGCGCCTTGGGGGCGCGCGCCGGGACCATGTTGGCCTGCTTCGGAAGCCGGTCGCCCTTACGCCTGTTGCAGGGCGCGCAGCAGGTCACGATGTTCTCCCACGTGGACGGGCCGCCCTTCGAGCGCGGGATCACGTGGTCGACGGTGAGGTTCCCGCGCTCGTGACCGCAGTACTGGCAGGTCCAGCGGTCGCGCGCGAAGACGGCGCGGCGCGTGATCTTGCGGCGATGGGCGTCGCGCGGGATCCGCACGTAGGTGAGGAGCCGGATCACGACGGGGCGGTCGAGCGTCAGGTTCTCCGAGTGGAGCGCCCAGTCGCCCTTCTCGAGAACCTCGGCGCGGTTCTTCAGGATCAGGACGGCCGCGCGCCGTACCGTGCAGACGTTGATCGGCTCGTACGACGCGTTCAGTACCAGTACCCGGCCGGGAGACGTCGCGCGCTGCGCAGGCCGGCCGGCCCCGGGCAGCGCGCGAACAGGGCCTGGTTCTACGTCACCCGGCTCGGTCGTGAAGGACACAGACACACTCGCCCGAACTGCCACGGTTCGCTCAGTCTAGCCAGAGCGGCCGCCCGTAAGACCCGAGTACGCGGAGCTCGCCCACGTGCCGGCGGACCGCCTCGAGCGCCTCGTCGACCGAGGGCACGCCCTCCGCGCCCTCGAGGTCGACGAAGAAGAAGTAGTGCCCGAGCCCCGTGCGCCGGGGCCGCGATTCGATACGGGTGAGGTTCACGCCGCGGCCGGAGAACTCGGTGAGCACGTCCACGAGCCAGCCGGGCGACTGGTCGCCGCCGCCCCAGAACACGATCGATGTCTTGGCGCCCTGGCCGGCGTCGCCCACCTCGCCGGCGGGCGCGAGCCAGACGAACCGGGTGACGTTGTCGGGATGGTCCTCGACGTTCTCGGCGACGACGTGGCAGCCGTACATATCCGCGGCCAGGCGCGAGCCGAGTGCGACACTGGCGCCGTCCGAGCGGCACACGGTGAGGACCGCGTCGGCGGTCGAGGGGGCGTTCACGTGCTCGGCGTCGGGCAGGTGCTTGCGAAGGAAGCGCGCACACTGCGCGGTGGCCTGCGGATGCGAGACGACCCGCTCGACGGAGGCGAGCGAGATCTCCTCCCGGGCGACCACGCAGTGGTGGATCGGGTGGACCACCTCCGCGGCGATCCGCACGCCGCCGGCCTCCACGGTGAGGGTGTCGAGCGTGACCGCGACGCTTCCCTCGAGCGCGTTCTCGATCGGCACGACCGCGCGCTCGACCTCTCCCTCCTGGACGGCCATCACCGCGTCGTAGATCGTCGGGTAGGGAATCGCCTCGACGTCCGGCGGAGCCGACGCGCGGAGCGCCTCCTCGCTGTGGGTCCCGGCGGGCCCCAGATACGCGACGCGCATCAGGCTTGGGCCGGGGTTCCTGCCATGGCAGCATCCACCGCCTGCTGCTCCTCGGGCGAGAGCTCGTACTCAGGGTTGCCCTCGCGCACCTGCTTCACGTACAGACGCGCCTGGTCGCGGTGCAGGATCGACGAGATCACGACCCCGGTGCGGCGCCCGTCGAGCAGTGCCACCGTGCTCGACTGCTGGCCGGACAGCTCGTTCATCGCGTCGTAGCGCACCACCGAGGTGTGGGAGATGCAGCCGTCCATCCGGTGCTCCGCGCCGCTCACCCTGGCCTCCAGCCCGGAGGCGACCTCCTCCACCCAGTCGCGGAGCTGCACGAACGCCTCCTGAAGCGACGCCGCGTGCGCGGCGAGGTCCGTGTCGGTGTCCCCGATGATGGTTCGCTGGGCGGCCCGCACGCGGCGCAGCTTCACGCTCAGCACGATCACCCAGAGCAGCGCCACCAAGCCGACGCCCGCGGCCGCCAGCGCCACGATGCCCTCAGTCGAGTTCAGGTCGTCCACTGCGGCCAGGGTACCCAGCAAGCTCAGCGGGTGAAGATGACCGTGAAGTCGGCCTCGTTGTTGTCCGTGACCCCTTCGCCCGGCACCGGCTTCACCCGCACGGTGATGGGCACGTTCTGGCCCGTCGGCGGCTGCTCGGTGAGTGGAATGGTCACGTTCTTGGCCTCACCGGCGGCGATCTCGTCGATCGTCTCCTCGGCCTTGATCGCGTCGCCGCCCGAACCCACGGTCACGGTCACCGTCACGTCGGTCTCGGTGCTTTCGCCCTGGTTGACCACCTGGACGTCGAACGCGGTGTCGCGGGTCAGCTGGACCGTCGCGGAGCCGCCGGGCGTGAGCGCGACCCCGCCGAGCGCGACGGTGCCGAGCCCGTTCCCGTGGAGCCCGGGCGTCGCGGTGCCGTCCGAGCCGCGGATGCCCCCGATCTGGTCGGCGACGAAGTCGGGCTGAAGCCAGTCGAGGTTGTCGACGAACGTGAGCGCCGCCGGCTTGGCCGGCTCCGCGTCGACGTCCTCCTTGGCCAGCGCATCGACGAGCACCGGCCTGAAGCGGCTCTTCAGCAGCACGTCGCTCGCGAGGAAGACCTGCATCATCTGCGCGATTCGCCCGGTGCTGCTGCGGCGCTCCTCCTGGGCGAGCGCGCCGGGCAGCTCGGCGGCCACGACGGACAGCGCGTCGCGGCGCAGCTCGAGGCTCTCCAGGAAGTAGCCCTGGGCCTCGTCGAGCTCCCCCGGGGGGTCGAGCGCTCGCGCGCGGTCCGCCAGCGTCGTCGAATCGGCCTTGAGCGTGTTGGCCTGGTTGATGCGGTCGACGGTCTGGTCCTCACCGGTCGGTGCGCTCAGGATGTCGAACAGCTGCCCGCTCTCCGCCTTCGAGAGATCCACCAGCTCGTTCGTGTCGCGCACGTAGTCCTCCATTGCCCGCTCCTTGCGGGCGTCGAGGCAGCCGCGAAACAGCAAAACGAGCAAAATGAAGAGCAGAACCGCGCCGCCGATGGCTATGGTGCGCCGAACCATCAGCGTCTGACGGTCGGTCGAAGGACCGCGCGGCGGGCGGCGAGGCGGTCGACGTGCGGGCTCGTCCGGTTCGTCGAGGAAGGACAGGCGAATCGCTCCTAGCGCTGTGCGCGACTCCTGCGCGCGTCGGTGGGAGTATGAACGGGGGGCAGGACGCGCTCCCCCGAAACCGAACACGAAACTGGCATGAGACGTTCCGAAACAGGCTTCAAGGATGAGCCCGGCACGCTGCCCCTGGGCGGCTCGGACCCTACACAACGTCTTCCGGGGTCTCCCGGGGCTCGGCTCATCCTCGGCCGCTACCGCATGGAGCGCCGGCTCGGCGCCGGAGGGTTCGGGGTCGTATGGCTCGCCTGGGACGAGAAGCTCGAGCGTGAGGTCGCGGTCAAGGTCATTCCGCGCGAGGGCGGTGCGGGAGAGCGGGTCGAGCGCGAGGCGCGCGCCGCCGCCCGGCTGAACCACCCGGGGATCGTCGCGATCTACGAGCTGGCCTCGGACGAACACGACGTGTACCTGGTCTCCGAGCTCGTTCGGGGCCGAACGCTCGCGGAGCTGAGCCAGGCGGGCGCGGTCTCCGACCGCGATGTCGCGCGCATCGGGATCGCCCTCTGCGAGGCCCTAGAGCACGCGCAGGCTCGTGGGGTGATCCACCGAGACGTGAAGCCGCAGAACGTGATGGTGCTGGCCGAGCCGGCAGCGGGGGCGGGGTTCGCGAAGCTCGCCGACTTCGGGGTGGCGCACGTTGCGTCTGGCGATCCGCTCACGCGCACCGGCGACATCGTCGGCACGCTCGCCTACATGGCGCCCGAGCAGGCCGAGGGCGCGCGCGTGACGCCTGCATGCGACGTCTACTCGCTGGCGCTGACGCTGTACGAGGCCTGGACCGGCACGAACCCCGTCAAGGCGGCCGGCCCCGCGGCAACCGCGCGCCGCCTCGGCAGGCCGCTCCCGGCGCTCGGCAGCATGAGACGCGATCTTCCGCTCGAGCTCTGCGACGTGATCGACGAGGCGCTCGAGATCGATCCGGCCCTCCGCCCTCCGCCCTCCAGGCTGCGCGCCGAGCTGCGCGCGGTCGACTCCGAGCTGGCCGACGAGGGCGGCCTCGTGGAGCCGGCGACGCTGCGGCGGGTCGGCCTGCCGGAGACGACGGGCCGCTCGTTCTTCGGACGTAGGCGCTCGCGCGTCGCCCTCCCGGCAGGCGCCGGCGACCTCGAGGAAGCCGGCCACGCGGGCCCGCTGCCGGGCGTCTCGCCGCTCATCGGCGAGTACCCGCCGGCTGTGCCGGAGGAGCGCCCGCCCCTCCGCGTGCGAGACCGTGTCCTCGCCGGACTGGCGGCCGGCAGTCTGGTGCTGGCGTGCATCCTGGCGCTCGGGCCCGATCCCTCCTTCTCGCCGCTCGTCGCCGCCGGCCTGGCGGCCCTGGCGACGGCCGTCCTTCCGCGGATCGGCTGGCTCTTGAGCGTCATAGGGCTCTGCGTGTGGCTGGTGTCGCCCGACGCGGACCGTCAGGGGACGGCGCTGGTGATTGCCGCGGCGGCCGCGCCCGTGCCGTTCCTGCTCCCGCGCGCGGGGACGCTCTGGTCGGTGCCCGTGGTCGCGCCGCTCCTCGGCACGATCGCCCTGGGGCCCGCGTTCGTGGGCATCGCAGCTCTCGCGCCGACGCCGGCGCGCCGCGCCGGCCTTGCCGCGGCCGGCGTCTGGTGGCTGTTGATCGGCGAGGCGCTCACCGGCAAGGTGCTCCTGTTCGGATCGCCGGATGGCACGCTCCCGCGCGATCTCTGGGAGGGCTCAATCTCGGCTGCCGCCTCCGACGCGCTCGGGCCGCTCGTGACGACCCCGGCGCTTGCGCCGGTGCTCGCCTGGGCCGCGGTCGCCGTGGCGCTCGCGCTCCTGATCCGAGGCCGCTGGCTGGCGATCGACATCCTGGGCGCGTCCCTATGCGCCGCGGGGCTGATCGCGGCGCACGTCGCGCTCGGCGACGCGCTGGCCGCCGACGTCGCGCTGGACCACGCCCGTGGGGGCGTGGCGGGCAGCGTCGCGGCGGCGCTGGTCGTGCTCCTGACAACCCATATGGCGGGCGCTCGCGAACCCTGGCGTGCACCGCGCATAACCACTGCATAGGACTACTCTCCGGGGCGGCATGAGCATGTTGCGGAACCTCGAAGCGAAGCTCGGCGGCCTTGTGGAGGGCGCCTTCGGGCGTGCGTTCCGGACGAGCGTCCAGCCCGTCGAGCTCGCGCACAAGCTGGCGAAGGAGATGGAGGACAACCAGATGGCCTCCGTTTCGCGCGTGTACGTGCCGAACCACTACCGGGTCTTCCTCTCGCCAGAGGACCGTGAGCAGTTCGCGAGCTACGAGCCCGCGCTCCGCAAGGAGCTGTCCGACTACCTGCTCGAGCACGCGCGCCAGGAGTCGTTTGCGCTGTCCACGCGGCCGCAGGTCGAGTTTCACACCGACGAGCGCCTCGACCTGGGCGAGTTCGGCATACAGGCGCAGCTCCTCGCGGAGCCCGAGGAGGAGGAGCAGGCCCCCGGCCCCGACGTCCCCGCGCCGTCGGCCGGTGACTTCGGGCACACGATGGTCTACTCGCCGAGCCGGGACGCCCGCCGGATCGAGCCTGAGCAGGGAAATCGCCAGGCGCTGCTCGTGGGCGAGGGCCGCCGCAACGTCCTGAGCGGCAGTCGGGTGGTGCTCGGCCGCAGCCGCGAGGCCGACATCGTCCTTCAGGACCCCAATGTCTCACGCCGGCACGCCGAGCTGCGCCGCGACGAGGGCGGTTGGCAGATCGTCGACCTCGGCTCCACGAATGGGATCAAGGTGAACGGGCGACGCGTGGACCACCAACCGCTCAGCCCCGGCGACCAGATCACCATCGGCGTGACGGACCTGACATACGAGCTCGACTAAATGGACGAGCCGCTCGCGGTCGCGCTCAAGTTCGGCTTTCTGATCGTCCTCTACCTCTTCCTGCTGTGGGTCGTGCGCAGCGCCATGCGCGACCTCGCCCGCTACGGAGGGAGCGCGGCGGCGGCCGAGCCCGTCGAGCTGCCGGGACCGCAGCGACGGGAGCGCGCGACGCCGGACCTGCGCGCCGGAGTTTCGCCGCGCCTGCAGGTGGTTGCCGCAATGGGACACGAGCCGGGTACGACCTTCGACGTGGGCGAGGGGGCAACCTTCGGGCGCTCGAACGGAGCGGACATTCGCGTGGACGATCCGTTCGCGTCGTCCGCGCATGCGCGAATCTTCGACCGTGGCGGCTTCCTCTACGTGGAGGACATGGGCTCCACGAACGGCACATACCTGAACGGGCGCCAGCTCAAGAGCGCGGAGCGGTTGTCGATGGGTGACACGATCCGCATCGGCGACAGCGAATACCGCTACGAGGAATAGCCAGGTGGGGCTGAGCATCGAGGAACACACAGGCCGGACCGACGTGGGCCGCCAGCGCACCGCCAACGAGGACTCGCTCGTGGTGCGCCCGCCCATGTTCGCCGTCGCGGACGGGATGGGCGGCGCGAAGGCGGGCGAGGTCGCCTCCGCCCTGGCGGTCGAGGCGGTCGAGAGCGCGCGCGACTCCGGCGATCCCACGGAGGAGCAGCTCGCGGCAATCGTCCGCTCCGCCAACCGGCGCATCTATGACCTGGCCGTCGCCGACGAGTCGCGCCGCGGCATGGGGACCACGCTCACGCTCGCGAAGGTCCACGACAGCGAGGTCACCATCGCCCACGTGGGCGACAGCCGCGCCTATCTGATGCGGGACGGGGAGCTGTCGCAGCTCACGCGGGACCACTCGCTCGTCGCGGAGCTCGAGCGCAGCGGCCAGATCACGGCCGAGGCGGCCGAGCACCATCCGCAGCGCTCGATCATCACGCGCGCGCTCGGCCCGGAGCCCGACGTGGAGGTCGACACCTACACGCTTCCCGGACGCGCCGGCGACCTGTTCCTGATCTGCTCCGACGGGCTCACCTCGATGATCTCGAACGAAGAGGTCACCTCGATACTGCGCTCGGCGGCGTCGCTGGACGAGGCGGCCGAGGCGCTCATCCTGGCCGCGAACCAGAGTGGCGGCAAGGACAACATCACGGTGATCCTGTTCCGCCTCGGCGAGGACGGGGACGAGGGCGGCGCCGACCCCACCCAGGTCAGACCGGTCCCCGGCGAGGACGACACGATCGTCGGCGACCTGCACGCCGACGACATCAAGGCCCCTCCCGGGACGGAGCCCGAGCCGGACGTGCCGGACCCGACGGTCATTCGCCCCCAGCCGAAGGCGATGGCGCCGCCGCTGTCGCCCGCGCCCGCCCGCCCGCGGCGCCGGAGACGAGGGCGAGCCGTGGCGCGCACCCTGGTGGGAGTGCTCCTGATCGCGGCTGTGGTCGGCGGCCTCTACGCGCTCACCCGGCAGGTCTACTTCATCGGGACCAACGACGCGGGGCTTGTGACCGTCTACAAGGGCATTCCGTACGACCTCCCGCTGGGCGTCGACCTCTACGACGAGGACTACGCGAGCGGCATGCCGGCCCGGGCCATCCCGGACCGGCGCCGAGCGCGCGTGCTCGACCACGAGTGGCGCAGTCGCGATGACGCCGTGGATCTGGTGCGGGCGCTCGAGCGCGGTCAGCTCGACGCCGGAGCATCTGGCTGATGTCCGCGCGCACACGCGAGCTGTTCGGGCTTCTGCCCGTGTCACTGCTGGTCGCTGCCGGCTTCGCCGCGGTGCTCTCCACGCGGACGGAGAACGTCTCGGACGCGACCCTCACCTACGGCGCGTTCTTCCTCGGGCTGTGCGTGCTGGCTCACCTGTTCATCCGCGCGCGCCTGCCCGACGCCGATCCGTACATGTTCCCGCTGGCCGCCGTCCTCGCGGGAATCGGGCTCGTTCTCATCTACCGGATCGACGCAGAGCTCGCGCGCGAGCAGGCCCAGTGGTTCGTTGTCGGGCTCGCCTTCTTCTGCGTGACGATCCTGCTGGTCGAAGACCACCACGTGCTGGAGCGCTACCGCTACCTGATCGCGGCGGCGAGCATCGCGCTTCTGGTGATGCCGCGCCTGCCCGGGATCGGCGCGCAGGTGAACGGTGCATTCCTGGCGATCAAGGTCGGCCCGATCCAGTTCCAGCCGGCGGAGTTCGCGAAGCTCGGAATCATCGTCTTCCTCGCGAGCTACCTGCGCGAGACGGGCGACATCCTGGTGCGACCTCGCCTGAGACCGCTGCCCTACCAGCGCCAGCTGCTCCTGTGGGGCATCCCGGCGCTCCTGACGCTGCTGGGTGTGGCCGTGCTCGACCTGGGCCCGGCGGGGTCGATCCTGCTCGCGGTCTTCCTGTTCTCATTCGCGGCCGTCATCCGCGACCGTCCCTCGCCGAAGCATTTCGGCCCGCTGCTGCTCGTGTGGGGTCTCGCGATGCTGATGCTGATCGTCATCCGCGACCTGGGCAGCTCGCTGATGTTCTTCGGCGGCTTCCTCGCCCTGCTGTGGGTGGCGACGGCGCGGCTGTCGCTCATCGGGGTGGGCGCGACGATGTTCTTCGGCGGCGCGTTCTACCTCTCCCAGAGCGTGGCGCACGTGAAGGAACGGGTGGATGTCTGGCTCGACCCGTTCGCGAAGAAGGTGGTCAACGACGAGGGCTACCAGCTCGCGCAGTCGCTGTTCGCGCAGGCGGACGGCGGCCTCTTCGGGCAGGGGTTCGGCCGGGCGCTGCTCGAGCTGCCCGGCGGGGGGACGATCCTCCCCGCGGCGCATACCGACCTCATCTACGCCGTGCTCACCAACGAGGCCGGCCTGTTCGGGGCCGCGGGGCTGATCGGCGTCTACCTGCTGCTCGTCTATCGCGGCCTGCGAGCCGCGCTGTCCGCCGCCGACGGCTTCTCGAAGCTGCTCGCCACGGGGCTCACCGCGGTGCTCGCGATTCAGGTCTTCGTGATCGTGGGCGGCGTCACGCGCGTGATTCCGCTGACCGGCGTGACGCTTCCATTCGTGTCCTATGGCGGCAGCTCGATCGTCGCCAACATGGTCCTGCTGGCGCTGCTCCTGATCGTGTCCGACCACGCGCGCGCCGAGGCGAGCCGGCGCGGGGGCCTCGTCTGACGCCGTGAACCGCCAGATCGTCCAGCTCTTCAGCCTGTTCGCGCTGCTGTTCGCCGTCCTGCTCGTCTTCACCTCGCGCTGGACGGTGTTCGAGGCGAGCTCGCTCGAGAACAACCCCGACAACCGCCGGCCTCTGATCGAGGAGCAGAAGATCCCGCGCGGGCTGATCTACGCGTCCGACGGCAAGACCGTTCTCGCGCGCAATCGCGGCGAGGGCAGGGGCGAGAACCGCACCTACACGCGCACCTATCCGACCGGGCCGACGTTTGGACATCCGGTGGGCTTCTCGTACATCCGCAACGGACGCCGCGGGCTCGAGGCGAGCCGCAACGACGACCTGGTCGGGAAGGAGGACGAGTTCGAGTCGATCCTCGCGGGGCTCGAGAGCCGAGACGAGGAGGGGAACGACCTGGTCACCAACCTGGACGTCCAGGGGACCCGTGCGGCGGTCGACGGCCTGGCGGGCCGAAAGGGCGCGGTCGTGGCCATCGAGCCGAAGACCGGCAAGGTCCGCGTGATGGTGTCGATACCGGAGTACGACCCGAACCTGATCCCGTCGCAGATCGGGCAGCTGAACAACGACCCGAACCAGCCGCTCCTGAACCGGACGACGCAGGAGCTCTACCCGCCCGGGTCGACCTTCAAGGTCGTCACGGCAACGGCGGCGCTCGACAGCGGCGAGGTCACGCCGGAGACCGTCATCGACGGCTCCTCGCCGAAGGAGATCAGCGGCGTTCCGCTCGAGAACGCGGGCGGCGAGAGCTTCGGCCCGATCTCGTTCACCGACGCGCTGACCAACTCGGTTAACACCGTGTTTGCCCAGGTCGGTGAGCGCGTGGGCCGTGAGACCTTGGTGGAGTACATGAGGCGCTACGGCTTCTACGAGGACCCGCAGCTCGACTACCCCGACAACCAGATGATCCCCAGCGGGATCATCAACGGGGACGGCGACTACGTGGACGACGGCTTCGACGTGGGGCGCGTCGCGATCGGGCAGGGCGGTCTCGAGGGTGAGATCCGAGCCGGACCGCTTCAGATGGCCGAGGTCGCCGCCGCCGTCGCCAACGGCGGCCGGCTGATGAAGCCGCGGCTCACGGACCGGATCGTCCAGAAGGACGGGCGGATCAAGGAGAGGATCCAGCCGGACCTGCAGGCCGTCGTGATGAAGCCCGAGACCGCGAAGCAGCTGACCGCCATGATGAGCCGGGTGGTCGAGGAGGGCACCGGAACGGCGGCCGCGCTGGCCGGGATCACCGTGGCCGGCAAGACCGGTACGGCGGAGGTGGGCGCGAACCGCGAGTTCACGCAGCCCTGGTTCATCTGCTTCGCTCCCGTGGAGGATCCGCGCCTGGCGGTGGCCGTGACCGTGGAGCGCACCTCCGGCCAGGGCGGGACCGTGGCCGCGCCCATCGCGAAGTCCGTGCTCGAGGCCATGCTCGGCGGAGGCGGCGGATGACGGAGGTGGCGGGCAACACGCTCGTCGACGGCCGCTACCGCGTGCTGCGCCGGATCGGCTCGGGCGGCATGGCCGACGTCTACTGCGCCGAGGACACGCACCTCGGCCGGCAGGTGGCCATCAAGGTGCTCCACCGCCGCTTCGCCCAGGACCAGGAGTTCGTGGAGCGCTTCCGCCGCGAGGCCAAGTCGGCGGCCGGCCTGAACCATCCGAACGTCGTCGGAGTCTTCGACCGCGGCGAGCACGAGGGCACCTACTACATCGCGATGGAGTACCTCGAGGGCCAGACGCTCAAGGACATCGTGATCGCCGAGGCGCCGCTGCCGCAGGAGCGCGTGATCGAGCTCGGGCTCCAGATCCTCCAGGCGGCCGGCTTTGCCCACAGCCACGGTGTCATCCACCGCGACTTCAAGCCGCACAACGTGATCGTGGACGAGCTCGGGCACGCGAAGGTCACCGACTTCGGCATCGCGCGCGCCGGCGCGTCGGAGATGACGGAGACCGGCTCCATCATGGGCACGGCCCAGTACCTGTCGCCCGAGCAGGCTCAGGGCCACGCGGTCACGGCGACCTCCGACATCTACTCGATCGGAGTGATGCTCTACGAGATGCTCGCCGGGCGGCTGCCCTTCGACGGCGACAGTGCGGTGGCCGTGGCGCTGAAGCACCTGTCGGAGACGCCCGCGCCGATCTCGCAGTGGCGACCCGACATCCACCCGGCGCTCGAGGCCGTCGTGATGGCCGCGCTCGCGAAGGACCCGGCGCAGCGCTGGCAGTCGGCGGAGGACTTCGCCGCGGGGCTCGAGGCGGCGCGAACGCAGATCCAGGCGGGCCCGAACGGCGGGCAGGACACCGCGGCGTTCGCGGCGATCCCCATGCCCACCGCCGACGAGACCGCCCCCACGCAGCTCGCGCCGGAGACCGGGCCGGTCTTGGCGCCCGTCGGCGAGCCGGAGCGCAAGCGGCGCTGGTGGTGGTATGCCATCGGACTGCTGGCGCTGGCCCTGGTCGGCGTACTGCTCTACGTGATCCTGAGCGGCGTCCTCACCGCCGAGAAGCGCGAGGTGCCGCGCGTCACCGGGAAGCAGCTCGTGGAAGCGCGGGCGCTGCTCGAGCGCGCCGGCTTCGAGGTGGGCACGGAGCGCGTGCAGAGCTCGCAGCCGTTCGACCAGGTCGTCGATCAGGACCCGAACGCGGGCGAGGAGGCGGACGAGGGCTCGACGGTCACGCTGGAGGTGTCGGGCGGGCCCGGCGACGTGCTCGTGCCGCCGGTCGCGAACCTGCGCCAGGGCCAGGCGATCAACGAGCTCGAGGACGCCGAGCTCGAGGTGACGATCGATCGCGAGTTCTCGGACAAGGTGAAGAAGGACTTCGCGATCCGCACCGTGCCGCCTGAGGGAACGGAGGTCACGAAGGGCACGCGCGTCCGGCTGCTGGTGAGCCGGGGGCCGGAGCAGGTGACCGTGCCGGACGTGACCGGCCTGACCCGCGAGTCCGCGGAGGGCCGCCTGCGCGACGAGGGTCTCGACGTGTCCGTGGACGAGCAGGAGTCAGACGAGCCGGAGGGCGACGTGATCTCGCAGAGCCCCAGCGGCGGCTCGAAGGTGACGCGCGGCGAGACGGTCACGATCACGGTCTCGACCGGGCGCCCGCAGGCGACCGTGCCGGACGTGGTCGGCCTGGGCGAGGGGCGCGCGAGCTCCAGGCTCAGCGGCGCGGGACTGACGCCCGTGCGGCAGGAGCGCCCCGTGACGGACCCGGCACAGGACGGCGTGGTGATCGAGCAGCGCCCGGGCGCGGGAACCGAGGTCGACGAGGGCTCGCAGGTCGTGATCGTCATCGGCGTGCTCGAGCCGGAGGAGTCGCTCCAGGAGCCCGTTCCGCCGGACTCGCCCTAGCGCAGGAGTGACAGCTCCTGAACCTGGGCCTCGCCGCCGTCCGGCAGCTCGTTGATCCAGAGCAGGTAGTAGCGGTAGACCCGGCCGCGTGTCCGCAGCCGGAAGGTGTGGTCCTGCTCGACCTTGGCCTCCGGGCTGACGCGCGTCCAGCCGCGCAGGTTCGGCGGGACGGTCTCGGAGGCGTAGACCGTGGCCCCGAACCCGGGCGTCGCGGTCGCCAGCGTCAGGCCACGCGCGCTGATGAGAGAGCCGGCGTCCACGTACAGGCCGACCCCGGACTTGTTGCTGCCCTCGAAGCCGCCCTGGTAGGTCTCCGTGTTCCAGTTCGTGCCGAGATTTCCATCGATCGCGTTACGCGCGGCATCGGGCGACTCCCGGTTGTCGCCCTGGGGGTCGTAGTCGTGCGCCGCGCCGCCGGCGAGGCGGACCTCGGCGAGGCCACGCGGCTTCTTCACGACCGGCCCGCCGGTCCCCTTCTCGGTCCGGGTGGCGAGGAACACGGCGGTGGCGGCCAGCAGCGCCAGGACCAGCGCCGTGAACGCGAGCACGCGCCTCGGCCGCCTCAGCCGGATCGGGGCGAAGTCGGCGGTGTCGCCCGAGAGCGACTGGAGCACGGTGGTGGCCTCGCCGGTCGTCTGGCCGGTGCGCGCGGCCTCGATGGCAAGCACCTCCTCGAGGTCGTGCACCATGTCGCCGATCTCGGCGTAGCGGTTCTGGGTCTCCTTCGCGGTCGCGCGCTCCACCACGGCGGCCAGCGAGGCCGAGATCTCGGGGCGCCGGCGCTGCACGTCCGGAAGCGGCTCGCGCACGTGCTTCATCGCCACGGCCACCTGCGTGTCCGCCCTGAACGGCACCTCGCCGGTGAGCATCTCGTAGAGGACGATCCCGAGCGAATAGATGTCGGACTGGCCGGCCACCTCGTGACCGAGCGCCTGCTCGGGCGAGACGTAGTCGGTCGTGCCGAGCACGCGCCCCGTGGCGGTGAGGCCCTGCGCCTCGAGCGACCGGGCGATGCCGAAGTCGGTGACCTTGGCGCGCCCGTCGGGGTCGATCAGCACGTTCTGGGGCTTCACGTCCCGGTGCACGAGCCTCGACATGTGCGCCGCCTCGAGCGCGCGGCCGATCTCGATCGCGTACGCCACCGCCTCCGAGACCGGCAGGCGGCCCAGCCTCCGGATGCGGTCCTTCAGCGTCTCGCCCTCGACGTACTCGAAGACGATGTAGGGAGCCCCGTCGTCCTCGCCGGCGTCGATCACGGTCACGACGTGCGGATGGTTCAGCTGCGCCACGGCACGGGCCTCGCGCCGGAAGCGCTCGAGCTGGTCGGGATCGTCGGAGATGTCCCGGTGCATCAGCTTGATGGCCACCCAGCGCTCGAGCGTGGGGTCGAAGGCGCGGTACACGCTCGACATGCCGCCCGAGCCGATCTTCTCCTCGAGCCGGTAGCGCTCGCTGATGAGCGTGCCGATCACCGTCATCTATTTTCCGCCTCGCGGTGGCTGTACGCGCGCGTTACCACACCGATCCCGCCTGTTCCGCGTCCTGGGCCGCGGAGCCGCTTCTCCGCCGTCTCATGGTGGAGTTCGGCGCCGACCTCGAAATCACCTACGTGATGGGCGGGCTCGCCCGCGAGTTCGAGGACCCCGCCCGGCTCGTGCTGAGCTGGCTCGAGGACGCCGCCGCGTCGGGGATGCCCGTCGATCCGCGCATCTGGGGCGCAGACCCGCCGCGCTCGAGCTACCCGGCCTGCATCGCGTTCAGGGCCGCCGCGGAGCAGGGCCGGGACGCTGCCGGCGCGTACCTGCGCGCGCTGCGTGAGGGCTTCATGTGCCACCGCCGGAAGCTTGACGGGCCGGAGACGCTCGTCGAGGAGGCACGCCGCGTGGGGCTCGACACCGGGCGCTTCCGCATCGACCTGGAGTCGAACGCGATCCTCGAGGCGTTCGCCGGCGACCTCGAGGAGACGCGCCGCCTGAGCCAGGCGGAACCGCCTGCGCTGCCGGTCATGCGCTTCCTCTCCGACGACGGGAGCGAGCGCCGCGTCGGTGCGGCCGATCCCTACGAGGACTGGCGGGCGGCCGCCGCGGCCGCCGGCGCGACGCCAGACCCCGAGGCCCCTCCGGACGTCGCCGCCGCGCTCCGCCGCTTCGGCCGGATGGCCACCGCGGAGCTCGAGGCCGTCTGCGACCTCCCGGGGCCGCGTGCCGGGGCCGAGGTGTGGCGCCTCGCCAGCGAGTGGCGCGTGACGCGCGTGCCGGTTCTCTTCGGCGAGCTGTGGGAGCGCGCCGCAGGTCCGGCGAACGACGGGCATTGAGGGGGTCGGTCCGGAGGGGGTAAGGCGTGTTATGCCCCATATGGGTGCATAAGCGACTAACCCCGGTCAGGGCCGCCCTTCAATGCTCGTAGTTCGCGCCCGCGCACCGCTAGCGCGGGTCGACCGCGAGCGACTCGAACTCGGCCCGAGCCCCGTCGGGGCCCGCCACCCTCAGCGCCACGTGCGCACCGCCCGCCCAGCGCGGCAGCGGTTGCGGGCCGCCGACCTCGCGCCAGCTCCGCCCCTCCCGCACGGCCAGCCGGACGTCTGCGCCGATGCTCAAGCGCAGCTCGGTCGCGTCCCTCGGCGCCCGCCCTGCGAGCCCGATCGACCCCAGCCGCGTCAGGCGGCCGTCATCACGCCGCCACGCGACCGCCCCGTTGCCCCTCAGCTCGATCGCGACGGTGTTGCCGTCGGATGCCATCACCGCGAGCGCGGGCCGCGCTGCCCCGCGGCGCTCCGCCACCACGGCGTGCGCGCTGAAGCGGGTCGTGCCCGTCTGGCGCGACAGCGCTCCGCGGCCGAGCACGAGTCGCCCGGCCGCAACGCGGTTGACGGGCCGCGACCCGGCCGGCCACTCCCAGCCGGCCGACAGCTGGGTCGCGAACTCGAAGCGCTCGGCCGGGGGCCGCGACACCACGCGCCGCTCCCGCGCGACGCTCGGCCAGCCGGCCACGTCGAATCTGAGCGGCGCCATCAGGAGCTGGCGGTTCGAGGGGTCTCCGCGCACATAGGCGTGGTAGGCGAGCACCGGCTCGTCGCCGGGGCCGCGCGCGATTCCCACGTGCCCGGGGCAGCGGATGCCGTGCCCGCCGGTCAGGATCGGGGCCGGGCGCTTCTCCCAGGGCCCGAGCAGCGACGCCGAGCGCGCCACCCCGGTCGCGTAGTTGCAGCGCCGTCCGCAGCAGCGCCCAGCCGAGTAGACGAGGTAGAAGGTCCCGTTGCGGCGCAGGAGCGCCGGAGCCTCCACGAGCCCGCCCTCCCAGGGCGCGTCCGCCCGGAACAGCTCGCGCGGCGGGGCCGCAAGCGACAGCCCGCCGGGCGCCAGCGGTGCGGCCAGGATCGGCGTGGGCCGCCCCTGGCTGTTCCCGTCGCGCTTCCAGACGAGCCAGTCCGCGCCCTGCTCGTCCCTCACGGGCAGCGGATCGATCTCGCCGATCCGGCTGCAGAGAATCGGTCCGTGATCGCGATAGGGCCCGCGGACGGACTCCGCCGACGCAACCGCCACGCAGCGCCGGCCGCTGCGCGCCTTGGCGGCGTAGTACACGAGCACTCGCCCGCCACGGCGCACCAGCTCGGGCGCCCAGAAGTCGGTCGCGGCCCAGCGCGGCCGGTCCGGGAGCACCGAGCCGACCTGCCGCCAGTGCCGCAGGTCGGGGGAGTGGAGGAGCGGGAAGGCAGGCAGCCATCCCCCCGAGGTCGAGGTCGCATACCAGCCGCCGGCCGTCCTGAGGAGCGACGGATCGGGATGGTCGCCGGGTACGACCGGGTTCGCGAGCACGGCCGGCGCGCAGGCGCCGGCGAGCACGGCCGCGAGCAGCGCGACCGCGCTACGAAGCGGTCCTGAAGCCCTCGCCGCGACGGCCGACCAGGCCCTGCTTCGGGAGCTCGACTACGCCGGTCGCGGTCGTGGCTTGGCCGATCACCGCGGTGCCAGGGTGATGGCGGCCGAGGAGCTCCGTGGCGGCATCCGCGTCCTCGTGCGGAACCACCACACAGAAGCCGCAGCCCATGTTGAAGACCTCGTAGAGCTCCGCGTCGGCGACCCCACCGCGCTCGGCGATGTGGACGAACACGGGCGGCACGTCGAGCGGCGCGCTGATCCGGTAGCCCGCGCTCGCGGCGAGCCGCAGCAGGTTGAGGAAGCCGTCGCCGGTGATGTGCGCCAGCCCGCGCACGTCGACGTCCGATTCGAGCAGCTCGCGAATCGCCTGCACGTAGATCACCGTCGGCTCGAGCAGCAGGTCGCCCATCGTCTGGCCATCGAGCTCCTCGTCGAGGTCCGTCAGCACGCTGCGAGCGAGCGTCAGGCCGTTCGAGTGGATGCCGCTCGACGGGATGCCGACGATCGCATCGCCGGGCTCGATCCGGTCGCCCGTGACGACGGCGTCCAGGTCAACGAGGCCGACGCAGAAGCCCACCAGGTCGAAGCCGTGGGGCGACGGGTGCCCGCGCACGACCTCGGGCAGCACGGCGAGCTCCCCGCCGGGGATCTCGACGCCGGCCAGCTCCGCGCCCGCGCGAAGCCCGATGGCGATCTGCTCCAGCACCTCCGGGTTCGCCTCCTCGACGGCGATGTAGTCGAGCAGCGCGATCGGGTCCGCGCCGACGCAGATCACGTCGTTCGCGTTCATCCCGAACAGGTCGATCCCGATCGTGTCGTAGCGCCCGAGCTGCTCGCAGACGATCACCTTCGACCCGACGCTGTCGCACGACAGCGCGAGCCCGCGCCGCTCGTCGAGCTTCAGGACGTTCGCGTAGTGACCGCTCTCGAGGGCGGCACGCGAGGGGCGCCCGGTCCGGATCCCCGACAGGACGTCCACGAGCGCCGCCACCGCGTTGCCCGACAGGAGCTGGTCCACCCCGGCCCGTGCGTATGCGCCGTCCGCCACGGCGTCCATTCAAGCGAATGCCGCCGTCGTGGCGCTCGCGCCGGCTCGAACTACGGGCATTGAAGGGTGGAGATTCGGGCGGGAGAAGGGGGGTTCCTGGAGTTAGTCCCGCTATACGCGGCTAAGTCAAGGAACCCCCTTCGAATCGACGCCCTCAATGCCCGTTGTTCAGGCAGTTCGGCGCAGCGCAAGCGCCACGGCGTCGTCCGAGATCGCGTCCGCCCATTCGGACACCTCCTCGTGCACGGCGCGGACTAGCTCGAGCGGCGAGTGCGTCGCCGCCGCCGGGACCACGACCCGCGCAAGCCGCTGCTCCCCGTACATCTCGCCGCTGCGGCGCGCCTCGATCAGGCCGTCCGTGTGGGCGAAGACGAGGTCGCCGGGCTCGAGCTTCAGCTCGCTCGACGAGTAGCGGTTCGCCTCGAGCACGCCCAGCGGGAGCCCGTGACTGTCGAGCGGGCGCGCCGACCCGTCCCGGACGTGGAGCGGCGGAAGGTGGCCCGCGTTGCAGTAGCTGAGCGAGTCGCGCGAGAGGATGGCGAGGAACGCGGTGACGAACGAGTCCTGGGGCAGGCGCCCGAGCAGCATCGCGTTCGCCTGCTCGAGCACCTTGGCCGGCGAGAGGGTGTCCCAGCTGCGCGCCTCGATGAAGAAGCGGACCATGGCGCTGAGCGCCGCCGTCTCCACGCCCTTGCCCGCCACGTCGCCCACGAGCACCGCGACGCTGTCGCCGCCGCCGACGGGCCAGGCGCCGTACACGTCGCCCCCGGTCGCCTCGTTCGCGGCCGGCGAGTACAGCAGGCCGGTCTCGTAGCCGGGCAGCTCCGGCAGCGACTCCGGCACGAAGCCCTGTGTGAGCGCGCGCGCGATCCGCCGCTCGCGCTGGAAGTCGATCGCGTTGGCGATCGCGGCCGCGGACGAGCGCGCGAGCTTCGCGAGCAGGTCGAGCTCGGCGTCGCCGAAGCGATCCGGCTCCTCGTGGCCGACGGTGAGAACGCCGTAGAGACGCGGCCCAAGCTCGATCGGCACGTGCATCACGGATCCGAGCGGCGCCGCGTCGGCGCCGCTCCGCACCAGCGGTGTGCGCGTGCGCGCCACGTGGCCGAACGCGGCGCTGTCGAGCGACGAGAGCTGGGCGGCCAGGTCCTCGGGGCAGTCCATCGTCGCGGCGGTGCGGACCTCGCCGCCGTGCGAGTTGATACGGGTGAGCAGGGCGCAGGTGGCGCCCGTGACCTCCGCCGCGTGCTTGGCCACCCGCACGTAGACCTCGGCCGGCTCGAGCGAGCTCGAGATCGCCTCGGCCGCGCGCTTCAGCTTCAGCTCGTCGCGCGCCCGGCGCCCCTCCGCCTCGAGCAGCTCCGTGCGCTCGAGCGAGATCGCCGCGAGGTCGGCGAGCGCCTCGACGGTCGGCAGCTGCTCGCTTCCGAGACGGCGGCGGCCGTCCAGCGACGCGACCACCAGCACGCCGAGCTCCGTGCCGAACTCACCGCGCACGGGGCAGGCGATGAGCGATGCCGTGCGGAACGTCTCCCAGGCCTGGCGTGCGCCCTCCTGGCCCCGCTCCGCGGCGATCGCGTCCATCAGCTCCGGAGCGGCCTGCCACGCCTCCACCCGCGCGAGCAGGAGCGGGCGCCCGCGCGCCAGGCGCCGCGTCGAGGCCTCGAGCGCTACCCGCAGGTCCTCGTCCGCGAACCATCCGACGGGTCTGCCCTCGTCCGCGGCGTCCGTGAGGAACGCGACCCCGGAAACGGGCAGCACCGTGCGCACGTGCTGTACGAGCCGCGCGAGCGTGCGCTCACGCCACGGTGCTGGAGCTGCCGGCGCAGGGCCGGTGAACGGAACGGTGATCGGCTGGGACATGGTGTGTCCCCCGCCTTGCTTTCACAATATGTTCGCTCCGCCGGTTTCGCCAGCGCCGCCGAGTACCGGTTTAGGCCCCTTCGGGCTGGGCGCGGCGGCGGTTGCGCACGACCAGCCAGACGACCCCGATCACGATCGCCGCGGCGACCGCGTAGTCGACGTAGTGGAGGCTGTCCTTCCAGTCTTCCCAGTTGTCGCCGGCCTCTCTGCCGATGAAGGTCAGCATCAGGACCCACGGGATGCAACCGAGGATCGTGAGCAGGCTGAAGCGCCAGAACGGCATGCGCGCCACTCCCGCCGGAAGCGAGATGAAGGTGCGGATGATCGGCAGCATGCGCGTGAAGAACACGGTCGCGTCGCCGTGCCGCGCGAACCAGCGGTCGGCCCACTCGAGGTGGGAGGGCTTGATGTGGAGCTTCGCGCCGTGCTTCTCGAGGATGTCGACCCGCCCCGCGCGCCCGATCCAGTACGCGATCCACGAGCCGACCAGGTTCGCTCCCGAACCGACCAGCGTCGCGGCGAACAGGGAGTACTCGCCGCGCGACACGTTGAAGCCGGCGAACAGCATGGTGGCCTCGCTGGGCACGGGGATGCACGCGCTTTCCAGGACCATCAGGACGAACACGCCCGGCAGGCCCAAGGCATCCACCACGTCCACCGCGACCTCCACGATCGGGTCTGTGAGCGATGCGATCAGCGGCACGGGGGCAAAGTAGGGTAGCTGGCCGTTCATGACCGACGTACCGCTTTTCGCCAGCAGCCTCACGGCCTATCACGACCGCCTCAGCGAGGCGCTCGACCGGGTCACTCGCAGCGGCCGCTACATCCTCGGGCCGGAGGTCGAGGCGTTCGAGGAGGAGTTCGCGCGCTACATCGGCGTGCGGCACTGCGTGGGCGTCGCGAACGGCACCGACGCGCTGACGATCGTCCTGCGCGCGCTCGGGGTGGGTCCTGGCGACGAGGTCGTGATGCCCTCGTTCACCTTCTACGCGACCGCCGAGGCCGCCCTCGTGCTCGGGGCGAAGCCGGTCTTCTGCGACATCGACCCCGCCACGTTCTGCGTGACACGCGAGAGCGTCGAGGCTGCGCTGACGCCGCGGACGAAGGCGATCGTCCCGGTGCACCTGTTCGGGAACGTCGCCCCGGTCGCCGAGCTGGGGGAGCTCGGCCCGCCGGTGGTGGAGGACGCCGCCCAGGCGGCCGGAGCCGAGCTGAACGGGGCGAAGGCCGGCTCACTGGGCGCCGCCGCCACCTTCTCCTTCTTCCCCTCGAAGAACCTGCCCTGCCTGGGTGACGGGGGCGCTGTCACGACCGACGACGACGAGCTCGCCGAGCGCGTGCGCATCCTGCGCTTCCACGGCTCGAGGGACAAGACGACGTTCACCGACGTGGGCTGGAACTCGCGCCTCGACGAGCTGCAGGCGGCTGCCCTGCGCGTGCTGCTGCCGGAGCTCGACGGATGGACCCGCCGCCGCCGCGAGGTGGCAGCGACGTACGAGCGGCTCGGGCTCGGCGAGCAGGTGACGCTCCCGGCCGAGACGGCCGGCGCCCGCCACGCCTACCACCTGTACGTGGTGCGCTCCGAGCGCGAGCTGCCGATCGGACGCGGCTACTACCGCACGCCGGTCCACCGCCAGCCCGCGATCGCGGCCGAGGTTGCGCTGCCGGGCACGGAAGAGGCGGCGCGCACCAATTACGCGCTGCCGATGGGGACGGGCCTGACCGAGGACCAGCTGCGCCAGGTCGTGGAATGCGTGTCTGGGTCGACCTGACGAACAGCCCCCACGTGCTGGTCATGCGCCCGCTGATCGAGGCGATGCGCGCCGACGGGCACGAGGTGGAGGTCACGGCGCGCGACTTCGCGCAGACGCTCGAGCTCTGTGAGCGCTTCGGCATCGACGTCACCGCGATCGGGCGTCACCGCGGCGAGCGGCTCGCGTCGAAGGCCGCCGGCCTCGTACGCAGGAGCGGGGCGCTGACCCGCTGGGCGCGCGGGCGCCGGTTCGACGTCGCCATGGGGCACGGGTCGAACGACGTGAGCGTGGCGGCGGCGCTTCTGCGCATCCCGGCCGCGACGGCCTTCGACTACGAGTTCGCCGCCCTGCAGCATCACGTGAACTGCCGGCTCTGCCGCGCGGTGGTCGTGCCGGAGGCGATCCCGCCCGAGCGGCTGGCGCGCTACGGCGCCAAGCCGCGCAAGCTGCGCCGCTACCCCGGGCTGAAGGAGGAGTACTACCTGGCGGACTTCGAGCCGGACGAGCGCGTCCTCGGCGAGCTCGGGCTCGATCGCGAACGGCCGCTGGTGGTCGTCCGCACGCCTCCGGAGGTCTCGCTCTACCACCGCTTCGAGAACCCTCTCTTCCGCCGTGTGCTCGAGCGCCTAGCCGAGGGCGACGCCCAGGCCGTCGTGCTGCCGCGCACGCCCAAGCAGCGCGAGGAAGTCGGGAGCATGGGGCCGTTCGTGGTCCCGGAGCGAGCGGTCGACGCACAGAGTCTCGTGGCGTTCGCCGACCTCGTGATCTCGGCCGGGGGGACGATGAACCGCGAGGCCGTCGCGCTCGGCACGCCGGTCTACACGACCTTCGAGGGCCGGCTCGGCGCCGTGGACGAGGCGCTGCTGCGCGAGGGGCGCCTGAGGCGCCTCACCGATCCGGGCGAGGTGCGCCTCGAACGACGCACCGAGCAGGGGGGGTTGCGTGTCCGCCGAAACCCGCGTGAACTCGTCACACTGCTTCTGTCCGCCGCTGACTCATGAGGTCGCTGACGTCATCCGTGAACGCCCGCCGCCTGGGACAGGTCGGCGTCGACGCCTGCCTGCTCGGGCTGGCCTACTACCTCGCCTACGTCCTGCGCTTCGACGAGGGCATCCCGAACCGCTACGAGATCCTGCTGAGGGACACGATCGCGCTGACTGTCGCGATGAAGCTCGTCATCTTCGCGATGTTCGGCCTCTACTCGAAGCTCTGGCGCTTCGTCGACCAGAAGGACTTCGAGTCGATCCTGAAGGCGGTCATCGTGTCGACGGTCGGCCTGATCGTGGTGCTGTTCCTGTTCTCGATCGGCAAGCACGACCCGCCGCGCGGGGTCCTGGCGCTCGACTTCCTTCTGTCGCTCGTGTTCGTGAGCGGCGCCCGCTTCGCGGTGCGCGCGCTGGTCGAGCGCCCCACGCGCGGCGCGATCCTCGAGCGCGCGGCCAACGAGGTCCTGATCGTGGGTGCCGGGAACGGCGGCCAGCAGGTGGCGTTCGAGCTGCGCCGCAATCCGGGCCTGCGGAGTGCGCCGGTGGGCTTCGTGGACGACGACCCGCGCAAGCAGGGGATGCGCATCGCGGGCATCAAGGTGCTCGGGCCCACGACGAGCCTGGCGCGCATCCTCGACGGCGTCCAGCCCGACGAGGTGATCATCGCGATCCCCTCGGCCTCGGGCACGCTCCGCCAGCAGGTGGTCACGGCCTGCCGCGACCGCGGCATCCCCGTGCGCACGCTCCCGACCACGTTCGAGCTGCTGTCGGGCGGCGTGAACCTGATGCGGCAGGTGCGCGAGGTGCGCGTGGAGGACGTGCTCGGCCGCGACCCCGTACGGGTGGAGATCGACCGCGTCGGCGCCTACCTGCGCGGGCGGACCGTGCTCGTGACGGGCGCCGGCGGCTCGATCGGCTCAGAGCTCTGCCGCCAGATCGCGCGCGTGGGCGCGCGGCGCCTGGTGCTGGTGGAGCACTCCGAGAACGCGCTCTTCGAGATCCGCCGCGAGCTGGAAGAGGAGCGGCACTTCCCGCGCGCCTCCCCGGTGCTCGCCGACTGCAAGGACGCCACCCGCATGCGCGAGGTGTTCTCCGAGCACACGCCGTCGGTCGTCTTCCACGCGGCCGCGTACAAGCACGTGCCGCTGATGGAGGAGAACCCGGTCGAGGCGATTCGCAACAACGCCGTGGCCACGCGCATCGTCGCGTCGGCCGCGGGAGAGTCGGGCGCCGAGCGCTTCGTCCTCGTCTCGACCGACAAGGCCGTGAGCCCGGCCACCGTCATGGGCGCCTCGAAGGCGCTCGCCGAGTGGGCGATCGAGGCAGCCCAGAAGCGCTGGAAGGGCACGCGCTTCTCGTCGGTCCGGTTCGGGAACGTGCTCGGCTCCTCGGGCTCGGTCGTCCCGATCTTCCGGCGCCAGATCGCGCAGGGCGGACCGGTCACGGTGACCGACGAGAAGATGACGCGCTACTTCATGACCATCCCCGAGGCGGTCCAGCTGATCATCCGCTCGGGCGAGCTGTCGACCGGCGGCGAGGTGTTCGTGCTGGAGATGGGCGAGCCGGTGAGGATCATCGAGCTGGCGCGCAACATGATCCGGCTGGCCGGCCTCGAGCCGGAGGTCGACATCGGCGTCGAGATCATCGGGCGCCGGCCGGGCGAGAAGCTCCATGAGGAGCTCTTCAACCCCGGCGAGCGCCCCGAGCCGACGCCGGCGGACAAGATCGTCTGCGCCGTGCACCCGCCGCTCGAGCCCGCCTGGGTCGAGAACGCGTTCGGCCGCATCGAGGAGCTGGCCTACGCGGGTGACGCGGCGGCGCTCGCGGGCGTGGTTGCGGAGCTGTCCGTGGAGCGGGCGCTGGCGGTACAGGGCAGCTAGACCGGGCTGCCGGTCAACAGGCCGCCGCCCGCTCTACAGTTCGACCCTTGCCGGAAGTCGTCCAGGAAATCGGGGCGGTCGCCGGCCTGGCCGCGGTGGTCGGGCTCGCCGTCCTATCGGTGCTCTACTTCTCGCAGGCGCGCGACGTGAAGCGCCTGCGCGAATGGGCTGGCCGCGCGCCGGAGCGATCCGCGGAGCTCGGCGTACCGGCCGTGCCCGCGCGCGTGCAGGCGCAGCCGCAGACCGCGCAGCAGCAGCCGGCTGGGGCACCGGCCGCGGGCGCGCCGGCGATACCCCAGCCCGCGGGCACGCAGGCTCAGGCCGGGGTCAAGCCCGGGCAGCCGGTTCCGCAGCCCGCCGGAGCGCAGGCCCAGGGAGGCGCAGGACAGCCCGGCCAGCCGGTCGCGCAGCCCGCGGCCGCGCAGGGGCAGGGGGATGCCACTAAGCCGGGCCAGCCGGTTCCGCAGCCCGCCGCCGCACAGGGCCAGGAGGGCGCCACTAAGCCGGGCCAGCCCGTCGTGCAGCCCGCCGCGGCTCAGGGGCAGGGGGACGCCGCCAAGCCGGGTGACGCTGCGCCGCAGCCCGTGGCCGCGGACGCACAGGGCGGCGCGGCCAAGCCGGGGCAGCCGCAGACCGCCGGTGCACAGGCGCAGGCCGCCAAGGCGAACGCCGAGCCCGCCGAGGACGGCGCGCCGGCGGACGAGGACAAGACCGTCAAGGTCGGCCAGGGCGCGCCGGCGATGGCCGCTGCTGCCGGCGCTACCGCGGCGGCGGCGACGCAGACGAAGCCCGCCCCCGCCCAGGAGACGAAGCCCGCGCAGACCGGCGGCAACGCGAAGCCCGCGAGCGCGCCCGCGGTGCCGGGTGGGCCGGGTGGTCCCGCGACCCCCGCGGGCGGCCGTCCCTCAGGCGCGCCACCGGCGGTCCCCGCCGCTCAGCGAGCGCCGGTCCGGCCAATGCTGCCCGCACGGCCGATGCCGCAGCAGACAGCGATCCTCCCGCCGCGGCGGCAGCCCTGGTACCGGCGCCTGCTCGCGAGCCCGCGCTACCTCGTTCTCTTCATCGCGGGCATCCTGATCCTGGGCGGAGCGGCCGCCTTCGGTGTGGACCAGCTGTCCAGTGGCGACAGCGACCCTGCCACGCCCGCGGCCGAGAACGCCCCGCCGGCAGCCGACGGCGAGCAGGCCGAGGACGGGAGCGGCGAGAAGAAGCGCACCCCGATCGTTCGCGCGAACGTGACAGTCGCGGTGCTGAACGGAACGACCGTCCCGAACCTGGCGCAGCAGATCAGCGAGCGCGTGGAGGCGAAGGGCTTCGAGGTCGGCACCGTCGCCAACTCCGCCGACCAGGAGCAGCAGCGCGCCGAATCGGTCGTGCTCTTCGCCCCCGGGCACGAGCGCGAGGCCACCGCCGTGGTACGCGCCCTGCAGATCAACCAGCGCCAGCGGATCGACCCGGCGAGCCAGGAGCTCGCCGGCGACGCCACCGTCGTCGTGATCGCCGGCGCCGACCTCGCTCAGTAGACCTGCCTAAGCCTTAGCCCTGGCGGAGCGGCTCGCCCGCCGCCGCCGTCGCCCGCGCCTTGTCGGCCAGGTGCGGCACGCCGAGCTCCTCGCTCTGCACCGCCGCCTGCTCGAGCAGCTCGCGGGCGCGCTCGTCGTCGCGGCCGAGCAGGACCTGGCCGGCCAGGAGCCGCGCGCGCGTTGCCTCGAGCGGCCGGTCGAGGGCCCGCCAGGCCTCCTCGGCCTCCTGGAGCAGCTCGGCGCCGGCAATCGGGTCGTCGTCGGCCACGCCGCGCGCCTCGAGCGCCGCGGCGCGTCCCACGGGGTAGTGGAGCCGCTCGGCCATCTGCGACGCCATCGCGGCTGCCTCCTGGGCGGCCTGCGGGCGGTGGGCCAACGCGAGGATCACGGCGCGCGCGCCGGTCGCCTGGATCGACTGGGCGATCAGCCCGGCGCGCTCGCACACCTCGATCGCCTGGTCGAGCGCGGCGGTGGCGCCGTCCAGGTCGCCCTGGTCGCGCAGCGCGATGCCGAGCCCGAAGAGCGCCTGGAACGCGATCTCCGACCACCCGACCTGCTCGGCCAGCTCGTGCGCGCGGTGGAACAGGACCGTGGCCTCGCCGATCCGGCCCTCGCGCCAGCGGAGCAGGCCACGCAGCGCGTAGGGCAGGCACAGCTTGCCCACGAGGCCCTCGCGCTCCGCGAGCGTGGCGCTGGCCTCCGTGGAGTGCTCGACACGGTCCCAGTCCGCGCAGTACGCCGCGAGCTGCGCGAGCCAGGCGTGAAGCTCGACCTGCGCCGGCAGCATGCCGACCTGCTCGGCGAGCGCCAGCGCCTCCTCGTAGACGGCACGGGCGCCGTTCATGTCCGCCTCGGAGATCTCGAGCTGCCGGCCGAGCGCGGAGAGCGCCAGGATCGTCTCGCTGTCGTCCGAGCCGCGCGCGAGCTCCACGGCCCGCTCGAGGTTCTGGCGCGCCTTCTCGGTATCGCCGATGCGGCCGAAGACGCGCCCGAAGATCCCGTGCGCGCGGCTCGCGGCGCGCGTCTCCTCGAGCCGCTCCGCCAGCCTCAGCGCCTTCTCGGACGCGTAGATGGCGAGCATGTTGTCGCCGGTGTGCAGATAGAGCCAGGCGGCCTCCTCGTAGAGCCGCACCAGCTCGATGCGCGGCGGCCCGTCCTTCAGCAGGTTGATGCCCTTCTGGTAGTGCTCGATCGCGGCCTTGCGCTCGCCCTTGTGCGACAGCGCCGCGCCGATCTTGCGGTGGAGATCGGCCACGCGCTCGAGGTCCTCCTGCCCGCGGTGCCACTCGAGGCAGTCGGACCACACCCCGATCGCCTCGTCCACGCGGCCAAGGCGAAGCGAGACGTCGCCCAGCTTCTCGCCGATCCGCACGCCCTCGGCGCGCGCGTCCTGCGGGCAGATGGCGCGAGCGTGGCGGTAGTGCGCGGCGGCCTCGCGGTTGGCGTACAGGAGCGCCGCGGCGTCGCCGGCCTCCTCCAGGAAGCGCAGCGCGCGCCCGCGCATCGAATCGAGCTCCTGGGGCGCAACCCCGCTCTCGCGGCCCAGCGCGGCCGCCCGGCCGTAGTGCTCGGCGAGCACCGCGACGACCTCGTCGGTCCTGTCGCCCGCGCGCTCCTCGAGGAAGGTGCCGATCTCGAAGTGCTTCCGCGAGCGCACCGCCTTGGGGAGCATCCCGTAGGCCACATCGCGGATCAGGACGTGCTTGAACGCCATCTCGCGCTCGGCGCCCCGCGGGCCCTCCATCGCGGGAGCGAGGATGTCCTTCTCCTGGAGCGAGATCAGCGCGCGGTCGAGGTCGCGGCCCTCCGACCGCGCGAGGCTCGCGAGCGCGCCCTCGGGGAACACGCGCCCGACCACCGACGCCTGCTGCACGAGCCTCCGCTCGAAGGGCTCGAGCGAGTCGAGTCGCGCGGCCAGCACGGCCTGGACCGTGTCGGGCAGCTCGGCCGCCTCGATCGACCCCTCCTCGGAGATCCGCCTCGCCATCTCCTCGGCGAACAGCGGGTTGCCGCCCGAGCGCTCCGCGACCGCGGGCACGACCTCCTCGCCCTGAGGCAGCAGCGCGCGCACAAGCGCGCGGCTGTGCTCGTCGCTCAATGGGCTGAGCATGAGCTGGGTCGCCGAGCGGCGCCCGCCGCCCCAGCTCGGCCGCCGGTCGAGCAGCTCGTCGCGCGCGAGGCAGACGAGCATGAGCGGCGCCCGGACCCACTGCGCGAGATGCTCGATCGCGTCGAGCATCCCGTCGTCGGCCCAGTGGATGTCCTCGAACGCGATCACGAACGGGCGCCGCGTGGCGATCGCCTCGATGCCGCGCCGGAGTGCCGACAGGAACGCCTCGCGCAGGCGCTCCGGGTCGTCCTCCTCGGGCACCAGCTCGGGAGGCACGTCGACCCCGAGCAGGCGGCCGATCAGGGCCGCCTCGCGGTCCGAGTGCGCGTCCGCCGTGCCCATCAGCTCGGCGATGTAGGAGCGGAGCTTCTGCCAGGCCTGCTCGGACGAGTCCGACTCGACGATGCCGCACTCCGCGCGCAGCACCTCGCCGAGTGCCCAGAACACGATGCCGCTCCCGTAGGGCAGGCAGCGCCCGGTGCGCACGCTCGGCTCGGACGGATGCTCCGCCAGGCGAGCCTCGAACTCGCGCAGCAGCCGCGACTTCCCGACCCCGGCCTCGCCGACGACCGTCACGAGGTGCGAGCTGCCCTCGCGCACGACTCGCTCGTAGAGGCTGTCGAGTGCCCCCAGCTCCTGGAGGCGCCCGACGAGCGGCGACTCGCTCGCGGGGGAGACGCGCCGCACGGGGTGCTCCTCGATCAGGCCGACCGCCTCCCATGCGGGCACGCGCTCGGCCTTGCCCTTCAGGTCGAGCGGATCGAGCGCCGTGTACTCCACGGCGGCATCGGTCGCGCGCATGGTCCGCTCGCCGACGGTCACGCTCCCGAGTCGCGCGGCGCTCTGGAGCCGTGAGGCGACGTTGACGGTGTCGCCGACCACCGTGTAGGCGTCGCCGACCGCGCCCGCCAGGACCTCGCCGGTGTTCACGCCCACTCGCAGCGCGAAGTGCGCGCCGTCCGGCAGCCCGTCGTTCACCTCGCCCATCGCCGCCTGCATCCCGAGCCCGGCGCGCACAGCGCGCTCGGCGTCGTCCTCATGCGCGATCGGCGCCCCGAAGATCGCCATCACGTTGTCGCCGATGTACTTGTCCACCGTCCCGCCGTAGCGCTCGACCTCGTGGCCGAGGCGCAGCAGGGCGCGGTCCACGAGCGACTTGACCTCCTCCGGGTCCAGGCGCTCGGCGAACGCGGTGTAGCCGGACAGGTCGGCGAACAGCACCGTGACCTGGCGGCGCTCCTCCGGCGGGATCGAGGCGGCCTGAGCGCTAGGCGCCTGCGGCGCCATCGGGCCGGAGGCCGCGACATCGAGGACCGTGCCGCAGGTCATGCAGAAGCGGGCCTCCGGCGGAGCCGGCGAGCCGCAGTTGGGACAGCGCCGCTCGAGGGCCTTCCCGCAGGTCATGCAGAAGCGCGCTCCGGCCGGATTCTCGGTACCACAGGAGGCGCAGGTCATCTGCCCAGGTTAGGCGATGCGGCCGGAGTCCCGATAGGCGTTTGCGACGTCTGCAAGGAGGCGTTCGTCGACCAGCGTGAGCTCGCGTCCGTCCACCTCGATCAGGGCGCCCGGGTAGGGCGGGTACCAGAACGCGCGCAGCTTGCGCTCGAGGTCGTCGCCGGGCCGTACGCGGCGCAGCGACTCGAACTCCTCGCGACTCACGTAGCGCCCCGGGCCCTGCGGCGTGCGCGGCAGCTCCTCGCCGGCGAGCGCGCGGCCCATCACGCGCTGGAAGAGGCCGAGCAGCCGCTCCTGGCTGTCCAGGTCGACGGAAAAGGCGGTGGCCGTCTCCGGGTCGATCGGGAAACGCTCGACCTCCACGAGGTCGCCCGTGTCGAACTCGGGGTCCACGAAGTGGCAGGACACGCCCCACTCGCTCATCCCCTCGAGCACCGCGATGTTGTAGCCGCCGAGGCCGCGTATGTCCGGGAGCGGCGCCGGGTGGAAGTTGAGGCAGCCGACCGTCCCGAGCGAGAGGAGCGGCTCACGGATCCGCTTCCAGAACAGGAACGAGATCACCGCGTCCACATCGTCCGGCGGCGCCGCGTAGAGCTCCTCGTCGGACACGAGCGGCAGCCCGTGGCGCTCGGCCACCAGGTCCACGCGCTGCTCCTCGCGCGTGAACGCGTCGGGCTCCCCGGCCACCACGGCCACGATGTCCACGCCTTCGGCCACGAGCCAGTCGAGCGCCAGCGCCGCCGAGCGCTTGCACTTCGCCATGTACACGACCCTCACGAGCGCACCTGCTCATACAGATTCGCGGTTTGCTCCGCGATGCGGTCCCACGAATACGGGCCCGCGGCGGCGGCCGCCGCGCGCTCCTCGAGCTGCCGGCGCTCGCCCGGGTCCGCGAGCAGGCGCGTGATCGTCGCCGCGAGCTCGCCGGCGTCGCCCGGCCGCACGAGCTCGCCGGCGCCGTGCTCCTCGACGAGCTCGCGGAAGCCGCCAACGTCGCTGAGCACCATCGCCTTGCCGAACGCCAGGCCCGCGAACAGAACGCCGGACACGTCGACGTTCCGGTGCGGGAGGACGAGCAGGTCGGCGCGCCGGAAGAACGCGGGCAGCTCGGCGTCGCTCACGTAGCGGTCCACGAAGCGCACGCGCCCGGACGGCGCGAGCCGGCGCAGGTGCTCGACCGACACTCCGAGCGGCCGCCCGACCACCCACAGATCCGCGCCCTCGACCTGCCGGAACGCCTCCACCAGCACGTCCGTGCCCTTGTACGGCCGGATCACGCCGAAGTGGAGGACGACCGGGCCCTCGACCGCCTCGAGCTCCGGCGGCAGCGGCTGCTCGACCCGCTGGTGGGTCAGGTGCTCGAAGGCGCCGTGCGGGATGACGTGCACGCGCTCGCCGCCGCCGAGCAGGTCGGCGCCGTGGCGCGTGTGCACGATCACCGCGTCCATCCGCCGCGCCAGCCGGAGGTCCACGGCCTCGCGGCGGATCACGTTGTGCATCGTCAGCACGCGCGGTCGCGCCGCCGGCAGGAGGTGAGCGTCGATCCGCTCGATGGGGAGCCACTGGAAGTGGCGCACGTCGGCGCTGTCCGCGCGGCGGCGATAGCGCAGCATGTCCGGCACGTGCTCAGCGAGCTTCACCGCGCGCCGGCGGCGCGGCGCGCGGCTGCCGAGTCGCGTGGCCAGCCGGTAGAACGATTCGGTCACGCCGTAGCCGACCGGCGCCGGCGGCGGCCCGTGCACGAAGCGCGAGGTCACGAGCTCCACGTCGAGGCCGCGCCTGGCGAGCGCCGCGGCCAGCGCGTGGTCGTACGGCAGGACGTCGCCGGATGGGTCGATCAGGTGCACTCGCACAGAGAGCATTCTCTAGGGTCCGGCTCCCGATGACCCGGCCTCTGGTCCGCGTGGTCTTCGCGGTCCTCGTGGTCGCGACGATCGCCGCCTTCTTCCTCACCCAGCAGCTGAAGGGCGACTTCCCGCTGGTCATCCGCTTTGCGACGAAGCCGGCGCACTTCTCCCCGAACGGCGACGGGTACCGCGACAAGAGCGAGATCGGCTTCGACCTGTCCGAGCCGGCGAGCGTCTCATTCATGGTCGTCGACGCGGAGGGGACCGAGGTTCGCCGGATCGTGTCGAGCCGCCGGCTGGCCGGCGACGCCAAGCACCGCTTCAGCTGGGACGGCCGCGACGACAACGGCAACGTCGTCGCCGACGGGACCTACCGCATGCGTGTCGTGCGCCGTGACGAGAGCCGCGTGATCGACTCGGTGAAGGAGATCAGCGTCGACACGGTGCCGCCGAAGGTCACCCTGGCCTCGGCGGAGCCGTCCGTGATCGCGACTGGCCTTCCGGGCGAGACGCCGAGCGTGCGGGTGCGTTACCGGGGTCCGGAGAACAGGGCGCCCGAGGTGCGCGTCTTCCGAACCGGAGACGGCGAGCCGCGTGTGGTGCGCCGCTTCCGGGGCGGCCCGAACAGGACCGCGACGTGGGACGGCCGCGTCAGCGTCGGGCCCGAGCGGACCGAGCCGGCCCCCGAGGGCGACTACGCGTTCACGGTCGCGGTGCGCGACAAGGCCGGCAACCTCACCGAGGCGCCGCAGCCGGTGCCGCGCGCCCCGGCCGCCCCGCCGCACACGGGCGTCTCGGTCCGGGACTTCACCCTGCGCGGCCCGCTGTCAGCCGTCACCGCGGGCGCGTTCGCCCACCTCGAGGTGGGGCCGGTCGACCGCAGCTTCGACTTCGCGGTCTCGCGGCTCGGCGACCCCAAGCGGATCCTGCACGGCGGGCGGGTGGCCGGACGCTTCCGCATCCACATCCCGAGCAAGATGCGCACGGGCGTCTACCTGGTTCGGGTCCGGGCCGGAGATCACCGCGCGGTGTGGCCGCTGGCCGTGGCCGGCCTTCCACCGCGAAGCGCACGCGGCGAGGCGCGGCCGCTCGTCGTGCTGCCGGCGCTCACGTGGCAGGGCCTCAACCGAGTGGACGATGACGCCGACGGCTTCGCCGACAGGCTCCCGTTCGCCGACTCGGTACGGCTCGACAGGCCGTTCGCCGGCGGCGCGCTGCCGGCCCGCTTCGACGAGGAGGTGTCGCCGCTCCTGCGCTGGCTCGACCGCGAGCGCCTGCCCTATGACCTCACCACCGACCTCGCCCTGTCCCGGCGCGAGGGGCCCGCGCTCGGCAACGCTCCGGGCGTGGCGTTCGCCGGCAGCGAGCTGTGGCTGCCGGAGCAGCTGCTCGAGCGGCTGCGCGACTACGCGGCGGACGGCGGTCGTCTGGCGGTCTTCGGCGCCGACTCGTTCAAGCGCGCCGTGAAGCTGCGCGGCGACGTGATCAGCGACCCGACGCCTCCGCGGCGCACGAACGCGCTCGGCGAGCGGACGCGCGTGCTGAGGACGAGCGCGGCCCCGCTGACGGTCTTCGACGACGCTCTGGGGCTGTTCGAGGGGGTCTCGGGCTTCGTCGGCGAGTTCACCGTGTTCGAGACGGCCAGCGCGCTGCCGCGGTCGGCGCGGCGGATGACGGAGGCGGGGCGCGACCCCGGCCAGCCGGCGTTCGTCGCATTCGGCCTCGGAGGCGGGATCGTGCTGCGTGCCGGGACGCCGCAGTGGGCACGCGAGCTCGAGGAGTCGGCGCTCAGCCTCGAGCTGCCGCAAGTGACAAAGCGCATCTGGACGCTGTTGTCTGACGGACCTCAGTGATCCGTTTGCCATCCTGCGGCGCGTGACACGACGACGCCTGCTGGTGGGAGGCGGGCTTGTCGCGCTCGTCCTCGCGGTCGCGATAGGCCTGTACGTCCGCAGCAAAGACAAACCGCCCGAGAAGCGCGGCTCCGCCACGGAGGAGTTCGTCGTGACCGAGGAGCCGGAGCCGAAGCCGCCTCCGGCGAAGGAGAACAAGCGGCCCTGGCCGACCTACGGCTACGACGACGCGCGCCAGCACATCTCCCCCTACGACCACCGGCCGCCGTACAAGCGCCTCTGGACGATCGACGCCCATGACACGCTCGAGTTCCCGCCCTCGGTGGGCTACGGCCGCGTATACCTCGCCCAGCAGAAGGGGCTCTTCTTCGCGCTGAACGCCGAGACCGGCCGGGTCTCCTGGCGGAAGAGCCTGGGGCGCTGCGCCGCCTCCTCACCCACGGTCGGCAAGGGCGTCGTCTACGTCTCGTACATGCACCACGTGGAGTGCCTCCAGGGCCAGCAGGGTGCGGACGGGTTCGTTGTTGCCTGGGACGCCCAGACGGGGGAGGAGCGCTGGCGGTACAAGACCGCGCCGGTCGAGTCCTCGCCGCTGCTCCACGGCAACCGCCTCTACGTGGGCTCGTGGGACCACGGCGTGCACGCGATCAACGCAAAGACCGGCAAGCGCATCTGGCGCTTCCAGGCGAACAACGAGGTGAACACCTCGGCCGCGTGGTGGCGCGGCCGGATCATCATCGCCGACGACAGCGGCACGCTCTACGCGCTCAGCGCGAAGACCGGCAGGCTCCTCTGGAGCTCCGGCGCGGGCACGGAGTTCTGGTACGCCACGCCGACGATCGCCTACGGGCGCGTCTACATCGGCAACACGGACGGCACGATGTACGTCTTCGGCGCGAAGAGCGGCAGGCTCCTGTGGGCGCGCCCGCTCGGCAGCTACATCTACGGCGCCGCCGCGGTCTACCGCCGGAACGTGTTCGTCGGGACCTACGACGGCAAGTTCTACGCGCTCGACGCCGCCACCGGCGACGTGAACTGGCAAATCGACGCCGGCGGCACCGTCCACTCCGCGCCGACGGTGATCGACGGGCTCGTCTACTACGCGATCTGCTCGAGCTGCGGCTCGGAGGCGCAGCGCGCGATCGCGGGCGGCACGGACTCCACCATCGCGGTCCGGGCCAGCGACGGAAAGCCCGTGTGGCGCTTCCCCGCCGGCAAGTACGCGAACCCGGTGGTCGCCGACGAGGAGCGGATCTACCTCACCGGGCGCGCGCACGAGTTCGCGCTCGCCCGCAAGGGGTCGAAGACGGTGAAGGAGTACCTCGGGCGCACCCGCGCCGCAAAGCGGCGGCGTGAGGCGCGCGAGCGGCGCGCTAGGCGAGCCGCGGAAAGAAGCGATCGACGTGAGCGATCACGTCGCGCAGAGCGTCGAGAGAAGCGAGAGGATCGCCGCTGACCTCGAGCGAGTGGTCGAGGCCGTCGCGCTCGAGGACCTCGAGCGCGGGGTTGTCGGAGTCGATGCCGCCGTCCCAGGTCGGGTCGTCCGGGCTGCCGACGACGAGCGTCGGCGCCGTCGCCGCCAGGATCGACTCAGCGATCTCGCGCCGTATCAGCAGTGGCGTGAGCCAGATCGCCGGGCCCGTGACCATGGGCGCGGCCGCGCTGCCCAGTGACTTCCCGATGACGACGACCTTCTCCGCGCCCGCCGCCAAGCTCGAGGGCACGCCGAGCCTGCCCTCTCATCCATTCGAACGGCTCCTCGTCCTCGGGCGCACGCTCGTCGACCTCGATCACAGACCAGCCGTGCGCCTGCGCGACCTCGCGCGCGAACCACAGCAGAGGCGCCTGGCTGAGGTAGCGCACGCCAGGCAGGATCACCGCGCAGCGGGACGGGTCACCCTCGTGCTGGAGCACGCAGCGACCCTAGCGCGATCAGCCCGGCCACGATCACGCCGGTCATCGGCCACACCAGGTAGTAGTTGTTGAACGTCCGGCCGATGAACATCAGCCAGAGGATCGAGATGGCGAACCCCGCCGCTCCGGTCCACAGGTCCAACGAGCGCCGCTGCACCAGCAGCAGCCAGACCGTGAGCGGCACCCAGGTGAGCAGCGCGATCAGCGACGAACGGATAGGTCCCGTCGCGATCCTCGAGGATTCCGAGCCTGATCAGGATCGCCGACAGCCCGTAGCCGACGATCTTGTAGGTGCCCGCGCCGTACTTCACCGTGTCGTCGTAGAACGCGACCGGGTCGGCCACGATGAACGGCAGCGCGCTCACCGCCAGCACGGCCGCGAACGCCAGGCCGGCGCGCTTCCACTCCTCGCGCGGGATCATGAGCAGGAGGAAGGGGGCGGCGACGACGGCGAACTGCTTCAGCAGGATCGCGCCCGCGAGCGCCGCGGCCGCCCAGGCGAACCGGCGCCGGGTCACGAGCGCGAACGCCAGCACGAGCAGCAGCAGGCTCGGCGCGTCGTTCTGCCCGAACCAGGCGGACCGGACCGCGATCGGATTGCAGACGAGCACGGCGCCCAGCGCGAGCCGCCAGCCCAGCGGCCCGCGGAACAGCAGCGCCGCCGGCAGCAGCGCGAGCGTCGCGAGCAGCACGAGCAGCCGGTAGTCGTCGAACGGGTCCGGCAGGAGCCGCCAGAGCGCCGCCGTCTCGACCGCTCCCGGGAAGTACGCGAAGTGGCGCAGCGCCACCTCGCGCTCGCGGACACGCTCGGAGACGGTCCCGTCGCGCGTGTAGAAGCGCTCGAGCCCCGAGTTGCGGTAGTCGTGGCCGTACGGGTTCTCGAGGTCGAGCAGCAGCTCGCCGCCGAGCTCGATCTGGTACGTCGAGTCGTTCGTGAAGAACCAGGGTGCGGTCGAGTCGCGGAGGCCGAGCTGGAGCAGCGTCGACGGGGCGGCGAGCAGGACCCCCACGGTGAGCACGAGCGCGATCCCGCTCCAGCGCGGCAACCCGCGGCCGCGCGCCAGCAGCACGGCGCCGAACGCGCCGCAGACGAGCGCGGCAACGAAGGCGGACGCCCGGGCTATGCCCACGTCCCACTCCTCGCCGGCCGCGCGCACGAGCGGGGCGAGCGGCCCCTGCGGATCCACGCTCGGCGGCCGGAAGTGCCACGGGTCCGAGCCCAGCTCCGGCAGGGTGATCGCCACCAGCACGAGCAGGACGCCGCTGAGGACGAGGCCCTCGCGCTGCGTCACGCGGTCGCGACCTCCCGGCGGCGGTGCTCCACGCGCGGCTCGGCGCAGTAGGCGGCGGCGATCGCGAGCACGAGCCAGGTGAGCGGATCCTCGAGGAAGCCGCTGTAGAAGAGCGCGTGCACGAACAGACCCAGGAACGACGCGCCGAGGGCGAGCCCGAGCGCCTGGTGGCGGCGCGTGACCTCCAGGATCATCCGCGCCCCGCCCACGAGCAGCCACGCGTACAGGGCAAGCCCGATCGCGCCCAGCTCGGCGAACACGGTCAGCGGAGTGGTGTGCGACACGAAGTTCGGCGTGGGCCGGTCGCTCCCCGCGAGCCGGCGGCTGGCACGCGGCTGGCCGCCGATCCCCACGCCCACGACCGGGTGCTTCTCGATCACGCGCGTGGCGTCCTGGACTCGTTCGGTGCGGTCACTGGTGATCCTGTTCAAGGACCTGCCGTCCGCCACCTGCACGGCCACGTACGCGCCGGCCACCACCACCGCGGCCACGGCGAGCAGGGCGACCGCGCGCCGGACGCGCCCGTCGCCGGTGACCACGGCGAGCGCGAGCGTGATCGCGAGCAGGGCGATCATGCTCGACTGCGAGTACGAGAAGAGGAGGCCCGCCCACATCAGCGCGATTGCGGCGAGCAGCGGCCAGGTGTGCCAGCGGCGCGTGGCGAGCAGCGTGAGCGCCACCCCGATCCCAAGCACCACGTGCCGCCCGTACAGGCTCGGATCGCCGAACAGCGAGGTCACGCGGAAGTAGTCCGTGTTCGCGTTCGAGGCAGCAAGGTTCGGCGCGTAGAAGAACAGCTCGTGAGTCGCCGCCTGCCACAGCCCGACCGCGGCGAACAGACACGCCAAGCGCGATCGCCGCCGTGGCGAGCGCGCGCGGCGCCCAGTCCGGGAACTCGGCGCGGGCCACGGTCGCGACCAGGGCGACGAACGGCAGCGTGAAGAAGAGCAGCAGGTTCGTCCCGGCCTCGACGTCGTCGGCCCAGAGCAGCGAGCAGCAGGCGAACGCGAAGAACGCGGCGGCCGGGAGAGCGATCTGCCGCGGAAGCGTCCGGAGCTCGTCGCCCCGTAGGGCGCGCCAGCCGAGCGCGGCGGACGCGGCCCCGAGCACGAAGTAGAGCGGCAGGAGCCGCCCGAGCCGTCCGTCGTCGGCGATCTGCACGAGCAGTGTGCTCGAGCTGTCGAACGAGAGCGGCGGGCGCAGCGGCGCCGTGACGAGCACGGCGACCGGCACGGTCGCCGGCCAGCGCACGAAGCCCGCCGCGGCCACGGCCAGGGCGGCGAGCCCGAGCGCCAGCGCCGCCGCGCCCGACGCGCCGCTCAGCCGGTCGAAGACCCCGTCCCCGAGCGCCCACGCGAAGGCGAGCTCGGTCGCGGCGAGCAGTCCCAGCCCGGCGAGCAGGAGGAAGCGCCCCATGCGGCCGCCGGCGAGGAGAACGAGCACCGCCCCGAGCGCGCCGCCCAGCGCGGCCAGTTGGGCGGTGTCAGCGTGCTCCATGGCCGGCGCGCACGTTATTGGCAAGGGCGCGGTTGTGGGCCTCGGCGGCCTCGCGGATGCCCTCGCCGCGGGCGGGGAAGAGCTCCTGGCGCGCGTGGAGCAGGTAGCGCCGCGGGTCGCGTCCGCGGAGCGGCACGGCCACGAGCGCCCGGACCAGGTAGGCCCATGTCCAGCACGCCTTCCAGACGATGCGCGTCAGGGTCATGCCGTGCTTGCGGAAGTAGCGGTCGCGGTTGCGGTGAAACTCCACGATCCGCCGCCTCATGGCCGCCGCGTCGGTGCCCAGCTGGTCGTGGTGCACGGCTCGCGCGCCGGGAGCGAAGAGGATGCGCCAGCCCGCGTCGCGGAGGCGCTTGCAGAAGTCGGTCTCGTCCGAGTAGACGAAGAAGTCCCCGTCGAGCCAGCCCACCTGCTCAGCGGCATCGCGCCGCACGAGCATCGCGCTCGACTGCACCCAGCCGACCTCGCGCACCTCCGAGCCGGTGCTCTGGACGGCGACCCGGTCGTGCATGAAGGCGGCCGCCGCAAGCGCCCAGGGGATGTCGGGCAGCCGCCACGCGCAGGCGGTCGGCTCACCCTCCGGAGTCAGGAGCTGGGCGCCCGCCACGGCCGCGCCGGGGTCGGCCTCGAGTGCGTCGAGAAGCGCCCTCGCCGCGCCCTCGTGCAGCTCCGAGTCCTCGTTCAGGAGCAGGCAGTAGCGCCCGCGCGCCTCACGCAGGAGGAGCGAGTCGTTGTCGGCCTTGCCCGCGCGCCGGTCGAGCGCGAACAGGCGCGCCTCGGGGTGGCGCTCGCGCACGGCGTCGGCGGACCCGTCGGTGGAGGCGTTGTCGAGCACGAGCAGCTCCTGCTCCACACCCGCGGGATGGGTGCGCTCGATCGCGCGCAGGCAGTCGAGCAGGTAGTCGCGCCCGTTCGTGTTGACGACGCAGTAGGACAGCTCGGTCAGCTTGCGGTCTCCTCCAGCACGGCCAGGGCGCGGCGCGCGAGCTCGTCGCGGCCGAACTCGCGCTCGGCCAGGGCACGCGCGTTCTTACCCATCCGCGCCGCCTCGTCCGGGTGGTCGCGCAACCACACGACCTTCTCGGCCAGATCGGCCGCGTCGCCGGCGCGCACGTAGACGCCCGCCGCGGCTCTCCTCCACCAGCTCGCGCATCCAGCCATCCATGTTCACGATCGCGGGCCGGCCCGCGGCGAAGGTGTCGAAGAGCTTGTTCGGGGAATTGGTCGCGAGCACGGGCACGTCCTTGAAGAGCGTCAGGCACGCGTGCGACTCGGCGGCGAGCCGCGCGACGTCAGTCTTGCTCCCGCGTCGGAAGTGCACGTTCGGCGGGGACGCGCGCTCGAGCTCCGCGCGGCGCTTGCCGTCGCCCATCAGCACGAAGCTCACGTCGGGCAGGGTCCGCGCCGCCTCGACAACGGCGGTCAGGTCGTTCGCCTCGCCCATCGCGCCGAAGTAGGCGACCTGGAAGGGCCCTCGAGGCGGAGCCGGGTCGAACAGGTCGAGGTCCGCGGAGTTCGGGACGAGGACCGTCTTCCCCGCCGGGAGCGCGGCCTGGATCCCGGGTGAGAGCGCGATCAGGCGCGCGCTGCGGCGGTACACGAAGCGCTCGAGTGCGCGGGCGATCCGCCGCGCCAGCGGGTTGCGCAGAGCGCCCATCTGGATCGGCGCCTCGGGCCACAGGTCGCGCACCTCGAACACGAGCGGGGCGCGCCACCGGAGCGAGGCCACGAGCGCGGGCAGGGCCATGGTCAGCGGCGGTGAGGTCGCGTACACCACGTCCGGTCGCGGTCCGCGCAGGGAGGCGAGCGTCGCGCCGAAGGCGAAGCGAGCGAACGCGAGCATCCGGCCCAGGTTCGACATGGCGGTGGCGCGCATGTAGTCCGAATAGGCGCCGCGCACCCCGACGACGTCGATGCCCTCGACCGTCCTGCTCTCCCCGGCGGTTACCATGCGCACCCCGTGTCCGCGCTCCACGAACCGGCGCGCGAACTCGTACGAGCGCGTGCCGCCCGCTCCGGACCGGGTTACGAAGAACTGATGCAGGTAGAGGATTTGCACGCGGGCGGGAACGGTAACCGGCCGTGAATCGCGCATTGGACGTCCTCGTCGCCGCGCTCCTGCTTGCCCTCGCTTCGCCGCTGCTCGCGATCGCGGCGCTTGCGATCAGGATCGAGAGCCGCGGGCCCGTCTTCTACCGCCAGCTGCGCGTAGGCCGCGACGGCGAGTCGTTCCAGCTCTGGAAGCTCCGGACGATGGTCCCCGGCGCCGAATCGATGGGAGACGGGATCTACGTCGTCGAGGGCGACCCGCGCATCACGCGCGTCGGGCGGCTCCTGCGGCGCTTCTCGCTGGACGAGCTGCCGAACCTCGTGAACGTCCTGAAGGGCGAGCTGGCCATGGTGGGGCCGCGCCCCACGGTGCAGGAGCAGGTGGACCGCTACACCGAGCGCCAGCGCCGCCGCCTCGAGGTGAAGCCGGGCATCACGGGCTGGGCGCAGATCAACGGCCGCACCTCGCTTCCCTGGCCGGAGCGGATCGAGCTGGACGTCTGGTACGTGGAGCACCGCTCGCTCCGCCTCGACCTCCGCATCCTGCTCCGCACAGCGCGCATGCTGGCCACCGGCCACGGCCTCTACAGCGAGGACCTGAAGCAGGGCTGGTAGGCCAACAGGCGTCAGCGCACGCGCAGCGGGATGACCTCGGTGGCGCCGCGATCCGTGTCGAGGTCGGCCTTCGCGACCGCGTAGTAGCGGTAGCGCGCCCTGAAGGCCGGAACGAACGAGGTTGCGAAGCGGCCCTGTCGTGTGCGCACGGCCCGCCTGCCGACGACCCGCCAGCGGCCGCGCACCCGCTGCTGGAAGATCACGCTCACGACCCGCTTGCGCGGACCGATGGTCCCCGTGACCGCGACGGTCCGTCCGCGCGTGCCGCGCGTCGGGGGCCGAGTGAACGCCAGCACCGGCCGCAGGCGCAGCAGCAGGCGCGTCGAGGACGTGCCGCGCAGCTGGGCGCTGCCCGGGTAGCGCACGCGCACGTACATCCGCTTCGAGGGCGTCAGGTCGGTCGCGAAGCCGCCGTCCGCGCCCGTGGTGAGGCGGCGCGTGGTGCGCCACGCGTCATCGCTGTTCACCTGCACCTCCACGGGCTGCCCGGACAGCGGGCCGGCGTCGGGGCCCGTGAGCGCGCCGGTCACCGGCACCGGCTCGCGGTAGGGCACGTCGTGGTCGGCCAGCGCCACGGATACGTGCGCGGCGAAGGCGGCGAACGGGCTGCCGGACGCGACCATGGAGCGGATCCGGTCGAGCTGTCCGTAGAGCTCATCGCCCGGGCACGCGGTCTTGCCGAGATCGCGATGACCGGGCACGCGGTCGACGCTGACCCGCGCGCCGGCCGGGTAGCGGCTCTCCGAGCCGCCCCCGCTCGTCAGCGTGACCGCGCCCGACAGCGGCTGGCCGTGCACGGCCAGCTTCCAGCGGATGTAGTCGGCGGTGGCGGCGACCGCCGCGTCGCTCGCGGGGATCGACGTGTAGTCGCCGATGTTCGCTACGCCCGCCGTCTGCGTGTTGAAGCCCTGGGCCTGGGCGCCGACGATGGCCTGGTCGAGGCCGCCGGCCCGGCCCTCGTAGATCGTGCCGTACTTGTCGACGAGCGCGTTGTAGCCGATGTCGTTCCAGCCGTTCGAGTTGCGGTGGTAGCGGCAGATCGCGAGGACGATCTGAGGCGCCTCCTCGGGCGTGTAGTCGTTCAGCGACACCGTGTGATGCACCGCCACGGCCTTGACGTCGCCGTACTCGGGACCCGAGCGCGGCCGGCACTGGCTCGCGCCCCACTGCTCGCGCGAGACGTACGGGAACGGCGTCGCGGTCGTCTGGCTCGCTCGCGCCGCGACCCGCCGCCGGCCGACCGACACGAAGTGCACCCGCAGGCCTGGGACTCGCCGGTCGAGCTTGTACTGGACCGTGCGGGCGCGGCCCACCCAAGCGGGATCCGAGCCGCCGCGGCCGTGTACGCCGAGATGCTCCCAGCGGCTCCAGCGCGCGCCACGCCGGACGCGGATCTCGACGTCAGGGGCCGCCGTCCCCTTCCAGCGCAGGCCCACGAGGTTGAAGGCGCTGGGTGCAACGATTGTTGCAGTCGCCCGGTCCGGCGCCCTGCGCTCGAAGTCCCTCGTCTTCGCCGCGGATGCGGTCGGAACCAGGCACAGAGCGCAGAGAGGCACCGCTGCTGAGGCGAGCAGCTTCATCACAGCCCCAACACCTATAGCGGGGGTGGGGTTGCGCTTAGGGGATCGGCTCGGGGCCCTGCGAGCGGTGCTCGTCCCTGAACGCCGCCAGCGCGTCGAAGGTCTTGTCGTTGACCTCGTTGCACAGGAGCAGGCGGCCGGTCCCCCCCGGCTCCGGTTCGCCGTTCCACGCCGTCGCAGCGACCGCGTAGGGCATGTCGCTGCGCGGCACCAGGAACATCTGGTACGTGTCGTCGTCCACGAGCGCGCGGATGTCCGCGCGCTGATCCTCGGGCAGCGACGGCTTGACCCAGAAGATCACCCGGCCGTGCTCCATGCCGTGCACGAGCTCCTCGTCCTGGGGGGCCTTTCCGTAGATGCCGTCCTCGGCGGGGACCGCGTAATGGCGGCCGGTGGTCGGCGGGTTGGTCTTGTACTTGACGCGCTCGTCGAGCGACTCGGTGTGGGTGGCGACGCCGCTCCCCTTCACGCTCTTCAGCTCGCACCCGGCCGCCCTGGCCGCGGGGGCCACCTCGAACACGGTCTGCTCCGGGAAGCTCCCGCCCTCGGGGAAGATCTCGGCCGCCTGCGCGTCGCTGCCCCCGCCGCCGCCTCCACCGACGACCAGCACGGCCAGCACGATCACGGCCGCGAGCGCGAGCGCGCCGCCCAGCCCGTAGCCGACCATCTTCTTGCGCTGTTCCGCCGCCCGCTTCTGGCGCTCGCGCTCCTCGCGCTCGCGGCGGAGCGCCTCCTTCTGTTCCCTGCGGTGAGACACGGCGGCGAAGGGTAGTGAAGCTTTCTCAGCGGAGGCTAAGCCGAAGGACGCCGCGCCCGGTCCGCTCTGGTGGCTCCAGAGCCGGTTCGGCGGCGGCTCCCTGAGGCCCTCGCCGGCGCGAAGCATTCCTCCACGAAGCCGACGATCTCACTCGTCAGGCGCTCGGGCGTCAGCCGCAGCTCGAGTATCGAGGAGGCCTGGAGGAGCCGTGCGTTCGGGAGCTCGCGCACGAGCATGTCGGAGTCCGAGAACGGGTGGATGGGGTCGCGGTAATGGCCGATCACGAGCGTGTTCTGCTTCATCTTCGCCCGCTCCTCGCGCGGAGGCGCCACGCGGCCGTAGAAGAGGCCCTGGAGCACCGAGGCGGACGGCTTCGGGTCCTGGCTCACCCAGTCGAGCAGCATGTCTCCGAGCAGCCAGCTGCCGCGCGGGACGACACGCGCGGCCGCGCCGATCGCCCGCGCCACCGGCGCGCCGAAGGTGAGGCCCACAAGCAGCGGTGTGAACGCGAGCGCGCAGCCGAGCAGCGCGTTGTCGAGCACCGGCATCTCGACGAGCATGCCCCTGACGCGGTCCGGCGCCGCGGCGGCGGCCTCGAGTGTCGCGTTCGCTCCGAGCGAGGTTCCTCCGACCACCGCCTTGTCCACGCCGGCGTGGTCGAGCAACGCGATCGTCTGGCGCCCGAAGGTGGTCATCCCGTAGTTCCACATCTCGGGCGGCCGCTCGGAGTCGCCGTGGCCGAGCAGGTCGAGGCACAGCACGCGGTAGCCGCGCCCTTCGAGCTCCTCGGCCAGCGGTCTGTGCATCTTCCGTGAGAAGAGCAGGCCCGGCAGCAGGACGACGACCTTGGCGCCCTTGCCGTATTCGTCATAGACCAACCGGTTACCGTCGAACTGAAAAGACTTCGTGACCATTGCGGCCCACAATACCCGCGCATTAGCATCGGTCGCCTAGGAGAGAACGCGACCGGGAGGAGACTGGATGAGCGCCACCGTCCACGTGGAGCTGACCGTCAACGGCGAGCGACGGGAGGCGGATGTGGAGGCCCGACTGCTGCTCGTGCACTGGCTGCGCGATGAGCTCGGCCTCACCGGAACGCACGTGGGCTGTGACACCACGAACTGCGGTGCCTGCACGGTTCACATGAACGGCGAGGCCGTGAAGAGCTGCACGGTGCTGACCGCGCAGGCGGACGGCGCCGAGGTCACCACCATCGAGGGGCTGGCCGGCGACGACGGCCTGCATCCCGTCCAGGCCGCCTTCATGGACAAGCACGGCCTCCAATGCGGCTTCTGCACTCCCGGGATGATCATGGCCGCGGCCGATCTGCTGGCCCGCAACCCGAGTCCCTCCGACGAGGAGATCCGGCACGGGCTGGAGGGCAACCTCTGTCGTTGCACCGGCTACCACAACATCGTCGAGGCGGTCAAGTCCGCGGCCGGGACGGGGGTGACGGCATGAGCGCCATCGGCGAGAGCATGCGGCGCAAGGAGGACCCCCGGATGATCACGGGCCGGGGGCGCTATACCGAGGACATCAACCTGCCGGGGATGCTGCACGCGGTGGTCGTGCGCTCGCCCGAGGCCCACGCGACGATCAGCTCGATCGACACGTCAGCCGCCGCCGAGCGCGACGGCGTCGTGGCGGTCCTGACGGGCGAGGACATGACGGGCGACTTCGCGGGCCCGCTTCCGATGGTCTGGGCTCCCCCCGGCGTCGAGATCAAGACGCCGGAGCACTGGCCGCTGAAGCGCGGCCAGGTGAAGCACGTGGGCGACGCGGTGGCGGTCGTCGTCGCGACCAGCCGCCACGTGGCGGTCGACGCGGCCGAGGACGTGATCGTCGACTACGACCCGAAGCCGGTGGTGGTCGACCCTGAGGCCGCGCTCGAGGACGGATCGGCGCTCGTCTGGGACGAGTTCGGCACGAACAAGACCCACGAGTGGGCGATCGGCGGCGGCGACATCGACGCCGGTATGGCCGAGGCCGAGGTCACGGTCGAGCACCGGTTCGTGAACCACCGGACGTCCGGCGCGCCGATCGAGCCGCGCTGCTCGATCGGGGAGATCCGCGGTGACAAGCTGACGCTCTACTCCACCACCCAGATCCCGCACATCGCCCGGTTCGTCTTCTCGGGGATGCTCGGCATCCCGGAGGACCAGCTGCGCGTGGTCGCTCCGGACGTGGGCGGCGGCTTCGGGGCGAAGCTCCAGACCTACGGCGAGGAGGCGCTCGTCCTCGCGCTCGCGAAGCGGCTCGGCCGCCCGGTGAAGTGGGTCGAGACGCGCTCGGAGCACATGACGACGAGCCACCACGGGCGCGATCAGATCAACTACGTGACGCTGGGCGCCAAGCGCGACGGGACGGTCACGGCGCTGAAGGTCCGCATCATCGCCGACCTCGGCGCCTACCAGCACCTGCTCACCCCGTTCATCCCGGAGCTCGGCTTCCCGGTGATGGGCGGCTGCTACCGGTTCCCGGCGATCGACCTGCACTTCACGGGCGTGTTCACGAACAAGATGTGCACGGACGCGATCCGCGGGGCGGGCCGGCCCGAGGCGACCTACTGGATCGAGCTCATGATGGACCGGCTCGCCGACGAGCTGGGCATGGACAGGCTCGAGCTGCGCCGGAAGAACTTCATCCCGAAGGAGGAGTTCCCGTTCGAGACGGCGCTCGGCATCGTTTACGACTCGGGCGACTACCACGGCTCGCTGGATCGGCTGCTCGAGCACTTCGACCTCGACGACTTTCGCGCCGAGCAGGAGCGCCTGCGCGGGGAGGGGGTCCTCCGCGGGGTCGGCTTCTCGACCTGGGTCGAGGTCTGCGGGCTCGCGCCGTCGCGCGCGGTGGGGCCGCAGGGCGTCGGCCTTCAGGCGGCGTTCTGGGAGTCCGCGAACGTGCGCGTGACGCCGACGGGGTCGGCGATCGTCTACACCGGCACCTCCCCGCACGGCCAGGGGCTCGACACGAGCTTCGCCCAGATCGCCGGCGACCTGCTCGGCATCGACCCGCAGAACGTGGACGTGCACCACGGGGACACCGACCAGGGCGCCTGGGGCTGGGACACGTACGGCTCGCGGTCGCTCGCGGTCGGCGGCGAGGCGATCGTCCGCGCCTCACAGCGAGTGCAGGACAAGGCGAAGCAGATCTGCGCTGCGCTGCTCGAGGCCGCCCCGGAGGACATCGAGCTCGCGGACGGCAAGTACCAGGTGCGCGGCTCGCCGGACAAGTCGATGACGATGGCGGAGATCTCCGGCGCCGCCCACATCCCGCCCAATGAGCTTCCGGGCGATATCGAGCCCGGCCTCGAGGAGAGCGCGTTCTACGACCCGGAGAACTTCGTGTTCCCGTTCGGCGCGCACGCGTGCGTTGTGGAGGTGGACGCGGAGACCGGCAAGGTGAAGGTCGTCCGCTATGTGGCGGTCGATGACTGCGGGCCGGCGATCAACCCGATGCTGATCGACGGCCAGGTGCACGGCGGGATCGTGCACGCGATCGGCCAGGCGCTCTACGAGCAGGTGGTCTACGACGAGGAGGGCCAGCTCGTGACGGGCACCTTCGTGGACTACGCCCTGCCCACGGCCGCCGAGATCCCGCCGATCGAGTCCGACAGAACCGAGACGCCCTCACCGGTGAACACGCTCGGCGTGAAGGGCATCGGCGAGGCCGGGACCATCGCCGCGACGCCCGCTGTCGCGGCGGCCGTGCTCGACGCGCTCAGCCCGCTCGGCGTGACCGAGCTCGACATGCCGCTCACCCCGGTGCGGGTGTGGCAGGCGATACAGGCGGCCGGGAATGGAGGAGGTGCCGCATGATCACCGCTCCCTTCGACTACGAAGCTCCTGAATCCCTCGAGGAGGCGGTCAGGATGCTCCACGAGAACGGCGAGGACGCGAAGCTGCTGGCGGGCGGACACTCGCTGCTTCCACTGATGAAGCTGCGGTTGGCGACGCCGACGGTCCTGGTCGACCTGCGCAGGATCCCGGGCCTTCACGGAGTTCAGCAGGACAACGGCGGCTGGCGAATCGGGCCGATGACCCGGCACGCCGACCTCCAGGACGTCGCCGAGCTCGGCGTGGTCGCCCGCGCGGCGTCGCTGGTCGCCGACCAGCAGGTGCGCAACCGCGGCACCGTCGGCGGATCGCTGGCGCACGGCGACCCCGCCTCGGACATGCCGGGCGTGCTCCTGGCATTGGAGGGATCGGTGACCGCCCGTGGTCCGAACGGCGAGCGGACGATCGCGGCCTCCGACCTGTTCCAGGACTACATGACCACATCGCTCGCACACGACGAGGTGATCACCGACGTCCGCCTTCCGTCGTTCCAGGGGTACGGCTTCGGCTACGAGAAGTTCACCCGCCGGGCTGAGGACTGGGCGATGGTCGGCGTGTGCGCGCTGGTGAGCCGGGCGGCCGACGGCAGCTGCGACGACGTCCGGATCGGGCTCACCAACATGGGCTCCACGCCGCTGCGCGCGAGCGCCGCCGAGGATGCCCTGCGCGGGGGCCAGCTCGACGACGCCTCGATCGCCGCGGCCGCGGAACGGGCCGACGAGGGCACCGATCCGCCGGGCGACCTCAACGCGACGCCCGAGTACAAGCGCCACCTGGCGCGCGTGCTCACGCGGAGGGCGCTCGAGGAGGCAGTGAGCGTCTGAGCTTCGACAGCGCCGCAGCCGTCCAGGATGCGCTCGCGACCGAGCGCTATCTCGCCGACCGCGGGCTCGCGACCGCGGTCTATCTCGCGGCGACGCTGGAGCAGCCGCTCCTGCTCGAGGGCGAGGCGGGCGTCGGCAAGACAGAGGTGGCGAAGGCGCTCGCAGGGGCGACCGGCTCGCGGCTCATCCGGCTCCAATGTCACGAGGGCATAGATCTCCACCATGCCCTCTACGACTGGGACTACCCGCGCCAGCTGCTCCACCTGCGGGCGGGCGTCGACGAGCCGCTCTACTCCGAGCGCTTCCTCCTTCGCCGGCCTCTGCTCGAGGCGCTTCAGGCGAGCGATCCGGTGGTGCTGCTGATCGACGAGATCGACCGCGCCGACGACGAGTTCGAGGCCTTCCTGCTCGAGCTCCTGTCGGACTTCCAGGTCTCGATCCCGGAGCTCGGGACCGTCACGGCCGAGCGCCGTCCGCTGGTCGTGATCACGTCGAACCGCACCCGCGAGCTGCACGACGCGCTGAAGCGCCGCTGCCTCTACCACTGGATCGACTACCCGACGCCGGAGCGCGAGGCCGAGATCGTCCACGCGCGCCTACCCGGCGTGCCCGACGAGGTCGCCACGCGGGTGTCCGCCGCCGTCGCGCGGCTCCGCGCCGAGGAGCTCTACAAGCTGCCCGGCGTCGGCGAGACGATCGCCTGGGCACAGGCGCTGCTCGCGCTCGACGACGCGGATCTCGAGGAGACGCTCGGCGTCGTCCTGAAGGTGCGCGAGGACATCGAGCGGGTCCGCGAGCACGAGGTGCTGCGCGGTGCGTGAGCGCCTCGGCCTACGGCTCACCGGCCGACTCGCGCTGCTTGCCGCCTCGATGCGTGCCGCCGGAGCTCGGGTCGGCGTCGACGAGCTGCTCAGCGCGCACCGCGCGCTCGCTGCGATTGATCCCGCCGACCGCAGCGCCGCCTATTTCGCATTGAGAGCCACCCTGTGCGCACGCCATGACGACTTCGCTGCATTCGATGCCGCCTTCTCCGAGCTGTTCGTGCCCCGGGTGGTGCCGGTGCCGGAACTGCCGGACGAACTGGAGGCGGCGGGGTTGGCCCTTCCGCGAGTCGGCGTTCCGGCGGAGGAGGTTGCCGTGCCCGCCGGGAGTGAGGCCGACGTCGTGCCCTCGGCCTGGTCGGACGCCGAGCTGCTGCGCGAGAAGGACTTTGCCGACTACACGGATGCCGAGCGCGAGCTGGCGCGACGGGTGATGCGGAAACTCGCGAGCGCGGGGCCCACCCGCCCGAGTCGTCGCACTCGCCCCGCCCGCCGCCGCGGGGCGCCGCCGCACGCCGCGCGACCGGACCTTCGCCGCACCATCCGCTCCTCGCTCCGCACGGGCGGCGATCCCGTCGAGCGCCACTGGCGCGAGCCCTCAGAGCGCCCGCGCCCGCTCGTCCTCGTCTGCGACGTGTCAGGGTCCATGGAGCCCTACGCACGCATGCTCCTCCAGTACATGCAGGCGTGCGTAGCGGCACGCCGGCGCGTCGAGGCCTTCGTGTTCGGCACGCGGCTCACGCGCGTTACGGCTGAGCTTCGCGGCCGCGACCCCGATCGCGCGCTCGACCGCGCCGCGGGCGCGGCCGGCGACTGGTCCGGCGGCACGCGCATCGGCGACGCGCTCGCGACCCTGAACCGCGAGCACGGCCGCCGCGTTGGCCGCGGCGCGATCGTGGTGCTGTTGTCCGACGGCTGGGACCGCGGCGATCCGGAGCGGCTCGCAGCGGAGATGGCGCGCCTCGCTCACTGCGTGCAGAGCCTGATCTGGCTCAACCCGCTGAAGGCGCACCCCGGCTACGAGCCGCTCACGCGCGGCATGCAGGCGGCGCTGCCGCACGTGGACCATTTCCTGTCCGGGAACTCGCTTGCGTCATTGGCAGACTTGGCGGACCTGATGGAAGGTGGGCTGACATGAAGGATGTGCTTGACGACGTGCGGACGTGGATCGACCGCGGTGACCGCGTGGCGATAGCGACGGTCGTCGCGGTGAAGCGCTCGGCGCCGCGTGCTCCCGGCGCGAAGATGGCCGTGAACGAGCACGGCGAGGTATCGGGCGCGGTCTCGGGCGGATGTGTCGAGGGTGCGGTCGTCGAGGCCGCGGCGGAGGTACTTCGGGACGACGCCCCCAGGCTGCTCCACTTCGGAATCGCCGACAGTGAGGCCTGGGAGGTTGGACTTCCGTGCGGAGGGGAAATAGATGTGTTCGTGGAGGAGTTCTCCCGGTGAGCTTGCAGAGCGAGTTCGCCGAGATAGCGGCCATGGACGGCCGGGCGGCGCTCGTGACCGTGATCGCGGGCCCGGCGCTGGGCGCGAAGCTGCTGGTGCGCGCTGACGGGAGCAGCGAGGGCGGGCTGGGTGACGCGGAGCTCGACCGCATCGCCGCCGAGGCCGCAGAGGAGCTCCTGTGGGCCGAGCGCTCCGAGGCGCGTGAGGCCGGCGACTCGACACTGTTCGTGGACGTGGTCGCTCCGGCGCCGCGGCTGATCGTGTTCGGCGCCGTCGACTATGCCGCCGCGCTCTGCCGGCTCGCCAGGACGGCCGGCTGGCGTCCGTTCGTGTGCGACCCGCGCTCGCAGTTCGCGACACGGGAGCGCTTCCCCGAGGCCGAGGAGGTCGTCGCCGCGTGGCCGGACGAGGCATTCGCGCGCCTCGGCGGCATCGATCGCGCCACCTACATCGCCGTCCTGACCCACGACCCGAAGCTCGACGACGCCGCGCTCTCGCTAGCGCTGCACTCGGAGGCGCCCTACGTGGGCGCTATGGGCAGCCGCCGGGCTCAGGCGCAGCGCCGCGAGCGCCTGCTCGCGGCGGGAGTCGCGGAGGAGCTGATCGAGCGCGTCGCGGCCCCGATCGGCCTCGATCTCGGCGCCGTGAGCCCCGAGGAGACCGCTCTCTCGATCATGGCGGAGGTCGTGGCTGTGCGAAACGGCCGCGACGGTGGCCGCCTGTCGCGGTCGGCGGGACGGATCCACGAGGTGGGCGCTTGATCGGCGGACTCGTGCTCGCGGCGGGCGCCGCAACGCGCTTCGGGGCGCCCAAGCAGCTGGCCGAGCTCGACGGCATGCCGCTGCTGGAGCACGCGCTTCGCGCGATCACCGTCACGACGGTGGGTCGGGTCGTGGTCGTGCTCGGTTCCTCGGCGGAGGAGGTCGCCGCGCGGGTCGACTTCCACGGGGCGGACTCGATCGTCTGCTCGCGCTGGGAGGAGGGCCAGTCGGCGTCGCTCGCGTGCGGGCTCGCCGAGCTCGCTGCCTGCGAGGCGGTGGTGGTGACGCTGGGCGACCAGCCAGACATCTCACCTGACGCCATACGGCGCGTGATCGCGGCACGTAATGGGGCAGCGGCGGTCAGGGCCACCTACGGCGGGAACCCCGGCCATCCGGTGCTGCTCGAGCGCGAGTTGTTCGAGCCGCTCCGCAACGTCAGCGGCGACAAGGGCGCGCGCAACCTCCTTCTCAGCGTTCAGGTGAACGACGTCCCCTGCGACGACCTCGGCGGCGGCGAGGACGTGGACACTCCGGCGGAGCTCGACGCGCTCCGTGCGGGCGGTCCGGTGACCGGCGCCGCGACCAGGTGAAGCTCGAGCAGTCGTTCGAGGTGCGCGCCCCCGTCGAGCGGGTGTGGGAGACACTCGTCGACGTAGAGCGCGTCGCGCCCTGCCTGCCCGGCGCGGAGATCACCGAGGCCGGCGACGACGGCACCTACCGCGGCACCTTCAGCGTCCGGCTCGGCCCCACGACCGCCGCCTACCGCGGCGAGCTTCAGATGGAGGAGCTGGACGAGACGGCGCGCCGGGTCGTGATGCGCGCGAGCGGCCAGGACAAGCGCGGCCAGGGGTCCGCGAAGGCCTCCATCGTGAGCACGATGCACGAGGACGGCGACGTGACCCGCGTGGATGTCGAGACGGACTTCACGATCACCGGCCGCCTGGCGCGCTTCGGCCGCGGCGGGATGATCCAGGACATCTCGAACCGGCTGCTGAAGGATTTCGCGGACTGCCTTCAGCAGAGGATCGAGGCGCCGCCCGCGGCCGAGCCGACGCTGCTCGACGCCGTGGTGGCGGCGACCCCCGAGGGGGCGGCGATGTCGGCGCCGGCGGTGGGTGGCAGCAAGGCGCCGACGACCGCAAAGCCGATCGGCGGCTTCTCGCTGTTCTTCCGCGCGCTACTCGACCGGCTGCGCCGGGTCTTCCGCCGCGGCTGAGTCGAGCGCCCCGCGGAGCCAGCCCGGGAGCTCCCGGAGGAAGCCCGGATCGATGGTGTGCCCCATCGGCGACTCCCGGTAGGTCACCTCGGCGCCGGCACCGGCGAGCCGGTCACGCGCATCACGGCCGAACTCGACCGAGATCACCGGATCGTGCGTGCCGTGGCCGATCGCGACCGGGAGCCCGGCGGCCTTGCCCAGGTCGAGCTCGAACCCCTCGACGGACGGGAGGAAGCCGCTCAGCGGGATCATCGCGGCCGGTCGCGGACGGCGCGCGCCGAGGCCGAGGGCGTACGACATCACCGATCCCTGCGAGAAGCCGCCGAGCACCGTCCGTTCGTGCGGAATGCCGTGCTCGCCGAGCAGCTCGTCGAGCCAGCTCGTGAGCTTCGGATAGGTGGAGTGGAAGGTCTCGGGGTCGGGATAGCCCACCTGGCGCACCACGTACCAGTGGGCGCCGCCGGGCGGGAGTGACAGCGGACCGCGCGCCGTCGCGCCGAGCAGTCGCCGTTCGGGATCCAGGATGTCGAGCAGCGGGAAGAGGTCGCGCTCGTCGGCGCCGCGGCCATGCAGCAGCACGAGTGCGCCCTCCGGCTCTGCGGAAGCGGGACGAACCAGGTATTCTAATTGCATCGGCAACTACCCTCCAGCACTGCTCTTGGACGAAGAGGAGCTCGCGGCCTGGCGCGGCTTGCTCCGCGCGCACGCTCAGCTCGTGAAGACGCTCGACGCCGAGCTCGCTCGCGAGCACGACCTGCCGCTGTCGTCGTACGAGGTCCTGTTGTACCTGAATGACTCGGAGAGCGGCCGTATGCGCATGTCCGAGCTCGCCGACTCCGTGCTGCTCAGCCGGAGCGGCCTCACCCGGCTCGTCGACCGGCTCGAGCGCGACGGCCTCCTGAAGCGCGAGCGCTGCGACAGCGACGCGCGCGGCTTCTTCGCGGAGATCACGCCCGAGGGTCGGCGCGCCTTCGCGGTTGCGCGGAAGACGCACCTCGACGGCGTCCGCCGGCTCTTCCTGAGCCGCTTCTCACGCGACGAGCTGCGTACGCTCGGCGCCCTGTGGGAACGGCTCGACGGCTCTACGACATCGGTGCCGCAACCGCGTGCCGCGAGCGGCGGCGCACCTCGCGCATAGCCCGCGCTAGCCGCTTCACGCCCTCGTCGAGCTCGGGCGGGTCGAGCAGCGAGAACGAGAGCCTGAACGAGGTCTGGGTGCGGCGCTCGGCGGTGAGGGCATCGCCGGGGATGATCGCCACGCCGTGGCGGGCGGCCTCCGTGTAGAGCGCGCGGTCGTCGAGCGGCCGCGTCAGGGTCACCCAGACGTGATGGCCGCCCTGCGGCGGATCGGCCTGGTATTCCCCCGGCATGTGACGCTCGAGCGCCGCCAGCAGCGCGTCGCGCCGCTCGCGGTAGAACGGCTGCGCCTGCTCGACGTGCTTGTCGTAGGCCCCGGTGGCAAGCCAGCGCGCCGCGATGTGCTGGATCAGCGTCGCCGAGTGGAAGTCGCTCTCCAGCTTCAGCATGGCGATCCGCTCGCGAACCGGCCCGCGCGCGGCGATCCAGCCGGTTCGAAGCCCGCCGCCGACGACCTTGGACAGCGAGTTCACGTAGATCACGTGGCCCGGCGCGAGCTCGCGCACCGGGCGGACGGGGTCGCCGCCGAAGGTCGCGTCGGCGTAGACGCGATCCTCCAGCACGAAGAAGTTGCGCTCCATGGCGAGCTCGGCGAGCCGCACGCGCCGTTCCTCTGAGATGTCGCGCCCGGTGGGGTTCTGCGAGGCGGTTTGGAGCGCGACCAGCTTGACCTCGTGGCGCGCCAGCAGCCGCTCGAGCTGAGCGACGTCGAAGCCGTCCTCGTCGACGGGCACGCCGATCACGCGGGCGCCGGTTTGGCGGAGCGAGTCGAGCAGTCCCGCGAACGTCGGTGACTCCACCACGGCCACGTCGCCGGGCTCGAGCGTCGCGCGCGCGCTGAGGCTGATCCCCTGCTTGGCGCCCGAGGTGACGATGATCTCGTCGGGATCGTCGGCGAAGCCGTACCTGCGCCCGCGCGCGGCGAGCTGCTCGCGCAGCGCGTACAGGCCCTCGGCGGGGAGGTAGGAGAGCGCCCCGCCGCCCTCCTCGGCGAACACCTCGGCGGTGATGCGCGCGAGCTCGGCGGTGGGATAGAGCGAAGGCGACGGCCAGCCGACGGCCAGCGAGATCAGGTCCGGCTGCCCACCGCTCGCCATGGCGTCCGCGAGCACCTGCTCGGAGTAGCTCAGCTCGTGCTCGGGAAGGGCGTAGAGCTGCCAGTCGTCGCCGAGCTCCGCGCTGCCGGCGGGAGCGAGCGTGCGAACGAAGGTGCCGCGGCCGACGCTCGCGGTGACGAACCCGAGCTCCGCGAGGCGCCGGTAGACGCGCGCGGCGGTGAGGTGGTTCACGCCGACCAGCTCGGCCAGCTCTCGCGTGGGGGGCAGCTTCTCGCCCGGCTCGAGCTCGCCCGACTCGATCGCGGCCGCGAAGCGGTCGACGACCTGCTGCGTCAAAGAGGTGGCCCCATCGCGCCTCAGATCAGACAAGTCGATCTTGTATGACCTTGAATTCATGATTGTAGGTCGTACACTAACATCAAGAGGTAATACAGACAACCAGTGTATGACCAAAGGAGGTCAGTCATGAAGAACATCACCGTACGTCGCTCGACCTCAGGCGACGAGGGCGCGCTGGCCCGGCTGGCTGCACTTGACAGCGCCAGCCCGCCGCGCGGGCCCGCGCTGGTGGCGGAGGCGGACTCGCGAATGCTCGCCGCCCTCCCGCTCGGCTCCGGGCGCGCGATTGCGGACCCGTTCGAGCCGACGGCCGAGGCCGTCGCGCTGCTCGAGCTGCGCCGCGATCAGATCAGCTCGGCGGACGGCGGGCCGAGCCGGCGTGCACGCGGCCTTCGCGGCCTGCTCCGCGGCCGCCCCTCGCACGCCTAGACACGCCTGCATACCCCGGGGGCTCCAACCTGCCCCCTCCGCGAACGGCGCCGGTCCCTCCCTCAGACCGGCGCCGTTTCGCTCTCCAGGCCGTCAGGTCGGCACCAGCCCTGGGACTCCAGCCGCCACTCGTCGAAGCACGAAGCGAGTCAGGAGCGGGTAGCTGCCGTCCGCGAGCGACCAGCCGAGAACGTAGGCGACGTTGCTCGGGATCCCGAAGAAGTTGTCGAGCTCCCAGGTGCCGAACAGCGCTCTCTCGGCGAGCTTGACGACGAGGCTCAGCCCGAAGAAGACGAGGAACTGCGCCCACATCGGCGCCACCTCGCGCACGCCCATGTAGACGATCGTCAGGCAGACCCCGATCCACACGAACGTGTGGAGGAAGTTCGTGACCCACGGGAGGAAGCTCATCACGCCCGCCCGGTAGAGCAGGTAGTTGGCCACGAACACCGACACCGCCCAGACGAGCCCGATCGCGGCGGCGGTCGGCAGCTCGACACGGTCGATCCCGGGCCTGACCTTCCAGATCCGCGGGAGCGCCACCCAGTACACGCCGACGATCAGCGCGTACACACCCAGCGCGCCCAGCACCGTGAGCGGAGTGACGTCGTAGTCGCCGTTCACCGCGGCGCCTCCTTGATCCTCTCCGCGGCGTGGTGTGCGAGCCCCATGACCGTTAGCTGCGGGTTCACGGTCAGGCTGCTCGGGATCACGCTGGCGTCCGCGATGTAGAGGTTGTCGTAGCCGTGAACGCGGAAGTCCGGGCCCACGACGCCCTTGCGCGGGTCGCGGCTCATCGCGTTCCCGCCCTGCGGATGGCCGGTGCCGAGCGCCAGGTACCCGGGCTCGAGGGCGATCTGGTCGATCCACCCGAGCTGACCGCGGTTCGTGAGCTCCTCGTAGCCCCAGCTGTTCAGCATCACCCGCTGCGCGCCGCCGGCGAACAGGATCTCGGCGAGCATCCTGAGGCCGCGGGCGAGCGTCGTCAGGTCGCGCTTCGCGGGCGTGTAGACGATGCCGGGTCCACCGGTGAGCGCCTGCGTGACGCGCGCGTTCCCCTCGGTGCCCACGAGCACCCCGACCGCCGCCAGGCGCGGGTAGCGGCGCATGTTCTCGAAATGCTGCTCGAACCAGCCGGGCATGTTGAGCGCCTGGGCGACCGGGGGGTTGAACCAGGTCTCGAACACGAAGCCGTCGTCGCGCGGAATGCCGTAGTGCGAGATCTGGAGGCCCGCGTATGCGTTCTGCACGTCCTCGAACTCGGCCGTGAGCGGCGCGCCCATGTTGAAGCAGAGCCTGCGTCCCACCGGGAGGTCGGAGGCCGCACGGCTTTTCAGGAGCAGGTAGCTCGAGCCGACGGCCCCCGCCGACAGCACGTAGCGCTTCGCCGTCACGCGCACCCGCGGCCCGTTGCGGACCTTGGCCAGCAGCCCTTCCACGTGCTGCGGGCGGCCGCTCACGGTCCGGATCCGCTCGACCTCGCAGTCGGCGACGATTCGGAGGCTGCCCACCTTTTGGCCCTCCGGCAGCACCCGGTCGAGCATCGACAGCTTGGCGCCGTACTTGCAGCCGATGTTGCAGTAGCCGCAGCCCAGGCAGTCGCGGATGTTGGCGTTGACGGCGCCCACCTCGAGCCTCCCCGGCGCGTGGCCCGCGATCTGCGCGCCCTCGACGTAGCGCGGCGCCGAGGGGTTGAGGATCTTGTCCGGCTGAGGGGTGACCGGCAGGAAGCCGACGATGTGCTCGACGCTGTCCCGTAGGCCCGCGAGATCCAGTCCGGCGTCGTTCGTGCTCGGGTCGTTCCAGCGCTCCAGCACGTGCTCGGGCGGGCGGAAGCACACGGCGTTGTTCACGGTCGTGGAGCCGCCCACGCAGCTGCCCTGGAGGACCGTGAAGTTGAAGTCCTCGGTCTGCTGCATGACCCCGTCGGCGTAGAGCTTGCCGATCATCCCGACCTCGTTGTCGTCGAAACAGCGCGGCTCGACGTAGCGCCCGCGCTCGAGCACGAGCACGTCGAGGTCGGTGTGCTTCGCCAGCTCGTAGGCCAGGATCGCGCCGCCCGCCCCGCTGCCGACGATGCAGACGTCCGCGGAAAGGGGCGCGTCGCTCTCAGGGACCTCGACCTTCAGGTCGTGCGGCTCCCGCCGCTCGTGCTCCTCGTGCTCCTCGGGCTTCCGGTCCTTGAAGCGGCGGTAGCCGACGGACCTGTCGGTCCTCGGGTCGTTGTAGTAGCCGGCGAAGGACAGCTGCTGTCCTACGCGGATGCCCGCGCGCAGCAGGTTCTTCGCGATCGGCGGCCAGCGCGGCAGCTTGCGGAAGTTCTGCTCGAGGAAGGCGCGCCGGTCGCCGGGCTCGAGCTCCGACAGCGGCACGCCCCTGGAGGTGAGCGCGGCCAGCTGCATTCCGTACAGGGCGAACCTGTAGATCCAGCGGCGCCGAGCGGTCACCCCCTTGAGGTAGGCCTCGACGTTGTCCGCCACCTCCCTGGGGGTGATCGTCTCGGGCGCGCCCGTGATCAGCACATCCGCCATCGACCCGAGCGCCCTGTAGGAGCCGGGCCACAGGAAGCTGAGCCCGTAGCGGCTCCGCCACGCCTGCTGGTACGCAAGCAGCAGCACCACCGCGAGGAGCAGGGCGACGCCGGCCCCAATCGCCAGCACCAGCTCCAGGCTCACCTCGCCGTCGAAGATCGGGCGCGAGCCGTGCGCGGGAATCAGATAGAGGAGCTGGACCGCGACCGACAGGAACAGGCCGACTACCACCGGCGTGACGAGCGGCATGTTCCGGCGCACCGGCAGCGCCGCGTAAGCCGCGAGCATCGCGAGCGCCGCGAACATCACGACCGAGTTGGTGACGAACGGCAGCTCGATCGCGAACTGGTCCGTCGAGTCGATCAGCGGCGCGGCACCGTACGCCAGCGCCGCCAGCGCGAGCAGTCCCGCGAGCACGAGCAGGAGCACGCGCAGACGGCGCTCGGGCGCTGTGAGCGGATCCGGCTCAGGCGGCGAGGGAGGCGGCGGCTGCGCGCCCCCGATGAACGTGATCGCGAAGACCGTCGCGATGGTCAGCGTGATCACGCCGTCCAGGACGATCGCCCCCCACAGCACGCCGGTGATCGTTGCGTCGAAGAGCCACAGGTCCACGGTGCGGCCGGTGTCGGCGAAGATCAGCATCACCGCCATCGCGGCCACCGAGACGAGATGCGCGGCGATGACGATCTCCACCACCGCGCGCCGCCCGCGCACGTTCCCCGCCGCGTACAGGCACGCCAGCCCGAGGACCGTGACCTTCACGACGGAGTTCGCGACGAAGGGCAGCTCGCGGAAGAACCCGCCGATGAAGCCGCCCACCAGGTACACGACGGCCGCGAACACGAGACCGGCGCCGACGAGGCGCAGGAGCCCTCTGAGCGTGAGCTCGGAAGGGGTCACCGCCCGACACTACGCCCGGGCTCCCACGCATCGCAAGTGCTCTAGAGGCTTTGCGCAAACTTGTCGCGCGTGGCGTGTGCGGTCGCCAGCCGAGAAAGGGCGACGGCGCTCACGAGCAGCCCGAAGTCCCGCAGCGCGATGTCGCCGTAGCCGCCGACGAGCAGCAGGCTCACGATGATGCCGCCGAGCCAGGCGGCAACCAGCAGGCCGCCGAAACGCGGCGTCACCAGGACCACGAACCCCGCGGCGATCTCCACGACCCCGACGATGTGCATCGCGTCCGCGGCGCTGCCCGGGATGATGTCGTTGAACTCGGTGGCCAGGTAGCGCGTCCAGTCGTCGGTGAGGACCTCGGCGAACTTGTCGAGGCCGAACAGGATCGGCGCCACGGTGAAAACGATCCGGAGCAGCATGAACGCCTGAGTCGCAGGATCGCTGCGAAGCGCTTCGCGCCCCGGGATGGGAACCGGTCTGAGAACTGCTTGAAGTGTGCTCATGCCCGCTTAGCGATCGGCGCGCGGCGGGTCTTACCTCGACGTAAGATCCGGCCGGCGGCGGTCGCCAATACCCTGATGACGGTGGCGTGTCCCGTTCCGGTCGAACGCAACTGGGTTGGGGAGCTCAGGGGGGAGGGCATCGAGCGCGAGGACGCGCTCACCGCTCTGCACGAGCTGCTCCTCCGCGCGGCGCGCTTCGAGATCGGCCGCCGCAGTGCTGCGCTTTCCCACGTGCGTGGAGAACAGCTCGACGACCTCGCCGTGCAGGCGGCGAACGACGCGATGGTCGCCGTGCTGGCCAAGCTGGACACCTACCGCGGCGCCAGCCGGTTCACCACCTGGGCCTACAAGTTCGCCCTGCTCGAGGCAGGCGTGAAGGTGCGCCGGCGCGCCTGGCAGGGGCGCGAGGTGGTGCTCGAGCCGGAGAGCTGGCCCTCGTTCGAGGACGAGGGGGCGTCCGTGGAGCGCGGCCACGAGGCCGCCGAGCTTCTGGGCGCGCTCCAGCGAGCCGTCGGCGACGTGCTGACCCCGCACCAGCGCGAGGTGTTCACGGCGCTGGCCCTCAACGAGGTTCCGATCGACGTGCTCTCAGAGCGGCTCGGCACGACCCGTGGCGCGCTCTACAAGAGCTTGCACGACGCGCGCCGGAAGCTGCGCACGGAGCTGACGGCGGCGGGCTACATGGAGGGAGGGGAGGGATGAACGAGCGAGGCGAGCGTCTGGAGCGGCTGCTGGGACCGACCGGCCCGGACATCGGCTGCGATGAGTGCTTCGAGCGCCTCGACGAGTACGTCGAGCTCGAGCTCCAGGGCCGCGACGCGGACGCCGAGATCCCGGGCATGCGAGGCCATCTCGACGGCTGCCCCGCCTGCCGTGACGAGCACGAGAGCCTGCGCGCACTGCTGTCCTGAGCCCTAGTCGGCGAGCCTGCGCTCCGCCGCCCAGCGACTCAGCTGGTGGCGGTTCGTGAGCTGGAGCTTTCCGAGCACGGCCGACACGTGGTGCTCGACGGTCCGGGGTGAGATCCCCAGCTCGAGCGCCACCTCCTTGTAGAGGTAGCCGCGCGCGATCAGCCGCAGCACGTCGCGCTCGCGCGGCGTAAGGCGAGCCGGTGTGCCGAGGACGAAGCCGGCGAGCGAGGGCGAGAAGACCGCCTCGCCCGCCGCCACACGGCGGACGGCTCCGGCGAGCTCGCCGGGCTCGATGGTCTTGGTCACATAGCCGTGCGCGCCGGCGTGCACCAGGTCGATCACGTCCTCGGGAGCATCCGAGACGGAGAGGGCGAGGAAGCGCACGTCCGGCAGCTCCGCTCCGACGCTCTCGAGCACCGCCAGCCCGCCTCCGTCCGGCATGTGGACGTCCAGGAGCACGACGTCCGGCCGCTGGGAGCGGATCGCCTCCAGGGCCTCCTCGACGGTGCCCGCCTCTCCGACGATCTCGACCTCCGCGCCGATGCGTGCGCGCACGCCGTCGCGGAAGAGCGCGTGGTCGTCCACGACCACGACGCGGGGCACGCTCACCGTGCTCGCTCCAGGACGAGCTGCACCTCGCAGCCGCCGCCCGGCGCGGTGCGTACCGCGGCGTGCCCGCCGTGGCGCACCATGCGGGCGACGATCGAGTCGGTCACGCCGCGCCGGTCCTCCGGGATCTCGTCGAGGTCGAATCCCGGCCCGCGGTCGCGCACGTAGGCCGAGACGCGCCCGTCGCCGACCTCCGCGAACAGCGACAGCGGCGCGCCCGGCGCGTGCCGGACCGAGTTCAGCAGCGCCTCGCGCGCGGCGGCCACGAGTGCCGTGGCACGCTCGTCGAGGGGCGCATCGCCGACGGTCACGATGTCGATCTTCACCCGGTGCGCGTCCTCGACCTCGGCTGCGACCGCTCGCAGCGCGGTCGCGATCGACGTGGGCTGTGCGGCCGGATCGACCTCCGCGAACAGCCGGGCGCGCAGGTCGCGCTCCTGAGCGCGCGCGAGCGCCCGAACCTCGGCCGGGTCGTCGGCGCGGCTCTGGATCAGCGCCAGCGTCTGAAGCACGGAATCGTGGACCGCGCCGGCAACCTCCGCCCGCTCGTCGGAGCGCGCTGCGCGGGCTCGCTCGGCCGCCGACGCGCGCGAGTTCCGCAACCACCGCGGTCCGAAGATGACCGTGACGGCAAGCGCCCCTCCGAGACCGGCAACCACGGCCTGGTCGACGTTCGTGCCGGGGGCCGCGCTGAAGACGAACAGCACCAGGGCACCGACACCCGCCAGCGACCTACGCGCCGCCGGGCTCGGTCCGCTCAGCCACCAGAAGCCGCTCAGGCCTGTCGCCGCGAGCAACACCGGCCAGAGCACGTCGTCGTCCGGGAAGGTCAGCCCCAGCTCATCGGCCCCGAGAACGAAGCCCAGCCCGACCAGCCCCGTGCCCAGCGCGCGCGGCCAGTCCGGCAGGGTCTCGGAGCGGCGCGGCTCGGTGAGTGCCTGGGCGAGCGACAGCAGGGCATAGGCGGCCGGGCCGATACCCGCGAACGGCGCCGTTGCGACGGTCGCCGCGCGCAGCGTCCACATCGACCGAGGCGTGTGGGCGAAGCGGGCGATCGCGCCGACGAACATGGTGCGCGAAGGCGCGCCCGTCGCGATCAGAGCGATGCCCGAGCAAACGCTCACGAGGGCAAGCCCCCATCCCCAGCGGAGCTCGATGGCCTGCGCGCCATCGAGTGCGAGCACGACAGCCGTGAGCGCCACCGACACCGCCACGACCAGGCTCGCGGTTCGCTCCTGGGCCGCGCCGGTCATGGCCGGGACGCCACGAGATCGGACCCGCCCGACAGCTCGATCGTTCCGAGCCCCACCACCGCCCTCAGGCGGATGGTCGGGACGTCGCTGCTTCCGCGGCGCGGCTGCGCGCTGCGCGCGACGCGCCTGTCGAAGCCCTGAGTGGAGTCGGCGTCAACCGCGAAGGGGTCGATCTGTCCCTTGGCCACGCGCGCGTCGACCACCACGCGCGTGCGCCGGGGCAACGACACGTCCAGGCTGCCCACTCCGACCGAGGCCTCCACGGTCGCGTCTCGCCCGCCGCGGGTGACCTGGCGCAGATCGAGGTTCAGGTCGCCAACGGCGCGCCGGACGACGACCGGCCGCCCGTCCGTCGGCTGCGGCGCGACCCGCTCGTCTCCGACGCCGCCCTCCAGGCGCAGATCGGCGGCCGCGATGAGTCCGGCGATCGCAACCGCCAGCATCGCCGGTGGCAGGAACGCCGCAAGGCGATCTCGCCGCGCCGCCACGATGACGGTCACCGCGCCTACGAGCGCCACCAGCGGCGCCGCCCGCTCCCACCGGACGTCTGGCGCGAACACCACGGCGGCCGCGAAACCGACTGCGCAGATGCCGACGGGGAGCGCGGCCAGCACGACCGCGCGCGCGTCCTCCCGGGTGCGAGGACGCTCGCGCCGGTAGTCCGCTCCGAGCAGGGCCACCGCTCCGGCTGCCAGCAGCCCGCAATAGGCCACCCACCAGCCGACCGGCCCCTCGAAGGGGCCGTCGATGTTGATGCCGCCCGATAGCGCCAGCACGGGCACGCCGAATACGACACCGAGCCGGGTGAGCCCGATCAGGTTGTCCCAGTCGGGCCGGTCCGACCCGCGCGCAGGGATCAAAACCGCGGCCGCCGCGTAGGCCTCGAGGCTCCACGGCACCCAGGCGAGCGCGAGGAAGAGGAGCACCCGAACGAAGCCGACCGAGGCGTTCAGCCTGTCGGCGATGCCGCCCGCCACGCCCGCCACCAACCGGTGCTCGGTTCGCCGGCGCAGCCGCCCGCGCGTCACCACTCTCCGAGCTCCACGTAGCGACCGTCCCTGAAGCAGAAGGCGTTGAGTGTCTGGGAGAGCGGCCTCCGGTCGGTGCGCCTGTACGCAAGGCAGCGGAGGCGCGGCTCGTCGCTGAGTCCCTGCACGCCCCGCGCCGAGGGCTCACCCAGCCTCGCGAGGAGCTGTGCGCGGGTCAGGCCCTTTGGGACCGCCTCGGCCTCGGCCTTCGTCAGGATCGCTCCCCGCGCGCGCGGGAAGCTGAAGCTCGAGTCCCCCACCGGTGCGCCTCGTTCAGAGCGCGGTCGTCTGCCCTGAGCTCGGCGGAGACCGCGACCGCCCCCAGCGTCGCGCCCGCCGCTACCGCCACGACCGCGACGGCCACGATCACCCGCCGGCGAGCAGTCCAGAGGAGCAGGGCACCGGCGATCAGCGCAAGCGAGCCGGCCGCGATCCCGGGACGCGCCCAGGCGCTGTCGCCGGCGTTCTGGAAGAAGATCATCGGCACGAGGCTCCCGAGCGCCGCCACCGCCGCGAGCCATCCGCGCACTCCGCGCTTCCCGGCCGGACGGTCGGCAGGCGCGCGCAGCAGCTCGGGCGGCGGTGCGACGTTGCTCATGCGCTCAACAATCGTCCTTGAACGCCCGGACCGCCATAGGGGATTGTCCCGATGCATCCGCCGGCTCAGGCGCGGCCGGCCGAGAGCAGACGGCGCAGAAAGCGCTGCGTCTCGGGCTGCTCCGGCTGCGGACAGGACGCGCTCCGGGGCGCCGCGCTCCAGGATCCGGCCGTCGTGGAGGAAGCAGACCTCGTTGGCCACGTCGCGCGCGAAGCCCATCTCGTGCGTGGCGATCAGCATCGTCATGCCCTCCTCCTTCAGCTCGCGCACGACCTCGAGCACCTCGCCCACGAGCTCGGGGTCGAGGGCGCTCGTGATCTCGTCGAGCAGCAGTGCCCGCGGCCGCGTGGCGAGCGCGCGCACGATCGCGACCCGCTGCTGCTGGCCGCCCGAGAGGCGGTCGGGGTAGTCGCCCTCCCGCCCGCCGAGGCCGAAGCGCGCGAGCAGCTCGCGCGCGGCCTGCTCCGCCGCGTCCTTCGGCATGCCGTGCGCGCGCGAGGGCGCGAGCAGCACGTTCTCGAGCACGGTCAGGTGCGGAAACAGGTTGAAGGCCTGGAACACCATCGCGAGGCTGCGCCGCGCGCGGACCGGGTCCACCGAGGGGTCCGTGATCACCTCCCCGTCGAGCAGCACGTCGCCGTCGTCGATCTCCTCGAGCAGGTCGATGCAGCGGAGCAGCGTGGACTTTCCCGAGCCCGAGGCGCCGATCAGCGCCACCGCCTCGTGCTCGCGCACCGTGAGATCGATGCCGCGCAGGACCTCCACGTCGCCGTAGGCCTTCGTCACGCCCTGCAGCTCGAGGACGGGCGGCACGCCGTTCACACCGGCGCCCCGGCGCTGCGCAGCAGCCGGTCGCGCGCTGTCAGTGGTCCACGATCGTGCGCCATCGGAATCGTTACGGCGAGGTACAGGACCGCCGCGGCGAGCAGCGGCGTGTAGTTGAACGTCGAGGATGCCTCGATCTGCGCCACGCGGAACGCCTCGAGCGGACCGAGGATCGAGACGAGCGCGACGTCCTTCTGGAGGGCGATGAAGTCGTTCAGGAGCGGGGGGATCACGCGCCGGATCGCCTGCGGGAGCACCACGAAGCGCGTCGACTGCGCCGGTGTGAGCCCGAGCGAGAGCGCCGCGGAGGTCTGGCCCGGATGGATCGAGTCGATGCCGGCGCGGTAGACCTCGGCGACGATACGCGGCGTAACAGAGCGCCGAGCGCGATGCCGCCGAGCACGAGCGGATCGCTCGGCACGCCGGACAGCTCGAGCGCCGGGACCCCGAAGCCGATCAGGTAGACCGCGAGGATCACCGGGACGCCGCGGAATATGTCCGTGTAGGTCGCCGCCAGGATGCGGAACGGGAAGAACGCCGCGTTGCGGGTCGAGCGGGTGAGCGCGACCACCAGGCCGAGCGATCAGCACCGCCGATCTCGACGATCACGAACAGCTTGACGTCGAGCCAGAAGCCGTCCAGCACGTCGGGGAAGGCGTCCTTGAACGCGTCCCAGTCGAAGAACGTGTCGCGGACGGTGGGCCAGCCCTTGCTGGTGAGGATGAGCGTGGCGAGGGCGCCCAGCACGACGACCGTCGACAGGCCGGCGAGCGCCGCGCCCTGAGCCGCCCGCCGGCGGCGGGCGGCCTCACGTACTGCGCGGCGATCGGTCAGCGGAGCTCCGGTGCGCCTGCGGCTTCGCCCATCCAGCGGTCGGTGATCCGCTTGAGCTCCCCGCTCGACTCGAGCTTGCCGATGGCCTGGTCCAGACAGGGCGTCAGCTTCGAGTCCTTCGCCAGCAGCAGCCCGAACGAGTCGCCGCCCGGGGCGTTGAACTGCCCGACGATCTTCGACCCCGGCACCTGGGCGGCGGTGAGGTAGAAGCGCGGTCGGGAGGTCGACCACGATCGCGTCCACCTGGTTCTGTTTCAGCGCGGTGACGACGTCGTTCGAGTCGTTGAAGACCTTCGGGTCGTTCGACGGCTTGATGACCTCGTCGACCGCGTCGAGGCTCGTGGTCCCGATCTGCACTCCGATGGTCGCGTCCTTCAGGTCCGCCAGCGAGCTGCGCCGCGAGATCGGAGCCCTTGCCGATCACCACCGCCTGCGGAGCCACGTAGTACGGCTTGGAGAAGTCGACCGCCTTCTCGCGTGCGGGAGTGATCGAGATCTGGTTGATGTCGAAGTCGAAGTCCTTCGGCCCGGGCGCGTAGGAGGAGTTGAACGGCACGACCGTCCACTTGACGTCCGGCTTCGCGAAACCGAGGTCTGGTCGGCCACGGCGTACGCCACGGCGCTCTCGAAGCCCTTGCCGTTCGTCGGGTCGTCGTCCTCGAAGTACGGCGGGAAGGCGGGCTTGTCGGTGCCCACCGTCAGCTGCCCCGAGTTGACGAGCGCGAGCTGGCCCTTTGCGCACGAGTCGGCCTTGGCGGCCTCGGTCGACGAGCCGGAGTTGCCGCCGTCGTCATCGTCGCCGCACGCGGCGATCGCGACCGAGGCGAGCAGGATCAGGAGGAGCAGGGCAAAGCGAGTCCGGATGGGCGGCATGCGAGTCCCCTTCGGTCAGTTCAGCGACGAACGGGTCAAATATATGGTCTCCCGACGCCGGTACCGCCGGTGTTGTATTCGCGCCGCGCGCGTGCGCTCCCGGTTGACCCGTAATCGACGCCTGGCGGCCGATGACACGGAGCCGCCGTGCGGGCACGATCCAGGGGTGGCCCGTGAAGCACGTCCTCGGATTGGCGGAGTTCCCCTCTCTGCGATCGTGTTCGCCGGCCTGCTGGCGCTGTTCGGCGTGACGGCCGCGGCCGAGGCCGTGACCGCCAACCAGAATCTGCTGCCGGGCCTGATTGCGCTCGGGGCCTTCGCCGTACCCGTCTCGTTCGTGGTGCTGGTGAGCGAGCTGCTGCCCAGGGCGCAGGTGCCGGTGCGGACCGTCGTGATCTGCTTCGTGGCGGGCGGAGTGCTGGGTACGGCGGCCGCGAGCCTGCTGGAGTACGGCGCGGCCGATCGGATCGACATGCCGCATGCCCTCGTCGTCGGCGCGATCGAGGAGCCCACGAAGCTGATCGTGCCGCTGATCGTGTTCGCGCTCGGGGTGCATCGGCGGACCGCGGACGGGATCATCGTCGGGGTGGCCGCCGCGATGGGCTTCGCGGCCTTCGAGACGATGGGGTACGCCCTCAAGGAACTGGCAGGCCCGGCCGGGAGCGTGAACGCGGCGACCGACGTCCTCCTGCTCCGCGGGGTGCTGGCGCCGTTCGGACATCCGGCGTGGACGGGACTCGTCTGTGCCGCCCTGTGGTGGGCGCGCGCCCGCTGGCATCGCACCCGTGCCGCGAGCCTGCTCGTACCGGCCGCGCTGCTGGCGGCGGTGACGCTTCACGGCAGCTGGAACGGCTTCGACGGCCGGCTGATCGGCGCCGTCGTCATGGGTGCGAGCCTGCTGCTGCTCGGCATCTGGCTGCTTCTGGCGCGCAGGGAGGTGCGGCCCGAGGTGCGGCCGGCGGCCGCCGCGCCGCTGCCCGCCTGACGCCGTGCGCGAGGACGAGCCTATGATCGCCGCGTGGTTCCCCGACACGCCATGACGCACGTGGTGGTGACGGGCGGGAGCGGCAAGCTCGGCCGCGCCTGCGTTCGCGACCTCGTCGAGCACGGCTACGAGGTCACCAACGCCGATCTCCTGCCCTCCCGCGACGATCTCTGCCCGCACGTCCGCGCCGAGCTCACCGACTTCGGCCAGACCCTCGAGCTGCTCGCCGGCGTGGACGAGCATCCCGGTGCGGACGCCGTCGTGCACCTAGCCGCGATCCCCGCGCCGGGCCTCGTCCCCAATGCCGAGGTGTTCCGGGTGAACACGCTCAGCACCTACAACGTGTTCGAGGCGGCGCGCCGGCTCGGCATCCAGAACGTGGTCTGGGCGTCCAGCGAGACCGTGCTCGGCCTTCCGTTCGACACGCCGCCGCCGTACCTCCCCGTCGACGAGCGCTACCCCGGCCGGCCCGAGAGCGCCTATTCCCTGTCGAAGCACCTCGGAGAGGCGATGGCGGAGCAGTTCTGCCGCTGGGCGCCGGCCATGAAGATCGTCGGGCTGCGCTTTTCGAACGTGATGGAGCCGGAGGACTACGAGGCATTTCCCGGCTTCGATGCCGACGCGATGCGGCGCAAGTGGAACCTCTGGGCCTACATCGACGCGCGCGACGGCGCCCAGGCGATCCGCAAGGCACTCGAGGTCGAGTTGACCGGCGCCGAGGTCTTCGTCATCGCGAACGCCGACACGGTCATGAGCCGGCCGAGCGCGGAGCTCGCCGCCGAGGTGTTCGCCGGCGTGCCGATTCCCGACGGCATCGGCCCCAACGAGACGCTCCTCTCGATCGAGAAGGCGCGCCGCGTCCTGGGCTACGAGCCACGGCACAGCTGGCGAGCGGCCGGCGACTAGGCCGGCGCCCGCGTACCCACGGCCAGCAGGTACTCCTTCTCGAAGCGCGCCCGCTCCGGCGTTCCGACGCTCCATTCGTCGCAGAATGCATCGAGGGCGGCGTCGAACTCCTCAGCCCGTCCGTTCCGCTCGGCGTTCGCGCGGGCCGCGATGGTCGGGCCGTAGAGCGCCTTGAAGTGCTCGCCGTAGTCGTGCGCGTGCTCGAAGGCGGTTATCTCGAGCGTGTCGCGCTCGAGCGTGCGCCAGTCGACGCGGCCGCCGAACAGGCCTCGCAGGTGCTCCTCGTCGCCCCACAGCGGCGGCGGCTGCGCGCCCGGCGGGGGCGGAGGGGCGAACGGGCCCATCGTCTTGAACAGGTGCCCGAGCATGCCGTCCGGCGTCCAGCTCAGCAGCGCGACGGTGCCGCCGGGCCGGCAGACACGCACGAGCTCATCGGCCACGGCCTGATGGTGCGGCGCGAACATCGCGCCGATCGACGACATGACCACGTCGAACGACGCGTCCTCGAAGGGAAGGCTCTCGGCGTCCCCGACGACCCAGTCGAGATCGATGTCCTCCGCCTCTGCCTGGCGGCGGCCCGCGTCGAGCAGCTCGGGGGTCAGGTCGCTCGCCGTGACGGCCGCCCCGGTGCGGGCCGCGGGAATCGACGCGTTGCCGGTCCCGGCGGCCACGTCGAGCACCCGGGCGCCGGGCCCTATGCCCGCGGCCTCGACCAGGCGCGGACCGAGCGGCAGCAGAAAGGTCTCGACCATCGAGGGGTAGTCCCCCGAGGCCCACATGGTGCGATGACGCTCCTTGAGCTGGGCGTCGGCGGAAGGCGTGGTGGCGTTCATGGGCGCACCGTAAGCCGCGCCGCCCGCCCATACATCGGGCGTTCTCCCTATTCGCCCCCGACCTCTGCGCGCGCCGCGTGGGCAGCCGCCTCGGCGCGGTTTCGCACGCCGAGCTTCGTGAGGATCCTGCTCACGTGATGGCCGGCCGTCTTCTCGGCGATGAAGAGCGTCTGGCCGATCTGCGCGTTCGACATTCCGCGCATCAGCAGGCCGAGCACCTCCTGCTCACGGGCGGTGAGCTCGCCGTGCGTGCGCGCCCGCGCCCCGGTGGCCGCGCCCAGCTCGCGCAGAAGCTCGGCCGCGGCGTCCATCGCCCGCGAGGCACCGAGCTCACGGAACCCTCCGTAGGCCGCGCGCGCCTCCTCCTCCGCCAGGGCGGGCCGGTCGGCGGCCAGGGCTCGGGCGAGCTCCAGCCGGGCCTCGCCGATGTCGAGCGGCATCGCCAGGCGGCTGAACTCGGCGAGCGCGCGACGCGCGGGCTCGGCCGCCTCGCCGGCTCGGCCCGCCGCCAGCTCGACGCGTGCGGAGGCCAGCTCGGCGCGTGCGCCCGCGAGGCGGATGCCCGAGCGTCGCGCCACTTCCCCGAGCCGCGCCGCGGCCACCGCCGCCCCCTCGCCGTCGCCCGACGCCAGGCGCGCGTCGACGAGCGGGGCGAGCAGCTGCGTGGTGGCGACCGCGTCGCTCTCGACGGCGCTCAGGCCGCGCTCGAGCAGCGCCGCCGCGACCTCGGGCCGGCCTTCGACGATTCGCAGGTGGGCGAGTGCGCGCAGCGACGACGGGTGCTCCTCGCGCCCGGCCAGCAGCTGCTCGGCCTCGGTCAGGCGGCCCTGCCGGATCCGCAGCTCGGCCATGGTCGCGATCGTCGGCGCACCCATCTGCGGCACGTATCGGGCGTGGGTCTCGAGGGCGCTCTGGAGCGCGAGCTCGGCCTCGGGCCACCGGCCTCGCGCTACCAGGACGTCGGCATGGATCGTGCGGCACGCCCCGAGCAGCGGCATCGTGCCGTGCTCGCGGGCGAACTCGTCGACCAGCTCGCACCACTCGGCCGCGCGCTCCCAGTCGCCGGCGCTCGTGCAGGCCTCGATCAGATTGCAGTACGCCTCGGCGAGAGTGTGGACGTTGCGGACGCGCCCGGCGGACGCGGCGGTCATCGCCTCCTCGAGCAGTTGCATCCCCTCGGCGACGCGGCCGGCCCGAACCTCGGCCTGGCCGAGCAGGCTCAGGGCGAACACCTCGAGATCGCCCGCGCCGTTCTCGCGGGCTATGTCCATCGCCCGCCGCGCCTGCGCGGCGCACTCCTCGAGGCTCTCCGCATGGCGAGCGCGCTCGACCGTGACCCAACCGTGTCCCTCGCAGCTTGTGTCCGCGAGCGCGCGGTCGGCACGCGAGAGCCAGCCGCGGGCCGCGGAGGTGCGGCCGCTGAGCAGGTACTGGTGCGAGACCCACGCGGCGGTCCGGGCGGCCTCGTCGCAGCGGCCCTCTGCAACGAAGCCGTCGAAGGCCAGCTCGCGCGTGGCGATCCCCTCCTCGATGCTGCCGAGGAACCACAGCGCGAGGCCGAGCCCGTCCCGGGCGTCCGGCGAGTCCCCGTCCCGGAGCTCCGCCTCGAACGCGTCGCGGGCAGCCTCCCACCGCGCGCTCTCGAGTAACCGGATCGCCTCCACGCGGCGATCATCCCAGCCCCAGAGCTCAGGGGGCTGGGACGAGACCCCCTAAATCACCTCGTCGTGGGCCGCAGTCGCTGCGCGGCGAAGACGTGCTGCAGCCCCGTCTGAGGCTCGTTGGAGCTCTCGGAGCTTGCTCTGCCCGGCCGCTCGCCCGGCGTAGAGTCGTGCCCGGTAGAGGTCGAGGCGCGCGCGACGGTAGCGCGCCTCGTCGCCCAGCCGCTCGCGCTCGAGTCGCTCGTCGCGGACTGCGTCCACGCGGTCGAAGCGGCTCTCGAGGCGCGTAGGGACGCTCTTCACGGGTTCTCGTCTGGGAGGGGCAGAGCCACTGCCTTGGCCACCGCCTCAGGGCTGACATCGGCAAGTAATGCCTCGCGGTGCGCGAAGAGGGCGTCGACCCGACCGGCGAAGGGCTTTTGTCTGCGCGGCCGGTCCCCGTCGGCGGCGCCGTCGCGCTGCGTGATCGATTGGAACCCGACGATCTCAGTGAGCTCGCCGACCGGCTCGAGCGGCGAGTCGCAGCCAGGGCACGTGTCGCCGATCAGGTCGTCCAGGCGCGCCGAGCTGTACAGGCGCGTCTTGCAGCGTACGCATTTGAAGTGGGGCATCAGGGTCGCTTTCGCTCGTTGTGCACGCGGGTCAATACATGACACTAGAGTCTAGAAACGCTAGTCTACTATGCGTGGTTCGGGACGAAGCACACAGCTGGTCCTTTCTCACGAACCACGCTCAGGTGCTGCTCTGCATCGCGCATGACCCGGGTGTCCGCCTGCGCGAGATCGGCGACGCGGTCGGGATCACCGAACGGGCCGCCCACCGGATCGTCGCCGAGCTGGCCGACGCGGGCTACATCTCGCGTAGTCGCAACGGGCGTCGCAACCACTACACCATCCACGCCCATGTACCCCTGCCGGACCCGCTCGCCCGCGAGCAGAAGGTCGGCGACCTGCTGGCCATCCTTGCCGGACGGCCGCTGGCCCAGACTGGAGACAACAGATGAAGATCCTTGAGGCGCTGAGCAAACGTCGCTCCGGAGGGTCCGCACGTGACACCCCAGGCGCACCCAGCTCAGCAGGCGAGGACCGGCTCCCGATCTCCGGCTACGACCGGCTGGGCGAGAAGCAGGTGAGCGACCAGCTCGCTCAGCTCTCTCAGGTCGAGCTGGCCGCGGTTGAGAGCTATGAGCGCGCCCACGGAAGCCGGCCGGCCGTGCTCGAGAAGCTGCGCTACATGCAGGGCAGCGAACCGCTGCCGGGCTACGACGCTCTGACTCCCGAGCAGATCGCCGACGCGATCGCCGATGCCGACTCGGCAACGGTCAAGGCGGTGCGCGACTACGAACGCAAGTTCCAGCATCGCAAGGCGGTGCTGGATGAAGCCGCACGCGTGCTTCCGGCGTCGCGGGCGAGTGCTGAGGAGGCGCGGGCGAGTGACGAGAAGGCCGCGCTCCTCCGTGAGGGCTACGCGAATCGAGAGCGGACCGCGCCCCCTCCACCGGAGTAGCGCTCCCCTCGTAGAGGGTCGCTTGTCGTGATCCTCGGACTGGGCCTGGCGCTCGCTTCTGCGGTGGCCACGAACCTCGCCTTTCTGTTCAAGCAGCGCGGCGCGGTGGTAGCCCCGCCGATCGACGTCCACCATCTGCTGCGCAGCGCCGTCGGTCTGTTTCGCTCCAAGTGGTTCTTGGTCGGCTGGATGGTGGCCGTCGTGGCCTGGGGTCTGCACGTGGGTGCGCTCTCGCTCGCGCCGCTGTCGATCGTCCAGGCGGTCCTCTCCGGCGGGCTCGTCTTCCTCGCCGTCTTCGCTGAGCGGTTCTTCGGCTTTCAGCTCGGCCGTCGGCAATGGGTCGGCGTCACGATCACGGCCGCGGGCCTGGTCGTGATCGGGCTGACCGGCGGCGGCGACGGCGACCCGGAGCGCGCCTCACTGGCGGCGCTGATCGCCGTCGAGGGCGCGATCTTCGCGACCGGCGCCGTCCTCATCAGGATCTCGACCCGCCGCCATCTCGCTCCGCGCGGCGAGGGGCTGCTGCTCGCCGCGGCGGCCGGCGCGCTGTTCGGCGTCTCCGACGTTGCGCTCAAGTGGCTCACCCAGGCGGAGCCGGGCCCGCTGCTTGGCTTGCTGAGCCCGTGGACGTTGACCGCGATGATCGCCGGTGTGATCTCCTTCTACGCCTCCGCCCGCAGCCTCCAAATCGGCGAGGGTGTCGAGGTCATCGCGGTCACCTCCGTCGCCGCCAATCTCGCCGCGATCATCGGCGGCATCATCGTCTTCCACGAGCCGATCGGCTCCGGCCCGGCCGGGATCGGCGCCCGCGCCGTCGCCTTCTGCCTCGTGATAGCCGGCGCCGCGCTCATGCCCGCCCCGATGCGCGCCGCCCCCGACGCCCCCGAAGCCGCCGGCGCGGCCGGCGGACGACAACCGGTCGCGGCAGCAGGGACCTAGGTGCGCTGGCGGCGCCGGCTCTGGATCAGCGCGTGGTTGAGGATCGCCTCGTCATCGTCCTCGCGAGCCACCACCACGATCTTGTTCCAAGCCCCCGGCTGGACGACTCGCTCGTTGTACATCTGAGTTCGAAAGCGATCCGCGTAGACAGCTGGGAGCGGGTCGCCGACGCCATACATCCGTCGCCCTCCGTCGCTGCCGCGGACGACCGCGACCAGTTCGCGGGTCTGCTCGTAGTCGTCGGCAGCGACGAACTCGACCAGCGGCTGCTGGGGGGAACCGGCGCTCAGGAAGGCCACCACGTACTTTCGGTCGCGGCCCCACCGGTTCTTGCGGATGGTTTCGCCTAGTCCGATCTGAATGGCGCCTTCGGCGCGCGTCGTGCCGATGAACACGCGGTAGGGCTTGTACTGGTCGCGGCGGTCCGGCCACCGATATGACTCACCGTCGCGCTCCCGCACCACACGCCAATCCTCCGGGAGGTCCAGGGGACCTCGGCCAATGCGGGTTGCTTCCCCATCGGAGGCACGGTCGGCGACGTGGTCGATGGTCGGATTGTTGAAGCCCGCGTCCGCAAGCCGAGTCAAGAGCGGGCCGAGCTCGCGATCCGGGACGTGCTCGACCGTCACGGAGAAGGGACACATCGCTGATCTCCCGGATGGATAACGTAGAGAAACGTAACAACGTAATACACCGTTGTCTAGAAAGCTGCTAGGGTACGACCTGCGCCAAAGACCCGCTGCCGACGTCGTCGAGCTACCAAAGCTCCCTTCGACCGTCACCTTGGGCTCGAGGCGCATCAGGAGGACTCAATCGAGTCCTCCACTCCAGAGAAGAGAGTTGGACCCAACATGTTCGCCACCATTCGACGCTACGAGTCGATCGACAAAGCACGCATCGACGACCTCGTCAAGAAGGCCGACGAGACCCTCCTGCCGAGCATGAGCGATCTACCGGGCTTCAATGCCTATTTCCTCCTCGACACCGGCAACGGCGTCGTGAGCTCCATCAGCGTATTCGACACCTCCGAGCACGCCGACGAGTCGACCCGCGTCGCGTCCAACTGGGTGCGCGAGCAGAAGCTCGAGACGGTCCTGCCGAACGCGCCGAAGATCACCAGCGGCGAGGTCGTGCTGCAGAAGACGGGCGAGCTCGTCCAGGTCTAACAGCCGCGACACCGCTCGCTTTCGGAGAGAAGGCCCGCGCATGCGGGCCTTCTCTCTGTTCGGAGCGCTTGGTGCCGAGTGAGCGCGCGCACCTATCGAAGGTGAGCCGACACCTCTTGGTCCCGGCTCGGCTCGCCTTACGGTCGATGCATGCCGACCGCGAAGGCGCTCCCGGAGATCCCGCCCGCCCTCGCAGCCGAACGCAAGCGGGTGCTCGACCGAGCCGTGCGTCACCTGCCCGACGAGGTGCTGGACGCGATGCGCCGCGGGCTCGACCGTCACGACGGCCGGCTGTATCCCGGCAAGCTGTTCTCGGCAGAGGGCGGTTGCGCGGTTGGAGTGATGCTGCGCGAGCTGTTCCCCGGCTACCGGGTCCGCCGCGGGCTGATCGGACGTCTACGACGGCCGAACGAGTCGATCGTCGACGAGCACCCGCAACTCGCCCGCTCGCTGCCGCGGCTCATGCACATCGAGCTCTGGTTCGACACCACGATCGAGATCTGCCGGGAGCGCGACGCCGGCCGCACCGTTGCGGAGTGGGCCCAGGCCGTCGGACGCTGGCTAGCCGGTTGCCTGTACGTGGAGCTGGACCGCCGCAGCCGCTTCGTCGCTGAGCAGCCGGCCGCCCCTGAGCAGCCGGCCGCCGCTGTGTCTTCGCACGAACGCGTCGCTCTACTTCGGCCGGCCGTCGGCAAAGCGGCGGGCCGCGTCTAGCAGGCCGTCGTGATCGGCTCGGCAGCCGGCGCAGCTCTGAAGGTGGATCGCCGTGCCGGGGTACACGCTCGCCGGGTCCTTCCCGGCGAGCTCGAGCTCGACGTAGGCGTCGAGGATTTCCTCACCGGCGGCGCAGCCCGCGTCCCCGTCCTGGGCGCGCAGAAGCTCGTCGACGCGACGGCGATCGCCCATCAGGCGGCGTCTGCCGTGGGCACGGGATGTCCGGCTGCAGCCATGCTGGCACGCAGGGTACGCCTGGCGTCGAACAGGTTCTTGTAGATCGCGTTGCGGTTGGTGCCGAGTTGAATCGCCAGGACATCGATGGGCATCTCGTTGAGCGCGATCGCGACGAACACCTCGCGTTGGCGCTCGGTCAGCTCGCCGATCGCGGTCGACAGCGCCCTTAGCTGCTCGTGCTGCTCGAGCCGGTCGCCGGGCTGGGGCGCCATCGAGTCGGGCAGCCGCTCGAACAGAAGCTCCTCACGGCCAGGGGGCTGGCGGCGCCAGGTGTGGCGTGCCACCTTGCTGGACACCTCGAACATCACGAACTTGTACGCCCAGGTGGTGAAGCGGCTCAGTCCGCGGAAGTGGTCGAGCCTGGCGAGGACGTTCATCAGCGCGTCATTGGCGGCCTGGTCGGCGAGGTCGTCGAACTCGGGTCCCCTGATCGACGCCAGCTGACCCCCTCGGCGTGAGAGCTCGTGGTAGGCCACGCGCAGCAGTACTTCCCGGAGCTCGGTTACCGCCGTCTCCCGGCGCGGATGTCCCGCGCGCAGCTGTTTGACCCACTCGTCGCGCTCGCGTTCCGGAGGCATTCGGCTCGGCTGGCACCCGCTGCTCTTCGCCATCAGGCCATGTTCGACCTGCGGCCGGGGGTTGTCGTCCGCCTCCTGGGGACTCTTCCGAGTACTCCTAGGGAGGTAAGAAATCGCGGCCGGCCGGGACTAACCCGAGTGACAGCGAAGCCCCGCTTTCCCGGAGGACAGCATGACCGACCCGACCAACGCGGCCAGCGAAGGTGCCAACGGCACGATGAAGGCCGTCAGCCAGGACGAACTCGGTGGACCCGAGGTCCTGAAGCTCGTAGCGGCGCCCACCCCCGAGCCCGGCGTGAGCGAGATCCTCATCCGCGTGCACGCGGCAGGCGTCAATCCGATCGATGGCGCGAACCGCGAGACCGGGGCCCTGATAGGCGAGCCGCCCTTCGTGCTCGGCTGGGACGTGTGCGGCGCGGTGGAGGCGGTCGGCCCGGGCGTGACGCTCTACTCGCCCGGTGACGTCGTGTTCGGCATGCTGCCGTTCCCGCAGGGCCATGGCGCCTACGCCGAGTACGTCGTCGGCCCGACGCGCGCGTTCGTCCGGAAGCCGGATCGGCTCGACCATGTCCACGCGGCGGCGATCCCGATGGTCGGGCTCACGGCCTGGCAGGCGCTGGTGGACACCGCCGGCGTCGGCGAGGGCAGCCGCGTTCTGATCAACGGTGCGGCCGGCGGGATCGGGCACCTTGCGGTGCAGATCGCCAAGGCGCGCGGCGCGCACGTGACCGCGCTGGCGTCTGCCGACAAGCTCGACTTCGTGCGCTCGCTCGGCGCCGACGAGGTGATCGACTACAACAGCACTGACTTCACCGAAGTCGTCCACGACCAGGATGTCGTCCTGGACGTCGTCGGCGGCGACTACCCCGCCAGGGCCCTCGACGTTCTGAAGCCGGGTGGGATTGTGGTCTCCACGCAGCCGCCGAGCATCGCGGCGGCCGCTGAGGCCGCGGCCGAGCGAGGCATCCGCGTCGCCGCCCTCATCGTCGAGGCCGACGAGATCGGGATGTCCGCCCTGGCCGACCTGGCCGCCACCGGCAAGCTCGCTCCCACCGTCGCGGCGACGTTCCCCCTCGAGGAGGCTGCCGCCGCGTCGGCCATGGCCGACCTCGCCGCCACCGACCACAACTTCCCCCTGGAGGAAGGCGGCGCCGCCGAGTCAGGCCACCACGGGCCCGGCAAGGTCGTCCTCACGGTGGCCGAGTGAGCACGTCGCGCACAAAGACCGCTGACCGTTGGTCGCAGCTGAGCCGAGCGGAGCTGATCGCCCTTGGCAGGACACTCGTCACGGGGCGGCTCGAGAGCCTGGGGTGCACGGTGAAGCCGCCGAGCGGCCGGATCGGGAGCAAGCTCGACGTCGAGACCCCCTCCGGCCGCTCGCTCGAGGTGTTCGTGTCCACCCAGCGTCTCGGCGGCTACGTCTTCTGGACCAAGCGGCGGTTCACGCCCGCGGCCAACCGGTTCGCGGCGATCGTGCTGCTGGCTGATGCGGAGGAGCCCGAGGTCTACCTGGTGCCCAGCACGGAGTGGCGCAGGGCTTCGCCTCCCCTGACCGACCGCCCGAACGTCGGGAAGCGGAGCGAGCCCGAGTACGGCATCTCGCTCGCCCGTTCGTCTCTCCCGGCGCTTCAGCGATACGCCTGGGACGCGAGCTCGGGAAACGAGCACTTCCACTAACTCCCGTCAACCGTTCAGGAGGCGGTGCGGTCGCGGATCCACGCTGCGACGCGGTCCATCAGCTCGGGATCCGGCGGCTGCTTCAGCTGCGCTCGGTAGCCGGCGAGGCCCGGCGGGCCGGGGGTCGTGCGGAGCACGTGCGTCAGGTCGGCCGGCGTGTCGCCCGTGAACGGCGCGTCGACCAGCTCGCGCATCCGGTCGACGTCGGCGGCGTCGACCTGGACGTCCTTGCCTCCTGTGATCGCGAGGACGGGGCAGCGGATCGCGGCGAGGTCGGGCGCCGGCTCGTAGGCCATGAACTCACGCACCCAGCGCGCCGGACTCCGGCTCCAGTTGACCCTGATGACATCGGAGGTCGACTCGCGCAGCCGGCGCCGCCCGCGCGCCTGCATCCGCACCAACAGCGGCCTGAGTGGGCGCAGCGCTCGCGGGAGCGTCGCGGCGATGCGGGCGGACTGCCATTCCATGACCTCGGCGCCCGGGCGGACCGCGCCGGCCAGCAGGACGACGCCTGCGATCGGCTCGGCGCCGCCGCTGGCCGCGGCGAGGCGGATCGCGATCGTCGCCCCGACCGAGTGGCCGGCGATCGCGACGCGCGTAGGGTCGATCGACGGCGACCCCCGCAGCGCGCCGAGCGCGGCACGGGCGTCCGCCGTCTCGCGGTGGAAGCCCGCGCTCAGGTACTCGCCGCCTGACGCGCCGACCCCGCGCTTGTCGAAGCGCAGCGACGCGACGCCGTGCGCCGCCAGCGCCGCGGCGAGCGCCGCTCCGACGTCGAGTCGCTGTTGCGGCATGTTTGAGTCGCGATCGAGCGGCCCGGAGCCGCTGAGCAGCAGCGTGCCGGCGACCGGGCCCGGCGCGCCTGGAACCGTGAGCGTGCCGGCCAGTCGCGTGCCGTCGTCGGCGGAGAACTCGATCACCACGGCGCACGCCATCCTCGCGCATGCCCGCATGCGATCCCCGCAGTGCGGGGCGAGGCGCAGGGAGCCAGGGTGGGCACCAGGGTGTTTACGGGCGCGAACGGTGTCTCGGCGCGCGATCGTGTTGCGCGTCACCCCGACCGACGGAGAAGAGGCACATGGGCATGCTCACCACAAGCGACGGCGTCCAGATCTTCTACAAGGACTGGGGCTCGGGCCAACCGATCGTCTTCAGCCATGGATGGCCGCTTTCGAGTGACGACTGGGACAACCAGATGCTGTTCTTCCTCAGCCACGGCTACCGCGTGATTGCCCACGATCGGCGTGGCCACGGACGCTCGGCCCAAACCGGTGATGGTCATGACATGGACCACTACGCCGACGACCTGGCTGCCGTGACCGAGCATCTCGATCTGCAGGATGCGGTCCACGTCGGGCACTCCACAGGCGGCGGCGAGGTCGCGCGCTACATCGCGCGGCACGGTGAGAGCCGTGTGGCCAAAGCCGTGCTGGTCAGTGCGGTGCCGCCGCTCATGGTGCAGACCGAGGCCAATCCGGACGGGCTGCCAAAGAGCGTGTTCGACGGCTTCCAGGCGCAGGTTGCCGCGAACCGATCGATCTTCTACCGCGACCTTGCGTCGGGGCCGTTCTACGGCTTCAACCGGCCAGGGGTGGAGCCCTCGGAAGCGATCATCCAGAACTGGTGGCGCCAGGGGATGACCGGCGGAGCCAAGGCCCACTACGACGGCATCGTCGCGTTCTCGCAGACGGACTTCACCGAGGACCTGAAGAAGATCACGGTGCCGGTCCTGGTCATGCACGGCGACGACGATCAGATCGTGCCGTACGCGGACTCCGGGCCGCTGTCCGCGAAGCTCGTGCAGAACGGGACGCTCAAGACATACAAGGGATTCCCGCACGGCATGCCGACGACGCAGGCGGACACCATCAACGCCGACCTGCTGGCGTTCGTGCAGTCCTGACCGAAGGGCTGAGCCTCCCCGGCCGCGACAGGGGCAGGCCACGGGGTTCAGGTCTACGCGAACTCTTGGAGTGGGCTCGGGTGCCTGGGTTCGTAGAGACCCATCTCGCCGGCGCCGGGGATCTTGAAGTGCGCGATCCGGCCCCAGCCCTCGTCGTCTATCGGAGATACGAACTCGACGCCCTTGCGCTCGAGTTCCGCGACGGTGTGCTCGATGTCATGGCACATAAGGAACAGGGCGTGATGCCCAGGTCCCCGGCCCCAACCGGACCCAGGGTGGACCGCGACCTCACCCGGCGGCAGGGCGAAGATCAGCCAGCCGTCGCCGGCATCGACCCCTTCGAAGCCCAGCACGTCGTGAAGGAACTCCCGAGCTCGCTCGGCGTCCTCGGCGAAGATGATCGTGTGTGCGCCGGCGATCACGGCGGTGATCGTAGCGCTGGGTATTGGCCACTTCGGCAATGGAGCTAGCCGGACTCGAACCGGTCTGACGCTCGACTTGCGAGACGCTCGCAACCACGCGGCGAATTCGCCAGTACCTCGTGCGCGGGTGTCTGAGGTCGTGAAGCTCTCGCCCCCGAGCACAGCAGTCCCGGGGTCGCGCTCGGTGTCGCCACTCTCGGCGCCCTTGAGTTCGGCGCTTGACAGCGTGGGGCGAATATGGAAAACTAAACGCCTAGTTTCGATATTGGAGGAGGACAACTGATGCCAAAGACGCAGCTCAAGACCGCCCCGCTCGGGACGAGCGGCCTCAAGGGCGTCGACCAGATCGGGGAGCGGACGATGAGCACGATTGGATTCGTCGGCCGCGGCGCGATCGGCGTCCGGCTGAGCAATAGGTCCTGGTCGCTCCCACCAACGCGAGTCACGGTCTGGCGGAGCTTGCGCACCAGCGGCTCCACCAGCCCGACGGGGGCCTCCTCGCCGCCCACCATGATGGTGAGCGACCCGGTCTCGGCCCGCGGCACGCTGCTCGAGACCGGACCGTCGAGCTCGTAGCGTCGTGACGGTGACCGGCGAGGTGAGAGCCGACGCGCCGAGGCGCGGGCGGCCGCGCAGCGAGAAGGCGCGACGCGCGATTCTCGACGCAGCCGCCGAGCTGCTCCTGCTTCGTGGATTGGACGCGGTGAGCATGGACGCGGTGGCCCAAAGGGCCGGCGTGAGCAAGGCCACCATCTACCGCTGGTGGCCGTCGAAGGAGAGGCTGGCGCTCGACGCGCTGCTCGACTGGACGGACGCCAGCGCGCCGGTGCGCGACACGGGATCGCTGCGGGAGGACGTGCTCGCGCTCGTTCGCCCGTGGGTGCGCGAGATCAGGCACCGGCCGTTCGGGCCCGTCATCGCCGCCCTGGTCAACGAAGCTCAGTCCGACCCGAAGTTCGCTGACGCCTACCGCACGCACTTCGTCGAGCCTCGCCGCGACGCGATGCGAGCAGTGTTCGCGCGGGCGGCAGAGCGCGGGGAGGTGCCGGCGGACCTCGACGTCGAAGTCGCGCTCGACCTGATCTACGGCGCCGTCTATCACCGGCTCCTGCACGGCCACGCGAAGCTGACCGACCGCTTCGCCCGCGATGTCGTCGAGCTGGCGCTGAATGGCATCGTGACTGCTCGACAAGGAGACGAACGATGACGCTGCGTGTCCCATGTACCGCGCTTGTGAGATGGAGCTAGCCGGACTCGAACCGGCGGCCTCCTGGGTGCGATGCGGGGATGCGATTGTGCTTGAGAGGGGTGCTTTCCTCACTAGAGAGTGGAACCCGTGCGGCGGGATCGCGCTGCGGCGACGCGCGGATGGGTGTGGATTGCCGTGGATTACGTTCGATTTCTTCAGCGACGTGGTGGACGGGCGCTCATCCGTGGGCGGGAGCACCGCACGGATGAAGATGAGCGCGTCGTCGCCGTAGGCGCGCCGGGCCGATGCCTTCCGGGCTCGATCGGCGGGCGCCCGGGCACGCCGACGAGGTCGACGATGCCGCGGTCGGTCAGCCCTGCGACGGTCCGCTTGCGTCCCGTCGCGAGGTCGAGCGAACGCAGGCGGTAGCGGGCGGTCCCGTACAGGCGGTCCGCCACGTGCGCCTGCCCGTACATGCGCACGAACGGGTAGCGGCGGAGCCGGTGAAGCTCCGTGTCGTAGACCAGCGCCTTGCCGCCGATACGGAACAGGAGGCGCTGCGGGTCGAGCCATTCGATCACCCAGCCGTAGCGAGACGTCCGGCTGCGCGCCGCGCCCGTGGCGGTGTCGACGACGCGGAGTCGTCCGGAGTCGTAGAACGCGACGTGCGCACCATCCGGGCTGACGCTGAGAAGGTCCGGTCCCCGCACGCCGGTCACGCGCCTCGCCGAGCCCGTGGCGAGGTCCACGGCCACGATCGCCTCTCCATAGCGGCTGACGTAGGCATGGGTTGACGTGAGCGCGGCCTGGCTGCCCTCGAGCGTGGTCACGTGGTGGACACCGGACGCGTCGGCGCGCCAGATGCGGATGCGCTCGAAGCGGGTGCGCTGGATGTAGTCCGACGCCGCAACGTGGACCGCGGCGCCCTCGCCGTCGGCGCAGCTCACCCAGGCACGCCCCGGCTCGATCGAGCGCCGTCCGACCGCCACCACCGCCGAGCGGATCACCCGCAGCGACCGGAGGTCGCGCAGTGCGACCTTGAGCGAGCGGCCGTCGACGAAAAGCTCAGCCGAGCGCAGCGCGCCGGCGCAGACGGAGAGGTCGCGCGCCTCCCCGCGCCCCTGGCCGTACCCGATGACGCGCCCGCGCGCGTCGAGGGCCATCACGCGCGAGTCGCCGAAGTGCCCGCCGGCGAGGAGTGCCAGGCGACCGTGGCCGAGCGGCCGCCGATACGGGCGCAGCGCGCGCTCCATCGCCGACCCCTCGACGATGCTGCACCCGTCGGTCACCCAGCCCGACGCGCGCCGGCGGATGAAGATCCCCTGGCGAGCGCCCACACGCGGCGTCCCGCACTGCTCGAAGGCGACGCCGAGCTCGATCTCGCCACTCAGCCTCACGCCGAAGCTGCGCTCGACCCTCACGCGATACGAGAAGTCGTACAGGTCCGGGTCAAGCTGCCGCTCGCTCAGCACCCGCCCGATGATCGCCTTCTCACCGCTCTCGAGCCGATCCCGCTCGTCACGATCGGCGCACGTGCACGCGGCCGCGAGATCCGCCCACACTCCGAGGGCGGCGCCCAGCACGGCGACCACGGCTAGTCCGCGTGCCATCACGCACATCATGATCCATGAGCATTACGGACAGATAGAGCAGCCGTCACAGCGGCGCCGAGTCGGATTGGAGCCTTTCGCGCGGGCAGAAGCGACCAACTGCCGTATTCCTCGTGTCAGACGTGCGACTCGGCTGCTGCTTGTCGCGCGAGGCGGGACGGCCCGCATGCGGCTATGCTCGTCCGAGCACGGAGGTGCCACTAAATGCGTAATGAGGACGAGATCCGAGCCCTGCTGAGCCGCCTGTCGCGACGCCACCCGTCCGGCGGGACGGTCATCGAACGCGCGGCGATCGTGGCCGAGGGGGCCGACTCGGCCGCGGTTGTCACCTGGATTCTCGACCACGCAGGCGAGCCCGAGGCGGTCGGCGACTCTTCGTCCAAGCAGGGCCTGCATAGCCCTCGGCTCAGCGGTCCGATCGGGTCCGAGCCGCGCCCGCCCGCCCGCTACATCTTGCCCGCCGGCGCGCTTAACTGACGCTCGCCGCCGGGCGGAAGTACGTGAACCTGCGGCGCTACTTCACCTAGCTCGAGCACTTGTTCTACCGCGGCACGCAGTGGGCGGCGTTCGAGCCGAAGGGCGGAGCTCACACGGTGGCGGGCGGCCGGTCGCCGGCGATCGCGTTCCGCTCCATGAATTCCGCCATGCCTCGAGCCACGGGCTCGGGGCGCTGGATCTGGAGAAGATGGCCCACGCCCTCGACCGTGAGCTCCTCGACCTGAGGGAGCGAGGAGCGGAGGAACTCGGCGATCTCAACCCACATCGGCTTCGTCTCCGCGCCGGTCACGGATAGGACTGGTCTGCGAATCGCGGCAGCCTGCTCGCGCCCGAACTCCCACTCGGTGAGGGCGGGCAGCTCGACTGCGAAGAAGGTGTCGGCATCCTTGACCGACTGTGTGACCACACCCGGGATCCGCTCCTCGAGCAAGGCTCGACACACTTCCCAATCGAGGCCGCTTGCGGCGGCCACGAACATGGCAAACGCTCCCGAGTGGTCACCGCTTCGATATGCCTCGAACACCGGGCCGGCGGCTTTCAAGAACGCACCGCCGAGAGGCAACGACACCAGCGTCGGCTCCAGCAGAGTGAGCGTGTGCACCTTCTCGGGGTGGTCGAGGGCCAGTTGGGCTCCGATCGACGCGCCGGTGGAATGGCCCGCGATGTGAGCGCGCCGCAGACCTAGGTGCTCGAGCAACGCCGCGGCGTCGGCGGCGTGCTCTCCTATGCTCACCGGCCCTGGAGTGTGCGTGCTGCCAACCCAACCCCGCTTGTGGTATCGGATCAGCTGGTACTCGTCTGCCAGCGCCGGCTCGGGAAGAAGCGGCACGAAGCAGTCGGCGATGAGCATGTCGATCAACAGCACGGGTTCCCCTGCTCCGCGCACCTCGTATTCCAGCTCTACGCCGTTGACTTCTGCACGGTCCATGACTCCTCCTGGCTTGGATTGGTCGTCCTCAACCCAGATGCGTAAGCAATGCCGATACGGCGGTAACCGTCACGGTTACGGCGGGATGCGATGAGCCTCGAACGCGCGCGAGAAGCGGCGGCGAGCGGAGATTGGGACGAGGCGTACGGCCTCCTCATGGAGGTCGACTCGGATGGGCTGATGGGTTCGGGCGATCTGCCGTTGCTCGCGGAGGTGGCCTACGCCGCCGGCGAGCTCGACGTGACCATCGAGGCGTGGGAGCGCACGCACGCTCTGTGCGTCGAGGCCGGTGACTCTGTCGCGGCGGCAGGCGCAGCGGTGCGCCTCGCGATGCACCTGCTCCTGGATACCGCGCTGATGGCACCTGTGCGCGGCTGGCTCGCCCGGGCGGAACGCCTGCTCGAGGGTGAGCAGGAGACGTCCGCGCACGCATGGCTCGCGGTCGTCCGCACGTACGAGCGGATGCTGACCGGCGACCTCCCCGGCGCTCGCGAATGGTCCGAGCGCGCCATCGAGGTCGGCTCGGAAAGGGACGCCGCGGCGTGCGCCGTCGGACGAGTGGCGGCGGCGCGGTTGCGCATCCTGGGCGGCGATGTCGAGGGAGGTCTGGCGCTGCTCGACGAAGCTGGAGTGGCGGCAGTGTCCGGGGACCTCGATCCGCTCTCGACCGGGCTCGTGTACTGCGAGCTCGTCTGCGCGCTGCAGGGACTCGCGCAGTACGACGTGGCCGAGGAGTGGACCGAGGCGATGGAGCGCTGGTGCCAGACCAATGCAATCGGGAGCCTCCATGGGCGCTGCCGGGTGCACCGGGCGGAGATTCTGAGGTTGCGCGGTTCGTGCGACGAAGCGGAGCGAGAGGCGCTGGTGGCCTGCGAGGAGCTGAGCCCGTACCTGCGTCGCGAGATGGGATGGCCGCTCACGGAGCTCGGCCGGATCCGGTTGCGTAAGGGCGACATCGACGGGGCCGAGGAGGCGCTTCTGGCCGCGCATCGCGTCGGGTGGGAGCCTCAGCCGGGTCTCGCGCTGGTGCGCCTGGCGCGCGGCGAGGTGGCCGCGGCAGCTACCGCCATACGGGACGCGCTCGAGCATCCCTCGCGGGTTCCTTCGAAGGAGCTGCCACCCGACTCCGACCTGCAGCGGGCCCCGCTGCTCGACGCGCAGGTCGAGATCGAGATCGCGGGCGGCGACCTCGCCCGCGCGCAGGCAGCGGCCCACGAGCTGGAGCGCGTCGCCGCCAGGTTTCAGAGCAAGGCGCTCGTGGCCGGGGCGACGCTGGCTAGAGGACGGGTGCGGCTCGCGGAGGGCAATGCGGCGGAGGCGGAGCGGTGTTGCTCGGAGGCGGCACGAATGTGGCACGAGATCGGCGCGCCGTACGAGGCGGCGCTAGCACGGACGGTTCTCGCGGCGGCGCTCCGCGCCGGCGGAAGCGAGGACCACGCCGTACTCGAGTTACAGGCAGCGCGGTCGATCCTCGACCGGATCGAAGTTGCGACGAGTATCGCGACTGAGACGAACGTCTTCCGCCGTGAAGGTGACTACTGGTTGCTGGTATTCGAGGGGCGCACGGTGCGCGTCCGGGATCTCAAGGGCATGCGGTATCTCGCGCAGCTTCTCGCTCACCCCGGCCGCGAGTTCCACGTGGTGGACCTGGTCGCCACTGAAACAGGGCAGCAGATGGCACTTGGCGATGCCGGGGAGATGCTCGACGAGCGGGCCAAGAGCGCCTACCGTCGCCGGCTGGCCGAGATCGAAGACGACATCGAGCAGGCCCGCGCGCTCGAGGATGCCGAGCGGGAGGCGCAGGCCGACGCCGAGCGTGAGTTCTTGGTGCGAGAGCTCGCACGCGCGGTCGGTCTCGGTGGTCGCGAGCGCCGGGCCGGCTCCGCCTCCGAGCGTGCTCGTTCCGGTGTGACTCGCGCTGTCCGCCAGGGCATAGCGCGCATCGGCGAACACCATCCCCAGCTCGGCGAGCACCTCACGCGCTCCGTTCGCACCGGCACGTACTGCGCATACGCGCCCGATCCGGGCGACGCTGCTTCGCGATGGAGCTAGTCGGACTCGAACCGACGACCTCCTGGGTGCGATCCAGGCACTCTCCCAACTGAGCTATAGCCCCGAGGCCGGTACATGGTAGCGCCGCTGCACGGCCCCAAGAGGGAGGCGAGCGCCGGTAGCCTTCCTCGACGGGGGTACGTGCCAATTGAGCTTTCGCAACCGGCTCAGGTTGTTCTTCGGCCTGATCGTGATCGTTCCGATGGTCGCGCTCGGCGTCGTGCTGTTCGCGCTCACGGCCAGCAGCGAGACCGGTAAGGCCGACGCCGGAATCGTCGCGGGCGGGCGCGCCGCCGTCGGGATCTATCGCGAGCAGGTCGCGCGGGCGCGGCACCCGCTTCGCCGGATCGCGCGCGACCCGGCGCTTCACCGCGCCATCGCCTCGGGCAGCACGGCGGCAGCCGAGCGCCGCCTGCGAGCGCTCGTCGCCGGCCCCGTGCTCGTGGCCGAGCTCTGGTCGCGCGACGGCGAGCGGCTTGCGCGCGCCGGCTCGGGCCGGGCGGTCGCGGCCGCGGGCTCCGAGATCGTGGTCGCCGGCGCCCCGCCCGTGGTGCTGTCCGTCTCCCTCACGGACGCAGCCGCGCTGGCCTACCGCGTGAAGGGCCTGACCGGCCTGGAGATCCTCGTTGCCCGAGGCGAGCGGCGGCTGGCGTCGACCGTCCCGGACCCGGCTCTCACGCCGGTGCGGGCGCGAGACGACCGTCCGACCACGGTCGACATCGCCGGCGAGGAGTACCGCGGCAAGGTCGTCCCGGTCGCAACGCCCGCGGGACCGCGGGTGCGGCTGGGAGTCCTGAGCCCGAGCGCGACGTTCTCGGAGCGGATCGCGACCAATCGCCTGCTGATCGCATGCCTGCTCGCCATGTTCGTCCTCCTCGCGCTCGTCTCCGCGGGCCTTGTCGGTCGTGCCCTGACCGGCCAGGTCGCGACCTTCCTGGCCGCGGCGCGGCGGCTGTCGCGCGGCGACTTCCGCCAGCTCGTGCCGCTGGAGGGCAACGACGAGTTCGCCGAGCTCGGCCGCGAGTTCAACGACATGTCCGTGCAGCTCGAGGCGAAGATCGAAGAGGTCGAGCGCAAGCGCCAGGAGCTGGCCGAGACGATCCGGCGGGTCGGCGACGCGCTCGCCACCGGCCTCGACCGCCGCGGCGTGGTGGCGCTGGCGGTGCGGCAGGCGGTCGACGCCTGCGAGGCCGAGGTCGGGAGGGCCCTGCCGCTCGCGCGCGGCGCGTTCGCCGGCTGCCAGGTCGGCACCGTGGACGCCGAGCTCGAGCGTGCGATCGAGACGGCCGAGCGCGAGGTCTTCGCGGTCAGCCCGGACGTCGGGTCGGAGCTGCTGGGCGCGCTCGAGGGCGACGAGCGCGCGGAGCGCACGCGTCGGGCGGTGTCGGCGCACGGGCGTGGGGTTCATGCGCTGTCGATCGGGCTGAGGTCGCTTGTCGACGGGCCGGAGTACCTCGGCACGATCTCGATCGCGCGGCACGGCAAGGCCTTTACGCGCGATGCGGAGGAGCTGCTCGAGTACCTGGCGGGCCAGGCCGTCGTGTCGATTGAGAACGCGAGCCTCCACGAGGCGGTCGAGCGCCAGGCCGTCACGGACGAGCTGACCGGTCTGGCGAACGTGCGGGCGTTCCTCGTCACGCTCGACCGCGAGCTCGAGCGGAGCCGCCGCTTCGAGACGCCGCTGGCGCTCGTGATGGTCGACCTCGACGACTTCAAGCGTGTGAACGACACCTATGGCCACCAGCAGGGCGACGAGGTGTTGGCCCAGGTGGCCGCCGTGCTCCGCGAGGTCTCGCGCGAGCTCGACACCGCCGCCCGCTATGGCGGTGAGGAGCTTGCGGTGGTCCTCCCTCAGACGGACGCTGCCGGGGCGGAGTCCCTGGCCGAGCGGATGCGGGCGGCGATCGAGTCGCTTCCCGTCAGGCGTGTCGATGGACAGGGGTCGCTGAGCGTCACCGCGAGCTTCGGTGTGGCGGCGGTGCCGGAGAGCGGCTTCGACCGGGCGGACCTGATCGCGGCCGCGGACTCCGCCCTCTATGCCGCCAAGCGGGCCGGCAAGAACCGCGTAGAGCGCGCCGGAATGGCCCTGGCGGAGCCTTTCCCGCGGCCTCGATAAGGTTCCGCCCGATGGGCATACTCGACGATGCCATCAGGGAGCATCTCGAGCTGAAGCGCCAGCACGGCGTGCCCGAGGACGAGCTCCAGCGCCAGGAGGATGAGGCGCTCGGGCCGGCTCGGCGCGACGTCGCGCAGCAGCCCGAGGATGACGCCGAGCTCGCCCCGGCCCAGACGGCGACCGCCGAGGCCGATGAGCCGGCACCGGAGGAGACGGCCCTCGAGGAGACGGCCCTTTTCGACATGGAGGGGGACGCGTCCGAGGCGGAGGCGGAGGCTGCCGCTCCGGTCGCCCCGGCCACCGAGGAGCACGAGGTGCCGGAGGACGCGGCCGCGCGGGAGGAGACGGCGATCCTCGAGGAGGGGGCCATCTACGAGGGGACGGCGATCCACGAGGAGACGGCGATCCACGAGCCGGCTGAGCCCGTTGAGCCCGCCGCTGCGGCAGAACCCACTCCGGCAGAGCCCACTCCGGTGGAGCCGCCGCCCGTCGAGCCGCCGCCCGTCGAGCCGGACCCCGACGACGACCGTCTCGGGGAGACCCAGCCGCACGGCTTCGAGGCGGTGGAGGATGAGCTCGACGAAGAGGGTGAGGAGGAAGAGGTCCTGGCCTCCGACCCTGAGCAGGAAGACCTCGACGTGCTGGAGGACACGCCTGACTTCCTCCAGGAGACGCCCGAGCACGACCGGCTCTGGTTCGAGCAGAAGCCGCCGCGCGACTTCGACTTCGACTGAGGCCCGCGGCCTCCGGTGAGAGTTGCGGCGGGGGGTCGCCCGCCCCGGCGACCCCCCGCTTGATGCAACTCAGCGGCGTCCCGTGCCGCTTAGTTCGACGGAACCCTCCATGCCGTCGTATTCCTGTTTTCGGCCACGGAAAGCCCGTCCTACATAGCGATTCAGCCCGAATCGACGAGTGTCGGCGCGGGTGGACGGAGGTACTAGATGTAGCCGCGGGTGGACGCGGCCTCGACAACGCGCTCGATGCCCAGTTCGTACGCCGCCGGACGCAAGGGTGTGTCGTTCTCGCGCGCCCTGTCTGACACCTCGCGGAATGCCCCGCGCATGATGTCGCCGAGCCGCCCGTTCACCTCTTCCTCTTCCCAGCGCAGGTGCTGAAGGTTCTGGACCCACTCGAAGTAGGACACCACCACGCCGCCCGCGTTGGCGAGCACGTCGGGCACGATGTAGACGCCCTTGTCGTTCAGGATCTCGTCGGCCTTCGGCGTCGTGGGGCTGTTGGCGCCCTCGACGATCATCCGGCACCGCATGCGGTCGGCGTTGCCCCTGTGGAGCATCCCGCCGAGCGCGGCGGGGATGAAGACGTCGCACTCGAGCGCGACGAGGTCGTCGGGATCGATCTCCTCGGCGCCGCCGTCGAAGTCCGTGACAGCGCCACCGCCGCGCACGTGCTCGGCGAGCTTCTCCGCGTCGATCCCGTCCCGGCTCGCGATCGCGCCGCCGGCGTCGGCTACTCCCACCATTCTCGCGCCGAGCTCCTGCATCAGCCGCCCGGTCCATGCTCCGACGTTGCCGAAGCCCTGGAGCACGAAGGTGGACTTGGCCGGCTCGAGGTCGAGCTCCCCGGCGGCCTCGGTGAAGAGCTGGACCACGCCGCGACCGGTCGCGGCCTCGCGCCCGAACGAGCCCCCGAGCGCGATCGGCTTGCCGGTGACGCAGGCGGGCGTGTGGCCGTGGAGCTTCCCGTATTCGTCCATGAGCCAGGCCATCACCTGGGCGTTGGTGCCCACGTCGGGTGCGGGGATGTCGCGCTGCGGCCCGAGCACCTTCTCGATCTTGTCCATGAAGGAGCGCGCAACCGCCTGCAGCTCGTGCTTCTCGAGCTTGGAGGGGTCGACGTTCACGCCGCCCTTGGCGCCCCCGTAGGGGATGTTCACGATCGCCGTCTTCCAGGTCATGAGCTCCGCGAGGGCGCGCACCTCGTCGAGGTCGACCTCGGGGTGGAAGCGGATGCCGCCCTTGTAGGGACCGCGCGCACCGTTGTGCTGGACGCGGTAGCCGGAGAAGACGTGCAGCTTGCCGTCGCCGAGCCGGACCGGGACCTGCACCTGGACCTCGCGATAGGACGAGCGAAGCACGGCCGCGGTGTCGTCGGGAAGCTCGAGGCGCTCGGCGGCGACGCCGAACCAGTGCTCCACGATCTCGTAGTTCGAGATCTCGGCCCTGCTGGGTGCCGGTTCCTCCTCCGTCTGCTTCGCCGACTTGTCGGGCTCTCCGTGCCCCTCACCGGAGTGCGCGCCGGCATCGCCCTCCTGGGGAACAGACGGCCCGTCGGCCGCTCCGTCCTCCGCCCGCTCCGCCTTCGCGAGCTCCTCAGTCGTCTCGTCGCCCATAGGGGGCTCGCATGCCCCCTACCATCACATGCCAAACGGGGCCATAGCTCAGTTGGTAGAGCGCTTCGCTTGCAACCGGAGGCCGCCGGTTCGAATCCGGCTGGCTCCATCACAACCGTGCGAAGGCCGCGTTCAGGAGCTTCGGTGCGTGCTTTGCCGGGTCGCGGGAGTTCAGGAGGACGACGCCCAGCGTTCGGCCGTTTCGGCGCGCCACTCCCACGAAGCAGCGGCCTGCCGCGTTCGTGTAGCCGGTCTTCAGGCCGATCGCGCCGGGATAGCCCAGGCGGATCAGGGGGTTGTGGCCGTAGAGGTAGAGCCGCCTTCCCTTGATCGGGAAGCGGAAGTCCACCTGCCGCCGGCGCACGATCCGGCGTATGCGCGGCTCGGCCATCGCCAGCCGCGTGAGGACCGCGAGGTCGCGTGGGCACGAGCGGTTGCCGTCCTCGAGCCCGTGCGACGACGCGAAGTGCGTGCACTCGAGCCCCCAGTCGGCGGCGCGCCTGTTCATCATCGTCACGAAGCGGCGCTCGTTCCCCGCCAGGTGGACGGCAAGAGCGATCGCCGCGTCGTTGCCGGACACGATCAGCAGCCCGTTCAGGAGCGTCTCGAGGCGCACGCGCTTGCCGCGCGGCAGCAGCCCGATCCCGGAGCCCGAGTAGTTCAGCGCCGCCTTGGTGATCCGAACCGGGTCCTGGGGGTGGCTTCGCTCGACCGTGAGCAGCGCGGTCATGATCTTCGTGAGGCTCGCCATCGGCAGTACGAGCAGCGGCCGGTGGCGCCAGAGCACGTCGCCGGTGTCCACGTCGAACACGAGCCCGGCTCGCGGCGGGTGCCGGAGGCGCACGTGGAAGGCGTCGACGCCCGACAGCGGAACGGCGGGCGTCGGATCGGCTTCGATCAGCGGGGCCGGCTCGCGCGGCGCCTCCGGCGCCGGAGCCACCGGCGGCGAGCCGACAGCCAGCGGCGGAGCCGCCGCGCCGCGGCCGTCGCCGTTCCCGAACGAGAGCAGCGCCGCGGCCGCCACGCCGGCCGGGGCGGCGAGGATCGCGAGGATCGCGAGCAGCCGGCCGGCGCGCGAGCGCCGCCGGCCACCCTGCAGGAGCGGTGTGGGAGGAAGCGGCGGCGGGCCGGGCCTAGCCATCCGGCGGAGGCGTCGTCAGCGCGCCCAGGATGCCGACGCCCAGCAGCACGAGGATGATCGCGGACACGACCACGAGGATGTCGATTCCCTCATTTATCGCAACAGAGATGGTCAGGAACGCGAGCAGGCAGATGATCGCGAGGCTGCCAACGAGGACCAGCGTCCGGGCCATCAGTACACCGGAATACGGTGCTGGCGCTCGTAGTCCTCGTGGATGTTGGTCGCGAACAGCTTGATCGCCAGCAGGCCGAACACGAACCCGCCGATGTGCGCGAAGTAGGCGACCCCGCCGCCACCGCCGCCGACCGGGTCGCTGAACGCGGGCAGGAGCTGCAGAAGGAACCACACACCCAGTACGAGGATGGCGGGCAAAGTGATGACCGTGAAGATGATGATGATGAAGACGAGCGTGAGCACCCGCGCGCGGGGATAGAGCCGGGCGTAGGCGCCGAGCACGCCCGCGATCGCGCCGCTGGCGCCGACGGTCGGGATCACCGAGTTCGAGTCGGACACGACCTGCAGGCCGAGCGCCGCGAGCCCGCCCAGCACGTAGAAGCCGATGAACACGAACCGGTTCATCGAATCCTCGATGTTGTTCCCGAAGATCCACAGGAACAGCATGTTGCCGCCGAGGTGCAACAGGCTCCCGTGCAGGAACATCGAGCTGAAGATCGTGACCCAGAACGGCACGTAGCCGGACCCGAAGGCGCCGGTGCCGCACTGGATCTGGGTGCCGGTCGCGTTGCTCACGCACTGGAGGTCCGGGTCGGTGATCTCCGCCGGGATGGCGCCGTACTCGATCACCCGCTCGTTCCCCGTGTCGCCCAGCTCCCAGAGGCCCTGCTCGAACAGGAAGTAGACGATCACGTTGATCGCGATCAGCGCGATCGTGATGATCGGCGTGCGCCGGGTGGGGATGTCGTCCTTGAGCGGGATCAAGTCGTGCTAGCGGCGGGACGGCACGTCGAGGAATTCGATCGTAGGGGACACCGAGAACCCCGGCACCACCCCGCCCTCGAGCGCGAACACGCGATTTCCGAGCGCCGCCCCGCCGAGGCCGTGGCGCGGCGTCCGCATGTCGGGCAGCCTTCTCCAGCGGCGCGTGCGCGGGTCGAACAGCTCGACGGGGGCGATCGTCTCTCCCCCGGGTGAGAGGTCCTCGCCGCCGAACACGACGATGCGCCCGTCGCGCAGCCGCGCGGACGCGACTCCGCCGCGCGCCGTGCGCATTGCCGGCAGCGGCTCCCAGAGGCGACGGCGGGGGTCGTAGCGCTCGGCCGCGGCGAAGTTCTGCGCGTCGCGGCCCGCCAGCACGTAGAACCGGCCTCCCGATGCGACGCCCGTGGTGTGGTTGCGCGCCGGTCCCGGGAAGTCCGGTCCCCTCGACCAGCGCCGGCGCGCGAAGTCGTAGATCTCGAGCGAGCGAAGCGAGCCCGAGTCGTTCGCCCCGCCGGCTATGTAGAGCCGTCCGCGGACGACCGCCGCCGCGTGGGCGCCGCGAGGAGTCGGAGCCGGGGGCAGCCGCGTCCAGCGTCGCCTGCGCGGCTCGTAGCGGAGCAGCACCCGGCTGGGCGCGGACAGCGCGCTCTCCGCGGCGAAGCCGCCGCTCACGTAGAGGTTCCCGCGGTGGGCCACTGCGACGGTGTGGTTCAGGGCAACGGGCATCGGCCGCACACGCCGCCAGCGCCGCCGCTCGATGTCGTAGCGCTCGACCACGTTCGTCGTGCGGCTGTCGGCGCCGAAGCCGCCGGCCACGTAGATCGAGCCGCCCACGCGCGCGGCGCCGACCTCGCCCCGCGGCAGCGACGCCGGCGGGAGCGGCGTCCAGGAGAGGGCGGCCGCCAGCATGGCCGCGCCGAGCATCAGCCCGAAGAGGCCTGCGCGAGCGTCTGTTCAGCGTGGTAGCTCGAGCGCACCAGCGGCCCGGCCGCGACCGACTCGAAGCCCATCGCGTAGGCCTCCCGCTCGAGCTCGGCGAACTCGTCGGGGTGCCAGTAGCGCACGACCGGCAGGTGGTCGCGTGTCGGGCGCAGGTACTGGCCCACCGTCAGCACCTGGACGCCGTGCTCGCGGAGCGTTCCGAATACGTCGAGGAGCTCCTCCTTCGTCTCCCCGAGCCCGGTCATCAGGCCGGACTTCGTCACGACCTCGTCCCCGCCCATCTCCTTGGCGTTCCGAAGCACGCGGCAGGAGCGGAGGAAGCGCGAGCCGCGCCGCGCGAGCGGGTAGAGCCGCGGCACGGTCTCGACGTTGTGGTTGAACACGTCGGGACGCTCCGCGATCACGCGCGCCAGCGGCATCTCCTCGCCGCGGAAGTCCGGGGTCAGCACCTCGACCTTGCAGCCCGGCGCCATCCGGCGGATCGAGCGGATCACGCCGACGAACGCGCTCGCTCCGAGGTCGGGAAGGTCGTCGCGGTCCACGCTCGTGATCACGGCGTGCCGGAGCCCCATCCGCTTGACCGACTGCGCCACCCGCAGCGGCTCGAGCGGGTCGTTGTGGGTCGGCTTGCCCGTCTTCACGTTGCAGAAGCCGCAGCGGCGCGTGCACGTGTCGCCGAGGATCATGAACGTCGCGGTGCCGCGCTCCCAGCACTCGCCGATGTTCGGACAGGCGGCCTCCTGGCAGACCGTGTGAAGCCCCTCGCCCTCGATCATGCCGCGCAGCTCGCGGTAGACCGGCCCGCCCGGCGCCGGGCGCTTGAACCAGGGCGGCTTCCGCTCGCGGAACGGGCGCACGTCGCCCATCAGCTCGAGCACCTTCGCGCCGCCCGGGTTGGAACGCGAGCGCGTGCTCACGCGGCCACGCGCTCCCGCTCGAGCAGCCGTCGCGGCGAGACGATCCGCTGCCGCATGCCGAACGCCTCCGCGAAGCGCCACGCCATCCGCTTGCGGAAGCACGGCAGCGAAGGGGTCTCCCCGGTCTCCTTCGACACCGAGGTCATCCGCACGTGGTCGATCCCGCACGGCACGATCCATTCGAACGGCTGGAGGTCGTTGTCCACGTTCACGGCCAGGCCGTGGGTAGTCACTCCGCGGGACAGGCGGACGCCGATCGACGCGATCTTCGACTCGCTCGCCCAGACCCCGGTGAAGGGTGTTCCGCGCACCTCGCTCGCAATGCCCTCATCCCCCAGAGCGTTGACGATCGCTCTCTCCATCGTGTGCACGAAGTCCGCGATCCGGTCGACCGCCATGATCGGGTAGGCCACGAGCTGGCCGGGGCCGTGGTAGGTCACGCGGCCGCCGCGGTCGGTCTCGCACACGTCGATGCCCTGAGCCCTGTACCAGTCCTCGCCCATCGGGAGGTCGCCCGCCTCCGTCCGCCTGCCCTTGGTGTAGACGGGCGGGTGCTCCAGCACCAGCAGGAGGTCCGGGACCTCGCCTGCCTGGCGCCGCGTGCGGAGGGTCTCCTGGAGCTCCACGCTCTCCGGATACGGGATCGTCCCGAGCTGCGCCACCCAGAGTTCGGCCACGGCACGAAGGCTACTCTCCGACCCAGTGGATCGAGACGAGCGCTTTTGGCCCGCACGCATCCGCTGGCGCCTCCGCGGCGCGTGGATGTGGCCGACGTTCATTGCCGTCACGCTGGTCGACGGCCTCATCCTCCACCTGCTCCCGCCGCTCGGAACGGGCGTGGACCTGATCCCCGCGATCCTCGTCGCGACGTTCGGGAATCTCGTCCTGATCGGGGCGATCGGGCCGTGGCTTGCCCGGAGGACATGGAAGCGGCGCCCCGCGGCCGAGCCCGGCGCCCCGCCGCGCGCCCAACTCGAGGTTCTCTCCGACCGGATCGGCACCGGCCTGCTCGTCGCGTCGATCGTCGGCGTGCTCGCGGCCGGGCTTGCCGCGCGGCCCACGGTCGTGTCCGAGACCGAGGACACGGAGGCGAACGCGACAGCATTCCGCTCGCTGGTCCTGCGCCGCGGCGACCAGGAGCTGATCCGCAACCTCGAGACCGCCAACACCGTGCGCCTGGGCGAGGACTTCTTCCGCACCTGCGTCGCGCGCGACGACCGCAGGCGCTACTTCTGTGCCTTCGTCGACACGAGCCGGAAGCCACCGGACGTGGACGTGGACGGCAGCGCCGAGCCGAACTCGGCGTACAGGGTGCCCTAGAGCCCCCCGATCCGCACGAGCTCGCCGCTCTCGCGGACCTCGTACAGCCAGAGCCGGTTGGCCCCGGCGCGGAGCGCCGTCTCCGGCACGAGGAACGAGAAGAACTCGGGTTGCGGGCGTGTCAGGTCGAAGCTCCGCCCCACGGCGCGGATCCGGCCGTTCACCGCGAGTGCGAGGTCGCGGTGCGCGCCGGCCGGCATGCCGTGCAGCTGTCCCGTGACACGCGTGGGCAGGAGCCGTCGGCGCTTCGAGACGTGCGCGTACAGCGAGGGGCGCACGGCCTCGGCGCTGAGCGTGCCCGCGGGGCGCACCGGAAGTGTGCGCACGGGCCGGTCGAGCAGCTCCTGGTGAGGGCCGATCCGATACGCCAGCGCCCACGGGTCGCCGTACAGCAGCGCGCTCTGGGCACCGGTGCCGAACAGCTCGGCCCAGCGCCGGCGCCAGCGCGCCCGGCGCGCCTGAAGCTCGCCGAGTCCGATCCTGACGACGCGCGCGAAATCGCGCGTGCGCACGGCGATCCCGGTTCGCCGCCTCACCTCCTCGGAGTACGCCGAGCGCCCGTCCTGCGGGTAGAACACCTTCGTACCGAGCAGGTCGGCGATCGTCGCGACCAGGTCCAGGTTGCTCACGAGGCTCTCGTCGACGCGCCCCTCCATCTGCCCGGGCGCCTTCACGAACAGCGGAACCGGAGCGATCTCCTCGACGTTCCGCTCGCTCAACAGGCGCCGGCTCGACACGCCCACCTGGAACGAGTAGCCGTGGTCCGCCGTGATCACGAGCAGCGCACTCTCGAGCAGCCCCGTGCGCCTGAGTCGCGCGAGCAGATCGCCGAGCAGGCGATCCGTGTAACCGACCTGCAGCAGGTGCCGCAGGTGATTGTGGTCGGTGAGACCCGGGTCGTCGAAGCCCGGCACGTGGTTGACCGGCTGGATCGGCTCGGCGCCCGCGGGGCGGCTCTGGCGGCCGGAGGGCAGGTAGATCCACGGCTCGTGCGGCATCAGCGTGTGCTGGAGGTAGAAGGCGGGCTGCGAGCGGCGCCTGATCTGACCCACCCAGCGGTGGAAGCGCGCCGGCCTGCCGCGACCGCCCAGCCGGGCGAGCACGCCCGGCCGCCGCGTGCGCGCGCCCGGGCAGATGTCCGGCGGGCACACGGCCGAGGACGACTCCACCTTGAAGACCCGGTAGCCGAGCCGGTCCATCACATGGAAGACACTGGGCTTGTGGCTGCGCACGTCCGCGGCGGTGCCCTCCCGGGGCGTCCGGCCGTCGAGGATCGCCGGCACCGCCTTGAAGGTCGAGTCGTAGATCGTGTGGCCGTTCGGGAACCAGGTGGCGATCGACGCCAGCTCCGCGAAGTTCGGGAAGCGCTCCGCGTCGATGCTGCCGTCCGGCCGCAGCAGGTCGTCGGCCGGGAACTCGTCGAACACCACGAAGACCACCGGCGGGCGGTGCCCGGCCGACTCGGCCGGCTCCTCGTCGCCCGGCAGGCTGCAGCCCGCCAGTAGCAGCAGCGTCGCGGCCAGCTCAGCCGCGAGCCAGCAGCGCCATCTCCCCGTCATCGGATACCTCGAGGACCTCCACCCTGTTGCGCCCGTCGCGCAGGGATTCCTCGGGAACCATGACGGAATAGCTCTCCACTTCTTCACCACGCAGGTGGAAGCTTCGCCCAACGGCCTCGATCCGGCCATTCACCGCAACCGCGATGTCACGCTCGGTGGCCGGTCCCGAACCCTGGATGCGCCCCGCGATCTGGCATGGGACCACGCCGCTCGCGCGACTCACCTGGGCGAAGGAGCGGGCCAGCGAGAGCGTGGCGCGGGTGCGCGACGCAGCCCGCACGTCGTCCACCCTCTGGCCGATCAGGTTGCTGCGGGGTCCGTACGAGGTGAACAGGCTCGCCCAGTCGCCCGAGCCGAGCTCGCGGAGGCGCCTGCGCACGACCGCGGCGCGGCGTGCGCGCCACCTGCCCTTCGAGAGCTCGACCACGGAGCTGAAGTCACGCTTCACGATCCGTACGGTGCGCCGCGCGCGCACAGCTCGCGAGAACGCCGAGCGCCCGTCGGCGCGGTATCCGAGCGGGACGCCCAGGACGTCTGCAATCGTCGGAGTCACGTCGAGCGTCCGCGCGAGCGACCCGCTGACGCTCCTGGCGTGCCGGCCCGGCCGCTTCACGATCAGCGGGACCGAGCCCAGCTCGTCGACGTTCGAGAGGCTGACGCTGCGACGCGTTTCCACCCCGACCTTCCACGCGAACCCGTGGTCCGCCGTCACGACGACGAGCGTGTCGTCGTAGATGCCCTGGCTCTTCAGCCGGGCGATCACGCGCCCCAGCATCCGGTCGGCGAAGCCGAGCTGGAGCAGCTGGCGCTGCTCGTTGTGGTGGCGCAGGTAGGTGTCGTAGAAGCCCGGGATCGTCTGCATCCCCGGCAGGAGCTCGGGGCCCTCGGGCCGAGACAGCCGTCCGGACGGCATGTAGACCCAGGGACCGTGCGGCAGCAGGGCGTGCTTCATCCAGAAGGTCGGCCGCCGCGTGGCTCTGATCGAGCGCACGAAGCGCTTGAAGCGCGCGGCTCGGCCGCGCTTCAGGAAGGGCAGGATCGCGGGCCGGTTGGTGCGCTCCGCGGGGCAGTACCGGCGCGGGCAGAGCGCGGTGGCCTCCTCGGAGCTGACGATGCGGTAGCCACGCCTCCCGAGGGCCGTGAAGATGGAGTGCGGGTGGTCTTGCACGACCGGCGAGCTGCCGGGGTGCGGCGCGATCCCGTCGAGGATGAGGGGAACCGCCTTCGTCGTCGAGTCGTAGGCGGTCTGGGCGTTGCGGAACCAGGTTCCGTCCCTCGCCAGGGCGGCGAAGTTCGGGTAGCGGCCGGCGTCGATCTTCCCGTTCGGGCCGAGCAGGATGTCGCCGCCGAACTCGTCGAAGACGATGAGGACTGCGTGGGGTCGTTTCGGCGCCTTGGCGGACGGGGCGGGCGGGCCGGCCGCGGCATCGTCGTGTGGCTGGTTTGCACAGCTCGCGGGGGCGAGCAGGAGCAGGAGAATCGCTATCGCTAGAGCGCGCACGAGCGGAATGTAGGCGCGCGGCTCGGACGATTCACCGCGCCGTAACTGCCCAGTCACAGCGGAATAACAACTACCCGGCTGCGATCAGGCGACAACCGAGCTGGCGGGCGAGTCCCTCGCCCCCCCAGCGCATCACGACGTTGTGGTTGTACTCGAAGACCGGCCGCGCGACCGGCGCGAGCAGGTTCATCCAGGTCTCCGTGGTGCGCACGTCCCACTCGTATGCCACGGCGGTGACGCCCTGGCAGTCGAACAGGCGCCAGTGCCCGGTGCCCTCGAGCTGACCCGTCGCGTTGCCGATCATCCAGCACGGCGGGTCCGTGTCGCGCACGGTGAACTCGAACTCGAGCTCGTACGGGATGCGACTGCGCCAGGCGATCAGGTAGCAGCGCTCAGGCGTGAGCTCGGTGACTCGCTCAACGCCGCGCCACCAGTCCGGCCACCGCTCGGCCTCCCGGAGCACGTCCCACACCTGTTCGCGGGGGCACTCCAGGAGCCAAGTGGTGAGAAACGAGTACCTACCCTTCGAGGTTCACCATCACATGCTTGACGATGGTGTAGTCCTCGAGCGCGTACTTCGACATGTCCTTGCCGTAGCCGGACTGCTTGAAGCCGCCGTGCGGCATCTCCGTGGCCATGGTGATGTGGTCGTTGATCCACACCGTGCCGAAGCGGATGGCGTTCGCCACGCGGTGCGCACGGCCGACGTCGCGCGTCCACACCGAGGCCGCGAGGCCGTAGCGCGTGCCGTTGGCCCACTCGATCGCCTTCGCCTCGTCGTCGAACCGCTGCACGGTCATGACGGGCCCGAAGATCTCGTTCTGGATCATCTCGTCGTCCTGCTCGAGGCCGGCGACGACGGTCGGCTCGAGGAACGCCCCCGGCAGGTCGGGCTCCTTGCCGCCGGTCACGATCTCGGCGTGCGACGGCTTGCGCTCGAGGAAGCCCTCGACGCGCTCGCGCTGGCGCTGGGAGTTCACCGGGCCGAGCGTGGTCTCCGGGTCGAATGTGTCGCCGACCTTGTAGCCCTTCGCCTCGTCGGCGAGGCCGCTGACCACCTCGTCGTAGACCTTCGCCGAGGCGAGGATCCGTGTGGCGGCAGTGCAGTCCTGGCCGGCGTTGTAGAGACCGGTTCCGGCGATCGTCTCGAGCGCGGCGCTCATGTCCACGTCGTCGAACACGATCACGGGCGCCTTGCCGCCGAGCTCGAGGTGCACCCGCTTCAGCGAGTCCGCCGCCGCCTTCGCGATCCACTTGCCCGTCTCCGGCGAGCCGGTGAGCGACACCATGTCGACGTCCGGGTGCGTGACGAGTGCGGAGCCGGCGGGCTGGCCGTAGCCGGTGATGACGTTCAGCACGCCCTTCGGCAGCACCTCGGCCGCGTACTCGGCGAGCTTCACGGTGGTGATCGGGGTCGTCTCGGCGGGCTTCAGCACGATCGTGCAGCCGGCGGCGAGGGCGGGGCCGATCTTCCAGGCGGCCATCATCAGCGGGTAGTTCCAGGGAGCGATCTGGCCGACGACACCGGCCGGCTCGCGCCGGAGGATCGAGGTGCGGCCCGCCGCGTACTCGCCCGAGGCCTGGCCCTCGGGCACCCGGCCCGCCCCGGCGAAGAAGCGCAGCGTGTCGCTGACCGCCGGCATCTCGTCCTCGAGGAACGCGTTGCGCGGCTTGCCGGCATCCGCCGCCTCGAGGTCGGAGAGCTCCTCGGCGTGCTCGTCGAGGATGTCCGCGAGCTTCAGCATGGCGGTTGCCCGCTCACTGGGCGTCGTCGTGGACCAGCCGCCGAAGGCCGCCTTCGCCGCCGCAACGGCGCGGTTCACGTCCTCCTCGCCCGAGAGCGGCATGTCGGCGATCACCTCGCCGTTCGCCGGGTTCGTGACCTCCTCGGTGGCGCCGTCCGCCGCGTCGACGGACTCGCCGTTGATGAAGTTCTGAAGCTTGGTCTTGCTGATGGTTGCCATGGGGGCGGGTCCTCTCCTCTATCCGCTAGGCGGCTACGCCCAGCACTTCCTCGACAGGTGTATACGGCATTCCGGTGCCCTCGGCCACCGCCTCGTGGGTGACCTTGCCCTCGGCCACGTTCACGCCCGGCTTCAGGCCGGGGAGCTTCCGGATGGCGCCCTCGAGGCCGTGGTCGGCGAGCGCCAGCACGTAGGGCAGCGTGGCGTTGGTGAGCGCGAACGTAGATGTCACCGGCACGGCTCCCGGCATGTTCGCGACGCAGTAGTGCGTGACCCCGTCGACCTCGTAGACGGGATCCGAATGTGTGGTCGGGCGCGAGGTCTCGAAGCAGCCGCCCTGGTCGATCGACACGTCCACGAGCACCGCGCGCTTCTTCATCAGGCCGAGCTGGTTGCGCTTGACCACGTACGGCGCGCGCGCGCCGTGGACGAGCACCGCGCCGATCACGAGGTCCGCCCGCGGGAGCATCTCCTCGACCGCCAAGGTCGACGAGTAGACGGTCGACGCCCGCCCGCCGAATCCCACGTCCAGCTCGCGCAGACGGTCGATGTTGCGGTCGTAGACGAACACGTCCGCCTCCATGCCGATCGCGATGAAGGCCGCGTTCTGGCCGACGACACCCCCGCCGATGATCATCACCGTGGCCGCCGCGACGCCGGGCACGCCGCCCAGCAGCACGCCGCGGCCGCCGAGCGGCCGCTCGAGGAAGAACGCCCCGGCCTGGGTGGCGATCTTCCCCGCCACCTCGCTCATCGGGGCGAGCAGCGGAAGCCGGCCCTGTTCGTCGACCACCGTCTCGTACGCGACGCAGGTGGCGCCGGAGTCGACGAGCGCCTGCGTGAGCTCCGGGGCGGGTGCCAGGTGGAGATACGTGAACAGCAGGTGGTCCGGCCGCAGCTTCTCGACCTCGTCCGGCTGCGGCTCCTTGACGCCGAGGATCATCTCGGCCTCGTCGAAGACGGACTGCGCGTCGGGCAGGATGCGCGCGCCCTGAGCGACGTACTCCTCGTCCGGGATCGTGCTGCCCACACCCGCGCCGGACTGAATGAACACCTCGTGTTCGTGCTCCACGAGCTCCCTCACGCCGGCGGGCGTGAGCGACACGCGGTACTCGTCGGTCTTGATCTCCGTCGGAACGCCGACCTTCATCCGGTCCACACCCTCCTCTTGACTACGTCACCAATTCGCGCGCTCGGAGCGCCAGCCAGAACTCGATCCGGTCACGGGCGATCGACAGGTCGCGCCCGGTCAGCTGCTCCACTCGCCTGATGCGATACCGCAGCGTATGCCTGTGGCAGTAGAGCTCGCGCGCGGCGCGCTCCCACTGGCCGTTCTGCTCGATGAACGCCTCTAGCGAGCGGATCAGCTCGTCACCGTACTCCCCGCTCGCATCCTCCAGCGGGCCGAGCACGCTGTCGCAGTAGAGCCGGAGCGCGTCGTCGTCCTGGAGCGACAGCAGCAGCTGGAAGGCGCCGAGGTCGCGGTAGGACGCCACCGGCGGCGAGGAGCCGTTCGCGAGCGCGGCCGCCTCGAGCGCACAGCGCGCCTCGTGGAAGGTCCGCCGCAGCGCTCCGACCGGGGCGGCACGCGACGCGGCCGCGCGCAACCCGCCACCGTTCTCCGCGATCGCCTCGCGTGCACGTCCGGCGAGCGCAATCGGGTCCGCGCCGTCGCGCACGTCCACCACCGCGCACAGGAGGCGGTCGCGGGTCGCCACGAGCGCGCCGACGTTCGCGTCAGCCAGGAAGCGGTCGAGCTCGGCCTCGGCCTGCGGCGCCGGCGCGCAATCGTCGCCCGAGAACACGAGCACGGCGGCGCTGTGGGCGATGCCGAACGGCCGCAGGCGCGTCGCGAGCTCCTCGTCGGACAGGCGCCCCGTGAGCGCCTCGGCGAGCACGTCGCCGGCGAGGCGCCGCTCCGTGTCGCGCATCGCGCGCTGGCGCATCAGCTCGAGCGCCACCACCGTCACGGCCTGCTGGAGGATCAGGCGCTCGAAGTCGCCCAGGCCGCCGGTATCGCGCGCAGCCACGAGCCACGCCTGCGGGGCGCCGCGCCCGCGCAGTGACACCGGCAGCACGAGCGAGCGCCCGGCAATGTCCGGATGGTCGGGCGCGAACTCCGCGTTCTCCATCGCCCGGTTGCTCCCGCCCGACAGCTCGTCGCTCCGGCGCACGATCTCCTCGCGCACCTGCTCCATGGCGGCCTCGGGCACCTGGCGCCTGAACGCCTTGGACGAGATGGTCTCGCCGCGGCCCGAGAGCACGCAGACCGCGCCGCCGGTGGCGGCCGCGAGCGCCCGCACGACCTCGTCGAGGCCGCTCTCCTCGAGCACCAGCCGCTCGAGCCGCTTGTGGATCGCGATCCCGCGCTGGAGGACCTCGTACTGCTCGTTCACGAGCCGCGTGAACGCCTTCTCGGTGATGGCGATGAAGGGCAGCTCGTACGGCACCTCGAAGACCGGGAAGCCGAGCCCGCGCGCCTCGTCCACGAGCGCCTCGGGCAGGCCGTCGTGGTCGAAGCCGGTGCCGAAGCCGAGCCCCGCGAGGTGATGCCCCGAGAGCATCCGGACGAACTCGCGCTGGCGCTTGTCGGTGTCGAGCTGGATGCCGGTTGTCAGGAGGAGCTCGCCGCCCGACAGCCACGGCGTCGGGTCCGGCAGCTCCGATATGTGCACCCAGCGGACGGGCGAGTCCGCGCCGTCCTCCCCCGAGGCGAGCTCGAGCCCCATCTCGGACACGAGCCCTCGGACGGTGAGCATGGGATCAGTGGCGCACGATCCGGTCCCACGCCTCGGTGAGCACCTGGCGCAGAACCCGATCGATGATCTCGAACTCCTCGCTGTCCGCGATCAGCGGCGGCGAGAGCTGGATGACGGGGTCGCCGCGGTCGTCCGCGCGGCAGATCAGCCCGTTCTTGAAGAGCTCGCCGGACATGAAGCCGCGGAGGAGCTGCTCGCCCTCCTCGTCCGTGAAGCTCTCCTTCGTCTCCTTGTCCTTGACGAGCTCGAGCGCATGGAAGTAGCCGGCGCCGCGCACGTCGCCCACGATCGGCAGGTCCTCGCGCAGCTTGTCGAGCATGCCGCGGAACTCGCCCTCCTTCTCGCGCACGTGCCCGCAGAGGTCCTCGCGCTCGAAGATGTCGAGGTTCGCCAGGGCGATCGCGGCGGACACCGGGTGGCCGCCGAACGTGATGCCGTGCGTGAACGTGTTCGAGTCCGCCATGAACGGCTCCGCCACGCGGTCGGCGGTGATCACCGCGCCCATCGCCGCGTACGAGGAGGTGAGCCCCTTCGCCGTGGTGATCAGGTCCGGCACCACGTTGAAGCGCTCCACGCCGAAGTAGTGGCCGAGCCGGCCCCAGGAGCAGATCACCTCGTCGGCGATCAGGAGGACGTTGTGCTTGTCGCAGATCTCGCGGACGCGCTGCCAGTAGCCGTCCTGCGGCACGAAGCAGCCACCCGAGTTCTGTACCGGCTCGAGGATCACCGCCGCGACCGTCTCAGGACCCTGGAACTCGATCATGTGCTCGATCTGGTTCGCGGCCCAGAGCGGGTCGCGGTCCTCGGGCCAGCGGTACTCGTTCGTGTTCGGCACGTGGTGAGCGCCCGGCACGAGTGGCTCGAAGGGAGTGCGCAGCGGCGTGATGCCCGTGATGGAGAGCGCGCCGAAGGTCGTGCCGTGGTACGCGGTCTCGCGCGAGATGATCTTCGTCTTCAGCGGGTTGCCGGTGAGCTTGTGGTACTGGCGCGCCAGCTTCCAGGCCGACTCCACGGCCTCGGATCCGCCCGAGGTGAAGAAGACGCGGTTGAGGTCGCCCGGGGCGAGGTTTGCCACGCGCTCGGCCAGCTCGATGGCCTTCGGGTGTGCGTAGCTCCAGTTCGTGTAGAAGGCGAGCTTCTTGGACTGCTCGGCCGCGGCCTCGCCCATCTCCGTGCGGCCGTGGCCGGCGTTGACGCAGAACAGCGCCGACAGGCCGTCGAGGTAGCGTTTGTCGTGCTCGTCGTAGACGTAGGAGCCCTCGCCGCGCACGATGATCGGGATCTCGTGCTGCGGGTCATACGCCCCCATCCGCGTGAAGTGCATCCACAGATGTCGCCGGGCCTTCTCCTGAAGGTCGCTGGGTGATCCGGCGTGGGGTTCGTAGACCGTTTGAGGAGTCGTCGCCATAGTGGACAACGGTATAGGCGCTGTTGGAGCAACACAAGGGTGCGCACGGCGAAAGCTATGGAGCTGCCAGTACGCCATTCTGGCCAACCGCTCGGCTGGGTTTACGGCATTCCGCCCCTTGCAGTAGCTACGGTTCGGCCATAGCTTGGCTGCGAGCATGAGCCATGAGGTCCAAAGGGGCGCTGAGGAGCCGAGCGTCCGGCTCGATGGTGTCACGAAGCGCTTTGGCGACTTCACAGCCGTGCGCGAGATGGAGCTCGACATCCCGGCCGGCCAGTTCTTCACGATGCTCGGCCCGTCGGGCTGCGGCAAGACCACGACGCTGCGGATGGTCGCCGGCTTCGAGGAGCCCAGCGAGGGGCGCGTGCTCCTCGACGGCGAGGACGTGACGGGGCTCCCCGCCTTCAAGCGCCCGACCAACACCGTCTTCCAGAGCTACGCGCTCTTCCCGCACCGGAGCGTCGAGCAGAACGTGGCGTTCGGGCTCCAGCGCCAGAAGGTCGACAAGGACGAGATCCGCCGCCGCGTCGCCGACGAGCTCGAGCGCGTCGGGCTGGCCGCGGAGGCGAAGCGCCGGCCCGCCCAGCTGTCGGGCGGCCAGCAGCAGCGCGTCGCCCTCGCGCGCGCGCTCGTGAACCGTCCCGCCGTCCTGCTGCTCGACGAGCCGCTCGGCGCGCTCGACCTGAAGCTCCGCAAGCAGCTCCAGGTGGAGCTGAAGCGGATTCAGCGCGACGTCGGCATCACGTTCATCTACGTGACGCACGACCAGGAGGAGGCGCTCACCATGTCCGACCGGATCGCGGTGATGAACCGCGGTGTGGTCGAGCAGGTGTCCGATCCCGAGACGGTCTACGAGCGCCCCGCCACCACCTTCGTCGCCGGCTTCATCGGCGTCTCCAACCTCATGCCGGGCGAGGTCATCTCGGCCAACGGCGCGGGCGCGCAGCTGCGCCTCGACGCCGGGCCGACGGTCCGCACGCCCGACGCGGCCGGCGCCGCCACCGGCGAGCGCGCCCACGCGGTGGTTCGCCCGGAGAAGCTCGTGCTCTCACCCGCCGGCGATTCAGCGCCCGGCGACCGCCCCAGCGTCGAGGGGCAGGTGGAGAGCTCGCTGTACCTCGGCACCGCTACGCAGATGGTCGTGCGACTGGGAGACGGCACGCGCATGACCGTTCTGGTGCCGAACGCCGACGCAGAGGCGCGCCGGGACCTCCCGGCGGCCGGCGACGAGGCCAGGCTGAGCTGGTCCGACGAGAACATCCACATCGTGAGGGAAGGACAGAGCGACAGTGACGCCGAGTAACGACGATCTGGAACGCGAGTTCGAGCGCCTGCTTCGGAACCCGCTCACCCGTCGCCGCATCCTGCAGCGGGGCGCCGCGGGCGCGCTGAGCGCCTCCGCGCTGGCCTACCTGGCGGCCTGCGGAACCGATGAGCCGTCGGGCGGCGACGGCGAAAAGGCCGCCGAAGAGACGACGATTCCGAAGGGCAAGATCGCGAGCTCGATGTACATCGCGAACTGGCCGCTCTACATCGATGAGAAGCGCTCGGCGCTCAAGTCGTTCCAGGAAAAGAACGGGACCAAGATCAAGTACGTCGAGGAGGTCAACGACAACGATCAGTTCTTCGGCAAGGTCCGCCAGCAGTACGAGCAGGGCAGCTCGGGCGGCCGCGACATCCACGTCGTCACCGACTGGATGGCGGATCGCATGATCCGGCTCGGCTACGTGCAGAAGTTCGACAAGTCCACGATGCCGACCGCGGACGCGAACCTGATCGAGCGGCTGAAGTCGCCGCCATTCGACCCGAAGCGCGAGTTCTCGATGCCGTGGCAGTCGGGACTCACCGGGATCATCTACCGCAAGGACCTGGTAAAGCGCGAGCCGAAGTCGGTCGACGACCTGTTCGACCCGGCCTACAAGGGCAAGGTCACGATGCTCAGCGAGATGCGCGACTCGGTCGGCCTGGTCACCGCCTGGCAGGGCGCCGACCCCGAGAAGGCCACCGTTGACGAGTATCTGAAGGCGATCGAGAAGATCCAGGAGGGCGTGGACTCCGGTCAGATCCGCGGCTTCACCGGGAACGAGTACATCAAGGACATCCCCAAGGGCGACTCCGTGGTGATCATCGGATGGTCCGGCGACGCCGTGCAGCTCAAGGCGGACAACCCGAACATCGAGTTCGTCTTGCCGGAGAGCGGCGGCATGCTGTGGACGGACAACATGCAGATCCCGGTCGGCGCGCCGCACGCGTACACCGCCGAGAAGTTCATCGACTACGTCTATCAGCCCGAGGTCCAGGCGCCGATCGAGGCGTACGTGAACTACATCTGTCCGGTGAACGGCACCAAGGAAGTGATCGCGAAGACGGACAAGGAGCTCGCCGGGAACCCGCTCATCTTCCCGGATGAAGCCTTCCTCGCCGACACGCACATCTTCCGAGGCTTGAAGCCGGACGAGGAGACGCAACTGAACGACGCGTTCCAGACGCTCATCGGCAACTAGGGTCGGAGCCCGGGCACTCGCACGATGCCGGTCCGGCTGCGAAAGCGCGCACTGCCGTACCTGTTGCTCCTCCCGGGGCTCGGGTGGCTGCTCCTCTTCTTTGCGATCCCGCTGGTGTACATGGCGCTGGAGTCGCTCAAGAGCGGCAGCCCGTTCGCCGGCGGCTTCACCCTCACATGGGAGTTCTCGAACTACACGAACGCGCTCAGGAACTACGACGAGCAGTTCATCCGCTCGTTCGAGTACGCCGGGCTGGCGACCCTCATCGCGCTCCTGATCGGCTATCCGCTCGCATACGTGATCGCGTTCCGCGGCGGGCGCTACAAGAACGCGCTGCTGCTGCTCGTGATCGTGCCGTTCTTCGTCACGTACCTGATCCGCACGCTGTCGTGGGAGACGATCCTGTCCGACTCGGGCATCGTCGTGAACACGCTCCAGACGATCGGAATCGTTTCGGAGGACGGCCGATTGCTCGACACCACGGTCTCCGTGGTCGCCGGCATCACCTACAACTTCCTCCCCTTCATGATCCTGCCGCTCTACGCGAGCCTGGAGCGGGTCGACCCCCGGATGCTGGAGGCGGGTTACGACCTCTACGGGCGGCGGCGCGACGTGTTCCGGCACGTGACGCTGCCGCTGTCGATGCCGGGCGTCGTGGCCGGCGTCCTGCTCACGTTCATCCCGGCGGCCGGGGACTTCATCAACGCGCAGCTGCTCGGCACCCCCAAGCAGTACATGATCGGAAACGTGATCCAGTCGCGCTTCCTGGTCGTGAACGACTACCCGACAGCGGCCGCGCTCTCGTTCCTGCTCATGGCGTTCATGCTGATCCTCGTGATCATCTGGGCGCGCATCGCGGGCACCGAGGCGCTGCTCGGGACCGAGGGAGAGCGCAGATGACCGCGGCGCTCCGGCGGAGGGGCCTCGACTGGCTCCTCAACGGCTACGCACTGCTGGCGCTGGCCTACCTGCTGATCCCGATCGCGGTGATCATCGTCTTCTCGTTCAACAACCCGACGGGGCGCTTCAACTTCCTCTGGAACGAGTTCAGCCTCGACGCGTGGAAGCACCCGTTCGCCGTGCCGGGCGTGCAGGACGCGCTCATCACCTCGCTCAAGATCGCGGCCCTGTCCACGCTGATCGCGACCGTGCTCGGCACGCTCACCGCGCTCGCGCTCGTCCGCTACGAGTTCAAGGGCCGGGCGCCGGTGAACTTCTTCATCTTCATCCCGCTCGCCACGCCCGAGGTCGTGCTGGGCGCCGCGCTGCTCTCGCAGTTCCTCAACTGGGGCACGCCGGCGCTCGGCTTCGGAACGATCCTGATCGCGCACGTGATGTTCAACCTGTCGTTCGTGATCATCACGGTGAGATCGAGGCTGATCGGCTTCGACCGGTCGCTCGAGGAGGCGGCGCAGGATCTCGGCGCCACCCCCTGGGAGACATTCCGGCTCGTGACGTTGCCGCTGATCATGCCGGGGGTCCTGGCGGCAGGTCTGCTCGCCTTCGCGCTGTCGATCGACGACTTCGTCATCACGAACTTCAACTCGGGCTCGACGATCACGTTCCCGCTGTTCATCTGGGGTGCGGCTCGCGTGGCGATCGCGCCGCAGATCTACGTGATCGCGACGATGATCTTCCTGTTCACGGTGGCGATGATGATCCTCACCGTGTGGCAGCAGCGCCGCGCCGAGAAGCTCGCGGCCGTGCGGCCCGACGACACCGAGCTGGCCGGGCCTGCGGTGGCCCAGGAGGCCCCGGCATGAGCACCGGCGCCGCGGGCGACAAGGGGCTCAAGAAGGACGCGATCGGGTTCGTCGACGGGCTGATCATCGGCATCGCGTCGACCGCGCCCGCCTACTCGCTCGCGGCGGTACTGGCGATCGTGGTGGCGGGCGTGGGCGTGCAGGCCCCGGCAGTGCTGCTCACCGCGTTCATCCCGATGTTCCTGATCGCCTCCGCGTTCCTGTACATGAACCGTGCCGATCCGGATTGCGGCACCTCCTTCTCGTGGATCACACGCGCCATAGGCCCCTCCTCGGGCTGGCTCGGCGGCTGGGCGATCTGCACGACGGGGATCATCGTCGTGGGCTCGCTCGCCGACGTGGCGGCGTTCTACTTCTACGACCTCGTTGGCCTGGACGGCCTGCGCGACTCGAAGACGGCGGTCACCATCACGGCGCTCGGGATCATCGGGGTGATGACCCTGATCTGCGTGCTCGGCACGGAGATCTCCGCCCGGCTCCAGCGCTGGATGATCGGGGCGCAGGTGGGCGCACTGCTCATCTTCGCCGCTGTGGCGATCGTGAAGGTCGTGAGCGGCGACGCGCCGGACGGCTCGCTCGACCCGGCGGCCTCGTGGTTCTCGCCGTTCGCGGTCGACAGCCTCAACGCGCTCGTGCTCGGCCTGCTCACGGGCGTGTTCATCTACTGGGGCTGGGAGAGCGCGGTGAACCTGAACGAGGAGACGGAGGACTCCGACACCGCCCCCGGCCTCGCGGCGGTCGTGTCCACGGTCATCCTGCTCGTGACCTACGTCTCGGTCACGGTCGCGGTCGTGGCGTTCGCCGGGCTCGATCGCGTGAACGAGTTCGTCGACGACGCCGGCATCTTCGGCGCCATCGCCGAGGACGTGCTCGGGTCCGGCCTCAGCTGGATAGTCGTGCTGGCGATCGTCACCTCGGCGCTCGCCTCCACCCAGACGACGATCCTCCCGGCCTCACGCACCTCGCTCTCCATGGCACGCCAGGGCGCGCTGCCCGAGTCGCTCGGCCGCGTGCACCCGCGCTATCTCACGCCGCACGTCTCCACGATCACGATCGGCGTGCTCTCGGCGGTCTGGTACGCGGTGCTCAACACGGCCTCGCAGAACTTCCTGTTCGACTCGCTCACCGCGCTGTCGCTGATGATCGCCTTCTACTACGCGCTCACCGGCTTCGCCTGCGCGATCTACTACCGGCGCGAGCTCACGAAGTCGGTGAAGAGCTTCCTGTTCATCGGAGTCGGCCCGGTGATCGGCGGCGCGATCCTCGCCTACCTCTTCTACAAGGCGATCGTGGAGTACGCGAAGGTCGACGACTCCTACTCGGGCAGCTCGGTGTTCGGCATCGGCATCCCGGTCGTGCTCGGGGTCGGCCTGCTCCTGATCGGCCTGGTGCTGATGCTCGTCTGGCGCTACACCGGGCACGAGGCCTTCTTCAGGCGCCGCCGCGAGGTGGTGGACCCGGAGGTCGCCGCCGGCCACCGTGTGGGCGTGGCGGCCGTGCCGGAGGAGGCGGTCTAGCCGTGGCTGGGATCGTGCTCGGCTACGACGCCTCGCCGGGTGCGGAGCGGGCCTTCGAGATTGCGGTGGAGCTGGCGCGCCAGTACGGCTGCCGGCTCGTGATCGCGAACGGCGTGGCGCCCGGAGGCGCCGTGGGAGACGAGTGGCAGGAGGCCCGCAAGGCGGTCGAGGATCAGGCGCGCGCGCACGTGGAGGGCGCGCTCGAACGCGCACGCGCCGCCGGCATCGACGCGGAGGTCGCGCTCGTGCCGGAGCGGCCGCACCAGGCGCTGCTCGACATCGCCGCGCGCGAGCAGGCGAGCTTCATCGTGGTCGGTGGCTGGGGCGAGGGCCCGATCCGCGGCGCGCTGCTCGGCTCAACCCCGTACAAGCTGCTGCACCTCTCAGAGACGCCGGTCGTGGTCGTACCCGCGTGAGCCTGGACGAGCTGCTGGACCGCGAACGCGGTCTCTTCAAGGAGCGCCATCCGCGCTCCGCGGAGCTGCACGTGCAGGCGGGCCTCAGCCTGCTCGCCGGCGTCCCGATGTCGTGGATGGCCCAGTGGGCGGGCGGCTTCCCGGTCTACTTCGAGCGCGCCGAGGGCGCGACGATCGTCGACGTCGACGGCAACGAGTACGCCGACTTCTGCCTCGGCGACACCGGCGCGATGGCGGGGCACTCGCCGGCGCCGACCATGCGCGAGCTCGGGCAGATGCAGGGGATCACGACCATGCTGCCGACCGAGGACGCCGCCTGGGTGGGCGGCGAGCTGGCGCGCCGCTTCGGCCTGCCCTACTGGCAGTTCGCGCTCACCGCGACCGACGCGAACCGCTGGATGCTCCGCATGTGCCGGCACGTGACGAGCCGGCCGCGCGTGGCCGTCTTCAACTGGTGCTACCACGGCTCGGTGGACGAGGCCTTCGTGACGCTCGACGAAAGCGGCTCGGCACACGCTCGCGACCGGCTCGTCGGCCCGGCTGTTGATCCGGCCGAGACCACCCGCGTCGCCGAGTTCAACGATCTCGACTCGGTCGAGGAGGTGCTCGCCCACGGCGACGTGGCCTGCCTGCTGATGGAGCCGGCGCTCACCAACATCGGGATCGTCCTGCCGGAGCCGGGCTTCCTCGAGGGCGTGCGCGAGCTGTGCACCCGCCACAGCGTGCTGCTGATCATCGACGAGACGCACACCCTGAGCGCGGGGCCCGGCGGCTGCACGGCGGCCTGGGGGCTCGAGCCGGACGCCGTGACGCTCGGCAAGTCGATCGGCGGCGGCGTGCCCATCGGCGCCTACGGGGTCTCGGCCGACCTGGCCGACTGGATCGCCGTGCAGGCGGACGCCGACTACGAGGACACCGGCGGGGTTGGCGGCACGCTCGCGGGCAACGCGCTGTCGCTCGCCGCGGCCCGTGCAACGCTCGCCGAGGTGCTCACGGACGGCGCGTTCGAGCACATGTCGCGCCTGCGCGAGCGATTCGTGGAGGGTGTCGAGGCCGCGATCGCGGAGCACGGCATGCCCTGGTCGATCGTCTCGCTCGGCGCGCGCTGCGAGTACCGCTACTCGCCGAAGCCGCCCCGGACGGGCGCCGAGTCGGCGGCGGCCGGAGATCCCGCGCTCGATGAGTACCTTCATCTCTATCTGATGAACCGCGGCATCCTGATCACGCCCTTCCACAACATGGCCCTGATGTGCCCGGCGACGACCGAGGAGCAGGTCGACAGCGCCACCGAGGCGTTCGAAGCGGCCGTGGCAGAGCTGGCCGCGTGAGCTCCTACGAGCGCATCGCCGGGCTGCCGCTCGAGATCGAGTCGCTCAGCTTCGAGGGCCGCGAGCTGGCCTTCACCGAGGAGTTCGTCCGTGCGACGACGCTGATCCAGCTGCACGGCCCGGGCGACACGCTCGGGGTGGGCGAGGACGTGGTCTACGACGGGCTCGACCACGTGAACCTGCAGGCGGACGGGCCCAAGACCATCGATCTCGCCGGCTCGTACACGATCGACTCGTTCTCGAAGAAGCTCGAGGAGACTCAGCTGTTCCCGGCGCCGCCCGTGCGCGGGGAGGTGTCGGAGCTCTACCGGCGCTGGGCGTTCGAGTCGGCGGCGCTCGACCTCGCGCTGGTGCAGGCGGGCCGCTCCCTGCCGGACGTGCTCGAGCGCGAGCCTCGGCCGGTGAACTTCGTCGTGTCGATGCGGCTCGGCAGCTGGCCGCCAACGGAGGAGCCGGAGAAGCCCGACCGCGTGCTGCGGCTCCTGGAGCGCTACCCCGGGACGAAGCTGAAGCTGGATCCCACGAACCAGTGGACCCCCGAGCTGGTTCAGGTGCTGGTGGAGACCGGCGCCGTCGACTCGCTCGACCTGAAGGGCCAGTACAAGGGCACGCCCGTCGACGTGGTGACCGACCCGGAGCTGTACCGCATGGTGATCGAGGCGTTTCCGCACGCGTGGCTCGAGGATCCGGACGTGAACGAGGACACGAAGCCGATCCTCGACGCCGTGAGCGAGCGCGTGACCTGGGACGCGCCGATCCACTCCGTGGCCGATGTGCTCGACCGCCCCTGGCCGCCGCGCATGGTCAACATCAAGCCGTCTCGCTTCGGCCCGCTCAGCAATCTCTTCGAGATGTACGACTGGTGCGAGCGCGAGGGGGTGGGGGCGTACGGAGGCGGCCAGACCGAGCTCGGCCCCGGCCGCGGCCACATCCAGTACCTCGCATCGCTCTTCCACCCGGACACCCCGAACGACACGGCTCCCTCCGGCTACAACGAGCCGGAGCTTCCCGACGGGCTCCTGGAGAGCCCGCTCGAGCCGCGCATCGCGCCGGCGGGCTTCCGCTGGCAGCAGTGATCGAGGCGCTCCCGCTTCACCCGGGCGGCGACCCGATGGAGATGGCTCGCCGCATCGCGGCCTTCCTCGGCGAGGCGCGCGAGTCGCTCGACCTGGCGCTCTACGACGTGCGCCTCCCGGGCGAGCCGGGCGACGTCGTCGCCGACGCGCTGCGCGACGCGGCCGAACGCGGCGTGCGCGTGCGGATCGCCTACAACGCCGACCACCCGGAGCGGATCTTCTTCCCGCCGCCGCCGCAGACGAAGCCCGAGCTGCTCGAGGCGATGCCATTCCCGACCTGCGGCATCCCGGGCATACCGGACCTCATGCACCACAAGTACGTGGTGCGCGACGCCGAGTCGGTCTGGACCGGCTCGATGAACTGGACGACCGACTCGTGGACGCTCCAGGAGAACGTGGTGGTGACGGCCGTGGACGCGCCCGAGCTCGCCGCGGAGTTCGCTCAGAACTTCGAGGAGCTGTGGAAGACGCGCGACGTCGACGCGACCGGCCACCAGGAGCCGAGGCCACTGGACGTGGACGGCCGCGCCGTGCGTGCCTGGTTCACGCCCGGGCACGGCGAGGAGCTCTCGCATCGCATCGCAAAGGCTCTCGGACGGGCGCACGAGCGCGTGCGGATCGCGTCGCCGGTGATAACGGCCGGCCCGGTGCTGGCCACGCTCGCGGAGATGGCCGCCGAGCGGAGGGTCGACCTGCGCGGGGTGGTCGACCGCACGCAGGTGGACGGCGTCGTCTACCAGTGGCGGACGAACGGGCACTCGGCCTGGAAGATTCCGATCCTCGCGTCCGTCTTCGCGAACGCGGACTTCAAGGGGAAGCTGTCCACCCAGTGGACACCCGAGACGCCCCACGACTTCATGCACGCGAAGGTCACGGTCGCGGACGACGTGGTGTTCGCGGGTTCCTTCAACCTCTCGCGCTCGGGCGAGCTGAACGCGGAGAACGTCCTGGAGGTGCACGACCCGGAGCTGGCGGACCGCCTCGCCGGCTTCATCGACGAGGTTCGCGAGCGCTACGAGCCTATGCCCGTGCCTGACGGTGGGCAGCCGACGTCAGGAGGTCGCGCACCTCGGCCGGATCGTCGGTGAGCGTGAACAGCTCGAGGTCGCTGGGGGAGATATTGCGCTCGGCAAGCATTCGCTCGCGCACCCAGTCGACGAGGCCGCGCCAGTAGTCGGTGCCGACGAGCACGACCGGGAACTCGGTGATCTTGCCGGTCTGGATCAGCGTGAGCGCCTCCCACAGCTCGTCCATCGTGCCGAAGCCGCCCGGGAAGACGACGAACCCGCTGGCGTAGCGGACGAACATGATCTTGCGCGCGAAGAAGTAGTGGAACTCGAGCGCGATGTCGCAGTACGGGTTGCCGCCCTGCTCGAAGGGGAGCTCGATGTTCAGCCCGACAGACAGCGCGCCCGCGTCCTTGGCGCCGCGATTCGCGGCCTCCATGATGCCCGGGCCGCCGCCGGTGATGATGGCCATGCCGCTTTCGCCGATCATCCGGGCGATCTCGCGCGCGAGCTCGTAGTCGGGGTCATCGGGCGGCGTGCGGGCGGATCCGAAGATGCTCGCCGCCCCGCCGACTCCCGCGAGCGCGTCGAAGCCCATGCGGAGCTCGTCCGCGATCCGCTCGACGCGGTCGTGGTCGGTGAGCGTAGAGCGGACCGACGCCTCCTGGGCGGCGATGATCTCTTCGTCGAGGGTGCGCGGCTCCCGCGGCATAAGGGTCCCGAGACTAGATGGCCGGCGCTCGCATGAGGCCGGCCACCCAGGTTCCCCCTTCCCCCCAGAAGGAAATACCCATTGGCTCTACCCCCTGGGGAGAAAAAGCCAGCGCACGCGCTGTCCAAACCTGATCAGTCGCGTTGGACGGTTTGGCCTACCGGTTTCGGCTAGAGCGCCAGCGAGAGCGGCTGCTCGAGCAGGTCCTTGACGCGCGCGAGGAACTGCGCGCCGTCCGCTCCGTAGAGGATCCGGTGGTCGCAGACCAGGGTGAGGACCATCTGGTCGCGCGCGATCACCTTGCCCTTGTCGTCCACCGCCGGCTGCTTGTCGAGCTTGCCCACGGTGAGGATCGCGGCCTGCGGCGGGTTGATGATCGCCGTGAACTGCTCGATGCCGAACATGCCGAGGTTGGAGACCGTGAACGTGCCGCCCGAGAGCTCCGGCGGGGTCACGGTCTTGTCCTTCACCTTGCCGATCACCGCGCGCGCGTCGCGGGCGATCTGGCCGAGCGACTTCTTGTCGGCGTCGAAGATGGTCGGCACGACGAGCGCGTCCATGGCCGCCACGGCGACACCCACGTTCACGCGGTCATAGAGCTCGAACTTGCCGTCGCGATAGGCGCCGTTCACGCGCGGGTGCTCGCGGAGCGCGTTGGCGGCCGCCTTCACGACCATGTCGTTGAACGACGGAACCGGGTCTGAGATCTCCTTGAGGCGCGCGCGGAGCTCGACCGCGGCGGTCATGTCGACCGTGAGCGCGATCGAGAAGTCCGGCGCGGTGGCCTTGGACTCCGCCATGCGGCGCGACACCGTCTGCTGAAGGCGGGTGAGCTCCTCGACGTTGACCTCGCCCTTGGCGCCGGCCTCGGCCTTCTGGGGCTCCTTCTCGGCTTGGTCGCCGGCCTCGGCCTTCTCGGGCTCCTCCTTCTTCCCGTCGTCGCCGGCCTCGGCCTTCTGGGCGTCCTTCTTCTCCGCTTCGTCGGCGGCCTTCTTGTCCTTCTTCTTGCCCTTCTTCTTGGGCTTGTCCTTGGCCTTGTCTTCCTTCTCGGCCTTCGCCCCCGCTCCGTCGGCGGGCGCCTCTGCCGTCTCCGCCTTGCCTCTCTCGGGCGCCTCCTCCGTCGCGCCACCGCCGCCGTTCTCCGCCGCGGCCTGAACGTCGGCCTTCACGATCCGGCCCCCGGGCCCGGTGCCCTCGAGCTGGGCGAGCTCGACACCGAGATCGCGCGCCATGCGCCGCGCGACAGGCGACGCCTTTACGCGCCCGTCGCCATTCCCGTTCGAAGTCTTCTCACGCGTGGCAGTGCCGGCGCCCGCCTGCGTCTCGCCGCCACCGGACTCGGCGCCGGCAACGGCGGCCTCCTCGCCCTCGGCGGCCGCGGCCTCGTCGTCGCCTCGGCCTCATCGCCCTCAGCTTCGGCGGCAGCAGCCTCGCCTTCTTCGGCCTCGGCCTCATCGCCCTCACCCTCGGCGGCAGCAGCCTCCTGCTCGTCCTCGCCGCCCTCTGCCTGCGCCTGGTCGCCCCCGCCTTCGGCGGCAGCCTCCTGCTCGTCCTCGCCGCCCTCAGCCTCGGCCTGCGCCTCGTCGCCCTCGCCCTCCGCGGCAGCGGCCTCCTGCTCCTCAGCCGCCTCCTCTTCGTCGCCGCCCTCGTCCTCGGCCTCCGCCTCGGCGCCCTGGTCCTCGCCGCCTTCGGCCTCTTCCTCCTCGCCGCCCTCTTCGGCCTCGCCGCCGCCGTCGCTCTTCGCCTCGCCGGCGTCGCCGATGCGCGCGATCACCTCGCCGATCTCGAGGGTGTCGCCCTCCTGGGCGAGGATCTCGACGAGGACGCCGTCGGTGTCGGCGTCGTAGGTCATGTTGGCCTTGTCCGTCTCGATCTCCACCAGCGGCTCGCCGCGCTTGACCTCTCCGCCCTCCTCGACGAGCCACTTCAGGACGGTGCCCTCCTCCATCGAGTCCGAGAGGCGGGGCATCGTGACGTCGCTGGCCATGCTCCTCCTTACAGGTCCCGGAAGGTGGCGAGCGCCGCGTGCACGGCGTGCTCGGGATGCGGGAACGCCGCCTGCTCGAGCGGCTTCGAGTACGGCATCGGGACGTCGGCGCCGGTGACGCGCTGGACGGGCGCGTCGAGCCAGTCGAACGCCTGCTCCTGGATCAGCGCCGCGAGGTTGGCCCCGACCCCTCCGTGCGGCCAGCCCTCCTCGACGATCACGGCCCGGTTCGTCTTCTTGACCGACTCGAGGATGGTGTCGAGGTCGAGCGGCCGGAGCGTGCGCGGGTCGATCACCTCGGCGCTGATGTCGTGCTCATCCTCGAGCACCTGAGCCGCCTTCTCGGCGGTGACCGCCATGCGCGAGATCCCGATGATCGTCACATCGTCGCCCTCGCGTCGGATGGCGGCCTCGCCGAAGCGCATGGGGCCGCCGTTCTCGGGCACCTCGCCGCGCTGGCCGTAGAGAGTCTCGTGCTCGATGAAGACGACCGGGTTGTCGTCGCGGATCGCCGCCTTGAGCAGCCCCTTCGCGTCCTCCGGCGTGCTCGGCGCGGCCACGAGGAGCCCCGGAACGTGGAGGTAGTAGGCCTCCCAGGAATGCGAGTGCGTGGGGCCGAGCTGGTGGCCCGCGCCCTGCGGCATGCGGATCACCATCGGCACCTTCGCCTGGCCGCCGAACATGTAGTGGATCGCGGCGGCGTGGTTCACGATCTGGTCCATCGCGAGCAGCGAGAAGTTGATCGTCATGAGCTCGACCACCGGCCGCAGGCCGATCATCGCGGCGCCGACGCCCATGCCGACGATCGTGTTCTCCGAGATGGGGGTGTCCCGCACGCGCTTCTCGCCGAACTCCTCGAGCAGGCCGGCGGTCACCTTGAAGGCGCCCTGGAAGACGCCGATGTCCTCGCCCATGAGGAAGACGTTCTCGTCCTCCTGCATCTCCTCGCGAAGCGCCTGGTTGAGCGCCTCGCGGTAGCGCATCACCGGCACTAGTCGGCGCCTCCCTCGGCCTCGGGCTCGTCGCCGGAGGTCTCGCCCTCGCCGCCCTCGTCGCCGCCGCCCTCGTCCTCGCCGTCGCCCTTCTGCTGGCGGCGGCTGCGCGCCTCCTGGTCGCCCACGTTCGCGTAGGCGGCGCCCGCCTCGGCGAGCTGGTGCGGAAGGTCGCCGGCCTCGCGCTCCTGCTCGCCTCGGTGCACCTCGGGCGAGCGCTCGTCGACGGTCCACCAGGCGGGGACCTCGCTGTCCAGGACGTAGACGTCGTCGTAGAGCGAGTCCAGGTCCGGGAAGGGCGACTCGTCGGCGAAGCGCACCGCCTCGTCCACGGTCTCGATCGCCTTCTGGTCGAGCTCCTCGAACTGCTCCTTCGTCACCACGTCCTCGTCCTGGAGGCGCTTGGCGAAGGCCTGGATCGGGTCGCGCTCGCGCCACTCCTCGACCTCGTCCTTGGTGCGGTACTCCTCGGGGTCGGCCATCGAGTGGCCGCGGAAGCGGTAGGTCACGGCCTCGACGAGCTGCGGCTTGCGCTCCTCGCGAGCGCACCGGAGCGCGCTCGTGACCACGTCGTGCACGTCGAGCACGTCCATGCCGTCGCAGCGCGTGCCGGGCACGCCGTAGCCCTGCGCCTTGAGCGAGAGATCGGTGACGGCGCTGTGGCGGTGGAGCGCAGTGCCCATCCCGAACTGGTTGTTGATGATCACGAAGACAACCGGCAGCTTCCAGAGCGCCGCGAGGTTCATGGTCTCGCCGAAGGTGCCCTGGTTCGTGGCACCGTCGCCCATCATCGAGAGGATCACGTCCTCGGTCTCCGAGTAGTCACACGCGAGCGCCACACCTGCCGAGAGCGGAAGCGAGCCGCCGACGATCCCGTAGCCGCCGAGGAAGCGCTTGTCCCAGTCGAAGAGGTGCATCGAGCCGCCGCGGCCGCCCGAGCAGCCGTCGACACGGCCGAACAGCTCCGCCATGACGGCATTCGGGTGTGTGCCGCGCGCGATCGCCTGGCCGTGCTCGCGGTAGGTCGACATGAGGTAGTCGTTGTCGCGGAGAGCCTGGGTGGCGCCCACGACCGTCGCCTCCTCGCCGATGCAGAGGTGGAGGAAGCCGCCGATCTTCGCCTTCGCGTACATCTCGCCCGCGCGCTCCTCGAAGCGGCGGATGAGGAGCATCTTCTCGAGGACGGTGAGGCAGGTGTCCTTGTCCGGCAGGCCGTGCTTGACCTCGCCGAAGCCGATCTCCTTGAGGCCCGCTACGTCGGCGGGGCCGTTCCCGCCCGCGTCCTGTTCGCCCTGCTGAGGCCCGTCTCCCGACTGCGTGGCATCACTCGTAGCCATTGGCCCGGAGAGTACCCATCCCTCGTCCCGTTTATTAGCGGTTTCCCCCGGATGGGGGGATACGAGCTTGTCCCGCACTCGGTGCGCGACCGCGCTCCCCAGGTGCGCCACGAGCCAGGCCGCGCACACCGCGCCGATCCCGGCGGCGACGCGATGCTCCTCGAGCACATCGGTCTTCCACCTACTCGGCCGTCTACGGCTCAACACGCAAGGGAAGTTACGCGGCGTGCAGGAGGGAAGCCGCCTCTTCGAGGCGGTCGTCGCCCCAGAAGAGCTGATCGCCGACCGCAATGGTGGGGACGCCCCGCACGCCGCGGTCATACGCCTCGGCCGTGGCCTCTCGCAGCTTGTCCTTGACCGACTGCGTCTCGATGGCCTTGAGGATGGCGTTCGGATGGAGCTCGCAGGCGGCGGCGGCGATGAGGACGTTGTCGACATCGGAGAGATCCCGGCCGCCGGCAAAGGCCTGCCGGAACGCGGCGAGCGAGAACGCAACAGCGCGACCGATCGACTGAGCGAAGATCGCCGCCCGCATGGCCTTGAGCGTGTTGTTGGGCCAGCCCTCGGGCCACCGAACCGGCATGAGCCCGTACTCCTCGGCCCTGCGCTCAACCTCCGCCTGACCCGCCTCGCGCTGGTCGGTGAACCCCCACGACTGACCACCGGTCTGCTGCCAGATCCCGCCCAGCAGAATCGGCTGCCAAACCGGCATGACCGGCAGCACCCGCTGAAGCCGCTCAGCGGTCAGGTACGAGTACGGCGACCCGAGGTCGAAATAGAAAACCGGCTGCTGCCCCACGACGCCTCAGTTTGACGGGAGCGCAACGCAGCGAAACGCGTGCTGGACCGCGAGATAGACCCGGTCGTAGCTCGGCTCACCGAAGCCGCTCAGCACCACGGCCTCAAGCTGGTCGAACTGATTTGGGCCATTCCCTGGATTGCGGTAGACGCTGGCGGTCCACTCGGGCTGTGGCAGTGGTCCGTTCGCCCCGAGGAAGGCATCCAGCTGCAGCATCGTTGGCAGACCTCGCCCGGCCTGATCGCAGATGTTCGTTGCGGTGAGCAGACCGCTCGGGGCGCGCGCGGATGTCTCGATGCAGACGCCGACCCTGGCGAGCGTACCCGTGGGGCACTTGAGCTTCAGGTCTTGGGCAGCCACGCCGCCGAGACGCTCGGCGTCGGCCGCTCGCGGAACGGTTCCGAGCCTCGACTCCTTGACTACTCCAGGGCCCAGCGAGTCAGGGCGGAAATCGCGCGCCTGGAGGCTGCGATCGCGGATGTCGAGGCTGCGCAGGGTGTTGTTACGCACATCGCGGCTGCGCAGGCTGTTGTCGACCACATCGTCGCTGCGTACCTGGAGCACCGCGTAAGAGGTTCCACCCAATGCCAGGAAGAGCGCGAGTGTGGCCACGACATTCGCGTACGTGAGCCGATTACGCAGACGAGCGATCACGGCCCAAATACCACGACCTTCGCAACGCGCGAACGTCCCGTGACGAAGGGATATCCACCCTCCGAGGGCACCTGGGCGCGGAAGCGGTAGGTCACGCGGCCGAGGGTAGCGCCGAACCGGTAGCGGAATCTCCACGCGCCGCGGCGATCAGCCCTGAGCGTCGCGAAGGTTCGCCAACTGCCACGGAAGTAGGCCTGCACCTCGATCAGCTTGCCGCTCACGGGCAACGGTCGGGTCCGAACGCGGCCCGCGAACAGCACGCTCTGACCGTTACGGACGCTGCGCTTGTTCACTCGGATCGTCGTTGTGGCGGGCACGTGTAGATGAAAAGGGGCAGACGCGGAGGCAATTCTGCGCGAGCCGGCGTAGCGGAATGTGAGGTCCCTGTTCCGGGTTGCGCGGAGCACGTATCGAAATCTCCCCGCGCTGCTCGTCGTCGCAAGGCCCACGGGCAGCGCCGTGCCATCGGACCGCTGCTGGAGAGCTTCGATGGTCGCCCCGTCAAGTGCCTGTCCGTCCGCGTTCGTCAGGCGTCCAGAGAGCCGTAGCAGTCGCCCAAATCGCGCTACCACGTTCGCATCCAGCCCCTTTCGTGTGCGTTTGCGAAGCCCAACGACAAGCCGTGTGTCGATTCGAGCAGGGAGCCGGAACGTCGCGACGGTGCCGTCGGTGCGCTTTCCAGTCGTCGCCTCGTTACCGGCGTGGTCCTCTCCCCGGGCGCGGAACTCGTACGAGCCACGTCGGAACCGCTCGTCGTCCACGTACGCAACGAGTTCAGAACCCCGTAGTTCGGTCGGGAGTCCATGCCACGTCCCTGCCCCGCTGGCGCGCATCTCGATTTCGCCATGTGACATCCCCGAGTGCCGGTCGAATGCGCTGAACGACTACGCGCAGCGGATCGGCGGGGTCTGGTGCAAGGAAGCCGAGCTCGGGAGGCTCGGGGTCCCACCGAACCGGCACAGACACCGCCGCGTTGGCTTCCCGCTGGTTCCCGGCAGCAGTCTTCGAGCCACACGGACAGGCGAAAGTCGCCCGGCGATGGCGCGAGTAGCCGTGGTAGCTCACTCACGTCGGGGGCGGTCCGCTCGCCGGCGGACGGGCAGCTCCCGTCCGTACGGCAGAGCTTCCAATGGGCGCGAGTGACCGGAGCGCCGCTTGCTGGCGGGTTCTTCCAAGACACACCGAATCCATTTGTGCGCCGCCATCCTGTGCCCCCCGCTACTTCGGGCACGATCGGATCAGGGGGAGTGTTGTCGACGTGCACTTCCCGCACGGCGTCGCTGGTGTTCCCAGCCGCGTCGAAAACCGAGACGCGGAGGCGGTGAGTCCCATCACTCAAGTCCGCGATCCCGAGCCTCGCCGTGGTCTCCGCCCGCTCAGCGCAAGGGGGAGATTGGCTCCAGTTGCAGGCATATGACTGGGTCGCCGTGCTGCCGCCCAGCGCCGCTATCGATTCTTTGTACGCCTGAGTTGTCCGCCGCGGTCACGCTCAGATGTGGCACGCCACCGGCCGTCCCACTCACCCACTGCCCGCTCGCCAGCGGGCCGTCCAGCGACACGCTCGGGGATACCGGGTCGTCGATTGTCACCTCGAGGACGTGTGAGTGCATTGCTGCGCCGGGGGTGCATTGGCGGGAGCCGCAGACGACGAGTTGCTCCAGCTGGGTGGTACCGGCCGGCACTGCGTACGGGGCCGGCCAGCCGCGGGTGTCGTAGCCGGACGTTGGGCAGACCTCGCCGTACGGCATGCCCATGACCGGTGCGTAGCTCGGTACGGCGCGGAAGAAGGCGCCCCAGTCGCAGTGGGCGCGCGCCATTCGGCCGGCCCATCGGAGCTGGGTGATCGTCGTCCCGGGCGGCGCCGTGAAGACGTGGCCGGAGTGGCTGAAGCCTGAATAGGTGCCTTCGGTGAGGCGATTGCTCACCCCGGCGGTCGGGCCGCCGTGGGTCGGGCAGTCCTCGTAGCCGCTGCCCGCGTTGCCGTAGCGAGCCCACGCGGCGCCGGTGTGACCGAACGCCGCGGCAGAGTCACACGACACCACGGTGTACGTGCGCCCCGACGCGGCGGGAGCGAGCGCCACAGATGACGCGGCGCACGCGATCGCGGTGAGCAGAAGAAGGCTTCGGCCTGGTCGCTTCGCTGTTACCTCGCTCATGTCCTCGTAAGGCGCTCCCGGTGCGAAGTCGCCCCCGGCCTGTCGGCGCGGCAGGCCAGCGTAAGCCGCTCAGTGCAGGGGTTTCCAGAGACAAGGCCTCAGATCGCTACGAAATCCATGCAAGTTGCGAAGAAAACATTGATCACACTATGTCTCTTACACAGTGAGCGATCATCTGTCACTAGGGGTGAATGATCCGGCCAGAAGACTTCCGGGGGTACGATGGAACGTCTCAAGTGGACCGACGACTTGATTGACGAGCGAATGGCGAGCATCGACGACAGGTTCGACCGCCTCTTCGATGAGATTCACGCCTTGCGTGACGAGATGAATGCGGGCTTCGCCGAGCTACGCGCCGAAATGCTGAGCCTGCGACGCGATGTGCATGCGGATCACGTGGCGCTCCAGCGCCACGTGAACTTGATCGTTGCTGGATTTGCGATCGCCCTGCTTGGCCTGCTCGGCGCTTCGCGCGGCGCAGTTCTAGCCGTGAATCAGCCAGCCGTCCGTCGCCCGCGCGGCCTCCATGACCGCCTCCGCGAACGTCGGGTGCGGGTGGATGATCCGCGCCACTTCTGAGTAGCCGCCCTCGAGCTCGCGGGCGTTCACGAGCTCCTGGATCAGGTCGGCTGCCTTCACCGAGACGATGTGGCCGCCGATCAGCTCGCCGTACTGCTTGTCGCCGACGATCTTGATCATCCCGCCGCGGTCGCCGTAGACGGTCGGGGCGCCGACGGCGCCCATCGGGATCTTGCCGACGACGACGTCGTAGCCGGCCTCCTTCGCGGCCGCCTCGGTCAGGCCGAACGACGCGACCTGCGGGTGGCAGAAGGTCACGGCCGGCACGAAGTTGTAGTCGATCGGGTGAACGGCGATCCCAGCCGAATCCTCGACCGCGATGATGCCCTCGTCGGACGCCTTGTGGGCCAGCGCCGGCCCGGGGACCATGTCGCCGATCGCCCACACGCCCTCGCGTGTGGTGCGCAGGCGCTCGTCCACCTTGATCAGCCCGCGGTCGTCGCGCTCGATGCCCGCCTCGTCAAGGCCGAGGCCCTCCACGTCGGGGGCGCGGCCGGCCGCGATCACCAGGTAGTCGAACTCGCCTGACTCGCCGTTGAAGTTGACCGTGACGCCCGGATCCGAGACGTCGGCGCTCTCCACCTTCGCGCCGGTCTCGATCCGCACGTTCTGCTTCTTGATCTCGCGCGCGCAGGCCTTGGCGATGTCCACGTCCTCGAGCGGCAGGATCTGATCGAGCGCCTCGAGCAGCGTCACCTCGGTGCCGAGCCGGCCGAGCGCGGATGCGATCTCGGTCCCGGACGCGCCGGCGCCGATCACGCAGAGCTTCTTCGGCTGCTCGTTCAGCAGCCACATCCCGGCGGTGTCGAGGACGCGCTTGCCGAACTTCAGGTCGAGGATCGGCTTCGGCACCGAGCCCACGGCGAGGATCACGCGATCGGTCTCGATCTCGGTGCCGTCGAACTGGCCGCCGATCTTCACGTTCGCGTCGTCGGTGACCGAGCCGAAGCCCTCGATGTAGTCGATCTTGTTCTTCTCGAACAGCATCGCGACGCCGCTCGTGAGCGTCTTGATCACCTTGTCGCGGTGCTTCGTGGCGCCGTCGTACTCCACCGACGCGCCCTCCACCTTGATGCCGAAGTCGCCCGCATGCTGCGTCTCGTGGAAGACCTCGGCCACGCGCAGCATCGCCTTGGCGGGGATGCAGGCCTCGTTCAGGCAGCGGCCGCCGACGTTGTTCTTCTCGACCACCGCCGTCTTCAGCCCGAGCTGGGCAGCGCGGATCGCGGCGACGTACCCGCCCGGCCCTGAACCGATCACTATGCAGTCGTACTTCTGCTCCGGCATTGCGGCGGAAGAGGCTATCTAACGCGCGCGGCTCGGCCGCTCGGGCATCTGGATGCGCGCCATGGCCTTGACCAGGAACCAGAAGAGCGTCCCCGCCGCGGCGATGATCACCACGAGCACGAGCATCGCTCCGGCGTTCGCGGCGGTGACGATGCCGAGCGCGGCCGCGATCAGCGTGAGCGCCAGCAGCGTCTGCATGCCGAGCACGGCCCAGTACTTCGCCTGCCACATGCCCCAGGCGACCACGCAGAGCAGACCAGTGACGAGCAGGCTGCCGGCAATGGCGCGCGCTCGGTCTTCGGATCCGGCGGCGCCGTCCCACCCGGCGACCACCGCGATCAGGTTGGCGGCCGCGAGCAGCGCGGCGACGATCGCTCCTACGGTCACGGCCGTGGGGCGCTCGCCGGGAGCGAGCGGCGGCAGCGCGGCGCGGGCCGCCTCGTTCTTCGCGCGGCTCCGGGCGTAGCCGCGCGGCGCGGCCTCGCCGTTAGGGGTCAGACCCCTTGAGTCGCCCCCGCTCAAGGGGTCAGACCCCTTCTTCTTGGGTGACTTCTTCCGCTTACGGCTCTGTGCCAACCGGGGCCTCCTCGAGCGCTTCGCGGAGCGCCGCCGCGGCGGCACGCGGATCCTCCGCGTCGCGGATTGCGCGCACGACGACGACTCGGGACGCGCCTGCGGCGATCACGTCGCGGACGTTATCTAGGTCGATCCCGCCGATCGCGAACCAGGGCCGGTCGCCGGCGACCGAGGCGGCGTGGCGGACGTACTCGAGCCCCGCCGCCGGGCGGCCCTCCTTCGTGGGCGTCTCCCATACCGGGCCCACGCTCAGCTGGTCCGCCTCGCCGGAGGCGAGCGCGGCGTCGAGCTGCGCCGGCGAATGAGTCGACAGCCCCACGAGCACGTCCTCGCCCGCCACCCGGCGCGCCTCCGCCGCCGGCATGTCGTCCTGCCCGACGTGCACGCCGTCGGCGCCGCACGCCGCCGCGAGGTCGGGGCGGTCGTTCAGCCAGAACAGCGCATCGTGCTCGTCGCACAGCCGCCGGAAGACGTCGGCCGCGCGCACGAGCTCGTCATCGCTCGCCGACTTGTCGCGGAGCTGGACCATGTCCACCCCGCCGGCGAGGGCCGCCGCGAGCAGCTCCTCGAGGCCCGGCCGTACATCGGTGACGAAGTACAGCCGTGCCCGCCGGAGCCGCTCGCGGCGGGAATCCACTGCGCCTACGGGTTGAAGGTGCGCGTTCGGAGCTGGTTGCGCACCGTCGTGTACGCCGGACGCGGCGTGCCGTCCCGGCGCACCAGGCCGGCGTCGAAGCGGTTGTCCGAGGCGGACTGCCTCCAGTGGTAGATGTAGAGCCGCTTGATCCGGCTGCGGTAGCGCTTCGCCAGCGCGAACATGCGCTTCGTCGCCGAGTTGGCGCGGCTCTCGCTCTGCGGGAACAGCGTGTTGCCGTTCGGCAGCACGAACTTCACGATGCCGCCGGTCTCGGTGAGCCACACGTCTCCCTTGACCGCCTTGAGCAGCCGCTTGGTGCCGCCCAGCTTCTGGCCCTTGCGCTTGTTCGTGTCGCGGTAGTTGTGGAGGCCCCAGATGCGCGGCTTCGTCGCGGTCCGCTTGAAGACCTTGAGCCAGCGCTCCATGTTCGTCTCGTCGATCACGTCAGCCGCGACGATCTTGCAGCCCTTGCAGTACTTGCGCACCACGTTGTAGAACTGCGCCGCTCGCTTGGGGTTCTTGAACGTCGGCTGCGAGCGGTGGTTCGCCTCGTTCCACGGGTTGACCACCTTCACCTGCGGCCAGCGCTGGCGGAAGGCCCGGAAGGCCTTCGTGTACTGGCTCACCGTCGGCAGCTTGCAGGGCCTGCTCGGGCACGCGGAGCCGAGCGCCACGTTGAACGAGATCAGCGGCTCGGTTCCGGTCGCCTGGGCCTGGCCGAGCCACTGGTCGAGCCAGGTCGCCTCGGTCGGCTTGAGCGCCACGTCCCAGGACGGGAAGTAGCGCGCGCGCTTGACGCCGAGCTGGGTGAACAGCGGGTCGGTGAACATGCTCGCGTCCTGGTCGCCGATGCCGACCAGCACGGCCGCGTCGGACTTCTGCGGAGCTGCGGCGAGGCCGCAGCCGGCCACCACCACGGCTGCTGCAAGGCATGCGAGTAAGCGGGTCATGAGTCTCCTGAGCGTAACTATCGGGTTAAGGGTCAGCGAAAGATCGTCACCGGCTTGACCTGAAGGCTCGACTGCCCGCCGGCGGTGAAGTAGAAGGTGCGCGTGCTCGCGTTCGAGATCCTGTACCGGGACACGAAGTAGCCACGCACGTTGCGGACCTGCATCGGTCCGCCCAGCGGCTTGAACGGGCCCTTGCGGGCGCGCTGGTAGATCTGGACGGTCGAGCCGGCGCCACCGGGCCGCGCGTCGCCGCGCACCTCGACGGCGCCGGGGCCCAGCTGGCGAACCAGGATCGGGAGCCGGAAGTTGGCATAGATGTCGGCCTTGAGCGTGCCGTTCGCGAAGCGCAGCCCGCTCTGCCACAGGCTCGGATCCCCGGGCTGGTCCTTCATCGTGTACTGCGAGATCGACTTCACGCGCCGGTTCGAGTACGAGAACCACAGCTCGGAGAGCGACCAGAAGCGCGGCACGCTCTTGATGTTCGCCCCGTACGGATCCGGCGGGTTCGTCTGGAAGCCGAACTCCGTGTTCCAGATCGGCAGCTTCGGGCCGCGGAGCCGGCCGCGCGCGCGAGCGGCGTCGAGCGTGCGCAGCACGCGGCCGTAGGAGCGGATCGTGGCGTCGTCGCCCGTGGGCTCCCGTAGGAGCGGTCCCGCGGCCCGGGTGTACGGGTGGTAGGCGAAGCCGTCCACGCCGCTCAGCGGCTTGCCGGTGAAGAAGGAGCGCAGGAACTTCAGCGGCTTCAGGTTGCGCTTCGGGCCGGGAACCGGCTTGCCGATCGGGAGCAGCTCGCCGAACAGGATCGGGTCACCGCCCGCGCCGCCGCGCTCGAGCCCGCTCACCGCCGCGCGCACCAGCCCGCGGTAGAGATGCGGGGCGATCGGAGTGCCGCCCTTGGTGGACTGCGGATAGAGGTGGCCCGGGTGGTTCGGCTCGTTCCAGATCGTCCACACGTCGACGCCGGGGAAGCGGCGCGCCGCGGCCGTCGCGAAGCGGCCGAACTCGCGCGCGCTCGGACGGGTCACGCCCTCGCGGTCGCCGCGCGTCGGCGTGGCCCAGCCCGGCGCGGGCGGGGCGAGCGCGAACATCACCTTGAAGCCGCGCGCCTTCGCGTCGGCGAGCACCTGGTCGTAGCGCGTCCAGCCCGGATAGGCGTTCGGGTCCGCGCCGTCGAAGCCGCTCGGCTTCCGCGCGCCGCTCGGCGCGACGGTCGCCCAGTTCACCTGGACCTTGATCATGTCCGCGCCGAGCGCCTGCAGCTCGTCCAGCGTCGCCCCGCGGGTGCCGCCGTTCTCCACCAGGAGCGCCTCGTCCTGGAAGAGCGCCCATTGGCGCGCGCTCGCTCCGGCCGCTGCCGGGAGCAGCGCCAGGGCGATGAGAAGGGCGATTGTCAGCGTGAAGAGACGCATACGTCGAGCGAGGTCGGGTCCGCTTTCCAACACGCGACAGGCGCTGGGTTGCGGTTGCTGCCCCTGCTAGCGTCCGTCGCGCGGCCCAGTAAGCCGTAGCAGAAATGGGAATCGGGACGTCGATATTCCTCATCGCCGTGGGCGCGATATTGCGCTACGCGGTGACCGTCACCGTCCAGGGCGTGGAGCTCGACACGGTCGGCCTCATCCTCATAGTCGTGGGGATCGTCGGCCTGGTCATCTCCCTGGCCGTGACGTTCCTGGGCGGCGGGGGCTCGCCGCCGCCGCGCGCGGACGACTACCCGACGCGACGGCTCTAGACTTCGCCGAGTACATACGGGAGCTCGGGCAACACCGGGCTGAGAGGGCGGCTGCGGCGCCGCCGACCGTCGAACCTGACCGGGGTAATGCCCGCGAAGGGAAGGTGATGTAACTGCCGCGGAGCACACGCTACGACGCCGTCGTGATCGGCGCTGGCCTCATCGGTCTCTCGTGCGCATGGCGCGCACGCAAGCGCGGCCTGTCCGTGCTCGTGCTCGACCGCGCGGACGCGCCGGGTGCCGGCACGTCCGATGTGGCGGCCGGGATGCTCGCGCCGGTCACCGAGGCCGACTTCGGCGAGGAGGGCCCGCTGCGCGTGAACCTCCTGGCGCGCGAGCGCTGGCCGGCGTTCGCCGCCGAGCTCGAGGAGGTGACCGGGCTGCCGACCGGCTATCGCGACAGCGGTGCCCTCGTGGTGGCCGCAGACCGCGACGACGCGGAGGCGCTGCGGCGCCTGCACGACTTCCAGCGCTCGCTCGGGCTCGGCTCGGAGTGGCTCACTCCGTCGCGCTGCCGCGCGCTCGAGCCGGGCCTCGCGCCGAGCATCGCCGGAGGCATCCTCGCGCCGCAGGATGGGAGCGCCGACCCGCGCGCGACGGTGCGCGCCCTCGCGCGCGCGGCCGAGGAGGTCGAGCTCGGCGTCGAGGTGGAGACGATCGAGCACGACGGCTCGGCTGTCACGGGCGTCCGGACCTCAGCCGGGACGATCGAGTGTGAACAGGTGGTGGTGGCCGCGGGGCCCTGGAGCGCGGCGCTTGCGCCGACCGGGGAGGGGCCGCCGGTGCGACCGGTGAAGGGGCAGATCCTGGAGCTGCGCACGCGCGGCTCGACGCCGCGAGCCGTTCGAGCGCGTGCTGCGCACGCCGCGCTGCTATCTCGTCTCGCGCGGTGACGGCCGCGTGGTGCTCGGGGCGACCGTCGAGGAGCAGGGGTTCGACACGGCGGTGACCGCCGACGGCGTCTTCCGCCTTCTCGAGGCCGCCCGGGAGGTGCTGCCCGAGGTCGGCGAGCTGGAGCTGGTGGCGGCGCGTGCGGGCCTCCGGCCTACCACCCCGGACAACGCCCCCGTTGTGGGACCGGGAGAGCTCGAGGGCCTCATCTGGGCAACCGGCCACTGGCGAAACGGCGTGCTGCTGGCGCCGCTCACCGGCGACACGGTGGCTGGATTGTTAACGCACGATGAGGGGTCTGACCCCTTGAGGCTTGTCGAGGGTTTGCGCTCGTGACCGTCGTGACCCTCAACGGAGAGCGGCGGGAGCTCGGCGAGCGCGCCACGGTCGAGGCCGCCGTTCGCGCGGCCGGCGCTCCCGACGGTCGCGGCGTCGCGGTCGCGCTGGACGGCGAGGTCGTGCCGCGCGGCGAGTGGGCCACGACGGAGGTGTTGGAGGGCCAGCAGGTCGAGGTGCTCCACGCGGTCCAGGGAGGCGCATGAGCTCGTTCGAGATCGCCGGCCGTCCGCTCGAGTCGAGGCTGATCCTCGGCACCGGCGGGTTCCGGAACCTCCAGGTGATGGCCGAGGCTGCGCGCGAGTCGGGCGCGGAGCTCGCGACGGTCGCGATGCGGCGTGTGGACGCGAGCGCGCGCGGCTCGATCGTCGAGGTGCTGGAGGAAGCCGGCCTCGAGGTGCTCCCGAACACCGCCGGTTGCTTCACCGCGCGCGACGCGGTCACGACCGCCAGGCTCGCCCGCGAGGCGCTCGGGACGGACTGGGTGAAGCTCGAGGTGATCGGCGACGACCGCACGCTCCTGCCGGATCCGGCCGAGCTGCTCGTCGCGGCCGAGGAGCTCGTGGCCGACGGGTTCACCGTGCTGCCTTACACGAACGACGACCCGATCCTCGCTCGCCGCCTCGAGGACGCCGGTTGCGCCGCGGTGATGCCGCTCGGCTCGCCCATCGGCAGCGGCATGGGGATCAACAACCCGTACAACCTGCGGCTGATCGTGGAGCAGGCGCGGGTCCCCGTGATCCTGGACGCCGGAGTGGGCACCGCATCGGACGCCGCGCTCGCGATGGAGATGGGCTGCGACGCCGTCCTGCTCGCAAGCGCGATCTCGCGCGCGGCCGACCCGCCGGCCATGGCACGCGCGATGCGGAAGGCCATCGAGGCGGGTCGCGAGGCGCGCGAGGCCGGGCGCATCCCGCGGCGGCTCTATGCCCAGGCTTCCTCTCCCGAGGAGGGGCTGCCCGAGCTCGAGCCCGAGGCGCAGGGCGCTTCCGGCCAGCCGTGAGCACCGAGCTCGAGCGCGGCGCGGTGGACTCGCTCGCGGCGAGCTGGCGCGCAGGTTGGGAGGGTGCCGGGTTCGAGCCCTGCTGCACGCCCGACGTGACCTATGAGGACCCCGTCGCCGTCGATCTCCTGCGCGGGGTCGAGGCGCTCGACGCCCACGCCACCCGCCTTCGCCAGGCGTTCCCGGACCTGCGCGTCGAGGCGACCGCGCCGCCGCTCTTCCGCGGCACGCACGCGTGCGTCCCATGGCGCGCGCTCGGCACGCACCAGGGCGACATGGGCCAGATGGTGCCCGCGACTGACCGCTTCGTGACCCTCCACGGGCTCCACTACCTGGAGCTGAGCGACGGCAGCGTCCGGCGCGCCCGCGGCTTCTTCGACCTCTACGACGCCGCCACCCAGCTCGGCCTGCTGCCCACCCGGGGCGGGCTCGGCGAGACCGCGCTGCTGCTGCTGCGCGGTTTCGGAGTGCGGCGAAGAACCTAGGCCGGCCAGGTGCCGCGGGGGACCGGGGGCGCGAGCCCCCGGACTTATTTCACGGTGATCGTGCCGGCCATGCCTGGCGCGTGCACGTGGCAGACGAAGTCGTACTTGCCGGGCTCGTCCAGCTTCAGCTCGAAGGTGTCGCCCTGCTGCATGCCGCCGTCCGGTCCGGACGAGAAGTCGCCGCCGGGCCCCGACTCCTTGTGCACGTCGTGCGGGATCGCCTCGTCGTTCGTGAACGTGATCGTCTCGCCTGGCTTGACGGTGATGTCCTTCGGGTCGAACTGGATGTTCTGCATGCCGACCTGAACGCCGCCACCGCCACCGCCGCCCGTGTCGGAGGGCTGCTCGGTCGTGGCGGCACCACCGCCGCCACCGCCACCGTCGTCGTCATCGTCCCCGCCACAGGCCACGAGGCCGAGGGCGAGGCAGGCGAGCGTGAGGGCGAGCAGCTTCGTCATGGCGCGAACAGTAGATGCTCGAGTAGGGCCTTCTGGGCGTGCAGCCGGTTCTCGGCCTCGTCCCACGCGGCTGAGCGCTCGCCGTAGAGCATGTCCTCGGTGATCTCCTCACCGGGGTGCGCAGGCAGGCAGTGGAGCACGATCGCGTCGTCGCGCGCGTGCGCCAGCAATTCGGCGTCGATGCGGTAGGGCGCGAGCAGCCGGCGCCGCCGGTCGGCGTCCTCCTCGTCGCCCATGCTCACCCAGACGTCGGTGTAGAGAGCATGGGCGCCGCGAGCCGCGTCCGCCGGATCCACCACGGGAAGCCCCGGCAGCGACAGCTCGGGCGGCGAGGCGACCACGACCTCGACGCCCGCGATCTCACCGGCGATCATCAGCGAGCGCGCCATGTTGTTGCCGTCACCAACGTAGGCGAGCTTGAGGCCCTCGAGCGTGCCGAACCGCTCGCGCAGGGTCATGAGGTCGGCGAGCGCCTGGCAGGGGTGGTGCTCCTGGGTGAGCATGTTGATCACGGGGATCGACGAGTGCCGGGCGAGCTCCTCGACGAGCTCGTGCGGGCCGGTGCGCACGCCGATCGCGTGCACCATGCGCGAGAGGACGAGCGCCACGTCGCGCGGCGACTCGCCGCGAGCCATCTGAAGCTCGCCCTGCCGCAGCACGACCGCGTTGCCGCCAAGCTCGTACACGCCGGTCTCGAACGAGACGCGCGTGCGGGTGGACGGCTTGTCGAACACGAGCGCGACGGAGCGTCCCTCGAGTGCACGTGACGAGAGCCGGTCCGCCTTCAGCTCGCTTGCGCGCGCGAGCAGGCGCTGCTGCTCCTCAGTCGTAAGCTCCGCGCCGGTTAGGAAGTGCTTGGGCATGCGAGTTCTCAGCTGGAATCTCTACCACGGGCGTGACTTCCCTCCCGACCAGGCGCTGTTCACGCTCCGCTCCCGCCTGCTCGGCATCACCGAGGTGGGCGAGACGCACGTCCAGGTGAATCGCGTTCTGCGCGACGAGTTCGCCGGCTGGATCGCCCGCGAGGACTGGGACGTGGCGATGCTCCAGGAGGCGCCGCCGCTCTGGTTCCGGCAGCTGGGCAGCCGTGCCGGGGCGAACGGGGTCCGGGCCCTGACATCGCGGAACATCGTCCCGGGCCTGCAGCGGCTGGCCGCGAACCTGAATCCCGACCTGATCGGCTCGTGGGAGGGCGGCTCGAACCAGCTCTTCGTGCGTGCGCCGGGACGGATCCTCGAGCACCGAAAGCTGACCCTGACGCGCCGGCCGGAGCGGCGCACCATGGTCTGGGCGCGGGTGCGCCTCGCCGACGGAGGTGTCGTCTCCGTCGCCAACCTCCACGCGTCCGCTGGGCTGCCCGACAAGGCGGCTGGAGAGCTCCTTGCGGCCGCGGCGAGTGCCGTCACGTGGTCGGGCGCCGATCCGCTCGTCTTCGGTGGCGACACCAACGTGCGGCCGGCGCGCGACCCCGAGGTCTTCGACCAGCTCCGCGAGCGCTTCGACCTCGGCGATCCGACCGGCCCTCAGGCGATCGACCACGTACTCGCACGCGGTCTCCAGGCCGTCGAGCGGCCGCGGCGGCTACCGCCGGAGCGCCGCGAGCTGCCCGACCGCGACGGACTCCGGCTTCGCCTCTCCGACCACGCGCCGGTCATCGCGAGCTTCGAGGTGAGATAGTCCTCGTTTCGGGGGAGAGTCACGACACGGTTCGCGGGACTAGGAGGGGAAGCAGATGGCTGACGGCAAGAGCAGCGGTGGTTCGGGAGGCAGGAAGAAGTCGAGCGGGTCGAGCCGATCGGGCAGCGGCCGCTCCTCGAGCAGCCGGTCGTCGGGCGCGCGCTCCTCGAGCAGCCGCTCCACCGGTGGGCGCTCGTCCGCGAGCCGGAGCCGCTCGGCCTCGAGCTCGCGCAGCCGCTCCGCGTCGAGCTCACGCTCGTCCGGCTCGAGCACGCGCTCGTCAGGCTCGAGCTCACGCTCGTCCGGCTCGAGCTCGGCCGCGAAGCGGAGCGCCGCCGCCAAGAAGGGCGGGCAGGCACGCGGGCGCCAGCAGACGGCACGGAAGGCCGCCAAGACGACCTCGCGGGCGGCCGGACGCGGCGCACGCAGCGCGGGCGTCGAGGCCAAGACCGTCGCCGAGTTCCGCGAGGCGCTTCGCAAGAACCTGATCGGGCCGATGGAGATGGTGCTGCTCACGCGCGAGCGGATCGAGGAGGCGCTGAGCGAGGCCGTGGACCGCGGCCGGATGACGTCGACCGACGCGCAGCACCTCGCGAGCGGTCTGCTCGACCGGGGTCGCAAGCAGACGAACGAGGTGCTGAAGGACCTCGAGGGCCTGCTGTCGCGCGGCCGCGGCGAGATCGAGGGCCGCACATCTGGGGTGCGCAAGGCCGCCGGCGGAGCCGTGGGTGCGGCGCGCGGCCAGGCGTCGGGCGCTCGCAAGCGCGCCGTCAAGGCGGCGTCGACGCCGCTGGCGCAGGCCGATCGCGCGCGTCGCGCCGCAGGGGTCGGGCCGAACTTCCCGATCCTCGCGTACGACGACCTGACCGCCGACCAGGTGGTGACCAGGCTCAGCGACCTGACGGCCGCCGAGCTGCGCAAGGTGCGCGACTACGAGCGCCGCAACGCGAACCGCAAGACGGTCCTGAACTCGATCGAGTCGAAGCTGAGCTAGGACGTAGGCGGCCTGCGACTATTGGGCGTCGTGGAAGGCGCCCAGCAACAGGCTGCCCGGCCGCGCCCTCGCAGGGGCGACGAGCTCGAGCTGACGATCGATCGCCTCGCCTATGGCGGGGCCGGCGTCGCGCGCACCGAGACGGGCTACGTCGTGTTCGTGCGTGGCGCTGTGCCGGGCGACCGCGTGCATGCCCGGATCGGGAAGTCGAAGCGCTCGTGGGCCGAGGCGGAGCTCCTCGACCTGCTCGAGCCGAGCCCCGACCGCGTCGAGCCGGAGACCCCGCATCCGGGTGCGCCGTGGCAGGTGCTCCCCTACGAGCGCCAGCTCGAGGAGAAGGAGGCGCAGGTCCGCGACGCCCTGACCCGGATCGGCCGCTTCGACGACCCGCCGGTCGAGCCGATCGTCCCGGCGGTCGAGCGGCTGCGCTACCGCAACAAGCTCGAGTACTCCTTCGGCGAGGACGAGGGCGGCGAGCTCGTCCTGGGCTTTCACAGGCCTGGCCGGTGGGATCTGATCGACGACGTGGAGGACGACATCCTCGCCTCCGAGCGCATCAACGAGGTGCGCGAGGCGGTGAAGACCTGGTGCCGCGAGGAGGGCCTCGACGCCTGGGATCGCGACGATCAGCTCGGCCTGCTCCGCAACCTCGTCGTGCGCGAGGGCCGCCGCACCGGACAGGTTCACGCGCGGCTCGTCACGAGCCCCGGCTCCGAGTTCCGGATCGACGAGCTCGCGGCAGCGACCCCGGCGGACTCGTTCCTATGGACGCGCGCCGAGGGCGTGGCGGAGACCACCTACGGCGGCGACACGCGGGTCGTGAAGGGCTCCGCTGTCCTCGAGGAGGAGCTCTCAGGCCTCCGCTTCCGCATCTCGCCGGACGCCTTCTTCCAGACCAACACCGAGATGGCGGAGCACCTCTACGGAGTGGCGGCGGAGTTCGCCGGCCTGAGCGGGCGCGAGAAGGTCCTCGACCTGTTCTGCGGGATCGGGACGATCTCGCTCGTCCTGGCGCTCGACGCCTCCGAGGTCTGGGGGGTGGAGCTGATCGAGGACGCGGTGGCGGACGCGATCGAGAACGCGAAGCTGAACGGGGTCGACAACGCGCGCTTCTTCGCCGGCGACGTCCGGCTCGTGATGCGCGAGCTGCTCGAGCGCTCGGGCAGCCCGGACGTGGTCGTGGTCGACCCGCCCCGGGCGGGGCTCTCGCAGAAGGTCGTCCGCCGGATCATCGAGGCCGAAGCGGAGCGGATCGTGTACGTCTCGTGCAACCCGACGACGCTGGCGCCGAACGCCCGGCAGCTCGTGGACGACGGCGGCTACACGCTGAAGGCGGTCAGGCCCGTCGACATGTTCCCGCAGACGCCGCACATCGAGTGCGTCGCGCTGCTCGAGCGCTAGACGTCGTCCTCCAGGCGGATCTCCTCCGCCGCGTGCACGCTGCAGAGGAACGGCCCACCTGTCTCGAGCGAGGCCTTGATCTCCTCGTCCGTGAGCTTCGTGCCGCACTCCGCGCAGGTGCGCTCGATGACCGGGTCGACTCCCACGTGCTCCTCGAGGTCCATTCAGCTCTCGCTTCCGACGACGTGCGTCACGGGGAGCCCGGTGGCCGCCTTCGCCTTGCGCGGCAGGTCCACCCGGAGCCACTTGGATATGTGCAGCGGGAGCGTCGAGACGATCACCTCGTCGTACTCGCTGAAGTTGCACTCGTCCTGGATGGCTGCCAGCGGATCGGGATCGCCGACCTTGGCGTTCTCCACGTTCAGGCCCTCCACGCGCAGCTCCTCGACGAACGCCGCTCGGTGGTGCTCGGCCTCTTCGCCGCCACCGTGCATGTCCGCCGCCCAGCTCAGCCCGTGCGGCGTCGAGGGGATCACGAGCGTGAACGCACACGGGCCCTGCAGCGTCCTCGTGCGGAGCGCGTCGAGCAGCTCCGGGGACTCCGCGGTGCGGTTCGCGACGACCAAGACACGGGCCTCGGCGGCCATGCAGGAAGCGTACTCTCCGGCTAGTAGGGCGGGAAGTCCGCGTACCACTCGCCGAGCGCTCTGAACGCCCCCCAGAACTCCCGCTTCGCGTCCTCGTCGTCGAGCGAGCGGTCTATGTCCGGGACGGTGAGAGCGTCGATCGATGGCGTGAGCCGCTGGATCTCGCCCGGCTTCAGCTCGAGCCGGCGGCCGAGGGGGACGTGCAGGTCGTTCAGCTCCTCGAGCGCCTCCTCGCCCATGACCACGACGATGCGCGGCTGCACGATCGCGATCTCCTCCAGCACGCGGGCGCGGCAGGCCGGCGCGCAGTCGTCGGTGTCGTGGACCGGGCACTTCACGAAGACGGTGCCGTAGACGGCGAGCGGATCGATGCCGAGCCGCTTGAAGCTCTTCATGAGGGCGCTGCCGGCGCGGCCGTAGAACGCCACTCCCTCCTCGATCTCCGACGGCATCGGCGCGAACTTGAGCAGCATGATGTCGGCCTGGGGATGCCCCGAGCCGAGCACGGGCATGAGGTTGCCCCGCGGGCAGAGGTCGCACGACTGGATGTCGCGCGTGAGCTGGTTCAGCTCGCGGATGGCGCGCTCGAGGTACTTCTCGCGAATCTCGTCGTCGGTTGCCGGCACCGTCCCACTGGCTTTTGACGGACCTGCCTGGGCTCCTTTCGAGCGCATCACTTCTTGCCCCGCGTCTGGATGAACTTGAGCGCCTGGACGTACAGGAGCGATTGCTTCTTCCGGACGATGTCGGCGTCGCGCAGCGACTCGAGAAATTCCTCCGGGCCGTCGAAGTCGCGCATCCGGATCTTCACCGAGCCGAGCCCCTGGGCCACGTGGCTGTCCGAGCCGGCGCCGGCCACGATCCGGTACTTGGCGGCGAAGCGGGCCGCCTCCTCGTTGAAGGCCGAGAAGGCCACGCGCGGGTTGAAGACCTCCATCGCGTCGATCTCCTCCACCACGTCGAGCAGGTGCTCGTAGTCCGGGACCGCATGCATACGGTCGAAGGGATGCGGGACGTATACGAGCCCCCCCTGCCGGCGGATCTCCGCGATCGTCTCCTGGAGCGTCATCCCGCGCGGGATCTTCTCCTCGATGAATAGGCCGATCACCTCGCCCTGGTCGGCCGTCTTCACCTCCTCGGCCACGATCACCTTGATCCCGTTGGCCCGGTCACGCGCCTCGAGCGCCCCCGAGATCTCGTTGTGGTCGGTGATGGCGATCGCGCCGAGGCCGACGCGCTTGGCCGTGTCCAGCAGCGTGTCCACCGGTGTGGCGCAGTCGGGCGAGTGGTCGGTGTGCATGTGGAGGTCCACGTGCACGAAGTCGCGCGTGCCGAGCCGGTGCCGCACGCGCGCGTCCCCGCTCCCGTCGTGGCGGCGCGCGGCGATGCGCTCGTACAGCTCCTCGTAGTCGTCGGCCACGCGCGACCACTCGAAGTCGGCGTGACGGCTTCGGATCTGGCCGGCGTAGTGCTCCACCAGGTCGGGATCGCGAATGAGGCGCTCGAGCTGCGCCGCGAGCGTGAGCGCGTCGCGCGGCTCGAACAGCCTCCCGAGCTCGCCGTCGCGCACGAGCTCCTCGTACTGCGGCAGGCGCGCCACCACCGGGACCGCCCCGCCGGCCATCGCTCGCAGAACCAGCTGCGGGGCCGGCGCGGTGCCGGCCGACGCAGCCACGGCGATCGTGGCGCGGGAGAGGTACTGCGCCTCCGAGCCGTCCGCGGGCCCCACGAGCGCCACGCGCTCGCGCAGCCGGTGCGACAGCGTCGGCGGCGTTGCGGCGGTGGGGTCCTGCATCCAGATCGTCGCCCGCCAGTCGAGGTCGCGCGGCAGGCGCCGCAGCGCGCGCAGGAACAGCCGCAGCGCGCCGCGCTCCTCGGCGAGCGAGAAGACGATCTCCGGCGGGCCCTCGTGCTTCTTGGCCGAGCGCTCATGGAGGTCGGCGCCGGGGTGGATGACGGTGTAGTCGCCCGGGAAGTAGCGCTCCACCAGGTCGCGCGTGGCCGCGAAGCTGGCGGTGCGCCCGTCGAGGCGGCCGAACAGGAGCTCCACGACCTTTCTGGCGACCTGGGTCGAGACGAAGCGCTCGGTTGTCGAGTGGAACGTGCCCACGTTGAGCGCGCGCGAATGGCGGAGCGCCGCCGACGCCGCGCTGGGCGCGAACGGCTCGTGCACATGGACGAAGTCGAACTCGGCGCGGTCGAGCAGCTCCTCGAGCGTCCGCGAGACGTCGAGCGGAAGCGACACGGAGCCACCGCGCCGGAACGGCAGCGACTGGCCGATGGCCAGCATCGAGGCGCAGCCCGGCGACGACCAGAGCGCGTCGGGATTGGTGCGCAGCGCCTTGACGGTCTGGCGCCCGTCGCGGATCAGCTCGCGCGAGTCGGAGGGCGCGACGACCACGACCCGGTGGCCGCGCGCGCACAGCTCATCCGAGAGCCGCTCGACGAACCGGTTCACCTCGTGATGCTGCTCCCAGGGCCAGGGGGTTACTTGGGCTATCGAGAACGGCACGGTTCATGAACTACAGCACTGAGGAAGAGGGACTGTCCTGGATAGAGGCCCTATACGGGCACTTAGGCAGGACAGTCCATGTCCTCAATGCTGTCGTTCGGGCCGCTAGGCGGTATCGATCGTCGTCTCGGCGTCCGCCGCCGGCTTCGGCGCCGGCTTCTGCCCCGGCAGGCTCCGCGCTCCGCCGTACTCCGCGATGAACGCCTCGACCATGTCGCGTGCAACCGGGTCCGGGTGCTGCTCCGGCGGCGACTTCATCAGGTACGCCGAGGCGCCCTCGATCGGGCCGCCGAGGTGGTGGTTCATCGCGAGCTTGCAGCAGCGCACCGCGTCGATCACGATGCCGGCCGAGTTCGGCGAGTCCCACACCTCGAGCTTCGCCTCGAGCGTGAGCGGCACGTCGCCGAAGGCCTCGCCCTCGATCCGGATGTGCGCCCACTTGCGGTCGGTGAGCCACGGCACGTAGTCCGAGGGGCCGATGTAGACGTCGTCCTTCGGGAGCTCGTGGCCCATGACCGAGGTCACGGCCTGCGTCTTCGAGATCTTCTTCGACTCGAGGCGCTCGCGCTCGAGCATGTTGTAGAAGTCCATGTTGCCGCCGACGTTGAGCTGCGACGTCCGCTTCATCTCGACGCCGCGCTCGTAGAAGAGCCGCGCCAGCATCCGGTGCACGATCGTCGCGCCGACCTGGGACTTGATGTCGTCGCCGATGACGGGCAGCCCGGCCTTCTCGAAGCGGGTCGCCCAGTAGTGCTGCTGGGCGATGAACACGGGGATGCAGTTCACGAAGCCGCAGCCCGCGTCGAGGATCTGCTCGACGTACCACTTCGTCGCCTGCTCGGACCCGACCGGCAGGTACGAGACCACTACGTCCGTCTTCGTCTCCTTGAGGATGCCCACGATGTCGTCGGTCTCGCCCGGCGCCTTCGTGATCTTCTCCTTGAGGTACTTGCCGAGGCCGTCGTGCGTCATGCCGCGGTAGACCGGCACGTCGAGGTTCGGCACGTCGGCGAACTTGATCGTGTTGTTCTGGCCCGACCAGATCGCCTCGGAGAGGTCCTTGCCGACCTTGTCGGCATCGATGTCGAAGGCGGCGCTGAACTCGATGTCCGAGATGTGGTAGCCGCCCAGGTCCACGTGCATGAGGCCGGGGACGGACTCGTTCGGATCGGCGTCCTTGTAGTACTCGACGCCCTGGACGAGCGACGAGGCGCAGTTTCCGACTCCGATGATCGCGACGCGCACCTTGTCGCCCTGGTAGCGAGAGCCGCCGTTTGAAGAGATTGCTGAATCAGTCATCGAGGGAACACACCCGCCAAGCTTGTCTGGGTTACACGGTGCCCGCGCCGCCGGCGAGCTGCCGGCGCACGTGAAGCACCCTTTGAAGTGCCGTGAAAACGGTGAGTCCGGCCATCACGTAGATGGCCGGCTCGAGCAGGTCCAGTCCCGGAATCAGCTCCTCATCAGCGAAGACCAGACCCGCCGAGAGGATAACTACCCGAACTGCGCGGGAAGCGATCCCGGCCTTCCCCTCCACGCCGAGCGCCTCGGCGCGCGCGCGGGTGTAGCTGACCATGAACGAGCCCACCACCGCGATCACGGTGGCGCCCACGGCCAGGTCGTTGCCGTCCTGGGCGAACCAGGTGGCTACGGCGGCCAGCACAACGCCCTCCTCGACGCGGTCGAGCGTGGAGTCGAGGAACGCCCCGAAGGGGGTGCCCTTCCCGGACATCCGCGAGTAGCGGCCGTCCAGCATGTCGCAGAGCGAGCCGAGGATGAACGCGACGCCCGCGAGCACGAAGTGGTGCTCGAGGATCAGGACGGCCGCGATCAGGTTGCCGATCAGGCCTGTCACCGAGATGGCGTTCGGCGTCAGCCTGGACTCGATCAGGCGGTTGCGCGCGAGCTCCCGCATCTCCGCGGTTGTGCGAATGCTCATGCGTGTGCCGTGCGAAACGCCCAGGCATCCGGGCGAGCGCGGGCGAACGCCGCGCTGGCGGCGTAGGCCGAGAGAACGGCAACGAGCGCGCCGAGCGCGGCGTCGAGCCAGAAGTGGTTGGCGGTGACCATCACGACGAAGGTCACGACAACGGGATAGATCGCCCAGAGCACCTTCGCCGCGCGGCGCCTCACGAGCATGATCGCCGGCACCGCGATCATGAGCGCGAAGGCCACGTGCATGCTGGGTACGGCGGCGAACGGGTTGTAGAGCACGTTCGCGCTCTGCTCGGCGTTCTCGCCGACGAAGCTCGCGACGGAGTCGCTGAAGCCCCACTCGGGGAGGAAGCGCGGGGGCGCGGTCGGATAGGCCATGTAGCCGACGAGCGCCAGGCCCATCGCGACCAGGAACATGTTGCGCACGAAGTAGAAGGCGTGGTTGCGCGCGATGTAGAGCCAGATGAGGAACGTCGTCGTGATCACGAAGTGCGAGTTCACGTACATCCAGCTCGAGGCTGTGGTGATCCATTGCGTGCCCTCGGCCCACGCCTGGAGGCCCGGTTCGAAGAACAGTCCAAGGGCGCGCTCGGCGTCGACGAGGTTGCGTGCGTTCTCGAACGCGAGCGCCGCCTGGCCGTCCACGATGCCGCGGACGATCCGGTACAGGTAGTAGGCGCCGGCGAACAGCACGAGCTGCCGGATGGCGTCGAGCCAGCCGTTCGGGAGCCAGCGTCCGCTCAGGCGCCAGACCCGACTCAGCTGGACCAGGAGCGGGTGGGAGGGGGGCACGGCCGTTTAGCGTAGCGGGCTAGCCGTCGTCGCAGCGGCGCCCGCGAGAGACCAACCGCTCGGGCGCGAAGCGGGTCGACATGCGGACGAAGCCGACCTCGTCGGCGATCACCTTCGTCCAGTCGCCGTAGGGCTCGACGCACGCGTTCGACGCGAACCAGTACGGCGTCCAGCGCACCTTCACGATCGCCTCGCCCGGGCGCTTGACGTCGAGCAGCAGCTCGTCGGACTGGAACTGCTCGAGCAGTATCCGCGCGCTCTTCTGCGAGATCACGAGCGGGGCGGGAAGCAGGACCTCGTACACGCGCCAGTCGTCGGACTTCCAGCGGAGCCGCAGGTAGGGCAGGCCCTTCTCGATGAGTGCCCGCTCGCGGTAGGAGCTCTTGTCGGGCTTGGCGCTCGGTAGGGCCACGTAGCGGACGGCGTTGTCGACGAGCCAGCTGGCGTAGGTCAGCTGGTTCAGCGGCCCCTTGTAGAAGATGGGGTTGAGGCGAGTGTCGAGCTGGCGCAGCCAGCCGCGCGCGAGCGCCTGGTCCATCGCCACCTCGGAGCCCTCCCAGTGCGAGCGCGTGAAGGGGATCTCGATGCGGCGCTGGTCGGGCAGGCGGAACAGGAACTCCTTGAGCGGCGTGAAGTAGTCCGCCTTGGCGGCCGGGTCCTCGATGTACTTCTTCACGTCGCGCACCGCCGGCGACCACTGCCACAGCGCGAGGCTCGCGAAGCCGGCTACCAGGATCGGCCATGCCCACCATCGCTTGGTCCACGGCTGCCCCCAGACGGCGCACAGAAGGACCGGGCCTCCGAACAGCGCGCCGAGCCGAACCGCGTTGCCGCCCATCGGCGTCTCGAGCAGGAGCGCGGCCGTGGCGCCGAGCGCGTACAGGACGGCTCCCCAGCGCAGCGCCTTCTGGTCGCGCGGCAGGACGATCACGCACGCGAGCGCGAACAGCGGGATCGGTACGTACGCCGAGGTCGGGAACGGCGCCCAGCCGCCCTCGGGGAATGCCCACGACAGGAAGACGGGCGGGAGGAAGGCCGCGGCGGCGATCGCGAGGCCCTCGGAGCGCTTGGGACGGTCCTTCCGCTCGGCGATTGCGTACGCCACCCCCGCCATCGCCAGGAAGAGCCCAGCCACCGGGCTGCCGAGCGGGCAGAGCACGGCGAGGGCGATCGCGACCCAGTAGCGGCCGCGCTGGAGCGCCAGGAGCGCGCCCAGGCCGAGCGCCACTCCGATCGCGAACGGCAGCCGGCTCGTGAAGAGCAGCGTCGCGCTGGCTGCGCCAAACCAGATCGAACCCCAGCGGGCTCGCTCGTCGCCGAACCAGCCCCGTGCGAGCGGCGGGAAGAGCGCCGCGCACGACATCGATGCGAGCGCCAGCGCGAGCGGCGAGCCGAGAAGCCAGGCGAGCGGCGGCGACAGGACGCTGTAGGCCGGCGTGTGGTGGCCGCCGTACCACTGCCCGTTCCAGATCGTGAAGCCCTCCTGGCCGAACAGGTCGGCGCGGAAGGTGTGGGCGGCGAGGTCGACCGTGCGCGGCTGCCAGATCAGGTAGGCGATCGTGAACAGCAGCGCCACGACCAGCGGAGCGGCCTTCCACGGGTCGATGCCCCGGTACCAGCGGGCAGCCGAGGGTCGCCGTCGGGTGATCCGTGGCGATGACGCCGCAGTCTCCTCGGGGGTGGTCGGTGGAGAGGAGGGCGGCGCTGAGACGGCGGACGGCCCTTCGCGCAGCACGAAGGGGACAGCTTAGAAGGACGGCGCGGGTGCGGGGGCCGCTGAGCTCCCGCAGGCGTCGCCGCTGCACGCCTCGCCCGGCTCCTCGGTGACCTCCGCGCCGGCTTCCGGCGCGCGCTGCCGCCTCACGGGGGCGGCCTTGTCGACGACCGCCTCGTCCCGCTTTGGGGCTCTCGCGGCGCCGCGCGGCGGCTGGCCGCCGGCCTGAGGCGGTGCGGTTGCCGCAACGGGCCCGACCGCGGTGGCGGCCTGCTCCACGACCTTCCTCACCTTGACGACCTTGGTCACGCGAACGACGTTGATCGGCCTGACGGGCGCGGCCTTTGCCTCCGCTTCCACCGAGGTCTGCTCCTGGAGACCTACCACCATCAATGCGATCGGCAGCGCGAGCGCCACGGTCGCCACGGCGCTCACCCGGCTCAGCCGGCGACGGTGCGGGCCGGAGTTGAGTCGTGAGTTCGCCGCGCCGACGCGGCTGCTGATGCGCTCGCCGCGGGTGGTCTCCCAGAGCGCGCGCTCGAATGGGATGAGCGCAAACATGAGCAGCTCGAGGCACACGGTCCAGGCAACGCCACGGACGAGCCAGGACGTGACCGTGTCCACCTCGTCGAAGACGATCGGCCACCAGAGCAGCACGACGCCCGCCGAGAGGCCGCCCGCGATCGACTTGGAGAGGAACTGACGCACGACTCCTTTGACTCGACAACCAATCGCCGAGCTTGAGGTCCCTCAGGAACTCTTTAGGCGCGGAGGAAGTGGCCCGCCCGGTCGACCAGCTCGGGCCGCCCGTGCCAAGGCCAGTGGCCGCCCTCCACGAGCTCGACGGTGACGTCCCCGCCGAGCGCGTCGGCGTGGCGCTGCGCGAACTCGGCGGGCAGGTACGGGTCGTCGGTGGACCAGATGATCAGCGCCGGCGCGTCGCACGTCGCCGAGCCGCTCGCCGGCGCGCGCCAGGACCTCCGGGCGGCGCGGAGCGGTAGAGCTTGAGTATCGCGCGCTGGGTGCCGTGGTCGAACGTCTCCCACGCGGCGTCGGCGATCTCCCGCGGCAGCTCGCGCCGCAGTCCCCAGCGCGTCGTGAAGCCCATGAGCAGCTCGCCCACGCCGGGCGTCCGCCAGCCGCGCGCCACGCGGTGCCAGCGGTAGCCGGGCACGAACGGCACGATCGGGAACATCACGATCCGCTCGATGCGCTCGGGGAAACGCTGGGCGAGCGCCAGCCCGACGGCGCCCCAGTCGTGCATCACGAGCGCGAAGCGGTCGAGCCCCAGCTCGTCGACGAACGCCTCGAGGAAGCGGTCGTAGCCCGCGATCGAGTAGTCGAAGTCGGCCGGCTTCGCCGAGCGGCCGAAGCCGGGCAGGTCCGGGGCGATCCCGCCGAATCGCTCGAGGAACGGCGTCCAGTCCCACGAGTGCGTCGGCACGCCGTGCAGGTACAGGATCGGGACGTCGCCGGCGCGGCGATGGTGCACCGCCAGGCCGGCGACCTCGGCGGTGCGCTCGACGATCTCCACGGGGGCGCTTCATACCATCAGGCGCTCATGGCCGACCGGCGCAGGGTGCGGAAGATCCTCGAACGGCTCCGGAGGGAGTACGGGCGTCCGGTGCTGCGCCCGCACCTCGAGCCCGTCGACGAGCTGATCCTCACCGTTCTGTCCCAGAACACGAACGACCGCAACCGCGACGTGGCATACGCGCGCCTGCGCGAGCGCTTCTCCTCGTGGGCCGAAGTCGAGGCCGCGCCCGTGGAGGAGGTCGAGGATGCGATTCGCCCGGGCGGCCTCGCGCCGACCAAGGCGGTGAGGATCAAGCAGATCCTCGAGGCGCTGGACGGGAATGACCTCGCCTGGATGGAGGACGCTCCCCTCGAGGAGGCGCGGGACTACCTCTGCGACCTGCCCGGCGTCGGCCGCAAGACGGCGGCCTGCGTGCTGCTGTTCTCCTACGGCCGGCCGGAGGTGCCGGTGGACACGCACGTGTACCGGGTGGGCACCCGGCTCGGCCTGTGGCCGCCGGGCACGAGCCTCGAGCGGGCACACGACGAGATGCTGCGCCTCGTCGACACCGGGGAGGAGGCGTACGAGCTGCACGTGCTGCTGATCCGGCACGGGCGCCGCACCTGCACCGCCCGCAACCCCGACTGCCCGGACTGCCCGCTCAGGAGGATGTGCCCGTACGGACGGCAGAGGCTCGCCGAGCGGTGAGCGAGGCAAACCTCCGCCGGCTCTCGGAGCTGGCACTCATAGGAATCGCCTCGATCTGGGGCCTGACCTTCGTGATGGTCAAGGACGCCATCGAGGAGCTGCCGACGATGGCGTTCCTGGCCTACCGGTTCATTCCGGCCGCCCTGATCGTGGCGGTGGTCTTCCGCAAGCAGCTCCGCACGATGCCCGCCAACGGCTGGCGCGCCGGGCTCGTCATGGGCGTCTTCCTGACCGGCGGCTACATCTTCCAGACGCTCGGCCTCGAGGAGACGACGGCCTCGAACACGGGCTTCATCACCGGGCTGTTCGTCGTGCTCACGCCGGTGCTGGGAGCCGTCTTCCTCGGCCAGCGCATACCGGTCGTCGCGTGGGCGGCGGCCGGGGTCGCCGTCATCGGGCTCTGGCTTCTCTCCGGCGCCGGCACCGACTTCAACTTCCGCGGCGACGGGCTCGTGCTCGTCTGCGCGTTCGCGCTCGCCGCTCACATCCTGGCCACGGCGTCCGCCGTGAAGTGGTACGACGTCGGGGCGCTGCTGGCCGTCCAGCTCGGGGTGGTCGGGTTCGTCTCGCTGGCCATCGGCGCGGCGTCCGGCGACCTGGAGGCGCCCGAGGGAGCCACGGTGTGGTCCGCGCTGATCGTGACCTCGCTGATCGCGAGCGCGCTCGGGTTCTTCGTCCAGACGTTCGCTCAGCAGCACGCGCCGCCGGCGCGCACCGCGCTGATCCTCGCCGCCGAGCCGGCGTTCGCCGGCCTCTTCGGCTGGCTGCTGAACGACGATCGTCTCAGCGCGGCGGGCTGGCTCGGAGCGGCGCTGATCATGACGGCGATCGTGGCGGTGGAGATCATCCCCCGCTTCCGCCCGCCGCGGCCGCTCCCCGAGGGCTAGTTGATCGAGACGGCGTCGATGACGAAGACGAGCGTCTCGTTCGGCGGAATGTCGGGCGGATAGCCCTGCGCGCCATAGCCGAGCTCGGGCGGGATCGTCAGCTTGCGCCGTCCGCCCTTCTTGATCCCGATCAGCCCCTGCTCCCAGCCGGCGATGACGCCACCGGTGCCGAGCTGGACCGGGAACGGCGCGCCGCTGTCCCATGAGGCGTCGAACTCCTGGCCGTTCGAGAAGTTCATGCCCACGTAGTGCACGACGACCGTGTCGCCCTTCTTGGCGCCCGGCCCCGTGCCCTTGACGATGTCCTCCTTGACGAGCTTCCGCGGCGGTGAGCCGGTCGGCTTGGGGATGACCGGCTTGGTGCTCGTGTCCTTCAGGGCCGCCTCGGCGTCCGCGGGCGAGGTCTCGGTGCTCGTCTCCTGCTGAGTAGCGCCGGAGCCGGACCCGCCGCCGTTGCTCGAATCGTCGTCGTCTCCGCAGGCCGCGACGCTTGCGAGCGCAACGACGGCAATGAGGGTGAGCACGAGTCGGAGCAGGGAGGCCATAGGCCGCGGCATCCTAGCGGTGCCACGACTTTCCATGACTGTCATGGGTTTCTCGTGGCACGCGGCAAATCTGCCATACTCACGCTTAGATTTTCAGACTCGACTAAGGAGAAGTACTGATGGGCAAGACGATCGGCATCGATCTTGGCACGACCAACTCGTGCATGGCCGTCCTGGAAGGCGGCGAGCCCACTGTGATCGAGAACGCCGAGGGTGCCCGCACTACTCCCTCGGTGGTCGCCTTCACGGATGGTGGCGAGCGGCTCGTGGGCGCTCCCGCCAAGCGGCAGGCAGTAACGAACCCCGAGAACACGGTCTTCTCGATCAAGCGCTTCATGGGGCGCAAGGAGGCCGAGGTCAAGGAGGAGGAGAAGATCGTCCCGTTCGAGGTCATTTCGGGCCCGAACGGCGACGCGCGCGTGAAGGCCGGCGGCAAGGAGTACGCCCCGCCGGAGATCAGCGCGATGATCCTCCAGAAGCTGAAGGCTGACGCCGAGGCGTACCTGGGCGACACCGTCGACAGCGCCGTGATCACCGTCCCGGCCTACTTCAACGACGACCAGCGCCAGGCCACGAAGGACGCCGGCAAGGTCGCCGGCCTCGACGTCAAGCGCATCATCAACGAGCCGACGGCGGCCTCGCTCGCCTACGGGCTCGACAAGGAGGACGACCAGAAGATCCTCGTCTTCGACCTCGGCGGCGGCACGTTCGACGTGTCCGTGCTCGAGATCGGCGACGGCGTCTTCGAGGTCAAGTCGACCGCGGGTGACAACCACCTGGGTGGCGACAACTTCGACAAGGCGGTCGTCGACTGGCTCGTCGCGGAGTTCAAGAAGTCAGAGGGCGTGGACCTGTCGGCCGACAAGATGGCCCTCCAGCGCCTCTACCAGGAGGCCGAGAAGGCCAAGACCGAGCTGAGCTCGGCGCAGGAGACCCAGATCAACCTGCCGTTCATCACGGCGGTCGACTCGGTCCCGAAGCACCTCAACCAGCGCCTCACGCGCTCGAAGCTGAACGAGCTCACCGCCGACCTGCTCGACCGAGTGGTCGGCCCGACCAAGCAGGCGCTCGCGGACGCCGGCGCCGAGGGCGGCTCCGGCATCGACCACGTCGTCCTCGTGGGCGGCATGACGCGCATGCCGGCCGTGCAGGAGAAGGTCAAGGAGCTCACCGGAAAGGACCCGCACCGCGGCGTCAACCCGGATGAGGTCGTGGCCGTCGGCGCCGCCATTCAGGCGGGCGTGCTGGCCGGCGACGTCAAGGACGTGCTCCTGCTCGACGTGACCCCGCTGACCCTCGGCATCGAGACCAAGGGCGGCGTGATGACGAAGCTCATCGAGCGCAACACCACGATCCCGACGCGCAAGTCGGAGATCTTCTCGACGGCCGAGGACAACCAGCCGAGCGTCGAGGTCCACGTGCTCCAGGGCGAGCGCGAGATGGCCGCCTACAACAAGTCGCTCGGCAAGTTCCAGCTCACCGGCATCCCGCCGGCGCCGCGAGGCATCCCGCAGATCGAGGTGACGTTCGACATCGACGCGAACGGCATCCTCGCCGTGGGGGCCAAGGATCTCGGCACCGGCAAGGAGCAGAAGATCGAGATCAAGGCCGGCTCGGGGCTCGCGGACGAGGAGGTCGAGCGGATGGTGAAGGACGCCGAGGCGCACGCCGAGGACGACCGTCGCCAGCGCGAGATCGTCGAGACGCGCAACCAGGCGGAGAACGCCGCCTACCAGGCGGAGCGCCAGGTGAACGAGATGGGCGACTCGCTCGACTCGTCCTCCAAGGAGGAGATCGAGGCGGCCATCAAGGACGTGCGCGACAACCTGGAGTCCGACGACGTCGAGCTGCTCAAGCAGAAGACCGACGCGCTCCAGGGCGCCTTCCACAAGGTGTCCGAGCAGATGTACGCGGCCGCCCAGCAGCAGGCGCAGGCGGGCAACGGCGCGTCCGCGGACGGCGAGGGCGCCCCGAGCGACTCCGCCGACGAGGAAGAGGTCGTCGACGCCGAGGTCGTCGACGGCGAGGAGCGTTCGTAACCGATGGCGTTCGAGACCGAGAAGGACCTCGCTCCGGAGGAGGAGCCCGTCACGTCACGCGACGAGGGGGGTGAGCCCTCCGGAGAGGAGGATCCCGCCAACGAGGAGGAGCGCATCGTCGACGAGCCCGAGGATTACCTCGCGCTCGCACAGCGCATCCAGGCCGACTTCGAGAACTACCGGAAGCGCGCCGCCCGCGAGGCGGCCGCGGCGGGCGAGCGCGCGAGGAGCGGGCTCGTCCGTGAGCTGCTGCCGGTCGTCGACAACCTGGAACGGGCACTGGCGTCCGCCGAGGACGGCGAGCAGCACCTCGCCGAGGGTGTGCGTCTGGTGCACTCGGAGCTGATTGCGGTGCTGGAACGGAACGGGATTCAGCAGTTCGATCCCGCCGGCGACAGGTTCGACCCGTCCGAGCACGAGGCGCTGTCGGTGCGTGAGGACGGCGAGCCCGGCCTCGTGCTCGACGTCGTCGAAAAGGGCTACCGCTCCAACGGCAACGTGCTGCGTCCGGCACGGGTGGTGGTGTCGGGCTAGATGGCTGCCGTGAAGGACCCGTACAAGACGCTCGGCGTCGACAGGAAGGCCTCGGACGACGAGATCAAGAAGGCCTACCGCAAGCTCGCGCGCCAGTACCACCCGGACACGAACCACGGTGACAAGCAGGCCGAGGAGCGCTTCAAGGAGGTGCAGGCCGCCAACGCGATCCTGTCCGACCCGGACAAGCGCAAGGAGTACGACTCGGGCGGCGGCATCTTCGGCGGCGGCTTCGCCGGCGGCGCTGGTGGCGGCGGCGGCTTTGGCACCGGTGGCGGCTTCGGCGGCTTCGGCGACATCCTGTCCGACCTGTTCGGGAACGCCGGCGGCCGCGGTGGTGGCCGCCCGCCCCGGCCGGAACAGGGCCGCGACCTCGAGACCGAGGTCCACATCTCGTTCGAGCAGGCGATGGAGGGCGCGCAGATCCCCGTCTCCGTGCCGCTGTCGGCGCCCTGCCCGACCTGTCGCGGCACGGGCGCCAAGCCGGGCACTCAGCCCACGATCTGCACACGGTGCAACGGTCGCGGCGTCGAGGCCGAGTCGCAGGGCCTGTTCTCCATCTCACAGCCGTGCCGGCAGTGCGGCGGCACCGGGACCGAGATCAAGGATCCGTGCCCGACCTGCCAGGGCAGCGGCCGCACGCGCCAGGTCAAGCGCTACCGCGTGAACATCCCCGCGGGCGTCAAGGACGGCAGCCGGGTGCGGCTCGCCGGCAAGGGCGAAGCCGGCCCACGCGGCGGACCGCCGGGCGACCTGTACGCGGTCACGCGCGTCGCCGAGTCTCCGATCTTCAAGCGCAAGGGCGACAACCTCGAGGTGGAGGTCCCGATCACGATCCCGGAGGCGATCCGCGGGGCGACGATCGAGGTGCCGACCCTGACCGCCACGAAGCGCATCCGCGTTCCCCCGGGCACGCAGCACGGGACCGTCCAGCGCCTCCGCGGCGAGGGTCCGCCGAAGCTAAACGGCCGCGGCCGCGGCGACATGCGCTACCGGCTCATGATCGACGTCCCGAGCTCGCTCTCCAAGGAGCAGGCGGAGGTCGTGGATGAGCTCGCCACGGTCATCAACGGCAACCCGCGCGAGAGCCTGCTCTCGGAGCGGAGGTAGGCGGGCACGTGGCCGACAACCCTCACCCTGACCGTGGCGTCTACATGATCTCGGTGGCCGCGGAGCTCGCGGGGATGCACCCGCAGACACTTCGCATCTACGAGACCCGCGGCCTGATCACTCCGAAGCGCTCGCCGAAGAACACCCGCCTCTACTCGCAGGAGGACGTGGAGCGGCTGCGCCGCATCCAGGAGCTGACCACCGAGCTCGGCATGAACCTGGCGGGCGTCGAGCGCGTGTTCGAGCTCGAGGAGCAGATCGAGCGCATGCAGCGCCGGATGCGCAACCTCGAGCGCCACGCGCAGCGTGTGCAGGACGAGCTCCACAAGGAGCTCGAGCGCGTGCGCCGCTCGCTCAAGTTCGAGCTCGTTCCATACGAGCCACCCTCGCGGGCGCTGATGCCGCGCGAGCGCGGCGTGCGCATTCCGATCCGCCGCGATTCGTAACGCGAGACGCCCCTGACGGCGTAAGGGCTCTGACATGGATGACGCGGAGCTCATAGTCGCCTCGCGGGACGACCCGGCCGCATTCCGGGAGCTCTACGACCGCTGGGCCGACCGGCTGCTCGCCTACCTCTACAGGCGTGTCTTCGACGCCGAGGTCGCGGCCGACCTGCTCGCCGAGACGTTCGCGGTCGCGTACGAGCGCCGCGGCCGCTTCCGCGACGTCGGCAAGCCGGGCGGCGCATGGCTCTACGGCATCGCGGCGAAGGAGCTGTCGCACTGGTTCCGCCACCAGGCCGTCGAGAAGCGCGCGGTCGCCCGGCTGGGCATCGAGGTCCCTCGGCTCGACGACGAGTCGATCGCGCTAATCGAGGCGCTCGCCGACGCCACCGCGCACCGTGAGGCGCTGGCCGGCGCCATGGCGCAGATGACCGGCGGCGAGCGCGAGGCGGTCGAGCTGCGCGTCGTGGACGAGCTCGCCTACGCGGAGATCGCCGCGCGGCTCGACTGCACCGAGAACACGGCCCGGCAGCGCGTGCACCGCGGGCTGGCCCGGCTCAACAACCTGATGCAGGCGGAGGCAACGCCGTGAGCGAGATCCCGTTCGTGAACCAGCTGGGCGACGCCATCGAGGTGGCGATCGCCAGGCCCGCGCCGGCGCGCCGGCGCTTCCGCTTGACGCGTCGCCGCTACCTCGCGGTGGCGCTCGCAGCGCTCGCGGTGGCCGGCGGCAGCGCGGCGGTGGCGGAGCTGCTTCACGACCCGGTGGAGATCGGCTTCGGTGCCGTCGGCTGCTTCGAGGGCACGCAGCCGGAGGGGAACATCGCGGTCATCACCGATCCGACGAAGTCGCCGGTCGAGCTGTGCGCGACCGCGGCGCCGAGCGACGGCCTCGAGGCGCGTGACCTGATCGCGTGCGCATGGCAGGGACACGGGATCGTCGTCGTGGCACGCGGCGACCGGGGAAGCTGTCAGGCGCGCGGGCTCGCCCCGGTGCCGGCCGCGTACGCGCTCGGGCGCCGGCGCGCCGCTCGGCTCCAGGCGCTCGCGGTGGACTTCGAGCGCGAGGCCGGCTGCCTCGCCGCCGGACGAGTTCGCCCGCCGCCTGACCGGAGAGCTCCGCCGCAACGGCTGGAAGGACTGGCGCGCCGTCGCCGCCGGCGGCGAGGGCCCGTGCGGGCGAGTCTCGGTCGCGACCGGCTCGTCGATCATCGGGTCGATCGCGTCGGCGGTGGATGCGGAGGCTCGAACCATCACCGTGACGGCTCACCCGCCTCTCGAGCTGGAGCTCGCGCTCCAGCAACCCGGCTCACCCGGGGTGCGCCTGTTCGACACATCAGGCGAGCGTTGCTTCACGATCGCGGGGCTAGAGCGTCACGTGCGCCGGGTCCTGGCCCCTCTGGGGCAGCCGATCCGCTTCCACAAGCGCTCGCTGCCGGACTTCTCCGGCATAGCCGGACCTCGCGGCCACCGATACGCCGAGGGCTGCGCGGTCTTCGAAGGAGCCTTCGTTGACTACCCGGACGGCCGTAGCGAGATTGTCGTGGAGCTCGCCCAGCGCGACGAGCCGGTCGAGCCCTAGCCGACGCCGGCGATCCGCAGCTTCAACAGCTCGACCGCGGCGCCGCGCTCGTACGCACGCTCCGCGTGCCAGCGCGCGTGCGCCGAGTGCCAGAGCAGCACCGCGCGACGGCCCGCGAGCAGCGCGCGGGCGCGCGCGAGCCGCCGCGCCAGCCGAGCCTTGACCCGGCGCGAGCGGTGGCGACGCGCGACGTCGTCCTGCGCCTCGTGCACGCGCAGTCGCGCGTCGCGGAACTTCACGCGCGCGCTCGTCGCCTCGCCTGCCGAGAGGGCCGCCGCCGTCTGCTCGAGCCACTGCTCGCGCTCGTTGACGCGCTGGTCCTCGCGCCACGCCATCACCTGGTCCCAGTTCCGGGCGAGCCGCTGCACCGCGGTGAACGACGCTCGCCCGACGAGCCCTTCGCTCACGTATTGCGGCCCAAGCTCGGGATTGTCGCGGAGAGTCACGAACACCTCCGGCGCGCCCGCCTCGCCCAGCCCGACGAGCGTCTGCGTGAGGTAGGCGGCCTGTGCCGCCTCGCCGCCGGCGTAGGCGCGGTCGACCTGGAAGGCCGGGTCCGCCGCGTAGCCGTGCTCGGTCACCCACAGCGGCCCCTCGAATCCGTGGGCAGCGAGCCACGCCTTGAACTCGCCATACCGCCGCACCACCGCATCCACGGGACCGCGCAGGTGCACGTTCGCGACGTCGAACTTGTGGAGCGCGTCCGCCCCGGGCGTAGCGAACACGCGCTCGAGCCAGCCGGGCTCGTGCGGACGCATCAGCCCGCCGAGCACCACCGTGGCGCCCGGTGCGCTCGCCTCGATCGCGTCATAGGACGCGCTCAACATGCGCGCGTACTGCTCGGGGGTGCCGTCGAAAGCCCACTTGCCGTCCGGCTCATTGAGGATCTCCCAGTGGTCGATCGTGCCCTTCGCGTGCTCGGCGACCTCGCCGGCGAGCGTGCCGAACTGCTGCTCGTCCGCGTCCGCCGGCGGCGCGAGCAGGATGCCCAGCACGCGCAGGTCGTGCTTGCGCGAGAGCTCCATCACCTCGTCGAGCCCCGTCCAGTCCGGCTCGGCGTCCGCCGTGGCGAAGATGCCGCTCAGCTCGACGTCGACGCGGATGTAGTCCGAACCGAGCGCCTTCGCCTCCCTGAACGCCTGCTCCTTCATCGGCGTGGGCGTGCAGCACGTGTGCACCATCGCGTGCGCGGAGACAGGCGCGGCTTGTGCCGGGCTGGCCATAGCGAGGGCCGCGAGCGCGACGGCGAGGCGCAAATTAACGTGAACTACTCGCACACCGGCCGCTCCAGGGTGTACAAGAATCCGGTGACCCAGAATGGGGACGTTGCCGTGCGCTTGGACGAAGTGCGGAAGACGTACGGAGACGTCGTGGCGGTCGACCGGGTCGACCTCGACATTCGGGAGGACGAATTCTTCACGCTGCTGGGCCCGTCCGGGTCGGGCAAGACCACCTGCCTTCGGATGATCGCGGGCTTCGAGCGGCCCGATGAGGGAAGGGTAGAGCTGGCCGGCCGCGACGTGACCGATACGCCGCCGTACGAGCGCGACGTGAACACCGTCTTCCAGGACTACGCGCTCTTCCCGCACATGAGCGTGGGCGAGAACGTCGAGTACGGGCTCCGGATCTCGAAGGTCGAGAAGGAGGAGCGCCGGCGGCGTGTCGCGGAGGCGCTCGAGCTCGTCCGCCTGGGCGACTACGAGAAGCGCCGTCCCGCGCAGCTCTCAGGCGGCCAGCGCCAGCGCGTCGCGCTCGCGCGTGCGCTCGTGAACCGCCCGCGCGTGCTGCTCCTCGACGAGCCGCTCGGCGCGCTCGACCTGAAGCTGCGCCAGCAGATGCAGCAGGAGCTCCGCTCGATCCAGGGCGAGGTGGGCATCACCTTCGTGTACGTGACGCACGACCAGGAGGAGGCGCTCACCATGAGCGACCGCATGGCCGTGTTCGCCGACGGGCGGATCGAGCAGGTCGGTCCGCCCGCGGACGTATACGAGCACCCGGCGAACGAGTTCGTGGCCGGGTTCGTGGGCGTCTCGAACATCGTCGAGCGGGACGGCGAGCGATTCACGATTCGTCCCGAGAAGGTGCGGATCCTGGACGTCGCCGACGTGACGAACGGCCTCCGCGTCGAGGAGGGCCGCATCCGGGACGTCTCGTACGTCGGGATGGTCACCCGTTTCATCATCGAGCTGGACAAGGGCGGCGAGCTCCAGGTCGTCCGCCAGAACCTCGAGATGTCCTCGCAGGAGGCGCTCGAGCAGAGGGGTCGCCGGGTGCGCGTCGGCTGGCACGGCGAGCATGCGTACGCGATCCCGGACTCGCAGGAAGCAATCCCAGAGGAGGGACCAAGTTGACCCGACTGGCTAGTAGACGCTGGCTCGTCTTCGCCGTTCTTACGCTTGCCCTGGCCGCCCTGACGGCGGCCGGCTGCGGCGATGACGACGACGGCGGCGGAGGCGGTGGGAGCGCCAGCGAAAGCGACGCGCTCCAGAAGGTGGGCAAGGGCGAGGGTCAGGTGAACCTGATCGCCTGGGCCGGCTACGTAGAGGACGGTTCGACCGACCCGAACGTGGACTGGGTGTCCGACTTCGAGGAGCAGACCGGCTGCCAGGTCAACGTGAAGCTCGGCAACACCTCGGACGAGATGGTCACGCTGATGCGCACGGGCAAGTACGACGGCGTGTCGGCATCCGGGGACGCGACGCTGCGCCTGATCGCCGGCGGCGACGTCGACCCGGTCAACACGGACCTGATCCCGAGCTACAAGGACGTGTTCGAGGGTCTGAAGAACCAGCCCCACAACACCGTCGACGGTGTCAGCTACGGCGTCCCGCACGGCCGCGGCGCGAACCTCCTGATGTACAACAAGGACGTCGTGAAGCCCGCGCCCGACTCGTGGTCCGTTGTCTGGGGCGGCGAGGAGAGCCAGCCCTACAAGGGCAAGATCACCGCGTACGACAGCCCGATCTACATCGCCGACGCGGCGGTCTACCTGAAGGCGACCCAGCCGGATCTCGGCATCGACAACGTCTACGAGCTCGACGACAAGCAGTTCCAGGCGGCCGTCGACCTGCTGAAGCAGCAGCGCGAGGTGATCGGCGAGTACTGGTCCGACTACACGAAGGAGCAGGCGTCGTTCACGTCCGGCGACACGGTGGCGGGCACGACCTGGCAGGTGATCGCGAACCTCGTCCAGGCGGACAAGAAGTCGCCGCCGGTGGAGGCGATCCTGCCGAAGGAGGGCTCGACCGGGTGGTCCGACACCTGGATGATCTCCTCCGAGGCCAAGAACCCGAACTGCATGTACAAGTGGATGGACCACATCATCAGCCCCCAGGCGAACGCAGCGGTGGCCGAGTGGTTCGGGGAGGCGCCGGCGAACGCGAAGTCCTGCGCGCTGACCGAGGCCAAGGATCACTGCGAGATCTTCCACGCCGACGACGAGGCCTACTTCGACAAGGTGGCCTATTGGACGACGCCGACGAAGGACTGCGGCGACGACCGCGGAGATGTCTGCATGGACTACTCCGAGTGGGTCAAGGCCTGGACGGAGATCAAGGGTTAGTTAGCTGCAAGCCATAGCCAGATATCTCTGGCGCCGGCCCCGCCTACAGCTCTCGTTGCTGCTGGCGGGGCCGGTCGGCTGGCTCCTGATCGCATACCTGGGATCGCTCGCGGTCCTGTTCATCGCGTCGCTGTGGCAGCTCGACGACTTCAGCGGCGAGATCGTGCGGGACCCGGGCTTCCAGAACTTCAAGGAGCTGATCGAGACCCCGGTCTACCGGGACATCGTGCTGCGCACGGTGCTGATCGCGGCGCTCGTGACGCTCGCCGACATCGTCCTCGCCTTCCCGATCGCCTTCTACATGGCGAAGGTGGCGTCGCCGCGCGTGCGCGCCCTGCTCGTGGTCGCGGTGCTGATGCCGCTCTGGTCGAGCTACCTCGTGAAGGTCTACACCTGGCGGATCATGCTCCAGAACGAGGGCGTCGTGAACTGGGCGCTCGACCCGTTCGGGCTGACCGGCCCCGGGTTCGGGAACGTCGCCACCTGGCTCGTGTTCACGTACCTCTGGCTGCCCTTCATGGTGCTCCCGATCTACGCCGGGCTCGAGCGGATACCGAACTCGATGCTGGACGCGTCCGGTGACCTCGGGGGGCGCCCGTTGATGACGTTCCGGCGCGTCGTGATGCCCCTTGCGCTGCCGGCCGTCGTGGCCGGCTCCATCTTCACCTTCTCGTTGACGCTCGGCGACTACATCGCGCCGACGCTCGTATCGAGCACGCAGTTCATCGGCAACGTCGTCTACAGCAACGTGGGCATCGCGAACAACCTGCCGCTCGCCGCCGCGTTCGCCACGGTGCCCGTGGCGATCATGATCGTGTACCTCCTGATCGCGCGCCGGCTCGGCGCGTTCGAGTCGCTCTGATGCATATCTCGAGCGGCGTCCGGTGGGTCTTGCGAGTGGGGACGGCAATCACCCTCGCCTTCATCTACATCCCGCTGATCGTGATCGCCATCTACGCGTTCAACGAGTCCCGCTCTCAGGCATGGCCGATCGACGGCTTCACGCTCGAGTGGTTCGACAGGGCGTTCAACAACCCAGGCGTTCGCGATGCGCTCTGGACGTCACTGAAGGCGGCGACAGGTGCGACCTTGATCGCCGTGCTGCTCGGGACGCTCGCCGCGCTCGCCATCTCCCGCTACCGCTTCTTCGGCCGGGACACGGTCTCGTTCCTGATCCTCCTGCCGATCGCTCTGCCCGGCATCGTGACCGGGATGGCGCTGAACGCGACCTTCACGCAGGTGCTCGGGGTGGACCTGTCGCTGTTCACCGTGATCGTCGGCCACGCGACCTTCTGCATCGTCGTGGTCTTCAACAACGCGGTCGCCCGGCTCAGGCGAAGCGGGACCTCGCTGGAGGAGGCGTCGATGGACCTGGGCGCCAACGGCTGGAAGACGTTCCGCTTCGTGACCTTCCCGACGCTCCGGACCGCGCTGGTCGCCGGCGGCCTGCTCGCCTTCGCCCTGTCGTTCGACGAGATCATCGTCACGACGTTCACGATCGGGCAGGAGCAGACGCTGCCGATCTGGATCTTCGCGAACTACGCGCGCCCGAACCAGCTGCCGATCGTGAACGTGGTCGGCCTCCTGGTCATCCTGCTCTCGATCATCCCCGTCTACCTGGCGAACCGGCTGTCGCAGGATCCGATCGGCGCCCCGGCCGGGGGCGCGCCCGCAGCGGCCGGCGCCGCGGCCGCTCGCGGCTAGCCGGTCTCGGGCCTAGGCCCAAATGGCGCGGAGGTCGACCCGCGCAAGGTCCTCCTTCGCCACGAACCCGCTCGCGCCGTGCGTCTTGGCCAGCGCGGCGTCCGCCGCGTCGAAGCTCGACACCAGGAGGACCGCGGGCGCTTCCGGCTCGTGGGTGAGCAGTTCGCAGAGGTCGAGACCGGAGCCGTCGGGCAGCCGGACGTCCAGCAGCACCGCGTCCGGACTCAGCCGGTCGAACGCGACGAGGGCCGATGCGGCGCAGTCCGCCTCCCCGGCCACGCGGTAGCCGCCCAGCTCGAGAAACCGGCGCGCGGCCAGCCGGAACGGAGCCGAGCCGTCCACGATCAGCACGCGCGGGGCGGCCGGAGCGGCGGCCGGACGGTCGGCAGCCGGGAATGGCTCGCGTCGACCGGAAAACGACAGCCAGCCCGTGAACCTGATGCCGGTGCCGCGGCGGGCGACCCACCGCATCTCTTCCTCCAGGGTCGTTGCTCGCCAGGCCTCCATCGGCCCGGTCGACACGACGATCGCCCACTCGTAGGGGCCGAGCCGCGAGAGCTGCGCCGGGCGTACCCGCACCCCATTCGGGATCACCCGGCGCAGCAGGCCCGCAGCCTCCGCCGCCTGCCGCAGGCTCGTGGCCTCGAAAGAGAACCGCACCCCTCGCGAGCCGCTCGGCTGAGGATCAGGTGAGCCGCATTCGGTCACCCCCCTCACCGTGACACGGCGCGTACCAGTGGTCCATACCACCGTTGCGTGATCTACTGAGGCAGCGCCAGGCCCTCTCCGAGCGCCTTCGCGACCAAGTGCGCACGCGAGCGTGCGCCCACTCGCCGCATCGAGTTGCGCAGGTGCGTGCGAACGGTGTGGTGGCTGATCTGGAGCTCGTCGGCGATCTCGGAGGCCGTGCCGCCGAGCGCCACGAGCCGCACGATCTCGCGCTGCCGGTTCGAGAGCACGTCGGGGCCTCCCTCGGACGCCCTGGCTTCCCGGATGCTGCGGCCTCGACCCGAGACGCTCAGAGCCACCACCAGGACCAGCCTGCGCCCCGTTACGAGCTCGGTCGTCGCCCCCCACTGGACGTCCATGGTGGCGCCGTCCGCGCGCAGCATCGCCGCCTCGCCGGCGAACCGTTCTCGCGCGAGCGCCGCCGCCCACTCCTCCGGCGTCATGACCGGGTCGCCGGCGACGAACTCGTACATCGGCCGGTTCACGACTTCGCCGCGGGGATAGCCCAGCAGCTGCAGGCAAGCGCCGTTCACGTCCACCACGCGCCGCGACTCGTCCGCCAGCACCATCGCGTTGCGCGAGTCCCTGAAGGCCGCCTGGAAGAGAGTCCATGATCCTTCGCGGGCCATTAGACGGGTTCGGTCCAGACGAGGGCCGTGCCGTCGAGCACCACCGTGTCTTCCTGGTTGGTGATCGTCGTACGGAGCTTCGTGAGCGGCTTGTCCTCGCGCGTCTCGAGCACCTCGACCTCGGCCGTGAGCTCATCGCCGGGCCGGACCGGCGCCTTGAAGCTCCAGTCCACGTGAAGGAAGACGCTGCCCGGTCCCGGCAGGTCCTCCGCCACCACGGCGTTCAGCAGGCCGCTGGTCACGCCGCCCTGGACGATGATGCCGCCGAACCGCGAGCCGGCGGCGGCCTCCGCGTCGTAGTGCAGCGGGTTCCGGTCGCCGGTCAACTCGGTGAAGAGCTCGATGTCGCGCTCGCGGACCGTCCGGGTCCTGGCCGCCTTCTGGCCGACCTCTGCCACACGCACACCCTATGTCGGGGCGCCGCTCAGCAGCTGACGCGCGGGTTGTACTGGGCGAAGGTGCCGCGGGGGTTCTGGCGGACGGTCCAGACGTGCAGGTCGAAGTGGGACGGCGCGGTCCCGTTATGGGTCATGGGGCCCTGGAAGCGGCGGCCCAGGATCCGCGGGGCGCGCTGGCCGGTGTCGAGCTGCATCCACTCGACTGCCACGAGCTTCATGCTGCCGTCCGCCTGCGGCTCGTAGAGGAGGAGTTCGGGCTTCTTCAGATCGAGCTTCGGGTCGCCCAGAAGGGCGGCATTGAGGTAGTGCACGCCCATGGCGCCGGTCGGTCCCGTCACGCACTCGCCGCCCGGGACGTAGCCGGCGGCCTCGGCCTTGGCGACATCCTTGAAGCGCGCCGTGGCCCGCTTGACCTGCTTGAGCTGGCTTTCCGTCTTGGCGCTGTCGGCGCCGGCGGCGGCCGCCGCGACGGCGAGCAGGGACAGGCAGGCGATGAGGGCGGCGATTCGCTGTCGAGTGATCATGGCGGCGACGATCTCATCGCAGGCCGATACGCGCATCGGGGGTGTCCCCGATCCGCGCCCGGATTTCGGCGAGCACGGCTGCATTGAGGAGCTGGGCTCCAGCGGAGCTGTCCTGCCTAGAGGCCCCATATGGGCCACAAAGCAGGACGGCCCGCCCAGATCACCCCTTTCACCGCTGTCGTTTCCGCCCGAACCTGCTATAACAACACTTAGATTTTATGCAGGCTGATCGCTTCACCGTCAAGTCCCAGGAGGCGCTTGCTGCCGCGCAGCGGCTCGCGGGCGCGCGCCACAACCCGGAGGTGACTCCCCAGCACCTCCTCGTCTCGCTGCTCGAGCAGGACGGCGGCATCGTCGTGCCGGTCCTGCGCCGCGCCGGGGCCGACCCCGAGCGTGTTCGCCGGCTCGTGAACGAGGTGCTCGACGGTCTGCCGACCGTCACTGGCGAGGCGAGCACGCCGGCGCTCGGCCAGGGCCTGATCCGCCTGCTCCAGTCCGCCGACGAGGAGGCGCGCGGGCTCGGCGACGAGTACGTCTCGACCGAGCATCTGCTGCTTGCCCTCGCCGCGGAGCCCGCCATCGACGCCGGCGCCACGCGCGACCAGCTCGCCGAAGCCGTCGAGCAGGTGCGCGGTCCCCACCGCGTCACCGACCAGAATCCCGAGGACCGCTACCAAGCGCTCGAGCGCTTCGGGCGCGACCTCACCGAGCAGGCCGAGAGCGGCAAGCTCGACCCCGTCATCGGCCGCGACGACGAGGTGCGCCGGGTCATCCAGGTCCTGTCGCGCCGCACGAAGAACAACCCCGTGCTGATCGGCGAGCCGGGTGTCGGGAAGACGGCGATCGTCGAGGGCCTCGCCCAGCGCATCGTGTCGGGCGACGTGCCCGAGTCGCTGCGTGACAGGCGCGTCATCGCGCTCGACATCGGCGCGCTGGTTGCCGGCGCGAAGTACCGCGGCGAGTTCGAGGACCGGCTGAAGGCCGTCCTGAAGGAGGTCGCCGAGGGCGAGGGCCGCATCATCCTCTTCCTCGACGAGCTCCACACGATCGTGGGGGCCGGCGCGGCCGAGGGCGCGGTCGACGCCGCCAACCTGCTGAAGCCCATGCTCGCTCGCGGCGAGCTGCGCGCGGTCGGCGCGACCACGCTCGACGAGTACCGCAAGCACATCGAGAAGGACGCCGCGCTCGAGCGCCGCTTCCAGCCGGTCTATGTCGAGGAGCCCAGCGTCGAGGACGCGATCGCGATCCTCCGCGGGCTGAAGGAGCGCTACGAGGTGCACCACGGCGTGCGCATCCAGGACGCCGCGATCATCGCCGCCGCGACTCTGTCGCAGCGCTACATCGCCGACCGCTTCCTCCCTGACAAGGCGATCGACCTGATCGACGAGGCCGCCTCGCGGCTCCGCATCGAGATCGACTCGATGCCCACCGAGATCGACGCGGTCGAGCGCCGCATCCAGCAGCTCGAGATCGAGCTCCAGGCGCTGAAGAAGGAGAAGGACGACGCCAGCAAGGCGCGTCGCGAGGCGATCGAGCGTGACCTGGCGGACCTGCGCGAGCAGTCCAACGAGATGAAGGCGCACTGGCAGGGCGAGAAGGAGGCCATCGAGGCGATCCGCGCCGTGAAGGAGCGCCTCGAGCAGGCTCACCGCGACGCCGAGCGCGCCGAGCGCGACGCGAATCTCGAGCGCGCCGCCGAGCTCCGCTATGGCGAGATCCCGAAGCTGCAGGAGGAGGTCGTGGCCCTCGAGGCGCGCCTCCAGGAGATCCAGGCGGACACCACCTTCCTCAAGGAAGAGGTGGACGATGAGGACGTGGCCGAGGTCGTCGCCAAGTGGACCGGCATCCCCGTGTCGAAGCTGATGGAGGGCGAGGTCGCGAAGCTCATCCACATGGAGGAGCGCCTCCACGAGCGCGTGATCGGGCAGGACGAGGCGGTCGAAGCCGTCTCGAATGCCCTGCGCCGCTCGCGGGCCGGCCTCCAGGACCCGAACCGCCCCATCGGCGCGTTCCTCTTCATCGGTCCAACCGGCGTCGGCAAGACCGAGCTCGCCCGAGCGCTCGCGGAGTTCATGTTCGACTCCGAGGACGCGATCGTCCGCATCGACATGTCCGAGTACATGGAGAAGCACTCCGTGTCGCGTCTCCTCGGTGCGCCGCCCGGCTACATCGGCTATGACGAGGGCGGCCAGCTCACGGAGGCCGTGCGCCGCCGGCCCTACTCGGTGGTGCTGCTCGACGAGCTCGAGAAGGCACACACCGACGTCTTCAACGTGCTGCTCCAGGTGATGGACGACGGCCGCCTCACCGATGGCCAGGGCCGCACCGTCGACTTCAAGAACACGGTCGTGATCATGACCTCGAACGTGCCCGGCGGGATCGAGGGCGTGCGCGCGAGCTTCAAGCCGGAGTTCGTGAACCGCCTCGACGAGATCGTGGAGTTCCACCAGCTCACGCGCGAGGAGATCAGCAAGATCGTCGACCTCCAGGTGGAGAAGCTGATCGCGCGGGTGCGCGAGCGCGGCGTCGAGGTCGAGCTGACCGACGAGGCGCGCACGCTGCTCGGCAACCTGGGCTACGACCCGACCTACGGCGCGCGCCCGCTGAAGCGCGTGATCCAGAAGCAGCTCGTCGACAAGCTGGCGCTGAGGCTGCTCGAGGGCGAGTTCCAGCCGGGCGACCACGTGCTGGTGAGCGCCGCCGACGGCGAGCTCGTGTTCGCCAAGAGCGCACAGGTCGCGGAGGCCGAGCCGGCGACGTTCGCCTAGGCGATAGCCGGAACCGGGAACCCGGCGTAGTGTTATTGGGTGAGGTCTCGGCTCCGGATCGTGATCGCGCTCTCCGCGGTGGCTGTCGGCACCGACGCCGGCACCGCTAACGCCGCCGACGGAACCTGGGACCGGGTCTGGGGCCGGGATGTGATCCAGACCGGAGCACCCGGCGATCTCGGCAACGTCTTCGAGATCTGCATCGTGGCCGGGGACTGCAAGAACGGGACCGGCGGCGGGCTTGGCGGTGAGTTCTCCACGCCGCTGGGCGTGGCCACCGACAGCGCCGGAAACGTCTACGTCGCCGACTCCGGCGGCGGGCGGATCCAGAAGTTCGATCCCTCGGGGAGCTTCCTGCTCACCTGGGGTCAGGACGTCATCCAGAGTTTGGCCCCTGGGGATACCGGGACCGGCTTCGAGGTGTGCACGGTCGCGGCGGACTGCAAGCTCGGCGCGTTCGGCGGCGGGCTTGGCGGCGAGCTCTCCTTGCCGCAGGACGTCGCTGTCGACGCCGCGGGCAACGTGTACGTGGCCGAGGGCCAGCGGATCCAGAAGTTCGGCTCGAACGGAACCTGGGAGCGGGCCTGGGGCAAGGACGTCGTGACGGGCGGCGGCACCGGCTTCGAGATCTGCACCGTGGCGGCGGACTGCAAGCTGGGGGATCTGAACGGGGAACTCGGTGGGGAGTTCAGGGGCCCCAACGGAGTCGCGGCCGCGAGCGACGGAAGCGTCTACGTCGGCGACGAGGTCCGCCAGCGGGTTCAGAAGTTCGACTCCAACGGAACCTGGGAGCGGGCCTGGGGCAAGGACGTCGTGACGGGCGGCGGCACCGGCTTTGAGGTGTGCACCGTGGCCGCGAACTGCAAGCAGGCCGCGATCGGCGGGCTGGGCGGCGAGTTCAACAGCCCGCGGAGAATGGGGGTCGATGCCACCGGTGACGTCTTCGTCGGCGACATCGGGAACCAGCGGGTCCAGAAATTCGCCTCCGACGGCACCTGGGAGCGGGCCTGGGGCAAGGACGTCGTGACGGGAGGTGGCATCGGCTTCGAGATCTGCACCGTGGCCGCGAACTGCCAGCCGGGCGGGACCGGCGGGCTGGCCGGTGAGTTCGTGAATCCCATTGGGATCGCGCTCGACGGAGCGGGCGACGTATACGTGGCCGACCGCGACAACATGCGGATCCAGCGGTTCGACTCCTCCGGGGTTTTCGTGCGCACCTGGGGCAACGACGTCGTCCAAGAGGACAGGCCTGGAGACATCGACCCGAACGGCTTCGAGATCTGCACAGTGGCCGCCGACTGCGAGGGGGGCGACCTCGGCAACGGTCTGGGTGGCGAGGTCCCCCAGCCGGATGGTGTCGCCGCCGACGCGGCAGGAAACGTCTACGTCGTGACACCCGGCGCCCAGCGGACGCAGAAGTTCGTCGAGACCCCGACACCGAACACACCGGCGATCACGGACACCGACCCCGACTCCCCGGCCAACGACAACGATCCCGAGGTCAAGGGAACGGTGGGCGCGGGCTCGTCGGCGACCACGGTCAAGATCTACAAGGACAACGCCGCTTGCGCCGGCGCGCCCGACGCCACGGCGACCGTCGCAGCGTTCACCGGCTCGGGCATCACGGTGAACGTGCCGGACGACTCCACGACCGCGCTCCGAGCGACCGCGGTGAACAGCATCGGGGAGGAGTCGGGCTGCTCGGCCGCCTTCAACTACGCGGAGGAGTCCACGCCTCCGGCGAACACCTCGCCGCCGGTGATCGGGGGCGAGCCGGTGGAGGGCGAAACGCTCAACTGCAACGCCGGCACTTGGACCGGCGGGCCGAGCTTCACATTCAGGTGGCTACGCGACGGCGTGCCCATCCCGGGGGCGACCGGCCCGACCTACACGCTCACCGCGGATGACGTCGGCAAGCAGATCGTCTGCCGCGTGGTCGCCACCAACAGCGCGGGCACCGGCGAGGCGTCATCGAGTCCGATCACGCCGAGCGCGAAGCCGGCCGGGCCGTCCTCGCCCCCGCCGAGCAACCCCATCATCTCGCCGTCGGGCTGCCTCAACACGGATGCCACTCTGTCCGGAACGCAGCTCGGCCCGGCGCGGCTCGGGCGGCGGCTGGCTGAGCAGCGGGCGATCTTCCAGGGGGCGAACCGGCAGACGCGCGCGAACCTGGACCGCTTCTGCGCCGAGGGCGGTGGCAACTTTCGGATCGGCTACCCGACGCCGCGGCTGACCAGGACACTCTCGCGCTCCCTGGCGCGCAAGGTGAAGGACCGCGTCGTGATCGTGCTCACCTCGAGCCCGCGCTTCTCGCTCGCGGGGATCGAGGTGGGCGACAGCGTGGCCGCCGCGCGCTCCCGGCTCGCCCGCGAAAGGGCGTTCAGGATCGGCTCGAACACCTGGTATGCGGCGAGGCGAGGGTCCGCGCGCCTGCTCGTCAAGACGAAGGGCGGCAGCGTCCGCGAGATCGGGATCGGCGACCCGCGCCTCAGCACAACCGCCAGGGCGACGAAGCGCTTCCTGAACGCCTGGAAGATCGGCTGAGTACCGGTCGCGACGGCCCAACGTCGCTAACGCCGGGAACCGCTCCGGCCGCTTCGGGAGAGTAGGAGTGTGACCGCAGCCCTGGCAGGCGTGCAGCCAACTCACTCCGACGCCAAGGCGATCGGCGCCTCGCTCGATGCGCCGTCCGCGTTCGCGCCGGTGTTCGAGCGCCACCACGCCGCAATCCACCGGTACCTGGCCAGGCGCCTGGGCACGGACCTCGCGGACGAGCTGGCCGCCGAGGTGTTCGCCGTCGCGTTCGCGAAACGGCGCCGCTACGACCGCAGCTTCGACGACGCTCGTCCCTGGCTGTTCGGGATCGCGACCCGTCTCGTGCGGAGGCACGCGCGCCGCGAGCTGCGCGAGCTGCGCGCGTACGCGCGCACGGGCGTCGACCCCGCACTGCCCTCACACGCGGAGCGGGTCGACGCGGAGACCGACTCCGCCGCCGCCGGACCGGCGCTCGCCGCTGCCCTCGCCGCCCTTCCTCGCGCCGAGCGCGACGTTCTTCTGCTCTATGCCTGGGGCGAGCTCGGCTACCCCGAGATCGCAGCGGCTCTGTCGATATCGCCGGGCACCGTCAAGTCACGTCTCCACCGCGCGCGCCGCCGCGTGCGCGAATCACTGAAAGGTGAGATCGATGGATGAGCTCGATCTGATTCGTTCCTTCCGAACCGAGGTTCCGCCCGCGGGCGCGGCTGCGACACGCCGGGCCGAGCAGGCATGGCGCCGCGAACCGCGGCGACGCGGCCGGGCGGCCCTGAGGCCGGTTCTCGCCGGCGGGCTCGCCGCCGCGGCGGCCGTCGTCACGCTCGTCACGCTTTCGGGCGACGACGGCGGGGTCGGCCCGGCCGACGCGAGCGCCGCCCAGACTCTCCGCCGCGCCGCGGCGGCCCAGGGCGGCGAGCTGCCGCGCCCGCTGCGTGCCGGGGAGTTCTGGTACGTCCGGACCCGCAGCGCATCGATCATCGGCGGCGACGAGAGCGGCTACACCGCGGTCCAGCCCCAGGTGCGCGAGGAGTGGGTCGCGCGCGACGGGGCGAGGCGGACGCTCGTGCGTCCCGCCGGGTCGCTCCGCTTCCCGTCGGCGCGGGACCGCGCGCGCTGGGAGGCCGCCGGCAGCCCGGAGCTCGCGTCGAGCGGACCGGAGGACTACCGCTTTCGCGCGCCGCGGAAGGGCCCCTTCTACCTCGCCGGCAGGCAGATGAGCTATGCGGAGCTGCTGGCGCTCCCGCGCGACGCGGAAACGCTCCACGGCGTGCTGCGCGCCGCTGCCGTCGAATGCGACTGCGGCCACGGCGTCGACTCGGAGACCTTCGTGATCGTGGGCGACACGCTCAGGAGCGTCCCGATCCCGGACGACCTGAGGGCGGCATTCCTGCGGGCGGCGGCGCTGATCCCGGGCATCGAGCTCGTGGCGCGTGAGCGCGACCTCGCCGGGCGGCCCGCTGTGGGGGTCGCGTTCGACTACGCCCGGCATCGCGACGCGCTCCTGTTCGACCGCAGGAGCTACGAGCGGCTCGGCGAGAGCGATCGGCTGCTCGCCCGCGACGACTACGTGGGGGCGGCTCCCGGCGAGCTCATCGGCGGGCAGGCCTACATCGACTCCGGCATCGTCACATCGCAATTCGCACGCCCGTAGGATCCGGGCATGGAACCTCGCGAGCTCGCCCTGCTGCACGCGCGCGGGCGCATCGCGGTCGGTGCGGCCTTCGTGCTCTTCCCCGGCTTGGCCGGGCGGATGTGGATAGGCGCCCCGGCGGCGAGCCGGCCGGTCAAGGTGCTCGCACGGGCGTTCGGCGCGCGCGACCTCGCCATCGGGCTCGGCGTCGTGATCGCCCTGGATCGCGGGGCTCCGGTGCGCGGCTGGATCGAGGCCGGCGCGCTGTCCGATGTGATCGACACCGCGGCGAGCCTCCTCGCGGGCGGCTCGATTCCTGCGGCGATCCGCTGGCCGTGCGTCGCGCTCGGGGCGGGCTCAGCGGCCGCCGGCGCGACTCTGGCGCCTCACTTCGACGAGACGTCAGAGCCGATCCCGGGCCACACGCCCGAGGCGGTCATCACCGGGCACCCGGACTGAGGGTCAGCCGCGCGTGACCGTGATCGTGTAGCGGTCGCGCACCGCCTGGCGCGAGTTGTAGCGCCGGAAGGTGTCGAACTGGATCGTGTGGACGCCGAGCGCGGCGTTCGAGGGGAGCAGCCGCTTGCGCGTCTTCAGGTTGCCGCAGGCGTCCTTCAGCCGTCCGACCTTCAGGTTGCGCGTCGTGCGTCCTCGGCTCACGTGCGCCCACAGCGTCTTGCCGGTCGTGAAGCCGCGCGCGGTGATCGTCAGCATCCGGCCTGGCGCGCCGGAGGCGGGCTTCAGGCCTACGCGAACCGAGCTCACCACGATCTGCCTGGAGGCGGTGAGCGCCGGGTCCGTGCCGTCAGTGGCCGTGTAGGTCTTCGTCTGCTTGCCGCTGTTCTGGGCGACCGTGAGGACGCCGTTGAAGGCGCCGTTCGCGTCGGTGTTGAGCGCGCCCAGCAGCGCGCCGTCGCGAGTGACGGTGGCGCTGCCGAGGGGGGAGAAGCCCGTGCCGAGCAGGTTGACTGCCTCACCCGAGCTGTAGCAGCGCTTCTGGGGCGAGACGACCAGCTCCGCGGCCGACGCCGAGGTGGGCAGTGCGAGCGCGGCCGCGCCCACGACAACGGCCAGAGAGCGAGTCATGCGGAGAGGGTACATTCCGCCCCGACGTACTCCACGCCGAAAGGATCCCCGTGCCGACGTTCGTGATGCTGAGCACCCTCACGCCGGAGGGCGTGCAGACTCTCAAGAGCAATCCGCAGCGGATCCGAGAGGTGAACAAGGAGATCGAGCAGCTCGGCGTGACCGTGACCGCCCAGTGGGCCGTGCTCGGGCGCTACGACTTCGTCAACGTCGTGGAGGCGCCCGACGAGAAGACCATCGCGCGCGTGTCGATGGAGCTCGGTTCGCGCGGGACGGCCCATTACGAGACTCTCTCGGCAATCCCGGTCGATGACTTCATTTCGGCGCTTTGAGCGCTAGACGCGTCCTCGTCGTCGGCCAGGGCGGCCGCGAGCACGCACTGGTCCGGACGCTGCTCCGCGGCCCCGGCGCACCCGAGGTGCTCGCGACACCCGGGAACGCGGGCATCGCACGCGACGGCGTGGAGTGCCTGCCGGCCGGGGACGTCGTCTTGGCGGCCCGGGAGCGGGGCATCGACCTGGTGGTGGTCGGGCCGGAGGCACCGCTCGTGGCCGGCCTGGTCGACGACCTGGGCGCGGCCGGCATCGCGGCCTTCGGCCCGACCCGCGCCGCCGCGCGCATCGAGGGCTCGAAGTCGTACGCGAAGGAGCTGATGCGCGACTGCGGCGTCCCGACGGCCTCGCACGTGATGTTCCGCGACCGCGAGGAGGCGCTGGCCCACGTCGCCTGCGCGTCGTATCCGGCGGTGCTGAAGGCCGACGTGCTCGCGGCCGGCAAGGGCGTGATCATCGCCCAGGACGAGCGCGAGGCGCGCGCGGCGGTCGACGTGTTCTTCGGCGAGAAGCGCTTCGGCGACACCGAGGTGGTGCTCGAGGAGTTCCTCGAGGGCGAGGAGCTGTCGCTGCTGGCGCTCTGCGACGGCGAGCGCGCGGTACCGCTGGCGCCGGCGCAGGACTACAAGCGGATCTTCGACGGCGACGAGGGCCCGAACACGGGCGGGATGGGGAGCTACTCGCCCGTGCCGGGGATCGACGCGGAGCGCGCGCACGAGATCGCGGCGGTCGCGCACCAGCCGGTGATCGACGAGCTGCGGCGGCGCGGCACGCCGTTCCACGGCGTCCTCTACGCCGGGCTGATGATGGCGCCCGGCGGCGAGCCCAAGGTGCTCGAGTACAACGCCCGCTTCGGCGACCCCGAGACGCAGGCGGTGCTGCCGCGGCTCCGCTCGGATCTGCTCGAGCTGCTCGAGGCATCCACCCGGCTCGGCGGTCTGGAGGGCTTCGAGCCCGAGTGGACCGACGACTGGGCGGTGACGGTCGTGCTGGCCTCCGGCGGCTACCCCGAGTCGTCGTCGAGCGGCGACGTGATCAGCGGCCTCGACGAGGTCGAGGGGGCGGAGGTCTTCCACGCGGGAACCGCGGAGCGCGACGGCGAGATCGTCACGGCCGGCGGGCGCGTTCTGAACGTGACCGGCCTCGGCGCGACGCCTGGCGAGGCGCGCGACCGCGCCTACGCCGCCGCTGAGCGGATCCGGTTCGACGGCCGCCAGCTGCGCACCGACATCGCCGCCCGCGCAGTGGATAGGGTCGGAGCGTGAGCGGTACCGAGGAGTTCACAGCCGTCTCCCAGGAGGGGGTTCCCGAGACGGAGGTCCAGCACGAGTTCGACGAGCTCGACGTCGACGACGCTCCGCAGGTCGGCATCGTCATGGGCTCGAAGAGCGACATGCCGCTGATGGAGAAGGCGGCGCAGGAGCTCGAGGAGCGCGGGATCCGGCACGAGATTCGCGTGATGAGCGCGCACCGCGACCCGGAGACGGTGGCCGAGTACGCGAAGAACGCGCGCATGCGCGGCCTGCGGGTGATCATCGCGGGCGCGGGGCTGGCCGCGGCGCTGCCCGGCGTGGTGGCGGCGCACACCGACCTGCCCGTGATCGGCGTTCCGCTCACCTCGAAGACCTCGGTCGCCGGCGGACTCGACGCTCTGCTGGCGATCGCGCAGATGCCGCCCGGGGTGCCGGTGGCGACGGTTGGGGTCGACAACCCCAAGAACGCGGCCGTGCTCGCGGCGCGCATCCTGTCGGCGTGATCGAGCGCTACACCCGCCCCGAGATGGGGGCGGTCTGGTCCGAGCGGCGCAAGCTCGACACCTGGCTCCGGGTCGAGCTCGCCGTCGTGGACGTGCTGGCGGAGCAGGGGGTAGTGCCGGACGAGGACGCCGCCGCCATTCGCGACCGGGCGAGCTTCACGGTCGACGCGGTCAGGGAGCGCGAGCAGGTCACGGACCACGACGTGGCCGCGTTCGTCGACGTGGTGGCGGGCTCGGTGGGCGAGGCCGGCCGCTGGGTGCACCACGGACTGACGTCCTCGGACGTGCTGGACACCGCGCTCGGCCTGCAGCTCTCGCAGGCCGGGATGATCCTGGTGGGAGGGGCCGTCGACTACCGGAACGCGCTGATCCGGCGGGCGCGCGAGCAGGTGGACACGCTCTGCGTGGGCCGCACCCACGGCGTGCACGCCGAGCCCACGACCTTCGGCGTGAAGCTGGCCGGGTTCGCCTTCGAGGCCCACCGCAACCTGCTCCGGCTGGAGCGGGCGGCCGAGGCCGTGTCGGTGGGCGCGCTGTCCGGGGCGGTCGGCACCTACGCCGCGAACGGCCCCGAGGTGGAGGAGGCGGTGCTGAAGCGCCTCGGGCTCGCGCGCGAGAGCGTGTCGACCCAGGTGGTGCCGCGCGACCGGCACGCCGAGCTCCTGTCCGCGATCGCGCTGGCGGGCGCGGGCCTCGAGCGCTTCGCCACCGAGATCAGGCATCTCCAGCGCACCGAGGTCCGCGAGGTCGAGGAGCCGTTCCGCACCGGCGCGCAGAAGGGCTCGTCGGCGATGCCGCACAAGCGCAACCCGATCGTGTCCGAGCGGATCACCGGAATCGCGCGCCTCCTGCGCGGCTACGCGCTGACCGGCCTCGAGAACGTGGCGCTCTGGCACGAGCGCGACATCAGCCATTCGTCGGTCGAGCGAGTGAGCCTTCCCGACGCCACGATCCTGCTCGACTACGCGCAGCACCTGGCGATCCGCGTCGTGGACGGGATGACCGTGAACGCGGAGCAGATGCGCGCAAATCTGAACATCACGCACGGCGCGCTCTACTCGCAGCGGGCGCTCCTGGCGCTGGTCGAGGCCGGCCGCTCGCGCGACGAGGCCTACCGCATCGTGCAGGAGGCGGCGCAGCGCGCCTGGGACGAGGGAATCGAGTTCCGCGAGCTCATGGCGGAGGCGGCGCCCGAGCTCGATCTCGACAGCGTTTTCGACCCCGAGGCGTTCGTGAGGCACGCGAGCGCGATCGTGGGACGCCTCGACCGCATCGCATAGCGGTCCAACCCGCGCCGCGGGCTCTAATGCGCACCCCCTGTCCCCGCCGATGGGGACAGGGTGGACCCAGTTACCACCGACGCCGCAGCGCGGCGCCGTAGGCGCCGTCGCAAGAACGCAGAGGCGCGCTGCGCGCCGCCGCGCAAGAAGAAGCGCGCAGCGCGCGAATCCGCCTACCCCGCGCGGCGTCCGCGCGCCGGCTCGGCCGGCACGCGCGCGCGGGACAGCGCGAAGCGCCGGCGCGCCGTGCGCAAGCTGGCCTGCGTCCGGAGGGTCAAGCCCGTCAGGGCGAGGGCGGCCGAGCTCCAGCCGATCCCGCCGGCCCCCGCGCCGCCGGGCGGGTTCCGGCTCACGAGCCCGGTGGCCGTCTACTCGGGCCCATTCGGCGCGCGCGAGGCGGAGCGCCTCCTGTGGCGCGCCGGCTTCGGGCCCTCGCCCGGGCACGCGCAGGCGCTCGCGGCGCTCGGCCTCCACGGGGCCGTGGCCGCGCTCACCCGCCCGTCCGGCCCGGCGACGCTGACCGGCGCGCCGCCGACCGACGGCGACGGCAACCCGCTCGTCCCGGAGGACGCCTACGGCCACGACCACCTCTGGTGGCTCGACCGAATGGTGCGCACGGACCAGCCGCTCGTCGAGCGCATGACGCTCGTATGGCACGACTGGTTCGCGACCTCCAACGACGGCGTCGGACAGCAGGGCCTGATGCTCCAGCAGAACGAGCTGTTCCGGCGCAGCGCGTTCGGCTCGTTCGATCAGCTCGCGCACGACGTCACGACCGACCCGGCGATGATCGTCTGGCTCAACCTCGACCAGAACACGCGCTTCAGCCCGAACGAGAACTACGCGCGCGAGCTGATGGAGCTGTTCACGCTCGGCGCGGACCGAGGGGCCTACAGCGAGCAGGACGTGCGGCAGCTCGCCCGCGCGCTCACCGGGTTCGACTTCGACTGGAGCGACGAGCTCGGGATGCACAACTTCCGCTACGTCCCGAACCGCCACGACAACGGCGACAAGACCGTGTTCGGCCAGACCGGCGCGTGGACGTGGGAAGAGGGCGTGGCGATGTGCGTGCGCCACTCGATGCACCCGTCCTTCTTCGTCAGCAAGCTCTGGAGCTACTTCATCCCCACGCCGCCGTCCGCGCTGGACCGCGCCGCGCTCGAGTCGCTCTACGTGTCGAGCGGCTATCAGGTGCGGCCGGTGCTGGAGGCGATCCTCCTCCACCCCGACCTGCACGCCGGCGCGCGAATGGTGAAGCCGCCGGTCGTGTTCCTGGCCGGCCTCCTGCGACTGCTGCGCGCGTCCGTCGACGGCGAGTACTGGATCTGGTACTCGGAGGGCGCCGGCCAGCGGCTCTTCTACCCGCCGGACGTGTCGGGCTGGGACGACTCGCGCTGGCTCGACACGAGCACGGTCCGCGGCCGCTTCGAGCTCGTCTCGCGCGCGCTCTCGGACCGCGTCCTGGGCGGCGACTCGGTGGACGACTACGACGAGACGGAGACCCCCGAGGCGGGCGTGGCCGCGGCGCGCGCGTGGGCGGGCGACCCGAGCCTGACCTCGGAGACGGTCGGGCTGCTCACGGCCTTCGCCGCCAACGCGCTCGCCGGTGCGGGCGGCTGGCAGCTCAGCACCTACCGCGGCCTGCGCCAGAACGCGCTGCGCCACCTGATCCTCGCGTCCCCGGACTACCAGACGAGCTGACGATGGCGAACTGCGGCTGCAACGACTACTCGCGCACCCAGCTTCTCCGGCGCGCGGCCGCGGAGGCGGGCCAGGGTCTCCCGCTCATCGAGCCCGGCATGCCGCTCCCGGCGGGCACGGGCCTGACCCGGCGTTCGTTCGTCTCGCGCGCCACAGGGCTCGCGCTGTCCGTGTACGGCGCCGCGAGCCTCGGGCCGAAGGCGCTCGAGCATGGCATCGCCGCGGCCGCCGCGCAGGCGCCGGCATCGGACCGGATCCTGGTCTCGATCTTCCTCTCGGGGGGCGCCGACTCGCTCACGATGCTGGCGCCGACGAGTGCCCACCCGCAGTACGCGAGCTGGCGCCCCGGGTTGCAGCTCCCGCCGGGCCAGGGCACGCCGCTGGCCGAGGACCCGTCGCTGCGCTGGCACCCCTCGTTCGCCGGGCTGGCCGAGCTCTACGGCGAGGGCAAGGTCACGGTCATGCCCGCCGTCGGATACGACGACGCGAACCAGTCGCACTTCACCTCGCGCCACTTCTGGGAGGTGGGCGAGACGAACCCGTTCGGCCGCTGGGGCTGGCTCGGCCGCTACCTGGACCGTCACGGCGTGGCCGACAACCCGCTTCAGGGCCTCGCGCTCGGCTGGGACCTCCAGCCGGTCCTGGCCGCGAAGGACGTGCCGGTCGCGACCGTGGCCGAGCCGGACAACTACGACTTCTGGACCCCCGGCGTCTGGGGGACGGTCCAGGACAAGATGCTCGACGCCTTCGGGGACCTCGGCGACCCCGCCACGAGCGACGTGGGCCTGGCTCAGGCGCGCTCGGCGGTGGCGGCCACGGGGCGCCTGCGCGATCAGCTCGCCCCGTACCAGGACGGCTTCACCACGCCCGCCGGAGTGACCTACCCGGGCGGGGGCTTCGCCGGCCGGCTGCGTGCGCTCGCCGCGATGATCGCGGGGGGCCTGCCGCTCAAGGTGGTCGCGATCGAGTCGGGCGGATACGACACCCACTCGAACCAGCTGACCAGCCTCCCCGGCGACCTGCTCGAGATCGGCGACAGCCTGCGCGCCTTCCAGCGCGACCTCGAGGCGAGGGCGCTTCAGGACCGCGTGCTGGTGCACGTGTGGAGCGAGTTCGGCCGCCGCCCGGAGGAGAACGGCTCCGGCACGGACCACGGGGCCGCCGGCGCCGGCTTCCTGATCGGTGCGCAGGCTCGCGGCGAAATGGTCGGCGAGTTCCCCGGGCTCGCGGTGCTCGACGACGACGACAACCTCCGCAACACGTCCGACTACCGCGGCGTCTACTGCTCGCTGCTGGAGCAGTGGCTCGAGGTGGACGCCGGGCCGATCATCCCGAATGCCTCGTCGTTCGCCCGCCCCGCGCTGGTGGCGTGATGCGCCTGGCGGCAGTCGCACTCGCCGGGGTACTCGTGATCGCGGCAGCCGCGGTCCCCACGGCGGCCTCCGGAAAACGCGCCAAGCGTGCAGCCGATCGATGCGACAAGCGCACGTTGTGCGCAAAGGTTCGCCGTCCGGTTACTCGCGCGATGCCTTCCGAGCGCCTCGTTGACCTCACGGCGCCGACTTCCCCCGCTCCGCCGCAGCCGGGGGATCCCGCTCCCGCCTTGCCCAGCTTCGTCTCGGTCGCGGCGCGCGAGTTCTCGCTCACCCTGTCGCGGCCGCTGGTCGGCGCCGGCGACGTCCGGATCGAGCTGCGCAACAGCGGCGAGGACCCGCACAACCTCGTGGTGAGCCCTGACGGCTCGCACTCGCCGCTGGCGTCGTTCTCCACGCTCGACCCCGGGCTCTACGAGCGCCGGACCGTCTCGCTGGCGCCAGGGCGCTACCAGCTCTGGTGCTCGCTCGAGTCGCACGAGGCGCTCGGCATGACCGTCACGCTTCGCGTGCAGTAGCGGCCCACCGCTAGCGTCATCCGCCGTGCCGGTCTTCCTCGGGTTCCTCGGCGTGCTCGCGTTCAGCTTCACGCTGCCGGCCACGCGCGTCGCGGTGGAGGAGCTCGATCCGGTCTTCGTCGGCATCGGCCGCGAGGTGCTCGCCGCCGTGCCGGCAGCGCTGATCCTGCTGGCCACGCGGGCGGCGTGGCCGAGCCGGCCGCAGCTCGCGCGGCTCGGCCTGGTCGTGCTCGGGGTGGTCCTCGGCTGGCCGCTGTTCAGCGCGCTCGCTCTCCAGGACCTCACCTCGGCGCACTCCGCCGTGATCGTGGGACTGCTGCCCGCCGCAACGGCAGTGGCGGCGGTGCTCCGGGCCGGTGAGCATCCCTCATCCGGCTTCTGGCTGGCGAGCGGCGCCGGCCTCGTCGCGGTGCTTGCCTTCGCGGCCGCGCAGGGCGCCGGGCTGCCGAGCGTCGGCGACCTCCAGATCCTCGCGGCGGTCGCCCTCAGCGCGATCGGCTACGCGGAGGGCGGCGCGCTCGCGCGCGAGCTCGGCGGCTGGCGGGTGATCTGCTGGGCGCTCGTGATCGCCGTTCCGGTCACCGTCCCGATCACGCTCATCACATCCACGACGACCGACCTGAGCGCCGGCTCGGACGCCTGGCTCGGGTTCCTCTACGTCGGCCTCGTGAGCGCGCTGCTCGGGTTCTTCCCCTGGTACGCCGGCCTGGCACGGGGCGGGGTGGCGAAGATCGGCCAGGTCCAGCTCCTGCAGCCGCTCCTCACGCTCGCCTGGTCCGCGTGGCTCTTGAGCGAGGAGGTCAACGCGCTCACTCTGATCGCATCCATCGCGGTACTTGCGAGCGTTGTGGCGACTCAGCGGACGCGGGTGACCCGAAGCAGTCGTCCTCCCTTGGTAACGTCGCGCTCGTGAGCGAAGCTCCCGCTCTCGAACACCTCTCCAGCGGGAAGGTGCGGGATATCTACGCCGTGGGCGAGGATCGACTGCTGCTGGTCGCCTCGGACCGGATCTCCACCTACGACGTCGTGCACCCCACGCCGATCCCGGACAAGGGCAAGGTCCTCACCGGGCTCACGGCCTTCTGGCTCGAGCGCACCGGCGCGATCTGCCCGAATCACCTGATCTCCGTCACGGACGTGCCGGAGGAGTTCCGCGGGCGCGCGATGCTCGTCGAGCGGCTCGAGATGGCGCCCGTCGAGTGCGTCGTCCGCGGCTACATCACCGGCTCGGGCTGGAAGGACTACCAGGCGAGTGGCGCGGTCTGCGGGATCGAGCTGCCGGAGGGCCTGCGCGAGTCGGACCAGCTCCCGCACCCCATCTTCACGCCCGCCACCAAGGCCGACGTCGGCGACCACGACGAGAACGTGGACTTCGATCGTGCCGCGGAGATCATCGGCGACCGGGAGCTCCTGGAGGAGCTGCGGCGCCTCTCCGTCGCGGTCTATGAGCTGGGCGCGGCGCACGCGCGCGAGCGCGGGATCATCCTTGCCGACACGAAGTTCGAGTTCGGCCGCCGCGCCGACGGGACGATCGTGCTGGGCGACGAGGTGCTCACGCCGGACTCGTCGCGCTTCTGGCCGGCCGACGTCTACGAGCCGGGTCACGGCCAGCCGAGCTTCGACAAGCAGTACGTGCGCGATTGGGCGTCCGGCTCCGGGTGGGACAAGACGCCGCCGGCGCCGGCGCTGCCGGAGGACGTGATCGCCCGGACGCGCGAGCTGTACGTGGACGCCTACGAGCGCATCACCGGCGAGCCGTTCGAGGCGTGGCTGGAACGCTCGGCGTGAGGGCGCGCGTCTTGATCCGCCCGAAGGAGGGCATACTCGACCCGCAGGGGCAGGCCGTGGAGCGGGCGCTGCCGGCGCTCGGCTTCGAGGGCGTTCAGAACGTGCATGTGGGGAGGCTGATCGAGTTGGACGTGGACGACGCGTCGCAGGTGCCGCAGATGTGCGAGCGCCTCCTGGCGAACCCGCTGATCGAGGACTACGAGGTGGTCGAGCTCGCATGAAGTTCGGAGTGGTGCGCTTCCCCGGCTCCTGCGACGAGGTCGACGCCCTGATGGCGTGCCGCCGCTTCGCGGACGCCGACCTGCTCTGGCACGGCGACCGCGACCTGAGCGGGGTCGACGCGGTGGTCGTCCCCGGCGGCTTCTCCTATGGCGACTACCTGCGCGTCGGCGCGATCGCCCGCTTCTCACCGCTCATGGAGTCCGTGATCGAGTTCGCGCGCGACGGCGGCCCGGTCCTCGGCATCTGCAACGGCTTCCAGGTGCTGTGCGAGGCCGGGCTTCTTCCCGGCGCCCTGCTGCCGAACGACTCGCTTCGCTTCGTCTGCCGCCAGGTCGACGTGATCGTCGAGCACCCGGACACCCCCTTCACGCGCGCCTGCGACGAGGGCGACGTGCTCTCGATCCCGGTGAAGCACACGACGGGCCGCTACTACGCGCCGCCCGGGACGCTCCCGGACGACCAGGTCGTGCTCCGCTACGCGCCGGACCAGAACCCGAACGGGTCGATGGACGATGTCGCGGGGGTCTGCAACGAGCAGGGCAACGTGATGGGACTCATGCCGCATCCCGAGCACGCGGTCGACCCGCTCACCGGGTCCGCCGACGGCGGCAGGCTGTTCGAGTCGCTCGCAATGGTCCCCGCGTGACTTTGGCCTCTGCTCCTCACCGGGAGCTGGGGCTCACCGACCCGGAATACGACGGCATCTGCGAGCGCATGGGCCGCGAGCCGAACGCGCTCGAGCTCGCGGTGTTCTCGCTGATGTGGTCCGAGCACTGCGCCTACAAGCACTCGAAGAAGCTGCTCCGCCTCCTCCCGACCGAGGGCCCACACGTCCTGATGGGGCCGGGCGAGAACGCGGGCGTCGTGGACGTGGGCGACGGCCTCGCGGCGGCGTTCAAGGTCGAGTCCCACAACCACCCGAGCGCGGTGGAGCCGTTCCAGGGCGCGGCCACGGGCGTCGGCGGCATCCTGCGCGACATCTTCGCCGTCGGCGCGCGTCCGATCGCGGTGCTCGACTCGCTCCGCTTCGGCGAGCTCGACTCGCCCCGCTCGCGCTACCTGTTCGACTGGGCCGTGAAGGGCATCGGCCACTACGGCAACTCGATCGGCGTGCCGACCGTGGGCGGCGAGGTCTACTTCGAGCCGTCCTACGAGCAGAACTGCCTGGTGAACGCGATGTGCGTCGGGCCTCGCCCCGCGCGAGCGCCTGATCCGGAGCGCCGCGGCCGGGGTGGGGAACCAGCTCGTGCTGCTCGGCGCGCGCACCGGCCGCGACGGGATCGGCGGCGCGTCGGTGCTCGCCAGCGCGGAGCTCTCCGACGAGGACGAGTCGAAGCGCCCGACCGTGCAGATCGGCGACCCGTTCGAGGAGTCGAAGCTGGTGGAGTGCTGCCTGGAGCTGCTGGAGGGCGACCTGCTCGCGTCGCTCCAGGACCTGGGCGCCGCCGGGCTCTCGTCGAGCTCGTCGGAGATGGCGTCGAAGGGCGAGGTGGGACTCGACATCGACGTCTCGCGGGTGCCGCTGCGCGAGGCCGACATGGAGCCGTTCGAGATCATGATCTCCGAGTCGCAGGAGCGGATGCTGTGCGTGGTCGAGCCGAGCCGGCTGGACGCCGTGCTGGCGCGCTGCGAGCGCTGGGAGGTGCGCGCGACCGTGATCGGCGAGGTCACGGACACGCAGCGCCTGCGCGTGTTCGACGGGGACGAGCTCGTGGGCGACATCCAGGTCGCCGCGCTGGTTGACGACGTCCCGCTCTACGACCTCGAGCCGCAGGAGCCGAGCGAGCCGATCTACGCCGATCCGCCGGCGCGGCTCGCCGCGGGCGCTTCGGCGGCCGAGAGCCTGCTGGCCCTGCTCGGCTCGCCGAACATCGCCTCGAAGCGGTTCGTCTTCGAGCAGTACGACTCGATCGTCGGCTCGCGCACTATCCGGCGGCCCGAGTCGGCCGACGCCGCGGTGCTCTTGCTGGAGCCGGACGGCGGCAGCGGCGCGCTCGCCGTGTCGATCGACGGGAACGGCCGGCGTGTGGCGTGCGACCCGTACACGGGCGCGGTCGAGGCCGTGCTCGAGTGCGCGCGCAACCTCGCGTGCGTGGGCGCGGAGCCGCTGGGCCTGACCAACTGCCTCAACTTCGGCAACCCCGAGAAGCCGCACATCGCGTGGCAGCTCACGCGCGCCGTCGAGGGGATCCGCGACGCATGCCTGGCGCTCGGGGTGCCGGTCGTCGGCGGGAACGTCTCGCTCTACAACGAGGGCGCGGAGGGACCGATCTACCCGACGCCGATCGTCGGCATGGTGGGCAAGCTGCCGGAGCCGTCGGCGCTTCCGCGCGCCGCGTTCGCGGAGGAGGGTCACGCGATCGCGCTGATCGGGATGTTCGAGCCGGCGCTCGAGGGCTCGGAGCTCGAGAAGCTCCGCGGGCGCCTCGGGCGGTCGCTGCCACCGCTGGACCTGGCCGCGCACGCCGACGCCCTCGTGCGGGTGCGGGCGGCCGTGCGAGGCGGCGAGCTGCCGACCGCGCACGACGTGTCCGAGGGCGGGCTCGCCTGCGCGCTCGCCGAGTGCTGCATCGCGGGCGACGTCGGGGCGCGAGTGACGCTGGAGCCGGGCGATGCGGCCTTGTTCGGCGAGGGCCCCGGCGGCGTGATCATCGCCGGCCCGCGTGAGGCGGTCGAGGAGCTGGGCGCCGCGCTCGTCATCGGCGAAGTCGGCGGGGACTCGCTGCGGATCGAGGACGCCCTCAGCGTTCCGGTGAGCGAGCTGCGGGCCGCATACGAGGATGCGATCCCGGCGGCGTTCGCCGCCTAGCGTGGCCGACACCTCGGCGTCCAGCGGTCCCTGGGCGCTCGCCCTTCGGCGCCTGCGCCGCGACCGCGCCGCGATGACGTTCGCCGCGCTCTTCGTTGTGATCGTGCTGGTGCTGCTGGCCGCCCCGCTCTACGCGAGCGAGGTCGCCCACACGACGCCGTCGGAGAACCACCTCACCGACCAGACCGTGATCGACGGCGTGCCCACCGACGTCGTGTCGATCGAGGGCGTGCCGATCGGACCGACCTGGGACAGCAACTACTTCCTGGGGGCGGACGAGAACGGCCGCGATCTGATGGTGCGGCTGCTCTACGGCGCGCGCGCCTCGCTGACGGTCGGCCTCGGCGCCGTCGTGCTGTCGCTCCTGCTCGCGATCCCGCTCGCGCTGCTCGCCGGGTACCGCCGAGGCCGTACGGATGCCGTGATCACGCGCCTGTTCGACCTGCTGTGGTCGTTCCCGGCGCTGCTGCTGGGCGTGCTGCTGAGCACCGCACTCAGCATTCGCGGGATCGAGTTCGGTCCGATCAGCATCGGATCGGGGTCCCGGCTGATTCCGATCGTCGTGATCGGCCTGGTCTACGTGCCGTACGTGGCGCGGCCGCTTCGCGGTCAGGTCCTCGTGCTGAGGGAGCAGCCGTTCGTCGATGCGGCTCGCGCGTCCGGCATGCGGCCGCTCGCGCTGGCGTTCTCGGAGCTGATGCCGCACCTGTTGGCGACGCTCTTGATCCTGTCGACGCTCCTGCTCGTCCACGCGGTCGCGCTCGAGGTGGCGCTGTCGTTTCTCGGGGCCGGAATCGACCCGCCCGCGGCCTCGCTCGGCACGCTGATCGACGCGGGGCTGGACGACGTCGTCCTGTCGCCGCACCTGCTGCTGGCACCGAGCGTGGCCCTGGTCCTGATCGTGCTTTCCCTGAGCGGGCTGGCGGAGGGCCTGCGGCGCGCGCTCGACCCGCGCGGCGCGGTGGCCGTCGGCGTGGAGAGCGGGCAGTGATCGCCTTCATCGCGCGCAGGCTGGCTATCGCGGTCGTCACGGCCTGGGTCGCCTCGGTCGTCGTGTTCGTCCTCTTCTGGACGATCCCGAACGTCGACCCGTCCTACTGGCTCGGCGGGGCGGAGAAGGGGACGAACGAGACGCGCGCGCGGGCGACCGAGAAGTACGGGCTCGACGATCCGCTTCCCGTTCAGTACGTGCGGCTCATGGAGGGCATCGTCACCGGTGACGTCGAGTGCTTCTACGGCTGCGGGAACCTGCGCGAGGCTTTCGTCGCGGCGCTGCCCGCCACCCTCTCGCTCGTGATCGGGGCCGGGCTGATCGCGGTCGGCCTGGGGGTCTGGCTCGGGATGGTTTGCGTGCGGCACCGCGGGCGCTGGCCGGATCGCGTGATCTCCGCCGCCGCGACCGCCGCCTACTCGGTGCCGTCGATCGTGCTCGCGTCGCTCCTGTGGGCGTTCCTCACCTACAAGTGGAACATCTTCCCCTCCGGCGACTACGTGCCGCTCACGGCGGACCCGGTCCAGTGGGCGTGGCACCTCTTCCTGCCGTGGGTGGCCGCTTCGCTGCCGTTCGCCGGCGCCTACGTCCACTTTGTGCGCGCCTCGCTCCTCAGCGTGGCGGACGAGGACTGGGTGAGGACGGCTCGCGCGAAGGGGCTGTCCGAGCGGAGCGTGATCCGCCATCACATCCTTCGAAACGGCCTGATCCCGCCGATCACCCTGTGGGGCCTCGACTTCGCGCACGCGTTCGGGGGCTTCGCGCTCTACGTCGAGGTGATCTTCGAACTGCCGGGCGTCGGCGCGATGACCGCGGACACGATCGGCACCTTCGACCTGCCCCCGGTGGTCGCGCTGGCGATGTACCTGGCGGTCGTCGTGGTCTTGGCGAGCGCCATCGTCGACATCGCGGTCGCCTGGATCGACCCGCGGATCAGGCGGCCGCGCCCGTCGGCGTGAGCCGACATCGCCCCTTGTTACCCTCGCACCTCTGAGCCTCGTGAACCGAGACCTCGACGACAGGGACGGGCCTCGCGACGAGTGTGGCGTGTTCGGCGTGTTCGCGCCGGAGCGCGACGTCTCGCGGCTGTCCTACTTCGCGCTCTACGCGCTCCAGCATCGCGGCCAGGAGTCGGCCGGGATCGCGGCCGCCCAGGCCGGCCAGATCATGACCGTGCGCGACCTCGGCCTCGTGTCGCAGGTCTTCGACGAGGAGAAGCTGAAGGCGCTCCGGGGCGAGATGGCCATCGGCCACGTCCGCTACTCCACGACGGGCTCGTGCGCGTGGGAGAACGCCCAGCCGGTCTGGCGCTCGGACCGGCGCCAGGTGGCGCTCGCCCACAACGGCAACCTGGTCAACACCGTCGAGCTGCACGCGGAGCTGTGCGAGCGCGGCGTCCAATTCCGCGGGACGTCCGACTCCGAGATCATCGCCGCGCTCCTCTCGACCCACGAGGCGGACCGGATCGAGGATGCGGTGGCGGACGTGATGCCACGGCTCGAGGGCGCCTTCTCGACCGTGGTGATGACGAAGGACGCCGTGGTGGCCTTCCGCGACCCCGCCGGGCTGCGGCCGCTCGCGCTCGGCCGGTTGGGCGACGACTTCTGCGTGGCCTCCGAGAGCTGCGCCTTCGACATCATCGCCGCCGAGCTCGTGCGCGACGTGAATCCCGGCGAGATGATCTCGCTGGGGACGAACGGATTCGAGACGCGGCAGGTCGTGGAGTCGGAGCGACGAGCCTTCTGCGTCTTCGAGCACATCTACTTCGCCCGCCCGGACTCGATCCTCGAGGGCAACCGGACGCAGGTCTCGCGGCGCAAGATGGGCGAGATCCTCTGGCGCGAGGCGCCGGTCGACGCCGACGTCGTGATCGCCGTGCCCGACTCGGGCAACCCGGCGGCCGTGGGCTACTCGAAGGCGTCGGGGATCCCGCGCGACGACGGGCTGATCAAGAACCGCTACGTGCAGCGCACCTTCATCCAGCCGGGCCAGGACCTGCGCAAGCACGGCCTGCGGATGAAGTTCAACCCGCTCCGCGAGGTGGTGGCCGGCAAGCGGCTGGTGGTCGTGGACGACTCGATCGTGCGCGGCAACACCACGCGCCAGATCGTCCAGATGCTGCGCGACGCGGGCGCCACCGAGATCCACATGCGGATCTCAGCACCGCCGATCCGCCATCCCTGCCACTACGGCATCGACATGTCGACGACGGACGAGATGGTGGCTCACGACCGGAGCGAGGAGGAGGTGGCAGTGGAGCTCGGCTGTGACTCGCTGCGCTACCTCTCGCTCGAGGGCGTGTACGAGGCGATCCGCTCGACGCGCTCGACTCACTGCGACGCCTGCTTCTCGGGCGACTACCCGCTGAAGCGAACCGAGAGCGGCAAGTTCGCGCTCGAAGAGCTGCCCGTCGTGCCCGCCTGAGCCCGCGGGACGGGAATAGCGGGCGACGTTCTGACGTTCTGAGGGTGAGAGCGCGATGCCCGAGCCGCAGCCACCCCATTCCAACGACGACGATCGCCTGGAGGCGGAGCTACTCCTGTTCGTGGACGGCGGGCTCGATGCCGAACGGAGATCCGCCATCGAGGCGTGGGCGGCCGAGCACGCGGACGTCGCACGCCGCATCGCCCTGATACGAGCAGGGCGCGAGCGGGTCCGCGAGGCGGCCGCCGAGACGGAGGCCCCCCTCGAGCTCCGCCGCCGGATCGATGGCCTCGCCCAGCGTCCGCGGCGGGCGCGGCGGCGCTGGCGCCCATTTGCGGTCCTCGCGGGAGCCGCTGCCACGGCGGCCGTGCTCGTCGTGCTCGTGGTCGCCGGAGGCGGCCTCTCCGTGGGCGATGTGCTCGACGCGGCCGGCCAGTCGCCCGCCGCGGTGGTGACCCCCACCCGCGGGCCCCTGCTGGACATCGAGGTGGAGGGGACGCGCTTTCCGAACTACGAGGAGAAGTTCGGCTGGCGGGCGGTGGGGCAGCACGAGGACGAGCTGGATGGGAGGCTCGTCCGAACGGTCGACTATCGAAAGGGCGGCCAGACGGTGAGCTATTCGATCGTCGCGGGCGACGCCCTCGCGGAGCCGGACGGCCAGGACCTGGAGGCGGAGGGGACGCGGTTGCGCCGGATCGGCGACGCGGTGGCGGTCACGTGGCGGCGCGGCGGGCACACCTGTGTGATGAAGGCGTCCTCCGCCGTCGACCTCGACACCGTCGCCGAGCTCGCCGCCTGGAAGGCCAAGGGCGCGGTCCGCTTCTAGGCGCCGAGAGCCTCGGCCACCCGGCGGCGGCCTCGGGAGAGGCGGCTCATCACCGTGCCGACCGGTAGGTCGAGTGACTGGGCCGCCTCCGCGTAGGACAGCCCGGCGACGTCCACCGCGGCCACGACGTCGCGGAACTCCGCGTCAAGCGTCGCCACGACGGCGAACACCTCACGCGCGGCCACCTGCTCGACCGGCGATGAGGCCGCGGCCGGCGCCTCGATGCGGCCGGCGGCCTCCATGTCGAGTGGAGCGGTCGGGCGGCGTGCTCGCGACCGCACGGTGTCCACCCACGTGTTCCGCAGGACCCCGAGCAGGTACGGCAGCGCGTCCTCCTCGCGCGCGATCTCGCGGGGGCGGCGCAGCACGCGCTCGTATGTCTCCTGCACCAGATCCTCGGCGTCCTCCCGCGCCCCCGTCATCGCCCACGCGGCGCGGTAGAGACGATCCAGATGATCGCCGAGGACGGCCGCGCGCAGCTCGGGAGTCACGACCCGCAGCTTGCCGGAGATCGGGGTGCTCGCGGGCACCGCCCGCTCGCGTGTCCGCGCGTGACCAAGCTCACAGAGCCGGTGGGGAATAGAACCGGAAGGGCCGCGTTCACAGGTCGCATGCGTCAACCGACCGAAGGAGCACAGCCGTGAACGCAACCCCTCGAAAGTCATTTCTGGCCGCCGGCGTCCTTGCAGCTTCGGTAGCCGCTCTGGCCGTCCCGTCCGGCGCGTCGGCCGCGGTGACCGTCGACGCGAGCGCCGACCCGATCGTCTTCCAGGGCGACGCGGCCGACGACAACCTGGTGCTGAGCGTGTCGGGCGGCAAGATCGCCCACAACCTGCCCGCGGCCCAGGGGTTCGAGTCGCCGACCGATCTGGATGCGGCGACCAACGGGATTCAGGACGCTGATGTTGCAGGCGCGAACATCGTCGTGCGCGGCGGCGCCGGTAACGACGCCCTCAACGCCTCGGCGCTCGGCAACACGTACAACTCGCTCGAGATTCAGGGCGAGGCCGGCGACGACCTCGTGACCGGCGGCGGCAAGGCCGACACGCTCGGCGGCGGCGACGGCGACGACCGCGTCGTCGGAGCGCAGGGCGGCGACGTCATGTCGGGCGGGGCCGGGAACGACGTGCTCGTCTGGAACAACGGCGACGGCTCCGACACGATGGACGGAGACGGCGGCAACGACGAGATCGAGGTGAACGGATCGGCGAACGCCGGCGACGAGTTCACGATCGCGCCTGGCGTCAACGGGCGGACCAAGTTCGACCGCGTCAACCTCGTCCCGTTCACGCTCGACACGCTCGCCGAGCGAATGACCGTCAGCGGGCTGGGCGGCAATGACAAGGCGACCGGCGCGCCCGGGCTGGCGGGTCGCATCCTGCTCACGCTGAACGGCAACGCCGGTGTGGACACGCTCACCGGCGGCGATGGCGCCGATCGCATCAGTGGCGGCGAGGCCGCCGATGTGCTCGACGGCGGCGCCGGAGACGACAACATCACGGGCGACCGTGGCGCCGACCAGATGCTCGGCGGCGCGGGTGACGACGTGCTCGAGTGGAACAACGGCGACGGCTCGGACGTGGCCACGGGCGGCGACGGCGCGGACCTCGTCCGCGTGAACGGGTCGGTGACCGACGGCGATGCCATGGAGGTCGCCCCGAACGGCCCGGGCATCCGCTTCCAGCGGACGAATCTCGTGCCCTTCACGATCGATCTCGACACCGAGCGCATCGAGATGAACGGTCTGGGCGGCGACGACACGATCGCGGCGAAGCCGGGTCTGGCGGGGCGCTTGGGCGTCCTGGCGGACGGCGGCTCTGGCAATGACCGGATCGAGGTGCGAAACGGTGCGGCCGACTCCGCTGACGGCGGAAGCGGCGCGGACACCGCGATCGTGGACCTCGCCGACGTCGTGTCAGACGTCGAGTCGGTTGACCGTCCCCCGCGCTCGGTCGCGAGCATCGTCGGCAAGGCGCGGCTCGTGGTTCGCGGCAACGGGCCGATCGCGGTCTTCTCGGTGCGCTCCCCCGCGGGCGCCGAGTCGGCCTCCACCGGTGTGCTGCGCCTGAGCACCGCCAAGGCGATTCGCATCGGCGGCGTCAAGGTTCGCGTTCAGCTCGGGAGCCGTAGGTTCGACGTTGCCCCGGGCGAGACGGACCAGGTCAGGGTGAAGCTGCCGGCGAAGGCAAGGTCGCTCGCCAAGGGCGGCACGCTTCGCGTGCATGCGGTGGCCTCCTCCGAGGAGGGCGGCTCTCTCACCGAGACGGCCCGCAACGCGACGCTGAAGTTCCCGCGCCGCTAGCGGTCGTTTTTCGGGCCTCGTAGGTTCTCGCGCCCCCGGCTCCGAGCGAGCCGGGGGCGCTGTGTTACAACCCCGCACTCCCCGCGCGGCTCCCGCCGGGTGCGGCGTTAGTGTCGGCCTTCTTGTGGATCTGACCGCGGAGCTCCAGCGACACTTCGGCTTCGCCTCCTTCCGGCCCGGCCAGCGCGAGGCGTGCGAGGCGGCGCTGGCCGACCGCGACGTGATGGTCGTGATGCCCACCGGCTCGGGCAAGTCGCTCTGCTACCAGCTCCCGGCGCTGCTGCGGGACGACCTGACGGTCGTCGTCTCGCCGCTCGTGGCGCTCATGCAGGACCAGGTCGAGGCGCTGGCGGCGCGGGGGCTCGGAGAGCGGGTGGCGCTCGTGAACGCGCAGCAGAGCACCGGCGACAACGCGGAGGCGATTCAGCGCGCGGCCGAGGGCGAGCTCAAGCTGCTCTACGTGGCGCCCGAGCGCTTCGCGGCGATCGGGTTCCTCGACCGGATGCGCTCCGTTGACGTCGGCCTGTTCGTGGTGGACGAGGCGCACTGCGTGTCCCAGTGGGGGCACGACTTCCGGCCCGACTACTTCCGGCTCGCGGACGCCGCGCGCATGCTGGGAGCGGCGGCTCTCGTGGCGTCCACCGCCACGGCCACGCCGCGTGTGGCGGGCGACGTGGTGCGCCGGCTCGCCCTGCGCGATCCGCTGCAGGTCGCGACCGGCTTCGACCGCCCGAACATCAGCTTCTCGGTGGCGCGGCCGGGCGGTCACGAGAAGCGCGCGCTGCTCGCGGCGGCGCTGCGAGAGGACGATGCGCTTCCGGCGATCGTGTACGCCGGCACGCGTGCGGGCGCCGAGGAGATCGCGGGCGACCTCACCGCCGCGCTCGGCGAGGAGGCGGTCGCGTACCACGCCGGGCTCGACCGCGACCACCGGGCCGACGTGCAGCGGCGCTTCCTGGCCGACGACGTCCGGGTGATCTGCGCCACGAACGCCTTCGGCATGGGGGTGGACAAGCCGAACGTGAGGACGGTCGTGCACGCCAGCGTGCCGTCGTCGCTCGAGGCCTATTACCAGGAGGCCGGCCGCGCCGGGCGCGACGGGGCGCCGGCGCGCGCCCTGCTGCTCGCCGAGAACCGCGACAAGGCCCTGCACGTGCACTTCATCAAGCGCGAGGAGATCGATCCCGGCCTGCCCGGCTGGCTGGCCGACCGGCTGATAGCGGCGGCCGACGGCGATGACCGCTACTCGCTCGACGCCGGCGGGCTCGCGCGTGACCTGCGCGGCGACGGCGAGCGGCTGCGCTCGCTGATCGGGCACCTCACTCGAGCAGGTGTGATCTCGCCCTCGCCCTCGGCGCCCGACCGCGTGGCCGGGCGCGTCCTGGGGCGCTTCGACGGGCGGGCCGCGGCCCTGTGCCGGACGTCGATCGAGGAGGGTGCCCGCGCCCGCTGGCGCCAGTACCGGGAGATCTGGGCGTACGTGGAGGAGAGCACGTGCAGGCGCACGGCGATCCTCCGCCACTTCGGCGATCCCGCGGCGGCCGCCGCCGGGGCGCGCTGCTGCGACGTGTGCGACCCGGCGCTGGCCGTGGCGGCGCCGCCGCCCGACCCGGTCGAGATCGGCGACCTCGATGACGCGATCATCTCGGTCGCGAGCGGAGCCCGGCCGGCGGTCGGCCGCACGACCTGCGCGGAGATCCTGCACGGCTCGCGCAGCAAGAAGATCCAGCGCAACTCGTACGACGGGCTCCCGGCCTACGGCGTCTCGTCGCACATGCGCCGGGCCGACATCCTCGCTCGCGTCGACCAGCTCATCGAGGCTGGCCGGATCGAGACGACCGGCGGCCCCTACCCCGTGCTGCGCATGGCGGCGTGAGCTTCCGCATCGCAGTTTTGATCTCGGGGGAGGGCTCGAACCTGCAGGCGCTTATCGACGACCTCGGCGACGCTCCGGAGGTCGAGATCGTCGGCGTGGTCTCGAGCCGGGCCGAGGCGCACGGGCTCGAGCGCGCCGAGGCCGCCGGCGTGGAGACGGCCGTCTTCTCGCTGGCCGACGAGCCGGAGCGCGCGAAGCGCGACGAGGCGCTGGCGGGCTGGCTGGACGAGCGCGACGTCGATCTGGTGGTGCTCGCGGGGTTCATGGAGCTGCTCACGCCGCCCTTCATCCGCCGCTTCGCGGGGCGGATAGTGAACGTCCACCCGGCGCTCCTGCCGGCGTTCCCGGGGCTCGGCGCCATCGAGCAGGCGCTCGAGCACGGCGTGAAGATCGCGGGGGTCACGGTCCACTTCGTCGACGAGGGCGTGGACAGCGGGCCGATCGTGCTGCAGGAAGCGTTCGAGCTTCCTTACCATCGGGACATCGAGTCGATCCGGCAGCACTTTCACGAGGTCGAGCATCGGCTGCTGCCGCGGGCGGTGCGGCTGATCGCGGCCGGGCGCGTCTCGATCGACGCCGACAACCCCAGGCTCGTGCGCGTGGACGCGGATGGCTGACGCCCAGCGGCCCACGGCCGGGCCCGTCGCGCCCGGTGAGGTGCGCATCCAGCGCGCGCTGCTCAGCGTGTCCGACAAGCGCGGCCTGGTGGAGTTCGCGCGCGGGCTGGCGCAGCTCGGCGTCGAGATCGTCTCGACCGGGGGCACGGCCCGCGAGCTCGCCGACCAGGGGTTCGAGGTTCGGGCTGTTGAGGACTACACGGGCTTCCCGGAGATCCTCGACGGCCGCGTCAAGACGCTCAACCCGCGCATCTACGCCGGCCTGCTCGCGGTGCGCTCGGACGACGAGCACATGGAGACGCTGAGCGAGCACGCCGTTGAGCCGATCGACCTCGTCTGCGTGAACCTCTATCCGTTCGAGCGGGTGTCGGGACTGCGCGGCGTCGAGGACGACGAGGTGATCGAGAACATCGACATCGGCGGTCCCGCGCTGATCCGGGCCGCGGCCAAGAACCACGCCTTCTCGGCGGCGGTCGTGACGCCCGAGAGCTACGACGCCGTGCTGGGCGAGCTCGAGGAGTCGGACGGGCGGCTGTCGCTGCGCACGCGCCAGAGCCTCGCGATGGAGGCGTTCGCCTACACCGCGCGCTACGACGCGGCGATCGCGCGCTGGTTCGCCGAGCGCGAGGGCGACTTCCCCGCGCAGTACACGCGCTCGTTCGAGAAGGTGCTCGACCTCAGCTACGGAGAGAACCCGCATCAGCGCGCGGCGTACTACGCCGAGACGGGCGCCCGCACGCACCTGATGTCGATGGTGTCGAAGCTGCACGGCAAGGAGCTCTCCTTCAACAACCTGCTCGACCTCGACTCGGGGCGCCGGCTGATCGAGGACTTCGAGCTGCCGATGGCGGCGATCATCAAGCACAACAACCCGTGCGGCGCGGCGGTCGGGGCGACGGTGGGCGAGGCGTTCGACAAGGCGCTCGCGACCGATCCGCAGAGCGCCTTCGGCGGCGTCTTCTGCTTCAACCGGCGGGTCGACCTCGCGCTCGCCGAGAAGCTGCACGCGATGTTCGTGGAGGCGGTGTTCGCGCCCGGCTACGACGAGGACGCGTACGCCCTGCTGGCCGACAAGCCGAACGTCCGGCTGCTGGAGAACCAGGAGCGACGGACGATCCCGATCTCGGAGCACGACCTGAAGCGCGTGCGGGGCGGGATCCTCATGCAGGACCGGGACACCGGCATGGAGGAGCGCGAGGTCATGGAGGTGGCCACCGAGCGCAAGCCGAGCGAGCCGGAGTGGGGCGAGCTGCTGTTCGCGATGCGGGTCTGCAAGCACGTGCGCTCGAACGCGATCGTGCTGTCGAAGGGGCTCGGCACGGTCGGGATCGGGGCGGGGCAGATGAGCCGGGTCGACTCCGTGCGGCTGGCGCTCGAGAAGGCGACCGCGGCGGGCCTGTCGCCGGACGGCGCGGTGCTCGCCTCGGATGCGTTCTTCCCGTTCGCCGACGGGCCGCAGTTGGCGATCGACGCCGGTGTGCGAGCGATCATCCAGCCGGGAGGATCACAGCGAGACGAAGAGGTGGTGGACGCGTGCAACGCGGCGGGCGTGGCGATGGTGTTCACGGCGAGACGACACTTTCGTCACTGATTTCGACATTCATCGAACTCTCGACTACAGTTGTGAACGAGCGCGGACTCGCTTGAGGGAGCGGCACGCGGTCTCGAATGAGAGAGCCACATCATCCATCTTGTGGGGAGCTCGAGCTCCCGGCCGTACTTCACGCGCTGAGCGACCCGGCGCGACTCCAAATCGTCCGCAAGCTCGCGGACGGCGACGAGTGCACGTGCGGCACGTTCGACCTGGGCCTCTCGAAGGCAACCCTCTCCCACCACTTCCGCGTACTGCGCGAGAGCGGCGTGGTCCACACCCGCGTGGACGGCCGCCGCCGCCTCCTGTCGCTGCGCGAGGACGACCTGAACGAGCGCTTCCCCGGTCTCCTCCAAGCGGTGCTCTCGGCAAAGCACGAGAGCGACCTCGAAGCCGTCATCTAAGTGGGCCGCCCGGGACTCGAACCCGGATCTCAAGGATTAACAATCCCGCACCGGCTCTCACCGGCCGCGACACCGTGTCGCGTTGCTGGCTGGACCATCTCTTCGCCCTCGACTCGACGTTAGGGCGGGCAGCGTATGGCCTCTGAGGGCTCTCCCTGACGGGGTTGCCTGCTGATAACCCAATCCTCGGGATTGTCACGCTTCGGTACCCGAGGCTCTAAGGGCGTCCCAGCAAACAGCTGCCGACCAACTAGCGGTTTCCCGACTAGCGCTCCTTTTGTGTTGAAGTCCCGCGCTCTGCCATTGAGCTAACGGCCCTGCGGTCCAATTATGCCGGGCGAGCCGTCCGCGGCGAATGCGAACATATGTTCGTGGATCTGGAACCGCCCGTACCTCTTCTCAAGCAGCGCGGTCGTCCGCCCGCAGAGGCGAGCACCGCCGAACTGCGCGTGTGCCGGCGTCACGGACTCATCGAGTTCCACCTGTTGAGCCAGGGCAAGCGCGGACATCGCTGGCGCTGTAAGCGATGCGCCGGCGAAGCGGTAACCCGACGCCTGCAGAAGGTCAAGCGAATCCTTGTCGAGGAGGCCGGCGGGTGCTGCGCGGTCTGCGGCTACGACCGCTGCATGGTCAACCTGCACTTCCACCACGTGGATCCCACGACGAAGTCCTTCACGATGAGCGTCGCCTCGGGCAAGGGCCTGCCGAAGCTCCGAGCAGAGGCAAAGAAGTGCGTGCTGGTGTGCGCGAACTGCCATGGCGAGATCGAGAGCGGGGTCATCGCCTCGCCGCCGGCAGGCGCGACTTACTCACACGCCTAAGATTCGACTGACGGCCCCGTGGTGTAGTGGTTAGCACGCGAGATTTTCACTCTCGTAGCGCGAGTTCGATTCTCGTCGGGGCTACCTAAGGCTGGGGTTCGGTTTCGAGCTGCGGGTCGTAGCTGCCGCACGAGGCGGCGAAGACCAGTAGGGCGGCGAGGAGGCCGGGCAGGTGGCTCGTCGCCAGCATGACCAGCAGGCCGGCCACGCCGCCGGCCACCGCCGAGAAGAGCACGTAGGCCAGCGGCAGGGAGAGGATGCGGCCGGTCACGACGGAGCAGGCCAGCCAGATCACCGGGCCGACCAGCCAGCCCCAGTCCTCGAAGAAGTCCTCGTCGAGCGCCAGGCCGAGGATCGCGAAGGGGATCGCGACCACGACCGCCTGTACGACCAGGGCCTTCCAGAAGAGCCGGGCGTTCAAGGAGCGGATACTAGACTCGGCCGTTTGGGCGGTTAGCTCAGCTGGTAGAGCGCCTGCCTTACAAGCAGGAGGTCGCCCGTTCGAGCCGGGCACCGCCCATCCTGACGAGTCCGCTTCGGAAGTCGGATCGGAGAGGCCGCTCCCGGAGTTGAGCGATCAGCGCGGTGTTCCGACGTCCCCGCGCCCGGATCCACTCCGCCCGCGGGGACCTCAGACTGGGACGTCGCGGCGTCGCTGTCCCTGGGTGTGGGGGCGACCGAGACCCTCCTCGCCGGCGCCCACCGGCGTCTTTGGAGCTTGTCGCGCCGCGAGCTGGCCGACGCGCGCCGCGAGCCTACGGAAACGGCGGCGCCCTGGGCGGGCCGCCTCCTGGTGGTCGAGCGCCCGCGCGGCCAGGACAGCCAAGAGCGGTCCTGATGGCATCGTCGCCTCCTAGTTACAGCGTGGGATTCGTATGGCTGGCGACGCTACGGCCGACCGGCCGCTCTTCGCTACGTGGACCCACCGCAGGCTTTTCTCCAGGCGCCCGGCGCGTGTTCGAGGTTCCGCGCGTGCGTACGGGGATACGCTTGGCGTCAGCCGAGGCGAGTCCAGGAGCCGGCCATGCGAAGTCCGACGGCCGCACGGCGCCGGATGACGGATCTGAACAGGCGCACCCATTTGCTCGAGCGCGAGGCGGAGCTTGAGCAGATCGGCGATGCGCTGCGCACCGCCGCTATCGGCTCGGGCGGGATCGTGGTGATCGAGGGAGCGCCCGGGATCGGCAAGAGTTCGCTGCTGGGCGAGGCCGCGGAGTTGGCCGAGGCAGAGCGGATGGCGGTTCTTCGCGCGCGCGGCGGAGTGATGGAGCGCGAGTTCGCGCTCGGCGTGGTGATTCAGCTGCTCGCGCCGAGCATCGAGCCGCTGACAGAGGGCGAGCGCGAACGGGTCTTCGCAGGTGCCGCGGGACTGGCGCGGCCGTTGTTCGAGGAGGTTGCCGATCGAGCGGCCGCCGACGATCGCCTGTTCGCACGGTTTCACGGCCTGCACTGGCTGTGCGCGAGGCTGGCCGACGAGCGGCCGCTTGCCTTCCTCGTCGACGATGCGCACTGGGCCGACGAGCATTCGCTTCGCTTCCTCGGTTATCTCGAGGCGAGGATCGAGGAGATCCCGGCCTGTGCAATCCTCGCGGTCCGGACTGGCGAGGCAGCTGCGGCGCCCGAAGCCCTGACCAAGCTGATCGAGCGTGAGCCGCTGACGCCTCTTCGCCCGCGACCGCTGAGTTCGGCGGCCATCGCCGAAATGGTGCGCGCCGGCCTCGGCGAGAGCACGGGAGATGAGGTCTGCGTCGAGTGCGCTCGAACGACGGGCGGGAACCCGTTGCTCGCGCGTCAGCTTATTTCTGCCCTTGAGGAGCGAGGTGGAGAGGACGTAGACATCGACACCATCGCGGCCATTGGTCCGCCCTCGGTGGCCCGGTTCGTGGCCGATCGGCTGAGGCGGCGCTCGCCGGCAGCGGAGGCCGTGGCCCAGACGCTTGCGATCCTCGGCGACGACGCCTCCCTGGCAGACGCCGCGGAGGTCGCGGGCGTGGACCGCAGCGCGGCCGCGGAGGCGGTGGACGCCTTGATTCAGGCCGAGCTCCTCTTTCCGAGCCTTCCGCCAAGGTTCGTCCACCCGATCATCCAGCAGGCGCTCCACGACTCGATCCCGCCGGCCAAGCGGGTGCAGCTGCATCTCGCCGCCGCTCGGGAGCTCGCGCGAGATCCGGCCCGGTGTGAGCGTGCGGCCGCTCACCTGCTGGCCGCGCGGCCCGCCGGTCCCGTTGGTGAGCGATGGGCGTTCGACGCGCTGACGGCCGCTGCACGACGGGCCGGCAACCGCGGCTCCGCGGACCAGGCGGTGCGATTCCTACGCCGGGCGCTCGAGGAGGACGTTTCGGCCGCGGTGCGCCGGTCGATCCTGCTCGACCTCGGCGCGGCGGAGTCGGCCGCGGGCATGCCCGCGGCGGCTGGCCGTATGGAGGAGGCGCAGCGCCTGTCGAACCGATCCAACCGAACGCGCGAACGCGGCGCTTGGACTCTCCATGGTCCGCTTCCTGGCCGCCGACGTGCCGGGAGCGATCGCCGCTTGTGAGGACGTCCTCGATACGGCCGGCGACCTCGATCGAGAGCTTCACCTCGGGCTCGAGTTCCAGGCGGCCGCCACTCGGCTGGTCGGCGGGCTCCCCAGTGCCGAGACGTTTGAGCGGCTGCTCGCGCTCGAGCAGGAGGTGAGCCGTGGTGAGACAGCGGCCGAGCGCAGCCTGCTCGCCATGATGGCGGTCGTGTTCGCGGCGACCACCGCGCGCACCGCGGACCAGGTTGCGGCCCTCGCCGAGGCGGCTTGGGGAGATGGGCAACTGCTTGTCGAGGTCCGTTCCGAGCATCCCGCCCTGGTGGCCCCCGCGACAACGATCGCGCTGACCGCCGCCACGGTTGCCATCGCACTCACGGGCAGGCTGAACAGGGCGATCGAGCTGTGGACCGCCGGCGTCGAGGAGGGGCGGGCCCGGAGCTCGATGCTGCTGTACTCCAATTCGCTCGGCTTACGCGCTTCCGGGAGGTCCTGGACCGGCGATCTCGCCGGAGCTGAGGCCGACGCCGTCGCTGCCCTGACGCTGCTCCCGGCCGACGACCCAATCGTCCGGCCGTCCGCGCTCTCCGCGCTCACCGAGGTCCACATCGAGCATGGTTCCTTCGACAAGGCCGTAGTACTGCTGCGCGACGCCTGGCCGAGCGGTGATCTACCGCTGTCGCTGAGCATCAGCCAGGCGCTGGCGTCCCGAGGTCGGCTCGCGCTGCGGATGGGTGATCCGAGCGCTGCCCTGATCGATCTCGAGGAGGCCGGCAGGCGGGCGCTCGCCATCGCATACGTGAACCCGTGTGCGCTGATGTGGCGCAGCTACGCGGCGCTGGCCTGCGCCCGCCTTGGCGAGCACGACCGGGCGGGTGAGCTGATCGAGGAGGAGCTGGAGATCTCGCGGCGATTCGGCGCTCCGGAGCCGCTCGGCGAAGCGCTCCGCGTGCGCGCGCTGCTCGCGCCAAGCGGGGAGATGGTCGAGCTTGCACGCGAGGCGGTGGATGTGCTCGCCGGCTGTGAGCTGCGGGTGGCCCATGCCCGCGGACTGATCGACCTGGGCGCCGCGCTTCGGCGCGGCGGGCATCGTCGGGACGCTCGCGAGCCGCTTCGTGAAGGGCTCGACCTCGCGAACCGATGCGGGTCGGTGGTCGAGACCGATCGGGCGATGGACGAGCTGCGAGCTACCGGAGCGCGCCCGCGCCGCCCCGACATCAGTGGCGTTGACTCGCTCTCGGCGCAGGAGCGCCGGGTCGCGGCGATGGCCACCCAGGGGCTGAGCAACCGCGAGATCGCGGAAGCCCTGTTCCTCACACGCCGGACGGTCGAGATGCATCTCACCGGCGCCTACCGCAAGCTCGACGTCTCGGGCCGCCAGGATCTGCCGGCGGCTTTGGCAGCATCAAGGTGACGCCTCCCGCGCTCCGTCAGTCGCTCGAAGCGACCCCTGTGGAAGCGCTCTGGAAGCGGCAAACCGCAGCAGAACGCAGCAGCCTGGCGCGGACCATCGCTGACCGAGCGGCCTGAGCGGCAGACGGCAGCAGACGGCAGCAGATGGCAGCAGATGCTCGCGCCTTACAAGCAGGAGGTCGCCCGTTCGAGCCGGGCACCGCCCATCAGCGCCGGGCCAGCACCCCACGCCCACAATTCTTCTCCGTCTCAGCCGGTGTCGATCGTTTCGTAGTGATCGCAGAAGACCTCGGCAAGCATGTGTTCCTCCTCCGGCTCGATCACCGCTTGTTGCCAATCCGGACCCGCGAAGGCCTGCAGAGCGTCGACAGACCGCCAGTGGGTGACGACGACGAACTCAGGCTGTTCGCTCCAGCGGCTCTTCCCGGCGGTTACGTGCGTGCAGCCCTCCTGGGCCTGCACCATCGGGATCCCCGTCTCGATCACGAAGCGCTCGAACTCGTCCTCCTTACCCGGATGGACGCGGACACGAAAGACACGAACGACCACGACTTTCCTCCTCGGACGTGGATCGAGCCGATCCTATTCGCCGATGAGTGGGCTCTCCCGATCGTCGAACGCTGTCGGTCCTCGTCGATCGATCTCAGTTTTCTTCGGGCGCAAGCGCAGTGATGGCGTCCACCTCGTCTCGCGTCAGTGAGATGTGAGCGGCGGCCAGGTTCTCCTTGAGGTGCTGGGTGCTGGTGGTCCCGGGAATGGGCAACGCCTGCTCGGTGCGGTGCAGCTGCCAAGCGAGAGCGATCTGCTGAGGGGTGGCGTCGTACCTCTCCGCGATCGGATCGATCACGGCGTGGAACGGCCGGCCCTCGTCACCTCCGGGGATGGCGCCCGGGTGCCAGGGAGAGAAGACGATCCCGGCGTCCTGGGCGACCTGCCGCACGGCGGCGCCGAGGCGGACGGCGACGTTGTAGTGGACGGTGATGGCGGCGATGTCGGTGATCGACATGGCGGTGCGGAGCTGCTCGGCACTGATGTTGGAGAGGCCGATGTGGCGGATGAGGCCGTCCTGGCGCATCCCCGCGAGCGTGTCGACGATCTCCTCGAATGGGGCGTCGGTCATAGTCGGCGTGTGCAGGTAGTAGAGGTCGATGCGGTCCAGGCCGAGCCGGCGCGCGCTCATGTACGCCGCGTGGCGGAGGTAGTGCGGGTTCCCGACGGCGCCCATGTCCGTGTACTCGGGGCCGCTGCGGACGAACCCGCCCTTGGTGGCGATGACCAGCTGTTCCGGATACGGGTGCAGGGCCTCGCGGATGAGCTCCTCGTTGGAGTGAGGGCCGTAGGCGTCGGCCGTGTCGATGAAGGTGACGCCCGCGGCGACAACCTCTCGCAGCAACGCGACGCCCTTGTCATGGTCGGGGTATTCGCCCCAGACCTTCGGTCCGGTCAACTGCATCGCCCCGTAACCGATGCGCCCAACGGTCAGGTCGCCGCCGATCGTCACGGTTTCGTCGATGTGCGTGACTCGGGTCATTACGCGGCCACCTCGTGGAAATCCGCCCTCTCGCTGAGAAAGGCCCACCTCCGGTCCTCGGCGGACTGGCGCTCGATTGTGTCGGCCGCGCGCGCGAGGGCATAGCTGCCCAGCAGCAGCCGTAGCGGCGGTTCGTCGAGGTTGACGACGTCGAGACCGTGATTGGTGCGCAGCCGGCGAATCAGGTGCTTGGTCATGGCGTCGATCATGCCCGCCGGCCGTTGACCCGTCGTCCCCCACCGGGCGACTCTTTCGCGTGCCGCGCGCGGGGTAGGCAGAGCGCTGGGCCAGAGCCGCTGGCGCACTCCTGCTTCCGCTGAAGGCAGGAGTAATCATGTGGAAGCGACCCGTTCGAGCCGGGCACCGCCCATCCTCAGTTGGTCGAGAGCCGATCGCGATACTGCGTGACGATGTCGCAAGCGAACGTCGAGGTCGTCAAGCGGCTTTTCGAGAGTTACCGGCGCGGCGACTATGCGGAGGCGGCAGCCTGCCTTGCACCTGACGTCGTCTACGAGGTAGGTCAGGAGCTCCCGCTTCGCCGGCGAGAGGAAGTTCGCGCCATGTGGGAACGGTGGGACAGCACGTGGGACGAAATGGAGACTGTGCCGGAGGATTTCACCGACGCGGGGGACCACGTCCTCGTAACCGTCTACTACTCGGCTCGCGGACGTGGCAGTGGAATCGAGTACGAGGAGCGCCTGTTCGACGTCTACGCGTTTCGCGATGGCCAGTGCGTCCGCAAACGCGAGTTCAGACAGCGATCCGACGCCGTCGAGGCGGCTGTACTGGATCAGTAGCTGTTGCGCCGCCGTGCGGGCAGTTCCCACCGAGCAACTCGATCTCGTCGGTCTCGCCCTCCGTGCTCCGCACCGCGACGCCGACGCCGTGCTGCGCGGGCTCAGGCGCCATTCCTAGCCATCGATTACGCTTCGCCGATGAGTCCTCCGGCGACCCTTCTCATGTGGTTTCAGCTGCGTTCGCCGGAGCTGGCCGAGGACTTCGAGCGACTGATGACGGAGGATCGCGACATCGTCCGCGGGTCGCTGGACACGGTCACGGATTGGCGGCTTACGCGGCCGGCAGACGTGCCCGGACAGGCCATCGGTCAAGCCGATTACGTGCTGATCGCCGAGATCCTCCAAGTGGAGCGCTTCGAGCAACAGGCGAGCGAACACGTCCAACGCCTGACGGACGACTTGGCCCATCTCGTCTCGAGCCGAGGGATGCTCGTCCTGGTTCCCGCCCTTTGAGAGCGGCGGACGGGCTAGGCGCCGGCAGGCAGCTGCACCACCCAGCCGTTCCCGTCGGGATCTGAGAAGAACACGAACCTGCCTCCGGGCAGGTCCTGCACCTCGCTCGCCTCGACGCCGCGCTCGACCAGCTCGGCGCGGGCGGCGTCGATGTCCGACACGACCACCTGGATGTTCTGGAGCGAGCCCGGCGCCATCTGTGTGAGGCCCTTGCCGATGGCGATCGAGCACGCCGATCCCGGGGGCGTCAGCTGAACGAAACGAATCTCGTCGCTGACGGTGTGGTCGTGGTCGGCGTTGAACCCGACCTGCTCTGTGTAGAACGCCTTCGCCCGGTCGACGTCGCTGACGGGCACGGTGATGAGCTCGAGCTTCCAATCCATGCGCTCATCATCGCGCCCGCGGGGGCCGGGCGCGATCTGAGGGAGGAACATGGCTGGCCTGGCGACCGTCGTCCCCGTTCCTGGACGGGCGGCCCCTTTCGGGGCTACCCTCGCGGTTAGTGATGGTGCCGGTCATGACGCGCCGTGACGTAGTCGTGGTCGGCGGGGGCCAGGCCGGCCTCGCGATCGGCTATCACCTCGCGAAGCAGGGCACAGATTTCACGATCCTGGAGGCCGCGGCTGAGCCGGCGGCGGCATGGCGGGACCGCTGGGACTCGTTGAAGCTCTTCACATCCGCGCGCTACGACTCGCTGCCCGGTCTGGAGTTCCCCGGGGATCCGGATCGTTATCCGACGCGCGACGAGGTGGCGGATTACCTCACCGACTATGCGCGCGAGTTCAATCTCCCGGTCGAGCTGGACAGCCGCGTCCGCGCGGTGCGCCGGCGGAACGACGGTTATGTCGTGGAGCTCGATGATCGTGCCTACGAGGCGCGGCAGGTGGTGATCGCCACCGGCCCATTCCAGACGCCATTCGTGCCGCGGATCGCCGAGAACCTCGGCGACGACGTCGTGCAGATGCACAGCACGGGGTATCGCTCCCCGGAGTCCGTACCCGGCGGCCCCGTGCTCGTCGTCGGCGGGGGCAACACCGGCTTTCAGATCGCGGAGGAGTTGTCGCTCTCCCACGAGGTGCATCTGGCCATCGGGTCGCGCCAGACACCGCTGCCGCAGCGCATCCTCGGGCGTGATCTCTTCTGGTATCTCGATGCGACGGGCCTCATCCGCAAGACGGCAACGTCCCGAATCGGCAAGCTGATGCGGAAGCGGGAGGACACGCTGATTGGGTCAAGTCCGCGTCGCGCACGTCGGCACGGAATCGAGCTCCACGGGCGAGCCGTCGGGGCGGCGGGATCCACCGTCAGCCTCGCTGACGGACCCGACCTTGACGTTCGCGCAATCATCTGGGCAACCGGCTTCCGAGTCGATCACTCGTGGATAGACGTCCCAGTGTTCGATGGAGACGGCCGCGCCGTGCACAAGCGCGGTGTGACGACTTCGCCCGGCCTCTACTTCCTCGGGCAGCTATGGCAGGACACGAGGGGCTCGGCGCTGTTGGGCTGGGTCAAGGACGACGCGGCGTACATCGCGGACAATGTCGCCGCTTTGCGGCCTAGCGCAGTAACCGAGGGGGCTCGGACATGACTCCAGACCATTTCCCCACAGACGTCGAGGGTCTGCCCGAGGCGCACGCGCCTGAGCGGGTCGGGCTCTCGGACGGCGACGAGTTCAGCCTGCGAATCGCGCCTGTCGCGAAGCGCATCGGCGACGACACCGTGCGGATGCTGGCCTACAACGACTCGATCCCCGGGCCGGTCCTGGAGGTTGAGGAGGGCTCTGAGATCGTCGTCAACATCGAGAACCAGGGCGACATGGAGGCCACCGTCCACTGGCACGGATTGCGGCTGGACAACCGCTATGACGGCACGCACGAGACGCAGAAGCCGATCGAGGTCGGCGAGCGCTTCTCGGTTCGGGTGGCGTTCCCCGATCCGGGCGCCTACTGGTACCACCCGCACATCCGCGAGGACTACGGCCAGGAGCTGGGCCTGTACGGCAACGTGCTCGTCGAGCCCGCCGATCCGGACTACTGGCCGCCCGCCAACAGAGAGCTTCCCCTGACACTCGACGACATCCTGCTCGAGGAGGGCAAGGTCGCGCCATTCAGCCGGTCGGAGACGACCTATGTGGCGATGGGGCGCTTCGGCGAGGTGCTGCTGGTAAACGGCGAAACCGACCTCTCGCTGGATGCGCAGCTCGGCGAGGTCGTGCGGCTCTACTTCACGAACACCGCGAACACGCGGACCTTCAAGGTCGCGTTGCCGGGCGCACGCATGAAGCTCGTCGGCGGCGACAGCGGCCACGTCGAGCACGAGGAGTTCGTTGAGGATGTCGTCCTCGCCCCCTCCGAGCGCGTAGTCGTGGACGTCCTGTTCGACCTGCCGGGCGAGCTGACGCTCGAGCACCGGACGCCAGAGCGCGTTTACGCGCTGGCCGCCATCCGCGTGACCGACGAGCGGATTGAGCCTTCATACGCGGAGCAGTTCGAGGTCCTCCGCACGAACGCAGACATGGTCGCCGAGCGCGAGCGGATCGCGCCCTACCTTGAGGCCGAGCCGGACAAGACCGTTGGCTTCATTGCGGAGATGGACATGGAGGCTCCCGAGGGCCCAGTGGTCTACGCCTGTCCGATGCATGCCGACGTGGTTCAGGATGAGCCGGGTAGTTGCCCCAAGTGCGGGATGAAGCTTCTGGCTGTCGCCGCCCCGGCCGGGCCTTACGCGTGTCCGATGCACCCGGAGGTCGTCAGCGAGGAACCGGGCCACTGCCCGAAGTGCCAGATGAAGCTGCTGCCCGCCGCGCTCATCGGCGAGGGCGGAGGCGCCCACGATCACGAAGGTCACGACCACGACCACGCTGCCGCCGGTGGCATCGAGTGGGAAGACGACATGGTCGAGGTGAACCGGATCACGACGCCCGCGAACATGCGCTGGAAGCTCGTGGACCGCGACACGGGCGACGAGAACGCGGCGATCGACTGGACGTTCCGGGTCGGGGACCAGGTGAAGATCCGGTTGCTCAACGAGATGGCCGGAGACCACCCGATGCACCACCCGTTCCATGTGCATGGGGCCGGCCGCTTCCTGGTCCTTAGCCGCGACGACGTGCCGGAGTCGAGCCTCGTCTGGAAGGACACGGTGTTGGTGCGAACGGGTGAGACGGTCGACATCCTGCTCGACGTCACGAACGCCGGCGTCTGGATGGCGCACTGCCACATCGCCGAGCACCACGAGAGCGGCATGATGTTCAGCTTCAACGTCGAGGAGTAGGGGCAATCCGGATCACCCGATCGGGATGACGCCGGGCGGCGGGCCAGGTTCGACGATGAGGCGACAGACAAGGAGGATGCGATGTGTCGCTGGATGGCATGGCACGGGCAGCCCGTCCTCATCGAGGAGCTGCTCTTCAATACTCAGCACGGGATCGTCGACCAGAGCCTGCACTCGCGAATGGGTGCCGAACCGACGAACGGCGACGGCTTCGGGGTCGGCTGGTACGGCGCCGGCGAAGGCCCGGGCGTCTACCACAGCGTCGCTCCCGCCTGGGGCGACGCGAACCTGCGGGAGCTCGCCGCGCCACGTCGAGTCGCCTCTGTTCCTGGTGCACGTGCGGGCGGCGATCGGGTCACCGATACAGCAGACCAACTGCCATCCCTTCCGCCACGGGCGCTGGCTGTTCGTGCACAACGGCTATGTCGGTGACTTCAATGTCATCCGGCGGGACCTCATGTGGGCGATCGAGCCGAAGCTGTTCGCCGGCATCGTGGGGTCGACCGACACCGAGGTGGTGTTCAGGCTCGCACTGACGTTCGGGCTCGAGGAGGATCCGATCCAAGCGCTTGAGCGCACCGTCGGGCTGATCGAGGCGACCGCCACCGAGTGCGGCGTCGCGCCGATGGTGCAAGGGACCTTCGGTGTCTCGGACGGCAGCAGCCTGTGGGCCGTGCGGTACGCCACTGAGGGCAAGGCGCGGTCCCTCTACGCGTCGGCCGACGTCGACGCGCTGCACTCGCTATATCCCGACGACAAAATGTGGTTCGGGAGGGCTACGTCCGACGACCGGGTGATCGCGTCCGAGCCGTTCTCAGATCTGCCGGGCGTGTGGCACGAGATCGACGAGTCGTCCGCCGTGATCGTAGGCAGCGGCGGCGTGCTCGAACACAAGCCGTTCCGCCCTCAGGTTCCGCGGGCCATCCTCGCGTCGCCATAGGGCGGTTCAGAACCGTGCCCGTCGGGCGTGCAGCGCCGCGTAGATCGGGCGACACGCCTCGGCGACGGCGGCGTCGTGGTCGGAGAGGGTCGATCTCCCGCGGGCGCCAGGGCTCGAACCCGGTCGAGGACCAGACGGCGGCGTACCAGTGCGGCGCCCACACGCCGTCGGACGCGCGCGGGCCCGGCGGCCAGGACAGCATCCGGGTCGGTGAACGGGATGCCCAGCCAGTCACACAGCCAGCGCAGGTGCGCCTCGGGCGCGCGCAGGAAGTCGCCCGCGTCGATGATCGGGCACCTCGATGCCGTGCTCGTCCCACAGCTCCATCAGCCACCCCTGCTGGGGCAGCCCGATGTCGTCCGGCTCGCAGGTCTCCCGGGCGCGCACGTACGAGGCCACGACCTCGACCGGGTCGCGGATCAGCAACACGTTGCGGAAGCGCAGCGTCCAGCGCAGGTCCATGTCGCGGGAGACGTGGTGCGCCATGTGCTTGGCGTAGTGGACGCAGCGACCGGGCGGCAGCGGCGCGGAGAGGCCGGCGACGGCCGCGGCGAGGTCGGTGGGCTGGGAGGCGATGACCTCGTCGCGCACCGGGTGGTCGATGCCGGTCCGGGCGAGGTAGGCCGCGTACAGCGGCTCGTCGACGACGACCGTGTCGGGGCGGTTCTCGAACGCGCGCATCATCGCCGTGGAGATGTTCCGCGGGCCGGACCAGATCGCCACGCGGACGACGTCGCTCATGGCGCGACGCGCGCCGCCACGTCTGCGTCGACGAGCTCGCGGTACAGCGCCTGCAGGCGCTCGACCATCGGTCCGCGACGGCCGTCGCCGATCGTGCGCCCGTCCACGGACCGGACGGGCACGACGCCGGCGAAGGTGCCGGTGACGAACGCCTCGCGGGCGGCGTAGACGTCGGTGAGGCTGAACGTCGTCTCGCGCGCCGGGATGCCGTTGGCGCGGCAGATCTCCAGCACGTTGGCGCGCGTGATCCCCGCCAGGCAGTAGCGCCCGTCGGAGGTCAGCACCTCCGGCGCGTCGTCGGGGCCGACGACGATGAAGAAGTGCGTGGAGTTGCAGGTCGCCACGAACCCGTGCGGGTCGAGCATCAGCGCCTCGTCGGCGCCGGCGGTGTAGGCCTGGATGCAGGCGGTGATGTCGTTGAGCTTGGAGTGCGAGTTGAGCTTGGGGTCGAGCGTGTCCGGCGCGGCGCGACGCACGTGCGTCGTGAAGAGCGTGATGCCGTCGGTCACCGTCGCCGGCAGCGGCTCCTTGTGCTCGGCGATGATCACGACGGTCGCGGGCCCGATCGTCACGCGCGGATCCTGGTAGGGCGTGCGCTTGACGCCGCGGGTGACCATCAGCCGCACGTGCACGCCGTCGGTCATGTCGTTGGCCCGCAGCGTCGAGTAGATCGCCTCGGTCAGCTCGCGCGCGGCTGCGACCGACGTCGAGCATGATGGCCTTCGCGCCCTCGAATAGGCGGTCGAGATGGCGCTCGAGGAAGGCGGGATGGCCCGCCCGCACGCGCAGGCCCTCCCACACGCCGTCACCGAGGACGAAGCCCGCGTCGAACACCGACACGACCGCCCGCTCGCGCGGCACGAGCTCGCCGTTGACCCAGATGAGGATGCGCTCGTTGCGCGCGTCGTCTTCGAAGTCGTGCGTGCCGTGCGCCACGGTGCGAACCCTAAGGGCCGCTTCCCTGTCAGCTCGGTCGGCCCGAGCGAATCACCCTGGCAAGCGCCAACGCGAGCAGGCCGGCCCCGACGATGATCACGACGATGCCCGCGAACGCGCCGACGAGCCAGAAGGCCGCGATGAGCGCCGCGAGCCATGCAACCAGCGAGACAACCAGGACGATCGTGATCCGCTCTTCGTTGATTTCAGGCTCTGTCATGTCCTCAGCGATTTTCGGCCGCGCGAATCACGACCACCGGACGTTCGCAGCGCCCGAGGATGTCCCGCGCAGTGCTTCCGAGCAGACGCGACCGAAGCCCGGAGATGCCATGTGAGCCCACCACCACGGCGGCTGCATCGCGCTCGACGGCCAGGTCGACGATTGCCTCGGCCACGTGCATCTCGTCCGGGATCGCGTGGGGCTCGGCATCCAGCCCGAGAGAACCAGCGAGCTGAGCACCCTCTCGGGCGACGACCGCGGCGTGCTGCTCCCCGGCCTTGTCAAGTTCGGACACGAGCTCTGGATCCATCTGGACCGGGGTGATCCCAGCCGGGTCGAGACCTGGGTTGACGGCCGCCATCGCGCTCAGTCCGGGCTCCCACACCGTCACAACCAGCGCGGCGCTGCCGGGGAAGAGCTCGGCAGCACTTCGCACCGCGGCTGCGGCAAGATCAGAGCCGTCGTAGGCAATCAGCAACCGGGGCATCTTGCTCAACGTAGGGGATAGGGATCGCTTCCGAATCGCCCGATCGGGGTGATGAAGTCTCCATCTGGAACGGCTGGACTCCACGCAGCGTGCAGCGACCGCTGAACCTATTCATCGTCCTCGGTCTGATCGCGGCCATTGCCGTGTCCGGGGGCGCCTGCGGGGACGATGACGACGACGCCACGACGGGCGCTGACGCCGGCGGCGAACCGGCCGCATTGCCACCCGACAACCCGTTCCGGAACCTTGCGACTGCGCTAGCGGCTCAGAGCATCGAGGTGGCGGCTCTGCCGAAGGAGTCTCTGAACGGCGCCGAAGCCGGGGTGGCCATCACCGGCGAAAGGCAGGGTTCGGCACGATCGTTCGCCACGGCGGCGAAGGCACAAGCCTATGCCGACGAGGTCGCGACAAGTGGCGACAAGACGACCGTTGTCGGCACCGTCGTTTTCCAGGCGGGAAGTCAGGACGACGCGGACTTCTACGCCGACGCCTACGAGTGACGAGGAGAAGCGTAGATCACGAGAAGGAAGTGCTCGCCTACCTGGCGCGCGATTAGGGACCGAGCAGGGTACGGTCGTGGCAGCGTGGTGAGCCGACTGCAGCTGCGGAGGGTCGCATTCCTGCTGCTGCTCGCCGTGGGCGGACTCGCTCCCTCCACCGCGACGGCTGCCTTCGAGGCCCACGGTGGTATTCGCCACGCCTACGTGCTCGACGCGACGAAGGGGCAGCGGCTCGAGCTCCTGAACGCTCAGGGTCGCGTTGTGAGGAAGGGCCGCGCCGACCGGCTCGGAAGCGAGATCTTCCGCAACGTCTCGCCCGGCCGCGGGTACACCGTGCGGCGCATGGCGGACAAGCGGGTACACCGGAGCAAGGCCTTCCGTGTGCTGCGGCCCGGGCAGAACCCGGCGCAGTCGTTCTATCGCCGCAAGACCCTGAAGCAAGGGCTGAACTACGTGACGATGCGCGACGGGGTGGAGCTGGCGATGACGGTCCGGCTGCCGCGCGGCAAGACCCTCGCCGACGGGCCGTTCGCGACGGTGATCGAGTACTCCGGCTACCAGGTGGCGGCCCCGCACGACCTCTTCGACTCGGTCGTGAACCAGCTGGCCGGCGGCAGCACCGAACCGGACCCGCTCGCGCCGGCGAGCGGTACGGCCGTCGGCTCGCTGATCGCGCCGATGCTCGACTTCGCTGTGGTGAGCGTGCAGATGCGCGGCTCGGGCTGCTCGGGCGGTGCCTTCGACCTCTTCGACCTACCCACGACCTATGACGGCTACGACGCGGTCGAGACGGTAGCCGCGCAGTCGTGGGTGAGGCGCGGCAAGGTCGGCCTCGCGGGGATCTCGTTTTCCGGCATCACCCAACTGTTCGTCGCCGGCACGAGGCCGCCGCACCTCGCGGCGATCGCGCCGATGTCGGTGACCGACGACCTCTACGTAGGATCGGGCTACCCCGGGGGAATCACCAACTCGGGCTTCGGCCGGAGCTGGCTGCGGGAGCGGATGGAAGACGCGAGGCCCGCGCCCGCGGGTGGCCAGCCCTACGCACGCGAGCTCGTGCGGATGGGGGACAGGCATTGCCTGGCGAACCAGCGTCTGAGGCTGCAGACCCAGAACGCGCTGCGGATCCAGCGCCGGCAGCCGTTCCGCGCGCCGTCGCTCTACGCGCCGCGCTCGCCCGGTGCCTGGCTGGCGCGCGCGCGTGTGCCGGTGTTCCTCGTCGGGCAGTTCCACGACGAGCAGACGGGCGGGCACTTTCCCGAGGCACTCGGCGCACTGAACGGCAGGCCGAACGTCTTCATCTCGCTCCAGAACGGAGTGCACGCCGACTCGCTCGGGCCGAGCACGATCACCCGCTGGGCCGAGTTCCTCAAGCTGTACGTCGGGGACGAGATTCCGCGCATCCCGCCGAGCGTCATCGCGCTGAGCGGCGAGCTGTACCGCTTCCTGGCCGATGCCGGCGCGGCGCCGGTGGAGCAGTCGCGCTTCGCAAGCTTCACCAGCGTCGCGGCGGCCAAGGCGGAGTTCCGCGCGGACCCGCACGTGCGGCTCCTGATGGACAACGGCGCCGGGCCGCAGGGGCTGGGCTCGATCGGCGCGACATGGGAGCTGCGCTACAGCGCGTGGCCCCCGCGCGAGTCGCGCGCCACGCGCTACTTCCTGCGCCCGGACGGCGCGCTCGGCCGCAAGCCTGCGAAGCGGCGTCTGGCGAGCTACGTGGCGGACCCGAGTGCACGCCCAGCGCAGACGCTGCCGGGTAACGGCGAGGCCGACGCCTGGAAGGCCCAACCGCCCTACAACTGGGCGCCGATCGCCGCCGGCAAGGGGCTCGGCTGGGTGTCAGAGCCGCTGTCGCGCGACGTGGTGATCGCCGGGCCGTCGAGCCTCGACCTTCACCTACGGTCCTCGGCGCGCGACACCGACCTGCAGGTCACGCTCAGCGAGGTGCGGCCCGACGGCGACGAGACGTACGTGCAGAACGGCTGGCTGCGCGCATCGCACCGCAAGCTGGACGCGCGCCGGTCGACCTCGATCGATCCGGTTCCGACCCACCTGCGCCGCGACGCCGCGCCGCTGCCGCGCGGGCGTTTCAGCCTCGTGCGGATCCCGATCTGGCCGGTGGCCCACGCCTTCCGCGCCGGCTCTCGGATCCGCGTGACCGTCGAGGCGACGGGTGGCGACCGTCCACGCTGGCAGTTCGCCACCGTCGACCGTGGCCGCACGCGCAATACGGTCGTCCTCGGGGGTCGCCTGGCGTCGAAGCTCGTCCTCCCGGTCGTGGCCGGCGCGACTGCCCAGGGAACGCCGCTGCCGCCGGCCACGGCGCTGCGCGGCCAGCCGAGCCGGCGCTACGCCGTCGCCTCGAACGGCGGCTGAGGGCGATGGCCAGAGTTGTCGTGATCAATCACCTGACGCTCGACGGCGTGATGCAGGCGCCCGGCCGTCGCGACGAGGACACTCGCGGGGGCTTCGCGCTCGGCGGCTGGGCCGGACCGAACGTGGACGGGGTGGTGAATGACGCGATGGGCGCTCGGATGCCCCAGAGCGGCGGGCTGCTGCTCGGGCGCCGCAGCTACGAGGACATGCTCGGCTACTGGAACACCCAGGACAGCCCCTTCAAGGGCATTCTCAACAGCGCGCCCAAGTACGTCGTCTCCACGACGCTGCGCGAGCCGCTGCCCTGGCCGAACTCGACGCTGCTGCGCGGCGAGGTGGCCGAGGCGGTCTCGCGACTGAGGCAGCAGCCGGGGAAGGACCTGAACGTAATGGGCAGCGGCGAGCTGATCCAGACCCTCATGCCACACGGCCTCATCGACGAGTATCTGCTTCTCATCCACCCGCTCGTGCTCGGGGCGGGACGCCGGCTGTTCCCCGACGGTGGCCCCCCGGCTTCTCTGCGACTGGTTGACAGCACGGCCAGCACAACCGGGGTCCTGATCGCCACCTACCGACCGAGCTAGGCAGCTGGATGCAGGGTTCGATCGACCGCTTCCGGCGACAGCACGTGCTCGATCGCGGTGATGGCCGCTCCGGTGATGCCGGCGCGGTCGCCGAGCCGGCTGGGCACGATGCGCAGGTCGCGTGTCGCCAGCGGAAGCGAGCGGCTCAGGATTCCCTCGCGGACCCCGGCCAGCAGTTGCGCGTGTGCTTCGGCGATGTCGCCGCCGATCACGATCACCGCCGGGTTGAAGAAATTGACCGTCCCTGCGAGGACCTCGCCGAGCGTTCGCCCGGCGTCGCGGACCATCCGAGTCGCGGTCGTATCGCCGGCGCGCACCAGGCGAACCACGTCGCGGCTGTTGGCGGCATCGGCACCGGCTGCCGACAGCCGGTCGGCGAGCGCCTGGCCACCGGCGATTGCCTCCAGGCATCCGATGTTGCCGCAGCGGCAGATCACGTCGTCGTTGCTCGTGGCGCGGATGTGGCCGATGTCGCCGGCCGCACCACGCGCACCCCTGTGGATCTGCCCATCGGCCACGATGCCGCAGCCGATTCCGGTTCCCACCTTCACCAACAGCAGGTGCGGCGTAGCGCGCCAGTGCACCCAGTGTTCGCCGCGCGCCATGATGTTGACGTCGTTGTCGACCAGCACCGGAGCGGCATAGCGGTCGGCGAACCAGGCAGGGATGTCGAAGCCGTCCCAGCCGGGCATGATCGGCGGATTCACGGGCTGCCCGGTCGCGAACTCCACCGGGCCGGGGACGCCGATCCCAATTCCGCGGACGTCGGCCGCCGAGCGCCCCGTCGAACCGAGCAACCTTCGAAAGCGCGCAGAGACCCGCTTCAGCACCTCCGTGGGGCCGAGCGCGATGTCGAGGTCCTCGGCGGCCTCCGCGAGTGGCGTGCCCGCCAGGTCGGTGATTGCCATCCGCGCGTGCGTCGCGCCGAGATCCGCGACCAGGACGACGCCGGCCTCGTGGTTGAACGCGAGCACGGTCGGAGGCCTGCCGCCGGTCGAGGCGCTGCCGCCCGCCTCGATGAGGAGTCCGCTCGCGAGTAGCGCGTCGACGCGCTGGGCGACCGTCGAGCGGGCGAGCCCGGTGTGCCGCGCCAGGTCGGCACGCGTCACGGCGACGCCCTCCCGGACGAGGCTGAGAAGGTCGCCGGGGCTTCTCATCGCTGCACAGTAAATCATTTGGATTGGATTAACTAGCGGGGGTTCGGACTCGTCAGAGGCAACTTTTGCTTGACAGTTGGACTAAGTCCGGGATACGGTCCGGCCCGGATGGTGCCTGAGCTCCTTCGCGTCGGGATCGCGGGAAGCGGCTTCATCGGCCGCGTCCATGCTCGCTCGGCCCGCCTGGCGGGCGGCCACCTGATCGCCGTCGCGGCCTCGTCCCCCGAGAGCGCGGAGGCCGCCGCGGCGGAGCTCGGAGCGGAGCACGCGGCAGCGCTCCGCCGAGGAGCTCGTCGCGTCTCCCGACATCGACGTGGTCCATATCTGCACGCCCAACCACCTCCACAGGCCGCTGGCCGAGGCGGCTCTCGCGGCGGGGAAGCACGTGGTCTGCGAGAAGCCGCTGGGGCTCGACGCCGCCGAGGCGGAGGCGCTCGTCGGGGCCGCGGACGAGTCTGGGCGCGAGACCGGCGTCCCCTTCGTCTATCGCTTCTACCCCACGGTACGGGAGGCGCGTGAGCGGGTTGCCCGGGGCGAGCTCGGAACGATCACGCTGCTCCACGGCACATATCTCCAGGACTGGCTGCTCCGGCCGCAGGATCACAACTGGCGTGTCGACGAGGCGACGGGAGGAGCCTCGAGGGCCTTCGCAGACATCGGCTCGCACTGGTGTGACCTCGCCGAGTTCGTCTCGGGTCACCGCATCACGAGCCTGTCGGCTCGGACCCTGACCGCGGTCCGTGAGCGCGTGTCCGGCGCCGCGAAGAGGGCGTTCGCCGGAGGGGACTCAACCGGCGAGTCCCGCGCGGTCGGCACCGAGGACGTCGCGCTCGTCCAGTTTCAGACCGACGCCGGAGCGCTCGGCTCGGTCGTGATCAGCCAGGTGTCCGCGGGCCGGAAGAACAGGCTGTGGTTGGAGCTCGACGGTTCTGAGTCGGCGCTCGCGTTCGACCAGGAGCAGCCCGAGCAGCTCTGGGCTGGACGGCGCGAGGCGGAGTCGATCGTCCGGCGTGACCCCGAGTCACTCTCTCCCGCGGCGGGTCGCTACGCCACGCTCCCCGGCGGCCATCCGCAGGGCTACGCCGACTGCTTCGACGCCTTTGTGGCGGACTTCTACGAGACCATCCGGACGGGGCGGCGCCCCGCCGGCCTGCCGGTCTTCGCCGATGGGCTGCGCGCCGTCCGCCTCACGGAGGCTGTGCTGAGGTCGGCTGCGAGCGGCGAGTGGGTCGAGGTCGCAGCCCAGGAGGCCGTCGCCCGATGAAGCTCGGCTTCCTCAGCGCCTGCATGCCGGAACGCTCGCTGGAGGACGTCGCGGGCTGGGCCGGCGCGAACGGCTACGAGGCACTCGAGCTCGCCGCCTGGCCACGGCTTGGCGACAGGCCGTTCACCGCGAGCCATGTTGCTGCCGATGCCTTCGACGAGGCGGAGGCCGACCGGGTGCGCCAGGCGCTGGAGGCCAACCGCCTCGAGCTGTCCGCCCTCGCGTACTACGACAACAACCTGCATCCCGACCCCGCGGAGCGCGAGGCCGCGCATACGCACGTCCGCGCCTGCATCGACGCCGCGGCCGCCCTGGGGGGAGTGCCGGTCGGGACGTTCATCGGCCGCGATCCAGGTCGCAGCGTCGCGGACAACCTGCGCGAGGCCGAGCGGATCTTTCCCGCGCTGGTCGACTACGCCGGCGAGCGCGGGGTTCGGCTGATGATCGAGAACTGCGTGATGGAGGGGTGGCACCCGGACGGCTACCCCGGCAACCTCGCTTACTCGCCGGAGCTCTGGGAGTGGATGTTCGGGATGGGGCTCTACCTCAACTTCGATCCCTCACACCTGCTCTGGCTCGGCATCGACCCAGTCGAGGCGCTGCGGCCCTACGTGGACAGGGTGGCGCACGCTCATGCGAAGGACGCCGAGACCTTTCCCGCCGAGCGCAACCGGTTCGGCTTCTTCGGCCGCGTGGCTACGCGCGAGGAAGACCCCTGGGACATGGGCTGGTGGCGGTATCGGATCCCCGGACTTGGCCAGGTCGACTTCCGGCACTACGTGGACGCGCTGTACGAGGGTGGCTTCGACGGCGTCCTCTCGGTTGAGCACGAGGATCCGGTCTGGGGAGGCAGCCCCGACAAGGTCGAGGCGGGCCTCCGCATCGCGCACCGCAACCTCCGGGACCTGGTCGTCGCGTGAGCCAGATCCTCGAGGTCCGCGAGCTGGTCAAGGAGTTCCCCGGCGTGACGGCGCTCCAGGGCGTGAACTTCGACGTCGAGGACGGGCGAAGTCCACTGCCTGCTCGGTCCCAACGGAGCCGGCAAGTCCACGCTCATCAAGTGCATCTCGGGCGCGCACGAGCCCACGTCCGGCGAGATCCTGTTCATGGGTGAGCCGCTGCCCGTGGGCGACCCGGCGGAGTCGCTGCGGCGCGGGGTCGCCACGATCTATCAGGAGCTCGACCTCGTCGACGACCTCACGGTGGCCGAGAGCATCTTCCTCGCGCACGAGCCGCGCCGGGGGCCTCTCCTCGACTTCGGCGAGATGAACGAGAGGGCGAGCGCGCTCCTCGCTCGGCTCGGCCACGATGCGATCTCGCCGCGCACCAAGGTGCGGGCGCTCCGGCCGGCCGCGCAACAGATCGTCTCGATCGCGCGCGCCCTGTCCGTCGATCTGCGGCTCCTGATCATGGACGAGCCGTCCGCGATCCTCGACGAGGGCGAGATCGAGACGTTGTTCGAGGTGGTGCGCAGACTCGCGGGCGACGGCGTCGGCGTCGTGTACATCTCACACCGCCTCGACGAGATCCGGCGCATCGGAAATCGCGTGACCGTGCTCGCCGACGGCCGCACGACGGCCACGGGCATCCCGGCGACCACGCCGACGGACGACCTCGTCGAGCTGATGGTCGGCCACAAGGTGGATCAGCTCTATCCCGAGCGGCCGACCGCCTCCGCGGACGTCCTCCTCGACGTGCGCGGAGTGAGACGGCTTCCGACGGTCCGGAGCGCCTCGCTCCAGGTTCACGCGGGCGAGGTCCTCGGGCTCGGCGGTCTTGTCGGGTCGGGGCGGACCGAACTGCTGCGGATCATCTACGGGCTGGACACACCGGATGAGGGCGAGGTCCTGCTCGAGGGCGCCGCGCTTCCGGGCACCGCGAGCGGTGCGATCCAGGCCGGGCTGGGACTTGCGCCCGAGGACCGGAAGTCCCAGGCCCTGCTGCTCGACTGGAGCCAGACGAAGAACGTGACGTTGTCGAGTCTGAAGCGGTTCACGCATCCGCTGCTCCGTATTCGCGCCGAGCGGAACGAGGCGCGCGAGCAGCTGCGGAAGCTGGGCACGGTTCCGGACGACCCCGAGCGGATCGTGCGCCTGCTCTCCGGCGGCAACCAGCAGAAGGTCGTGCTCGCCCGTTGGCTGCTGCGCGATTGCCGCGTCCTGCTACTCGACGAGCCGACCCGCGGCGTCGACGTGAGGACGAAGGCGGAGCTCTACCGGATCATCACCGAGCTGGCGGGCGCGGGCGTCGGCATTCTCGTCGTCTCGTCGGAGCTCGAGGAGCTCGTGGGCATCTGCTCGCGCATTCTGGTCATGCGCGATGGCGAGATCGTCGCCGAGATCGACGGCCGGAGCGCGACCGAGCGCGAGCTCCTTCGTCACGCGGTGGCGCCCACCGATGCACCAGATCTCGAGGAGGAGGTCGTATGACGACGTCGCAGACGGACGCCCCACCCGGACGCTCGTCGGAGTTCGTCGACCGGCTGAAGCGGCTCGAGTTCCAGGAATACGCGCTGGCCATTGTGGTCGTGCTCCTGTTCGTCGCCGGCGCGATCCTGGAGCCCGACACCTTCCCGACCTGGGACAACGTCCGCAACATGCTCACCCAGGCGAGCGTCATCGGCGTGCTCGCCATGGGGATGACGTTCGTGATCGCCACGGCCGGGATCGACCTGTCCGTCGGCTCGATGGTGGCCGCGGCGGGAGTGTTCGGCGGCGTGATGCTGGGCGACGCCGGGACGAGCACGTTCGTGTTCATCGTCTGTGCGGTCGGCTTCGCCACCGCGCTCGGCACGATCAACGCGGTGGCGATCGCCTACGGCCGCGTCGTTCCGTTCATCGCCACCCTGGCGATGTTCTCGATCGGCCGGGGCATAGCGCTGCTGCTGAACGACAAGCTGCCGGTGAGTCTGCTCGACCTCAACGGCGGCAACTTCGGCGATCCGGCTGTCTTCTCGTTGCTCTGGTTCGGCAACGGGCGCATCCTCGGGATCCCGGTGTCGGTGTACGTCTTCCTGGCGATCACGGTAGGCGCCTGGGTGCTCCTCAATCGGACGCGCTACGGCCGCCACGTCGTCGCGGTGGGGGGAAACCGGGAGGCGGCACGGATTGCGGGGGTGCCGGTCCGCCGCGTGATCTTCAGCGTGTACGTCCTCATGGGCCTGCTCGCCGGTGTGGCCACGGTGCTGCTGTGCGCCCGGCTCGGCAGCGCGTCGCCGGTCAGCGGGAACCTCTACGAGCTCGACGCCATCGGCGCGGTCGTAATCGGCGGCACGAGCCTCGCCGGCGGTCGCGCGAGCATCGTCGGGACGTTCCTCGGCGTACTGACCTTCGCACTCATCTTCAGCCTGATGACGCAGATGAACCTCTCGACAGAGGTTCAGCAGGTGACCAAGGGCCTGATCGTCCTCGGCGCCGTTCTGCTTCAGCGGCCGGAGGCCCGTTACTGATGGGCGCCAAATCCACAACAGGAGGTACTCGCATGTCGCTGAGGCGACTTTGCATCACACTCGCCGCCGCTGTGCTGGCGGTGGGAGTCGCGGCTTGTAACGGCGGCGACACCGAGACAGTGACCGTCCAGTCGCCGTCGGGTGACGCCGAGGGCACCTCGGCGGAGGGGACCGGCAAGACGATCAAGATGATCGCGAGCGTCCCGCCGACCGACCACGGCTGGCTCGGGGCCATTTCGAAGAACGCGAAGAGCGCCGCCGAGCAGCACGACGACCTCGACTTCCAGCTGCTGCAGGCGGCGGACGCCGACTCTCAGGCCCAGCAGGTCGAGCAGGCGATCGCGCAGAAGCCGGACGTCCTCGTGATCCTGCCGCAGGACGGCGCCGCGCTGACCCCGGTCGCCCAGAAGGCCGAGAAGGCGGGCATCCCGGTCGTGAACATCGACCGCCTGTTCACGGCGCCAGACGCCGCCACGGCGACGATCCTGGGCGACAACTACCAGATCGGCATCCTGGCAGCCGACTACATCGCGGACGAGCTGAAGTGCAAGGGCAACGTCGTGGAGATCCAGGGCCTTGCCGGCATCTCGGTGACGGAGGACCGGACGAAGGGCTTCACGGACGAGCTCAAGAAGAAGTGCCCGGACGGCGGCATCGAGATCGTTGCCTCTCAGCCGGGTGACTTCAACCCGGACCAGGGCCTCAAGGTGATGGAGAACATCCTCCAGTCCGAGGACCAGATCGACGCGGTGTACACGCACGATGACGACATGGCACAGGGCGTTGTCCAGGCCATCCGCAACGCCGGCCGCGACGACGAGATGTTCCTGACGGGCGTCGGCGGCTCGCAGGACGCGATGGAGCAGATCAAGCAGGGCGGCCTCTATCGGGCGACGTTCCTCTACAACCCGAACATGGCTGCGACAGCGGTCAACATGGGCCGTCTGCTGGCCCTGGGAGAGGGATTCCCCGAGCTGGTTCCACCGGAGGTGCCCCGCCAGCTCATCGTGCCCGCCGCCGTTGTCACGAAGGACAACGTCGCCGACTACGAGGAGTACGCGTTCAACTAATCCCGAATGTGTGCAACCGCCGGGCGTCTTACGGGCGCCCGGCGGGCACCGTCGCGTCCAGCCACTCCTCGAAGGTCGGGCCGGCGAGCTTGGCGTTCGGTCCGGGCAGCGCGGCCCCGTTCGCGTAGAGCTCGCTGTCGGGGTAGGAGGAGTCGCTCTGCTCCTCGACCCGCAGGCCGTCGTAGCGGCGCTCGGCCAGCAGGCGCGCCGGCTCGACGAGACGCTCCTCGCGCGGGCCGGCGATCTCCGTGATCTCGGCCGCCTCGAACTCGGCGTCCGGAGCGGTGGCAAGGTCGACCAGCGCCTCGGCGACCGTCCGCGCCGCCACCAGCTGCGTGCGCATGTTCCAGACGTAGCTCACGTCGCCCTGGGTGCCCCACTGCACGAGCTGGTCCACGAACTCGTGGAACTGAGCCGCGCGCACGATGCGCGCCGGGATCGGCCCCGCCAGAGCGGCCCGCTCCTGCGCGACCTTGGCGGCGTTGTAGCCGCCCGTGAACGCGTCGATCCCGATGATCGACACCACGACCATCCGCCGTACGCCCGCACGATCACCGGCCTCCTGCAGGTTGCGGGTGGAGGTCGTGAAGAACTCCGTCGCGGCCTGCTCATCCGGCGTAGGCCCGGTGGAGACGTCGATGATCGTCTCGACACCGGTCAGGGCCTGGTCCAGCCCCTCGCCGGTGATCACGTCGACGCCCTGCGAGCGCGAGATGGGTACGACGTCGTAACCGCGCGACTCGAGCATGTCGACGACCGGCCGGCCCACCCGCCCCGTTGCTCCCGCCACTGCGATCCTGGTGCTCCGCTGCATGTCCGTCTCCTTGGAGTCGATTTGCGTCTCACTCCATAGACACGCCGGGGCACGGAGATGTGACAGCCGGCGGCACCCTCGGTGTTAGCCTCGCGCGATGGGCGTCTCGATCCATCACATCGATCTCGCGGTGAGCGACGTCGAGCGCTCGCTCGCCTTCTATCTGGGCCTGCTCGGTCCGTTCGGGATGAAGGAGGCGGGCCGCTTCCCCAGCTATCGCGGCACCGAGGAGATCGTCTACCTCGCCTTCGGCGACCAGTACCTCGGTCTCCGCCAGGCCGACGGCGGCGAGTACCGCTACTACGACGTCGGCATGGAGCACCTTGCCTTCTACGTCGATAAGCGCGAGGACGTCGACGCCGCCCACCGCATCGCCCTCGACATGGGCATGAACATCAACTTCCCGCCCGAGGAGGACAAGGACATTCCGGGCTTCTACGAGATGTTCGTCTTCGATCCCGACGGCCTGCGCATCGAGGTGGCGTACGGCCCGCCGGAGCTCGATCCACTTCGGTAGGAGGCCTGCTGACGCTCGGGGGCGATCCGGACGACGTCCCAGGCGAGGTGGCAGCGCTCCAAGGCGGCGATGAGCCAGCCGCCGGGGTCAAGCTGCCAGCGGCGAAGACCGTGACGGGCGGACGTGGGGAACGCATGGTGGTTGTTGTGCCAGGCCTCGCCGAAGGCGAGCGGGGCGAGCCACGCGAGGTTGCGGGACTGATCGTGGGTCGAGAACGGCCGGCGGCCGAAGTAGTGGCAGAGCGAGTTGATGCTGAAGGTCACGTGATGCAGCAGGAACACGCGCACCGCTCCGCCCCACAAGAGGGCCGTGAGCCCTCCCACGAGGGAGCCGGTCAGTGCCACGCCGAGGCCGAAGGGAAGGGCCAGCCCCACGATCGCCCAGAGCGGGAACGTGCGGCTGATGAAGCGCAGGTCGGGGTCGGCGAGCAAGTCCTTGGCATAGCGAGCCGGGTTCGCCATCTCCTTGCCGCGGAGCATCCAGCCGACGTGCGCGTGCCCGAGTCCGCGCAGCGCGCCGCGCCACCCCGGCGCATCGTCCGTGTGGGGGCTGTGGGGGTCGCCGGGCTCGTCCGAGAAGCGATGGTGCTTGCGGTGCGTGGCGACCCATTCCGTCAGCGGCCCCTCGACGGCCATCGAACCCAGCACTGCCAGCAGCGCTCGCGTCGTGCGCGTGGTCTTGAAGCTGCGGTGGGTGAAGAGCCGGTGATAGCCGACCGTGATGCCGAGCCCGGTGACCGTGTAGAAGATCGCGAGCACAAGCAGGTCATGCCAGTGCAGGGCTCCGCCCCACGCCAGCCATCCTCCGGCGACAAGCGCGGCGGGCGGCAGGGCAAACACCATCGTGCGCACCACGCGGTCGGACGTCTGGTGCTCGATAGCCACCATCTCCGGCGCCGAGCCACTGCGGCGTCCCCTGGAGTCCATCGCGACCTCAGTTGCCATCTCAGACCTTCCCGGTCTCGGGTGCGGGCCAACCGGGGGCTTGGGCTGACTGACTGGCGACCGAAGGCTCAGGCCGGCGTTGCCAGGACCGAGGTTCTGGGGTCCAACTGGCGCCGCGAGCGTATCACCGGGCAGCTAGGCGCTGAGGAGCAGTCTTTGGTGGCGGGTTGCGGGTGGAGCTGGGCGGCGCCACCAGCGGGAGCTCCGATCCGGTGCCGCTCAACTCGACGAGCCGCCACACCGCGCTGGATGCCCGGACGATGAACCACACCTGGTCGTGCGCGTCGACGGCGCGTGCCGAGGAGAGCAGAACCCGCAGCCCGGTCGTGTCGATGAAGCTGACAGCGGACAGGTCGAGCAGCGCCGTCACTCCGTCCGCCCGTGCCGCGTCGAGCGCCGAGCTCAGGCGGTCCGCGGTACTCCGGTCGAGCTCGCCACTGGCTCGTATGAGGCAGGTCTCCTCGAGCCGCTCCACCGTGACTCTGAAAAGCGGAAAGGGACTCACAGGAACCGCGAGCTCGTGATCATCGAGACATCACCTTCCCTCGGAGTACGGAGCCGGCGCGATCGCGTAACGCGCCGGAGCGTTGCCGGGGCCTTCCTCGGAACCGGGCGGAGTCCAGAACAGTTCGATGGCCAGGTCCCGCTCCGGCTGAAACTGGAAGGAGTCATGGAGCACGGGTCGACCGGTCACGCGCTGAACCTCACCGATCAGCCGCTCGCGCTCGGCTTCGCGGATGGCCGCCCGCGCCTGACAGACGAGATCCGTGCGACCGCCGAGAACGAGGACGCGCTCGTGCGGGACGAGGACGTCACGGAGGAAGGTGACGTAGCCCGCGTCGAATGCGTAGGTCGTGGTGGTTACTGGACCACGGCCGAAGAGCTCACGGTAGAGCTTGACCAGTGCGGTCGATAGGTCGTTGCGAACCGCCCCGCCGCCCCTCGTCGGTGGCTCCGCGTCCAGAGTCCGTGTGCGCACCGCGTGATTAGCAAAGCTCATCAGAAGTTACTCCTCGGCTCCAGGCGAGACATGGAGCCACCGTACCATCTATTGATGAGGTTGTGAAGGAGTTGTGGGACTTAATTTCATCAGCGACTCATCAGTGACTCACCAGTTCCCCTGGGATCGGTTAGCATGGCGAACGTGTCTGGTGAGGCTGGCGGGAACCGCGGCGTGTACAGCATTGGTGCGGTGGCTCGAATGCTGGATGTTCCTGCCGCGACGATCCGCAACTGGGAGGAGCGCTACGCGACGGTGGTCCCGGAGCGGAGCGAGGGGGGACATCGGCTGTACTCCCGCGACCAGGTGGAGGAGCTTCGCTTCGTCGCGGCGGAGGTTTCGGGCGGGCTTTCGGCGGCCGACGCTCACCGGCTACTCGGGGAGCAGCGCGACGCTGGCCAGCCTGTGAGTGAGCGACGGTAAGAGTGGTGGCACGCGCCTGCTCGTGTTGCTCGCCGAACGCGATCCTGTGTCTGCGGAATTGCAGGAGTTCTTCCTGCGTACCGAGGGGTATGACGTGAACCTGGCGTTCGCGGTCGGCGAAGCCGAGGAGCACTGGCTCGAGAGCCGGCCGCAGCTTGCGATCGTGGAGCTGATGATCTCCGGAGGTCAGGGCGCGGAGCTGTGCCGGCGCCTGAAGCAGCACGACGCTGAAGCCGTGCTCGCCATCTCCGTCCTGGAGGCTCGAGACGAGGCACTGGCCGCGGGCGCCGACGCCTTTCTCCAGAAGCCCTTCGACCCGCTCGAGCTCGTGTCAACCGTCAAGGACCTGCTCGGCGCAAGCGCGCTGGTCGCGCGCCCCGCGCAAGAGAGTCGCTAGTGGACGACCGCCTCACGAGCGGCGACGAGGGGCTCGACCTGATCCTCGGCGGCGGTTTGCCGAGGAGCGGGATCAACCTGATCATGGGCCTCCCGGGCTCCGGAAAGACGATCCTCTCCCAGCAGTTCGTCTTCGCCGGCGCGACCGAAGAGCGCCCTGCGATCTACCTCTCCACGGTCTCCGAGCCGTTCGAGAAGATCCTCCGCTACGCCCAGACGCTCAGCTTCTTCGATCGCGACGCGATCGGGCGGAGCGTCTACTACGAGGACCTCGGCGGCACGGTCGGCGGTGACGGCGGACTCGCCGCCGTCATCGAGCGCATCGGCGCGCTGATCAAGGAGCGGCGGCCGGGGATCATCGCGATCGACAGCTTCAAGGCGCTGGCCGCGTTCGCGGATGACGCGCGCGGCTTCCGGCGCTTTCTGCACGACCTCGCCGCGCTGCTCACGGCCTTCCCCGCAACCTGCTTCTGGATCGGCGAATACAGCGAGGAGGAGATGCGCACGGCGCCGGAGTTCGCGGTCGCGGACGGCATCATCTCGCTCGCGACGGAGCGCGTGAACGAGCGCACGCTACGCCTGATCCAGGTGGCCAAGCTGCGCGGCAGCGACTTCCGCTCAGGACGTCACACATATCGCCTCTCCGAGGACGGCATCACGGTCTTTCCCCGGCTCGCCGATCTCGTCAGGACGGATGACTACCGGCTCAGCGACGAGCGGATCTCGTCCGGGATCGCGCCGCTCGACACGATGCTCGCTGAGGGCTACGCGCCGGGTAGCTCCACGCTGGTGGCCGGGCCGTCGGGTGTCGGCAAGACGTTGATGGGACTCCACTTCATCTTCAGCGGCGCCGCAAGCGGGGAGCCTGGCGTGATCGCGAGCCTGCAGGAGAACCCGATTCAGCTGCAAAAGGTCGCCGACGGCTTCGGCTGGTCGCTCGACAACGAACGGGTGGCCGTCATGTACCGATCTCCCAACGACGTCTACATCGACGAATGGGTGTACGAGCTGCTCGACCTGATCGAGCGCACCGGGGCCAGCGCGTACTGATCGACAGCCTCAGCGACCTGCAGTATGCGGCGCCCGATCCCGTGCGCTTTCGCGAGTTCATCTACTCGCTCATGCAACGCCTCTCGCGCGCGGGCATAAGCCCGATCATGACCAGCGAGATACCCGACCTCTTCCACGTCGGCCGCCTGGCCGAATACGGCATCTCGCACCTCTCCGACAACGTCATCCTGCTGCAGTACCTACGCGCCGAACCACGACTGCTGCGCACGGTGACGATCCTCAAGTCCCGCGCCAGCGCCCACGAGCCCGAGATCCGCGAATTCGACATCACCCCGGGCGGGATCGTCCTCGGAGATCCGATCGTCAGCGAGCAGGTCTCTCGCTAACTGTCGGCGAGCGGTTTGACGTCCGCGATTGTAAGGCTACACTTACCGTTCGTGGAGACTTACCGAGCCGATGGATGGGCTGCCTTGGGCGATCCGAGTAGGCGGGCGATCTTCGAGCGTCTTGCCGACCAGCCGCGCGCGGTCGGGGAGCTGGCGCGCGAGCTGCCGATCAGCAGGCCCGCGGTTTCGCAGCACCTGAAGGTGCTGAAGGAGGCGCAGCTCGTGACCGACCAGCGAGCGGGGACCCGCCGCATCTACCAGGTCGATCCCGACGGAGTCCGCGCGATGCGCGGCTACCTCGACCACTTCTGGGACCAGGCTCTGGCCGGCTTCAAGACTGCCGTCGAACAACAGATGAAGGAGACCTCATGAGCACACAGGCATCCGACTCCGCCGTACGGAACTCGATCGTTGTCGAGGCGCCGATCGAGCGCGCGTTCTCGGTCTTCACCGATGACTTCGGCAGCTTCAAGCCCCGCGAGCACAACATGCTCCAGGTCGACATCGCGGAGACGGTCTTCGAGACGCACGTCGGCGGTCATATCTACGACCGCGGGGTCGACGGGAGCGAGTGCCGCTGGGCGCGCGTGCTCGCATTCGAGCCTCCGAACCGGGTGGTGTTCAGCTGGGACATCAGCCCGCAGTGGCAGATCGAGACCGATCCCGACAGGACCAGCGAGGTGGAGGTGCGCTTCATCTCGGAAACCCCGGAGCGCACCCGGGTTGAACTCGAGCACCGCAACCTCGACCGTCACGGCGACGGCTGGGAAGGCGTGCGCGAGGGCGTGCACGGCGACCAGGGCTGGCCGCTCTACCTGGAGCGATTTGCGGGCCTCCTGAACGCCTAGGCGGCGCCGCTGCGGGAAGCGCGCTGGATTCGTCGGGAATGTTGCTCCGAAGCGTGGGTGCGCTTGACACGGGCTGCCCGCGGGCAGAGGTTGGCCCTGACTACGAGCGGAAAGGAATCCGATGGCCGAGGCTCCGATCCCCTACAAGTCACTCGCCCGGCGCATCAAGGCTCGCGATGCCTTGGAGCGTCCTCCCGACGTGGCGCTCCGGAAGACGATGTTCCTGCCGGGGGACGAGCCGAAGGTCGAGGTGATCAGCGTCGAGGCTGTCCGCCCCCTGTTCGAGCGCGACGGCGAGCGGATGTTCAAGGTGGAGGTCGATGTGGGCCGGTTCGCCGTCGGCACGCACAGCTTCCCGCCCGGCGTGGAGGGCACCGAGCTCAAGCGGCGACGCGACCTTCTCTCGGAGGAGGACCATCGCGAGGCGGTCGTGGGCTTCCTCCCCGACCACCTCGCGCTGAGGGTGCGCCCGGAGAAGCTCGACAAGCGCCTCGCCCTGCCGGTCAAGATCGACGCGCTGGGGAAGCCCGATCCCGAGACGCGCTGGGCCACCACGGTCTTCGCGCCGGAGAACCGCTACCTGTTCAGCGACACGGCCTTCCCGTGGTGCACGGCGGGCCGGGTCGAGACATCGGCCGGCGGATGGGCGTCCGGCGTCATGGTCGGTCCGCGTCACCTCCTCACCTGCAGCCACGCCATCCAGTGGATCAACCCGCCGAACCCGTACGTCGCGGGATGGATCAAGTTCATCCCCTCCTACTTCGACGGCAGCGAGCCGTTCGGCGCGGCCTGGGGAATTCACATCTACTGGCAGCAGCAGGTCTCGGGACCGACCATCGACGGCACGGAGGCGCGCAACGACTACGTCGTGGTCGCGCTGGATCGCCGTATGGGGGATTTCACCGGCTGGATGGGCTCGCGCACGTATGACGACTCGTGGGACGGCGGCACGTACTGGAGCCACATCGGCTATCCCGGCGATCTGAACTCGGGGACTCGCCCCTCGTTCGAGGGCAGCATCAGCCTCAACGGCGACGATGCCCAGGGCGGGACCAACCAGGCGATCTACCACGTGGGCGACGTGTGGCCGGGCCAGTCCGGCGGGCCGTTCTTCGGCTGGTGGGCGGGCGAGGGGTGGCCGCGGGCCGTGGCCGATCAGAGCTGGCAGAACGCCTCGACGAACGGCGCGAGCGGCGGGTCTCACATGGTGGACCTGATCATTCGGGCGCGGAACGACTTCCCGTAGACGCCAGGCGCTCGATCTCGTAGTGGAGCGTCAGGAAGCGCTGACCCGCGAGGTAGAAGCTGTGCTCGGTCTTCAGCTCGCCGTCGGCGACGTGGACGAAGATCTGCTCCTGGAACGAGAGCAGCTTGAGCACGGTCAGCGCATCCCGCTCGCTGTCGACCGAGCTCAGGTAGTGGCCGGGGAAGTCGAGCTCGGTGCGCGAGTCCAGAACGAAGTCGTGCTCGCCTGCGTTGCGGGGCAGGAGGGTGGCGGTGAAGTTGGCGCTCGGAATCGGGAAGCCGACGCTGACGTAGCCGCGGTCCTGGTGCCTGAAGCTCGTGTAGATGCCGACGTAGATCGGTTTGCCCGAGTCCGCGAACGTCCGGATCCAGCCGCGAATGTCGATCTCCTCGTTGCCGTCGAGGGTGATGGTGTCGATGGTGCTGACCATTCCCCGCTGGGCCTCTTCGATGTTGGACGGGATCGCCGCCTGGCCGAGCGGCTCTGCAACCACCTTCTTGAAGAGCTCGTATCCGGGCTTCATCCAGCGCCGCCACTCCGGGACTATCGATAGACGGAAGCGGCTGGTGTGCTCGTAGAACTCGCGGATCAGCGGGTGCACCCGGCTCGCGTCGAAGGTCGGCCCCTCGAGGCTGTCGAGGGAGGCGAGGATCCCGACGTCGGGAGGGTTGCGGCGGAAGGTCCCGCCGCGCACCTTGGCGAGCTGCTCGACGTAGTCGCCGCCCACGTACCGCGAGCGCGCCTCGAAGGGCACGACGTAGCGCAGCTCCGAGGCCGGCACCTCCTCGGCCATGATGCGGACCAGTTCGCGCCCGCGATAGGCGATGGCCGCGATCACGCGATAGGTCAGGGCTACCGCCGCCGCGACCAGCGCCGGTTCGACGCCGCCGTCGAGAGCCTGGAACACCGCGCCCAGCACGGTGCCGACCAACAGTCCGAGCAACGCCTTGCCCGGACGCAGCCCGAGGAGGCCGAGGAGAGCACCGCTGACGACCGCGATGAACAACGGCTCGGCGTAGATCAGCCCCAGCAGCCATCCGAACAGGGCCATCAGCAGGGCGCTGCTGACGATCCGGTACCAGAGCGGCTTCGGTTCGGCCGGCCCGCGCCTGATGGTGGTGATCACTTCCGCCGGCGCGTACAGCGCGGCCCCGATCAGAGCGCCGAGACCCGCCCCGACCCCGTCGATCGCATCGCCGAGCACAGCGCCGGATGCGGCGCCCGCGGCCACGCCCCAGATCACCGCATCGACCAGCTGGCCGGAGCGGCTCCGCCGGCGTCGGTCCGGTTCCGACATCCGGCGTAGTATCGCGTCGATGGAGGCCAGGGACCTGGCGGTCGGCTTGGCGGGCGGGAGGGTCGCCATCGGCGTCGTGTCGCTTCTCGCGCCGGGACTTGTGGGCCGCGCGATGTTGGGCCCTGACGGGGACTCGGGCACGACCCGCCTTCTCCTCCGCGTGGTCGGAGCCCGCGACCTCGCCCTCGGCATCGGCGTTCTCGCTGCCCTGGACCGCGACGGGCCGGTGCGCGGCTGGCTGCGAGCGTCGGCCGTGGCGGACGGCCTCGACGCTAGCCGGCAGCCTGCTTGCCCGCCACCAGCTTCGCCCGCCCGTGTTTCCGGCAGCCGCCGGTGCGGCGAGCGTAGGAGCGCTGCTCAGCGGCTGGCTCGCAGGGCAGCTCGACGACTGACCGCGAGTGGACGGCGTCGGGCCCACCATCGTCGGCCGGCGCAGTACGCCGGGCGTCGGTGCCGCCCGGGACCTCTTGAGGAGGAACGACGTTCCTTACCGCTGGCTCGACCTCGACCGCGATCCGCTGGTGCCTCTCCTGGAGACCGACTCGCTGAGCGCCGGCCGCTTGCCGCTCGTCCTGTTTCCCGACGGCACGCAGCTCGAGGGACCCGAGGACTACACCGAGCTGGTGGCGGGGCGGACGGTGGGCGTCCCGCGCGAGCGATATCTGGCCTCGGCCCGCTGGCGCGCAGAGTTGGCAGGCCGTGCGGGTCTGCCGACGGCGCCGAGCCAGGAGCTCTACGACGTTGTGGTTGTCGGCGCCGGGCCCGCCGGCCTGACGGCTGCCGTGTACGCGGCTTCAGAGGGGCTCCGCACGCTCGTATGCGAGCGGCACGCGCCCGGCGGGCAAGCCGGCACGAGCTCTCGGATCGAGAACTACCCCGGCTTTCCCGACGGGATCGGCGGCGCCGAGCTGGCGGCCGGCGCATACCAGCAGGCGCGTCGGCTCGGCGCAGAGTTCCTGATCGGAGTCGAGATCGAGTCGGCCCACCCCGAATCGGACCAGATCATCGATCTCACCCTCACCAGCGGCGCCAAGCTGCGGGGCCGCAGTGGCGTGATCGCCACAGGAGTCGCGTACCGCCAGCTGAACGCTCCCGGCGTCGAGCGGTTCGCGGGCCGAGGGGTTCACTACGGCTCGGCCACCGACGCGGCGCCGAGATATCGCGGCCGCCACGTGGTCGTGGTCGGCGGCGCGAACTCAGCGGGCCAGGCCGCCCTCCATCTCGCGACGTACGCGAAGCAGGTGACGATGCTGGTGCGAGCCGAGTCGCTTGGGGGGTCGATGTCGCGCTACCTCGTCGATCGGATCGAAGCGCACGAGCGGATCACCGTCCTGACCGGCACTCGCGTCAGCCGAGCGGAGGGCGGCGAGTGGCTCGAGCAAGTCGGGGTCGAGGGACCGGACGGAGAGCTGTCGGTCGATGCGGGCGGGATGTTCGTGCTCATCGGCGGCGAGCCGCTGACCGCCGGCGTGGAGGACTGGCTGCGATGCGACGCCGGTGGCTACCTCATGACCGGACCCGAGCTCCACGCCGAGGCCGACCGCAACTGGTGGCCGCTGGCACGCGACCCGCTCTTTCTCGAATCGAGCCAGCCCGGACTGTTCATCGCGGGTGACGTTCGTCACGGCTCGATCAAGCGAGTGGCCTCGGCCGTGGGTGAGGGCGCGATGTCGGTGGCGCTGGTGCACAGCTACCTGGCCACGCTCGACGGGGATGGGCAATGAGCGCAAGCTCGTCCTCGGACGTCGTACGGAGCTACTTCCGCACCTTCGAGTCCGGCGGCGTGGATGCCGCGGCCGAGTTCTGGGACCCCGACATCGAGTGGCGGGCGATCGAGGGAGCTGCCGACGACGTTGGCGTCATCCGTGGGCCCGATGCGCTCCGCCGCTACTACCAGGACTGGGTGGACACACTCGCCGACCTGCGCGCCGAGGTCGAGGAGGTCCTGTTCGAGGCGGACGATCGAGCGGCCGTGGTCATCCGCAACTCAGGCCGGGGCCGGGCCAGCGGCGCCGCTGCAGAGGGGCGCTACTACGTCACCTGTGTTGTCAGAGCGGGTCGCATAGTCGCCGGCCGCGAGTACGCCACTCGGGAAGAGGCGCTCGAAGCAATTCGCCCGAGCTGAGGCGCCGACGCGTAGGCCGGCTGATGTCGCAGCTTGATGCGCGCCTTGGGGGCGACCGCCTCAGCGGGGTCGCGGAGCAGGCGGCGGACGTCCGCCAGCCCGATCACGCCGAGCAGCATCGGGACGCCTGCGTGCAGGGCGCGGTAGGCGAGCACCGCGGCGGTGGCGGTGGGGAGCGACATCCCGTACAGGACGAACATGCCGATGAGGCCGCCCTCGGCGCTGCCGGGGATCGGGACGATCGCACCGCCGTGTCCGAGCGTGTAGGCCAGCACGAGCAGACCGATGGGCAGGCCGGCCGACCCGACCGCCTGGAACGCGGCCGCCAGCGCGGCGACGTCGAAGACGAAGTATCCGATCGCCCCCGCGATCACCAGGCGGTCCCCCGAGCGCAGCAGCTCCGCGCTCGCTCCGACGCCGGCGCGCAGGTACTCGCGCGCATTCGCGAGTGCCGCGCCCAGCCGTCCGCTGGGCGCGCGCTTCAGCGCGGCCTGGGAGCGAGGCAGGGCGAACACCGCGACGATTAGCAGGAGGGCAAGCACGCCCGGGAGGAGGGTGACCACGAGCGTCGCATCACCGGACAGCACGCCGGCCGCGACGCCGAAGCCGGCGATCACGACCGCGACGAAGCTGACCAGGCTGGTGACGAGGAACAGGGCAACGGTCCGGCTGGCGGCGAACGAGCGGGGGACACCGGCGCGATCGAGCAGTACGGCGCCGACCGCCAGCCCTCCCGCGCCGCCCGAGGGCAGCACGATGTTCATGCCCTGCACGGCCATCGACATGCTCGCGCTAGCGCGCGGGCTGGTGCGCCGGTCGTAGACGCCGTGGAAGGCAACGGCGAAGGCCGCGGTCGAGAGCAGCTCCAGGATCAGGGCGGCGGCGATCCAGCCGCCATCCGCGCCCGCGAGCTGGTGGGGGATCTCCTCCAGGCCGGGGAGCTGCGTGGCAACCACCGCGCCGAAGGCCAGAAACACTGTGACCACGGCCAGCTTGCGAGCGATCTGGCGGGTGCTCGGAAGCTCGGCGGACTCGGTCGTGAGGGAGTGCGCGGTCATCGGAGTGAAGACTCCCTCGTAAGGCCCCCCCTTCGCATCGGTGATACCACCTAGGGAGACCCTGAACTTTCAATCGCACCCCTAGACGAGCAGCTTCTCGCGCTCCGGTGCGATCTCGACCTCGTCCGGGCCGCGGCCCTCCAGGGAGACGTTCGGAAGCACGCGATCCAGCCACGTGGGGAGCCACCACGCGCGATCTCCGAGCAGCGTGACCACGGCGGGTGCGATCACCATTCGCACGATCAGCACGTCGATCAGGATGGCGAGGCCCAGGCCGAGGCCGAACATCTTGGAGATGAAGTCCGGCGCGGTTACGAAGCCCAGGAACACTCCGGCCATGATCAGGCCGGCGAACACGACGACCTTGCCGATGCGCCCCATGCCGTGGATGACGCTCTCGCGAGGCCGGTCGCCCTCGTTGTACGCCTCGTGGATCCGGCTGAGCAGGAAGACGTTGTAGTCCATGCTCAGCCCGAACAGGATCGCGAACAGCATGACCGGCAGGAAGGAGATGACCGGGATGCCGGAGTCGGCGCCGATCAGGCTCGCGCCGATGCCCTCCTGGAACACCGCCACCACCACGCCGTAGGCGGCAGCGACGGACAGCAGGTTGAAGACCGCCGAAACCAGCGGGATCCACAGCGACCGGAACACCATCACGAGCAGCAGCACCGACAGCCCGATCACGACCGCGATGAAGACCGGCAGGCGCCCCGCGACCTTGTCGGAGACGTCCTCGAATCCTGCGGTGTTACCCCCCACGTAGACCTTCAGGGGCGTGTCCGCGGTCGCCCGCGGGATCACGTCGCCGCGCAAGCGGTCGAGGAGAGCGGACGTCTCGGCGTCCTGGGGCGCGGTGGCCGGGATGGCGAAGATCGTGGCCATCTCACCGTCCTCGCTGACGGACGCCGGAGGCACGGAGGCGACGCCGGGGGTGTCGGCCACGGCTCGCTGGAGCTCGCGCAGCTGCCCCTTGGTCTCGGGCGCGCCCTTCGGCGTGTCCACCGCGAGCAGGAACGGACCGTTGGAGCCCGGCCCGAACGCCTCGGCCAGCTGGTCGTAGGCCAGGCGCTGCGTGCTCGACTCGGCCTGGTTTCCGTCGTCGGGCTGGCCGATTCGCATCTGGGTGACCGGAAACGCGAAGACGAGCAGCACCACGACGCCGGCGGCGATCGACGCCCATGGCCGGCGGGTCACGATCTCGCCCCAGCGGGTGAATACAGCCGACGCCTGGACGTGCTCGGGCTTCTTCGGCACCAGCTTGCGCCCGAAGGCGCCCATCATGATCGGGAGAATGGTCAGCGCCGACACGACCACCGCGCCGATGGCGATGGCCGCCCCGAGGCCCATCTTCCCGACGTACGGAACGCCGATCACGAGCAGGCCGGCGATCGCGACCATCACGATCAGCCCCGCGGCGACGACGGTGGTGCCAGACGTCGCGGCCGAGCGCGCGGCAGCCTCCTGCAGGCTGTCACCCGCGGCCCGCTGCTCGCGGTAGCGGCCGATGATGAGCAGCGCGTAGTCGATTCCGGCGCCGAGGCCGAGCATCACCGCGATCACTGCAGCAAAGCTGGGCAGACCGAGCGGAGCGGCGAGCACGCCGAGCAGGATCTGTCCCGCCGCGACGCCGAGCAGCGCGCCGACGAGCGTCGCGAACATCGCCCAGCCGGAGCGGAACAGCAGGGTCAGCAGCACGATCGCGATCAGCACGCCGATGAGCTCCCCGACCGGAGCCTCCTGCTCGGCCGCCAGGTCGATCAGCGCGCCGCGTGCCTCGACCTGAACCTCGGGCTCGGCGGTCTCACCGGCCGCGATCAGCGCCTCGCCGTCCTCCTTCTTGATGTCCCCGGGGTCCTTGGAGTAGCGCACGTCGACCGCCGCCAGGCGACCGTCCTCGGAGACCTGGCCCCCCGGCTCGAACGGGCTTGCCGCGAGCGCGACGCCATCGAGCGTGCGGACCTCTGCAAGCGCTCGATCGATCGCCGCCCTCGGCCCGGGATCGGAGACCTTGCCGCGGTCGACCGTGAAGACGAGCGTCGAGTCGGCTCCGCCAAACGCCGGCGAGTGTGCCTGGAAGAGGTCGATCGCCTGCTGCGACTCGGCCCCCGGGAGCGAGAAGTCGTCCGTCGCGCCACTGCTGGCGCTTGCCGCCAGGACCAGAAGCACCAGTACGCCGACAGCCGCGGCCAGGCTGCGTTTCCAATGTGAGGCCAGGGTGCGCGACATGCGCGCGAGGAGCTGGGACATGCTGTGCCTTCCGGGCGCGGGTCACGCGGGACGAGTTCGCCCTCGACACTACTCATCTTGCCGGCCGGGGTCAGCCGCGATCGCCGAGCTGCTTCTCGTACGCCACCCAGCCGAGCGCGGGCGCCATCCCGGACCGCTCGTAGAGGCGGAACGCGCCGGTGTCGCTGGCCGCGTCGACGCCGAGCCCGACGCTGCGCTCGCCGCGCTCCCAGAAGCGCCCGAACGAGTCGGCGAGGAGCGCCGCGCCGACTCCCTGCCGACGCCACGGGCGGCGCGTGAAGAGCGCAAGTACAAAGCCGCCGCCGTACGTGTCGCCCGTGCAGATCGTCCCGGCGGCGATCTCCTCCCCGGCGCGGACCACGCACCAGAGCGTCGGGTCGAACCGCTCGCTCCCGAAGTGCAGCTTCCACCACGTCTCGAAATCGCGCGGCGTGTAGTCCCAGTGATCCGCGAACGCCTCCTGGTGCGCAGCGTGGAACGCGCGCGCGTCATGCTCAGGGTCGAAGGGGACGACGCGCAGCCCGTCCGGCCACTCGGGTGCCGGGGGCGGCGCCTCGAGCTCGATGCGCATCTCGCGGAACACCCGTACGGCGCCGTAGCCGAGCGACTCGAGCAGCGCACGCGCGCCGGAGTCGGCCTCGAGGACGGCGTTCTGGATTCTGCGCGCGCCACCGCGGGCAGCCTCCTCCTCGAGCCCGGTCGCGATCAGCCTCCCGAGCCCGCGCCCGAGCGCGTCGGGGTGGACGTACCCCTCCACGCGCGAGAGCTCGCCACGCTCACGCACCACGCCGTAGCCGACGACGCGGTCGCCGTCGCGGACGACGCGAGCGTCGCGCTCGAGGTCGAGCTCCGCCCACTCCTCCTCCAGATCGGCCTGCGAGAACGTCGAGGGTCCGTAGAGCGACGACTCGAGCGCCGTGACGACCTCGGTGACCGCCGCCGCGTCGGCCGCGACGGCGGGTGTGGCGAAGGCGCGCTCCATGTGGCCGAGACGCTAGACGCTCGCGTGTGCGGGCCCGTGTGCCGGGCACGAGAGAAAGGCACTGTCGGCGAAAGACCAGGAGACGAACGTGGCTACGGTGACCGAACTTGGCCAGACGGGGCTGCAGGGCTGGCGCGAGAAGGTGGCAGACGGGATCTCCCAGCCAGTCGCGAAGCGTGCGCCGCTGGAGGAAGATCAGGTAAGGGCCTTCATCGGGGTCGCATTCTTCGTGCTGTCGGTGATCTACGTCGCCAAGACGATCTCCGAGGCTGCGCGCCGGGCGCGCCGCGGCTGAGGCCACCGCTCCTAGCGGCGCGAGCCGCCCTCCGCGCCGGTCACGCGCAGACGCGCGAGCGGCGGGTCGTGGTCCGACTGCTGCTCCTCGGCGAACTCGCTGTTCATGTGCACCGGCGCGAAATCCGGCTTCGGCGACATCAGCGTCTTCGACGCCAGGATGTGGTCGAGCACCTGGCCGTTGCCCTGGAAGATGTACGAGTAGTGCTCGCGCTGGGGAAGCAGGTCCCAGAGGTCGGCGAGCTCGGACCTGCTGCCGGGCGCCCCGCGCTCGAGGACGTTGATCGTCTCCGAGAACTCGAAGTCGTTCAGGTCGCCGAGCACGACGATCCGGGCGTGCCGGTCCGCGTCGAGCAGGCGCTCGACCCAGCCGTTCACGACCCGGGCCTGCCCGCGCCGCTGCAGCTCGCTGGGCCGGTAGGGCTCCTGGAAGCGCCCGAACAGCGGCGCGTCGCCGCCCTTGGAGGCGAAGTGGTTCGCCACCACGAACAGCGTGCGGCCGCGGAAGCGGAACTCACCCGCGAGCGGCTTGCGGCTGTCCTCCCAGACCGGGTCCGCCGGCTCGATCCGGCCCGGGCTGAACGTGAGCTGCGCGCCCCGCTCTGCCGGGTCGTCCTCGGTCCCGTTGACCGCGGTGCCGCCCGGGCGGTCGACGAACGAGACGCGGTCGGGGCGGAACAGGAAGCCCACTCTGATGTTCGCGTTCGGCGCGCCGCCATCCTGGTTGTGCAGCGGGTCGATCTGGCGGAACTCGTAGGCCGGCCCGCCCTCATCGGCGATCGCCTGGACGAGCGCCTCGAAGGTCGCGTCGCCCGCGGGCCCGCCCGGCCCCTCGCCGTCCGCATCCTGCAGCTCCTGCACGCCGAGGATGTCCGGCGCTCTCAGGTTCCGCACGATCTGGCCCGCGATCAGGCGTATCCGCGCGGCGTCGTTCACCGGATCGAGGTTCTCGACGTTGTACGACCCGACAGCGAGCTCGTTCTTATCGGCGGCCGGGGCCTTCGCCGGCTTCAGCCTGCCGTCCTCCAGCGCCGGGAACCGGCGCGCCAGGAACTTGTAGTTCCCGAACGAGTAGTCCACGACGGCGTCGATCGGGCCGCCGAAGCTGTCGCCCACCTGCGCCCCGGCCGGGGCCGCCTCCTCGCCGCTGTCGCGCGCCACCGGATCGTTGAGGATGATGCGCTCCGGGTTGAAGTCGCCGAAGCGGTACTCGTGCGGGAGCCTGGTGTCGAACCCGCGCACCAGGACTGGCCCGCGCGGCGAGCGGATGCGGGCTCCGCGCCCGTCGTCCGCCAGCACCGCGATCTCCGAGTTCTCACCCGCAGACCCCACCCCGAAGGTGTTGGTCGGCTCGACCACGACCGCGTCGTCGATCCGGGTCAGCATCCCCTCGAGCGACTCGTAGAAGTCGATTCCATCCTCATCCGGGTCGAAGGTCGGGTCCTGACCCGCGGTGTCGAGCGGCGCGCCGGACTTGTCCTCCACGTTCCCCGAGATGAGCGGCGGGTCGTCGACCTGCGGGTCCGGCGTGTCGTCGTCGATCACGGTCGACGGCGGCCGGCGCCCGCCGGCGCCAACCACCGTCGGCTCGATCGTGGCCGCGCCTCCTGGGGTGACAGTCGCGCGATCGAGCTCCGTGATCGAGAGGTTCGGGAACGCCGAGGAGCCGAAGTCCCCGGCCGGGAAGTCGGGTGGCGTGCACGACGGGGTGCAGCCCGCCCGGAACTCGGTGACTCGCCCGGAGACGAGCACCCCGCTGCCTACGGCGGCCGCGGCCGGCGGGCTCGCGCCGGTGAAGACGAAGATCCCCTCGGAGGTGCGGTCGTCGGCGTCGGCCTGGGCGTCCTGGAAGTAGAAGCCGTTGAAGCGCCGCGCGGTGACCACGCCCGGCACGTCGAGCGCGAACGATCCGCGGTATGGCGACAGGTGCTGCCTGCCTTGGATGTCGTGGATCCGCAGACCGCTGATCGGCGGCTCCCCGGTTGTGTTGCCGCCGCTGTTCTGCGGGTTGCCGGCCTTCGGGCCGGTGAAGTCGGACGCGTTGTCGTTCGTGTCGGTGATCCCGCCGGCGCGCTCGAAGGAGTTGTCCTCAGGTGTCGCGGGCGTCGCGAAGCCGGTCCCCTCGCGGCACGGGCTCGCCGGCGATCCGACGGCGTCCCGGATCACGCCGTCGTCGTCGACGATCAGGATCCCGGACTGGTTGCTCGCCGCGAAGTCCGTGATGCCGGTGCCATAGGTCTGGTCGGGTTCCACCGGGCCCGAGTAGCCCGCCGCGCCGTTGTTCGCGAACAGGTACGACGCCCCCGCGGCCAGGCGCACGTCGTCGCCCACCGTCGCGCGGGTCGACGCCGCGCCCGAGGCCGACGCGCACCCCCTCAGCGCCCAGCCCGAGATGTCCACCGGCTGGGAGGACCGGTTTCGCAACTCGATGAACTCGTCGTTCCCGCCAGAGGGACCGCGGGTGCGGAACTCGGAGATGACGATGTCGCCGGGCGGCGCTGACTGCGCGGCTGCCGGCGCGGCGGTGGCGACGAGCGCGAGGAGCGTGACGGGGATCAGGCGAGTGAGGGCGGGCATGCGCGGCACCATAGCCCCAATCGAGTCCGGACCGTTACGAAAGGGTTACCCGGTTGTGACAGATAGCCTGCCGCCGGTGCGGACAGGGAGGTTTCGCAGGCGGGAGCGCCATGTGGCGAGGTACGCGTGGCCGGCGGGGTTGGGCGCCGCGAGCGCTGCCTGGTACGCGGCCGACAGCCTCAGGCACCGGCGCGAGACCGGGCACGGCTACCGGCTGCGCGGCGAGGTGGACGTCGGCGAGCCGAGCTTCCTGCGCGCGGCGGAGGCGATCACCGGGGCTCCGGTCGCCTACGGCAACGACGCGGACCTCCTGATCAACGGCGACCGGATCTTCCCCGCCTACCTCGAGGCGATCCGCGCGGCCGAGGAGACCGTGAACCTCCTCACCTACGCGTACTGGCGCGGCGAGATCGCCATCGAGGTCGCCGACACGCTGTGCGAGAAGGCGAGAGCGGGCGTCGAGTGCAACGTCATCGTCGACGCGGTCGGAGCCGCGAAGATGGACCGCAAGCTCGTCGGGAAGATGCGCGACGCGGGGGTACAGGTCTGCTTCTTCCGGCCGCCCAAGCCGTATGCCGTCAAGCGGCTCCAGCACCGCACGCACCGCAAGCTCCTGATCGTGGACGGCACGACCGGCTTCACGGGCGGAGTGGGGATCGCCGAAGAGTGGACCGGCGACGCCCAGGACCCCGACCACTGGCGCGATACGCACGTGCGCGTGCGCGGCCCGGTGGTACGCGGTCTGCAGGGGGCGTTCGCGGAGAACTGGCTCGAATGCACCGGCGACGTGCTCGCCGGCGACCGCTACCTCCCGTACATCGAGGAGGTCGAGGACGGGGGGCCGATGCAGGTGATGCGCTCGAGCGCCACGATCGGCGACACGAACGCCGAGGCGCTCGTGTACCTGGCGCTCGCGGCGGCGAAGCGGTCGATCGAGCTCACCTCCGCCTACTTCGTGCCGCGCCCCGCCTTCAAGGACGCGCTCATCGAGGCGGCCGAGCGCGGTGTCGAGCTGCGGATCCTCGTACCGGGCTCCCATATAGACAAGGAGTTCGTGCGGACGGCCGGGCGCGACGCCTACGACGACCTGCTCGCCGCGGGGATACAGATCTACGAGTACCGCCCGACCATGCTCCATGCCAAGACGCTCACTGTGGACGGGATCTGGTCGTCGGTCGGTTCCGTGAACTTCGACAACCGCTCCTTCCAGCTTCACGACGAGGTGACGCTGTGCGTCCAGAGCGAGCGCTTCGCGGCCGAGCTGCACGACGCGTTCGAGAGTGATCTCGAAGCGTCGGAGCGGATCGATCCGGACTCCTGGGCCGACCGGCCGGTGACGCAGCAGGCGCGCGAGCGGGTCACGAAGTACGCCCGGCGCGAGTTGTGACGCGCCGGTCCGCTTCTCCCCGGTAGAGTCGCCGCGACCGAGATCGCGCGAGTAGGAGGACCCAGTTGGACGCAAGCCGGCTCAAGTCGAATCCCCTGTTCCAGGACGTTCCGGACGAGGAGCTCGCGCAGATCGCTGGGTTCGCCCAGGAGGTCAATGTCGATGCGGGACGCGAGCTCGTGCGCGAGGGCGACTTCTCCTACGAGTTCATGGTGATCGAGGAGGGCGAGGCGGAGGTCACGCGCCACGGCGAGCACGTGAACGACCTCGGCTCAGGCGACTTCTTCGGCGAGATGGGGCTGCTCGAGAAGACGCTCCGCAACGCCACCGTGACGGCGAAGACGCCCATGAAGCTGATCACGCTCACCGGCTGGGACCTCAAGCGCATGGAGCGGCACATCCCCGACGCGATCGAGCGCGTCCGCGAGACGCTCGAGGCGCGACGGCCGGAGTAGCTGGCCGTGGCGGCGCGAATCGTCCTCTTCGGCGCCACGGGCTACACGGGCCGCCTCGCGGCCGAGGCGATGGTGGAGCGCGGGGTGAAGCCCGTGCTCGCGGCTCGCAGCCAGGACAAGCTCGATGCGCTCGCGGACGAGCTCGGCGGCGGCCTCGAAACCGCGACAGCCGACGTCGGCGACCCGCCGAGCGTGGCCGCGCTGGTCGAGCAGGGCGACGTACTCGTGACCACGGTCGGCCCGTTCGTGCGGTGGGGCCAGCCCGCGGCGGCGGCCGCCACCACCAAGGGCGCGCACTACATCGACTCCACCGGCGAGCCCGTGTTCATCCGCGAGATCTTCGAGCGCTACGGGCCGGCCGCCGAGCAGTCCGGCGTCGGGATGCTCACGGCGATGGGCTACGACTGGGTGCCGGGGAACCTCGCCGGCGCACTGGCCCTCGAGCGTGCGGGCGAGCTCGCCACGCGAGTGGACGTGGGCTATTTCATCACCGGCAGCGGGGCGTCGATGAGCGGAGGCACGCGCGCGTCGCTCGTCGGGGCGATCACGGCGCCGGCCTTCGGATTCCGCGACGGGCGCGTCCAGAGCGAGCGCGGGGCGAAGCGGGTTCGCAGCTTCCGCATGGGGTCGAAGGACCTGTCGGCCGTCTCGGTCGGCAGCTCGGAGCACTTCACGCTGCCGCGGCTCGCTCCGCGTCTGCGCGAGGTGAACGCCTATCTCGGCTGGTTCGGACCGGCGTCGCGCGCGATGCAGGGGATGTCCGCCTGCACGTCGCTGGCGATGAAGGCGCCCGGCGTCGAGAAGCTCTGGAGCGCGGCGAGCGAGCGCTTCGTGCAGGGGTCGACCGGCGGCCCCGACGCCCAGGCGCGCGCGAAGAGCGGCTCGCACATCGTGGCGATCGCCTACGACCCCTCCGGCCGCGCGCTGAACGAGGTACGTCTGAAGGGCCTCGACGGCTACACCTTCACCGGCCGCATGCTCGCCTGGGCCGCCGAGCAGGCGGCGGCCGGGAACCTCAAGGGCGCCGGCGCGCTCGGCCCCGTGGACGCGTTCGGCCTCGACGCGCTCGTGGCGGGCGCCGCGGACGCGGGGATCTCGGAGGAGGGCGGGCCGGGTGGCGGCGAGCAGTCCACTGGTCGCGTGGCCGCGCGCGCCGGCTGAACGACGGCATTGAGGGGTGACAAGCCCCCGGAGTTGCGCGCCCGAAGGAGGGCGGCGGCGCGGAGGAGGGCGGTCGGCCGCAGGCGGCTTGCCGCCCTGGGCGCCGGCGCACTCGTGGCCCTCATTGCCGGCTTTTCCGTTGGCGCAGGGGACGACGACGGCGGAGACCGGACCGAGGCCGCCGCCGAGACTCCGCAGCAGCAGCGCCTCGCCGCCGCGCTCGAGGAAGTAGACCGGCTCTCGCTCCGCCAGCAGGTCGGGCAGGTCACGATCTCGAGCTTTCCGGGCACCGTGCGGCCCGAGTACATCCGGCGCCGGCTGCGGGCGCGCGAGACGGCCGGGGTGATCCTGTTCGGCTCGAACGGCGGCGACCGGGCGACCTGGAGGCGGCTGACGCGTCAGGTCCAGGAGGCCGGGCACGGCCGCGCGCTGATCATGGTCGACCAGGAGGGCGGAGACATCCGGACCGTGGACCACGTCGGACCACCGTCAGGGCAGCCGTTCCAGGGGCCGCCGGCGGCGGTGCGGCGTCTGGCGCGGGCCGCCGGGAGGGGGCTCAGGGCGGCCGGGATCAACGTGAACCTCGCGCCGGTGGCCGACGTGCCGCGACCGGGCTCCGTGATGTCGAGCCGCGCCTTCGCGGGCAACGAGCGCGGCATCGCCGCGCGGACCAGGGCGTCCGTTCGCGGGCTGCGCGACGCGCGCGTGGCCGCCACCGCCAAGCACTTCCCGGGCCTCGGCGGCGCCACCGTCAACACGGACGACGGGCCCGCCACCGTGCGCACGCCGATCGCCCGCGACCTCGTGCCGTTCCGCGCCGCCGTCGCGGAGGCGGTTCCGCTCGTGATGCTCTCCCACGCGGCCTACCCGGAGCTCGATCCAGACCGGATCGCCTCGCAATCGCGCGCGGTCGTCACCGGCCTCCTCCGGGAACGGCTCGGCTTCGAGGGCGTGATCGTGACCGACAGCCTCGAGGCGGATGCCGTGCTCGCTCGCTCCGGCGTGGCCGAGGCCGCCGAGCGATCCATCAGGGCGGGCGCCGACCTGATCCTGATGACCGGCTCAGCGAGCTGGAACGAGGTCTTCCCGCGGCTGCTCGCCGAGGCTCGCGCAGACCCCCGCTTCCGCGAGCGCATCCGCGCCGGCGCCGCTCGTGTGATCGCGCTGAAGCGGGCTCTAGTCCGATGACCGGGCGCGGTGCTCGGCAACCCGCTCCGCGGCTCGCTCCATGAGCTCCCGATGCACCGACCGCGTGCCGCCGGTCCGGCGCACCCACTCGCCATCGGGCTCGAGCTCCCAGGCGAAGGTGTCGTCGGCGAGGCTCCGCTCGACCGTGTCCTCGAGCTCGGCGCGCAGCGCGGGATCCCTGACCGGCGCCAGCAGCTCCACGCGCGTGTCGAGATTGCGCGGCATCATGTCGGGCGAGCCGATCCAGTAGTCGCGCTCGTCGCCCCGGTGGAAGCCGTAGACGCGAGAGTGCTCCAGGAAGCGCCCGACGACGGAGACGACGGTGATGTTCTCCGAGACCTCGGGCACGCCCGCGCGCAGGCAGCAGATGCCGCGGATGGCGAGGTCCACCTTGACGCCGGCCTGCGAGGCCTCGTAGAGCGCCCGGATGCAGCGCGCGTCCACGAGGGCGTTCATCTTCAGCGCGATCCGCGCCTCCCTGCCCTCCCGCTTCGCCTGGATGGTGCGCTCGACCTCCGCGATGAACCAGTCGCGCATGTGGTCGGGCGCGACGATCACGTGCCGGTACTCCGGCGTGCGCGCGGCGCCGGTGAGCGTGTTGAACAGCTCCGCCACGTCAGCGGCGATGCCGCGGTCGCAGGTGAACAGGCCGAAGTCCTCGTAGAGCCGCGCGGTCTTGGCGTGGTAGTTCCCGGTTCCGACGTGCACGTAGTGGCGCACGCCTGAGCCCTCGCGGCGCACCACCAGCACGGCCTTGGCATGCGTCTTCAGCCCGGGCAGCCCGTGTACGACGTGCGCGCCCGCCTCTTCGAGCGCTCGTGCCCAGCCGATGTTGCGCCGCTCGTCGAAGCGCGCCTTCAGCTCCACGAGGCAGACCGCCTGCTTTCCGCGGTCGAGCGCCTCGATCAGCGCCGGCACCAGCACCGAGTCGTCGGACGTGCGGTACACGGTGATCTTGATCGCGAGGACGTCCGGGTCCACCGACGCCTGGCGAATGAAGCGCTCGACGCTGCCCGCGAACGAGTCGTAGGGGTGGTGCACGATCAGGTCGCCGCCGCGCATTGCGCCGAGCACGTCAGCGTCGCCGCCGTCACGTTCCGCGAACGCGGCCGGCACCTCCGGGGTCCAGGGCTCGTAACGGAGCTCGCGGTGGCCCTCGATCTCGTTCAGCGACCAGAGGTCGTCCATGTCCAGCAGGCCGTCGACGTCGATCACCTGCGTCTCGTCGATCGCGAGCTGCTCGATCAGGTAGTCGCGCATGTCCGGGTCCATCGTCGACGCCACCTCGAGCCTGACGACCTCGCCGAACCGCCGGCGACGCAGCTCGTCCTCGACCGCGCGCAGCAGGTCGTCCGCCTCGTCCGAGACCGTGAAGTCGGCGTCACGCGTGACCCGGAAGAAGTCGTGGCGCAGGATCTCCATGCCCGGGAAGAGCTCGTCCAGGTGGCGTGCGATCACCGATTCGAGCGGCGCGAACGTGCCTTCGCGGATCGGCACGAAGCGCGGCACCACCTCCTTCGGGACCTTCACGCGCGCGAACGTCTCGAGCTTCGAGACAGGGTCGCGGACGAATACGCCGATCGAGAGCGACAGGTTCGAGATGTAGGGAAACGGCCTGCCCGGGCCCACGGCGAGCGGCGTCAGCACCGGGAAGATCTGCTCCGCGAAGATCCGGCTCGTCTCCTCGAGATCCTGTTCGGAGCAGTCTTCGGTGTCGACAACGCGGATGTCGTGCTCCGCGAGCGCCGGTCGCACCTCGTTCTCCCAGGCGCGCGAATGGCGGCTCCCCAGCTCGTCGGCCCGCTCTCGGATGCGCTCGATCGTGTCGCGCGCCGAGAGGCCGTCGGGCCCGCGCGCGTCGATGCCCGCCTCGACCTGGTCGTGCAGCCCGGCGACGCGGACCATGAAGAACTCGTCGAGGTTGGCGGCGTAGATGGCGAGGAACTTCACGCGCTCGAGGAGCGGCGTCGACGGGTCCTCCGCGAGCTCGAGCACGCGCTCGTTGAACTGGAGCCACGACAGCTCGCGGTTGACGAACAACTCGGGCGAGTCGAGCTGGGGTGAGACCGGCGGGGCGGTTACTGCTTCCATTGCGTCCCTATATCGTGACGCACTGTGATCTGGCTGTTGCGCCACGGTGACGCTGCGGACGGATCGCCGGACGCGGAGCGGCCACTCACGAAGAAGGGCGAGAAGCAGTCCCGCAACGCGGGCCGGGCGATCGCCAAGCTCGGCGTGACGATGGACGCGTGCCTGACGAGCCCGAAGGTGCGCGCCGCCGAGACCGCGCGCCTCGCGTGCGAAGCGCTCGGAATCGACCCCACCCTCGAGCCGAAGCTGGCCGGCGGTCCATTCGACGCCGAGGCGCTCGCCGCCGGCTTGGGCGAAAACGTGCTCCTGGTGGGGCACGACCCCGACTTCTCGATGGCCGTGCATGACCTCACCGGCGCGCAGGTGAGGATGAAGAAGGGCGGCCTGGCGGGAGTGGAGAAGGGCGAGCTCATCGTCCTGCTGCGCCCGGTCGAGCTCGCGGCGATCTAGCCAAGCTTCCGGCCCTCGACCAGCTCGAGCAGGATGCCCTCACGCAACCCGCCGCGGGCGATTCGCAGAGGCAGGCCGAGCAGGTCCGAGACGGCCTCGAGGATCAGGATGCCGGCCGGCAGCAGCCGCACGCGCTCGGCGTCGAGCTCGAAGCGATCTGCTATCTCGCCGATCGGAGTGCTCGACAGCACCCGGATTCCGCGCTCGAGCGTCTCGTGCTCGAGCTCTGCGCCGACGAGCCGCCGCAGCGACGTGGCGGTGCCGCCGACGGCCACGGCGCTGCTCGCCGGAGGCGGCTCCAGCCCCTCGAAGGTCCCCTCCACGTGCCGGCGCACCTTCCCGAGCTCGTCGGCTGAGGGCGGGTCCGAGCGCAGGTAGGCGTCCGCGAGGAAGCCGGAGCCGATCCGGAAGGACTCGGACCACGTCATCGCGCCGTCGGCGAGCCCGATCGCGATCTCGCTGGAGCCGCCCCCCACGTCGACGACCGCGACGGTTCCGGGCGGCGCCTCGAGCAGCGTGCGCGTGGCGCCGACGAACGAGAGGCGCGCCTCCTCCTCGCCGGACAGGACGCTCAGCTTCATCCCGCCGGCCTCCTCCACGGCGCTCACGAGCTCGTCGCGGTTCTGCGCGGTGCGGATCGCGGCGGTCGCCACCGCAACGATGTTCTTCGCGCCGACCTCGTTGGCGACCGTCGCCTGAGTCCGGACGACCTCGGCGGTCTCCGCGATCTTCTCCCGCGGGATAACGCCGCCGTTGCCGAGGCTCTTGCCGATCCGTGTGAACGCGCGCTGCGTGACGAGCTCGCGGAGCCGTCCCTCACCCGCGTCGGCAACCAGCAGCCGGGTCGTGTTGCTGCCGATGTCGATGCAGGCGCAGATCAAGCAGTGGGGGGTGCGGCCACGGGGTGCGAGGCATCCTCGAACTCCCTGAAGAGCCCGGTGACGACGAACGCCGTCTGCTCGCCGATGTCGACCGCATTGTCCCCGATCCGCTCGATGCAGCGCCCCACCAGCATCATGTGCATGGCCCACTCGCGCCGGTCCAGGTCGTCGCCCAGCTCGAGCGCACGGTGGAAGACCTCGCGGTTCAGCTCATCGATGATGTCGTCCTGGCGCACGAGGTCCTGCGCCAACGCCACGTCGCGCCGCCGGAACGCCTGCCCGCACTGCACGACCTGCTGGCGCGCCTGGTCGCCCATCCGCTGGATGAGGTCCAGCAGGCTCTGCTCGGCCGGCGGCTCATGGCCGTCGAGCGGCACGAGCTTCGCCATGTTCACGCACTGGTCGCCCATCCGCTCGACGTGCTTGATCACGTGGAGCAGGGCCGCCACGACGCGGAGGTCGCCCGCCACCGGCGCCTGCAACGCGAGCAGCGACAGGATCCCCTGGTGGACCTCGAGGTAGCGCCCGTCGATGCGGTCGTCGTCCGCGATCACCATGCTCGCCAGCTCGACATCCTGGTTGCACACGGTCTCGAGCGCGCGATCGAGCGCCTGGGCCACCAGGTCGAGGCCCCCGAGTGCGGAGCGCTCCAGCTCGAGCAGCTCGTCCTGGAAGCGTGCTCTGGTGGTGTCGGTCACCAGAGGCCCTAGCCGACCTTGCCGGTCACGTACGCCTCCGTGCGCGGGTCGGCGGGGTTCGTGAAGATCTTCTCGGTGTCGTCGAATTCGACCACACGGCCGGTGCGCTGCTTCTCCGACTCGTCGAGCTCGACCGTGAAGTACGCCGTCTTGTTCGACACGCGCGCGGCCTGCTGCATGTTGTGGGTGACGATGACGATCGAGTAGTCCTTCTTCAGGTCCATCATCAGGTCCTCGATCTTGCCGGTGGAGATCGGGTCGAGCGCGGAGCAGGGCTCGTCCATGAGGATCACGTCGGGCGAGACCGCAAGCGCCCTGGCGATGCAGAGCCGCTGCTGCTGGCCGCCCGACATCCCGAAGGCGTTCGTCTTCAGGCGGTCCTTGACCTCGTCCCAGAGCGCCGCCTGCTGGAGAGCGCGCTCGACGAGCTCGTCCATGCTGCCCTTCATCCCGAGCACGCGCGGGCCGAAGGCGATGTTGTCGTAGATCGACTTGGGGAACGGGTTCGGCTTCTGGAAGACCATGCCGATGCGCTTGCGCACCTCGACGGCGTCGACCTCCGACGCGTACAGGTCCTGGCCGTGGTAGAGCACCTCACCCGTCACCTCGGCGCCGGCGATGAGGTCATTCATCCGGTTGAGGCAGCGGATCAGCGTGGACTTGCCGCATCCAGACGGGCCGATCAGCGCGGTGATCTCGTTCTTGCCGATCTCGAATGTGACGTCACGGACCGCGGCCTTGCCGCTGTAGGCAACGGCGACGCCGTCGAGCTTGAAGATCGCCTCGCGCGAAGACGGCGCACCGTCCATCTGCGGGCGCTCCTCGATCGGATGTGTGGGCTGCACGTCGACTCGGATCTCTGGGCGCTCGGTCACTCGGTCGGGCAACTCTAGATCACCTACCACTTCTGCTCGTAACGGTTTCGTAGCCAAATTGCAACGCTGTTCATCGCGAGCAGCATGATGATCAGCAGCAGGATGCCTGCGGCCGCGAGGGGCTTGTAGTTGTTGATGTCGTTTGAGGCCCGCGAGATCCATTCGAAGATCTGGATCGGCATCGCGGTGAACTGCGAGTCGAGGCCCTCGGGGTTGAAGGTGATCACGGTCGCGGCGCCCACCACGATCAGCGGCGCGGTCTCGCCGATGGCCCGCGAGAGGGCGAGGATCACGCCGGTCGCGATTCCTGGGATGGCGGCGGGAAGCACCTGGCGCCAGATCGTCTGCCACTGCGTGGCGCCGAGCGCCATCGAGCCCTCCCGGATCGAGGGTGGCACTGCCCTCAGTGCCTCGCGGCCGGCGATGATCACCATCGGGAGCACTAGCAGGGCGAGCGTCAGCCCGCCCGCCAAGACCACCTGGCCGAGGGCGATGGGGCCGCGCACGAGAAACGCCAAGCCGAGGATGCCGTAGACGATCGACGGCACCGCGGCGAGGTTCTGGATGTTCAGCTCGATGAGCTTGTTCCACCAGCGCGTCTCGTCGGCGTACTCCTCGAGGTAGATCGCCGTGGCCACGCCCACCGGGATGATGAAGAGCGCGCACACCCCCATGAGCCAGATCGTGCCCCAGAGGGCGGCCTGGATCCCGGCCTGGTCGGCGTCGATCGAGGTGAAGTTGGTGATGAAGCTCCAGTCGAGCCGGTCGACGCCGTCGGCGACGACATCCCCGAGGAGGACGATCAGCAGGCCGACCGCCACCGCCAGGCAAGCCCACAGCGCCACCTTGAAGCCCAGGTCCTTGATGCGCCTGTCTGCCGGCGCGCGCCCGACCGCGTCCTGGTGAGCGCTCATTCGTAGACCTGCCTGTACTTCCGCACGAAGCGGATCGAGACGAAGTTGATGACGAGCGTGATGAAGAACAGCAGTGTGCCCACCGCGAACAGCGTCCGGTACTCGGTCGACCCTGTGGGCACGTCGCCCTTGGCGGTTGCCCCGATGAACGCGGTGAGCGTCTCCATCGACTTGCCCACGTCGACGCCCCACTGGGGCTGCTGACCGCCGGCGATCAGCACGACCATCGTCTCGCCGACCGCACGCGACATCGCGAGCACGATCGACGCGACGATGCCCGACAGGGCGGCCGGGAAGACGACGCGCACGCTGACCTGGAGCTTCGATGCGCCAAGCCCGAAGGCGCCCTCGCGCAGGGCCTGCGGCACCGAGCGCATCGCGTCCTCGGAGATCGAGGCGATGATCGGGATGATCAGGAACCCGATGATGATCCCGGCCGCCAGGGCGTTGAAGATCGCCACGTCGAGGTTCAGGAATCCGCGCAGGAACTCCGGCGTGAAGAACGTGAGCGCGAAGTAGCCGAAGACGATGGTCGGGATCCCGGCCAGGAGCTCGAGCGTCGGCTTGAGCACCTTGCGGACCCGGGGGCGCGCGTACTCGCTGAGATAGATGGCAGCGCCGAGGCCGAGCGGGACCGCCACCAGGAGGCCGATGAACGTCGTCGCGAACGTGCCGAGCACCAGCGGCAGCACGCCGAAGCTGGCCGACTGGAAGAGGGGTGTCCACTTCGTCCCGAACAGGAACTCGCTGACGCCCACGTCGCCGAAGAAGACGATCGTCTCCTCGAGCAGCGCGTAGATGATCCCGGTCGTCGTGAGCAGCGAGATCAATGCCGCCAGCAGCAGGAGGCCCTTGATGACGGTCTCCCCGTAACGGCGGCGTGCCGCCCGGAGGCTCGGTGCCTCCGGGCGGCCGCCTGCTGCCGCTGCTGTGCTGGCTGCTTCCATCCGGCTAGCCGAGGTCGGTCGTCGCCTTGTCGGCCTGCTCCTGATTCATCGGCACGATCTGCGAGGCCTCGGCGATGGTCTGCTGATTCTCGAGGATGTAGTCCATGAAGGCCTTCACCTCGGGCCGCTGGAGCGCCTTGGTGCTGGGATACATGAAGAGCGGTCGCGAGAGCGGCTTGTACTCGCCGCTCTGGATCGTCTCCGTGGTGGGCTCGATGCAGCCGCTGCCGCCATCGACCTTCACCAGGCCCAGCTTGCTCTTGTTCTGCTCGTAGTACGAGTGGCCGAAGTAGCCGAACCCGCCGGCCTCGCCCTCGACACCCTGGACGAGGATGTTGTCGTCCTCCGAGGGCTGGTAGTCCTCGCGCGAGACGCCCTCCTCACCATTGATCACGTCGGTGAAGAAGTCGAAGGTGCCCGAGTCGGTGCCCGGCCCGAACAGCGAGAGCTCGGTATCCGGGAGCTTCGGGTCGACCTCGCTGAGGTTCTTGACCTTGGAGCCCTCGTTCCACACCTTCTTCAGCTGCGGGACGGTCATGCAGTCGACCTTGAGGTCGGGGTTCGTCACGACGGCGATCCCGTCGTTCGCGACCTGGACCTCCTTGTAGTCGATCCCGGCCTTCTTGCAGACGGGGACCTCCTCGTCGTCCTTGATCGGTCGCGAGGCGTCGGAGATGTCGGTCTCGCCGGCGCAGAACTTCTCGAACCCGCCGCCGGTGCCCGAGGTCCCGACGGTGATCTTCACGCCCGGGTTCTCGCCCTGGAACGCCTCCGCCGCCGCCTGGGTGAACGGAGCCACCGTGCTCGACCCATCGATCTTGATGTTGCCGGCCAGGTCGCCACCACCACCACCGCCGCTGCTGGCGTTGCTGTTGCCGCTGTCGTCGTCGTCGCCGCAGGCGGCCGCGCCGAGCGCGAGAGCGCCGCAGGCGACCATGGAAATGATGATCTTCTTCATGCCGCGGACGCTTGCATTGGCCGCGCCGCAGTCTGTTACCCCCCTGTGGCCGTCTTGTGAAAAGGATGTGAACGACGGCAGGGGGACAGGCCTAAGCCTGTCCCCCAGAGGAGAGCCGGTACCCGAAGCCGAAGTGCGTGTGGATGTAGGCACGGCCCGGGAGCGCCTCGTCGAGCTTCTGGCGGAGCCTCGCGATGTACACGTCCACGGAGCGATCCGTCTTGCGGTAGTGCTCCTCCCATACGACCTGGTAGAGCTCCTCGCGGCTGACTATGCGGTCGCGGCGCTCGGCCAGCGCGGTGAGCAGCTCCAGCTCACGGACCGTGAGCCGTAGCGGCTTCCCGCCGGCGAGTACCAGGTACTCGGTTGGGCGGATCTCCAGTTCGCCGACAACCATGGACGGCGACTGTGCCACCAGAGCCTGCAACTTCCGTTATTTCGAGGTTGCCCGGTTGTGAAAAGCCTGTGAACGCAACACGGCCGACTGGGCACCTGCTTAGACTTCCCGCCAGATGGCGGATCTGCGAATCGCGATCCTCGACTCTGACTCGGGGTTCGTGCGAGTTCTGGTGAAGCGGGCCGCGGACCTCGGCTGGCAGTACAGGTGCCTCGAGGCGCCGCCGCCGCTGGACGAGTTCGTGGCGATGCGCGTGAATGCGGTCGTCGTCGATCTGGGGCTGCTGGGGCCGGGAGCGTGGGAGTTCCTCGAGCGGCTGACGCTCGCGCTCCCGGGCATGGGGGTCGTGGTCTGCACCGGCCGCACGAGCGTGTCGCAGCGCGTGCGCGGCCTGCGCGCGGGCGCCGACGACTGGGTCACCAAGCCGTGCCATCCCGAGGAGGTGCTCGCGCGAGTCGAGGCCGTGGTGCGGCGCCGCAAGCGCGCGTCCGAGCGGGTCGACACCGGCCCGCTCGTCGCCGGGGAGCTCGAGATCCGCGCCGACCAGTTCCAGGCGTTCGTCCGCAGCCGCAGCGTGGACCTGACGCGGCGCGAGTTCGAGCTGCTCCAGCTGCTCGCCCAGGCGCAGGGCAAGGTGCTTCAGCGCGAGGAGATCTACCAGGCGGTCTGGGGCTACGCGATGGCCCACGGCGATCGCTCCGTCGACGTCTTCGTCCGCAAGGTCCGGCTGAAGCTCGAGACCGCCTCGCCCGACTGGAGCTACATCCACACCCATTTCGGCGTGGGCTACCGCTTCCAGCCGGAACGTCCCGGTGACCCCGACGACGTCCCGGCCTTCGAGGCGAGCCCGCGCCCGGAGCGCCAGGCGCCTGTCCAGGTCTCGGAGGAGTCTTCGCCGGACCCTGAGACCGGCAACGGCGGGGCGCGGCCAGTCACCGGCGCGCTCGCCGGCAACTAGCCGCACCGCGTCACGTAGGGCTCAGACCCGAGCCCGCCGGCCGCCCGCCAGCGCCGCGACCCCGGCGACGAGGCCCAGCGTCCCGAGCGCCAGCGCGATGATGGCGAGCCACACCGGCGCTCCCTCGTCCTCGTCGCCCTCGTTCCCTCCGGTGTCCGCCGGCGCGGACGCGGGCTCGGTCGCCGCGCCGTGCTCGCCGCCGCTGGCCGAGGTGAGCGTCACCTGCGGCGCCGGGTCCTCCTCTGCGTCCGGCGCGTTGATCCAGCGGACGACCTCGCCGTTGCTGTAGGTCTGGAGCGCCTTGAAGGTCAGCTTCGTCCCGGGCTTGTCGGGCATCCCGAGCGAGAGACCGAAATCCTGGAACTCGCCGGGCTTCACGATGCCGGTCTTCCCGTCGCCGGTCCAGGTGATCGTGTTGACCTCCTCCGTCTGCTGCTCGCCCTCGGCCTCGACGGGCTTGTCGAGCTTGCGCTTCGTGATCTTCGCGGTCCAGCCCGCCACGGGCTCGGTCGACACGAACACGAACCCGGGTGGAAACTCAACCTCCACCTTGGTCGTGCCCGCGTTGTCGCGCTCGTTGGGCACGCGCACGTCGAGCCGGGTGAAGCCGCCCGCAGGCGCCTCCTCCGGCTGGAGCGTCACGTGCGCGGATGCAGTCGCCGCCAGGGCGAGCGTGGCCACGAGCACTGCGAATGCGACGACGGTCCTCATACGGGTTCCTCCTTGTTGGTTCACTTGACCTGCACCTCGACCTCCGCGCGGTAGGCGTCGAACTTGCTCACGCGCGCGTCGATCGCGAGCGTCCAATCGCCCGCCGGGGCGATCTCCGCTTGCCGGACCACGTAGTGGCCGGGTCCTGCCTTCTGGGCCGGTAGGCGCACCGGGCCGATTTGCTTCTCGGGCAGCGCTGCGCTCACGCGCAGCTCCTTCACCCGGTCGTACTGCGCTCCGCTCTTGCGGTCGAACAGGTACATGTGCACCTCGTTCAGGCCCGGCCGGGCGGGGTCCACCGTCAGCTCCATGCGCGCCGGGCCGATGTCCACGTCCTTCGCGAACGGTCCGCTCGCCGTGGACGCGGGCGGCGGGTAGGAGACGAGCGCGGCGGTGACGCCGAGCACGGCAACCATCAGCGCAAGCTCCGTCCGGAGCGACCGCCTGAGGAGCACGCCCGTCTCGCCCGGCGCCTCGCCCCGCTCCGCCTGCGCGGCGAGCCGCGGCCGCGCGCGCTGACGGTTCCAGGCACCGAGCCCCAGCAGCAGCAGGAGCAGGGCGATCTTCGCCAGGAGCGCGCGGCCGAAGGCGGTGTCGATGAAGTCCGAGAACGACTCGAGCTCGGGGATCGCCTGGGTGATGCCGCTTGCGACGAGCGCCGCGACCGCGAAGAGCGCGAGCGTGGAGAAGCGGGCGACCGAGCGCGCCAGGAGCGGCGTGCGCTCCTGTGCCTCCAGCGCGCGGGTGGCCGCCGGCACGGCGAGGAGCAGCGTCGCGACGCCGCCCACCCAGATCGACATCGCGCTGACGTGAAGGAAGTTGGCCGGGATCAGCAGCGCGGTGGGGTCGACGGTCGAGGCGTGGCCGGCGAGGGAGGGGGTGAGGCAGAGGAAGGCGGCGAGCGCGACCATGGCTGCCAGCACCGGCTTGCGCGCCGGCAGCGCAAGCGCCGCGCCGAGAAGGACGAAGGCCAGGAGGCGCAGGCCCCAGACGGTCCCGAAGCGCGTGCTGAGCACATCGCCCACGACATCGGGGTCGAGCGCGCTCCAGAAGGACGTCGCCCCGGCCGTGGCGCCCTGAAGCACGATCCCGAGCGCGGAGGTCACGACTCCGGTGGCGGCCGCGGCCAGCCCGATGGTCCGGGCGCGCGCGGCGAACGCGTCCGTGGCGGCCGCGCCCGCGGGCACGCCGCGCCACACCAGAAGGGCGAATGCCAGTCCGCCGGCCAGCAGTGCGATCGCGAGGTAGCAGAGCGCCCGCGCGGCGCCGAAGGCCGCGTCGGTGACGGGTCCCGCGCCGCCCGCGTCAATGAGGTCGGCCACGCTGGCGCTTGGAGCGGCGCCGCCGGCTCCCACGGTGAACGTGAACCCGCCGCTAACGGGATGCGAGTCCGCCGAGATCACCCGGTAGGTGGCGGTGTAGATCCCGTCGTCGAGGCCGCCGCGGAGGTCGACGGCGACCGCGTCGCCACGCCCTCCGGGGTGCTCGGTCGGGCCGGTGTCCACGCGGCTGCCTTCGGCGTCGTACACCCGTACCGCGCCGAAGGCGATCTCGACCGGCTCGTCGAAGCGCAGCTCCATGCTCTTCGGCGCCTGCGCGACCTGGTCGCCGCGGCTCGGCGTGGAGTCCTGGAGGACCGCGTGCGCGCTCGCGGCCTCAGGGGCGGCCAGGAGGCCCGCCAGGGCAAGGATCAGTGCGGCCCGCCTCACCAGGCCTCGGATTGGCGGTCGCCCGCCGGGCGCCGCCGGCGCCGGACGAACACCACCAGGAGGATCCCCGCGAGCGCGACAGCGGCCAGGGAGACCGCCGCGGCGGCCGGGAACCCGCCCGAGTCCTTGCCGAGCCAGGTGAGCGAGCCGTCGATCTCGCCGGGACGTCCCGCCACTGCCATCGGCAGCGTCCAGTCGAAGATCTTGGCGCGCTTGGACTCGTCCTCGCGCACCGGCTTCGGCGGCGTCTTCGACATCCAGTGGATGCGATGGTCGTGCCAGTCGTAGCGCCCGTTCCGAGCGACCTGCTGCCAGACGGGCGGCGCGTTCGGGCGCGCCGAGGCGGGCACCTCGACCTGCGCGAAGCGGTCCTCGTTCAGGTAGGTGGCCGGCGAGCGGCGGTTCTGCTGGACCGTGCCGTCAGGCAGGAAGCGCAGGTAGGGCTCGTTGCGGTAGCCCTCGACCACGACGACGCTGTCGCTGTTGTTGCGCAGCTCGATCCGGTCGTCGTTGCTGAGGATCTCCGCGGCCAGGCCGTTCACGGCCGGCTCGATCGAGCGAACCTCTGAGCTGTAGTTCGGGTTGCCCTTGTGGGCGAGGGCGCTGGGCGCGAACGCGCACAGCGCTGTCAGCGCCGCGGCGGTCGCGCCTCGTAGTGAAGGCACGAGACCTCCTCGGGTCGGACGTAGAGCGTCCGCGCCGAGCGAGGCCGGGCGCGGGCGCTAGGTCAGAGCGGGGCCGGGCGGACCGCGCTCGGCGAGCGCCTCGGCGATCAGGCGGCCGCCGCGCGGAAAGGAGCCGGCGGCGCGCCGGGCACCGGCCACGAGCACGCCGGCGAGGCGGCGGCGCGAGGGCTCACGGCGTGTGCGCAGGCGCTCGAGCGCGCCCTCGCCGAGGTAACGGCCGGCCACGAGCGGAATCCCGAGCGCGACGAGGGGAGCGAGGTACGCGACGATCTCCGCGTGCCCGGCCAGCGTGGCCAGGAGCAGCGCCGCGGCGGCTGCTGCCGCGGCCAGGACCATGATGCGCTGATCGCGTCTCGGCACCGGAGGGAACCCTATCCGGCGTTGCCATACTTCGGCGCCGCATGTCGAGGAATCAGCGCATCGGGCTGATCGTCGCGGCGGCGGTGTTCGCCGTCGTGGCCTTCGTGATTGCCAGCCCCGGCGATGACGACGACGGCGGCGAGCAGGCGACCCGGACCACCCAGACCACGACTGAGCCCCGGTCCGAGACGGGCGATCAGGGCACGCCGACGGAGACCGCGACCGTGCCGGCGGAGTCGGAGGGGCCGGTCGCCACCCGGATCCAGATCCGCGGCGGCGAGGTGGTCGGCGGGCCGGCAGACATCCAGGTGACGAAGGGCGACCGGGTGCTGATCGTGGTGAGCTCGGACGCTCACGACGACATCCACCTGCACGGCTACGACATCGAGAAGACGGTCGAGCCTGGCAAGGCGGCGCGCTTCAACTTCACGGCCGACGTCGAGGGGATCTTCGAGATCGAGAGCCACGTGGCCGAGGACGCGGGGAAGGACCCCCTCGTAGGCAAGCTGACGGTCGAGCCAAGCTGACCTGCACGTGTTCCTGATCGGTCACGGCATCTCGGTCCGGACGGACCTGCCCGTGCCCGAGTGGCTGTTCTGGTGGGCAGCCGCGATCGTCCTCGTCGTCTCCTTCGTCGCCCTGGCGACGCTGTGGCCGGAGCCGCGCCTCCAGCGGCCGCGGTGGCGGCCGCTCCCGGGCGGGCTCGGCCGCATCCTGGCGAGCCGGCCGGTGGAGCTCGTGTGCGGCGCGATCGGCGTCTTCCTGCTCGGGCTGACCGTCTACGCGGGGCTCGAGGGCACCGAGAGCACGAGCGCGAACTGGACCCCGGTCTTCATCTACGTGATCTTCTGGCTGGCGTTCGTGCCGCTCAGCCTGCTGTTCGGCGACGTGTTCCGGGCGTTCAACCCGTGGCGGGCGATCGGGCGGGCGGTGGCGTGGGTGGCGCGCAGCGTGTCGCGCTCCGAGCTGCCGGAGCCGCTCGCCTACCCGGACCGCCTCGGCCGCTGGCCGGCAGCGATCGGGATCCTCGGGTTCGCGGCGATGGAGCTCGTCGTGTCCGACGGCGACAAGCCGAGCACGCTTGCGGTGGCGACGCTCGTCTATTCGGCGGTCACCTTCGTGGGCATGGCGCTCTACGGCGTGGAGCGCTGGTGCGACCGCGGCGAGGCCTTCTCCGTGTACTTCAACCTGTTCTCGCGGCTGTCGGTGTTCGAGACGCGCGACGGCGAGGTGGGCGTGCGGCCTCTCCTGTCCGGCCTCCCCCGGCTCGAGCCGATGCGAGGGACGGTGCCGCTGGTGGCGGTGATGATCGGGACGGTCTCGTTCGACGGCTTGAGCAGCAAGCGCGCGTGGAACAGCAGGTCGCCGGACATCTCGCAGTTCTTCCAGGACCTGCTCGGCCTGACGCCCGAGCACGCGCTGGAGCTGACCTTCCTGGTGGGAATGATCGGTTCCGTGCTGTTCATCGCCGGCTTCTACTGGCTCGGCATCCTCGGCGCGAGGAGCGTGGGGGGCGGGTTCAGCGCATCACGCCTTGCAAACGAGTTCGTGCACTCGCTGGTTCCGATCGCGATGGCCTACGCGGCGGCCCACTACTTCACGCTCCTGCTCTACCAGGGCCAGGCGATCGTCTACCTGGCCTCCGATCCGCTGGGCGACGGATCGAACATCTTCGGTACCGCGGGGCACCAGGTGAAGTACGGGCTGATCGGCTCGAACGTCGAGTGGTACATCAAGGTCGGCTTCATAGTCGCGGGCCACGTCGCGGCCCTGGTCCTGGCCCACGACCGGGCGCTCGCGATCTACCGCGACGCGCGCCAGGCGGTGCGCTCGCAGTACTGGATGCTGGGCGTAATGCTCGGCTTCACGCTGCTGGCGGTCTGGCTAGTGTCGGAGGCGAACACATGACGCCGCCGATCGCCCACGCCGGTCACTACCTGACAACGATCGCCTACTTCCTGCCGGTGGTCGCATTCCTGGTCTGGCTCGCCGTGACCCAGATCCGCGAGCGCCGCGGCCGCGACCGTTCCTAACTCTCCAACCTCGGCGCCTCACGCGCGTTTCAACAGGTGCCCCCATGTCGTACACACCCGACGCGCAGCGCGGTCCGAACGGACGCGGCCCGAAGCGAGACGGCTACCGGATCGCCTTGTCGGCGATCGCCGCCGGCGCACTCCTGACCGCCCTCTGGGCGCTGGCGCTGATCGCGCTGCTCCGCTGGCTGATCGTGACGATCTTCTAGCTCTCGCTCTCGCGCGCGCGAACCGTCACGAGGGGCGGCCGCCCGGCCGCCCCTCATGACTTGGATTGACTGTCCGGCTCTGGCCTAGCGGGCGAGCCGGCTTCCGCGGTACTCGGCCAGGCGGGCCTTGCGGGCGCTCAGCCTGCGCTTCTGCGCTGCCGTCAGACGCTTCTTCGCCGCAGTGGCTCCGCCTGCCAGCGAATCGCGCAGGTCCGGGTCCTCGGCCAGCAGCGCCAGCACGTGCGCGCCGCCGTCCGCGAGGGTCTCATAGCCCTCGAGATCGAGGTTGGTGATGTCGTCACCGGCCTCGTGGTAGTTCGGGTCGAACGGTGCGCCGACGATCCCACCCCACTTTTCGAACTGCGCTTGCGACTTCGCGACCTCCGCCCCGGAGAACAGGCCGCCGGCGGCGACGCCGTTGTCCTGGAACGGCTTGTAGTCGCTCCGGCCGTCGAACGCCGTCGGCTCCGTGGCCACTCCCTGGGAATCGAAGTAGTTCACGAAGTCCCGCTCGATCTTCGCGGCGCCTGGGTTCACGGTCGGCGCCGTTGCCGGCGGCGGCGTGTCCGAGAAGTTGCCGTCGTAGATGAAGTTGGCGTGGTTCGGCGACGCCAGCATGTCGAAGTTGAGGTTCGCCGCGATCTGCGCGAACGCCTCGTCCGAGATGGCGGCGACGTACCGCGTCGCGCCCACCAGGCCAGACTCCTCGGCGCCCCACCACGCGAAGCGGACGCGATTGGTTGGCCTGATGTGCTGCTTCTTCATCTGGAGAGCGAGCTCGAGGTTGAACGCCGAGCCCGAGCCGTTGTCGTTGATGCCCGGCCCCTCCGGAACCGAGTCGAGGTGCGATCCCACGATCGTGACGTTGTCGGGGTTGCCACCGGCCGTGTCGGCCAGGACGTTGCTCGACATACGGCGATTGCTCTCCGCGTCAACGATCATCCGGCCGACCGGGTTGGCCGTGCCGGCGAGCCGCTGGCCGTTCGCGAAATCGATGCCGGTCACCGGGATCGTCACGTCGGGCTCAGCGGCCTGACCGTCCTGCGCCGTCTCACCGAGCGTGCCGGCGACTACGTCGGTCCGGCCCGGCGTGCCCTGGTTGAAGATGATCGCGCCAGAGGCGCCCGCCGTCTGCGCGTTGACCGCCTTCACGGCGAACGTGCAGGTACCGCGCTGGATAAGCGCGATCGCGCCTGCCGGGAACCCGGCGAAGTCGCCGGCCTCGCAGCCCGACGTCGTCGTTGCGGGCGTGGCGAAGTTGACGTCGACAGGCACGATGGCCTTGTCACCGGTGTCGCCGCTCGCCGAGTAGGACATCGTCTGGAACTCGTCCTGCGTGTACTCCTTCGGCGTCGGCGAGATCTCCCGCAGCACCGGATCCGACAGCTCCTCGAACGTCACGAAGCTGAACACCTGCACGGTCGGCTTGTAGCCGGCGTTGCGCAGCTGTGTGAGCACGTACTGCACGGACGCGCCATAGCCCTCGAAGCCGGACGCGCGGTTGCCGCCGCTCTCGTCGGCGATCGTGTCAAGCGCCTGGAGGTGCTTGAACATGCGCTGCGAGGTGATCGCCTTGCGCAGCTTCTTCGAAGTCTTGCGGCCGTCGGCGGCCGCCTTGCCAGGACTGGCCTTGGCAACGGTCGCCGTGTTGTTCTTCGCGGCTCCAGCGGCCGGGGCTACTACGCCCAGCGCCAAGAGCGCGCCGACAAGCGCGACGCACTTGCGTACAGACATATAAAGAACCCTCCCTAGGGGCGTTTGTATGGCGGCCACAGCGTCAGCACGGGCCACACGCACAGCGCAACCCTCCCGGTCGCGCCGCCGCAGCGTAGCGCCAGGAGCCCGACGGCGTCGTCCGACGCCATCGGGGGATCTACTAACGACGAGGGGCGGCCCGCAGGCCGCCCCTCGAGCACCGCGTTTGGTGGTGGTCAGCGGACGCGGAACGGGCCTTGGTACTTCAGTGCCCTCGTTCGCCGCTGCTTGCCCTTCTTGGCCTTGGCCGCCTTGGCGCCCTGGGCCTGCGTGACCGGGCTCCTCGACCGCGCGAGCGTCCACGCGGCATGAGCCGCCGCGTCGGACATCTCGTCCAGCGCGGTATAGCTCAGGTTGAAGAACGTGTCGCACGCTTGGTGGTAGCACGGGTCGAACGCAAGTCCGGCGACACCGCCGTAGAGCGCCTCCTGACGCTCCGTCTTGATGCCCTCGGCGCCCGTGAACAGACCGCCGGCCGCGACGCCGTTCGCAATGAACGCGCCGTAGTCCGAGCGACCGTCGAAGGCGGTCGGGTCGTGGGGAAGCCCCTGGCTGTCGAAGTAGCGGTTGAACAGCCCCTCGATCTGACCGGAGCCCTGCGGAGCGCCGCCCGGGGGCGGTGCCGTGTCGGACACGTCGCCGTCGTACACGAAGCGCACGAAGTTGGGCGAACCGACCATGTCGAAGTTCAGGTTCGCCTCGATCTCGCTGATCTTGCCGTTGTCGACGAGCTCCTGCACATACGCCGTCGAGCCGACAAGACCGGCCTCCTCCGCGCCCCAGAACGCGAAGCGCAGCCGGTTCCGCGGCCGCTCACCACGCAGCTTCGCGACCTGCTCGGCGATCTCGAGGACCGTCGAGGATCCGGAGCCGTTGTCGTTGATGCCGGGACCCGCCTCCACCGAGTCCAGGTGGGCACCAATCACGACGGTGCGATCGCGGTCACCACGCGTGGAGTCGGCGATGACGTTGTACTGCGGAATCGGCGTCGTCGTGGCGTCGACGAATATGTGGAGTGTCACCGGGCCGTCCTGAGCCTGGTCGTAGATCTCCTCGCCCACGTCGTTGCTGATCATCGCGGCCGGGATCTCCATGCCCTGCGGGGCTGTGATGAACAGCGGAGCCTCGCGGCCCTCGAAGCCGTCGTTGAAGATCAGAGCCGCGCCCGCGCCCTCGTCCTGTGCGTTCGTGTACTTCTGGACGAACGGGCAGGTGCCGCGCTCCATGAGCGCGATCGCGCCCGGCGGCATCCCGTCGAAGTCGGCCGGATCACAGCCGCTCGTCGACGTGCCCGCCCCACCGGGCGGCGGCACCACGGTGTTGCCGGCGACGAACACCGGCTGTGTCACGTCACCGCTGGCCGAGAACTGGGACACGATGTAGTCCGTGTCCTCGAGCCATAGGTTGGGGCTCGGGCTGGTCCGCTCGAGCGTCGACGGGCCGTTCTTCTCCCAGCGGGCGAAGTTGAACTCGTCAAGCGTCACCTTGTATCCGGCACGGCGCAGGCGGTTCGAGACGTACTCCACCGACGCGTCGTAGCCGGGGAACGTCGCTGCGCGGGTCCCGTCGTTTGCGATTGCGATGTCCTGCAGGGCTCGCTCGTGCTCGAGAATGCCGTCGAGGGTCACACCGCGACGCAGCTCGCGGGTGTTGACCTTGTCGATGGCCGAGGCCACTGGAGCGAGGAGAAGGGCCGCTGCCAATGCAGCGACCACGGCAGTGAGGGCTTTACGCACCCTTCCTCCCTTGTGGTTCGGAATGTTGCCTGCCGACCTTCTGGGTCAGCGCGGCACGGTCGATCGGCGGCAGGCGGGGATCCATCCCGAGCCGCCGATGCGGGCCCTACCCGTGTCCACCATCAACAAAACGACTACCCCGAACCGGCGACCTCCGGCGTGACAGGCGTACTGCTCCGTTCACGCGCACGCAGCGTTCCTGCACCTCGCGGGGCGCCGCCGTCCTCTAGCGTCGGTGCATGCCCATGAGCCATCACAACGGATGGACACTGCACGAGTCCGGGCCCGCCGGCGCCGAGCATGCGGCTCTGCTGCTGCCGGGCGGCCTCTGTACCGCAGCGTTCTACGACGACGTCCTTGCGGATCCCGGGCTGAGGGAAGCGCCCATTCGGTTCGTCGCCGCGACCGTGCCCGGCTTCGGAGGAACGACGCCGCTCGCGGATCTCCGGTTCGAGAGCTATAGCGCGGCGGCGGCCGAGCTCGCCGCCGACCTCGGTTGCGATGTCGTCGTGGGGCACAGCATGGGCGCGAACCTGGCCATCGAGATGCTGGGCGCCGGGCAGTTCAAGGGCCCGGCCGTATTGCTATCGCCGTCCTTCTCGCACGAAGACGAGTTCAAGGTGTTGGATGTCATGGACCGCCTCGGCCGCGTGCCGGGTCTGGGGCGCCTGGGCTGGTGGGCGATGCTGAAGGCGATGCCGCGGGGAATGAAAAAGGAGTTCCCCGCGGGTCGCGGCGATGCCCTCATCGCTGAGATGCAAGGCAACGATCCGCGGGTGTGCCGGGAGTTGGTTCGGCACTACTTCGAGTATCTCGACCGCCACGAGTCTCTCGTGTCGCGACTGTGCGACGCAGGCGTGAGAGCCTGGGCTGCATTCGGCGACGGCAAGGGCGAGGTTGGACTCACGCACGAGGAGAGGCGGGCGTTGGAGAACTGCACGAACGTCGAGCTGATCACGATTCGCGGCAGCGGACACATGGCGCTAATCGACAATCCGGGCATCGTTGCCGGACTGATCCTCGAAGCGGCAAAGAGCGTCGCGCGCGCGTGACTGTCGCCTAAGGTCGCAGCTCGAAGCTGGCCAAGGCCTCATCCAAGCGGCCGAACGAATGGAAGTTGTTGCTGAGGCCGCTGAGTACGAACACTCTCCACACCGTCGCATTGGGGCGGATCAGGGCGAGCTGGGCGCCGCGGGCGGCCGTGTCACCCAGACCCTGAATAAGCACCCTGAACATCGTCGAGTCCAGGAAGCTCACACCTCTGAGGTCGATCACCAGCTGTGGCCGATCGGCCTCGCTCGCATCGCCCAGCGCCACCTCGACCTGCGTGGCGTTCGATCGGTCGAAGGCTCCGTCCAGCATGAGGACCTCTGCGAGGTCGCCGGCCGGCTGAGAGCTACAGCAGCCCTGATGGGACATGGACCGTCCCTTCACTGGCGCTTTGCTTTGGATCCGGGGAGGCTATGAAGCGCCTGACGTAACCGGCTCGGTTCCAGTCAGCCTACTCCCACGTAGCGCACCGCCGGGTTTGCGCACAAACCCGGCGGGTGCCTTGGGACTGTGTTGGCTCTACTTTGCGAACACCCGGTCGGCCACCTGGGCGTCGGCCCGGGTGTCGAACGCGACGAGCTTGCCGCCGCCGTTGTAGGTGAGGATGTCGGCGCTCTCGACTGTCTCGCCCTCGAGGTGGATCGTCGTGAGTACGACGACCTTGTCGCCGTCGGCGATGAAGTCGTGCGGCTCGGTGCGGAAGTCCTTGCTCCCGAACCGTGCCCACAATTCTCCGACCGCCTGCTTGCCGTTGTAGGTTCCGGTCAGAGCGTTGTCACCGCGCACCATCCACTCGACTGAGTCGTCGATGTTGCGCATCGCTCCGTCCGCGTCGCCTTTGCCGAACGCCGCGTAGGCATCCTGGGCCGACTGCTTGTTCTCGTGTGAGCCCATGGCTCATCCCTTCGGTAATCGTTGAAGGACAGGTGAAATCCTGAGCGTCCAATCCGATCTTGGACGACGCCACCGTCCGTAGAGGTACTTCACCGGCCCCGCAGTCAAAACCCAGTAGGCCCCGGCCTCTCGCCTTGTGGCGCGCGTTGCGCCGTCGGTGGCATTCGGACTTGGGCTGAGCGCTCTGGCCGCAGGGCCAGCAGGTCTCACACACTACTCCTATCGCGGTCGCCTGTGTCGCTCGGTGCCGAAGGCGGCCGCCGGCTACCTCGCGCTCAGCAGCCGCGCTACGCGGGTGACGAAGCTCGGGGTGCCTTGCGCAACCGGGAAGCCGTTTTCGTCGAACTCGAGCGGGCGCGGGCGACCTGCTCTGTCCGTCCTCCCGAGTCGCACCTGCGCCTGCCGGCGCCGATACCTCTCGGCCCCCGCCTGCTCGTTGAGGGCGGCCGCAAGAGCGTCGCCCAACTCGCGCTGAGGCCTCTGGCCGTTCATCTCGCGGTCTCCCTTCGCTAGAGGAGCGAGGCTAGGTGGGCCCGTGCCTCGAGCTGCTGCTCAGCTCGATCGCGGAGCGAGAAGGCGAACAGCCACAGCGCTGCCTTCTCGTCCATGTTCAACTCGGCGAGTTGGTCGATGGAGTCCTCCACCTCGCCGAACCCCTCACCAGCACTGATCCGCTCCGCGACTGAGTCCCGGTAGCTGGCCAAACCCTGCCTGCGATGGGTCCCGCTCATAGGCGGCCCCCTCTCGTGGTCCCGTCGTCTGCCGTGACACGTCAGCGCCGGTCCCCTCGAACGCGCGGCATTATCACAACACGTTCGCTTTCGCACAAGAGTTCGAGCATTTTGCGGCGACTGCCCGTTGCGGAAAGAGCGTGGATTTCACTTTGCAGGCCCGGCTGGAGTAGGCTCGTCCTAGACGCTGCTATTGGGGCTCCTGCGGTTCCTCTCCCTTTCGTGGTGCACACACCCGCCGAGGAAGCGAACCCGAGAGGTGTCCCAGTGCGCGATCACCGAGAGGGCCCCGGCCCGATGATCTCGACCGCCACCGTTCAGCTGTTGCATGAGTACACCGGTCGAGGACCGACGAAGGCCAAGACCCTGATCAGCGACGACGTCGTAACCGTTCTGCTGGCGGACACGCTCACCAGGGGCGAGCGCAAGCTGGTCGACAGCGGACGCTCCGATCGGGTTCTGCAACTCCGCTCCGACTACCAGCTCACGATGCGCGACGAGCTGGTCGCAATCGTCGAAGAGCAGCTCGATCGCAAGGTCATTGCCTTCATGAGCCAGAACCACATCGATCCCGACCTGGCCGTCGAGGTGTTCGTCCTTGCTCCGGCGGAGCTGACCGGCGAACAGGGCGACCGAGTCGAGAGCTGAGCCATGGCGGACGCGAGCCCCTTGCTGTTGGCCGTCGATGAGTCGGACAGCACCTTGCGCTTGCGGCTTACGGGCGAGTTCGACAAGGCGGGCGTCGGAGCCGTCGAGCAGGCGCTCGGCCGGCTCTCCGAGGCGCACGCGCCAAGGCGCGTCGTCTTTGACCTACGAGGGCTCGGCTTCCTCGGCGTGGCAGGCCTGCGGACCATCCTGAGGACGGACGCACAGGGGAAGGCGGCTGCGTTCGAGGTCGTGGTCGTACGACCACGGGGCCGAGCCAACCGCGTCTTCACGCTCACGCGCGCGGGCGAGCGGCTCAGCATCGTCGATGAGCCCTGTGCGCCATTGAGCGGAGCGACGAAGTCGCTCGTGCTGAGTGCGAAAACCAAGGAGGCCAAGGAAGAGGACTCGGGATAGTGCCTCGCACATCCCGAGTCCGATGACGCAGGCATCCGCAGGTTTGCAGCCCGTATCAGCGCGAGCGACGGGACTCGAACCCGCGACCTCCGGCGTGACAGGCCGGCGCTCTAACCAGCTGAGCTACGCCCGCTAGGGACGTCCGAGCATAGCGGCCCGAGCGTCTTCCCAATCAGCTCGACCGACTCGAGGTCGTGTGTCTGTGGCGAGTTGAAGATCACCCCGTCGAGCCCCGCCTCCAGGAGCTCGCTGCAGCGCTCGGCCACGGTGTCGGGGTCGCCGACGATCCAGCTCGCGAGCCGGTCGGCCGGCGCGCCGGTGGCCTCGGCGACGAACTTGAAGATCCCGTCGGCCTGCTCCTGGGTGGGGGCGATGATCACGGTGCCGAGCCGAGTCTTCGTGATCTCGGCCGGGTCGCGCCCGAGCCGCTCGCAGTGGCCTTCGAGCACGCCGACGAGGTGCTTGATCCGCTCGATGTCGCCGAAGAAGTTCGACGCGTCGGCGTATTGGGCGACCATGCGGAGCGTCTTCTTCTCGCCGCTGCCGCCGATCATGATCGGGATGTCGCCGCGGATGGGCTTGGGGTTGTTGAAGGCTTCGTGGACGCTGTGGTGCGAGCCCTCGTAGGTCGCTCGCTCCTGGGTGAACATGGCGCGTGCGATGTTGAGATGGTCCTCGAGCCGCTCGAAGCGCACCTTGAGCGACGGGAAGTTGTAGCCGTACGCGGTCGCCTCCTGCTCGTTCCAGCCGGCCCCGATGCCGTGGATCGCGCGGCCGCCCGAGATCACGTCGAGCGTGGTGGTGGTCTTGGCGTGGAGGGCGGGGTTGCGATAGGTCGTGGCGCCCACCAACAGGCTGAGGTTGACCCTGTTGGTCCGTGCCGCGATCGCGCTGAGGATGGCGTTGCCCTCGAGCATCCAGTTCTCGGGCGGTCCGACGCCCCTGATCTGGAAGAGGTGGTCCATGACGAGAACGGTGTCGAAGCCGGACGACTCGGCAGTCGTCGCGATGTCGGAAAGCCTCTCGAACAGGTCCTCTTCGCTCACGTCCGGAAAGTTGAAGTTCGGTATCTGCAGGCCGAGACCAATCGGTGCGCGAAGCATTGTTCGAGGATACGCTTCGCGCCCGTGCAGCTCCCGGGAGCCAGAGCGCTCGTGACCGGCGCGACCGGAGGCATCGGCGGCGCGATCGCCCGCGCGCTCCACGCCAGGGGTGCGCACGTCGTGCTGACGGGCCGGCGGGAGGAGCTGCTCGAGGAGCTCCGGGCGAGTCTGGGCGAGCGCGCCGAGCTGGTCCCCGGCGACCTCGCGGAGCGCGACGGTGCCGAACGCCTGGCGGCCGCGGCGGGCGACGTCGACGTGCTCGTCGCGAACGCGGCGCTCCCGGCGAGTGGCCGCCTGGAGGACTTCGATTCCGATCAGATCGATCGCGCGCTGGACGTGAACCTGCGTGCGCCGATTCAGCTCACGCGCGCGCTTCTGCCCGGCATGCTGGAGCGCGGCCGCGGGCACGTGGTGCTGGTGTCCTCGCTGTCGGGCAAGGTCGCCTCGCCCCGCTCCGGTGTCTACTCGGCCACCAAGTTCGGCCTGCGCGGCTTCGCCGCCGGGCTGCGCGAGGACGTCGAGCAACACGGCATCGGGGTGACGGTCGTCTTTCCCGGCTTCGTCAGCGAGGCCGGGTTCTTCGCCGAGAGCCGCGTGAAGCTGCCGCGCTGGGTCGGCACGCGGACGCCGGAGCAGGTCGCCGCCGCGGTGGTGCGCGGGATCGAGCGCGAGCGCGCCGAGCTCGACGTGGCCCCGCTCGGCCTGCGGCTCGGCACGCGCATCGCGGAGCTCGCGCCGGTCACGGCCGCGCGCGTGCAGCGTCGGCTCGGCTCCGAGCGGATCGCCGACGACCTCACCGAGGCGCAGCGCGACAAGCGCTGAAGCGGCCTCCCCGAGTGTCGATTTCGGCCTGTCGGGGAATGTCCGTGCCATGACTTCACGGGGTAGGGGGGTTGTGTCAACCGCGATCGCGATCGTCGCCGTGCTGGCGGCCGCGGCGCCGGCCAACGCCGGGCTGCTCGGCGGCAGCTCGAGAGCAGGCGACTGGACGCTCGGCGGGGTGCCGTGCGAGCTGATCCCGGTCGTCCCGGCCGCGAATCCGATCGGTACCGGTCCGTGCCCCGGCGTGCGCCCAGGGGCGATCGTCGAGTCCGACGCCGGCCAGTGCACCTTCAACTTCCTGTTCCAGGGCTCGGACGGCAGCCGCTACATCGGCACCGCGGGCCACTGCATCCTCGGCGAGTCCCCCGTCGGCGGCGATGTCGGCGAGCAGAGCTGGGCGCCCGGGACCGGCCCCGTCGCTCGCGACGGCGCGGGCAACCGCATCGGTGAGTTCGCATACGCGATCCTTCAGGACCCGAAGGACTTCTCGCTCATCAGGGTCGACCCCGGTGTGGCGACCAATGCGCAGATGTGCCACTTCGGCGGCCCAACGGGCGTGAACTCGGACCAGGGCGCGGATCCGGTGGTGCTGCACCACTTCGGTCAGGGAGTCGGCGTCGGCAGCGTGCTGCCGGCACGAAGCGCGCTCGCCATCGGCATGCCGAATGCCGACCACGTGTACGCGCAGGGGGCGGTCGTGCCCGGTGACTCGGGCAGCGGGATCATCTCGGACGACGGTCGGGCCGTCGGCGTGATCGTGACAACCGGGATCCACTCCAACTCGATCGGCACGGACGGCGTGGACGCCGGCACGATGGGCGTGACGAGGCTCGCGCCGCAGGTCACGCGGGCGCAGCAGGTCACCGGCGTCACGTACACGCTGCAGACGGCGCCCTCGTTGTAGACGCGCCGCGTGCGCGCGAGAGATCGCGCCCGAGACATAAAGCTTGAGGTTCCCTTATGCCGATGCTGTGAGCATGGGACCGATGACGACGCGGCGACCGATGGTGATGAGGCTGGGCGTGCTGGCGGCGCTTGCCGTTGTGGGCGTGCTGGTGGTGGTCGCGGTGACGACACCGGACGACAAGAGCTCGCCCGGCGCAGGCGCGACAGGCGTCGCGTCCGAGCTCGACGGGATCCCTCAGTCCGGCATCTCGCTCGGCTCGCCGGACGCGCCGGTGACGCTGGTGGAGTTCGCCGACCTCCAGTGTCCCTTCTGCGCCGAGTACGAGCGCAATGTGTTCCCGGAGCTGCTCGACCGCTACGTCAAGACCGGCAAGGTGCGGCTCGAGCTGCACGTGCTGCGCTTCCTCGGCCCCGACTCTGACCGGCTCGCACGGGTGGCGGCCGCCGCGTCGGCACAGGACCGGATGTGGCAGTTCACGGCGCTCGCGTACGCGCGCCAGGGAACGGAGAACTCCGGCTACGCCAACGCGGATTTCATGGACAGGCTCTCCGCCGACGCGGGGCTGAAGAGCCCGGACGCCGGCGCCGCGGCGGAGCGCCAGGTGCGCCGCTCCGAGCGGGCTGCCCGCACGCTCGGCATCAATTCGACCCCGTCGTTCTTGATCGGGCCCACCGGCGGGGCGCTCGAGCGCTTCCAGCCGTCTGACCTGACGCCGGGAGCGTTCGAGCCGCGGATCGAGCAGGAGCTCAGCGGGTGACCAAGGCGATCGCCGGCCTCGCTCTGCTCGGGCTTGCGATCAGCGCCTACCTCACCTGGGTGCATTACGCCGGGATCGAGCCGGTCTGCACCGGCATCAGCGACTGCGAGCGGGTGCAGAGCTCCGACTACGCCGAGCTCGTGGGGATCCCGGTCGCCGTGATCGGCGTGGCCGGGTACGCGGCGATCCTCGCGTCGCTCAGGCTGCGCACCGAGGTGACCGCGCTCCTGGCCTACGTGGCCGTGGCATTCAGCGCCTACCTCACCTGGGCCGAGCTGTTCCGCATCGAGGCGATCTGCCAGTGGTGCGTCGCCAGCGCCATCGTCTCGGTGGCGATCGCGGTGCTCGCGACTGTGCGCGCACTCGGCGAGCCGCTACATCAGCGGGCGCTGAGCTGAGCTGTCCGGCTCGAGGCGGTCGTCCTCGAGGTCCAGCGCCACGCGCACGATGCGCGCCTGCTCGCGCTTGTGCGCGGCCGAGTAGCCCTCGCCGGTCGCGGCGCGAAGCTGCCGCCCGACGTAGTCGTACGACACGTTCTGCGGAAGGATCTTCGCCATCCGCCGCCGCATGAACGCGCGCGGGCCCATGTTGCGCGGCTCCTCCTGCACCCACGCCACGCGCTCGAGGTTCGGATAGCTCTCGATCAGCTCGACGAGGTCCTCCTCGGGGAACGGGTAGAGCAGCTCCACGCGCGCGATGGCGATGTGGCCGGCCGCGTCGCGCTCGTCGTGCCCCTCGATGTCGTAGTAGACCTTGCCCGAGCAGAGGACGAGCTTCGTGACCGCCTCGCGGCCCCCGTCGGTGAAGCGCGGATCGTCGATCACGCGCTGGAAGTGACCGTCGGAGAGCTCCTCGAGCGTCGACGTTGCCGCCGGGAGGCGCAGCAGGCTCTTCGGCGTCATCACGATCAGCGGCCGCGGCTTCGAGACGAGCGCCTGTCGCCTCAGCAGGTGGAAGTACTGCGCCGGAGTGGTGCAGTTCGCGACCCGCACGTTCCCCTCGGCCGCCGCCTGGAGGAAGCGCTCGACGCGTCCGCTCGAGTGCTCGGGGCCCGAGCCCTCGTAGCCGTGCGGGAGCAGCAGCGTCAGGCGCGAGGTCTGTCCCCACTTCGCGAGGCCCGACACCAGGAACTGGTCGATGATCACCTGTGCGCTGTTGACGAAGTCGCCGAACTGGGCCTCCCACAGCACGAGGGCGTCCGGCGCCTGCACGCTGTAGCCGTACTCGAAGCCCAGGCAGGCCTGCTCCGAGAGCGGGCTGTTGTGCAGCTCGAACGGCGCGTTCGCGTCGCGCAGGTGCTGGAGCGGGCTGTAGCGCTCGCCCGTCTTCGAGTCGTGCAGGACGGCATGGCGCTGGCTGAACGTGCCGCGCTCCGTGTCCTGGCCGGTCAGCCGCACGGGCACGCCGAGGGCGAGCAGCGAGGCGAACGCCAGCGACTCCGCGTACGACCAGTCGATGGGGCCGCCCGCCTCGAGCACTTCGCGGCGGCGCTCGAGGAGCGGACGCAGCTTGCGGTGGAGCTCGAATCCGTCGGGGAGGTGGAGGAGCTGCTCGCCCAGCGAGCGCAGCGTCTCGGCGGGCACGGTCGTGCGCGGCTCGCGGCTCATCGTGCGGTCGAGCTCGTGCGTGCCGGTGTCGGGCGGGGCGCCGATCGACTCCTTCAGCTCCGCGTGCGCCTCGGCCACCCGCCCGTAGGCCTCGCTCGCCAGCCGCTCGGCCTCCTCCTGGGTAACCACGCCGTCGGCGATCAGCTGGTCGGCGTACAGCTTTCGCACGGGCGCGTGGTTCTTGATCGCGTCGTACATCTGCGGCTGCGTGTAGGCCGGCTCGTCGGTCTCGTTGTGGCCGAAGCGGCGATAGCCGATCACGTCGATGAGCGCGTCGCGGCCGAAGGTCTCGCGGAAGGCGTGCGCGAGCCGGACCGCGGAGACGCACGCCTCGACGTCGTCGGCGTTCACGTGGATGATCGGCATGTCGAAGCCCTTCGCGGGGTCCGACGCGTAGCGCGTGGAGCGGCTCTCCTGCGGATCGGTCGTGAAGCCGAGCTGGTTGTTGGCGATCAGGTGGATGGTGCCGCCGGTGGAGTAGCCGGGGAGCGCCTGGAGGTTGAGCGTCTCGGACACGATGCCCTGGCCCGGGAAGGCGGCGTCGCCGTGGATCAGCACCGGGACGACGGCAGCGGGGTCATGCACTATCTCGCGCGCCTTGCGCGTCGTCTGGTCGGCCCGCGCCCGCCCCTCGATGACCGGGTTCACGTACTCGAGGTGGCTCGGGTTGGGCGACAGCGTGACCGTGACGCTGCGTCCGGACTCCGTCGGGTAGGTGCCGCTGGCGCCGTAGTGGTACTTCACGTCGCCGGTGCCGCCCTCGGGCGCCGCGGTCTCGACCGCGATCGTCTGCTCGCCCTCGAACTCGGCGAGGATCGCGGCATACGGACGGCCGACGGTGTGCGCGAGCACGTTGAGGCGCCCGCGGTGCGCCATGCCGAGCACGATCTCGCGTGCCCCGGCGCCGGCGGCGAGCTCGATGGTCTCGTCCAGCATCGGCACGACCGCGTCCAGGCCCTCGATCGAGAACTGCTTCTTGCCCAGGAAGGCCTTGTGCAGGTAGCTCTCGAGCGCCTCGACCTCGGATAGCCGCTCGAGCAGGCGGCAGCGGTCCTCCGCCTTGAGCGGCTGCCGGTACGTCCGTGTCTCGATCGCCTGCCGGAGCCAGACGCGCTGCTCGTGGTCGGAGATGTGCTCGATCTCGTAGGCGATCGTGCCCGTGTAGGTCTGGCGCAGCTGCGGGAGCGCGTCGGCGAACGTCTCGCCGGGTACCGCCACGCGCAGGACGGACGCGGGAATACGCCGCATCAGCTCGTCGTTCAGACCGACGGTGGCCGGCTCGAGCGCCGGGTCGCCGACCGGCTCTGAGCCGAGTGGGTCGAGCCGCGCTGCCAGATGGCCGTGCATGCGGTGCGCCTTGACGAGCGAGGTGGCCGCCTGCACCGCCTGAAGAAGGGCGGCGTCGGCTTCGGCGGCGGCCGCCGCCGCGGGGACCGCGGCTGCCGGCACCGGCTCGGCGGCGGTGACCGACGGCGCCTCGGCCGGCGCGGCCACGTCGAGCTCGCCGAAGATCGTGTCGTAGAAGCCGTCCTCGCCCTGGAGCAGCTGTTCGATGCGGCGCAGGAACGCGCCCGACTCGGCGCCCTGGATGACGCGGTGGTCGTAGGTCGAGGTCATCGTCATGACCTTCTGCACGCCGAGCTCCGCGAGCCTCGAGGGATCGACGGCGGTGAGGCCGGGTGGGTAGCCGATGGCGCCGGTGGCGACGATCGTGCCCTGGCCCGGCATGAGCCGCGGCACGCTCGCGACGGTCCCGATACCGCCCGGGTTGGTGAGCGTGATGTTCGCCCCCTGATAGGCGTCCGGCTGAAGCGTGTTGTCGCGCGCGCCCGCGACGAGCTCGTCGTAGCGCGCGGCGAAGCCCGTGAAGCCGAGCTCGCTTGCGTCGCGGAGGACGGGGACGACCAGCGAGCGCGTCCCGTCCTTGCGCTCGACGTCCACCGCGAGGCCGAGGCTCACGGTCGCGGGCGTCACGCGCTGCGGCTTGCCGCCCTGCTCGGCGTACGCGTGCCCCATCACGGGCATGTCGCGGGCGGCCTGGACGATCGCCCAGGCGATCAGGTGCGTGAACGAGAGCTTCTTGCCGGCGGCCTTCAGCGCCCGGCGCCGCGCGTCCAGCAGGTCCACGGGCAACGTCCGGAAGCTCGTGGCCGTCGGGATCGAGCGGCTCTCGTTCATGAACTTCACGAGCGTCGCGGCGGGGCCCCGGATGGGCTCGACTCCGGCGCCGTCGGGCGCCGTCGGGGGTGCGGGAGCTGCGGGAGCGCCGTTCCCTTCGACGGCCGCGAGCACGTCCTCCTTGGTCACCCGGCCGCGCGGGCCGGAGCCGGAGATGTCGTTCAGGTCGAGGCCGTGCGCGCTGGCGATGCGCGCTGCGACAGGGGTCGCGTTGCCGCCGTTCGTGGCCGGAGCCTCCGCGGCCGGCTTCACCTCTGTTGCCTCCGCCTTCGGCTGCACCGGGCCGTTCGAGCTGCCGGCTCCGGGCGCGATCCGGCACAGGACCGAGCCCACCGGCACCGTGGAGTCCGCGTCGACGAGGATCGCAGCGATCGTTCCGGCGACTGGCGACGGGACCTCGGCGTCGACCTTGTCGGTCGAGATCTCGACGAGTGGGTCGTCGACCGCCACGGCGTCGCCGACCTTCACGCGCCACTCGAGGATGGTGCCCTCGGCGACCGAGTCGCCCATCTCGGGGAACGTGACGTCGACCGGCTCGCCGCCGGCGTCGTCGGCGTCTGCCGGAGGCTCTTCGGCGGCCGCCGGGGCGCCGCCGTTTCCGTCCGGCTCTATCTCGCCGAGCACAGATCCCACCTGAACCGTCTCATCGGCCTCGGCAAGGATCTTTACAAGCGTTCCGGCGGCTGGAGCCGGAACCTCGGCGTCGACCTTGTCGGTCGAGACCTCGACGAGCGGCTCGTCGGCCTCCACATGGTCGCCGACCTGTTTCAGCCAGCCGAGAATCGTGCCCTCGGTGACCGACTCACCCATCTGGGGCATCGTGATCTGAACGCTCGTGGCGCGGGTTGCCATCCGCCACTCAACTGTAGCCCCCTTCTGCCTCAGCGCTAGTTTGTGGACAGTGAGGACCATCCGCAGCGGCGCCGCGGTGGCCCTTGTGGTGATCGCCGCACTCGGCGGGGGGCTGCTCGCGCTCGCGACCTACAGCGCGGAGCGCGACCTCAGCGTGGGCCGGATCGAGCTCTCGGTTCAGCCCTTCCACGACGGTGCGCTCGACATCTACGTGCCGCTCGTGGACTGGGGCGCTCGCTTTTCGGCCGTCCGCTTTCCCGCGCGGCTCTCGGTCGACGTGCGGACGGTCGACCGCGAGGCGGCGCAGCGAGTTGCGGAGGGCGATCTTCCGGACGTGAGAGCGGTGCGATCCGAGGCTCGCGACGGGGTCGCGTCCTACCTGCGCGAGCTGCTCCTGCTCGTCTTCCTGTGCGGCCTGACCGCCGGCCTGGTCGTCGCACTGGCCGTGCGCGGCCGCGGGGCCCCGCGGATCCGCTGGCTGTTCGGCACGGCGCTCGGGACCGCGCTCGCCGGCTGCCTGGCGCTGGCCCTGTTCCTGCCGCCGCGCGGCGAGATCGCGGATCCGGAGTACTACGCCAACGGTCCGGACATTCCGGTCGCGCTCCGGACGATCGAGCAGGCGCAGGGATCGGCGCGGGCGATCTCGGAGGACCTGAACGAGCAGCTCGTCGGGCTGGCGCGGTTGGTCTCCGAGTCCTCGCAGCGGCGACGCAGGCGCCGATCTCAAGGGCCTGGTCCTTGCCTCGGATCTCCACAACAACCTGCTGGCGCTGCCGGCACTCGACCGTGCGGTTCGCTCGCGGCCGCTGTTCTTCGCCGGCGACCTCACCTCGAGCGGCTCGCCGTTCGAGTTCACGCTGGTGCGCCGGATCGTCCGGCTCGGGCATCCGTTCCTGTTCGTCTCCGGCAACCACGACTCGGACGCCCTGGTGCGGCGGCTCGCGCTCGCGGGCGGCATCGTGCTGACCGAGCGAGGGCGGCTGCGCGCCGACGGCACGTACGGGCCGGTGGTGGTCCGGGCAGGCGGCCTGCGCGTCGCGGGCTACTCGGATCCGTTCGAGCGGCGCGCCCAGGACCGCTTCCGCGCCCGCGGCGAGCCGCGACCGGACGCCGAGCAGCGCGAGCAGTTCCGCGACTGGCTGCGGCCGCTGCTCGGCCATGTGGACGTGGTGATGGTGCACGAGCCACAGCTCGCCGAGGACGCCGCCGAGGAGCTGCGGCGGATCCCCCCGCGCCGGCCGCTCGTGCTGCTCACCGGCCACACGCACGTGTCGAGCTTCCGTTCGTCGACGAACCTCGTGGAGCTGAACGGCGGCACCGTCGGCGGCGGAGGCACCGGAAACCTCGAGAAGAGCCAGCCGTTCGGGCTGGCGGTGCTCACCTATACGCGCGAGGGCGGCTTCGAGCCGATCGCGGCCGACCTCGTGGAAATCGACGCCCACCAAGGCTCGGCGCGGGCGCAGCGCTTCGCAATCGAGGAGGCTTCGGCACGATGAATGCGCAGGAGCACTCCGCGCCGGCCCGCCGCCGCAAGCACTGGGGCTGGGGCTTCGAGGACCAGCAGCCGCCTCCGGACCAGGTCGACGTGGCCGCCGCCGGCGCGCGGCAGCACCTCGGCTTCGCGCCCGCCGACGTCGAGCGGCCGGTCGCTCTCGACGATGTCGAGCTTCCTCCCTCGCGCCTCGATCCGCCGTCCTCGCTGACGCATATTTGCCGCACGGATCCTTACGAGCGAGCGACTCATTCGTACGGGAAGTCGTACCGCGACGTTATCCGCGCGTACCGGGGCCGGTTCGACAACCCGGCCGATGTCGTCGCCCATCCAGCCGACGAGGCGGACGTCGAGCGTGTGCTCGCTTGGTGCGAGGAGGCGGGCGCCGCGGCGATCCCCTTCGGCGGCGGCACGAGCGTGGTCGGCGGGGTCGAGCCCCCCGGCGACCGGCCCTCGGTGACGATCGACCTCCGCTCGATGGACCGCGTGCTCGAGGTGGACCGGACCTCGCGAGCCGCGCGCATCCAGGCCGGCGCGGAGGGCCCGCGGCTCGAGGAGCAGCTCCGCGAGCACGAGCTCACCCTGCGCCACTTCCCGCAGTCGTTCGAGTACTCGACGCTCGGCGGCTGGATCGCCACGCGCGCCGGCGGCCACTACGCCACGCTGTACACGCACATCGACGACTTCGTCGAATCGATCCGCGCAATCACGCCGCGCGGGCTTTGGGAGAGCCGCCGTCTGCCCGGCTCGGGAGCGGGGCCGAGCCCCGACCGCCTTCTGATCGGCTCAGAGGGCATCCTCGGAGTGATCACCGAGGCGTGGATGCGCACACAGGACATGTGGCGGCGGAAGGAGTCCGCATCCGTTCTGTTCAAGTCGTTCGAGTCGGGTGCGCGGGCCGTGCGTGCCCTGTCACAGTCCGGTCTTCATCCGTCGAATTGTCGGCTGCTCGACGGTGAGGAGGCGGCGCTGACGGGCGCGGTAAAGAAGATGCCCGCCGCCCATCTGCGCCGCGTGGGCGCGCCGCGATGGCTCGTGGCGAAAGGCTCGCGCCCCGCGCTTCTCGTGGTGGGCTTCGAGTCCGCGGATCACGAGCTGGACGAATGGATCGAGCGCGCAGTGGAGCTCTGCCAGGACCACGGCGGCTTCGTGAGCAGCATGGACGGCTCGGCACGCGGCGGAAACCTCTCGGCGCCGACGGAGCCGGACGAGCAACAGGATCCCGGCACCCCCGAGTCGGCATGGCGGCAAGCGTTCCTTCAGGCGCCCTATCTCCGCGACACCCTGATCGCCGCCGGCATCTTCGTCGAGACGTACGAGACCGCGGTGACGTGGGATCGCCTCGAGGCGCTCGTGGCGACCGTCCGCGACCGCATACGGGAGGCGCTCGACGGTGACGGGACTGTCACGTGCCGGCTCACGCACGTGTATCCGGACGGGGCCGCTCCCTACTTCACAGTGCTCGCGCCGGCGCGCCGCGGCGACGAGCTCGCGCAGTGGGACGAGATCAAGGCCGCCGCGTCCGAGGCGATCGTTGCCGGCGGCGGCACGATCACCCACCACCACGCGATCGGCCGCGATCACCGCCCCTGGTACGACCGCCAGCGCCCCGACCCGTTCGCCGCCGCGCTCCGCGCCGCGAAGTCCGCGGTCGACCCCGCCGGCATCCTGAACCCAGGGGTCCTGGTCGACCCGTGACCGCCCGCCGGCGGGAGCTCGCCCGTGCCGACCGCGTGCTGCCGGGGCTATGGCGGCTGCGGCTCCCGCTGCCGTGGCCGGGCGTGCCGCACGGCAATGCGTACGCGATCGCGGCCGGGGACGGCATCGTGCTCGTGGACACAGGGCTCCACGAGCCCGGATCGCTCCGCCAGCTCGAGCTGGCGCTCGACCAGGCGAACCTCCGCCTCGAGCACGTGCGGCTCGTGGTCTGCACGCACGCGCACTCCGACCACTACGGCCAGGCGGCGCCGATTATGGAGCGAAGCGGCGCCCCGCTCTGGATGCACCCGAACCACCGGCACATGACGCAGGCGGCGGAGGACCCGAAGCGTGCCTTCGAGCGCCGCTTCGAGATCGCGCGCCAGTCCGGGGTCCCGCCGGCCGCGCTCGAGGCCTTCCGCGAGGCGCGCGGGGACAACAAGTTCGGCATCGCCGAGATCGTCCTCCCGGACCGAGCGCTCCTGCCCGGCGTGGAGGTCGAGACCGACCTGGGCACCTGGCAGGTCTACGAGACGCCCGGGCACGCGCCCTCGCACGTCGTGCTCCACCAGCCGGAGCGCGGGCTGCTCCTGTCGGGCGACCATCTGCTCGGCCGGGTCTCGCTCTACTACGACTTCGGCTACTCGCCCGACCCCGCCGGCGAGTTCCTGAGCAGCCTCGACGTGGTCGACGGGCTCGACGTCCAGCTGGTGCTGGCGGGTCACGGGCGTCCCGTGCGCGAGGCCTCGGCCCTGATAGAGGCGAACCGGCGCGCGGTCGCCGAGCGGATCGAGCGAATCCGAACCGCGCTCGCGGACGGCCCGCGCACCGCCTTCGACATCGTTCCCGAGATTCTCGACGTGGAGCTGCCCGGGCCGATGATGATCGGCTGGGGTCTCACCGAGGCGCTCTGCTACCTGAACCACATGCAGCTGGCCGGCGAGGTCACGAAGCTCGACGGAGGGGAGACCGAGCTCTGGGAGCTGATAGGCGCCGCCGATCGAGTGTGACGAGAGTCACATTAAGCGGAGCGCACACTCCGCTACTCTCGATCGGATGAACCGGAGCGAGCACTCTCACTTCAATCCCTGGCTGGCCCTGATCGTCGTCTGCCTCGGCCAGTTCATGGTCGTGCTCGACGCGACGATCGTGAACGTCGCCCTGCCGGCGATCAAGTCGGATCTGCACATCTCGGAGGCGAACCTCCAGTGGGTCGTCAACGCCTACACGCTGCTGTTCGGCGGCTTCCTGCTGCTCGGCGGCCGCGCCGCGGACCTGTTCGGCCGGCGCAACCTCTTCGTCGCGGGCGTGACGCTCTTCTCGACCGCTTCGCTCGTGAACGGGCTCGCCTCGTCGGAGGAGATGCTGATCGGGGCGCGCGCGGCGCAGGGTCTCGGTGCCGCGCTGATGTCGCCGGCGGCGCTCGCCGTCATCACGAGCACGTTCGCCGAGGGCACGGAGCGCACGAAGGCGCTCTCCATCTGGGCGGCCATCGCGTCCGGCGGCAGCGCCGTGGGCCTTCTCCTGGGCGGAATCCTCACCGACACCCTCTCGTGGGAGTGGATCTTCTTCATCAACGTGCCGATCGGCGTGGCGATCATCTTCTCCGCGTTCCGGCTGGTGCCGAACTCGCGTGCCGATGGCGGCAGCCGCCACTTCGACCTCGCGGGCGCCGTCTCCGTCACCGCGGGCCTGCTCGTGCTCGTCTACGCGATCGTGAAGGCGCAGGACTGGGGCTGGGGCTCCGGCTCGACTCTCGGCCTCGCGGCGCTCGCGTTCGCGCTGCTCGGCTCGTTCATCTGGATCGAGAGCCGCTCCCCCTTCCCCCTGGTGCGGCTGAGCCTCTTCCGCCTGCGCTCGCTCGCGGTCGGCAACGGGGTGTTCCTGATCGTGGTGGGCGGCCTGTTCGCGATGTTCTTCTTCGCCTCGCTGTACCTGCAGAACATCCTGGGCTACTCCGCCATCACCACCGGGTTCGCATTCCTCCCCGTGACGCTCGGGATCATGATGGGCGCCGTCACGGCGCAGCAGCTCGTGCCGAAGTTCGGGGTGCGCCCCGTGGTGCTCACCGGCCTCACGGTCGCCGCGATCGGCCTCGCGATCCTCGGGTTCTCGACCCAGGTCGACGGCAGCTATCTCGGCGTGCTCGGCGGCCTGTTCCCGATGTCGCTCGGCATGGGCGCGACGTTCGTCTCGCTCACGCTCATCGCGACCACCAACGTGGAGCAGGGCGACGCCGGCCTCGCGTCGGGGCTCTTCAACACGTCCCAGCAGGTCGGTGGCGCGCTCGGGCTCGCGATCCTGTCCACGCTCGCGAACGACCGGACGAGCGCGATCCTCGCCGAGGTGACCGGCCGGCCCACGGCCGCGGAGCAGCAGAGCGCCCTCGTCGAGGGATTCCAGCTCGCATTCTTCAGCGCGGCCGGCCTGCTCGGCGTGGGCGCCATTCTGCTGGCCGTGTTGCTACGCCAGCGCGACGTTGCAAGGATCGACGCTGGAGATGCCGTCCCAGTCCCCGCCTAGCGAGCTCCGCGCGGACGCCGCCCGCAATCGCGAGCGGATCATCGCGGCAGCCGCGAGCGTGTTCGCGGAGCGCGGGCTCGACGCCGCCACGGCGGAGATCGCGCAGCGGGCCGGCGTGGGCGAGGCGACGCTCTTCCGTCGCTTCCCCACCAAGGACGACCTGATCGACGCGATCATCGGGACGCGAATGGAGGAGGTCGCCGCGCTCGCCGACGCGGCGGCATCCCACCCCGATCCCGGCGCGGCGCTCGAGCGGTTCATGCAGGACCTGGTGAAGCAGTTCAGCCGCGACCGCGGGTTCTTCGAGGCCGCCGGCGAGCGCTGCATGACCGATCCGCGTTTTCAGCCGCTTCGCGAGCGGGCCCTGGATGCGGTCGGGCGGCTCCTCAGGGGCGCTCAGGACGCCGGCGCGGTCCGGGGCGACCTCGCGCCGGCCGACATCTCGTTCCTGGCGGGAAGCGCCCTATACGCGATGGAGGTCGCGAAGCCCGGCCTGCGCGACGACCTCTGGAAGCGCTACCTGAGGGTCATCCTCGACGGGATGAAGCCCGAGGGCGCCTCGAAGCTCCGCCCGGGAGCTCCCAGGGTCCTCTAGACCGCGGCCTTCGCCCTCGTCCAGGGGTGCGCCGCCCGCAGGGCGGCCAGGATCGCGCGTGTTGCCGGAGAGCGGTTGAGCGTGTAGAAGTGGATGCCGGGCGCGCCCCGCGCCAGGAGATCGGAGCACTGGAGGGTCGCGTAAGCGACCCCGAGCTCTGCAACCGCTTCCGGGTCGTCGGCGCGCCCGTTCAGCTGCCGCTCGAGGTCGTCGGGGATCGACGCGCCGCACATCTCCGTGAAGCGGTGGATCTGGCCGTAGTTCGTGATGGGCATGATGCCCGGGATGATCGGGACCTCGATGCCCGCCTCGCGCGCCTCCTCGACGTAGTTGAAGTAGACCTCGTTGTCGAAGAAGAGCTGGGTGATGAGGAAGTCCGCGCCCGCCTCGACCTTCTGCTTCGCGTAGCCGAGGTCGCTCGCGCGGTCGGGCGCGTCGAGGTGCACTTCGGGGAAGCCCGCAGCGCCGACGCAGAAGTCGAAGTTCTCCTTGATCAGGCGGATGAGCTCGACCGAGTACGACAGCCCGCCCGGGTGCGGCATCCATTCGGTCTCGCCGCGCGGCGGGTCGCCGCGAAGGGCGAGCACGTTCTCGACACCGGACGCCTGAATCTCGTCGAGGAGCTCCACAAGCCGCTCGCGCGGCTCGCCCACGCACGAGAGGTGGGCCATCGCCTCGATGCCGTGGTCGCGCTTGATCGTCTTGGTGATCTCGACGGTGCGGTTGCGGGTGGTGCCGCCCGCGCCGTAGGTCACCGAGACGTAGTCCGGCTCGTCGTCCTTCAGGACCTCGAGCGTGTTCCGGAGCGTCGCCTGGCCCTCGTCCGTCTTCGGGGGGAAGAACTCGAACGAGAACACCGGCCGCTGGCGTTCGAGAAGATCCGCGATCCGCATGGAGCAGACCTTAACACGATCGTGTCAAGGTTGGGGGTCTGACCCCTTGAGCGTGGTCCACTTAAGGGGTCTGACCCCTTTAGTCCGGCGGAATGATCTCCAGCCCGGTGGCAACCACCTCGCGCCCTCCCTGCTGGTACTGCACGTCGACGGAGTCGTTCTTGCCGTAGTAGCCCCAGAGTCCGAAGAAGATCGCCGTCCAGCGACGCTTGCTCAGCCGCTCCTTCTCGAGTGGCCTGTCGAACACGAGCTCCTTCCCCACCAGCCTGTAGTCCTGGCCCTCCCTCTGCGGCACGCCGTTCACGAACACCCGGATCGGCGGCTGGGCACCCGCCGGCAGGGGCACGCGCCAGCGGCTCACGACAGGACCCGCCGCAGTGCGTCGTACGCGCTCTCCCCGCCGGTCTGCTCCACGACCCGGCGCCGGAAACGCCCGCTGAATGCCTCGCTCGACCCGTCCCCGCGCACGTCGACTCCGCCGTGCAGCCCGCGCGGCCCGGACAGCTCCAGCCGGGCGACCACGATCTGAACGGGCTCGAGCCGACGGATGAGCGTGCCGCCCTCGGGACGCGCGTCCGCCTCCGTCTCGAGCTCACGGCCCTCCCGCTCGAGCTCGTCGAGCGCGTCGCCGAGCTCAGCGTGGTGCGTCTTTTGAACGTCCGCACCGGCCCGGATCGTCAGCGTGTAGGGCTCAGCCACCGATCGCCGACATCGTGCGCGGCGGCTGGCGGAAGCCGGGCTCGCCCACGTGGTGCTTCAGCTCCTTGCGCCACACGGCGTCGCGGACGATCCTCTCGAGCTCTGTGTCGGTCGCGCCGGTGCGCAGGGCCGCGCGCAGATCGGTCTCGTGGATCGAGAAGAGGCAGGTGCGGAGCTTGCCGTCCGCGGTGAGGCGGATCCGGTTGCAGTCGGCGCAGAAGGGCTCGGACACGGGGTTGATGAAGCCGAGCTCGCCCTGGCCGTCGCGGAAGCGGAACACGCGGGCGGTGGCGTGCGGCTCGCGCGGGAGCTCCTCCAGCGGGTGGACGCGGTCGATGATCGCCCGGATCTCGTCTCCGGGCAGCACCTGGTCGCTCGACCATGCGTGGTCTCCGTCGAGCGGCATGAACTCGATGAAGCGCACCTGGTAGCTCGTCGAGCGCGCGAACTCCGCGAACGGGAGCGCCTCCTCCTCGGTGAAGCCGCGCAGCGCGACGGCGTTCACCTTGATCGGCCGCACCTGTGGGAAGGCGCCGATCGCCTCGAGGCCGCGCATGACCTGCGGGAGCGAGTCGCGCCGGGTGAGCTGGAAGAAGCGGTCGCGCTGCAGCGAGTCGATCGAGACGTTCACGCGCGTGATGCCGGCGTCCACGAGCGCGGCCGCGTCGCGCTCCAGGAGGTAGCCGTTCGTCGTCAGCGACAGGTCCTCGATCCCGTCCACCGGCGCGAGCATCGAGACGAGGCGCGGGAACTCGCGGCGCACGAGCGGCTCGCCGCCGGTGAGGCGGAGGTCCGTGACGCCCATGCGAGCCAGTAGCGCGACCACTCGCTCGATCTCCTCGAACGTGAGGATCTCCTCGCGATCCAGCCAGGGCAGCCCGTCGGCCGGCATGCAGTACTGGCAGCGGAAGTTGCAGCGGTCGGTCACCGACACGCGCAGGTCCGTGATTGAGCGGCCGTGGCCGTCGACGAGGGGTTCGAGAGTCACCTTGTGGAAGGGTACCCCGGGTGGAAGTTCCGCTGACGGAGATCCGCGCTCCCACGCGCGGCAACCGCAAGCTCGGCGCCCTGTTCGAGGCCGCCAACGCGGACCGTCGCCTGCACGCGTGGTGGTACATGCAGCAGGTGAACGCCGACCGCCGCGACATGTCCGACCACTCCTGGGTCCACATCCAGATCGTGGTGAACATCGCGCTGCGGCTGTTCCGGCTCCTGAACCGCGGCGGCGTCGAGCCCGCGATGGTCACCACGCACGGCATGAACGTCCGCGACGCCGAGGTCGTGATCGCGGCGGCCTGCCTGTTCCACGACACGGGCATGTCGATCCACCGCACCGACCACGAGCAGTACAGCCTCTTCCTAGCCTCCGACCGCCTGCCGGGTCTACTCGAGGGGATCTACCAGGACCCCGAGCTGACCGTCGTCGTGTCTGAAGCACTGCACGCGGTGATTGGCCACCGCCGCGCGGGCGACCCGCAGACCCCCGAGGCGGGCATCGTCCGTGTGGCCGACGCGCTCGACATGGCGAGCGGCCGCTCCCGGATCCCGTTCGAGACGCGCCGCCCGAACATCCACTCGGTCTCCGCGGCGGCGATCGACGAGGTCACGATCGAGCCGGGTGAGGAGAGGACGGTCCAGGTGAGGATCGCGATGAACAACTCATCGGGCCTGTTCCAGATCGACGAGCTGCTCGCGACGAAGCTCCGCGGCTCCGGCATCGAGGAGCACGTGGAGGTGGTCGCGGAGATCGAGGGCGAGCACGAGAAGCGCCTCGTGCCCGTCTTCCGGATCTAGGACTTCGCGTTCCTGGAACGCGCGGGGTCGATCAGGTTCGTCTCGGCGCGGGGCTTCTCGCTCTTCTTCTCGCGGTCTCCGATCGGCACGTAGCTCTGCTCGCGCGCGCCCGTGTAGATCTGGCGCGGGCGGGCGATCTTCGTCTCGGGATCGGTGACCATCTCGAGCCACTGCGCGATCCAGCCCGACGTGCGCGGGATGGCGAACATCACCGTGAACATGTCGGGCGGCAGGTTCAGCGCCTCGTAGATCAGGCCCGAGTAGAAGTCGACGTTCGGGTAGAGCTTGCGCTCGATGAAGTAGTCGTCGTCGAGCGCGCGCTTCTCGAGCTCGACCGCGATGTCGAGCTTCGGGTTGCGCCCCGTGACCTCGAAGACCTCCTCGACGTGCTTCTTGATGATGTTGGCGCGCGGGTCGAAGTTCTTGTAGACCCGGTGCCCGAAGCCCATCAGCTTCTCGTCGCGGCTCTTCACCCGCTCGAGGAAGTCCGGGATGTTGTCGGCGGTCTCGATCCGCTCGAGCATCTTCAGGACCGCCTCGTTGGCGCCGCCGTGAAGCGGGCCGTAGAGCGCCGCCACGCCGGCCGCCACGGCGGAGTAGGGGTCGACCTGAGAGGAACCGACGCCGCGCACCGCGTTCGTCGAGCAGTTCTGCTCGTGGTCGGCGTGCAGGATCCAGAGGACGTCGAGCGCGCGCTCGAGCCGCGGGTCGGGCTCGTACTGCACCTCCGTCATCTTGAACATCATCGAGAGGAAGTTGCCGGGGTAGGACAGCTCGTTGTCCGGATAGACGTAGGGCAGCCCGAGGTTGTGCCGGTACGCGAACGCGGCGAGCGTCGGAACCTTGGCGATCAGCCGGACGGCCGCCATGTGGCGCTCCATCTCGTCGTCGATCTTCTTGGCGTCCGGATAGAAGGTCGAGAGCGCGCCGACGGTGGCGAGCAGCATCCCCATCGGGTGAGCGTCGTAGCGGAAGCCCTCTACGAACTTCTTGATGTTCTCGTGGACGAAGGTGTGGTGGGTGATCTCGAAGATCCACTCGTCGAGCTGCTCCTGCGTGGGCAGCTCGCCGTAGATCAGGAGGTAGGCCACCTCGAGGTAGGAGGAGCGCTCGCACAGCTCCTCGATCGGGTAGCCGCGGTACTCGAGGATGCCGGCCTCGCCGTCGATGAAGCAGACCGAGCTGCGCACCGAAGCCGTGTTCGTGAACGCCGGGTCATAGGTCATCAGGCCGAAGTCGTCCTCCGCGACCTTGATCTGGCGAAAGTCCATCGCCTTGACCGTGCCGTCCTCGATCTCGACGTCGTAGGACTCGCCGGTGCGGTTGTCGGTGACGCTGAGGGTCTCGTGGGCGGTCGCTACCCCGCCGGCGTCCTCGCGCTCTGTCTGCTCCTCGGCCATCGCTCTCTCCCTTTGCTCTGCCGCTCGTCTCTCTTTCCCGGAATTCTGACGAACTCGGCATCGCAACCTCGTAACACCCTGTTACCGCGGCGGCCTGAACGCGGTGCGTGAGCGCAGCTGGGAGCGCTCGCTTGGCCGGCTCGCGGCCGGCTACGACCGCGTCATCAGCGTCGCCGAAGCCCGCCGAACAGCCGCTTGACCGGGCCGCCGACCTCAGGGCCCTTCTGCTGCGGCGGCGGGCCAAGGTCGGCCACCTCGGCGGCCGTGATCGTGAGCGTCACTGCGCGCTCGGCGGTGCGGGCCACCTCCGGAGCGTCGACGAACTTGCGCTCGCCCGACGGGGTCTCGATCACCAGGCCGTCGAAGATGTGCTCGCGGAAGTTGTCGAGCACCTGAACGACCTTTCCGACGTCATCGCCCTCGGAGCTGAACACGGGGGTGCCGCGCTCGAGCGCGGTGTAGTGGACTGCGTGGCCGTCGTCGATTGGCACCACGACTCAGCCTAGGGGACGAGTGCCGCGGCTTCCTCGCCGCTCTTCTCGTGCTCCTCGGTGGCGGAGAGGTAGATGGCCAGGCCGATCGCGGTGACGACGAGGATCACGGAGATCGCGCCCACGAGCCGAGTCGCGCCGGGGGTCGACGGAAAGTCCTCTTTCCTCACCCCGATGGCGGTGACGATCAGTGCCCAGGCGGCGAGCACGCCGCCCGCAACGTAGAAGCCCTCCACGGCCCGAAAGCTACCGAAGCACCCGGCGCCGCGTGCGGCCCCGGGCGACGCGAACTCGTGCGGGCGGGACCGGCTCGGGAGGCCCGTGAGGGCCGCGGCGCGGCTGGTGCGGCGGGCGGTCGCGCGGGTGCGGCCGCGGGTCGCGGTCCGGCGAGCCGCCGTCGCCCTCGTCGACCGCCGGCACGGGCGGGTCCTTGATCGCCCACCAGACCAGATACAGCAGCGCGATGATCGGCACCTTCAGCGCGATGGCCAGCCACACGATGCCCCAGGCGTCGCCGCTCATCGCGGACATCGTACTCCGATCCCGCGAAGTACCCCGAAATGGCGATTTTCCCGAAATGGGTGGCGGCCTCCTCGAGGATGACTTAGGTTCGGTCGGAAGGCTGACGAAACAGAAAGGACCAAATGTCACGACGTAAGCTCACGCGGCTGGCCGTCCCGGCGCTTGCCGCCCTGGCCGCGGCGGTGCTGGTGGTACCGGCGGTTGCGGGGAACGCGCCCGCGAAGGCGACGCAGACGGCCGTCGGCGGGGTGAAGTTCGTGCCCAACCGCTCGATCGCCGACACGATGCACTTCAAGACCGACAGCGTTTCGATCAAGAAGGGCGGCACCCTCACGCTGGTCGACAAGACCAAGCAGCCGCACTCGTTCTCGCTCGTGAAGAAGAGCCAGGTGCCGAGGAAGGCGGCGGGCGTCGACGCCTGCTTCGAGAAGGGCCCCTGCGGGAAGCTCGCGGTCGAGCACGGCGCGATCAACCCGGACACCGGCGAGGAGCAGGAGCCGACCACGCCGCTCGTGAACGCCGGCAAGGCCGGCTTCAACCAGCCCGGTGACTCGATCCTCATCCCGCCCGGCGGGAAGGCGAAGGTCAAGGTCACCGCTGCCGGGCCGCTCTACTACATCTGCGCGATCCACCCGTGGATGCTCGGCGCGATCAACGGCCAGGCTCCGCGCTAGCGGTCCTCGTCGTAACGCTGTTCATCGCGGTCTCCGCCACTCCGGCGGAGGCCGCGGTGCGGCATGTCTGGGTGGCGGCCGCGCCCACGACCTGGAACATCGTCCCGAACGGGCGCGACGGGATCACCGGCGCCACTTTCGCACCCTCTGAGACCGTCTTCCCCACTGTCGTCTACCGGCGCTTCACCAAGGGCTGGAAGAAGCCGCTCCGGAACGCGCCTGTGGCGAACGTGGACCACAACCTGGTTCCTGGCCCGCTGATCCACGCCCGCGTGGGCGACCGGCTCCGGATCCATTTCAAGAACATGGACACGACGCTCCGGAACCCGCACTCGATGCACTTCCACGGGGTGGAGTACGCGCCGAGCTCGGACGGCGCCTACGTACCGGGCTTCTCGGGACGCGACGGGAACGTCAGGCCCGGACAGACCTGGACCTACAGGCTGAAGGCGGGCCCCGACTCGGCCGGGGTCTGGCCCTACCACGACCACTCGCCGTCGATGCACCACTCGCTCGAGGGCGGCCTCTGGGGAATGCTCTCGATCCGCGGGCGCCACGAGCGCAGGGCCGACCGCGAGTTCGTCACGGTGTTCGCGCCCATGCAGGACTTCCAGACGATCAACGGCAGGGCGTTCGTCGGCAACACGCCCATCCCGCAGTCCAGGGTCGGCGACCTCGTTCAGTGGGACGTCATGGCGATCGGCAGCGAGCACCACACCTTCCACGTGCACGGGCACCGCTGGCGCACGGCCGCGGGCGTGCCCGAGGACACGCGCACGCTCGGCCCGGCGGAGAGCTTCCGCGTGAGGTGGCGCGAGGAGGCGCCCGGGACGTGGCTGTACCACTGCCACGTGGAGCAGCACATGGAGCAGGGGATGATCGGCATCTACCAGGTGACGCGATGAGGCGAGCTCTGTTCGCGGCGGCGGCGCTCGCGTGCGCGCTCGCGGCTGCCGCGCCCGCGCATGCCGAATCGATCTTCGTGCTCGCGCAGACGCAGAGCTTCGCCCCCAGTCAGCTCGACGTGCTGCCCGGCGACCGGGTCATCTGGCGCAACACGAGCACGAAGACGCACAACGTGAAGTTCGAGACCGAGGGCTTCAACTCGGGGCGGATCGCGCCGCGCGGCGTCGCTAACCACGACTTCACGGTCCCGGGCGTCTTTCCCTACATCTGCACGATCCACGACGGGATGGTCGGCGAGATCGGCGTCTATCCGCTGGTGCTAGACGGGCCCTCGAAGCGGGTCCGGCGCGGCACGTCGGTTGCGCTGCACGTGCGCGCGCCGGAGGGAGCCGGCGAGGTCAGGATCGAGGCGGACTCGGGCGCCGGCTTCGTCCCGGTCGCCGTCGCGGGACCGGCCCAGGGCGGCACCCACGAGGAGCACGACGCGCCGGGCACGGTGCACGCGACGGTCGTGGCCTCGGAGACCGCCGTCTACCGGGCGGCCTTCGAGGGCGGGTCGAGCAACGAACTGCGCATCGAGGTGACGGATGCGCCGGACATCGCCGCGAAGGTGCGGCGAGGCGGGCGCGGCAGCTCGGTCGTCACGACGACCGCGAACCCGGCCACCCCGGGCGCGCGCGTGGTGTTACAGCTGAAGCTGCGCGAGCGCTTCGGCTGGTGGCCGGTGGCTCGGGCGCGGCTCGACAGGGGCTCGCGTGCGCGCTTCACGGTGCGGGGCAACGCAGGCGCGCCGGCGCGCGTGGTGCTGGTTGGCCCGGACTGGGCGAGCGTCCTGAACGCGAGCCGGGTCGTGAAACTGCCGCGCTGAGGGCTGGTTCCTCAATGCTGTCGTTCGTCTGCCTAGGCGAGAGCCCGCTCGGTGCGCGGGTCGAAGAAGTGCAGCCGCTCGGGGTCGACCGCCAGGCGGATGCGCTCGCCGGTGGCCGCCTTCACCGACGGTTCCACGCGCGCGGTGAGCGTCCCCAGCGTCGGCACGGAGCCGTTCGAGTCGCCGGCGGCCAGCTCGGTCGCGGATACGGAGGGCGCGTCCACGTCCACGTGGACCAGCAGATCCGAGCCGAGCGACTCCACGAGCGCGACGGTGCCCTCGATCGCCGGTCCGGCGCCCGGCGCGGGATGGAGCGCCTCCGGTCGAATCCCGACGACGAGCTCCTGGCCGGCGTGCCAGGCGAGCTCGGGCCGGGCGTCGAGCAGCGCGGGCGACAGCGGCAGGCTCGAGCTCCCGAGCGCGACCGCGCTGCCCCCAGGCCCGGTCGGCGAGAGCGTGCCGCGCAGCAGGTTCATGGCCGGCGAGCCGATGAAGGCTGCCACGAAGAGGCTCGCGGGATGGTCGTAGAGCGCCTGCGGGGCGTCGACCTGCTCGAGCTTCCCGTCGCGCATCACCGCCACGCGATCACCCATCGTCATGGCCTCGACCTGGTCGTGCGTGACGTACAGGATGGTCTTCGCCAGCCGCTGGTGGAGCTGGCTCACGTACGCGCGCATCTCGACGCGCAGCTTCGCGTCGAGGTTCGAGAGCGGCTCGTCCATCAGGAATGCGAGCGGGTCGCGCACGATCGCGCGGCCGAGCGCCACGCGCTGACGCTGGCCGCCCGAGAGCTGAGCCGGCCGCCTGCGGAGCAGCTTGCCGATGTCCAGCCGGTCCGCCGTGCCCTGCACGCTCTTCGAGATGCTCGCCTTCTCCTCGCGGCGCATCCGCAGCGGGAAGCCGAGGTTCCCGGCGACGTCCATGTGCGGGTAGAGCGCGTAGTTCTGGAACACCATCGCGATGTCGCGGTCCTTCGGCTCCACGTCGTTCACGACGCGCTCGCCGATACGCACCTCTCCGCTGGTCGCGTCCTCGAGCCCGGCGACGATCCGGAGCGCGGTCGACTTGCCGGACCCGGACGGGCCCACCAGGACCATGAACTCGCCGTCCGCCACGTCCAGCTCGAGGTCGCCGAGCGCGATCGTGCCGTCGGGGAAGACCTTGCTCACGCCGTCGAAATGGATGCTCGCCACAGCTCCTCCTAGTTCCCGCCGCCGTTGCGAGCGCGGGCGATGTAGTCGCGGTACCAGAGGCTGCTCCGCTTCGGTGTGCGCTTTAGCGTCGCGAAGTCGACGTGCACGATTCCGAAGCGCTTGTCGTAGCCCCATTCCCACTCGAAGTTGTCGAGGAAGGACCAGACCAGGTAGCGCTCCACTCGCACGCCCTCCGCGATCGCGTCGCGCAGCGCGGCGAGGTGCCCCTCGATGTAGGCCATCCGCTCGGCGTCCTCGACCTGCCCGTTCGAGGCGGGCGGGTCGTCGTAGGAGGCGCCGTTCTCGGTGATCGCGATCGGGATGTCGCCGTAGTCGTCGCGAACGCGCACGAGGATGTCTCGCAGCCCGTCCGGGGCGACCTCCCAGCCCATGGCCGTCGTCGGCGGCCCGGCGGGCGCCTGGCGCACCCCGATCGGATCGCGCCAGGCGTCCGCGCGGACCCGTATCGGCGCGTAGTAGTTGACGCCGAGGAAGTCCACGGGCTCGGCGATCAGCTCCATGTCGCCCGGCTCGATCCAGTCGAGCGGGCCGCAGCGGCGCTCGTACAGGCCGAGCATGTCCTCGGGGTACTCGCCGCGCAGGACCGGGTCGAGGAACCACCTGTTCAGGTGGCCGTCCATGCGGAGCGCCGCGAGCCCGTCGCCGGGCATCTTGTCGGCGGACAGGATCGGCGCGAGGTTGAGCGTGATGCCGGCGCGGTGCCCGCCGCCCGCCGCCCGCAGCGCCTGCATGCCGAGACCGTGCGCGAGCAGCGCGTGGTGGCTCACGCGCAGCGCTGTCGGCCAGTCTCGGATGCCGGGCGCCTTCGTGCCGTGCGCGTGTCCCTGGAACGACACCACCCAGGGCTCGTTGATCGTGATCCACTCCGTGATCACGTCGCCGAGCTCGGTCGCCACGACCGAGGCGTACTCCGCGAAGCACTCCGCCGTGTCGCGCGCGGCCCAGCCGCCGCGGTCCTGGAGCGCCTGGGGGAGGTCCCAGTGGTAGAGCGTCGCGATCGGCTCGATGCCGCGCTCGCGCAGCCCCTCCGCGAGCCGGCGGTAGAAGCCGAGGCCGCTGCGGTTGACGCGGCCCTCGCCCTCGGGCAGCACGCGCGGCCACGCGATCGAGAAGCGGTACGACTCCATCCCGAGCGAGGCCATCAGGTCGAGGTCCGAGCGCCAGCGGTTGTAGTGGTCGCACGCCACGTCGCCGGTCTCGTCCCGCGCGACGCGCCCCGGCGTGTGCGCGAAGCGGTCCCAGATTGACTCGCCGCGGCCGTCCGCGTGCGCCGCTCCCTCGACCTGGTAGGCGGCGGTGGCGGCGCCGAAGAATCCCTTGGGATAGCCGCCGTTCATCCCTTCACCGCCCCGGCGGTGAGGCCGCGCACCAGCCAGCGCTGCGTGGCGAAGAAGGCGATGATCACCGGCAGCGTCGAGACGACTCCCGCCGCCATCAACTGGTCGTACTCCTCGCTGTAGTTCCCGATGAAGTTGCGGATGCCGATCGGGATCGTCTCGGCGCGGTGCTCGGTGAGCGCGGTCGCGAACAGCAGCTCGTCCCAGGCGAACAGGAAGGCGTAGACGAAGGTGGCGACGAGGCCCGGTGTCGCGTTCGGCAGCACGACGCGCACGAACGCCTGGAAGCGCGTGCAGCCGTCGACCATGGCGGCCTCCTCGAGCTCGCGCGGGATCGCCTGGAAGAACGCGCGCATGAAGTAGATCGCCAGCGGCGTGAAGAAGGCCGTGTAGACGAGGATCAGGCCGAGGTGCGTGTCGAGCAGGGCGATCGGCGTGTTCTGCTTCAGCCACACGAAGCCGAGGAAGACGGGCAGGAGGAACAGCGAGCCCGGGATCAGCTGCGTGCCGACGACCGTCAGCTCGTAGGGGCGCGAGCCGCGGAAGCTGAAGCGCGCGAGCGCGTAGCCGGCGGAGCTCGCGAACGCCGTCGCGAACAGCGCCGCGCCGCTGCAGATCACGATGCTGTTCGCGAGGTAGCGCTCGAAGTCGACGGCGTTCCACATCTCCGAGAAGGCGTCGAAGCTGGGGTGGAGGAGGTCGTAGCTGCCGCTCGCGAGCGCGCTCGTCGTCTGCGTGGACGAGGCGACGAGCCAGAACACCGGCGCGAGCATCACGATCAGCACGAGGTAGGTGAGGGCGTTCAGCCCCCAGTTGGTCCAGCGCCGCCTGGCGGTCGCGCTCATCTGGCCTCCTGGAAGTCGCGGCGGAAGGCCCGGTACCAGATGAGGACCCAGACGAACATGGCTGCCATCAGCAGCGTCGAGACCGCCGCCCCGTAGCCGAACAGGTTGTTCGAGAACGACTGCCTGATGATCAGCGTCATCAGGAGGTCGGCCGAGGGGCCGGGGTTCGAGCCGAGCATGATGTAGGGGATCGCGAACTGGTAGGCGCTGTAGATCACGCCGAACAGGAGCTGGATCGCGATCAGCGGTCGCAGCAGCGGCAGTGTGATGTGGCGGAAGCGCTTCCAGGGGCCGGCGCCGTCGATCGCTGCCGCCTCGTGCAGCTCGCGCGGGATCGCCTGGAGCCCGGCGAGGAAGATCAGCATGGCGAACGGGATCCCGCGCCAGACGCTCGGGATGATGATCGCCCACATGGTGTTCTCTCCGAGGAGCCAGGTGGGCCGCTCGTCGACGATCCCGACGTAGTCCACGAGGACCTTGTTGATGATTCCGGCGTCGCGCTGCCACATGAACTGCCAGAGCGAGGCGACGACGAAGCTCGGGACGATCCACGGGGTCAGCATGAGCGTGCGGACGACGCGATTGCCCGGGAAGCTGCGGTTGAGCAGCACCGCGATGGCGAGCCCGAGCACCAGCGTCAGGCCGACGGTCCACGCCGTGTAGAAGGCCGTGTTGCTCGCGGCGTTCGTGAACCCGGAGTGGAGCGGGTTCGCCGAGTCGAACAGGATCGAGTTGTAGTTCTCGAGTCCCGCCCAGGGCGCGCCGAACAGCTGCTGGAAGGTGAAGGTGTTGAGGTTCAGCAGCGACAGGAACATCCCGGCCGCCGTGGGAAGCAGGTGCACGAGCACCATGAACAGGACGGCGGGGGCGATCAGCCAGTAGGCGAAGCGCGCGCGGCTGCGGTCGGCGGTGCCCATCGGTGCCCTCCGGTTGCGCGAGGGCAGCCGCGGCCCGCGCCGAGCGGGGCCCGGGCCGGTCCGTGTGGCCGGTCGGTCTGCGGTTGGTGTAGTGCTCATCCGAGGAGGGGGAGCGTGGGAGCCCTCAGGCTCCCACGCTCCCTTGGACGGGGCTCGTTAGCCGGCGTCCTGCGCCAGCAAGCCGTTGGCCTCCTTCTGGGCCTCTTCGAGCTCCTTCGAGATGGCCTCGGCGTTGTAGTCGCCCTTGCCGTGTCCGGCGGCCGTGTCGAGGATGTTCCCGAAGCGGTTCTTGTAGGCCGTCTCCACCTGACCCCACTGCGGGATCGGGGCGTAGGTGCGGCCCTCCTTGATCGCCTCTGCGAAGGAGGCGTAGTTGTCGTCCTTCTGCCCGGCGGCTTCCTGTGGTGCGAGCCGCGCGGGGAACATGCCCATCAGGTCGGCATAGGCCGTCTGAGTGTCGTCCTGGGAGAGGAACTTCACGAGCTCCCAGGCCGCGTCCTTGTTCTTGGACGACTTGAACATCATGAGGTTCGAGCCGCCGACGAACGTGTACGCCTTGCCGGTGGGGCCGGACGGCATCGGGGCGACGCCGACGTTCGGCCGTACCTCGTCTGACCACGCGTCGTCGTCCTCACGCTGGACCGATGCCAGCACCCACGGGCCGCCGATCCAGACGGCGAGCCGGCCGCCCTTGAACGACTCCTCGACCTGAGTGCCGTCCTTCTCCAGGGCGGTCGGGTCGTAGAGCCCCTCGGGCAGGAGGTCGGCGACGAACTTGACGCCTTCCTCGGCCTCGCTCGACGCGATCGTCGACTCGGTCGCGTCCTCGTTCAGCTCGGCGCCACCCGCGTCCCACACGAACGGCATCACGTGGTGGACGAGGTCGAACGCCTGCTTGCCGGGCGAGCCGAACGCGTACGTCTCCTTGTTGTCGACCGCACCGGAGCTCTTCAGCTTCTCGAGCGTCGCCTTGAGGGCGTCCCAGTCCTCGAACGCCGTCGCGGGATCCACGCCGGCCTTCTCGAGCAGGTCCTTGCGGTAGTAGATCGCCCGAGCCTCGGTGAACCACGGCACCGCGAACGTGCCGTCGTCACCCTGGAGCTGGGTGGTCTGCCAGACGCCCGGCGCGTAGGCGCCGTCGCCGCCGATGTCGCCGACACGGCCGCCGACGTCCTCGAAGCCGCCGAGCGCCGCGAAGAACGGCACCTGGGTGGTGCCGGCCTGGGTCACGTCAGGACCCTCACCGGAGACCGCGGCGTTGCGGATGCGGTCGAACTGCACGTCCCAGCCGACGAGCTGGACCTTGACGTCGATCCCGCTCTTCTTCTCGAACGGCTTGACGATCTTCTCGGTGTCGTTGACGGGGTCCGGGCCGTTGTTCATGACCCAGAGGCGGACCGAGCCACTCGGCTTGGATCCACCGGCGTTCGCCGCGTTGTCGGTGTTGTCGTCGTCGCCCGCCGCGGCGAGTGCCCAGATACCAACAGCGAGGACGGCGATCGCGACGATCACGACCACGAGCCTGTTCATCGTTCCTCCTCTCCTCGGGCCACGGCCGTGGCCTCCGAAAACGATTTTGGCCAGCGATACTGCTCGTTCAGGCCTCTCAAGCCGATCCCTCCTAGGGTCGCTCTCCCTCTGGTGTGGTCGAGCCGCGCACAACCAGCTCGACTGGCAGCGTCATCGCTGCCGGGGCGTCCCCGTCCTCCTCCATCAGCGCCAGCAGGTTCTCGGCGGCCGCAGCCCCGAGTCCCTGCTTGTCCTGGCGCAAGGTCGTCAGGCCGGGCTGCGTGAGCCCGGCCAGCAGAATGTCGTCGAAGCCGACGATCGCGACGTCGTCGGGCACGCGCAGGCCGGCGCGGTTCGCCGTGCCGAGCGCTCCAACCGCCATCAGGTCGGACGCCGCGAACACCGCCGTGGGCGGCTCGGGCAGCGCGAGCAGGCGCGCCATGCCCTCGGCGCCGCTCTCGACGTAGTAGTCCCCGTACTCGACGTAGTCGTCGCGGAACGCCAGGCCCTGACGCTGGATCTCCTCGCGGTAGCCGCGGAGGCGGTCGCGTGCCGGGGCGGTGTCGATCAGCCCCGTGATGGTCGCGATCCGCTTGTGATCCCGCTCCACGAGGTGCCTCACGGCCATCGCGGCGCCCTCCGCGTTGTCCGACATCACCGATCCGTTGCCGTGGCCGGCGAGGGCTACGTCCACTCCCACGCACGGGATGTCGGAGCGGAGCAGGCGCTCCACGTCCGGGGCGCCGGTGTCCACTCCCATCAGCACGGTGCCGTCGACGCGGTGGTGGCGAGCCCGCTTGAGGTAGGAGTGCGGGCCGTAGCCGTTGCCGGGCTGCTCGCTCGCGAACAGGAGCAGGTCGAAGCCGCCGGCGCCGAGCTGGTCCTTCAGCCCGCCCAGCACCTCGTGGAAGAACGGATGCTGGACGTCGGGGTGGCCCTCGCCGGTCTCGAGGAAGATCCCGACCACGTGCGAGCGCTCCATCACGAGTGTCCGGGCGGCCGCGCTGGGCGTGTAGTCGAGCTCCTCGGCGAGCCGTATGACCCGCTTGCGCGTCTCGGGACTCACGTCGGTGTACCCGTTGAGGGCTCGCGAGACCGTCCCGATCGAGACACCGCTGAGCCGGGCGAGTTCCTTGATTGTCGTTCTACCCGGAGCCATGAGCGAAAACGTTTTCGCAACATACAGCGCAAAGTCCCGGACTGTCAAGTCCAGCGCTGTCGCCACGCGGAAGCGAGCGTCTAAGGAGCCGGTACCGAGTCGATCGCGGTGATGCGCTTGAACTGGTCGTAGCGCTCGTCGATCTCCTCGCGGGTGAGGCTCTCGGCACGCTCGCAGCCGAACTCCTCGACCCAGAACGAGGCGAGCGTCGAGCCGTAGGCCATGGCGCGGCGCAGGGTGCCGTCGTCGATGGCACCGCCCTGCGAGTCGAGGTAGCCCATCAGCCCACCGGCGAACGAGTCGCCCGCGCCCGTCGGGTCGCGGACCGTCTCGAGCGGGTACGCGGGCAGCGCGAAGAAGCCGTCCTCGGTGAACAGCGCGGCGCCGTACTCGCCCTGCTTCGCGATCACCACGCGCGGGCCCAGGGCGCGGACCGCGGCCGCGGCCTTCACGAGGTTGGGCTCCTCGGTGAGCATCCTCAGCTCGGCGTCGTTCATCAGCACCATGTCCACGACGCCGATGGTCTTCATCAGCGAGTCGCGCGTCTTCTCGATCCAGAAGTTCATCGAGTCGAGCGCCGCCACCTGAACGCTGCCGCACTGCTCGCGCACGTCGCGCTGGAGGTCCGGCTGGATGTTCGCCAGGAACAGCAGGTCGCAGTCGCGCGAGGGGTCCGAGAGCTTCGGCGCGAAGTCGCCGAAGACGTTCAGCTGCGTGTCGAGCGTGTGGGCCGTATTCAGGTCCCAGTCGTACTCGCCGCGCCAGAAGAAGGTCTGCCCGCCCTCCACGTGCTCGATGTCGTCGGTGAGGACGCCGTGCCGGTGGAGCACGTCGTACTCGGCCTGGCCGAAGTCGTCGCCCACCGGGCCCACGGGGCGAACCTCGGTGAAGAAGCTCGCCGCCAGCGAGAAGTGCACGGCTGAGCCGCCGAGCGCTCGCTCGCGCTCGCCGAAAGGCGTCTTGATCGCGTCGAACGCGATCGATCCCACGACCGTCAGAGACATGCGGCCGGGAGGCTAGTGCAAGGGTCGTGCGGGAGGTCGCGGGCGGTGCCCGCGACGGACCGATGTTTTCGTAGGATCCCTGTCCCATGCGAGCGTGCGAGATCGAGGAGTTCGGCGGGCCCGATGTCCTCCAGGTCGTGGACAAGGACAAGCCGGAGCCGGGCGAGGGCGAGGTGCTGATCGAGGTCTCGCGGGCCGGAATCAACTTCGCCGACACCCACCAGCGCGAGAACTCGTACCTGGCGCGCTACGAGGTTCCGCTCGTGCTCGGCGGCGAGGTCGCCGGCACGACGCCGGACGGCACGCGCGTCGTGGCGCTGCTGGGGCAGGGCGGCTACGCGGAATACGCCGTCGCGCCCGAGGCCAACGTGTTCCCGATCCCCGACGGGGTCGACGACGGCACCGCCCTCGCCCTGATCATCCAGGGCCTCACCGCGTGGCATCTGTTCAAAACGAGCGCGAAGCTCCAGCCCGGCGAGTCCGTCGTCGTGATCTCGGGCGCCGGCGGCGTCGGCAACCTCGCGGTGCAACTCGCCAAGCCGTTCGGGGCAGGGCGCGTGATCGCCACGGCCAGCACCGAGGAGAAGCGGGCCATGACGCTCGAGCTGGGCGCCGACGCGGCGGTCGACCCGGCCGTCGAAGACCTCAAGGGCGCGCTGATCGAGGCGAACGAGGGCCGGCCTGTCGACGTCGTGCTCGAGATGTCCGGCGGGCGCGTGTTCGACCAGTCCGCCGACGCGCTCGCGCCGTTCGGGCGCATCGTGGCCTACGGCATCGCGGGCCGCGAGCAGAACACGGTCGAGACGGGTCGCCTGATGCGCAAGAGCCGCGCGGTGATCGGCTTCTGGCTCATGCACTGCCTGGGACGCCGCGACATGATGGAGGAGCCGCTCCGAGACCTGTTCGAGCGCGCCGCTCGCGGCGAGCTCGTGCCGCAGGTGGGCACCACCTACGCGCTCTCGGACATCCGCCAGGCGCACGAGGACCTTCAGGGGCGCAGGACGAGCGGGAAGCTGCTGCTCGACCCCTCCCGCTAGCGTCAGGGCCAGCAGATGACGACGTTCAAAGACCTTGGCCTCTCCGAGTCGACGCTCGAGGCCCTCGCCCACCTGGGCTACACGAGTCCCACCCCGATCCAGGAACAGGCCATTCCGCCCCTCCTCGAGGGGAGGGACGTGATCGGCCAGGCGCAGACCGGCACGGGCAAGACCGCCGCCTTCGGCCTGCCGATGGTCGAGTACGCGGATCCGAGCAACCCCGCCGTGCAGGCGCTGGTTCTCACGCCCACGCGCGAGCTGTGCATCCAGGTGACCCAGGCGCTGCGCGCCTACGGTGCGGAGAAGAACCTGAACGTCGTGGCGATCTTCGGCGGCGCGCCGATCCGCGACCAGGCGGTGCGCCTCAAGGACTCCCAGATCGTCGTGGGCACGGTGGGGCGCGTGATGGACATGATCGGCCGCCACCACCTCTTCCTCGACGACGCGCGCTACGTGATCCTCGACGAGGCCGACGAGATGCTCGACCTCGGCTTCCTCGAGGACGTGGAGTCGATTCTCCGGCGTGCCCCGATGGGCCGCCAGACCGCTCTCTTCAGCGCGACGGTGCCGCCCGCGATCCGCAAGCTCGCGGACACCTTCATGCACGACCCCGTGGAGATCAAGGTGCGCGCGGCCACCCTCACGATCGACACGGTCGCTCACTTCTACGTTGAGGTGCCGGACCGCGAAAAGCCGGATGCGCTGGTGCGCGTGCTGAAGGAGGAGCGCCCCGAGCAGGCGATCGTCTTCGTGCGGACGAAGATCGGCGTGGACCGGCTCGCCCGCCGCCTCGGCGACGCCGGGGTGCGCGTAAAGGCGCTGCACGGCGACATGTCCCAGGGCCAGCGCGACGGCGTGATGATCGCCTTCAAGGGCGGTCGCGAGCGGCTGCTCATCGCGACCGACGTCGCGGCGCGCGGGCTCGACATCACCGGCGTGAGCCACGTCGTGAACTACGACATCCCGAACTCGCCTGACATCTACGTGCACCGCATCGGCCGCACCGGCCGCGCCGGCGAGAGCGGCCGCGCGGTCACGATCATCACGCCGAAGCAGCGCCGTGAGCTCGAGGCGATCGAGCGTCACGCGAAGACCGAGATCGAGCCTTGGAGCGCGAACGGCAAGCCGCGCAGCCGGCGCGATCCGGAGCGCGAGACGCGGCGGCCCCGCCACACGAAGCCGCATCCGCGCGACGGTGTGCCCTACACCAAGCTGATCCTCGGCGCCGGCCGCCAGCAGGGGATCGAGCCGGCGGACGTGGTGAGCGCCGTGGTCGACAACACGCACCTCGAGAACGACGACGTGCGCAACGTCAAGGTCCTGGAGCGCTTCTCCTTCGTGGACGTGCCCGCGGACCGCGCGGCACAGGTGGCGGAAACGGTTTCCGGCAAACAGGTCCGGGGAGTCGAACTGCGGATGGAGGTCACGAACAAGTCATGAGCAGCGCCACCATGCACACCAATCACGGCCCGATCGAGCTCGAGCTCTTCGACGCAGACGCGCCGAAGACGGTCGAGAACTTCCAGAAGCTGTCGCAGGACGGCTACTACGACGGGCTCATCTTCCACCGCGTGATCCCGGACTTCATGATCCAGGGCGGCTGTCCGCACGGCACCGGCACAGGCGGGCCCGGCTACGAGTTCGAGGACGAGATCAACGAGCACAAGATCGAGCGCGGAGCGCTCGCCATGGCGAACCGCGGGCCCGGCACCAACGGCAGCCAGTTCTTCATCGTCACCACCGAGGCCGCGCCATGGCTGGACGGGAAGCACACCGTCTTCGGCCGCGTGACCGCAGGGATGGAGAGCGTCGACGCGATCGAGCGGCTCGAGACCGGACCCGGCGACCGCCCGGTCGAGGACGCGAAGATCGACCGCCTGGAGGTACATGACGGTTGAGCTCCTGTGGTGGGACGGCTGCCCGTCTCATCCGGAGGCGCTCGCCGAGCTCGAGCGCATTCTCCGCGAGGAGGGCGTCGAGGCGGATGTGGAGCGGGTCGAGGTCACCGGCGACGACCAGGCGCGGCGTGAGCGCTTCCCGGGCTCGCCGACGATCCGCATCAATGGGCGGGACATCGTGCCGCCGGCTGAGACGGAGCCGTACTCGCTCACCTGCCGCGTCTACCGGCTTCGCGACGGCCGCGTCTCACCGACGCCCGACCCCGAGGACGTCCGCGAGGCCGTGAGGAGGGCCGCATGATCGAGATTGGCGACACCGCGCCGGAGTTCGACCTCCCCGACACGGACGGCGAGCCCGCGGAGTTCGAGACCCCCGCGGTCGTGATCTTCACCTGCAACCACTGCCCCTACGCGCTGGCCTGGCACGACCGCCTGATGGACGTCGCCCGCGACTACCTGGACGTGCACTTCTACGCGATCAACCCGAACGACGACGAGCGCTACCCGGCCGACTCCTTCGAGGCGATGCGCGAGCGCGTGCAGCACGACGAGGGCTGGCCGATGCCGTACCTGCGCGACGCGACGCAGGAGGTCGCCCGCGCATACGGGGCCAAGACGACTCCGGACGTGTTCGTGCTCGACTCGAACGAGGTGCTTCGCTATCGAGGCGCGCCCGACGCGGACCATCGGGATCCGAGCCTGAACGCGAGCTGGCTGCGCGAGGCGCTCGACGCCATGCTGGCCGGCGAGGAGGTCCCGCGGCCCGAGACGGACCCGGTCGGGTGCAGCGTCAAGTGGAAGTGATCGCGCGGATCGCGGCCTCGGTGTCGCGCAGGTCCTGAAGGAGCGCGTCCGGCTCCGACTCCCTGAGCGCGTCGAGGCCGGCGAAGCCGGTCGCGACGGCCACCGCACGCGCGCCGGCCTCCCGCGCCGCCATCACGTCCAGCGGCGTGTCCCCGATCAGGACCACGTCGGTGGGCTCGCCGTAGCGCTCGGCGGCTCGCTCGCGTGCGATCGCCACGAGGTCTGAGCGCCGCTCGTGCGGGTCCGAGCCGTACGCGCCGGCCTCGAAGTCGAGCCAGCGGTCGAGCCCGAACGCGCTCACCTTCACGGCGGCGTTCGCTTCGAGATTGCCGGTGAGCAGCGAGTTGATGACGCCGTCGGCCTCGTGCAGCGCGGCCAGCGTCTCCGGCACGCCCGGATAGGCGCGGCCCTCGGCCGCGATCAGCTCCCTGCGGGCCGCGAGCTTCTCAGCCAGCTGCTCGAGCAGCGCCGGCAGGTGCTCCGCCGAGCCGTTCAGCATCGAGAGGGCGATCTGGTGATCGGTGCGGCCGGCGTACTCGACCCACTCCGGATCGCCGCCGACGACCTCGTCAAACGCCTCCTCGAACGCGTGCCGCCCGTGGCCCGCGGAGTCTACGAGCGTGCCGTCGATGTCCCACAGGACCAGAAGCATGTGAGGATCTTTGCGGGTCGGCGATGCCGCGGGCGACCTCCCTCGCCTCCTCGCCCATGAGGCCGATCAGGCCCGGGCGGTGGACGTAGGCCACGAAGCGGAGCCCGGGCGCGGCCTCGGCCACGTTCGTGACCGGCGCGCCTTGCTCGTCCAGCACGCCCAGGTGGCCGACCATCGGCTCCAAACCGGTGCGGTATCCGGTCGCGGCGATCACGGCGTCCGGCTCGATGCGGCTGCCGTCGGCGAGGATCACGCCGCTTCCGTCGAGCGCCTCGACGGCGGAGACGATCTCGATGCGACCGGCCCTGATCGCGTCGAGCACCTCGCGGTCGACGATGGCGGGTGCCACGCCCAGGCGCTTCAGGCGGCTCACCACGCCCTCCTCCGGCTCCGGGAGCCCGAACGGCGACAGGTCGCCGATCCTCTTGCGCCGGACGAAGCTCATGAGGCGGTCCGCTCGCGCCGTCGGCAGCTTGACGACCTGCCTGGCCAGGAAGGGTCCCAGCGGCTCGCGCAGGATGATGTTCGGAGGCGTACGGACGGCGAGGCGCACGCGAGCGGCGCCGTTCTCCGCGAGGTCGTACGCGATCTCCATCCCCGACGAGCCCGGACCCACCACGAGAACGTCGTCGCCGCGGAACTCCTCCGCGTTGCGGTACTCGGCCGAGTGGATCAGGCGTCCGGCGAACGTGTCGCGCCCCGGCCAGCCCGGGACCCAGAAGGTGTGCTCGTAGCCGGCGGCCACCACCACGTCGGCGGCCGGGATCTCGCCGGTCGAGGTGTGCAGGAGCCACCCGCCGCCGTCTCGCTCGATCCGGTCGACGTGGGTGCAAAAGCGAATCTGCAGCTCGTGATCGCGCGCGTACCGCTCGAAGTAGTCGACCACCTGATCGCGCGTCGGGAACATGCCGGTGCCGCGCGGGTAGCGCGCGCCCGGAAGCTTCGAGAACGGCCGGCTCGAGTTCAGGCGGAGCCGGTCATAGCGCCCGCGCCACGACGAGGCCACCGCACCCGATCGCTCGAGCACGAGCGCCGGCATGCCGAGCCGCCGCAGTTGCGCCGCCGTGGCGAGTCCCGCCGGTCCGGCGCCGATTACAACCGTCTGTCTGTCACGCGAGTCCATGTGACCGAGTGTGCGCACGGCCACGGCGAGGATCTGTGCTATTGCGCACGCAGCTCGACGCCCAGCAGCTCCTCGAGGCGAGGCAGGGTCTCGTCCGCGCCGCGATGCAGCACGGCGGTCATCCCGACGGCCTCCGCGCCCTCGCAGTTCTCACGGAGGTCATCCACGAACACGCACTCGCCGGGCGACAGCCCGACGCGCTCGCAGCCGAGCTCGTAGATCGCCGGGTCGGGCTTGTGCATCCCCTCGTCGCCGGAGATCACGACCCCGTCGAAGAGCTCGGGGAAGGCGGAGCGGTCGTAGCGGCCGGCGCCCATCGAGTTCGAGATCAGGCCGGTCCGCACGCCCTGTGCCCGGGCCGTCCGTACCGCGGCGACCATCTGATCGTCGGGCCGGATATGGCCGAACATGCGCTCGACGAGGCCGGTGCGGCGGACCGGGTCGAGCTCGAGCAGCTCGCCGAAGCGCTCTGAGAAGTCCTCTGCGCCCAGCTCGCCGCGCTCAAGCCCGCGTACGCACTCGAGGGCGCGCGGGTCGTCACGGAAGCGCCGCTTGATCGCGTCGGGCTCGAGCCCCTCGTCCTCGCAGAACGTGCGGAACGAGTCGAACACGTTCGTCGTGAGGACGCCCCCGTAGTCGACCAGGAGGCCCCTCACGAGTACGCGATCTCCCGCGCCTTCTCCGCGAGCATCGGCACGCCGCGGTCGAACAGCCCGAGGTACTCGTCGTCCGAGTTGCCCGCCTGGAAGCGCTTGTAGTTGCCCTCCATGAACACGGCGGCCTTCCAGAGCGCGAGCGCCTGGTACCAGTTGAGCGCGGAGACTGAGCGGCCCGTCCGCTCCTCGTACCGGGCGATCAGCCGCTCGCGCGTGAGGAAGCCCTCGCGGCGGGTGACCGCGCTCAGGTTCGCGAACATCGTGTCGTCCGGGTCGTTCGGCTCGACCCAGGTGACCGTCAGATAGCCCACGTCCGCCAGCGGGTCGCCGATCGTGGACAGCTCCCAGTCGAAGATCGCGACGAGCTCGGCGGGCGCGCCCTCGGCCATCATCACGTTTCCGAGCCGGTAGTCGCCGTGGACGATCGTCGACTCCGGCGACTCGGGCATGTTGTCGCGCAGCCACTGTCCGAGCTCCTCCACGACCTCGAGCTCGCGCGTCTTGTTGTGCTCCCAGAGGCCCGTGAAGCGGCGCAGCTGGCGCTCGAGATAGCCGGTCGGCTTCCCGTAGCCCTCGAGGCCGCACGCCTCCCAGTCGACGCTGTGCACCTCAACGAGCGCGTCGACCAGCTCCTCGGAGGTGCGCGCGCGCTCGGACGGCGTGTCGAGCGCGGGCGGAATCTGGCTCGCGAGCACGCTGCCGTGCATCTCCTCCATGACGTAGAACGGGACGCCGAGGACGCCCTCGTCGTCGCCGACGGCGAGAACGCCCGGCACCCTGACCGGCGTACCTTCGAGCGCACGCAGCAGCCGCGCCTCGCGGAGCACGTCGTGGGCCGAGGGCGGAAGCGGCGGCCGTGGCGGGCGCCGGAGGACCACGCGCGCGTCGCCGCGGCGGATCAGGAAGGTGATGTTCGAGTGCCCCTCGCCGATGCGCTCGGCCTCGATGCGCCCCTCCCCGATGCCGTGCGCGTCGAGGAACGCCTCGAGCGGCTCGCGCACCACCAGCGGCGGCAGCTCGAGCCGGGCGGCGTCCTCCGCTGAGTCGACCACGTCCATCGCGGCCGGGAATCCTATGCCGTGGCCCACGCCTCCACGAGGAACCAGCCCTGGCGCCCGTCGCTGTCGCGCACCAGCTCCACGCGCATCCGCGCGCTCACGTCGCGGCCGTCGGGCGGCACCAGGCGGACGTCGAACTCGCGCAGATGGGCGCTGCCCGCGAGGACCTCGACCAGGTGCGCCGCGACGTAACGGCGATCGGCGGCGTGTACGAGCTGCCGCCAGCCCAGATGCCTCAGCGCCGCCTCGTCGAGCCGGACCAGCGTGCAGAACGACTCGTTGGCGTTCCACACGGCGCCGTCCGTTCCGATCACGGCGCGCGCTCCGTTCGCGTTCGGCGAAGGCCCCATCCGTCCTACAGAATCGACCGAGGTGCGCGGCTCGCCCATAGGCCGAGCGGCCAGACCTGTCGTGCCGCCCGTCCTCCGATCGGACTCCTACGGTCGCGGGAGCGCGCGGGCGGTGGTAAAAGAACGTCGTGCCCAGCGAGCGCATCCGCGTCGTGATCGCGGACGACCATCCGCTCTACCGGACTGGGCTCGTGGACACGGTCAAGCGCCGGCCCGAGCTGGAGCTGGTGGGGCAGGCGGAGGACGGCACGGCCGCGCTCGACGAGATACGCAGCCTCAACCCCGATGTGTGCGTGCTCGACGTGAAGATGCCCGGCCTCGGGGGTGTCGACGTGCTCAAGGCGCTCGAGCGCGAGGGGCTCGACGTGCGCGTGGTGTTCGTCTCGGCCTACTACGACAGCGACGTCGTCTACGGCGCGCTCGGTAGCGGCGCGCTGGGCTACCTGTCGAAGGACTCGACCGCCGACGAGATCTGCGATGCGCTGCTCGCGGCGTCCCAGGGGCGGACCACGCTCGGCCCCGACGTGCAGGCCGCGGTGGCACGCGAGATCCGCCGCCGCGGCGGCGACGAGGAGCGGCTGCTCACCCCGCGCGAGGACGAGATCCTGCGCATGACGGCGGACGGGATGTCGGCGCCCGACATAGCCCGCTCGCTCCACCTCGGAGCCACGACTGTCAAGACCCACCTCCAGCGCGTCTACGAGAAGCTCGGCGTCTCGGATCGCGCGGCCGCGGTGGCCGAGGCTATGCGGCGGGGGATCCTGAACTAGGCGCTAGGCGGGCCGGCCGTTCGGCTCGGGCATCCAGAAGTCGACGGTCGTGCCCCGGCCGGGCTCGCTCGCCAGGGCGAAGCGCCCGCCGGCGGCCTCCGCGCGCTCGCGCATCGACAGCAGCCCGATGTGGCCGGGGCTTGCTGGGGCGTCCGGGGCGGGCAGCTCGAACCCGCGGCCGTTGTCGCGGACTCGCACGGCCACGCCGACCCCGCGGCGCTCGAGCTCCACCTCCACACGGCTGGCCCCCGCGTGCTTGCGCACGTTCGTGAGCGCCTCGAGCGCGACCCGGTAGAGGATCGCTCGCACCTCCGGCGAGGGCTCGGCGTCCAGCCCGTTGTCCACCCGCCAGTCGCAGCCGTCGTGGCTGAAGCCGTCCGTGAGGTAGAGGTCGAGCGCGGCCGCCAGCCCGGCTTCGTCGAGGGCGGGCGGCCGGAGCTCGAACAGGAGCCGGCGCAGGCGGCGATTCGCCTCGGCGAGCGCCTGCCGTGCGTTCGAGCCGGCCTCGCGCGCCTCGGCGTCGTCGAGCTCGCCGACCAGGGCGTCGATCCGGAGGCCGGCCGCCGCCACGGCCTGCGCGGTGTCGTCGTGGATGTCGGCGGCGATGCGGCGGCGCGTCTCCTCCTCGACCGCCACGACATCCGCGAGCAGGGCCGCCTGCTCGGCCTGCCGCCGCTCGATGTCCTCCGCGGCGGTGTTCAGCGCGTTCGCCACGTCGGTCAGCTCGCCGAGGCCGCGCGGCACCGGCGCCCGGGCCGTGAGGTCACCCGCGCCGAAGCGGCGCGCGGACTCGACGACGGCCGAGGTCCAGCGCTGCAGCAGGAACTTCGTGGCCAGGTAGCTCAACGCGAGCGCGATGAGCGTTCCGAGCAGGGCGAGCAGCAGGAAGCGCTGCAGGTCGTTGGTGGGATCGGCGAACACGGCCTCGGACGAGCGGCCCCCGGCGACGAACAGCTTGTCGGCGGCCGGTCCGCCCACGGGCGTGAACCCCTGGATTCGGTTCACCCCGTCGTCACCCTCGACCTCCGCGGTCCCCTGGTGCCGGCGCAGCACGGTGTCGGCAAGCCGGCGCTCGCTCGTGCGATCGCCCACCGCGCCCTCAACGCGCGGCACGCGTGCGATGGTCGTGCCGCGGTAGTCGAACAGCACGAAGGTGGTGCCGTGCGGCGCGTCGGCCAGCGCCGTCCCGTCCGCGAGGGTCGCGGCGTCGATGGCGGCGAAGACGACGCTCGGCGGTGAATCCGGCTCGCGGGCGATGGGGCGCGCGGCCACCAGCGCGCGCGCGCCCGACAGGGGATCCGCGCGGAGGTCGCCGATCACGAAGCCGCCGCCTGCCTGCGCGGCCCGGAACCAGCCCGCGCCGGAGACGTCGACGCGAGGAGTCGCGTGCACGACCCCCGCTCTCGTGGCTCCGCAGTAGACGGTGCCGTCGGGATGCACCGCCCCGACCGCGCTGTAGCGCGTGGTCGCCTGCGGCAGGAGGCCGAGGATTCGCTCGCAGCTCCGGCGACCCGGCTGCTCCCCCAGGTCGCGCGAGAAGGCCGAGAGGACGGTCGCGGTGCCGGTCATCACCCGCTGCACGTCGGCCGCGGCCACCCGCGCGGTGTCGAGCACGTCCCGCTGGGCATGCTCACGCGCCTCGTCGCGCTCGTCGAACGCGACCACGACCGCGATCGCGGTCGGCGGCGCGAGCGCGACGAGCACGAGGAGCAGGATCCGGCCGCGAAGTCCGAGTCGCATGTTCTGGCGCAGTCTCGCTCAGAGGGCGGCGTTTCGCGTCTCTAAGCTTCCCGCCCCGTGCGACCGAACCGACTCATGGTGCCGCTGGCGTTCCTGTTCGCCCTCGTTGCGGCTGCTCCGGCCGCGGCCGCCGACTGGGGCACGAACGTGATCGACTTCGAGTTCCAGCCCGCCGAGCGCAAGATCGCCGTGGGCGACTCGGTCACCTGGAGCTTCCAGGTCGCCGGCCACACCACCGCGAGCCTCAACGGCCAGCCGGAGTCGTGGAAGTCGATCGAGACCGGGGCGAACGAGCCGGGCACCTCATACACGCACGTGTTCAACACGCCCGGCCGCTACCAGTACGTCTGCACGCCGCACAGGGACTTCATGAAGGGCGTGATCGAGGTCGGCACGGACACCGTGGTCAACTCGGTCACCGGGTTCAAGAGCAAGCGCTCCGGCAAGAGGGTGAGCCTCAGCTTCCGGCTGAACGAGCCGGCGACGGTCACGTATTCGCTGAAGGGCCCGTCGCGCCGCACCGTCAGGCGCGGGCGCATGGCGGCCGGAGCCCACAGCTTCACGCTCCGGCGCCTGAAGCGAGGCAGCTACCGCGGCGTCCTGACGGTGGTGGACGACTTCGACAAGAAGACCACCCCGCACAACCGGTTCGTCATACGCTGAGCACGTGAAGTCGCTGCGGACGGCCGCACTCGCGCTGGCCCTCGCGCTCCTCCTGAGCGCCCAGGCGGCCGCGCGCGACCCCGGGCGCTGGACGCTCACCGGCTGGAGCTCGGTGTCGAACTTCTACTGGCAGGGGATGGCGACGCAGGGCCCCGGCAAGCCGCTCTTCTTCTCGGGCCTGGTCACGGGGCTCCACCGCACGGCACCCAGCCTGCGTCAGACGGGCAGCGTCGATCCCGTGATCCCCGCCACGGTCGCGGCGGCCGAGGGCTACAACCACGTCGGCGACATCGGCTACCAGGGCGGGCGCGTGCTGCTGCCGCTCGAGTGCTACACGCCGGGCGGGCCGAACGGCGGGAACACATGCGGGACCGGGTCGATCGGCGTGGCGAACCCGGCCACGCTGGCGTTCGAGTACTACGTGAAGCTCGACCCGGCCGAGATTCCGAAGGCGATGTGGGTCGAGGCCTCCCCGGACGGCCAGCTCATGTGGACCTCGAGCGGCCCCGATCTCCTGGCCTACCGGTCCGCGGACGTGAGCTTGGCGAACGCGGCACCGGGCGCCGCGCCGATCCGCTCCGTCCGGCGCCTGGCGGGCGCGGTACCCCCTAGCGGAGTGACCGGCGCGGCCTTCTACCGCGGGCGCCTGTTCCTCGCCGGCGCCCAGGGCACGACCTACCAGGTCTGGTCCGTCGACGTCTCGACGGGCGCGCGCCGGCTCGAGATCGAGCTGCCGAAGGTCGAGGGCGAGGCGGAGGGCCTCGCGCAGATCCCCCTGCTCGGCGGGCGGCTGCACTTCCTCGTGGCGCCGCTGGCGTCGAAGCCGAGCTTCGGGCCGACGGTCGGGCTCGTCCACTTCGCGACCGGTCGCTGGGCCGGGCGGGGCCTCACCCTGGTCGCGAGCGCGACCCGGCGGACCACGCTCCATCCCCTGGTGCGCGTGGCGGTCCGCCACAACGGCAAGCCCGTGGAGGGCGCGGCGGTGACGGTTGCGGGAAGGCGCGCGAAGACGGACGCGCGCGGACGGGCGGTGTTGCGGCTCTCGCTCGGTGTGCCCGGCACGTACGCAGCGCTTGCGCGTGACGGCCGGCGCCGGGGCCGCTCGAACCTGCTGCCGCTGGGCTACTCGACGCCGGCGGCCGCCGCGGGCGTCGTGCGAGGCGCGTCGGCCCGCTAGGCGATCTCGTCCACGTGGCGCACGTTCGCCACGTCGTCCTCGTCGGCGCTCGGAGCCTCCTCGAACCAGCCGTCCAGGATCTCCTCCAGCAGGGCAGGGCTCGTCGTGCGCAGCGACAGCGCCAGCACGTTCGCGTCGTTCCACCTGCGCGCCCCGCGCGCGGTCGCCGCGTCGCCGCAGAGCGCGGCGCGTATGCCCGGCACCTTGTTTGCGGCGATCGATGCTCCCGTGCCCGTCCAGCAGCACACGACGCCCTGGTCGGCGCGTCCCTCGGCCACGTCGCGGGCCGCGGCCTCACTCGCCCACGCCCAGTCGTCGCGCTCGCCGTCGCTCAGGGCGCCGTGCACGATCGGCTCATGGCCGCGCCGCTCGAGCTCCTCCACCACGGCCTCTGCGACGCCGGTTCGCTCGTCCGCGGCGATCGAGATCCTCACGGTGCTCAGCCTAGTCTTGAGGCAATGCCCGAGTTGCCCGAGGTCGAGATCACGGCGCGCCGCCTGTCGGCGGCGGTGGCCGGCGCGCGCGTGGAATCGGCGCTCGCGCCCGGTGTCGTGGCGCTGAAGACGTTCGACCCGCCGCTCGACGCGCTCGCGGGCCGTGAGCTCGACGGCGTCCGCCGCATCGGCAAGATGCTCGCCGTCGACGCCGGCGACCTCACGCTGCTGGTGCACCTGATGTCGGCGGGCCGGCTGCAGCTCTTCGACGCGCGTGCGTCTCTGCGCGACCGCGCCTCACGCATCCTCCTCCGCCTGGAGGACGGCCGGGAGCTGCGCCTGCGCGAGTTCGGCACCAAGCAGCGCGCATGGGCAAAGCTGCTCGCGGCGGACGCGGTGGCTGCGGACGATGCGGTCGCCACGCTCGGTCCGGACGCGTACCCGCCCCCTCCGCCGGAGGAGCTCGCGAAGCTGCTCGACCAGCCTCGCCACCTGCATCCGCTGCTGCGCGACCAGCGGACGATCGCCGGAATCGGGCGCTCCTGGGTCGACGAGCTGCTCTGGACCGCCCGCCTGTCACCGTTTCAGAAGGGCTCCGACCTCGGGGACGAGGAGGTCGAGGCGCTGCACGCCGCCTGCGAGGAGGTCCTCGGTGGCGCGCTCGACCACTACGAGGAGGTCGTGGGCGACGCGATCCCCGACAAGATGCCGATGCCGCTGAAGGTGCACCGCCGGGCCGGCGAGGAGTGCCCGCGCTGCGGCGCCCGGATCGAGGCGATCCACTTCAAGGACTACGTCATGTGTTACTGCCCGGTGGAGCAGACGGGTGGACGAATATTGAAGGACAGGCGGCTGTCGCGGTTGTTGAAGTGACGCTCCGGCCGATAAATGGGAGATGCGCCGACTACTGCTCGTCGTGTTGGCAGTCCTCCCGCTCGCCGGCTGCGGCGGCGCCGACTCCTCGCTGTTCGCGACCGCGGTGCGAAACACCGAGAACGCCGGCGGCGCTGAGCTCGCGTTCCAGATGACGTTCCCCGCGCCCGGCGGTGGCCAGCCGGTCGTCATGACCGGCAGCGGCGTCGAGGATCTCGCCGAGCGCCGTGCGCGCATCCAGATGGAGGTCCCGGGTGCCGGCGAGATGGAGGTGATCGCGGACGAGCTCGTGATGTACATCCACTTCGACGCGCTCTCGCAGGAGCTCGGCGGCAAGCAGTGGATGAAGCTCGACCTCGAGCACGCCTACGAGAGCCTCGGGATCGACCTGGGCGGGGTCGGGCAGCTGCAGCAGGGGACCTCAGAGCAGCTGCGGATGATCGGCGAGGTCAGCGACGGCATCGTCGACGAGGGGCGCGAGCAGGTCCGCGGGATCGAGACCACCCACTACAGCGCCACGGTGGACCTGCGGAAGTACCCGGACGACGACATCGAGAAGGTCATCGAGCTGACCGGACAGAGCGAGATCCCGTTCGACGTCTGGATCGATGACGAAGAGCGCATCCGCCGCATGGAGTGGGAGCAGTCGGTTGCCCGAGGCCAGGAGCCTGGGACGATCGTGGCGGAGTACGTGCGCTTCGGCGTGCCCGTGGACATCGACGTCCCCGGCGACGACGAAGTGTTCGACGCGACCGACCTGGCCGTGCAGGGGATCGAGAACGGGCTGGACTGACGCTAGCCTCAGGTGCGTGGTCGCAGCAGGTGATCCCGCCCCTGACTTCGAGCTCCCCGACCAGGACGGGGAGCCGGTGCGGCTGTCCTCGCTTCGAGGGCAGCCCGTGGTCCTCTACTTCTATCCCAAGGCGGACACGCCGGGGTGCACGACGCAGGCCTGCGGCGTTCGCGACCACCTCCCGGACTACGAGCGCTCCGGCGCCGTCGTGCTGGGCGCCTCGCCGGACCCGGTCGCGAAGGTGAAGCGCTTCCACGACAAGCAGGGCCTCAACTTCCGCCTCCTCGCCGACGAGGACCACTCGGTGGCCGAGCAGTACGGCGTGTGGGTGGAGAAGTCGATGTACGGCAAGACCTATTGGGGCACGCAGCGGGCAACCTTCATCATTGACGCGGATGGCAAGGTCGCGGACGTGATCCCGAAGGTGTCGCCGAAGACCCATGACGAGCAGGTCCTGGCGATCCTCGCCGGCCTGTGAACTGGCTCCTCCTCGCCGCGGTCGTCCTCATCACGGTCTACGTGGCGCTGATCGCGGCGCTCGTGATCGGCTCGCGGCAGTGGGACATCCGGATGATCGCGCGGCTGGTCCCGTACTGCGCGATCCTGTTCAAGCGCCTGCTCGGCGACCCGCGCGTACCCCAGCGCTGGAAGGTCGCCTCGGCGCTCGCTCTCGTCTATCTCGCCTTTCCGTTCGACCTCGTCCCTGACTTCATCCCGGTCGCCGGCCAGCTCGACGACGCGATCCTCATCGCGTTCGTGCTCAGGGGGCTGCTTCGGAGTGCCGGGCCGCGCCTCCTGCGCGAGCACTGGCCGGGCCCGACGGCCCTGCTCGTGCCGATCGAGCGCTTCGCCGGGACGGCTCCGCTCGTTCGCGGTGGAGCGCGACGCCCGCGATGACGAGCGCCACGCCGGTGAGCTCCTTCGCCGACGGGATCTGGGTGAGCACGACGACCCCGATCACCGTGGCCGTGGCGGGCAGCAGCGAGACCATCAGGGCATAGGTCGCGCGCGAAAGCCGCCGCATCGCCAGCTGGTCCGACACGTACGGGATCACCGACGAGCAGAGGCCAACGCCCACGCCCGCGAGGAGGGCGACCGGGTCCGTAAGGGCCGGCACGACCTCCCAGCCGCCGATGGGCGTCACCACCAAGGCCGCGATCAGCATCGACGCAGCCAGGCCGTCGATGCCGGACAGCTCGCCGTAGCGCGACACGCGGTGCGCGAGCACGATGTAGGCGGCGAACAGGAGCGCGTTGCCGAACGCCAGCGCCAGCCCGAGCGGCTCGGCCTCCAGGTGGACGCCGGTGAGCATGTACACGCCGGCCACGGCCATTGCCAGCGCCACGACGTTGCGCTGCGAGCGCGCCCCCAGCGCGGCCAGCGCGATCACAGGGAGGAACTCGATCGCAGCCACGGTGGCGAGCGGAAGCCGGTCGATCGCCACGTAGAAGCACGCGTTCATCACCGCCAGCACGGCTCCCCAGGCGACCAGCAGCCGCCGTCCCGACCGGTCGAGCGCAGAGAACGCGTGCCACGGCCGCCGCCAGAGCGCGAACACGAGCGCGGCGGAGGCGATCCGGAGCCACGCCACGCCGAGCACGTCGACGCGCGCGAACAGCAGCACGGCGAACGCCGGCCCCAGGTAGTGGAAGACCGCGCTGACGACGAAGTAGACGTGTGGCGGGACCCTCTCGGCCACGTCCCGACAGCTTCGAAGACAATCCGGCCTGCGTACATGGCCAGTCGCAGGTATTCTGCCCGGAGTGGCTTCGAATGATCCCCTCGATACGACCAACTGCCTTCTAATCGCTGAGCTGCAGCGCGACGCGCGCCTGTCGCTCGCGGAGCTCGGCCGTCGCGTCGGGCTGTCGTCGCCGGCCGTGGCCGAGCGGCTCCAGCGGCTCGAGCAGAGCGGCACGATCACGGGCTACCACGCCGAGGTGGACCCGCGCGCGCTGGGCCTCTCGCTGGGCGCGATCATCCGCGTCCGCCCGTCGCCGGGGCAGATCCAGAACGTGGCCCAGCTGGCCCGCGAGACGCCCGAGGTCGTGGAGTGCCATCGCGTGACGGGTGACGACTGCTACGTCATGCGCGCCCACCTGCGCGACGTGCTCCATCTCGAGGAGGTGATCGACCGCTTCACCGTCCTCGGGCAGACGACCACGTCGATCATGCAGTCGTCGCCGGTGCCCGGCCGGCCGCTCGAGCTCAGTTGACGGTGAGCGTGCCCTCCATGCCGGCCTGCTTGTGGCCGTCCACCGGGCAGTAGAACTCGTAATTGCCCGCCTTGAGGTCGGCGCTCGCCTTCGAGACGCCGCCCTTCTCGACGGTTTCGCCCTCCGCCTCGACGCCGTTCCCTTCGATCTCGACGGCGTGCGGCACGTCGGACGGGTTGTCCATCACGATGGTGACCTTGCCGGCCTTGGCCGTGAGCGAGCTCTTGTCGAACTTGAGCGCCCCGCTCGGGTCGGCCGCGATCTTCAGTGTCTGGCCGCCGCCCCCGCCGGCGGCGCCCGTGTCGCCACCGGTGCTGGTGTCAGTGGTGCTCGCGTTACCGCCACCACCGCTCGAGCCATCGTCGTCGTCGTCGCCACACCCGGCGATCGGGATGGCGACTGCACAGAGGAGGGCGAGGAGGGTGAGAGCGCGCATGTCCCGGTGTACGCGCCCTCCGATGGCGGGGTTCAGTAGGTCAGCTTGCCGCGCATGACCTCGGCCCCGCGCACGCCGCCCGTCGAGCCGCGCGTGATCACCACCACGTGGTACTCCCCGGGCCAGACCGCCGCGGTGAGCTCGGCGGAGGCGGTGCCGTCCTTGCGCGCGTGGAAGCTGCCACCGTTGATCCAGCGTCCGTCGGCGCGGATGCACCAGAGCTCGTAGGCCGTCCCGCGGCCCACCGGCAGGTTGTGGGCGCGCAGCTTCACGCGCGTGCCGGCCGCCACCTCGTTCGCCTCCGCTATGCCCGCGGCGTCGCCGCCGGCCGGCAGGCTCCACAGGTCCGCACGCGCATACGCCGCGTCCGTGCCGCCGGGGAGCGTCGCCACCAGGATGCCGGCGATCAGCGCCGCCACCGCGGTCGCGGCGATGGCAAGCCGCGGCCAGCGCCGGCGCCGCGGTGCCGCCGCCGCCCGCTCCCTCACGAAGCGGTCGAGCACCTCGTCCTCGAGCGCCGGTGACAGCGTGGCGGGCTCCTCGTCGATCTGAGCGCGTGCGAGCAGCTCCGGTAGGCCCCCCAGCGAGCGCTCCTCGGCGGTGCAGCGGGCGCAGCCGGCGATGTGGCGCCGCATCGCCTCCATCTCGTCGGGCTCGAGGGCGCCGAGGACGTACGGGCCGATCGAGTCGCCGTGGGTGCGGCAGCCGCTCACGGCTGGAGCTCCATCTCGTCGAAGATCAGCCGCAGATGCCGGAGCGCGTACGAGGTCCGGCTCTTCACCGTGCCGAGCGGCACGCCCGTCCGCTCCGCGATCTCCCGCATCGTGAGGCCGCCGTAGTGCGCCAGCCGGATCACCTCGCGATGCGCCGGCGAGAGGCGCGCGAGCGCCGTGGTGACCTGCCAGCGGAGCACCGCGTGGTCGAGCGCCGCGTCGATCTCCGCCGCGGTCTCGAGCGAATCGTCGTCCTCGGCGCGCTTCGGACGCGCCGCGGCCCGCCGGTGGGCGTCGATGATCCGGTTGCGCGCGATGGCGTACAGCCAGGTCCGCACGCTCGCCCGCCGCTTGTCGTAGTCCTCCGCGTGCCGCCAGAGCTGTGCGAAGACGTCCTGCACCACCTCCTCCGCGAGCTCACGGTCCCCGAGCGCGTTCGTCGCGAAGCCGAACAGCTCGGGGGCGTAGCGCCGGTAGAGCTCGCGCAGCTCGTCGCCGCTGCGGTCGAACGGCAGCCTCTCAACGAGCGTCGCGTCGCTCGACGCCATGCCCCAAGCTATACGCGATCGCGCAGCCCGCGGTTCGCGCCGTAAGTTTCCTGGCGTGTCCGCCCCGCCCCAGGCCAGCATCGGCGAGTCGTTCAACTCCTTCTTCGACGCCGTCGACTCGTTCGTCTCGAACCTCGCATCGCTCAGACCGTTGCCGCTGCTGCTCGCGCTCGTCTTCTTCACCTGTTACCTGTCGCTGCGGGCGCGGGCGAGCTTCAACATCCTGCGCGCGGCGTACCCGACCGAGCGGATCGAGTTCAGGCGGGTGTGGGGCGCCTACTTCGCGGGCTATGGCTTCAACGCGGTGGTCCCGGCGCGCGGCGGCGACGTCGTGCGGCTCTTCCTCACGAAGAACTCGGTACCGAACTCGAGCTATCCCGCCGTGGCGGCCAGCTTCGTCGTCGAGGCGATCTTCGACGTGACGATGGGCTCGCTGATCCTGCTGTTCGCGTTCACGCAGGGCGTCTTCCCGAAGCCGCCCGACTTCGCGAAGCTGAACGCGTTCGACCTCTCGTACTTCGCGCAGCACCCGGAGCTCATGCTGTTCGTGCTCACCCTGCTGGCGGTCGCCGGACTCGCCGGCTTCGCGCTCCTCAGCATTCGCGCCAAGTCGTTCTGGGAGCGCGTCCGCCAGGGCTTCACGATCCTCTACGACCGCGAGCGCTACATCCGTCAGGTCTTCCTCGTCCAGCTCGGCGGCTGGTGCTTCCGCTTCGCCGCCTTCTGGATGCTGCTCGAGGCGTTCAACGTAGGCGGCTCGGTCAAGAACGTGCTGCTCGTGCTCGGTGTGAACGCCGTGTCCGCCGCCGTGCCGTTCACGCCGCAGGGCGCCGGCGTGCAGCAGGCGCTCCTCGCCAAGGTTTTCGAGGGCACCGCGAAGGGGGCGACCGTGGCGTCCTACTCGGTGGGCCAGCAGATAGCCATCGGCGCGCTCACCTTCGGGATCGGCTTCGCGTCGATCGTGTTCATCTTCCGCTACCGCAGCTTCAAGGAGGTGATCGCGCGCGGGCAGGCGGAGCGCGCTACGTCCCGAAGCCCTCGCGAGCCTCGCGAACCAGAATGACCGCCTCCGGGAAGAGCGCCTGCATCGCGGCGCGCAGGTCCTGCGTCTGCTGGTCGGCGTTGCCCTGAAGGTTGAGCCGGTTGAGGCCCGCGACGGTCATGTCGACGGCCAGCTTGATGGCGTTGTCCGCCCAGGCGACCTTCTGTGCTCCCTGCATCTGCTGTGCGAACTCCTCCATGCGCCGGCGCAGCTCGTCCGGGTCGCCGAAGAGGCCGCCGAATGGGTCTTCAGAAGACATGAGTCAAGGGTAGGGGACGACCCGATATTGTCGCTCGACCTATGCGGATCTCCGAGGTCATGACGCAGGGCGTCGTCACCGCGGACGGCGGCGACACGCTCCAGCACGTGGGTGAGCTGATGCGCGATCGCAACGTCGGCTCCGTGGTGATCTGCGCGAGCGGTCGCCCGGTCGGCGTGATCACCGACCGCGACCTCGCGCTCGCCGTCGTGGCAGACCGCATCGGCTCGGACAGCAGCGCCGGCGAGCACGCCTCGCGGCCGCTCGTGACCGGCGAGGTGGAGATGCACCTCGAGGAGGCCGTGGCGCTGATGATCCAGCACGGCATCAGGCGGCTGCCCGTGATGGAGGGCGAGGGCCTCGTCGGCATCGTCACGATCGACGACCTCGCGGTCCGGGCCGGCGACCTCCATCAGGCGCAGCAGATCACCGCCGAGGTGGCGAAGGCGGCCCTGCCCGAGTTCTACTTCCACCAGCGTGGGGGCTGAGGTCGTGGCAGCGCTGACACCCGACCAGCTCCGCACCCGTCAGCGGATCGAGGGAGTGATCAGGCTCGCGGCGCCGGGGCTCGACCTCGTGCTGGCCGTGGGCGAGCGCATCTCGAAGATCGTGGAGCCGGAGGACGCCGAGTACTACCCGCCGCGTGTGACGCGCGAGTCGGCCCCGCCGCCCACAGAGACGTGACGCGCGACCAGCAGCTCGAGTGGGAGGCACGGTGGAGCCGCCCGGTGGCCGGCGCGTCGATCGCGGCCGGGCTCATGCTGCTCGTGAGCGCGATGATCTTCTTCCCCAAGGACCGGAAGGGGATCGAACGGGGGCCCGACCTGCTTCTGTCGATCGACCAGGAATCGGGCGCCTACCTCGCCTCCGCTGCGCTGACCGCGATCTCCGCGCTGCTCCTGCTGGCCGTCTTCCTGTACCTGTTCCGCGCCGTCCAGGCGCGCGGCGGCGGAGTGCCGAACTGGTTCATCTACCTGGTGATCGGGGCGCCGCTGGTCTACGCCATCTCCGCGATGATCTACGCGTTCCAGGCCGTGGACATCGCGGACGAGTTCGCCTCCGGAACGCCGATCCGGGGACAGGCGGGCGACGACCGCGCCAAGGACCTCAGCGACATCAGCGGGGCGTTGATCGCGCTCCAGACCGCCGGCACGGTCGGCGTCGCGTTCCTGTTCGTGATGCTTCCGCTGCGCGCGCGCCGCGTGGGACTGCTCACGCCGTTCATGGGCATCCTCGGCGCGATAGCGGGAGCTTTGGTGGTATTCCAGCTCGCGGGCATCTCCGCCGTTGTCCAGGCCTTCTGGCTCGGCGCGCTCGGCGCGCTCTTCCTGGGCAGATGGCCGGGCGGGCGCGGCCCGGCCTGGGAGAGCGGCGAGGCGGAGCCATGGCCTTCGGCCGCGACGCGGCGGGCCGAGCTGTCAGGCGGCGACGCCGCCCCATCCGATGCGCCGCCCGAGCCCGACGCGGCTGCCCCGCAGGAGGAGCCCGAGCCGGTGCCCGAGCGCCCGGCTTCGCGCAAGCGCAGGAAAAAGCGCAAGTAGCGCTTTCTCCAGATCTTCACCCCCCATTTACGAAGGGGGTGACGCCCCGGCATAGGTTCGGCGGATGAGCGCCACAGTGACGGGCCCGCTCGAGATCAGGGCCGACGAGACGGCCGTCCTCGCGGACGGCAAGCGCGTCGGGCTGACGGTGCGGGAGTTCGAGGTGTTCCTCGCGCTGGCCTCCAATCCGGACCGCGTTGTCCAGCGCCCGGACATCTACCAGCGCGTCTGGAACGCACCCATGCCGTACCGCGATCGCGCGGTGGACGTCTTCGTCCGGAAGGTGCGCCAAAAACTGGACGCGGCAGCACCCGAGTGGACCTTCATACACACCCATTTCGGCATCGGCTACCGCTTCAGTCCAGAGCCGAGGGTGGAGTGACCGGTCTTCACCACCCGGATACGCGCCCTTCACAAGCTGGGACCCGTGCGGCGCGATGGTGGCCTCGTCCCAGTCTCGACGAAGGAGCTCTCCTCCGATGAAGTATCGCCTTCCGCTTGCCCTTGCGGTGATGGCCCTGGCGGTCGCCATTCCGGCTTCCACCGCCGCCGCAAGGACCACGATCTCGATGAGCGGCTCGACCTCCGTGGCCCCGCTCGCCGCCAAGCTCGCCAAGGGCTATCTCAAGGCCCATCCCGGGGCCCTCAGCTTCCGCCTCGCGCAGGGCGGCTCGGATGTCGGCGTCGCCGACGTCGCGGCCGGCCGCGTCACGATCGGCAACTCGTCCCGCGATCCAAAGGACAGCGATCCGGGTGGAATCGTCTGGAACCGGATCGCGCGCGACGCCATCTGCATCGCGACGAACCGCGGCAACACGCTGTCGGGTCTGACCCAGGACCAGGTGCAGGCCATCTTCAGCGGCGGGGTCAGGAACTGGGACCAGGTTCCCGGTGCCACCGTTTCCGGACCGATCGACGTGGTAGTGCGCACGGCCGCTTCCGGCACGCAGGACGCGTTCCAGAAGATCTTCATGGGTAACGCGAAGGTCAGCTCGAGTGCGGCTCAGAAGGCCTCGAACGGGCTCGTTGCGCAGTCAATCCGGAGCGACCCGAACGCCGTCGGCTACGTCTCGCTCGCGTTCACCGAGGGTCTGAACGACGCGCGCTACAAGGGCGTCGCCTGCAACCTGCGCACGGCCAAGTCCGGCCAGTACGAGGGTGTGCGCAACTTCTGGATGGTCACGCGCGGCAAGGCCACCGGCGGGGCTCTCAAGTTCATCCGCTGGATCCAGCGGAGCAAGGCGGCGAACCGCATCGCCGCGACGGGCTGGGTGCCGCTGCACTAATGGACGGACCGGTCTCACCGGCCTCCGCGCCGAACCGAAGCGACAAGCGCGCCGAGCTTCTGCTCGGCGCGCTGGCGTCCGTGGTCCTCGTCCTGATCGTGGGCATGGTCGTGTTCGTGCTCGCGAAGGCCTGGCCGTCGTTCGCGCACAACGGCCTCGCCTGGTTCGGCTCGGGCGGGAATGTCGACGATCAGCTGATCGACATCTTCAACTCGCCCGCGAATCCCGACGAGTACGAGTACACGATGCACGCGTGGCCGCTGCTGTACGCAACGGGACTCGCGACGTTCGGCGCCGTTGCGATCGGACTGGCGTTCGCGCTGTTTGCCGCGATCTTCATCGTGGAGTTCGCGCCGGAGCGTCTGCGCGCCGTGCTCGAGCCGGTCGTCAGGCTGCTCGCGGCCGTGCCGTCCGTGATCTACGGGCTGATCGGGATTCTCGTCCTGGTCCCGTTCGTAGGCAACCACCTGATCAGCCAGGACCGCAAGGAGTCCGTGGCCTACGTGGTCCAGCTCTCGGGGAACAGCCTGATCGTCGCCGTGGTCGTGCTCACGGTGATGATCACCCCGATCATGATCGCCCTGATCGTGGACGCGCTGCGCGCGGTGCCGGGGTCATGGACCGAGGGAGCGCACGCGCTGGGCGCCAACCGCTGGAGGGTGGTCTGGACGATCACCGTCCGCGCGGCCCGGCCGGCCATCGTGGGCGCGTGCGTGCTGGCCACGGCGCGTGCGCTCGGCGAGGCGATCATGCTCTCGATGGTCTCGGGGTCGGTGGGCTTCTCGCCGAACCCGCTCGACGGTCTGACCTTCTTCGTGGAGCCCATGCGGCCGCTGGCGGCGACGATCGTCGACAACGCCGAGGGTCTGTCGGTCAAGCCGCTTGGACAGACGCTGTACGCCTTCGCCGCGGTCCTGCTCGTGTCGAGCCTGATGCTCTCGCTCGGCGCCTGGGCGGTCCGGCAGCCGATGAAGCGCTACGGGGTGAGGCCCTGATGGAGGCGGCCACCGCTCGCATGCCCGCGGCGGCGGCCCGCGACTCGGGCTGGCGCCGCAGCGACCGCATCTGTGTCGGGATCTGCTGGGGCGCGGGGATCCTCCTCTGCCTGATAGCGGGCGGGCTGGTCCTCTACATGCTCTTCCGCGGGCTCCAGTACGTGAGCGTCGAGCTGCTCACGACTCATCCCGTGTCGGACATCGACCAGAGCAAGACCGGCGGCTTCCTCGACCCGCTGATCGGCACCGTGATCCTCGCGATCCTCGGCACGCTCATCGCGCTGCCGCTCGGCGTGGGGGCCGCCGTCTGGCTCACCGAGTACGGGCGCCCGACGTGGCTTGCGCGATCGGTCGAGTCGGGTATCGAGATGGTGGCGGGAACGCCGAGCATCGTGCTCGCGATCTTCGGGCTGCTGCTGTTCTCTCAGCAGTTCCTGGCCTTCCTGTCCTTCACCGCGTCCGGGAACGCGGTGTTCGGCCGCTCCTTCTTCGCCGCCGGGGCGATGATGTCGCTGATCGCGCTGCCGCTCATCTTCGGCGCCACGCGCGCCGCGCTTCAGGCGATACCGAGCCATGTGCGCGAGGCGTCCTACGCGCTCGGCAAGACCAAGGCGGCCACGATCCGCCGCGTCCTCCTTCCGATGTCGCGCGAGGGCGTCGCGACCGGCACGGCGCTCGGGATGGGCCGCATCGCGGGCGACACGGCGATCGTCGTGATCCTGCTCGGGGCGACGCTGCGGCTTCAGGGGGTGGGCGACGCGCCTGTGCTGAGCACGCTCCGCGGCACCGGGAGCACGCTGACCTCCTACGTCTACAACAACTCGCCGGCCGGAGAGGGCAACGCGGCAGACAAGGCCTACGCGGCGGCATTCGTGCTGCTGATGGTGGTGATCGCGCTGAACTTCGGGATCGACCTGATCACGTCGAGGCGAGCGAGGCGCGCGTGAGCGCTCCCACGCCGCCACCGCCCGTCCGCCGCATCCAGGTGGACGCCGACCCGACGGTCGTGCCGCCCAGCACGCCGGCGACCACCAACGGCGGGCACTCGGCCGTCGGGCTGGCCGCGCCGCGGAGGCGCCCGCACAGGGCAACCGCCGGGCTCGAGCGGATGCGCACCGATGCCCTCACCGTCGCCTACGGCGGCAAGCCCGCGGTCAAGGAGGTCACGCTCCCCGTCCGCAAGGGAGAGGTGCTGGCGCTGATCGGGCCATCGGGCTGTGGCAAGACCACGTTGCTGCGCTCGCTGAACCGGCTCACCGAGCTCACGGCGACCGCGTCCTCCGAGGGACGCATCACGCTCGACGACGAGGACATCCACGCGCTCGAGGTCACCTCCCTGAGGCGCCGGGTGAGCATGGTCTTCCAGCAGCCCAATCCGTTCCCGATGAGCGTGTTCGACAACGTCGCGTACGCATTGCGGGAGCAGGGGACGCGCCGGCCGGCGCGCGAGCAGCTCCGCCCGCAGGTCGAGGAGGCGCTCCGCCGAGCCGGGCTCTACGAGGAGGTGGCCGAAGACCTCTCTCATCCGGCGCTGCGGCTGTCCGGGGGCCAGCAGCAGCGTCTCTGCATCGCGCGTGCTCTCGCGGTGCGGCCGGAGGTCCTCCTCCTCGACGAGCCCTGCTCGGCGCTCGACCCGCGCTCGACCGCCACGATCGAGGAGCTGATCATCAAGCTGCGCGACGAGCTGGCGGTCGTGATCGTGACCCACAACCTCCAGCAGGCCTACCGCATCGCCGACTACGTGGGCTTCATGTATCTCGGCGAGCTCGTGGAGTACGGCGCCGCCGACCAGGTGTTCGGCGAACCGCGCGCCAAGCGAACAAAGGACTACATCAGTGGCGGCTTCGGATGAGCCGCCGGACGTGCGTCCTGCTGGTGCTCCTCGTGGCGGCGCTCGCCACCGGCTGCGAGTCCACTCAGTCGAAGAGCGCGAAGCTGGAGGCGAGCTCGACGGGCGCGATCGATGAGGGCAAGGGCCTCGTGATCAAGAAGCAGAACCCCGACGTGAAGGTGCTCGCGACCTCGACCCTCAAGGACAAGAACGGCGAGGCGGTCGTGGTCCGCATCCGGAACGTGGGACGGAAGTCGCTCGCCGACATGCCGATCTCGGTCCGGCTCGCCGACAAGGCCGGCAAGTCCGTCTACACGAACACCCAGGCCGGGTTGGAGAACGCCCTCGCACACGTGGCGTTCCTCGGTCCGGGCCAGGAGCTCTTCTGGGTCAACGACCAGGTTGTCTCGACGGGCAGGCCGGAGCAGGCAAAGACGATGGTCGGCGGGGCGAAGCCGGTGGAAGGAACGCCGCCCAAGATCGAGGTCCAGGGCGTCCACCTCGAGCAGGACCCCGTGTCCGGGATCTCGGTGGCGGGCCGCGTCTTCAACCACTCGGACATCCTCCAGCGCCGCCTCCCGGTCTTCTGCGTGGCCCGCAAGGGCGACGCCGTCGTCGCCGCCGGGCGCGCGATTCTCGAAAAGGTCAAGCCGGGCAAGTCCGCCCCCTTCACGGTCTTCTTCATCGGCGACCCACGCGACGCCCGGCTGACGCTCACGCCGCTCCCGACCAGCTTGAAAGGCACATCGAGTTGAGCACGACAGACACGACATGCGCGAGCTGCGACGCCCCACTCGCGGGCGACCAGCGCTACTGCCTCGAGTGCGGGGCGCGCCGCAACGGGGCGCGGCTCCCGTTCAACGAAATCCCGCGAGCGGCCCCGGGCGCTGCTCCGCCGCCGCCTTCGCATGACCACCCGCTCCAGAGCGTCACCCCCGGCATGGCCGCCGCCGCCGTGGCGATAGCGGTGCTCTTCCTCGGGGTGGGTGTGCTGATCGGCAGATCCGGCTCTGGCGACTCGCAGCTCGCCGCCAAGCCGACGGTCGTGCGGGTCGGCGGCGCCGCCCCCGCGGCGGCCGGCACCGAGCAGCAGGCCTCGAACACCACCGTGAAGAGCGACTGGCCCTCGGACAAGGAGGGCTGGACGGTCCAGCTCCAGGAGCTCCCCAAGGACGACGCGTCGAAGGTCGCGGCGGCGAAGGAGGACGCGGAGGCCAAGGGCGCCCCCGACGTGGGGCTGCTCGACACCGACCAGTTCGAGTCGCTGCCACCCGGCAACTACGTCGTCTACTCCGGGCAGTTCGACTCGCAGGAGAAGGCCGCCGCGGCCCTCTCCAAGCTGAAGAAGGACTTCCCGAAGGCGAAGGTGCTGCACGTGGGCGCGTCGGCGCCGGCGATCAACAGCGCCAAGGCGCAGCAGGACAAGCAGGCCGTCGAGAACCTGCAGAACCTGTCCGGCAGCGACTACGCGAAGCAGTCCCGCAAGCTCCCGGACACGCTGGCTCTGCCGGGCAAGCCGCCGCCGAAGGACAACAAGGAGGGCGGTGGCGGCAGCGGCTTCGAGACGATCGACTGAGGGTTGGCGGCGGCCGTGAGTCCCTGCCCGAGCTGCGACGCGCCGGTCGTCCCGGACCAGCGCTACTGCCTCAACTGCGGCGCGCGGGTGGGAGAGCGGCGGCTCGACCCGCTGGCACTGCTGAGGGCACGCCAGGACGCGGCCTCGGCGGCGGCCACGCCCCGTCGGGGGCGCCGGAGCTGCCGCGGCCGGCGCGGCGCGAGCGCCCCTGGCATGGCGCCAGCCCGCGCGTGATCGGCGCCAGCTGCCTCGGCCTGCTCCTCGGCGGTGCGCTGATCGGGGCTGCCTTCGCACCGGGCCCGGCCCGCTCGCTCGCGGCCGCGGCCGGACAGGTGGTGGTGGTCACCGCGCCGCTCGGGCCCGCCGGCGGGTCGGGCGCCGGCGACGGCCCCACGGCAACGTTCGCGCCATCCGAGCCGCCGGTCCCCGCTCGGGCGGCGCCCACCGAGCCGGCCGCGCCGGCCCCGGTTGCCCCAGCGCCCGTACTCGAGCCGGAGCCCGAGCAGCCGATCCCGGTGGACGACCCCGCGCCGGAGGAGCCTGAGCCGGAGCGACCCTCGATCGGGCACGTGTTCGTAGTGGTGCTTCCGGGTGGGCCCGGCGCCGAGGCAGCTCTCACCCCCGAAGCGCCGCCCGGCTATTTCCGCGACGAGCTGGTGCCGCTGGGCCAGCTCATGACCGGCTACGAGCCCGTGGGGACGAGCTCGCTCTCAAACCGCATCGCGATGGTGAGCGGACGGGAGCCGGACCCGAACACCGAAGCCGACTGCCCCGACTACGACGCATGCCTCGTCGCGCCCGAGCACAAGACGCTCGCGGACCAGCTCTCCACCTGGGGCCTCGAGTGGCGCGTCTACGTCGACGGCATGGAGGAGCCGTGCCGCCGGCCCGACCCGGCCGACCCCTTCGTCTACTTCCATTCGGTAGTCGACCTGGCCACGTGCAGCCAGTACGTGCTGCCGCTCGAGCCGCCGGACGCGAAGGCCGTGTTCACCTACACGGCGCTGTCGGCACCCGAGCAGCTCGAGAGCTGGGTCAAGCCCGTCCTCGACTCGAAGCCCTACAAGAAGGATGGCCTGATGGTGATCGTGTTCGATCACGCGCCCGACGCCCTGGTCCTCTCGCCCTTCGTCGAGGCCGGCAGCACCAACGACAGGGCCTACAACCACTACTCGCTGCTCAAGACGATCGAGGACCGGATCGGCCTCGGCGAGCACCTCGGCATGGCCGCCAAGAAGAAGGTGCACGCGTTCGGCAAAGACGTCTTCGACACCGAGCTCGACCCCCTGCAGGAACCGGAGGCACCATGATCGACTTGGAGGAACGCCGCAAGCGCCTCGAAGAGGAGCTCGCCACGCTTCAGTGGGACCTCGGCGGGCTCACCTACGAGATGGCCATTCGTGACCATTTCAGGCTCGACGTCCTCGTTCGGGCTGCCGCGAAGCTCCAGGAGGTGGACGCCGAGCTGGCGGAGGTCGAGCGCGTGCTGAGGCTCGAGTCGGCGGGCGCCTCGGGTTCGTGCGCGTCGTGCGGGGCGCTCCACGCGCGGGGCGCGACCTTCTGCTGGCAATGCGGCGCCCGGCTGATGGAGACGGCCGACGCCGCGACGATCGCCGCTTTCACCAGCCCGTCACGCGGCGTTCACACCCAGGCACCGGCGCCAACGGATGATCGGCCCGACGTCAGTCCCCTGACACAGGAGAACGCATGACCCTGCCCCGCCTGCTCGGCGCCACGGCCGCCCTCGCCGCCGTTGCCGTCGCCGTGCTGCCGTCCGCCTTCGCGGCCGACGGCTCCTTCCAACCCAACTGTCTCGGCAGCGCCAAGCTCGGCGAGAGCCGCGAGGACGGCGAGATCCTCTACAAGTTCGCCTGCGACGCGAAGATCGCGGGCTACTCGATCATCGCGCTGAACAGGAGCGTGGACGCCTTCGACACCGAGCCTGTGGTGCTCACCCCGGCGGGCGAGGCCGTGCCCGGCCAGGACTTCGGCTGCTCCGGCGAGCTCCCCGGGAACGGGATCGGCTGCGGCGGGTTGGCCTCGGAGTGGAACCAGATCAGCGGTGGCGTCCACATCTCGACGGATCCGTGTGGGCGGGGCCGTCCACGCTTCGTGGCCTCCGTGGCGGACGCGAAGGGCCGTGTCGCCGGTCCCTACAGGATCATGAGCGCCAAGAACGGCGGGCCGCTCACGGGTTGCCCCGCCAAGTCGGCCCGCAGGTCGCACGCTAGGCGATAGCAGGGGCGTCCGGCAGGCGCTCGAGCGCCGCTTCCATGTCCGCCTCCGAGAACTCCGGGTCCTCGAGCTTCCCGGCCAGGTAGCTCTCGTAGGCGGACATGTCGAAGTGCCCGTGGCCGGATAGGCCGAGCAGGATCACGCGCTCCTCGCCGGCCTCTCTGGCGGCCTCGGCCTCGTCGAACACGGCGCGGATCGCGTGCGCTGGCTCGGGCCCCGGAATGATCCCCTCGGTGCGGGCGAAGCGGAGCGCGGCCTCGAACGTCTCGTTCTGCTTGTAGGCCCGCGCCTCCACGAGGCCCGCCTTCACGAGCCCGCACAGCATCGGCGAGTCGCCGTGGTAGCGCAGCCCGCCGGCGTGCACGGGCGGCGGCACGAAGTCATGGCCGAGCGTGTACATCGGCATGAGCGGGGTGAGCCCGACCGTGTCGCCGAAGTCGTAGCGGTAGGCGCCCCGGGTGAGCGTGGGACAGGCGGCGGGCTCCGCCGCGAGGAAGCGCATCTTGGCGTCGCCGCGCAGGACGCGGCGTACGAACGGGAACGCGAGCCCGGCGAAGTTCGACCCGCCGCCCACGCAGCCGACGATCACGTCCGGCTCGTCGCCCGCCATCTCGAGCTGCTCGATCGCCTCCTGGCCGATCACGGTCTGGTGGAGACAGACGTGGTTCAGCACGGAGCCGAGCGCGTAGTTCGTGCCCTCGTCGCCGGCGGCGACCTCCACCGCCTCGGAGATGGCGATCCCGAGCGAGCCGGTGGGGTGCGAGGCCTGGCTCCTGCCGGCCTCGGTCGTGTCGCTGGGCGAGCGGATCACGGTGGCGCCCCAGCTCTCCATCATTGCCCGCCGGTACGGCTTCTGGTCGTAGCTCGCGCCGACCATGTAGACCACGCACTCCAGCCCGAACAGGCTGCAGGCGAGCGCAAGCGCGGAGCCCCACTGCCCGGCGCCCGTCTCCGTGGACAGCCGCCTCACCCCGGCCAGCTTGTTCGCGTATGCCTGCGCCACCGCGCTGTTCGGCTTGTGCGAGCCCGCCGGCGAGACGCCCTCGTACTTGTAGTAGATGCGCGCGGGCGTATCGAGCTCGCGCTCGAGGCGGTGTGCGCGGACGAGCGGCGTCGGGCGCCAGATCCGGAGCGCGTCGCGCACCGCCTCGGGGATCTCGACCTCCGGCTCGCCCGACACCTCCTGCCCGATGATCTCCATGGGGAAGATCGGCGTGAGGTCGTCCGGGCCGGCCGGCTGCATCGTGCCCGGGTTGAGCGGCGGCAGCGGCTCACCGGGCAGGTCGGGCAGGAGGTTCACCCAGTGGGTCGGGATGCGGTCCTCCGTGAGCGTGAACTTCGTCTGGGGGGTCACGGAGTCGATCCTAAATACCATCAGCCCCCTCATGGAAGGTGCCTCACGGACGCGGCTGGTGGCGCTCGCGGTGCTGCTCGCCGTGTCGGTGCCGCTCGTGGTGATCGCCGCCGCCGGCGGCGGGTCGGACAATTCGCCGGGGACCGGCCTCCGCATCGAGCCCTCGGCGCAGGGCCTCCCGTACCTCGTCATCTATCTCGAGGACGCCGACGTGAACGAGCCGGCGACGAACCACGGAAAGCGGCTCGTGGCGATCGAGTGCCTCGACGACGCCGGCGAGGTCGTGTTCAGGGGCGAGAAGGCGTGGCCCTTCAGCGACACGGACGGCGGCATCTACAACCCGCACGTGCACATGGTCGTGCGCCCGGCCGCCGCGATCGAGCAGATCGTCCGCTGCCGCCTCCGGGGCACGGACCCGCCGCTCGAAGGACGGAAGGCCTAGGCCACTAGACCGCGTCGATCGCCGTGGCGATCTCGCGGTAGGCGCCCGCGGGGTCCGGGCCGCCGAAGATCGAGGAGCCCGCCACGAACAGGGTCGCGCCCGCGTCGCGGGTGGTTCGCGCTGTGCCGGGGTCGATGCCGCCGTCCACCTCGATGGGGACGTCCGGGCCGAGCAGCTCACGCAGGCGCGCGACCTTCGCCGTCGAGCTCGCTATGTAGGCCTGACCGCCCCAGCCGGGGTTCACCGTCATGCACAGGACGTGGTCGAGCTGGTCGCGGAGGCCGGACACGACCTCGGGAGGGGTCGCCGGATTGAGCGCCAGCCCGGCGTTCAGCCCCGCTTCGCGCACCGCCTGAAGCGCGTAGTTCACGTGCGGCGTGGCCTCCCAGTGCACGTTGATCGAGTCGGCACCCGCGCTCGCGAAGTCCTCGACGCGACGCTCGGGCCGGTCGACCATCAGGTGCACGTCCAGCATGCCGCCGCGCCCGTGCACCAGCTCGCGCAGGGCGTCGACGATCAGCGCTCCGATCGAGATCGGCGGGACGAAATGGCCGTCCATCACGTCCACGTGGATAACTCGCGCGCCGGCATCCATCACCGACTCGACCTGCTCGCCGAGCCGGGCGAAGTCGGCGGCGAGGATCGAGGGGAGGACGCGAACGTCGTTGAGGAGCGCTGAGGCCAAGGCGGCGCGACGGTACCACGCCCGTCGGGCCGCCTCGGCCGCCGCGTCCTACGAGGGGTTCTCGCTCTCGTTCTCCTCCTGGTCCTCGACCTGGTCGAGCGAGGTGATGTCACGGCGGTCGACGTGCTCGCAGTCGTTGTCGACCTGGTCGAACTGGTCGGCGATCACGCGGTCGTTCCGCTCGCCGCAGTGGACGATGTCGACCTCGCCGTCGCGGACTAGGAACAGGTCGCGCCCGCCTGCGCCGGTCAGCTCGTCGCCGTCGGGATCGCCGATCGCGGCTACGTCCGCGCGGGCCAGCGCCCAGAGCACGTCGGGGCCGTCACCGCCATCGGACTTGTCGCGACCCTGACCCGCGAAGATCGTGTCCGCGCCCGGCCCGCCGCTCTGCGTGTCGTCGCCCTTACCGCCGGCCATGAAATCGCGACCGGGGCCGCCGTTCACCACGTCGTTGCCGATCCCGCCGAACAGGCGCTCGCAGCCGAATCCCCGCCAGCCGCGGCGGCCATGCCAGCCGCGCCAGTTCCGCCACCCGCGCCAGGCGTGCCTGGCCGCGGCGCCGCCGGGACCGCCCTCGATGGAGTCGTCGCCCGGACCGCCGAAGATCCGGTCGCAGCCGGGGCCTCCGTTCAGCGGGTCATTGCCGTCGTTTCCGGCGATGATGTCGCGGCCCTCGTCGCCGTTCGCAGTGTCGTCGCCCTCGCCTCCGAGCACGAGGTCGGGTCCACGGCCGGCGTTGACGTTGTCCGCTCCCTGGCCGGCTCGGATCAGGTCCGCCGCGCCGAGCGCACTGACCGTGTCGTCACCGCCCTTGGCAAGAATTCGGTCGCGCTGGTCGGTGCCGGTCAGGACGTTCGGGCCGTCGTCTCCGATGACGGTGGCCGCCATCGCGGCTGCCGCGGCCATGAGAGCCACGGTGATTGCGGCCGTGAAGACCGCCAGAAGGCGGTTGGTAAGGTGCGCCACGGGGGCATCCTCCTTGGTCGGTGGGTGCCCCTGTAACCGTTTCGGGCGCGGCGAGTTGCGGGGTCAGACCCCCTAAAAGGGGTCTGACCCCTTAAGCGCGCGCGGTCTGCTTCGCGTGCGCGCGGATCTCGGAGAGGATCCGCTCGAGGCGCGGCTCGGTGTCGCGGTCCACGAACGTCATCGTGGCGGCCACCGCCGGATGGACGCGCGCGATCTCCGCGTGGAGCGCGTGCGCCACGGCTCGGTAGGCGGGGTGGCCCTCGCGTCCCGAGCGCAGCTCGATCAGGTGCATCGCCTCGCGCGCGTTCATGTCCAGCACGTAGCGGATCCGGTAACCGAGGGCGAGTGAGTAATGGGCGAGCTCCGGGCGGCCCGACTCGACGATGCGCGCGTACTCCTCGCGCGAGCGCTCGAGGCCCGAGCGGTAGAGGTCGCCCACGCCCGCCTGGTCGAGCTCGTCGGGGACGCCCGCGCCCAGCTCGGGCCCGAGCGCCTGCCACTGCACGGTGAGTAGCCGGTGGCGCTGCAGGTCGCGGAACGCGCCGTAGTCGGATACCACCTCGAACCGGTAGCTGAGCGCCTCGAAGCCGCGCCCCGGCCGGTGCCGGCGGTTGCGCCGCTCGCCCACCAGCTCGGCCAGCATGGCCGCTCGCTCGTCCGGGGGCAGGTTGCGGAGCGCGGCCCGGGTCTCGTCCTCGGAGACCTGAGACGCCTCGAACAGCAGGGCGCTCAGGAGGTCGTCCTCGCTGCCCTGCACGGACAGCAGCCGCACCGCCGGCCCCGTGTCCTCGTCGCGACTGGCGCGGTCCAAGCCCAGCCGTGCGGCCCAGCGCTCGCCGGCTCGCTCGCGCTCCTCGAGGTAGGCGATCCACTCGCCGCCGCGGTCCGGTCGATCGACGCGCGCGACGAAGCTCGGCACGACCGCTCTCAGCTCCTCGAGGATCATCGCGGCGTACTCGCGCGCCTCCGGCAGGGGCGACGCGAACAGCCGCAGGAGCAGCTGCTCGTAGGCCTGGCCCGACGCGAAGATGCCCACGTGCGAGAGCGAGGCGGCGGGCAGGAGGCCGCGGAGCAGGTCGAGCGCCTTCGCGCGGATCGAGCGCGCGTGGGCGCCCTCGGGCTCGTCCTCGGACTTCGGGAAGCGCTCCGCGGCCCACGCCTCGACGCGCGGCAGCGCCTCGGAATAGGCATTGAAGAGGAAGTCCATCGCCTGCTCGTACTCGGGGCCGAGCTCGGGGTCGCGCCAGTAGCGGTAGCCCAGGCCCTCGCCCATGGGCGCGTCGTAGGCCATGTAGCGCGTGGACTGCTCGAGGTAGGCGGCCAGCCGGCCGCGCTGGAGCAGCTTCGTCATGACGTTCGAGACCCACTCGCAGGCGATGTGCGCGCCGCCGAGCTGAGCCACCGAGTCGTCGCCGTAGCCGATGAAGATCCGCTCGTAGAGCTTCCGGGCGCGCTCGCCCTCCTCGCCGTCGAACACCGGGCCCGGCTCGGCGTTCGCGGCGAACTCCTCGAGGTAGAGGCGGCGCAGCGTGCCCTGGTAGCGCGAGTAGCGCGCGAACAGCGCGCCCTTGACGGTCTCCGGAAGGTTGACCAGCGCGAAGACGGGACGATCGAGGTTGGTGAAGTGAGGGGCGAGGAGGGCTCGCTCCTCGTCGGTGAAGGTCTCGACCGGGTAGTCCATGCGGCTGCGCCACCTTAGCGTTGGCCTCGGCGCGTGTGTCGTTCAGGCCAGCCGGTGCTCCAGGACGCGCTCCAGCTTCGCGTGCTTGTCGTCCACGGGGACCGCCTTGTCCAGGCGCATCTCGATCTCGCGGCCGTCGATCACGAGCGACGCGACCTGGTTGTCGAACCAGGGGCCGTCGCCGACCATGCGCCAGCCGATGCCCGGGTCGCGTACGCCGGCCAGACGCGCCAGCGTGCGCGTCAGGGCCCCGAACTCGCGCGACATGCCGATCCGTATCGACTGCCGCTCCCTCTTCCCCAGCGGGTTGCGGTAGGGCGAGCAGACCGCCTGCCAGACGTTGCTCTGCATCCCGGTTCCGCGCGGATAGCCGACCTCGAACAGGTAGGCGTGGTGCACGTCGCCCGAGAGCGTGACGATCGAAGCCGGAGGGCGGCCGCGCTCGCCCGAGCCGACTGCCCGGAACAGGTCCACGAGGCGCGCGAACGACTCCTGGAACGCGGCCCAGTGCTCCATGTCCGCCGCCTGGCGCAGACGCTCCGCCCCCTGCGCCGGCAGCGGGCCCCATGCGCCGCCCGCCACGGCCTCGCTCCACGCCTCGGCGTAGTGCATGCCGATCCCGAGCAGCCAGGGAAGCGAGGTCGCGACGATCAGGTGGTCGAAGTCGCCCGTGGCGTGCTCGTAGACCCAGTCCCACTCCTCGTCGTCGAGCATCGAGCGGCGGCCCTCCTCGAGGACCCGCCCGGCGCGGGAGTCGATCACCACGAGGCGCGTCCTGCCGAGGTCGCGGCAGTAGCTCCAGCGCGTGCCGTCCGTCCTGCGATCCGCGCGAAAGGCGAACTCCTCGAGCAGCGCCTCGGCGTCGTCGGCCTGCTTCACCCGGTTCAGGAGCTCGTCGTCCCTGTGCGCCTCGGGTGCGAGGTTTCCCAGGTGCTGGTAGACCCAGTACGACGACAGCGCGCCCCGGATGTGCTCGTTCCACCATTCGTGAGAGCGCATCTCCTCGAGCCAGGCCTGGGAGATGTTCCAGTCGTCGTGGACGTCGTGATCGTCGAAGATCATCGCCGTCGACAGCGTTGAGAGCAGCCAGCGGATCGCGGGGTCGCTCCAGCTCTCCAGGTAGAGCTGGGTGTAGTCGTCGAAGTCGAGCACCCGCTCGCCCGGAAGCTCGTCGGTGTCGCGCTTCGTCTCCATGAAGGCGAGGGTGGCCGGGGACACCTCGTCGGCATAGACCTGGTCACCCAGCATCAGCAGCACGTCTGGCCACTCCTCGCGCGGCTGCTCGCGCATCGCGAGGGCCATCGTGCGGAGCGCGTCGACCTCCCGCCCGCGGTCGTCCTCGTCCTTTCGCAGCGTGTACGGCGGGCCGTGCGGCGCGGCGACGCGGCAGGAGCCGAACACGACCTTGAGCGCCTGCTCCTTGGGATAGGTGCGGAAGGCGCTGTGCGGGAAGCCGTCGTCGCGCGGCCAGACCCGCTCCCCGTCCAGGAGCACCTCGTACTCGTGCCAGGTGGCCGGCTCGAGGCCGCCGCAGCACACGAGCGCGTAGTGGTGGTTGGACACGCAGAACGTCCGCTCGCGCGTGCCCAGCACCTCGACCTCGCAGTCGGAGTCGGTCTCGACCCAGATCACGGCCTCGGTCTCGCCGACGTACCTGAGCAGGGGTCCGAGCACGAGCGAGGGCATGGTGGGACCGTACCCTCGACCGCCGGCCCCCAAGCCACGCTTGGGGGGCGGCGTGCGAGTAGGTTTCGGATCGTGGAGTCGCAGCTTCAGGACGTGGGTCGCACGATCCACGCCGCGCTTCCCGGCAGGTCCCGTCACCCGCTTCGCGTGCTCGACGAGCGCGCCATGGAGCTCGCGTCCCACGACGCCGAGCTGCGCACCGCGCTGTTCCGCTTCGTGGACGTCACGCCCGCCTGCCGCTCGCTCGACGACCTCGCCCGCCACCTCGCCGGCTACCTCGAGGAGGTGGACGACCGCCCGCCGTCGATCGAGGCCGCGATGCGAATGTCGGGCTCGAAGCCCGGCCGGGCGGCGCTGGGCGCGGCGGCCGCGGCGGGCGTGCGCCATATGGCCCACCGCTTCATCGTCGGCGAGACGCCGAAGGCGGCGCTGAAGGCGATCCGGCATCTGTGGGACAACGGAGCCGCGGTGTCGCTCGACCTGCTCGGCGAGGCGACCGTGACGGAGGCCGAGGCCGACCGCTACGCCGCGCGCTGCACCGACGCTCTCGAGACGCTCGCGGAAGCGGCGCCGTCGTGGCCGGAGCGGCCTGTGCTCGAGGCCGACTCGGCCGGGCCGCTGCCGCGGGTGAACCTGTCGGTCAAGGTGTCGGCGCTGACGCCTCTGCTCCGGCCGGAGGCACCCGAGGTCGGCCGCGAGGACGCGGCGCGGCGCATGCGCCCGCTCCTCCGGCGGGCGGATGAGCTCGGCGCGCATCTCCACATCGACATGGAGTCGGTGGACACTGTGGAGGCCACGCTCGGCCTGGTCTTCGAGCTGCTCGACGAGCCCGAGCTCCGGAGCGGGCCGTCGGCCGGCGTGGTGATCCAGGCGTACCTGCGCGAGTCGCCGGAGCAGCTCGAGCAGGTTCTCGAGTGGGCGCGCGCCACGGAGCGCGAGCCGCCGCTCGTCGTGCGGCTGGTGAAGGGCGCGTACTGGGACCACGAGGTCGTGGACGCGCGCCAGCACGGCTGGACGCCGCCGGTCTTCGAGCAGAAGCGCGACTCCGACCGCAACTTCGAGGCGCTCACGCGGCGGCTGATCGAGGCGTGGCCGGACGTTCGGCCGGCGATCGCGTCTCACAACCTGCGCTCGGTGGCGCACGCGGTAGCCACCGGACGCGAGCTCGGCCGCGACGACCGCGACGTCGAGTTCCAGGTGCTGCGCGGCCTGGGCGACGACCTCGCCGCGGCGCTCGCCGACCTCGGCCATCGGGTGCGGATCTACTGCCCGGTCGGCGACCTGGTGGCGGGGATGGCCTACCTGGTGCGGCGCCTGCTCGAGAACACCGCGAACGAGTCGTTCCTCGGCGAGCAGCAGCGCGGCACGCCGATCGAGGAGCTGCTGGCCGCGCCGTGACCACCGCCGCCGAGCCGCTTGCCGGCTTCTCGAACGAGCCGATTCTCGAGCTGCGCCGCGCGCCGGTGCGCGAGTCGCTGCTGGAGGCGCTGCGCACGCTGGACGCAAAGCTGCCGCTGGAGGTGCCGGTGCTGGTGGGCGGCGACCGGCGGCTGGCGGGCGGATTCGAGTCCACCGACCCCGGCGCGCCGGGTCACGTGGTGGCGCTGGCCGGCCGGGCGAGCGAGGCCGATGCCGCCGCGGCAGTGGAGGCCGCCGAGCGCGGCTTCCGCGAGTGGTCCGCGCGCTCGGCAGCCGAGCGCGCGGAGGCCCTCCGCGGCGCCGCGGCGATCCTCCGTGAGCGCCGGCTGGAGCTGGCGGCGCTCCAGGTGCGCGAGTGCGCGAAGCCCTGGCCGGAGGCGGACGGCGACGTCTGCGAGGCGATCGACTTCCTCGAGTACTACGCGCGCGAGGCGGTCGCTCTCGACGCCGGCCGCGAGCTCGTGCAGGTGCCGGGGGAGCGGAACACCATGCGCTACGCGCCTCGCGGCGTCGCGGCGGTGATCTCGCCATGGAACTTTCCGCTCGCCATCCCGTGCGGCATGACGGCGGCCGCGCTGGCGGCGGGGAACGCGGCGGTCCTGAAGCCGGCGGAGCAGTCGCCCGGGAGCGCCGGGGCGCTCGTGGACGCGCTCCATGCGGCCGGCGTGCCGCGCGACGCCCTGTCGCTCCTGCCCGGCTACGGCGAGGTTGGCGCGGCGCTCGTCCGCGACCCGCGCGTGCACGTGATCGCCTTCACCGGGTCGAGCGCCGTGGGGCTCGAGATCCTCCGTGCTGCCGCGGAGACGCCCGAGGGCCAGGGCCACGTGAAGCGCGTGGTCTCGGAGATGGGCGGCAAGAACTGCGTGATCGTGGACGGCGACGCGGACCTCGACGAGGTCGTCCCGGAGGTCGTGCACTCGGCCTTTGGATACGCGGGCCAGAAGTGCTCGGCGGCGGCGCGGGTGCTGGTCCACGAGGCGACTGCCGACACTCTGCTCGAGCGCCTCGCCGGGGCGGTGCAGGTGCTCGACGTGGGGCAGGCGGAGCGCTTCGCGACCGAGGTGCCGCCGGTGATCGAGGAGGAGGCGAGGGAGCGGGTCGAGCGCTACACGGCGATGGCGCCCGCGCTCGCGCGCTCCGAGCGCCCGCTGCCCGGCGAGGGCTGGTTCTGCGCGCCCACGCTGGTGGCCGACCTGCCGGGCGACTCGCCTGTCCTGAGCGACGAGATCTTCGGCCCCGTCCTCGCGGTCACGCGAGTGCGCGACGTGGACGAGGCCTGTGACATCGTCGACGCGCTCCCGTTCGCGCTCACCGGCGGGCTCTTCTCGCGCACGCCCGCCACGATCGAGCGCGTGACCGCCCGGCTCCCGGTGGGCAACCTGTACGTGAACCGTGGGATCACCGGCGCGATGGTGGGGCGCCAGCCGTTCGGCGGCAACCGCCGCTCGGGGATCGGCTCGAAGGCCGGCGGCCCGGACTACCTGCTGCAGTTCGTGGAGCCGCGCGTCGTCACCGAGAACACGATGAGGCATGGCATACCGGTGGACTCCTGATCGGCGCCGCCACGCCTGGCCAAGCGCGAGTTTCGCGGCGGGTCAACCTCTAATGTGTTGCCCGCCGTGAGCACCCCTGCATTCGATCTCCAGTCGCACTCGCTCCACTCGGACGGCGATCTCCCTGCCGCGCAGGTCGTGGAGAACGCGGCCGGGGCCGGGGTGGAGCTGCTTGCGCTGTCCGACCACGACACGGTCGACGGCGTCGACGAGGCCCTCGCCGCCGGCGCAGTGCACGGCGTGCGCGTGGTGCCGGCCACGGAGATCTCGGCGGTCGACGGACAGTACGAGGACCTGCACGTGCTCGGTTACGGCATCGACCACCGCAGCGCGCTGCTCGGCGAACGCCTCGCCGACGCGCGCGCCGACCGCGAGCGCCGTGCCGATGCGATGACCGACCGGCTGCGCGAGCTCGGGTTCGAGGTCGACCCCGCGCCGGTCGAGGCGCGCAAGGCGAAGGGGAAGCCGGTGGGGCGGCCTCACCTGGCCGCCGCGGTGCTCGCTCATCCCTCCAATTCCTCGCGCCTCGCCGAGGAGGGCCACCATGATGTCTCGTCCTTCATCCCGGCCTACCTCATTCAGGGCAAGCCGGGATACGTGGCGCGCTCGCATCCGACTGTCGAGGAGGCCATCGGGTGGATTCACGACGCGGCGGGCGTCGCTGTCTGGGCGCATCCGTTTTGGGATGTCAAGGACAGCGATGAGGTGTGTCGACGCGATCGCGCGCTATCGGCCGTTGGCCTCGACGGGGTCGAGGTGTTCTACCCGTCCCACTCGCGGGAGCAGACGGAGCTGCTGGCGCGTTGCACCGAGGAGACGGGGCTGCTGAGCACGGGGTCGTCCGACTATCACGGCCCGGAGCACCGTCTCTTCTCCTCCTTCCGCGCGTTCGATCTGCATGGCTGCGAGCCGAACCTCGGGCCGATCGCCCACGGGACGCTCGCGGCGCCGGCGCGCGAGGGCGCGGGCCTGTGCTTCTGGCTGACCGGGCTGTCCGGCTCAGGCAAGTCGACCATCGGCCGGCTGGCGGCGGGCCAGCTGCGCGACCGCGGCCACCGCGTGGAGGTGCTGGACGGCGACGACGTGCGTCAGAACCTCTGCGCCGGCCTGGGCTTCTCGCGCGAGGACCGCGACGTGAACGTGCGCAGAATCGCGTGGGTGGCGGATCTGCTCTCGCGCAACGGGGTCGTCACCCTGGTGGCCGCGGTGTCGCCGTACCGGCAAACGCGCGACGAGGGACGCTCGCGAATGGGCAGCCGCTTCGTGGAGGTGTACGTGCGCGCGTCGGTCGAGGAGTGCGAGCGCCGCGACGTGAAGGGCCTCTACGAGCGCGCCCGCGCGGGCAAGATCCAGGGCTTCACCGGGGTCTCGGACCCCTACGAGGAGCCGCTCGCCGCCGAGCTGGTGCTCGAGACGGAGTCCGAGTCGCCGGAGGAGTCCGCACGCAGGCTCGTGGAGTACGTGGAGGCCCGTTTGACGACGGGCACCGAAAGCGGCGGTCAGGCGATCATGTCCGACTTGACCCCGTAATACGGGGTTAACTAGGACACCGTCGGTCAGGCCGGGCGGGGCTCGGCGCCGGGCGTCGCCGGGACGCGCGCGGCGCCATCCCCGTCACCCTCAGTGCCAAGTCCCTCCGCTCCGTCTGAACCCTCACGCGGGGGCCCCTGCCCCGCCGCGGCCGCCATCGCCTCCGCGCGCGCCTGAGCCGGCGTCCGGCGCAGCGCTCCCATCAGCGGCAGCGCGGAGAGCACCAGGATCGCCGCCTGGCGGAACGCCCAGGCGAAGCCCTCGCGAGCGGAGCCCGCGGTCTGGCGGATGATCTCCTCGTCGAAGCCGGGCTCGGGCTCGAAGCGGTCCTGGGTGCCGCCCGTGTAGTCGTGCAGGGTGGACTGGATCACCATCCCCGCCAGCGGGGCCGGGATCTCCCAGTCGTCCACGATGTCCTCGATCTCGTCGTCGGCGAACCAGGACATGTGCGCGTGGAGGGCGCCGCCGAAGGTCGCGATCAGGATGGCCACGCCGAGCGCGGCGCCCAGCTGGCGGGCGGTGTTCAGGACGCCGGACGCCAGCCCGAGGTCCTGTCCCGTCACCGCGCCCATCGCGCCCACGTTCAGCGCCGGGAACCCGATCCCCATCCCGACGCCGATCATCACGAGCCCGGGCAGGATCCGGATGTAGGCCCAGGCGTCGTCCGAGGTCGCGGGCAGGAAGGAGACCCACAGCATCCCGACCGCCATCGCTATCAAGGCCGGTTTCGCGAGCTCACCCGGCGGCCGCGTATCGGCGGCGCGGCCGACGAACGGCCACGCAAGCAACCCGCACAACGGAATCGGCACGATCGCCAGCGCCGCCTCGAGCTGCGTGTAGCCCCAGAGGTTCACGAACACGAGCGACAGGAGCAGCAGCGAGCCGATCGCGCCCGCGGCGAAGAAGAGCATCCCGATGTTCGCGTTCCGGAACTGGCGATTCGACAGCAGTCCCGGCGTGATCATCGGGTCCGGCGCCCGCCGCTCCCACCAGAAGAACAGGACGCCGAGCAGGATCGCTCCCTGCATCAGGCTGAGCCACAGCGGCAGGTCGCCGCCGAACGGGTTGGCCTCGACCAGCGCCATCGTGAGGAACAGCACCGCTCCGCCGAGCAGGAGCATGCCGCGCACGTCGACCTGCTTCCCGACGGCGCTCAGGTCCCAGGTCTCGGGCCACCAGCGCAGCGCCAGCACGATGCCGATGATCCCGAAGGGGATGTTGATGAGGAAGATCCAGTGCCAGCTGGCCACCTCGATCAGCACGCCGCCGATCACCGGGCCGGCGGCCGACGAGACCAGCGCCACCACCGCGATCAGCGCGAGCCCGAAGCCGCGCTGCTGCGGCGGGAAGACGAGCACGGTCATCGCGAAGCCCAGTGGCGCCAGGATCCCTGCACCGGCGCCCTGGATGATCCGGAAGACGACCAGCCATTCGACGGACCATGCGGCGGCGCAGAGGGCGGACCCGATCGTGAACACCGCGAGGCCGATCACGAAGAACTTGCGGCGGCCGAACTGGTCGGCGAGCCGCCCCATCGAGACGAGCAGCACCGCGAAGACGATGTTGTAGGCGTTGATGACCCACGTGACGGTCCCGATGTCCGTGGACATCTCGTCCTGAAGCTCGGGGATCGAGATGTTCACGATCGAGACGTCCAGCAGGGACATCGCCCAGCCGATCATCATCACGCCGAAGATCCGCCACTTGTGCTCGTAGAGGAACTCGGGGGACGGGTTGCGCCGCTCGGCGACCGCCTCGCTCACGGCTTCGCCGGAATCTCCTTCCTGACCGATGGCAGCTCACCCCCCTCCACGGCGCGGCCGTACGGATAGCGCCCGTCGTACTGCAGATCCTGCTTCGAGACGTCGTCGTCGGGCTCGTCGTTGTCGAACGGGTCCATGTCGTTCGGAATGCCGTCGTCGTCCGTGTCGTCGTCGGAGCGGTCGCGCGGCGGCCGCAGCGCGCCGTCGGGGCCGAACTCCGGCAGCGTCCCGCCGGCGGCGATCACGGCGGCCATCGAGAGCTCTGTCAGCTTGCCCGTGTCCTCGTTGGCGATGTTGTCGAAGCGAGTGATGTCGTCCTCGACCTCCTCGTCGTCGTCGAACATCCGCCGCAGCGTCCGCTCGCGGTCGGCGATGACGAGCCAGCGCCGGTCGCGGACGATGATCTGCGAGCCCACCGCGGTGATCGACTTCGCGCGCTCGTGCAGGTCCTCCTCGTCCACGTCGTCGAAGAGAGCGGTGAGGTCCTCGCCGTCCATCTTGCCGGGGATGGTGAGGCCGAGGAAGGACAGGAGCGTCGGTGCCACGTCGTGGGTGCTCGCGTACCAGTCGGCGTCGTCGCCGGACTTCTCGCCGTCCGGATGGCGGATCAGATATGGGATCTCGTAGGAGATCCGGTGCGAGGTCGGCGCCGCCCGGCCCATGTAGCCGTGCTCGCCGAGCGCGACGCCGTGGTCGCCGAGGACGAACAGGGCGGCGTCGTCGGGCACCGCGTCCAGCAGCTTCCCGAGCTCGTCGTCGACGGCCTCGACGTGGTTCACGTAGGCCTCGCGCACGCGGTCGATGTCCTTGTCAGAGAACTGGAGCTCCACCAGCCGCCCGTCGGTGGGCCCGAGCCCGTCGTCCTCGGCGCGGCCGGGGCGGACGTAGAAGGGCGGTGCGGCATAGGCGTCGGCCGGGTCGAAGGGGTCCACGCCGACGAAGAACGAGCCGGCCCGCTCGACCTCCCTCAATGCCCGAATGCCCTCGCGGAAGGTGCGGCGTGTGGCGTCCGTCTGCCGCGCGAACGACTTCAGCAGCTCCTGGTCGATCCCGCTGCCGAGCGGCCCGCCGGCCGCGCCGCCCGCGCCGCGCACGTCGGCGAATCGCGGTCCCTCGAACACCGGGTTGTCCGTCACGTAGATCGTCTCGACTCCCGCGCCGCGCGTGACCTCCATCAGGAGCGGCTGGTGGTCCCAGACCGGGTTGAACCCAGGGACGGACGGGAAGCCGTCGAGCCGGCGCCAGTCGCGGAACGGGAAGGCGCGCATGCCGGTGACGAGCGCGCGGCGCGCGGACAGCGCCGGCATCGACTCCGGGATCGCGCGGTCGAACCGCAGCGAGTTCTTCGTCAGCTCGTTCAGGTTCGGCGTCTTCGCCGGCGCGTCGCCCTCGAACGCGTCTACGTGACTCGCGCGAACGAGCGGAAGCACGATCACCACGGCGCCCCGCCCGCGGTCGTCGCCGAGCTCCGCCGAGGCCCTCGGCGCCGCCGCGAGCGACCCGAGCACGGTCGCGCCGGCGGCCGTTGCGCCGCCGCGTCGCAACAGGCTCCGGCGGCTGAGCGTCATCCGCCGAGCACCACCTTCTGGCCGTGGCGGCTGAACTGCGGCAGCGTGCCGCCGGCCTCGTCGGAGAGGATGCGCCAGTACTTGTCGACCAGCTCTGGATGCTGGTCGGCCACGTCCACTAGCTCTCCGGGGTCACTCTTCTTGTCGTAGAGGCGCTTGCGGAGGCCCGCGCTGTCCGCGATGAAGAACCAGTCGTGGTCGCCGGCGAGGACGTGGTCGTCGTAGCAGGAGGTGAAGTGGGGCCGCGCGGGCGGGCGCTTGCCGTCGAAGATGACCGACAGGTCCTCGCCGGCCATCATTCCCGGCGCCCGGATGCCCATGAACGAGAGCGCCGTCCTCGTGATGTCGTGGTTCGACGCGAAGAAGTCGTCCCACTGCCCGGCCAGCTTGCCCTCGGGGTGCCGGATCATGAACGGCACGTGGTAGATGTGCCAGTGCGCGCGGGAGCCGTGCTTGCCCACGATCCCGTGCTCGCCGAGCGTCAGACCGTGGTCGGACGAGTAGATGACGATCGACTCGTCGAGGACCTTCTGGTCCGCCAGCCGGTTCATCAGGCGGCCGATCCACTCGTCCATGAAGCTGATCTCGGCGGCGTAGAGCTCGCGGACGCGCTCGATCGTCTCGTCGTCGAGGTCCATGTCGATGACCCACGAGTACGGGGTCTCGAAGGGCTGGATCGGCGTGATGCCCTTGGTCTTCTCGATCCCCTTGGGGCCGCCGAACTTGTTCTGGAACACGCGCGGCGCGTCGAGCGGCTCGTGCGGGTCGAAGCAGTCGACGCCGAGGAAGAATGGGCTCTTCTCCTTCAGGTCGTCGACGATGTTCATCCCGGCGCGCACCACCCGCGCGGTCGGGTAGTCGCGGTCGCTGTCGCGGTAGATCGAGTTCCATCCGACCATGGCGCGGAGCCTGCCCACCTCGACCGAGTCGCTCAGCTCGGGCAGGAGATAGCGCTCGATCGCGCTGCGCGGTGCGGGGCGCTTGAAGGGCTTGTTGAGGAAGCGGTACGCGCCCTGCGAGAAGCTCGGCCGCACGAGGTCGAGCGTGCGGCGGAAGTTCCCGAAGCGCGGCCCGATGAGGAAGGGGTTGTCGGTGCAGTAGCCCGTCTCGACGCCTGCCTCGCCCAGCACCTCGGTGACGATCGGCTGGTCGTCCTGGATCGGGATCCAGCCGGGCCCGACGGGCAGCCCCTTGGTCGGGACGTAGTTGCGGAAGGGGAAGGAGCGCACGCCGGTGAGCAGACCTCGTCGCGCCGGGCCGGTGGGCATCGCCTCGGGCACCGCGAGCCGGAACGCCAGCGAGTCCTTGCCGAGCGCATCCAGGTTCGGGGTGTCGGCGAGGCGCCCGTCCGGGTTCCAGTGCCCGATGTAGTCCGCCCTCGTCGAGTCCGTGAAGATCAGGACGACGTTCGGAGCGTCCTTGCCGTGCGACGTCGCGGGCTCGAAGTAGTCGTCGCCGCATGCGGTCAACCCGACCGCGGCGGCCCCGGCTGCACCGGTGCCGAAGAAACCCCGGCGTGTGAAGCGATTCCCCCTGGACATCCGGGGCGGCAGGCTAGCTGACGCCCCTTAACGACCGGCCCTACGACCTGCTTTCGGCCGCGGCCTCCTGCGGCACCTCGATCTCGCGTTTCAGGATCTTGCCGGTGGGGCCCTTCGGCAGCTCGTCGAGGAACCAGACCCTGCGCGGGTACTTGTACGCCGCGACCTGATCCTTCACGTAGCTCTTGACCTCGTCCTCGTCGAGCGACTCGCCCTCCTTCAGGACCACGGCCGCGCCCACCTCCTCGCCGAGCTCGTCGTGTGGCACGCCGACCACGGCGGCCTCCTGGATCGCCGGGTGCTCGTAGAGCACCTCCTCGATCTCGCGCGGGTACACGTTGTAGCCGCCGCGGATGATCAGGTCCTTCTTGCGGTCGACGATGAAGAAGTAGCCGTCCTCGTCCATCTTGGCCATGTCGCCGGTGCGGAACCAGCCGTCCTCGGTGATGGCTTCCTTGTTGGCGTCGTCGCGGTTCCAGTAGCCCTTCATGATGTTGTGGCCGCGGATGACGATCTCGCCGACCTCGCCCTGCGCGACCTCGCTGCCGTCGTCGTCCCAGACCTGCATCTCGACGCCCTCGATAGGCGTTCCGATCGAGCCGGGCTTGCGCTCCTTGTCGGGGTGGTTGAACGAGGCGACCGGCGAGGTCTCGGAGAGGCCGTAGCCCTCGAGGATGATGCAGCCGAACTTCTCCTCGAACGCGCGCATGAGCTCCGCCGGCATCGCGGACCCGCCCGACATGCAGATCCGGAGCGACGAGCAGTCAGCCTTGTCGCACGACTGCGAGTGGAGCATCGCGTTGTACATCGTCGGGACGCCCTGGAAGAGCGTGACCTTGTCGCGCTCGATGATCTCGAGCGCCTTGTCCGGGTCGAAGCGCGGCAGCATCGTGACCGTCGCGCCGACGCTGACGGCGCTGTTCATCGTGCAGGTCTGGCCGAACGAGTGGAACAGCGGGAGCGCGCCCAGGAGCACGTCCTCGTCGCTCATCTCGCCGAGCTTCTCCGAGACGCCCTTGGAGTTCTTGTAGAGATTCGCCTGCGTGAGCTCAGCGCCCTTGGGCTTCCCGGTGGTGCCCGACGTGTAGAGGATCACGGCGGTGTCGTCGCCGGTCCGGTCGACCAGCTCGCGATCCGGCTCCTGGTCGGCGAGCAGCTTCTCGAACTCGCCGGGCTTCACGAGAATCAGCTCAGTGCCGGCCTCCTCCGCGCCCGCCTCGGCGGCCTCGGCGAAGTCACCCCAGGCGAACAGGAGCTTCGCGCCCGGGTCCTCGAGGTAGAAGGCGACCTCGCGCTTCTTGAGCAGCACGTTCATCGGCACGACGACTCCGCCCGCGCGCAGGATCCCGAAGTAGATCACCGGGAAGTAGGGCACGTTCGGCATCATCAGCCCGACCCGGTCGCCCACCTCGAGCCCCTTCGACTTCAGCAGCGCCGCGATCCGCGCGCTGCCCTCGTCGAGCAGCGAGTAGCTCAGCTCGACGTCGTCCAGCTTGAAGGCCGGCTTGTCGCCGTGCTTCTCGGCCGTCTCAGTCAGGATGCGTGCCAGGTTCTCGCTCATGGGCCCTCTCCCTCGATGGTCGGGGGAGCGTACCCGGAACGCGGCTATCCGATCGGCGGTGCGGGCCAGCGCCGGGCGCCCAGCTCCCTGGACACGCCGCGCGCCGCCTCGGCGACTGCGCCGGCGATTCCGCGCGCGGGGCCACGGGGCAGGATGCGCTCGGTGTCGCCGACCACGCCGATGCTGCCCACGGCGCGGCCCGAATGGTCGAAGATCGCCCCCGCGACGCTCGACTCGCCGAGCACGGCCTCGTCGCGCTCGCGGGCAATCCCGCTGTCGCGCGCCGCGGTGAGCTCCTTGCGCAGCGCCGCGGGGGCGAGCGTGCGGCTCGTCAGCTTCGGCGGCGCCTCCTCCAGCAGGTCTTCGAGAAGCTCGCTCGGAGCGAATGCGAGCATCGCCTTCCCGAGGGCGCTCGCGTGCACCGGGAGCTCGGCGCCGACCTCGAGGATCTGCAGCGTCGTGTCCGGCCGGAAGACGTGGTGGACCACGACCACGGTGGCTCCGTGCATCACGCCGACGCGCACGGCGGCGTCCGTTCGCTCCGCCAGCCGCTCCGCGTGGACGATCGAGCGCCCGCGGAGCTCGTTCAGGTCGAGGTAGGAGTTACCGAGCTGGAGGAGTCCCGCGCCCAGCTGATACTTGTCGGAGTCGCGGTCCTGCTCGACGAATCCGTGCGCGAGCAGGGTCTGGAGCAGGCCGTGAACCGTGGGGCGTGAGAGCTGAAGACGGTCGGCGAGCTCGCTCACGCCGAGGCGCCGCGGGCCCGCGGCGAGCGCCTTGAGGATCCGTGCGGCGCGGTCGACCGATTGAATCGAGCCACGTTTCGGAGTCCTCTTACGATTCGATATTGTCGAATCCACTTCGATACTGTAGATTAGCTCGGCGGCGGACGAAGGAGGAGAGGGCCGTGGTCGGGATCGTAGTCGTATCGCACAGCTCGGATCTTGCGGAGGGTCTCGCGGCTCTCGCGTCGCAGATGGCCGGCCCTGATGTGCGCATCAAGCCCGCCGGCGGCCTCCCCGATGGCGGCCTCGGAACCGACGAGGACAGGGTGCGCGCAGCCATCCGCGCGGCCGACCAGGGCTCCGGGGTCGTGATCCTCGGCGACCTCGGCAGCGCGATCCTGACCGTCCGCCACGTGCTCGAGCGGCACGCGAACGGCCACGTGCGACTGGTCGACGCTCCGCTCGTAGAGGGTGCGGTGGCGGCGGCCGTGACCGCGTCGGCCAACATGCCGCTCGACGATGTCGCCAAATCGGCTGAGGACGCGCGTGGCGCAGGCAAGCTCTGAGGGGCTCGTCGCGACGTTGCCCGAAGGCGTGGACCTGCACGCCAGGCCGGCAGCCGACTTCGTCCGCACCGCGCTGGGCTTCGGCGCCGACATCCGGGTGGCCTCAGGCGGGCGCGAGGCGGACGCGAAGAGCCTGCTCTCCGTGCTGGCGCTGGGCGCGAAGGGCGGCACCGAGCTGAGCCTGACGGCCGCCGGCGAGGACGCGGAGGCGGCACTGACGGCACTGCGCGACCGCGTAGCGACACTCGCCTGATGCGCCCGCAGCTCGACAGTCCTGCCTAACCCACCCATACGGTGGGTAGGGCAGGACGCTTGTCGAGGAACCCCGCTCCTTGACGGCTGCCGTGCGCCCTCAGGCGACCGGCGCGAGCGGGCGCGCGAGCCGCTCGACGGCCGAGGCGTCGCGCGCGGCGAGCGCCGCGCGGGCGAGCTCGCGGGCTGCGGAGTGGTCGAGCCCGCGGATCCATTCGCGGACCGTGCCCACCCGCGCGGCTCCGACGCTCAGCTCGTCCGCGCCCAGCCCCACGAGCAGCGGCACGGTGACCGGGTCCGACGCGGCCTCGCCGCAGATCTCGAGCGGTATCCCGGCCTCCCTGGCGGCGTCCGCGGCGCTCGCGACGTGACGCAGCACGCGCGGATCGTGCGCCGGCGCCTCGCCGTGGGCGAAGCGATCGGTTCCGAGTGTCGCGTGCGTCAGATCGTTCGTCCCCACGCTCAGGAAGTCACACTTCGCGGCTATCTCGTGCGCCGCCGCCGCGGCCTCCGGCAGCTCTATCATCGCTCCGAGCCGCACCTGGACCCCGAGGCTCTCGACGATGGCTCTTGTGACGGTCACGTCACGCACGTCGCGCACGAGTGGGAGAAGCACGCGCAGCTCCGGGGCTCGCACGGCCGCACCGCCGGGCTCGGTCGCGAGCTCCCGTGCGACCGCGCCGCCCACCACCTCGGCGATGGCCGTGAGCTGCGCTCGGAAGGCACCCGGGTGCGCCAGCAGCAGCTCCATCCCGCGGCGCGGATCGTCCCTGAGGAACGGCGGCACCTTGTCGCCGCCGAAGTCGAGGACCCGCACAGTCGCCGTCGATCCTCCCAGGCCGGCGAGGAGCGGGCGCAGCATGCGCGCGTGATCCGCCCGTGACGGCCAGCCGGGGGCGTCCAGGAAGGCGAGCTCCGTCCGGATCAGCCCGGCGCCCTCCGCGCCGGCGGAGAGGCCGGCCGCGACCTCCGCGGGCGTCGCCGCGTTCACCAGAACCCGGATCTGCCGGCCGTCGCGCGTGACGGCCGGCAGGGCGCTGTCGGCCTGCTCCCTCGCGCGCGCGTGCGCGCGTGCGTGTGAGGCTGACTCGGCGAGCTTCAGCCGCTCGGAGGAGGCGTTCAGCACGACCTCGCCCTCGCCGCCGTCGACGACGAGCGCGCTGCCGGTTACGACCTGGAGCAGCTCCTCGCCTGCTTGGACGGTCATCGGAATGCCGAGCGAGCGCGCAACGATCGCGGCATGCGCGGTCACGGCGCCGCCCGACAGCGCGATGGCCGCGACCCGGTCACCGTGCTCCGCCACGTCGGCGGGCCCGAGATCCTCGGCGACCAGGATGAAGCTCGATCCGTTGCTGGTCGCGGCCTCGGCCCCCCCGCCCGCGGCTATGCGCGCGGCGCGCCGGCCGAGCGACCGCACGTCGTCCGCGCGCGCGGCGAGCGTCGCGTCGGGCAGCGATGCGATCGCCTCAGCGTGCTCCTCCGTGGCCGCCGACAGGGCGTCCGAAGCCGACGCGTGCGCTACTTGGATTGCTGCGCTCACGGCCGCATCGAGCACCGGATCAGCCGCCATCAGCGCACCCGTCTCGACGATCTCGGCCTCCTCGCCGCGACCGCCGTCTCGAAGCGACGCCCCGATCCGCTCCAGCTCCGAGGCTGCCTCGGCGAGTGCGCTGCGCGCTCGCGACAGCTCGGCGTCCAGCTCCGCTTCCGGAACCGGCCCACGCGCGGATGCCCCGGAGGGATGTGAGAGCACCCGCGCGTGCCCGGCCGCGAGCCCGGGCGACGCGGACGCGCCGCGCAGGACCCGCTCGCTCATCAGTCGGAGTGCTCCGCGGGGCGTCCGGCCCCGCGTCTTGATCGCCACGCCGGGCCTCGGCCCGTCGGACCGCCCGCTGGAGCGCGGCCATGATGAGCGCGGCTGAGGTGGCGCCGGGGTCCTGGTGGCCGATCGAGCGCTCGCCGAGGTAGGAGGCACGCCCCTTGCGTGCCTGGAGCGGCACCGTGGCGCGCGCACCCTCCTCGGCGGCGGCGCTCGCTGCCACGAGCGCCCCGTCGAGCCCCTCGCCGGCCTCGAGCGACGCGGCGAGCGCGTCTATAGCCGGGCCGAGCGCATCGACCATCGTCTTGTCCCCGGGCTGGGCGGCGCCGAGCTCGACCACGCCGTCGAGCGCCGCCCGGAGCGCGGCGAGCAGGTCCTCGCCGTCGAACTCCTCGGCATCGCCCAGCGCGCGGCCCGCGCGGCGGAACGCCGTTCCCCACAGCGGGCCGCTTGCTCCTCCTACGGTGGACACGAGCGTCTTCCCGGCCAGGGTGAGGAGCTTCCCGGGTGGGACCGCTCCGTTCTGCGCCGCCAACGCCTTCGCCACCGCGTCGAAGCCGCGGTCCATGTTCACGCCATGGTCGCCGTCGCCGATGGCGGCGTCCAGCTGGGTCAGGTAGTCGCGCCGGTCCTTGACGGACTCCGCAACCAGTGTCATCCAGGCGTGAATCGTCGTAGTGCGCACCGCGGCTCCTGCGATCACCGGCTCACGCCCCCCAGCGGAGCGCGGGGGTGTGGACCGGAGCATCCCACAGGGCGGTGAGCTCGTCATCCAGCTCGAGCAGGGTGAGCGAGGCACCGGCCATCTCGAGCGAGGTGATGTAGCTCCCGACCAGACGCCGCTCGGGTCGCAGGCCGCGCTCGCGCAGCCGCCGCTCGATCTCCCCGTACAGGAGGTAGAGCTCAAGCTGCGGAGTGCCGCCCATGCCGTTCACGAACGGCAGCACGGCCGCGCCATCGGCGGGCTCCAGGTCGCTGACCACCGCCTCGATCATGAGCTCGGCGATCTCACCGGCGCTCTCGAGCGGCCGGCGCTCACGCCCCGGCTCGCCGTGGATCCCGATCCCGACCTCCATCTCGCCGTCGGGCAGGTCGAAGATCGGCCCTCCGGCCGCGGGCGGGGTGCACGACGAGAGCGCCACCCCGTAGGAGCGAGTCTGCTCGTTCACGCGCCGCGCGAGCCCGGCCACGACCGCGAGGTCGTCCCCGCGCTCCGCCGCCGCTCCCGCGATCTTCTCGGCCAGCACCGTCGCGCCCACGCCGCGGCGGCCCGCGGTGTAGAGCGAGTCCTGCACGGCCACGTCGTCGTCGATCAGCACGGACTCGACGTCGATGCCCTCGTCAAGCGCGTCCTCGGCGGCGAGCTTGAAGTTCATCACGTCGCCCGTGTAGTTCTTGACGATGTGCACGACGCCCTTGCCGGCGTCGACCGCCTTTGTCGCCGCCAGCATCTGCTCGGGCACCGGTGAGGTGAAGACCTCGCCGGGGCAAGCGGCGTCGAGCATGCCGATCCCCACGAATCCGCCGTGCATCGGCTCGTGACCCGAGCCGCCGCCGGAGATCAGCGCGACCTTGTCCGCCGGATGGGCGCGGACGAGGATCTGGGCCTCGGCGTCGTAGCGCACGAGGTCGCCGTGTGCGGCGGCCAGCCCGGCGAGTGACTCCTTGACGATGTCTGCCGGATCGTTGAGGAGCTTCTTCATCGGTGTGGCGACAGTAGCCATGTGTCGTCCTCTCTACTTGGCCGCGAGGGCTTCGACGGGGTCGGGATGGGTGACGGCGCTCTCGATCGGCTGCGTGAGCTTCCGCGGGGTGGCCAGGAAGTCGTACGCGAACGCCGCGAGAGCGGCTCCGGCAAACCCCGGCAGGATGTACACCGGGATGATCTGGTTCCAGTGCGTGGTGCCGTCGGCGATGGTGAGCGCCACGGCCGGGCCGATCGCGCGGGCCGGGTTGAGTGACGCAGCCGTGATCGGGCCGAGCACCATGATGATCGCCACCACGACGCCGCCGATCACCAGGCCGGCGAAGTCGCCGGGCGAGCGCGCGTCGACGATGCCGAGGATCGCGAACATCAGGATCGCGGTGCCGATGAACTCGGCGAAGATCGCGGAGCCCCAGCTGTAGCTGTCCTCGTTGAATGAAGCCTGTCCCAGGCCCATGTCCACGCCGGTCTGCGTGAACAACGCCCAGATCCCGAGCGCGCCGAGGATGCCGCCCACGAGCTGCGCGCCCCAGTAGTGCGGCACCTCGCGCCACGGGAAGCGCTTGGTGGCCGCGAGCGCGAAGGTCACGGCGGGGTTGATGTGACAGCCCGATACCTTGCCGATCGCATAGACGAGCGCGGTGATCACGAAGCCGAACGCGAACGAGATGCCGAGCAGGTCGGACCCGTCGATCGCGGGGACCTTGTCGCCGGCCAGAACAAGCGTGGCGACGACCGACCCGGGACCTACGAGCACGAGCAGGGCGGTTCCCAGGGTCTCCGCAAGAGCTCGCTGGGACAGGGTGTGCTCTTCCACTTCTCCTCCTCTCGCGTCCGATCTCGATTCGATAATGTCGAACGCTGTTTCGCGGAAACTACCCCGAGGTTGAGCTCGTGTCAAGTGCCGCAACCCTCGAGGGGTCTGACCCCTTCAAGGGGTCAGACCCCACATGAACGCTTAATGAAGGGTCTGACCCTTATTGGAGGCCGGGCAGGGCGCTGCTCACGTCGCGGGCGACGTCGAACAGCGGGTCCGGCGCCAGGCCGAAGAAGATCGTCGCGGCGGCGGCGAGCACGGCCACGGCGAGGACCTCGGGCTGAGCCAGCGCGTCGGCCTCCGGTGACCAGCCGCCCACCGGGCGCACGCGCCGGGGCGGCACGCTCGGCAGCTCGACCTCGTACTGGCCCATCCACATCACCGCGATCACGCGCAGGTAGTAGGCGAGCGAGATCACCGAGCCGATCACGATCGCGATGCCGAGCCAGGTGTAGTCGCCGGCCACGGACGCGTCGATCAAATAGAACTTGCCGATGAAGCCGGCGGTGGCAGGGAAGCCCGCGAGCGACAGCATCGCGATCGTCATCGGCCACGCGAGCAGCGGCGCGCTGCGGCCCAGGTTCTCGAAGGAGCGCAGGTCGTCGCCGAACTCGGAGACGCGCTCGCGCGCGACCACGACCGCGAACGCCGCCACGTTCATCAGGAGGTAGACGGCGAGGTAGAAGGCGGTCGCGCGCACGCCCAGCTGGGTGCCGACCACGACCCCGGCGAGCAGGTAGCCGGCCTGCGCGACGCTCGACCAGGCGAGCATCCGCTTCAGCGAGCGCTGTGCGATCGCGCCGACATTCCCGATCACGATGGTCGTCGCGGCGAGGAACGCGAGCGCCGGCGCCCAGTCGAGCTGGGAGAGCCCGAGTGCGTGGTCGAACAGGCGCAGGAAGATCCCGAAGGCCGCCGCCTTGGTCGCCACGGCCATGAACGTCGTGATCGGCGTCGGCGCCCCCTGGTAGACGTCGGGCGTCCACTGGTGGAACGGAGCCACGGATGCCTTGAAGGCGAGCCCCGTGGCGGTGAGCGCGATGCCGGTGAGGAGCAGCGGATCGGAGGCGCTCAGCTCGTCGCCGCCGAGCGCGGCGGCAATGCCGTCGAACTGAAGCGCGCCGGTGGCGCCGTAGATGAGGGCCAGCCCGTACAGCAGCGTCGCCGAGCCGACCGAGCCCACGACGAGGTACTTGAGGCCGGCCTCCAGCGAGGTGCGCCGGTGGAGGTGCGTGGCGCACAGCACGTACAGAGGGATCGAGAGCAGCTCGAACCCGATGAAGAGCGTCATGAGGCTCTCGGCTTCGGCCAGCACGACCATGCCCGCGATCGAGCCGAGCAGCAGCGAGTAGTACTCGCCGTGGCCGGCCTCGAGCGTGGCGGTCGAGCGCAGCGACAGCACGATCGTGACGAGGCCGGCGACGAAGCAGAGCATCGAGATGCCGAGCGAGAGGGCATCGACGCCGAGCGCGCCCTCCACGATCGGCGCCCGGTTGCCGGGCTCCCAGATCCAGATGGTCAGCCCGATCGCCGTGAGGAGCGAGATCGCCGTGAGCGCGGGCACGAGCGTGCGCCTCACGAAGACCGGGCGGAACAGGCCGACCAGCAGCACGATCACGGAGCCGCCCGCGACCGCGAAGATCGGCGAGAGCTCCTTGTAGTCGATCTCGGGCGCCTGGATCTGTGCTGCGGCGAGGAGGGTGCTCACTTGATCACCGACACCTCTTCGTGGGCCGCCGCGGCGATCGCCTTCGCCGTCGAGTTCTCCGTCCGGCTGACCACGAAGTTCGGATAGACCCCGAGCGCGATCACGATCGCCACGAGCGGCGCGATCGCGGCGAGGTTCACGCCGTCGATGTCGCGCGATTCAACGGCCGGCCCGACGCGGCCGTGCATGGTCCCCTGGTAGAGCCGGATCATGTAGACGGCGGCGAGCGCCACGCCGGTCGACGCCACCAGGCCGTAGACGAGCTCGTTCTCGAAGGTCCCGAACAGGATCAGGATCTCACCGATGAAGTTGCCCGAGCCGGGCATCGCGAGCGTGGCGAGCGAAATGACCAGGAACAGGCCCGCGAGCACTGGTGCCCTGAACGCCATCCCACCCAGCTCCGCGAGCGACTCGCTTCCGCGCGCGCGCACGGCGATCACCCCGACGATCAGGAACAGCGGGACCGTCACGAGGCCGTGGTTCAGCATCTGGAAGAGCGCACCCTGCGCGCCCTTCTCCTCCAGGGCGAAGATCCCCAGGACGATGAACCCGAGCTGCGCGATCGACGAGTACGCGAGGACCAGCCGGATGTTGTCCTGGGAGAACGCCAGGATCGACCCGTACAGGATCGAGAAGACCGCGAGGATGATGAACAGCTCCTGCCAGTACTGGGCGCCGTCCGGCATGACCGGCAGCACGATGCGCAGGAAGCCGTAGACGCCGACCTTCGACAGGACCCCCGAGAGCAGCGCCAGCACGGGGATCGAGGTCGCGCGATAGGTGTCGGGCACCCAGCCGTGCAGCGGGAACAGCGGCGCCTTCACGAAGAACGCGAGCGCGAACAGCAGGACGATCCAGTGCTGCGAGCCCTCGGAGACCGAGCGCTGCTCGAGCACCGCGAGCGAGAACGAGATCGCGCCGCCGTCGGGCGTGGCGAGCACGCCGAGCGCGATCGCCGCGGCCATCATCAGGAGCGACCCGGCCAGCGTGTAGATCACGAACTTGGTCGTCGCGCGCACGCGGTCGCCGGTGCCCCAGCCGCCGATCAGGAAGTAGAACGGCACCAGCATCAGGTCGAAGAAGACGATGAACAGAGCGAGGTCCTGCGCCATGAACGCGCCGAGCACCGCCGTCTCGGCGAGCGCGAGGTTGAAGAAGAACAGCCGCGGGCGGTCCTGCTCCGGGGCGAGCGCCGCCACCAGGGTGCAGGGCACCCAGGCCACCGCGGTGAGCGCGATCATGAACAGGTTGATGCCGTCCACGCCGAGCGAGTAGCGGATGCCCAGCTCGGAGATCCACTCGTCGTCGGTCACGTACTGGAGCCCCGCCGCCGGACTCGAAGTCGAACAGCATCACGACGACGTAGGCCAGGACCCCGACCGTGCCGGCGAGCACGGCCCAGCGCGCGAGCCCGCGCGGCAGCAGCGCGCCGACGAGGCCGGCGAACAGCGGCAGGAAGAGGACTATCGACAGGTGGATCGTCACGAGCTGTTCAGGAGGAAGTAGAGGGTCAGGGCGGCGACGCCGACCAGCAGGAGGAGCGCGTAGGCGCGCAGGTAGCCGGTCTGGATCGCGCGCGCGAAGGTGGTGCCCACGCGGACGATGCCCGTGGCGCCGCCGACGATCGTGCCCTGCACGAAGTCGGTCTCGATCACCCGCCGGCCGAAGCCGCCGGCGGTGGCCATCGGCCGCACGAACAGCGCGTCATAGAGCTCGTCGAAGTACCACTTGTGGCTCAGGAAGCGGTGCGCCCACGGGAAGCGCTCGATGAGGCGAGCCGTGGTCCCGGGCTGACGGCGGTAGACCACCCAGGCGAGCCCGATTCCGGCGATGGCGATCACGCCTCCGATCAGCAGCCCGAGCCACTCGGCTCCGGTCGATGGCTCGTCGTGGGCCAGGTGCGAATCCTCGAACACCGGCTCGAGGAAGTTGCCGATCACGTTGTCGACACCGGGGATCGCGACGTAGCCACCGGCGATCGCGAGGAGCGCCAGCGGCCCCATCGCCGCCTTCATCGGCCAGGAGCGCTCCGCGATGTGGTGCTCGGGCCCGGGGAAGCCCACGTCCGTGTCCTCGGGCTCGCCGGTCATCGGGTTCATCGGCTCGCCGTGTGCCACGTGGCCGCCCTCGAGCTCGACCGCCTCCGCCACGGCGTTGCCGTAGAAGACCCGAAACACCATCCGGAAGGCGTAGAAGGCGGTGAGGAACGCTCCGACGTAGCCCAGTACTCCGAGCACGGCGTACCCGCCGCCGCGGTTGAGGGCGAACGCGAGGATCTCGTCCTTCGAGAAGAAGCCCGAGAAGAACGGGAAGCCGGCGAGCGCGAGCGCGCCGATGGCGAAGGTCACGAAGGTGAACGGCATCGCCCGCCGGAAGCCGCCCATCCGGTCCATGTCCTGGATCCCGGCCATCGCGCCGATCACCGAGCCCGCGCACATGAAGAGGAGCGCCTTGAAGAACGCGTGCGTCATCAGATGGAACATTCCGGCGCTGTACGCGGCGATCGAGACGCCGAACACCATGTAGCCGATCTGCGAGATCGTGGAGTAGGCGATCACGCGCTTCAGGTCGGTCTGCACCAGCGCGACCGTGCCGGCGAAGAGCAGCGTCGCGGTGCCGATGATCGCCCCGACGTCCGCTGCTGTCGGGGCCAGCTCGAACAGCGGGTGCATGCGGGCGATCAGGTAGACGCCGGCGGTGACCATCGTGGCCGCGTGGATCAGTGCCGAGACCGGCGTGGGGCCCTCCATGGCGTCCGGGAGCCAGGTGTGGAGCGGCAGCTGCGCGGACTTCGCGAACGCGCCCACGAGCAGCAGGAGGCAGGCGGCCACGATCGTGCCGTCGTTCGAGGCGAAGGACTCCCCGGCCTGCTCGAACACCGGCAGGAAGTCGAGTGAGCTCGTCCTGTCGAGGATCAGGAACGCCGCCACGACGAGCGCGATGTCGCCGATCACGTTGATGACGAACGCCTTGATCCCGGCGGCCACGGCGGTGGTGCGGCGGTACCAGTAAGAGATCAGGAGGTAGGAGGCCGCGCCGACGAAGGCCCAGCCGATGATCAGGATCACGAAGTTCGCCGCCAGGACCAGGAGCAGCATCGAGAAGACGAAGTAGTTCAGGTAGGCGAAGTAGCGCGCGTAGCCGCGGTCGCTCCCCATGTACGCGACCGAGTAGAGATGGATCAGGAACGAGACTCCGCTGACCACCAGGCACATGAACACCGACAGCGGGTCGACCAGGATCGCGAGGTCCGCGTTGAAGTCCGCCGTCGAAGCGTAGGTCCAGAGGCTGTCCACGAGCTGGCGGTCCTCGGTGGGGCGGTCGAGCAGGTCGAACAGGGCGCCGATCGAGGCCAGGAAGGACAGGAAGATCGCCGCGGTGGCTATCCAGCCGGGGAGCCGCCCGGGCAGCGCGCGCCAGCCGAGCGCGATCACGACCGTGCCCGCGAGCGGGAAGGCGAGGACGAGCCAGCCGTAGGTGGTGGCGCTCACCCGCGCAGCTCCGACATCTCATCGACGTCGATCGGGAGCTTGTTGCGGTACATCGCGACGATGATCCCGAGCCCGATCACAACCTCGCAGGCGGCGATCACCATCACGATCAGCGCGAAGACCTGCCCGGCCTCGCCGCCGTGCATCCGCGAGAACGCGACCAGTGCGAGGTTGCCGGCGTTCAGCATCAGCTCGAGGCAGAGCAGCACCACCAGCGGGTTGCGGCGCGAGATCACCCCGGCAACGCCGATCGCGAAGATGAATGCGGAGAGGACGAGGTACCAGGTGATGTCCACCTAGACGCGCACCTCGAGCGTCTCGGTGGGCGGGACGTCGTCGCCGCGGCTCCTCATCGCTCCGGTGCCCTCGTCCTCGTCCTCGAGCCCGCGGCGCCGGCGCGCGAGCACGACCGCGCCGACCGCGGCCACGAGCAGCAGGAACGAAGCGGCCTCGAACGGCACGAGGAATCTGGTGAGGAGGAGCTCGCCGATCTGGCCGGGCGAGCCGAAGCCGGCGCCGACGTCCGCGCCGCGCGTGTCGAGCGCCTGGAGGCCGCTCGAGATGAACGCGATGGAGAGCTCGAGCGCGAGCGCGAGCGCGAACACGGGGGCGAACATCGCCACCCCGCCGCCCTCGGGGCGGAGCGGCTCGTCGGCGCCGCCGATGTACGCCACCACGAACAGGTAGAGCACCATCACCGCGCCGGCGTAGACCACGACCTGTGCCGCGGCGATGAACTCGGCGTTCAGGAGCAGGAACAGGACCGCGAGCCCGAGCAGGTGGCAGACCAGCGAGAGCACGCTGTAGAAGGGGTTCTGGAGCAGTACGACCCCCAGCGCGCCGGCGAGCGCGCCGATCGCGGCCACGAAGAACACGACGTCCTCGAACCACATGGGCGGGTTCTTACTCCCCCTCGCGCCGGAGCGGCGTGTGCTCGGGCGGGTCGGCGAGCAGCATCTCCTTCGTGAAGATCAGGTCGCTGCGGGTGTAGTCGGCGAGCTCGTAGTCGTTGCCCATCGTGATCGCGTCGAACGGGCACGCCAGCTCGCAGTAGCCACAGAAGATGCAGCGGGTCATGTTGATCTCGTAGACCTCCGCGTAGCGCTCGCCCGCCGAGACCTGGTTGTCCGGGGTGTTCTCGGCGGCCACGACGCGGATGCACTGCGCCGGGCACGCGGCCGCGCAGAGCGAGCAGCCGACGCACTTCTCGAGCCCGGTGTCCTCGAAGCGCTGCAGCTTGTGGCGGCCGCGGAAGCGTGGATAGACCGGAGTCTTCTCCTCGGGGTACATGATCGTCGAATGGCCCTCGGCCAGCCGGCCGAACGTGGTCCGGAGACCGCGGAGGGTCTCGCCGAAGGCGCGGTAGACGCCACCGAGGCCGCCCGGCTCGGGGCCGCGCTGGACTTGGACGACGTCGTCTTCCCAGGCGAACGGGCTCATCAGGTCACCACCAGGACGATTGCGGTTGCGAGGACGTTGAGCGTGGCCAGCGGCAGCAGGATCTTCCAGCCGAACGACATCAGCTGGTCATAGCGCAGCCGCGGCATCGAGGCGCGGATCCAGATGAAGAAGACCACGCCGAGCATCAGCTTGAGGAACATCCAGAGCGGCCCGAGCGCGTCCGGCCCGGGCCCGTGCCAGCCGCCGAGGAAACAGGCGGCCGCTATGCCCGAGATGATCACGACCTCGATGTACTCGGCCATGAAGAACGAGCCGAAGCGCATCCCGCCGAACTCGGTGTTGTAGCCCGAGACGATCTCGGAGTCGCCCTCCGGGAGGTCGAACGGCGCGCGCGCGGTCTCGGCGAAGCCCGCCACCAGGAAGATGCAGAAGCCCACGAACTGTGGGACGACGTACCAGATGTTGTCCTGGGAGCTGACGATGTCGACGATCGAGAGCGAGCCCGCCGTCATGGCGACGCCGAGCAGCGAGAGGCCGAGCGCCACCTCGTAGGAGATGAGCTGCGCGGCCGAGCGCATCGCGCCGAGGAACGAGTACTTCGAGCCGGACGCCCAACCGCCGAGCATCAACCCGTAGAACGAGAGCGAGCCGAAGGCGAAGAAGTAGAGCAGTCCGATCGAGACGTCGATGCCGTAGAGGCCGAGGTTCCCGCCCCAGGCGCCGACCGGGCCCCAGGGGATGATCGCGAGCGTCGCGACGGCGGTCACGATCGAGATCACCGGAGCGATGGCCATCATCCACGGCACCGCCGTCTCGGGCGTGGAGGCCTCCTTGGAGAGCAGCTTCAGCACATCCGCCGCCGGCTGCAGGAGCCCCTTGAAGCCCACGCGGTTCGGGCCCACTCGCGACTGGAAGCGACCCAGCAGCTTGCGCTCCATCCACAGGATGATCGGGACGATCCCGAGCACGAACGCGAAGATCACGATCGACTTCGCGATCAGCACCCAAGTGCTCTCGAGGCCGATCACCATCAGGCGCCCACCGCCTGCGGCGTCCTGACCTCGACGGGACCCTCCGAAAGCGCGGGCGGCGACAGGAAGACGCTTCCGCTCGGCACCCCGGTCCGCACGACGACCGCCGCGGTCACGCCCTCGCCGCCGGCGGCGAGCTCGACCTCGTCGCCGCTGTCGACGCCGAGCCGGCGAGCGTCCTCGACCGAGATCAGCGCGCGCGGGCCGGTGTCGAGGAAGCGGAGCGACGGCGAGTGCTCGACTGCCGGCCCGTTCCAGAGGGTGGGGGCGAAGGCGAGGATGAGGCCCTCGGGCGCGTCGGGCGGCTGCTCCAGGCGCTCCGTCGGGAGCTCTGCGTCGGGTGCGGCCGACGCGGCGTCGCGGTCCTGCCAGCGCACGCCGTCGCCGCCGATCTCGTCGAGCGTCAGCCCCGAGTAGAACGGGACCGCCTCCGCGATCAGCGCGGTGACGGCGGAGGACGAGCGCGAGCCCGTGGGCGCGTCGACGCGCTCGCAGAGGTCCGCGAGGACGCTCCAGCCGGCGCGGCTCTCGCCGGCGTGGCCGAGCGCCTGGCGCACGCGCTGGATGCGGCCGTCGGGGTGCGTGACCGTGCCCTCCTTCTCCGCGTAGACCTGCGCCGGGAAGACCACGTCCGCCTGGTCGTCGAGCGCCTCGTCGCGGAACTGCGCGAACGCGATGACGGCGCTTGCGCTCGCCATCTCCGAGTCGGTTGCGTCGGCCTCGAAGAGGAGTAGAGCGCCGGGAGCCCCGTCGGCGCCCGCGGGCGGGTCTGCCTCGGCGAGCCCCGGTCCGAGGCCGGCGGCGCAGCCGACCTCGCGGAGTCCGCGCCCGTTCGTCTCGCCCGGGATGCCGATCAGTCCCGACTCCGCCTTGCCGGCGACGCCGAGGGCGTCGGCGACGGCAAGCAGCGCCTGGCCGGCCTGCATGCCGCGCTCCCCGCAGACGACCCGTTCACCCCAGATGACGACGATGTCACCCGCGTCGCGGAGAAGTTGCGCAACGGAGCGAACGGCCCCAGCACCACTCAGCGAGTCTCCATTCGAGGACGGGCGGCCTGGGATGAAGCCCTCCTCCACGCGGGCGCTTCGCGCGAGGTCGTCCAGCGCGCCGGAGTCCGCGCGCGACGAGCCGAGCGCGGCGGCGAGCGCTCCGAGTGCCGCCTCCGAGGCGCCCGGCGCGAAGCGGAGGGCCGCGGAGGCGGCTCCGTCGAGCGTCGACGGCCGGCTCGATGCCACCACGAGCCGCGCTCCGTTGCGCCTGACCGCCTTCCGGACGCGCAGGTCGAGAATCGGAGCCTCGTCGACCAGCTCGGTGTCCACGACGAGGATCGCGTCGGCGTGATCCAGGTCGGAAACCCGCGCCGAAATATCCACGCGCGCGAGCGCGCGCGCGAGGGAGCGCGCATCGTCCGCGAAGTTGGGGTCTGACCCCAAAGAGGCGCCGCCGGAGCCCGAACTCGCGCCAGCGGGGTCAGACCCTGACTCCACGCCCGAGAAGACGTTCGGCGATCCCAGGCCGTCCCGCAGGAGGTGCTGCACCAGGAAGCCCTCTTCGTTGGTCGCCTGGCCGCCCACTCGCGCGACCGTCTTCTTGCCGGACCGCTCCAGCAGGGAGGCCGCGTCGGACAGCGCACGCTCCCAGGTCGTCTCGCGAAGGAAGCCGCCGACCCTGGTCAGCGGCGCCGTGATCCTGTCCCGCGACGCGAACGACTGGTAGCCGAAGCGGCCCTTGTCGCACAGCCAGCCGTCGTCGACCTCCTCGTTGTCACGGGCCAGGACCCGGACGACCTTCGCGTCGTCGCGGACCGTCAGCTTGACATTGCATTGCGACGCGCAGAGCGTGCAGACCGTGCCGGAGTCCTCGATGTCCCAGGGGCGCGCGCGGAAGCGATACGCGCGCGAGGTGAGCGCGCCCACCGGGCACAGCTCGATGATGTTGCCGCTGAATGGCCCCACGTAGGGGCGGCCGTCGTGCGTTCCCACGAAGGTGTGGTCGCCGCGGTCGAGGAAGACGAGCTGGTGGTCCTCGGCGACCTCCTGCGAGAAGCGCACGCAGCGATAGCAGAGGATGCAGCGCTCGCGGTCGATCGCCACGAGCGGTGACAGCTCGAGCGGCTTCTTGAAGTGCCGCTTCGGCTCGATGAATCGCGACCGCCCGGCGCCCCACCCGAACGAGATGTCCTGGAGCGGGCACTCGCCGCCCTTGTCGCAGACAGGGCAGTCGAGGGGGTGGTTCACGAGCAGGAACTCCACAACCGCGTTCTGCGCGTGCTTCACGCGATCGGAGGTGGTGATCACCACCATCCCGTCGCGCACCGGGGTCGAGCACGAGGTCTGCAGCTTCGGGATCCCCTCGATCTCCACGAGGCACATGCGGCAGGCGCCCACCGGCTGCCCGAGCTTCGGCTCGTAACAGAAGTAGGGGATCTCGACGTCGCCCTCCTTGGCGGCGTCGACGAGCATCGCGCCCTCGCGCGCGCGGACCTCCTTGCCGTCGATCTCGAACGTGATCCAGTTCGGCTTGGGGCGGGCCACGGCTAGACGGCCCCCGCTTCCACGGCGTCGCGCCGCTTACGGGCCTCCTCCATGTGCCGCTCGAACTCGGGGCGGAAGTGCTTCAGCATCGACGCGACCGGCATCGCCATCGAGTCGCCGAGCACGCACAGGCAGTTGCCGATGATGTTGCCCTGGACCTGCTCGAGGATGTCCAGGTCCATCGGCGTGCCCTCGCCCTCGTCGATTCGCTCGAGCATCTTCACGGTCCAGTTCGTGCCCTCGCGGCAGGGGACGCACTTGCCACACGACTCGTGGCGGTAGAACTCGGCCAGGCGGAGCGCGAGCGGGACGAGCGGCTCCGAGTCGTCGACGATGATCATCGACGCGGTGCCGAGCATCGAGCCGGCCTGGGCCATCGCCTCGTAGGTGAAGGGCAGGTCGAGATGCTCCTTGGTGAGCACCGGTGCCGACGAGCCGCCCGGGAAGAAGCACTTGAGGTCGCGGCCCTCGGGCGGACCGCCGCCGAGCCCGTAGATGATGTCGCGCACGGACACACCCAGCTCGATCTCGTAGTTGCCCGGTCGCTGGATGTTGCCGGAGATCGACACGATCTTCGTGCCCGTGGAGTTGTCGACGCCGTACTGCTGGTACCACTCCACGCCGTTCTCGATGATCAGCGGCGTGTTGCAGAGCGTCTCGACGTTGTTGATCAGCGTCGGTCCCTGGTAGAGGCCCTGGTTCGCCGGGAAGGGCGGCTTGAGCCGGGGGTTGCCGCGCTTCCCCTCGAGCGCATCCAGCAGGCCGGTCTCCTCGCCGCAGATGTACGCGCCCTTGCCGCGGTGGACCACGAGGTCGAAGCTGTGGTCCGAGTCGAGGATGCGCTCGCCGAGGTAGCCCTTCTCGTACGCCTCGCGGACGGCGGCATCGAGGATGTCGGCCTGGAGCTCGTATTCGCCGCGGATGAAGATGAAGCCCTTGTTCGCGCCGGCCGCGATCGAGCCGATGATGCATCCCTCGACCAGCAGGTGCGGGTTCTTCTGCATGAGGAGCCGGTCCTTGAAGGCACCGGGCTCGGATTCGTCGGCGTTGCAGCAGAGGTACTTGTCCATCGTCCCCTTGGGGATGAAGCTGGCCTTCTTCCCCATCGAGAACCCGGCGCCGCCGCGTCCACGAAGCCCCGACTCCTCGAGCTCGTGCAGAACGCCCGCGGGATCCATTTCGAGCAGCGCCTTGCGCATCGCCCGATAGCCGCCGAGGCGCTCGTAGACGTCCATCGTGTGCAGGCCGGGCTCGTCGATGTTGGCGAGCAGGACGCGGGTCTCCTTCACTCCTCGTCCTCCTCGTCCGGCTCGAGCACGTCGTGGGTGAACGGGTCGATCTCCTCGCCGGCGTAGCTCGTGCCGGGGGCGAGCGGCTCGATGATCTCGCGCGGGTGCGGCGGCGGTCCCTCGGCGGGCGGAGGTATCTGCTCCTCGGCGTCGGGCCACTCGCCGCCGGCGGCCCCCGCCTTGGGAGGGACGGGCTCGCCCTCACCCTGGGGCGCGGGGATCGGGATCGCGAAACCCGGGTCCTCCAGGCCGCGTCCCGGCAGGACGGTCTCGCCGTTCTTGATCTGGCGGATCACCTCCGGCGCGTCCTCGGTCGAGAGCGGGCCCACGTAGCGTCCTTCGACGGAGGCCATCGGCGCCATGTCGCACGCGCCGAGGCACTCGAACTCGCGCAGGTCGAGCTCGTCGGCCATGCCCTGCGCCTCGGCCTCGTCGGCCAGCGCGCGGTAGACGCGGCGCGCGTTGCGCAGGTGGCACGCGACGCTCGTGCACACGTACACGTAGCGCGCGCCGAGCGGCTCGGTGCGCAGCATGTCGTAGAAGGTCGCGACGCTGGACAGGTACGCGGGCGTCACCTGCATCACGGCCGCCACCTGGCGAAGCGCCTCGGGTGAGCACCAGCCGTGCACCGCCTGCGCCGCGCCGAGCGCCGGCAGCGTGGCCGAGTGGCGGTCGGGATAGAGCGACATCAGGCGCTCGATCTCGGCGCGCAGCTCGTCCGGAACCTCCACCTCGGCCGGATCGGGGATCGTCGCGGGGTCGGCCTCCAGGTCGACGGCCTCGTCCCAGCCCGGCGGGAGCGCCGGGCCACCTAGCGGTCCACCCCGCCCAGGATCGGGTCGAGCATCGCCACGCAGGTGATGAAGTCGGCGAGCAGGTGGTCACGCGCCATCTCGGGGAGCGACTGGAGGTTCACGAAGCTCGGGTCGCGCATGTGCACGCGCGCGGGCTTCGACGACCCGTCGGCCAGGACGTAGCAGCCCAGCTCGCCGCGTGGCGATTCGACCGCCGCATAGGTCTCGCCCGGCGGTACGCGGAAGCCCTCCGTCACCAGCTTGAAGTGGTGGATCAGCGCCTCCATCGAGGTGGCGAGCTCGTGCCGCGGCGGCAGTGCGACCTTGCGGTTCGTCGTGATGTAGGGCCCCTCGGGCAGCCCGTCGAGCGCCTGCTCGATGATCTTCAGCGATTCGAACATCTCCTCGACGCGCACCCGGAAACGGTCGTAGTTGTCGCCGACGGTCCCGACCGGGACGTTGAAGTCGAAGTTCTCGTAGCCGGAGTCGGGCATCGCCTTGCGGAGGTCCCACGGATGACCCGCGGCGCGCAGGAGCGGACCGGTCACGCCGAGCTCGAGCAGCGTCTCGAGCGGCACTATCCCCGTGCCCTTTGTGCGCTGTAGCCAGATCTCGTTGCGGTCGAGCAGGCTGAGGTACTGCGGGATGCGCGTCCGCATCGCCTCGATGAACTTGCGCGTCTGCGCCTCGAACCCCGGCGGGATGTCCTCGACCACGCCGCCGACCTGGAAGTAGCGCGTGTGGAAGCGCTGGCCGCCCGACATCTCGAACAGGTCGAGCGCGAGGTCGCGGTCGCGGCAGCCCCACCAGAGCATCGTGATCGCGCCGATGTCGAGGCAGGCGGTGGCGATCCAGAACAGGTGGGAGGCGATCCGGTTCAGCTCGAGGTGGATCACGCGCAGCCACTGCGCGCGCGGCGGCACCTCCTCGTCGAGCAGCTGCTCCACCGCCAGGCAGAACGCCATCGCGTTGAAGTAGTACGCCAGGTAGTCCATGCGCTCGACGAACGGGATGACCTTCCAGTACTGCTGGTCCTCGCAGCTCTTCTCGATGCCGGTGTGGACGTAGCCGACGATCGGCTTGACGTCGCGGACGATCTCGCCCTCGAGCGTCGTGAGCAGGCGGAGCACGCCGTGCGTCGCGGGGTGGTGCGGGCCGATGTTGATCGTGAGGAGCTCGTCGTGCTCCTCGCCGAGCGGCTCCATCGTCACGGAGCGCTCGCGCTCGCGGTAGGGGACGTCGAGTGCCTCGGTCATCGCCCCCGGGCGGCGCAGGTCAGTCATACCAGCGCGGCAGCTTGGGCTCGTTGAAGGTGTAGATCACGGGCTCGCCGCCCATGGGGAAGTCGCGCCGCTGCGGATAGCCCTCGTAGTCCTCCGGCATGAGGATGCGGCGCATGTCCGGATGGCCGTCGAAGACCACGCCGAACATGTCGAAGACCTCGCGCTCCTGGAAGTTCGCGGTCGGGTGGAGGTCGATGACGGTCGGCACGTGCGGGTCGTCCACCCCGACGCGCGTGCGCACGTTCAGCCGGTCGACGCGCTGCATCGAGAGCAGCTCGTAGTGGATGCCGAGGCGCGGCTCGGCCGGCAGGTAGTCCACACCGTGCACGCTCATGAGCCGCTCCCACGGCTCCTCGTCCTCGTCGCGCAGGTAGGCGATGACGTCGCGAATGCTCTGCGGCGCGACGTCGAGCGTGGCGCGGCCGCGGAAGAAGACCGTGTCGGTCACGGCGTCCTCGCCGAGCTTCTCGCGGACGCGCTGGGCGATCAGCTCGAGGCCCGTCGCGTCAGGCAACGTCGACCCCGCCTGGAGCCTCTTCGGTTCCCTCCGCGCGATAGCGCTCGCGCCAGCCCATCCCGGGGTCGCCCATGATCTCGTCCTGCAGCTTCATGATCCCGTAGATGAGGGCCTCGGGCCGTGGCGGGCAGCCGGGCACGTAGATGTCCACGGGCAGGAACTTGTCGGCGCCCTGCACGACGGCGTAGTTGTTGAACATGCCGGCGCTCGACGAGCACGCGCCCATCGCGATCACCCACTTCGGCTCGAGCATCTGCTCGTAGAGCCGGCGGATGATCGGCGCCATCTTGATCGAGACGCGGCCCGACAGGATCAGGAGGTCGGCCTGGCGCGGCGAGAAGCGGGTCACCTCGGCGCCGAAGCGCGACAGGTCGTTCCGCGGCGAGCCGATGACGGTGATCATCTCGATGGCGCAGCACGCGAGCCCGAAGCCGAGCGGGAAGAGCGCGTTCTTGCGCGCCCAGTTCTGAGCCACCTCGAACTTCGTGAACAGAAGCCGCTGCTCGACCTCGCGCTCGAGGTCCTCGCCCTCGAGCTGGCCCCGGAGCAGTTGCTGGGCCTTCAGCTGTCGAACGCGGAGGTCGGAGCCCTCCACCTTCGTGCGAATCACTTCCACTCGAGTGCTCCCCTCCGCCAGACGAATACGAGCGCCACGAGCAGTAGGACGACGAAGACGATCATCTCGACCAGGGCGAACACTCCGAACGCATCGAGCTTCATGGCCACCGGATAGAGGAACACGACCTCGATGTCGAACAGGATGAAGAGCATCGCGATCAGGTAGAAGCTGATCCCGAAGCGGAAGGACTTCTGCACGTCCGAGGGGAGTCCGCTCTCGTACGGCTCGCGCTTCACTCCGAATGGGCGCTTCGGGCCGAGTGCGTTGTTGGCGAACGTGAAGGCCGTGCCGATCCCGATTCCAAGCAGCAGAAAGACCAGCGCGGGCAGGTAGCTCTTCAGCATTCCAACTGCGAGGTATAACGCACCCTTGTGCGGGGGGGCTACATAGTGCGGAAGGACACTCGCTGAGCGGATTTCACATGGTGGTCGGGATCGCCGTGCTGGCCACGAACCTGGCCGCGGCGGTGTGGGGCGCGATCGGCTGGGTGCGCAAGGACGCGCGGGCCTCGATCGTCTTCTGGCCGCTGCTCCGGCTGGCGCAGGCGACGGTCGTCGTGGAGGCCGTCGTGGGCCTCCTGCTGGTGGCCCGCGGAGCGTCCGCGCCGGACGGCCTTCACATCGCCTACGGCATCGCGCCGCTGATCGTGTCGCTGGTCAGCGAGGGCATGCGGGCGGCGGTCGCGCAGCGCGAGCTAGAGGACGTGGACGATGTGGACGCCCTCGAGCGCCCGGAGCAGGTGGCCCTCGCGAGGCGGGTGGCGCTGGGCGAGATGGGCGTCATGACCGTCGGAGCGCTGCTGATCCTCACGCTCGCACTGCGCGCGTATCAGACCGGCGGCTAGACACCGAGTCCGGCGTACCAGAGCCCGAACATCACGCCGAAGACGCCGAGGCCGGGCACGAGGACCGTGCGGTAGACGGGCTCGACCACCGGGCGTGTGAGCACCCAAGCGAAGCCCGCGCTGCACGCGGTCATCGAGACGATCGACATCGGCGCGAAGATCGCCAGCGCCAGGGCAGCCTCGACCTGCGTGGGCAGCGCCGCGATCAGCAACACCACGACGGCTCCCGTCCCGGCCAGGCCGTGCAGCAGGCCGATCGACATCGCCTGGCGGCTCGTCCGGAGCTTCAGGTTGCGGATCGGCGGGCGCGCCCATCTGTAGATCACACGTGCGGCGAGGAGGAGGATCACGGCGCCGATGGCCTTCTCGGCGCCGCTCTCGAGCCAGCCCGGAAGCTCGGCCTTGAAGGCGATCAGGGGGATCCCCAGCGCGACCAGCGCGGCGGCGTGGCCGGCGCCCCACCATGCGCCGAGCCGCGCGGCCCCGCGCGTGTCGCCGTCGTCCGCCGCGACGAGCGAGGTCACCGCCACGAGATGGTCCGGGTCTGACGCATGGCGCAGCCCGAGCAGGAAGGCGATGCCGAGCGCGACCACGAGCGGGGCGCCCTGGAAGAGACCGGTGATCAGCTCGTCCAGTTGCTCGACCGGGGTGAACAGGAAATCGAAGTTCATTGCGAGTCCTCCTCTGGGCTAGACGACGTCCGGGACCGCCTGTGCGGCCAGCACCAAACCGATGGCTACGACGACGACGGCCGAGAACGCCGGCAGCAGGGTGGCGAGCCGGCCGGCCGCGAGGCGCGGCGGGATGAAGCGCCGCGCGTGGACCACGGCCAGGCCGAGCGCTGTGAGCGTGCCGGCCAGGCCGAGGCTGAAGACGAGGATCAGGAGCATCCCGAGCGCGACCTCGTGCTGCGAGATCGCCGCGAGCAGCACGACGAGCGCGGACGGGCACGGAAGCAGCCCGGCGGCCGCGCCCATGGCGAGCAGGCCGCGGCGGCCGTCGGGGTGGTCGCCGCCGTGCTCGTGTCCATGCGCGTGGGCGTGTCCGTGGGCGTGCGCGTGGCCTCGCCGCAGCCGCGACCGCAGCACGCCGGCGCCGACCGCCACGACGAGCAGTCCGGAGGCCAGCGTCAGCCACGGGTAGAGCTGCTCGGGCAGCACGTACTGGGAGAGGCCGAGCGTCACCAGCCCGAGCGCGAAGACGCCGATCGTGTGCGTGACGGTCACCGTCGCGCCGAGGACGAGCGCGTCGCGTGACGCTCCGCGCGTGCCGATCAGGTAGGCGGCGACCATGGCCTTGCCGTGACCGGGCGAGAGGGCGTGGAGCGCACCCCACCCGAACGCGGCCAGGAGCATCAGCACGAGCACGCCGCGGCCATCGGCGGCGTCCTCGAACAGGCCGGCGAAGCCGTCCGAGCGCCCTCGTTCGGCGTCCCCGCCACCCGCCTCGCGACCCGCGCCGCTCTCCTCACCCGCGCCGCCCACGCGACCCGCTTCGGCGGCGACGCTGGTCGTTGTCGCTGCGCCGCCCTCGTCTCGAGGGGCGATCAGGACGCCGTTGCCGGGCGTTACGGAGAAGTGCGCCTCTCGTTCGTCGAGTGGGGCGTCGAGGAGGCCTTGGGGATAGGTGCGCAGGCCGTTGGTCGGGTCGCCGCTCGGCGTGTCGGTCCGGGCCGCGGTCCCCTCGCCGGGCGCGGCGACGATCGCCTTCCAGCCGACGCGTCCGGCGAAGGTGCGGTCCGTAAAGGCGACGCGCTCGGGGTCGTCAACCGGAGCATCGAGGGTGAGCTCCAGGCGTGTGGTGGTGAGCCCGCCGGCGCCGCTCGGGAACGTGAGCCGCGGCGCGCCGGCGGTGCGGAGCGCGAGCCGGCGTCCGTCCACGGTGAGCCTGAGTCCGCGCCGGACCTCCGCGACCTTGCGCCGCAGCACCTCCGCGCGGCCGAGCCCGCGCTCCTGGACCGTCGGGATCTCGGCCTGGTCGAGGACGTACCGGACCTCGACCCGATCCGCGGAGATCGCGACCGTCGAGAGGTGGTTGACGGAGAAGTTGCCGAGGGGGTGGGCTTGCGCCGACCCGGCGCCGAGCAGGACGAGAACGGCCGCAATGAGGGCAGCCCGACCGACGGTGTCGACCTTATGCATCACATAGCTGAAAAAGGTCGACACGATCACGATTGCGCCTCCAGAAGCAGCCGCCGAGAAGCGGGCGATAGCGCCGCCGCCCCCCTCACCGCCGCAGTCAAGTAGCGCTCCGCCTCGTCGCCCGCGCCCGCGCGGCGCGCCGCAACGCCCGCGTGGAGAACGAACAGCGGATCCACGGAGCCGGTCGAAAGAGCCCGTCGCGCCCACTCGAGCCCGGCTCGCGGCCGCCCCGCGCGCGTGTAAGCCCACCCCAGCGCATCGGCCGACCGGATGCTCGGCACCGCCCGCCACACCCTTCGGCCGAGCCGCACCGCGCGCGCGGGCGACCCGTGGTTCGCCTCGAAGAGCACCGCTTCGGCGTCCGGCCGAGTGCCGTTTCGCCCGAGGAGCCGGTGTTGCACGCGCGCGGCTGCGAGGTCGGCCCGTGCCGCGCGGGTCCGGCCCAGCTCGCGCTCGACCTCCGCAAGCAGGACGAGCGCGGTCGTGAGCGGCAGGCGGTCCGTCGACCGGCGCAGCCGGGCGGCGGCCCTCTCAAGGTCGCCGCCCGCCGCGTCGATGCGCGCGAGCCCAGTGAGGGCCTGGGGGAAGGATGGAAGGTCGCGCAGGGCGCTGAAATAGGCGCTCCGCGCGGCCGCGCGGTTGCCGCGCGCGAGCTCGAGGTCGCCCAGGAGCGTCGCCACGTAGGCGGAGCTCTCCTTGGAGCCTCCCGCCGAGATCGCGAAGCGCATCGCCTCGACCGCGCCGTCCAGGTCCCCGTGCAGCTCGCGGTAGTAGGACACGCGCGCGTACGCGGGCAGGCTCGGCTTCAGGTTCACGAGCCGCTGGATCGAGCGCCGCGCATCGGAGTAGCGGCCGAGCTCGATCTGGGCGTCGGCGACGACCGTCAGCGGCCGGGCGAGATCGGGTGCCGCGCGCCTGGCCCGGGTGCCCAGCCGGAGCTGGTCGCCGAAGTCATGGCGGAGGCCGGCGAGCGTGCCGGCTCCCACGAGGCCGTCCACGCTGCCCGGGTCGCGGCGCAGCGCCGCCCCGAAGGCTCGCTCCGCGCGCGAGTAGAAGCCCGGATCCCCGCTCGCGCGTGCGCGGGCGAGGTAGGTGTTGCCAAGGGCGGCGTAGTCCGGCCCGCGTTCGGCCGACAGCGCCGGCGGCGAGGTGGCGCCCTCGTTCAGCGCCACCATCGCCACCAGCACCGCCCCGAAGACGGCGAGCGGAGCAATGAGCTTGCTCATCACGTCCGTCTTCCCTTCGTCCTAGCCGCCCGCCGGGATCGGCGCGTGGCCCGGCTCGACCCGCGTCGAGGGCGCGGAGTCGAAGCCGCTCGTCGGGCCCGCGAGGTACGGGAAGGAGGACAGGAACGGCTTGTCGTTCTGATCCACCCCGTCCCCGAGCGGGACCTTGTTGTCCTTCAGGAACCCGGCCACGACCTGGAGCTCGATGTCCACGACGTCGTCGCCGAGGCGGCGGCCGTTCGGGAAGCCGGCGGTGTCCCCGCCGATCACGCCGAAGCGGTCCTCCATGGCGGCCGGCGGCACGCCGAGGTTGAGCTTGATCGTGTCGACCGCGGGCGGGCCGTCCGCACCGGCGTGCTGGTTCAGCCCCGGGATGCCCTGGAGCAGTGCCTGCACGATGTCCGTGCGGTTGTCCTCCGGAGCGCCGATGTTGAACAGCGCGTTCAGCACGGCGGCGAGCTCGGGCTTCACGACGTACTTGCCGTAGAGCTCAGCGTCGCGATTTGGCGTCGTCCGGTTGAACTGGTCCTTCTTCCCGAGCGGGATGACGACCTCGTTCACCAGCGGGTTGCCCAGGCGCGAGACCTGGACCCATCCGCCGTGCCCGCGACGGGCGCGGCTGTCCGTGACCTGGAGCTTCCGGCGCTCGGTGGTCGACCAGACGCCCACGACCGCGTTCGACGCGTCGGGTCCGCTGACGGCCTTGTGGTCACGGGTGACCAGGCGCTCCGGGATCTGGAGCACCGTCGAGTGGACGTTGAATCCGCTCAGGTCATCCTTGCCCTCACCCTGGTTGCCGGTGAGCTTGCGGACGTTCAGCCCGTCGAACGTCGCCCCGAGGTCGACGAAGAACGGATCGTCGCGCTGGCCGACGAACACCTTCGTGCCGTCCTTCAGCGTGCGAACCGCCGCGTCGGCGAACGCCTGGTAGTTCGGGAACGTCTTGGGCCCGATGTTCGGCGGGGCGACCGGCAGCCCGCGGGCGACCGTCTTCACATGTTCGGCCCGGTTTCGGCCGCGATACGTGATCCGGTCGATCGAGTAGCGCTGAATCACGTTCAGCTTGGGGTCGTTGTATCCGCTGGCGCCCGGCAGGGCGTAGAGGAACGACTCCTTGTTCCGGATCGTGGTCTTGAACCGGAAGCGATAGCTGACGTCCGGACGACCGTCGCCCGTGTTGTCGACGTGTACGTAGTACCTGGCCCGATCGTCGAACCCGTGGAAGTTCGGGCCATTGGCCGGAACCTCTCCCGGGATCCAGTTCGCGGCGACGGTCAGCGCGCCGGTCGCGTCCTGGGCGGTCCACGCGTACGTGTCCGTGTTGTCGGCCGACGGGTCGAGCGAGATGCCCGGCGCTTCGCGGTGGCTCGAGCCAATGCTGAGCGGAACCACGATGGCGCACGCGGCCAGCGCTGCAAGGGCAAGCAGCAGCTTGCGCATAGCGAGTCCTCCTTCTGGGAGCCTCGGAGGCCGAGATCCGTCTCCGGGAATCGGCCTCCCGTTGGAGGTTCTTTTCGCCCCAGCCGCCTAAACGGATCACTAGCAAGAATTCGCCGCGCCGCGCGTTCACGTATCACTTGCCGTCTACGCCGGGAACCATGGTCGATTTCAAGCCTCGTGAGCACTCGATGCAGGCGGACCTCGGGCTTCTCAAGGAGGCGCGCGATTTCGCCGAACGCGCCGCCGCCGACTTCGGCTTTGCCCCCAACGCCTGCTACGACGTCAAGCTCGCCATGAGCGAGGCCGTGACCAACGCGATCCAGCACGGCTCGTCGTCCCCCAAGGATCCGATCCGGATCGCCGTGCTGGCGGAGGGTCCGGCGCTCGTCTTCGAGGTGATGGACACCGGCCGCTTCGTGCCGAGGGTGATGCGCCGCGGTGAGCTGTCCGAGTCGGGCCGCGGGCTCGAGTTCATGCGCGTGCTCATGGACGAGGTCGACCTGCGCCCCGGCAAGAGCGGGACGCTCATGCGCTTCATCAAGCGGCACGTCTAGCTAGTCGACCTCGAGCGTGCCCTTCATGCCGAGCTCGGCGTGATCGCCGACCGTGCAGACGAACTCGTAGCTGCCGGCCTCGACCCGCAGCCGCGCGGAGCGCGACTCGCCTCCCGCGAAGGACGGCGTGCCGCCGGCATCCTCGCCGTCCTTCATCAGCCTCAGGTTGTGGGCGAGTGAGCCCTCGTTCACGAGCGTGAGGCGCAGCGTGCCCGGCCCGCTGACGACGATCGTCGAGGGGTCGAACGAGTACTCCTTGGCCACCGCGCGCACGGCGGCGTCCGCGGGCACCGTGACGGTCCGACCGGGCCGGTCGCCGCCTCCGCAGCCCGCCACGAGGACCGCGAAGGTCGCGAGGGGGAGGGCGAAGCGGCGCAAGGAGAGCGGATACTATGCCCCGCCGTGACGCGCCCGCTGGTCATCTCCTGTGTCCTCGCCGCCGCGCTGTTCGCGGGTTGTGGCGGGGAGATCGAGGTTCCGAAGAGCGATCAGACGGCCCGTCGCGGAGCGGAGCTGTTCTACGAGCGCTGCTCCGGCTGCCACACATTCCAGAAGGCCAACGCCTACGGCTCGAAGCCGGCCGGGCAGCTCCAGGGCGGGGAGCGCACGAATGGCCCGAACTTCGACGTGCGCAAGGTCGACCGCGAGGATGCGCTGTTCGCGATCCGCAACGGCGGCTTCTCGGGGGCGATCATGCCCGCCAACGTCGTGACCGGGAAGGACGCCGAGGACGTGGCCGACTTCCTCGACAAGTACTCGGGCAGCGGCGGCTAGCAAGAGGGCGGGGTCGCGATGCTCGACCTCAGGCAGATCCGGGAGGACCCGCAGCCCGCGCGCGAAGGGCTGGCGCGCCGCGGCGTCGACCCCGCGGTCCTCGACGAGGCGCTCGAGCTCGATGAGCGGCGCCGCTCGCTCCTGCCCGAGCTCGAGGACCTCCGCGCCCGCAAGAACGAGGCGAGCAGGCGAATCGGCGAGCTCCAGCGGAGCGGCGACGACGCCTCGGATGCGATCGCCGAGGTCAAGGGCGTCTCGGCCCGCGAGAAGGAGCTCGAGGACGAGCTGCGCTCGGTCGAGCAGCGCCGGAACGAGGCGCTCTACTCGCTCCCGAACCTGCCCGACCCGACGGCGGCTCCCGAGGACGAGGTGCTCCGCGAGGTCGGGGAGGCGGGGAAGACCGGTCGCAGCCACGTGGAGCTTCTGGGCGAGAACCTCGACCTCGAGCACGCGGCGCAGGTCTCGGGCTCGCGCTTCGTCTACCTGAAGGGCCCGCTCGTGCGGCTGGAGCTCGCGCTCGTGCAGTGGGCGATCTCGACGCTCGACGAGCGCGGCTTCACCCCGGTGATCCCACCGGTGCTCGTCCGTGAGCGGGCGCTCTACGGAACCGGCATGCTGCCGGACACCGAGCAGCAGCTCTACCGGATCCCCGAGGACGAGCTCTACCTCGCCGGCACGTCCGAGGTGCCGCTCGCCTCGCTCCACGCCGACGAGATCCTCGCCGGCGAGCGGCTGCCGCTCCGCTACGCCGGCTTCTCGACCTGCTTCCGGCGCGAGGCGGGCGCCGCCGGCAAGGACACACAGGGCATCTTCCGCGTGCACCAGTTCGACAAGGTCGAGATGTTCACGTTCGTGGAGCCCGCGGAGTCGCAGGCAGAGCACGAGCGCCTGCTGGCGATCGAGGAGGACATCCTCCAGTCGCTCGGCCTTCCGTACCGCGTCGTGAACATCGCGGTGGACGACCTGGGGGCGTCGGCAGCGAAGAAGTACGACCTCGAGGCGTGGCTGCCGGGCCAGGGCCGCTTCCGCGAGCTCACGTCGTGCTCCAACACGACCGACTTCCAGGCGCGCCGTCTCGACGTGCGCTATCGCCCGGCCGAGGGCGAGGGCGTGCGCCACGTGCACACGCTGAACGGCACGGCCGTCGCCGTCGGCCGCACGATCATCGCGATCGTCGAGAACCATCAGAACGAGGACGGCAGCGTCGACATCCCCGAGGTGCTGCATCCCTTCGGCGCCCCCTTGCGGCTGGACGCCGCGCCGGGATAGCGTCGCGCGCATGCTCGACGAGCAGTTCGCGCGGGAGTTCGCGGAGCGCTACATAGAGGCCTGGAACTCGCAGGAGGCGGAGCGGATCGAGCCGCTCGTGACGCCCCGCATCGTCTGGCTCGACCCGGCGTTGCCCGAGCCGGCGCGCGGGGTGCACGAGGTCCAGGAGTTCATGAGGGCGGTCTGGGTGGCGTTCCCCGACCTTCGCTTCACGCCGGGACCGATGTGGCTCGACCCCCACGAGGACTCGCTGGCGTGGGCCTGGCGGATGGAGGGCACCCACAGCGGCCCGCTCGACCCGCCCGGGTTCGCGCCCACGGGCCGCCGCATCGACATCGACGGGATCGACGTGTGGGACTTCGACGACGGGCGCATCGACCGCTACCGCGCCTACTACGACATGGCCCTCGTCGCGCGCCAGCTCGGGGTGATGCCCGGGCCGGGGAGCCGCGGTGAGCGGGTCGGTGTGATGCTGCAGCGCGCGCAGGCCCGTTTCGTGCGACGCGCCTAAGATCGGACTCGCTCCCGGAGGGGTGGCAGAGCGGACGAATGCGCCGGCCTTGAAAGCCGGAAGGGGCCTCTGGGTCCCTCGTGGGTTCGAATCCCACCCCCTCCGCTCGCGGGACGGCCATGATCCCGTGGGCGAGCGCCGCAGGCCTACTGTCTCTCCGAGTCGCGGCCGGCGCCGCCGCGCAGCCTGTCCCGGCCGGCCTCGCCGCGCAGCTTGTCGCGCCCGGCGCCGCCCCTCAGCCTGTCGTTGCCTTTGCCCCCGCGCAGCAGGTCGTTGCCCGCGTCGCCGTTCAGGGTGTCCTTGCCGGGCCCACCGATCAGGGTGTCGTTGCCCGCACCACCGCAGACCACGTCGTTGCCCCTCAGGCCGCTCACCCTGTCGCGGCCGCCCAGCGCCGCGATCACGTCGGCCCGTCGGGTACCTCGGAGCCTGTCGCGGCGGGAGGTGCCGACGATCGTCGCCCGCTTGCCGGCGCAGCGCGGGTTCGGCGTTGTCCCGCCGGGCGGATCGCCGCCCGGGCCGGGTCCCCGTCGGCGGCGGGGCCGGCACCTGCAGCTCCACCGCGCCGATGTCGGACCCGTCGCCTCCGTCGCCTGCGTTCGGCAGCGACGGGAAGTCGGACGGCCGGGCGAGGCCGCGCTGGTCGATCGTCAACCCGGGCGCCGATCCGGCGTCGATCACCGGGCTCCCCTCAGCGGGCGCCATCGTCGGCGTCAGCCCGCCGTTCGCCGTCAGCGAACCGAGCAGCGGGTCGCCGGTCAACGCGGAGCCGGACACCGTGCCGGTGCCTCGCTGCGCCGACGTGCGCACCAGGTTGAACAGATCGACATCGGCGGTCGCCGTGCCCATGTTCGCGCCCGACAGCGTGGCGTTCGGCCGGTCCGACACCAGGTCCACGGCCGCCGAGTCGTTCACGAGGATCGTGTCGGCCAGAATGGCGGTGGCGGTGCGGGTGTTGACGCTGTCGTAGACGAGGTTGTAGATCGATGCACCGTCGGTCGTCGCGCTGTTGCCCGCGAAGGTCGAGGCGGGCACGATCAGCTGTCCGGACAGGTTGAAGACCGCCCCGCCCATGCCCTTGCCGACCGTGGCCGGGCCGCCGACGGCCTGGCCGCCGTTCGCCGAGTTGCCGGCCAGCGTCGAGTTCCGGATCAGGAGGGTGCCCTGCATGTTGAAGATCGCGCCGCCCATCCCGGCGCCGCCGCCGCCGCTCACGCTGTTGCCGATGCCGCCGCCGAAGCCCGGGTCGCCGGTCGCGCCCTGGCCCTGGCCGCTGCCGCCGCCGAAGCCCCCGTCGCCGCCTGCGTTGTCGCCCGCGGTCCCGGGGCCGAAGCCGCGGCCGCCGCCGCCGCCGAAGCCGCCGCCGCCGCCTCCGCCGCGTCACCGCATCGGGCTCCATCGGGACCGGCTTGGCGGAACCGACGCCACCCCCGCCGCCGACGCCGCCTCCGCCCCCGCCGGTTCCGTTGCGGGGCACCGTGGTGCAGGAGTTGCCGCCTTCGCCGCCCTCCCCGAACGGGCTGCCGTCAGCCCCGCTGAACCCGGACCCGCAGGCACCGTCGCCGCCGCCCCCGGCGCCGTTGCCGCCGGCCGCGCCCACGAACCCGCCGAAGCCAGCCGTGCCCGTCGACGGCGCCGCCACCCGCTCCGGCCACGATGCCGTTCGACGTCGGCGCCGTCGTCCGCCGCGGCGAATCCGCCTCCTCCGCCACCGCCGTTCGCGGTCGCCTGGCCCCCCGAGCCGCCGCCGAAGCCACCGAGCGGCGGCAGCCCCATGCCGCCGCCGTCGCGGTTCAGTACATCCTCGCCGAGTCCACCGCCACCACCGGACCCGAAGACCTGGCCTGCTCGGAGCTGCCGCCGGTGGCCGTGTTGGCGGTCAGCGTGCTGCGCTCGACGACGACCGACCCCTGGCTGAAGATCGCCCCGCCGAGGCCCGCGCCGCCGCCTCCGCCCAGCGCGTCGCCGCCCTCCGCGAGCCCGCCGCGAACCGTCACGTCGAGGAGCGTCAGCGATCCCGCACCCGGGGTCGTGTAGCCCATGGTTCTCTGGCTGGCGGGATCCGCGCCGACGAAGAAGAACCGGAACTTCGGGCTCGAGTCCGCGCGCGCGATCGTGGCGCCGTTGCCATCGATCGTGATGTCGCTCGCGATCGGCGGCAGACCATTCGGGCCGTACCAGAAGTTGTCTTCGACGGTCAGCTCGTAGAGGCAGCCCGGGCCGAGGGCGACCGTGTCCGCGATCGCCGGCGTCGCGTTGGCCTGGGTGATGGCGTTCTTCAACGAGGTGACGTCGCCGGTCGTGCCGGTGCACGCGGCAGTGAAGTCCGCCGCCGGCGCCTGTGCCGGCCAAACCGCGACGAGAGCGACGCCCAGAAGAAAGACCAGCGCGCGCCGCCAGGCAGCCCGAACCACAGTCCGACCCTACCCCCGGACCGAGCGTTGCGCCAAGTCGCGCCCGGCGACCCGCCGCGTCCGCAGATCCTCAGGGCCAGCGGGGCTCGGCGCCCGGCGCCGTCAGTAGGCTGGGCAGCCGCCCCGTGATCCCGCCCGAACAGCTCGCCGGCGCGCTCGAGCGCCTGGATCCGAGAGAGAGGGAGCTGCTCGCCCTGTCGCTCCGGAGACGCGTGCCCGACGAGGCTCTCGCGCGCGTATATGACGTCGTGCCGCAGGAGGTCGCCCGGCGCCGGGCCGCGGCCATCGAGCGGCTCGCCGACGAACTCGGGGCCCAGCGCGGCGAGGACCTCGGCGCGGTGCTCCAGGCGCTTCTCGACGAGGGCAGCTGGACCGTCTCTGTCGCAGAGGCCGACGTCGAGCAGGCGGTCGACGCCGAGCGCGTGCTGGAGGCGGAGGCCGAGCGGGCGCCCCAGCTGAACCTCGCCGGGGCTGGACAGGGGACCGAGCCGGCGGAGGCGGAGGGCGAGCCGGAAGAGGCGGAGAAGGCGGAGGCGGAGGAGCCGGAGGCTGAGGAGGCGGGGGCCGAGGAGCCGGAGGCGGAGGCTGCGGAGGCCGAGGAGGCGGAGGCCGAGCACGACGCCGCGGAGCCGGAAGGCACTGGGGCGGAGCCGGAAACGGGCGAGGCGGAGCCCGACGCCGAGGACTCGGAGCCGGGCACGGCCGAGTCCGAGCCGGAGACAGCGGGCGCGGAGCCCGAGGAGGCCGAGTCCCCTCACGACGACGAGCAGCCCGCGCGCCGGGAAACCGCTGTCGCGGTCGAGCAGTCGCCGCCGGTGGTCCCGGTCTCGAGCGAGCCCGTTCTCGAGATGCTCGCCGCGCGCGAGGGCGTTCGCGGTCCGGACGAAGAGGCGCCGGCGGACGCCGAGAGCCGCGCGCGCCGGGGTCCCGTTGTCGCCGCCGTCCTCGGCAGCTTCGCGGCCGCCGTCATCGGCGGCGCGGCGGCTTTCGTGGGGCTCTCCGAGTGGGGCGACGACGATGGCAGCACCAGCCGCGCGGCCGAGTCGAACGAGACCATGAAGCACTTCGTGCCCCAGCTCGGCGGACCGTTCGAGGCGCCGTTCCCGTCGGAGCCGCAGCCGATCACCTGCTTCTCGATCGCCTCCACAACCGGCGACACCAAGCTCTACACCAAGCCCGGCGGCAAGGCGCGCATCACGCTGTCGCCGCGGACCGAATGGGGCTCGCCCCGCATCCTCGGCGTCGTCCGGCGCCGCGGCGACTGGGTCTCGGTGCAGGCCCCCGAGCTCGGCAACGGAGAGGTCGCGTGGATGGAGGCCAGCCGGGCGCGGCTCGACTGCGTCCGCTGGTCGATGCACGCCGACCTATCGCGGCGCCGCCTCACCGTCCAGCGCGACGGGAACACGGTGCGCCGCTTCGAGATCGCGGTGGGCAGGGAGGGCAACCCGACCCCGCGCGGCCGCTTCGCGGTGACCGACAAGCTGAGCGTGACCGACCCGGGCTCCCCGTACGGCTGCTGCGTCCTCGCGCTGACCGGCCACCAGACCCGGCTGCCCGCGAGCTGGCCCGGGGGCGACCGGCTCGCCATCCACGCCACGCGCGAGCTGTCGAGCCTCGGGCGCGCGGCCAGCCTCGGCTGCATGCGCATCACGGAGGGGCAGGCGCGCTGGCTCATCCGCACGATCCCGCTGGGCGCGCCGCTGTTCATCCGGGCCTGATCTCACGGAGGGCGCGGCCGGCACGTTCCATGAGTGTGAACCTGCCCCCTTTTCAAGCGCTGCTCGAGGAGCACCGCGCCGACGTGTACCGCTTCCTGGTCGCGACGGCGGGGCCGTCGGAGGCGGACGACGCCTTCCAGGAGACCTGGATCGCGGCGCTCCGCGCCTATCCGAAGCTCCGCAGTGCCGGCAACCTGCGTGCCTGGCTGTTTCAGATCGCGCAGAACAAGTCGATCGACGCCCACCGCGCACGCGGGCGGCGCGCCGTCCCCGTGGCGGCGGTGCCCGAGAGAGCCTCGGGCGGCGGCATCGCGATCGGCGGCGACCCGGAGCTGTGGGCCCGCCTTCGAGAGCTGCCGGCGAAGCAGCGCACTGCGGTGTTCTGCCGGAGTGTTCTCGGCATGCCGTACGAGGAGCTGGCCACGCTCCTCGAGTCGAGCGAGGACGCGGCGCGGCGCAACGTGCACGAGGGACTGAAACGACTTCGAGAGGAATTGACAAGTGATGACTGACATCGAACAGCAGCTGAGAGAGGCCGCGCTCGAACTGCCGGGCGAGGCTCCGCCGATCGCCGAGCGCGCCGACGCGGAGGGGCTACTCGACGTGGCCTACGCCTCGGTCGACTCGCCGCTCGGACCACTGGTCGTGGCCGCGACCCCGAAGGGCCTAGTGAGGGTCTCCTACTCCGAGTTCCGCGGTGACGACGAGGTGCTCGAGGAGCTCGCGCGGCGGGTGTCCCCGCGCGTGCTCGAGGCGCCCGCCCGGCTGGACGGCGTCCGGCGCGAGCTCGACGAGTACTTCGAGGGCCAGCGGCAGCGGTTCGACACCCCGATCGACTGGTCGTATCTCGCCGGGTTCACCCGCGAGGTGCTCCGCGCCACCGCGGCGATCGGGTTCGGCGAGGTGTCGAGCTACGCCGGCGTGGCGGAGGCCGCGGGAAGCCCGCGCGCGGTCCGCGCCGCGGGCAACGCGCTGGGGGCGAACCCCATGCCGGTGATCGTCCCCTGCCACCGAGTGCTCCGCACCGGCGGCAAGCTGGGGGGCTACACCGGGGGCATCGAGCGCAAGGAATTCCTACTGCGCCTGGAGGGCGCGCTGCTCTAGCATCGGGCCCCTCGGGAGAGGTGGCCGAGTGGCTGAAGGCACTCGCCTGCTAAGCGAGTATGGGGGGAAACCTCCATCGAGGGTTCGAATCCCTCCCTCTCCGCTTCAGCGCACCGAGGCCGTGGCGAACTTGTCGCACGACCGGGCCCTGCAGCCTCGTAGGTCGCCCAGGACTCGGCGAAGCGTGCGGACATCCTGGAGCCGGCGCGGATCGGCGATCACTGACCTCAACTGCTGCGGGTCGGTCCTCACGTTGTAGAGCTCGCGGTATCCCCCGCGGTATTCGATGTACAACCAGCGCGTCGTCCGCACTGCGCTCCAGGCCGGGACCCGCGGCTGCACGCCGCGGGCGCCGCCCTCGCGCGTATTGGTGCGGCCCTTCGCGGCCTGCCCCGCGGTCGTGTGGAGGAACGGGCGCCCCTGCGGCCGGCGCGGGTTGCGGGCGAACGGAAGGATCGACTGGCCGTCGAGCTGATGTCCCGCCTCGGCGGGCGTCGCGTCCATGATCGTCGGCGCGAGATCGACATCGCCCACGAGCGCCCTCGTGGACCTGTCGCGCGGCAGGCCAGGCCCGCGGATCAGGAGCGGCACCTGTGTCGACGGGTCGTAGGGCACCATCTTCCCCTGCGGGATGCGGTGCTCGCCCTGCATGAAGCCGTGGTCCGAGGTGAAGATCACATAGGTGTTGTCGAGCTGGCCGGTGTCGCGCAGCTTCTCGATGATCCTCTCCACGCCCTCGTCGACGGCGAGGAGCGACTCCCAGCGCTCGTGGAACCGCTGAGTGATCGCCGCCTCCCGCTTGGCCGTGACGCGGCGGTTGAAGCGCGCGACGAAGGAGGGCTTGTCGGACATGTCCTCCTCGTTGAAGCTGGCCGGCTTCGGCAGCGCCCTGCTCGCGTAGATCCCGCGGTGGCGGGGAGCCGCGCGCACCAGTTGCCCGGTGATCGCCTGAGTGTGGCCCGACTCGTGGTGCGGCGCGAGGTAAGCGACCGACAGGAAGAACGGGCGCGCGCCGGGCCCGCGCCGACCGATGAAGTCGACCGCCTTGTTCGTCAGCACGTCCGTCTGGTACAGATCGCGCCGCCCGCCGCGGACCTTTCCGTAGGTCTTGGTGGTGCCCCGCTCGTCGCCCGGGCCCTTCTCGCGGATCTTGTACCCCCACATCCGGTAGGTCGAGTGGTCCACCAGGCCGTACCACTCGGTCCAGCCGTTCGGGTCGTCCGGCGTCCCGCGCTCCTTGCCGTAGCCGTTGAGGAACTTGCCGATGTGCGCGGTCGCATACCCGGCGTCCTCCAGCCAGACCGGCAGGTAGTCCTCCTGGTCGAGGCGCCCGTAGCCGCCGGTCGGGGGATACAGGCCCAAGACGTGATGGTTCTGCGCGTACTGGCCGGTGAGGTAGGTCGCTCGCGCCGGACAGCAGACGGGATACGACGCGAACGCCTGCGTGAACGTGACGCCGGCGTCGCCGATCAGCCGACGGACCCGCGGCAGCGTGGCCATGTCGTCGGCGCGCTGGTCGTCGGTCATGATCACGACGACGTTCGGCCCGCGCGCGGCCGGTCCGGGGGTCGCGTCCTGGGCGGAGATCCCGCCGGCTGGGAGGAACAGCACCGCCGCCGCAACGAGCACGGCGGTGCGTCTCACCGGGCCAGCCTCCGGAAGACGGCGACGGAGCCGAGGTAGGTGTCCTCGGAGGCCACGTAGACGTTGCGCCCGTCGGGGCTGACGGTCACGGCGACCGCGACGGTGAGCCCGCGTCCCTCCGGGCAGCCGAAGCCGCCCGCTCGGATGAAGCAGGCGAACCGGCCGGGCAGCGGGCTGAGCTGGCCCGACACCTGGTCGCGGGCGTTGGCGCTCAGCATGTTCACCTTCGACGACACCCCGTAGAGGTTGCGTCCGTCGGGGCTGAGCGCGATGCCCCAGACCTCGTCGAGCCCGCGGCCGGCGATGCAGAGGCCGCCGCCGCCGGACTGGCTGATACAGCCTCGGCGCGTGAGCGATTGCGTGAGCACGCCGGTGGCCCTGTCGCGGCGGAGGATCGCGACGGCGTCCGCGATCGACGACGCCACGTACACGAAGCGGCCGTCCCGGCTGATCGCCAGGTCGACGGCCCCGGCCAGCGCCTTACCGACGCCGCAGCCCTCGGTGCCGCCGCCGCGCGCGATGCAACCGGCGGCCCCATCTGCCTGAGAGAGACCGTCCGGTCCGGCGCGGAGCACGGCCACGGCGCTGCTCCGGCTGGCGGCCACGATCACGTGCCGGCTGTCGGGCGTCACCGCCACCTCCTCGGGCGACGCGAGTGCACGGGCAACGGCGCAGCCCTGGCCGCCGCCGTGGCTCACGCATCCCGCGGTCCCCGGGCCCTGGGTCAGGCTCCCGTCGGCGGCGCGTGCGAAGATGGCGACCGCGCTCGGGAAGCGGCGACCGGCCACGTAGACGCGCGTGCCGTTCGGGCTCACAACGACGCTGGTCGGCTCGTTCATGGCGCGCACTGGGGTGCACCCGCCGCCGGGTCGCTGGCTGAAGCAGCCTGCGCCGCCGCGGAGCTGCCGCAGGGCACCGGTTCGCCGGTTGCGCGCGAACACGCTGAGCGCGTCGCTGCCAGCCGCCACCACGTACAGATTGGCCCCGCGGGGGCTGAGCGCAAGCGCCGCCGGGCCACCCAGCGCTCGCGCGCGCATGCAGACGCCCCGCCGGGGATCGGCGGGCTGGTGGTGCACGCAGCCGCGCCGCCCGGGCAGCTGCCGGATGTGCCCGGTCCGGCGGTTGCGCGCGAAGATCGCGATCGCGTGGTTGCCGAACGCGGCGACGTAGACGAAGCGGCCGTCCGGGCTCACCACCACGTCCTCGGGGCTCGTCACGAAGCGCCCCGGAGCGCAGCGGTTGGTGCCCTTGCGGTGGACGCAGCCGTCCTGGCCGCGCGGCTGCACGAGGCGCCCGACCGGGCGGGACTGGCTGGCGTCAGGCGGGTCCGCAGCGGCGGCCGCGAGCGAGATCAGGCCGCCGAGGACCAGCAGCGCCAGCGTCAGCGTCGCGAGACTGCCGCACGTGTGCGGGGCGAGTCGCATTGCCAGAGTCCCCTCGCGTTCACCCTAACCACCCGATATGAGCAATACCAGTGCTTTTGGGTTGTCCTCCGGAATGAAGGTGCGAGAGCGCTCCACCAGCTCGAAGCGGCCCTGCGGGAGAAGCTCGGCCAGCCGGCGGCCGTGCTCGCGCGGGAAGAACTTGTCGTCGGCCGCCCACGCGACCAGGGCGGGCTTGTCGAAGGTCCTGAGCAGCTCGGCGGCCCTGACCGTGTCGCGCGAGTCGGCCGCTCTCAGCATCCGGGCGAAGTCGCGCCGCACGCCGGCGCTGTTCCTGAGGCCGGCCAGGTACGACCCGTGGACGATCCGCGGGTCGATCGGCTCCCGCGCCGCCCAGCCGTAGGTGATCGGCAGGCGCTGGAGCGGACGGAGCTTCAGCGCGTGGCCCACGAGCCGGAACGACGAGGGAACGCGCGCGAGCCAGGGCAGGTAGGCCACGGCCTTCGGCGGAAAGTTCTCGAAGGCGTCGCAGGAGGTGAGCACGAGGCGGCCCACCCGCTCGGGCCGGCTGCCCACTAGAGCCTGCGAGACGGCGCCGCCGGTGTCGTTCCCGACGATCGTGACGTCGCTCAGCTCGAGCGCATCGAGGCAGTCGGCGACGATGCCCGCCACCCCGAACAGGGACAGGTCGGGCTCACCGTCGAGCGCGAGCGAGTGACCTCCGAGCGGAACGTCGAGCGCGATGCAGCGGTGGGACGCCGCAAGCTCGGGGACGACCTTGCGCCACAGGTCGCCGTTGACCGCGGCGCCGTGGACGAACACGAGCGTGGGCCCCTCGCCGCGCTCGCGGTACTCGAGCGTGCCCGCCGGAACCCTGACCGTGCGCCGCTCACCGAGCTCCTCGCTGATCGACACGGACGCTACCCTTGCACGCCGAGCGCCCGTAGCTCAGCTGGATAGAGCGTCGGTCTACGGAACCGAAGGTCTCAGGTTCGAATCCTGACGGGCGCGTCGCATAGAGACCCAGCGGGGCCCGGCGGGGCGGAGACGAATAAGTAGCCTCGCGGCTGTGCCGTTCACGCTCAGGAACCTCAAGGAGGATCTGGAGGATCTCGGGTCCAACTTCGACGGCGCGCCGGACCTGGAGTTTCGCCACGCAAGCAAGGCGCTCGAGCTCGAGCAGTGCGGCCTTAGCTACCAGCGCATCCCGCCCGACTATCGCTTCCCGTACGGCCACACACATAAGGAGCAGGAGGAGATCTACGTGGTCGTGCGCGGAAGCGGGCGGATGAAGCTCGACGACGAGATCGTCCAGGTCAAGGAGTGGGACGTGGTGCATCCCGCCCGGCACGTGGCGAGGCTACGAGGGCGGGCCGGAGGGCCTCGAGAATCCTCGTCTTCGGTGGGCCCAACCTCGGCGAGAATCCGCGCGACCACGTGGAGGGTCAGCGCGACTGGTGGGCTGACTGACCTGGATCGACACCCCCTTGAGTGGACTGCGAGTCCACCTATCTAGCACTCCCTCTGTTCCCCGCTCCGGTGCATGCCCTGGTGCATGGCCGTGGATCGTCGGCATTCCGCTCCACGGCGCCGCCCTTGGGTCCGTGGCCAACGGTCCGCGCGCCGGCGCGTGGTGCGCGATCTCGGGCACTTTCAGGCAGCTCGTAGAGTCGATCGATCTGCGCTTCTCGACCTTCATGCGGCCTCCACAGCGGCCAGCCGGGCGAGCTCCTCGACGGCGGCGTCGGTTGGAGGCTGGGAGCGCATCTCCGCCGCGAGCGCCTCCGCCCCGCTCCGGTAGGAGTCGTCGTCGAGCACGCGCCGGACCCCGTCGCGGATTGCCGCGGCGATCCGGGACGGATCGCCGTCCGGAAGCACGGACACACCCGCGCCCAGCGCCTCCACCCGGCGCGCGTTGTAAGGCTGGTCCGCGAACAGCGGCACGACCACGAGCGGAAGGCCGCAGGCGAGAGCGCCGAGGGTCGAGCCCGCCCCCCCGTGGCAGACGACGGCGTCGGCGCGCCCGAGCACCTCCGCCTGAGGCACCCAGGACTCGACCCGCACGTTCGCGGGCGCGTCGGCGAACGCGCCCGGGTCCGCTTCGCGGCCGATCGTCAGGAGCACGCGCACCGGCAGGCCGGCGACAGCCTCGAGGGCGACCCGGTACACGGGCGCCACTGGCTCCAAGCGGCCCGCCACGCTCCCGAAGGTCAGGTACACGAGCGGTCCATCGCCGGCGTCCCAGGGCGCGTCGGCCGATGACGGCGGCTCTGCCCACGCGGGGTCGCTGAAGCGCAGCGTTTGCGGCTGGGCCGGGTCCGCGGGATCCTCGAACGACGCCGGGAACACGGTCAGGTAGGGCGAGCTGCGCAGCACGTCCGCGTCCGGGTCGGGCGCCAGCGCGCTTGAACGGCGCAGCGCGTCCACGGCGCCGGCCGCCAGCCGTGTCGATTCGGTCTCCAGCGCCGCGAGCACGTTCCCGACACGCGCATGCGGGATCCCGTGCGACTCGGCCGCGATCGCGGAGCCGAACTCGGACGGCTCGCGGACGACCACATCGGGCCGCCAGTCACGGCAGGCCTCGAGCAGGCGAGGCAGGCTCGCCGTCGTGTCGAGGCGGCCGAAGATCTCGCGGATCACCAGGGCGTTCTGCTCGTCCGGCGGCAGGGAAGGCACCTGCGACCACACCTCCCCCAGCTCGTCATCGGGCGGGGCGTCGAAGCTCCAGAAGTCGAAGCCCGCGCCCTCGACCACTTCGGCTAGCGCCGGCGGCCCCGCGACTAGCACCTCGTGCCCGGCCCGCAGGCACGCGGCGGCGAACGGAACGAGCGGGTAGAAGTGCCCGGCGCCGCGAGTGGAGGCGAAAAGCACGCGCACGGCGCGATTCTGACGGCCTTCATGCCTCGAATGCATGGCGCTGAGCAGGCCGGCCACTAGAACGGAGTTCCCGCACATGGCTTGGACACGTCGCGATCGGGTCCCCCTGCAACGGTTCGTGTTCAGTTCGTTGCGCCCAACCCCTCGCGCGCTCCGGACAGCTACGTGCACCTGCTAGACGCGGCCCGGGTCTACGGAACCGAAGATCACAGGTCGAGCACAGCTAAAGGCCGACCTGCTGGCTGCAGAGGTAGTAGTAGATCCCGCGCCGCTTCATCAGGCTCTCGTGGTCGCCCTGCTCGGCAAGCCTGCCCTTCTCGAGCACGACGATCAGGTCGGCGTCGCGGATCGTGCTCAGCCGGTGGGCGATCACGAACGAGGTGCGCTCCTCGAACAGCAGGTCCATGTTGTCCTGCACCGCGCGCTCGGACTCCGTGTCGAGCGCAGAGGTCGCCTCGTCGAAGATCAACACCGGCGGCTTGTGGTAGACGGCGCGGGCGATCGCGACCCGCTGCTTCTGGCCGCCGGAGATCAGCAGGCCCGTCTCCCCGATCTTCGTCTCATAGCCGAATGGCAGCCGCTTGATGAAGTCGTGCGCGTTGGCCACCCGCGCCGCCCAGGCCACCTGCTCCATGTCGGGCTCCGACCCGAACGCGATGTTGCGCGCGATGGTGTCGTCGAAGAGGTAGTTCTCCTGGAGCACGTAGCCGATCTGGCGGCGCAGGTCGCGGTAGGAGACCTCGCGCATGTCGACGCCGTCGTAGAGGATCGTGCCCTCGGTCGGCTCGAGCAGGCCCGCGAGGCAGCGGATCAGCGTGGTCTTGCCCGAGCCGCTGCGTCCCACGAACGCGACGGTGGTCCCCGGTTCGACCTCCAGGTTGATCCCCTCGAGGATCGGGGTGGAGACGGCCCCGCCATAGGTGAAGCCGAGATTCTGGAGGCGAATGGCGCCCTCAATCGTCTTCACCGGGCGCAGGCGTGAGTGATCGAATCCCTGTTCGGGCTCCTGCTCGATGATGTCGTTCAGACGGTTCAGCAGGACGGAGCTCTTCTGGAGGTCGTCCCAGATCGAGAGCAGGGTGATGATGGGCGTGGTTCCCAGCACGATCAGCGTGTTGAAGGCCACGAACTCGCCCACGGTGAGGTCGCCGGCCAGGACCTGCAGGGATGCCACGAGCAGGAACATCACAAGCGTGGCGAAGCCGACGATCCCGATCGAAGCCTCGTAGACCATGATCGTGAAGTCGGCCCTGAAGAGCTTCTCGCTGAGCGCGCCGAACTGCTTCAGCATCCCGTCGCGGAAGCCCTTCTCCGCGCCGGTCACCTTCACCGACTCGATCCCCTTGATCGCGTCGATCTGATGGGAGTGGTACTTGCCGAACGCCTCCTCGAGCGAGTCGAACATCGGGCGCAGCTTGCGCTGTGAGTAGCGCATCAGGAACGCATAACCCGGGGCGGTGGCGAGGAAGACGAGCGCGAGCAGCCAGTCGAAGGTGAACATCACCACGAGCGTGGCCAGGAGCGTCGCCAATGAGGTGAGACCGCGGACGCCGTTCTCGACCATGAACTCGCGGATCTGACGCATGCCCTGGAGGCGGCGCTGGATGTCCCCGGTGCGCCGCGAGTTGAAGTAGCTCATTGGCAACGCCAGCAGCCGGCCGGTGACGAAGTCGAGCGTCGAGCCGTCCAGCGAGACCGCGGCGCGGCTGAGGATGTAGCGCTGCACGACGGTGGCGATGGTCATGGCGAGGATCACCGCGACCATCGCGACCAGGACAATCACGAGCAGCCCCTCGTCGCCGCCGATCAGAACCTTGTCGACGATCTGCTGGGTGAAGATTGGCAGCGCCATCTGGAGGCCCGCGGCGACCAGCGCCAGCAGCGCCGCCGCTGCGAGCTTGCGCCGGAAGGGCTTGAAGAACTCGATCAGCCAGGCGAGGCTCGACTCGGCCTCCGGCGCCGCCTCGAGGCCCTCGCTGTACCCGACCAGAGCCGCGTAGCCGGTCCACTTCTCGAGGAACTCCTCGCGATCCAGCCGCACGAGGCCGAGCGCCGGGTCCGCCAGGCGAACCTTGCCGTCGGTCACGTCGTGGAGCACGACCCAGTGGTTGCCGTCGAAGTGCACGATCGCCGGCAGCGGCAGCTCGGCCAGCCGGGCCTTCGAGGCCTTGACCGAGCGCACGGTGAGCCCCAGCTCGGCCGCTCCGTTCGCGATCCCGGCCAGGCTGGTCCCGTCGGTGCTCGTATCGACGAGCTTGCGGATGTGGGCGAGGCTCACCGAGTGGCCATAGTGCTTGCAGACCATCGCCAGGCAGGCGGCTCCGCAGTCCATCTCGTCCACCTGCCAGACGTGGGCGAAGCGGCGCATCCGCTTGTCGGGCACGGCTCCTTCCCCGGTGAGCTCCTCGGCGTCCTGCTCCTCGGAGGCCGCCTCGGGTGGCTCGACCACCACGTCCACCTGGTCCTCCGAGACTTTTTCGACCGTAACCGGCTCGGGGACGGTCTCCTCCGCGAAGTCGAGCGGCACCCGCGCCTTGCGCTTGTAGTCGTAGCGCTCGATGCGCTCCTCGATCACGGCGCGGAACACGGGACAGTGGTCGATCAACCGGCCGAAGCTCTCCCGGCTCAGCCGCAGCAACTCGCAGCCGGAGATCGCCTCCACGCTGGTGGTCTGGTCGGTCGCCCGCAACAGCGAGCGCTCGCCGAAGAAGTCGCCCCTGCGCAGGTAGGCGAGATCGGAGCGCTCACCGTCCTCCTCGTGGAACACCCTCATGCGCCCCTGCCGGATGATGTGCATCGGCGCCGGCGCCTCGCCCTGACGCACCACGACAGCGCCCTCGGGAACGGCGACCGGCTCGAGCGCGGCGATCAACAGCTCCAGCGTGTCCGCCGGCAGGCGCGCGAACTCCGAGTACAGACGAAAGAAGTCGCGCAGGCGATGGCCGCGGATGTGGCGCTCGAAGTACTCCCGGACCTCGGGATTGGACTGGGCGAGCGCCTTGAAGACCGACTTGTCGAGGCGCAGGACCTCGACCGGGCTGCTCGCGCGCACGGTCGCGCTGCGGGTGGAGTCCTCGAGCAGCCCGAGCTCGCCGAACGAGTCGCCCCCCTTCAGCGTGTTGAGGGACACCTCCTCGCCGTCCTCCTTCGTCTTCAGGGCGCGGGCGGTCCCCGAGACGATCACGTAGAACGCGTCGGCCTCGGCGCCCTCCTCCACGATCACGCTGCCGAAGCCGAACGAGACCGGGAGGAAGCTGTCGACCACCAGGCGGCTGACAGCCTCGGGCATCAGCTTCAGCATCGGAAGCTCGTCGAGCACCGCCTGGGCCTGCTCGGACTTCCCCTGCTCGGACACGCTCATGCCGACCCCACGCGCTCGTGCCACCGCACCCGGTTGATCACCTCCTGGTCGACCGCGCGCCGCGCCACCTCGCTCTGCGCGCGCTCGCGGATCGCCGGGTCCTCGACCGACGGCCGCGTCTTCGCGTCGACCGTGACCAACAGGAATCGCTCGCCGTCCGGGACCGGGCCGAGCAGCTCGCCCTCTCCGGCGCTGAAAACCATGTCCTTGAGCGGAGGCTCGATGTCCTCCAGGTACACGGCCACGTCATGCACCGTCAACCCGGCTTGCTGCGCGACCTCCGCCAGGGCCATCCCGTCACTGCGCACGAGCAGGGCCGCCTCGCGTGCCATCCCCTCGTCGGGAAGCGTCAGGGAGCGGCACGTCACGAGCAGCCAGTCCATCTCGCGCGCGCCGGCCAGGTTTGCGAGAGCCTCAGAGGTCACGGCCTGCTCGCGAAAGCGGCGGAACGACTCGTCAAGGAGAGCGGTCCGGCTCGAGCTCTCGCCGTCGCGCGCGGGCGAACCGCCCAACGCGCTGTGGGCGGCCGCACGCGCCGCGAGCGCCCACGCGAACCCCGTCAGCGCCCCGGACCCGATCGCATCCACCCAGACCGCATCCCGAATCTCCTCCGCCGGCGCGGGAAAGCGGGACGCGATCTCCTTGAGGTCGGTTGCCCAGTGCTCCCGCAAGAGGGAACGGTTGATCGAGGCCATCCACCGCGTCACGTCCAAGCCCCACTGTTCGAGCCATGCCTCCATTTCGTCCCCCGAGAGAAGGCCGTGCTCGTAGCGGAACGCCTTGGCCGCCGAGCTGACATCGTCCTGCGCGAGCGGGTCTCCCTCGACCTCGACCCGCCGAGCGCAGGCCACACCCTCGGCTGCGCGCGAGCTGAGCTTCGCCCACTCCCCCCAGGCGTGCGCGGCAAGCAGCACGTCCTCCCACCTGTACTCCTCTCCGTCGACGGAGAACACGGGCCGCCCAAGAACCTGCGCGCTCTCCACCGCAACCATCGTGGACGGGGGCACCCGGACTGTCAATCGTCAGAACCCCGGACGGAAGAACACCGGCAGGCCATCCAGCAGGAAGATGTCGCCCCACGCGCACTCGAGTCGCTGGTAGACCGGCCCCGAGCGCCTGCGCGCCCTCCGCTCGATCAGGAACGGCTCGACCCCCTCCGGCAGGCTGTGCCCGTTCGTGGCGCCGTGGCTCTCCCAGTCCTGGTGATGCAGGTAGTACGCGAGCGCCTCGTCCGTGGCGATGCCCTTCGAGTCCTTCCGGCGCAGCGGCTTCACGCCGAGAAATCGCACGGACTCCTCCTGCCACAACGCGAGGTAGGTGCGCTCGATCCGTCTCACGTCGTAGCCCTTGAAGTAGCGGGCGAGCGAGGTGTTGAGCGGCCAGACCATGCCCCACAGGCCGTAGCGCTCGACGGTGTCGGCGCCGCGGTAGAGGGTCTGCCGCGAGACGTTGCTCTTGTAGTCGGCTGCGACACGGGCGAGCGGAAACGGGACATCGTGCTCCGGGAGGCCCGATCCGAGCAGAGGCAGCGGCTTCCGCCGCGCAACGCGCAGCGGAATGCTGACCGTCGCGTCGGAGAAGTCGCGGAGCACCAGCCGCCCGGTGGGATCGTCGCGCTCGTTCATCTCGAGCAGCAGGTTCTGCGAATGACCCTCGGCCTGGATTCCCTGCACGAAGAGCAGGTAGGACAAGGCGCCGACGTACGGGCGGATCAGCGTGTCGATAACGTAATCCGTGGCCGGCCGGCCGGAGCGCCGGATCAGGTCCACCAAGAGTGGCGGACCATCGTCCTGCGGGGAGATCGCCGAGAACATCGGCAGCAGCCAGCGGTCGTCGGAGTCCGTGACCGTGCGCGGAAGCGTCCGTAGGAGCCATCCATGCCCGCTGTGGGTCTCCACGAGCCCGCCCACGTCGGCGAACCAGTCCAGGCCGAGCTCATCCCGGTGCGCGGGCGGGATCGTCTCGAAGACCGCCGTCATCACTACGCCCCGAGCAATCTGGTCCTCCCTCAAGGCTCGCCGGATCCTCCCGATGATCGCGCCGATCGAGAGCTTCAGGACCACCGGCTGCTCTCCGCCGCGCCATGCCAGGACTGAGCGATACGAGGACGTCGGGGTCGCCCGGACGCCGGGCAGCACGCGCTGGCCGTAAGCCGTCGCGAGCCTACGGTGCGCCGCCGGCGCCTGCGGGTGCAGCAGCAGCGGCACCTCGCCGCGCGGGAGGCGAGGAGCGAGCGCGTCCCGCAGCTCGGCGAGCAGGGGACCGTAGATCCGTGTGAGCTCCCGCGGGAGCCACACCACCGGTTGCGCCCAGACGTGCCCCTCCTCGGGGCGGTAGTCGGTTCTTACGGTGTTACTGCGTTGATCGATCGGGTTGTGGACCCGATCGTTGACGAGACGTTCGTTGAGCCCTTGCTCGTACCCGATCCAACGCAGCGTTCGTGGATCGAGCTCCTCGAGCGCCTTCCGGTCAGAGGAGACTTGCGTTGAGGGGCGGCTGGACGCCCTTGACGCTGGCTTTGGCGCTCAGCCCGTCGCCCTGCTCCTTCGCGACGGCGCCGCCCCTCACCCGCTCGCTCTCCTCCTTCGAGACCTCCAGGTCGTCGAGCTCTTCGCGCGCCTTCGGCGTCTTCGGTGCTTCCGCCATTTCCAGCCCCTTCGTAGACAGGCGCGCGGGCCGCGAGCCCTTGTTTAGCGACTATAGGGCCGCGACGCGCCGACCGCCAACGGACGCAACATGCAGCTGTCCCGCTCAGCAGTGGAGCACGTCCCTGATGCGGCGGGCGTCCGCGAGCCACGCGGCCGCAACCGCCGGCGGGATTCCTCGGCCCGAGAGGCTGGACACCACAATGCTGAACAGCCCAGTCGCATTGCACGCGGCGAACTGATGCCCGGGTCTGCTCGGGTCGAATCCAGCCAAGGCTGCTCGAAGCCTTGCCGTGAGAAATGCCTTCTGCGTGGCGTTCAGCACCGAGCTCGCGATGACCTTCTGCAGCAGAGACTCGATCTGCTCCTTCGCACCGAGAACGGTCACAACAAGCGATGCGCGGCTTGTGTTGCCCGCTCGATCCGAGGCCGTACACGACACGGTCGTGCTTCCGATCGGGAAGGTCGCGCCGGATGCATGGGAGCACGTCAGGCTCGGACTGGGGTCGACGACGTCGCTCACCTGTACGGCGAAGCTGACCGGGGCGCCCGCGCGCGAGGTCGCGTTGACCGTAATCGGCCCGGGCAGGTTGATCAGCGGTGGCGTCGTGTCGCCTCCACCGGAGGTCAGCGGCTGCCAGTCGGCGACGCGGTCGACAGCGGTGTTATGCGTCAACTGCTGCACACCGGAGCCGTCGGCGTTCATCGTGAAGATCTCGAAGTCACCATCCCGGTTGCTCTGAAACGCCACCTTCGTGCCGTCCGGCGACCACGCCGGCGAGCTGTCGAATGCGGGATCGTTCGTCAGCTGGCCGATCGAGCCATCCTGGTTCAGCACGTAAATGTCGAAGTCGCCGTCGATGTTGCTCTGGAACGCAATCCTGCCACCGGACCAGTCCGGATTGGAGTCGAACGCATCGTTCGTCGTGCGCTGGATCACGTTCTGGCCGAACGCGTCCATCGTGTAGATCTCGAAGTCCCCGTCCCGGTTGCTCGCGAACGCGATCGTGTCGGTTCCGGGGGCCCAGACCGGGTTGATGTTCGTGCCAACGTTCGTCAGGCGCGCCAGACCCGTCCCGTTGGCGTTCACCGTCCAGATGTGCTGGTCATCGAGCTCGCGGTCGCTGCGAAACGCGAGCCTCGCGCCGTTCCTCGACCAGGCCGGCTCCTCGTCGCCGCCCCCGGTCGGCAGCGTGTCGATCAACCGCGCCTGTGCGCTGCCGTCAGCATTCATGGTGAAGAGCTTCTGGTTCCCCTGGCGGAAGCTCGAGAAGGCGATCTTCGTTCCATCCGGGGACCAGAACGGGTACTGATCATCCCCGGGCGCGTTCGTGAGCCGCGTCTGGTTCGTGCCATCCGCGTGCATCACGTACACGTCCTGCTCCCCATCGCGGTCCGACGCGAACACGATCTTGCCGTTCGCGCCTGAAAACGCCGAGTGTGCGTCGCCGGCAAGCACGACAGTGATTGCGCACCACGCCAAGACGACAGCGGTCAGCGCAGGCAGTCGGCGCCGGCCGATTAGGCTCGTGGATCTCATCTCTCCTCCTCAGGAACGAAATCGCGCACAGTTACTGGACGTCCGGCGAGCACCCCTACAAGCCGCGCACCACTCCGCCACCTAGTCATTGATTCGGAAGGTCAGGCGCAGCTTCTCGAGGCTGACCTCCTCGATCCGCACTGTGCCGCCGGCGTCGCGGTAGCGGCCGGTGCCGCCGGTGATGGCGAAGTCGTACGGCTTCGCCCTGACCTCCTCACCGGGCGCGTAAGTGACGATGCCCTGGACCGTGATCTGGCCGCCGGGAAGCGAGTTGACGCCGTGGCACTCCCAGGTGTTGGCGCCTTCCTGCGTGAGGCGCGTGACGATGCACCAGCCGCCGTCCTCGCCGACCTTCGTGTCCCCACGCAAGAGGTCGTTCGTGAAGACGAACTGGTCGCCTTCGCTGAAGTCCGCTTCGCCGAGGTCGAGGAACTGGGAGGAGACCTCCGTCCCGCGCAGTCGGAGAACGTCGCCTGCGGACTGGTCCGAGGACGCCGACGTTGCCCCGACTACGATGCCTCCGGCGGCCAGCACGATGCCGGTCGCGGCGCCCACTGTGAGCCTCTTTCTCATGGTGCTACTCCTTTCGGCCGGTCGTTCGCAACGCTCGGCCCAGGGCCGCCGGAAGCGTCCATGCGGCGGCCAACGGCCACAGCTGCGCCGACCCCGAGTCCCAGCAGGCCGAGGGCCCCGATGGCCAGAACGCCCCCGTCGATTCCGCCCGCCGAATGCGCCTGGCGGCTTGCGCGGTTGTCAGGTGTGTCGGGGTCCAGGTGATGCGCTGCCGCGCCAGGGGCGGCGAGAGCCCCGATCACGAGGCCGAGCGCCACGGAGCGGGCAAATCGGTGCTCGCTCATCTGGTCAACCGCACCGGCCGGTACGAGTGCCGCCGGCCGCGCAGCGACACCAAGCCGGCCGACGCAAGTACGAGTGCGAGCATCCCGGCGGCGCCGACGCCGGCGTCGTCGAGATGGAAGCCATCGGCCGCATCCGGCCTGGTCGGAGCGGGCGGGGCTGCGGGCACGTCGACAGCCTTCGAGCCGTCTCGCCGGATCACGATGTCACCGGCAGAAGCGGTTGGCGGCCCGAGCGTTGCTGCGATGACAGCCGCAACGACCGCCGCCCGAACAAGTCTCGGAATCCCCATCACAGGCCTCCGTCGTCGAGGTATCGGGTCATGGCCCCGACGCTACGGCGGCAGCGGCGCGTGAGAAAGTCGGCGAATTCCTACACTTTGCGCGTCTCGGCGTCGCTCGACAGATGTCGAGCCAGCTCGGTGCGTGAGTGGACGCCGACCTTTCGGTAGATCCGGGACAGCTGCGTTCCGACCGTCTTCGGCGTCACGAATAGGGCGCTTGCGATCTCCTTGTTGGAGCGTCCCTCGGCGGCGAGCAGTGCGATGCGGCGCTCGGTGGGCGTCAGCTCGCCCGTGGCAGAACGACGCCCGCCGATGCGCGCGAGCTCGGCGCGAGCCTTGTCCGCCCAGAGGCGCGCTCCGAGCTCCTCGAAGATTGCGAGCGCGCGCTCGAGCGCCTCTCGCGCGGGCCGCTTCATCCTGGCTCGTCGTCGCGTCACGCCCAGAGCGAGCAGCGTCCGGGCGTGTTCGAACGGCATCGAGACGCGCTCGTGCTCGACCAGCGCCTTCTGGAGCGAGACGAGCGCCCCTTCGAGATCGCCGCAGGCGGCGGAGACGAGGCCTCGGCAGCGCGCCGCTGACGCGAGCGCGGAGGCACGGTCGAGCTGCGCTGCCTGCCGCTCCAGAATGCCGAGCAGCGCCTCGGCCTCTTCCATGCGACCGAGTGCGATCAGCGCTTCGATCTCGTCAGCGGTGAAGCGCACGGAGCCGGGCTCCCGAACGCCGCCCGCTTCGAGCTGCGCGCCGAGCGGGCCAAGCACGCGGTGCACCGCATCGAACCGCTCGAGCGAGAGCTCTAGAACCCCAAGCGCGCAAGCGCCGAGGATCGTCGCAATCATTACGCCACGTGCTTCGGCCTCCGCAAGCGTGCTCTCGGCATCAGCTCGCGCCCCTTCGAGATCTCCCCGCGCGGCCCGTACCAGTGCGCGTACGCCGAGGGCGAAGACGCGCTGCGGCTCCTGGTCGGCCTGGAGCGCGAGGTCGATCCCCTCTTCGGCGTGGAGACCCGCCTCCTCCCAGCTTCCCGCCAGGAACTCCGCCCAACAGAGTTGGGCGAGGATCCATGGCAGGGCGCTCTCCTCGGCACGTTCCTCGGCCAGCTCGAGAAGCGAGCGGAGCAGCTCGCGCGCACGCGCGAGCTCATCAACCCAGGTTAGGACGACGGCGAGAGCGAAGGTGGCACTGACGACGGTCTGAACAGGGCCCGTCTGCGCCTCGAGCTCCCGGGCGTGGAGAAGAGCCGGCCTCCATTCGCTTCCGCCCGTCACCGCGTCGACGAGCCCGAACTGGCCGAGAGCGACGACCTGCATGCCTCGGTCCCCCACCTGTTCGGCCAAGGTGACCGCGGCGCGGGCATGCTCCACCGCGGCGGAGAGATCGCTCCGCAGGAGCAATAGCGCGCTGGAGACCCCCTCGTCGGCCCGGGCCCTGAGCACGAGATCGTCCTCCGCGTCAGAGCGAGCCTCGCGGTACAGCTGGGCCGCCTGCCGACGGTCGCCCTCATACTCCTCCATCGAGCCAAGCCAGTAGAGGATCTCTCCACGCCTGGGCCCAGGCTGGGCGGTGACTTGAGCGCCGCTTAGGAGCTCCCTGGCGCGCTCGCCCTCGCCGGCCTCCCAGGCATTGATCGCGGCCCGGACAGTGCGCCGGTGTTGGCTTTCCTCCATCTCCGCGGGAGTCAGCCGTCGGGAGAGCTCAGCCAGCTCTGCCGCAGACGTGAAGGCACCGCGGGAGTGTGCTCGCTCGGCCGCGTGCTCGAGCTCTGCGGCAACGTCCGCATCCGGGCTCTCGGTGCCAAGCGCCAGATGCCGGGCACGCTCCTCCAGATCGGGAACCAGGTCCGCCAAGCGGCGGTGAAGCGCTCGGCGCTCGGCGCTGCCGGCCTCGGAGTACACGCCGGAGGCAAGCAGCGGGTGGGAGAAGCCGATGCGGTCCTTCTCAAGCTCGATCACGTGTGCCTCCAGCGCAGGCGCGAGCGGTGGCTCCGGATCGCCGCCGACGGCAGCCGCCACAAGCGCCAGCGTTGGCTGCGACAGAGCCGATGCCGTCAGCAGCGCGGTGCGCGTCTCCCTCGGAAGCAGCATGAGCCGATCGCGAACGAGCGCCGCGAGCGTGCCAGGCAGGGGCTCGCCAGGCTCCAACCGGATCGCCCCGCGGCGCAGCGCGCGTCCCAACTCGAGCGCGAACAGCGGATTCCCACCGGAGAGCTCGCGGATTCGCCTCAGCTTCGGCCGCGGGAGAACCAGCTCGAGTCTCTCGCTGAGGAGGCGGTGAAGGGCGCCCAGGCTGAGCGGCCCGATCGTCAACCGCCGGAGCCCGCCCACCGGGAGGGCGCGCTCGAGCCCAGGCCGCGCTGACCCTTCGCCGGTCCTCAGCGTGAGGAGGAAGACGACGGGCTCATCACGTAGGCGGCGAATGGCGAATTCGAGCATGAACGCCGAAGGGCCGTCGAGCCACTGGATGTCGTCAACCGCGACGACAACCAGTCCTCCGCGTGCGAGCGTCCTAACCGCGTTGAGGAATGCGAAGGCAACCGCGCGGCGATCCGGCGGGGGCCCAGACGCGTCCTCAAGCAGCAACGCGATCTCGAGCGCGCGCCGCTGGGGCGCCGGCAGGTTGGGCAGCACGTCCGCGAGCACTGAGCCGAGCAGGTCGGCGAGCGCCGCGAACGAAAGGCGGGTCTCCGCCGTCGCGGGAATCGCGGTGAGCACCTGAAAATCTCGCGCCCGCGCCAGGTCCACGCCCGCCCTCCAGAGGGCCGTCTTCCCGATGCCGGGCTCGCCCTCAATCAGGAATGCGGCCGGAACTCTGTCGACGGCATCGAGGACGCGCCGAAGCTCCGCAAGCTCTTCTTCGCGGCCGATGATCTCGGTGGCCACCAGACTGCGACTTTCGAGCCTTGGGCACCGGAAAACAAGAGCGAGTGCTCGCCGCGACGCCGTTTGCCAGTCGGGGGAGCCGACGAAGGCTGGTCCCCCCCCGCGTACCGCGGCTGAGGGACGGGCGCGCTCGGCATCAGCTCAGGGGCGTAGCTCAAAGAGCATTCCCGGAGTTGACGACACCGGGAGCGACCGCCTCGAACATTGGGGGTCCATTTCGTTTCAAGGAGGCAAGGCTCATGGCAGGAGCGATCGAGATCTCCGACGGCGTGCTCACGATCGTCACGGTTCCGCTTCCCGAGAAGGCGAAGCAGGACAAGGTGACGATCACCCCGACGGCTGCCTGACGAGCATGGATCTCGCGCTTCTCGCACTTCGCGTCGTCATCGGGCTGCTCTTCGTCGGGCATGGCTCTCAGAAGCTGTTCGGCGCCTTCGGCGGTGCCGGCCTGAACGCGACCGCCGACCTGTTCGACGCGATCGGGCTTCGCCCGGGGCAGCTGCACTCGCGCGCGGCGGGTGCGGCGGAGGTCGCGGGCGGGGCCCTGCTCGCGCTCGGACTGCTGACCCCGGTAGGCGCCGCGCTGGTGATCGCGGTGATGGTCGCCGCGATAGCCGCCGTCCACCTGCCCAAGGGAGTGTGGAACACCAACGGCGGCTACGAGTACAACCTGGTCATGGTCGCGGGCGCCTTCGCGCTCGCGGGCGTGGGCCCTGGCGGGTGGTCGCTCGACAACGCGCTCGGCATCGACTGGTCCTCGACCGTCTGGGCGCTCGCCGCGCTCGGCGCGGGCCTCCTCGGTGGGGGCGCCACGGTGATCGCCGGAAGGCTGGCCGCAGACCGCGACGATCGCGGCCCGCGTCCGCACCCCGCCTGAGCCGTGGTCGATAGAGGAGAGACCATGGACGCCGCAGTGATCGCCTTCGACCACATCGAGGGCGCGGAGCACGAGTACGCGTCGGCGCGCGACCGTGTGCCGGGCGCTCCATGGCTGCGGGAGGTCGCGTTCGTCGAGGTACACCGCAGGGGCCGGATCGTCGTGCGCGGCACGATCGCGGGCCGCTACGTCGACATCGAGGACGAGGGCGATCTGATCGGTCGCGACACCGCCTTCGGAGCGATTCTCGGTTTCGCCGTCGGCTTGCCGTTCGGCCCACCTGGGTGGGCGATCGGCCTCGTCGCCGGCGGCGCGGCCGGCGGGCTCCGCGAGACCAGCCACATCCCGACGCTGCGAGGCCCCGGCTTCGACGAGATCCGCAAGGACGTGCCGGAGAACTCGTCGGCGCTGCTTCTCGTCGCAGACCCGGGCGATGTCGACGCGATGGTCTCGGCATTCGCCGACACGGCAGGGCGCCTCACGCGCTACCACCTGTCGCCCGAGGCATACGCGGAGCTCGAGGCCGCGGTGGCGAGCTCGCCGCCCGCGGCGCACTAGGGCGCGTTTCCTTCGACCACGACGCCGCGACGCCGTTTACCACCGGGGAGTAGACCAGGGCATCCCCTGGCGCGACACTGGGGTGACAGCGCCAACCTCTTGCGTACCACGCACAGTCTCGAGAGGAGATTCTCATGAGCTCACCCGATGCGTTGACCAAGCTTGTGGAGGACGGCCCGACCGACCTTCGAGAGGGCTACGCCGAGGTCGGGGACCTGCGGCTGCATTACGTCGAGGCCGGCGACGGGCCGCTGGTCGTCCTGCTCCACGGCTTCCCGGAGTTCTGGTACGGCTGGCGACTGCAGATCGCGCCTCTCGCGGCGGCCGGTTTCCGCGTGGTCGCGCCCGACCTGCGGGGGTACAACCTGTCGTCGAAGCCGGACGGCGTCGCGGCCTACACCGCCGGCGAGCTGGCCGCCGACATCCGCGGTCTCATCCAGGAGCGGGGCGCCGAATCCGCGCACGTGGTCGGTCACGACTGGGGCGGAAGCGCCGCGTGGACGCTCGCGATGAACCACCCCGAGGTCGTCGACCGGCTGGCCATCCTGAACGCGGCGCATCCACGCAAGCTCAACGAGGGATTGCGCCACCCCAGCCAGCTCGCGCGGTCCTGGTACTTCTTCTACTTCGCGCTCCCAGACCTGCCCGAGCACCACGTTCGCGCGAAGGACTGGGAGTTCTTCCAGCACTTCCTGCGCGACGCCCAGCCGCCGTACACAACGGAGGAGATCGATCGCTATATCGAGGCGTGGTCGCAGGAAGGCGCCGCGACGGCGATGATCGACTACTACCGCGCCGCGGTGCGGCCGCCGAAGGGCACCAAGACGGAGCTTCAGACGATCTCGGCGCCCACCCTGGTCATCTGGGGCGAGAAGGATCGCTACCTCGGCCCGGATCTCGCCGAGCCCCACCACGAGGATGTCCCCAACCTGGACCGCGTCGAGCGCCTGCCCGACGCCTCGCACTGGGTCCACCACGACGAGGCCGAGCGCGTCAACGAGCTGCTCATCGACTTCTTCGCACCCGCCCGCACGACGTAGGCTGCCGCCATGGAGACAACCGAGGCGACCCTTGGTCGTCCGCCTATCGTCAGTCAGGCCGAGTGGGAAGCGGCTCGGACGGCCCTGCTCGAGCGCGAGCGGAACGTCGCCGCCGCGATGCACGAGCTCGCCGCCGCACGGAAGCGCATGCCGATGGTGCGGGTGGAGGGCGAGTACGTCTTCGAGGGTCCTGACGGGAGGCGGTCACTGCCAGAGCTGTTCGACGGGCGCAGCCAGCTGATCCTCTACAGGTTCTTCTTCGAGGAGGGTGTCGACGGCTGGCCCGACGCCGGGTGCGTCGGATGCTCGTCCTTCGCCGATGGCATCCCCGAGCTCGGCCTACTTCACTCTCGCGACATCACCTTCGCCATGGCCTCGTCGGCACCCCAAGCGAACCTACAGCGCTACGCCGAGCGCATGGGCTGGACCGACGTGCCCTGGTACACGATCTGCACCGAGCGGTTCTCGGCTGACTTCGGGGTCGACGAGTGGTTCGGCCTCAATGTCTTCCTGCGTGACGGCGAGGACGTGTACCGCACCTACTTCCTCCAGCACGGGGCGATGGTCCAGTTCATCGGCAGCCTCTGGAGCATGTGGTCGCTCACGCCCTACGGCGGCCAGTCCGACGACGAGGACCTGCCCGAGGGCTGGCCGCGCGCGCCGGGGTCGTTCTGGTTCCGCCGCCACGACGAGTTCGACGAGCCGCCGCCGTCGGCCCGCGACACCACCATCAGTAGCTGACGGAAGAGGGAGGTTGCTGGGCGGATGGCGGCCGGCACGGAGGCATGAGCGAGGACAAGCTCCTGTCCGTGAACGTCGGCATGCCGAGGGACGTGCCTTGGCAGGGGAAGACGGTCTTCACGGGCGTCTACAAGGAGCCGGCCGCAGGCCCTTGCCGCGTGCGCAAGCTGAACCTCGACGGCGACGGGCAGGGCGATCTGGCCGGGCACGGCGGCGAGGAGCGGGCCGTGTTCGTCTACCAGATCGAGTCCTACCGGTACTGGGAACGAGAGCTCGGCCGGAACGACTTCGTGGAGGGGGGACAGTTCGGCGAGAACTTCACGATCGAGGGACTCGCCGACGACGAGGTCTGCATCGGCGACCGCTACGAGATCGGCAGCGCCGTCTTCGAGGTCACCCAGCCCCGTGTGACGTGCTACCGCGTCGGGATCCGGATGAACGACCCGCGGATTCCCGCCCTGCTCGTGTCACACCGGCGTCCCGGCTTCTACTTCCGCGTGCTCGAGGAGGGCGAGGTGGAGGCGGGGGACGAGATCGTCAAGGTCGCCACCGGGCCGGAGCAGATGACGGTGGCCGAGGTCAGCGGGCTCCTCTATCTCCCCAGCCATCCGCGCCAGCAGCTGCTCCGCGTGCTCCGAATCCCCGCCCTCAGCCCGGGCTGGCAAGCCTCGTTTCAAGCCCTGCTCGACGGAGAGCCCGGCGGCGGGAACGCCGGCCTGATCGCGGCCAGCCCGCCCCCGGCGTGGGCCGGCTTCCGCCGGCTGGCCGTCGCCGGGATCGCGCATGAATGCGAGTCCGTGATCTCTGTCCGCCTCCAGGATCCGGACGGGGCAGCGCTCCCCGCCGCTCGCCCCGGCCAGTACCTCACGCTCCGCATCCAGGCCGAGGAGGGGCAGAGGTCGCTGCTTCGCAACTACTCGCTCTCGGGACCGCCCGACGCGGGCTACTACCGGATCACCGTGAAGCGCGAACACGACGGCGCCGCCAGCGGGTACCTGCATACCCGGTTGTCCGTCGGCGACCAGCTCGACGTCGCGGCACCACGCGGCACCTTCATCCTCGACAAGACTCACGCCCCCGTGCTGCTGATCAGCGCCGGCATCGGTGCCACCCCGGTCCTCGCCATGCTGCAGGCGCTGGCGAAGGAGCATTCCGATCGGGAGATCTGGTGGCTGCACGGCGCACGCAGCAGGCGGGATCACTCGTTCGCCGCGGAGGCCCGGACTCTCCTCACCTCGCTCCCCAGCGTGCACGCCCACGTGTACTACAGCCGCCCCGCTCCGGACGACCGCGAAGGCGTCGACTTCGACCGTGCGGGTCGGCTGAGCGCGTCGTTGCTCGCCGAGCTCGAGCCGCCGCGCGATGCCGAGGCATACCTCTGTGGCCCGACGCCGTTCATGGACGAGATCAGCGCCGGTCTTGCGGCGATGGGTGTCGACGCCGCACACATACACACCGAGCCGTTCGGGCCGGCTCCGGGTCTGACGCCCGGAATCGCCGCGACACCGGCGCGGACGCCGCACCCACCTCCGGGGAGTCCCGGACACGGCCCGAAGATCGAGTTCGCCCGGAGCAACCTCGCCATCCCGTGGAGCAGCGACTACACCAGCCTGCTCGAATTCGCCGAAGCCTGCGACGTGCCGGTCCGATGGTCGTGCCGTACCGGCGTCTGCCACAACTGCGAGAGCACCCTCATCGCCGGCGACGTCGACTACAGCCCCGACCCGGTCGAACCCCCCGCCGACGGAAGCGTGCTCATCTGCTGCTCACAGCCGCACGACGACGTGGTGCTCGACCTGTGACTGGCAGCGGCCGCGACACCACGCGTCATGTTCGATCACATCCGTTCAGCCGACCGGGGCGTACTGCTCGCTGCCATCGGCGGGCGCTTTCGGCTCGCCCTAGCCTGGCTCGCGGCCGGTGCCCTGACCGGCGCCCTGCTACCCGTCCTGGGCCTGGCCATGCTCGTCGCGTTCAACGCCTTTTACTGGCTCCCGATTCGAGGGGAGAGTCCGGGCGACCCTGAGGAGATCTCCACGTAGCCTCGCGGCATGATTGCGGTCTGCGGTGGCATACTCCGTTCCGTTCCGTAGGGCAGCGGACCGGGGAGGATCCATGGGAGGACACCGAGGCCGCATCGTGGTTGGGCTCGCCGTGATCGCGTGCGCCGCCGCGGCGGTTGTGCCGTTCGCGAGCGCGGAGCACCGGTCCGACCGGCAGCCCGTCGTGGGCAAGCCGAAGCACGGCGCGCACGGGTGCGCGCAGATCCCCAGGTCGCTCCGGCCGCTCTCCGACTGGCCGCGCGTCGAGAGCCGCGTGCAGGACTCCAAGCAGGTGGAGAGCAGGGTGCGAAAGCTGCTCTCGGGCATGACGCTCGAGGAGAAGGTCGGCCAGATGACGCAGCCGGAGATCACCTCGATCACCCCGGCGGAAGTCGGGCAGTACCACATCGGCTCGGTGCTCAACGGTGGCGGCGCGTGGCCCGGCGCGAACAAGCACGCCTCCCAGGCCGACTGGCTCGCGCTCGCCGACGCCTACTGGAAGGCCTCGATCGACGACCAGGGCATCCCGGTGATCTGGGGCATCGACGCCGTCCACGGCAACAGCAACATCTACGCCGCGACGCTCTTCCCGCACAACATCGGCCTGGGCGCCGCGCACGACCCCTGCCTCGTCCGCGACGTGCAGGAGGCGACGGCCGAGCAGGTCCGCTCGACCGGCCAGGACTGGGCGTTCGCGCCGACGCTGGCCGTCGTGCGCGACGACCGCTGGGGCCGTACCTACGAGGGCTTCTCCGAGGACCCGCGGATCACGCGCGCCTACGGCTACGAGGCGATGAAGGGCCTGCAGGACACCGACCGCCGCGGCATCGGGGACGACGGCGTGATCGGCACCGCCAAGCACTTCATCGGCGATGGTGGCACCGAGGGTGGCAAGGACCAGGGCGTCAACCCCTCCTCCGAGGCCGAGATGATCAACCTCCACGGCCAGGGCTATTACGGCGCGCTCGCCGCCGGCGCTCAGTCCGTGATGATCTCGTTCAACTCGTGGACGAACGAGGCGCTCGGGATCACCGAGGGCAAGCTGCACGGCTCCCACAAGGCGATCACCGAGATCCTCAAGGGCAAGCTGGGCTTCGATGGCCTCGTGGTCTCCGACTGGAACGGGATCGGCCAGGTCGCGGGCTGCACGAACGCGAGCTGCCCGCAGGCCGTCAACGCCGGCCTGGACATCGTGATGGTCCCGCAGGATTGGAAGGCGTTCATCGCCAACACCGTCGCCCAGGTCCAGAGCGGCCAGATCCCGATGGCGCGGATCGACGACGCGGTCACCCGCATCCTGCGCGTGAAGCTTCGCGCCGGGCTGTTCGAGCAGCCCCGGCCGTCCGAGCGCGAGCACGCCGGCGATCCGGATGCGCTCGACCACGCCGCGCTGGCGCGCAAGGCGGTGCGGGAGTCGCTCGTGCTGCTCAAGAACGAGGGCAAGCTGCTCCCACTCAAGTCCAGCGCGAAGGTGCTCGTGGTCGGTAAGAGCGCCGATTCCCTGCCGAACCAGACCGGCGGCTGGTCGCTGACCTGGCAGGGCACTGGCAACTCGAACGCCGACTTCCCGAACGGAACCACGATCTTCGCGGGCCTGCGCGCGGCGCTGGGCGCGGCGAACGTCACGTTCGACGAGGACGGCGAGGGGGTCGACCCGTCGCAGTACGACGCGGTGGTCGCGGTGATTGGCGAGACCCCGTATGCGGAGGGCGTCGGCGACATCGGCCGCCGCTCGCTCGAGGCTGCGCAGCTGTACCCGGGCGACCTCGCGACGCTCGACCGAGTGAGCGGCAAGGGCGCGCCCGTGGCGACCGTGTTCGTGTCAGGCCGCCCGCTCTACGTCAACAAGGAACTCAACCGCTCCGACGCCTTCGTGGCGGCCTGGCTGCCCGGCACCGAGGGCCAGGGCGTGGCCGACCTGCTGGTCAAGGGTCCGGCGGACGGGCGCCGGCTTCACCGGCAAGCTCTCCTACAGCTGGCCCGGCGCGCCGTGCCAGACGCCGCTCAATGTCGGCGACGAGCGACTACGCGCCGCTGTTCCCCTACGGCTACGGCCTCCGCAACTGGCAGACCGGGAACGTCGGGACCCTGCCGGAGGAGTCCAAGCCGCGCTGCGTCGACTCGGGCGGGGGCGGGACCGCCACCGAGGACCTGGTCCTGTTCGATCGCGTCGATCAGGACCCGTACAAGTCCTACATCGGCTCGCCGTTCAACTGGGGCGGCTCGGAGCTCGGCAACGACCCGAGCGCCGTGATCACGCACCCGGGCTACGTCACGGCGCGCACCTCGGACGTGAACGTGCAGCAGGACGCCCGGAAGATCACGTGGGAGTCGATCGGCCAGTTCTACCTGCAGTCGCCGGAGGCCGACCTGCGTCCGTACCTCAACGCCAACAGCGCGCTCGAGTTCGACACGATCGTGTCGCAGGCGTCCCAGGGCCCGTTCGTGACCCTGAGCATGCACTGCACCTACCCGTGCCGCGTCGACGTCCCGGGCAAGGCGCTGTTCGACGGCCTGGCGGGCCAGGGCAAGCAGCACGTCAAGATCCCGCTGAGCTGCTTCGACGCGCCGGGCACGCTCGAGTGGGACCACGTCAACACGCCGTTCCTCGTCTACACGGAGGCCCCGTTCGAGGCGGCCTTCGCGAACGTCAGGCTCGTGCCCGGAGCCGGGGACGACGCGGACGCCATCGCGTGCAGCGCACTGATGTGAATGGCTGACAGGAAACCCGCAAAGAAGGGATTCACGGCCGAGGAACGGGCCGCGATGAGGGAGCGCGCCCGGGAGCTGAAGACGGCCGGGGACAAGGCGGCCGGGGAACGCGACCTGCTCGCGAAGATCGCCGAGATGCCGAAATCGGATCGCGTCATGGCCGAGCGGCTTCACGCCATCGTCAAGGCCACCGCGCCGGATCTCGCGGCGAGAACCTGGTACGGCATGCCCGCGTATGCCAAGGACGGCAAGGTCGTCTGCTTCTTCCAGAGCGCGCAGAAGTTCAAGTCGAGGTACGCGACGCTCGGCTTCAGCGACAGGGCGAACCTCGACAAAGACGCCATGTGGCCGACCTCCTTCGCGCTGAAGGAGCTGACCGCCGCCCAAGAGAAGAAGATCCGCGCGCTGGTGAAGAAAGCCGTGAGCTAAGAACCGAGCCGGCGGCCACGTGTCGAACGTCGAGACGGTCCACATCGAGGCTCCTGGTGGGGATGGGCTGCGGGCGGCCTTCGCCCCCGCGGCCAACATGGTGCTTCATTCGCTGACCCTCGGCGATCGAGAGCTCTTGGCGGAGCGGAACGGGTTGGAGGGCTACATCGAGCGCGGCTCCACAATGGGCGTGCCGCTCCTCCATCCGTGGGCGAACCGTCTCGGCGGGCTCACCTACAGCGCGGCGGGCAGAGACGTCGCGTTGAACGCGGACTCGGGGCTCTTCAAGCGAGATCCCGGCGGGCTCCCGATCCACGGCGCCTGGCCGACGCTGCTGCGGTGGGATGTCCTCGAGACGGAGCGCGATGACACGACCGCGTCGCTCCTGGCGCGGCTTGATTGGGCTCGGGCACACCCTGCGTTCGAGCTGTTCCCCTTCCCTCACCGACTCGAATTCCGCGCGCGGGCCGCCACGCAGAGCATCGAGCTTGTGCTGGCGCTCGAGCCGACCGAGGACGCCCCGGTGCCGGTCTCGTTCGGGTTTCATCCATACCTGCGCATTCCGGGCGGCGATCGGCACAGCGCCGAGATGACTCTCCCCGTCCGCCGCGCACTCCTGAGCAACGACTCGATGCTGCCGACGGGAAAGACGGAGCCCTTCGAGCCCGGACCGCGCCGGCTCGGCGACACGGAGTGGGACCAGGAGCTCTCCGAGCTGGACGATCCGGCGCGGTTCGTGTTGCGAGGCGGCGAGTCGGAGATCTCGCTGACCTTCCTGCGCGGGTATCCCTTCGCCCACGTATTCGCGCCGGCCGGCAGCGACTTCGTCTGCTTCGAGCCGATGACGGCGCCCACCAACGCGCTCGTGACGGGCGCGGACCTATCCGTCGTCGCGCCGGGCGGCCGTTACGAGGCGGCCTTCGAGATCGCAGTCGGCTGACGCCTAGGCAGCGGCTTTCACGAGCGCGCTCGTGAGCCTCGCCGCATCCGATCGCCCGATGCCGCCTTCGGATAGTGAGCGCCAGGTCGAGAAGGCGAGGGCATGGCGCAGCGCTCCTCGCATGAGCTCTCGCCTTCTGCCACGGACCTTGCGGCCGAACGTGAGGACGTCCGCGGCCTCTTCGAGGTAGACGTCCAGCGGGGCCACCGCGTCGCGGGCGAAGTCGACCGTCTCGGCGTCGCGGAGCACGGTGCTGAACATCGACTCGGTGCGCTCGTAGTAGGCGTAGAGCTCGTCGAGGGCGCGCGCGAGGCGCTGCTCGGGATCGCGAATCGCGCGCCAGCCGGCGAGATCGGGCCACGGGTTGGCGTTGAAGTAGTGGCTGGAGCAGGCCGCGAACAGGTCGGCCTCGTTCGGGAAGTGGCGGTAGAGGGTGCGGCGCTCCACGCCTGCGCGCTCGGCGACCGCGCTCATCGTCGTGCGGGACGGCCCGACGCTTCCGTGCAGCTCGATCGCCGCCTCGGTGATCCGCAGCCGCGTCGCATCCATCTGCTCGGCGCGCTTCTTCAGCTCGTACTTGCGCTTGCTCGGACTTTCGTGACTCATAACTGTGTCGTCAATCTTGACAGATCGCTCGATAGGAAGTACGGTCGCATTCCGTGACACAGTACTGTATATCGAAAGGAGCCGCAAAGATGTCCACCGCAACGCCTGAGCAGGTGCTGGAGTCGATCGTCACCGGAATCAACTCCGGCGATCTCGAGAGCCTCATGCCGCTCTACGAGAGCGACGCGGCGTTCGTGCCCGAGCCCGGGACCCTCGCTCACGGGCCCTCCGGTGTGGGTGAAGCCCTGACCGGCTTCATCTCGATGAACGGAAAGCTCGACCTCGACGTGACCCGGGTCCTCGAGGTGGACGATCTCGCCCTCGTGGTCGGCGTCTGGTCGTTCAACGGCACAGGACCGGACGGCGAGGCGGTGCACCTGGAGGCCAGGAACGCGGATGTCCTGCGCCGCCAGAGCGACGGCAGCTGGCGCTTCGTGATCGACAACCCTTGGGGGACGGACTGAGCCAGACAAGCCGCTGAGGCCCGCCGCGCCCCGCGGGCCTCAGCGGCGTTTGGCGGCGCGTGCCGCGGCGCGCTGGTCCTTCTGCTCTGCGACCTTGAGCTTGGCGTCGGCGTAGGAATGCTCCACGAGCTCCCTGCCGCCGGCCCAGCCGAACGCCCAGATCACCAGCACCACCGCGAAGGCCACGTTCCACGCCGTGATGGCGAGCTGCTGGCCGAGCGAGTAGGCGGTGGCGGTCGTCGCGTCGGTGACGTTGCCGAGGGCGGCCACGTTGGTCGCCTGGTTCACGCCGACGCCGCCCGGCGTGACGGAGACCACGTTCGCGATGGAGTTGCCGCCCATCACCAACATCACCGTGTGGAACGTCACGGCAATCCCGTAGCCGGCCAGGAACACGGCGATCACGCCGAGCTTGGCCAGCCACGCACCGAACGACGGTAGGACGACGCGCACCAGGTACTCGCGCGGGCGCGCGAGGATCGCGCCGCCCTGTTTGGCCCTCTCGATCAGGCCGGGCAGCTTTCGCCGGAAGATGCGAACGAGGATGAGGATCAGCAGCACGGCGCCGGCGGCGATCGCGAGCACCAGGCCGGGATGGTCGTGCAGCAGCTTGAACTGCCGCTCGAACGTGCCCGGCACGGACGCGAACAGGTACACGTAGACGAACGCGCCGGCGGCCGTGAAGAAGATCTTCTGCACCAGCATGCCCCCGAGGACCCCTGGCAGGTTGGCGCGGGGGATGATCGCGATGAACATCAGCAGCATCACGAAGGTCCCGATGTTGGCCGGCAGGAAGCCGTTCAGCGCGACTCCGGTTGCGTATGCGGCGAGCACCTGTAGGTACGGCGCCGGTGCGTCCGGATAGCCCGCGCGCAGGATGAAGTACCACCCGAGCGCGGTGAGTGTCGTCTGGATTGTCTGAAGCGACCAGCCGGCCACGAGGTAGCCGAACCCGATGCCCGCGAGCGCGTCCCACAGGCTCTCGAACCAGCCGGTCACGTCGACGCCGAACAGCCCCAGCACGGCGACCGCCGCCGCGATCCCCGCCAGCCACGCCAGCACCTTGACGAGGCGGCGCCCCCGCGACGGGTCCCCGACCGGCAACCAGGGCAGACGACGCGGCTGCGGCGCGTCCGGCTGCTCGGCGGTCACCATGCCCAGACGGTCGCATCGGCGGTGGACGTCCAGATCGAAGGCTGCCGCGCGGTGGTACGCCACTGTGCCGTGGTTAGATCAGCACATGACGGAGCCAGACCGCCCGGCCGAGGCGCCACCGCCGCTGGCATCGCTGGCGACCGACGTCGTGCAGCGCACGTCGATGGCGGCGGAGCGCACGTGGCTCGCCTGGTGGCGGACCGCACTGGCCGCGACCGTCGGCGCGCTGGGCGTGGGGCGCCTGGCGCCCGAGCTGCTCCACGTGGCTTCATGGCCCTACGTCGTGCTGGGCACCGGTTACGCGGGCCTGGCGGTCGGCCTGCTCCTGACCGGCGCTCACCGCCAGCGTGAGCTCCATCGGGCGCTCGAGAGCGACACGCCCACGCCGCTGAGCTTCGGGTTGGTGGGCGTGTTCACCCTCGGCGGCGTCCTGCTCGCGCTCACCACGATCGTGCTGGTCGTCGCCCAGACGTAACCCATGACGGTCCCTAGTGCGGCGCCGGGAACGCCGGCTCCTCGTCCGGCTCGGGCGCCGGCGCGGCGCGGGTCTGGATGATGATCGCGGCGATCACGATCGCGCCGCCTACGAGCGTGAGCGCGCTGGGGCGCTCGTCGAGCGCGAGCCACACCCACAGCGGACCGAGCACCACTTCGAGCAGCGTGATGAGTCCCACCTGTGCGGCCGGTATCAGCCGCGCACCGACGGCGAACAGCACGAAGCCGAGCGCGATCTGACCGATCCCGAGGGCGGCCAGCCAGGGGACGTCGTCGCCGCCGATCTCGCCGGGGCTGGCAAAGGGGAGGAACGCCACGAGGACGATCACCTGTGACAGGCAGGCGGCGGGCGCCATCGAGACGTCGCGGCGCCAGCGGGTGATGACGATCGACAGGGCGAAGGCGAGCACGACGAGGAACGACAGGGCGTCACCCGCCAGGCTGCCCTCACCCGGCGCCCCGAGCATCACCGCGAGGCCGGCCAGCGCCACGGCCATCGCCACGACCGTGCGCCCGGTGATCGGCTCGCCGAGCGTGACCCTGGCGAGCAACGCGGCCAGCACGGGGGCGAGGGCGAGGATGAACAGCACGCGTGCGACGCTCGTGTGGTTGAGAGCCGCGATGAAGCCGCCCGACGCGGTCGCGACGCACAGCGCCACAGCGATGCCCGCGAGCCCGACGGACCTGAACGCCTGCACCACCCGGCCGCGCTCGACGACCGCGACATAGACGAGGAGGGCGGTGCCCGCGAACGCCGCCCGGCCGAAAGCCTGGGTCGCCGTGTCGAGCGTGAGCTGCCGCTGCAGGACGCCGGCGGTCGACCACGCGACCGCGGCTAGCGCAACGTAGATCTGCCCCCGGCGCTGGCGCCGCGACCGCTCGAGCGCCACCGCCGCCGTCGTCACGCCGTCAAGTGTTAGCGAATGTCGGCTGGGCTAGCCCGAGCAGGCGGTTGCGCCGAGCTCGCGCGCGTAGCGATCGGACTCGCTCGCTTCGAGTTGCTGGAGGTTCTGAGCGGCCTCCTGCACAGCCTGCGGATCGTTCTTCTTGACGGCTGCCTGAAGGTCCTCGAGCGCCGGAATGAGCTTGCTGTTGAGCTCGCTCCGGAAGCCCTCGACGAACTTCTGCGCGGTTTCGCCGTCCCCGCCCTCTGGGCGGTCGAGCGCGACGAGGTCGTCGGCCGCCTGCTTCGACTCGTCGATCACCTGGTCGAGAGCGTTGGAGAGCTCCTCGGGGCTCTCGGCGGATTGGCCGATCTCCTCGAACTTCTTCTCGGTCTCGCGGCAGATCTCATCCGCGTTCTTCACGAACTCCTCCTTGGAGACCGAGTTCTCCGCGGAGTCACCGCCGCAGCCGAAGAGGCCGATGGCGACGAACAGGACAGCGAGAGACGAGATGCGAGCCATGCCGGGACGCATACCCTACTTCGGGCTGAGTGAACCGGCGCCCTCCCGGGCGCGAGGGGCGTATGGTGGCGCCGCACGTGACGAGGCGATGCGGGGCAGGGGTCGGAGCGCTCGGGTCGGCGATGCTGGCGGCCGTGCTGGTCTCGCTCGGCGGCGCAGCCGCGGCGCAGGCACACCCGCTCTGGCAACACCGGGCCGCGCAGGCCGCGCAGGCGCCCTTCCGCCCCGAGCCGCCGCTCGTCCCGACGCCGAAGGCGGAGTGCGGGCCGGGCTCGCGGCCGGAGTCGGGCCTTCAGGGCCGGGTGAGCCCCGAGGACCACGAGAGCGGGCGCGCCGCCCAGGGCTTCACGTGCAACACCGCGCTCGTGGGGAGCTACTCCAAGCCGAGCGCGAACGGGACGGTTGGCGGCTTCAAGGTCGAGCGCTACGTGGACGCGGCCGGCCACGACTGCGCCTACTACGACACGACGCTGCTCTATCCCACGAACATCCTGGACCAGGAGGGCGGGGTCAACGTGCTGGACATGTCGGACCCCACCAAGCCGACGCTCACGACCCGGCTCCTCACGCCCGCGATGGACACCCCGCACGAGTCGCTGGTCCTCAGCCAAGCGCGGGGCCTGCTGGTGGCGGTGGCGGGCAACCTCGCCACGAACGTGGGGCAGATCGACATCTATGACATCTCGAAGGACTGCCGGCAGCCGGAGCTGAAGTCCACGACGCCGCTCGGCTTCCTCGGGCACGAGAGCGGCCTGGCTCCCGACGGGCGGACGTTCTACTCAGCGTCGCCCGCCGGTCAGACGATCGTGGCGGTGGACATCACGAACCCGTCGGTGCCCGTGCCGATCTGGTTCGGCAACTACGACTCGCACGGCTTGTCGATCAGGGCTGACGGGAACCGCGCCTACGTCGCGGGCATCAACTCCGGGCTGATCGTCCTCGACACGACCCAGGTCCAGGCGCGGACTCCGAACCCGCAGGTGGCCGAGGTCGCCCGCCTCCAGTGGCACTCGATGAGCATCCCGCAGAACGCGATCCCGATCACGATCAAGGGCCACCCGTACCTGGTCGAGATAGACGAGTTCGGAGCGCAGTCCGAGGTCGGCGCCGGGCGCATCATCGACGTGGCCGACGAGACGCAGCCGCGGGTGATCTCGAACCTGCGCCTCGAGGTCCACCAACCGGAGCACTTCGCCACCACCGCGAACGACAACGGCGCCCAGAACCCGGTGCAGGGCTATGCGGGCCACTACTGCAACGTGCCGACCCGCGTCGACCCCGAGATCGTGGCCTGCAGCATGATCCTCTCCGGGCTGCGCGTCTTCGACATCCGCGATCCCGCCCACCCGCGCGAGATCGCGTACTTCAACGCGCCGGTGACCCCGCGCATCACCCCGCCGGTTGGGGTCAACCCGCCGCCGAGCAACTGGGCGATGGCGAGCCCGTCGTTCGTGCCTCAGCGCAACGAGATCTGGTACTCGGACGGTCTGAGCGGCTTCTACGCTGTTCGGCTCACGGGCGCCCCGGCGTCCATCCTCGGAGGCGGCACGCAGAGCGGGCGGAGCTGCCTCGCGCGCCGGTCGCCGATCGGGCCCCGCAACGTCGGGCGCGTCCGGCTCGGCTATCGCCGCGCCCGGCTCCGCGCCGTGCCGGTACAGCCGGTGCGGATCGCGCCGCGCTCGTTCCGCTACTGCGTGAAGGGCAGCTCGGGACGGGTCACCGCGGTGTTCTCGACGCCGCGGGCGCGTCGCGCTCGTCGTCACCACAGCGCGCGTGCACGGCAACCGCCGCCTGCGCCCCGGCTCACCGGCCGGCTCGCTCGACCGCGCCTACTCGCGCCGTCGCGCGCTCGGGCGCGGGATCTACAGGGCCAACCCGCGGAGCCCGCGCCTGATCGGTGTCCGCAAGGGCAAGGTGCGCTTCTTCGCTGTGGCGAGCCGGCAGCTGCTGCGAAATCGCCGCGCACTCGCGCGCCACCTGCGCCTGGCCGGCGTGGCCCGCTAGACGAACGACGGGCATTGAGGGTGGGTCGAAGGGGGGTTCCTTCACTTTGTCCGGCTATACCGGACTAATCGAAGGAACACCCCAGCAGACGCCGGGCCCGACCTCCTTCAATGCCGTCGTTCGTAACTAGTTGCGCGCGCGGGCCAGGTAGCTCTTGCCGGCGGTGAGCGTGACGTTCCGCTTCCGGCGCAGGTCGCGCACGACGACCCTGCCGCGCTTCACGGTCGTGAGAGTGCCGTCGCAGCGGTCGGTCGTGATCCAGATCGTCCCGCGGACGGTGGCGGATGAGTTCCGGCCACGGGTCTGAAAGCGGCCTCTGGCGTTGGCTCGGAGGCGCCGGACGGTGCGTCGCGAGCCCGCCGCGCCCGCGCGCGCGCCGCGCGCCCGGCAGCTGCTGAAGCTCGAGCCCTTCAGGCGCAGCTCGGTCAACCCCTTCGCCCGCCGCGCGCGAGCCTGCAGCACCTGGAAGAGCCCGGAGCTGAACTTCCCGCTCTGGGTGCGCCCGCGGCTGCCCGTGGCGCTGACCATCTCGACCGTGCCGCGCCTCGTGTCGAGAAACGACCCAACCGGCACCTGGCGCGCCGCTTCGAGCGGCACGAACGTGACGCCCTTCTGGCTCGCCCGCGCGCCCGCGGAACGCGCGGCGGAGGAGGGGATGCCGACGAGGACCCGGCCACCGGCGGCCTGGATGTTCACGTCCTCGCCGACCTCGGGGGGCGGTAGGTCGGCGAGCGTCTTGCCGCTGATGGCCGCCACCTCGGCCGGCGTCAGCGCGCCGTCGTAGACGCGGATGCGGGCGACAGCGCCCGCCGATTCCTCGCCGCCGATCAGGGCGTCGTCCTTGAAGAAGCGCACGTCGTTGCCGGCCGGGAAGACCGCGTCGCCGCCCGTGTCGGTGAAGCTGATCTCCTCGCTTCCGTCGACGTAGCCCCTCACCTCGCCCGCCGCGTCGCGCGTCAGCACCGCGTGCGTGTAGCGGTTCGCCTCGATCGGCGCGGGAAAGGTCGAACCTGAGGCGATCGGGAAGAAGCTGAGCTGCCCGCTCAGGTTGTAGAGCCCTCGGTCGCTGGTGCTGGTGCTGTAGTCCACGAGCCGCCGGTAGCCCCCGACTTCCTCGAGCCTCACCTGCACCGCGATCGAGTAGGAGTCGTTCGGGATCACGCCCGCGGGCATCGAGACGCCGCTGCTCAGCGGGAACCGGAGCACCGTCCGGCTCGACCCGCCGACGACCTCCTCACCGAAGCTGTTCGGCCCGAGGTCGGTCAGCGCCGGCGCGCCGCAGCACGACGAGCCCAGTGTTCCCCCGAACTGGTAGTCGCCCTTCAGCGTGGCGGCCGCGGCGCCCTGCGCGCCGGCGGCGAGCACGAGCAGAGTGAGGGCCGACGCCCTGATCGCGACGAGCACGCCCGCAGCCTACCCTCCGCCGGGAGGCTGACGTAGGATGCCGCCGCCGGCAGGACATGGAGGGCGGTCGCGTCGCGACGGTCAGCCTGAAGAAGCGGCAGACCCGCGCCGGAGCGCGGGGCTCGCTTCCGCGACGCGTCTGTCGCTGAGCACCACGAGCTCGAGCCAGCGGCCGAACAGGAGGCGCGCGAGCGGCACCGTCTCCGCTTCGTGGGCGGAGACCTCGCCAAGCAGCCGGTCCAGCGCTCCCGGACCTAGTGTCGTTTCGAGGCTCTCGGCGTAGGCCGGCACGCTGCCCCACTCGGTGGCCAGGCCGAGCGACACCTCGAGGTGAAACTGAAGGCCGTAGGAGCGCCCGATGCGGAAGGCCTGGTTGCGGTAGGCCGGGGAGCTGGCCAGGAGCGTCGCGCCGTCCGGGAGCTCGAAGCTGTCGCCGTGCCACTGGAGTGTGGGAAAGCGGGCCGGGGCGGCCTCGAAGACGGGGTCGTCCGCCGCGTCGGGCGTGAGCTCGACGGGAAGCAGGCCGACCTCCGGCCGGTCGCCGCGGTACACGCGCGCGCCGAGTGAGGCGGCGAGGAGTTGCGCGCCAAGGCACACGCCCCACACAGGGACGTCCGCGCCGACCGCCTCGCGCAGCAGCCGCTTCTCGGCGGCGAGCCACGGGTGGGCCGAGTCCTCATACGCGCCCATGGGGCCACCCATGACGATGATCGCGGCGAACTCGCGCCAGTCGGGCAGCGCCTCGCCCTCGTCGAGCTCGACGCGCGTCAGCTCCAGTCCGCGTGCGCGCAGCTCGTCCTCGAACGCGGCCGGGGGCTCGCACGCGATGTGTTGAAGCGCGAGCAGGGGCCGGTCCATCGCGCGAACGTACCACCGCTCGTCCCCCTGCGAACATGGGCGCCCATGCCCCCGCTTCGCTCCAAGGAGCGTGCCCAGCTTCCCGACAGCGCCTTCGCGTACATCGACTCGAAGGGCCGGCGGCGGCTGCCCATCAACGACGCGTCGCATGTGCGGAACGCGCTCGCACGGTTCGGGCAGGTCGCCTTCGAGGACGAGGCCGCGCGCGACCGCGCGCGCAACAGGCTGCTCAGGGCCGCGAAGAAGCACGGCATCGTGCCGGTCGGCTTCATCAGCTCGCAGCTGCAGGGGCATCGCAAGCTGCCGACGGGCACCATCACCTTCCTGCTCACGGACATCGAGGGCTCCACCGAGCTGCTCGCGCGGCTCGACAAGAAGTACTCCTCGCTGCTGTCCGACATTCGCCGGCTCGTGCGCGCCGCTGTACGGGGCGCCGGCGGGCATGAGGTGTCCGCGCGCGGGGACGACGTCTTCGCGGTGTTCGAGGAGGCGCCGGGCGCCGTCGAGGGGGCGCTTGCCATCCAGCGCGCGATGCGCGACAGCGACTGGCCGGGCGGGGGCGATGTCAGGCTCCGCATCGGCCTCCACCGCGGCCGCCCGGAGCTGACCGACACCGGCTACGTAGGGCTGTCCGTCCACGCCGCGGCGCGCATCTGCTTCGCCGCGCACGGCGGCCAGATCGTCATGTCCTCGGCCGTCCGGTCGGCGGTGCTCGACTCGCTCCCGGAGGGGGTGACGGTCACCGACCTCGGCGCCTGGCGCTTCCGTGGGCTCCCTGAGCCGATCCCGATGTTCCAGGTCGACGCGCCCGACCTGCCGCATCGGTTCCCCGCGCTGCGCTCGGCCGCGCCGGCTACATAAACCCCTGCATATCTGGAGCTTTGCGAGCGGCTTCTGCAGGATCGCTGCGGGAAGCCTGACTGGTTTCCGTGCGGTCAGTCACGGCGTTTCGATGATGGGCATACCCCGGGGTGATGCAGGCGGGGGCCAGGCATTGGATGCCGCTGCGGCGGCAGCTCACGAGAACGTTCGTCGTACTCGCGGCGCTTGCGTGCTGGGCCGTCGTGCCCGTTTCCGCGGAGGCGGCGCTGCTCGACGCCGTCCCGCCTGCCGCCCAGACCGCCGTGCCGCGAGCTGCACACGGCTGCCGAGGACGTCGTCGCCCAGGTGCGGCCCGCTGCGCGCCCCGATACGACGCCCGCTCCCTCCGCCGACGGCGCTGCCGTACAGCAGACCGTCGCGCCGGTAGCCGGCGCTACGGCGGCCGCGGCGCCCGCGACGCCGGTAACCGCGGTCTCGGCGACCCATCTGCGTGAGCCCGCTCGCAGCCGCATCAGCCGGATCTCCGCAACTGCCTCGACGAGCGAGCGCCGCAGTGGCGCGGTGGGCGACTCCGCCCGCGGTGGGGACAGCGCCGCCGCGCCCCGCCGGCTCGGCGTCGAGAGCATCGCCGGACCGCGCTCCGAGCGGCAGCACACCGCGGTCGCGCGCGCAGCCCACTCCACCGCGAGCCCGGCCCTGCCCGCGCGCGAGCCTGGCTCCGGGCCGGCGGGAGCCGATGCCGCGGCTGGCGTCTCCACGGGACTCTTCTTCGGCGGCGGTATGGCGCTGCTCGTCGCGGCGCTTCTGCTTGCAGGCCCGCGCCTGCACCGCCGCCTGTCGCTGCTCCCGGCCGTCTGCCGGCCGGTGGCGTTCCTCGTAGTGCTCGAGCGGCCCGGCTAGCCCGTCCAGGGCTTTGCCAGGAGCCGGGATCCGTCCCGGCCGCAGTTCCACTCGACACAACAAGGAGACACCCATGAGACGCAGACCCCTGGCGCTCGGGGCCGCAGTGATGGCCCTGGCGCTCACAGCGGGCCCTGCCGCGGCCCAGTCGGGCGGTGACCAGACCGTCACCGGCTCTGTCGCGGCGGCCCAAGGAGGACCGACGGAGGTGAATGCGCCGGTGCGCGTCCTGAGTGACGGGAACGATCCCGCTCCCTCGGCGACCGTCGGCGCTCCGCAGACGGCGGAGAACTCGAACGGGACGGCCCAGGCCGGCCCCGTCGGGGCCAACGCACCCGTGCGGGTCCTGAGCGATGGTCAGAACGCGCCCTCGGGCGGGTCGACCGGCGGTGAGCAGACCGCCAGCGACTCGACCGGTGCGCAGGCCGGATCGGTCAGCGCGAGCGCGCCGGTCAGGGTCGCGAGCGACGGCGACGACGCCGCCGGTTCGGGCTCGACCGCGGGTGAGCAGAGCACCACCGGCTCGAACGGGACGGCGCAGGCCGGTCCGGCCGACGTGAACGCGCCCGTGCGGGTGCTGAGCAACGGCGAGAACGGAGCGCAGAGCGGGTCGACCGGCGGCGAGCAGACGGTCACCGACTCGAACGGCTCCGCTCAGATCGGCAGCGCGTCGGCCCACGCGCCTGTCAGGGTGGCCAGCGAGGGCGACAACGCCCAGACGGCATCGGCCGGCGGGACCGCTCCGCAGACGACGAGCGGCTCGGACGGCACGTTCCAGGCAGGTCAGCCGGGAGCGAGCGCCCCGGTGAGGGTGCTGAGCGACGGAGACAGCGCGAGCACGAGCGGTGCGGGAGGTGGCGGTCAGACGGCCACCGACTCGACCGGCGCCGCTCAGATCGGGTCGCCGTCGGTTAGCGCACCGACTCGCGTGCTGAGCGACGGCGACGACGCCGACGCGTCCGTGGACGTCGGCGCCCAGGGTCAGCCGGTCGAGCCGGTGGATGAGCCGGACTCGGGCACGCTGAGCCAGGGCGGTCCGGTCGGCGTGACCGAGGAGCTCTCGGACACGACGCCGGCGGTGGAGCTGGTGAACGGCGGCAGCTCAACCGGTGCGGAGCTCAGGACGGCGGCGCTCGTCGGCGGCGGGGCGGACAGCCTGCCGCTCACGGGCCTCGGGCTCGTGGCGATGCTCCTCACCGGCCTGATGCTGTTCGGCGCGGGCGCCCTCGGGCGCCGGGCGGGTGTTGCCGCTGGCTGAGCTTCTCCCAAGCAGCCTCTCCCCCAGGCTGCGAACGGAAGGCCGGAACGGCCGGGTACGCGCGGAGCGGGGGCCCCGCGCGGCCCGGCCTCCCGGCTAGAGGCTTTCGGGCGAGAACGTGTCGCAGTCGGCGGGCTCGCCGCTCGCGCGGCCCCGGTTGAACCACTCGGTTCGCTGCTCGGAGCTCCCGTGCGTGAACGAGTCCGGGTTCGACCTGCCCGCCGGCGCGGCGCTGCAGCCGGTCGTCGCCGACGGCGGCGGAGGCGCGAACTGCCTCCTGCACGTCGCCCTTCTCGAGGTCGCCCGCGGCGAAGACGCTGTGCGCCCACACGCCCGACGTAGCAGTCGGCCTGGAGCTCGAGCCGCACGGACAGCTCGTTCGCCTCGTCGGGATGCTCGCGCTGGAGCCGCGTCACCTCGGTGCTCGTCCCGAGCTGCTGCTGGACGTGGTGGCCGACCTCGTGCGCGATCACGTATGCCCAGGCGAAGTCGCCGGGTGCGCCGAGCTCCGTCTCCATGTCCCTGTAGAAGCTGAGGTCCAGATAGACGCGCTGGTCGGCGGGGCAGTAGAACGGGCCGACCGCCGACGACGCGTTGCCGCACCCGGTGGATACGGCGTCGCGATACAGCACAACCTTGGCTCGCTGGAAGCCGTTCCCCTGATCCCTCATCAGCGTCGTCCACGTGTCCAGGGTGTTCGAGAAGACGTAGACGCTGAAGGCCTTCAGGTCGCGCTCGGGATCCTGCGCGGCCGGGATACCGCCCCCGTCGGCAGCGGGCGCCGCCGGCGCCGGTCCGAAGGGGCTGTCGACGTCGAAGCCGCCCGCCGACGTGCCGCCGGACAGCACCTGGATCACCAGGAACAGGATCACTCCGGTGATGCCGAGGCCTCCGGGAATCGTCACGCCGCGGCCCATCGAGAGCCCGCCGCTCCCGCCGCGGCCGCGGACGTCGATCACGTCCGAGCTCCTGCCCTGTCCGCGGCGCCAGCGCACGGCGTCCCCTTACCCCGGGCGGCCGGGGCTGACGCCTACGGTCAGTCCGTCTGGAGCACGGCCAGGATGTTGCCCGCCGGGTCCTTGAACCAGGCGATCGAAGGGCCACGCGGGTCGCGGGAGATTCCCTTCGCATCCTGCTCGAAGCCCTCGTAGCGCTCGAACTTGACGCCGCGGCCGCTCAGCTCGTCGACGGCGGCCTCCACGTCGTCCACCGGGAAGTTGAGCACCGTGTAGGTGGCGGGCGTGAAGTCGGGCTTCGGGTAGACGAGGATCGAGCGGCCGCCCGCGACGTCGAGCGACAGCACGCCCATCGGGCCGTCGCTCACGCCTCGAGCGCCGAGCGTGTCGGCGTAGAACTCGCGCGCACTGTCGAGGTCGTCGACCGCGAAGCTGCTGAAGGTTTCCGTATTGGCGAACATGTACCTAGAGACCCGTCGCGGACGCCGTACTCATCGCTCGTCGCTCAGGCGCTCGGGCAGGCCGAAGCTCTCGAAGGTCGGCGTACAGGCCGCTGCGGGTCGATCGACTCGTCCGGCCAGCGCGCGTACGACTCGCCGTCCGGGATGTCGGTCGAGCGCGCCACGAACGCGGTCACGTCGCTGATCCGCTCGCCGCGGAAGGTCAGCACGTTGAGCGCGAACGGCAGGTACGCCCGCTCGTCCTCGTCCCAGGTGTAGAAGGCGAGCGCCGGCTGGCCGTTCGCGCTGGCGCGGATCGGGCGCCAGCGCCAGTCGCCGGACAGCGGCCAGCCCGTCGAGGAAGATGCGGATCGACTCCGGCCGCCGAACCAGGTGGCGAGCGGCGGCATCGCGAAGCTCGGCGTCCTCGGCCAGCATCGCGACCACGGTGTCGACGTCGTTGCGCTCCCACGCGTCCACGTAGCGCTCGACGATCTCGCGCAGCGCGTCGTCGCCGAGCGCGCGCAGCGTCGCCTGCTGGCTCTGCTCGGGCATGCGCTCGTCGACCGCCTTGCGCGCGCGCTGGAGCGCGCTGTTCACCGACGCGACCGTCGTCTCGAGCGCGTCCGCGACCTCCTGGGCGGAGAAGCCGAGCACCTCGCGCAGGATCAGCACGGCGCGCTGGTTGGCGGGCAGGTGCTGGAGCGCGGCGACGAAGGCGAGCTCCACGCTCTCGCGCTGCTCGTAGCGCGCCTCCGGGCGCGGCGCAGCCGTCCTCGACGCCGAGCTGCTCGTCCGGGTAGGGCTCGACCCAGACCGACTCCACGACCGGCTCGCCCGGGCCGCCGTGCGGATCCGCCGCGGGCCCGTAGTCGACCGGCAGCACGCGCTTGGGCCGCCGCGCGATCGTGGTTCGAGGCAGGTGTTGGTGGCGATCGTGTAGAGCCACGAGCGCAGCGAGCTGCGGCCCTCGAACGCGGCGAGCCCGCGCCACGCGCGCAGCGAGCGCCTCCTGCAGCGCGTCCTCGGCGTCGTGCACCGAGCCGAGCATGCGGTAGCAGTGCGCGTGCAGCTCGCCGCGGTAGGGCTCGAGCAGGCGCGCGAAGGCGTCCTCGTCGCCGCGCGCGGGCGGCGTCCAGGAGCGCGGCTTCCTCGGTCACTGGACCATACCGTTGCGATGAGTTTCGGGCCGCCGAAGTCCGGTCTCAGCACTCCAGATGCAGCGACGGGTCCGGAGTGAGTGGTGCACCTCGAGCTGCACACCGGCGACCTCGCGCGGCGCCCGCGCGTTCTACGCGGAGCTGTGCGGCTGGCGGCCCGAGCGGATCGCCGCTGCGCGGCGCGCTCGTACCTCGCGCTCGAGCTCGGTGGAGGGCTCGGCGGCGGCATCGTCGAGTGCGCGGCACCGACCGGCCGCTCTGGCTGCCGTACGTCGAGGTCGCCGACATCGACGCGGCCACCGAGCGCGGCGCGCGCGCTCGGCGCGACGGTGCTGCTCGAGCCGCGCGAGGGCCCGGCCGGGCTGGCGCAGCGTCGTGGCGACGCCCGGCGGCCGGCGAGCTCGCGTTCTGGCAGCCGAAGCGTCCCGGAGCTAGGCGCAAGTTTCGGCGTCGGGGCGCGCGTTACAAGGCCCAGACGACGTCGACCGCAGGGAGTTGTTCCGCATGTCGCGCAAGCTGGTGCTGGTCGCCGCGTTCGCGCTGATGCTCGCCGTTCCGAGCACGGCGTCGGCAGGTCACGGGCTGAAGGCCTGGCTCAAGGCGTACTACGACCATCCCGGCACCGGGCTTCTGCGCCGACCGTGCCGCCGTCGCCCGTCTTCAGCTCGGGCGGCCGAGGGCGCGCAGTGGGAGCTCGTGGCGACGATCCCGACGGGCAACCCCCACACCGACATCGACTTCTTCACGCAGGGCGGCGAGACGTACGCGTCCGTCGGCACGCTCGGCGATCGGGCCCGAACGGCGGCGGCCAGACGATCGTGCAGCTCACCGAGAACGGCGAGGTACGCGTCGCGCCCGCAGTTCGTCGCGGGCCACCCGTCCGCCGCGTGCCCGAGCAACCCGGCGCGCGCGCTCGGCCTCCAGCACGACGTCGAGGCGACGCCCAAGGGCAACGCGCATCCTCAACACGATCAACCCGTCGCGCCGGTGCAGCGCGGACGCGCAGCTGCTCATCGACGCGACCGACGCGCACGGGCCGCTGCCACGACCCGGCGACGTTCGGCGCTCGCAGACGCAGCGCGCGCAGGGCGGCCTCGAGATCATCGACATCACCGACGTCGACGAAGCCCGAAGGAGATCGGCGCTCACGAGCCACATCGGCGAGTCGCACACGGTCAACGTCGACCCGAAGCGCCCGCACATCGCCTACTCGGTCACCTCCGACAGCGTCGGCGTCGACGCCGACGGCACGCGCGCGAACGAGGTCCGACGGCGCGCGAGCGCGCTTCAGCCTCGACGGCTTCGAGGTCGTCGACCTCTCCTCGTGCATGAACTTCCCGGCGGGCACGCACGCTCACGAGAAGCGCGCGCGCTGCCGGCCGCAGGTCTACCGCTACCGCTACCCGAGCGCCGAGATCGCGCTCGGCCACACGAGCCGAGCGCGCATCTACGGCTGCCACGAGCTCGAGGTCTACCCGGACGACCGGCTCACCTGCGCGAGCGGCAGCGCGCTGATCGTGTTCGACATGACGGGCGCGTTCGACAACCACGGCACGCCGAACGACTACACCGACGACAAGCCGCGCGGCACGCCGCTGCCGTGCACGCTGCGCGGCGAGCTCGTCGAGCGCGCCGTTCCAGACCGGCGCGATGGTCACCGACTGCGTCGACGGCGACCGGCGAGGGCACCGAGCGACCTCGACGTCCCGAACTGGCTCGCGGACGGCGCACCGTCGCTCGAGGGCGTGCGCACGTCGGCAGCGTCGTTCCACCAGGGCCGCGACGCGCGGGCGCAGACCACGTACCCGTCGACCGAGGACATCGACTTCGACCACGAGGCCGAGCTGACCGCCTCGCGGCCGCTACCTGCTCGCCACCGACGAGCGCGGCGGCGGCGTCACGCCGCCCGGCGCGACGCTGCGCGCCGGGCCGCCGACAACACCGAGGGCAACGGCGGCGTGCACGCTACCGACGTCTCGAAGCTCCAGACGCACGACGCCGGCGCGACCGGCCGCCGAGCGCCTGGACAGCCGTACGCGCGCACGCCCGGACGGCGACGAAGGCGATCTACCGCGCGCCGGTCCGCACCGGGCCGCAGGCCACGTTCTGCACGGCGCACGTGTTCCAGCAGATCCCGGGCCAGAACCGGATCTTCATGGGCTGGTACTCGCAGGGCACGCAGGTCGATCGACTTCACCGAGAACCCCGACGGCACGGTCGACTTCAAGGAGGCCGGCTGGTTCATCCCGCCGAACGCGAACACGTGGGTCGTCGGCGATCTTCAAGTCCCAGGAGAACCCCGACGGCACGTTCACGTACTGGGGCGCGACCGGCGACTTCAACCTCGGCGAGGCGGGCCGCAACGCGATCGACGTCTACAAGGTCACGCTGCCGGCACCGCCGAAGCCGCGCGTGAAGTAGCGCGCGCGGCCGGGGCCAGCCGGTAGGCCGGCGGCGTCGAAGCGGCGCGTCCGGCGCCGGAACTCGAACGTGAAGCCGGGCCACTGATCGAGTTGCGGCCGTTGCGGTCGAAGTACCAGCTGCCGCAGCCGCGTGTTCCACACGGTCCGCCAGCCGCTCCTGGAGCTCCTCGTTGTAGGCGTCCTGCGACCTCGGCGCGCACCTCGAACTCGGCCGCGCCGCGCGGCGCATCGTCCGGAGCGCGTCGCTGGCGTAGGCGATCTGCGACTCGAGCATGTAGACGATCGAGGTGTGCCCAGGTTCAGGTTCGGGCCGTAGAGGAGGAACAGGTTGGGGAAGCCGGTGACGGTCGTGCCGAGGTAGGCCTGCGGGCTGCCGTCCCAGACCTCGGCCAGCGAGCGCCCGTCGCGCGCCGTGGACGCGCTCCGCGATCGGCAGCTCCGCGGGCGTGAAGCCGGTCGCGAGGATGAGCGTGTCGATCTCGTGCTCGACCCCGTCCCGGTCGACGACCGAATGCTCGCGCACCTCGCGGACGCCCGAGCTGACGAGCGTCGACGTTCGGCGCCTGGAGCGCGGGATACCACTCGTTCGAGAGCACGAGGCGCTTGCAGCCGATCTGCGTAGTCGGGCGTCAGCCGGCGCGCGCAGCTCCGGGTCGGGGACCTGGCGGCGCAGCTTGCGTCGCGCGATCCAGCTCCTGCGGCCTTCAGCAGGCGGGGGTCGCGCGTGATCCCGGGGCGACCAGCAGCTCGCGCAGCGAGTAGATGCCCGCGCGCGAGAGCTCTCTGGAGCGCCGGCACGCGCCGGTAGGCTCGCGCGAGCCGCGGCCTGACCGGGTGGTCCATGTGCGGCGACCACCCACGGCGGCGTGCGCTGGAAGAGGTGCAGCTTCGCCGACGCGCGGCTGGATCGCGGCACCGACCTGCACCGCCGAGGCGCCCGTCCCGATCAGCGCCGACGCGCTTGCCGGTGAGGTCGTCGCCGTGGTCCCAGCGCGCCGTGTGGAACGCGTTGCCCTCGAAGCGCTCGAGGCCGCGGCAGCGCGGGCGTCCACGGCTCGCTGAGCAGCCCGGGCGCGGCCACCAGCACGCGCGCGGCGAGCGGCCCCCGGAGGTCTCGAGCTCCCAGCGCTGTCGCTCGGCGACCCAGGTCGCGCCGAGCAGCTCGCAGCCCAGGCGCGTGTGGCGGAGCGACCCCGAAGCGGTCGGCGCAGTCGCGCAGGTACTCCTGGATCTGCGTCGCGCATCGGATACGCGCGCGTCCAGTCCGGATTGGGCGCGAACGAGAACGAGTAGAGGTTCGAGGGAACGTCGCACTGCGCGCCCGGATAGCTGTTCGCCCACCAGGTGCCGCCCACGTCCTGCGCCGCGCTCGATCAGCACGAAGTCGTCGGTGCCCTCCTGCTTCAGCCGGATGGCCATGCCGAGGCCGCCGAACCCGGCGCCGACGATCGCCACTTCGTGAACGTGTGAGGCTTCCACGCGCCGGGACGCTACCGGGCCGTATCTTGCGCCGCGTGAGCCAGTCCGATATCGAGGTAGTCCAGCGCCTGTTCGACCTGTTCGCGGAGGGACGGGATCGAGCCCGCGCTCGAGCTGATGCACCCGGACGTCGTCGTCGAGATCCCGCCCGACATGTCGGCCGAGCCGGACACGTACCACGGGCCACGAGGGCGTGCGCCGCTACTTCGCGGGCTTCAACGGGATGCTCGACGAGGTCCGCTACGAGGCGGTGGAGCTCATCCCGATCGGGGACGCCGTCGTGGCGTGCTCACGGATGAGCGGTCGCGGTGCGAGCAGCGGCCTTGACGTCGGCCTCGACGCCTACGTCGTCCACGAGCTCGCGACGGCAAGATAGTGCGAATGAGGCCCTATCCCGACCTCGAGTCCGCCCGCGCCGCGCTCGGCTAGGCGTCCTCAGGCCACCAGTCCGGCTGCATGTCGGCGTCCTTGTTGTCGGTGTTCGGCGCGCCGAAGGCGAGGATCTCGGCCCCGTCCGGGCCGGCCTCCATGCCGTGCAGCACGCCGGGCGCGATGCGCACGGCGTCCCACTGGCCAACCTCCACGATCTCGTCGCCGACGGCGACTCGCCCGCTGCCGGAGAGGATCACGTAGATCTCCTCCTGCAGTGAGTGCGTGTGGCCGAAGGGCGCGCGGAAGCCGGGATCGAGGCGGAAGTAGCTCAGACCGGAGTTGGCGAGCTCGAGGTTCGTGCGCGCGAAGCGCGACTCGATCCCGTCCATCCCGAGCTGCGGCGCCATGTCCTTGACGTCTTCCTTCAGGTTGACCTTCGTGTAGTCCGCCATCGGGCTACTCGCTCTCCGCCTTCTGCTTCAGGCCCTCGGCCGCGTCGCCCAGCAGGAAGTCGCGCACCTTAGACTCGGCGGGGCCGCGCAGCAGCAGGCCGAGCATTCGCCCGGGGTCGGCCTCGAGCGCATAGGTCGCGCGCGTCTGTCCGTCGCCGAGGTCCTCGAAGGTCCACGAGCCGGTCAGCGACTTCGTGTCGCCCTTCTCCTGGACCCAGCGAATCGCCTTGGGCTCCTCATAGGAGAAGCGGAGCGTCGCGCGAACCGTCTTGACCTTCGCGTCGGACTCCGTCTCGACCACGAGCGCTCGCTTCCGGTCGTCGCGCTCGAGCACCTCGACGTCCTTCAGCGACCCCTGCCACTCCGGCGCGTGGTCGATGTCGGACGCGATCTCGTAACAGCGCTCCATCGAGGCGTCGATCTCGACCGAGCGCTCACCGCTGATCGTTCCCATGCCGGCGAGCCTATCCTGCTGCGGGCATGGAACCCGACGCCGTCGAGATCCGCGTGGTCGGCTGCCTCGTCGAGAAGCAGCGCACGACTCCGGACGTCTATCCACTGACGCTGAACGCGCTGAGGCTGGCCTGCAACCAGTCGACGAACCGCGACCCCGTCGTGGACTACGACGAGAACACGATCCGTGGCGCCATCGACCGGCTCGTGCAGCGCAGGTGGGCGACGCTCGCGAGCTGGTCGAACCGCCGCTCGATGAAGTACCGCCACACGCTGGACGGCGCGCTCGGGCTCGACGACCGCGAGATCTCGGTTCTTGCGGTGCTGATGCTGCGCGGGCCGCAGACGCCGGGCGAGCTGAAGACGCGCACCGAGCGGTTGCACCGCTTAGCGGACATGGACGAGCTGGCGCGCACGCTCTCGCAGCTGATCGAGCGTGCGCTCGTGGAGCGACTGGATCGGCGCCCCGGCCAGCGCGAGGAGCGCTACCGGCATCTCCTGGGCGACGGGGCCGAGAGCGAGAGCGCCGAGCAGCGGGCCGTACCGGAGCCCGCGGCTCCTGTGGAGGAAGGCCGCATCGAGCGGATCGAGCGGCAGCTGGCCGAGCTCCGCGCGGAGGTTCAGGCGCTCCGCGATCAGCTCGGCACCTAATTTTCGGCGCTCAGAAGCCGAATAGATAGGCATGGTCGCGGAGCCCCTTGCGGCGCGGGTAGCTGCGGCGATCTTCGCCGGAGAGGCCGTGATCCTGCTCGCGGTGGCGCTGCTGTATCGCTCCGACCTGGGCTCTGGCAGCCTGGCGTTTCCCGCCGTGTGCGGCGCGCTCGCACTGCTGCTCTTCGTGCTCGCGGAGCGGATGCCCGAGCGCCTTCTTCAGGCGTCGGTGGCGCTCGGCACCGTGGTCGTCTCGCTTCACGCGTGGGCGATGCAGAACGAGCCGGATCTATCCGGCGAGATGCTGTACGTCTGGCTGGGTCTGTTCGCTGCGTACTTCTTCACCCCGCGCCAGGCCGCCGCTCAGCTCGGGTTCATGGCGGCGGCCTACTTCGGGGTTCTGCTGGCCTCGGTTCGCATAGAGGCCATGCCGGCCGCGTGGCTGACGCTGGTGGGAATCCTGTTTCCGGCCGCCGGGCTTCTGCGCGCGATGCGCGACGGAGCGACGCAGCTGGTGGAGCGTCTCTCGGAGGCCGCGCTCACGGACACGCTCACGGGCCTCAAGAACCGCCTGGCGCTCGACCAAGAGCTCGAGGCCGAGGTCGAGCGAGCGCTTCGCTCCGGCAAGCCGCTCAGCCTCGTGATCGGCGATCTCGACTACTTCAAGTCCGTGAACGACCGGCTCGGCCACCGCGCCGGCGACGAGGCGCTCGTCCGCGCCGGCCGGGTGCTGCTTCGGCACCGCCGTGCGGGCGACTCCATCGCCCGCACCGGCGGAGAGGAGTTCACGATCCTGCTGCCGGGGGCGAGCGAGCACGAGGCCTACCTCGTCTCGGAGCGCATGCGCTCGGCGGTCGAGCAGGAGTTCGGGGCCGACGCGGTGGGCCTCACCTTCTCGTTCGGCGTGGCGACCCTGCCGGACCACGGCCGCTCGGCCCACGCCGTGCTCGAGGCTGCCGACCAGGCCCTCTACGCCGCCAAGGCGCTCGGACGCAACCGCTGTGTCATCTTCAACCCCGAGATCTCCGCGATCTTCGCCCCGGATCCCGGTCGCGGCGCCGACGAGGTACAGCTCGCGACGCTGCTGTCCCTGGCGGAGGCGCTCGACCTGCGCGACACCGGGACCGCCGACCACTCGCGCACGGTGGGCCGCTACTGCGCTCTGATCGCGGAGGAGCTCGGGCTGCCGCCCGAGCGTGTACAGCGCGTCGAGGTCGCCGGCATCCTCCACGACATCGGGAAGATCGGCCTGCCCGACGCGATCCTCCAGAAGGCCGGCCCGCTCGGCAAGACGGAGCTGGCCGAGATCCGGACCCACCCGGAGATCGGCGCTCAGATCCTCAGCGGCCCGGGCCTCGAGGATCTCCGCGAGTGGGTGCTCGCGCACCACGAGCGCCCCGACGGGCTCGGCTACCCACGCGGCCTCAAGAACGGCGAGATTCCGCTCGAGGCGAAGATCCTCGCGGTCGCCGACGCCTTCGAGGCCATGACCGCCGACCGCGTCTATCGCGCGGGCGTCGAGGAGCGCGCGGCTCGCATCGAGCTGCTGCGCTGCGCGGGCGAGCAGTTCGACTCGCGCGTCGTTGCGGCCTTCCTCGCGGTGCTGAGCTCGGCGGACGCGCCGGATAGCGTCCGCGACGTTGAGCTCGCCTAAGCGCTCAGTCTCGCTCGTGATCGACGGTACGGACGGGCTCCTGCTCGTGCGCCGGCCCGACGACGACGAGAGCCTTCCCGGGGTGTGGGGGCTCCCTGCCGCCAGCCTCGCCGAGGGCGAGTCGGAGGAGGACGCCGTGCGCCGCGCCGGCCGTGAGAAGCTCGGCGTCGAGGTGGTCCCGCTTCGTCCGATCGGCACGGACGGGGCGATGACGGACTGGGAGGCGCGGATAGCCGCGGGCCGGCCGTCGGTGCCGCAACCCGGATCGAACACGCAGTACACGGAGCTGCGCTGGGGCGAGCCGCTCGAGCTCGTGCCCGCGGCCCGCGAGGGCTCGCTCTGCTCCCGGGTGCTGCTGCGCGCCCGCGGTCTAGATTGGGGCGCGTGAGCTCGCGGCCCGGAGTGCTGGCGCGTGGACCGTGGCGGCCGGACCAGGTGGAGGCCGTCTGGCGGGACGATCCCTATGAGATCCCCGCCGAGGTGGACCGCCTGGCGGACCGCGCCGTCGAGGGCCTGCGCGACCGCGGCTCGCCTGCCCACGACGGCATGGCCACGCGGCTCGTGTCATGGGAGGCGCGCGGCGACGGCCTCCACCTGGAGCTGCAGCCCGTGCGCTGGGCGCTCCGCCTGCTCGACGACACATCGAGCAGCATGACGGCGCTGTGCGTGGTGCGCTCGGACGACGGTCGCTGGCTGGCGGGCCGGCGCGCAGCCTGGGTGGCCAGCTGGGCGAACCGCTGGGCGCTCGGCGCCGGCGGGTCCGTCGACGTGGGCGAGAACCCGACCGGGACGCTCGCGCGCGAGCTTCAGGAGGAGTGGCAGCTCGAGCCGGACTCGCTGTCGATCGAGGCCCTGCTCGCGCTGCCGGACGGCATGAACATGCTCGTCGGTCTCGCCACCGTCTCCGATCTGTGCGCGCCGGTGCCCGACGCCGAGCACGACGAGTGGGCCTGGTGGCCCGCCGACATCGCCGCCTGGCCCGCCGAGGCGGACGAGCGGCTCAAGCTGATGGCAGCCCTACTGGGCAGCTGACTCCCGTTCCGCCCGGCCCCGCAGTAGCCGTTCGGGTTCTTCGCCAGGTACTGCTGGTGGTAGTCCTCGGCGTAGTAGAACTCGGGCGCGTCCACGATCTCGGTCGTGATGTCGCCGTAGCCTTCGGCGGTGAGGCGCTCCTGGTAGCGGTCGCGCGATGGTCTCCGCGGCGCTGCGCTGGGCATCGGAGGTCACGTAGATGCCGGAGCGGTACTGCGTGCCGACGTCGTTGCCCTGGCGCATCCCCTGGGTCGGGTCGTGGCCCTCCCAGAAGATCCGCAGCAGCTCGTCGTAGGAGATCTCGTCGGGCCGGTAGGCCACCAGCACGACCTCGTTGTGACCGGTGCGTCCGCTGCAGACCTCCTCGTAGGTCGGGTTCGGCGTGGATCCGCCGGCGTAGCCGACCGCGGTCGTGTAGACGCCGGGCGCCTGCCAGAAGTCGCGCTCCGCGCCCCAGAAGCAGCCCATGCCGAAGATCGCCGTCTCGACCCCATCGGGGAAGGGCGGCTCCAGCGGCGTGCCGAGCACGAAGTGGGTCTCGGGAACGCGGAAGGGACGGGTGTCGCGGCCGGGGAGCGCGTCGGCCGGCTCGGGTATCGCGGTCTTGTCGCGGAACAGGAAGCTCATACCATCAAGGGTAGTCTCCGCCTCGCCGATGGAGCTCGACTATTTCGCGCCGGACCTCACGGGCGCGCGCTTCCACCAGACGATCAATGATCTGCGCCGCGAGACCTGGCTCGCGAAGTCGGAGCTTGGCTGGTTCGTGCTGGACCGCGAGGCGGGCTCCTTCTTCCTGCGAACGAAGAGCGCGACCTTCCCCGGGCTGCGGATCGCCGAGATGTTCGGGGTCGAGGAGGGGCCGCTCCTCGAGGAGATGCGGCGCAACATCCTCCACATCAACGGCGACGCACACCGGCGGCTGCGCAACCTCGTGAACCCGGCGTTCACGCCGCGCTCGGCGGACCGCTGGCGGCCGGCGATGCGGGACTTCCTCGAGCGCCTCTGGGCGCCGCTCGACGGCGAGGGGCGCTGCGAGTTCGTGGGCGACTTCGCGAAGCCCTACCCGTCGCTCACGATCGCGACCGTGATGGGCGCGCCGCTGGAGGACGCGCCAAGGCTGCACGAGTGGTCGAACCTGATCCAGCGCCAGTTCGACCCGCACAGCCTCATGAACGAGCGCGAGGCGATCGAGCGCGCCTGCGCGGAGTTCTACGAGTGGGCCGGCGACGCTGATCGAGCGGCGCCGCGACGACCCCGGCGACGACCTCATCTCGACTCTGATCGCGGCTTCGCACGAGGGCGACAAGCTCGACGACGCCGAGTGCATGAACCTCGTGCTGAACGTGCTGGTCGGCGGCGTCGACACGACGCAGTCGCAGCTGGCCCACGGCCTGCGCGTGTTCGCCGAGCACCCGGACCAGTGGGACCTGCTTGCCGAGCGCCCCGAGCTGGCGCCCGCGGCGGTGGAGGAGCTGCTCCGCTACGAGCCGATCACGCCGTTCACGGCCCGGCTTCTGCACGAGGAGGTCGAGTACCGCGGCGTGACCTTCCCCGCCGACAGCATCGTGATGGTCTGCTCGTTCGCGGGCAACCGGGACGGGGTGGAGGGCGATCCGGAGGCGTTCGACATCACCGCCGATCGCGGCGACGCGAAGCCGCTCACCTTCGGCGCCGGCATCCACTACTGCCTGGGCGCGAACCTCGCGCGCGCCGAGCTGCAGGAGGCGCTCGCGTTCCTCCCGGCCCGCATGCCCGGCCTCGCGCTCGACGACGAGCCCGAGCTCGGCTCGATCCACGGCATCTACGGGCTGGAGCGGCTGCCGATCTCATGGAGCTAGGGCTCGCGATGCTCCTGACCGACTACTCCATGGCGCCGGCGGCGCTGGGAGCGTCGGCCGAGGAGCGCGGCTTCGAGTCGCTCTTCCTCGCCGAGCACACGCACATCCCCACGAGCCGGGAGTCGTCCTTCTCCGGCGACGGCGAGCTGCCGCGCGAGTACAGCCACACGATCGACCCGTTCGTGGGGTTGGCGGCGGCGGCCACCGCCACAGAGCGGCTGAAGGTCGGCACCGGCGTCTGTCTGGTGATCCAGCGCGATGTGATCACCACCGCGAAGGAGGTCGCCACGCTCGACCACATCTCGGGCGGCCGCTTCCTGTTCGGCGTGGGCGCGGGCTGGAACATCGAGGAGATGCGCAACCACGGCACCGACCCGCGCACGCGCTTCAGGCGCATGCGCGAGAGCGTCGAGGCGATGAAGGCGATCTGGGCCGAGGACGAGGCGGAGTACCACGGCCGCCTGATCGACTTCGACCCGATCTGGTCGTGGCCGAAGCCGGTGCAGAAGCCGCACCCGCCGATCCTGGTCGGGGGCATCGGCGAGAAGGTGCTCGACCGCGTGGTGGCATACGGCGACGAGTGGATCCCCAACCGGATCAGGGGCCCGGAGGAGCTGGGCGAGCGGATCGCCGAGCTGCAGCGACGCGCCGAGGCGGCCGGACGCGAGCGCATCCCGGTGACCGTGTTCGGCGCGAGGCCCGACCAGCTGGACGCGCTGCGCGACGTCGGCGTGACGCGCGCCCTGTTTCGCCTGCTCCCCGAGGGCCCGGACGATGTGCAGCGGCAGCTTGACGAGCTCGGCGAGGTGGCGCGCGCGTGGGACGGCTAGACCAGCTCGACCTGTCGCTGTCGCTGTCCAAGTCCGAGTACGAGGAGCGGCTCCTGGTCGCGCAGACGCGGCTGACCACGCTCAGGCTGGCTCTCGGCGGCAAGCTGCCGGGCTACGAGGGACGGCTCGGCCCGGCACTTGCCGTGGTGCTCGAGGGCTGGGACGCGTCGGGCAAGGGCGGGGCGCTCAAGCGCCTGGTCGAGCCGCTCGACCCACGGCACGTGCGCGTGGCGCAGTTCGCCGCGCCGACCGAGACCGAGAAGCGGCACCACTTCCTCTGGCGGTTCTTTCCCGCGCTGCCCGGCCTCGGAGGCATGACCGTGTTCGACCGCTCCTGGTACGGGCGCGTGCTGGTCGAGCGCGTGGAGGAGTTCGCGACGCGCGAGGAGTGGGAGCGGGCGTACCCGACCATCTTCGGCTTCGAGCGCACGTTCTGCGCGGAGGGCGGCGTGCTCGTGAAGTTCTGGCTTCACGTCTCGGACGAGGAGCAGCTGAAGCGCTTCAAGAAGCGGGAGAGCAACCCGCTGAAGAGCTGGAAGATCACCGAGGACGACTGGCGCAACCGCGAGAAGCGCTCGCTGTACGCGGAGGCGATCGAGGACATGCTCGACCGGACCGACCACGCCCAGGCGCCCTGGAACCTCGTGGAGGGCAACTCGAAGCGGTACGCGCGCGTGAAGATCGTCGAGACGGTGAATGCGGCGATCGAGAGCGGGATGCGCGAGGCAGGATTCCCGCTGCCGGACTAGGCGGCGAACAGCTTCAGGTCCGGCTTGCGCTCGCCGCGCAGGATCGCCGGGTCCACCTCGACGCAGTCGATCCCGCGTGATTCGGCGAGCGTCCGCGCCTGGGGCTTGATGACCTGCGCGGCCAGCACTCCACGACAGCGGTGAAGGCCGGGTTCCCGGCAGATGCGCTCCAGGTAGCGGGTCAGTTGCTCGACGGCGTCGATCGTCCCGATCCGCTTGATCTCCACTGCCACGAACTCGTCGTTCTCGTCCCGGCACATCAGGTCGACCGGGCCGATGTCGGTCGGCCACTCGCGCCGCATGAGCCGGAGCCCCTCGGGGGGAGCGTCGGCGAGCAGCTCCTGAAGCTCGCGCTCGACGCCCTCCTTCTCGAGCGCCGCGGCCTCGCCCATGTCGTGCGTCACGTCCGAGACGACCTCGGTGATGCGGATCTCGATGCGGTCCTCCGCGCCCTTCTTCCGGACGACGATGAGCCCGTCCTCCTCCTCGACGACCGTCGGCGGCGTCATCCAGTTCTGCGGCTTGAAGCCACCCGTGTCGGCATGGACCATGACCGACCCGTCCGACTTGAGCATGAGGAGCCGGAGCGCCTCGGGCAGCACCGTGGCCAGCCGGCCTGTGTAACGAACCTCGCACCTGGCGACGATCAAACGCACGGGTGTGAACCTAGAACGCGCCCCGGACGCTGGCGAACGGCGGCATTGAGGGGGTGCTTCGAGGGGGCTCCTTCGATTTGTCCGACTATGTCGGACAAAGTCACCAAACCCCCCGGCAACCCGCGGAGAACGGGCCGCGCGGGGCGCCACCCCTTCACCGCCGTCGTTTACGCCTGACGAACAGCCCGCCGCCGATGCCGAGCGCAGCGAGGCCCGCGGCGATGAGCGTGGGGCGGGCCCGAAGCCGCCGGTACTCCTCCTCGACCTCCGGCCACAGCGTCTCCCCGACGAGCGTCCCGGCCGACTCCGGCGTCGCCGCCAGCTCGGACACCGGGATCGGCGGCGAGAAGGCAATCTGCACGCGGCGGGGCACGGGGAAGCCGCCGCGGAAGATCTTCTCGGTCCCGGCGATCGCGCACGGAACCAGCGGGGCTCCGGTCTCGAGCGCCAGCCGGCCCGCGCCGCGGTGCGGGTGACCCAGATTGTCGGGGTCGCGCACGCGCGTTCCCTCCGGGAACAGCGCCAGCAGGCCTCCCTGCCTCAGCACGACGCGCGCCGTCTCCAGGGCTTCCTCGTCCGCCTGGCCGCGCCGGACCGGGAAGGCGCCGAGCCGCACGAGGAGGCGCCCGTAGCGCGCCTCGATCAGCTCGGTCTTGGCCATGAAGCGCACGTGCCGGCGCGTGCAGACGGCGATGAAGAACGAGTCCCAGAAGCTCTTGTGGTTCGGCGCGACGATCGCCGCCCCCTCGGAGGGGATGCACTCGGCGCCCGAGACGTGCATCCGGAAGTAGACCCGGAGCAGGGGCGAGACGATCGTCCGCACGACCGCGTAGAGCCAGCGCGAAACGCCCTTCTCGCGGGCAAGCCGATGAGCTTCCTCATTGCTCATGGCCCCGGAAGCTATAGGCGTTTCCGGTCATCAGAAGCGGGTATCGCTCCACCCATGAGCCTCATCGACAAGATCACGGGACGTGCCAAGAAGGCAGCAGGTGACATCACGGGCGACGGATCGCTGCGGTCGCAGGGCCGCCGCGAGGAGCGCAAGGGCGAGGAGAAGGAGAAGCTCGCCAACGCGCAGGACCAGGTCGAGGAGAAGGCCCAGGACGTGGCCGACCTCGAGCGCCGCACCTAACGGCGGCGCAGACGCCCAGACAGTGAAGTTTCGGACGGGCGCCACGCGGCGCCCGTCCGTCGTTCAGACCAGCTTCGTGATCGCGATGACCATGCCGATCAGCACGAAGATCACGATCAGGACCTGCATGACGATCCAGAAGCGGGGCAGCTCCATGGCGCCGGCGCCCGCGGCTACTCGATGATCGCCTGCCGCAGCGCTATGGCCACGGCGTGCACGCGCGTGTCGGCCTCCAGCTTGAGGATCGCGCGCTTCGTGTCCGACTTGACGGTCTCGGTGCTGAGCCCGATCCGCCGCGCCACCTCCTCGGTGTGGAGGCCCTCGGCGAGCAGCTGAAGGATCTCGCGCTCGCGTTCCGACAGCGGCGCGTCGGGCCCGACCTGAGACATCAGCAGCGCGGGCGAGAGCGACGGGTCCACGAACGGCTTCCCGGTGGTGACGGTCCGGATCGCACGCAGCAGGTCCTCTGGGGGCGATCCCTTCATCACATACCCGCGCGCGCCCGCCGCGATGGCATCGGACAGGAGCCGCTTGTCGCCGTAGGCGGAGAACATGACCGTCTTCACCTCGGGGGCGGCTTCGGCGATTCGCTTGACGGCGGAGATGCCGTCGATGCCCGGGAGCCGCACGTCCATGATCACCACCTCCGGACGGAGGCGCTTGACGGCTTCGATCACGTCCTCGCCGTTCTCGACGGATCCCACCAGCTCAAGATCGGGGGCCAGTCCGAACATGAGGCCGAGTCCTTGCCGCACCGTCGGGTGGTCATCGACGGCGAGACAGCGGGTCTTCGTTGTCATGCGGCTACCCACCCTAGTACGTGCACGGTCATACGGCCATATGATGCGCGCGTGTTCTCCTCAATGGTCGTCGGAACTGACGGGTCAGAGACCGCGGGCGAGGCAGTTCGCCAGGCCGCCGATCTGGCGAAGCAGGTGGGCGCGAAGGTTCACCTGGTGAGCGCATACGAGCCGGTGCCGGAGGGGCGCCTGCGCGAGGAGCGCCAGCAGGTGCCGGGCGACCTCCAGTGGATGGTGAACCCGCGCGAGGACGTGAGCCAGACGCTCGAAGACGCGGCGTCGGGGCTGCGCGACGCGGGCGTGGACGTCGAGACTCACGCGCGCGAGGGCGACCCCGCGGACGCGATCCTCGACGTGGCCGAGGAGGAGCGCGCCGACCTGATCGTGGTCGGCAACAAGGGCATGACCGGCGCCAAGCGCTTCCTGCTCGGAAGCGTGCCGAACAAGGTCTCCCATCACGCTCCCTGCAGCGTGATGATCATCCGGACGACCTAGCGCGTCGCTCTAGCGGAGGGCGGCGGCGGCGTCCAGGACCCCGGCGCCGTAGCGGTCCGGCCGGTCCGTGGGGCGGGCGGTGGCCTCGATGTGGGCCTCCACGTCGCGCGGGCTCGGGTTGGGGCCGAGCCGGTTCGTGGCGATGATGAGGGCCGCGACCGCCGACACGTGCGGCGCCGCCATCGAAGTGCCCTCGTAGATGCGCGGGAACCCGAATCGCTTGACGCCGCGCGTGAACGTCTGCTGAACGATCGGCCGGCCGAGCGAGTCCGGGTTGCAGTGCCCCGCGTCCCAGACGCTGTCGGCGTTGGGCGCGTCGGCGCCCCCGCCGGGCGCGGACACGTCGAGGTCGTCGCCCGCGTTCGAGTAGTCCGCCTGGCAGCCCGTGATGGTCGTGGCGCCCACCGCGATCACCGACCCGACGCGCGCCGGGTAGGCGACGGTCAGGTCGGTCTGGTTGCCGGCCGCGGCGACCACGACGACCCCCCGGCGGCGCGCGTAGTGGAGCGCGCTCACGACGTCGGGGATCTCGGCGGCGCGCACCTCCGGCGGGAACTCGAGCGAGAGGTTGATCACGTCGGCGCGGTTTCGCACCGCGAAGCGGATCGCGCGGGCGATGGCGGCCGAGTCGCCCTCGCCGTGGGCGTCCAGCACGCGCAGCGGCATGATCTTCGCGTTGTAGGCGATGCCCGCCGTCCCGAGGTTGTTGTTCGTGGTCTGGGCGATCGTGCCCGACACGTGCGTCCCGTGCCCGTAGACGTCGTTCGGATGCCGGTCGCGCTGGATGAAGTCCCAGGGGTGGACGAAGGTGGAGCGCCTCAGGTCGGGCGCGCGGCGGTAGCGCTTGTAGCGCTCGAACGCGACACCGCTGTCGAGCACCGCCACAACCGCGCCGCGACCACCCGGGGCCCCGAGGCCCTCGGCGAGCGTCCATGCCTCGACCACATTGATGCCGAAGGGAGTGAAGAGGTTCCACTGGAGCCGGAAATTGGGGTCGTTCGGCGCCACGGCCGCCGCGTGGGCGTGCCAGTTCGGCACGGCGTAGGCGACGTTCGGGTCCTGCCGGAGCTCCGAGATCGTCTCGCGGACCGACTCGCCGTCCTCGATCTGGAGCTGCTCGGATCCGCCGGGCAGCTCCGCGACCGGCTCGGCGCCCGCCTCCGCGGCGACGTCGGCCGCCACCCCGCCGCCCGTGCCCTGCTCGTAGCGCACGATGACCTGGTCGGGCACGTAGTCATCCGCCCGCGCGCCCGCGGGCACAAGCATGAGCACCCAGAGGGCGACGATCAGGGGGAGGAGGCGAATCGGCATTGGGTTACGGTGGGCTCCGGAGTGTACGAACCAGGGAACAAATCGCCCGTGCAGAAGTTGTGACCGTCTGCATCACGGGCGCTACAGGCTTCATCGGCGCGCACGTCGCACAACTTGCGTCCCAGACCGAGCCCGTCCGCGTCACCTACCGTGAGGATGCCCGGCTCACGCGCCTGGGCGACATCGAGGCGGAGCCGATCAGGGCCGACGTGATGGACCGCGGCGCGCTCCGGCGAGCCTTCCGGGGCTGCGAGACCGTCTTCCACTGCGCCGGCTACGTCGGCTCGCACCCGTCCGAGCGCGTATGGCGGGTGAACGCGCTGTCGCCGCGCATCGCGGTGGAGGCGGCGGCGGCAGAGGGCGTACGCCGGGTCGTGGTCACCTCGAGCGTCGCCGGCATCGGTCCGGCCGCTCCGGGCGAGAGCGGAACCGAGGAGGACGTCTACAGGGGCGGCGGCCTCGGGCTCGCGTATCCCGACGCGAAGCACGAGGGCGAGGCCGAGGCGCTCGCGGCGGGCGTGCGCGAGGGAGTTGAGGTGGTGATCGTGAACCCCTCCTACGTGTTCGGGGCGCCGGTCGACCAGACCGTCCCGGGCGAGACCTCGACCCGCCTGATCGGGAACTACCTGCGCGGGCGCCTGCCCGCGCTCGTGGACGGCGAGACGAACATCGTGGACGTGCGCGACGTCGCCAAGGGCCACCTGCGCGCGGCCGAGCGCGGCGAGCCCGGCGAGCGCTACGTGCTGGGCGGGCACGACACGACCTGGGTCGAGCTGTTCGAGCGCGTGGCCGAGCTCTCCGGCGTGCGCCAGCCCCTGCTCGTCCTTCCGCGCGAGGCAGGCGCCCTGGCCAGGGCAGCCGAGGCCGCCGGCCTGCCCACTCCGATCTCGCCGGAGGGCCTCGTGCTCATGGCGCAGAACTGGCGCTACTCGTCCGCGAAGGCGAGGCGCGAGCTCGGCTTTCGAGCGCGCCCCCTGGACCGCACGCTCACCGACACGATCGACTGGTACCGCCGGCTGATCGACACCGGCGTCTTCGGCGGCGGCCGGCCATCCGCCCTGTCGCTCGCCGCGGCCGGAGTGCGGGTGGCGGACAGAGCCGGGGCGCTCGGCGTCATGCGGCTCGCGGAACGCTACGTGGGGCGGCGGCTGGTGGCGCCGTGAACGTCAGTCCCGGCGTCTTCCCGCGCGACGAGTACTTCATGCGGCTCGCGCTCCGCGAGGCCGAGCGGGCGCTGGAGCACGACGACGTCCCGATCGGGGCGGTCATCGTCCGCGAGGGCGAGGTGGTGGCCGCCGCGTGCAACGAGCGCGAGCTGCGCGGCGACCCGACGGCGCATGCCGAGGTGCTCGCGCTGCGCGAGGCGTCGGTGCGACTCGGCAGCTGGAGGCTGCTCGACACCGTCCTGTACGTGACGCTCGAGCCCTGCGCGATGTGCGCCGGCGCCATCATCCTGGGACGGGTCCCGCGCGTGGTCTACGCGGCCGACGACCCGAAGGCCGGAGCCGCCGGAAGCGTGCTGGACGTGCTGGGTGAGCCCCGGCTCAACCACCGGCCCGTCGTTGCGGGCGGTCTGCTCGCCGAGGAGGCCGCCGGCATGCTGCGTGCATTCTTCGCTTCCAGGCGATAGATCCGCGCGCTTTCTGCCGATAAGTACGCGATGTCCGTGGATCCGAAGGCGATCCTCCAGCGGATCGAGTCCAAATATGGGCCCCTGGCCGAGGGCGTCCCGTCAGTCGCCTACGTCTACGAGCCGGGGATCAACGGGCAGTGTCTCTACATCAGCCCGTCCATCGAGCGCGTCCTGGGCTACAGCCAGGAGCTCTGGATCAGCGACGGCGGGCTCTGGGACCGGCTACTGCACCCGGACGACGCGGAGCGCGTGATCTCGAACGAGGCGGAGTGCGCGCGCTCCGGCGAGGCGCTCGTCCAGGAGTACCGGATCAGCCGCGCTGACGGGAACGTGGTCTGGATCCGCGACGAGATGACCGTCGTGCGCGGCGACGCCGGGAGCGAGTCGCCGCTCTTCTTCGGCGTCTTCCTCGACGTGACGGACCGCAAGCGCATGGAGGCCGAGCTCGAGCGGCTCGCGCTGTACGACCCGCTGACCGGCCTGCCGAACCGAGCGCTCTTCGGAGACCGCCTCGGTCACGCGATCGAGCGTCGCGGCGGGGCGCAGGCGACAGCCGTGTACTTCCTCGACGTCGACCGCTTCAAGCGGATCAACGACAGCCTCGGCCACGCCGCGGGCGACGAGGTGCTGCGCGAGATCGCCGCGCGCATCGAGCGCACGCTGCGGCCGGAGGACACCGTGGCGCGCTTCGGCGGCGACGAGTTCACCGCGCTCTGCGAGGCGGTCGGCGGCGTGCTGGAGGCGGTCGGTGTCGCGGACCGGCTTCAGCGCGAGATCGCGCAGCCGATCCGGGCGGGGGGCGCCGAGCTCCGGCTGAGCGCGTCGATAGGCATCGCCATCGCGGAGCCCGGCGAGGTAGTGGACGCCTCGCGGATCGTCGAGGACGCAGACGCGGCGATGTACAGGGCCAAGGAGCGCGGCGGCGCCCGCACCGAGCTATTCGACACGACGATGCGCGAGCGCGCGGTCGACGCTCTCTCGATCGAGCAGGAGCTCTCGCATGGGCTCGAGCGCGGCGAGCTGCGGCTCTTCTACCAGCCGCTCGTGAGCCTCGAGACGGGCGACATGGTGGGCGCGGAGGCGCTGATCCGCTGGGAGCATCCGGAGCGCGGCCTGCTCACTCCAGACAAGTTCCTTCCGATCGCGGAGGAGAGCGGGCTGATCGTCGAGGTCGGCGCCTGGGCGGTGGGCGAGGCATGCCGGCGCCTGCGCGACTGGGACCGCCGCAACGGCATCCACTCCGCCTTCACGCTCGCGGTGAACCTGAGCGCGCGCGAGCTCACGCACCCGGACGTCGTCTCGACGGTGCTGAACGCGGTGAGGCGCTCCGCGCTCGACCCATCCCGGCTGACCATCGAAGTCACGGAGTCCACCGCCATGGCCGACCGCGACTCCGGCTTCAGGGCGCTTCGCGAGCTGAGCGAGGCCGGCGTGCGGATCGCGATCGACGACTTCGGCACCGGCTACTCGTCGCTCGACCACCTGCGCGAGATGCCCGCCGACATCCTCAAGATCGACCGCTCGTTCGTCGCCGGGATGGCGGCGAACTCACCCGACTCGGCCCTCGTGGCCGCCGCGGTCGCGATGGGCCGCGCCCTCGAGATGGAGGTCGTGGCCGAGGGCATCGAGACGAGCGAGCAGGTTGCGGACCTGCGCGAGCTCGGCTGCCCGCTGGGCCAGGGCTTCCTGTTCGCCCGCCCGCTGCCGCCCGAGGAGATCGACACGCTCCTCGAAGCGGACGTGCAGTTCTAGCGTCCCTATCATCTCGACACCCGGAGGGGTGCCGGAGCGGTTGAACGGGGCGGTCTCGAAAACCGTTGACGGCGGTAACGTCGTCCGAGAGTTCGAATCTCTCCCCCTCCGCTTTAAAGCAGTGAGAGAGCTAGGCCAACGTCGGATCCGACGAGAGCTCCACCACTCGGCGGGCGAGGGCGCGCATCACCTTCCGCTCGACGCTCGGGTTCTCGTCGACGAGCCGGCGGAAGTCCTGGCGCGTCAGTACGAACACGCGCAGCGGCGTCTTGGCCGTGACCGTGGCCGTTCGCTTGGTGTCCTCGAGCAGGGCGATCTCACCGACGAAGTCACCGTTTCCGCGCAAGGCGACGCGCTTGCCTTTGCTGGTGATGTCGGTCTTGCCCTCGACGATCACGAAGAACTCCTGACCGGTATCGCCCTCCCTGCAGAGGACCTCGCCGGCCGGGACCTCGAGGTCCTCGCTCACCCGCGCCAGCTGGGCCAGTTCCTTGCGCGACAGCCCATCGAACAGAGGCGCGCGCTTCAGGGCTTCGACCTTCGCGTCCTGATTGAAGAGTTTCACGCGCCTACCTTATTCTGGCCCGTTCGCTGAGTCGAGCGGCGAACAGCTGCCACTCGCCGGGAACGCCCTTGAGCTGCCGCACCGCGCGGTCTTCGAACTCGATGCCCGAGCCGGCCGCGAGATCCCTCACGATGCTCGAGACGAGCAGCTCGCAGGGCTTGGCCTCCGCGGCGATGCGCGCGCCGATGTGCACCGCGATGCCCTCCACCTTGTCGCCGACGAGCTCGACCTCGCCGGTGTGGATGCCCGCCCGGATGTCTAGGCCGAGCTCGCTGACGGCGTCAATGGTGCGAAGGGCGCAGGTGATCGCGCGTGCCGGCCCGTCGAAGGTGGCGAACATGCCGTCGCCGGTGCTGCGCACCTCCTTGCCGCCGTAGCGGGCGAGCTGCGCGCGCACCGCGGCGTGGTGAGCCTGCAGCAGCTGGCGCCAGCGCTCGTCGCCCATCTCCGCGGCTCGCGAGGTCGAGTCCACGATGTCGGTGAACAGCACGGTCGTGAGCACCCGTTCGGGCGCCGCGTCGACGCGGCCCTCGGCGAGGAAGCGCTGCACGTGGTCGAGCACCCGCGCATCCGTCCAGGTGGAGACGTCGGGCATGGTCAACTCCGTCAGCTCGACATTCGGAATGCGCTCGGCCATATAGGCACACCCCTCGCGAAACCTGTCGTGGTAGAGCATCAGCGTGGGCACGGAGATCGCCGGGAGCATCTCGCGGATGTCCGTCTCCATCAGCACCCGCATGAACCAGGCGGCGGCGCCCGGGCTCGCGGCGAGCCGCTCGTGGTTCACATGCCACTGCTCGAACTCCGCGTCGTCGGCGAAGCTCGGAAGGTAGTGGCGGAGCTCCGCGCGCTGGTACTCGCGGCTGCCCCAGTTGAGGCGCGCGTCGCGCACACGCCGGTGCCACTCCTCGACCGGCTCGCCGAACGGATAGTCAGGCGCCGACACGACGCGCGGCCAGGTGTTGTGGAGTATCAGGGCGACCACGCGCTCGGGATACGTCGCGGCGAAGAGCGCGCAGAGCTGCCCGCCCGGCGAGCCGGCGCCGAGCAGCGCCGCCCGCTCCGAGCCGGCGTCGTCCATGACCGCGCGCACGTCGTCCATGCGCGTCTCGAGCGCGGGCAGTTCCCTGGGCCGATCCGACAAGCCCGTGCCGCGCTTGTCGAACAGGATCAGGCGCGAGAACGAGGCGGCGCGCCGGCAGAAGTCGGCGAAGATCGGCTGCTCCCAGGCCCAGACCAGGTTCACCATGAACGGCACGAACAGAAGGTCGACCGGACCCTCGCCCACCACCTGGTAGGCGATGCTGACGTCGCCACTCCGCGCGTACCGGACGTCGGGCGTGTCGAGGTTCACGGGCGTAAACACTAAGCGCGCGGGGTAGATCGCCCGTGTGGGGAAGCTCGCGCTCTGCTTGACGCTGGTCCTGGTCGCCTGCGGCCTGACCGCTGGCGCGGCGAGCGCGGCCGGCGTGTACGTCGCGCTCGGTGACTCCTACACCTCGGCGCCGCTCGTGCCGAACCAGCACGGCGAGCCGATCGACTGCGGCCGCTCCGATCACAACTACCCGTCGCTCGTCGCCGAGGCGCTCGGCTCGGACCCGTTCATCGACGTGAGCTGCGGCAGCGCCCAGACCAAGCACATGACCGAGCCGCAGACCGATCTCCCGGCCGGCGGCACCAATCCGCCGCAGTTCAACGGCCTGCGTGCCGACGCCACGCTCGTGACGGTCGGAATCGGCGGGAACGACGCCGGGCTCGTCGGGGTCGCCGAGAAGTGCGCCGAGCTGGGCGTCACCGACCCGATGGGAACCTCGTGCCGCGATTACTGGGCGCCTGGCGGCAACGACCAGGTGGCCGCGAAGATCGAGGAGGCCAAGCCGAAGATCGCGGCGGTCCTCCAGGGCATCCACCAGCGCTCGCCGCAGGCGCGCGTGGCGATCGTCGGCTACCCGGACGTCCTGCCGAAGAACGGCGAGAGCTGCTACCCGATGGTGCCGCTCAGCCCCGACGACATCCGCTACATCGACGAGCTGATCGTCCGGATCAACGCGATGATCGCGGGCCAGGCGGCCGCAAACGACGCCGAGTTCATCGACACCTACCGGGACAGCGGCGGGCACGACGTCTGCAAGCTGCCGCCCGAGCGCTGGTTCGAGGGGCTCGTGCCGACTGAGCCCGCGTATCCGCTCCACCCGAACGCCAAGGGCGAGGCGAGCATGGCCCGTTCGGCGATCGCGGTGCTCAGCAAGCCGCGGGAGTCCGGCGGGCTCGGGACCGGCGGCGGGCCGGTGGGCGGCTCCAGGGTCTGCCTCGCCCGCAGGTCGCCGGTGGGCATCCGCGGCGTCGGCCGGATCCGGCTGGGCGCGACGCGCGCCGCGCTGAAGCGCGTGCCCGTGGCCACCACGCAGGAGACGAGTGCCCGCATGCGCTGGTGCACGAAGGGCGGCGGCCAGGTCACCGCAGTCCTCTCGAGCCGCAGGCGCGGGGCGCGCGTGGCGTTCGTCGCGACGACGGCGCCCGGGCACCAGGCCCGCCGAGTTCACCCGGACTCGAGCAGGGCGGCCCTCGCTCGCGCCTACCCGAAGCGCGTGCGCCTCGCCCGCGGGCTGTTTCTCTCGTCGCGGCGCGGCCGCACCCTGTTCGGCGTGTCGCGCGGGCGGGTCTCGTTCGTCGCGGTCGCCGCGAAGCCCGCGCTCAGGCGCGTCGGCACGCTCAATCGCGCGCTGCGGCTTGCTCTGACCTCCTAGACGCTTCGTCACAGATCTTTTACGCCTCGCCCGCCCGCGTAGGCCACACTCAGGACCCGTGGCGGGAACGCGGCGCCAGTTCATCGGCATGGGGGTGGGTGCCGTTGCGGTTGCAGGCCTCGGCGCCTCGTTCTGGGGCGACGTCTTCGGCGCGGCGGGCTCAGCGGCCCAGAGCCCGAGACGCGGCTACGGCGCGCGCGGGCCCGCGAACGAGCTCGGGCTCCGCCTTCCGGAGGGCTTCAGGTCGCGCCTCGTCGCGCGAGGGCGCGAGCCCGTGACCGGAACGGGCTACCGCTGGCACGAGGCCTCCGACGGCATGGCGTGCTTTCCGGCCGACGGCGGCGGCTGGATCCTGGTCTCCAACTCGGAGACGCTCGTCGGCGGCGCCTCGGCCATCCGCTTCGGCGCGGCCGGGCAGGTCGAGTCGGCGTACCGGATCCTCGACGGGACGACGCAGAACTGCTCCGGCGGCGGGACGCCGTGGGGCACGTGGCTCTCGTGCGAGGAGGTAATGGGCGGGCTCGTGTGGGAGTGCGACCCGTCGGGCGCCCGCCGCGCGCTCAGCCGCCCCGCCATGGGCACGTTCAAGCACGAGGCGGCGGCGGTCGACCCGCGCGGGCGGCGCATCTATCTGAGCGAGGACCTGATCGACGGCGGGGTCTACCGCTTCACGCCGACCGACTGGCACGACCTGAGCTCGGGCCTGCTCGAGATCGCGACCGTCGGCCCTGGCGGCGCGGTGACCTGGACCGAGGTGCCCGACCCCGCGGCTCGCCGCGTGCAGACGCGCGACCAGGTGCGCGGGAGCACGCGCTTCAAGCGCGCCGAGGGCATCTGGCACGACGACGGCGTGGTCTACATCTCGACGACCGGGGACCACCGCGTGCACGCCTACGACATCGAGCGCGAGCGGATCGAGGTCATCTACGACGGTCTCGGCGACGGTCCCACTCCGCTGCTGCGTGTGGACCAGCTGACCGCGAACCGCGCCGGCGAGGTCTTCGTCTGCGAGGACATCGCGACCGACGAGATCGACATCGGGCTGATCGACCGCGCCGGCCGCGTCTCAAAGTTCCTCTCGGCGACGGGGCGCGACCACGTCGGCTCCGAGCTGACCGGCGTCACGTTCGACCCCTCGGGCAGCCGCATGTACTTCTCCTCGCAGCGCGCGTTCGGGAGGAACGGCCGGCCCGGACCGGGGGCGATCTACGAGGTCTCTGGGCCGTTCCGAGGTTCACGGGCCTTTCACGGGACGAGAAAGAACGCGTAACAACACGCGATTTGCAGGGGTTTAGCGTCCCCGGCAATGACTCGCTTCCTGCCGGGCGCGGCCGCCTTCGTCGCCGCGATCCTCGTTGCGCTGCTGGGTCTGTATGCGAATGCCGAGTCGCCGCCGGCCTCCCGGTTCGACGCCGAGGAGGGTCGGGTGAAGATCCGCCTGCTGGGCGTCAACGACTTCCACGGCCACCTCGAGGCGCCGCGCGAAGGGGTCGGCGGCGCCGCCTGGCTCATGGCCCACCTTCAGGAGGCGACGGTTCCGGGCCGAACCATTCGAGTCCACGCCGGCGACATGATCGGCGCGAGCCCGCTGATCTCGAGCTGGTTCCACGACGAGCCGGCGATGGTCGCCGGCAACCTATTCCGATTCGACGTCGGGACGCTCGGGAACCACGAGTTCGACGAGGGCGGCGACGAGCTGATCCGGATGCTCCAGGGCGGGCAGCGCAGGGGACCGTCGGCGTACCGGCGCGACGCGAACGGCGAGCTCGTGAACACCTCGGCGCCGGACTACCCGGGGGCTGCCTATCCCTACATCGCGGCGAACACCGTCGACCGCGAGCGGGAGCTCGACCTGCCGCCGTACGCGATCGTCGAGCGCGCGGGCGTCAGGGTCGGGTTCATCGGGGTCACCACGCAGTCCACGCCCAAGTTCCTCCTCGACCGGTTCGCGGCGCGCTTCCGCTTCACCGACATCTCGGAAGCCGTCAACCGCTGGGTGCCGGTGCTACGCCGCCGCGGGGTGCAGGCGATCGTCGTGCTCGCGCACGCCGGCGGGCCCACGCAGGACGAGACGGGCGCTCCCGACTTCGTGGGCGAGATCATCGAGGAGGCGCGCGAGATGAGCTCCGAGGTCGACGCCGTGATCGCCGGGCACAGCCACTCGCGACTCGACATTCGCGTCCCCAACCTGGACGGCACGGGCGACAAGCTGATCGTGGAGGCGCTCTCCTACGGCATCGCCTACGACCTCGTGGACCTCACGATCGACAGGAGCACCGGCGAGGTGGTCGCCAAGACGGGCCGCGTGCCGGATACGCCGCACGACGTGGCGGGCGACGCGCGCATGGCGGCGCTCGTCGAGGGCTATCGCCGGCGCGTGGCGCCGGTTGCCACCAGGGTCCTCGGCAACACCGAGACCGGCCTCACGCGCGCGGGCGGGGAGCTCGGCCGGCTCGCGGCCGACGCCGAGCGCGAGTTCGCCCGAACGGACGCGGCGGTCGTGAACCACGGCGCCCTTCGCGCCGACATCGACCCTGGGCCGATCACCTATGGCGAGCTGGCGGAGGCGCTCGCCTACGACCATCCGGTGATGCGGGTGAGGCTCACGGGTCGCGAGCTCGAGGCCCTGGCGGCCGGCGCCGGGTTCTACTCGGGCCCGGACCAGCTCGACCCCGAGCGCGTCTACACCGTCGCGGCGAGCGAGATGATGCTCCCGCACGGGCGCCCGGTCGGCACCGAGGTCGAGGCGGCCGCCTGGTATCTCGAGCGCTAGCCGCGTCGGTGACCGTGATACTCCGGCCCCGTGCCGGAGCGGTTCGACACCGACGTGGCCATCGTCGGCGCTGGAGTCGTCGGATGCGCGATCGCTCGTGAGCTGTCGCGCTTCGACCTCAGGCTGACGCTTCTGGAGGCCGGCGCCGACGTGGGCGCCGGCACCAGCAAGGCGAACACCGCGCTGCTCCACACCGGGTTCGACGCGAAGCCGGGCACGCTGGAGGCCCGGCTCGTGGCGCGCGGGTACGAGCTGCTCGGCGAGTACGCCGGGCGCGTGGGCATCCCCGTCGAGCGCACCGGCGCGCTGCTCGTGGCCTGGAGCGAAGAGCAGGTCGGCGAGTTCCCGGCCATCCTCGAGAAGGCGCGCGCGAACGGCCACGAGGATCTGAGCGAGCTGGGCGTCGAGGAGCTCTACCGGCGAGAGCCGAGCCTCGGACCGGGCGCGCTGGGGGCGCTGGAGGTGCCCGGGGAGGCGCTGGTGTGCCCCTTCACGACGCCGCTCGCCTATGCGACCGAGGCGGTGCTCGCCGGCTGCGACCTGCGCCGCTCCACGCCGGTGAGCTCCGTCTCGCGTCTCGACGGCGCGGGCTTCAGGCTCGCCACGCCGGCGGGCGAGCTCAGCGCGCGCTACTTCGTCAACGCCGGCGGGCTCCGCTCGGATGAGCTCGACCGCATGCTTGGCCACCACGGCTTCACGGTCACGCCGCGCCGCGGCGAGCTGATCGTGTTCGACAAGCTCGCCCGCCCGCTCGTGCGCCACATCGTCCTGGCGGTCCCGACGAAGATCACGAAGGGCGTCCTGATCGCGCCGACCGTCTTCGGCAACGTGATGCTGGGGCCCACCGCGGAGGACGTGGAGCGCAAGGACGACACGGAGTCGACGCGGCAGGGCCTCGACTACCTGGTGGCCGAGGGCGCGCGGATCATGCCCGAGCTGCTCCGGCACGAGGTCACGGCGGTCTACGCCGGGCTCCGCGCCGCGACCGAGCACGCGGACTACCAGCTGACCGTGCACGCACCGGAGGGCTATGCCTGCGTGGGCGGCATCCGCTCGACAGGGCTGTCCGCGTCCATGGCGATCGCGGAGCACGTGCGCGAGGAGCTCGGCGCGGCCGGCCTGCGGCTGGAGCCGAAGCCCGGCGGTTCGCCGGAGTTCCGCATGCCGAACATCGGCGAGCGGGGAGAGCGGCCCTTCCAGCGCCTCGAGCTGATCGAGCGCGACGGTGACTACGGACGAATCGTCTGCTTCTGCGAGCGCGTCACGCGGGCCGAGCTTCGCGATGCGCTCTCCGGCCCGCTGCCCGCGGTCGACCTCGACGGCCTGAGGCGCCGCACACGCGCCCACATGGGCAGGTGCCAGGGGTTCTTCTGCGGCGCCGAGCTGGCCGAGCTGCTCGATGGGGCTGCGCGATGACGGTCGTCGTGGTGGGCGGCGGTCCGGCCGGGCTTGCCGCGGCGCTCGAGTTGCGGCGGCGCGACACGCGCGACGTGCTCGTGCTCGAGCGAGAGACGAGCGCCGGCGGCATCCCCCGGCACGCCCGGCATCAGGGCTTCGGCCTCCGCGACCTCCGGCGCCCGCTGTCGGGTCCCGCCTACGCGCGCCGCTATGCGCGGCTGGCCGCGGAGGCGGGCGCCGAGATCCGCAGCGAGACGATGGTCACGGGCTGGACGCCGGACGGGCCGCTCGAGTTCACCGGCCCGCGCGGGCGCGAGGTCCTCACGCCGGATGCTCTGATCCTCGCGACCGGGTGCCGCGAGCGGCCGCGCTCGGCGCGGCTCGTGCCGGGCTCACGACCCGAGGGCGTCATGACCACCGGAACGCTCCAGCAGCTCGTGTACCTCAAGCAGCGGCAGGTCGGTGAGCGGGCGCTCGTCGTCGGCGCCGAGCACGTGAGCTTCTCCGCGCTTCTCACCCTCGCCCACGGTGGAGCGAGGCCGGTGGGGATGACCACCGAGCTGCCGCGCCACCAGTCGCTCAGGCTGTTCCGCGCCGGCGCTGCGCTGCGCTGGCGGACGCCCGTCTGGACGCGCACGGCGGTCACGGCCATACACGGCCGCCCCCGCGTCGAGGAGGTCGAGCTGACCGACCTCGACAGCGGGGCCACCCGCTCGCTCGCCTGCGACACGGTCGTCTTCACCGCCGACTGGATTCCGGACCACGAGCTCGCGGCGATGGGCGGGCTCGAGATGGACCCCGGGACGCGCGGGCCGAGGGTGGACGCCGCGCTTCACACCTCGAGGCCGGGTGTGTTCGCGGCGGGCAACCTCCTGCACGGCGCCGAGGCGGCCGACGTGGCTGCGCTGAGCGGCCGGCACGCCGCGGTGGGGGCGGCAGCGTTCGTCAGGGGCGGCAGCTGGCCGGAGGCCGGCGTCGCGATCGAGTGCGAGCCGCCGCTCGGGTGGATCGCCCCGAATGCGGCCACCCCGCGCGCGGGGGCGCCGGCGCGTGGTCGCTTTGCGCTCCGCCCGCTCGAGTTCGCGCGCCGGCCGCGAGTCGAGGTCGCGCAGGACGGGCGCGCCCTATGGGAGGGCCGCGTGCGGAGGCTCGTGCCCGGCCGCTCGGTGAGACTGCCACACGCGTGGACGGCGGCGGTGGACCCGGCGGGCGGGCCCGTGCGCGTGCGCCTGGTCGCACGCGGGTAAGGGGGTCGAATGGAGTACGAGGAGCAGGCCGATCGCATGGAGCAGGACGCCGAGCGGATGGAGGAGCACTCCGAGCAGCTCGGCGAGCGCATCGAGGGCATCGAGAGCGACTGGGAGCAGAAGGAACAGGACCCCTCGGTCCCAGGCGCCCAGCCCGACCCGGAGGAGGAGGCCACCGTGGAGACGCCCGACCAGTCCGACCAGCTGCCCGAGGAGGGGCAGCCGGAGGCCACGCCGGACGACACGGCCGAGGAGCACGGCGACGACAGCCCCGGCGTGCCCGGCGAGGAGGAGACGAACACCGGCAACCCCGACAACGCGGGCGACGACTCCTAGCTCGCGGGCGCACGCCCTACCCTCGGAGATGTGGATGCGTTCCGAGGGCCGGTCAAGGCGGGGCTTGCGGCGCTGTTCGCCGTCGGGCTCCTGCTGCTGTTCGTCAATCCGCCCTCGCTGAACGGCGCCGAGGGCCTGCTCACGCTCGCCGGCGGCGCCATCGCGCTGATGCTCGTCGTGGCGTGGGCGACGGTGGCGCTCACCGGCAGCGACGCCATGCCCGAGTACGAGTTCGAGCGGCTCGTCCGCCGCAGCGAGGAGCTCGCCGCGAACCCCGATCTGCTCGCGCTGACCGACGATTTCGACCTGCTGGTGGCCGAGGCGATCGACCGCCTGCCTGAGAACTTCCAGCGCCTGCTCGACACGACCCCGGTCGTCGTGTCGCAGCTCGGCGCCGAGAACCGCGCCTACGGCCACTACTTCGGCGACACCGTCGCCCGCGACGACTACCCGGACCGGATCGTCGTCTACCAGGACACCCTCGAGCGCGACTTCGGTCACGACCCGGAGCTCCTGCGCGCCCAGGTCGAGCGAACGCTGCGCCACGAGCTCGCGCACCATCTCGGCTGGCACGAGCGCGGCGTGCGCGACCTCGGGCTCTAGGTCGCCGCCGGCGAGACGGAGAGGGTGGGATTCGAACCCACGAGGCAGTTTGACCCGCCCACACGATTTCCAGTCGTGCACCTTAAGCCGCTCGGTCACCTCTCCAGGCGGGGGCCAAGCCTAGCCTTGGCGACGCGCTAGGCAGCGCTGCGCAGCTGCACGTGCGGCGTCCGGCGCGGGAAGGCCACGATGGTCGACACGCTCACCTCGGAGAAGGCGAGCGGCTGGAGCGTGCAGGCGCAGCCCTCGCAGACCATGTCGTCGAAGTCCTCGAGCTCGCCCCACGCCTCGAACTCCTCGGCGCAGGCCTCGTCGGTGCAGATGAGAATCGCGTACAGCATGAGCGGCCCATGCTGGGAGCGCCCCCGGACGGAACGCCGCAGCGCTGCAATCAGGCTTGCAGCCGCGTGTAGTGCCAGAGCAGGCCGCCGAGCTTGCGCTCCACGCCCAGTCCCGCCTCGCCGGCGCTCCGGGCGAGCGCGGCGTGGGTGACCATGTGCGGGTCGCCGAACAGCTCGCCCACGACCACGCGCCCGCCCGGACGCACGACCCGGCGCAGCTCCCTGAGCGCCGCGGCCTGGTCCGGGATCTCCCCGAGGACGGTGACGAGGTAGGCGCCGTCGAAGCTGTCGTCCTCGAAGGGCAGCTCGCGTGCGTCCGCGAGGGTCGGCGCGACGTTTTCGATCCCCCGCTCGCGCGCTCGCCGCATCGTGTGGTCGAGCATCTCCTGCTGAACGTCGACCACGTCGAGCGATCCGCCGGGGGAGAGCCAGCCGGCCACCGGCAGCGTGTAGTAGCCGGTGCCGGGGCCGAGCTCGAGCAGGCGCTCGCCCGGGCGCGGCTCGAGAATCTCGCGCAGCCGCGCGCGCGTGATGAACGGGTGCGGCGCCTCCACCCAGAAGCGCTGCGAGTAGGGGCAGGCCGAGGGGTGGGTCCGCCACCAGGCGGCGGCGCCGAGCACGGCGCCGCCGGCGAGCAGCGCGAGCCCGCGGCCGCGGCCCATCTACGTCCCGTCGGGTGCCGGGACGATCAGCCGGATGTGGCGGCGCGCCAGCATCAGGACCGGCGCGTCCCAATCACGTCCTGAGCCGTCGATAGCCACGAGCTGGGCGTCGATGATGGTGAAGAACTCCTGGTCGCGCCGGTTCACGTGGTCCGAGACCCTGCTCCGGTAGCCCTCGCGCGGGAGGGTGAGCATCCCCTCCACGCGATAGCGGTCCGTCTCGACAACGACCTTCTCTTGGCGGTTCTCCACGGCGGCGCAATCTAGCGGCTACGGTCCCCCGTGATGACCCAGGCGGGCATGGACGCACGCACCCCGGCGCTCGATGCGGTATTCGAGCCGGTTCACCCGCCAACCACATTCGAGGAGACGGTCGAGCGGCTGGGCACCGCGATCCGGCTGGGCCTGCTTGCACCCAAGACGAGGCTTCCCCCTGAGCGCGACCTGGCCGACGAGCTCCACATCTCGCGCTCCACACTCCGCCAAGCGCTCACGACGCTGGTGCAGAGCGGCCATCTCGTCTCGCGCCGCGGCCGCTCGGGAGGCACCTTCGTGGCGGATGAGCCGCCCCTTACGCAGGAGGCAAGTCCGCTCGAGTCCGGACAGGCGCGTGCCGTGCTCGACTACCGGATCGCGGTCGAGACCGGCGTCGTGGTGCTGGCCGCCGAGCGCGCGACGGTGGACGATCTGGCCCGGCTCGACGACTTCACCGAGAAGATGGCGGCCACCGAGGGGACGCGCTTTCAGGCCTACCGGCGCGCGGACGTGCGCTTCCACATCGGGATGGCGGAGGCGGGCCACTCTCCACGGCTCGTCGCGGCGATGACCGAGGTCCAGGGCCAGATGACTGACCTGATCGAGCGGATCCCCCACCCGGACGTGGTGCTCACGCGCGCGAACGCGCAGCACAGGCGGCTCGTCGCGCTTCTCCGCCGCCACGACGTGGGCGGCGCCGTTCAGCTGATGCGCGAGCACTGCGCCGGCACCGAGCACATCCTCGCCGGCCTCATGCCCGAGGCCGGGGCCCGGCCCTAGCGGGCGTCAGCCCTGCTGTGTCAGCTCTCGAGCGAGCGCCGTCTCGGCGCGCCGCACGGCGGCAAGCGCCTTCTCCCAGGCCTGCTTCCCGCCGTCGCCGGCCGACTGAGCGAGCGCGCCGTAGGCGTCGGCCGCGCGCCGCGCGGCCGACGCGAGGGCGGCCGTGCCGGTCAGCTGCCCGAGCCGGCCGGCGGCGCGTGAGTTCGCGCGCTGGAGCGCGAGCGCCGCGGCGCGCTGGGCGCCCGGGGTGCGGGCGCGCGCGAGCGCCGCGCGTCCGGCCACGCGCTCGCGGCGAAGCTGGTCCACGGCGGCGCGCATACCCGGGCGCTTGGCGACGCCGGCCAGCGGCAGGGCACGCGCCTCGTCCAGGCTGAGGGTGGAGATCGAGCGCTCGCAGGCGGACAGGGTCGCCCGCGGGCTCTGGGGCGTCGCCTCGCACGAGATCAGGAGCGGGCCGCCGCTCGTCGGGAGCACGTAGCGGACCACCCGCGGCGCGTCGCTCGTGTCGCGCCACATGTCCAGCTCGCCCAGGCGCACCGGGTCGGAGCCCGTGCGCGGCGCGGAGCCGTTCTCGCCGGCCCGGATCGTGAGCCCGGACAACCAGTCGTTGTTCGGATACGCGGTGAGCAATTCGCGGCCGCGCGGGTCGCCGAGGCTCCAGCCGGCGGGCAGCGTGAGGCGCAGGCCCGCGCCCGCGACCTCCGCGCCGGACGCTCGCGCCGGCGAGTCCGGCTGGCCGGCCTGAAAGCCGATCACCGCGCCCACGGCGACCACGGCGGCCGCCAGGCCGATCCGCAGGCGGCGAACCGCCGGGGAGAGCGGCGGACGCCACTCGTAGTCCTCGAGCGCGGGCTCGAAGAGCAGCTCGGGCAGCGGTTCGCGCGGCGGCGTCGGGAGCGGCTCGCGCAGCGGCTCGGGTTCGAAGGATGCCTCGGGCTCGAGCGTCGGGATCCGGCTCGGATTCGGGCTCGGACTCGGGCTCGGGATCCGAATCCGGAGCGTCGGACGGCTGCAGGGCGAGCGCCCGCCCGGCGCTTTCACAGAACTCGGCGGCACTTCGGTAGCGCTCGAGCGTGTCGCGCGCGGTCGCCCTGGCCAGGACGAGGTCGATCTCCTCTGGCAGATCGGCGCGCCAGCGCGTGATCGGATCGTGGCGCGGCGGGCCGCCGGAGAGCAGGGCGTACAGCAGGGCGCCGCAGACGTACACGCCCGACCGCGCTCCGGCGACTCCCCCGGCGATCACCTCGGGCGGCGTGAACGGGCGGCCCGGATCGTCGTCCGCGGGCGGGCTGCCGATCGCCTCGCGCGCCGCGCCCAAGTCGCCCAGGAGCGGGCCGAGCCGGGCATCCATGAAGATCGATGACGGCAGCAGCTCGTAGGGGACGATCCCGAACGCCGCCGCGTCGTCCAGGGTGTTGGCGACGTCGGAGACCAGATCGAGCGCGAGCCGCGCGGGCCAGCGCCGCCAGCCATCCGCCACCAGCGGACGCGCGCGCCCGGTCTCGTACGCCACCCAGTGGTAGCCGTCGTGGCAGCCGGTGGCGACAACCGGCAGGAGGCGGTCGACGCGGGCGTTCGCCCGGCGCTCCGCGACCGCCGTGAAGACCGCGTCCCAATCACCCTCGCCGACCGGCATCGCGGCCGCGACGGCGAACTGGCGGCCCTCCACGCTGACGATCGTGTTGTGGAGGACGCCGGGCGCCCCGCGGCGCGGCAGGGCGCGCGCGATCGCAGCCTGCTGGAAGGGCGTGAGAGCCGAGCTGAGTGGCCGCGCGCTCACGGTCAGCCCGAGCTGTGGAAGTCGACGGGCGGCTCGGCGGGCGCGGGAGCGGGCGCAGGCGCGGGTGCCGGAGCCGGGGCGGGAGTGGGCGCGGGGGCTGGAGCCGGTGCTGGAGCCGGGGCCGGCGCGGGTGCTGGTGCGGGCGCCGCGGCGGCCGGCGCGGGTGCCGGCGCGGCCGGCTTCTTGCGGCGGGCGAGTGTGGGCAGCTTCGCCGCGCTGCCGAGCGAGACCGGCTTGGCGGCGGCCGTGGCGGACTTCGCCAGGTCGAGCGGAACGGCCGGCATCCCGAACGCCGGTGGCGGGCCGGGCTCGTCGCCCGTGAGCCGACCGGTGGCGAATGCGATCCCGAAGGCGGCTGCCCCCGCGGCCAGCGCGACGGCGATTATCCGCGTGGGCATCTCGAGCCCTTGGACTGGCCCGGGCGCAGGCACAGGTCGTTGCGCGTCGGGGCGGCGTGCTTGCGGATGTGGAACTCGGTGTACTTCCCAATGGAGCTGCCCTTGGACACGCGGATCGTGATGACCGCTCCGGCGCGGTAGGAGCGCTCGAAGCGGCGCAGCCGCAGCCGCCTGTGGCCGACATACGAGGATGCGCGCCGGGCGGGGCAGCCTCGGCCGCGGCAGGTCACGGTCACGAGCGAGCAGATCGGGGCGCGGAGGCTGAGCACCGTGACGCGCGCGCCGTTCGGGGTGAGTCGTCCCCCGAGGGTCACCACGGGGAAGGGGCTCAGGAGCCGCGCGGCCGGGCCGCGCGGAATCACGTACACCGTGTCGACCATGACCGTGCGCCGCTCTACGTCGCTCACGCCGCGCCGGCCCGTGACCTGAAGGCCCACCGAGTACTGCCCGGCGGAGGGGAACATCATCTGCGCCTGCGGGCCCTCGGCGTCGTCGTATTCGCCGTCCCCGTCGAGATCCCAGCTCTGCCTGACCAGGTGGCCGTTCGGCTGGCAGGACGACGACACGAACTGCACGCTGTCCCCCGCACGCGGGTCCTCGGGAGCGAAGCTGAAGCTCGCGCCGGGCTTTTCCGCCTGCGCGAAGGCCACGGCAGGCCAGACGAGGACCGCCGCCAGGGCCGTGAGCAAGCTGCGTGAGTTCGTTGTCATCCGATCGATGTCCGGATTCCGTTCCGCCCCAAGAACGCACGGCGCCCGCCGTGACTCACGCGCCGGCGCGTCCGGCAAGGGGGCTCAGGGAGTCGTTCGCTCCGGAACCCAGGTGTCCTTCGCCCCGCCGCCCTGCCCGCTGTTGACGACGAGCGAGCCGCGCTCGAGCGCCACGCGGCTGATCGCGGCGGGCAGCACCCGGACGCCATCGTTCGAGAGCAGGGCGTAGGGACGCAGGTCCACGTGGCGCGGCTCGAGCGCGCCATCCACGACGGTGGGATGGACCGAGAGCTGCACGACCTCCTGGCCGACCCAGCAGCCCGGCTCGGCGGCGATGCTCCGGCGGGTCTTCGCCTGGGTGTCCTCATCGGCGTGATCCCAGATCACGACCCCGTCGCCGCCGCTCTCGCCGCGCGGCTTCACGACCAGGCCTTCGAGGTCGTCGTCCGCCGTCACGAGCCGCGACGGCACCGATGGCAGCAGCGCTTCCTGGTCGAGGTAGAAGCGCACCAGCTCGTCGACGTGGCCGTGCACGAGCTTGTCGTCGGCCACGCCCACTCCGGGGGCGTTCACGACCGCGATCGTGCCGGCCGCGCTCGGCTCGAGCAGCGCCTCGCCCACGGCGGTGGGCGAGCCGTCGGAAATGGTGAAGCGATCCTCCTCCGTGCGCACGTATACGACGTCAACCGCCCGCGCGCGGCCATCGATCCATGCGACGAGGCGCCCATCGCGATGCTCGAGGTCGCCGAGCGTCACAAGCGGGGCGCAGAGCTCGCGCGCCAGGCGCTGGTGCTCCCACCAGCCGGCGGCCGACGACCCCTCGGACAGGATCACGGTCTGTGGCTCGGCGATACCGGGTAGCGCAGCGTCGCGCAGCGCCAGTGCCAGCTCGGCGAACGACGGCGAGAGGTCGCGTTGCGGCGGCGGGGCATCGAGCAGGTCGGAGAGAGTCTCGCGCGCGACGACCGCGTACGCCATCCCCGAGGCCATCCGCGTGTTGTCCTCGATCACGCGGAAGCGACCGTCCTCGCAGCGGGCGATGTCGAGACCCGCGAACGAGATCCAGCGCTCGGGCGAGGCTCCGCGCATCGCGGGCTCGTAGTGCGGCGAGGCCTCGACCTCGTCACGGCCGATGAGCCCAGCCTCGAATACGCGGCCGTCTCCGTACACGTCGGCCACGAACGCCTCGAGCGCGAGCAGACGCTGCGTGATCCCGGCCTGCAGCTCCGACCACTCCGGCTCCGTGAGCACGCGCGGCACCGGGTCGAGCGCGAAGACGCCGCCGGGAGCGGCCGAGAAGGTCACCCCGCGTGCGTCGAGGCGCCGGCTGACCTCCGCCGCCACACGCGACGGCTCGCCGAGTGCGGCGAGCACCTCCGCGTAGTGGGCGCGCGGCTGTCCGGACTCGTCGTAGGCCTCGTCGTAGGGGCGGCTCACGCCTCCCCGCGTACCCGCTCACCGCCCGGGTCGAACAGCGGCTCCTCCGCGACCTGGCCGCCGACCCACTCACCGAAGATGTCGAGCTCGACCGGCGTGCCCGGGCCGGCGTGGTCGGGCGGGAGGTAGGCGTAGGCGATCGAGCGCTCCACGGTGTAGCCGTAGCCGCCCGAGGTCACGCGCCCGGCGATCTCGCCGCCCAGCCGAACCGGCTCGTTTCCGAGCGCCACCGACCGCGGGTCGTCCAGCGTGATGCAGCAGAGCCGCTTGCGCGGCGTCGCCGCGAGCAGCGCCTCCCGCCCGAGGAAGTCCTTGTCGAGCTTCACCGTGAAGTCGACCCCGCCCTCATGGGGGGTCTCGTCCGGCGTGATGTCGGCGCCCCACACGCGGTACCCCTTCTCCACGCGGAGCGAGTCGATCGCCCGGTAGCCGCCGGCGACGATCTCGTGCGGCTCCCCGGCCTCCCAGATCGTGCGCCACAGGGCCGCGCCGTACTCCGTCGGGCAGTAGAGCTCCCATCCGAGCTCCCCGACGTACGTGACACGCAGGGCGCGCACGGGCACGTCCCCCACGGTGATCTCGCGGGCGGTCATGTAGGGGAAGGAGTCGTCGTCGAGGGCCTGGGGCGTGAGCGGAGCGATCACGTCGCGCGCCCGTGGGCCCCAGATCCCGAAGCACGCCCAGGCCGATGTCGCGTCGCGCAGCTGGACCGAGCCGTCGTCCGGCAGATGGCGGCGGATCCACTCGCGGTCGTGGTTGCCGAAGGCGGTACCGGTCACGATCGAGAACAGCTCGGCCCCGAGCCGGGCCACGGTGAAGTCGCACTCGATGCCGCCTCGCGAGTTGAGCATCTGCGTGTACGTGACCCGGCCGACGTCGCGCGCGACGCGGTTGTCGCAGAGCCACTCGAGCAGCTCGGCCGCGCCCGGTCCCACGACCTCCAGCTTCGCGAACGAAGACTCGTCGAAGACCGCCACGCTCTGGCGGCACGCGAGGTGCTCGGCTCCGATCGCCGGCGACCAGTGCTTGCCGGCCCAGCCGCGCGGCCGCAGCGACTCGTCGCCCCGCGAGGCGTTCGACTCGTACCAGTTCACCCGCTCCCAGCCGGACTTCTCGCCGAACGCCGCATCGCGGTCGCGGTGCCACCCGTAGGCCGGCGACGTGCGCAGCGGGCGTCCCGCCCGGCGCTCCTCGAAGGGGTAGTGGATGTCGTAGTAGGTCTCGTAGGTCTCGAGCACCCGCTTCGGCGTGTACGAGGGCGAGCGGTACTGCGAGCCGAAGCGGCGCACGTCCATCTGCCACAGGTCCATCTGTGGCTCGCCGCTTGCGATCCACTCGGCCATGACCTTGCCGACGCCGCCCGCGCCGGCGAGCCCGTGCGCGCAGAAGCCGCCCGCCACGAACAGCCCGGGCACCTCGGTCTCGCCGAGGCAGAACTCGTTGTCCGGCGTGAAGCCCTCGGGCCCGTTGATCATCCGCGTGACCTTCACGTCCTCCATCTGCGGCACGCGCCGTCGGGAGTTCACGACGATCTCCTCGAAGCGGTCCCAGTCGTCCTCGAGCAGCCGGCCGTTGAAGTCGGGCGGGATGCGCTCGAACCCCGCTCCGTCGCCCGGCTGGAACGCGGGCGCCGCGGGGCGCTCGTAGCCGCCCATGACGAGCCCGCCGCCTTCCTCCCGGAAGTAGATGAGGAGGTCGGGGTCGCGCAGCGTCGGCAGCGGGTTGGCCGGGTCACGCTCGCGGAACGGCTGGGTGACGATGTACTCATGGGACATCGGGACGACGGGGATGCGCACGCCGGCCATGCGCCCGAGCTCGGCGGAGAACATCCCGCCGGCGATCACGATGACCTCGGCGTGGATGTCACCCCGCTCGGTGCGGACGAGCCCGGGCTCGATGCCAGTCACGCGCGTGCTCGTGAAGATGCGCGCGCCACCCTCGCGCGCGCCCTCGGCGAGCGCGAACGTGAGCTGCGACGGGTCGAGGTAGCCGTCGGTCGGAAGCCAGGCCGCGCCGAGGACCCCATCCGTCGACATCAGCGGGAACAGCGCCTTCGACTCGTCGGCCGAGATCAGGTCGAGCGGCAGGCCGAACGTCTTCGCCCAGCCCGCCTGGCGGCGCAGCTCCTCCATGCGCTCCTCGCTCGACGCGAGCCGGATCCCGCCGCACTCGACCCAGCCACACGCTTCGCCGAGCTTCCGGTAGAGCTCGACCGAGTACATCATCATCTTGGTCAGGTTCACCGAGCCGCGCAGCTGCCCGACGAGTCCCGCGGAGTGGAACGTGGAGCCCGAGGTGAGCTGATTGCGCTCGACCAGCACCAGGTCGTCCCAGCCGAGCTCGGCGAGGTGGTACGCGATCGACGTGCCGCCCACCCCTCCGCCGACGATCACGCAGCGCGCGGCGCCGGGGAGCTCGCGGAGCGAGGCCACTACCCGCGGGCCGCCTCGATCCACTCCTCGAAGCGCGGGTCGCTGCGCGCCTTCTCGAGGCGGTCGAAGTGCTTGCGCGTGTACTCCCCGTAGTCGAAGTCGAGCTCGGACACGCCGGCCTGCACGACGCCCCACATCGCCTCGCGGAAGTCCGACATGAAGCGGAACAGCTTGAGCGTGGCAAGCCGGCGCTCGTCGGGCGGCTCGCCGAAGTAAGCCTCGAGCAGCTGCGCCTCCTGCTCGTCGTCGAACTCGTTGTTAACGGCGAAGTTGCCGAGGTCGAACCACCGGTCGCCCATGCCGGCGTACTCCCAGTCGATCAGCTTGATCCCGTCGCCGTCGCGCAGGAAGTTCGCCGTGAGGAGGTCGTTGTGCGCCGGCACGGGCTGGTGGTCGTCCTGGTCCCTGATCGTCTTCTCGATCCTGTGCGCGACCTCGAGCGCGTCGTCGTATCCCTCGGGCGGCTCGCTGCCGTTGGCGCGGCCGCTTTCCGCGTACTCCTCCACGAGGCGGAAGGAGTCGAAGCCGGTCGGGAGCACGATGCCGAAGTCGTGGAACCGGCGCAGGTCGCGCGCGATCGCCTTCAGCGTTTCCGGCTCGCGCAGCTCGTCGACGCTCATCTCCCGGCCGTCGATGAACAGCGTCACGAGGCAGGACGGTTCCTCGAGCATCGCCGCGACCTTGGGCGCGATGCCGAGGTCGGCGGCTGCCTTGTTCGCGATGCACTCCGCGGTCCGGTCGATCCCCAGGATCCCGGTGCGCTTGCCGGGCAGGCGTACGACGTAGTCGGTGCCGCCGAAGTTCACGCGGAAGTTGCGGTTCGTGATCCCGCCCTCGAGCTGGACGACGCTGCCCTGCCTCGGCCCCAGCAGCGCGGTGACGCGAGCCACCACCTCTGTGAGCTCCGGAATCGTGATCTCCTCGTGCATGCGCGCACACTACGCCCGCGCCGGTTTACATGCGAGGCTCCCGGGCCCCATGTCGGACGGCGAGCTGATCCTTGTCGCGGCGGCGCTGCTCGCTGCGGGAATCGCGGCATCCCTCGTTGCCTCGCGGATACGCCTACCCGGCCTCCTGCTGTTCCTCGGCGTCGGGATGGCGATCGGCTCGGAGGGGACCGGCTGGATCGACTTCGGCGCCGACTTCGAGGACTACGAGCTAGCTCGCACGATCGGCATCGTCGCGCTCGCGCTGATCCTGTTCGAGGGCGGTCTGACCGCCGGCTTCGACGAGATCCGGCCCGTGCTGCGCCCATCGCTCAGCCTCGCGATCGTCGGGACGCTCGGGACCTGCGTGCTGTGCGGCTTTGCGGCGTCGTGGCTGTTCGACTTCTCGATTCTCGAGGGGATGCTGCTCGGGGCCATCATCTCCTCCACCGACGGCGCTGCGATCTTCGCGCTCCTGCGCGAGTCGACGCTCCGCCGAAGGCTGGCGCGGACGCTCGAGGGCGAGGCGGGCTTCAACGACCCGGTCGCGATCCTGCTCGTGATCGGGTTCATCGAGTGGATCCAGCAGGACGACTACGGCGTGCTCGACATGGTGCTCCTGTTCGTGCGCGAGATGGGAATCGGCGCGGCGGTCGGTCTCGCGGTCGGGTCGCTCGGGGTATACGGGCTGCGCAACACGCGGCTCGCGAGCCCGGGCCTCTATCCGGTCGCCACGCTGGCCACGGCCGGCCTCGCCTTCGGCGGCGCGGCCACCCTGCACGGCTCCGGGTTCCTGGCGGCGTACCTCGCCGGGCTCGTGCTCGGGTCGGGCCGCATCCCCGCGAAGCAGACCGTGACGGTCTTCCACCAGGGGCTCGCGTGGGTAGCCCAAATCGCGATGTTCCTCACCCTCGGCCTGCTCGTCTTCCCGAGCGAGCTCGGCGACGTGTGGGCCAAGGGGACCGCGCTCGCGCTGATCCTCATCTTCATCGCGCGACCCCTGCCCACGTTCGTCGCGACCGCGCTCGACCGCTTCACGACGAGCGAGCGCGCGGTGTTGAGCTGGGCGGGGCTGCGCGGCGCCGTGCCGGTGGTGCTCGCGACCTTCCCGGTGATCGAGGGCGTGGAGCACAGCCGGGAGTTCTTCAACATCGTCTTCTTCGCGGTCGTGCTCTCGACGCTCCTGCAGGGGACGACCGTCGAGTGGCTGGCCAGCAGGCTGGGCCTGACGACGTCGGAGCCGGCGCTCCCGCGCCCGCTCGTCGAGATGGGCACGGTACGGCGGCTCGGCGCCGAGATCGTGGAATACCCGGTCGGACCGGACGACGCCATAGCCGGGCAGCTCGTGCGCGAACTGGGGCTGCCGCGCGACGCGCTCCTGAGCGTCATCGTTCGCGGCGACGAGGCGCTGCTGCCGCGCGGCTCCACCCGCATCGAGGCGGCCGACCGGCTGCACGTGCTCGTGCGCGAGGAGGTGGCCGAGGAGGTGGAGGACCTGCTCGAGCGCTGGCGGCTCGGGCCGGTCGGGCTGCCCGTGCGCCAGCGGCCGCAGATGCGCTCCGGCTCCGCGGTGTTCACCGCGCGGAGGTGGACGGAGGCCGACGGCGACGCGGGCTTCCCCAAGGAGGTCGAGGGCGTGCCGGTCGCCGAGCAGATCCGAACCCGCCGCGACGTGCCCGGCGCGCTCGTGCTGCTCGTGGACGGCCGCTCCGCCGTCACCGGCCCGATCATGGCGCTGGGCGGTGCGCTGCAGCTTCAGCGCTACGCCCGCCGGCGGCTCGTCGCCGAGGAGGACGCCGCGGCACGCGCCTGGTGGCAGGAGGTCATCGGCGCTCTGGCCCGCTGAGACCCTTGCTTTCCGTCCAGCGGCTGGCATACAGTCGCCTCGCCGGACTCCCCAATTAGGAGGACAAGCCATGGCGGATCAGGCTCTGGACCGGGACGAACAGAGACTTGCCGAGCTGGGGTACAAGCAGGAGCTCGACCGTGGGTGGTCGCGGTTCTCCAACTTCGCGATCTCGTTCACGATCATCTCGGTGCTCGCGGGGTGCTTCACGACCTACCCGCAGGCGTGGAACCTCGGCGGCCCGATCGCCATTTCCTGGGGTTGGCCGATCGTCTGCCTGATCATCCTGACCGTCGCCTTCAGCATGGCCGAGGTCGCTTCGGCCTATCCGACGGCCGGCGGCCCTTACTGGTGGGCCAACGAGCTCGGCGGCCCGGTCTGGTCCTGGTACACGGGCTGGCTGAACCTGCTCGGCCTGGTCGCGATCGTCGCGACGGTCGACTGGTTCTGCGCGCAGTTCTTCTCGTTCGTGTTCAACCTCTGGGGAGTCGACTTCATCCTGAACTTCGCCGACGCGGTGTCGCTCGGCGAGATCTTCATCCTCTTCATGGTGATCCTGGCGCTCCACGCGCTGATCAACATCTACTCGTCGCACCTGGTCGCGCTGTTCAACAACATCTCGGTGTTCTGGCACTGCGTCGGCGTCGTGGTGATCATCGGCATCCTGATCATCGTCCCCGACCGCCACCAGAGCGTGGACTTCGTGTTCACCGAGCGGATCAACAACTCGGGCTTCGGGATGGGGATGTACTGGTTCTACATCCTGCCGACCGGCCTGCTCCTGACCATGTACACGGTCACGGGCTACGACGCCTCGGCGCACGTCGCCGAGGAGACGAGGGACGCCGAGATCTCGGCCGCGAAGGGCGTCTGGCAGTCGGTTGCGCTCTCGGCGCTGATCGGCTGGTTCGTCCTGCTGGCGATCACCTTCGCGGCGAGCGACGTGGGCGCGGTCAACGACGGCGGCGGCACCTCGCTGGCGATCTTCCAGAGCGCGATGTCGGAGGGCTGGGCCGAGACCGTGATCCTGATCTCCGCGGTCGGCCAGTTCTTCTGCGGCATGGCCTGCGTCACGAGCTGCTCGCGGACCTTCTTCGCGCTCTCGCGTGACCGGGTCACGCCGGGCCACAGGCTCTGGGCGAGCGTGAACGGCGCGCGCGGCGTGCCCGTGGCCGCCGTGGTCGGCTCCTGCGTGCTCGCGGGCATCATCTCGCTGCCGGCGCTGGGGGGCAACGCGGCCGGCGTCCCCGTGGCCTTCTTCGCGGTCGTGTCGATCGGCGTGCTGGGCCTCTACGCCGCCTACGTCATCCCGGTCTACCTGCGCTGGCGCAAGGGCGACGCGTTCGAGCAGGGCGCGTGGAACCTGGGCAACAGGTGGAGGTGGATGAACCCGATCGCGGTGATCTGGGTGATCATCACCTCGATCTACTTCTGCCTGCCCTTCTACGGGCCGGCGGCGGTCTGGTGGGACGACACGTTCGACTGGAACGCGGCCAACTTCACGCCACTCGTCATGGGCGTGCTCCTGATCGCCATCACGATCGCCTGGGTCGGAGGGATGAACAAGCGCTACAAGGGCCCGATCCGGACGATCTCGTTCGACGAGGGCATGGGCATCACCGAGGAGAAGCCGATCGACACCTCGGAGCCCCCGCCGGCCACGCCGCCGGCGGCACCGGCCTAGGCCGCCGGCAGCTCGACAGCCGCGAGCACGAACGCTTTCCAGCGTTCGTGCTCCCGCGTGCGCCAGTCGTCGTCCGTTTGCGGCTCGACCGAGCGGTCGATCGGCAGCAACTCGGCGGCTTCCGCGAGCGAGCCGATCACGCCCGCTCCCACGGCCCCGAGAGCCGCGGCGCCCAGCACCGTCGCGTCCGCTCCGGCCGCGTCCACGCGCACGCCGATCGCGTCCGCCTGGAGCTGAAGCAGCAGCGGCTCGTTCGTGAGCCCGCCGTCCACCCGCAGCGAGTCGACCTCGGCGCTCTCGCGCATGGCCGCGACCACGTCGGCAACCCGCCACGCGATGCCCTCGAGCGCCGCGCGCGCGACGTTCGCGCGGGTGGTGCCGCCGTGCATGCCCGCGAGCACAGCGCGCGCGTCCGGCTTCCACCACGGCGCGCCCACACCGGCGAGCCCCGGGAGCACGCGGGCGCCGCCGTTGTCCTCGGCGGCACGGGCGAGCTCGGCAAGCGCGGCCGGCGTCTCCGCCATTCCGAGCTCCCGGCACAGCCACTCGAGCATCGCGCCCGCGGCGAAGACGCCGCCGTCGATCGCGTACTCGGTGCGGCCGTCGACGCGCCACGCCACCGTCGGCAGGAGGCCGCCGGAGGGGCGCGGCACCTCGTCGCCCACGTGGCCGAGCACGAACACGCCGGTGCCATAGGTGGCCTTGACGCGCCCGGGCTCGACGCAGCCGGCGCCGGCGAGCGCCGCCTGCTGATCCACCACCTGGCCGCACAGCCGCAGCTCGACCGGCCACGACTCGTGCCGGAGCGTGCCCAGCTCGCCGGCCGTGTCGCGCACCTCCGGGAGCACCTCAGGCGGGACGCCGAACAGCTCGCATAGCCGCGCGTCGAAGCCGGGCGTGCCGAGCCGGTGGAGCTGCGTGCGCGACGCCGTCGAGTTGTCGGTCGCGAAGCCGGCGCCGAGGCGGTCGCACAGGAACGAGTCCACGGTGCCCATGCGGAGCGTCCCGGCGTCGCGCGCACGCTGAACTGCCTCCTCGTTCTCGAGCAGCCAGGCCAGTTTCGCGGCGGAGAAGTAGGGGTCGAACGGCAGGCCGCTGAGGGCCTGGATCTCCTCCTCGGCTGCGCCCATCCGGTCGAGCACCTCCTGCGAGCGCTTGTCCTGCCAGACGACGATCGGCGAGAGCGGCTTCCCGGTCTCCGCGTCCCACGCGAGCACCGACTCACCCTGGTGGTCGAGCCCGCACGCGACGACCTCGTCGTCAGCCGCCTCGAGCAGCTCGCCGATCGCCTCGACGACGAGCTGGAGGACCTCCTCGCCGTCCTGCTCGACCCAGCCCGGCCGCGGGTGCCGGTTCACCTTGTCGCGACGCGCCTCGCGGACGAGGCGGAGCTGCTCGTCGAAGAGCGCGGCCTTTACGCCGGTGGTGCCCTCGTCGACGCCGAGCAGCAGCATCTGCGCTTCCTACCACAGGGGGAGCCGCTGCGGATAGTCTCGCGCGATGGATCTCGCTGACCTCAAGAAGGGCGTCGACGACGGCAGCATCGACACGGTGCTCCTCTGCATCGCGGACATGGAGGGCCGCCTCCAGGGAAAGCGGCTGACGGCCCGGTACTTCCTTGACCAGGTCGTCGACCACGCCGCGGAGGGCTGCAACTACCTGCTGGCGGTGGACGTGGACATGAACACCGTCGACGGCTACGAGATGTCGAGCTGGGAGCGCGGCTACGGCGACTTCGTCTTCAAGCCCGACATCGACACGCTGCGGGTGGTTCCGTGGCACGAGGGCACTGTGCTGCTGATGGCGGACCTCGTGTGGGAGGACGGGAGCGACGTCGTGGCGTCCCCCCGGCAGATCCTGCGAAAGCAGCTCGCCCGTCTCGCCGAGCGCGGCTGGACGGCGGCCGCCGGGACCGAGCTCGAGTTCATCGTGTTCCGGGACAGCTACGAGGACGCCTGGCACAAGGCCTACCGCGACCTCGATCCGGCGAACCTCTACAACGTCGACTACTCGATGATCGGCACGGCGCGGATCGAGCCGCTGATCCGCCGCATCCGCAACTCGATGATGGCCGCCGACATGTCGGTGGAGAACTCGAAGGGCGAGTGCAACTTCGGCCAGCACGAGATCAACTTCCGCTACGACGACGCGCTGAAGACGGCCGACAGCCACGTGATCTACAAGACCGGCGCCAAGGAGATCGCCGCCCAGGACGGGATGTCGATCACCTACATGGCGAAGTTCGACGAGCGCGAGGGGAACTCGTGCCACATCCACCTCTCGGTGGCCGAGGAGGGCGGCGGGAACGTCTTCGCCGGCGACGAGACGACCTTCAACCGCTTCGTCGCGGGCCAGCTGGCGGCGCTGCGCGAGCTCACGCTGATGTTCGCGCCGAACGTGAACTCGTACAAGCGCTTCGTGAAGGGCTCGTTCGCGCCCACCGCCGTCGCCTGGGGCCACGACAACCGCACCTGCTCGATGCGGGTCGTGGGCCACGGCCAGGGCCTGCGCGTGGAGAACCGGCTGCCGGGCGCCGACGTGAACCCGTACCTGGCGCTGGCCGCGATGATCGCGGCGGGCCTTCACGGGATCGAGAACGAGCTCGAGCTCGAGCCGGCGTTCGAGGGCAACGCGTACGACTCGGACAAGCCGCGGGTGCCACACAACATGTACGACGCGCGCGACCTGTTCGCGGGGTCGGAGATCGCGCGTGAGGCCTTCGGTCAGGACGTGGTGGACCACTACCTGAACCGTGCGGCCGTCGAACTCGACGCGATGGAGGCGACGGTCACCGACTGGGAGAAGTTCCGCGGCTTCGAGAGACTGTAGGGCGTGAATCGCCCGGTCATCGGCATCTGCAGCGCGACCGAGAGCGCCCGCTGGGCCGCGTGGGAGGTCGTGGTGAACCTCTCGCCGCGCAACTACTCGCTGTCCGTGAACCGCGCGGGCGCGATGGCCCTGATCCTGCCCCCGGACGACGTGCTGGCGGAGTCGCCCGACGAGGTGCTCGACATGCTCGACGGGGTGATCCTCGCCGGCGGCTCCGACATCGACCCCGCGACCTACGGCGCGCGGCCGCACCCCGAGCTGGGGACGACCTGGCCGGAGCGCGACCGCTTCGAGCTCGGGCTCGGCACGCGCGCCCTGGAACGCGACATGCCCGTGCTGGGCGTCTGCCGCGGGATGGAGATGCTGAACGTGATCCAGGGCGGGACGCTGAACCAGCACATCGAGGACCTGTCGCTTCACAGGCACACGCCGGGCGTGTTCTCGGACCACGGTGTTCGCCTCGAGCCGGGCTCACTCGCGGCGCGCGTCGTCGGAGCGGAGCGAACGGAGGTGAAGTCGGCGCATCACCAGGGGCTGGACGAGCTCGGCGAGGGCGTCGTCGCGAGCGGGTGGGCGGACGACGGCCTGGTCGAGGCGATCGAGCTGCCCGACAAGACCTTCGCGGTGGGCGTGCTCTGGCATCCGGAGGAGGATGAGCGGAGCCGCGTGGTCGGAGCACTGGTCGAGGAAGCACGCGGCCGAATGAAGGAAGCCGCGTGATCCAGGTCGTCGAGCCGGCCACCGCTGAGGTCATGGCCGAGATTCCGCAGGCCGGCGTCGAGGAGACCGACGCCGCCGTGGCGCGCGCCAAGGAGGCCTTCCCGGCCTGGCGTGCGGTCTCCCCAGGCGACCGCTCCGCCCTGCTGCACCGGCTCGCGAACGCCCTCGAGGAGAAGGTCGAGGAGCTCGCTCGGCTCGAGGCGCGCAACGCCGGCAAGCCGATCTCGGACGCGCGCGGCGAGATGGGCATGGTGGTCGACACGTTCCGCTACTACGCGGGTGCGCCCGAGCGCCAGACCGGCCGCACGATCCCGGTCGCGGGCGGCGTGGACATGACCTTCCGCGAGCCGCTCGGCGTGGTCGGGCTGATCACGCCCTGGAACTTCCCGCTGACGATCGCGGGCTGGAAGCTCGGGCCGGCGCTTGCCGCGGGCAACACCGTCGTGCTGAAGCCCGCCGAGCTCACTCCGCTGACCGCGCTCGAGTTCGAGAAGATCGCGCTCGCGGCGGGCATCCCGGAGGGCGTTGTGAACGTGGTCGCCGGACCGGGTTCCGTGTGCGGGCAGCGCCTCGTGGAGCACCCCGACGTCGCCAAGATCGCCTTCACGGGGTCCACGGAGGTCGGCCGCCGCATCGCCGCAGGCGCGGCCGGGACGATCAAGCGCGTCACGCTCGAGCTCGGCGGCAAGTCGGCGAACATCGTCTACGCGGACGCTGACCTCGAGCGCGCGGCGACGGCCGCGCCGGGCGCCGTGTTCGGCAACGCCGGCCAGGACTGCTGCGCCCGCTCGCGGATCCTCGTCGAGCGCTCCGCGATCGATCGCTTCATGGAGGTGCTCGAGGAGGCGGTCGAGGCGATCAGGGTCGGCGACCCCCTCGACGACTCCACCGAGATGGGGCCGCTGATCTCGGAGGGCCAGCGCGAGACCGTCGCGTCGTTCGTCCCGGACGACGCGCCCGTGGCGATTCGCGGGACCAAGCCGGACGGCCCCGGCTTCTGGTTCCCGCCGACGGTCCTCTGTCCCGTCGACAACGACGACCGTGCGGCGCGCGAGGAGATCTTCGGCCCGGTCGCGGCGGTGATCCCGTTCCGGGACGAGGAGGAGGCGATCCGGATCGCGAACGACACGATCTACGGCCTGTCCGGCTCCGTCTGGACGCGCGACGGAGCGAAGGCGATCCGCACCGCGCGCGCGATGGAGAGCGGCGTGGTCTCGATCAACTCGAACACGTCGGTGCGGGTGTCCACGCCGTTCGGCGGCTTCAAGCAGTCGGGCTACGGCCGCGAGCTCGGGCCCGACGCGCTCGACCACTACAGCGAGCTGAAGAACGTCTACTACGCGACGGAGGGCTGATGGGCCGACTCGACGGCAAGGTCTGCGTGATCACCGGCGCGGCGAGCGGCATCGGCGCCGAGACCGCGAGGCTCTTCAAGGAAGAGGGCGCCAGCGTCGTCGGGGTCGACCTCGCCGAGAACGCGGAGGGCGACCTCGCCATCCAGGCGGACGTGACCGACGAGGAGCAGGTCCGCGACATGTACTCGCGTGCGCGCGAGGAGCTCGGCCACGTCGACGTGCTGTTCAACAACGCCGGCATCTCACCGCCGGACGACGTATCGGTGCTCGACACCTCCTTCGAGGCGTGGCAGCGGGTGCAGGACGTGAACCTGAAGTCGGTCTTCCTGTGCTGCAAGCACGGGATCCCGCACCTACTCGACGCGGGCGGCGGCTCGGTCATCAACACGGCGTCGTTCGTCGCGGTGATGGGCGCGGCGACGTCGCAGATCTCGTACACGGCGTCGAAGGGCGGGGTGCTGGCCCTGTCTCGCGAGCTCGGCGTGGAGTTCGCGCGCCGCGGGGTGCGCGTGAACGCGCTCTGCCCGGGCCCGGTGAACACGCCGCTGCTCCAGGAGCTGTACGCGAAGGACGAGGAGGCGGCGGCGCGGCGACTCGTCCATCTGCCGATGGGGCGCTTCGCCGAGGTGCGCGAGATCGCGAACGGCGTGCTGTTCCTGGCGAGCGACGAATCCTCGTATGTGACGGCCCAGACCTTCCTGGTGGACGGGGGCCTGTCGGCGGCATACGTGACGCCCGAGTGAGAGTCCTCTCGGTAGTCCACCAGCTGGACGCCGGGTCGGGTGTGTTCGGCGACTTCCCGAGCTGGCTTCCGGGCGCCCAGCCCCCGCCCGACGTCCGCGACGTGGACGCGTTCATGATCTTCGGAGGGTCGATGCACGTCGATGAGAACGACGAGCACCGGTGGCTGGATCCGGAGAAGGAGCTGATCCGGGCGGCCCTCGACCGCGGGTACGCCGATTCTCGGGGTCTGCCTCGGCAGCCAGCTGCTTGCCGAGGCGGCGGGCGCCCAGCCTCACCGCATGTCGGAGCCGGAGATCGGGTGGTACGACATCGAGATCACCGAGGCGGGTGCGGCCGACCCCGTCGTCGGTCCGCTCGCACCGTCGGCGGAGCTGTTCGAGTGGCACCACTACGCGGCGCCGTTGCCTCCGCGCTCCGTCGAGCTGGCGCGAACGCCGGCGTGCGTTCAGGCGTTCCGCATCGAGGGCAAGCCCGCCTGGGGGCTCCAGTTCCACGCGGAGGTCACGCGCGAGAACCTGATGGGCTGGCTCGACGGCTGGGAGGAGGCGGAGGCGGTGCACACCGATTTCGACCCGGACGCGATCCGCGCCGCGAGCGAACAGCGCATTGAGGAGCAGAACGAGGTGGGGCGCCGGATCGCGGAGCGCTTCCTCGCCGAAGCCGCCCGCGCAAGCTCATCCTGAGGACCGTGTCGACCTTATTCATCACATGGATGCATAAGGTCGACATCGTCAGCCGGAGGGCCCGGACCCGCCCCCCTCAGTGCCGGTCGTTGGCGGCGCCTGCGGAGACTCGGGCGCCGGCGGCGGCGGCGGCGCCTCCGCGGGCGTGGGCGCAGGTCCGCCGCCCGGCTCCGGCTGCGCGCCGTCGCCCGTGCCCAGCACGGGCTCGCCTCGCACGGCCTTCAGCTCGAAGAAGAGGACCGCCGCGGCGAGCGCGCTGAAGGGCGCGACCAGGAGCCTCACGATCAGATCCCCGATGGCGAACCCGGCGAAGGAGTCGGACACGCTGTTGGCGAGCGCCTGGATCACGGCGGTGACGATGAACTGGAGGATGAAGAGGACGAGGATCACGCCGAACACCTGCCAGCCGTTGCCCCGCACCAGTTCCCGGCTGCGGCCGAAGGACTCGAGGGCTCCCCTGCGCTCGATCACGATCACGGGCGCGATCACCGCCCAGATCGTGAGGAGGAAGAGACCCGGGACGATCAGGAGCAGCAGGCCGATCCCGATGCCGATTCCGGCGAGGATGCCCGCCACGAGCAGCGCTCCGATCACCGGGGTCGCGGATCGCACCAGCGAGCCGACGGTGTGGTCGCGGCGCCCGTCGAGGATGTCCCTCGCCGCCTCCACGACCATTCCCTGGAACCAGTACGTCGCGATCGTGGCGATCGCCGCGACGAGCAGCGCGCCGAAGATGCTCACGTCGCCCGCGTAGACGACGCCGCTGATGAGCGCGACCGGAACGAACACCAGGAGCGCGGCCGGGATCAGGAGCGTGAACTGGTCTCTGTAGATCTCGAAGATGCGCTCGAAGACGCGAGCGGTATCGACCTTTGCGTTCATGCCCCGGAATCTAATCTCTTCGGGAACGGGGACACTTCGCGCTCGCCATGCCGTCCGCCCAGTCCCTTCGCCTAGTCGTCGCGAGCCACCTCGAGTCGGAACAGGTCTCGCGCGTCATCTACGGCTCCATCATCGGGCTCGCGCTCGTTGTGGCGCTCGAGGCCCATCCGCCGCCGACCGGCGCCGTCATCGCGACGCTCGTTGGAACCAGCATCGCCGTGGGGCTGGCCGAGCTCTACAGCGAGGCGATCGGGCTGCAGGTGCGCGGACACCGGAGGGCGAGACCCGATGAGAGACGGCACCTCGGAGGCGAGATCGCGGCCGTGATGGTCGGCGTCGGGTTCCCCGTCGTGTTCTTCCTGCTGGCGGCCGCAGGAGTACTCGAAGTCGAGACCGCGTTCACGGTGGCGAAGTGGTCCGGGCTCGGTCTGATCGCCCTGTACGGGTTCGTCGGCGCCCGCGTCTCGGGCGCAGGTGCCCTGCGTTCGCTTCTGCAAGCCTCGGCGGTGGCACTCATCGCCGGTTTCCTGATTGCGCTCAAGGCACTGGTGCATTGACGCTCGTCGGCCGCCAGAATCCAATCCAGTGCCGGACAGCCTGCGTGGACATCTCCTGATCGCCGCACCGTCGCTGTTCGACTACTTCCGGCGCACCGTCGTGCTCGTGCTGGAGCACACGCCCGATGGGGCCATGGGGGTCGTGCTCGGACGCGAGACGGACACACTCGTCGCGGACGCCGTCCCGGCGCTCGCCGACCTGCCCGGCGCCGACGACGTCGTCTACCTCGGCGGGCCGGTGTCGCCCGAGTCCGTGGTGGCGCTCGGCGATTTCGAGCAGCCCGGCGAGGCGGGCACGCGGGTGGTCGGCTCGCTCGGCACACTCGACCCGGACGGCACCAACGAGTCGCTCAGGCGGCTGCGCGTGTTCGCCGGCTACGCGGGCTGGGCGCCCGGGCAGCTGGACGGCGAGCTCGAGCAGGAGGCCTGGATCGTGGACAGCGCGGACCCGGACGATCCGTTCCGTTCCGGCGACATCTGGTCCGGGGCGCTCGAGCGGAAGGGCGGCCGCTACCGGCTGATGGCGACGATGCCGGCCGACCCGTCGCTCAACTGACGGGCGGCAGGCCCCCCGGGATCGGCCCGGCCCAGTCGGGATAGAGCAGCCGCGCAGCGGGGGCGCACGGGCGCCCCTCGAGCAGGTGCCCGAGGTCCTCGAACTCGAGCAGCACCCGCACGCTCGCGAGGATCTGGAAGTCGGCGGCGTTCGGTCGCGCGCCGCCGATCGTGCCGTCGGAGATCAGTGCGTCCACGCGGTCGAGGAGCGCGGGGAGATCGCGAACGGTGGCTCGGACGGTCGCCTCGTCCGCGTGCGAGATGCGCGCCAGCTGGCCGATCACGGGCAAGAAGGCGAACTGGAGCACGCGCCCGCCCGGCAGCCCGATCACGTCGCTACCCACCCAGAGGCGCGCCTCCTCGCTCGTCACCATCAGGTAGCGGAACAGGCGCCGCGGCACCGGCTGGAGCACGCGCTCGCCCCAGCGCTCCGCCTCCTCGACGGCGGCTCGCGCATCCGGATCCGCAGGGAACAGCGGCGGATCCGGTGCGAGCTCGTCGAGGAACCGTGCGATCTCGCGGCTGCCCTGCACCTTCTGCCCGTCGACCTCGAGCGCGGGCACCGTCGGGCGATCGAACCCCGCGAGGCGGACGAGGAACGGGTGCAGGCCGGGCATGACGCTCACCACCCGGTGCGATATGCGCTTGTGTCGCATCATCGCTGCGCCCGCCGCCGACGGGTTCGAAATCGGGATCACGTAGAGGCGCGTGGCCATCACTCGCAGCGGCGAACGAGGCGGGCCGCGGCTTCCGCTCGCGCCGCGTATCCCGCGGCCGACACGTGCACGCCGTCGGCGGCGAGCCAGCGCGGGTGCCGGCGCACCATCCGCACCCAGTTGAGCACCATCAGGTTGTCGCGCGCCTCGTCCTCCTCGGCGAGCACGCGGTTGTAGGCGCGGTAGCTCACGCGCCGGTACGGCGGTCGGACGATGTTCGCCCAGACGACGCAGCGACCCTCGCCGGCGACCTCCATGACCTCCGTGACCGCGGCGCGGAACGCGTCCGGTTGGCCCGGGTCGTCGTTCGTCCCGAGGCTCACGTGGATCACACGCGCGAGCGAGCGACCGTAGCGGCGCATGACGTCGGCGCCCTCGGACGCGTGCCGGCTCACCTTCGTCGACTGCCGGACGCGCCAGTCCGGCAGCTCGCCCGGGATGTACGGGCGCGTGCCCTCGGCGAGCGAGTCGCCGTTCACGAGCAGGCTGCGCTCGGCCGCCGCCGCGCCGGAGGGAGCGAGCGCGAGCGCCGCCGCGACAAGGGCGAGCGCGCGCTTCATCGATCCAGGGCGGGGAAGTCCCGTGCCATCGCCGCGAGGATAAGCCGCGTGGGCGCCACGGCGCCCTCCCGCGTGAAGTGGATCCCGTCAGCCTGCCTCGCGAGCACCCGGCGCCCGTCGATCTTCAGCGAGTCGCTGTACCTGCCCCGGTTCAGCGTGGAGTAGATGTCCACGTAGCGCAGCGCCGGCGTGGACTCCGCGGCCCGCTCCGCAGCCCTGTTCTGGGACGCGTAGATGTCGTTGAACTCGGGGTCGCGGGCGGTCGGCGGCGGCACCCAGTAGACGGGGCGCTCGCCGTCGCCTGAGAGCACCGAGGCCACGACCGCGATCCGGCGCGCGAACTCCGTCTCCCAGCCCGGCTCGCCCGGGTCGTAGAGCGAGCCGTCGGCCGTCTGGACGTTGAAGCCGTCGTTGTCGCCGATCGCCATGACGACGGCGTCCGGGTCGCGCGCGGCAACCTCCTGCTCGGCGTTGATCTCCCAGTTGAAGAAGGCGGGATTGGTCAGCCCGGTGCCGTTGCGCGCCACCGTCGTCACCTCCACGAGGCCGGGCCGTGACTGATCCACGAGCCGCTGGCCCAGGAACTCGGCCTGCGAGTCGCCGGTCACGAGCACGTCGAGCGGGTTGTCCTTGGTGGGCTGCGCGAACGACTGCCGCTCGTCCCTCGGCCGGTTCGGCCGCAGGATGGCCGTCGACCCGCGCTCGAGCTCCGTTCCGGACGCGGTCTTGTCCTCCTGGCCGAAGGCGAGGTCGAGCCCCTCGCGCGGGAGATGCAGGCCCACCGCGCCGGCGACGTCGTCGACCGGCCGGCCGATCGAGAGCACGATGTCGCGCGTCGTGCCCGGCTGCATGCCCTCGCCGGCCCGCACGAGCGCCTCCGAGTTGAACAGCACCGCGATCGCGAGCGCGATCAGGAGCACGCCGAGCACGCGGCCCGCGGGCATCGTGAGGTCTCTGTCGCGCCGCGGCTCCATGACTCAGAATTGGTAGTAGATGAAGGGGGCCACGCCCTGCTGCCCGACCGCGGCATCGGCGGCCACGATCACCGCGCCGACCGCGGCGCCCTGCAGGGCGACCGGCCGCGTGACGAGCCACGCCTCCGCGTCGCGCCACCACGTGGGCGGCACCGCCTGGATGGCCACCGCGGTCACGACGAGGAGCACGACGGGCAACGTCACGAGCGGGGACGGGCCGGACAGGCCAAGGCCGCCGAGCACGTCGAACGCCGTGCCGAGGTCGGGCGCCCGGAAGAACACCCACGCCACGCAGACGACGTGGAAGGTCACGAGCCAGGCCGCCCAGGCCGGCGGCCGGAAGCCGGCGAAGCGCTCGCGCCCCCAGCGCTCCGCGGACAGCGCACCGCCGTGGATCCCGCCCCAGAACAGGAACGTCCAGGACGCCCCGTGCCACAGACCGCCGAGCAGCATCGTGAGCATCAGGTTGCGATACGTCTTCAGCCGGCCGCCGCGGTTGCCGCCCAGCGGGATGTACAGGTAGTCGCGGAGCCAGCGCGACAGCGTCATGTGCCAGCGCCGCCAGAAGTCCCGCAGCGAGAGCGCCAGATAGGGCCGGTTGAAGTTCTGCGGCAGCTGGTAGCCGAGCAGGAGCGCGAGACCGATCGCAAGGTCCGTGTAGCCCGAGAAGTCGCAGTAGATCTGCGCCGCGAACCCGTAGAACGCGAGTGTGAGCTCGGCCGCGGAGTGAGCGCTCGGGTCGCTGTAGACGGGATCGACCACCCGCCGCGCGAGCTCGTCGGCGATCACCGTCTTCTTCAGGAGTCCGCCGACGATCAGGAAGATCGCCGGCCCCGCGAGCACGGTGCGCGGGTCGCGCGGCGTCCGGAGCTGCGGGAGCAGCTCGTTCGCGCGCACGATCGGCCCGGCCACGATGTGCGGGAAGAACGCCTGGAGGATCGCCACGTCCATGAGCGATGCCGCCGGCGTCTCGCCCCGGTAGACGTCGACCACGTACGAGATCCCCTGGAACGTGAAGAACGAGATCCCGATCGGGAGCACGATCTGGACAAGCGGGAGCGGCGACCCGAGCCCGATCGAGTCGAGCGCTCCGTCGAGCTCCGAGACGAAGAAGCCCAGGTACTTGAAGACCCCGAGCAGGGCGAGGTCGAAGACGATCGCCGCCGTGACCGCGCGCTTTCGAGCGGCCGGTGACGGGCTGCTCGAGATCACCCGGCCGGCGACGGTGTTGACCAGGCTGGACGCCATGAGCAGGAGCACCCAGCGCCAGTCGACCCAGCCGTAGAAGAAGTAGGAGGCGAGGAGGATGAACGGTCGCCAGGCGCGCGGATGCGGCATCAGCGCCCAGGACAGGACGAAGACGACGACGAAGAACGCCGCGAATTCGATGGTCGGGAAGCTCACTGGCGAATCTCGTTAGGCGGCGTACCCCACGTCGCGCCACTCAAGCTCGCCAGCCGACCGCCGAAGCATTCTTAGATGACTCCGATGGCTCGCACGCTGACTCTCCTCACGATTCTGGTCGCCCTGGCGGTCGCCGCGATCCCCGCCGGCGCCTCGGCGGCCGTGACGGTGGGTCTTGGCGATCAGAACTGGAACACCTTCAACGAAGACCGCTTCAGGGCCCTGGGCCTGAAGCGCGCGCGGGTTGTAACACCATGGAACGTCGCGCTGAGCCGGGGCGACCGGCTCTGGCTGGACGACTACCTGGCCGGCGCACGCGCGGCCGGGATCGATCTGCTCGTGAGCTTCGGCGCCGCGCATCCGTCGCGCTGCCCCTCGGCGCCCTGCAGGCTGCCCACGACCGCCGCCTTCGACCGGGCCTTCCGCGCATTCCGCGCACGCTGGCCGTGGGTGCGCACGATCGGCGTCTGGAACGAGGCGAACCATCGGAGCCAGCCCACCTTCCGCGATCCGGAGCAGGCCGCTCGCTACTTCCAGGTGGTGCAGAAGCGCTGCCGCGGCTGCCGCGTCGTGGCCGCGGACGTGATCGACGACACGAACATGGTTCGCTGGCTCGGCCGCTTTCGCTCGGTGGCGCCGGGCGCGCGGCTCTGGGGGCTGCACAACTACCGCGACGGCAACCCGCGCCGCGGCCAGCGCTATGGCGGGACCAGAGTGCTGATGAAGACAGTGCCGGGGAAGGTGTGGCTCACGGAGACGGGCGGCATCGTGAGGTTCGTCCTCCCCGACGGCCGCACGCTGTTCCCGTACAGCGAGGAGCGCGCGAACGTCGCGATTGGCCGGGTGCTGCGCCTCGCGAAGGAGTACCGCAGTCGCATCGAGCGCCTGTACGTCTACCACTGGCGCCAGGACAGCTTCGGGAACCGCTTCGACGCCGGCCTGCTCGACAAGAACGGCGACCCGCGTCCCAGCTACCTCACACTGAAGCGCTGGCTCTCGACGCCCTGGTTCACACCGTGACGTCGGGGTACCGCGAGCGGAGGTGCTCGCCGAGCGTCTCGCGCAGCCAGCGCCGTTCGTCCGTGCTCGCCATCCGGTAGCGGCCGAGCAGCTCCTTCTGCGACTCGAGCGGCAGCCCCGCGATCTCCCAGCGCACCGCCAGCCGCTCGAAGAGCAGCTCCGTCCGGCGCTGCCAGCGATCCTCGGCCGACGCCGCCGGCCGCGCGTCCAGCTGCTCGAGCTGGCGGAGCGTGCCCTCGCTCAGCGCGTCGCGAAGCGTGAGGACGTTGCCCTCGGCGTCGCGATAGTCGGTCGTGGCGGCGGGCGCGGACTCGCGCCGGCCGCGCCTCCTTGAACGGCGGCCCATGTCTCGTTCAGCTTATGAGGGCTTGGCAGCGCTCTTCGACTGCTTCCAAGTCGAGCAGGGCGCGCTTGCGCTCGATCCCGCCGCCGTAGCCGGTGAGCGCGCCGGACGCGCCGACCACTCGATGGCACGGGATGACGATCGCCAGCGGGTTGCGGCCGTTGGCGGCGCCGGTGGCGCGGCAGGCGCTCGGGCGTCCCAGCGCGGCCGCCAGCGCGGAGTACGTGGTCGTGGTGCCGTAGGGCACGCGGGCGACCGCGTCCCACACGCACCGCTGGAAGTGCGTGCCGTGCGGCGAGAGCGGCAGCTCGAAGCGGGTCAGCTCGCCGGCGAAGTAGGCGGACAGCTGCGCCTCCGCTTCGCGCAGCAGCGGCTCATCCGACCGAGCCCCGGCCGGGCCGTCGAATGCGACGCGCGAGAGGCCCGCGTCGTCGGCGTCCAGCCAGAGCGTTCCGATCGGGGTGTCCATGGTGTGCACCAAGACGACGCTATCGCCGCCTGGGCGGCCCCGGACCGGCATGTCCGAAAACCGCCAGCGAGCGTGCGACGATGGTGGCCCGTGATCGACGACTTCGAGCGCTGCTATCGCTTCATGCAGAGCCGCGACCCGCGCTACGACGGCTTCTTCGTCGTGGCCGTCAGGTCCACCGGCGTGTACTGCCGGCCGAGCTGCCCGGCGCGCCTTCCCTATCGACGCAACGTCCGTCTCTTCCGCACGGTCGCCGCCGCGCAGAGCGAGGGCTTCCGCGCCTGCAAGCGCTGCGATCCCGACGCCGCCCCGGGTTCGCCGGCGTGGAACCGCCGCGCCGGAGTCGCGGGGCGCGCGGTGAGGCTGATCGCCGACGGCGCGGTGGACCGCGACGGTGTGGGCGGGCTTGCCGCGCGGCTCCACTTCTCAGAGCGCCAGCTGAACCGCATCCTCGTGGCGGAGCTGGGCGCCGGGCCGGTCGCGCTGGCTCGCGCGCAGCGGGCGCAGTCGGCGCGCACGCTGATCGAGACAACCGAGCTCCCGTTCGCGGAGGTCGCCGTGGCCGCGGGCTTCGGGAGCGTGAGGCAGTTCAACGACACTCTGCGGACGGTCTACGGGCGGACGCCGACGGAGCTGCGCGGCCGGGCGCGGCGCAGCAGGCCGGCGGCGGCGCCCGGCGCGATCGAGCTGCGCCTCCCCGTGCGAGAGCCGTTCGACGGCGAAGCGCTCCTGGCCTTCCTCGCCGCGCGGGCGATAGCGGGCGTGGAGGAGGTGGCCGCCGCGACGTATCGCCGCACGCTGGCGCTGGAGCACGGCCCGGCGGTCGTCGCGCTGACGCCGGCCGCGCACGCCGTTCACGCCGAGCTCCGGCTCGCCGACCTCCGTGACCTGACGGCGGCGGTGGCGCGCTGCCGGCGCCTGCTCGACCTGGACGCCGACCCGCTGGCGATCTCGTCGCACTTGGCCGGCGACCCGCTGTTGGCGCCGCTCGTCAGCGCGCATCCCGGCATGCGGGTGCCAGGCTGCGTCGACGGGTTCGAGCTGGGCGTGCGGGCGATCGTCGGCCAGCAGGTCTCCGTGGCCGGTGCCCGTACGGTGCTGGGCCGGCTTGCGGCCGCCCACGGAGAGCCGCTCGCCGAGCCCGACGGCGCCCTCACGCACCGCTTTCCCGAGGCCTCTGTGCTCGCCGAGGTCGATCCCGGACGGCTGCCGTTCCCGCGCAAGCGCGGCGAGGCGCTGCGCCGGCTCGCCGGCCTGGTGGCCGGCGGAGAGCTCCGGCTCGACGCCGGCGCGGACCCCGCCGAGACGCGCGCGGCGCTGATGGACGTCCCCGGCGTGGGCGACTGGACGGCTTCCTACGTAGCGATGCGAGCGCTGGGCGACCCGGACGTCTTCCTGCCCGGCGACGTCGGCATCAGGCACGCGCTCGCGCGGATGGACGGCGATGTGCGGCCCGAGCGCTGGCGGCCGTGGCGCTCGTACGCCGTGATGCATCTCTGGCATAGCGTGTGATGAGGTACGTTCCCGCGCCATGCGCGCCGTGCAGATCGTTGACCTCTCTGGCCCGGAGTCGGCCCTTGCCGAGGCGGACATTCCGGAGCCCGAGCCGTCGCACCCGCTGACGCCGGGCAAGGGCGTCGTGGTCGACGTGCACGCCGCGGGCGTCTCGTTCCCGGAGGTGCTCCAGACGCGCGGCGAGTACCAGATCAAGCCGCCGCTTCCGTTCGTGCCCGGAAGTGAGGTGGCCGGCACGGTGAGGAGCGCCCCCGACGGCTCCTCGCTCAGCGTGGGCGACCGCGTGGCCGCCTGCTGCATGCTCGGGGCCTTCGCCGACGTGGCCGTGGCGCCGGACTTCCTCACCTTCCCGCTGTCCGAGCAGCTCGACTACGCCCAGGGCGCCGGCCTCATCCTCAACTACCACACGGCCTACTTCTCCCTTATGCATCGCGGCCGCTACACGGAGGGCGAGACCGTCCTCGTGCACGGCGCGGCCGGCGGGATCGGGACGGCAACGCTTCAGATCGCGAAGGGGCTGGGGGCCCGCACGATCGCGGTGGTGTCGAGCGACGAGAAGGAGAGCGTCGCGCGCGAGGCCGGCGCGGACGAGGTGGTCCGCTCCGACGGGGCCTGGAAGGACGAGGCGAAGGAGCTCTCCGGCGGCGGCGTCGACATCGTGATCGATCCCGTCGGCGGCGACCGCTTCACGGACAGCCTGCGCTCGCTTCGCGAGGGAGGCCGGCTGGTCGTCGTGGGCTTCACCGGCGGCTCGATCCCCGAGGTCCGGGTGAACCGCCTCCTGCTGAACAACACCGAGGTAGTCGGAGCCGGCTGGGGCGCCTACGTGCTGGGCAAGCCGGACGTGAACGCCGAGATCGGCGCCGAGCTCAGCCGTCTCATCGACGAGGGCTACGTGCGGCCGATGGTGGGCGCGAGGTTCCCGCTCGAGCGCGCGAGCGAGGCGCTCAAGCTGATCGACGAGCGCGGCGCCACGGGCAAGGTCGTGCTCGAGCTGCGCTGACACACTTCCGGGGATGGACGACGAGGCGCGGCGGCGCCGGCGCGAGGAGGCGCGGCACCGCGTTTATCGCCGGCGCCGGCTGGTCGCCGCAGGGATCGCGGGGGTCGTCCTGCTCCTGCTCGTGGCCGGCGGGATGCTCGCGTTCGGCGGCGACGACGGCGACGAGCCCGAGGCACGATCAGAGCCGAAGCCCGTCTCCCTGCCGCGTGGCGGCAGGACGATCCTGCCGGACCACCGCGTGGTGGCTTACTACGGCGCGCCGCAGGACGACGAGCTCGGCATCCTCGGCATCGGCCCGCCGCGCCGCGCGGCGCGCCGGCTCGAGCGCCAGGCGAAGCCCTACACGCGCCCCGGGCGACCGGTGCTGCCCGCCTTCGAGCTGATCGCCGCGATCGTCACCAGCGAGCCGGGCGACGGCGGCGACCACTCGATTCGGCAGGAGCCCTCGACCATCCGGCGCTACCTGCGCGCCGCCCGGGCGCACAGGATGCTGCTGCTGCTCGACATCCAGCCGGGCTACGCCCCCTTCCTCCAGGAGGCGAAGGCGCTCGAGCGCTGGCTGAAGGAGCCCGACGTCGGGTTGGCGCTTGACCCCGAGTGGAGCCTCGAGCCGCCGCTGCTGCCGGCACAGGAGATCGGCTCCACGGACGCCGCCACGGTGAACGAGGTATCGCAGTACCTGTCGGGCATCGTGCGCAAGCACGACCTGCCCCAGAAGCTGCTCGTCGTCCACCGCTTCACGCGCGACATGATCAAGGCCGAGGACCAGCTTCGGCGCGATCCCGGCGTGGCGCTCGTGGTGAACGTGGACGGGTTCGGCGACCGGCCGAACAAGATCTCGAAGTACCGCGAGTTCACCCGCGACCTGCGGCGCCGCTACAACGGCTTCAAGCTCTTCTACCACGAGGACCTGAACCTGATGAGCCCCCGGCAGGTCCTCCGCCTGCGCCCCCAGCCCGAGCTCGTGGTCTACGAATAACGACAAGGGGTCTGACCCCTTGAGTCCACCTCACTTAAGGGGTCAGACCCCTTTTGGCTTTTGGGGGCCTGAGAGTGTCCGGCGTGGGCTTCACGACTCATGGCGCGCCCGCACCGCCGAGAGGTTGAGGATGGCGTTTTCCACGTCTACGCGCGCGGGAACGGAAAGCTGGCCATCTACCTGGACGACGCCGATCGTCTCACCTACCTGCGGATGCTCGGGTTGGCTGTGAAGAGGACCCGGTGGCGCTGCCTCGCCTATTGCCTCATGGACAACCACGTCCACCTTCTGGTCGAGACACCGGATGCAAATCTGGCGTCGGGGATGCGGTGGCTCCACGGCGTCTATGCGCAGACCTTCAACGAGCGGCATGGTCGGGTCGGGCACGTCTTTCAGGGCCGGTACGGCGCGGCGCAGATTACGACCGACAGCCAGCTGTGGACCGTTGTGCGTTACCTCGCCCTCAACCCGGTCGAGGCAGGGCTTTGCAGCAGGCCAGAGGGGTGGCGGTGGGGTAGCTACGGCGCCGCGCACGCGGGTTCTCCGGCATGGCTGAATGAGACTCGCCTGCTCGACTTGCTGTCGGGGAGCGGAGGTGATCCGCGGCGTAGATACGTCGAGTTCGTGGAGGAGGGGCTTCACTAGAGTCGGCCTTCATATGGCCCGCCCGGTACTGCTCGCCGTCGAGGACGATCCGGACGCTCTCGGCGCCGTCGAGGCGGAGCTGCGGGCGCGTTACGCGCGCGACTACACGGTGGTCTGTGAGGGATCGCCTGAGGCCGCGCTACGCACGCTCGAGCAGCTGGCGGCGGACGGCGAGCGGGTCGCGCTGGTGCTCGCCGGGCAGTGGCTCGCCCGGATGACGGGGAGCGAGCTCCTTGGTCGCGTTCACCAGCTTCATCCGCACGCCAAGCGGGGCCTTCTGATCGAGTGGGGGGGTTGGGGCGATCAGGCGACCGGCGAGGCGATCTTCGACGCCATGGCGCACGGTCGGATCGACTACTACGTGCTGCGTCCCTCCTGGACGCCCGACGAGGTCTTCCACCAAGCGGTGTCGAGCTTCCTGCTCGAGTGGTCGCACTCGCAGCGGACCGCGCCGCACACGATCTACGTGGTGGGCGAGTCGTGGTCCGGGCGTGCCTACGAGCTCCGCGACGTGCTGGAGCGGTGTGCGATCCCGCACGCGTTCTGCCTTGCCGACTCGGAGAAGGGCCGCGAGCTCCTCGCCGGCGCGGGCGAGGCGCCGAGGCTTCCGGCGATCGTCCTGCCCAACGGGCGCATCCTCGCCGACCCGAGTGACTCCGAGATCGCGACGGCCGCCGGGGCGGCCGTCGACCCCCGCCAGAACGACTTCGACGTCGTGATCGTCGGCTCCGGGCCGGCCGGCCTGTCCGCCGCGGTCTACGGCGCCTCCGAGGGGTTCAACACGCTCGTGATCGACGAGGGCGGGATCGGCGGCCAGGCCACCTCGAGCTCGCTGATCCGCAACTACCTCGGCTTCCCGCGCGGAGTGAGCGGCGGGCGGCTGTCGGAGCAGGCCTACGAGCAGGCGTGGGTGCTCGGGGCGAACTTCGCGCTCATGCAGAGCGTGACCGCCCTGGAGCGGGCGAACGGCCGGATCCGCGTGACGCTCTCGGATCATGGCCCCGTGAGCGCGCAGGCGGTCGTCCTCGCCACGGGCGCGCGCTACCGGCGACTGGGCGTTCCGGCGCTCGAGCAGCTGAACGGGGCGGGCGTCTTCTACGGCGGCCCTGCCTCGGAGGCCGCGGGGCTGAAGGGGCTCGAGGTCTACGTGGTCGGCGGCGCCAACTCGGCGGGGCAGGCCGCCCTGCACCTGGCGCGCTACGCGCGCCGCGTGACGCTGGTCGTGCGCTCGCAGTCGCTCGCCGCGGGGATGTCGCACTACCTGGTCCGTCAGATCGAGTCGACCGCGAACGTGGAGGTCCGCCTGGGCAGCGAGGTCGTGGGGGGCGGAGGCCACGGCTGGCTCGACCACCTCGTACTCCGGACCGAGGCGGGCGACGAGCAGGTGGTGGAGGCCCAGGGTCTCTTCCTGATGATCGGCGCCCGCCCGCGCACCGACTGGCTGCCGCCCGAGATCACCCGCGACTCGCGCGGCTTCGTGCTCACGGGCGCCGACCTCACCGAGGACTGCGGCTGGCCGCTCGAGCGCAGCCCGTTCCTGCTCGAGACGAGCATGCCCGGCGTGTTCGCGGCGGGCGACGTGCGCCACGGTGCGGTCAAGCGAGTTGCCACGGCCGTGGGCGAGGGATCGATCGCGATCCAGCTCGTGCACCAGTTCGTGGCCGCCGAGCGTCTCGGGCAGAACAGCCCTTCGAGCTTGCGCTCAGGGCAGCCCGCTGCGGCTATCGAGTAGCTGCAGCAACTCGTGGGCTGCCAGCTCGATGTCCTTGTGCCGCCACTCCGCGGCTCGGTAGAGGCAGGCGATCAGGCCCATGCGGTGTACGCGGCGGAAGTCCCCGTAGACGAACGCGTAGCGCGCCTTGGTCTCCTCGGCGGCGCCATCGGTGAGCCCGAGATGCCACTCCGCGTACTCGTCCCACGAATGCGAGTCGAGGAAGGCGTTCTCGGTGTAGGAGGCCATCGTGGAATCTTGCCTTGCGCTACGCCCGAACGGCCGGTACGGTCGAGTGAGGCTGCCGGCGCTGCCCCGCCGGCCGTTGGACTCGCCCCCGAGGGACTGCACGGAGGTCCCATGTCACGATTTCGTCGCTGGTTGCGCCGCCACGGAGCGCGTGGGCGCCCGAGCGCCGGAACCCGGCTTCAGCTCTGCCGCGACTGCGGCGAGGACTTCGTCTACCCGGTGACCTGGACCGAGTCGGGGCCGGGCTCCTGGTGGCTGCTCCTGCGCTGCGGCGCCTGTGGCTCCTGGCGGGACGTCGTGGCCAGCAACGGCGCCGTCGCGGCGTTCGACCGCGTGCTCGACGAGGGGAGCGCCGAGATCGAGCTGGCCGCCGACAGGCTGGGCCGCGAGTCGCTGCGCGCCGAGGCCGACGCGCTCGGCGCGGCGCTCGAGCTGGATCTCATCGGCGCCGACGACTTCCGCTGACCGAAGTGAGCGACGTCCAGGCTGCCCTCGAGCGGTACCGCGGCGTCCGCGATGAGCTCGAGCGGTCGCTGCTCCCGCTCGCCACGTCGGTCGACGGCAGGCGCTTCAGCTTTCAGACGTCGCTTCACAACCTGGAGTTCGAGGCGGGTGGTTATGTGATGCTCGAGGCCGGCGGTGTGAGCCGGCTCGGGCAGACGCTCTCGCTGGAGCTCCGGACACAGGCCATGACCGGCCCCGGGCTGCCGGAGGTGGCGATTCGCGCGGGGGTGGGCGAGGGCGTCGTGCTGGACGGGGACGGCCGGCCCTTTCACGACGCGGAGGCGCGTCCGGCCGCGCCTGACGAGGTAGCCGCGTGGCTCGAGCGCGTCCGCCCCAAGGGCGCCGCGCTCGACGTGGGCGAGCTCGCGCTGGCGGACGGCGTCCCGTTCGCGCTCGACGCGGCCGGCTTCGGCCGCCACACGTTCCTGTGCGGGCAGTCGGGCTCCGGCAAGACCTACTCGCTCGGCATCCTGCTCGAGCAGCTCCTGATGGAGACGAGTCTGCGGGTCGTCGTGCTCGATCCCAACTCCGACTACGTGCGGCTCGCCCAGCTGCGCGATGGCGCGGACGAGGGCGCCGCCGAGCGCTTCGCGCCGGTGGCCGAGTCGATCGCCGTTCGGAGCGGTCCCGCCGGTGAGCCCGGCGGCATCCGCGTCCGCTTCCGCGAGCTCAGCCCGGCCCAGCAGGCGGCGCTGCTCCGGCTCGACCCGCTGGCCGACCGCGAGGAGTACGCGGAGCTGACCGCGCTCGTGGAGGACGAGGGCGTCCGCAGCATCGCCGACCTCGAGGGCCTCGAGTCGAACGCGCTGCGGCTGCGCGCGCGCAACCTCGGCATCGACCGCTGGAGCGTCTGGCCGGGGGCGGAGGGCGAGTCGCTCGTGTCCGAGCTCGAGGATCCGAAAGGGCCGCGGTGCCTGGTCGCGGACCTCGGCTCGCTCGGCACGCACGAGGAGCGTGCGGTGGCGGCGAGCGCGATCCTCGAGCGGCTGTGGCGCCGCCGGGCGGCGCGCGAGCCGGTGGCGATCGTGATCGACGAGGCGCACAACGTCTGCCCGGCCGAGCCCGGGGATCCGGTCACCGCGCTCGCCACCGAGGACGCCATTCGGATCGCCGGCGAGGGACGCAAGTTCGGGCTCTACCTGATCGTCGTGACCCAGCGGCCGCAGAAGGTGCACGAGAACGTGCTCTCGCAGTGCGACAACATCGTCCTGATGCGGATGAACTCGACCGCGGACCTCGCCCACGTGGGGCGGATCTTCTCGTTCGTCCCTCCCGGCCTCATCGACCGCGCCACGACCTTCCGCCAGGGCGAGGCACTCGTGGCCGGCAAGATCTCCTCGCACCCGGCGCTGATCCGCTTCGGCGCGCGGCTCAGCGAGGAGGGCGGCGCCGACGTGGCGGGCTGGGCCTAGCGGACGGTCGTCTCCTCGTCAGCGGTGCACGGCGGCGAGCAGTGAGGCGTAGGACCGGATCAGGAGCGTCCGTTCCTCGGCGAGCAGCGGGTCCTCCGGGTCGCAGCCGGCGGCGACCCAGCGGTCGGATACGTCCATCGCCTCCGCGCGCAGGGCGGCCGCCGGTGTGACGCTGCCGGCATCCGCACCGTAGGTGTACGCGTACAGGTCGGTGAGCGCCGCGACGAGCTCCTCGCCTGCGTCGGCGCCGTGCTGGTTCTCCCGGTGCGCGCGCCACCACTCCACCTCGAGACGCGCGGCGCGCACGGGGTCGAGGTCGAGTCCCTCGCTCTTCCTGAGCAGCTGATAGAAGCGCCTCATCAGCGAGCGCGCGCGGTCGGGATCGTTGTCGGGGAATGGCGCCCACACCTGGTTCGCCCGGAGCACGAGCCAGGCGCCCACGAGCGTCCTCGGCCAGCTCATGCGAAACGCGGCTCGCACGAGCCCGACCGACGCGAGCAGGAACGCCGCCCACTTCCTCCGGTAGTACGTCTCCCACGCCCGGGATTCGAGCGCGCCCACCGCGCGCGGGTCGAACGAGCGCATCGGGCTCACGTGCGGCACTCTCCCACACGTGTATTTCGACTTCGACACGTTCGTGCTCGACGCCGCGCAGGCCCTCTGCGTGGCGCTGCCGGCGGCCGGCGTTCCCGTGGCGCTCACGCGGCTCGGCGGACGTGGCTGGGCGGTCGTGGCGCCCGGGTCGGTCGTCCTCACCGTTCTCGCGATCAGCGCGACCTCGGGCAGCGCGGATGTGCTCACGTGGATCGCGCTCGTGCTCGTGCCGCCCGGGTGCGCGCTCGCGCTCGGCTGGGCAATGCACGGCGCCCGTCCCTGGCTCGCGCTCGCCGCCGTCCCGATCCTCGCCGTCGCGTTCGCGGTGCCCGACGATCCGCTCGGCGAGGTCGCCCGGCTGATCCTGATCATGGGGTCTGTCGTGACGGTGGGCCGGCTGCTGGCGGGAGTGGCGCCGCTGCTCCTGCTCAAGATCGGCGTGGTCGCGATGACGGTGATCGACTCGATCTTCATCTTCGGCCACTTCTGGTCCGAGCAGAACGCCACCTTCAACGCCGCCGCCCCCGCGGAACAGCTGCCGCGCCTCCAGGTAGCCGACATCGGCCACATCTCCACCGACTACGGCGACTACTTCATCGCGGGGCTGGTCGGCGGCATCCTCGCCGCCGAGCGGCGCCCGCAGGCGTTGCTGGCGCTGGCGACGCTCATCGCCGCCGAGACGTGGAACCAGCTCTTCCTGGTGGTCGACTCGCTGCCCGGAACCGTCCCGCCGTGCGTTGTCCTGCTGGCCTCCGAGGCTTGGCACCGCCGCCGTGCCAAAGTGGCCGCGTGACGTCGAGGGTCAGGGTCGTGGCGCGGCGGGTCGTGGTCCTGGCCGTCGTGCTGCTTCAGATCGGCTTCGTGGTGCGCGCCTACTCGTCCGACCACAAGGAGTTCGGCTTCCAGATGTTCCCCGAGTCGAGCACGTGGCGCGCGGATGTGGTGCGCGTGACGGCCGACGGCCGGCGGGTGCCGATCGAGCATCCCTGGTCGGGCTACAGCTGGGACGAGCTCGTCACGGACCGCGGCCTCCGCTACCCGGCAGTGCGCCACCACGCCGATGCCGGGCTCGACAACCAGCTGGCCTTTCTCGACGCCGCGCTCGACTGGGTCGCGAGCAACACTCCGCGCGACCGCGAGACGCGCTACCTCGAAGCGCGAGTCACGGCGTGGCACAACGCCGACCGGCCGCATGTGCGGGTGCTGCGGAGCCGCGTGAGGGAGGGGGCAGGGTGAACGCGGCCGCCGTCGGCGTGCAACGCCGTGCCGGCGGAGTTCTCGCCGCGTTCGACGAGCTGCTGGCGCGCCCGGTCAGCATGCGCGCGCTCCAGGTGCTCAGGGTGCTCGCCGGCCCCGCCGTGCTGCTCCACCTGCAGCCGTTCCTCTCCGATTCACTCGACGGGCGGATCTACAGCGCCGCCTTCTACGAGCCCTACGCGGCGTGGTATCCGGAGCTGCCGGACGCGCTCTACATCGGGTTGCTGTGGCTGGGGGCGGCCGCCGCGGTCGCGATGACGCTCGGTCTCCTGACCCGGGTGGCGACCTCCGTCGCCTTTGGCGTCGTCGCCTACAACCTCTTCCTGTCGACCACGCACTTCCACAACAACCGCGCCTACCTGTTGATCGTGCTCGGGCTGCTCGCGGTGGCCCCCGCCAAGCGCGACACCGGCCCGGCCTGGCCGTTGTGGCTGCTCCGCTTCGAGTGCAGCGCGGTGTACTTCGCGTCCGCGTTCAGCAAGCTGCTCGACCCGGACTGGTTCGGCGGCACCGTCACCTGGCAGCGCGTCGTCCGGGCGAGGAGCGACCTCGAGGGCTGGGTCCTGCCGGATTGGGCCGTTTCGCTTCTGACTGACCGAGGCTTCCACACCGGCGCGGCGAAGCTGATCGTGCTCACCGAGCTGTTCATCGCCGTCGGCCTCTGGTGGCCTCGCACCCGCTACGTGGCCGTCTGGGTCGCGGTCGTCTTCCACCTGACGATCGAGGCGTCGGCCTCGGTCCAGGTCTTCTCGTATCTCGCCGTGTGTGTGCTGGTGGTCTGGGCGGTTCCGTCCACGCGCGACCGCGTGCTGCGCCTCGACCCGACCGCGGCTCGCCACCGCCGGCTGAGCGCGGCGGTGCGGGCGCTCGACTGGCTCGCGCGCTTCCGAGTGGAGGCGGGCAGGCCGGGGTCGCCGGTCGAGGTCGTGGATCGCGACGGGACCACGATGCGCGGCGGCGCCGCCGTCGCGTTCGCGTTCAGCCGGCTCCCGCTGACGGCCTGGTTCGCCCTGCCCACGCTGCTCCTGCCCGCCCTCCGGCGGGCGCGATGAGCGCGGTCGCGGGCGCCGGCCTCAGCCTGGCGCTGCTCGTGGTCCTCGCCTTCGGGGTGGTCGCGCCCCCGGAGCACTGCCCGCCGGCTCGCCCGGGCGAGCTCCGCGCCTCCGCGCAGGCCGCGGTCGACTGGTTCGCGCGCAACCAGAACCCGGATGGCAGCTGGCTGTACGAGTACAACGCGGACAGCGACACCGTCTCGGCCCCCGCCGAGTACAACTGGGTGCGCCACGCCGGGGCGACGATGGGCCTCTACCAGGCCGCCGCGGCAGGAATGCCGCGGGCGTTGCGCTCCGCCGACAGGGGAACCGAGTGGGCGCTCGCGCGCCTGATCGAGCGCGACCGCTGGTCGGCGTTCGGATCGCCGACGCAGGTGTCCACCGGCGCGAGCGCACTGCTGGCCGCGGGCCTCGAGATACGCCGTGAGGCGACGGGCGACAAGCGCTACGACCGTGAGCTGATGAGGCTCGGCCGCTTTCTCGTGAACCAGACGGAGCCGTCGGGCGCGGTGCTCGCCTCGTACGACCCGTTGAACGACGTGCCGGTGGCGGGCGACTACTCCAAGTACTTCACGGGGGAGACGTACTGGGCGCTGTCCCGGCTTCAGCGCGGTTTCCCCGGCGCGGGCTGGGGACAGACGGCGGACCGGATCGGCACCTACCTGGCGACGAGGCGCGACGAGGCCGAGGACCACTGGCCGCCGATCCCGGACCACTGGGCGGCCTACGGCATGGCCGAGACCGCGAGTCTCCGCGACCGGCCGCTCACGGACGAGGAGCTGGCACTACGCGCGCAGGCAGGCGGAGCTGTTCGGAGCGCAGGCGCGCTCGCTCGGACAGCGGTACGGGCCGTGGGGCGAGCTCGTGCGGGCCGGCTACGAGCCGCGCGGCGGCTGGTACGGCGTGGTCGGCGAGGCGCTCACGGGCTGGTGGCTCGTCGCCCGGGACGACCCGCGGTTCGCGAACCTGAGCGATCCGATCGCGAACCGCGCCGCCTGCATCGCCGGACTCGCCGTGAGCGCTCAGTCCGATGCGGACGACGCGGCCGGGGCGACACGCCCCGGACGGGTCCGGGGAGCGTGGTTCCGTGACGGCGTGACGCGCATGGACGACCAGCAGCATGCGCTGTCCGGGCTGCTGCGGACGATCCCGATCGCGCGCGCCGGAGTCCCGAGCGACGCGGACGGCGATCCTCCGTCGGCCCTGCTCTGGGCCGCCGCCCTGCTGCTGGCGCTGAACCCGGCCCGGGCGGCATTCGCGGTGCCGCGCGCCGGCCGGTCGCGGCGCGAGCTGCTCGGCGTGGCCGCCCTCGGTGGAGCGCTCGGCGGGCTGGTGGTATGCGCGGTCGCGGCGGCGGGAGATCCACTGCTCGACGCGCTCGACGTGAGCGAACCGTCATTCCGGCTGGCCGCCGGGCTCGTGGCCGCGGTGGCAGGTGTCGCGGACCTGTTCCGGCGCCCGCCCTCGCCCGAGCCCGCGCTCCCGGGATGGAAGGCCGCTCTCGTACCGGTCGCCGTCCCCGCGGTTGCCCGACCCGCCCTGCTCGTGATGGCCGTTGGCGCGGGGGCCGACCAAAGCCTGCTCGTACCCGCCGGCGCGATGGCGGTGGGCGTCGCCCTGCTCACCGGACTCGCGGCCCGGTCTCCCGCAGCGGGCACCTGGGGCCGCACGCTCGGCTGGGCGCGGCGGCTGCTGGCCGCCGGCCTGCTCGCGTGCGGAGTGCTGCTCGCCCTCGACGGGCTCCTGGACGTCTGAGGGGCCACATGGCGCCCCGCCCCTAAGGGCCGGCGCCCTTGCAGACGATTACCTGGGCGTGGAGCGCTATCACGTCCGACGGGCTCTGGCCGACGCGCGGATCTCCGGGTTCGAGGAGCATTCGTTCCTGACCGGCATCCTGCTGCTCGCGGCCGGGACGGTCCTGGCCGTGTACAACGGGACTCCGGGAGGGCCCGCGGAACTGCTCGGGATGCTCGGGCTCGGGGCGCTTGCCGTATGTGCGCTGTCGCGCGGGGCGCGGCTCTATTCGGCCGGCGTGGCGGCGTCGCTGCCCAGGTCCGTGGGCAGGGTGGGCGTTCGGATCCGGCCGCGGCGGCTGTCCACCGCGACGACCGCGGCGTTCGCGCTGGTCCTGCCCGCCTGCGCGGCCGGCGCGCTCGTGGCGATCGTGGCGTGGGGATGGCTGGCCATCGCCGCCGGGCTGCTGTTCGGCTGCCTGGCCCTGCTCGTGAAGAGCCTGCGCGACAGGAGGGTCGAGCGCCCTTACCCCGAGGCGCCACCGTACGTCCACGCGCTCGTCGAGCGGCTATGCATGCGTGCCGACATTCCTGTGCCGGAGCTCGTCGTCGAGCCGGGCCCGGAGGCGAACGCATGGACCACGGGCGGTCGCATCCACCTCACCACGCCGCTGCTGTTGCTGCTCGACAAGTCCGAGCTGGAGGCGGTCCTGGCGCACGAGCTCGCGCATCTGGCGCACCGCGATGCCGCGGTGATGGACGTGTGCTCGGCACCCAGCCGAGTGCTCCTTGGGTTCGCCGGCGCGGTCGTGTCCGCCCTCAAGGTCTGGCTGAGGAACATCTTCGACATCGGCTTTCCGGGACTCGCGCTCTGGGCCGCGATCCTCGGGCTCCTCACCGCCCCGCCGGCGTTCGTGCTCGGCTGGGCATCGCGGCTGTCCGTCCTCGGGATGTCACGCGGGCGCGAGTTCGCGGCCGACGCGGCCGCTGCCGCTCTCACCGGCCGGCCGAGCGCCCTCGCCTCGGCACTCGTGAAGCTCGAGAGCGAGAGCCGCTGGCTTCCCGAGGCCGACCTGCGCAAGGTCGAGGCGCGAGCGGTGCTGAGCATCGTCGGAACCGATCGCTCGCGACTCGGTCCGCTCTTCCGCACCCATCCCCCCACGGCCGCGCGGATCAAGCGGCTCGAGGCGATCGAGGAGCGGGTGCACGCGGGAGGACGAGCGGTCCGGCTGGATCGGCACTAGCCTGGCGTCCGTATGCCGGTTCTGCCCGCGCTGCCGGAGCGGTTGGCGCTCATCCGCTGTCTCGCTCTGCTGCTGGCGGGCTTCATCGCCGCGTGCATGCCGGCGGTGGCACGCGCGGACGATGAGCCCGATCTCGTCCCTGAGCTCCGTGTAGAGCCAGACGCCGGTCAGGTGGCGCCCGTCTACGTCGACGCCTTCGAGGAGCCAGGACGGCTGCTCTACCGGTTCGATGCCGTGCTTCGCAACCGGGGCGGGACGCTCGACCTCTATCGCGATGCAGGCACAGGTCATGCGATGCAGGCGGTGTGGGCGGGCGGCGCGCCCAGCGAGACGCCCGATCCAAACCAGCCGCCATCGAGCCCGGACGCGACGCTGACGGACCTGAGCACGCGCGGCGCCAGCTTCGCCTACGTGTTCGAGAAGACCCACGACCACTGGCATTTCTTCTCTGCCGCGCGCTACGAGCTCGAGCTTCCCGACGGTACGCGGCGCGTGTCGGAAAAGGTGGGCTTCTGCCTCTTCGACGGCTTCGACGACGCCGGCGGCGCCACCCTCTACTTCCCTCCCAATGAGACGGGCGGCGGCCCCCAGACCTGGTGCGGCTTCGACCACCCGGACGGCGAGTTCGTGCGGATGGGCCTGTCGCCCGGGGCGGCGGATCGCTACGCCTCACAGCGAGAGTTCCAGTGGATCGACATCGCGGGGCTGCCGCCCCGGATGTACACGCTGCGCGCCATCGCCAACCCGGACGGCGCGATCCTGGAGGCGGATTCGCTCAACAACGTGCTGCTCGAAGCGCGCGTGATCCCGGGCGTCGTCGCCAACGAGCCGAGTATTGCCCGCAGTGGCACGGGACCCGTTGCGATCGACCTGTTGGGTCAGGTTGTGGCGCCGGAGATCCCGGCGCGTCGCGCCGCGGATTGCGAGCCGGTCGCCTATTCGGAGCACTGCTACGTGCGGGCGGAACCGAACGGTCCGCTCAAATTCCGGATCGTGCGCGCGCCGCGACACGGCACGGTGGAGATCTCGGCGGAGAACGGCCCGCGCGCCACGGCCACCTACGTCCCGGCGGACGGCTACCGGGGCGGCGACGACTTCGAGTACACGGCCACCGACGCGCGCGGGCTGGAGAGCCTGCCGGCGACGGTCCAGGTGCCCGAGCCGTCCATCCCGGAGGCCGGCGGGAAAGCCGCGCGCTTGGTCAAGGGCCTCGCGCTCAGGCGCCGAGGCGGCCGCTGGTTCGTGATCGCGCGTCTCGACTCGAGCTCCCGGGTGGGGGGGCGGCTCGACCGGCTCGTCCAGCGAAGCGCATCGGCACGCCCGTACCGGCTGGTCCGCCGGCTCAGACCCCGTCGCCTCGCCCGCGGTCGCGAGCGAATCGCACTGGGCCGGCTCGCTCCCGGCCGCTACCGGGTCCGGCTTCGCTTCCGTGGAACGGACGGTCGCGACGCCACCGCCACGCGCCGGTTCCGCGTTCCCCGTCCCCGTTAGCGCCGGACGTGACGTACGATGGACAGTGCGTCGCCGGCTCGGGGGCGCTCCCCGAGCAGAGGAATGCACATGTGCACGGACGCACCTGGGCGACGCAGTGTCGCCCGTCTCGCCATCGCAGTGATCGCGGCCCTGGTCGTAGTGGCCGCGGCCCCGGGCGCGGCCGGTGCCGCCTCGATCGCCTACATCGACGGTGGCGAGGTATGGCTGTCGTCGCTCGACGGGACGCAGAAGGTGCGACTCGCGACGCCGGTGGTCAACGCCGGCGGGGAAACGGAGAAGTGGCTCGCCGTGGCGGCGTCCGACGGCGGCCGGATCGTCGCCGCGCGCAATTTCCCCGGGAGGAACTCGGGCTTCTCGTGGTTCAAGGTCTGGGAGCCGAACGGCACCTCCACGGTCGAGGGGCCGCTGAATGCGCCGTCCGGCTGGGCGACGCAGACCTACCCGCTCGGCTTCGACGTCACCGCGGACGGCAGTCACATGGTCTACGGCTACTCGAACAGCGGCTTCTGCTGTCCCATCAGCTTCGCGCAGGGGACCTATGTCCGGCCTGTGACGAACAGCTCGCTCGACCCGATCAACGTCCCCGGCGAGCAGCACCCGACGCTGTTCGGAAACCGGATGATCGCCCACTCCGGTGGGGTGGTGGACGTGCAGGGCACATCGGCCCCTCCGTACGGGACTGACTTCACGGGTTGGATCGACGTCTCGGGGAGCGGACTCGAGCTCCGCCGTACCGACGTCGCGGCGAACGGCCAGCTCGCCGCGCTCGAGCTGGAGCAGTGGAATGGCGGCACGCAGGAGATCGGCAAGATTGCCGTGCTGGCGACCCAGGGCGTCAATCAGCCGCCCATCTTCCCGGCCGCCGTGGACTGCTTCGTACCGACGGCCGGGGTCGCCACCGATGCGTCGCTGTCAGCGGACGCGACGCGTATCGCGTGGACCGACGACGGCGGCCTCAAGGTGGCGGGTGCGCCGACGACCGCCGCGGACCCGTGCGCGCTCACCTCGCCGCCGGTCGTGATCTCGGCGACCGCCTCGCAGGGCGCGATCGGCGGGACGGATGTGGCCGCGTTCCTGCCCACGTCCGGTCAGCCGCCGACCGGAGGAGGCCCACTGCCCGGAGGCCCGCTGTTCGCGACCGTGCCGAGAAGGGTCACGGCGAAGGCTCTGGCCGGCGTCAAGGGCGTGCCGATCAGGGTCAAGGTCGCCCGCGCCGGCAAGGTGAAGATCACCGGGTCCGTGCCCGCGAAGGTCCTGAAGAGCAGCAGGTCCATCGTCGTCGCGACCGGGTCGGCGACCGCGAGGCGGGCCGGGACCGTGACGGTGAAGCTCCGGCTGACCAGCGCCGCGCGCAAGAAGCGAAGCCGTCTGAAGGGCGCACGAATGACGTTGCGCGTGACCCAGGGCAGGCTCAGCACGACGAAGCGCTTCACGCTGCGGTAGGAGTGGGCGCGGCTGGGTTCGAACCAGCGACCTCTCGCGTGTGAGGCGAGCGCTCTCCCGCTGAGCTACGCGCCCGGGAGAGGGTGTGAGTCTAGAAGCTGACGCTTGCCCGGGCCGGGGCTACACTCGGCGCCGTCCCAGGACCCGTCCCAAGGAAGAATTCATGCGTGCGCGCACCCTCCTGCTGACGCTCGGCATCGTCCTCGTGCTGGCCGCTCCCGCCGCGGCGAAGGTCGAGGTGGACACCATCGCCAGCGGTCTCGACAACCCGCGGCATCTTGCCCTGTGGGGCGACAAGCTCTACGTCGCCGAGGCCGGCAGCGGCGGCCCCGGTCCCTGTTTTCCAGGTCCCGAGGGGGGCACGGAGTGCGTCGGGGACACCGGCGCCGTGACGGTGGTCACGAAGCACGGCCAGCGCCGCATCGTCGACGGGCTCGCCTCGCTCGGCGGCGAGGGCACCGGCGCCGGGGCGATCGGTCCGCACGGGATCTTCATCTCGCGCTTCGGAGAGCTCCTGATCACGAATGGCGGGCCGACCGCGCTGAACCGTGACGCGGTCGCCATGCAGAACCCGGTGGCCGACCTGTTCGGTCGCGTCCTCAGGATCAAGCGCGACGGCGGCATCGTTCGGCTCGTGGACGTGTGGGCATTCGAGCGGGACAACAACCCGGACGCGGGGGAGGGCAACGCGGTCGACAGCAACGCGGTCGACGTGCTCGCCGACGGCAGGCGCCTGATCGTGGCGGACGCGGGCGGCAACTCGCTGCTGAAGGCGAGGCGCAACGGCGACATCGAGGTGCTGAGCATCTTCCCGAACCGCGAGGTCGAGTTCGGCGGCGGCCCCTTCCCGATGCAGGCCGTGCCGACGGGCGTGGTCGAGGGCCCGCGCGGCGACTACTTCATGACCCAGCTGACGGGCTTCCCGTTCCCGCAAGGGGGCGCGAACGTGTTCCGCGTGGATCGCGACAGCGGGGAGGCCGAGGTGTTCGCGGGCGGCTTCACGAACCTGATGGACCTGGCCTTCGACAAGCACGGGACGCTCTGGGTCCTCGAAATCGATCACGACAGCCTCTTCGGCCCGCCGGTCGGCCCGAGCACCGATGGCGCGATCTTCGCCATCGACAGGCGAGGCGAGAGCAAGCGCCTCGAGCTCCCGCCCGGCACGCTGACCCATCCCGGCGGCATCACGGTCGGTAAGGACGGCAGCCTCTACGTCACGAACAACTCGGACGCGGCGGGCGAGGGCGAGGTGCTCCGCATCAGGGCGAAGCGCGGGCACGGTCACCACGGCGGGCACGGTCACCACGGCCACCACAAGGGTGGTGGGCACGGGGACGACACCACCACGGGGGGCGCCGCGACGACGACTGACTAGAGCGCGACGATCGCGTCGATCTCGACGTCGGCGCCCTTCGGCAGGGCCGCTACGCCGATCGCGACGCGGGCGGGCGGCTCGGCGTCCTCGAAGAACGAGCCGTACGCCTCGTTCACGCGAGCGAAGTCGCCCATGTCGGTCAGGTACACGGTGCAGCGGACCGCGTCCGCCAGCGAGCCGCCGGCCGCCTCGCAGACGGCGGCGAGATTCTCGAGGCAGCGCCGGGTCTGGCCCTCGACGTCTTCCTTCACGATCTCGCCGGTGGAGGGGTCGAGCGGGATCTGACCGGAGCAGAACAGGAGGCTGCCGCTCCGGACCCCCTGGCTGTACGGGCCGATCGCCTCGGGCGCCCCGTCCGTCGAAACTGACTGTCGTAGTGCCATGCCGCGCAGCCTACGCGCTACCCTCCCGGGTGGACCGTGCTAGGCGGGGAGGTAGCGGTGCCCTGTCACCTGCAATCCGCTCTAGCAGGGCTGAATTCCCGTTCGAGGGACTTTGGCTCTCGGGGCCAGTACGCCGGACTGAGGCGTCGATGGCCGGGTCCCACGCGGCGAGCGCTCGCGAACCAGGTCAGATCCGGGAGGAAGCAGCCTTAAGCGATACCGCTCGTGCGCCGTGGTCAAGCCTGGCTGGAGCCGAAGATCGGCGGGCACGCCCGAGGCCTTGTTCCGGAGATGGGTGCACGGTCCGCTTTTTCCCTTGTCCCAAGAGGCCCTCGACATCGTCCGGAAGTCCGCGGAGCGCTGGAACGCCGGCGACTTCGAGGGCATGTTCGAGTTGTACTCCGACGACATGGTCGTCGTGACCGGCTCGCACTGGCCCGAGGCGAACGTGACCATGGAGGGAAAGGACGCGTTTCGCGAAAGCACACGAGATTGGCTGAGCGTCTGGAAATCGATCGAGCTCGAGACGGACCGCGTGGAGGCCTACGGCGAGCGGGTCGTCGCGCAGGGGCACTGGCGAATGACCGCCCGGATGAGCGGAGTCGCCGGAACCATGCCGCTTCACATGGTGCTCACGGTGCGGGATGGGAAAATCGCTCGACTTGAGTACTACCCCGACCACGAGCACGCCGTCGCCGCCGCGCGCGGCGACTGACCTCGAGACACTCGAGGCCGTCGAGCGGCGCGTGCTCTGGCTCGCGACCGCGATCGTGCATCACGCGAACCGCGTGCGCGAGAACCGCTCGGGGGTGAAGGTCGGCGGGCACCAGGCGTCGAGCGCGTCGATGGTGAGCCTCATGACCGCGCTGTGGTTCTCCGAGCTGCGCGCAGAGGACCGCGTGTCGGTGAAGCCGCACGCCTCGCCCGTGCTGCACGCCATCAACTATCTGCTCGGCCGGCTCGAGCGCTCCTACCTCGGGTCGCTCCGCGCCTTCGGCGGGCTGCAGAGCTACCCGAGCCGAACGAAGGATCCGGACCCGGTCGACTATTCGACCGGCTCCGTCGGAATCGGCGCGACCGCACCGATCTGGGGCGCCGTGGCGCGCCGCTACCTCGAGCGCCACCGCTTCGAGGCGCCGCCGCGCGGCCGCGAGATAGCGCTGCTGGGCGATGCCGAGCTCGACGAGGGCGCCGTCTGGGAGGCGATCGCCGACCCCTGGGTTGCGCGGCTCGGCGAGGTGCTCTGGGTGGTGGACCTGAACCGCCAGTCGCTCGACCGCGTGGTCCCGGACATCGCGTTCGGCCGGCTCGCCGGGATGTTCGAGGCCGCGGGCTGGCAGGTGCTGACCGTGAAGTACGGCCGCCGCCTCGAATCGCTCTTCGAGCGGGCCGGAGGCGAGGACCTCCGGCGCCGGATCGACGAGATGCCGAACGAGGAGTATCAGCGGCTTCTGCGCGCCGGCCCGGACGAGCTACGGGAGCGGCTGCCCGGCCGCAACGCGGGCCTGGCCACGCTCGTGCGCGACCTCTCCGACGCCGACCTGCGCCGCGCCTTCCGCGACCTCGGGGGTCACGACATCGGCAAGCTGATCGAGGCCTACCGGGCGGCGCAGCACGATCGCCCGACCGTGATCTTCGCGTACACGATCAAGGGCTGGTCGCTCCCGATCGAGGGCCACCCGGAGAACCACTCGGCGCTGCTCACGGTCGAGCAGTTCGAGGAGCTCGCGAAGCAGCTCGACGCCAACCCGGAGGACCCGTGGGCGCCATTCGACGCCGGCAGCCCTGAGGGCGAGCTCGCCGCCGCGGCCGCCGCCGCCCTCGCGCGCGAGGAGCCGGAGCCGCGCTCACCACCCGAGGTGCCCGCGTCGCTCGGGCGAAAGCATCGCGGGAAGGAATCGACCCAGCAGGCCTTCGGCCGTTTCTTCGTGGACCTCGTTCACGACGCGCCGGAGGTGGCCGAGCGGGTCGTGACCGTGAGCCCGGACGTGGCGAGCTCCACGAACCTCGGCGGGTGGATCAACAAGTGCGGGATCTGGTCGGTGGGCGAGCGGCGCGACTGGTTCGCGGACGACACCCAGACGCTCGTGCACTGGCACGAGACGCCGACCGGCCGCCACATCGAGCTGGGCATCGCGGAGACGAACCTCGTCGGGCTGCTGAGCGAGCTCGGCGCCACCTGGAGCCGCCACGGGCAGCCGCTGCTCCCGATCGGCACGATCTACGACCCGTTCGTGGGGCGCGCGCTGGAGCCGTGGTCGTTCGGGATCTACGCGGGCGGGCAGTCGATCCTGATCGGGACGCCGTCGGGCGTCTCGCTGGCTCCCGAGGGCGGCGCTCATCAGTCGATCGTCACGCCCTCGATCGGGATCGGCCAGCCGGGCTGCACGTTCTGGGAGCCGGCGTTCGGCCAGGACCTCGAATGGACGCTTCTATACGCCCTGTCCCGGCTCGGCCGCCCCGACGGCGAATCGGCGTACTTCCGCCTCTCGACGCGCCCCATCGACCAGTCGCTCGCGGGCGGCGACGACTCGGACGAGCGCCGGCAGGCTCGTGCTGGCCGGCGGCTATCCGCTCAGGCGCGCGAGCGGGCGCCCGGCCGTCACCTTGGTGGGCATGGGCGCCGCCACCCCCGAGGTCCTGCGCGCCGCGGACACGCTCGGCGACACGACCGAGGTGATCTGCCTGACGAGCGCGGACCTGCTCTTCCGGGCCCTCCGCGCGAGGTCAGGCTTCGGCGACCACCCCGCGGCGATCCTCGACGAGCTCTTCCCCGCCGAGCGCGCGGCGCCGATGGTCACGGTGCTCGACGGCGACCCGAACGCACTGGCGTTCCTTGCGGCGGTCAACGCGGTACCGCTCACCCCGCTTGGCGTGACGCGCTTCGGTCAGTCAGGCGATCTCGAGGACGTCTACCGCCACCACGAGATCGACGCCGAGACCATCGTCGGCGCGGCGCTCGACCTGCTGGACTAGACGCCCGCGACGACGAGGAAGGTCTCGACGACCTTCGGGTCGAACGCGCTGCCGGACCCTGCGAGGACGGTGGCGAGCCCCTCGTGCCGTGAGACGGCGGGCGCGTGGTAGCGCTCGCTCGTGAGCGCGTCGAACACGTCCGCGACTGCGGCGATGCGGGCGAACTCGGAGATCTCCAGGCCCACGAGGCCGCCCGGGTAACCCGTGCCGTCCCAGCGCTCGTGGTGACAGCGGACGATCGACTTCGCCCGCGCGGGGATCGAGTCGTCGCGCAGGAACTCGAGGCCGAGCGCCGGGTGCCGCATCATCAGCTCCCACTCGTCGGCCGCGAGCGGACCCTCCTTGTGGACCAGCCGCGGCGGCAGCGCGAGCTTGCCGATGTCCTGGAGGAAGAGCCCCACGCCGAGATCCTCGAGCGCGTCGTCCGGAAAGAGCCTGCGGCCGACCAGCAGACCGATGACGGTCGTGTCGATCGAGTGCTCGATGTTGTAGGCGCCGGGCCCCAGACGCTCCTTGAAGTCGAACCCGAACCCGACCGCGTCGTCGCCGGCGCGCGCGACCTCGTGCGCGATCTCGTGCGCGACGCTCGTCAGCTCGTCGAGGAGGTCGTGGGGCAGCAGCGTGCCCGGCATGACGGCCGCCTCCTCGAAGGCGCGTGCGAGCGCGGCACGTGCGTGATCGCGCGTTCCCACCGAAACCGGTTGCGGAGTCTGGGTCTCCACCCTGTCTTTATCGGCAGTCGGGTCTCCAGCCCAAGGGCTGGTTATGCTCGATTGAACGATGCTTTCGCTCTACCGCCGCCACCGCCCAAGGACCTTCGACTCGGTGGTGGGCCAAGAACACATCGTCAGGACGCTCCGCAACGCGATCGAGCTGGACAAGGTCCACCACGCGTATCTGTTCGTCGGCTCGCGGGGTACCGGCAAGACGTCCATGGCGAAGCTCCTGGCCTGCGCCCTCAACGCCGAGGGCGGCGCGCGCGCGGATTTCGACCCTGACTCGGCGGTCGCGCGCGCGATCATGACCGGCACGTCGCTCGACGTGGTGGAGATGGACGCGGCCTCGAACAACTCGGTCGACGACATCCGCGAGCTGCGCGAGAACGTCGCGCTCGCGCCGATGCAGGGCGGCAAGCGCGTGTACATCCTGGACGAGGCGCACATGCTCACGCAGGCCGCGTGGAACGCATTCCTCAAGACGCTCGAGGAGCCGCCCCAGCACGTGGTCTTCGTGCTGGCCACGACCGAGGCGCACAAGGTCCCGGCCACGATCATCGACCGCTGCCATCGCTTTGACTTCCAGCGTCCCTCGCTCGAGCAGATCGCCGGAGTGCTGCGGCGGGTGGCGGTCGAGGAGGGGATTCAGATCCCCGACCCGGCGGTCGGGATGCTCTCGCGCGCGGCCACCGGCTCGTTCCGCGACGCGCTTGGGACGCTCGAGCAGCTCGTCACGTATGGCGGCAATGAGGTGAAGCTCGAGGATGTGCTCGAGATCCTCGGTGTCGCCGACGCCGAGCTCGTGCTGGCGGCCGGCGAGGCGCTCGCGGACCGCGACCCGCGCGAGGCGCTGCTCACGGTCCAGTCGCTGTCCGAGTCCGGGCGCGACTTCACGCAGTTCATGCGCGACCTGTCGGCGCACCTGCGCCACCTGTTCGTGGTCCAGACGCTCGGGCACGTGCCCGACTCCTTCTCGGTCACCGCCGAGCAGACCGACCGGCTCGCCGCCCAGGCCGATCGCCTGTCGCAGGGCGAGATCCTGCGCGCGATCGACTTCCTGGCCTCGGCGATCGCCGCGGTGAAGGACGGCAGCGAGCCGCGCATCCAGCTCGAGATGGCACTCCTGAAGGCGACCCAGCCCCAGGCCGACCTGTCCCTCCAGGCGCTGATGTTCCGGATCGACCAGCTGGAGGCGGCGCTGGGGAGCCCGGCCGCGTCCGCGGCGGAAGCGCCGGCATCGGCCTCCGCGGCGTCGGCTTCGGCGGCGGCATCTGGCCAACGACCGGCATCGAAGGGGGCCTCGGCGACCGGTTCTCCCGCATCCTCCCCACAGGCCTCGCGTCCCGCGTCGCAGGGTGCTCCTGCGGCGGCGGTCGCCTCGAGCCCCGATCCCTCCCCCCAGCCGGTGGGCGCGATCGAGCTCGATCAGGTCGTCACGCTGTGGCCCGCGGTCGCCGACGCCGTCGCGGAGCAGAACGGGATGCTGAGCGCCGCGCTCTCCGCCGCCACCCCCGCGGCGCTCGAGGGCGACCGGCTAACGATCGCCTTCCCCGCCGATGCCGCATTCGTCAAGAAAAAGGCCGAGCAAGGTCGCGATCTTGTTGCGACCGCGGTGCGCGGGATAACGGGGCAGTCGCTGACGCTCGCCTTCGAGCTCAGCGACGCCGTCGCCCCGCCGCCCGGACCTGCCACGCTGGACCACGACCAGCTGATAGCGCGCCTCCGTGCCGAGTTCGCCGCGGAGGAAGTCTTCGACACACCGCCCGACGAGGAGAAGGACTGATGGGTCAGCCCAACCTGAATCAGATGATGAAGCAGGTCCAGAAGATGCAGGCCGACATGGCCAAGGCTCAGGAGGAGCTCAAGAACGAGATCGTCGAGGCCAGCGCCGGCGGCGGAATGGTGACCGTGAAGATCAGCGGCGAGCTCGAGCTGAAGGAGCTCACGATCGACCCCGACGCCGTGGACCCCGAGGACGTCGAGATGCTCCAGGACATGGTCCAGGCCGCCGTCAACGAGGCGATCCGCTCGGCCCAGGAGCTGGCGGCATCGAAGATGAACGCCGCTGCGGGCGGACTGGCCGGCCCGGGTGGCCTGGGCGGTCTGGGGCTGCCGGGGATGTAGGGGCCGAACCCCCTCGGTTCGCCACCTTCACCGCCGCCGTTAAACGCCCGCACCCGGCACTAGCCTTCGAGGCACTCTGTTCGCCGCGCCCGTCAACCGGCTCATCACCGAGCTCGCTCGCCTGCCCGGCATCGGGCAGCGCACCGCTCAGCGGCTCGCCTTCCACATCCTCAGCGTGTCTGAGGAGGAGGCGCTCGGGCTCGCCGACGCCATCCGAGAGGTCAAGGCGACCGTCGGGCACTGCGAGGTCTGCTTCAACCTCGCCACCGAGGCGACCTGCCGCATCTGCCAGGACGAGCGGCGCGAGCAGGCGGCGATCTGCGTCGTCGAGCAGCCGAGCGACGTCATCCCGATCGAGCGCTCGGGTGAGTTCCACGGCCGCTATCACGTGCTCGGCGGGGCGCTGTCGCCGATCGACGGCGTGGACCCGGAGGACCTTCACATCTCCGAGCTCCTCGGGCGGGTGGACAACGGCGCGGGGATCCGCGAGGTGGTGATCGCCACCAACGCCACCACCACCGGCGAGGCCACCGCGCTCTACCTCGCCGACGCGCTCCGCGAGCGCGCGCCGGACGTCGCGGTCACGCGCCTCGCCAGCGGCCTCCCGGTGGGCTCGGACCTCGAGTACGCGGACGAGATCACGCTGGGCCGCGCCCTCCGGGGTCGTCAGACCATCTAGGTCGGCGTAGGATCGAGCGGTGGCGACCCGCTTGGTCCGAGGTGCCTGCCCGCATGACTGTCCGGACACGTGCGCCATGCACGTCACGGTCGAGGACGGCCGCGCCACCAAGGTCGCCGGTGACCCCGATCATCCGATAACCGTCGGCTTCCTGTGCGGCAAGGTCTCGAACTACCTGGACCGCGTCTACTCGGACGAGCGCATCCTCAACCCGCTGATCCGCGCGGGCGGCGGCTTCCGGCAGGCGTCGTGGGACGAGGCGCTCGACGCGGCAGCCCAGGGCATCCTCCGCGCGCGCGAGCAGTTCGGCGGCGAGTCGATCCTCCCCTACAGCTACATGGGCACGCAGGGGCTGATCCAGGGCAACACGATGTCGGCTCGCGTGATGAACGGGCTCGGCGCCTCCCAGCTCGAGCGCACCATCTGCGCCACGGCGGGAATCACTGGCATGGTCCAGGCGCACGGCGTATCGCCGGAGGTCGACCCGGAGGAGTGGCCGAACGCCCGCTACCTGCTCCTCTGGGGCTGGAATCCGATGTCGACGGCGCCGCACCTGTGGGTCAAGCTGCTCGACGCGCACAGGGCCGGCGCGCGGCTCGTCGTGGTCGACCCGTTCCGCAGCCGCACCGCCCGCCTGGCCGACGAGCACCTGCGCCCGCTGCCGGGGACCGACGCTGCGCTGGCGATCGGCATGATGCGCGCCGTCGTCGACGCCGGGCTCCACGACGAGGACTGGTGCCGCGCTCACACCGACGGCTACGACGAGCTCCTCGCCGAGATCGCCCGGACGACGGTCGACGAGTGCGCCGCGCAGTGCGGGGTGGACGCCGAGGCGATCGCCCGCGTGGGTTGCGAGTTCGCCTCCACGCGCCCGGCCCTCCTGCGGCTCGGCGTCGGGGCGCAGCGCCACGCCGGCGCACCCGCCGCGTACGCCACGGTCGCCTCGCTGCCGATGCTCACCGGCGCGTGGAGGGACCGCGGCGGCGGCTGCTCCTACATCCCCACCGCGACGGCCGCCGCCATCAGCGCGCGCCCGCTCCAGCGCGAGGACCTGCGACCCGGCCCGGTCCGGACGATCAACATGTCGCGGCTGGGCGACGCGCTCACCGACCCGGCGCTGGACCCGCCGGTCAAGGCGCTCGTCTGCTGGAACTCGAACCCGGCCGCAATAGCGCCCGACCAGGAGCGCGTGCTGGAGGGTCTCCGCCGTGACGACCTGTTCGTCGTCGTCCTAGAGCAGTTCATGACCGACACGGCGCAGCACGCGGACGTGATCCTCCCCGCGACCACGCAGCTCGAGCACCTCGATGTCCTGTTCTCCTGGGGTCACCACTACGTGACCTGGAACGAGCCCGCGATCGAGCCCGTCGGCGAGGCGCGGCCGAACACCGAGATCTTCCGGAACCTCGCGGAGCGTCTGGGGCTCGAGGATCCCTGCTTCCGCGAGAGCGACGACGAGCTCGTGGACCAGCTGCTCGCCGGCTTCAAGGAGAACGGCCTCCGCGAGCGCGGCTGGACCAAGGTAGACCTGGGCCAGGGTCCGCTCCCGCACGCGGAGGGCGGCTTCGGCACCGAGAGCGGCCGCGCGGGCATGCAGGCGCGCTACGAGCCGCCGGCCGAGGTGGCCGACGAGGCACTGGCCGAACGCTTTCCGCTCGCGCTCGTCACGCCGAAGACGCACCTCTTCCTGAACTCGACCTTCGCGAACGAGGCGGCTCGCCAGCACCGGGCCCAGCCGTCCCCGGAGGTGGTGGTGAGCCCGACAGACGCGGCCGAGCGCGGCATCGAGGACGGCAGCGAGGTGCGCGTCTTCAACGAGCGCGGCTCGTTCAGGTGCGCAGCGCGCGTGTCCGACGACGCGCGACCGGGCGTGCTCGTGGCGCCGATGGGGTGGTGGAACTCGGATTACCCTGGCGGCCGGAGCGCGCAGGCCACGACGCCGCAGCTGCTGACCGCGGAGGGCAACGCACCCACCTTCAACGACAACCGGGTTGAGTGCGAACGACTCAAGGGGTCAGACCCCTTGAGTCGGTGACGCTTAGGGGGTCTGACCCCGTAACAGGTCGTAGTCCTGCTTTGCCAGCAGGATGCGGCCGATCGCCTGGTCCAGCCGCCGGCGCGGGATGCGGCCGCGCTGCACGGCTCTCAGCACCGCGATGTAAGCCGCCTGCTGGTCACCTGGGCTGCCGGAGATGTAGAGCATGTCCGCTCCGGCCCGGAGTGCCTGGACCGCGGCGTCGGGCACCGTGTGGAGCGTGGTGATCGCGGGGTCGGCGAGGTCGTCGGTGAGCGCAACGCCCTTGAAGCGAAGCTCGCCGCGGAGCAGGGCGGTGTCAACGCTCTTCGACAGCGACGCGGGAACGGTGAAGTCGCTGAAGGGGTAGAGGGCGGAACCGACGAGCACGCCCGGAACGCCGGCGTCGATGGCGGCCTTGAACGGAATGAGGTCGCGCTGCCGCAGCTCATCGAGGCCCAGGCCAACCGTCGCCGGGCCGTCCTGCGTGGACTGGTCGGCCGCGCCGAGCCCCGGGAAATGCGCCGCCGCGCTGAAGACGTGCTCGTCGCGGTAGGCACCAACGACGGCCTCGGCGTACGTCGACACCGCGTCAGGGTCGTCCGAGTAGACACCCGTGCCCAGCGCCGAGCCGGTCTCCGTGCCCACATCGACGCCCGGTCCCAGCACTCCGTTGATGCCCAGCGCGCGCAGGGTGGTCGCGGAGTCGCGCGCCTGCGCGGCAGCCTCGCCGGCGGAGCTGACGTCCGACGGAGCGAGCGCCGGCGGGAGGTCCGGGAACGAGTTCAGCTCGCCGCCCTCCTGGCTCGCGAGCACCCACGGCGGCAGGTGCCGGCTCTGGTCCGCGACCACGGTGGCCTCGCCCGCCAGCGCGCTCAGCTGGCCCTGCTCCACGTAGTTGCCGGACGAGATCACGATCCCGCCGAGGTCGAGTCGCCGCAGCCGGCCGAAGATCTCGGCGGTCGGGTCCGTGCCGCGGAAGCCGAACACGAACAGCTGCGCGACCTTGCGCTCCGTCGACAGGCGCCGCGCCACCCTCGCGACCCGAGGCGGGAACTCCGCCCCGCCGGTGCGCCGCCTCTCCGCGGGCGGCGGGACGATCCGCGCGAGGAAGGAGACGCGCTCCTCCGGCTTCGCGCGGCCGGGCGTCGGCACGCTCGAGGCACTCTTGCTCGTCGTCGTCCTGCGCCCCGCCGACGACCGCGCCGGCCACGCCCGCCCCGAGCGCCAGCGCCGCGAGCAGCGCGAGGGCGAGCCGGCGCCGGGCGAGTTCGGGACGCACGGGCGGAAAGCTATCGTTGCCCACCATGCCGCCAGCCGGCACCGACACGGTCGTAATGAAGTTCGGCGGCACCTCCGTCGCGGACGCGGAGCGCATCAAGCGCGCGGCCGGCCGCATCGTGAAGGCGAAGGAGGCGGGCACGAACGTCGTGGCCGTGCTCTCCGCGCGCGGGAAGCACACCGACGAGCTCGTATCGCTCGCCTATGAGGTCTCCGACCGCCCCCATCCACGCGAGATGGACATGCTGCTCTCGACCGGCGAGCGCGTGACCTGCGCCCTGGCGGCGATGGTGATCAACGATCTCGGCCACGAGGCGATCTCGCTCACCGGCTCTCAGGCGGGCATCGTCACGGACAGCGGCCACACCAAGGCCCGCATCATCGAGGTGAAGGCCGATCGCATCCGGCGCGGGCTCGACGACGGCAAGATCGTGCTGGTCGCGGGATTCCAGGGCGTCTCGCAGGACTCGCTCGACGTGACCACGCTCGGTCGCGGGGGCTCCGACACGACCGCCGTGGCGCTCGCCGCCGCGCTGGGCGCCGACGTCTGTGAGATCTACACGGACGTGGCCGGCGTATTCAGCGCCGACCCTCGGATCGTGCCGGAGGCGCGCAAGCTGCCGGTGCTCACGTTCGAGGAGATGCTCGAGATGTCGGCGAGCGGGGCGGGCGTGCTGCAGCTCCGCTCGGTCGAGTACGCGCGCAACCACGGCGTGACCATCCACTGCCGATCGAGCTTCGAAGACGGACCCGGTACGGTGATTCAGGACGAGGAGCAGACGATGGAACAGGCGCTCATCACAGCCGTGACCCACTCCACCTCCGAGGCGCGGATCACGCTCACCGGGCTCCCGGACGTGCCCGGCATCGCCGGCCGCGTGCTCACCGCGCTGGCCGACGCCAACATCAACGTCGACATGATCATCCAGAACGAGCCCCAGTCGGAGGGCCATCTCGCGGACATGTCGTTCACGGTCCCGCGCGACGACGTGGCTCTCGCTCGCGAGTCGCTCGGCGCGCTCCAGGCCGAGCTCGGCTTCAGCGAGATCCAGTCAGACGACCGGATGGGGAAGGTCTCGGTCGTCGGGGCCGGAATGAAGAGCCATCCAGGCGTTGCGGCGAAGACCTTCACCGTCCTGGGCGAGGCGGGCGTGAACATCGAGATGATCTCGACCTCCCCGATCAAGATCTCATGCGTGGTGCGCGAGGAGCACGTGGCCGACGCTGTCCGCCGGCTTCACACCGCCTTCGAGCTGGGCGCGGACGCGGTGCTCCCCGAGGACGTGGCCGGCGTGCACCGCCCGAAGGTGGCGTAGGCGATGCGGGTCGCCGTCGTGGGCGCCACAGGTGCGGTCGGATCCACGATGCTCGACGTGCTGCGCGAGCGCACCTTCCCCGCGGACGAGGTCGTGCCGTTCGCCTCCGAGCGCTCGGCCGGGCGCAAGCTCGATTGGGGGGACCGGAGCCTTACGGTCGCGCCGCTGAACGACGAGACGATCCAGGGCTTCGACGTCGCGCTCTTCTCGGCCGGCTCCGGGGTCAGCGCCGAGTGGGCGCCTCGCTTCGCGGACGCGGGCGCCGTCGTGGTCGACAACTCGTCGCAGTGGCGCATGCACGAGGACGTGCCGCTGGTCGTCTCCGAGGTCAACCCCGAGGCGCTCGACGGCCATAAGGGCATCGTCGCGAATCCGAACTGCACGACGATGCAGACCGTGGTGGCGCTCGGGCCGATCCTCAAGGAAGCGGGGATCGAGCGCGTCGTGATGTCGAGCTACCAGGCGGTGTCGGGAACGGGCCAGCGCGCGGTGGAGGAGCTGCACGACCAGGTGGAGGCGCAGCTCCACGCCAAGGAGATGCCGCGGCCGGAGGTGTATCCGCACCAGATCGCGTTCAACGTGCTGCCGCAGGTCGAGACCTTCAAGGACGGCGACGACTACACCACCGAGGAGCGCAAGTGCATGCGCGAGACGAGCAAGATCCTCGGGCGCGACGACATCGGCGTATCGGCGACCTGCGCCCGCGTGCCGGTCTTCACGGGGCACTCGGTGTCCGCGAACGTCCAGACGCGCGACCCGCTCTCGCCGGACGAGTGCCGCGATCTGCTGGCGTCGTCGCCCGGCCTCACCGTGATCGATGACCCGGGCAACGGGCTCTACCCCACGGCCCTCGACGCGGCCGGTCGCGACGACGTCCTCGTCGGCCGCATCCGGCGCGACCCGTCGCACGAGCGCTGTCTCAACCTCTGGATCGTCGGGAACAACCTGCGCAAGGGCGCCGCCACGAACGCGGTGCAGGTCGCGGAGCTGCTGAACGTGCGCGGCCTCCTGCGCGCCGCCCCGGCGTAATCGGGTGCTCGCGCGCACCGCGCGCTCGCAGGTTAGCCCGTCGCTACCGGCCGCCGCTCCTCGTCCACGACCACCGGCTCCTGCTGCGCCATGCGCGCGAGCTCGCGCCGCGATGGGACGCCGAGCTTCCTGTAGATGTTGCGCGCGTGCGTCCGGACCGTCTCGACGCCGATCGCGAGCTCGGTCGCGATCTCGGCGTTGGTGCGGCCGTCCTGAAGCAGCTCGAGCACCTCGGCCTCGCGCGCGGTCAGCTCGATGCCCTCCATGCCGAGCTGGTCCACGCCGCCCCCGGCGGCGGCCGAGCGCGGGAGCACGTGCATTCCGCGCGAGGCGAGGTGGATGGCGCTCACCACGTCCCGCGCCTCGGTCTCCTTCGACAGGCATCCGGTCGCCCCGAACGAGAGCATCTGGGTGCACTCCGTGGCGCTGGGCCGGGTCGCGAGAACGAGGATCCTGGCCTCGGGCAGGCGCTGATGCAGCGCCAGCAGGTCGGCCGGCCCGCTGAGTGCCGCGAAGTTGAGCAGCACGACCGCGGGCGCGTTCTCCGCGACCACCGACTCGAGGTCGGACAACGGCACGTCGCGCGCGACGAGGTCGAGATCCGGGTCCTCCCCGATCACGACCGAGAGGCCGATCCCGACGAGGTCCTCGAACCTTCCGGCGACTACCGTCGCCATGGGCGTGACAACGGACGAGCTTCCATTTCTCCCCCGCGGGTTACCCGTTACGGGAAGAAGCTAGACCGCTTACTTGAACAGAACGGGGGTTCCCACCTCGAGCCGCCGGCCCAGCGCGAGGATGTCCTCGTTGTGCAGGCGGACACAGCCGTTCGAGATGTAGCCGGGGATCAGGCCGGGCTGGTTCGTTCCGTGGATCCCGACCTGGCCGCCACCGGGCCAGTCGGTGCGGTAGCGCGAGAAGGCGCTCGTGCCGAACGCGAGCGCGCCGTAGATCGAGCCGCTGCTCGACAGCGCGAGGCGCTCGCGGATGTAGGACTGACCGGTCGGCGTGGGGGATTCCGCGGCGCCGACGCCGATCCGTGCCCGCATCACGACCTTGCCGTCCCGCAGTAGGCGCAGCTCCAGCGCGCCCCGGTCGACGACGACGAGATCCCGGTGGAAGCGGGAGGCCGACAGGACGCGCTCCTTGACCCAGCCGATCTTTCGGCCGAGCCCCGGGTAGCGGATCCGCACCCACGTGCGACGGCCCAGCGTCTCCTGCCCGAGCACGAGCACGACCTCCTGGCGGCCGTGGAAGGTGAATGGCTCGAGGTACTCGACCTTGGGCGCGCGAATCCCGGGCTTGGCGCGCACCCAGCTGGCGTAGTTCACGAACGCGGAGTGGGTCCTCGTGCGCTCGTCCGAGAGCCGGATGTAGCGCGCGGAAGCCGCCGGTGCCGCGGCGAGCAGCACGATCAGGCCCGCAACGAGCAGCGAGGCGGTGCGGCGAGTCACAGCCCGAGCGTACGCGTCTTTCGTCCAAAAATCCTGCGTCGGGCGCGAAGAACCGCTGCAGGCGCCGACATAGCGCCGTATGTCCCTCCGCCGCCGTGCCCGCTGGGCGCTCGCCCTGTGCGTGCTCACCGGGGCGGTTCCGGCGTCCGCGCACGCGAATCACGGCACGACCTTCCTCGACGAGGAGCTCGCGACGTACATGGCGCTCGCGCATGCGCATTGGGGCGGTCCGATTCCCACCTGTGTGGTGAACGGCGTCACGACCGTTCCGGCGCACGCGATCCTCTACGACGACCCCGATCCGTCCGTCGCGGCGCGCGCGGAGCAGCCGGGCTGCCAGATCTGGCTCGACCGCAGCAGCTGGCGGGAGATGCGCCCGGTGGAGGCGTGCATGATCATCGTGCACGAGTGGGGCCACCTGCTCGGCCGGGGACACTCGCACGACCCGCTCGACCTGATGGCCGAGGTGCCGGTGCGGCCGCCGCTCGAGTGCCGTTGGGTCGCGGGGCCGGCGCCCCGCGCACGCGCCAGCGCCGCGCGGCGCTGCGCCCGCCAACGCAAGGCCCGAGCCGCCCGTTCGGGCCGCGCGCGACGGGCCCGCAGCTCGTGCGTGAGACGGCTCGCGTAGCGCCTCGCCTGACAACCTTCTTGCAGGCTTCTGCTTGACGGCTGCGCAAACCCGGGTTCTAATGGAGCGGGTCTAGAGCCATTGACCCATATGGGGGACAGCCCTGTCCTCCCGTTCGACTCGCATCTGGTCCATCAAGGAGAGCCGCATGAAGCCGACGAGAATGGTGACCCTGGCCGGGGTCATCGCCCTATTGATCATTCCGGGAACGGCGCTGGGCGCCGTGGGCGGACCAGTGATCCTCGGCGGTGACGACCTGACCGACCACGGGTCGACCGATGATGCCGGCAACTCCCTGCAGGGCTGGCTCTACATGGAGAAGGCGGTCGGGAACATCAAGGCGCAGGTCGGCCGGGCGAACGACGGCAGCATCGCCGCCTTCGGGTCGGAGCCGCGCGACGTCGTCAACGGCAGCGGGGGCGACGCCGGGATGGGGATCAAGAACGCGGCGAACAAGAACGGGATGACCGTTCGCTACTTCGACACGGCGGCCGAGATCAACGGCGGCTTCGCGTCGATCCAGAACGGGACCTACAGCCCGGCGATCATCTGGATCGCGGGCAACGGGGCGGGCAACGACCTTGGCTCGGGCCCCGACGCCGGTTGCCAGGGCGGCCTCCAGCCGTCGGGCGCGGGCACGCAGACGGAAGGCGAGGCAATCACCGCGAACGCGCAGGTGATCAACACCTTCGTGAACTCCGGTGGTGGCCTGTTCTCGCACGGGACGTGCTACACGTGGCTGTCGGCACTGTTGCCGGGTCTCACCACGGTGGACGGCGGCAGCAGCGACGACCTCTTCCGGACGCCCGCCGGGATCGCAGCGTTCCCCGGCGTCAGCGACGCCGACTTCAACGCCGGGCCGTGGCACAACCACTTCGAGGGCGACTTCGGTGGCCTGGACGTGCTCGTCCGCTCGAGCAACAGGGACGATGCCGCGGGCAACGACGCTGCGGTCGTCATCGGCGGCGGCCAGGTGTCTCTCACCGAGAAGCCTGCCGATCTCGCGATCACGAAGGTCGACTCCGCCGACCCGTCGAGGGCGGGGCGCGACCTGACCTACACGATCACCGTCACGAACAACGGGCCGAATCCGGCCACCGGCGTCACGGTGACCGACACCCTGCCGTCGGGTCTCACGGCACGCTCGTCGTCGGCAAGCCAGGGCAGCTGCTCGGGCACGGCGACGGTGACGTGTGCGCTGGGCGACCTCGCCAGCGGTGCGTCCGCCACCGTGAGAATCGTCGTCCGGCCGAGCTCGGCCGGCACGATCACCAACACGGCGTCCGTGGCCGGCAACCAGCCGGATCCGAATGGCGCGAACAACAGCGCGACTCAGGGCACGACGATCTCCGCGGCACCCGCGGGCCGCGTGGATCGCGCGAAGCCGAGGATCTCGGTGGGCGGCGTTCAGGCGTCCGCCTGCTCGCGATCGGCGTTCACGGCGACGATCCGCGTCCGCGACGCGTCGCGGCTCCGGCGTGTGGTGGTGACCGTCGACGGTCGCACGCTCCGTAGGACCAAGAGCAAGCGGTTCAGCGTCTCGGTGCCGGCGAACGACATGCGCGCCGGGCGTCACACGCTCCGCGTGCTCGCGGTGGACGCGCGCGGCAACCGGCGCACGGTCAGCCGCTCGTTCAGCCGCTGCGCGCCGCCGGTCATCGCTCCGGTGTTCACGGGCTGAAACGGGGCAGTGGGCGTCCCACCTTTGGGGGACCAATTTCGGATGGAAATATCTCGCCGCGAGAGCTTTCCGGTCCAGGATGGCCCGATGCACGGACGCGAAGGTGTGGTTCACGTACGCAGGACGATCAGCGCCGCGATGCTCGTGGCGCTGCTCGCAACACTGGCCGCCGCCAGCCTTGCCTCGGTTGCCTCGGGGCAGAGCGGGGTGAGCGACGTGGTCTACACGTCCGACGCCGACTTCGACAAGGGCACGGCGGTGAACCTCAATCACGGCTTTCCCAACGAGCTTCAGCTCAACGAGGAGACGAGCACCTTCCCGTTCATCTGGGTGTCGCTGTCGCAGCGCTGCACGATCGCGAAGATCAACACGGAGACCGGGGCGATCCTCGGCGAGTACCGCACGATCTCGGACAGCGCAAGCTGCAACGAATCCTCGCGGACGACGGTCGGTCTCGACGGCACCGTGTGGGTGGGCCATCGCGGTCCGGGCGGCGTGACGCACGTAGGCAACGTCAGCGCGAACCAGTGCCTCGACCGGAACGGCAACGGCTCGATCGAGACCTCGACCGGCTACGGCGACGTGAAGCCCTGGCCCGGGGCTGATTCAGATGTCGCGAATGCGGAGGACGAGTGCATCCTCCACCACGTGAACACCGACGCGGTCTTCGGTTGCCACTTCCAGGGCGAACGCGTCGGCCTGAGCGGGCCCCTGTGCAACGGCGGCGACAGCAGGCACATGAGCATCGACGCGAACAACAACCTGTGGGTCGGCAGCTTCAACAGCGGCGGCGAGTTCGTTCGCGTAAACGGGTCCACGGGGGCCATCGAGACGCCGGTGAAGGACAACCCCTGCGGAGGCTACGGCGGCCTGATCGACGGGAACGGTGTCATCTGGTCCGCGCAGGGACCGCTGTTGCGCTGGGACCCGAATGCGCCTGACAGCGACACCGAGCCGGCCAATCCGCGCTGCGTCCAAACCGGCCACTCCGTGTACGGCGTCGCCATCGACCCCGGCGGGTTCATCTGGACGACCTCCCTATCGGGCAGCTCGGTCATGAAGACGAGCCCGGACGGCGCGACGCACGCCGGCCCGTTCGACCACGGTTACCCCAACGCGCAGGGTCTGGCAGCCGCGCCTAACGGCGACGTCTGGGTGAGTTCGTCGCTCTTCTGCGGCTCTGAGTGCACGGTCGGGCACCTCAAGAACGACGGCACGTTCGTCGGCAACGTCGACAACCCGACGGGCGCCGGGAGCACCGGCGTCGCGGTGGATGCCGCGGGGAAGATCTGGACCGCGAACCGCAACTCGAACACCGCCACCCGCATCGACCCCAACGGGGGCCCACTGGGATGTGAGGGCACCGGCTGCGCGGACGGCAACACGCACGTGGGCGCCGTGGACCTCACCGTGAACTTCCCCGCGGGACCGGGCGAGCGCCCGTTGCCTTCCCCGTACAACTACAGCGACATGACCGGGGCGCAGCTGCTCTCGGCCACGGCGCCGCAGGGCACATGGACCGTGGTCCAGGACGGCGGCGCGGCCGGCACGCAGTGGGGCCAGCTCGTCTGGAACACCGAGGCGCGCGGCAGCCAGCCGCCCGGTACGGAGATCGTGATCGAGGTGCGCGCCGCCGACACGGAGGCCGGCCTCGGCTCTCAGCCCTTCATCACGGTGTCGAACGGCGCGCCGTTCTCGCTCGCCGGGAGGTTCCTCGAGGTGCGCGTGACGCTGCGTCCCGACGCGAACGGCAACGGGCCGATCCTGTCCGACATCCGCGTGTGTGCGCAGGGCGGATGTCAGGCCGAGTCCGCGCAGCCGCCCCCGGCGACGAAGCCGCCGGCGGCGAAGCGTCGCCCGCGAGCGCGCGTAACCGGTGTGCCGACCCGTCGCTGCACCCGCGCGAACTTCAGCACGCGCGTGCGTGTGACGGCCGCGGCGGGCGTGCGGAGCGTGCAGGTGATGCTCGACGGTCGCCGCATCGCGAGCACGCGCCGAGGGACCTTCAACCTCCGCGTCCCCGCCCGGACGCTGCGGTCAGGACGTCACCGGTTGACGGTTGTGGTGCGAGACCGCAACGGACGACAGGCGAGGGTATCGCGCGTCTTCCAGCGCTGCCCGCGTCCGGCGCCGGCGCCGCACTTCACCGGCTAGCGGCGAGCTTTGGCGAGGTAGCTCTTCCCCGCCCGCACGACCACGTTGCGCTTGCGGCGGAAGTCGCGGACGACCACGGTCCCACGCTGGACCTTGGTGAGCGTGCCGTCGCAGCGGTCGGTCATGGTCCACTCGGTGCCGCGGACCGTCGCGGAGCTGTTGCGCCCGGTCGACCGGTAGCGGCCGTTCGTCCGCGCGCGCACGCGGCGGACGGTCCGGCGCGCTTGGCTGCTCAGCGGCCCGAGGATCGGTCCCCCGCCCAGGTCAACGCCCAGGCAGCGGCGGAAGCTTCCGCCCTTGAGCACCAGGTCCGTGAGCCCGCGTGCGCTGCGGCGGCGCGACTGGAGCGCCTGGAACAGCCCGTCCGAGAAGTCACCCACCTGCGTGCGGGCGGTGCCGCCTCCGGGCCGGCGTGACACGAGTCTCACCGTTCCCTTGCGCGTGTCGAGGAAAGATCCCACCGGAATCTGGCGCGCCTCCTCCAGCGGGACGAACGTGAGCCCCTTCTGGCTCGCATGGGCGGAGCCGGCGCGCGCCTGCCCTGGCCGTGCGACGCGCACGACTCCCGACACGGCCTGGACGTTGACGGTCTGGCCGAGCGTGGGCAGCGGAAGGTCCGCGAGAGTCGCCGGCCCGCTCGGCTCGGGCGCGAGGCGCGCGCCTGAGACGCATCCGCCGGGCGGCTGCTGGGTGAAGACAAGGCTGTCGAGGAAGGCGGCCGAGTCGAGGATCGGGTCGCCCTGGTCGAAGACCGACAGGAACAGGGTGTGGGCACCGGGCGAGACCGGCGTGGAGGCGCGCAGCAGCGGCGTGGCGCCGTCGTAGGTCGTGCCGGTGGACTCGTCGGCGTTCATGCTGGTCTCGCCGGTCGAGTTGACGCTGATCTGCCTGCCGGCCGGGTCGAACGCGAAGTTGGCCGGCGCGGTGACGGTGCCGTCGGCGCTCGTCGCCCAGCTGGACCCGTCGAGCTCGGCGATGAACGCGTCGTTCACCGTCTGCCCGATGTGCTCCGGGAACTCCTCGGTCAGGAAGCGGAAATCGAACGACAGGCAGTTGGTCTCGCTCGGCGCGTTCACCGCGAGCCGGAGCACGACCACGTCGAAGTCGTTGCCTCCACGGCCGGGGAGGTGGCCGCCACCGTTGTTCTCGGTATCGCTGCCCGACAGGTTCACGTTGTCGGCGAAGGTGGCGTTGCCCGTGCTGAGGATGGCGTAGCTCGCGCCGGTGGTCGGAAAGCTGCCGAGCGCCCGGTCCGACACCGCGACCGGATCGCCGTTCGGCGGAATCGCGTCGAAGCTCGCTCCCGTTGTTGCCGACCCGTCGGTGGCGCCGGCGAGGTCCCCCGCTGACCGGGTCGGCGTGATGGCCGCCGCGGCATTGGCGGGAAGAGCGAGCCCGAGGATTACGGCGAGGGCAGCGCCGGGGGAGATGCTCATACCCGGAACAACGCTCCCGCGTCGCGAAAGTCGCGTCCGAGGGTCAGGCCGCCGCCAGCTCCGAGACCTTGCGCTGCACCAGATCCGTCGGGACGACGTGCTTGCCCATGCCGAGCTCCTCCGGCTCGAGCCCGAGCGCAAGGCCGACCATCTGCGGCAGGTGGAGGACCGGGATGCCGAGATCGCGCTCCACGAACCGCTGCGCCGCCGGCTGCTGCAGGTCGAGGTTGAGGTGGCAGAGCGGGCACGGGGTGACGAGGCAGTCGGCGCCGGCGTCGATCGCGTCGGCGAGGTGCCGGCCGGCCTGTCGCAGCGAGGTGGTCCGGTTCATCGTGATCACCGGGAAGCCGCAGCACTTGCGCGCGCCCGCGTATTCGACCTCCTGGCCGCCGAGCGCCTCGATCAGGAGGCCGAGATAGTTGTCGCGCCCGGGGTGCTCGTCGAAGCCGAGGCGCCGCGACGGCCGGACGATGTAGCAGCCGTAGAACGGAGCGATGCGCAGGCCGGTGAGCGGGCGCCGCACGCGCTCCCGGAGAGTGTCGAAGCCGATCTCCTCGGCGAGGATCCAGAGGAAGTTCTTGTTCCACCAGTCGCCGCCCGCCTGGTAGGAGAGGTTCTCGTCGCCGAGGTGCTTGTTGACCTCGCCGCGATAGCTCGAGCTCGCGTCGAGCCGCTCCTGGCACTCTGACTGCGCGCCCTGGCAGGTCGAGCAGATGTTCATCATCCCGGCGGCGCCCTGTACCTGCTGCGCCATGGCGAACGTGCGCGCGTTGAGCGTGTCCGCCAGCTCCTGGTTGTGCTCGGCGATCACGCCGGCGCCGCAGCAGTTCGCCCGGTCGAGCTCCACGAGCTCGAGGTCGAGCAGCGGCGCGACCTTCGCCACCGAGCCGTGCAGCTCCGGAGTGAATCCCCGGGACACGCACCCGGGCCAGTACGCCAGCTTCATGCGGTTTCCTCGTCTTCGCCCAACTCGCCGACGATGTACAGGTTCAGCTCGATCCGCTCGTCGTGCGACTCGATCTCGTGGAAGATTCTCTTCACCTGCTTCTGGTCCGGCAGCTTCGGGTGGAGCAGCGCCTTGCGGGGCGTCACCTTCCCTGACCTGAGGCCGCGGAACGCGGTGGGCAGCTCTCGCGTCAATTGCTTTGCACCGGACGGCGTCAGCTGTCCCTTCACCAAGGAGCCGTCGCCGAAGGAGCGCGGCAGAAGCTGCGCCTCGTGCAGCGTGCCCCAGCGCTCGATGATGTCCACGAACCCCTTCTCGTGGCCGTAGCCGTTGTTCGAGTCCTTGATGCCGTAGTCGTCCGTGGCGCGCCGGCGCAGGCGCATGATCTGGTTCATCGGCGCCACGTCCTTCGGGCAGACCTCCACGCAGGCGAAGCAGTGGGTGCAGTCGTAGATCCCGTGCGGGTCCTCGGCCAGGTCGCGCAGGCGCGCCTCCTCCTGGCCGTCGCGCGGATCGCCGATGAAGCGGTACGCCTTGGCCAGCGCGGCCGGGCCGATGAAGTCGGGGTCGACCTCCAGGGAGAGGCACGCGGACACGCACACGCCGCACTGGATGCACGCCATCGCCTGGGTCACGTCGAGCATGGCCTCGGCCGGGACGATGTACTCCTGGCCCTCGGGCGGCTCCTCGGCGGGCACGAGCCACGGCACGATGCGGCGGACCTTCTTCCAGTGGACCGCCTCCATGTCTGTCACGAGGTCCTTGACCACCGGCATGTTGCCCATCGGCTCGACGGTGATCACGCCGTCGCGGCCGCGCTCGGCGGCCTCGCCGATCCTGGTGTTGCAGGCCAGCGCAGAGCGGCCGTTGATGCGCACTCCGCAGGAGCCGCAGATGGCGGCGCGGCACGAGCAGCGGATGGCGATCGAGCCGTCCTCGCGATCCTTGACCTGGAGGATGCCGTCGAGCACCGAGCGCTCCGCGGGGAGGTCGACGTCGTAGTCGGCCCAGTAGGCCGGCTCGGCCGACTCGGGGTCGAAGCGCCGAATCTTGAGCTTGAAGTCCGTCATCTCAATAGGTCCGTTCCTGGGGCTCCCACTGGGTCATGGTGACGGGTGAGTAGGAGAGCTCGGGCTCGGCGCCGTTCGCCGAGACGTTGATGTGCTTCAGCCAATCCTCGTCGTTGCGCTCCGGGTAGTCGGTCCGGTACTGCGCGCCACGGCTCTCCTTGCGCTCGATCGCCGAGATCACGATCGCCTCGGCGTTGTCGAGCATGAACTGGAGCTCGAGCGCGCCCAGCACGTCCTGGTTGAAGACGGTGCCCTTGTCGTCGATGGCCAGGTTCCGCGCCTCCTCCTTGAGGCGGCGGACGATCTCGAGTGCGGTGCCCAGACCATCCTCGTCGCGGAACACCGCCACGTACTTGTCCATCGTCTCGCCCAGCTCGGCCTTCACCTCGGAGACGCGCCGGCCGCTCGCGTCGCGGGTGATGATGGCCTCGATCATGCGCTCCTCGTCCTGCAGTGAGGAACGGGACGGCTCCGGCACCCCCATGTTCCTCACCGCCTCGGCGGCGTGCTCCCCTGAGCGCCGCCCGAAGACCAAGGTGTCCAGCAGTGAGTTCGCGCCGAGCCTGTTGCCGCCGTGCACCGAGACGCAGGCGCACTCGCCCGCGGCGTAGAGCCCCGCAATCGGCGTCTGGCCATTGATGTCGGTCTTGACGCCGCCCATCACGTAGTGGTTGCCGGGCTTGATGTGGATCGGCTCGCGGGTGATGTCCACGCCCGCGAAGTCGCGGCCGACGTTCACGATCTCCCGCAGCGCCTCGTGGACGCGCTTGCGCGGCACGACCGTGATGTCGAGCGCCACCGTGCCGTCCGGGAAGCCGCGACCCTCGTTGATCTCGGTCTGCTCCGCGCGCGACACGACATCGCGGCTCGCCAGCTCCATCTTGTTGGGCGCGTACTTCTCCATGAAGCGCTCGCCCTCGGCGTTGTAGAGGTGCGCACCCTCGCCGCGAGCGCCCTCGGTGATGAGGAGCCCCAGGCCCGCGAGCGTGGTCGGGTGGTACTGGATCATCTCCATGTCCATCAGCGGGGCGCCGATGCGGTAGGCCATTGCGATCCCGTCCCCGGTGCAGATCAGGGCATTCGTGGTCGGGTCGTAGATCTGGCCGTTGCCTCCGGTGGCGAGGATCACGGCCTTGGCGGCGAACAGCTCCATGGCGCCGTCGCGGATGTTCCGCGTGACCACGCCGGCGATGCGGCCGTCGTCGTCCTGGACGAGCGTCGTGGAGAACCACTCCTCGTAGCGGGTCACCTCCTCGAACTTCATGAGCTGCTCGTAGAGCACGTGGAGGATCGCCTGCCCGGTGATGTCGGCCACGTAGTAGGTCCGCGCCGCGGACGCCCCTCCGAACGCGCGCCTGCCGAGCCGCCCCCGCTCGTCGCGGTGGAAGGTCACACCGAGGTGCTCCAGCTCGACGAGCTCGCCGGGCGCCTCGCGGCACATGATCTCGATGGCGTCCTGGTCACCGAGGTAATCCGACCCCTTGATGGTGTCGAACGCATGCGACTCCCACGAGTCCTGCGGGTCGAGCGCGGCGTTGATCCCGCCCTGAGCCGCATTGGAATGGGACCGAACGGGATGAACCTTGGAGATGATCCCGACCGAGGCACCGGCCTCCGCCGCGGCAAGAGCGGCCCGCTGCCCCGCGAGGCCAGCGCCAATCACCAATACATCGTGCTGCGGCATGCGGCGGCCAGTCTATTCAGGCGGGCCGTTGGGGAGGGGGTGGTGGGACGAACGACGGGCATTGAGGGGGGTGAACCCGGGGGGTTCCTGGACTTAGTCCGACTATGTCGGACAAATCGACGGAGGACCCCCTTGATCGACACCTCGCCGCTCTGGCTCGGCGGCAGCACGGCGTGGTGGCCCTCGGCCAACTCGCGGATCTCGGGCTTCGCCGCAGCGCCGTTGCGGAGCGAGCCAAGCGCGGGCGGTTGCATCGCGTTCACCGAGGCGTGTATGCCGTAGGGCACTTGGCGCTCACTCGTAACGGGCGCTTCATGGCGGCGGTGCTCGCCTGCGGAGAGGGGGCCGCTCTCAGCCACTTCAGTGCTGCCGTTCTGTGGGGCATCCTCGAGGACCGCGGACAGGCCATCCACGTCACGGCGGAGAAACAGCGACGGTGCCGGAGCATTGTGGTTCACCACGCGCCGCTCGCGGGCGAGCGGGTCCGCCGCCACGGCATCGTCGTCACCACCCCCGCGAGGACGATCGTCGACCTGGCGGACGTGGTGAAGCGGCGCCGGACGCTCGAGCGCGCCATCGACGAGGCCGACTATCTGCGCCTCGACTGGACCGAAGCGGCGCCGAGGCACGGCCGCCGCGGCAGCGGGCTCCTTGCCTCAGTGCTCGCCGTTCACACCCCCGGCAGCACCCGAACACTCTCCGAGCTCGAGGAGATGTTCCTGGCCCTGTGCGACCGGAGCGGCTTCCCGCGGCCCGAGGTGAACAGCAGCATCGAGGGATACCTGTGCGACTTCGTCTGGCGCGATCAGCGACTGATCGTCGAGACCGACGGTGGCCAGGCTCACGGGACCCGCAGGGCCATGGAAAGCGATCCCGTCCGCGACGCCGATCTCCAGATAGCCGGCTGGCGGGTGATCAGGGTCACCTCAATGCGGCTGTTTCGTGAGCGGCGCGCGCTCGAGGACCAGCTGAGGCGCCTCCTCACGCCGGCGCCTGCAGCGCCCGGCGCACGGCGTCGACCGTGACGATCCCGCGCAGCCTGCCGTCGCCGTCGACGGCCATGATCGCTCCGAGCCGGGCCAGGCCCTCCTGGCTCAGCAGGTTCTCGAGCGGCTCCTCGAGGCCCACGCGCAGTCCGCTCGTCCCGTCGTCGCGGGCCATCACGGTCCCCACGGTGCGCGTATCGCGCTCCTCGACCGGCACGCTCTCGACCGCCTCTCGCGAGACGACCCCCACGAGCCGTCGGGATGAGTCCACGACCGGGAACCAGGGCCACCCGTAGCGGAGGAAGAACGTGTGCTCCGCCTCGGAGAGCGGGGCGTCCGCGGGAATCGCCACCGGCTCGGCGTCCATCACATCGGACACGAGGATGTGCTCGATCCGGCCCGAGAAGTCCGCCTGGACCTCGGCGGACCGGGCCGCGCCCGCCAGGAAGATCCCGATAAAGGCGAGCCAGATGCCGCCGATCACGTCGCCGGTGCCGATTACGAGCACTCCGCCCAGGCCGACCATCGCGTAGCCGCCGAACCGGCCGAGGCGGGCGGCGAAGCGCGTGGCCTTGGTGCGGTCGCCGGTCAGCTTCCAGGCGATCGCGCGCGCGATCCGGCCGCCGTCGAGCGGGAACGCCGGGATCAGGTTGAACACCAGGAGCGCCGCGTTGACGAGCGCGAGGTGCCCCAGGACCGCGGCCGTGGCCGTCTGGGTCTGGTTCAGGAAGATGTTGTCGAGCATCTCGGAGGTGCCGCCCTCGGTCGCGGCGCCCGCGAAGAAGCACACTGCCGCGATCACCAGGGTCACGAGCGGCCCCGCGGCGGCGATCCGGAACTCCACCCCTGCCGAGTCGCTGTCACGCCCGAGCTTCGCCACGCCGCCGAACATCCACAGGTCGATGCCGAGAATCGGGATGCCGTTCCTGATCGCCACGACGGCGTGTCCCAGCTCGTGGAGCAGGATGGAGAGAAAGAACAGCAGCGCGCTGATGACGGCGAGCACGAAGGCGTTCGAGTCCGGCACCACCGTCTCGTAGTCCTGGGTCCGCCAGTAGATGATCAAGAAGAGGATCAGGAACCAGCTGAAGTCCACCCCGATGCGGATTCCGAAGATGCGAGCCAGCTGGAAGGAGCCACCGCCAAACACGCGGGGGATGGTGTCAGACCGTCGCTAGCGTCGGGGACATGGCTACGAAGTGGTGGACGCTCCTGGTCGTGTGCCTCTCGGTCTTCATGCTCCTGCTCGACATCACGATCGTGAACGTCGCGCTGCCGAGCATCCAGAACGACCTCGGCTCGAGCTTCGAGGACCTTCAGTGGGTCGTCGACGCCTACGCGCTGGCGCTGGCGGCGCTGCTGCTCGCCTCCGGGTCGCTCGCCGACCTGCTCGGGCGCCGCCGCGTTTTCGTGACGGGGCTCCTCCTCTTTGTCGCGGCCTCGCTCCTGTGCGGCCTCTCGGGCTCGCCGACGATGCTGAACCTCGCGCGCGGGTTCCAGGGCATCGGCGGGGCGATGATGTTCGCCACCTCGCTCGCCCTCATCGCCCAGGAGTTCCCGGCGCAGGAGCGGGGGACCGCCTTCGGCATCTGGGGCGCGACCACCGGCTTCGCCGTCGCGGTCGGCCCGCTCGTCGGCGGCGTGCTCACCGACGGGCTCGGCTGGGAGTGGATCTTCCTGGTCAACGTGCCGATCGGCCTCATCACGGCAGCGATCACGGTTGCGCGCGTGCCGCGCGGCGAGCGCGACCCGGCCGCCCGTATCGACTGGGCCGGCCTGGTGACCTTCAGCGCCGGCCTCTTCTGCCTGGTGCTCGCCCTGATCCGCGGCAACGACGACGGCTGGGGCAGCGCGAAGATCATCGGACTGCTCGTGGCCGCGGCCGCCCTCCTGGCGGTCTTCGTCGCCGTCGAGCGGCGGGGCGAGCAGCCGATGCTCGACCTGACGCTGTTCCGCGTCCCCACCTTCACCGGCGCGCAGATCGTGGCCTTCTCGATCCACGCGTCGATGTTCTCGATGTTCCTCTACATCGTGCTGTACATGCAGAACGTGCTCGGCTACTCGCCGCTCGAGACGGGCGTCCGCTTCCTCCCCATCTCGCTGCTGTCATTCCTCGCCGCGCCGATCGCGGGCAAGCTCGCGGAGCGCTACTCGGTCCGCGCCTTCCTCGGCACCGGCCTGGCGCTCGTGGGCCTGGGTCTCGTTCTGATGTCGGGCATAGACCCCGGCGACGGCTGGACCACACTGCTTCCCGGATTCATCCTCGGCGGGATCGGGATCGGCTTCGTCAATCCGCCCCTGGCGACGGCCGCGATCGGCGTGGTCGAGCCGCGCCGCAGCGGCGCGGCATCCGGAATCAACAGCACCGCCCGTCAGGTCGGCACGGCCGTGGGCATAGCGGGCCTCGGCGCGATCCTCCAGTCCAAGCTGGCGCACGACCTCGGAGCGGCCAGCTTCGCGACCGAGGCCGGGCGGAACGCGTACATCGACGCGTTCAACGAGCTCCTCGTGGTGGGCGCCGTGGTGGCGTTCGCCGGGGCTGTGCTGGCCTTCGTCCTGATCAGGCAGCGCGACTTCGTCGCCGCGCCCGCCGCGGCGGCGGCCTGAGCGCTGCTGCTAGTAATCCCGCCGCAACAGACTTACGAGAAAGGACCGTTTTGGCGCATCGAGTCACCTTCATCCCGGGCGACGGCACGGGGCCCGAGCTCGCGGAGGCCACGCAGCGCGTGCTCGAGGCCACCGGCGTGGAGTTCGAGTGGGACTTCCAGGACGCAGGGATTGACGTCTACGAGTCGGAGGGCAATCCGCTCCCCGATCGCACGCTCGACTCGATCCGTGAGCGCGGGCTCGCCATCAAGGGCCCCACGACGACGCCGGTGGGGTCGGGGCACCGCTCGATCAACGTGGCCCTCCGGAAGGAGTTCGACCTCTACGCCTGCATCCGGCCCTGCAAGGCCTACGAGGGCGTGCGGACCCGCTTCCCGGAGACGGACCTCGTGATCGTCCGCGAGAACACCGAGGACCTCTACGCGGGAATCGAGTTCGAGAAGGGCTCCGAGGAGGTCGAGAAGCTCCGCACCTTCCTCGCGGACGAGCTCGACTCGCCCACGCGCGACGAGTCCGGCATCTCGATCAAGCCGATCTCGGTGTTCGGCTCGGAGCGGATCGTCGAGGCCGCCTTCAAGTACGCCGAGGAGAACGGCCGCGTCAAGGTCACGGCCGCCCACAAGGCGAACATCATGAAGTTCTCGGACGGCCTCTTCCTCGAGGTGGCGCGGCAGGTGGCCGAGCGCCATCCCGACATCGAGTTCGAGGACCGGATCATCGACAACCTCTGCAACCAGCTCGTGTCCCGTCCGGAGGAGTACGACGTGATCGTGCTGCCGAACCTCTACGGCGACATCGTGTCCGACCTCGGCGCCGGCATGATCGGCGGCCTCGGCCTGGCGCCCGGGGCCAACATCGGCACGGAGGGCGCGATCTTCGAGGCCACCCACGGCTCGGCGCCGAAGTACAAGGGCCAGAACAAGGTCAACCCGACCGCGCTGCTCCTGTCCGGCGTCCTGCTGCTGCGCCATCTCGACGAGACCGAGGCGGCCGACCGCATGGAGAAGGGCATCGCCGAGGTGATCCGCAAGGGCGACAGGGTCACCTACGACCTGAAGCCGTCGCGTGACGATCCCTCCGCTGTGGGTACGAGCGAGTTCGCCGACGCTGTTATCGAGGAGATGAACGCCTGATGGCCACGACAGTCACCGTCACCGGCGCCGCCGGCCAGATCGGCTACGCGCTGCTGTTCCGGATCGCGAGCGGCCAGCTGCTCGGCCCGGACGAGAAGATCGACCTACGCCTGCTGGAGATCCCCGACGCCGTCAAGGCGGCCGAGGGCACGGCCCTGGAGCTGCAGGACTGCGCCTTCCCGCTGCTCGCGTCCACGGAGATCTTCGACGACGCGACGAAGGCGTTCGCGGGCGTGAACGTCGCGATGCTCGTGGGCGCGCGCCCGCGCTCGAAGGGCATGGAGCGGGCGGACCTGCTCGAGGCCAACGGCCAGATCTTCAAGCCCCAGGGCGAGGCCCTGAACGAGGGCGCGGCGGACGACGTGAAGGTGCTCGTGGTGGGCAACCCGGCCAACACGAACGCGCTGATCGCCATGAGCAACGCGCCCGACATCCCGAACGAGCGCTTCACGGCGATGACCCGCCTGGACGAGAACCGCGCCGTGGCTCAGCTGGCGGAGAAGCTCGGCGTTGGCGTCGAGGAAGTGGAGGACCTCGCCGTCTGGGGCAACCACTCGCCGACGATGTTCCCCGACCTCTTCAACGCGAAGGTGAAGGGCGAGCGGGCCGTCGACCAGGTCGACATGGACTGGTACGAGAACGAGTACATCCCGCGCGTGGGCAAGCGCGGCGCCGAGATCATCGATGTGCGCGGGGCGTCATCGGCGGCGAGCGCCGCCAACGCGGCGATCGACCATGTGCACGATTGGGTGAGAGGCGCCAGCGGCCTGCGCTCGATGGCGGTGCCGTCGCCCGGCGCCTACGACGTGGAGGAGGGGATCATCTCGAGCTTCCCGGTGCGTGTGAGCGGCGGGAGCTACGAGATCGCCGACGGCCTCGAGGTCGACGATTTCGCGCGCGGCAAGATCGACGCCACTGTCAACGAGCTCAAGGAGGAGCGGGACAGCGTCAGACAACTGGGTTTGGTCTAGGCGGGATACCAGCCCTTGTCCCGCTTGACGACCTGACCCTCCGACTCGAGGGTCGGCATTACCCGGTACAGGTAATTGGCATGAATGCCCATCGCCTCCGAGAGCTCTCGGATGGTGATGCCGGGTCGGGCACGCACCAACTCCAGGGCCTGCTTGGCTCGCGTCCCGCTTCCCCTGGGACGCCCTCGACCTCGACGGCGTGGCGCCCTCTGCCGATTGCCGTTGCCCACGCCGGCCAATGCGGCAGCGGCCTTCTCCAGCCGGTTGTACTCGTCGACGAGCGGGCGCAGCTCCTTCAGGCGCCCCTCGATCTCGCGACGCTTCTCGTCAAGAAAGTCAGTCATTAACGAATAACTGTAACGGTTACTCGGTAATGCGCTTGAGTTTCTGCAACGTCGCGTCCAACTCTTTTTGAGTGACACGCGCCACGCCGCGGCCCGCCATCCGTCCGAGCGGACCGCCGGGGAGGTCGTACTCGTTCGCGTAGTGGAAGTCGGTTGAGTCGCCGTTCGAGGACTCGCCGAACTCGTAGATGACCTTGGCGTGCGAGCCGACCGGGCCGCGGCCCTCCCAGACGACTCGCTCGCAGGGCTCGTTCTCCACGACCGTCCAGTGCACGTGGAACCTCCGCCCGGCCAGCTTCAGGATCTGCGTGAGCTTCGAGCCCTTCTTCAGGGCGCCCGGCGGCGCGTCCTCGAGGTGGTCGTGGATCGTGACCCAGTCCTCGAGCCGGCGCGGGTCCATCACCACGTCGTAGACGCGCTGGGGCGGCGCGTCGATCTTGATGTCGCGCTCGACCTTCACCGGGCGGCGAGCGGCTCGAGCTGCTCCCACTCCGCGAGCGCGTGATCGAGTGCGCGGGCGAACGAGTGCGGGCGGATGCCGTACACGCGAGGCGCCTCCTCGCTGTCACGCGGCAGCAGATCGGTCTCGAGGCTCTCCATCAGCGGGCGGACGAGCTCGAGCGGCTGGCCCGTCACGGCCGCGACCACCGCGCTGGCGGGGGGCGTCAGCGAGCGCTTGAACCCGAGCGGGATACGCCCCACGCCGAGCGCCTCCGCGATTCGCTCGATCATGCGGCCGTAGGTCATCACGTCGGGGCCGGCCACGTCGAGCGACAGGCCGCCGGCCTCAGGCACCTCCGGCGTCCGCGCGAGGAACTCGATCACGTCGCGCTCGTCGATCGGCCGTGTGCGGTTGTTGCGCCAGCCCGGCATCGGGAGCACGCGCAGACGCTCAACCAGGCGCACGAGAATGCGAAAGGACGACGACCCCGCCCCGATCACGATCGAGGCGCGCAGCGCCGTCGATCCGGGCACGGCGCCGAGCAGGATCTCCTCCACCTCGAGGCGCGAGCGCAGGTGCGGGGAGGCCGCCTGGCCCGCCGGGACGATCCCGCCGAGGTAGACGATCCGCTCCACCCCCGCCCGGGCGGCCGCCATGCCGAAGGCCTCGGCCATCCGGCGGTCGCGCCCGGCGAAGTCGCCGTTCACGGCGGCCTCCATCGAATGCGCGAGGTAATACGCCGTCGAGCAGCCGTCGAGCGCCTCTTCGAGTCCGGACCCCGTGAGGAGATCGCCGCGCACCACCTCGACGTCGGTCAGGCGCTCCGGCCGGCGGGCGAGCGCGCGCACGGGCCGCCCCTCCGCGACGAGGCGGCGCAGCAGGCGGCTACCCACGTAGCCGGTCGCTCCGGTCACGAGCTCCATGGACGAGGGACAGTACTTCCCGAAATTCGCCCCCACGAAAAATGCGGAGCTAGCGGGGCTCCTTGGGACGACCCTGCAAAGTCCGGAAAACGGAAGCTGGCATCCGGGGCCCTCTTGCTGTTCGATGGCTCCGATGCCGAAGACGAAGCCCGCGACCTGCGAGGACTGCTACTTCAAGCAGAACATGCTCTGCGCGCTCGACCTCGGCAATCCGTGCACGACCTTCCGCCCCGCGGAGCGCGGCCTGGAGCCGGAGCGGCAGCTCGCGTTCGTCTTCCGGACGGAGCGGACCACCGCCACATACGCATTTCCTCAGCCGCGGCTGTAGAACAGCATGGCGGCGCCGCGGGCACGCCCGCGGCTTGCCCACGGCTGCGGAGTTAATCTCCGCAATATGCGGCTCACCGTGCTCGGCAAGTCGCCGTCCTGGCAGGACGCCGGCGGCGCCTGTTCCGGCTACCTGATCGAGGAGGACGGCACCACGGTCCTGATGGACTGCGGGAACGGCGTCTTCGCGAAGCTGCGCCAGCACATCGACTACGTGGACCTGGACGCCGTCGTCATCTCGCACCTGCACGCCGACCACTTCCTCGACCTCGTCCCGTACTCGTACGCGCTCACCTACGCGCCCCGGCAGCAGCCCGTTCCAGTCGACCGCTGGCCAGGCACCGACTGCCCCGCGTGTCCCGAGCTCCACGTGCCGCCCGGGGCCCAGGCGCTGTTCCGGCGCGTCGTGGGGGCGTGGGGAAACGAGGACCTGATCGAGAAGGCGTTCGAGCTGCGCGAATACGACCCGTCGAACGAGATCGAGGTCGGCCCGATCCGGATCACCTTCCAGCCCGTCCCGCACTTCACGGAGACGTTCGCGATGAGCATCAGCTCCACGAACGGCTCGGGCCGGATCGTCTACGGCGCCGACTCGAGCCCCACCGAGGCGCTGGCCGAGTTCGCCCGTGACGCGGACCTCATGCTCGTGGAGGCCACGCTGCCGCGGCCCGAGCGCACGGGGATGCGCGGTCACCTGACGCCCGAGGAGGCCGGCGGCCACGCCCGCGGCGCGGGGGCGAAGCGACTCGTGCTCGTGCACATCTCCGACGAGCTCGACGCGAACTGGGCGCGCGACGAAGCCGCGCAGGCCTTCGGCGGCCCTGTCGAGGTGGCCACCGAAGGCGCGGTCTTCGAGGTCTAGCCCGCCGGGGCGTCACGTCTGGCGGTCTATCCTCGACTGCAGGTGACCTCTCAGCGTGACCTGTTCGCCAACTTCGAGCGCATGAGGCGTGAGATGGACGAGCTCTTCGGCGATGTGTTCGAGCGTGGGCGTGGCGTTCGCGGCCGCGGGTTCTCGCCGAGGGTCGACGTCTACTACGCCGACAACCCGCCGCGCGCGGTGGTGAAGGTCGACCTCGCGGCGGTGGACCCCGCCGACGTGGCGCTCGAGATCCGCGGGCGCCAGCTCATGATCGCCGGCGAGCGCCGGCCCACGGAAGCCGGCGGCCGCCTGTATCAGCAGATGGAGATCGAGCACGGGCCGTTCAGGCGCGTGGTCGAGCTCGGGGCGGACGTCGTCGCGGAGGAGGCCAGCGCCTCGTACAACGACGGCGTGCTCCAGGTCGAGATTCCGCTCGCCGAGCGATCCGCTCGGCGCGTGCCGATCTCGGAGCCATGACCATCCACGTGCCAGTGGCGAACGGCGACCCGGCCGCGGCCGCTGTCCCTGCCGGGCTGCCTGAGGCGCTGCCGGTCATGCCGCTGCGGGACACCGTCGCCTTTCCCGAGACGATGCTCCCGCTCGCGGTGGGCCAGGAGCGCTCCGTGAAGCTCGTGGACGACGTTCTCGGCGGCAACCGGATGCTGGTGATGGTCGCGTCGAAGGAGTTCGACGCGGAGGAGCCCGGGCCGGACCAGCTCTATCGCGTGGGCGTGGTCGGAGTCGTGGCCCGGATGATGAAGGTGCCGGACGGCTCGGTTCGCATCCTCGTCCAGTGCGGACAGCGGGTCGAGCTCGGCGACTTCGTGGCGACCTCGCCCTACCTCGTCGCGCGCATCACCGAGGCGCCCGACATCGTGGTCCCCTCGCCTGAGCTCGAGGGGCTCCGGCGGAACGTGCAGTCGACCTTCTCGCGGATCATCGAGGAGCTGCCGTATCTGCCCGAGGAGCTCCTGATGGCGGTGGCGAACCTCGACGACCCGGCCGAGCTGGCCCACCTGATCGCCGGCGCGCTGCGCATCAAGACCGAGGAGAAGCAGCGGCTGCTCGAGGAGCGCGACGTGACCAAGAGGCTGCGCCTCCTCTCCGAGATCCTCGCTCGCGAGCTCGAGCTCGTCGAGATCGGCAGCCGGATCCAGAACCAGGTCCAGTCGGAGATGGAGCGCGGCCAGCGCGAGTACTTCCTGCGCCAGCAGCTGCGGGCGATCCAGGAGGAGCTCGGTGAGGTGGACGAGCAGCAGGCGGAGGCCGACGAGCTCCGCAGGCAGCTCGAGGAGGCGGGTCCCCCCGAAGCGGTGATGACCGTCGCCCAGCGCGAGCTGGGCCGCTTCGAGCGCCTGCCGCCGCAGTCGGCGGAGCACGGCGTGATCCGCAACTACCTCGAGTGGATCGCCTCGCTGCCGTGGTCCAAGTCGACCGTTGACAACCTCGACCTGAAGCACGCCCGCGCGGTGCTGGACCGCGACCACTACGACATCGAGCGCGTCAAGGACCGGATCCTCGAGTTCCTCGCGGTCCGGAAGCTCAACCCCGAGGCGCGCAGCTCGATCGTGCTGTTCGTCGGTCCGCCCGGCGTGGGCAAGACCTCGCTCGGCCGCTCGGTCGCCTCCGCCATGGAGCGCCGCTTCGAGCGCATCTCGGTGGGCGGCGTGCGCGACGAGTCCGAGATCCGCGGCCACCGCCGGACCTACATCGGCGCGTTGCCCGGGACTATCGTTCGCGCGCTCCGCGACGCGGGCTCGAACAACCCCGTCCTGATGATCGACGAGATCGACAAGATGGGCGCCGACTTCCGCGGCGACCCCGCGAGCGCGATGCTCGAGGTGCTCGACCCCGAGCAGAACTCGACATTCCGCGACCACTATCTCGACGTCCCGGTCGATCTCTCGAACGTCTTCTTCATCTGCACCGCGAATCAGGTCGACACGATCCCGCCGGCGCTGCTCGACCGGATGGAGACGATCCAGCTCTCGGGCTACACGCACGAGGAGAAGCGCGAGATCGCCGTGCGCTATCTCGTCCCGCGCCAGATGGAGCGCAACGGGCTCGGCAAGTCGAAGATTGGGATCTCGAAGCCGGCGCTCGACCGGATCATCGACGGCTACACCCGCGAGGCGGGCGTGCGCTCGCTCGAGCGCGAGATCGGCTCGATCTGCCGCAAGGTGGCGCGCGAGTTCGCCGAGGGCACGCGCCGATCGAAGCGGACGATCCGCCCCGAGACCGTGGAGGAGCTGCTCGGCAAGCCGCGCTTCCAGGCCGAGGTGCGGCGGCGCACGAGCGAGCCCGGCGTCGCGACCGGCCTCGCGTGGACGCCGGTCGGTGGCGACGTCCTGTTCGTCGAGGCGATCGCATACCCCGGCGACGGCAAGCTCCAGATCACCGGCCAGCTCGGCGATGTCATGAAGGAGTCCGCCGCGGCGGCGCTCTCGTACGTGAAGAGCAAGGCCGAGGCGGGCGAGTTCGGGAGCGGCGTCTCGGCCCAGTGGTTCGAAAGCCACGACCTCCACGTGCACGTTCCTGCGGGCGCGATCCCGAAGGACGGGCCGAGCGCCGGGATCACGATGGCCACGGCGATCGCGTCGCGCGTCACGGAGCGGCCCGTCCGCTCGGACACCGCGATGACGGGCGAGATCACGCTAACCGGCATGGTGCTCCCGATCGGGGGCCTGAAGGAGAAGGCGCTCGCGGCTCAGCGCGCGGGCATCAACCGGCTCATCATCCCGCGCCGCAACGAGCGCGACGTCGACGACATACCCGAGCCGCTGCGCAAGAAGATGAAGTTCACCCTCGTCGATTCGGTCAACGAGGTGCTGGACGCGGCGCTTCAAAAGCGCCCGCGGCGTTCGCCGCCTGCCAAACCCGGGTAGAGTGCGGGCTTGGCAAGCGGATCGAGGAGACCAATGGCAGCAAAGAAAAAGGCCGCGAAGGCCGGAGCCGGAGCCTACGCCGCCGGCAAGGCGGTCCGCTCGAACACCTACGTGCAGCGGCTCGTCGAGGACGAGGAGCTGCGCGACAGCCTCCGCAACGCATTCGAGTCGGCTCGCAAGGCCTACACGCGGATGTCGAACGGCAAGGGCCCGGTCAAGGCCGTCACGGAGGACAAGAAGGTGCAGAAGGAGCTGCGTGAGGCTGCGACGTCTCTGAAGGACGCTGCGGACTCGCTGCGCGGTGCCAAGAAGAAGAAGCGCAGAAAGGGCCGCCTCCTGCTGGTGGCGCTCATCGGCGGCGGCATCGCGCTCGCCGCAAGCGAGGGCCTTCGCAAGAAGGTGCTCGACGCGCTCTTCGGCGCCGAGGAGGAGTTCGAGTACACCGCGAGCACAACCCCCGAGCCAAGCAGCACGAGCGAACCGGTGGGCACCGCGTAGAGCGGTTCCACGGAGCTTGGAAAGGGCGCCCTCGCGGCGCCCTTTCTCGTTTTGGGGTCCGACGGCCCGGGTAGCGCCCCCTTCGGGAGGCGAGCTATATGAGGCGTTGGTATCTGCTGCTGTTACTGCCGTTCGCGGGGCTTCTGTACCCGCCGCTGTACTCCACCGAGGACCCGGAGCTGTTCGGGTTTCCGTTCTTCTACTGGTACCAGTTCGCGTGGGTGCCGGTGACGGCCGCGATCACTTACCTGGTCTACCGCAAGACCCGGCCGAGTGAGACGTCGCCCGCGGATCGCGGGACCGGTCGCTTCCACAGAGAGGCGGCGTCATGAACTTCGAGCCAAACGCCGTGACCATCACGGTCTTCTGCGCACTCTTCGGGCTCGTCACCGTGCTCGGCTTCGTGGCCGCGCGCTGGAAGCGCGGCGACCTCGACCTGCTCGACGAGTGGGGACTCGGCGGCCGCCGCTTCGGGACCGTGATCACCTGGTTCCTGCTCGGCGGCGACCTGTTCACCGCCTACACGTTCATCGCGATCCCCGCGCTCGTGTTCGCGGTCGGCGCCGGCGGCTTCTTCGCGCTGCCCTACACGATCCTGGTGTTCCCGCTGGTCTTCCTCGTTATGCCGCGGCTGTGGTCGGTCGCCTCGAAGCACAGGTACGTGACGGGCCCCGACTACGTGAAGGGCCGCTACGGCAGCCGCTCGCTCGCGACGGCGATCGCGTTCACCGGCCTGCTGGCGACGATGCCGTACATCGCGCTTCAGCTGGTCGGCATCGAGGTGGTCATCGATGCGCTCGGCATCGGCGGCGGCCACTGGCCACTGATCATCGCCTTCACGATCCTCGCGGCGTTCACGTACACGAGCGGGCTGCGCGCGCCCGCGATGATCGCGCTCGTCAAGGACACGCTGATCTACGCGACCGTGATCGTGGCCGTGATCTACATCCCGTCGAAGCTGGGCGGCTTCGACAGCATCTTCAGCGCGGCGGGCGACGCGCTGCCGGAGCGCGACGAGCCCGGCGCGCTGATCCCGTCCGGCGCCGACGCGCAGGTGGCCTACGCCACACTCGCGCTCGGCTCCGCCATGGCGCTGTTCCTGTACCCGCACGCGCTGACCGCCGTGCTGAGCTCGCGCTCGCAGGACGTGGTGCGCCGCAACATGTCGCTCCTGCCCGCTTGGACGTTCCTGCTCGGGCTCATGGCGCTGTTCGGCTTGATGGCGATCGCGGCCGGCATCAACGTGGCCGAGCCGAACCAGACGGTGCCCGGCCTCTTCATCGACATGTTCCCGGACTGGTTCGTGGGCGTGGCGTTCGCGGCTATCGCCATCGGCGCGCTCGTGCCGGCGGCGGTCATGTCGATCGCGGCCGCGAACCTCTTCACCCGGAACATCTGGAAGGAGTTCATCCGCCCGGACTGCTCCGACCGCGAGGAGTCCCAGGTGGCGAAGATCACGTCGCTCCTGGTGAAGGGGGGAGCGCTTGCGTTCGTGCTGTTCCTGCCCACGAAGTTCTCGATCGACCTCCAGCTGCTCGGCGGGGTCTGGATGCTCCAGACGCTGCCGGCGGTGATGCTCGCCCTCTACACGCGCTGGTTCCATCGCTGGGGCCTCCTCGCGGGCTGGCTCGTCGGGATGGTCGCCGGCACGTGGATCGCGGCCGCGCAGGACTTCACGCCCGTCTGGGACACCCCGATCGTCGGGGCGACCGTGTACACGGGCCTGGTCGCGCTCTTCCTCAACCTCGTCGTGGCGGGCGCGTGCACGCTCGTGCTCGGGCGCCGGGGTCGTGGCGACGAGCTCGACGAGACGCGCGAGGCGGACTACGACGAGCTGCAGGAGACGCACGAGCCGGCGCCGACGGTCAGCGCCGGAGTCGCCTAGCCGGGCCGCGAAGCCGGCCTGACTGGCCAGCCAACTAAGATGCGCGCGGGATGGAGGCTGCGACCAGCCAGGACGCCGCGCGCAAGCTCGAGGGCGACAAGGCCCAGCGCATCATCGCGGCCATGCGGGCGAGCGTGGGACAGCGCGGCGCCTCCGCGTCGACGTTCGATCACGTCGCCCGCGAGGCGGGTGTCTCGCGCGGCCTCCTGCACTACTACTTCGGCTCGAAGGAGCGGCTGCTCGTCGAGGTGGTGCGTCACGACGCCGCCGAGCGCAACCGCAACCTGGACGAGCGGCTCGCGAAGGCGCGGACCGCGGACGAGATAGTGCAGGCGCTCGTGGTCGGCCTCGAGGAGTTCCTCGAGGACGAGCGCGGCGGTCAGGCGGTGATCTACGAGATGCTGAGCGCCTCGCGGCACTCCGACGAGATCCGCGCGGAGCTCGCTGAGCTCTACCGCCAGTGGCGCGAGCGGCTCGCCGGCTGGTTGCGGGCCAAGGAGCGCGAGGGTGTCATCGAGCTGAAGGCCGAGCCCGAGGCGATCGCCTCGATCCTGTTCTCGCTCGGCGACGGCTTCGGCATCCAGGTCCTCTCCGATCCGGACTGGGACCAGCAGGCCGCGTTCGAGCTCGGCGTGGCTACGGCGCGGCGACTACTCGGGGAAGCCAGCGGCGGGTAGCGGCGGCGACAGCCTGCGGGTCCGATCGCAGGCTGTGGTCCCCGGGCACCCGGACGACCTCGCGGCGCTTGCCCGGCGGCGGCATGCCGAAGCGGTCGCGCTCGCCCTGGACGACGAGCACCGGCACCTTCACCGCGTCGAGCTCGGGCAGCCGGTCCGGCCCCGGCGGCTTCCCCTTGCGGGCGGGCGGCTGGAGCGGGAACGCCAGGCAGAGGACGGCGGCAGCGCCGGTCGCCTCCGCGGTGCGGCACGCCACCCGCGCGCCCGCCGAGCGGCCGCCGGTGACGAGCGGGAGGCCATCGAGCTCCCCGGCGGCGAGCTGCTCCAGCACGGCGATCCAGGCCGCATCGAGGTGGTGCGCCGGCGGCGATGAGCTGCGGCCCGCCACGCGGTAGGGCTGCTCCACCAGCGCGACGCTGAAGCCCTCGGGCAGGGCCGCCTCCGTGGCGGCCACGAGGTCGGGCGCCGCGACACCGCCGCCGGCGCCGTGGCCGAGCACGAGCGCGCCGCGAGCCTCCTCGGCACGGTGCAGGTGGACGCGCGCCGGCCCGCGGGGCGTCTCGAGCTCCGGGAGCAGCGTCACGGTCGTCACTTGGGCGCGAGCCTGCGCTCGATCTCGGCGCCCAGCTCGCTCACCGCGATCCGCTCCTGCTCGAGCGTGTCGCGGTCACGCAGCGTCACGGTGTCGTCCTCCATCGTCTGGTGGTCGACCGTGACTCCCCAGGGCGTCCCGATCTCGTCCTGGCGACGGTAGCGCTTGCCGATCGAGCCGCCCGTGTCGTACTCGGTGGGGACGCGGCTGCGGAGCTCCTCGTAGATCGAGCGCGCCTTCTCGGGCTGACCATCCTTGTTCACGAGCGGCAGCACCGCGACCTTGATCGGGGCAACCTGGGGCTTCAGGCGGAGCACCGTCCGCTGTTCGCCGCCGATGTCGTCCTCGTCGTAGGCGTCGCAGAGCAGCGCGAGCAGCGTGCGCCCGACGCCGCCGGCGGGCTCGATCACGTGGGGGACGTATGCGTCAGCCCCATCCTTGAACTCGAGCTTTTGCCCGGAGTGCTCCGCGTGCTGCCGGAGGTCGAAGTCACCGCGGTTGGCGATTCCCTCCAGCTCGGACCAGCCGATCGGGTAGAGGTACTCGATGTCGCTGGTCGCGCTCGAGTAGTGCGACAGCTCGTCGGGCCCGTGTTCGCGCAGCCTCAGCGCCTCCCGATCGAGTCCAAGCGACACGTACCACCGAAGCCGCTCCTCCATCCAATAGTCGTGCCACTTGGGGGCGTCCGCGGGCGGCACGAAGAACTCCATCTCCATCTGCTCGAACTCGAGCGTGCGGAAGATGAAGTTGCCCGGGGTGATCTCGTTGCGGAACGACTTGCCGATCTGGGCGATGCCGAAGGGCGGCTTCTTGCGGGCGAACTGCAGCGTCGTCTTGAAGTCGAGGAAGATGCCCTGGGCCGTCTCGGGGCGGAGGTAGACGGTGGAGCCGGCGTCCTTCACCGGGCCGATCTGAGTCTCGAACATCAGGTTGAACTCGCGCGCGTCCGTCAGATCGCAGTCCGCATAGTCGCCCGGGAGCTTCGACGGCGCCCTGCCGCACCGGATCCCCTCGTGCTGAGCGACGCCGTCGCGGACCTCCTGCAGGTGATCGGCCCGGAAGCGGAGCTTGCAGGTCCGGCACTCCACGAGCGGGTCGCTGAAGCCGGCGAGGTGGCCGGACGCCTCCCAGGTCCGCGGGTGCTGGATGATCGCGGAGTCGAGCGCGACGATGTCGTCGCGCTCCTGGATCATCGCCTTCCACCAGGCGGCGATCACGTTGTTCTTCAGGAGCACGCCGTAGTGCCCGTAGTCGTAGGTGTTGGCGATCCCCCCGTAGATCTCCGAGGCCGGGAAGATGAGCCCGCGCCGCTTGCAGAGCGCGACGATCTTGTCCATGGTCACCGGGCCGGCCACGGCGGAGCAGGCTATCGAGCGCTCAAAACACCCCGGTGTTTCCGCATCTTCATGTGAAGACAATGTGACTATTCGTTCAGAGGTGGGGTACCTTCGAGTCGATGGTGGGAATGGCCCTGCGCCCGATCTCGCACCTCACCGCCTGGATCCTCTGGCATGCGGCGCGGGTCTCTCTGCTCGAGGATCTGGACAGCCCAAGGCCGCCGCAAAACGCCTGAGGTCTCAGTCGGAGGCCCGAGGGACTACGGCCTCGCGCCCTGCCGGATCTCGGCGCGGAGGCCCTCGAATTCGGCGTCAGTGACAACGCCGCGCTGATGCAGTTCCGTGAGCTCCCGGAGCGCGTCGGCGGGCGCGTGACGCGCTGCTGTCGGGATCGCCGCAGCAGCCGTCTGCCGGGCCCAGCGCCCGCCCTGACGGCCACCGAAAAAAGCATTGACGCGGTTGGTGTCGAGGGCGTCGGTGCGTCCCGTGATCGCTGCGACGCGCATCATCTGGGAGAGAAGCACCGCGGCGACCGTAGCGCACGACCCGCCGCCGAGTGGATTTGGCACTCCTATACTCAGAGTGCCATGCCGATTTACGAGTATCGCTGCGAGCGAGGGCACACGTTCGAGGTGATGCAGCGCATGACGGACGAGCCGCTGGAGCTGTGCGAGGAGCACGGGACCCCGGTTCAGCGCGTGTTCCATCCCGTGGCGGTCCACTTCAAGGGCTCCGGCTTCTACAACACCGACTACGGCAAGAAGAAGTCGGGCGCGGCGTCGGACAGCAAGTCGGAGGGGTCCTCCTCGGATTCGAAGAAGTCCGACTCGAGCTCAGGATCCTCTGACTCGGGATCCGGCTCCTCGAAGGGCTCGACCGCCTCGAAGAGCGGCGCACTAGTCGCCGTCGAGCAGCTTCCGGACGGCGTCCCGCTTCGAGCCCTCCGAGACGAATAGGTTGCTTCCGTTGCAGCAGGTGGCCTCGAGCACCTCGGTGTCGTTCGAGTTGCCGGTCGCCATGTCCCCGAAGAGCATCATCAGCTGGAAGCCGTTCATGTCGGTCTTCAGCGTGCGGGGGGCGTTCCAGCTCACCCACGGGAGGCGCACGAAGGTGCTCGGCGACTTCACCTGCGACCCGATCCCGGACAGCACCTGCTGCTGGCGGGCCGCGCGGTCGCGGTCGTCCTCGGCCGGCGCGCAGTTGTTCTTCCGCACCCGCGAATAGCCGAGCGCCCGGCGGCCGTTCAGGTGCAGCTCGCCCTTCTTGAAGTGAAGGCCCTTCCAGAAGTTGTCGAACGGCGGCGAGCAGATGCGCGTCTTGTTGTTCACCGTGACGCCGCCGAGCGAGTCGATGAAGTCGGGGAACTCCTGGAAGTCCACCTCCACGACGTGGTTCACCTCGAGGCCGTGGCCGAGGAACGACTCGACGGTCTCGATGGTCAGGGCGGGGCCGCCGAACGCGTAGGCGGCGTTGATCTTGTTGATTCCGTGGCCGGGGATGTCGACCTGGACGTCGCGCGGGATCGACAGCTTGCGGACGCTGCCGAACGCGGCGTGCACGAGCATGATCGTGTCCGAGCGGCCGGGCCCGGACTGGGACTCGTCGATCGAGTCGCCCTTCCGCACGTCTGACCCCAGCACGAGGATGTTGCTGCCCGTGAAGAGGCTGCCCTTGCTCGACAGCGCGCGCTCGGTCGTCGGGCGAGACGCCCTCCTGGGTCTGGGCGCTGATCAGGAAGATGACGAACGAGAGCAGCAGCCAGCCCGCGATCGCGATGGCGACCCACTTGACAACGCGGCCAGGGGTGATCGGCCGCTTGTCGCGCGGCGGGCGCGGCTCGCTGCCGTCGTCACGGTGACGCGAGAGCCGCTTGCGGAGCGAATCCAGGTCTCCGCCACCCACCTGCGGCTTGCGGCGAGAGCGGTAGACCTTGTACTCCGGGGGGCCGGACTTCGGGTCATTCACCCCCCTCTGTATATCTATCGCCATGCCACCGAGGCGCGTGATCGGTATCGACGCCGGCGGCACCAAGCTCCTCGGGGGTGTCGTCGACGACCAGATGGTGGTCCACCACAGGGTCCACCGGACCTGGCGCGGAGCGGACCGGCAGGAGACGCTCGACATCTTCACGGACGCCGTCGAGGAGGTCCGGGCGGCGTCGCCGGACGTGGAGGCGATCGGGTTCGGCATCCCGGCGCTGGTGGAGTGGGAGGCGGGTGTGTCGCGGTGGTCGAATCACCTGCCCCTCGACGGCGTGCCCTTCCGCGATCTGATGAGCGAGCGGCTGGGCCTGCCCGTGCTGGTGGACAACGACGGGAACGCATCGATGCTGGCCGAGGCGCGCAGCGGCGCGGCGGCGGGCGCGCGCCACGCGGTGATGATCTCGCTCGGGACCGGGATCGGCGGCGGCCTGTGGCTGAACGGCGAGGTGTACCGAGGCTCGACCGGCGTCGGCGCCGAGATGGGGCACGCGGTGCTCAAGCTCCACGGGCCCGAGTGTCCGGGCGACTGCCCCGGGATCGGCTGCTTCGAGGCGCTCGTGTCGGGCACGGCGATCGGGCGCGAGGGGCTGCGGCGGGCGGAGGCCGAGCCCGACTCGGCCCTCGGACTGCGGCTCGCGTCGGAGAAGGAGATCACCGGCGGCATCGTCACCGAGATGGCGCACGGCGGCGACTCGATCGCCTGCGAAGTGCTCGCCGAGGTCGGGGAGCGGCTCGGCTACGGCCTGGTCGGGCTCGTGAACATCTTCAACCCCGAGGTGATCGTGATCGGCGGCGGCGCGGCGCGCGGCGGCGAGCTGCTGCTGGGGCCGGCGCGCGACGTGATCGCGGGGCATGCGCTGCCGCCCGCGCGCGAGGGAGTGCGGCTCGTGCCGGCCCACTACGGCGACGAGGCCGGGATGATGGGCGCGGCCCTGATGGCGCTCGAGTCGCTCGGATGAGCGGGCGCCTCATGGCCTGCCCGACGCCGATCGAGGCGCGCGAGGACACGCCGGTGAGCGGGCGGCTCGTGGTCTGCCCGACGCCGATCGGGAACCTCGAGGACATCACGCTGCGGGTGCTCTCGGCGCTGCGGGAGGCCGACGTGGTGGCGTGCGAGGACACGCGCCGGACGCGCGTCCTGCTGGATCGCTACGGGGTCAGGGCGCGGCTCGTCTCCTACCACGAGCACAACGAGCAGTCGCGCGCGGCGGAGCTCGTGGGGAAGATGCGCGAGGGGGCCGTGGTGGCGCTGGTGTCGGACGCGGGGATGCCGCTCGTCTCGGACCCCGGCTATCTGCTCGTGCGTGGCTGCGTTGCGGCCGGACTGCCGGTGGAGGTGCTGCCGGGGCCGTCCGCGGCGATCACAGCGCTGGTGGCGTCGGGCCTGCCGGCGGACGAGTGGCACTTCCACGGCTTCCTGCCGCGGAAGAAGGGTGAGCTGCGGGAGGTGCTCTCCCAGGGCGACTCCGGGACCCTGGTGGCGTTCGAGTCGCCGCGCCGCCTGCCCGCGACGCTCGCGCTGCTCGCCGAGCTCGACCCGTCGCGCGAGGTCGCGGTGTGCCGCGAGCTGACGAAGGCCCACGAGGAGGTCGTACGCGGAACCGCGGCCGAGCTGGCCGCCCGCTACGCGGACAACCCTCCGAAGGGGGAGATCGTGCTGGTGCTCGCGCCGCCGGCGGCCGCCGCGCGCGGCGACTCCGCCCCGGATCCCGCCGCGCTGGACGCGCTGCGCAAGCTGGTCGACTCGGGCGCCCACCCGCGAAAGGCGGCTTCCGTGGTGGCCTCACTGACCGGCGCGAGCGCGAACTCGCTGTACCGGGCGCTGACGTCGTCGGACTGAGCCGCCTCTTCAACTACGGACACCCGCCCCTTCAACTACGGGCATTGAGGGGGTGATCCCGGGGGTTCCTTCACTTACCCGCGTAATGCGCGGTCAGATTACGAAGCACCCGCCCCATTACCGCTGCAGTGCGACGGCAGTGTCACGCGCTTTCACGGAACCGCAACGGCTCGCATCAACTCGCTCGCCGCCCGTCAGCGCGCCCGGGTTCGCGCCGTACGTTCGCGGCATGCGCCACCTCGCCCTGACGCTCTCGTTCTCCGTGCTCGCCCTTCTCGCGCTCGCTCCGCCCGCCGCGGCGGCCTGGACCTGGCCCCTGCGCGGCGAGGTGATCACGCCGTACCGGAACGGCGACGACCCGTACGCGGGCGGACAGCATCGGGGAATCGACATCGCGGGCGGTGTCGGCGACCCGGTCGTGGCAGCGGTGGGCGGCGAGGTTCGCTTCGCCGGAACGGTCGGCTCGTCGGGCGTCACGGTCAGCATCCGCACCGGCGACGGCTATGACACGTCGTACCTCCACCTGTCAGCCCTGGAGGTCCGAGTCGGCGCGCGGGTGTCGGCGGGCGAGCGCATCGGCGCCGTGGGGACGACCGGGCGCCGCTCCGCAACCGCGCCCCACCTTCACTTCGGAGTCCGCGACGCCGGCTCCCGCCACGCCTACCACGACCCGCTCGGCTTCCTGCCGCCGGCACCCCCGACCAGCCCGGCACCGGAGCCGCCCTCGCCCGCACCGGCACCCATGCCCGAGCCAAGCCCACCGCGGCCGGCACCCGTGCCGACTCCCGTCGGTGCCCCGGCCCGCAGACCCGCCCCACGATCTGCGCCGCGCCCGCATCTCGCCCCACACCCTTCGCCGCGCCCGCATCTCGCCCCACAACCTTCGCCGCACCCGCATCTCGCCCCGCGACTGTCGCGGCGCCCGGTTCTCGCCCCTCACCCTTCGCCCCACTTGCATCTCGCCCCACGGTCTTCGCCGCACCCGGACATCGCACCGCGACCTTCGCCCCACGCGCATCTCGCCCCACGATCTTCGCCGCGCTCGTTTCTCGCTTCGCGACCTTCGCCGCACGCGGGTGCCGGCTCCGCGCCACCCGAGGACGACGCGCCCGCCCTCCACATCGGCCGCCTGCTCGCCTGCGCTGGGCTGCTCCTCGCGGCCGCGGTCCTCGGTGTGACCGAGGACGGTCGCCGCGCCGCGACTCGCACGCGTAACCGGCTCCTCGCCGCCCTGCCGGTGGCCGGGCGCCGCTGACCAACGCGGGTAGAGTCGACGGGAGATGCCGTACTACGTGACCACGCCCATCTACTACGTAAACGGCGAGCCACACCTGGGGCACGCCTATACGACGATTGCGGCGGACGTCCTTGCTCGGCACATGCGCCAGCGCGGCGAGGAGGTGTTCTTCCTGACGGGCACGGACGAGCACGGCGAGCCGGTCGCCCAGGCGGCCGAGAAGCTCGGGATCACGCCGCGCGAGCTCGGCGACAAGAACGCCGTCCGCTTCAAGGAGCTCGCCGCCAGGCTCAACGTCACCAACGACTTCTTCATCCGCACGACGGATCCCGAGCACATGGCCAAGGTGGCCGAGGTGGTGCAGCGGATCCACGACAACGGGCACGTGTACGCCGGCACCTACGAGGGCTACTACTGCCCGCGCTGCGCCGACTTCAAGACCGAGGGCGAGCTGGAGGAGGGCCACCGCTGCCCCATCCACAAGATCGAGCTGAGCATCGAGAAGGAGGACAACTGGTTCTTCCGGCTGTCCACCTTCCAGGAGCCGCTCGAGCAGCTGTACGCCGACCAGCCCGGCTTCGTCACCCCCCAGAACCGCTACAACGAGGCGCTCTCCTTCATCAAGGGCGGCCTGCGCGACGTCTCGCTCAGTCGCGCCCACCTGAAGTGGGGCGTGCCGGTCCCGTGGGACGAGTCGCAGGTCATCTACGTCTGGATCGACGCGCTGCTCAACTACTACACGGCGCTCAGCTACGCCCGCGAGGGAGAGGACCTCACCGGCAAGTTCTGGCCCGCGACCGTCCACCTGATCGGCAAGGACATCCTCAAGTTCCACGCGGTCATCTGGCCGGCGATGCTGATGGCGGCGGGACTCGAGGTGCCGCGGAAGGTCACGATCCACGGCTACCTGACACTCGGGGAGCACAAGATGTCGAAGTCGCTCGGCAACGTGATCGAGCCGTTCGAGGTGGCCGACCTCTACGGCCCCGACGCGCTCCGCTTCTACGTCCTCCGCGAGGTGAGCTTCGGCTCCGACGGCGAGGTCTCACCCGAGGGCTTCGAGACGAGGTACAACACCGAGCTCGCGAACGAGTACGGCAACCTCGCAAACCGCACGCTCTCGATGATCAACAGCTTCCGCGACGGTGTCGTGCCGATCGCGGAGCCGCCGGCTGAGATCGCGGCGGAGTTCGACGGCCTGCGCGAGGCAGTGCGGACCCGCATCGACGAGGTCGAGCTCACCGCCGCACTGGACGAGATCTGGCGCCGGATCAAGCGGCTCAACCGCTACGTCCAGGACGAGCAGCCGTGGAAGCTGGCGAAGGACCCGGACCAGGACGAGCGCGTGGACCAGGTGCTCTACACGCTCGCCGAGGGCCTGCGGGTCGTGTCCGTGCTCCTCCATGCGTTCATGCCGGACTCGACCGGGCGGCTGCTGGGCGCCCTCGGCCACGAGGAGCTCGGGCTGGACGGAGCCGTGCTCGGCGCGGTCGATGGCGGCAACACGGTCGCGGAGCTCGGCCAGCTCTTCCCGCGGGTCGAGACCGAGGCCGCCGCGGTCTGAGGCCGGACCCGTGATCGACACCCACTGCCACCTCGACGCGTGCGAGCCGCCCGTGGCGGAGCTCGTGGGACGAGCGCGGGCGGCCGGCGTTGGGCGGATGGCCACGGTCGGCACGGACGGACCGTCGATCAGGCACGCGCTCACCGCGGCCGAGGATCACGAGGAGGTCGTCGCGATCGTAGGCCGGCATCCCCACGAGACGGCCGGCTTCGACGAACTCGCGCTCGAGGAGATCGCGCGTTCGGCGGCGCACCCTCGCGTTCGAGCCATCGGCGAGACCGGGCTCGACTACTACCGCGACCACGCGCCGCGGGCGGACCAGCGGCGCGCGTTCGAGGCGCAGCTCGAGCTGGCCGCACGCGTTGAGCTGCCCGTGGTGATCCATACGCGCGCGGCCGAGGACGACACGTTCGCGCTGCTGCGGGAGCACGCCGAGTCGCTGCCCGCCGTGATCCTCCACTGCTTCTCGGCTCCCGAGCGCCTCGGCGAGTGCGTCGAGCGGGGCTACGTGTGCTCGTTCGCGGGCAACGTGACCTATCCGAAGGCGACCGAGCTCCAGCAGGCGGCGCGCGAGCTGCCGGACGAGCTGCTCCTCGTCGAAACCGACTCGCCCTACCTGGCGCCGCAGCCGGTGCGCGGCAAGCCGAACGAGCCCGCGAACGTCACGCACACCGCGCGCTTCGTGGCGGAGCTGCGCGGGGTGGACTACGAGGAGCTGGAGCGCGTCGTCGACGCGAACGCGGCGCGGGTCTTCGGGCAGTGAAGGGCGAGCCGGCCGGCGCCGGCGAGCCGGCGGTGGAGCCACGCCAGGCCAGCCTCCGCCGCCTGCGCCAGTTCGGCGTTCGCCCCAACCGCGAGCTCGGCCAGAACTTCCTGATCGACGACAACATCCTGCGAGTGATCGGCTCGGCCGCGGAGCTCGATCCGCGCGACGTCGTGCTCGAGGTGGGAGGCGGGCTCGGCGTGCTGTCGGAGTTCCTCGCGCCGCAGGTCGCCCATCTCCACGTGGTGGAGGTCGACCGGTCGCTCGAGCCCGCGCTGCTCGACGCGGTCGGCGCGTTTGGGAACGTGACGCTTCACCTCGCGGATGCGGTGAGGATGGATCTCGGTGCGCTCGAGCCGGCCCCGGACAAGGTCGTCGCGAACCTGCCCTATGGGGTCGCCGCGACCGTCCTGTTGAAGTCGATCGCGGAGCTTCCGGGCGCGCAGCTCTGGGTGGCGATGGTTCAGCGCGAGGTGGGGGAGCGGCTCGCGGCCGCGCCGGGCGGGAAGAGCTTCGGCGCGACCTCCGTGCTCGCGCAGCTCGCGTGCGAGGTGCGTGTCCTGCGGAAGGTCCCGCGCACCGTCTTCCACCCGGAGCCGAACGTCGACTCGGCCCTGGTCGTGCTGCGGCGCCGGGCGCCCGCGCCGCCGGAGGAGCTGGTTGCGCTGGTCCACGCGGGGTTCGCGCACCGGCGCAAGGCCCTGGCCGGTTCGCTGGCGCTTACGCCCGGCGCGCCGGAGGGGATCCGCGAGGTCGCGCGGGACGCTCTCGTGGAGCTCGGCCACCCGGCGGACGCGCGCGCCGAACGGCTGGCACCCGAGGACTGGCCGCGGCTCGCGGAGGCGCTGGGGCGCGAGCGCCTGCGCGACCTGCGCCCTCGCTAGGGCGCACACCGCGCCCCGCGCCCACGGTGCCACGAGTTTCCCAGGACTGTCATGGGTTTCTCGTGGCACCGACCACCTAGGCTGGCCCGGTGGCCCGCGAGCTCGCCTACGCCAAGCTGAACCTCGTCCTGCACGTGGGCAACCCGCGCGACGACGGGCTCCATCCGGTCTGCTCGCTGGTGGCGTCGATCGACCTCGCGGACGAGGTCACGGCGGAACCGAGCGACTCTGGCGGCGACCGCGTCGACTGCGCCGGCGTCGTGGGCGACAACCTGGCCGCTCGCGCGCTCGCCGAGTTCCGCTCCCGCGCGGGGAAGGAGCTGCCGCCGCTGGCCGTGACGATCGACAAGCGCATCCCGGTTGCCGCGGGGCTGGGAGGCGGGAGCGCCGACGCAGCCGCCACGCTGCGAATCGCCAACGGGCTGGCCGGCGAGCCGCTCGAGCGCGAGGAGCTGATCCGCCTCGCCGCGGACCTGGGCTCCGACGTGCCGGCCCAGCTCGAGCCGCGGCACGCGCTCGTCCAAGGGACGGGCGAACGCGTCGCGAGCGTCGACCTGCCTCGCCTCACCGCGGTGCTGATCCCCGACACGCAGGGGGGCCTTTCCACCGCGGCCGTGTACGCGGAGCTCGATCGCCTCGAGGGCACCCGAGCTCACCTCGACCCAGCTCCGCTCCGAGCGGCCGCGGAAGCCGGTGCGGAGCACCTCGCGAGGAGCCTCGAAAACGACCTCCAGCAAGCCGCCCTCTCGCTGCGCCCAGACCTCCAGGAGCGACTCGACGCGCTGGCCTCCGCGGGGGCGCTCGGCAGTGCTGTGAGCGGCTCCGGGCCGACCTGCTTCGGCCTCTTCGCCGAGCGGACGGCCGCGGAGGAAGCGGCCGCGCGGATCCCGGGCGCGCTCGTCAGCGAGCTTCGCTGACGTACCCTGCGGCCGATGTCGGTGCGCGAAATGATCGCTGCGGTGGCCGCGGTGCTCGTGGCCGCGTACGTCGCGCGCCGGTGGAGAAAGCTGAGCACCGAACGCAAGGCGCTGTGGATCGTCATCGCACTGGCCCTGGCCGTCTACGCGAGCGGCGTCCTCTCGGAGCTGCCCGACCCCAAGAAGGTGATCGGCGACATCGCGGAGGCGCTGGGGCCGTGGACCTACGCGCTGGTCGGAGTGCTCGCGTTCCTCGAGACCGGGGCCTTCGTGGGCCTGGTTGCGCCGGGCGAGACGGTGGTGATCGCGGGCGGCGTCATCGCCGGGCAGGGCGAGATCCAGCTGCTGCCGCTGATCGGGCTCGTGTGGGCCTGCGCGGTCCTCGGCGACACGACCAGCTTCTACATCGGGCGCCGGCTCGGGCGCAGCTTCCTCGAGAAGCACGGCCCGCGTGTGAAGATCACGCACGAACGGCTCGAGCAGGTGGAGGACTACTTCGACCGCCACGGCGGCAAGACGATCCTGATCGGCCGCTTCATCGGCCTGGTCAGGGCGCTGGCGCCCTTTATCGCCGGCTCGTCGGGGTTCCCCTACGGGCGCTTCATCCCCTACAGCATCGTCGGCTGCGGACTGTGGTCGACGACCTTCTGCGTCCTCGGCTACGTGTTCTGGCGCTCGTTCGACAGGGTGGCGCACTACGCGGGCCAGGCCATCTTCGGCTTCGGCCTGACCGTCGCGTTGATCGTCGGCATCGTGGTGGGATACAAGCGACGCCGCGAGATCCGCGACTGGCTGGTCGAGCACCGGCGCCATCCGCTGATCCGGCCGCTGTTCGCGATCGGCACGCCGCTGTACCGATGGCTCGTGCGTCCGGTCGTTCGCTTCCTGTCGCCCTACCTGCGCTTCGTCGGGAACCGGCTGATGCCCGGAGGGCTCGGCCTCGAACTGACGACGCTGCTGGCGATCGGCGGCGTGGGCATGTTCTGGTTCGTCCTGTACATCACGGAGCTCGAGCGCGGCGTGACGGCGACGCCCTTCGACAGCGACCTGCTCGACCTGGCCGACAGGATCCGAAGCGACACGCTTGTGGACGTCGCCAAGGCGGTCACCCACCTCGGTGCGTTTCCGACGGTGGCCGCCGTGGTGGTCGCCACCACCGCCCTGCTCGTCGTGCGGCGACGCTATGCCGAGGCGATCGTCCTGGTGACGGGGCTCGTACTCATCTACGTCGCGGTGCACGTCACGAAGGAGGCGATCGACCGGCCGCGGCCCACCGACCCGCTGATCTCGGCCAGTGGCGACGCCTATCCGAGCGGTCACGCGGCGTATGCGACAGCGTGGGTCGCCGCGGCGGTGGTGCTCACACGCCGCCTCCGCCTCGTCACCAGCAGCGTCCTCGTCTTCGTCGCGATCGGCATCGCGGCGGCCGTCGGGCTCTCGCGCGTCTACCTGCGCGTGCACTGGTGGTCCGACGTCGCCGGTGGCTGGGGCCTCGGCGCGGGGATCTTCTGCCTGGTCGGGCTAATCGTCCTTGTCGTCGAGTACATCCGCCACAATTGGCACGTGCGCGGCGCCGAGACTTCCGACGCGGCCGCCGCCCGGGGTACGTGATGGACAACATCGAGCTTACGAGCACACAACTCGTCATCGGGCTTGCCGGCGCGCTGGTCGTCGCCTGCTACGTCGCTCTGGTCCTCGTGCCGGCCACGCGCTGCTACGGGCGCGTGTGGGAGAAGCTCTGCGCGGGCGTCCTGACGCTCTACGTGCTCGGCACGCTCGTGGGGATCGGCGCCGCCGTCGGCTTCCTGATCGTCTGGACCTACGACACCTACGCATGAGCACGCAGGCGCGCACGTTCCTCGAGGCCCTCGACCAGGTCTCGGAGGCAGTCGAGTCCGGCGCGGGCCTGCCTGCGGTGGCGCGGGCGGCGAGCCGCGCGCTCGACGCGAGCGTGATCGTGCTCGACCCGGGCAGCAGCGTGCTGGCCGTGGCGTGTGCCTCGCCGGAGGATGAGCGCGCCGTGATGGCGGGCGAGGCGGGCACCGAGACGGCGGAGCTGCGGGTGGCCGATGCGGAGGTGGGCCGGCTCCGCTACCGGCCCCGGGGCGAGCCGCCGCCGGCGGCGCTGCTCCGGCTCGTCGGGAACCTGATCGGCCTCGAGCTCGAGCGCTCGCGCGCTCCCGAGCGGGCGACCGAGGCGGCCGTGGGCGACTTCATCCAGGACCTTCTCGGACGCCGGATCACCGATCGGGAGAACATCGTCGCGCGCGCAGCCGAGCTGGGCTGCGACCTCACCGGCGGCACGACGGTCATCGTGGTGCGGGCGCGGCCCCAGGGACCCGAGGAGGGCGACTGGCGAGCGCGTGTGCTGACGCTCGCGGAGCGCGGCGCGCGGGCGATCGAGCGCGGCGCGCTCGCGGCGCTGGCCGAGTCGGGCTGGTCACGGCACGGCGCGAGCGGCCCGAACGACGGCGCCGGACTGCTCGCGGAGCGCGAGCTGGTGATCCTGGTGCCGAGCAGCGACGCCGGCGTCGGCCGGCGCGCCGCCACCGCCGTGCTGCACGAGCTCGAGGCGAACCTGCCGGGCTTCGCCGTGACCGTCGCCCGCAGCCGCCACACGAGCGAGCCGGCCGACGTGCACCGCGCCGGCGCCGAGGCGCTGCTCGCGGCGAACGTGGCGGAGGCGCGCGGCCTCACCGAGCTGTCGTTCGAGGAGACCGGCGCCTACCGGCTGCTCCTTCCCGCGATGGCGGAGGATCCGCGCGAGCTGCAGGGGTTCTACGACGAGACCGTCGCGCCCCTGGTCGCGTACGACGACCAGTACGAGACCGAGCTGGTCCGCACCCTCGAGACCTTCCTCGACGCCGACGGCAACGTGGCGAAGACCTCCGAGAAGCTCTTCACCCACCGCCACACGATCCGCTACCGCCTGGAGCGCGTGCGGGAGCTGACCGGCCTGGACGTCTCCTCAACCGACGGCCGCGAACGCCTCTCCCTGGGCCTCAAGGCAATGCGAGTCCTGGGCATCGTCCCCCCAGGCGGCCCAGCCCAGGAAAAGGGCAGCGAAGCAGGCCGCGTGCCGAACCAACACAAGGACCGCTAGGCCAGGCGTGACAGGTGGGCGTGTGTGCGCCCGAGCCGCAGGTCATAGATGCACCAGACGCTCGTGCCGAAGCGCTCGGCGACCTGTCGCACCGTCTCCCCGTTCGTGAGTCTGGCCAGCGCCTCTGCCGCGCGTTGATCGTCCAGCAATTGGCGTGGGTCGGGTCCCCAGCTCGCGACGGCTCTGTCAATCTGCTCCCGTCGGCGAGTGCCCATGAGCGGCCTCAGCCGCTTCATCCAGAGAACCGCTGGAGCGCCGCGGACGCGAACCGAGTAGGCCGTACGCCATCCCTCCCGTCTGGACGGCACGACCATCACCGCGACAGCGAGTAGGCCGCCTGCGCGCGCGACGACGTCGCGATCCACCATCGCGACCTGCACCGCAGGTGATCGAGGAGCACTGGGCGGGCCGGCGAGGAAGCTGCCTTCGCCCTCCAGCAATCCCGCGAGCCAGTGCAGATCTCCATCGGCGATCGGGGGCAGTTCTCGGATCTTCTGGGGCACGAACATATGTTCGCACGCGGTGCGGCGGAAGACAGCTGCGCTGAAAAGCTGGGGGGGAGGGATTTGCACCCCCGTTCCTCGGACCAAAACCGAGCAGTCCTGCTCGCTAGACGACCCCCCATAGAGGTGCCGACAGGATAGGCAGTGATCGACTCCCTGGCCCGGTACCCTCCTCACCCCATGGCCGCGCCATTCACGGTCCTCATCATGGCCGCCGGCCAAGGTACTCGGATGCGCTCCGACGTTCCGAAGGTGCTTCATCGGGTCGCCGGCAAGACGCTCGTGGAGTGGGTGGTCGATGCCGCTCGGGATGCCGGCGCGGCGCGGATCTTCGCGGTCGTGAGGCCGGGCGATGGTGTCGCGGAGGGGCTTCCGGACGGGGTCGAGGTCGTCGAGCAGGTCGAGGGGGAGGGCACCGGCGCCGCTGTGCTCGCTGCCCGTGCCGCCGTGACGGGTGACGACGGCGGGGGCCCGCTCGTCGTCCTCTCGGGCGACCAGCCGCTGATCACGTCCGATCAGATCGGCGGGCTGCTCGAGGAGCACGACGAGGCCGGCGCTCTCGCCACGCTCCTCACCACCGACCGCGTCGACCCGGCCGGCTACGGACGCATCGTGCGCGACCCCGATGGCCACGTCGAGCGCATCTTCGAGACCAAGCGCACCGACGGTCTCTCCCGCGAGGAACTCGGCGTGAGGGAGGTGAACGTCGGAACCTACGTCTTCGATGCGCGGGCGCTCTTCGACGCCCTCGACCAGGTCGGGCTCGAGAACGACGAGCGCTACCTCACCGGCGTCTTCCCCGTGATCCGCGCCGGCGGGGGCACGGTCGCCGCCCACATGACGGACGACTCGGACGCGGCGATCGGCGTCAACGACCGCGCCGGCCTCATGAAGGCGGAGGAGGCGGCCCAGCGGCGCATCGCGGAGGAGCACGCCCGGGCGGGTGTCACCTTCCTCCAACCGGGCACCACCAGGGTGGAGGCAGGCGTGACCATCGGCCGCGACACCGTCATCGGGCCCGGCACGGTGCTCGAGGGGGCCACGAGCGTCGGCGAGCGCTGCGAGCTCGGCCCCCACACCACCGCTCGCGACACCACGATCCGCGAAGGGGCCATGCGTGATCCACTCGTTCGTCGTCGGCGCCGACATCGGCGCGGACTCCAAGATCGGGCCCTTCTCCTACCTCCGGCCCGGCACGGTCGTCCACGAGGGCGCCAAGGTCGGCACCTTCGTGGAGGTGAAGAACTCGGACATCGGACCCGGGGCGAAGGTCCCGCACCTCTCGTACATCGGTGACGCCGACATCGGCGAGGGCAGCAACCTCGGCGCGAGCACGATCACCGCCAACTACGACGGCAGGGAGAAGCACCGCACAAAGCTCGGAAAAAGCGTGAAGACGGGCATTCACACCTCGCTGATCGCGCCACTCGACGTCGGCGACCAGGCGTACACTGGCGCTGGCTCGACGATCACCGACGACGTGCCTGACGGCGCCTTGGCAATAGCGCGCGAGAGACAGAGAAACATCGAGGGTTACGCGGACCGCGTGGAGGAGGACTCGTAATGAGCAAGCCCCTCGAGACGGTCGAGACTCCGGCCTTGGCGCGGAAGATCGAGGCCGGCTACGAGAAGCGCCTGATGATCACGGCCGGCCGGGCGAGCCGTGAGCTCGGCGGGAAGATCGCGGACAACCTGAACGTCGAGCTGGTTGACGCCGGCCTGAAGACGTTCGCCGACGGCGAGGTCTACTGCCGCTACGGCGAGTCGGTCCGCGGCGCCGACCTCTTCATCGTCCAGTCCATGTGCGGCAACGAGCGCGAGGGCATGTCGGTCAACGACGCGCTGTGGGAGCTGCTCCTCATGGTGCATGCTGCGAAGCACGCCTCGGCGCACCGCATCATCGCCGTCACGCCCTGGTACGCCTACTCGCGCCAGGACAAGAAGTCGGCGCCGCGCGAGCCGATCTCCGCCCGCCTCGTGGCCGACACGCTCGAGGTCGCGGGCATCGACCGGCTCGTGGCCATGGACCTCCACGCCGGCCAGCTCCAGGGCTTCTTCTCGCAGCCGGTCGACCACATGACGGCGATGCCCATCCTCACGCAGTTCGTCCTGGACCGCCTCGGCAACGAGGAGCTCGTGATCATCGCGCCGGACGCCGGGCGGGTGAAGCTGGTCCGCAAGTTCGCGCAGAAGGTGGGCGCGCCATACGCCCTCATGGAGAAGGAGCGGCCCGCCCAGCAGGTCGCCGAGATCGGCTACGTGATCGGTGACGTCAAGGGCAAGACCGCCGTGATCGTCGACGACATCATCGGCACGGGCAGCACCCTAAGCGCGGCCGCTCAGACGGTCCTCGACGAGGGCGCCAAGCGCGTCTTCGCGGTCGCCACCCACGGCCTCTTCTCGGGCGACGCCTACAGCATTCTCGAGAGCGGTCCGCTGTCCGGCATCGTCGTCACCGACACCATCCCGCTCCCCGCCGGCGCGCCCGACCTCGTCACCCAGCTCACCTGCGCCGACATCCTCGAGGACTCGATCCGCCGGATCTTCACGGACGACTCGGTCTCCGAGATCTTCGCCGGCGAGAACCAGCTGTTCTAGGCGCCGCCGGCGGCCCAGGCCGCCTCGAGCTCGCCGAGCTCTGTGGCCGGCGGCTCGCCGAACCACCACTCGCGCCCGATCCGGTACCAGTTGCGCGTGGCGTTCAGCTGGCCCAGCACGGCGAGCACGCCCGACTCCATCCGCCGCCCCATGAGCTCGTTCGCCGGCAGGTTCTCGCGCCGCATCACGCGGTAGAAGGACGAGCGCGGGTCGGACACGGCCGCGATCGACTCCATGACGCGCCCGGAGTCGATCGTCACCTCGCGGTCCTCCATGTACCACCCGCCGACCGCCCGCACGTGGTCCATCAGCAGCTCAGCGTCGACCTTCCGCGGGTCGTTCAGGAAGCCGAGGTCGTGGAGCGCCACGCGGAGCTCCTCCGGGTCGTCTTCGAAGATCGCCTCGAGCGCCGCGATCTCGAGGTCGATCTGATCGCGGTCGAGGTGCTTCGTCATCCCGAAGTCGAGGAAGGCGACCCTGCCGTTCGGGAGCAGGAGGTAGTTGCCCGGATGGGCGTCCGCGTTGAAGTGCTGGAGGTGGTAGATCGAGCCGAAGCAGAACCGGAACACGATCTCCCCGAAGCGGTCCTTCTCCGGCTGCGGCAGCTCGCGCACCTCCTCGAACCCGGCGCCGTCGACCCACTCGCTCACGAGAATCCGCTCGGTCGAGAGCCGCGTGACCACGTCCGGGACGTAGATGAACGGGTGGCGCCGGTAGCCGCGAGCGAAGGCGCGCTGCGACTGCGCCTCGAGCTCGTAGTCGAGCTCCTCCATCACCCGCTCCTTCAGCTCCGCGGCCGCAGCCTTCGCATCGAGGCCAGGAGCGAACGCCCTCGCCAGCCGCAGGATCAGCCCCGCGTTCTGCATGTCCGCCGCGATCGCGGCCGCCACCCCCGGGTACTGCACCTTCACCGCCACGCGCCGTCCGTCCGGCAATACGGCGCGGTGGACCTGCCCGATCGAGGCCGCCGCCGCGGCGTCGTGCTCGAAGTCCTCGAACAGCTCCTCGACGGGCTCGTCCCACTCCTCGTCCAGCACGCCGCGCACCTTGCCCCACGGCATCGGCGGCGCGGTCGAGCGCAGCGTTGCGAGCTTCTCCTGGTAGAGCTCGCGGTATTCCGGCGGCAGGAACTCGGTGTCGATGAACGAGGCGAGCTGCCCGATCTTCAGCGCGGCGCCCTTCATCCGGCCCAGCGTCTCGACCATCTGCTCCGCCGCGTCGAGATGGCGCTGCTCGATCGCCTGGGCGGCCTCGGCGGGGTCGCGCGCGAGATTGCGCGCGCGGGTGCCGGCATAGCGGGCGCCCTGGGTCCCCACCACCGACCCCACCTGGGCGGTGCGGCGGATCCGTCCCGTCGGAATGTCCGTGTCGTCCCCGCGCGCCACGCTTCGAACGATAGGAGGCCGCTACACTGGCCAGCCGTCATGGCGGATGGACAGCGACCCACACTCGACGTCGAGGACCGCACCGAGCGCGGCACCCGCGCCGCCAAGCGGCTGCGCCGCGAGGGCTACGTGCTCGGCGTGGTGTACGGCGGCAAGGACGGCGACTCCACCTCGTTCAAGGTCAACTCGCGCGCGCTCCGGCAGGTGCTGGTCGACGGATCGGCCCTGATCGACCTGAAGGTCGGCGGCCAGACCCGGCCCGTGATCGTCAAGGACCAGCAGCAGCACCCCGTCCGCGAGGAGCTGCTCCACATCGACCTGCTCGAGGTCCGTCTCGACGAGAAGATCCAGACGCAGGTCTCGGTCCACCTCGAGGGCTCCGAGGAGGCGCCCGGCATCAAGGAGGGCGGCGTGCTCGAGCACGTGACCCACCAGCTGAACATCGAGGCGCTGCCGACCGACATCCCCGACGCCATCCACGTCGACGTGTCCGGCCTCGAGATCGCGGCCACGATGCACCTCTCCGAGATCAGCCCGCCCGCGGGCGTGACATTCCTCGACGATCCCGAGGACACCATCATCGCGACCGTCGTCGTCCCGACCGAGGTCGAGGAGCCCGAGATCGAAGAGGAGACCGAGCTCGTCGGCGAGGAGGGCGAAGAGGTCGAGGGCGCTGAGGCCGCCGAGGGCGAGGAGGGCGCGGCTCCGGCCGAGGGCGAGGGCGCTTCCGCCGAGGAGGCCGAGGGCGGCGAGTGAGCCTGTTCCGCCGCGGTGGCGGGAAGGCTGACTGGCTGGTTGTGGGTCTCGGGAATCCGGGTGACCGCTACGCCCGGACCCGGCACAACGTCGGTTTCGAGGTGGCGAAGGAGCTCGCCGAGCGGCTTGGGCTCCCGAAGTTCAAGCAGAAGTACGGCGGGCTTTACACAGAGGGGAAGCGGGTGGCAGTCCTGCTCCCACAGACGTACATGAACGAGTCCGGCAACTCCGTCGGGCCCGCGCGCGGAGCACTCGGCGTCGACCTCGAGCACGTTCTCGTCGTCCACGACGAGATCGACCTGCCGTTCGGCAAGGTGGAGGTTCGGACCGGCGGCGGTCTGGCCGGGCATAACGGGCTCAAGTCGGTGAAGAGGGGTCTGGGCAGTGGAGAATTTGGGAGGGTCAGGGTTGGAGTTGGCCGGCCCGACAGCACCGACCCCGAGATCGTGTCCCGCTATGTGCTGGGACGCTTCGACGAGGACCCGCGGGAACTGATCGAAACCGCCGTCGATGCGCTCGAGCGCCGCGTATCCTCGGAGGAGTAGAGCCGCGCGGCGCCGCCGGGCGGCCGCAGCGCATGCTCAGGTCCCTTCTCACATACGCAAAGCACGACGATTCCGTCACCAAGCTCGTGGACGACGCACGGGGTTCGCCCCAGCGCGTCTTCGTCTCCGCGAGCATGCGCCCCTACCTGCTCGCTTCGCTGATCGACTCGGACCCTGACCGGCCGGCCCTGATCGTCGCCGGCGACGACCGCGCCGCGCGCGATCTCGCAGCCGATCTGAAGGCCTTCCTCGCGCCGCGGCCGGTGCGCTTCTACCCGGCGCGCGGCATGCGCTATGAGTCCCATCTCGCGCCGCCGCCGCACCTCGTCGGCCTGCGCATAGCGGGGTTGGATTCGCTGCTGGGCGACCAGGCTGCCGTCCTGGTGACCTCGGCCGTCGCCCTCGCCGAGAAGGTCCCGGATCCCGACCTGCGCCCGCATGGCTTCGAGATCGAGAAGGGCGGCCTGCTCGACCTCGACGAGACCGCCGAGCAGCTCGTGGCTTGCGGGTACGAGCGCGTCGACCAGGTCGAGGAGCGCGGCCAGTTCGCGATCCGCGGCGACATCCTCGACGTCTACCCCGCCACCGAGGAGCGCGCCGTTCGCTGCGAGCTGTTCGACGTGGAGGTCGAGCGGCTCACCTGGTTCTCCACGTTCACGCAGCGTTCGCTCGAGGAGGCGGAGAGGGTGGAGATCGCGCCCGCCGCGGAGCTCGCGCCGGAGCACCGTGAGCTCGCCGAGATCGCAGCCGAGAGCGAGGAGGGCGACCGCCCTGACATCGCCGAGGTGCTGCCCGTCGACCGCTTCCGCGAGCTGCTCGACCTCGTGCCGGCGGACGCGCTGGTGGCGATCGCGGCCGAGGAGGAGCTCGCTCCCGCGCTGCGCGACTACTGGGAGGACGTGACCACCAGCTTCCACGACGAGGACGCGCACCACCTGTACGTGAAGCCCGAGGCGCTCGACGCCGCGCTCGACGAGCGCGCCCGTCTGCGCCTGTCGAGCATCTCCCAGGACCAGCCGCACGAGTTCCGCGCCCAGGCCGCCGACACCGCGGCGCGCTCGCTGCGCGACGCCGAGCCGGAGCTCGAGAAGCTCGTCCGCTCCGGCTACCGCACCTTCGTCGCCTGGGGGCGCCGCGGGGAGGCCGAGCGCGCGCAGCTCAACATGGCGCGGATGCAGCCCGCCTTCCTCGACGGGAAACCGGCCCCCGAGGACCCCTCGCTGACCTTCGCCCACGCCAGCCTCCGCGACGGGTTCATCGCTCCGCACCTGAAGCTCGCCGTGCTCCCCGAGCATCGGCTGCTGCGCCGCCGCCGCGCGGAGCGCCCCGCGGGGCCCGGGCCGATCGCCTCGTTCACGGACCTCCGCGCCGGCTCGCCCGTGGTGCACGAGGACCACGGCATCGCGCTCTTCACGGGCTTCGAGACGAAGACCGTGGGAGGCGTGACGCGCGACTACCTCGAGCTCGAGTACCGCGACGGCGACCGCGTCTTCGTGCCGAGCGACCAGCTCCACAAGATCAGCCGCTACGTGGGCGCCGACGCGAAGGACCCGCCGCTCTCGAAGCTCGGCGGCAAGCAGTGGGAGCAGATGAAGCTGAAGGCGCGCCGCGCCGCGCAGGCGCTCGCCGGCGAGCTCATCAACCTCTACGCCGAGCGCAAGCGCCGCGCCGGGCACGCGTTCCCGCACGACAGCGAGTGGCAGCTCGACTTCGAGGGCCGCTTCCCCTACCGCGAGACCCCCGATCAGCTCGAGGCGATCGAGGCCGTGCGCGCCGACATGGAGGAGGCGCGCCCGATGGACCGCCTGATCTGCGGCGACGTCGGCTACGGCAAGACCGAGGTCGCGCTGCGCGCCACCTTCAAGGCCGCCGAGGACGGCAAGCAGGTGATGTTCCTGGTGCCGACGACGGTGCTCGCCCAGCAGCATTTCGGCACCTTCGTCGAGCGGCTGCGCGACTACCCGTTCCGGATCGAGATGGTGTCTCGCTTCCGCTCGCCCAAGGACGTGCGTGAGACGCTCGCGGAGTTCGAGGCGGGCAAGGTCGACATCCTGATCGGCACGCATCGCCTCCTGTCCCGCGACGTCCGCCCGAAGGAGCTCGGGCTCCTGATCGTCGACGAGGAGCAGCGCTTCGGCGTGAAGCAGAAGGAGCTGCTGCGGCAGCTGCGGCTGAAGGTGGACGTGCTCTCGCTGTCCGCCACCCCGATCCCGCGCACGCTCCAGATGTCGCTCGCCGGCCTCCGCGACATCTCTGTGATCGAGACGCCGCCCGAGGGCAGGCGGCCCGTGAAGACCTACGTCGGCGACTACGACGACGACCTCGTGGCCAAGGCGATCAAGCGCGAGCTGGTCCGCGGCGGGCAGGCGTTCTTCCTGCACAACCGCGTGGAGACCATCGACGAGACGGCAGAGCGGGTGCGCGCGCTCGTGCCGGAGGCGCGCGTGCTCGTCGCGCACGGCCAGATGGCGGAGGGCCAGCTCGAGAACGTGATGCTCGACTTCCTCCGCGGCGATGCCGACGTGCTCGTCTGCACCACGATCGTCGAGTCGGGGCTCGACATCCCGAGCGCGAACACGCTGATCGTGGAGCGGGCGGACGAGCTCGGCCTCGCCCAGCTCTACCAGATCCGCGGCCGCGTGGGCCGCTCGCGGGAGCGCGCCTACGCATACCTGCTCTACCCCTCGGCGGCAGCGCTCTCGGAGGAGGCCGGCCAGCGGCTCGCCACGCTGTCCGACTACACGGAGCTCGGCTCCGGCTTCAAGATCGCCATGCGCGACCTCGAGATCCGCGGCGCCGGCAACCTGCTCGGGGACGAGCAGTCGGGCCACGTGGCGGCCGTGGGCTTCGAGCTCTACGTCGGGATGATCGACGAGGCGGTGCGCCTGCTCGCCGGCGACGCCGCCGACGAGGCTGCCGAGCCCGTGCGCATGGACTTGCCCGTGGACGCGTACGTGCCGGGGGACTACGTGCCCTACGAGGCGGCGAAGATCGAGATCCACAGACGCGTGGCGGGCGCCCGCGAGGTGGCGCAGCTGATCATGCTGCGCGACGAGCTCGGCGACCGCTTCGGGCCGATCCCGCCCGCGCTCGAGAATCTCATTCGGCTCCAGGATGCCCGCATCAAGCTGGGCCGGGCGGGTGCGCGATCGGTCGGATTCACCGGCGAGCGTATGTCGGTCACGCCCATCGAGCTCGACTCGCGCGGGGCAAAGGCGCTGCGCGAGCGCCTACCCGAGGCGATGTACGAATCCGGGCGCGAGACAGTCCGTGTGCGGCTGCCCGAGGAGGCCGAGGCGCGCTTCAGGGCCGTCGTGACCGCTGCCGAGGCGATTCTCGAGGTCGCGACGGAACCTAAAGACCAACCTTAAGGTCGCTGGGTTTTCGTTCGCTACCCTTCGCCGCCGCTTGACCATGACACGTGCCTTCAGACACTCCCTGCTGGTCGTCGCCGCCGCCGTTCTCGGCGTGGTGATCCTGGCCGGCTGCGGCAACGACGTGCCCTCGGGCGCGGTTGCCAAGGTCGGCGACTCGACGATCACGCAGGACGAGTTCGACAAGTGGTTGACGATCGCGATCCGCGGTCAGTCGCAGCAGCAGGGCGGCTCGGCGGCCGCCGTGCCGCAGCCGCCCGACTTCGAGAAGTGCGTCGCCGCCAAGCAGAAGGCGCCGGTCCCCCAGGGGCAGAAGAAGCCCTCCGAGGACGCGCTCAAGAAGCAGTGCAAGAGCGAGTACGACACGCTCAAGCGCGAGGTCATGCAGTTCCTGATCCAGGGCGAGTGGGTCCAGCAGGAGGCTGCGAAGCGCGGCGTCGAGGTGAAGCCGGCCGAGCTGAAGAAGGCGCTCGAGGACCAGAAGAAGCAGGTCTTCCCGAACGACAAGCAGTACCAGCAGTTCCTGAAGACCTCGGGCATGACCGAGGAGGACGTGCTCTACCGCGTGAAGCTGAACGAGCTTCAGCAGCGCCTCACCCAGAAGGTCACCGAGGACGCCAAGAAGGTCTCGGACGCCGACATCTCCGAGTACTACGACAAGAACAAGAAGCGCTTCGCCCAGCCGGAGCGCCGTGACCTGCGCGTGGTGCTGACCAAGACCGAGGCGAAGGCCGATCAGGCGAAGAAGGCGCTCGAGTCCGGGCAGCCCTTCAAGAAGGTCGTGAAGACGTACTCGATCGACGAGGCCTCGAAGTCGCAGAACGGGCTGCTCCCGGCCGTCTCCGAGGGTCAGCAGGAGAAGGCGTTCGACACCGCGATCTTCGACGCCCCCAAGGGCAAGGTCGAGGGTCCAGTGAAGACCCAGTTCGGCTGGTACGTCTTCAAGGTCGAGAAGGTCACGGAGGCGTCTCAGCAGACGCTGGACGAGTCGACGGACACGATCAAGAACCTGCTGCGCTCGCAGCGCCAGCAGAAGGCGCTCGACGCGTTCGTCAAGGGGTTCCGCGAGGACTACAAGGACCAGACGAACTGCGCGGACGACTACCGCGTCGTCGAGTGCAAGAACGCGCCGAAGGACGAGTCGGAGACCGGCCCCGCGTCGGGCGGCAACCCCGGCGCCACGCCGCAGCCCCAGCAGCCCCAGCAGCCGGCTCAGCCCGCGCAGCCCGGCGCGCAGCAGAACCAGCCCTAGTGGCCGGCGCCGATCTCCCGTCCGCGCTCGCGCGGCTCGACGAGATCACGCGCAGGCTCCGCCGAGACTGCCCCTGGGACCGTGAGCAGGACGAGCGCTCGATCGTGCCGCACACGGTCGAGGAGGCCTACGAGCTGGCCGACGCCGCACACTCGGGTGACGACGCGAAGCTGCTCGACGAGCTCGGCGACGTGCTCTTCCAGGTCTACTTCCTGTCGCTGCTCATGGAGGAGCGCGGCAAGGGCAGCCTTGCCGAGGTGGCCGAGCACTGCCGCGAGAAGCTGATCCGGCGCCACCCACACGTGTTCGGGGATCGCGCCGCCGACACGGCCGGCGATGTGGTGCGCAACTGGAACCAGATCAAGCGCGACGACGAGCGCGGCGGCGAGATCTTCGGCGAGATCCCGCAGACGCTGCCGTCGACGCTGTACGCGAAGAAGGTGCTGAAGCGGGCGGCCGACGCCGGGCACGACGCTCAGCCCGCCGACGCGCTGCTGGCCGCGGTCAAGCAGGTGGTGGACGCCGGGGAGGACCCGGAGCTCTCACTCCGCCGCGCGGCGGACGACTACAGGCAACAGGTGGAGGCAGAGTGAGCGGCATCGAGAGGGTCCACGGTCGCCAGATCCTCGACTCGCGCGGCAACCCGACGGTCGAGGTCGACGTCGTCCTCAAGTCCGGCGCCGCCGGACGGGCCGCGGTGCCCTCAGGCGCTTCGACCGGCGAGTTCGAGGCCGTCGAGCTCCGCGACGGCGGCGACAGGTGGGCGGGCAAGGGCGTATCGAAGGCCGTCGAGCACGTGAACGGCGAGCTGGCCGAGACGGTCAGGGGCATGGACCCGGCCGACCAGGAGGCGCTCGACCGCCGCATGATCGAGCTCGACGGCACCGAGAACAAGGGGCGACTCGGCGCCAACGCGATCCTGGGCGTATCGCTGGCAGCCGCCAAGGCCGCCGCGGCCGAGGCCGGCTTGCCGCTGTGGCGCTACCTCGGAGGCGAGGCCGCCCACGTGCTGCCCGTGCCGATGATGAACGTGCTGAACGGGGGCGCCCACGCGGACAACAAGGTCGACTTCCAGGAGTTCATGGTCGTCCCATCCGGGGCGCCCAGCTTCAGCGAGGGCCTCCGCATGGGCGCGGAGGTGTTCCACGCGCTGAAGCGGACCCTTCACGACCGCGGGCTCTCCACCGCCGTGGGCGACGAGGGAGGCTTCGCCCCCGACCTCGAGTCCAACGAGGCCGCCCTGCGCGCGCTCCTGGAGGGCATCGAGGCCGCCGGGCTCCGGCCCGGAGAGGACGTGACGATCGCGCTCGATCCCGCCACCAGCGAGATATTCGAGAACGGCGCCTACGAGCTGAAGCACGAGGGCCGCACACTCCGCTCTGCCGACCTCGTGAGCTACTGGAGCGACATCTGCTCTCGCTATCCGGTCGTCTCGATCGAGGACGGCCTCGACGAGGAGGACTGGGACGGCTGGCGACTGCTCACCGAACAGCTCGGAGAGCGCGTCCAGCTCGTCGGCGACGACCTGTTCGTCACCAACACGGAGCGCCTCAGCCGCGGCATCGAGCTCGGGGTGGCGAACTCGATCCTGATCAAGGTGAACCAGATCGGGACGCTGTCGGAGACGCTCGCGGCGATCCGGATGGCGGACGAGGCCGGCTACACGGCCGTCATGTCACACCGCTCCGGCGAGACCGAGGACACCACGATCGCCGATCTCGCGGTGGCCACCGGGTGCGGCCAGATCAAGACGGGCGCCCCGTCGCGCTCGGACCGCGTGGCGAAGTACAACCAGCTCCTCCGGATCGAGGAGGCGCTGGGCGCAGACGCGACCTACGGCAAGTTCTCGATCACGTAGGAGCGTTCGCCGACGCGGACCATCCCGAGCCGGCGAGCCTCGCGCTCCAGGGCTCCGGGGTCCCGCAGGGCGCGAAGGCGCTGCTTCAGCTTCCTGTTCTCGGAGGTCAGGTCGCTCAGCTCCTGCTTCTGGTGCCCCGCTGTGCCCGACTGCTTGATCCACTTCCGGGCAGGCGAGGCGTACGAGAAGACGATCACGACGAGAGTGGCGAGCAGGGCGATCCGCCCCACCCGGTCCCATCGAATTCGGGACACGCGAGCAGGCGGTGCCTGCGAGCCCACGTTCTCTCTGCTCCGCACGCGACGGCCTTCGCCGCGGCGCGGATAACTCCTACTCGGGCTTTTCGTGCTTCTCGCGTGGCTGGCCGCCGGCGAAGTCCTTCGCCTCGCGCACGTAGCGCGCGAACGCCGCGTCCACCACGCTCGCGGCGTCCGTTCCGGCGGCGTTACGGCGCGCCAGCTCGAGCGCCCAGTCGGTGTCGCGGGCGTACAGGTCCGCGAGCTCGTCGACCACGAAACTCGAGCCGAGGCGCCGGCGCAGGCCCTCGACCACCACGTCGGCCGCGGCGTCGAGGTCTGCCTGAGCCGGCTCGGAGGCGTTCGCAATGCGGCGCTCGCCCTCTCGCCATTGGTAGAGGGCATTCTCGACGGCGTAGGCCAACGTCAATCCTCGTCGTCTTCGTCGCCGCCGGCGTCCTCGCCGGCACGGGTGATCACGATGCGGTCGGGCTCGATCGTCACGGTCACAGGGCGGTGTCCGGCCCAGTGCTCCGCGTAGGTCGGGTCGTCCTGCACGGCGGGGTCCAGCCAGAGGCCGTAGCCCTCCTCGCCGTGGTCGAACGTGCCCTCGAGCGGCTTCGCCCTGCGACCGCGGGTGCGGCCGCGTCCGCCGCGGCGGCCGCGGCGGCGACGCTTCGGGCGCTCGTCGTCCTCGCCCTCCCCGTCGTCCTCGCCTTCGCCTTCGCCCTCGCTCGCATCGTGCGTGTCGTCCTCCTCGCCCGCCTCCTCCTCGGCCTGGCGCTCGGCCTCGAGGGCCTCGGCCACGAGCGCGTCGTCCTCGGCCCGCAGGTCGGGCTCGTCGGTTTCGGCTCCAGACGGGAGGGCGTCGCCGTTCCCGGCGTCCGCGGGCGCGAGCTCGTGCTCGCGCTTGAAGGCCCTGATGTCGCCGACCGAGACGTCCAGCTGGTGAGCGATCCAAGCGTCGGTGCGGCCCTGGCGCACCCATGTGCGGATCTGGTTCAGCTGCGGCTTCAGCGATCTACGTGCCAAACGGCGCCGGAGACTAGCAACGGTTGACCATTGAACCCATCGGGCAAGCTTGCTTTAGTGGGTCTCATATTCCTTCGGCAGGGGAGACGGTCCGCGTGCTCGTTCTCACGCGCAAAAGCAACCAGAGCATCATGATCGGCGACAACATCGAGATCTCGGTCCTCGCCGTCATGGGCGAAAAGGTCAGGATCGGCATCGAGGCTCCGCGCTCCGTGCCGGTCTTTCGGCGTGAGGTCTACGTCGAGATCCAAGAGGGAGACGACCGCGACCCGGATCCTGACGAGACTGATCCGGCCCTTCAGGGGCTGCGCGATACCGGCTAGCCGGCGAGCATCGCGAGCGTCTCGAACATCACGATCGTGACGATCACGGCCGTGACGACGATCGTGAGCGCGAGGAAGGTGAAGCGGAGCGAGCCCTGCTTGCGCGTGCGCTCGACGCGCCGCACGCGCGAGCGCTGAGCGGCCTCCTTGCGGAGCCGCTCCCGGCGCTCGATCGACTCGGCGGCTTCCTCCCGGAAGGCCTCCTCGAACTGCGCGAGTGACTGCCTCATGCGCATAGTCGGCGGAAGGCTACCAGCGGGCTTGTGGACCAGCGCCCGGCGCTCGCGGACTCGTAGCAATGCGCTCATGCGGTTGCGTGTTCCCTCGCAGCCTCGCGATACACCTGCACGAAGCGGAGGTACTTCTCGCTGATTTGGCTCGCTGGCTGCGTCCCGCTCGAGATCGCCGTCGAGGAAGCCCTTCAGGGCGTCCCACCAGATCGTGCGGCCGATGGCGAAGCCGGCGTAGCCCTCCACCGGGGCGCCCTGGCGCAGCCAGTGGTCGACCTTATCGTCGTTGGCGCCGCGGCCCAGCACCACGCAGATCACGCCGTCGCGGCCGTCGCGGCGGGCGGTCTGCGCGATCCGCTCGCAGTCCTCCTGCGTGTCGATTCCCTCGATCTTCCAGATGTCCGCCTCGACGCCTGCGTCCTGGAACTCGACGATCGTGCGCCGCATCAGCTCCGGGCGCAGCTCGGCGTCGTAGCGGTCGCCGTCGCCGCCCACCTGCTCGAGCTGGTGCTCCTCGGCCGGCACGAGCAGCTCGAATAGGAACTTCCGGTCATGCTCGTGGAGCCAGTCGGCCAGCCGCTTCAGCCGCTCGGACTGGCGCTGGTTCAATTCGGGGTCGCCGTCGGGGTTGTAGCGGACGAGGACCTTCGAGAAGTCGGGGTCGAAGCTCTCGATGTGCTCGCCGAACTCGTCTCCGTACTCGAAGTCGAACTCGTCCTGGCCCGACTTCTCGACCGGCATCGCCAGCAGCAGCCCGTTCTCCTTCGCCTGCTCCGGGATGCGCTTCGGCGCGCCGAACTGCTCGTCGACGAGGCAGCCCGTGGCGTGAGGATCGACGCCCTGCTCGGTCGCCTTCAGGAGTCCCTCGAAGATCAGGTGCTTCGCGTCGGCGATCTGGTCGGTCTGCTCGGGCGTGGGATCGCCCTCGATCCCGAACATCTTCTTCTGGAACGAACCGCGGTGATCGAACGCAAGGATGTAGAGCTTGCCGCTGTAGCCGAGTGCCATACACGGGTTATACCCTGCGCGCGGTATGGAGCACCGTTTCACGGGCCCCTCGTACACCCTTGGAATCGAGGAAGAGCTCATGATCGTGGACGAGGAGACGCTCGACCTCTCGAATTCCATCGAGCGGCTCCTGGACGATCTGGCCGACGTGCCGATGGAGGGCGAGGTCAAGCCGGAGCTCATGGAGAGCGTCTGCGAGATCGCGACGACGCCGGTCGAGAACACGGCGCAGGCGGGGAACCAGCTGCGCGCGCTCCGCCGGAGCGTGAACCAGGTGGCGCAGCGGTCGGGCCTCTCCATCGGCTCCGCGGGGACCCACCCGTTCGCGCTCTGGGAGGACCAGCGCATCGTGGCGCGCCCGCGCTACCGCGACCTGATCTCGGGCCTCCAGTTCGTCGCGCGGCAGGAGATCATCTTCGGGATCCACGTGCACGTGGGCGTGGACGACCCGGACAAGGCCATTCACGTGACCAACGGGATGCGCGTGCACGCCCCGCTCCTGCTCGCGCTGTCCGCCAACTCGCCCTTCTGGCGCGGCGACAGCACCGGGCTCGACTCCACCCGCACGCCGATCTTCCGCGCATTCCCGCGCGTGGGCATCCCGCCACGCTACGACGACTTCGCCGACTGGGCGCGCCGGATCGAGTTCATGATGGAGTCGAAGGTGATCGGCGACTACACGTACCTCTGGTACGACGTCCGGCCGCATCCCAACTTCGGCACCGTCGAGGTCCGCGTCATGGACTCGCAGACGCGGGTGGAGCACACGCTCGCTCTCGCGGCGCTCGTCCAGGCCATGGTCAAGGAGCTCTGCGAGCACTACGACAGCGGCGTGGACCTGTCGCGCTACCCCTACGAGATGCTCGACGAGAACAAGTGGCTGGCGGCTCGGCACGGCCTGGGCGCATACCTCGTCGACCTGCCGGACAAGACCCGCGTTCCGGTGCCGGAGCTGGCCCGCCGGCTCATGGAACGGCTGCGCCCGCACGCCGAGGAGCTTGGCTCCGAGAGCGACTTCGACTGTCTCGAGGACATCCTCGACCGCGGCAATGGCGCGTCCCGTCAGGTGGTCGTATACGAGGCCAATCACGACCTCCGCGAGGTGGTCCGGGAGATACTCGACGCGACCGTGCCCGAGACCGCGGAGGCCACTGGCGAATAAGGCCCCTGGCGCGCGGCGCGCGCCGGGTACTCTGAGGGGAACCGTGTCGCAGCCCGACCTGTTCGTCGTTTGCAAGAACTGCGGCTCCGAGGTGAGCCCGTACGTCACCGAGTGCCCGTATTGCGGGCAGCGGGTACGGAAGCGCGCGCCCAAGCTCGACCGCTCCTCCGGCGAGCCGACCACGAAGCGGCGGAGGCGGGCCAAGAAGCTGCCGCGGCTGCGCGCTGAGGAGATCGCGGGAATAGCGCCCGAGACGCGGCCCTACGCGACCGGCATCTTGATCCTCGTCTGCGTCGCGGCGCTGTTGGTCTATGCGGCCGACACCACGCTCGACATCGGCTATCTGTTCGTCCCGACCGGCCTGGACGACGAGTGGTGGCGCTGGTTCACCGCCCCGTTCCTGCACGCCGACCAGCTCGGGTATGCCTTCGTGGCGCTCGTGGCCGTCGGCCTGTTCGGGACGCTGCTCGAGCGGCGCTTCGGGCCGCTGCCGGTGGTGCTCATCTTCGTCCTGGCGGGCGCGGCCGGCGCGGCGCTGGCCGCCCAGCTCGAGACGCCGCCGCTGCTCTCCGACGCTCCGGGCTGGCGGGTGATCGGGGCGAACGGGGCGGCGCTCGGCCTGCTCTGCGCGTGGCTCGTGGACGACCGGCTCGCCTTCCGTCGCGGCGAGGACCGTGAGAACGACCTGCTCGGCGTCTACATCATCGCGGCCGTGCTCGTGCTCCTGTCGCTCACGACCGAGGACGCCAACATCGCGGCCGCGGTGGGCGGAGCGCTGACCGGATCGGTGATCGGCTTGCTGCTGCCGCGGCTGACCAGAAGCGCCTGATGCTGTCGGACGAGCAGGTGGACGCGGCCGTCCGCGCTCTCTCGGACCCGGATCGATTCCAGGGCGCCGAGCGGCTGCTCTCGGCGGCCGCGCCTCAGCTCCAGCGAATCCTGGCCACTGCCCTCGACGAGGGAGGCTGGTTCGGAACGGCGCATCAGACCGAGGTGCGGGCGGCTGCTGCGGAGCCCGACGAGACCGCGCGTGTGACGCGCATCGAGACGCTGCTCGCAGAAGAGACCCGGATGGGCATGCTCGTGGGAGTCGCCGTCGGCTGGCAGCTCGCGAGCGAGTTGGAAAACCCGAAAGAGACAGAAGGAGACTGAACGTGGACATCCGCTTCCTTGGCCACGCGTGCTTTGAGCTGACCGACGGCGACAGCCGCGTGCTCGTCGACCCGTTCCTGACCGGCAATCCGAAAGCCGCGGCGCAGGCCGACGAGCTCGAGCCGACGCACATCTTGCTGACGCACGGCCATGCCGACCACTACGGCGACATCGTCGACATCGGCAAGCGAACCGGTGCGCAGGTTGTGGCAATCACGGAGGTGGCCGGGGAGCTCGGCGAGCAGGGGCTCGAGAACGTGGCGGATCCCAACATCGGCGGCACGGTCGAATTCGAGGGCGGCTGGGTTCGGGTCACGCCGGCCTGGCACACATCGACGACGCCGAACGGCACGGTGTGCACGCCGGCCGGCCTCGTGATCAACCTCGGCGGCAAGACCGTCTACCACGTGGGGGACACGGCTCTCTTCTCGGACATCCGGCTCCCGGGCGAGCGCGATCAGCTGGACGCGGCGCTCGTCTGCATCGGCGGGCACTACACGATGGATCGCCACGACGCCGCCATCGCGTGCGAGTGGATCGGGGCGCCGATCGTGATCCCGTGCCACTACGACACCTTTCCGGCGGTCGAGACGGACTCGCAGGCGTTCAAGGCGGACGTCGAGCAGCGAACCGGCGGGAAGACGACCGTCGAGGTGCTCGAGCCGGGCGGGACGCTCTCGCTTTAGGTCTTGTCCTGGGCCCCGCGGGCGAACCAGACGGGGCGGTCCTTCCAATCGTGCGCTACGAGGGCCGCTCCGAAAGCCGCGAGGATGAGGCCCGTGGCGCCGTGGTGAACCCGCTGTCCGCAGAGCCACACTCGCCGGCGACCGAGGTCCACTCCGACTAGACGATTACCGTGTGTCCATGGCGTCTGCATCGTCTGACTCCACCGTAGGACTCATCGGCATCTGCGGGGGAAAATTCACTCGAAATCTGGTCTTAGCAGGGCTAATCGCCCTTCTTGTTGCGATTTCGGGATGCGGCGGGGACGACGAGGAGCCGTCGACCACTCCAACCGCGACGACACCCGCGGAGACCGCCACCACCGAGTCCACGCCGACCGAGACCGAGGAGGAGCCGCCGGTGACCGAGACGGAGGCGCAGCCCGAGCCGGAGTCGCCCGAGGACATGCCGGGCGGGGCCGGCGACGAGGAGCCGGCACGCACCCTGGCCCTCTTCACCGCGCGCGGCGGCCGGATCACCCCGCGCGTGGTGCGCGTGCCGGCGTTCATCTCGGTGCGGGTCGAGCTGCGCACTCCCGAAGGCGGTGACTACGGGCTTCGCTTCGGCAACACGACGATCTCCGTGAGCGGCGAGCTGGGCTCGGCGTCAACCACGCTCGACGGCCTCAGGCCCGGCGAGGCGATCACGGGGAGGCCGACGGGGGCCGGCAACCCGGTGCGGATCGAAGCGACGGCGGAGCCGGGTCCATAGGCCGTGCGAGTCCGCGCGGCACGAGTCGAGGACGCCGCCGCCGTCGCGGACATCTACAACGCCGGCATGCGTGAGCGGAGCTCCACGTTCGAGACACGCGAGCGCGAACCGGGGGAGATCGCCGAGCGGATCGCGCATGAGCGCCACCCGTTCCTCGTCGCCGAGCTCGACGACCGACTGGCCGGCTTCGCCGCGACCGCGCCGTACAGCAGCCGCGAGGCGTACGCGGGTGTCGCGGAATGCAGCGTCTACGTCGACGGCGCGCTGCGCGGCCGTGGGGTTGGGACTGCCCTGCTCGGGGAGCTCGCGGCGGAGGCTTCCAGGCGCGGCTTTCACAAGCTGCTCGGCAAGCTCTTCGCCACGAATGAGGCCAGTATGCGGCTCGTTGATCGCGCCGGCTTCCGCGTCGTCGGAACGCACCTCCGGCACGGCCGGCTCGATGGCGACTGGCGCGACGTGGTGCTGGTGGAGTGCTCACTGGAGTCCTCGCGAGAGGGTTTGGCTGGCCAGCCAACCATGGGGTAACCTGCCGCGCCATGAGCGAAACAGCGGCCGACCGGATTCTTCGCGACGACTTCCAGGCGACGAGCGATCCGGCGGTCATGGAGTCGGCGGATCGCGGCGAGGTCAACCTGCTCGACTACGCCCAGCTCTACAACCTCTGGGAGCGCCAGCAGTGGGCGACCCAGGACATCGACTTCACGCAGGACCGGATCGACTGGCACGAGCGCATCCCTGAGGAGGAGCGCTTCCAGCGCATGTACGGCCTCAGCTCCTTCTTCATCGGGGAGCAGAAGGTCGCCGAGGAGCTCGGGCCGATGATGCGCGCGGCGCCCACCGAGGAGATGCGCGTCTTCCTGTGCACGCAGATCGCCGACGAGGCGCGCCACGTGCGCTTCTTCGACCGCTTCTACGGGGAGGTCGGCGTTCTTCAGGCCGACACCCTCCAGGGCCGGCTCGTCGAGACGAGCGAGCACGTGAACCCCGAGTTCAACGAGCTCTTCGACGAGATGCTGAAGAGCCGCGTCGACCACCTCGCCCGCAAGCCCGAGGACCTGGAGATGCTCGTCGAGGCGGTCACGCTCTACCACATGGTCATCGAGGGGATGCTCGCCCTCACGGGCCAGCACTTCATCCTCCAGTACAACGAGGAGCAGGGGACGCTGCCGGGGTTCGTGGAGGGCTTCAACAACATCGCCCGCGACGAGCACCGCCACGTGGCGTTCGGCGCCCGCTTCCTGCGCGACATGGCGCAGGCGGACACGCGCTACGCGGACGCGATCACGCGCATGCTGACCGAGGTCGCCCCGATCGCCGACGCCGTGCTGCGGCCGAAGTGGTACGTGGAGGGCGAGACCGAGCTGTTCGGAACCGACCTCGAGGAGACGCGCGCCTTCGCCGCAAAGGCCCTGGAGCGCCGCCTGAAGGTGATCGGCCTCGCGCCGGTTGCGTAGAGCCGGCCTTCTCGTCGCCGTAGTCCTCGCGGTGACGCCCGCGGGCGCGAGCGCGGCGGTGCAATCGGGCCTCGACCGCCACGGAGGGATGCGGCTCACGCTCGACGGCCGCCTGCTCACCGCCGAGATCATCAGGACGCCCCACTTCCACCGGGATCCCACGACCGAGGAGCAGCTCTACGGAAAGCGGATCGACGCGATCTGCTCTCCCCGCTCTAGGCCGCAGCGGCGCGGCCTCGTCATCCGCCGGCAACTCTGGCCGGTCGGCGCGCGGCGAATGGCGTTCGAGTTCCGGCGAGATATCTCTTCGCGCGTCAAGTGGTGCCTGATCGAGCATCGCGCCAGCGACATAGCCTTGGTGAGCTTCATAGAGCGTGAGCGGCCGATGTTCGTCGCGAAGGGTCGTGGCCCGTCCCGCGATTGGTGGCGAATGGCGGGTTGGCGCGGCCTGTTCGCCGAACCGTGTGCGCTGGTCCGGTTGAAAGGGCTGCGCTCCGAGGAATGCTTCAGCGAGTTCAGTGAGCGATCGGTCACGCTCGGCGCGCAGGCGTTCGCCCCCTGTCGCCGGGACATCCTCGTCTTCGGAGTGGTGAGCCGCGAAGCCGCGGCCGTGCGGGTGCGGGTGGCCGACGGGTCGACCGTGGATGCCAGGCTCTACGACGCACCGAAGCGATCTCGCGTACGAGCGCGTTACTTTGCTCTCGCGCTTCCGGGGGGAACCGCGGTCACGCTGGTGCAGTCGCTCGACGCCGACGGCGGGTCGCTCCTGCGGCGCTCGCTCGAGGGCGAGCTCGGCTCGCCCTGCGAGTCCGGCTAGAACCGCCCGCCCACCGGGACGAACGACGGGCAATGAGGGTGCGCCCCCGGCCGGGTTAGTCGCTTTATGCACCCCCCAGGGGGCAAAAGTCGACTTACCCCCTCTGACTCGGCCCCCTCACCGCTGTCGTTCGGCTGCGTCGCCGGGCGCGGTCGCCTAGAACATCCGCCCGCCGACCGGGACGTCCTCGGTCGGGCGCAGCAGGATCACGTTTCCGTCCTCGTCCGGCACACCGAGGGTCAGCACCTCGGACATGAAGGGGCCGATCTGGCGCGGCGGGAAGTTCACGACCGCCACCACGAGGCTGCCCTCGAGCTGGTCGCGCGAGTAGTTCTTGATCTGAGCGGACGAGCGCTTCTCGCCGAGCTCGGGCCCGAAGTCGATGAACAGCTTCCAGGCCGGCTTGCGGGCCTCCGGAAAGTCCTCCACGCGCGTGACCCGGCCGACGCGGATGTCGACCTTGAGGAAGTCGTCGAAGTCGATCAAGGAGCGGGCGGCGGCGGAGGCGGCGGCGGATTGCCTGCGCCACCGGGCTCTCCGGCGGGCGGAGCCGCCGGGGGTGTGCCCTCGGGAGTGCCGTCCTCCGGCTGCGCGGCCGGATCGCTCGGCTCGCCGGGCGGGGTCGTGGGCTCGGAGGGCTCCTCCTCGCGCGGCGGCAGGGTCACCGTGGAGCTCTCCTCCTGGACGGGCGGAGCCGGCGGCTCGACGACCTCGGGCGGTGCGGGAACGGCGACGACGGGCAGGGCGGGTTCGACCGGGACCGGCTCGGGGGGCGCCTCGACCTTGGGCTCGGGCCGGCGTGCTTCCTTCGCAGCCGGCCGGGCGGCGGGGGCCGGCGGTGCCACGGGGACGGACGGCTGCGCGACGGCGACCTGGGCCGGTGGCGTGGCCTGGCGCTCGCTCACGTGCTTCACCTCGACGGCGCCCGCGGTGACGATCACGGCGGCGGCCATTCCGGCGGCCGCCTTCGACGCGATCGTGGACACGCCGGCCGAGACGGCGCCGCCGGCGGTGATTCCGCCCGCGGCGGTCATCGCGACGCCGGCCATCCCGCTGCCGCCCGCGGCTCCACCGCTCGCGGCGGCCCCCGCGGCGCCGGCAGAACCGACGCCGACCTTCGCCACCCAGAGCTTCTTCAGGAACACGAGCGGCCCGAGCGGGTACACGGCCGCGAGCGCGCGCGTCGTCTTCCGGAGCTCGCCCCGGAAGGTGCGACAGCGGTCGCAGACCTTGAGGTGGCGGCGCAGCGGCGCGGTCGTCCTCGTGAGGCCCTCCGCGACCTGCCCGAGCTCCACCCGGACCTCCTCGCAGGTGAGGAGCCGCGCCTCGGCAGCCTCCGCGAGCGAGACCCGCGCACGCACGAGGAGCGACTTCACGCTCGGCACCGTCGTGTCCATGGCCTCGGCGATCTGGTCGTATGAGAGCGCGTCTATCTCGCGCAGCAGCAGGGCGGTGCGCTGGGTCTCGGGCAGCTCGTGCACGTCGGCCACGATCTGCCTGAACTCCTCACGCTTGTGGACCGTGTCGGCGGTGCTCGTGCCGCCGTCCTGCTCGAAGACGTCCATCGAGTCCTGCCCGGTCGGCTGGGGGCGGCGCAGGTGGTTCAGCGAGCGGTTGCGGGCTATCCGGTACAGCCAGGGCCGCGCGTTGATCGCCCTGTCGTCGGCCAGGATCGCGTTGAAGGCCGCGGTGAAGACCTCCTGCAGCACGTCCTCGGCGTCCTCCTGCGAGCCGAGCATGTGGCGGCAGAAGGCAAGCAGGCGCGGCTGGTAGCGCTGCACCAGCGCCTCGAACGCGCCGTGATGGCCGCGCCTCGTGAGCGCGATCAGCCGCTCGTCGCTCTGAAGGCGTAGGAGCGGCGAGCGCCCCGCCAAGGCGGGCAGCGCCGGTGACTGTCGGAGAGCGGAAGCTTCCATGGGTCGACCCTGGGGTGGCGGTTACCCCCTCTCGGGGACACCGTAGCAGTGGGAAAGTTGCGCTACGAGCCGTTCACGAGCGGCGCAGCTCCTCGAGACGGTGGTGTGCCAGAGCGATCGCCATCGAGCCCTCGCCCACCGCGCCGCCCACCCGCTTGACCGATCCGTGGCGCACGTCCCCCGCGGCGAACACACCCGGGAGGCTCGTCTCGAGCGCGAGCGGATCGCGGTCGAGCGGCCAATCCGCGGGACGCTCGCCGTGATCGAGCAGGTCGGGACCGGTGAGGATGAAGCCCTTGGAGTCCGTCCGGATGGCGGTCCCCTCAGCCCAGCCCGTGCGGGGAATGCCTCCGATGCACAGGAACAGCGCGCTGACCACCATCGTCTCCGGCGCCCCGTCCGCAGTCTCGATCGTCACGGCTTCGAGCCCGCCCTCCTGGTGGAGCTCGCGCACCTCCGTGCGCAGCCTTACGTCGATCGCCTCGCACACGTCGATCCGCTCGACCAGATAGGCGGACATCGACTTGCTGAGGTTGTCGCCGCGCACCACCATGGTCACGCGGGCGCCGGCGCTCGCGAGGTTCAGCACGGCCTGGCCCGCCGAGTTGCCCGCCCCCACGACCATCACGTGCTCACCGGAGCACTGGGTGGCCTCGCTGCGGCCGGCTCCGTAGTAGACGCCGTGGCCGAGCAGCTCGTTCACCCCGTCCACCTCGAGGCGCCTCCACACCATCCCGCACCCGAGGATGGTGATGTCGGCGCTGACCTCGTCGCCGCTCGACAGGGTCGCCTTCGGCGGCTCGCCGGGCATGAGCGTGCCGTCCACGACCCCGTTCAGGATCAGGAGCTCCGCCCCGAAGCGCTCCGCCTGCCGGCCGGCGAGACGCGACAGCTCGGCCCCGCCGATGCCCTCGGCGAAGCCGAAGAAGTTCTCGATCATCGAGGTATAGGACGCCTGCCCGCCGGGCACGTCCTCCTCGGCCACGGCGGTCGAGAGACCGTCCGAGGCGCCGTACACGGCGGCGGCGAGGCCCGCCGGGCCCGCCCCGACGATGAACAGGTCGTAGTGGGTCCGCTTCGGCCGCGCGAAGACAGACCAGACCTCCGCCAGGCGGTCGACGGTCGCGCGCGCGTGGAATGTGTCGCCCTCGACCACCACCGGGAGCTCGGCATCCTTCGCTCCGGCCTCCGCCAGCACGGCGTCGGCCTGCGGAGTGCCCGCCTCGTAGAACTCGTGCGGCTGCGCGGCGCGCGTCAGGAAGTCGCGCAGCCGGTAGTCATCCGGGTCGAGACGGCGTCCGACGATCTTGAGGGTGGGGCGGGGCGGCATGAGTGCCCGGGGTGGGATTCGAACCCACACGCCCTCGCGGGCAGTCGGGTTTAAGCCGACCGCGTCTCACCGAGTTCCGCCACCCGGGCCACGTAAGCCTACGCACGGCCACCCTCGGGATCTCCTTGCCACTGGAGGAACCTTGAGAGATACTCGTGGCATGGCCCGACCCGCGCGGCTGGTCCTGATCACCGCGGTCCTCCTGGCCGTCTTCCCCGCGCCGGCGCTGGCGCAGTTCTCCGTCCCGCTCGGGCAGCCGATCCAGGAGGAGGACTACGGCCCGGGCATAACGGTCTCCGGCGCCGGCTTCGCGCCGCTCGCCGCCCGCGACCGGGCCACGGCCCGGGCGGTCGGCGATGCCCGCCGGCGCGCCGAGGCGATCGCCGCCGCCCTGGGCGTGTCGATCGGCGAGCTCCGGAGCGTCGAGGTGAGCGCGCCGTTCGACCCGCGGCCCGACTGCGGGGAGCGCACGAGCCGCCGCTGCGCCCCACTCGACGCCGTGACCGTGGAGGCGACCTTCGCGATCGCAGGCGGTCCGGACTCCGACGACGACGCACGCGAGGTGACCGGACTCGGCGCGGGCGTCGTGCCCGTGAACGCGCCGCGCAAGACCAGCCCCTCGATCAGGCGCTCGCTGCGCGCCGCGCGCCTCGCGGCCTCGCCCGCCGCGGCCGAGGCCGCGCGAGCGAACGCGCAGTCCGCCGCTACGGCGGCGGGCATGCAGCTCGGGCCGCTCTTCGCCGTCGTGGAGCAGGCGAACGCGTACGGCTACGAGCCACTCCTGGGCGCTTTCGGCCCGGGCCAGTTCTGCGGGTTCGTGCGAAGGGTCAGCGTGCGGGTCGATCCAGAGACGGGCAGGCGCCGCGTCATCCGCCGCAAGCGGATCAGGCGCTGCTTCAGCCCGAGGACGGCCAGCGTGCGCCTCGAGGCCACGTACCTCGGGTCCTGAGCGGGCGCGCCGCCCCCGGCGAACGACGGGCATTGAGGGGTGCCGGGCGTGGGTGAGGCGCTTTTTGTACCCAGGTGGGTACAAAAGTCGACTCACCCGGTCGAACCCCGCCCCTTGACCGCTGCCGTCCGCCTGCGTCGCCGACCCCAGGTCGGGTATACAACTGCCGTGGCCAAGCTCCTGTTCATCCCCGTGTCGATCACGGCCGGGCTCGTCGCGGGCGTCCTGGGCAAGAAGGTCTTCAACACGCTCTGGGGCGTCATCGACGACGAGGAGCCGCCCGACTCGAAGCACCGCGACATCTCGTGGGGCCGGCTGATCCTCGCCGGAGCCATCCAGGGAGCCATCTTCCGCGCTGTGAAGGAGGCCGTGGACCACGCGTCGCGGCGCGCCTTCTACCGCACGACGGGCACCTGGCCGGGGGAAAAGGACCCCGATCCCACGTGATCCGCGCCGGTTACCAGGCATAAGAGTCACCCAAACGGGGCATACCGAGGCCCGGAAACATTGCGTCCGCGGGGGCGCAAGAACCGGCGCATCGCTGCGTTTAGGACTGTAAGAGTTCACGGCTGAGCTCGGATCCGGCTTGGGAGCCTCGCCAAACGGGAGGGCGAGGGGTCGGAGCTGTGCGAGAGGAGTAGGGGTTAGGAGTGCGATCTCTGAGCGCTATCGGACGCGTAGCCGCGGTCGGCGCAGTTATCGCTGCCATCGTGCTCGTTGGCCTCATCCTCTTCGGCGGCAGCGGCGTCGGCGGCTACAAGGTCCACGCCCGCTTCCTCAACGCCGGCCAGCTCGTGAAGGGCAACCCAGTTCAGGTCGGTGGCGTCCCGGTCGGCTCCGTGAAGGCCATCAAGATCACGGACGACGGCCACGCCGACATCGAGTTCTCCATCGACGGCGACCACGCTCCCCTACGGCGTGGCACGCGCGCCGAGATCCGGCAGTTCTCCCAGTCCGGGCTCGCGAACCGGTACATCGACCTGTCACTCCCACCGGATTCCGACGACGAGATTCCGGACGGCGGCGTCATCGAGACCGACAAGACCGTCACGCAGGTCGACCTCGACGAGCTCTTCAACACGCTGGATCCCGAGACCCGGCGCTCCCTCCAGGGCTTCTTCAAGGGATCGGCCGCGCAGTGGCGCGACGTGGCGGACGAGGCGAACGTCGGCTTCGAGTACCTGAACCCGGCGCTGTCCACCTCGCGGCGCCTGTTCAACGAGCTCACCAGGGACACGCCCACGCTGCAGCGCTTCCTGGTGGACAGCTCCGAGGCGGTCACGGCGCTCGCCGAGCGGCGTGACGACCTGGCCGGGCTGATCGGCAACCTGAACGAGACGACGCGCGCGCTCGGCAGCCAGAAGGAGGCGCTCGCCGAGTCGATCGGGCGGCTCCCGCCGTTCATGAAGCGCGCGAACACGACCTTCGTGAACCTGAGATCGACCCTCGACGAAGTCGATCCTCTCGTCGAGGCCTCGAAGCCGGTGGCGAAGCGCCTCGGGCCCTTCCTCTCGCAGGCCCGGGCCTTCGCCGCCGACGCCGAACCGACCGTGCGCGACCTCAGCCTGACGATTAGCCGGGCGGGCGGTGCGAACGACCTCATCAACCTCGTCGACAGCTTCCCGCCGCTGAACGACATCGCCACCGTGACGAAGCAGCGGACCTACGCGCCGGGCGGCACGGCCCACTCGGTGGGCGAGACGCGCGGCGCCTTCCAGGAGTCTGTGGACGCGCTCCGGGGCGGGACCAGCGAGATCAGCTTCGCGCGCCCCTACACGACGGACTTCCTGGGCTGGTTCGACGACTTCTCCACCACGGGCGGCGGCTTCGACGCACTGGGCGCCACCGCGCGCGGCATGATCACGATGTCCGGGCTGATCCATAAGGACTCGCTCGCCTACAAGCAGTACAGGCGTTGCCCCGGCGCGGCCGAGGCGCCATTGAGGGACGGGTCCAACGTGCTGCCGGCCGAGGAGCGCGAGCGGCTCGGCTGCGACGAGGCAGACAGGGCGGTGCCGAAGTGAGGCGCGTCCTCATGGTGCTCGCGGTGCTCGGCGTATGCGCGGGCGCGTTCGTGCTCGCGGGCGCGTCCGACAAGGGCTCGGACGGCCAGAAGACCTACAGGATCCTGTTCGACAACGCCTTCGGGCTCACGAAGGGCGGCGACTTCCGCGTCGGCGGCGTGAACGCCGGCCAGACCACGAGCTTCGACGTCTCGAAGAAGAAGGGCGAGTCGCCGAAGGCCGTCGTGACCGCCGAGATCACGAAGCCCGGGTTCGGCGACTTCCGCAAGGACGCGAGCTGCGAGATCCGGCCGCAGTCGCTGATCGGCGAGTACTACGTGGACTGCCAGCCCGGCAAGTCCGAGGAGCGGCTGGAGAACGGCGGAACGGTCCCGGTCGAGCAGACCTCGTCGACGATCCCCACGGACATCGTCAACGACATCATGCGGCGCCCCTACCGGGAGCGCTTCCGGCTGCTGATCACGGAGCTGCGGCACCGGCCTGGCCGGCCGCCCGGACGACCTCCAGGAGGTGCTCCGGCGCGCGCACCCGGGCCTGCGCGAGACGTCGCGCGTGCTGCGGATCCTCGGCGACCAGAACGAGGTCATCAAGAACTTCATCACGGACTCCGACACGGTCGTGCAGGAGCTCGAGCGCAACAAGCAGGACGTGGTCCGCTGGGTCGACGAGGCGGGCGACGCGGCTGAGATCTCCGCGACGCGGCGCAACGAGCTGCGCGCGCAGTTCCAGCGCTTCCCGAGGTTCCTCGACGAGCTGCGGCCGACGATGGCGCGCCTCGGCGAGCTCGCGGACGAGCAGACCCCGCTGCTCGCGGACCTCGAGCGTGCCGCCCCGGACCTCGACACGTTCTTCACGCGTCTGGGCCCGTTCAGCGAGGCGAGCCGCCCGGCCGTCCGCTCGCTCGGCGAGATGAGCGAGGTCGGAAACGAGGCCGTGACGACGGGCAAGGAGGAGATCGCCGAGCTCCGCACGCTGGCCGTCAACGCGCCGCCGTTCGCGAAGCCGCTGCGCCAATTCCTCCAGACGATCGACGATCGCAAGCGCGCGATCGAGAACGACCCGCGCGCGAAGGAGACGGCGCCGCCGGCGCCGGACCCGACCGCCATCCCGGGCGAGGGCGGGTTCACAGGCATGGAGGCGGTCTGGAACTTCTTCTTCTGGCAGACGCTCAGCATCAACATGCTCGACGACGAGGCGCACATCCTGCGCGCGTCGCTCTCGGCCGTGCCGGAGTGCATGGACTTCACGAACGAGCGGCCGAAGCCGGAGGTCATCGAGAAGTGCAACGGGTACCTCGGCCCGAACCAGCCCGGCATCCTCAGCCCCGACCCGCTGGACGACGGCGCGAACCCGTCGGCCGCGCGCGTGCGCGCCGAGAGCGGTCAGCCGGCGCTGCGTCTGGGCGAGCAGCGCGGCGAGGGGCAGCCCGAGGCGGGCCCGCTGCCCGGCCAGCCTGATCTCTCGAAGCCGCAGATCGTGCTGCCGCCGGACCTCCAGCGCATGCTCGACTCGCTCAGCCCGCGCCAGCTGCGCCAGCTGCGTCGTGAGGGCCTGCGCAACAAGCCGCGCGAGCTTCGCCGCCGGCTCGAGGAGGTCGCTCCGCCGCAGGCGCCCGCGCCGCCTCCGCTCGACGACCAGACCACCGGCCAGCTCCTCGACTACCTGCTCGCGCCATGAGACGCCGTCGCGGACAGGGCAACATCGCAGCCAGCCCGGTGCTGATCGGGGCGACGACCGTGCTGATCGCGCTCGTCGCGGTGTTCATCGCCTACAACGCCAACTCGGGCCTGCCCTTCGTCCCGACCTACCAGCTCGACGCGGAGCTGCCCTCCGGCGCCAAGCTCGTGAAGGGCAACGAGGTGCGCGTAGGAGGCTTCCGCGTCGGGGTCGTCAAGGAGCTGACGCCGGAGGTCCGGATGGTGAACGGCGAGCGCCAGAGCGTCGCGGTCGCCAAGCTGAGCCTGGACAAGAAGCTCGAGCCGCTCGCACGCGACTCGAAGCTTCGCGTGCGCCCCCGCTCGGCGCTCGGCCTCAAGTACATCGAGCTCCAGCCCGGCACGAGCAAGGCCACCTTCGCGTCCGGCGACACGATCCCGGTCAAGCAGGCCTCCGAGCCGCTCGAGTTCGAGGACCTCTACTCGACGTTCGATGCGGAGACGCGCCCGCACCTCCAGAACGCGACCGCCGGGTTCGGCGACGCCTTCGCCGGCCGTGGCCAGTCGATCAACCGCGCGATCGAGGCCCTCAACCCGTTCTTCCGCTCGCTCACGCCCGTGATGCGGAACCTCGCGGACCCGGACACGGAGCTCGACCAGTTCTTCCGCCAGATCGGGCGCGCGTCGGCGCAGGTCGCGCCGGTCGCGCGCACGCAGGCGCTGCTCTTCACCGACATGGCCGACACGTTCGCCGCCATCTCGGCGAACCCGCGCGCGCTCCAGGACACGATCGAGAAGGCCGCGCCGACGATGGACGCCTCGATCGACTCGTTCCAGGTCCAGCGGCCCTTCTACGCGGACTTCACGGACCTCTCGAACCGGCTGCGCCCGGCCGCGGCGGAGCTGCCGCGCTCGCTCCCGGCGATCAACAGCGCCTTCAAGGTCGGCACCCCGATCCTGCCGCGGACGGTCGAGCTGAACGAGAGCCTCGAGAAGGCACTCGGCGAAGCACGCGACCTGTTCAAGAACCCGAACACGCTGCTCGCGCTCCGGGATCTCGACACCGCGCTCACCGTGAGCCGCCCCGCGATCGAGTTCATCGCGCCGTACCAGACCGTCTGCAACTACTTCATGTACTTCGTGCACCCCCTGGGCGAGATGCAGTCCGTGGTCCAGGGCGGTCCGACCGGCGGCGGAACGGCTCTGAACCAGAACGTCAAGGAGCCGAACTCCAACCAGCAGAACAACTACGGCACCGGCACCGGCTCGCGGCCGTGGGACATCCGGTCCGACCAGAAGCCCCAGGGCGCCAAGGACAACCAGGGCAACCCGCTGTTCCGCCTGTACGCGCCGCCCTATCAGCCCGCCATCGACGCGCAGGGCAACGCCGACTGCCAGCTCGGCCAGAACGGGTACCCGAATGGAGCGCTCAACAACGGCCGCTACGAGCGCGGGGACCTGTCGGACGCGTCCGACGCGCACGGCCTGCCGATCCCGGAGCTGGTCGGCAAGGGCGGGAACGGCGCGATCGTGCCCGACGACAACAACATCCCGGGTCTCTCGGGCGGCACATACAAGTCGCGCGAGCTCGGGATCGACAACCTGGCGGACGTGCCATGAGCCGGGCGCACTCGAACGGCATGAGCCCCTTCCGCGCCGGCGTGCTCGCGCTGGTGGTGATCGCCGTCTTCACCTACTTCGGCTTCTCCAAGTCGAACCCGTTCGCGAACCCGTACGAGTTCAAGGCCGTCTTCAACGACGTGAACAACCTCAGGCCGCGCTCTCCCGTGCGGATCGCCGGCGTCGAGGTCGGCAAGGTGATGAAGATCGAGCCGGTCGAGGAGGGCAAGGGAGCGGCCGAGGTGACCATGCAGGTCAACGACGCGGGCCTGCCCATCAAGAGGGACGCCGAGCTCAAGATCCGGCCGCGCATCTTCCTCGAGGGCAACTTCTTCGTCGACCTCGAGCCGGGCTCGCCCTCGATGGACGAGCTCGACGACGGCGGCGTCATCCCCGTCACGCAGACCGCGGCGCCGGTCCAGTTCGGCGACCTGCTGACCGCGCTGCAGAGCGACACCCGCGCCGACCTCCAGACCTTCCTGCGCGAGTACTCGAAGGGTCTCGCGGACGGGGGCGCCGAGGGCTTCAACCAGGCGGTCGAGTACTGGGAGCCGGCCTACCGGACCTCGTCGCTCGCGAACGACGCGACGCTCGGCCAGGACCCCGACCGCGATCTGCAGCGCGTGCTGAAGGGCCAGCAGAAGACCTTTGCCGCGCTCGTGAAGGACGAGCGCTCGCTTCAGGACCTCGTGACGAACTTCAACGTCACGGCCGGGGCGCTCGCACGCGAGGACGTGGCGCTCGCCGCCTCGATCCCGGCACTGCGCGACACGCTCCGGATCGGGCAGCCCGCGCTCGGCTCGCTGAACGCCGCGCTCCCGCACCTGCGCGCCTTCGCCCACGACGCGCTGCCGGGCGTGCGCTCGTCCGACGAGACGCTCGAGGCGTCGCTGCCGTTCATCACGCAGGCACGGCTCCTCATGTCCGAGGACGAGCTGCGCGGCACCGCCCGCGTCCTGCGCCAGACGATCCCGGACGTCGTGGCCTTCAACAGGACCTCAGTGCCGTTCCTGCGCGAGACGCGTGCGCTCTCGGCCTGCACGAGCAATGTGCTCGTGCCGTTCATGGATCTCGAGATCCCCAACCCGGAGACCGGCAACGAGGCGGAGAACTCGGGTCAGAAGGTCCGTTCCCAGCTGCAGCGCGGCATGCCCGGCCTCTCCGGCGAGAGCCGCCTCTCCGACGGCAACAACCAGTACTTCCACGCCGGCGCCGTCCCGCCCGGCGACCGCGTGCGTCCGGGCCCGCCGCCGGACGGCGGCAACATGCCGATCCCGCATCGCCCCGACATCCCGTGCGAGGAGCAGGAGCTCCCGAACCTGCACGCGCCCGGCGGGCCGATACCCGCGTTCCCGATCCTGCAGGAGACGCCCGGAGCGGTGATCAACCCGCCCGCTCCGATCCCGAACCCGCAGGACGCGATCGACGCCGCGCAGGACTACATCGACAACGTGCTGCCGCTGGCGGCGAAGCAGCGCGCCGCCTACCAGCGTCGTGAGGCCCGCCTCGAGAACCTCAAGGTCCCGAAGCTGAAGGGGGCCTCCCGATGATCAGGGCGATTCGAAAGAACCTCGCCGACTTCCTGGCGATCGTCGGCGTGATCGTCCTCGGCATCGGCATCGGCGCCTACATCCTCGCCAACCAGCGCCTTCGCTTCCCGCTCGTCGAGGAGCCCTTCTACACCGTCAAGGCGGAGCTGCCCGACGCCCAGGCCGTGACGCCGGGCCAGGGGCAGACCGTGGTCGTCTCGGGCGTGCGCGTCGGCGACATCGGCTCGGTCGAGCTCGAGGACGGCAAGGCGGTCGTCGAGCTCCAGCTCGAGCCGAAGTACAAGGACCTGATCACCGACCAGGCCTCCGCGCTGCTGCGCGCGAAGACCGGCACGAAGGACATGTTCCTCGAGGTCGACCCCGGCGACGGCAAGCCGCTCCCGAAGGATGGCCGCATCCCGGTCTCGAACACGCTGCCGGACATCGACCCGGACGAGTTCCTCGCGGCGCTCGACTCCGATACGCGCAACTACCTGAAGCTGCTCATCTCGGGCGCGGGCAAGGGCCTCGAGGGCCGCGGCACCGACCTGCGCGAGGTGCTGCGCCGGCTCGGTCCGCTCCACAAGGACCTCGCGCGCGTGAGCACGGCGGTGGCCGAGCGCCGGCACAACATGCGCCGCCTCGTCAACCGCTACGGCCTGCTGATGACGGAGCTCGGGAAGAGCGACAAGGACATCACGCGGCTCGTCCGCGCCTCGAACGTGACGCTGGGCGCGTTCGCCGACGAGGACCAGAACATCTCGGCGCTCGTCTCGAAGCTGCCGGGCACGCTCAACCAGACGGCGTCGACGCTCGGCAAGGTCGACCGCCTGGCGGATCAGATGGGCCCGACCTTCGAGGCCCTGCGGCCGCCCTTCCGCAAGCTCGACGAGGCCAACGCGGCGGTGCTGCCGTTCGCCAAGGAGGCTGCGCCGATCCTCGAGAAGCAGGTGCGGCCGTTCGTGCGAGCGGCGCAGCCGTTCCAGCGCGACCTCGGCGCCGCCTCGGAGGACCTCGCGCAGGCGAACCCGGATCTCACGACCGCGTTCCGCGGCCTCAACCGGCTCTTCAACATCGGCGCCTACAACCCGGGCGGCAGCGAGGGCATCTCGGAGAACTGCGAGAAGCACGGCGCCTGCACGCGTGCCGAGCGGGCCCGCAACGAGGGCGGCCTCTACTGGCTCGGATGGATCGGCCAGAACACCGTCTCGCTGTTCTCGACCGCCGACGCGCTCGGGCCGATCCGGCGCGCGTACCTCGTGAACCTGAACTGCGGGATCTTCACGCAGGGCCTGAAGGAGGCCGGACGTCCGCCGGCCGAGGCCGACGGGATCGGGAAGCTCTTCGGCGCACTGGGGGCGTGCGCGGCGCCATGATCAAGCAGACCCCCAGCATCGGCCGGATCGTCGCGATGGTCGCCTTCACGCTCTCGGTGTTCGCGATCCTGATCTTCCTCTGGCTCGCGTTCGGCGGCACGGTGCCGCTCAATCCCCAGGGCTACCGCTTCACGGTGCACATGCGAGAGGCCGCCACGCTCGCCGAGGAGGCCGACGTCCGGATGGCCGGCGTGAACGTGGGCAAGGTGAAGACGAAGGAGCTCGACACGGGCGGCGCCCGGACCATCGTCGAGGTCCAGGTCGAGGAGCCGTACGCGCCGATCCCCAAGGACACGAAGGCGATCCTGCGCCAGAAGACGCTGCTGGGTGAGACCTATCTCGAGCTCACGCCCGGGAACAAGAGCGCGGGCACGCTCGAGGACGGTGGGCGGCTCGCGAACGCCCAGGCGGAGGACACGACCGAGCTCGACGAGATCTTCACGGCGTTCGACCCGGATACGCGCCAGGCGTTCAGGGACTGGGTCAAGGAGCTCGACGGCGCGATCACCAAGGGCCACCGGAGCGAGGACCTGAGCGACGCCTTCGGGAACTTCGAGGGCTTCGCCGTCGACGGCGCGAAGCTGATGCAGGTGCTCGACGAGCAGGACCAGGCCGTGCACCACCTGATCAAGAACACCGGCCGCGTCTTCGGCGCGATCAACGAGCGCCAGGGCGCCCTGCAGGAGCTGATCGTGAACTCGAAGCGCACCTTCGAGGCCACGGCGTCACGCGACGACGCGCTGGCCGAGACGTTCGCGATCTTCCCGACCTTCCTCGACGAGAGCAAGGCGACGATGGCACGGCTCGAGGACTTCTCGCGCTCGACGCACCCGCTCGTGAACGACCTGAAGGCCCCGGCCGATGACCTCGGGCCGACGGTGCGAGACCTGGGCGACCTCGCCCCCGACCTCGAGAACCTGTTCCGCGACCTGCCGCCGCTGATCCGCGCCAGCCGCACCGGTCTGCCCGCGCTCGAGAACACCCTGCGCGAGGCGGAGCCGCTCGCCGAGGCGCTCCATACGTTCTTCCCCGAGCTCAACCCGATCCTGTCGACCTTCAACTTCCACCAGAACACCATCGCCGCGTTCATCACCAACGGCGGCGCGGACATCAACGCGGACTACGGCACGGGCCAGCGCGGCCAGACCCAGATGGGCCTCATCGAGGACCGCTCGTTCGAGGCGTACCCGTACGGCGAGGATCCGCCGGACTGGGTGCGTGGCAACTCGTACCTCCACCCGAACTCCCTGATGCGGGCGCTCCACCTTGGAGGGGTCGAGAGCTACCACTGCCCGGGCGGCGAGCGCAAGTACCCCGAGGACGCCCTGAAGGTGGGCCAGGACCACGCCGACAAGCGCGCGCCCTGCTTCGAGATACCGCCCTCGCTCTACGACGGCAAGCTGTTCGCCTACCCGCGCAAGGGCGTGGCCCCGCTGCGGAACAACCCGAAGGGCTTCGAGGGCAGCACGGGGCCCGCGACCGACCCGGACCCGGGCCCCAACGACTAAGGGTCTGACGACCAGGGTCTGACCCCGAAGGGGTCTGACCCCGTCGTTAAGGCGCAAGAATCTGACTATGCCTTTCTTGTTCGAGCGCGCATACAGGCGGTTGGGGAAGCGCTACTTCCTCCTCTACGTCGTCTTCGAGCTCGTGTCCGCGTTCGTCGTCTGCCTGGCGACGCTGGGGCTGTTCGCCCTCTACACGGACCCGTCCGCCTCGGAGTTCTGGACCATCGCGATCTTCGCCGAGGCGTGCGTCCTCCTCAGCACGTCGATCATGCTCTGGGGAGGGGCCAAGCGCGTCCGGCCCATCATCGACTGGCTGGAGGGCCACGGCGACGCCCACGAGGCCTGGCGCGCGTCCGTCGAGGTGCCGCGCGAGCTGACGCTGAAGGTCGGCTGGCAGCCGTTCCTCCTGATCGGCGTGCCCGTCTCGATCTTCGCGACGATCGTGGCCGGCCTCGCGGCGTACAGCGCGCTCATCATCTTCGCCGGGGCGGCGGTGGCCGTCGCGTACTCGGCGATCCTGCACTTCTTCTCGTACGAGCAGTTCCTGCAGCCGGTGATCGAGGACATCGTCGACGAGCTGCCCGAGCAGTTCACCGGCGCGCCCGTCGGCGTGCCGCTCCGCTGGAAGCTGCTCGGCGCGCTGCCGCTGATCAACGTCATCACGGGCGTCGTGGTGAGCGGGCTGTCCACGGACGGCAGCGCGCAGCTCGAGGACCTCGGCCTCGACGTCGTCGTCGCCGTGCTGGTGGCGTTCACGATCTCCCTCGAGCTGACCGTCCTCGTGACCCGCTCCGTGCTCCAGCCCGTCGACCGCCTGCTCGAGGCCACCGAGGCGGTCAAGGAGGGCGACCTCGACGCGCGCGTGCCGATCACCTCCGGCGACGAGCTGGGCCAGCTCGCGGGCAGCTTCAACGAGATGATGCACGGGCTCTCCGAGCGCGAGGCGCTGCGCGAGGCGTTCGGCGCCTACGTGGACCCCGACGTGGCCGAGCGCGTGGTCGAGGAGGGCGAGCTGATCGAGGGCCAGGAGCGCGAGGTCACTGTGATGATCCTCGACGTCTGGGGCTTCACGGAGCTCGCCCACCGCTCGAGCGCGCGCGAGACCGTCTCCTTCCTGAACGAGCTCTTCGGCATCGTCGTCCCGTGCGTGGTCGAGCACGGCGGTCACGCGAACAAGTTCCTCGGCGACGGGCTGCTCGCGGTGTTCGGGGCGCCCGACCGGCTGAGCGACCACGCCGACCGCGCGGTCGCCGCCGCGAAGGACATCGCCGAGGCGCTCGTGGAGCGCTTCGGCGACGAGGTGCGGGTCGGCATCGGCGTGAACTCCGGGCCGGTTGTGGTCGGCTCGGTGGGTGGCGGCGGCCGGCTCGAGTTCGCCGTGATCGGCGATCCCGTGAACGTGGCGGCGCGCGTCGAGCAGCTCACGAGGGAGACCGGCGACGTCGTGCTCATCACCGAGGCGACCCGCACCCTCCTGTCGGACGGGCACCACAAGCTCGAGCCGCGCGGCGACTTTGCGCTGAAAGGCGTGTCGGAACCTGTGCCGATTTACTCGCTTTCGCTGTCTCTCGACGAAAGTTCGAGCCGGGCGCGAAAAGCCTCTCAAGCTCGCGCCTGAGACTGCCGAAGGTGTACACGTGGCCCCCTTCCACCCCCTGCGTGACGAGACGCGGGCGCTCGCAGCCCGTGCACTCGCCGCCTGTGCGGTCTTCTGCACGATCGCGCTCGTGCTGCTCGCGGGGAGCTCACCAGGCCAGAGCGCCAGTGCGCAGGTACGCGAGGGCCAGCCGGTCGGCGAGGGAGACCTCCCGGTACAGCAGGGACAGGGGGGCAACGGCAACCAGAACGGCTGGGAGAACGGCGGCGGCAACAAGCACGATCCGCCGGACCCCGAGGTGCCCGAGGGCCCGCCGACCACCAGCACTCCGACGCCCGCACCGGAGCCCGCCCCGTCTCCCACAGGAGAGGGCAACAGTGGCAAGGGCGACGACGGCAGCCAGGATCCTGCGCCCACCGGCGCCGGCAAGGGCAACACCGCTGACCCCGAGCCCGAGCTGAACGGCAACACCGGCAACGGCGCGCCAACCCAGCCCAGCGAGCCGAGCAACCCCGTCACCCCATCGCCTTCGACCCCGACCCTGCCGCAGGCGGAGCGGCTCGCCAACGAGCGCGCGTTCGCGCAGGGTCGACGCAACCGCATTCGCTTCCGCCGCGGAGGCGTCGGAGCCGTGCTGCGCGACCCGGCCGCGGTGGCCGGCGTCGGCGGCACCCAGGCCCGCTTCCAGCCGGCCCCGGCCGCGGCGGCGCCCGCTTTCGAGCGGGTCGGCCGGACCGAGGGCGGCGGCGACGGCAGCGCGAACCCGAGCGACCGCCGCGCCCGCCCGGACGAGGCTGAGGAGACCAAGACCGGCCCGCCGATCATCCGCGCGGTCCCGCAGATCGTCAAGGACGTGCCCGCCGCGCTGAAGTTCGCGCTGGCGGTGACGGGCGTGCTCTCGCTCCTCCTCGGCGCGGGCGCCCTGATGACCATGCTTCGCAACCGCTCGCTCGATCGCCAGCGCCGCGACCTGCTCCAGGAGGTCGGCCTGCTCCAGAGCGCACTGCTCCCGCCGGTCCCCGACCGCGTGGGCGGACTGCGCACCTCGGTCGCGTACCGGCCCGCCGACGGCCCCGGCGCGGGCGGCGACTTCTACGACGTGCTGCCTCTTCCGGGCGGTCGCGTTGGCTTCATCCTCGGTGACGTGTCCGGCCACGGCCGCGGCGCGCTCGCCCGCACCGCCTTCATGCGCTACACCCTGCGCGCCTACCTCGAGGCAGGCCTCGAGCCGCGCGTGGCCCTGCAGGTCGCCGGCCGGGTGATCGACGAGAACCTGGGCGGGGACTTCGCAACCGTGCTCCTGGCCGTGCACGATCCGGAGACGGGCTCGCTGACGTACGCGACGGCCGGACACCCGGCACCGCTGGTCGTGGGTCCGCAGCCGCACGAGCCGGTCACGGCCGGATCCTCGCCGCCGATCGGCATCGGTGTGCGGACGGGCCTGCGTCAGACGACGGTGCCGCTGGTGTCCGGCTCGGTCGCCGCGATGTTCACCGACGGCCTGCTCGAGGCGCGCGTCGATGGCGGCCTGCTCGGCCGCGACCGGCTCTCGGAGCTGCTCGAGGAGCTCGGCGACGACGCGACCGCGCGCGGCCTGGTGGACTCGGTCAACCGCGAGGCGCGCGTCATGTCCGACGACATCGCGGCCGTGGTGATCCAGCCGACCAACGCGGCCACCGCCGGCCTGTTCCGCACCGAGCAGCTCGAGCTCACCGCGCGCGAGCTCGACACCGACATCGCGGAGCGCTTCCTCGAGGCGTGCGGCGTCTCATCGGTCGACCTCGAGTCGGCGCTCTACGACGCGCGGATGATCTCCGACCGCTTCGGCGGCGTGATCCTCCACGTGGTGTTCGGCAACCGCCTCCGCGTCGAGGTGCTCCCGCGCAACGTGGAGAGCATCGAGGCCGCCTCGCGCCGCGCAGCCGCCGCCCGCTGAGAGCATCGGTGCGCACCGGGCACCGCCCGGTGCTTCCGCACTACAGCGTCTCCACCACCGCGTCGGGACGGTCCTCCGGGACGAAGTGCGCCGCGTCGCGCAGCTCGATCACCTCGGCGTCGGGGAACAGCTCGCGCCACTGGTCGAGGAAGACCGGCTGGAACACCGGGTCGCGCATCCCCCAGAGCAGCGTCACCGGAAGCTCGAGCTCCAGCAGCCGATCGTGGATCCTGCCCATCAGCGCGGCGCTCTGGTCGCGCTCGGTGAGCGGGATGTCACGCTGGAAGGCCAGCTGTCCCACGCGCGACCAGTAGTCGGGGAACGGCGCTCGGTAGGCCTCCATCATCACCGGGTCGGTGTCGCGGCTCGCCATGCCGCCGGGGATCGACTCGACGAACAGGTTCCCGCCCAGCGCGAGGATCTCGCCGAGTCCCTCGGTCCGGAACTCGCGCAGGAAGGGCGGCAGGAAGCTCGGCAGCTCCCAGGCCCAGGTGTTGATGAGAACCGCGCGCTGAAAGCGCTCGCGCCGCTCGAGCAGCGCGCCGAGGCCGATCGGGCCGCCCCAGTCGTGGGCGACGAGCGTCACCTCGCTCAGGTCGAGCTCGTCGATCAGGGCAAGCGCGTTGTCGATGTGGCTGCGCAGCGTGTAGCGCGCCGGGCGGGGCGGCTTGTCGGAGCGCCCGAAGCCCATGTGGTCGAAGGCGATGCAGCGCCGGCCGCGCTCGGCGAGGGCCGCGATCGGCTGCCGCCAGAGGTAGCTCCATGTCGGATTGCCGTGCACGAACAGGACAGGCGGGGCGTCGCGCGGACCCTCGTCGACATGGTGGAGGCGCACATCGCCGACGTCGAGATACCGCGCTTCGAAGGGGAATGTCCCCCCTAGGTCGCCATCCAGCCCCAAACCGGTCATACAGGCTCCGGCTTATAACCGATCAGTTAGCCTCCACGCTCGCTCGTGAGCACCGAGACCGAGACCCAGCAGGCGACAGCGCTCCACGGCGGGCGGCTGGTCGCCAAGCGCCTGAAGGCGCACGGGGTGACGAAGCTGTTCACGCTCTCCGGCGGCCACCTCTTCTCGATCTACGACGGCTGCCGCGAGGAGGGCATCGACATCGTGGACGTACGCCACGAGCAGTCGGCCGCGTTCGCCGCGGAGGGCTGGGCGAAGGCCACGCGCGAGCCGGGCGTGTGCGCGCTGACGGCCGGCCCGGGCGTGACGAACGGGATGAGCGGGCTCGCGTCCGCGCTCATGAACGCATCGCCCGTGCTTGCGCTCGGCGGGCGCGCGCCGGCGGCGCGCTGGGGGATGGGCTCGCTCCAGGAGATCGACCACGTGCCCTTCGTCGCGCCGCTCACGAAGCTCGCCCGCACGGCCGGGTCGACGGCGGAGATACCGGGGCTGGTCGACGAGGCGCTCGCGGCCGCCACCACGCCGCCGACCGGCCCGACCTTCCTCGACTTCCCCTTGGACCAGGTGTTCATGGAGGCCGATGTGGACGCGGACACGCCGGCGGCGCTCCCTGACCCGAGCGCCCTTCCGGCGGCGGACGGCGACGCCCTCGATCGAGCGGTCGAGCTGCTCCGCGGCGCGGAGCGGCCGGTGGTCATGGCCGGCACGGGCCTCTACTGGGCGCGTGCCGAGGACTCCCTCCGGCAGCTGTGCGAGGAGCTCCAGATACCGGTCTTCCTGAACGGCCTCGCACGCGGCTGCGTGCCCGCGGACCACGCACAGTTCTTCTCGCGCGCGCGAGGAACGGGGCTCAAGGGCGCCGACGTGGCGCTCGTGGTCGGCGTCCCGATGGACTTCAGGCTCGGCTTCGGCGGCTCGTTCGGCGACGACACGCAGCTCATCGTGATCGGCTCCGCGCCCCCCGAGCGCGACCATCCTCGCCCCGTGGCCGCCGAGCTGTACGGCAACGTCGCGGCCTCGCTCGACGCGCTCCGCTCGGCGGGCGGCCCGGATCGTTCGACCTGGGTGAACGAGCTGCGCGCGGCCGAGGACGAGAAGCGCGCCGCCGAGCAGGACGACCTCGGCGACGAGCGAGCCCCGCTCCATCCGATGCGCGTCTACGCGGAGCTGGCGCAGGTGCTCGACCGGAACGCCGTCGTGATCGGCGACGGCGGCGACTTCGTCTCGTTCGCCGGTCGCATGATCGAGACCTACGAGCCGGGCTGCTGGATGGACCCCGGCCCGTACGGCTGCCTCGGGGCGGGGCCCGGTGCGGCGCTCGCCGCCAAGCTCGCCCACCCCGACCGGCAGGTTTGCCTGCTGCTCGGTGACGGCGCCTTCGGGTTCGCCGGGATGGAGTTCGACACGTTCGTCCGCCACGGCGTGCCCGTGGTCGGCGTGATGGGTAACAACGGCATCTGGGCGCTCGAAAAGCACCCGATGGAGTTCCTCTACGGCTACTCGGTCGCGGCCGACCTGCAGCCGGGTTGCCGCTACGACGAAGTGGTGCGTGCACTGGGCGGCCACGGCGAGCTCGTGGAACGTCCCGACGAGCTGAGGCCGGCCCTCGAGCGTGCGTTCGCGAGCGGACAGCCGGCCCTCGTGAACGTGCTCACCGACCCCTCTGTCGTGTACCCGCGGAGGGCAAACCTCGCGTAGCGCGAAAGGCTGGCGCTATCCCCCAGCCTGGGTTATAGTGGTCCCGCTGGGCGGAGCAGTCCTGCGGCGAACCCGTAGGTTTTTCGTCCAGTACATAGGTTCGGGCGAAGCCGCATCGTATCGGCGCCTCCCGCCGTCCGAACCGCAAGGCCCTTTCATGGCACGTACCCCTGCCCGTCCTGATAGGGCCGTTAGGAGAATCGCCCGCATGATGCGGGCGGTTCTTCTTTTAGGGGGCAGTCGCGGCGCCGTGCAGGAGGTCGCGGTCCGATACCTCGACCTCGTCCATCCCGAGGGAGCGCACCGACTCGGTGAGGATCACGGCGCCGGCGACGATCGTCGGCGCGCGGTCCGGGTGGAGGCCCTTCACGTTCCGGCGCTCCTCGACCGGCATCCCGGCGAGCATGGCCGTGATCCGCTCGAGGGCGCCGAGAGGGAGGCGGTAGCCGTGCACCTCCTCGGCGCCGTCGATGGCGGCGAGCGAGGTGGCCGTGCCGGCGACGGCGATGGCGTGCTCGGCGGAGACGTCGGGAACCGTTTCCCTGACCGCCTCCGCGAGCTCCTGCAGCTCGCTCGAGGCCGGTGGGTCACTGTTCAAGAAACGTTCGGTGAAGCGCACGGAGCCCATCTGCGTCGACGTATGGAAGCTCGGCTCCCCGCCCGACCGACCGACGACGTACTCCGTCGATCCGCCCCCGATGTCGATCACGACCGTCTCCCGATCGTCGTTGCGCCCCGCCGTGGCGCCGAGGAAGGTGAGGCGCGCCTCCTCGTCACCCGAGATCGTGCGCGCGTCGACGCCGAACTTCTCCAACAGGTAGTCGTGGAACTCGGGTCCGTTCTCCGCGTCGCGCATCGCGCTGGTCGCGACCGCGACGACCCGCTCGGCGCCCACGCGGTCGATGATCTCCCGGTACGCGGCGATCGCCTCGGCCACGCGGTCCATCGCCTCATCGGAGAGGCGGCCGGTCGCGTCGACCCCTTTGCCGAGGCTCGTGATGGTCGTGCGCCGCTCGAGCTCGACGACGTCGCCGTCCTCCCGCTCGGCCACGAGCAGCCGCGTGGTGTTCGTGCCGATGTCGATGACCGCGACGGGCACGTCAGTCGAGCAGCTCGAGCACCCGCTCGACCGGGCGGCCGAGCACGGCGCGATCGCCCCGTACGACCACTGGGCGCTGCATCAGCTCCGGATGCTCGGCCATCAGAGCGATCGCCTCGTCGTCATCAACCTCGCGGTCACCGAGCCGAAGCTCCTCGTAGACGGGCTCGCGCGCGCGGAACAGCTCGCGCGCCCGGCCGCCCGGTCTTCCTCACGAGCTCCCTGATCTCGCCCTCGCTGAGCGGCTCGACGTGATAGTCGACCCGGTCGAAGTCGATGCCCCGCTCCTGGAGAAGCAGGGCCAGGTTCTTGCAGGTCGTGCAGGTGCGCTTCTCGTAGACCATGAGCTCCGCCATCGCGCGTTGACGCTACCGGAGAGCTTCACTAATCTCATACGTCCGCCGCGGGGTGGAGCAGTCAGGTAGCTCGTCGGGCTCATAACCCGAAGGTCGCGGGTTCGAATCCCGCCCCCGCTATACCGAAGCCCCGGACACGGGGACTCCCGACAGCCCTGTGAAGGGCCTGAAATTGAGTCTCACGCCTGGGGCTTCGGCCTGCCGGTGGGTGCTAACCCCTCACGTGCAGCGTGCCCTACCGGTCCGAGGAGCGCAGGTAGGCGATCACGGCGAGTACCCGGCGGTGGGCGTCCTCGCCCTCGGGGAGGTCGAGCTTCATCAGGACGCTGCGGACGTGGCCCTCGACGGTTCGTTCGGTGAGCACGAGGCGCCGCGCGATCGCGCTGTTGGTGAGGCCCTCGGCCATCAGGGCGAGCACTTCGCGTTCGCGGCCGGTAAGCGCTTCGAGCGCGTCCCGCTCGCCGCCCACGAGGGATGCCACGACGTGCGGGTCGAGCGCCGAGCCGCCATTCGCCACGCGCTGGGCGGCCTCGAGGAAGTCGTCGACGTCCAGGACCCTGTCCTTGAGCAGGTAGCCGAAGCCGCCGGTGGTGACGAGGTCCACCGCGCCGGCGGACTCGATGTGCTGCGAGAGGACCAGTACCCCGATCTCGGGGTGGGCGTCGCGGATCCAGCGCGCCGCGCGGATCCCTTCGTCGCTGAAGGACGGAGGCATCCGGATGTCGACGACCGCGAGATCGGGTGCGTACTCGGCCACGCCGGCGCGCAGGCGGTCCGCGTTGTCGACGGCGGCGACCACCTCGTGCCCGCCGCTCTCGAAGAGCCGGCTGAGGCCCTCCCTGAGCAGGGTCTGGTCCTCGGCGATCACGACTCGCATGGCAGCTCCGCCGTGACGGTCGTCCCGCGGCCGCGCGGACTGTCGACGCTGACGCTTCCGCCGAGCGCGGCGACGCGGTCGCTCATGCCCAGCAGGCCGGAGCCGTCGGTGGCCACGGCGCCACCGATGCCGTCGTCGCGGACGCAGACGACGAGACTTCCGTTGCGCCGAAGGGCGCTCACGGCGACCTCGGATGCTCGCGCGTGCTTCGTAGCGTTCGTGAGCGCCTCGCTGGCGACGAAGTAGGCCGCCGTCTCCAGGCGGTCCCGAAAGCGCTCGTCGGTCGCCTCGACGCGGGTCCGCAGCGAGCGAACGTGCCGCCAGCTCGCGCAGGGCGGGAGCGAGGCCGTCGTCGAGGCCAGCGGGCCGGACCCCGCGCGCCAGCTCGCGGAGCTCGTCGATCGCCTCGGTCAGCTCGCCGACCGTGGCGTCGAGCTCGGTCGCCGCAGGGGTCGCCGGCGCCAGCTGGCGCTGGACGTCGCGTAGCGCGAGCCCGATCGACACGAGCCGCTGTTGGGCGCCGTCGTGGAGGTCGCGCTCGAGCCGGCGGCGTTCCTCGTAGCCGACGGTAACGATGCGGGCGCGCGACGCCTCGACCTCGGCCAGCTGTACGCGTACCTCCACCCGCAGTCGGGCGATCTCGATCGCCAGCCCTGCGGCCGCGATGACGCTCTCGAGCAGATCCGGCTGCTCGGCGAGCGCGGGGTCGTGCACCGCCGAAGCCAGGTCGAGTTTCCCTCGGCGAACGGGCGTCACGGCCTGCCCCGCCGCCGGCAGCTTGTCCACGGCCCGGCCCGCCGCGTCGACGTGGAGCTGGGCTTCGGGCAGCCAGAAGAAGAGCTCAAGACCGGGGTCGCCGAGTGCTTGCGCCATCACCTCGCCCGTGGCTTCAGGCGCGGCGCGGCCGGCGCGCAGGTCCTCGAGGAAACGCTCGACCTTGCGAAGCCCCTCGTAACGCGCCCGGTCAAACCGCCGGTCGACCTGGGCCTGCACGCGCGCGCGCAGCGGGCGGAAGCCGAGCGCGACCGCAAGCGTCGCGGCCGCGGTGGGCAGGGTCGAGCCCGCGCCCAGCGCGACACCGAGCGAGAGCGAAACCCCCGCATAGATCGCCGCGAGCCCGGCCGTGAGCACCGCATAGACGAGCGTGCGGTTGATCACGAGGTCGATGTCGTAGAGCCGGTGGCGCAGGATCGCCACACCAGTGGCGGCGGGCAGGCCCAGGACGCTCAACATGATCGCCGTGTTGGCCGCGGTCTCGCCCACCACGTCGTACAACGTGAACGCGATCGTGACGGTCAGCGCGGCAACGGCCCCCGCAAACGCGAGCCACTTCATCTGCTGACGCTGCACCCCGCTGCTGCGGCGGAACCTGACGATGAGCGCCAGGGCCGACCCGAGGATCCCGATGAAGAGCGTCAGGAACGCAAGCCACTCCAATGCGCCGAGCACGGTGCTCTCGACGCCGTATGGGTTCCTGATCTCCGGATAGTCCTGAATCGGCCCGGGGTGCAGGCCCTTCAGCACGAAGGTCCCCGCAATGCCCACGCCGGCGCACCACGCGACCAGCCGCCAGCGCGGCGAGAGCAGCCGGCCGTCGGGGAACAGCAGCAGCAGGAACGTGCTGGGGACGAGGATGAACGGCATCCAGGACAGCTCCGAGTACCACGCCGCCGTCTTCCCGAGCGCCTCCGACCCCGCCCCGTCCTCCACCCAGTAGTCGGCGTACGACGCCGCCAGCGACGCCAGGCCAGCGGCCACCGCGGCCCCGAGGAAGATCCAGCCGATTGCGTTCCGGGGCTCGCGAACGGCAATCAGCCCGCCCGTAGCGGCGAACACCAGCCCGATCGCCCAGACGAAAGGCCTCCCCCCGACGTCGTCGCCGCTGCCGCTCGTGACCGACACGACCGCGGACGCCACCAGAAGCGCGACTGCGAGCGCAGCGAGTCCCCAGGCCAGGGGTCGGGCGGCGCTCCCTTTCGGAGTGCCTTCCATGTGGCCATCATCCCTCCGCCGCGGGGGTACGACAACCGTGCTGGCGCTCCTTGAAAGACACGTACTGGCACTTGGTTCGGTCAAGTGCTGGCTGCGATGTGCCCTCCCGGCAGCCGACATAAGTTCGACCAGACCGTCCCTCGAGAAAGGAGCACCGCCTTGGACACCACACTCAACCGCCCGGCCGTCGACGTCGGCCCGCCGCAGGCGCGGCCGCGCCTCGCACTCGTTCTCGGCCTGCTGTCGCTGCCCGGCTCGACGATCGCGTGGGATCTGCCGCTCGGCGGCCTCTGGATCGGCCTGCCGCTCGGCATCGCGGCGATCGTCCTTGCTATCGCCGCCCGCCGAGCTGGCATCGGCGTCGGCATGGCGACCGCCGCGATCGTGCTCGCCGGCCTCGCGATCGGCCAGATGGTCATCTACGGCGCCGTCTCTGCCCTGTCATAGGAGGATTGGTCATGTCGCAGCTCACCCACCCCAGGATCCACGCCCGCGACCAGATCCGGTCCCACAGGATCGTCGCCCTCTCCGCCCTGCTCGCGCTGCTGGCGGTCACAGCCATCGCGCTGATCCTGGCGATCGACGGCGGCTCGTCGGGCATCAGCTCGGTGTCCGAGCAGTCCCAGCCGGCCCTGCGCTCCGACGGCGGCCCCGACGAGATCGGTATCGCCGCCTCGGTCGGCTCGCGCCCCAGCGCCGGCCCGAGCGAGAGCCGGATCGCCTCATCGATCAGCACCGGAGGCACGGTCTCTCGCCCCACCGGCGGCCCTGACGAGAGCAGCGTGGCAGCGTCCCTGTCGAAGTCGCCGCAGCAGACGACCACCGGCCCCGACGAGACAGCGACCGCGGCCGCGCTCTCCGGCTCCCGCTAGACGCTCGACACAACGGGCGTGTCCCACAGATCGGGCCGAGCTTCCGCTCGGCCCGATCTGCTGGAAGACGACCCTCGGCGCTCACCGTGGTGCCATTCCCTGAGCCGCTCTGTCATGCGGCCACAGGCCTGAGGTGACTGGGTTCCGGCGATCTCATAACCCGAAGGTCGCGGGTTCGAATCCCGCCCACTACTTACGAAAGCCCTGCAATTGCAGGGCTTTCGGCTTCTTGGGGGACGGCACGGCGATCCCGATTCCGCTCTGGGAGCGGGGTTCCAGCCGAAACATTCGGGCTATGAACCCGACGTCGCCCAGCGCGGTCTGGTGATCTGGTCGGACTCTCGACGAGCTCGATCTCTGCCTCGATGGCAGAGGCGCGGGCTTCGCTCATGGGCCCATCCTCCGGGGGTAGAGTCAGTTTCGTGGGGAACGTCTCCGACGGTCGGACGGTCACCATGCTCTTCACCGACATCGAGGGGTCGACGCGCTTGGCCCGTGAGATGGGTGACTCGTGGCCCGAGGTTGTGAGGGAGCACCACCGGCTTGTCGGCGGCGCGATCGCCCAGCACGGCGGCGAGGTGGAGCGCACGGCCGGCGACTCGTTCTTCGCGCTCTTCACCGACCCGGAGCGCGCGGTGAGCGCAGCGGCCGCCGGCCAGCGAGCGCTTTCGGCGCATGCCGCTATGTCAAACATCAGCGACGGCCGCCCACCGGGCGGCCGTTTTGCTTCGGCGTCGGTGGCAAGCGCCGCGTCCGCGGTGGCCTCCAGGGTGGGCTGTCTCGTCGCCTTCTCGAGGTCGCGGTGACCTTGAAGTCCTCGTAGATCCCGGCCAGCAGTCTCGGTCGCCGCGTCGCAGGCGGTCCCGCAGGTCGGGCACGGCCTCCAGCATCGCCAGGATCTCGTCCGGGTGGCCGCCGGCAGGCCGGGCGGCGGCGAGCTTCTCGATCGGTGCCGTGACGGCCGCGCGCCGCGCGCTCAGCTCCTCGACGCGTCTCGTCGCCAGGCCCAAGCCACAACGGACAGACCAGCATCGATCGCCTCCAGGGCCAGGGCCGAACCTGCAACGGCCACGTCTACTAGAGCAGACCGTCCATCTGCCCGACGGCCTGACGCAGGCCCTCCTCCATGCCCATCTTCAGCATCTCCTCCATCTGCTCGAGGGAGGGGAACTGGTCGTGCAGCTCCATCCGCGTGCCGCCGTCGTGCTCGAAGAGGCGCATCCGCAGCTGTCCGGTCTTGTCGGTCAGCGGCTTGCCGTCGGCGTCGCCGAAGCCGTCCTCTATCGTCAGCCCGCGCGGGGCGTCGACCGTCCCGATGCGCCACCAGCCGTAGTGCTTGTCCCCCTCCGGGCTGGTCATGAAGTAGGTGACCAGCGCCCCGGGGGTGAGGTCGTGCTCCACGAACGTCGCCGGGTAGGTCGGCGGCCCCCACCAGCGCTCGAGCTTGCGCGGATCGGCCCACAGCTCCCACACGGCGTCGACCGGCGCGGCGAAGTCGGCGACGAGGGTGAGGGTGAGCGCCTCGGTGTCCTTGTCGATAGTGGTGACGGTCATCGGAGGTCTCCTTCGGTGTTCGGGGTGTCAAACAGGTCGGCCATGCGGCCGACGCGCTCGCGCCATGTGGCCTCGAGCGCGTCCAACGCCCGGCGGGCGCGGGCGACGGCGACGGGATCGGTGCGCACCAGCTGCTCGCGGCCGTGGCGCGCTTTCGTGACGAGCCCGGCGCGTCCGAGCACCGCGACGTGCTTCTGCACGGCGGCGAAGCTCATGTCGTAGCCGTCAGCCAGGCGCGACACCGACAGCTCGCCGTCGGCCGCGCGGCGCAGCAGGTCCCGGCGCGTCGCGTCGGCCAGCGCGTGGAACACGCGGTCGATCTCGGCTTCGGTGAGCTCATCTACAACCATTTGGTTGTACGTTAGCACGCCGAGCTAGTAGACGTGGCCGCTCGTTCTGGTTGTAAGGCGCGCCCGCTCGAGGTAGTCCGCGCCACGCGCGACGACATCGCCCAGGGCGTCACCGCGCTCGCCGTCGAGCTGGACGGTTAGCTCGCTGCCGGGCTACTCGACGAGATCATCGTGCACGTCGCCCCGGTCCTCCTCGGCGACGGCGTCCGCCTCGTCGAACGCGCCGGCGGCGCGGCGGTGAAGCTCGAACCGATCTCGTCCGCGGAAGAGGGTCAGACGACAGTGCTGCGTTACTCGGTCTGACGAGGCAGCGCTCGACTTCATTGGGGCCCAGTTACTCCCCTGCGAGCCCCCATGTCGCAGTGCCGTGTTCGAGCACGATCCCCGTGAGCGCTCCGGCGAGTGAGGCCGCTTGCTCGTGGGTCAGCCGCACATGGGAGATGCGGCCGAAGCGCGGGCAGCGGACGCTGATGGTGACGGCCTCGCGGCCCTCGGGACCCACGATCAGGTCCTCGTCGGCTGTTGTGTGGACGATCGTCACGGGGCTGACATCCGGGAAGCGATGTTAGGGAACCCTAACATTCAGCCGGCTGTCGCCAGGGCAGTGGCTCAAGCGCACCGAGCCACCCCGCCTGAGCGCCGCCTGACTGGGTGCCACGAGAAACCCAGGACTGTCATGGGTTTCTCGTGGCACCGACGGCGCACCCCCTTCGCCGCGGCCCTAGTGCGCTTGTGCCGTAGCGCACATGTAACGGACGACCGAGAGCCCGCGCGTCGTCAGTCGTCGGCCTTGACTCGAATCGCCCGCCGGCGTTTGTCATCGCTCAGCGGTTGTGGTTGACGACTTCGACGTTGTGCCCGTCGGGGTCCAGGACGAACGCGGCGTAGTAGCCGGGGTGGTACACGGCGCGCTCCCCCGGACCGCCGTGGTCCTCGTAGCCGGCGGCGAGCGCGGCGGCGTGGAACGCGCGCACGGTGGCGTCCTCGCGGGCGGGGAACGCGAGGTGGACGTGCTCAGTGAGCGGGCGCTCGTCGTCGATCAGCGAGAAGCTGTAGTCGCCACCCGTGAACTGCACGCGGCCGGGCTCGTCGTCCCCCAGCCGGATCCCGGCGTGGGGCGCGATGGTCGTGTAGAAGCGCTTGGACGCCGCGAGGTCGGCGACGCGGATCCGCAGGTGTTCGATGTGGCCGTCGGTCACGGGGCGCGCCCGCTCGCCGTGCACGGCCTCGGCGCTGTTGCCGTCCGGGTCGAGCAGGAACCCGCCGTCGTCGCGGTACCCGGCGTCGACCCCCGCCTGCCAGAAGGCGTCCACGGCCGCGCGGCTCGGCGCGCGGAAGCCGACGTGCAGACCGCGGGTCACGGGGTGCTCGCGGTCCGTGGGACCGATGGCCCAGTCCTCCCACTCGACGAGCCCGGCGTCCGCGTGGCTCGGGCTCGACCCCCAGCACGGAGAGGACGGTGCGGTAGAAGCGCTCGGACGCGGCCAGGTCCGAGACCGCGATGCCGACGTGGTCGAACACCACGCCGAGGCTACCCGTCGGCCTTTCGGCCGCCCCGCGGCTAGCGTAGCCGCGCATGAACATGAACCGGCTCCATAGGCGCTACTGCGCGAGCGGCCGCTGGGCGGAGGTGGTCCGCGGGCAGATCCTCCCGCTCGACCTCGAGGGGGTCGATCTGGGCGACGACCTGCTCGAGATCGGCCCCGGCCCCGGCCTCACGACCGAGCTCCTCCACCCGCGCGTGCCGCGGTTGACGGCAATCGAGATTGACGGCGCGCTCGCCTCATCGCTTCGCGACCGCATGCCGGGCGAGCGGGTCGAGGTCGTGACGGGCGACGCCTCCTCGATGCCCTTCGACAGCGACAGGTTCAGCGCGGCGGTCTGCTTCACCATGCTCCATCACGTCCCCGAGGCTGGGCTTCAGGACCGGCTCTTCGCCGAAACCTGCCGGGTGCTGCGTCCGGGCGGCGTCTTCGCCGGCTCGGACAGCAACCCGGGCCGCTTCAGCCTCGGCTTTCGGCTGCTGCACATCGGAGACGTGATGAACCTCGTGCCACCGGAGACGCTCGGCGCGCGCCTCGAAGCGGCGGGGTTCGACTCGATCCACGTGCGGCGGGGCGGCGACGGGCGCGTCCGCTGGCGCGCGGTGGCGCCCGGTCAATGAAGGGTGGGTCGGTAGATGAGCTCTTGGATGTGACCGTCGAGCGTCCGGTTCTCGACCAGCTCCAGGTCGAAGTCGGCCGCACCCTGGAAGATCGGGTCAAGCCCGGTCTGACCGGTGATGACAGGGAAGAGCGTCACCTGCAGGCGGTCGACCAGGCCGGCGGCCATCAGCGCCCGGTTCATGGACAGGCTGCCGTGCGAGCGCAACGGCACCTCGGACTCCTCCTTGAGCCGGGCGACGACGTCGACGGCGTCACCGCTCACGACGGTCGCGTCCGGCCAGTCGAGCGGGCCTTCCAGCGTCGTCGACACCACCGTTGCCGGCAGGCTCCTCATCCGAGTGACCCATGGGTCACGCACTTCGGACTCCTCGGTGCTCGAGGCCAGCATCCGCGCGAATGCCCGATACGTGTTGGCCCCGAAGACCATCCGCTGCTCCGCGTCATACAAGGCAAGTCGGTGGTCGAGCAGCTCGGGGCCCTGCTTACCCCAGTAGCCGGTCCAGTCGCCGCCCGCGGCGCCGAAGCCGTCGAGGCTGGAAAAGACGTCGAAGGTGTAGGTCGCGGTCATCTCGTCTCCTCGAGCTTTTGCTTCCAGTCGTCGTAGTTTGAGACCGCGCCGCACCAACGATCTCATCGGTCGGCAGTTGGCCTCGTCTTGACCTGACTGTCCCGGTTCACGACAATCGCGCGCCAAGATGCCGGAGGATTGCGCGCGGAAGCGCGTCACGAGGCTCGACCGTGTTCGTCCGTAGGCGCGCATGACGGCGATCGGGACGTTGCGCATCGGGCAGGGCGACGGCACTGAGAGCACGTTTGAGCTGGTGTCGGACGTCGTGCTCGGGCGCGACCTGAGCGCCGACGTCGTCCTCATCGATCCCAGCGGCCAGGTCTCCCGACGGCACGCGCGGATCGTCATCCGTGGCACGGAGGCCGTGCTCGAGGACCTCGTGTCCACCAACGGCACGTTCGTGAACGGCGAGCGCCTCGACGCGCCCTACGTGTTGCGCGCCGGCGACAAGGTCGAGCTCGGCACGTGCACGCTCGAGTTCGTGCCCGCCACCCCACCCGCGCCGACGCGTACCGGAATCGACGGCGAAGGCACGCTGAAGATCATCGCCGGTCCGGGCGCCGGCGAGTCGGCGACGGTGCGCGGCAGTGCGACGATCGGCCGTGACGAGGGATGCGACCTGCGGGTGCAGGACCCCGAGGTCTCCCGGCGGCACGCCAAGGTCACGGTGCAGGACGGCAACGCCTGGATCGACGACCTCAGTTCGCTGAACGGCACGTTCGTCAACGGCAGCCGCGTGATTGAACGACAGAGCCTGGTCGACGGCGATCGGATCCAGGTCGGCTTGACGATCATCGAGCTGACGCTGCCGGTCGCCGCGCGGCCCACGGCCATTAGCGCTCAGCCGACCGTGGCGGCCAGGGTCCCGCCCACGGAAGTCGCCAGGCGGCCCACGCTGCCCCCGCAGCCCTCCAAGCTCAGCGAGGTCCTCAGCCAGCCCGTGGCGCTGCTCACGGCGGAATCGGGCACCCGCAAGTGGTGGACGCTCGCGGCGGTCGTCATCTGCTCGTTCATGTTGCTGCTCGACGTGACGATCGTGGCCGTGGCGTTGCCGGACATCGCGGAGGATCTGGACCCGTCGTTCTCGGAGCTGACGTGGGTGGTCGACGCGTACACGCTGACCCTCACCGTGGTGCTGCTCACCGCGGGCTCGCTGGGCGACATCTTCGGGCACAAGCGGCTGCTCGCGATCGGGCTCGTCATCTTCACTGTCGCCTCGCTCGCGTGCGCCCAGGCGCCCACCGCCCTGTTCCTGGACCTCGCCCGCGGAGTGCAGGGCGTCGGCGCGGCGGTCATGTTCGCGACCGCGCTCGCGTTGATCGTGCAGGAGTTCCCGGCGCAGGAGCGCGGCATCGCCTTTGGCGCGTTCGGCGCGGCGAGCGGCCTCGCGGTCGCGCTCGGGCCGATCGTCGGCGGTCTGCTCACCGACGGCTTCGGCTGGGAGGCCGTCTTCTACATCAACCTCCCGATCGGGATCCTCAGCTTCATCCTCATCCAGACCAAGCTCGTCAACGTCGCGGGCCGCCCCACGCGGGTCGACTATCCCGGCGTCGTGACCTTCTCCGCCGCGATGTTCCTGGCGGTCTACGCGACGATCCGCGCCAGCGAGGCGGGCTGGACGAGCGGGCTGATCCTCGGATTGTTTGCCGCGTCAATCGTCCTCTTCGGCGCCTTCGTCGTCATCGAATTGCGCCGCAGACAGCCGATGATGGACCTCAGCCTGTTCAAGAAGCGCACGTTCGTCGGCGCGAACTCGGCCGCGTTCACGATGGCGTTCGCGTCGATCACGCTGCTGTTCTACCTAACGGTCTGGTTCCAGTCCATCCTCGGGTACTCGCCGATCGAGGCCGGCCTGCGCCTCGTCGTCTTCACCGGGGCAGGGCTGTCCGTCGCCCCCATCGCAGGCGCGATCTCAGAGAAGAAGTCCCCGCGGATCACCCTGACGTTCGGCCTCCTGCTCATCGCCGCCGGCTCGCTATCCATGTCGTTCGTGCTGGAGTCGGACTCGCCCTGGACGGCGATCATCCCAGGGATGATCCTCGGCGGATGGGGGACCGGGATCATCAACCCGATCATGGCCGCGACGTCGCTCGGCGTCGTCCCGCCGTCACAGGGCGGCATCGCCTCGGGCACCAACAACACCTTCCGCGAGGCGGGGCAGACAGCCGGGATCGCCGTACTCGGGACGCTGCTCCATTCCACCGTGGTCTCGGAGATGGAGTCCGAGCTGGCCGGGACGGCGCTCAGCGAGAGGGCTTCCGAGCTCGGGGAAGCGGTCGCGAGCGGACTCACGCAGAGGGTCGCCGCCGCCTTGCCCGAGGAGCTGCAGACGCAGCTCATCGAGGCCGCACAGGTGAGCTACGTGGCCGGGCTGAAGGAGATCTTCATCGTGTCCGGTGTCATCGCCCTGCTCGGGGCGATCTCGACGGTCGTGCTCGTCCGTAAAGAGGACCTGCAGTTCCCCACGGCCGGCCCCGGGCACTGACTTCCGACGAAGGAGACGCCTGAGGCTTAACTGGGTTCCCCTGCGAGCTGGGCAAGCACCTCGAACAGCGCCGCCAGGTCGCGGCGCTCGTAGCCCAATGCCCGCGCCACGGTGAGCAGCTCGTCGGCTACCGCGGCGGATGGCAGCGGGACGTGCAGCTGCCGTGCGGTGTCCAGTGCGAGCACGACATCCTTCTGCATCAAGCCGATGTCGAACCAGGCCTCGTCCGGCAGGTCGAGGACGAGCGCGGCGCGCGCCTTCAACATCGGCGAGCCGATCGCGCTTTCGGTCATCACTTTGATAGCGAGCTCGCGGTCGACTCCGCCGCGTTCGGCCATGAGGAGACCTTCGGCGAACGTGAGCATCTGCACGGCAAGAGCGATGTTGATCGCAAGCTTGAGCACCAGTCCCTGGCCGTTTTCGCCGATGTGCGTCGGCGTGCCGAGCTCGTGCAGGAGCGGCTCGATGCGCGCGTATGCGTCCGCGTCGCCGCCGACCATGATCGTGAGCGTTCCCGCCTCCACCTGGGGGACGCTTCCGGACACTGGCGCGTCCAGCATGGTCGCTCCAACCGCGTGCACTCGCTCGGCCAGCCCGCGGCTCGCATGCGGGCTGATCGTGCTCATGTCGGCCCAGGTCTTCCCGGGAGCGAGGCCGGCGAGGATTCCGTCTGAGCCCGAGGCAACCGCCTCGACCACGCCGTCGTCGGGGAGGGAGGTGAACAGGATGTCGGCGGCTTCGGCGACCTCGCGCGGGCTGTCACGCCACTGCAGGCCGTCGTCGATGAGCCCCTGCGCGTCTGCTCGGTTCTGCTCCTCGCCATAGACCGGGTACCCGGCGGCGAGGAAACGGGCTGCCATGCCGCCGCCCATATGCCCGAGGCCGACAAAGCCGATCTTCGGTGCCGTCGTAGTGGCCATCCGCGTCGAGCGTACGGGCGTCCGCTGCCACAGTGAGCGCGATCCGTGCTGCGGCGATCGTCGCTCGCTATCAGGGATTGGCGGCGGGGCTCACGCAGCGCCCCGGCCTTCATCGGTGAAGCTGCTCCAGACCGTGGACGCCGGCGCGCCACGGTCCGGCCCGTCGTGCAGCTCGATCCGAACGACCCATTTCACCCACTGGAATCCGCGCCGATCGCGTGCGACGAGCCGTACGGGTGCGCCGTGGCCGTGCGACAGCTCCTCACCTCCGACGTGGGTCGCGAGCAGGAGGTCCTTCAGCTCGCCGAGGCCGAAGCCCCAGCGATAGCCGGTGTGCGAGATCACCCGCAGGTGCGTGGCCGTCCCCAACGGGCGCGCCTGCGGGAGCAGCCGCTCGAGCGCGATCCCGCCCCAGCGCTGCCGCGAGTAGAACCCGCCCGTGCAGTCGAGCGTCGCGACGAGCTCGTCCCCGGCATCGAGCTCGTCGAGGGTCAGCTCGAGCGGGCGTTGGACGAGGCCGGCGACCTCGAGCCGCCACGCGCCTGGGTCGAGCTCGCGTGGCTTATCGGCGACCCACGAGGTCGTCGGGAAGTCGTTGCCGGTGAACGAGCTGCGCTCGTACGAGCCTGTGAAGCGCCGCTTGGCGCCACGCAGCTCGAGCAGCTCACCAACTGGACGCTGCACCCACCACGCGGCGTAGGAACCGAGTGCGACCGCTCCGAGGCTGAGGAACTGTCGCCGCCCCGCGAGGTCCCTGCGCCTCAGCGGCTTCGCTCGGAGCAGCGCGTGGCCGAGGACTACGAGCGTGAGCGCAGTGCCCAGCGCGAAGTGCCAATTGAGCAGGTTGTACCCGGCGAACGAGAGCTGGAGGCCGCTGGACCATGCCCAGCCTGAGAGCAGCGAGGCGGCGACGAAGGCGGCGGCCCCGGCCCCGGCCGCGGTCCTGGGGTCCCACCGGCGCGCGAGCCGGCGCCAGACACGGCGGCCCTTCCAAACAAGGATGCCCCCGAGGGCGAAGCCGCCCGCGCCGTGGAGCGCGATTACCCAGGCGTCGCCGGAGCGACCGGCGAACAGGCTCATGACGCCGGTCGCGAACAGCATCCCGACCAGCAGCGCCAGGCCCCAGTCCGTCACGCGAGGCGTCACCACCCCGAGCTTACGCCGCTGCGGCCCGGACCTAGATCCAGTCGCGGCGCTTGAAGAGCATGTAGAGCGAGACGCAGATCAGGACCATCAGCCCGAGCGCGAGCGGGTACCCGATCAGCCAGTGAAGTTCGGGCATGTGGTCGAAGTTCATGCCGTAGATCGTTCCGATGACTGTCGGGGCGAAGAGGATCGCCGCCCATGCGGAGATCTTCTTGACCTGCTCGTTCTGCGCGTTCCCGGTCTCGCTCAGAGCCTTGGTCTCGAGCGTGAGGTTGACGCTCAGGATGTTCTGCAGCAGCTCGCGGAAGGCGTCGGTCTGTTCGGCGAGGCGAAGCGCGTGATTCTGGACGGCGTGGATGTAGCGGCGCTCCTTTTCACCGATCTCCGGCATCTTCATCAACTGGTCGAGGATCGGGCCGAGTGGCTTGATCGCGCGCTGGAACCAGATCACCTCGCGGGCGAGCTCGTAGATGCGCCGGGAGACGGTCGGGCTGCCGTCGAAAACGTCGTCCTCGATCTCGTCGACGTCGTTCTCGACACCGGCGACCACAGGGACGTAGTCCTCGACGACGCGATCCAGGATCGCGTGCACGATCACCACGGACCCGCGGCTGAGCAGGTCGGGGTGCGCCTCGACGCTCTCGCGTACGGCCGCCAGGTCGGGTATCTCACTGTGCGCGACGGTGATCACGAACCGCGGCCCGGCGAAGATGCTCACCTCGCCGAACTCCACCGTCTCCGTCTCGTCGACGTAGCGGGCGGGGCGCAGCACGAGAAGAAACGCATCGCCGTAGCGCTCGAGCTTCGGGCGCTGATGCTCCTTGACGGCATCCTTGATCGCCAGCTCGTGCAGATCGAACTCGCGCGCGACGTCGGCGAACTCGCGCTCGTCGGGGCGGTACAGGTCGATCCACGCGATCCCCTCACCCCCGCGGCTGGATGGGTAAGTAGCGCGATCGACGATCACCGGCCAACGATACCCCCGCGGTGGCAGCCCGCCCGGCGGCTCTGCGGCGTGGCGGCGGGACGCGGATACTGCGGGCGTGGACGCCGAGAGAAGACCTGAGAGTGAGGGCGGAGAGCCGCGCCACCCTCGCGTCCCGCAACTTCCGCCGCGCCAGTCGGCCGCGACCGTCCGCGTAGCCCGGGGCCGCGGCGGCCGCCAGAGCGTCGTGGTCGCGCTCGCCGCCAACACGGTCGTCGCCGCCGCGAAGCTCTTCGCCGGCCTGATAACGGGATCGTCCGCGATGTTCGCGGAGGCCGTTCACTCGACCGCCGACTCCGTCAACGAGGTGCTGCTCTTGGTGTCTCTCCGCCGCTCGCAGCGCCCGCCGGACCTGGAGCACCCGTTCGGGCACGGTCGCGAGCGCTTCCTCTGGGCGTTCCTCGCCACGATCTTCTCGTTCGTGGTCGGCGGCTGCGTTTCGATCGCGCTCGCGGTCGACGACCTCGTGCGCGGCAGTGAGCTCGACCGCCTGGGCGTCGCCGCGGTCGTGCTCGCGGTTGCGGCGCTTGCGGACGGGGCGTCGCTCACGCGGACCCTGCGGCAGGCGCGGCGCGAGGCGCGTTCCTGGGACCTCCCGACGTTCGCGTACCTCCGCGAGACGAACGATCCGACGCTGCGAGCGATCGCGGTCGAGGACGGCGCCGCGCTCGTGGGCGTCGCGCATCGCGGCCACGGGGCTCCTCGTCGCCGCGCTCGGCGGGCCGCACACGGCCGACGCGATCGCCTCGCTCCTGATCGGATTGCTGCTGGCGGCGACCGCCGTCGGGCTCGCGCGCCCGCTCGCCGACCTCCTGGTCGGAAAGTCGCTGTCGCCGGCGCGGCTCGAGCGAGCGTACGCGATCCTCAGCGAGGCGCCCGGCGTCGACGAGGTCCTGACGATCTACGCGGTGCACATCGGGGCGGAGGAGGCGATCCTCGCGGCGAAGGTCCATACAAGCCCCGGCCTGTCCGGCGCCGACGTCGCACGCCTCCTCGACGACCTCGACCGACGAGTCCGTGACGCGCTGCCCGAGATCGGCGAGGTGTTCATCGACGTCACGGCCCACCGGTCTGGTTCCTTACCATCGAGCCCATGACGGTGGAGCGGATGGACCACGTCGGCATCGTGGTTGACGACCTCGTGGCCGCGACTGAGTTCTTCGCCGAGCTGGGACTGGTGCTGCAGAGCGAGGCGTCCGTCGAAGGCCGCTGGGCGGACCGCATAGTGGGGCTCGAGGGCGTGCGGACGGACATCGCGATGATGCAGACTCCGGACGGCAACGGTCGGCTGGAGCTGACGAAGTTCCACTCGCCGTCAAGCCCGGGCGGCGACCGGCACGCGCCCCCGAACACGCCGGGGATCCGCCACGTCACATTCGCCGTCGGGGACATCGACGCGGTCCTTGCCCGCCTGCAAGCCCGCGGCGCGGAGCTCGTCGGCGAGCTGGAGCAATACAAGGACATCTACCGGCTCTGCTACGTCCGCGGCCCGGAGGGGATCATCATCGAGCTGGCGGAGCGGATCGGCTGAGTCGCGAGTAGGAGGGGCGGGCTACGCCGGGTCCGCCGGGCCGTCGCGGATCACCGTGCGCACCTGGTCGACCGACAGCGCGTCCCATGGGAACTCGACGAGCCACCACGTCGCGCCCGCAGCGGCGTACGGTCGCGGATCGTCGCCGGGCGGGAGGGCGACGACGACGTCGTAGGGCTCAGTGGGGTCCCTGCCGGCCTCTGTGCGCAGCGCCGCGAGGCCGGCGACGACCTCGGCGAGCTGCTCCGGGTTGTCCAGGCCGAGCGGGAAGAAGCCCTGGTATCGCGCCGCCCGGCGCACTGGCCTGGGCTTGCCGTAGTAGCCCGCGACCCACACCGGTACGCCCGGCCGCTGCACCGGCCGGGGCAGGAAGCGCATGCCGTCGACCGTGTAGTGCTCGCCGCGGTGGTGCACCGGTTCGCCCGACCAGGCACCCGCCAGGATCTCGAGCGACTCGTCGAGCATGCTTGCGCGCCGGCGGTCGTCGAGCTCCTCGCCGGTCATCGAGTACTCGCTCGCGAACCCGTCGCTCCCCAGGCCGACGCCGAGCGTGAGCCGGCCGTCGCTGAGCCGGTCGAGCGTCGCCGTTTCCCGCGCGACCTTGACGGGCCTACGTCGTGCGAGTGGGGTGACCATCGGGCCAAGGCGGATTCGCCTAGTGGCCGTGGCCATCGCCGCCAGCGTGATCCACGGGTCGGCCACGTCGACGACGGGCTCCACAAAGCGCAGGTTGTCCCAGACGAAGACTCCGTGCCAGCCCGCCTCCTCCGCCTCGGCACACAGGCGCGCGACAAGCGACGGGTCGGCGAGGTCATCGAACAGGGGGATGAAGAGTCCTGAGCGCACGGCTGAAAGAGTCACACGGCCGCGGGCGCCCGTCCCTCGCGGCGCGCCTTCCGTAGTCCGTGCTTGGCCAGGAGCCCGTTGGCGAGCAGCAGCAACGTCTTGTTGCTCGGCGCGCGGAAGGCACTGCCCGTATGCGGCGCGTACAGCCCGTCTTCGAGCCAGCCGGTGTGCTGCCGGGCCTGGAGGCCCACGAGCTTCGCCTTGTAGGCGTGTCCCAGGAGGCCTGCGCGGCGGCCTCCCCGCGGGAGAGCCGCGCCGCTTGCCAGACGTATGCCCTCCGGACTCGTGCCCTCCACGCGCACCGGGACCACCACCGGAAAGCCGTCGGATTCGCGCCAGGACAGCAGGGCGTGGGGGAGGCGTCCAACCTTGCTTCCTGCCTTGCCGGCATCGAGCCGTGGGGCGGTGCCCTTGGCAGGCGTCGGCTGCGGCTCGGGCGCGGCGTCCGGACGTGGCGCCCCGATCACGACAGGCTCGTCCGAACAGTCGAGCATTGGCCACACCAGCAGCCGCTCCACGTCGACGGTGACCGGGACCCGATCCGCGTAGTACTCCTGCAGCCAGCGGTCCCAGAAGAAGCCGCGCCTCGGTGGCCCCATGAAGCGCGCCGACGCGGCACCGAGGACATCGCGATTCCAGTCGGGGTCGGCGGGCGGCACGGGCCGGCAGCGACCCTGCACCAGCACGAAGGACGTGCCCGATGCGAAGCCGTGGTCGCGCGCGTGGTAGGCGAGCGCCACGCGCGGGTCGCGCTCGATTCGCTCGAGCTTCTTGCCGAAGCCGAGCGAGGTGGTGAACGTGACGGTGCCCTCGTCTCGATCCCGCAGCCCCACGGGAGCCACCGCCGTCACGACCGCACCGCCTGCAGGGGTGAGGTAGGCAAGAGCGGCGGTCAGATCGCCGCTCAGGACCTGGTCGACCTCGTCGGGCCAGGACACGGTCACGAGGGAAAACTACCCCGCGCGGAGGAGGCGCGAATAGGCTGGCGAGCGTCCCCGGGTCCCAGGAGGAGAAATGTCGGACGAGAACGTCGAGCTGCTGCGCCGCACATACGATGCGTTCGGGCGTGGAGACGTGCCCGCGGTGATGGCCGCGTTCGCCGATGACATCTCCTGGAGCGTGCCCGAGGCGCTACCGCACGGCGGGCAGGCGCGGGGGAAAGAGGAGGTGGGTCAGTTCTTCCAGCGGCTCCTCTCCATGTGGGAAGGCTTCGGGCTCGAGATCAACGACTACGTGGCTTCCGGTGACCGGGTCTGTGTGATTGGGCGGGCGACCGGCCGACTCGGCGACGTGCAGACGGGCTACGGCTTCATCCACGCGTGGACCGTTCGCGACGGTGTCTGCGTCGACCTGGACGAATACGTCGACCCGGATCCTGACGCGCTCGCTCGCTGAGATGCCCTACGACGCGGCGGCCGGGAGCTCGTAGGGGCCGAGCACGGTCGGCGGCGGGCGCTCGCTTCCGTCCCGGCTCACGACGAAGGCGCGAGCGGCGAGCGGACCCAGGGTGTAGTCGGGGTGGCGGCCGTGGTACTGCTGCGCGGAAATTCGGATCCAGCGGCGACAGAATGGTTCGGTCATCCGGTGGTAGGTACGCGTGAGGCCACCGTCGCGAATCGTGATCAGCCCGAAGCCGCCCGGATACTCCTTCACGGCGCCGTTCTCGAGAAACGGAAGGTCGTGAGGATTGCCCTCGTCGTAGGACACGTAGTTGCGGTGGGTGTGCCCATGCAGGACGAGCGCCACGTGCGGGTGACGCGCCAGCGCGGCGAGGCAGTCGCGGCCACCCTGGTCCGGCCCAACGCCGAATGTGATCGGGGGTATGGCGGTCGAGATCGCGGCTGTCGTGACCGGGTGATGGAACGCGACGATCGCGCGCCGGCGCTGGCGCCGGGCGATCGCCAGCTGGTCGTCGAGGAACTCGATCTGGTTGCCGAGGTCGAGCCGCCCCTCTCCGGTCTGCGGGTCGCAGGAGTCGAGGCCGATCACGGTCAGATGCCGGCCGATACGACGCACGGAGGTGAGGGCGTGGTCCCCGACTGCGCGCTCCTCGAAGGCGAAGGTACGTAGGCAATCGCCGTCCTCGCCGCAGCCCTCGGCTCCGGGGAGGGTGCGGTCGTGGTTCCCCCGAGTGATCAGTACAGGGATGCCCAGCCGGCGGAGCATGTCCACCGCCCTGCGGACCTCGTCTGGGCGTCCCCGGTCGGTGAGATCGCCGTTTGCGATCACCAGGTCCGGACCCGCCCTGCGGATCGACCGCAGGGCCGCCGCGAGCATCCGTGCCGCGTAGTCGGGCTCGCTGAAGCAAGGTGGTATCGAGTTGCCGTCCAGGTTGGTCGCCGTTCCGGAGCATTGCTCGCCTACGTGGAGGTCGTTCAGCACGACGATTCGCGCCAGCACCCGGCCGCCGGGCGACTCGAGCGTGCGCAGCCGCCCGGGGTTGTCGACGCTCGACGCGAGCCTCTGCCCATTGCTGACGAGCTCGTAGCGGTAGCGGGTGCCCGGTCTCAGTCCACGGATGGTGGCCGCGTGGACCTGAACGCCGCGCTCCAGGGTCAGCTCGCGCAGCGCATGCCCCTCGCGCGCCACGCGGATCGTGGTATCGGCGGGCTCGTCCGTCCGCCACCAGGCCGCGAAGCCGCGCTCGGTGACGGTCACCAGCTCGGGACGCAGGCCGCCCTGCGGGTAGGTCGTCGGGTCGAGCGGCAGTGGGAGTCCGGGCGGAAGCTGAAGCTGGGCCCGCGCCCACGGTGGAACGGCCAGCGCCGCGAGGCCCGCGCCCGCGCCGAGCAGCAACTCCCTGCGCCGAAGCGCCCCCGCCATGCGGCGCAATCCTACGTGGCGAGGCGAGCGCGAGCGCCGGCCATACTGCGTCCATGCCCGCGCCACTTATCGAGTTTCCGGCCGACGATCCCGATCGCGCCCGCCGGTTCTGGCACGGAGTCCTCGGCGTCACCCTCGCGCCGCGGACCGCCGCGGCCGGATCCGGGTGGCAGACCGACGCCGACGACCTGCGCCTCGGGGTCCACGAACGTGGACCGGGCCCGGGCGACACCGCCTCCCTGCCCTACTTCACCGTCGCCGACCTGGCCACGTCACTCGAGCGCGTCAGCGAGCTCGGCGGCTCGATCATCCATCCAGGCGATCGATGGGCGGTGTGCCGGGACTCCGAGGGCAGCCCGTTCGCGCTGGCCGCCGCGCCTGGTTAGCGGACGCGCGAGCGCACGACCACCTGCGCGCCACGCGATGGGATCATCGTGACGTTGCGGTGCAGGGCGTGCTCGGGCTCGGGGTCGGCGGCCACAAGGTCGAGGCGGCAGGCCATCGTCTCGAGCACCACGCGCTGCTCCGCCATCGCGAGGGCCGCTCCCAGGCAGCGGCGGATGCCGCCGCCGAATGGGATCCATTCGTAGGTGCCGGGCTTGCGGCCCTCCCAGCGCTCGGGCCGGAAGGCGAACGGGTCGGGATAGAGATCCTCGCGGTGGTGGATGAGCAGGATGCTGATGAGCACCGGCGTGTCCGCGGGCACGGCGTACTCGCCGAGCCGCCAGGGCACCGTGACGCGGCGGCCGATCATCGGAATCACCGGCCGCGAGCGCATGGCCTCCTGGATGACCCGCTCCACTTCGTCGGCCCCGTCGCCGGAGCGCACGGCGTCGCGGAGCCGGTCGTGGGCCTCCGGGGAGCGAACCAGGCGCTCCCAGGTCCAGGCGAGCGAGTTGGCGGTCGTCTCGTGCCCGGCGAGGACGAGCGTGAGCAGCTCGTCTCGCACCTCCTGGTCGCTCAGCGTCTCGCCGTCCTCGGTCGTCGCCTGGAGCAGCAGCGACAGGATGTCGCGCCTGTCGCCGAGGTCGGAGGCTTCGCGGCGCGCGGCGATCACCTGGTAGGTCGGCCGGTCGAGGACCGATAGCGCGAGCTTGGTAGGCCCGACCGGCTCGTCGCTGCCGATGTTGAGGAGCTCGCCGAGCTGGGCGATCTTCCAGGTGGAGAGGTTGACGAGCGTGCGCACGGCGCTTCGCAGGCGTTGCTCGGGCGTGCCGCGTGCGGGCTTGCCTTCGATTCCGAAGATCCCAGCCATGATCACGTCGAGCGTTATGGCCTGCATGCGCGGTGCCAGGGCCAGCGGCTCACCGATCGGCCAGCGATCGACTTCCCGTTCGGCGGCGTCCGAGATCATCTGGGAGTAGCGCTCGATTGTCTCGCCGTGGAAGGCCGGCAACAGCAACTTGCGCTGGCGCATATGGCGCGGGCCGATCGCCGTCAGCACGGAGTTCGGCCCGACGATCGGGCGCAGTGGCGACTCGCCGGTGATCGAGGGCGCATCCTCCGCCTTGGCGGTGAACAGCGACCGGACGTGGTCAGGATGGCTCGTGACGACGTCCTCGTCGCGGTAGGCGTGCATGCTCCAGACCTCGCCCAAGGCCCGCCGAGCCTTGAAGACGAACTCGATCTGGCGCTGGTTGAAGCGAAGGATCTGCACGGGCCGGGGGAGCGGCACCATCGGCGGCGCGGGCAACGCGGCCGCCTCCTCGTCGGAGACCGGCCCGGCCGGCGAAGGCGACGGGTCGCCTCCGGCCAAGGCGACGCGGTCAGGCAGCGCTCCCACGCCAGCAACCTCCACCGCTGAGATCCTACGCCGACAGGTAGGTGAGGAGGACCACTCCGGAGTCGAACCGCTTCATGTCGTCGAGCTTCATCCGGATCGTTCCCCTGTCGCCGAGCACGTGGACGTTTCCCTCGCCCCAGACGAGCGGGTTCACGTAGACCTCGTACTCGTCGATCAGGCCCTTCTCGGCGAGGGCGTACGCGAACTCGCCGCTCCCGTGCATGAACAGGTCGCCGTCGACCTCGTCCTTCAGCTTCGGGACCGAGGTCTCGAGGTCCCCCTCGAGCAGGGTCGCGTTCCAGTCGAGATCACCGGACAGGGTGTTGGACCCGACGTACTTCGGCAGCGGGTTGACCATGTCCGCCCACTTGCCCGACTGGCTCGGCCAATACCCCGCCAGCCCCTCGTAGGTCTTGCGGCCCAGCACCAGCCCGCTTGAGCTCGCCTGACGCTCGAACGAGTAGTCGCCGTGGTCTCCGTCCGGCTGCACCCACTCGCCGACCGGGTCTACCACGCCGTCGAGGGTGGCCTGCGTCGTCGCGATCAGCTTTCCCATCTCGATTCTCCTTCGCTCACGGGAGTTCCCTGTGTGCTTCTCAGGCGCCTGGGACAATGAACATTCACGGGCCCGCTCCGCGTACCACACACCGATGCCTGACGAAGCCGGCGCATAGGACGTGCTCGCCGAGGCGCAAGCGTTCTGGCTGCGCGCCCCCGGGTGCGGTGAGATCCGGCCGGTCGCGCTGCCCGAGCCGGAGAGCGGGGACGTGCTGGTCCGCACGCTGCGCTCCGGCGTCAGCCGCGGTACCGAGACGCTGGTGTACCGGGGCGGCGTGCCGCCGAGCCAGTACGCGGCGATGCGCGCGCCGTTCCAGGAGGGGGACTTTCCGGGACCGGTCAAGTACGGCTACCTCAACGTCGGCACCGTCGAACAGGGGCCGCCGGAGCTGAACGGCCGCACGGTCTTCTGCCTGTACCCGCACCAGACTGCCTACGTGGTGCCGGCCGGCGCCGTGACCGTCGTGCCCGACGATCTGCCGCCCAGGCGCGCCGTGCTCGCCGGCACCGTCGAAACCGCCGTCAACGCCCTTTGGGACGCGGCTCCGCTCGTGGGCGACCGCGTCGCCGTCGTCGGCGCCGGGATGGTCGGCTGCTGCGTCGCCCGGCTGCTCGCCCGGTTCCCGGGAGTCGAGGTCACGCTCGTCGACGTAGACGTGTCGCGGGCCGAGGTTGCGGCCGCGCTCGGGGCCGGCTTCGCGAAGCCGGACGACGCCGTCGGCGGATGTGACCTGGTCGTCCACACGAGCGCGACGTCCGCCGGGCTTCAGCGCTCGCTCGACCTGCTCGCGCCCGAGGGCACGGTGCTCGAGCTCAGCTGGTACGGCGACGCCGATGTGCGGCTCTCGCTGGGGGGCGCGTTCCATGCAGGCCGCCTTGCCCTGCGGGCCAGCCAGGTCGGGACGGTGTCCCCCGCCCGGAGCGCGCGTCGCACAACGGCCGACCGGCTGGCCCTCGCGCTCGACCTGCTGCGTGATCCCGCCTTCGATGTGGTCGTGACCGGCGAGTCGCGCTTCGAGGAGATGCCCGGCGTCATCGCGCGCCTGGCTGCGGGGAGCCTGCCGGCGCTCTGCCACACCATCACCTACGACGGGGTGTAGCGCGTGTTCAGCGTGACGATCCGCGACCACATGATGATCGCCCACAGCCTGCGTGGCGAGGTGTTCGGGCCCGCGCAGGGGCTGCACGGCGCCACGTATGTCGTCGACGCGAGCTTCCGGCGCGCGACGCTCGACGCGGACGGCATCGTGGTCGACATCGGCCGCGCAGCCGAGGTGCTGCGCTCCGTGGTGAGCGAGCTCGGCTATCGCAACCTCGACGAGGAGGCGGAGTTCGCGGGCATGAACACGACGACCGAGGTGCTCGCACGGGTCGTCGCGGACCGGCTCGCCGACCGCGCTCGCGCCGGCGACCTGGGCGAGGGCGGGCGGAAGCTCGATGGGCTGGTGGTAACACTGCACGAGTCCCACGTCGCGTGGGCGACCTACGAGCGGCCGCTGTGACGGAGCTCCACGTCATGCTCCCCGAGGGCATCGACGACCCGGCGCGCCCGAGCGGTGGCAACACGTACGACCGCCGCGTCTGCGACGGCCTCGGCGAGCTGGGCTGGACCGTGCGGGAGCACGCTGTGCGGGACGCCGCCGCGCTCGCGCGCGCCCTCCGGCGGCTTCCCGATGGCGCCGTGGTGCTGCTCGATGGGCTGATCGCGTCGACCGCCCCCGAAGCGCTCGTTCCGCAGGAGCGCCGGCTGCGACAGGTAGTGCTCGTGCACATGCCGCTCGGCCACCGCCCGCCGGACGATGAGGCCGGCGCGGTGCGAGCGCGTGAGCGCGAGGTGCTCGCGGCGGCCGCCGCCGTCGTCACGACCAGCGCGTGGACCCGGCGCCGGCTGGGGGAGCTGTACGCGCTGCCGGCCGACCGGGTGCACGTTGCCGAACCGGGCGTCGATGCCGCCCGCCTCGCACCTGGGACCGCGGCCGGCGACTCGCTGCTCTGCGTCGCGGCGTTGACGCCCGACAAGGGCCACGACGTGCTGCTCGACGGGCTCGCGATGGTCGCGGACCTGTCCTGGCAGTGCGAGTGTGTCGGCAGCCTGGCCCGCGACCGAGCGTTCGCCGACGGTGTGCGTCGCCGCGCACGCGGAACAGCGGGCTGGGCGACCGGGTGCGCTTCCCGGGACCGTGCACCGCCCAGGAGCTGGACCGCGCGTACGCTGCCGCGGACCTGCTCGTGCTCGCCTCGCACGCCGAGACCTACGGCATGGTCGTAACCGAGGCGCTGGCTCGCGCTGTGCCGGTCCTCGTGACCGAGGTCGGCGGAGTGACCGAGGCCCTCGGTTATGGGGAGGACGGCACCCGGCCGGGGCTGCTCGTCCCGCCCGGCGATCCGGCGGCTCTCGGCGCCGCACTGCGCGGCTGGCTCGAGGATGCCGAGCTGCGCGATCGCGTGCGCCGGGCCGCCCGGGAACGCCGCGCAAGGCTGCGCCCATGGGCCGCCACCGCGTCCGCCGTGGCCGACGTCCTCGCGGGAGTTGCGGTGAGCGCGGAGGGCGTCGCCGGCTTCGTGGGAGTGGCGCGGTGATCGCCGAGGCCGCTCGGGTCAGCCCTGAGTGGCTCCGCCTGCGCGAGCCCGCCGACGTGGCGGCGCGCTCGGCCGAGCTCGCCGAGCGCGTCGGGCGACACCTCGACGGGGCCGGGTCCCTCCTGATCCACGACCTCGGCGGCGGCAGCGGCGCGATGGGCCGCTGGCTCGCGCCGCGGCTGCCCGGGCCGCAGCACTGGGTGGTGCACGACCGGGACGCGGACCTGCTGGAGCTTGCGGTCGCCGACCTGCCGGGCCCGGTCACGGTCGAGGGCCGGCGGTCGGACATCACGCGGCTCACGCGCGGCAAGCTCGCCGGCGCGAGCCTCGTCACCGCCTCGGCGCTGCTCGACCTGCTGACCGCGGACGAGCTGGCGCGGGTGCTCGTCGCCTTCGCCGGATGTCCGATGCTGCTCGCCCTGACCGTCGTCGGTCGCGTGACCCTCACCCCGGAGGAGCCGTTTGACGCTTTGATCGGCGCGGCGTTCAACGCGCACCAGCGCCGTGGCCGCCTGCTGGGTCCGGACGCCGTCCCGACCGCCGTCGATGGGCTCCGCGGCGCGGGCGCCGAGGTGCTCGTCCGGCCGAGTCCCTGGCGACTCGATGGGGGCCACGCCGACCTCGTGGCCGAGTGGTTCGGCGGCTGGGTCGCGGCCGCCTGCGAGCAGGAGCCCTCGCTGTCCGAGGAGGCCGCCGCGTACCGCGACCGGCGCCTGGCGCAGGCGGCCGCGGGCGAGCTCGAGGTCATCGTCGACCACGCCGACCTGCTGGTGCTGCCGTGAGGTGGCGGTGGGTCAACCTCGCCGTCGCGGCTGCGACGCTCGCCGTCCTCGTCTTGCATTTGGGCACCGGCCCGTTCCTCGATGGCCTGCGCGCGGTCGACGGCTGGGCGCTGGCCGCCGCGTCAGGCATGGCCGTGCTGACCACCGTGTGCTGCGCCTGGCGCTGGCGGGTGGTGGCGCGCGGCCTCGGCGTCGACCTGCCGCTCGGTACGGCGGTGGCCTCGTACTACCGCTCGCTCTTCCTCAACGTCACAGTGCCCGGAGGGATCGTGGGCGACGTCCACCGCGGGATCAGCCACGGCCGTGACACGAGCGATGTCGGCCGCGGGCTGCGCGTCGTGGCTTGGGAGCGCTCGGCCGGGCAGGTCGTGCAGGTCGTCCTCACCGTCGCCGTACTGCTCGTCGTACCGTCGCCGGTTCATTCGGTCATGCCCATCGTCGCGCTCGCGCTTATCGCGGCGGCAGCCGGCGTGGCGCTCGCGGCGCGCGTGCGGCCCGGCAGCGGCGGGTCCCGGTGGGCACGGCTGCGCCGCGCCGCGGCCCGCGACCTGCGCGACGGGCTGCTCGCCCGGCGTGCGTGGCCGGCCATCGCGCTGGCGTCGGCGCTCGTCGTCGCGGGGCACGCGGCCACGTTCCTGATCGCCGCGAGGAGTGCGGGCGCAACGGCGCCGCCGTCCGAGCTGCTGCCGCTCGCTCTGCTCGTGATGCAGGCCGGGGCGTTGCCCAACGTCGGCGGCTGGGGTCCCCGCGAGGGCGTGACGGCCTGGGCGTTCGCCGCCGCCGGGCTGGGCGCGTCGCTCGGAGTCGCCACGGCGGTCGTGTATGGCGTGATGGTGTTCGTAGCCAGCCTGCCCGGCGCCGTCGTCCTCGTGGCGGCCGAGGTCAAAACGGGTGCTCGCGCGCACCGCGCGCTCGCGGGTCAGATCCCGGTGCACCTGCGCGGAGTCCCGGATGTCTGACCGCCCGTACACCCTGCTGAGCTGCAGCGTGTCGCTCGACGGCTACCTGGGCGACCATACGCCTCGCCTCGAGCTGTCCAACCAGGCCGACTTCGACCGGGTCGACGAGGTGCGCGCCTCCTGCGACGCGATCATGGTCGGCGCGGTCACCGTGCGCACCGACAACCCGCGCCTGCTCGTGCGCTCGCACGCCCGCCGCGAGGAGCGCGCGGCCCGCGGGCTCCCATCGTCTCCGGCGAAGATCACCGTGACAAACAGAGCGGACCTGGACGCGCACTCGAACTTCTTCACCGCCGGCGACGCCGAGAAGCTCGTCTACACCCCGAGCGCGCGGGTGGCCGACGCCCGCTCACGGCTGGGGCGGGCTGCGACGATCGTTGACGGCGGGCGGCGCGTGCGCATGCGCCGGCTCACCGAGGATCTCGGTGACCGCGGCGTGGAGCGCCTCATGGTCGAGGGCGGCGGCATCGTACACACGCAGTTCCTGGCCGACGACCTCGTCGACGAGCTGCATCTCGTCGTCGCGCCCTTCTTCGTCGGCGACTCGAGCGCCCCGCGCTTCGTGAGCGACGGCCGCTTCCCGTGGAACGCTGACCGGCGCGCGAAGCTCGCCGAGGTGCGCCAGATCGGCGACGTCGTGCTGCTGCGATACGCGTTCTCACCCCGATTCCGGGACGAATGACCACCACACGAGCGCGTCAGACGGGTCCTGCCGCCGGCCTGATCGCCCAGGTGCTGCTGCTGGCGGTCTTGACGTTGACCGCCGGGCTCGGCGCGGCGGGCTGGACCGTCGGCATCGCCTGCGCCCTGACCATGGCGACGGCCCTGGCGGGCGGCCTTGCGCGCCGTCCCGGTGAGCCGCTCGGGCCGGCGTCCTGGGTAACGCTCGCGCGGGCCACGCTCGCCGTCGGCGTCGCCGCGCTGGCCGCGGACTCTTTCGCGCACGACGTCCCGGTCGAGCTGCTCGTGACCCTCGCGGCCGTCGCGCTCTGCCTGGACCCGGTCGACGGATGGCTGGCGCGGCGCACCGGCACGGCGACCGAGCTGGGGGCGCGCTTCGACGGCGAGGTGGACGCGTTCCTGATCCTCGCTCTCAGCGTCTACGTCGCGCCCGCGTGCGGCTGGTGGGTCCTCGCGATCGGGGCCGCGCGCTACCTGTTCCTCGCCGGCGAGTGGCTCGTTCCGTGGATGCGCCCTCCGCTGCCGCCGCGCCGCTGGCGCAAGCTCGTCGCGGCCATGCAGGGGATCGTGCTGACGGTCGCGGCCGCCGCGGTCCTGCCCCAGGCACTCACGCAGGCCCTGCTCCTCGCCGCGCTCGCGCTGCTTGCGGCTTCGATGGGCGAGTGCACGTGGTGGCTGTGGCGCCGCCGGGGCGCGGTCCAGCACGCGCGGCTCCGCACCGGCGCCGCGGTGGCGGTCACCGCGCTCGCCCTGCTGCTCGTCTGGGCCACCCTTGTCGCGCCGAACCAGCCGGCGGACTTCAACCTCAGCGCGTTCCTGCGGCTCCCGCTCGAGCTCCTGGTCGTCGTCGCCGCGGCCGTCCTGCTGCCCGCCACCCCGCGCCGCGTGCTGATCGTCGTGCTCGGAGTGATCCTGAGCGTGCTGATACTCGTGAAGGTCCTCGACATCGGGTTCTTCACGGCGTTCGACCGGCCATTCAGGCCCCTCGACGACACGAGCTACCTGGGGATCGGCATCGAGACGCTGGGCGAGGCGGTCGGCACGTCGACGGCGAATCTCATCGTCGCCGTCGCGGCGGTGCTCGTCCTCGCGATCCTTGCCATCCCGGTCCTGGCGCTGCTGCGTGTCACGCGGGTAGCGGCCGGCCACCGCGAGTGGGCACTCCGGATGGCTGCGGTCTTGGGCGTGGTCTGGGTCGCCCTCCGCGTGGTGGGCGCACCGGTCGCCTCCTCGAGCGCCGCCGCCCTGGCCGTCGACGAGGTGCAGGCTGTGCGCACCGCCCTGGCGAGTCGCGCGGCGTTCACCCGCCAGATCGCCCACGACCGCTTCGGCGCCACTCCCGGCAACCGGCTGCTCACAGGTCTGCGGGGCAAGGACGTCCTGGTGGTGTTCGTCGAAAGCTACGGGAGGGTCGCCGTCCAGGACTCGTCCTTCTCGCCCCGCATCGACGCCGTGCTCGAGCGCGGCACCGCGCAGCTGCGGTCCGCCGGCTTCTCCTCGCGCAGCGCCTTCGTGACCTCGCCGACGTTCGGCGGCCTCAGCTGGCTCGCCCACTCAACCCTGCAGTCGGGGGTCACGGTCAACGGCGAGTGGCGGTACGACCAGGTCGTGAAGAAGCACCGCGTCACCCTCACGCGGGCGTTCAAGCGCGCGGGATGGCGGGCGGTCGCGGCGATGCCGGGGAATCGCCGGGCGTGGCCGGAGGGCTCGACCTTCTACCACTACGACCAGGTCTACGACCGCCGCAACTTCGGCTACCGCGGGCCGAGCTTCGGCCTTCCACCGATGCCCGACCAGTACACCCTTCTGGCCCTGCAACGTCGCGAGCTCGCCAAGCGTCACCGGCCGCCTGTCTTCGCCGAGGTCGACCTGATCTCGAGCCACGCTCCGTGGACGCGGATTCCGCAGCTCATCGCCTGGGACGACGTCGGCGACGGATCGATCTTCGATCGCCTCCCCGCGGAGGAGGCCACGCAGGCGGCGCTGTTCGGGGATGCCGACCGGGCCCGAGAAGCGTACGGGCACTCGATCGAGTACTCGCTGCGCACCATCGTCTCGTTCGTGCGGCGCTACGGCGGCGACAACCTCGTGATGGTGGTGCTCGGCGACCATCAGCCCGCGACGCTCGTGACGGGCCACGATGACCCGAGCCACGACGTGCCCATCTCGGTGATCGCGCACGATCCGAAGGTGATCGACCGGATCGCCGGATGGCGCTGGGAGGACGGCATGTCGCCCAGCCGTCGGGCGCCGGTCTGGCCGATGGCCGCGTTCCGCGACCGCTTCCTCACCACCTTCGGCTCCTCGCCGTGAGGCAGGACGACCGCGCGGCGTTCGACCGGGCGCTGCACCGCGCGCGCGTGTCGGCGTACGCCCCGGGCGAGTTCGTCGGGCAGGAGAGCTTCATGACCGCCGGCGAGATCCGCGCCCTGGCGGTGCAGGCCGGCATCGGCCCCGGGGTGACGGTGCTGGACCTGTGCTGCGGCGTCGCCGGGCCCGGGCGGTTCCTGACGCGGGAGCTGGGTTGCGCCTGGCTTGGTGTGGACGCCAGCGCGAGCGCCGTCGCCATCGCCCGCGAGCATGCAGGCGACCTGCCGTGCCGCTTCGCGACCGCCCAGGTCCCGCCTCTCCCGGCGGGCTCCTTCGACGTGGTGCTCCTGCTCGAGACGATGCTCGCCTTCGAGGACAAGAACACGCTGGTCCGCGAGATCGCGGCGGCGCTCCGGCCCGGCGGGCGCCTCGCCTTCACGCTCGAGGAGGGACCGCCGCTGACGAAAGCCGAGCGGGCGGCGATGCCCGACGCCGACACGGTCTGGCTCGCCCCCCTCGAAGAGGTCGCCACGTCCCTGGAGCGGGCCGGGCTCATCGTCACGTGGCAGGAGGACCACAGCCGCGGGCACCTCGCGAGGGCGCGGGCGCTGGCGGGCGCCTTCGCCGCGGACGCCGCGGACATCGCCGCGCAGATCGGCCGCCGGGCGCTGGACGACCTGATCGCCGCCCACCGGCTGTGGATCGAATGGCTGGATGACGCGCGGGTGCGGAAGCTCGCGCTGGTGGCGGAGCGCGCCTAGATCGCCGCGAGCAGCTCTTGGCAGGCCTGCTCGCAGCTGCGGCACTCCTCGGCGCAGACCCTGCAGTGCTCCATCCCGTGCGCGGCGTGGATGTCGCACTCGGCGGCGCAACTGCGGCACGCCTGGATGCACGCTCTGAGCACCGCGCCGGTCACCTCTGCGTCATAGCCCGTGCGGCGACCGACGACGCGGCCCGTCGTCGCACAGATGTCGGCACAGTCGAGGTTCAGCCGGATGCAGGTTGTGAGGTCCTGGACGCCCCCCTCGCCGAGGCAGTCGTCCGCGCACTGGGTGCACGAATCGGCGCAGTCGTAGCAAGCCTCGATACAGCGGACCAACAGCCCTCGGTCGAGGTCGAACTCGCGCGGGTAGAGGTCGAGCATTTGACGGGCAACTTCAGCGACGGGCACAGCGCACCTCCTGGGGAGTCATCGGGCGATTCCGAAGGCGGCGTCGAGCCGCCGGGTCTCGTCAGGGTCGAGCTGGTCGACGTAGGCCTGGATGCCCTCGCGGTGCGCCGCGTCCAGCGTGCCGACGAGCTCTTGCCCCTCCTGGCTGAGCGAGTACTGACGCCGGTCCTCGCGGACGTAGCCGCGACCCCGGAGGCCGTGAACGGTGGGGTACGCCACGTCGAGTGAGAAGCCGGCGAGTTCGGCCAGCTCGCTTATCGCGACCGGGCCGTCGTCGTTCGTCAGCGCGAGCGCGAGCAAGAGGCGCAGATCAGCGAACGTGAGCTCGGACTGCTCCGCCCACGTGGCTACCCGTTGCCAGCCGACCAGATCGAGCCGGCGAAGCCGGGTGACGAGCACTTCCACAAGTGGATCGGTCGAAGTCGTAGGCGCGATCATCTCAACCTTTCGTTCGCCGCACGGGTTGGGGGCTAGTTGGCGGACCGGCTGAGCCAGTCCTCGAAGCGGGTCGAGGCGATGCGCGCGTCGTCGCCGGGGGTGAGCGACGCGTCGTCCAGCTCGGCGCCGAAGTAGCGGGCGTGAACGTCGGCCGTCACCTGTCGCCGGTCGTCGCTTGCCTCCAGGACACGCCGGGCGAGCTCGTCGAGGGGGAACGCCTCCGGGCCCGCCAGCTCGACCGTGTCGTTCAGCGGTGCGCCGACCGCCACGTCGGCCAAGGTGCTGGCGACGTCATCGGCTGACTCGGGCTGAACGAGCGCGGGCGACAGCCGAACGATGCCGCCCTCGGTGCTCGAATCGGCGATCCGGCCGATGAACTCGAAGAACTGCGTTGCGCGGACGATCGTGTAGGGGACCGACCCGGCCTTCACCACTTCCTCCTGCGCGACCTTCGCGCGGAGGTAGCCGCTCTCGGGGAGCCGGTCGGCACCGACGACCGACAACGTGACGTGGTGCCCCACGCCGGCGGCCGTTTCTGCCGCGAGCACGTTGCGCGATGCGGTCTGGAAGAAGTCGAGCACAGCCGCGTCTTCCCAGGCCGGCGCGTTCGCCACGTCGACGACTACCTGGGCGCCCTCGAATGCTTCGGCGAGCCCCTCGCCCGTCAGCGCGTTGACTCCCGTGTCAGGCGACGCCGCGAGCGGGTCGTGACCGTCGTTCCGCAACTTGTCGACGAGCTTCGATCCGATGAGGCCGGTTCCGCCGATGACAACGATCTTCATGCCGAGCACTCCTGTCGGCTCTGGACGTCTGTTGAGTGTGAGAGGGCCATGTCAGGAATCTACGCCTCCGGATGCGATGATGGCCGCCATGGGACTCGCTCGGGTCGGGCGTCGTGTCGCCGGTATGGCTGTTTCGACGGCGTTTGCCTTCGCCGCCGTGGTGCCCGCCGCCTCGGCGGGCGAGCTTGCCGTCGGGGTGACCGCGGCGTCCCCGACCGAGCTCGTCAGGTTCGACACCGGCGCCCCGGGCACGATTCTCGCGCGGGTGCCGGTACGGGGCGTCATCGCCGGTGAGACCATCACTGGAATCGACTTCCGCCCGGCATCCGGCGAGCTGTTCGCCATTACGAACTTCAACAGGGTTTTGGCGATCGATGCCGAGAGCGGCGCCGCACAGCAGCTCGGCACGTCGCTGATCACGAATCCGCAGTTCACGTCTGCGTCGCCGGGCATCGACTTCAACCCGACGGTCGACCGGCTGCGGCTCGTGAACAGCGTCGAGGACAACCTGCGGTACAACCCGAACACGTTCGCGCCGGTCGACTCCGACGGCAACGCCGCCAACGGCAATACCCCGGACACGGACCTTGCGTTCGACGCCGGCGACCCGAATAACGGCGCCAATCCTTCGGTGGTGGCCGTGGCCTACGACCGCAACGACAACGACGCGACCACCGCAACCACGCTATTCGGCATCGACAGCGAGCTGAACGCGCTGGTGAGGGTGGGCGGCGTGAATGGAACCCCAAGCCCCAACGGCGGACTGTTGTTCACACTGGGGGCGCTCGGCGTCGACGTGACCGATCTGACGGCCCTCGACAGTGCCCCGGCACCGGGCGCCGGCGTCCTGTGGGCCGCAGCGCAGCCGGCCGGCGCGACGGCCTCGACCCTGTACGCGATCAACATGCCGGGCACGGCGCCGGTCGGGCAGGCGGTCTCACGTGGCACGATCGCCGCGCCACTGCTTGGAAGTCTCTCGATCGCCCCCGGCGGCGGCGTTCGCGTCGCGGCCGCCTTCACGCCCGTGACAGAAGCAGGACCCGCGGCGGTCGTGCGCGTGGAGCGGCGCGGCGACACCCTCGCCCCCGCCAGCGTGGCCTACCGCACCGTCGACCGGACCGCGGTGGCGGGCAGCGACTACACGCCCGTGTCCGGGACGCTCGACTTCGGCCAGGGGGTCCAGTCGCTCGACGTGACGATCCCGGTCAGCCAGGACTCCGCCGTCGAGGGCACCGAGGTGCTCGGGCTCCAGCTCGACAAGCCCACGGGCGGGGCGGTCCGCGAGACCGAGGTCCACTCGGTGCAGATCGCCGACGACGACACCGCCCCGGCCGCCCCGGACGTGACGGACCCGGTGTTCCTCGCCGCCCCGGAGATACCCGACAGCGTCGCGGCACTGCGTCGTGCGGGCCGCCTGCGGGTGACCTTCGCCTGCTCGGAGGCGTGCACGGTCAGCTTCACGCTGTCGCTGGGACGCACCACAGTGGGGTCGGCGCTCGCCGTGCTCCAGCAGCCGGGCGTGCGCAACGCGACCCTGCGCGTGAGCCGCGCCGGCCGCCGTGCGCTCGACAAGGCGCGGCGTGCCCGGAGCCGCCAAAAGGTGTCGCTCGTCCTGCGCGGTACCGCGACGGACGGGGCCGGCAACGCCGCGAGCCGGCGGACCACCCTGCGCCTGCAGCGCCGCTGAGGTCTACGCCTGCGGGTGCCAGCCGGCGGCCAGGCTGAAGCGCTCGGTCGAGACGCGCTCGCCGTCACGGCAGACGCGTAGATGCCGCTCGGCCGCACCTTGCGTCGGCTCCTCGCGGAGCGGCACCAGTCAACGCGACGCCCGGAACCGATCGCGACGGCCATCGCACGCTCGGGGTGCCGCACGCCGGCGGCGCGCCTCGTTCAGCGCGACGGTTCCCGCCTCGCGGAGGATCGCCCGGCGCTGACCGCGGCCGCGGCGCAGCGCCTGCCCCATCGTCGTCAGCGAGAACGCCGGCGTGAAGACCTGCGACGGGAGCACGTCGTGGTTGAGGATCCGCATCACGGCGCTGACCAGTTCGCGGTCGCCGGCGATGCGGCGCTGAGCGTGGCGGAGCAGCGGCGGCGTCGGGCCGGCGGCGCCCATGTCGTGTGCGAACCAGTACATCTCCCAGGCGTCCTCGTCCCGCCACCGCCACCAGTCCTGGATGATCTGGTCGGCCGTTCCGCGGCCGCCGCCGAGCGCACGCTCGATGGCGGCGGCCAGCTTCTCGGACTGGCGCAGCGCATCGGCGATCCCTTGGCCCGGCGTGGGGTCCTTGAAGTGGCCGGCATCGCCGACGAGCGCCCAGCCGGGTCCCGCCGAGGTGCGAAAGAACCCGCGCATGTTGGCCATCGTGTGGATCGGCCCTTCGCGCCGCGCCCCCGCAACAGCGGCATGCAGCTCCGGCCAGGCGCGCACCCCGGCCTCGTAGACGCCCTCGCGATCGGCGCGCACCTCGTCGCGGCGATCGATCGAGGGGCAGGCGGCGACCAGGCACAGGCCGTTGTCGGTCGGCGTTACGAGGTAGGCGTGGTCGCGGATCTTGCCGATCCAGATCTCGCCCTGCGTTGGGTCGCCGTCGTAGTAGCCCCACATGAACACGCGGCCGTTCGGGGTGGGGTGGTACTCCTTCGCTCCCGCGATCCTTGCCACGGTCGAGCGGGTGCCGTCGGCTCCCACGACGAGAGGCGCGCGCAGCTTTCCCGTCGCGGTGGTGACCCCGGCGACGCGGCCACGATCCATGACCAGCCCGGTAATCGCAGTCTGCGTTCGCACCTCCGCGCCCGCCTCGGCGGCGGCGTCCACGAGGATCTCGTCGAGCGTGACCCGGCGGACGCTCAGCACCGGGGCCCCCGTGATCGCGATGACGTCGTCGACGACCGCCACGTCCTCGTCGAAGACCATCCGACCGCGCACCATCGGGGGTGCGATCTTCAGCAGGCTGTCGAGGACGCCGATCCGCTCGAGCACCTGCACCCCCGCGGGCTGGATCGCGTGCGTCGACAGCGTGTCGCTCGGAAAGCGGTCCTTGTCAACCACGCACACATGCAGGCCGGCGCGGGCCAGCATCGTGGCCAGCGGCGCCCCGGCGCAGCGCGCGCCGACGACTATGACGTCAAAGGACTCCGTCATTCGTTGGTACCCCTGCTGTGACGCTAGTTGCTCGACGGTCTCCCCGCGCCGGCGGTCAGATCCTGAGGCCGCGCGGCGCCTCGCCGGCGAGCTCGCCAGCGGGGCCGACCAGCTCGAGCTCGAGCGATCGGAGGTTGTCGAGATGTTGCGTGGCCCACAGGAGTGCGAGTGCGGCTGTGCTGCCCGACTCCGCGTCACCGGCCGCGGCCTCCCGCGCCCCGCGCAGGATCCGCATGTGCCGCTCACGATCGTCGTCCTCCGGGGGCGGCGGAACCTGCGCCTCGCCGAGCGCCTCCCCGAGTGCCGTGTACCAGGAGCGCACTCGGCGCAACTCGACGTCGAGGGCGTTGACGTAGCGGCCGCGGCCCGGCGAGCCATCAGCCAGGCTCCATAGCGAGTCCGCCGCGAGCCTCAGCCGCGTCGCTCCGGCGAGGAGGACGGCGATCCCCTCGAGTCGCTTCCGGTCGCCGGAGAGCTCGCTGAGGAACTGGCGGAACACGTCGTCGAGCCGATCGGCGGCCGCCCTCGCCTGCCGGCGGGCGCGCACCCCGTCGCTGCCGCGGATGAGATGCTGCACGGCCGCGGCCATGTAGTCCGCGCTGCGCGCATAGCTTGCGGCCAAGCTGCGGCGCATCAGCGCCGCCTGCACCGCGTGGCCAGAACAACGCGCCGACGATCAGGCTGACGGCGAACCCGACTGTCACGTCCTCGAGGCGCACGAGGCCGACCGTCCAGCCTGTCGGCTGGATGAGATTGAAGAGGATGAGCAGCGTGATCGTAAAACCTGCCTGGCCCGCTGCGAACGAGATGGCCTGTGGCGCGTAAGCGGCCAGCAAGACCGCAGGCGGCAAGAGCGCCCACAGCACGGCTTCGTTCGTGCCGACGGCGAGCACCAGACCCACGCCGACCACGAGACCGACCGCCGTTCCCCGGACCGCGCTCGTGACGCTCGACTCCGTGCCCAGCGCGTTGGAGCGCAGTACCGAGAGCGTTCCCAGCACGATCCAGAACGAATGCTGGAGGCTCGACTGTTGCGCGATGATCACGGCCACCGCCAGCGCCGCGGCACCCCTGACGCTATTACGCAGCAGGACCGCTCGCAGGCTCCCGTATCCGCGCGCGACGGTCCTCGACGCGTCGAGGGCAGCGCGCGCGGCGGCCGCGTCGAGTTCATGGCGTACGAGTCCGGCGGCGCGCATGGCGTTGGCGCCGATTTCGCGCGCGGCCGCCGACAGCTCGCGGACCCGGAAGGAGGTCTCGACCTCGGACGCCAGGGCGGGGTCGTCCTCGCCCGGGGGTCGTCGCGCGATCTCACGCGCGAGCGCCTCCGCCGCGTGGTCGCGCGCCGCGTCGAGCCGTTCGAGGTCAGGCCTCTGGCCGGCCCCGGCCAACGTCGCCGCGCTCGCTTCGAGCGCCGACGCGATGGAGGCGAGGAGCGCCCTGTTCGGCTCCATGGCCGAAATGGCGTGTTCTCCAGGGCCGCCGTTTGGTGCCGCTATCGAGAGGAGCCAGTCGAGCTCGTCGACCATGAAGGCCAGGGCCTCGGTGGCTCCCGTCGCTGCCGTGGGTCGGTACGGGGTCGACACGAACGCCCAGCGCACGGCCGCGACGTCCGTCCGCGCCGCGTCGGCGAGCTTGGCGAAGCGAAGGCGGTCGCCCTCGAGCTCCGCGGCCACGAGGGCCGCGAGCGACGCGCAAGCTCGGGCGGCCGCTTCGCGGAGGGCGTTGTTTGGTCGCGACGGCCAGAGCAGCATCGCTGCCGTTATCCCGACCGCACACGCCAGTGCCCAGCCCTCGAGCCGCTGCGGGATAGCCGAGGGGGCGGCCGGGAGGGTCACCGGGAGGATGAACGTGACCAGCGGCGCCCATCCTGCCATGGCGAAGTAGGGGTTCAGACCCGTCGCGAACAAGACAGCGAAGCCCACCAGCGCCATGCCCACCGGGGCAAGCCAGACGCTCCGTGAGCACAGCGTCCCGACCGTGATCAACACCGCGCCGGCCACGCCAAGCGCCGCGTATGCGGCGAGTCGGCCGCCCACCGTCCCGCGGAAATCCGCCATCACGAGCAGTGCGATGGACCCGAACGCGGCGAAGATCGTGGTCTCGGGTTGCTGGATGACCTTGTCGGCGAACGCGATGACGGCCGGCACCACGATGGCCGCGCGCACGGCCTTCTTCAGGGCGAGCCGCCCGGGGTCACGGAACCGAAGCCACGGCGGCCGCATGCCGTCGGATGGTCGGGCATCGCGGACGCCGTGTCGTCGGCCGGTAGGCGGGTCTTGCGTCTACTCCAGGTGACGTATCCGTACCCTGGGGTCATGGCGATCCAGACGCCGCAGCTGCCGATCGAGTCGGGTCGCGGCAGTTGTCTTGCGCCGTCTCGCTCGACCGACGCGCCGCTGGATGCGGCAGCGGACAGGTACGAGCGGCTCTTCCCGGCTCTGCCGCCGATCGAGGAAGATGAGGAGCGGCTGCTCGGGCTGGCGGGTCCGGGCAGCATCTGCGACGGGGGTGACGCCTGCCCCGATGCCGTCGACGTCGCAGCCGGCTGGCCGATGTTCGGCCAGCTGGTCGCCCACGACATCACGGCCGACCGCAGCCCGTTGGCAAGCCGAGTGGCCGGTGAGCGCGTCGAGAACTTCCGCTCGCCACGCGCGAACCTCGAATGCATCTACGGCGACGGTCCGGTCGGCAACCCGTTCCTCTACAGGCGTGACGACCCGGCCAAGCTGCTGCTCGGCCTGAACGATGCGGGGGAGGAGGCCGACGTTCCGCGCAATCGTGAGGGCATCGCGGTGATCGGCGATCCGCGCAATGACGTCCACATCTTCGTCTCGCAGCTGCACGTGGCGATGCTTCGGCTGCACAACTGCGTGGTCGACCACCTCCGCGGGGTTGGCGGGGTGCGGGAGTCGGCGATCTTCGACGAGGCGCGGCGCACCGTCTCCTGGCTCTACCAGTGGGTGATCGTCAACGACTTCCTGCCGCGCCTCGTGGGGCCCGAGCTGGTCCGCGAGATCGAGAGCGAAGGCCCCCGGCACTACAGGCCGGGCCCCGCACCGCGGATCCCGCTGGAATTCGCGGACGCCGCCTTCCGCTACGGGCACAGCCAGGTCCGCGAGGAGTTCGAGCTGAACTCACGGTCTGGGCGGCTGCGCCTGTTCCCGGACCTGCTCGGCTTCCGGCCGGTCCCCGCTGAACGCGCCATCGAGTGGGACCGGCTCTTCGACGTTCCGGGCAGGCCGCCGGCCCAGCGCGCGAAGCTGATCGACGGCAAGCTGGTCCCCTCCCTGATCGCGCTCCCGCATGCGATCACGGGCGAGGTCGAGGTGGACGCCCACCGCTCGCTCGCCGGCCGCGACCTCCAACGCGGACATGCGTACGGCCTTCCCTCCGGGGAGAGCGTCGCGCGTGCGATGGGCGAGACGCCGCTCGGCCCAGAGGAGACGATGCTCGGCCGCGCCGGGTGGAGCGGCGACACACCGCTCTGGCTCTACCTCCTGAGCGAGGCCGAGCACAGAGGCGACGGCGAGCGGCTCGGCCCTGTCGGCGGCCGCATCGTGGCCGAGGTGTTGATCGGGATCATCGACGCCGACCCCGCCTCGTACCGCTCGCGTCAACCGGACTGGACCCCTCCGCTGCCCGCGCGCGGGGAACGCTTCGAGCTCGCGGACATGCTGCTGCCGCTCGCGGAGGACTAGCCAAGGGCGCCGGAGGGATTCACAGCGTCCGGCGCGATGGCCTTAGGCGCCCCTTCAGAGCCCCGGCATCGGTACCGCGCTCCGGCGCGGCGCACGATCGTCGACCGGATCCGGACGATGCGGTGGCCGCAGCAGCGAGACGGCCGCGCCGATCATCGAGGTGCCCGCGAGCACCCACAGCGCGGTGTGCATGTTGTGGATGAACGGCGCCAGGGTCTGATCCGAGAGCCCGGTCGTGATGCCGGAGAAGATCTTGAAGAGAACATCCTTGGGCACGGCCGCGGTGATGATCGCGAGCACGAACGCGATCGAGATCACCGCGCCCGTGTTCTGCAGCATGGTGCGAGTCCCGGCCGCGATGCCGCGCCGGTTGGGCGCCACTGTGCCCATCATCGCGGCGGTGTTGGGGCTGTTGAACATCCCCGAGCCGACGCCGACGGCGAACAGCCACAGCGTGCTGAGCCAGTAGCCGCTCTGCGCGCCGAGCGTCGTCATCCCCGCCAGCGCTCCGGCGCTCACGACCATCCCCGCCGCGGCGAGGGCGCGCGACCCGTGCCGGTCGGCCCATAGCCCCGCGATCGGCGAGGCGATCAGCATGCCGATCGCCATCGGCGCGAGCTTGATCCCGGCGGTGATCGGGTCGTCGCCCTTCACGCCCTGGAAGTAGAAGACGAAGACGAACAGCAGCGCAAAGCGCGACAGCCCGTTGATGAATGCGGCGCCGGTCGCGGCCGCGAACATGCGGTTGCGAAAGATCGAGAGGTCGAGCATCGGCGCGCGCTGCCGGCGCTCGAGGAGCACGAACAGCGGCAGCAGCACCACGCCCGCGACGAGCCCGCCGATCGTGATGGGATCGGTCCACCCGGAGATCCCGCCGCGCGAGATGCCGAGCACGAGCCCGGTGAGGCCCACGACGAACGTGAGCGTGCCGACCGGGTCGAGCCCGCGGACCTCGTCGGGCTTCGCCAGCTCGTGCAGGACGAGCGCCGCCCACAGCGAGCCGAGCACCGCCAACGGCACGTTGAACCAGAAGACCCAGTGCCAGGAGATCGCGACCAGCGCCCCGCCGAGCACAGGCCCGAGGACGAGGCCGATGGCGGCGACCATTGTGTTGGTGCCCATCGCGAGCCCGAGCTGTTCGCGCGGGAACGCGTCGGTCACGAGCGCGGAGGAGTTCGCGAACAGGAACGCCGCGGCGATGCCCTGGAGCACGCGCCAGAGGATCAGCACCGTGCCGTCGGCGGCGAACCCGGCGCCGAGCGACGCCAGGCCGAAGAGCACGAACCCACCGACGTACGCCCGCTTGCGGCCGAACACGTCCGAGAGGCGGCCCGCGGTGAGCACGAGCACCGTGGACGCGATCATGTAGGCGAGGATCACCCAGACCAGGGAGAGGATGCTGGTGTGGAGCGCTCGCTCGAGGTCGGGCAGCGCGATGATCAGCGTCCCCGAGTTCACGGTGGCGAGCAGCATGCCCAGGCTGGTACACGACAGCGCCCACCACTTGTAGTGGTGGTGCGTCGCCTCCACGCCGGGCCGCCGGCGGTATATCGATGTTGACTCCACCCTTGAGACTCTATCGATATAGTTGCTTGCAGCAAGCAGCTTTCATGACGATCACTCGCTCAAAATCGACCCGCGGCACGGCCCTGGCCCAAGAGCTGCGAGAGCTCGGCGGGATACGCCGTGACCTTCAGAGGCGAGCTGCCCTCGGGGGAGTCGCCGGGGGGATCGTCGCGCTCGCCGCGCTTGATCGGCTCGGCGCCGCGCGCGTCAGCCAGCTGGCCGACGAGCTGCAGGTCGATCTGTCCGTGGCGAGCAGGCAGGTGGCGGCGCTCCAGCGGGCCGGGCACGTCAAGCGCAGTCCCGATCCCCGCGACGGCCGTTCTCAGAACCTCGAGCTCAGCGCCACCGGCAAGCGTGCCCTTCGCAAGGCGCAGGAGCGAAGCGCGGAAGCCCTCGACCGGGCCACCGAGCAGTGGACGGAGGCCGAGATCCAGAGCCTCGTGGCCGGTCTCAGGCGCCTGCGGCAGGACTACGCCGAGGACGCCTGATGCATGTCCGCTGGTACGGGCAGTCGGCATTCCTGCTCTCGGACGGGAAGGGCCGGCTCATGGTCGACCCCTTCGGCGACGGCGAGGCACTGGCGGCCAGGGGCCGCCGTTTCGAAGTCGTCTGGCTCGACGAGCCGGAGTTCGACGCCGCGGCGCTCGCGGGCGGCGAAGCGGCGATGTCGCTCGTCATCCCGCGCGCGCCGCTCGCCTGACCGAGTAGCGCCGGAGTAAGGTCGCCCGGCATGGCTGCGGCGCTCCCCTCCGCTCCCGCCGTCCACGTCGAGGGTGTGACCAAGCGCTTCGGCGAGACGACCGCGCTCGCCGGGGTGGACCTCGACGTCGCGGAGGGCGCGGTCTTCGGGCTGCTTGGGCCGAACGGAGCCGGGAAGACCACGCTCGTTCGCGTGCTCGCGACTCTGCTCGCTCCGGACACGGGGCGGGCCGAGGTATTCGGGCTCGACGTGGTGCATGAGGCCGCGGCCGTGCGCCAGCTGCTCGGGCTCACTGGGCAGTTCGCCGCGGTCGACGAGATCCTCAGCGGACGGGAGAACCTGCAGATGTTCGGCCGCCTGTTCGACCTCTCGCGGGAAGACGCTCGGCGGCGGGCGGCCGAGCTGCTGGAGCGCTTCGAGCTCGCCGACGCTGCCGACCGCCCGGCGCGCACGTACTCGGGAGGAATGCGCCGCCGGCTCGACCTGGCCTCGAGCCTGCTCACGCGTCCGCGGATCCTGTTTCTGGACGAGCCCACGACGGGGCTCGATCCGCGCAGCCGTAACGAGATCTGGTCGATCGTGCGGGAGCTCGTCCGCGACGGGACCACGATCATGCTGACGACCCAGTACCTCGAGGAGGCCGACCAGCTCGCCGACCGGATCGCGGTGATCGATCACGGGCGCGTGATCGCGGAGGGGACCGGCAACGAGCTCAAGGATCGCGTCGGCGGGCAGATCCTCGAGGTGGAGCTGACCAGCGCGGCTCGACGCGACGAGGCGCAGGCCGTGCTCGCCGCGGTTGGCTGTGGCGATCCGGAGCCGGGCGACCGCTTGGACCAGCTCACGCTTCCCGCGCCCCGCGACGGCCTCGAGCTGGTCGAGGACGCCGCTTCGGCGCTGCGTCGCGCCGGGATCGGAGTGAGCGACCTCGGGCTGCGCCGCCCGACGCTCGACGACGTGTTCCTGCAGCTCACCGGCGCGCCGCCCGGCGAGGACGGCTCAGGCCATGAGGTGTCCCAGAGCGCGGATGGCGCGCGGGCGGTGGCGAGCCCGCCGAGCGTGGCCGAGGCCCGCCCGAGGCGGCTGATGCAGCTGCACCGCCCGTCCTGGCCGGAGCTGCGTGGCGCTGTGACCGACGCCGCCGTGGTCACCGGGCGCAACCTGCGTCACTTCGTTCGCCAGCCCCAGCTGCTGATCTTCTCGACGGTCCAGCCGATCATGTTCGTGCTGCTGTTCGCCTACGTGTTCGGCGGCGCGGTGGAGGGCGCGCTTCCGGGCGGGGTGGAGTACATCGACTTCCTGCTGCCGGGCATCTTCGTGCAGTCGGTGGCCTTCCGCGCGACCCAGACCGCGGTCGGCCTGTCCGAGGATCTCGAGCGAGGCGTCATCGATCGCTTTCGCTCGATGCCGATGGCACGCTCGGCGGTACTGATCGGCCGCACCACGGCCGACCTCGTCCGAAACGTCCTGATCATCGGGCTGATGATCGCGGTCGGCTACCTGATCGGCTTCAACTTCCACGCCGGCCTGCTGAACGCGCTCGCCTGTGTCGCCATCGTAAGCGCATTCGGGCTCGCGCTGAGCTGGATCTTCGCGTTCGTCGCGCTGACGGTGCGGGGCGCGGAGGCCGCGCAGTCGGCCGGCTTCGTGGTGATCTTCCCGCTCGTGTTCGCGAGCTCCGTGTTCGTGCCGGTCCAGACCATGCCGGACTGGCTGCAGACGTTCGCCGAGGTGAGCCCGGTCACCCTGACCGCGGACGTCGCCCGCGGCTACGCGCTCGATGGTGGCGTGCCGGGATCGCTCCCCGAGGCACTCGCCTGGATCATCGGGCTGCTCGTGATCTTCATCCCGCTGTGCGTGTGGCGATACCGGCGCATGAGCTGAGCAGCGCCAGCGTCATGCGGGCGGATGGATCACCACGACGGGGATCGGGCTGTGGTGCAGCACGGCCGTCGACACCGAGCCCAGCACGGCGCCCGTAATCCGTCCGCGGCCACGGGCGCCCATGCAGAGCATGTCGAACGGCTGCTCGCGCAGCAGCGCGAGGATCTCCTCGGCCGGGTCGCCGTGCCGAAGCAGGGTGGTGACCGGCAGGTCCTGAGGGAGCGCCGCGGCGACGTCGCGCAGGCGCGTCGCCGCCTCGGTCTCCATCTGATCCGCGAGCTGCCGTGGCGAGACGCCGGCGGCGGCTGCCCAGGAAGGCGGGCTCGGTACGACGCTGACCAGGGTCAGACGGGACCCCTGGTCGACCGCATAGGGGACGACGTGGCGCAAAGCGAACGCCGCCGCCCGTGTCTCGTCGATCGCGACGAGGATTCGCGGGTAGCGCGGCCGGTCGAAGCCGGCTTCTCGTCGCTCAGGCGTTGTCTCCGGTCACCATGTCGCTCGGGCCGCCCGGATCCTGTGCCGCCGCCCGCTTCCGCGCGTCCTTCTTCGCCTTCTTCTCGAGCCGGCGCTCGAGGAGCCTGCGCTCGCGATTCAGCTTCGCCATCGTCGTCTTTCTCTTGCCTGTTGAAGCGATGCCGTTGCCTCCCTAGAGGACCTGGACGTTCGCGGCCGCCGGGCCCTTGGTGCCCTGCTCGGCGTCGTAGCTCACCTTCGCGCCCTCGGCGAGCGACTTGAAGCCACTGCCCTGGATCGCCTTGTGGTGTACGAACAGGTCCTTGCCGGGGTCATCGGGTGTTATGAACCCGTAGCCCTTGTCGTCGTTGAACCACTTCACGGTTCCTGTCGCCATCTTGTCCCCCTCCGGGGTATGTGCACTGCGAAACGCGGAGGGTGCTGGAAGGCAACGACTGCGGAAACGCTGAGCACTGCTTCAGTCGAACGAATGCCCGACTCGTACAACGAGGGTAGCGCTAACTGTCGTCGAGGACGTCGTGCAGCTTGCGCGCGAAGGCCTCGGGTTGGCCGGCGTAGCCGAACTCGCCGCCCATGAAGCCGCCGTGGTGGCTCGGGAACACGGTCGCCTGCTGCCCGAGCAGCTCGGCGGTGGCCACCGCCGAGCGCCCGGTGAAGGTGCCCAGCGACTCCTCGCCGACGGCGATCACGATGCGGGTCGGTGCCGCTGCCAGCGCGTCGACGTCGGGGCTATAGCTGCTGACGGCCCAGGAGCGGTCGGAGAGCAGGGGGTCGTCACGGGAGCCGTCGTCCTCGGCCGGCATCCCGAACTGGGCGGGGTCGGGTGCGGGCTGCGCGAAGTAGTCGTCCGTGAACTCGCCGTTCCACGACGTCATCGCGATGAAGGCGGCCATGCCCGCACCCGAGCCCTTGGCCTCGTACACGTCCCGAACGCCGGCGCGGGCGCGCTCGGCCGCGGCGGCGTCGGGGAGCACCGGGATCAGCGGCGGCTCGTGCGCGACGAGCGTGGTCACGTCGTCGGGGTGGGCCGCCACGAGCGCGAGTGCGGTCACCGCGCCGCCACTGCTTGCGAACATCTCGACCGGGCCGGCGCCGAGCGCCTCGATGACGGCGTGCACGTCCTCGGCCTGGACCGTCGGCGCATTGTCGACCCGGCCGTCCCTGCGGGTACTGCGGCCGAGGCCGCGCGGGTCATAGGTGACCACGGTGCGGTCCGGGAAGTGCGACGCCAAGGTGGCGAAGCCGCTGGCGTCCATGGGCTGGCCGATCATGAACAGCGGCGGGCGTCCGTCGGCCGTGGGCAGCGGGCCGTCGACGTCATAGGCGATGTCGGCCTCGGCGGTTTCGAGCAGGTGCGTGGTCGTCATGAGGACGACCATTTTGGACCAAAGTGCCGCGTAGGATCGCGCCATGCACCTCGAGCTCGTCGCCGTCATCGTCGAGGAGTACGACTCGGCGATCGATTTCTTCGTGGGGCGCCTCGGCTTCGATCTGGTTGAGGACTCGCCGTCGACCACAAACGACGGACGGCCGAAGCGTTGGGTCGTGGTGCGTCCGCCGGGGGCAACCACCGGCCTCCTGTTGGCGCGCGCGGACGCGGCCGGCCAGCGGAACGCCGTCGGCGATCAGTTCGCCGGTCGCGTGGGCCTCTTCCTCCGCGTCGACGATTTCGATGCCAGCTACGAGCGGATGAGGTCCGCCGGTGTTGAGTTCCTCACATCGCCTCGCACGGAGCCCTGATGGGCGAATTGCCGTCTTCGCCGACATCGCGGGCGAACCGGTGGGACCTCCTGGGCCCGGCGCCAAGGGCCGCGCGCCGCGCGTAGCATCGACGACATGGACGGTGAGCTGAGCTTCTTCGAGTTGGGTGTGGGTGACGCCGATCGCGCACGTGCGTTCTACGGCAGCCTGTTCGGGTGGACGTTCGCCGACCAGGGCAGTGGCGCGAGCATTGAGACGCCGAACGTTCCCGGCGGGCTGCACGGAGGCGACCCGGGAGCGAGCGCGTACCTGTTCTTCAGAGTGGACGACCTTGATTTGGCTCTGACGCGAGTACGTGAGCTAGGTGGCGAGGTCGGCGGATCCCTCGGGGAGGACCCGGACACGGTCGCGCGCTTCGGGCGCTTTGTCATCTGCAAGGACGACCAGGGCTCGGGCTTCGGCCTCCACCGGCCGCCGGCGAGCGGCTAAGCGCGGCTACGCCGCGCGCGAGGCCGTCGCGTCCCGGTCCACCTGGTCGAGGAGGTCGGGAAGTCGTTGCATCGCGGCGGTCCGGATCTGGCTCACCCGCGACGGGCTGAGGCCGAGGAGCCCGGCCACCTCGCTCGCGCTCATGCCCATGAACCATGTCGCGCGGATCGTGAACTCCTCGCGCGCGGGAAGCCGCGAGATCGCCGCGTGCAGGCGCATCGCGTCCTCGCGGGCCTCGGCCATCTCCTCGAGCAGAGGCTCGTCGTCCGTGAGCACATCGACAACGGTGAGCGTCTCGCCGCCCGGTTGCTGTCCGGCCAGCGGCTCGTGCAGGTTGCCGGGGATCCGGCAGCGCTCCTCGACGTCCCGGAGCTCCTGCGTGGAGATGTCGAGGCGCCCAGCGAGCTCGTCCGCGTTCGGGAGCCGGCCCAGTTCGGCGACCAGCGCTGTGCGCGCGCGGACGACGTCGCGCTGCGCGCGCCGCCATGACCGGGGGACGTGGTCCATGGCGCGCTGGCCATCGAGAACCGCACCGCGGGCGCGCAGGTAGGCGTGCGTCTTGAAGCTGGCCCCACGCTCGCGGTCGAAGGTGCGCGCGGCGTCCACCAGGCCGAGTGCGGCGTCCTGCTCCATGTCATCGACGTCCATCGCGCCATTGGCGGACAGCGGCATCCTTCCGGCCATCCGGCGCACGCCGGGGAGGATGGTCACGACGTCGGCGCTGGTCCGCACGTGGGGCATCGGTGCAAGCTAGACCTGCCTGGTCGCGCGCCGATGCGGCCGCGCGATCGTGCGATAGGCGCTCTCGATTAGCCAGGCTCGCCTGCCGAGCGGGCTCGTCGCTATCGGGTGAGAGGCCACGCGTCTTGCCGAGCGCACCGCGGCTGGGACCGTGGAGCCCACGCAAGGTTCCACACCTAAGGAGGCCACATCGTGAAGCGAATTCTCATTCTGGGGGTCGCGGCGCTCGTTCTTGCCGTTGTCGCTCCCTCGTTCGGCACGCAGGGCATGCCGGGGCAGGCTGTTGCCCAGGCGCAGACTCCGCCCCCGGCGGACGACCCCGCGGACGACCCGGCGGATCCCGCTGACCCGGCCGACCCGGCCGACCCGGCGATCCGGCCGACCCCGCTGATCCGGCCGACCAGCCGGATACCAATGACGACGCGGGTGATGACAACACCGGCGATGAGAGCCAGTGCCCCAGCGGCGCGAGTGCTCACGCGAGCGGCGAGGACTGCGTGCTTCCTCCGAAGACGAACGCGACTCCGGCACCCGTGAAGCACAAGTCCAAGCACAAGGGCAGCTCGAAGGGCGGCTCGAATGGCGGCTCGAAGGGTGGCTCCGGCTCTCAGTCGAAGCAGCGGACGACCGCACCGGCGACGCTCCCGGTCGTGCAGAACACGACCACGCCCGTTGCCGACACCGACACCGGCACGATTCCGCAGGGCGGGATCCAGGCCGGAGCCGGAGGCACCGCCGGCGAGGGCATCGGGCCGGCGATCCTGCTCGGTTCCGCAGGGCTCGCACTCGTGTTCATGGCGGGCGGCCTCGCGCTGCGACGCCGTGGCCTCGAGTCGTGAGGACTGACCCCACGACGAATCACGGCGACAAGGGGCGCCGCCGGCTTTGGCCGGCGGCGCCCTTCGTCGCGCTTGGCTGCGCGCTCACCGTCGGCGCGGTCGCCGTCGCCGTCTGGCCGTCCGGGCGTCCCGCCGAGCCCCCGGCCGGGCGGCCACTCCCGCCCGGCGCTCTTGCCGCGGAATCGCACCGCGGCCCGGTCCATACGCCGGCTCCGACCGCGAAGAAGCGCCGGCAGCTGGTGAACCTGGTGGCCCGCGACGCGGCTCCGCCGCGGCGGATCTCGATTCCCGCCATCGGCGTATCGGCGCCCGTGGTGCCGCTGGGGCGCGAACCCGACGGGACCATGCAGACGCCGCGGGAATGGCAGAGCGCCGGGTGGTACAAGCCGGGTCCGGAGCCGGGCGAGCGCGGCCCGGCGGTAATCGTCGGGCACGTCGACTCGACTGCAGGCCCGGCGGCCTTCTACCGCCTGCGCGAGCTCCAGCGCGGGAACTTGATCGTCATCCGGCGCGCCGACGGCAGCATGCTTCGCTTCCGTGTCGAGGGACTCGAGCGGTGGCCCAAGTCGGAGTTCCCGACGCAGCGCGTGTTCGGCCGCAAGTCACGTATCTCCGTGCTCCGGCTCGTGACCTGCTCGGGCAACTTCGACCAGTCGACCGGTCACTACGTCGACAACACCATCGTCTACGCGGCACGGGTGCCCGCCCACCGCGTGGTGCGATCGGCTGAGTAGTCGTCAGCGGAACTTCGCCGCGAGCGCCGGGTAGCGCTGGATCAGCTCGTCCTGTGCCTCGTCGTCCCACGGCTCGCCGCCGGGGTCTCCCGAGAGGTCCGAGTCGTCGGTGGGAAAGTCCTCGCCCGTGGCGCTCTCGTAAGCGTCGGGCGCCACGTTGTCGGCGTTCTCCCAGTCGCCCCCCTCGGCGTCCTGCACGACGGGCGCGAGCGAGTCCGGGTCTCTCAGAGCCGCCTCGTAGGGGCCGCGTCCGAGCGAGATCAGGTAGGCGCGGAAGTCGCGGAAGCAGTCGTCGGAGCAGCCGTCGTCGATGACGTACGCCGCGCCCCAGATGTTCCAGGTGTACGCGCGCTGGTCGAGCCGGTGGCGGATCCGCCCGAATTCGACGATCTGCCGGCCCGGGAGGTGGCTGAGGCGCTCCTCGAGCAGCTCGGACTGCCGGCCGGTGTCGTTCCCGCTGTCGGCGCGCGTGTTCGCGATGAGCTGCCAGAACGCTGCCCCGTCCATCCCCGCTGGTGCTGCCTTCGCGGGTGCGCCTTCCGCGGGCGGTGCTTCCGCGGGCGGTGCTTCCGCGCCCCGTGCGGCCGCCGGCGCGCCTGAGACCTGGCGCTCACCCCCGCCGTCGCGGCTCGAGCCGAGCGCGTACGCCGCGATGAGCGCGGCCACCACCAGCGCGATCGTGCTGACGTTCGCGGTTCGCGTCACTCGGTGATCCAGACCCGCCCGGTCCTGAAGGTGGGAACCGGGTTGCCGTCCTCGTCCGCGCGCCACTTCGGCGGCCGGAGGAGTCGTGCCCGCAGGATGGCCTCGTCCGCGCCGTCGATGGCGGCCGCGGCGGCCCTCCCGCTCACCTCGGCGTGCCCCCGCCAGACGCTGGTGCGGGCCCGCAGCAGCGCGACGCCATCGCCTCCAACGAGCTGCGCTGCCTGCCTCTTCAGCCGCTTGGGGACCGAGCAGATCGCGTCGATCGAGATGGGCAGCTCGCTCCCGTCAAGGCCGTCCAGCCCCACGTCCAGGAGGAGGGGCCGTCGATAGAAAGCGGGGCTGAAGCTGGGTGGGTCGCCGACGCTGTCGCCGGCCGCATGTACGCGCGACTGCTCGCCGCGCACGCAGCTCTTCCCCACCGCGGCATGGGCGGGCAGGCACTGCCCGAGGACGATCACCAGCGCCACGACTCCTGCGAGGAGGGACCTCATCGGTCAGACCGTAGGACCGGGGCGCGGAGCACTGAGAGCCCGCGCCGATCAATTCTGAGCGAAGGCCTATTGGCCGGCCTGTGGTCCCACCTTACGGTCGGGACATGACCCAAACGACCGGACCGCAGCCGATTCGCGCCAACCTGGGGGCGTCCATCGCCGGCCCGCGCAACCTGCCGCTCGAGCGCGAGAACCCCGACCAGCTCGCCTCGCCGCTGACCGACTCTGGCACGGTCCCGAACCTGAAGTTCTCCTTCGGTGCCGCACACAACCGGCTCCTCACGGGCGGCTGGGCACGCGAGGTGACGACGAGGGAGCTCCCCGTCGCCACCGAGCTCGCAGGCGTCAACATGCGCCTGAAGCCGGGCGGCGTTCGCGAGCTGCACTGGCACAAGGAGGCCGAGTGGGCCTACATGCTCGCCGGCCGCGCGCGCATCACGGCGGTCGACGCTGACGGACGCAACTTCATCGATGACGTCGGCGTCGGGGACCTCTGGAACTTCCCCGCCGGCATCCCGCACTCCATTCAGGGCCTGGAGGAGGGCTGTGAGTTCCTGCTCGTCTTCGACGACGGCAACTTCTCAGAGAACGAGACCTTCCTGATCAGCGACTGGTTCGCGCACACGCCGCGGGACATCCTGGCGAAGAACTTCGGCGTGCCGGAGGGGGCCTTCGCCGACATCCCGCTCGACTTCGAGCACTCGCGCTACATCTTCCCGGGGCCGATGCCCGGTCCGATCGCCTCGGACGCGGTCGTGGCCGCTGCGGGCACCGTGCCCCAGTCGTTCAGCTACCGGCTGCCCGCTCAGGAGCCGGTCAAGGCTGCGGGCGGGCAGGTGCGGATCGTCGACTCGTCCAACTTCCCCGCGGCCAGCACGATCGCCGCGGCGCTGGTGGAGGTCGAGCCGGGCGGGCTGCGTGAGCTGCACTGGCATCCGAACACCGACGAGTGGCAGTACTACATCTCCGGGCGGGGGCTCATGACCGTGTTCGCCTCCGGCGGCAAGGCGCGCACGTTCGACTACCAGGCCGGCGACGTCGGCTACGTACCGTTCGCGATGGGGCACTACGTTGAGAACACCGGGGACGAGCCGCTGCGCTTCCTCGAGCTGTTCCGCAGCGACCGGTTCGCCGACGTGTCGCTCAACCAGTGGATGGGACTGACCCCGCCCGAGCTGGTGCGGGCACACCTCAACCTCGACGACCAGACGATGGGCGCGCTGTCCAAGGACAAGCCGATCGTCGTGCGCTAGCCGTCCGATGCGAGCAGAAGCCTTCCGGCAGCTCCAGGACCCGGCTCCGCCACGGCAAGCGACGGAGTTCGGGACGGCACCGTGTCCGCCGGACGTGGTCCACGAGCTGTCGGAGGTCCTCTCGCGGCTGGTGGAGAGCCAGGAGCTGCTGATCAGAGAGGTGCGCGAGGCCGCCCGGCGTCCTGACGCGGAGGTCGAGGCCATCGACACGGAGGCCGAGGGCGCGGGTGACGGCAGGACCGTGACGTACGACTGGACCCAGAGTCCGTCGACATCGCCCTGGGATTAGTCCAAGCGTCAAGCACGTTCGCTCGATAAGCGGACCGAATCGAGTCGCCTCTGCACGGATTTACCCTGCAGAAGTGGGTTCGATAGCACCATCGAATCGGTGATCGGCATGGCCTACGACTACAGGCCAACCGCCGCGCGTGCTGCAACGACCGACCCGACCGTGCCCGCCCAGCGGCCGCGCCCGAAGTTCCAGACCCCGACCGCCACGCCGTCTCCGGCGGCGACGCCCGATCCGACCGCGACGCCCCCTCCGACGGCGATGCCTGTTCCCGTCATCACCGTCGCCGCCGTGATCGAGGAGTTCATCGACACGGCCGGTGTGGGCCGGGCGGTGCGAAGGTCGCTGCGGGACCACGTTGCCCCTGAGCTCGGAGGCATGCGCATAGACGACGTGAACAGGCGCGACGTCCAGGCGCTGATCGACGGGCTCGAGGCCGACGGCATGGTGCTCAGCCAGATCCGCTCGGTCGCCACGGCGCTTCGGATGCTGTACGCCCACGCGATCGCCGAGGGCTACATGGCCCGCAATCCGGCTGACGCCGTGCTGCTGCCCGAGGAGCGCGGCGACTATCAACCGATAGCACTCCTTCCCGAGCGGATTCTGTCGCTCGTCCTGAGGATCGTCCTCCTGCTGTTCGTGCTCTTCGCGCTGGTGACGATCGCCGGGTCGGCCTAGGGCCATGGACAGTCCCGGCGAGCCGACGGTCGGCGGCGCGATCGCGGCGCTGCCGGTCTGGCAGGCGAGGCTCGCGACCATGGCGGCATGCACGCTGCCGGGGGTGCTCATCCGGCTGGGCGGGCTGCACTTGCCGCCGATGATCGGCCTGCTCGCCTTCGGCGGCTCCGTCGTGGCGGCCGCGTTCATGCTGGCATGGGCCGCCGAGGCCGCGGAAATCGACCTTCCGCCCGGGATCGCCGTGGCCGGGGTGGCGCTCGTGGCCGTGCTGCCGGAGTACGTGATCGAGATCTACTTCGCCTTCACGGCCAAGGTCGAGTTCGTCACGGCCAGCCTCACCGGCAGCACGCGCTTGCTCCTGAGCTTCGCAGTGGGCATGCCGGCGATCGCGTCGCTCGTGCTGGCGCGCCGCGGGGGGCGCCGACTCGAGTTCGTGGACCTGCGGCCGGAGCGGCGTCTCGATATGGCGGTCATCGCCGCCGCGTCGCTGTACGCGCCCATTGTCGTCCTGCGCGGCCATCTGGCCTGGACGGACGCCATCGTCCTGATCGGGCTCTACGTCCTCTACCTGCGCCGCAACGCGACCGGCGAGCCCGAGCCACCGCACCTCATCGGCGTCGCCGCCGAGCTCGGGGCGCTGCCCAAGCAGCAGCGGAAGCGCTGGGTCGGCGGGATCATGGCCTATTCAGCCGTCACGGTTCTGATCACCGCGGAGCCGTTCGCGAACTCCGTGCTGGGGGCCGGCATGGCGGTCGGCATCAGCCCGTACCTGCTCGTCCAGTGGCTCGTGCCGCTGGCCACGGAGAGCCCCGAGCTCGTCATCGCGTTCGTGCTGATCACCCATGATCGCGCTGCCCAGGGAGTGGCCGTGTTGCTGTCCTCCGCGGTGAGCCAGTGGACGCTTGCGCTCGGCACGCTGCCGATCGCCTACGCGGCCGGCGCCGGCAAGGGGCCGCTGCCGCTGCTCGGTCGGGAGCAGGTCGAGGTGCTGCTGACGATGGGGCAGGGCCTCCTGGCCGTAGCGGTGCTCGTGACGCTGCGCCTCAGACGCCGCGACTCGGTCTTGGCGCTGGTGTTGTTCGCGACGCAGCTCGCACTGCCGAGCCCGGCGATTCGCCTTGCGCTCACGCTCGGGTACGTGGTCCTGGCCGTGGACATACTCGCGTCGGAGGGGTGGGCGATTCCCACGCTCCGGCGGGCGCTGTGGACTAGCGGCTCTGGGCCTGCGCGCGGCTGAGTGCCTCACTGAGAGTCCTGCCGTACCCCACCTGCCCGTTGAGGTAGACGGTCACGACTCGCACGCGTGTGACGCCGCTGCCCTGCGCGGTCACGTAGATCGGCTGGACGTACAGGAACGAGTCGCCGATCGGCACCACGCGCGGCTCGCTCAGCTCAACGGCGTTGACGGCCTGGCTCCCGAGGTCCGCGGTCTCCTGGTTGAGCAGGCGCAGCCTGTTGCCCACGGCGGGCGTGGCGAGGATCTGGCGGCTCACCTGTGAGGGCCCGAGCACGAGGCGCGAGCGCGGGAGCGTCAGTTGCGTGAGGCGCGGGCGACCGTTCTCATCCATCGTGCCGGTCAGGTACCCGCTCAGGTTCTCCTGGCTGTGCGGCGTGAACACCGTGGTGAGCATGAAGCGCTCCTCGCTGTCGCCCGGAAGGCGAGCCAGCAGGAAGTAGGGCTTCATCCTCGGGCTCTGGTGCTTGTAGCGGAATCGGATCGAGCCGACCTTCTGGACGGGCCCCGAGATCTCGGCCGGGCGCTGCCAGGCGTCCGCCTTCGAGTAGAAGTCGTCGATGTTGTCGATGTGGTAGGTCTCCCACAACCTCGACTGTGCGTCGAACAGCTCACGTGGATAGCGCAGGTGGGCGCGCACGTCCGCCGGCATGCTCGACCCGGCGGCGATCAGGGCGGGGAACGCCTCGCGCCACGCGCGCAGAATCGGGTCGTCGTCGGCGTGTGTCGCGTAGAGGGCCACCCTTCCGGTGAACGCGTCCACGGTCGCCACCACCGCGCCGCGCATGTAGTTGATCCGCCTGCCGTCGACGTTCGTCTCCGCGGAGTACGGGTACGAGTCGCTGGTGGTGTAGCCGTGCGTCAGGAACTGGATGCGGCCGCGCACGACGATCGCCTCGGGACGCTTCTCCCAATGCAGGAACGGCGCGATGGTGCGGAGCCTCTCGCCCACGTCGCGGTGAAGGATCATGCGCGAGTCTCGGGTCAGCGTCTGTGACAGCGCGATGTTCAGCTCGCCGAAGCGAAGCGCGAACATCGCACGCCGCAGCGGGCTCTTGAGGGAGATCCCGCCACTCCCGCCGTAGTGGTACTCCGGCTCAGGGGCGTCGCCCGGCAGCGGCTTCTCGATCTCCGAACGCTTCGTTTTCACGATCACCCAGGGCTGCGCGCCCGGCGGCTGCACGCCGAAGTAGATGCGCGGCTGGCGCACCTGGGTCGGCGCCCGCCCCGCACCGAACTCCGAGGTCACGAACTTGGGCTGACCCGCGGGGCCGACGCCCCCGGCCGGCACGGCCACGAGGCCGTAGCCATGCGTGTACGCGAGCCGCTCGTTCGCCCACGTGCGGCCCGACCGCTCCAGGCGGTTCAGGTCGAGCTCGCGCTGGGCGATGATCATCGCCTTGGTGTCGCCGCCCTGGGGGTAGCGGTCAATCGTGGTGCTGGGGAAGCTGTAGTAGGAGCCGATCGACTGCTGTTGGTCGATCTGCGGCCTGAGCACGTCGGTATCCCACAGCTGGACGTTGCGCAGCACGTCGCGGTTCGCGCGCAGCTCGCGGGGCGTGATGGTGGCGTTCGCCGGGAGCGGGCGCTTGGCCACCCCGTCGAGCCCGTAAGCGAGCTGAGTGAACCGCAGGGAGTGGGCGAGGTAGGGACGCTCGCGCGAGAGGCTCTGGGGGTCCACGAGGAAGCGCTGGACGACCGTCGGCAGGATCGCCGGGTTCGCAAGCTCCGCGAAGGCCACGACGACGAGCGCGATGGTCGGGAGCAGCCAGGAGCGCCGTATGGCCCCGTAGAGGAGGGCGGCCGCTGCGGCGAGCGAGACCAGCATCAGGGCGCGCAGCCACGGGAGCTGCACGTGAACCTGGGTGTAGCCCGCGCCGGGAAGCTTCCCGCCGTTGCGCGGCACCTCGAGCCCGAACTGTCCGAGCCAGTGCTGCCAGGCGGTAATGACCAGCAGCAGGGCCCCGAGCACGAACAGGTGGGTATGGGCTCCACGCGTCGCGGACAGCGGCGCCGGCTTCGTGCGTATCGCGCCGGTCGCCACGTGGGCGGCGACGCTGCAGGCGAGCCCGAGGGCGACGATGAGGAACAGCCACTGGGCGAGCTTCTGGTACACCGGCAGGGAGAAGACGAAGAAGCCCACGTCCCGGTGGAACAGCGGATCCGTGACGCCGAAATCGCCACGGTGAAGCCACAGGAGGATCTCCTGCCAGTGCGTGGTCACCACGCTGCGGCCGACCAGGAGACCCGCCCCGACCGAGACCGCCAGGTACGCCGGCAGCAGGACGCGACGCAGTGGCGCCGTGCTCGGGTGGTCGCCGGGCAGCTTGGCGTCCTTCGGCGCGACGCGCTCGACCAGCCAGAAGTTGGCCAGCAGGAAGGTCGTCGTCGCGAGCGCCACCAGGCCGCCCGCGAGAAACTGGCTCGAGAGGATCGTCCAGAACGCGCGCTCCTGTCCCAGCTCGCGGAACCAGAGCCACTCGGTCTGGAACTGCGCGAAGATCCGCGCGGCGCCGGCCACGGCCGCCAGGAAGCTGAGGATCAGGGCGGAGCGCACGCGCGGCCTCCACCACCACGGGCCCTCGCTGGCCTTCGCCGGTGGGCGACTGATCGCACGCGTGCCGGCGATGGGGGGCGCTGCCATGCCGTCAGATCGTCTCGGCTGGCCGCTTCGACTCAACAACGAGCTCCGTTCACGTGAACGGCGCTGGCTGTTGAGGGCCCACCCCGCCGCGTGTTGACTGTCTTGATGTTCGAGCTGGTGCTACGGGACGGAACGCGCGTGCCCGTGGTCGGCGATATGACCATCGGCCGCGCGCCCGGCAGCACGGTGCAGCTCGACGATCCCGCCGTCTCGCGCCGGCACGCGCGCATCCTGGCCGGCGAGGACGGCGACGGCGGGGTGCTGATCAAGGACGCCGGCTCGAGCTACGGCACGTGGCTCGACGGTGAGCGCGTGAGCGCCCCACGGCCCCTGCGCGACGGCTCGCTCATCAGGATGGGCAACGAGGAGCTGGTCGTCGAGCGCGTGCGCGACGAGGCGGAGGCCGGCAGGACCGTTGTGGTACGCCCCGGGGACTCCCTGGTGAGCGACGAAGCCGGCGCGCGCCCGAGAATCCGGTCGGGGTACGTCCTGAAGCGCCTCGACGCCTCCGAGGGCGCCAACCGCTGGGTGCTGAGGGACCTGAGCTCCGACCGCTTCCTGCGGATGTCGGACGCTGACGCCGAGCTCTTCCAGCTGATCGACGGCCGGCGCTCCCTCCCCGAGCTGATCCGCGAGGCCGAGCAGCGCTCGGGCGCCGCAGGCCCGGCATTGCTCGCGCGGCTCCTCTCCGAGCTCGCGGAGCGCGGCCTCCTGAGCGGCGTTGCCGGTGTGGAGCCGGTCGAGACCGCGCCGAGCGGCCTTCTCAAGCGGCTTGCCAAACCGCGAGAGAAGACCTGGGCGGGCGCGGGCGAGCTGTTCGAGCGGATCTACACGCGCGGCGGTTGGCGGCTCTTCACCCGCCCGGCGCTGGCCGCGATCGCGGCGCTGGTCCTGGTGGGGCTTGTCGTATTCCCCTACCTGGTCGTCGCGCGCTACGGGACCCCGTTCGTGGTGGCGAAGAAGATCGGGCTGGGCGGCCTGGTGTTCATTCTCGGCCGCTTCGCGATCGTGGCCATCCACGAGACCGCCCACGGGCTCACGATGGCCTCCTACGGCCGCCGCGTCCGGGCCGCCGGGCTGAAGCTGCTCCTGATCTTCCCGTACGCCTATGTGGACACTTCCGAGGCTTGGTTCGAGCCCAGGCGCCGACGGATCGCGATCAGCGCGGCCGGTCCGGTTTCCGACCTCTCGCTCGGGGCGCTGTTCGCGCTCTGCTGCCTTGCCCTTCCCGCGGGAGCGATGCGCGACATCCTGTTTCAGCTCGCGTTCGCCGCCTACCTCGGCGCGTTCTTCAACCTGAACCCGTTCGTCGAGCGGGACGGCTACCAGATCCTGGTCGACCTGCTGCGGGAGCCGGGCCTGCGGCGGCGGGCGCGCGAGCAGCTCGCGCGCAGGCTCGGCGGCGGCGGGCGCACCGATGACTCGCCGGTGCTCGCCCGCTACGCCGTATTCGGAGTGGCGTGGTCCGCGGTCGCCGCCTGCTTCGCGGCCGGAATGTCGCTGCGCTACGAGTCGCGCCTCGTGGAGCTGGCGCCCGAGCCGGCGGTGTGGGCAGCACTGGCGGCGCTCTGGGTGGCGTTCTTTCTGCCGGTGATCGTGGTTCTGTCGCGGCCGGCAAGCGATCAGAGACCGAGGCGCAGCGAGGCTTGAGGTGACCGGGTCAGAGGCCGACGCCGCCGCACGGTTCCTCGAGCGCCTGCTCACCGACCCGGTTTCGCGGGCGAGGTTCCGGCGCGACCCGGTCGGCGCGTCGCGCGAACAGGGTCTCGAGAGCCTCGCCGAGGAGATGGCGCACGGCACCGGCAAGGCCATGCACACGCTCGATGCACGCGAGTCGCGCTCGAGCCTCGCCGGGATGTTCATGGCGGCGGCTGTCGAGGGAGTGGGTGCATACGACTTCTCCAAGGACCTCGTGCCCCACGTGGATGGGATCCCGGAGGCGGTCGGACAGGTCATCTCGCGCGTCAATCCGGAGGCGCTCGCCGCCACGCCGGTGGAGGCTTCGCGGACAGGGCCGGCCGTCTTCGAGGTCAAGCCGCCCGCCACGCAGGTGGGCCAGTTCAGTGCGATCGACCCCGAGCAGGTCCGGGCCCGCCCGTCGCAGGGCCACGGAGCCGCTGCCGCGGTTGCGGCCGAGGTGCGCCGCGCCAGGCCGAGGCCGGTCGATCCAGCTGAGTACGGCGCGGAGGGGAAGGGCGGACGCCCGTCCGCTGAGACGCTCGCACTGCTCCACAACAAGCGCGTGGCCCTCGACGCGAACGGGATCGCCGACGTGAAGGGCGGGAAGATGGACCCGCGCGCCATCTCGGTGATGACGGCGATCTCACGCCAGCACACCATCGGCATCTCGGCCACGATCTCGGACCACGACCGGCTCACGAGCGGTGGCTCCGTGTCGAACCACTACGTGGGCCGGGCCTTCGACATCGCGACCGTGGACGGCCAGCCGGTCAACGCCGGGAACCAGCAGGCGCGTGAGGTGGCGGAGTCGCTGTCGCGCCTCGACCAGAGCGTGCGTCCGACGGAGATCGGCTCGCCCTGGGCGCTTGCCGGGCCGGCGTACTTCACCGACGCCGCCCACCAGAACCACATCCACGTCGGCTTCGACGACCCGATCGCACCGGAGTGGAAGCCTCCGGAGGAGCTCGCCGCACGCGAGGTCGCCTCGGTGCCCGCCGACCCGGCGGCGCCCGCGGAGGTTGACCCTGAGAGCGGCGAGGAGGCGAACGAGCCGGGCGGCCTCGAGGACCCCGGCGGCGACACGGACGCAGAGGCAGACGCGGAAAGCGACGGCGACGGCGGCGGTGGCGAGGACGGCGGCAACGACTCGGTCGCGGATGACGCGAGCGACGAGCAGGAGAACGACGAGAACGACGGCGAGGATGAGAACGACGAGAACGACGAGGGCTTCGACGGGGACCACGACGACAACAGCGATGCGAGCGACGGGAGCGACTCCGGCGACGGCAGCGACTCCGGCGATGGCAGCGACTCGGGCAACGGCGCCCCGGCACCCGATCTCGGCGACGTCGCGGGCGACTATCCCGGGGACGACGCCTCGAAGGCCGAGCTGGCTGCGTGGATGGGGAGCGCGGCCCAGAAGCGCGGCCTGCCTCCCGAGCTCCCGGTGATGGCGGGACTCGTCGAGTCCGGCCTGCGGAACCTGAACTACGGGGACGCCGACTCGGTCGGCTTCTTCCAGATGCGCGTGGGGATCTGGAACCAGGGCGCCTACGCCGGCTACCCCGAGCGGGCCGAGCTCCAGCTGAAGTGGTTTCTAGACACGGCCGAGGCGGTCAAGAAGCAGCGCATCGCCAGTGGCCAGCCGGTCGACGACCCGGGCAGCTACGGCGAGTGGATCGCCGACGTGGAGCGCCCGGCGGCCCAGTACCGCTATCGCTATCAGCTCCGGCTGGAGGAGGCACGGGGCCTCCTCAGACAGGGGGCGGGCGCACAGGTCGGGGCGGGCCCACAGCTCGAGGAGATCGACGCAGTCGACGGCGGTGGCGGTGGCGCCGGACCGCGGGCCCTGGCGGCGGTGGCCGAGGCCAGGAAGTACCTGGGCACGCCCTATCTCTGGGGAGGCTCCTCGCCCAAGACCGGGTTCGACTGCTCCGGTCTCGTGCAGTGGGCCTACGCGAAGGCGGGCATCCAAATCCCGCGGACCTCGGAGATGCAGATACTCGCCACGAACGGGAAGCCGGTCGACAGGCGGCACCTGATCGCGGGCGACCTGGTCTTCTTCCGTGACTCGAGCGGCGACGTGCACCACGTGGGGATCTCGCTGGGCGGCGACAAGTTCATCAACGCCCCGCACACCGGCGACGTCGTCAAGATCGCGAGCCTGAACGAGTCCTACTACGCGGAGCAGTTCACGGGCGGGCGCCGCTTCGACTTCTCAGCGGTGCGCAACGCCGACGCGGTCCACGTCCGGTCCCCGCGAATCGATCCCGATGCGGTGAGGAACGCGGAGGCCGCGCTGGCGAGGGATGCCGCAGAGGCCCAGCGCCCGGGCACCTTGATGTTCGAGGCGGTCAGGGCTCAGGAGATCCGCCACTCGAACGTCGAGGCCCAGTTCCTGAAGGCCGTCGACCCGCGCGACGTCGGCCGGGGCTAGGGGTCGGCCGAGTCGTCGCTCGGGTCGTCGGACCGCGAGTCACCCACGTCGTTGCGGGGCTGCGCGGGGCTCGCCGGCGAGCTCGCTCCGCCCTTGGCGGAGCCGCCGCCGGAGGAGCGCCCGCTCGATCCGCCGCCCTGCCCGGCGGGCCCATACCCGGCAGCGCGCACCCCGGCCAGCGCTGAGTTCACGCGCGCCTTCGCGGCCGGAATCGCCGCGCTGGCCGCGCGGTACGCGTCGGGGTTCCCGGCGGTCGCGGCGTGCGCGGCCTTTCGGTAGGCCCGCGCCGCGGCCCGCAGCGCCGAGACGAGCCGGGCGTTCGCGGAGGTGTCCGCGGGGCTGAGGTTGAGCCCGCCGAGCTGCGCGGCCGCGGCCGCGTAGGCGCCCGCCAGTGAGCGCGCCGCCGCGGCCTGGCCGGCGAGCGTCTGGGAGCCCACGAGGCTCTGCTCTGCGGGGGTCGTCTCCTGCTGAAGGCTGCCGATCGTCCCGTTGAGCGAGCTCGCGTACGCGTTGCTCGGGCCGATCGGATACGGGGTCGCGCTTCTGAGCTGGAGCGTCGCCGCGATGGCGTCGCACTGGGCGGTGAACGCCTCTCGCTGATCCGGGGGCGCGGCGCACGCGACGGTTGCCACCCCGGCCGAGGTGGGCACCGTGTAGACGGTCAGCGCGCGGTCGGCTCCCAGCGGCTGGAGGTTCGCGTACCGCCACGCCTGAAGATTGTGGGCGGGGAGCCGTACGGCCTTGCGGGGCGGAACGCCGCCCGAGGCCTGCCCCGTCGAGCCGAGGAACGCGGCGGGAAGGAGGCTGCTGTTGGACGCCGTCCTGCCCTTCACGAGCCCGAAGGCGAGCACGGCCCCGCCTCTCCTGGGCGCGACGCCGGTCGCATGCGAGAGCGGCAGGCCGACGTCGGGCGCCCGCCGCAGGCGCGACCAGCCCCGAGGGACCTGAAGCGCCATGTCCCGGCCGGTCACGGTCGAGGCCGGCGTGGCGACGGCCACGCCGCTCGACCCGCTGGGGGGCGAGCTGTGGCCACCCAGGGCGGCAGCCGCTACGAAGAAGAGCGCGAACAGGATCAGCACGGCCTTCGCCACCGGGGGGACGCGGCGGCGGCCGCGGCGGTCCGCGCGCGCTCGCCCGTCGCCGTCGTCGAGCCTGCGCGTGGGCGCCTCCGGCATCTCCGTGCGCCGCAGCGACCGCGACGGCCCCTCGGGTGCCTCGAGCGTGGACATGAGCGGCGGCTGAGCGGCCATGGTGGGCGGGGGAGTGGCCGGTCCCGCCGGCGTGTCCGGGGCACGCTGCGACGGCTCCAGCAGAGGCGCGGACCTTCTCCAGCGCGGCCCTACCGCGTGGAGCACGATTTCCTCGAACTGATCCCACGCCTCGCCGGCCGACCGGGTCCGCCCCTCCGGCTCCTTCACGAGCAGCCGCTCGATCCAGTCGGAGATCGCCGGGTCGACCTCCGGGTTCACTGATCGCGCGGGGGGGATCGGGTCGCTCACCTGACGCATCAGAATCGCCATCGGCTCCTCGGTGTCGCTGAACGGGACGCGTCCGACGAAGAACTCGAAGGCCATCACACCGACCGAGTAGAGATCGGTCCACGGCCCGACGCCGCGTCCCATCGCCTGCTCCGGCGCCATGTAGTTGGGCGTCCCGACGGTGGTCCCCGTCTCCGTGAGGAAGGTGCCGGTGCGTGCGCTGCCCGTGGCCTTGGCGATGCCGAAGTCTGTGATCTTCACCCGCCCGCTCGAGGTGACCATGACGTTCTCCGGCTTGATGTCGCGGTGGACGATCTCGTGGCGCTCGGCGTACTCCAGCGCCGACAGCATGCCCTCCAGGATCCCGGCAACCTGGGTCAGCGACACGCGGCCGATGTGTGGCCGCAGCGAGCCGCGCTCCACGTACTCCATGGCGATGTACGGGACTCCGTCGTGCTCGAAGTAGTCGTGCACCGTGACGATGTTGGGGTGGCTCATGGAGCCCGCCAGCCGCGACTCGCGCAGGAAGCGCTGTGTGAAGGAGGGATCGGCCTGGCGGAAGGCGCTCAGCTCCTTGAGCGCCACCAGACGGTCGAGCTCCGCCTGGCGCGCGAGGAACACCGTGGCCATGCCGCCGCGGCCGAGCTCCTCGAGGACCTCGTAGCGGCCCACCGTCCTCGCGACGCGATTACCCACCCACTGAACCTAGGCCCGGGGGTGACCCCCGCCAACAAGCACCATCGAGCGGTCGATAGCGAGTGCGTATTGAGGCGACCGCCGGCGAGCGGTTAGGTGGGGGGATGCCCTCGATCCGGGACGCAGCGCTGGCCGCAGGTGTGAGTGCCGACCTCATGGTGCGTACCCACGTGCTGCGTGTGCTGCCGGCACGATTCGCGCTGGGCGCGGGGCTGCTCACGGCCGGTGCCGTGTGGGCGCTGGCCCACCTGATCGGCGCCGACCTGCGGGCACTGACGGGGACGCACGGCGGACTGCTGGCCGCCCTTGCTCGCGTCGAGTCAGAGGCGGGCGCGCATGCCGCGGCCCCACCCGAGCATCCGTAGCCAGAGTCGGCGGACGCGAAGGGCGGCGTAGGCGCCGGCCATCAGCGCCACGGCCATCAGCACGAGCACGACGGGAAGCGAGGTGCCCGAGCTGTGGGTTGTCTGCCCGCCGCGGCTGCCTTCGTCGGCCTCGTTCTCGTCCGGCTCGTTCTCGTTCCCGAAGATCTCGCCGAGGTCGATGGCCGCCATCGGCGCGACGGCGGAGGGAGCGGGGGCGCCGGCGCCACCCGGGTGCGGGACGGGCGCTCCGGCGGTGGCAAGCACCACGCCGATCGCGAGCAGTGAGAGGACGAGCCGGAGCCTCATCGCGGTCCTCACGCGGCCGCCGCGAGCTCGTGGACCGTTGCGGGCTCGTCGTCGTTCAGCATGCGGGCGGACACGTTGTCCGGCATGTTCTCCGCGGCCCACTCGTACATGGTCATGAGCGGCCCGGTGAGGCTCCAGCCGAGGGGCGTGAGCGAGTACTCGACCCTGGGCGGCACCTCGGCGTGGACCCGCCGGGCGATCAGGCCATCGCGCTCGAGTGCGCGCAGCGTCTGGGTCAGAGTCTTCTTCGAGATCTCGCCGACCTCGTAGAAGACCTCGCTATAGCGGCGGGTTCCGTTCGCCAGCAGGTAGAGCACGTCCACGCGCCACTTGGAGGCGACCAGATCGAGCACTGTCCTGGTCCCGTTGATCATCTGCAGGTCCGTGACGTGATCGGTCATGTCGGGCGACGGTACGACGATTCCGCGCCCGATCGACAGGCCTCGCTTCTCAGTCGATAGCGGCTCGCGAGCCTGGCGGCGAGATGCGAAGGATCCGGTCGTCGCCCGCCCGCGGCGTCCCGCGCCCGTCGCGGTTGCTGGTCAGCGCGTACAGGGCTCCGTCGGGTCCCTCCACGACGGTTCGCAGCCGTCCGAACCGACCGCGCAGCAACGGCACATCAGCGGCGATGCGGCCGTGAGTGAACACGAGCCGGCGGAGTTGCTCGCCGCGCAGGCAGGCGAACACGAAGCTGCCGGTCCAGGCGGACCCATGTCGCGCAACGAAGGTCGCCCCCGATGGAGCAAGGGGCAGGCGGTAGACCTTCAGCGGCGCATCGAAGCCACTCTGGTCGAAGCCGTAGACCGCCGGCCACCCGTAGTTGCCGCCGCTCACGATCCGGTTCACCTCGTCGTACCCCGCCGGCCCATCGACCCCCTCCGAGGGCCCGTGCTCCGTGGCGAGCAGGCGACGGGTGCCCGGCTCCCAGTCGAAGCCCTGCGGATTGCGGTGACCGCGCGAGATGATCTCGGGACGCCCGCCGGCGCCGCGATATTGCGCAGGCGACAGCGCCAGGAACTTGCCGTTGAGCGAGTCGGCTTGCTGGGCGAGCTCGCCCTGACCGGCGTCTCCGGTGGCCACGTAGAGGCGGCCGTCGGGCCCGAACGCGATCCGCCCGCTGTCGTGCACCGAGCCGGCCTGGATGCCGTCCACCAGGGAGCGCTCGCGCAGAAGCCGCCCGCCTTCGTAGCGCCAGCGTTCGAGCCGCATGCCCTCGGCGGTCGTGTAGTAGAGGTAGGTGAAGTGGTTCTGGCTGAAGCGGGGGTCGATGGCGAGGCCGAGCAGGCCGCCCTCGCCCTGGGCGCTCACGGGCACGCGCGCGACGGGCCTGCGCCGCAGCCGGCCGTCGCGCTCCAGCAGGCGAACGCGGCCGGGGCGCTCGGTAACAAGGGCACTGCGATCGGGAAGGAACGCGATCTCCCACGGGATCTCCAGCCCGGTGGCCACGGTCCTAACCCGCGGGCGAGGTGGCGGGCGGCGGTCGCATCGGTCGGTGCCGGGGCAGGACTTGAGAATCCGGACCTGAGGCTCGCCGTGCTGCCAGCGCAACTGCAGCAGCAGTGACGCCGCGTTGTTCGCGTAGTCGAGCTCGCGCAGGTGGCGCTCGGCGTTCACCCGGTGCACGAGCACGTACCGGCCGGCTCGCAGGCCGGCGAGCGGCAGATACTGGCCCTCCAGGTTCGCCTGGTAGTTGTCTCCGTACCCGACGGAGATGCCCTCCTGGATTCCGAGCAGCTCCGGCTCCTCGAGACCGCAGCGACCTGTGTAGACGGGCTCGGGCGGAGCTCCCGGATGCCTGTGGCGCGTGGCCGGGTAGCGGTCACCGAGGCAGAAGCCCGTCTTGCGATCCCTGACCGCGGCGACGCGCGCGCCGGCCCGGCGCAGCTCGTAGCGGTCGAACCCGAGCAGGTGCCAGTGGCGGTGGTCGGGCGAGACGACGTAGCGCAGCTGACCGGCATCCGAGATCAGCTCCTGGGGCGCCCCATCCCGCTCGACGAGCTGGTCGGCGTCCATGGTCGCGGTGTCCGCTCCCGGCCGGTGCCCGCTGATGATCAGCGGGCCGTCGCCCACGTTGGCGACGGCGGACTGGAATCCCAGCAGGTAGGCCGGGCCGCGAGCGTCCCGCGCGCGCGTGATTACGAGATCCGAGGGGACCGCCTGATCGAGGTCCGGGAGGCGTTCCGACCCCGCCGCGGCGACGGGCCCGCCCGCGGCCATCGCCAACGCTGCCGCGGAGAGGACGAGTGCCACGACGACGGGCAGAACACGGAGCGTCATCACTCTCCTCGGCATCGCGGCGAGGCTAGTCCAGGGACTGGCCGAGGAAGGGGGCGGCAACGCCCCCGAGGGGGCCCCCCGGGGTTCCCAAGGGTTCCTCGGGGTGCCCGGCGGCGCGGGTTGCGGGACGTAGCTTCAGAGCGATTCCGACCACAAGGAGACACCGCATGTCCCTCAAGAAGAGAACCACCCTGCCGCTGGCTCTCGCAGTCAGCGCCGCGCTGGCCCTGCCGACGGCCGCCATGGCCGGCGGGGATGCTCCTCCCCTCAACCCGTCTGTTGTGGGTGTTCCGATCATGCGCACGCAGGTCGCGCTCGACAACGCGGCGAACGCGATCGACAAGGGCAAGGGCGCCACGGCGGCCGGCCCGCTCACCGCGTCGCGGCGGTACCTGATCCGCTCGTACAAGGGCGCCAAGTACCTGATCGCGAATACTCCGGCGCCGCCGGTCGACGACGCGAGTGCGACTGCTCGGTCGCGCAAGTTCGTCAAGCTTGCTCGCCGCTTCATTCGTGCCACGCGCCGCGGCTCGTCGCGCGGTTGGATCGGGGCGCGCAGCAGCCAGTTCGTCGGGCCCGTCTTCGCCGACGCGGCGACGGCGGTGTTCAACGTGTTCGGGAGCCAGTACAACGCCGCCACCTCGGCGGTGAACATGGTGCCCGACGTGAAGGGCAACCTGCTCAACAAGGTGCAGACCTCGCTCAACACGGCGATCGTGCTCCGGAACCGCCTGGTCAAGATCGTGGCCGCGGCCGCTCCGCCGCCCCCCGCCGACGACGCGAGGGCCGCGCAGGACTCCGATGACGTCACGACGTACGACCTGGTGATGCCGAGCGTCTCGGTGCTGATCGGCGACGAGCTCCAGCAGCTGCAGGCGACCGCTGCGGACACCTCGCTCCCGGCGGCGTCGCGCGCCGCACTGACCACGGCGATCGCGGCCGACTCGCAGATCAAGCTGCGCATCGACACGCTGTGGCCTCCCGTCACCGACGACTGAACCACAACGCCCCTCGGGCGTAGCGCACATCGAGCGGCCGGCCTTAGAGCCGGCCGCTCGCGTTTCCGGGGTGGCCGGCAGCTAGGCGACCGGCGTGAGGTACCAGTGGGTCAGTTGCGGATAGCGAGCTGCGATCGAGCGTCTGATGCGCTCCAGGGCGTCTACCACCTCGTCGCCGTCGAGACCGTCGTGAAGGCGGACCTCGCCGGTGACGAGCACGTCGCGCGGACCGAGGTAGACGGCCTGGAGCGACGGCACGTCGGCCACCGCCTCGTCGGCCATGATCAGGTCGCGGAGCAGCGCGCTGTAGCGGTCCGGGACCGCCTGATTCGTGAGCAGGTCGCGGTTGCGTGACGCGAGCCGCGTGGCGATGTACAGCAGCAGCACCCCGATGAGCATGCTCGCGATCCCGTCCGCGGCTGCCGGTCCACCCAGCTCGTGAACGATGAGAGCGATCAGGGCGAGCCCCGCGCCCAGGACGTCGGCGGTGTCCTCGAGGTAGACGGTGGTGAGCGTCGGGTCGGCGCTCTCGCGCACGTAGCCGGGCACGCTCAGGGCGCGGGTCCTGGCGCGGCGCCGCACCTCGCGGCTTGCGATGAAGCGGCTCGAGCCGTCAAGAACGAGCGCGATCGTCAGCACCACAGCGCCGACCCAGAACGAGTCCAGCGGCTCCGGATCCAGAAGGCGCTGCACGCCCTGCCAGACCGACACCACACCGCCCACCGCGAACATGCCGAGCGCGGCGAGCAGCGCCCAGAAGTAGCGCTCAGCCCCGTAGCCGAAAGGGTGGCGCTCGTCGGGCTCCCGCGCGCTGCGGCGCAGGGCCACCAGCAGGAACAGCTCGTTGCCCGCGTCGGCCGCGCTGTGGAGCGTCTCGGCCACGAGGGCGGTCGAGCCCGTCAGCACGGCAGCGACGCCCTTGGCGATGGTGATGATCACGTTCGCGGCAAGCGCCGCGAGCACGCTGCGCAGGCTCTGCTCGCCGGCGAGCGCGGGAGGGGAGGGTGGTTCGTCGGACCGGGCGGCCGTCACGGTGGTCGCTGCGAGACCCTATGCGGCCTGCCGCGCCTGCGACCATGAGCTCGCCGTCTAGCGCAGAGCCGCCGCGGCGTCGATCAGGCCGTGTCCGTAGCGGGTATCGAATCCCGGGGGACCGGCGTCACGCGCGGTCCGCTCGATCAGTCGCTCCACGGCGGCCGGGCGCGGGTGGCGTCCGAGCCGCCTCGAGCCGATGATCAGTGCGGCCAGGCCTGCCACGTGCGGCGACGCCATCGACGTTCCGTAGAAGCCGGACGGGAGCGCGAAGTGGGCGGGGTCGCGGCCGAAGGTCTGCTGGTAGATCGAGCCGGCGGGCAGGTCGGGCCGGCAGTGCGCCGCGTCCCACTCGTCGTCGCTGAGCGCCGCGTCCGCGCCGCCGCCCGGCGCGGCGACGTCGACCTCCGCGCCGGCGTTCGAGTACTTGGCCTGGCAGCCGCGCTCGGTCGTTGCGGCCACCGCGATGACACCGCGCGCGCGTCCGGGATAGGGGAGCACGGAAGTCCTCGCCCCGTTCCCGGCCACGGCCGTGAGCACCAGGCCATGCCGGTTGGCGCTCGCGACGGCGCTCATCACCTGCGGGATGTCACGGGCGTTCACGAACTCCGGGAACTCGAGGCTCATGTTGATCACGTCGGCGTGGTTCCGGATCGCGTATCGGATGCCGCGCGCGACGGTCTGGGCATCGCCTGCCCCGAACATGTCGAGCGTGCGCACCGGCATGATCCGCGCGCCGTACGCGATCCCGGCGGCGCCGATTCCGTTGTTCGTGGACTCGGCGATGGTTCCGGACACGTGCGTGCCGTGGCCGTTCAGGTCGAGCGGAAAGCGGTCGTCGTCGATGAAGTCATGGCCGCGGACGAAGGAGCGCAGGTCGGGGGCACGGCGGAAGGGCCCGAGCCTCCGGTAGGCCACGCCGGTGTCGAGCACGGCGACCACCGCGCCGCGGCCACCCGGAGCCCCCCGGCCGCGCGCGAGCGCCCAGGCCTCCGGCATGTTGATCCCGAACGGGCCCGAGAAGTTCCACTGGAGCGGGAAACCGGGGTCGTTGGGGAAGGCGCTTGCGTGAGCGATGTAGTTCGGCACCGCGTAGGCCACGCGGGGGTCGGCGCGCAGCTCCGAGAGCGTCTCGCCGACCGACTCGTCGTCCTGAACCTCGAGCTCCTTCGAACCATCGGGGAGGGCGCTCACGGGCTCCGTCCCCGCCTCTGACTCGATCGTCGCCTGGGTCGCCTTACCGGTCCCGTCGGCGTAGCGCACGATCACCTCTCCCGGCACGTACGGCGCCGTTCCGGGTTGCTCGGCGCGAGCCAGTGCCGGCGCGACGAGCAGCGCGCAGACGACCCCGCTGATCAGCAACCCGAGCGGGCCCATCGTCCGGCGGTCTGTGGCCCTGGCGCTCACGGGTCTCGCGAGGCTAGGACGGTGCTCTGCGAAGCCGGGATGCCCGGCTTCCCCAGGGGGCCCGGAGGTGCCCTAACGGCCCGTGTTCGGCCGGCCCTGGGCTTCCCTATCCGGTGAGAACGCGAGCCGATTGGTGACCCCGCTGCCCGCCCGTACCGTGGATTTCATGCCTCCCAATCCACGAATGGAGAACTCATGATCAAGCGACTTCTGCTGCTCGCGGCGGTGACGCTCGGCGCCCTTGTGCTCGGCATCTCGCCGATGTCAGGTCTGAGTGGTCTCGGGCACGTCGCCACCGCGCATGCCCAGGCGGCCGACCCCGATGCGGGTCTGGACGACACGGCTGCTGGCGGCCTCGACGGGACCGGTGTCGACGCGCCGACGGACGAGACCGACGCCCCGGCGCCGGCCGATCCCGCGGCGGACCCGGGTCCCGATCCCGCGCCTGCCCCTGATCCCGACACGGGTCTCGACGATACGCCGGCGGGCAGCGTCGACGGCGGCGGCCTCGGCGGACCGGTGGACCAGGCCGACACCCCTCCGGCGGCGGATCCGTCCGCGAACCCCGCCCCGGATCCCGCCCCTGCGCCCGACCCCGACGCCGGGCTTGACGACACGGTCGCCGGGCCCCTCGACAACACCGGTCTGGGCACCCCGGTGGACCAGACCGATACTCCGGCGCCGGCAGATCCGGCGGCGAATCCCGGCCCCGCGCCGGCACCCGCGCCCGATCCCGACACCGGACTGGACGACACGCCCGTCGGCGGCCTGCCGCCGGTGACGCCCGCCCCGGTGGATCAGGCCGATCAGCCCACGGTGGACAACCCGGCACCGCCGCCCGTGGACACCCCGGCGCCGCCACCCGCGGGCAACCCCCCCGCGGGCGGCCAGCCGCCGGCCGGCAGCACGCCGCCTCCGTCCAACGGGACGACCCCGAAGGCGAAGAAGAAGAAGAAGCACAAGAAGCATAAGAAGCACCGGAAGCACAAGAAGCACAAGAAGCACAAGAAGCACAAGAAGGCCAAGCACAAGAAGCACAAGAAGGCGAAGAAGCACAGGAAGGCCGGCAACCGCAGGTAGGCAGCACGCGCAAGGCGGGCTCGGGCACGCGCACCACGCCCCCCGCCGGCCGGACGCTTTCGAAGCGACCGTCACGCGACGACCCCTCGCCGGTGGGCGGGGGGTCGTCGCCCTTCGAGGCGTGCGGCTCGCGCGCTCCGTAAGGAGCGCTCCCCCTCTTCTCCACCACACGCAGGACCCATGACCAACCCCCAACCAAAAGGAGGACGAATGACCACCCGACTGCTCGCCCTCGCCGCGCTGACGCTGGCCGCGGTCGCCATCGGCATTGCGCCGTCAGGCAACCTCGGCTTCGGCATCCAGGCGGCCGGAGCTCAGGTGGCGACGCCGCCCCCCACGACCGATCCCGAGGATGTCGAGGATCCGGCTGATGTTGAGGATCCGGCTGATGTCGAGGATCCGGCTGATGTCGAGGATCCGGCTGATGTCGAGGATCCGCGGACGTCGAGGATCCGGCTGATGTCGAGGATCCGGCTGATGTCGAGGATCCGGCGACGTCGAGGATCCGGCTGATGTCGAGGATCCGGCTGATGTCGAGGACCCGGCTGACCCCGAGGATCCGGCTGACGTTGAGGACCCGGCTGATGTCGAGGACCCGGCTGACCCCGAGGATCCGGCTGATGTCGAGGACCCGGCTGATGTCGAGGACCCGGCTGACCCCGAGGATCCGGCTGATGTCGAGGACCCGGCTGACGTCGAGGACCCCTCCGACGTCGACGACCCGGATGACGCGGCGCCCGCTCCGCCGGCCGCCACGCCCATCACCGCACCGAACGGCGGAACCCCCAAGGTGTCGCCGAAGCGCAAGAGCGCGAGCAAGAAGCGCAAGCTCGCCCGCAAGCGCAAGCTGGCCCGGATGCGCAGGCTCGCCCACAGGCACAAGCTGGCTCACAAGCGCCAGCTCGCGCACAGGCGCAAGCACGCTCGCCGGCGCGCAGCGCGGCGCTAGCCGGAACATCGCTTGAGGGCGGGCCAGGCCCGCCCACCAAGCCACGACCGCCCGCCACTGAGCGGGCGGTCGTCGTTCCGGGGTCAGTGAGGACCGACGCGGGAGCCCGCGAACGTGACGACCGAGGTTCCGTCAACCACCGCCCGAACGCGGCCGCACGCGGTTGCAGCTGACCGCCCATGAGGCGGCAAAGTGCAACCGCGCGGCCGAAAGGCCGCTTCACGCGCGCGCGCGCGTGAGGCAGTGAACAGGCAGGTGGCAGAGAAACGTTGCGGAATGCGCAACGAATCTCTGCCACCCGAAGCGGGGAGGCCTTCCAGACCGACCCTCAATGCCGCCGTTCGCCCCGAGTCCGAGCCGGCCGCGGTCACGGACACGCTCGCGGACCTGATTCTGGCCTGGAGAGCTCCAGGTGGTGGGCAATCGTTGCGTTTCCGCCACGAATCCCCACCACCCGAAGCGGGGAGGCGTTTCAGATCCACCCTCACTGCCGCCGTTCGCGCGGAGGAGGAGGCGGCCGCAGGGCCGGCCGGCTCGTTCAGGCTGCGAGCGAGATGGCCGGGCGGGAGGTGGGCACCGCGGCGGGCTTGCCCGCACGGCCCAGCGCACGCAGGAACCCGGCCGTGGCCAGGTTGCTCGAGTCCCGATCGGTGAGTACCGCGCTCTCGAACGCGGGCGCGACTCCCTCCAACGGCACGAACCGCACCCCCGGCGCCACGTAGCGCTCGGCGGCCGACTCGGGAAGCAGCGCGATACCGGCGCCCGTGGCCACCGTGAGCAGCGCATGCTCGACGTCCGGCTCACCGATCTCGACCAGTGACGGCGACAGGCCCGCGTCGCGGCAGATCGAGACAACCGCGTTGTGGAAGGCGGGGTTGGTGTCGCGCGGCAGCGTGACCAGTCGCTCGGGTGCAAGGCGCTCGAGCGAGATCGCGGCATCCACGGCATGCGGGTGGGTCACCGGCAGCGCGGCAACGGCGTTCTGGTAGCCGATCGCCGTGGCGCGGAGCCCGTTCGCGGGGGCCGGCAGGCCCACAACGGCGGCGTCGAGCCGCTGCGCGCGGACGTCCGCGATCAGCCGGAGCGCCGGGCCCGTCTCAAGCGATATCTGTACGAGCGGGGAGCTGGTCACCAGCTGCTGCATCGCACGTGAGACCGTGCGGGGAAGGGAGTCCGGCACGTAACCGATCCGCAGGCGCGTGGTGGCCTGGTCGCGAGCGTTGCGTGCGGCTGCCTGAGCCACTTCGGCCTGGTGGAGCACCCGGCGCGCCTCCTCGAGCATCGCGTTGCCGGCGCTCGTGAGCGAGACGCTCCGCTGGGTCCGGTCGAACAGCCGGACGCCCAGCTCTTCCTCGAGCTTTCGCACCTGCTCGCTCACCGCGGGCTGTGCCACATGGAGCCGCTCGGCCGCGCGCCGGAAATGGAGCTCTTCCGCGACAGCTACGAAATACCTCAGGTGGCGAAGTTCCATGAAGTGGATAGTCGCCGAGGGCGACGCATGTGTCGTCGTCCGCGACGCGGCTCTCTTGCTGCCGCCGGGTACGTAGTCAGGCCGCCCGGCTCAACACCTGACGTACGCGCCCGTCAAGGGCAAACAGCTCTCGAACGACGCGGGTCAGCCGGTCCCCGTCGCCCTGTGCCGCCGCATAGCGGAGCTGGGCTGTTGGCGAGTGCAGGAGGCGTGTCACTATCGCCTCGCTCGTTGCACGCAGGACGTCGTCCTGAGCGCCCGCGCCAAGCTCGCTGCGGCGGAGCGCCTCGAAGACGGCCGTCTCACTGTGAGCGCGCAGGTCCTTGATCGTGGGCACGACGCCGAGAGTGGCGATCCAGCGCATGAAGCGCTCGATCTCGCCGGCGACGATGCCCACCGCGGCGGGAACCGCGGCCAGCCGGCGGCCGGCCGTGGCGCGCAGCTCGCTCTCGAGCTCGTCCAGGTCGTAGACCCGCACCCCCTGGGCCCCGCGCGCCGCCGGGTCGAGGTCGCGTGGGACCGCGAGATCGATGGCCACAAGGTCGCGGCCCGTCCGCCTCTCGAGGGCGTCGACCAGGACCTCCGCGGACACGAGGTGGTGGGGCGCCCCCGTGCACGAGACGACCACGTCCACCTCCGCGAGGAGCCGCGGAACGTCGTCCAAGCTCGCCACTCCGCAGCCGAGCTCGGCCGCCAAGCGGCTCGCCCGCTCGTGCCGGCGCCCGGCCACGAGCGTGACGCGGAGTCCGGCGCCGCGCAGCGCCCTCGCCGTCTTGGCCCCGGTGTCCCCGCTCCCGATCACGAGAGCGCTCCCGCCGGGCTCGGGTCCGATGTGCCGGCTCGCGATCCCGACCACGGCTGACGCGATCGCCGACCGCCCGACGCTGATCTCGGTCTCGTGCCGGACGCGCCGTCCGGTCGCGAGGCTGGACTCGACCAGCCGGCTCAATATCCGGCCCAGCGAACCGGTCTCGGACGCCAGTTCGCCGGCGCGGCGCAGCTGGCCGAGGATCTCGACCTCGCCGAGGGCCATCGAGTCGAGTCCCGCGGCCACGCTGTGGAGCTGCTCGACCACCGCCCGGCCTCGCACGGCACGGGCCGCGGGCGCGAGCTCAGCCGCCGTGCAGCCCGCGTGGTTCGCCAGCTCAGCTGCGAGACGCGACTCCACCCTGTCCGGAGCTGACGCGAGCGCGTAGAGCTCCGTCCTGCCGCAGGTCGACAGCACGAGCGCCTCCTCTACGTCGGGCTCGCCGGTCAGCCGGGCGAGCATCTCGCCGGCCGCGGCCCGCGAGACCGCGAGACGGTCCCTCAGCTCGATCGGCGCGGTGCGATGAGAGGCGCCTACGAGTAGCAGCTCGCCCCTCATCGCGGTCGAACTCAGGACGCGGGCTGCGACGCACTGGCCGAGGCCGGCGGCGACCCGCGCTCCGAGCCCGGCGTCCACGTTCGTCCAGTAGCCGATCACGCGCCCCTGTACCTCGGCCGACACGGCGTCGCTGGCGTGGGCCACAATGTTCGTGACGAGGTGCTCGCGGTCCGTCTCGGACATCACGTCGCGGTAGAGCGCCCCGGGCTGGATGAAGTCGTCGTCGTCGGCGTGCGCCTCGTAGGCGTAGCGGCCCATCTCCGCCGCATCGACCCACCAGGTCGGCAGCTCCTTGCTCGGGTCGGCCTGCGGGCCACCGTACGAGTTCGGCGCGTAGACGGGCTGCGAGCCGGCGTCCCGGTAGGTCATCGGGCCGTCCTTGCTGTACGAGTGCACCGGGCACTTGGGCGCGTTGATGGGCAACTGCTCGTAGTTCGTCCCGATCCGGTGCAGGTGCGTGTCGTGGTAGGAGAAGACGCGCCCCATCAGCATCTTGTCCGGGCTCAGGCCGATTCCCGGCACCAGGTTGGAGGGGGCGAATCCGGCCTGCTCGACCTCCGCGAAGTGGTTCTCGGGATTGCGGTCGAGCACCATGCGCCCGACCTGAATCGGCGGGTAGTCGGAGTGTGGCCAGACCTTCGTCATGTCGAACGGGTTGAAGCGGTATCCCGCGGCGTCCTCGAAGGGCATGATCTGCATCTCGAGGCGCCACTCGGCGGCGTCGCCGCGGGCGATTGCGTCCCACAGGTCGCGACGGTGGAAGTCGGGATCCTCGCTGACCATCGCATCGGCCTCCGCGAGCGAGAAGTTCTCTATGCCCTGGACCGTCTTGAAGTGGTACTTGACCCAGAAGCGCTCGCCCTTGGCGTTCATCCACGAGTAGGTATGGCTGCTGAAGCCGTGCATGTTCCGGAGCGTGCGGGGCGTGCCACGGTCGGACATCAGGGTCGTGACCTGGTGAGCCGACTCAGGCGTCAGCGTCCAGAAGTCCCACTGCATGTCGTTCGAGCGCAGCCCGGTGTCGGGCAGCCGCTTCTGCGAGTGGATGAAGTCGGAGAACTTGCTGGCGTCGCGGATGAAGAAGACCGGCGTGTTGTTGCCGACCAGGTCGTAGTTGCCCTGCTCCGTGTAGAACTTCAGCGCGAAGCCGCGCGGGTCACGCACCGTGTCAGCACTGCCCATCTCGCCGGCGACCGTCGAGAAGCGCGCGAACATCGGCGTGCGCTTGCCCACCTCGGACAGGAAGCTCGCGCTGGTCCACTGGCTCACGTCCTCGGTCACCTCGAAGAAGCCGTGCGCGCCGCTGCCCTTGGCATGCACCACGCGCTCGGGAACACGCTCCCGGTTGAAGTGCTGCATCTTCTGCACGACGTTGGAGTCGTGCAGAACCGTGGGTCCGTTGGGTCCGACGGTCAGCGAGTAGTCGTCGCTGGACAGCGGGATGCCGGAGTCACTCGTGGTGGTCGGGGGGCGCTTGTCGCTCATTGGGGAACCTCTTGGTCGATTACGACCGCTCGGTATGTCCATGCCGCCAGGAGTGCTCCTGCGACAGGGCCGACGATGAAGATCCAGAAGTCGGGGTAGCTGCCGGAGACCAGCGCGGGCCCAAGCCAGCGCGCGGGATTCAGGCCGGCGCCGGTCGCCGGGCCGAAGACCATGACGGCCAGGCCGAGGGCGCCACCGATCACCAGTCCTGCGAAGTGCTTCTCCCCGCGCGGGTTGACCGCCACGGCCATAACCGCCCACATGAGCATGAAGGTGCCCATCGCCTCGGCGATCAGGCCGAGCCAGGGCGAGCCACCCGACACGACCTTCGCGTTCACCGCGGTGGCGCCGTAGTTCACGGAGGCGCCGGCGTCGTGGAAGAGCAGGAGCACGAGCAGCCCGGCGAGCGCGCCGCCCGCCAGCTGGAAGACGATGTAGGCGGCGGCGTCGCGGGAGCGGATCTGTCCGATCGCAAGCTGCGCCACCGTCACCGCCGGGTTGAGGTGGGCGCCCGACGAGGCCGCGAGCGCGTATACGAGAACGCCGAGGGTGAGCGCGTGGAGCAGGCCGAGCCCGGCTATGTCCAGCTGAAGCACGCCCGCGTTCCCGACCGAGAGCACCGAGCAGATGAAGAAGACCAGCAGGAAGGTGCCGATGCCTTCAGCGGCATACGCCGCCACGCTGCGCGCGTCGACCGCTGCCGCGCTTCCAATCCCTCTCGCCTGCCGGCCAAGTCCTGCACGTGCGCTCGCCGCTTCCATCTCATCCTCTCGAGTTCGGGTTCGAATGCAACGTAAGGCGACGGCTCGCCCCGATCGATCGGAGTTCCCGATCACCGCTAAGGACCAAGGCCGCAAGGGCCAGCGTGAGGGCGATCGCGGGGACGGCCGAGGTCACCTCGGGCCGCTCGACGGCGCCCACGATCAGGGCGCTCCCCACGTAGGCGCCGCAGAGCCCGGCAAGGACACCCAGCGGGAGTGGGGACGCCGCATGAGCCGCGGATTCGCCACGTGCCCGGAGGCCCACGACGATCCCGCCCAGCATCAGCGTGGCGGTCATGGCGTTGGTAACGACGCCTGGGATGCGCAGCGCGAACACCGCCGCCCCCTGGATTCCCATCGCCGCCGCGCCGAGCGCCACGAGCACGATCCGGCCCGCGGAGTTGCCGGCCGGCGCACCGAACGCCTGCCAGCAGATCGCGAGACCCACGAGCAGCGCCCACTGCAGCGCCAGGGCCGGGACCAGCGATCGGATGGCGGTGGCGTCAACCTCGGCCCGCCCGACCACGTATGCCCCCAGCGCGCTACCGCACAGAAAGGCCGACAGCGAGACGGCTGCCCCGACGAGCAGCTGCGCGTCGCCCTCGTCGACGGCGAGCCCGAGGAAGATGAGGTTGCCCGACTGGAATGAGGTGAAGACCTTGCCCAACTCGGTGAAGCTGAGCGCGTCGATCCAGCCGGCGAGCGCCGCGAGCAAGACGAGCATGGCGATTGCCGGGCGGGGCATCTCGATCATCCCGCGAGCGAGACGCTCAGCTGGCGGGGCACGTCGTGGCGCATCCGGAGCGACTTGTGGGAGGACCCGAGCGCCACCTGCGCGATGGCCCTGAACTGCTCGTCACCGATTCCCGCGACGCGACCGCGAACCTGCACGTCGAGCTCCTCGACCGACCGCGGGAGGGAGTCCGCTGACAGCCGGCACCAGGCCTGGACCACGAGCTCGGTCGCGGGGACGCCGTTCCGCTCGAGGCGCGCCGCGAGGTCCGCGGCCATGAACGCCGAGTAGGCCACCGCGAGCAGCTCACCGGGAGTCGTCTCGCCCCGACGCTCGACGTGCAGGCGGGCGACGCCGTGAGGCGGCTCGCAGAGCCAGCGGACCCTTCCGTGGCGAACCATCGGCTCGTGCGTGACTGACATGACCCCACTGAACAGCTCGCCGCCAGGCGCCTCAAGAACCCCCGGCGCTCACCCGAGAGGGGAAGCCAATCTGATCGTCCCGGACACGTCGCTGACACGAGCCGGCTCTTGATGGGCGCACTACGCGGGTGTTGGCTGGAGGCATGGCCCGTATGTCCGCAGCCGCTGGGTTCGCCGCCGCGGTCACCGCTGCGCTCGCACTCGCGATGCCGGCGGTGGCCGAGGCCCCGGTGGGCTACCAGTTCGTCGCGCACGCGGGGGCCAACGGAGGCGATGCGCTCTATCTCCCGATGGGAGACGTTCTCAACGTGCGCAACATCCAGGGCGGAATGGTCACCGGCAACCGCTCGGACCTGAACCTCGACCTGGGCGCGGGCAGCTCGGCGAACCGCGGCGACATCGTCCTCAACTACGACGTGGGCAACCGGGTGTTCATCTTCGACGGACGGAAGCGCGTGCTCGCGAGGTTCGGACCTCGAGGCATCGTCTTCTACAAGAAGCCGATAGTCCGGCATCGACGCTGATCGAGCGGCTACGAGCTGAACGCCAGCCGCGCGGCAAGCCGCGCGGCGGCCTGCTCCTCGCGGTCGAGCGCGGAGCGGTAGGCGGAGAAGGCCGTTGCCTTGAGATCCCGGGCCGCCCGCTTCCAGGCATCGAGCGTGAGCTCCGCCTCCACGGCGGCGAACGCCCAGGCGTCCCAGAGCTCCTCAGGACTCGCGAGTATCACCCGTCGGCCCGCCCGTCCGTCGCCTCCACGCCCGCCGCGCGGGCGGCCGCGTCGACGGAGCCGAACAGGGTCTGGACGGTTCCAAGTGGAGGCCAGTCCGACATCCTCTGATTCCAGTCCCCGGCGACCGGGGCCCGTCCTCGAAAGAACGCGAACGCTCTGATCGCACGGATCACGGCCGGCTGCGTCCACTCGATCTTCCGGCGGCCCCGCGGGCTACTCGGCATTCGTTCAGCCATCAGGGCCGGCGAACGCCCGCAGCGTAGGCAGGTGTCGCCGTCCAGCAGCGGACGCTCGCACCCGCAGAGGCGGCCCTGTACGGGTTCTGCGCTCATGGCCGACACGACACCGGTTCGGGGCGCTCGGAGCAACAACACCTGCTGCTTGTGCGAGTGCGGGCGGCGATCACCCGCGACTGAGCAGAAGCCGCTATCGAGCGTCCGCCGAAAGCTGTCGAGCGTGCCCCGATCCGCACCTAACTTCGCCGCATGGCTCGCCTGCTCGCAATCGTCGCCGTCACCGCGGTTGCGATCTTCGTCGTGGCCGCCGATGCCCCGAACGCGTCCGCCGCTGCCTGCGCGAGCGCCAATGGTAAGCCGAGGCACTCGAGCCGCGCGGTCATGACGCACTCCACGCTCTGCCTGCTCAATGCCGAGCGGCGCAAGCACGGACTGCCCGCGCTGCGATTGGACGCACGGCTGTCGGAGGCAGCACGGGGCCACTCGCGCGACATGGTCCGCAGGCGCTACTTCTCGCATACCACGCCCGACGGGCTCGGCTTCGCGGAGCGCATCGGCCGCACCGGCTATATGCGCGCGACCCGGAGCTGGCTGGTCGGGGAGAACATCGCCTGGGGCTGGCGCCACCGAGGCACCGCTGCCCGTGTCGTGCGGGCGTGGATGCAGAGCCCGCCGCATCGCGAGGAAATCCTGCGGCCCTCTTTCCGCGACGTGGGCATCGGCGTGGTCGCGGGCGTGCCGCGTCCTCTGCCGCGCGGCGGCGCCACCTACACCGTCGACTTCGGCGTCAGGCGCTGAGAGTGCGTCGTGAAGCCTGGGCCGCGACGCCGCTCTCGTAGGCGAACACGACCAGCTGCGAGCGGTCGCGTGCGCCGAGCTTGACCATCGCGCGGCTCACATGGGTCCGGGCGGTGGCCGGACTGACGACGAGCTCTTCGGCTATCTCGTCGTTGCTCAGTCCAATCGCGACCAGCGCGACCACCTCGCGCTCGCGGGGGGTGAGCAGCTCCACGAGCCTGTCGCTGAGCTGGCTCGGCTCCGGGCGGGCGGCGAAGTCCGCGATCAGCCGTCTGGTGAGGCGCGGCGACAGGAGCGCGTCTCCGCGTGCGAGCACCGCGACCGCGCGCAACAGCTCGGCGGGCTCGGTGTCCTTCAGCACCAGACCGGTGGCGCCCGCGCGCAGTGCGGCGAAGATCCGCTCGTCGGTCTCGGAGGTGGTGAGCAGCATCACCGGGACATCAGAGTTGGCGAGCAGGCGCCGTGTCGTCTCCACCGAGTCGAGGCCGGGGATGCCCACGTCGATGAGCACCACGTCCGGATCCAGGCGGCCGGCCAGGGCCACCGTCTCCTCGCCGGAGGCAGCCTCACCCACGACGGTGACGGTTCCGTCGCCCTCGAGCACCGACCGGACACCCGCCCGGACGAGCGCCTCGCCTTCCGCGAGGATGACGCGCCTGGCACGCGGGATGGCCCTCACTGGGGCGATCGGCGCTGGCGGATGCTCGGCGGGCATTTCGAAGCCTCGCTACACGGCCACGAGCTCGGGTCGGCGCGACCTGACCAGTCCGCACTCGTAGGCGAACGCGACCAGCTGCGCGCGGTCGCGTGCCCGGAGCTTCATCATGGCGCGATTCACGTGCGTCTTGGCGGTCGCCGGGCGCATGCTCAGCCGGTCGGCGAGCTCCGCGTTGCTGAAGCCCTGCGCCGCGAGGGCCATGACCTGGCGCTCGCGCTTCGTGAGCTCTTCGAGACCGTCGGGCGCCGGCTGCCGGACGTCCGTCTGGGAGGCAAGCCGCAGGATCAGCCGGCGGGTCACGGAGGGGGAGAGTGCGGCGTCTCCCCGCGCGACGACTCGCACCGCCTCGACCAGCTCGGCCGGCTCGCTGTCCTTCACGAGGAACCCGCTCGCGCCCGCTCGAAGACAGGGGAAGACGCTCTCGTCCTCCGGGCTGGAGGCCAGTATCACCGCACGCGTGCGCGGGAGCGCCGCGATCTGCCGGGTGGTCTCGACCGCGTCCAGCCCGGGCAGGCGGACGTCGATCAGCACCACGTCGGGGTGCGTGCGCTGAGCGAGCGCCACGGCCTCGTCGCCGGTGGTCGCCTCGCCGGCGATCTTGATGCCGAGCTCGCTTTCGAGCAGCGCGCGGAAGCCCGCTCGCAGGAGCGCGTGACCGTCGGCGATCAGCACGCTGATCTCTCGAGCCGCGACGGGCCCGTGCGCGCGGCCGTCCGGCGGGACCAGCGTGAGTCGCGGGGCGAGCAGCTGGTCGCTGTCAACGGTGGGCTCTGGGAGGAGTGCTGGAATCACAGCCAGCACTATGCCCCTGGACGGCGGCCGCCTCTATACCCGCTCTCCGGAGACCTTGCGGCCGCTGCCCGGAGAGAGCGAGTAGGGCTGACCCTACCCTCGTGCAGTCTCCGGTTTGCCCTACTCCATCGCTATACGGGCCCTGCGATGATCGCGCCAAATGGCGCCCTCGGTCCTCCTCATCGACGACGATCCGAGTTTCCGCCGGCTCGCCCGGCGGACGCTCCGGGGCTCCGGCCTTACGGTTGTCGGCGAGGCGGACACCGCGGCCGCCGGGAGCTCGGCGGCGCGCAGCCTGAAGCCCGAGATAATGCTCGTGGACGTCGGGCTGCCGGACAACGATGGCATCAGCCTCGCCGCCGAGCTGTCCGCCCTTCCCTGGAACCCCAGGATCGTTCTCACGTCGGTTGATCCGGACGCGGCCAGCCCGGAAGATGTCCGCCGCTCCGGCGCCCGCGGGTTCGTGCCCAAGCAGGACCTGCCTGGACTCGGCCTCCGAATGCTGAAGGCCACCGATTAGCCGCGCGGCGGTTCAGCGGGTACCGTTCGTCGCTGTGCCAAAAGATCAGCTGCGCGTGGTGATCGGTGAGGACGACGTGCTGCTGCGGGAGGGATTGGCCCGGCTGCTCACGGATTCCGGCATCGAGGTCGCGGCTCAGGCGGGAGACGCGGACGACCTGCTGCGCAAGGGCCTCGCTCACCGCCCGGACGTCGCCATCGTGGACGTGCACATGCCGCCGCACCACGGTGACGACGGCCTGCGTGCCGCGCTCGAGCTCCGCCAGCGACATCCGGAGGTCGGGATCCTCGTGCTGTCGGCCCACTACGAGGAGGAATACGCCGTCGAGCTGATCGGCGAGCGGCCGGAGGGCGTGGGCTACCTGCTCAAGGAGCGGGTCGGCGACGTGGATGCGTTCGTGTCCGCGATCGAGCGCGTGGCGGCGGGTGGCAGCGCGCTCGACCCCGAGGTGGTCGGACGCATGCTCGGACGCCGGGCCGGCGGCCCACTGGACGCCCTCACCGCTCGTGAGCGCGACGTGCTCGCGGCGATGGCGGAGGGAAAGTCGAACCGCGGCATCGCCGAGGAGCTCGTGGTCACCGAGGCGGCGGTCGAAAAGCACGTGACGGGCATCTTCCACAAGCTGGACCTGGGCACGGCGCCGACGGACCATCGGCGTGTCCTCGCCGTGCTGGCCTACCTGCGCAGCTCGGCGACCTGACCCGAGACGGGGATGGACGCCTCCACGAGGGTGCCGCCGTCGTGCGGGCTCTCGACGTGGAATCGCCCGCCGAGGACGGCGACCCGGTCCGCTAGGCCGACGAGGCCGGAGCCGTCGGGCCGTACGCCGCCAACTCCGTCGTCGCGCACGCTGACTCGGACGTGCCCGTTCTCGGCCTGGACGTCCACATGGGCGTGTGCGGCCCGCGAGTGCTTCACGACGTTTGTCAGCGCTTCCGCGACGACGAAGTAGGCCGTGGCCTCGACGGGGGCCGGGAGGCGGCCGGCGGAGACGCTGAGCTCGACGGGAAGCTTCATCCGGAGGGAGAGCGCCTCGAGCCCCGCGCGCAGCCCGCCACGGGTGAGGACCGACGGGAGGATCCCGTGCACGAGCTCGCGCAGCTCCGCGGTGGCGAGCTCGGCCTCGGCAATCGCCTCCGTGACAAGGGCGGGCGGAATCTCCCCGCCGTTCTCGGCTGCGAGCTGCGCGAGCTTCAGCGTCACGATCGTGTGGACAAGCCGCTGCTGAGCTCCGTCGTGGAGATCGCGGACGACCCGCCGGCGCTCATCGTCGGCCGCCTCAACGATCCGGGACCGCGACGCCGCGAGGTCCGACCGTGCCTGGGTGTTCGAAATGGCCGTCCCGATCAGCTCGGTGAACTCACCCAAGCGTGCCTCCGCGTCGTCCGGCAGCGAGTCGGCGCGACGGGACACCGCGATCAAGACGCCCCAAAGTCGTCCTTCGACGACGATCGGACTGCCGATTCCCGAGTGAAAGCCCAGCGCGTTCACGTAGGTCTGGAGCACCGGTGTCGCCACGTTGCTGCCTTCCAAGGGCACCCGCGTGCCGACGGGAATCCGGACGGCGCCTTCGATGCGATTGACGACGACGGTCGCCATTCCATCGGCCTCGTAGCGGAGCAGCGCGGTGTCCTCTATGCCGAGTAGCTGGCCGAGCTCCCCGGCGACGGCGTCGAAGATGTCCGCCGCCGGCGCCCCGCGCGCGACCAGGGTCGCCACGCGGCGCAGGGCAGCCTGCTCCGAGGCGATCGCGGCGCGTGCGCGCTCGGAGCACTTCGCCCGGCGAACGGCGCGCGAGCCGAGCTGTCCTATCAGGACCGCGACGCCGAGGTAGACGAGGAGATCGACGAGGTTCGCCGTGTCGGGCACCTCGAACAGGTGCGTCGGGGGAAGGTAGAACCAGTCGTAGGCGAGCATCCCGGCCATCGCGACCGGGACGGCGTAGCCGATACCCAGCCTGCGCGCGAGCGCGATCACGCCCCCGAGGGACGCCAAGCCCACCAGTGCAACCAGCGCGTCGGAGTGCAGGTGGGTGAGGACCGAGGCCGCGAGCCAGAAGGCCGCGGCGGCGCCGAGGAATGCCAGCGCCGCCTCGGCGAGCAGAGCGACCCGACCGGCACGCTCCACTGGCCCGGCTCAGCCGACCAGTCGTCCCGACAGCTCGGCGCGGGCGACGGCGATCTCTGTGACCGCAGCGCCCGTCAGGGCTGCACGGCACAGCGAGATCTCGTCCTCGAGGTCGGTCATGTAGGCCTCGCACTTGGTAAGGCCGACCTCGTCGGCGTCGATCCGCTCCAGTTGGAGACGCGTCAGGTGGGCGCGTAGGTCGCTCGCATGCATGCCGCGATGCTCACCCAGGGACGCCTTCGTGTCGTCGGCTGGCGGGCGGCTCCTGCGCTACCGCGATGTGCGTAGTCCCATCTGGCCGTACCGCGTCGGACGCAGCTTGGCCGGGGACGGGCAGCGCGGCCGCCACCACGGTGCCCTCGCCCGGACGGCTGTCGATGAGCAGCCGGCCGTTCAACGCGGCGGCGCGGTCGTGGAGCCCGATCAGCCCGGAGCCGCCATTGCTTGCGACGCCTCCGATCCCGTCGTCGCGGACCTCGAGGCGCAGCACGCGGTCCTCGAGGACCACGACGATCTGCGCGCAGCTCGCGCGCGCGTGCTTGACCACATTCGTCAGCGCCTCGGCGACTATGAAGTAGGCCGCCGCCTCGAGCGGAGCCGGGAGGCGCTCCACGCTGACCGAGACCGACACGGGCAGGGGGGCACGCGAGGCCAACGCGTCGAGGCCGGCTCGCAGCCCACCGTGGGTCAGCGCGCTCGGCAGGATGCCATGCGACAGCTCTCTCAGCTCCGCGCTCGCACGCTCGGCCTGCTCCAGTGCATCGTCCAGCAGCTCTCCCAAGGGGTCGGTCGCCTCGCCGACGGCCTGCCGCGCAAGCTTGAGTGCCACGACCGTGCTTACCAGGCTCTGCTGCGCGCCGTCGTGCAGGTCGCGCTGGATGCGCCGGCGGGCCTCGTCGCCGGCGGCCACGGCGCGGGCGCGCGACGCGCTCAGCTCCGCCCGGCTCTCGGCATTGGCGATCACGGTGCCCACGAGCTCGGTGAAGCTCTCCATGCGCTCCTCGGCGTCCGTGGGCAGGGGCCTGCGCTTCGTGGACACGACGATCGCGCCCCAGACGCGCCCGTCGACCAAGATCGGGCTCGCGACGGCGTCGCCCACACGAGCAGACCGGCCGGTCCGATGCACCTCCGCGACCGCCGGTGAGCGGTCGAGCTCGCGGCTCCGCTCTGCGCCGAAGCGAGAAACTGCGGCCTCGTCGGCGCCGAGCAGCGGCGCGACCTCCTCGGCCACGGCCTTGAAGATCTCGGACGGGGGCACGTTGCGTGCAGCGGCCGTGGCGAGGCGTCGCAGGGCGGCCTGTTCGGCGGCGAGCAGGCTGAGCGCGTCGCGCGGACTACGGACAGGCGCCCGCGGGCCGTCGAGCTCGCGCACGATGAAGCCCTCGCCGTCCCCGACCGGCTCTGCGATCGCACGCGCCCCGGAGGGAAGGGCGATCTCGCCTCCGCCGGGCGGCAGCTCGAGCCGCCCGCCGCCCAGCCAGCCCCGGGAATCGTCGACGACGAGCCGGCCCGTCGGGGTCACCAGCGCGCGCCGGTCGCCGGCACCCGCCAGCCGGCTCCCGTAGCGGGCACGCAGCCGGTCGTCGTGCCGCCACATCCGATGGAGCAGATGCCCCTCCACGGCCCGCGCGGTGGTAATCGCGACCGCGAGGCTGTGCGGGTGCACGTCCTTCTCGAGGCCGGTCAGGTCGATCACGCCGAGCAGCTCGCCGGTCTCCGGGTCGTGCACCGGGGCCGCGGAACAGGTCCAGTCCTGAACCACCTCCATGAAATGCTCGGTGGCGAATATCTGCACCGCGTGATCCGCCGCCAGCGCAGTCCCGATGGCGTTCGTGCCGGCGCCCTCCTCACTCCAGAGGGCGCCCTCCGTGAAGTTCATCGAGTCGGCGGCTCGGGAGCGAACGCCCGCGTTGCCGTCGAGCTGGAGCAGCATCCCCGACGCGTCGCTTACGACGATCAGGTGGTCCGACTCGTTGGCGATGCTCGCGAGGCATTCGCGGATGAGCGGCGCCGCCTGGCCCAGCGGATGGGCCTCCCAGCGCGCTGCGGTCTCGTCGCGATCGGCGACTGCCGGAGCCAGGCTGCGCCCGGAGGGGTCGACTCCCGCATCGACCGACCTGTGCCAGGAATCTGCGACCGGTGGCCGGACCCCGTTCATCTGGCCGCTCCCCAGGAACTCCTCCCAATCTCGGCGCACCTCGCGTGCGCGGAGAGCGGGCGGAGTGCCTGCGTCGATCGCGAGCCATGGGTTACCGGGCATTTCTTCTCCTACAGCCAGATCCTGACTGTGAATCCGTTCGGCGATTGGAAGTGTTCGAGCCGCCACGCGAGCTGACGCGCGACCCACAGTCCGCTGCCGGCTCCCTGCCGGGGCGCGAGGTAGCCGGCCACGGGGTCGTCAAAGCCGCTGCCCCGGTCGATCACCTCGCAGACGAAGCGCCCGTCCGCCCGGCCGACGCGAACCGCTTCAATGCCGCCGCCGTGCGAAAGGGCGTTCGTCGCAAGCTCGGTGCCCGCCACCAGCATGTCGAGCGCCTTGGAGGCTGGGCACTCGCTCTGCCCTCAGCTCGGCGGCGAGGCGCTCGCGGAAGCCTTCGAGGTCCCGCGCCGCGAATGAGCGAAGCTCGGGGAGCGGCTCGGGCTCCGGCATGAGGCTTCGCACCAGTCCCCTCGGATCCTCGAACTGGTCGCTTGCCTGCCAGTCCTCGGTCAGCACCTCCGGGTGGGTTCGGCGGGCTATGTCGATAACGGGGTCGGGCAGCCTGGCCGCGTCGTAGGCGCACACGACCCACACCGGCAGGTGGGCGTAGGCGACGTTCGTGATCGCCTCGTACGCCATCCACTCCCGCCACTCCACGGGCGTCGCTCCGAACTGGCCGGTGGCGACCGCGCGCACTGACGGCGCGCTTTGGAGCTGCTCGAGAAAGGTTCCGTAGTACCTCGCCACTGTGTGAGCGGGGCGCGTGTAGACGGCGCTCACGTCGACGAAAGCCACCCGCTCGGCATCGGCTCCGAGCGCCTCGCGCATCATGGCCAGGCCGTCGCGGGTGTCCGCGACGATGGCGGCCTCGCCTCCGTCGAGCCCTTCCTTCAGGAAGCCCGTCGTTGCGCTGACGTATTCATCGTCGGACTCGTAGACGAGGGCGTGGTGGCGGAGTGCGCAGTCAGAACCCACTGCCGATGTCCAGTAAGCGGCGAGAGCATGAATTTCAAGTTCTTCAGCCGCCGCCGGGCGGCGCGGCCGCCGCGGCGCGAAGTTTCTCGAGCGCCTCCGCCTCGATCTGCCGGACTCGCTCGGCCGAGACCCCCAGGTCGTCGCCGATCTCCGTCAACGTCTGCGCCGGCCGGCCGAGCCCGTAGTGACGCCACAGCACCCGGCGCTCGCGCGCGTCGAGCCGGTCCGCGAGCTCGCGCACCTCGATCTCGTCGAGCACGTGCTCGTACTCGTGTTCCGCAACGGGGTCCGCGACCGTCTCTCCGACGGTCGTGGACGCGGCGTCCTCGTCGGAGCGCAGCCGCTCGTCGAGGCTCCGCGCCGCCCGGTCGATCGCGAGCAGCCTGTCGACCTGCGAAGCGGTGAAGCCGGTCGCGGCCGCGAGCTGGCTTTGCGTGGGCTCCGCGCCGGAGGCCTCGAGATGCTCGTGACTGGCCGCCTTGAGCCGGGCCAGCGCGCGGACCGCGTGGTCGGAGAGCGCCGCGGGACGGGTCACCTCCGCGACCAGCTCCTGCATGGCCTTTCGGACCCAGTAGGACGCGTAGCTCCAGAACGGCGTCTTCAGCCGGGCGTCGTAGCGCTTCGCGGCGACCAGCAAGCCGGCGACGCCCTCCTGCATGAGCTCGGCGCGCTGCACCGGGCCCCCGAAGTCGTATCGGCGCGCGAGCGCACCTATGGCCGGCAGAAAAGCCTCCACCAGCCGGCGGCACGCGATCCTGTCGCCGCCCTCGGTCGCCACGACCAGCTCCAGCTCCAGGTCCGGCGACAGGGGTGCATTTCGCACGCGAGACCGGCTGGAATCCGTGCGCTCGGGGGAACCTGGATGAACGCGGTGCGCCATACCGCCCCCTAGGGCGCCGAAGGCGTCATGGATCTTGTCACGTTTCGAAGCGAGAGCCCTGGATGAACTCGCAGAAGTTGGGGCGCACGTACCCGGGCACGGTGGCCTCGAGGATGTCGGTGTTCATCGTCCCGAACGCCGTCTCGGGCTTGTCGCGGATCCCGGCCGAGAATGACTCGACGATCCCCTCCTTGAAGCCCGTACGCGGATGGGCTGCGACCACCGCCTCGCGCTGTTCCGCGGAGAGCTCGTCGAAGTGAAGGCCGAGCACGTCGTACTCCACGCCCAGGGTCACCAGCCGGACCTCGGGCTGCTTGTAGCGCGGAACCTCGGGGGTCGTGTGGAGGGCGATCGACTCCCAGACGGTCATGACGTGCTCCTCGGGCAGCCCGTGGCGCTCGAGGAAGGCGCGAGCGGCGTTGGCCCCGTCGATCTCGAACCGCTCGTGCTCGGACCGGTGGCCCTCGACGAGGCCGATGTCGTGGAACATCGCGCCGACGTAGAGCAGCTCCGGGTCGTAGTCCAGGCCCAGCTTCTCGCCCTGCAGCGAGGCCCACAGGAACACCCGCCGCGAGTGGTCGAACAGGAGCTGCGTGGAGACGTCCTGGACGAACTCGGTCGCCTCGATTGCGATCGGGCTGTCAGGGATCGGAACGCCGGCGACGGTTGTGCGTATGACACTCATGCGCACGGAGGATCGAGCCCTTTCCGTGAATCCGGAATTCGGTGAGGCGATCGTGTGATCGCCGATTCGTATCGGTGATCGACGCGCCGGCCGCGATGGTGGACCCCGCGATGGAGGACTTCTGTCGCGTTGTGCCGTGCAGAGGTGACGGCTAACCTCGCGGATGCCCCTCAGCGAGGTGGCCAGTCACTAAGGAGGCCCATGAGACGGTTCGGGCGCGTTGGTCTGATCGCAGTACTGGTCGGGATCGGCGGGGCGCTCGTGGGCGGCTGCTTTGGCGACGACGACGAGGGCGGGCGGCCGAAGGGTGGCGGCTCGATCAATGTCGCGATCGTCGACAACCCTCAGATGCAGGACCTCGCGCATCTCACGCCGTCGCTGTTCACGGCCAAGAGCCACATCAAGGTGAACTACACGATCCTCGACCACGGCACCTTGCGCGAGGTCACGACGAACGAGGTGTCCGCCGCCGACCGCCGGTTCGACGTGGTGATGATCGGCCCGTACGAGGCGCCGCAGTTCGGTAAGGAGGGCCATATCACCGACCTCACGCGCACGGCCTCCTCCGACGCGACCTACGACCTGGACGACATCATCCCCTCGGTACGGAATGCCCTGTCGTACGAGGGGAAGCTCTACGCGTCACCGTTCTACGGGGAATCGTCCTTCCTGATGTACCGCAAGGACGTCTTGAAGGCCGCCGGCATCGATATGCCGGCGCACCCGACTTGGACACAGGTTGCGGGAATCGCCCGGAGCATCGACACGCCGGACAGGGCCGGCATCTGCCTTCGCGGTAAGCCGGGCTGGGGCGACCTCGGCGCCACGTTCACCACCGTGCTGAACACGTTCGGTGGAACGTGGTGGTCCGCTGAACCGGACGGGTCGGTCGGTAGAGCGATGGTCGACCGGCCTCAGTTCCGGAAGACTCTCCAGTTCTACGTCGATCTCGTGAGAGACGCGGGCGAGAGCCGCGCCCGGGGCGCAAGCTACAACCAGTGCCTGGCGCAGTACCTGGAGGGCAAGGTGGCGATGTGGTACGACGCGACCGTCGCCGCCGGACTGCTCGAGGCCGACGACAGCGACGTGAAGGGCAAGAACGGCTATGCCCTCGCCCCCGTCGAGCGGACCAAGGCCTCCGGATGGCTGTGGTCGTGGGCGCTCGCCACTCTGACGTCGTCGAGCAAGGCCGGCCTTGCCTGGCGGTACATCTCGTGGGCGACCGGACCGCGGTACATCAAGGCGGCGGGGAGGAGAATCGCAGGGGGGTGGTCGGCGATCCCGGCGGGCACGCGGCGATCGACCTACGCGCTTGCCGAGTACAGGAAGGCCACGCGTGCGTTCGCCAACTCGGAGCTTCACGCCATCGAGTCCGCGCCGGTCGAGAACCCGGGCACCACGCCACGGCCCGGCAACCCCGGCGTCCAATACGTGGGCATCCCCGAGTTCCAGGCCGTCGGCGACCAGTGCACCGGGCTGTTCTCCGCGGTGATCGCCGGCAAGTCGGAGATCGACACGGCGCTCAGGAACTGCCAGAACATCGCGTCCCGCGTGAGAGGAAGCCGATGACCGACTTGGCCACCACGATCGCCGGGTGGCGCGAGGTCACTTGACCCGTCTGCGGCCGCGACACATGGCAGCGGTGGCGCTGGTTCTCGGGCTGACGGTCGCCGCTTTCATCGTCGCCCGCGTGGTCACCGAGCGGGATGCGCGGCACGACTCGGAGCAGCGCGCCCAGATCGCGGCGGCGCAGATCCGCGCTCGCGTGGCGGTGGCCACGTCGCTCACCGAGAGCCTGCGCCGGTTCATGACGGACGAGGGCGCGGCGGGCGTCACGGACGACCAGTTCGGGAGGAACGCGCTCCGCTGGCTCAGCCCCGCCGATCTCCCGGCCGCTGCGTGGGCCGAGCAGGTCCAAGCCGCTGATCGCGCGGCATACGAGCGCCGCATCGGCCAGCCCGTGGTGTTGCCCGGCGAGAGGCGCAAGGCCGCGCCGCCGGCCTCCTCCTACCTCCCCGCGACGCTTGTCTCCGGGTTTCTGCCCCTGAACTCGCGCGGGATCGACCTGAGGCGTGAGCGCGGGATTGTCGTGGCGCTCCGCCGCGCGATTCGGCCCGGTGGCGTGGGTGCCACGCCGGTGGCAGCCCGGAGAGACGGGACACGCGGCCTCTTCCTGGTCGCGCCCGCTCCGAATCTGATCGACGGGGTGCTCCGCCCCGGGGCGGTGGTGGTCTTCCTTGCCGAGAGGACTCTGCGCACGGCGGCGAGGAACCCCGCGGGCTTGCGGTTCGCTCCCCCCGGCCGCTCGTCGGAAGACCAGGCCGGCACGGACACCGTTCGCGAGGAGTTCGCGGTCGCGGGACAGCGTTTCGCGGTGGTCATGCCGAAGGAATCGGTCAGCGGCGCCGCCGCCGTGCTGCCCTGGATCATCCTCACCGGCGGCGTCCTGCTCGCCGCTCTCGCCGGTGCTCTCGGTGTCATTGCGGCGCGACGAGCGAGGGCGCAGCGAGACTTCGACCGCATCTTCAACCTCTCACCGGATCTCGTGGCCGTCGCCAACTTCGACGGTCACTTCACGCGTGTCAATCCGGGGGCGGAGCAGATCCTCGGCTACTCGGAGGAGGAGCTCCTCACGCGGCCATACCTCGACCTGGTCCATCCGGACGACCGGGAGAGGACGGCGTCCGAGGCTGACGCGATAGGGGAGGGCATGAGGACGGTGCGGTTCGAGAATCGCTATGCCCGCAAGGACGGCTCGTACCGGGTGCTCGAGTGGACCTCTACCCCCGTCGTCGAGGAACGCGCGATGTACGCGGTGGCTCGCGACGTGACGGAACGCCGGAAGGCCGAGGCGGAGGTGGAGCGGCTTGCCGAAGAGCAGGCGGCCCTGCGCCGCGTGGCCACCGTCGTTGCGCGCGGCGGATCGCGAGCGGACGTCTTCGGCGCAATCGCGGAAGAGGTGCGGCAGTTGTTCGGCGACAGCCTGATCTACATGTTCCGCTACGAAGACGAGCGCGCCGTGGTCGCCGTGGCCAGCGCGGGGTCCGTCGAGGACGTGTTCCCGGTCGGCGCACGCCGCGAGCTGGGAGGTAACAACGCGTCCACACAGGTCTGGCGGACCGGCGAGCCGGTCAGGATCGACGACTACGCAACCGCGAGTGGGCCGATCGCCGAGGCCGTGCGTCCGACCAACACGCGCTCGGTGATCGCCGCGCCGATCGTGGTGGACGAGCGGCTGTGGGGCGTCATGGTGGTGGGGGCGACCGACGACGACCCGCTCCCTCCGGAGTCCGAGTCTCGCCTTGGGCAATTCACCGAGCTGATGGCCACCGCGATCGCAAACGCCGACGCGCGTGCGCAGGTCGAGCGGCTCGCCGACGAGCAGGCTGCGCTGCGCCGGGTCGCGACGCTGGTCGCCGAAGGCGCGCCGCCCGCCGCGGTCTTCGACGCCGTCGCCGGTGAAATGGAGGCGCTGCTCGATGCCGATCAAGTTGCGCTGAACCGCTTCGAGCTCGGCGACGAGATAGTCGTGCTCGCTCACCGGGGGCTGGACGTGGCGCGAACGCCGGTCGGCTCGCGGGTGAGCCTCGAGGGGGAGAGCGTGACGGCCACGGTGCGGCGCACCAGGCACCCGGCGCGAATGGAGGACTACGAGGGAGTCCCTGGCGCCCTTGCGGAGCTGGCCCGGGAGACGGGTCTGCGCGCCAGCGTGGGGGCGCCGATCGTTGTCGCCGGCCGGCTCTGGGGGATCATCACGGCGAGCTGGAAGGGCGAGGAGTCACCACCCGGCGACACCGAGCAGCGGATGGCTCATTTCGCCGCGCTGCTCGACACCGCGATCGCCAACGCCGACACCCGCGATCAGCTCACTGCCTCGCGTGCGCGCCTGGTCACCGCCGCGGACGAGGCCCGCCGCCGCGTGGTGCGAGATCTCCACGACGGTGCGCAGCAGCGGCTGGTCCACACGATCGTGACGCTGAAGCTGGCTCAGCGAGCCTTCGGGGAGGAGGACGGGAAAGCCGAGTCCCTGGTCGGTGAGGCCCTGGGGCACGCGGAACACGGAAATGCGGAGCTGCGTGAGCTCGCTCGCGGCATCCTCCCCACGGTGCTCGCTCGCGGCGGCCTGCGGGCCGGCGTCGACGCGTTCGCAGGGCGGCTGGACCTGCCTGTCCAGGTTGACGTGTCGGCCCAGCGGTTCTCTTCGGAGATCGAAGCGAGCGCATACTTCATCGTGGCTGAGGCGCTCACGAATGTGGTCAAGCACTCGGAGGCTGCGCGCGCCGAGGTCAGGGCGTCCGTCGATGACGAGGTGCTTCGCATCGAGGTCCGCGACGATGGGATCGGAGGCGCTGACGCGGACGGTCACGGCCTGGTCGGGCTGGCCGACAGGACGACGGCGCTTGGCGGACGGCTCAGGATCGAGAGCGGGGCGGGCGCCGGCACGATCGTGTCCGCCACGCTGCCGCTCGCCGGCGGCCGGCGCAGTGCGTAGTCATCACCAGACGGGCCAGTCGACGCGCGTCCGCAGCGTCCGCAGCCGGGCCGACGTACGGTGGGCGAGCCCACATTTGCTGCCGACGCCCAGGCCGCGATGACGGAGCCTGCGGCAGCGAATTCGCCGTGCCGAAGCCGTTCCGCGCAGCTCGACGAGCCGTCGCTCCAACCGTGCCCGGCGGCGTCGCTCGCGGTCGCAGGCGGGCACGACGCCCTTCTGGTCGTCGGTCCGGTAGTCCATCACGGTGCCCTCGAGGGCGGGGTCGTACAGCGGGTCGCCGGGCTGGCCATGGCCGAGGCCGTGCAGGTGACCGACCTCGTGCGTGACCAGCTCGCATAGCGAGTCGAAGTCACGCCCTCCGAGCACCGGGTTGATGTCCACCAGACAGCTGTCCGGCCACGCCACGCCACCCGTTGGCCAGTCGCGGATGAAGCGGATCACGGGCCGCCCGCAGGGCGGCGGAGCGCCCCAGTGCGCCTCCGCGGCGGCAAGGGCTGCCCTGGTATCGGGCGTTGGCTTGGCAGCGGGACGAGCCCAGTACGTGTCGTCGAGCTCGGGGTACTTCTGGGGCACGGCGTACTCCCAGGTCGTGCCGCCGTCAGCGCTCGCGCTGGGTGCGGCGACGAGGAGGACAGCAAGGACCAGGAGGCCCAGACGGCGCATCGCGGTGGCGGAGTCCGTCCCGCAAGACCGCTACCGGAAGCCGTCTGGATCGAGGACCATGTCCCCGACCGTACGGCTGGTCCATGGGTCAGCCGAGAGGGGTTCGCTGCCGCTCGATAGGCGCTCGCTCTCAGCCCGCTCAGAGGTCGTCGTCGCCCTGCTCGAGCGGCAGCGCGGCGAGGTTCTCGCGCAGGTGCTCGATGGACAGCGTGCCGGGGATGGGCAGGACAACCGGGGAGCGCCGCAGGAGCCAGGCGAGCGTGACGCCGGGGTCGCCGTCCCCGCGCAACGGAAAGTAGGGCACGAACGCGATCCCCTCGCGCTCGCAGAAGTCGATGACGTCGTCGTGCCCGCGGTCAGCGGTGTTGTAGCGGTTCTGCACGGCGGCGATCGGCACGACGCGGCGAGCCCGCTCGATCTGCTGAACGTCGACCTCGGACACGCCGACGTGGCGGATGACGCCGCGGTCGACGTAGGTCTTGATCGCGCCGAGGCTGTCCTCGAGCGCCGTGTCGGGATCGACGCGGTGCAGGTAGTAGAGGCCGATCGCCTCGGTGCGCAGCGAGCGCAGGCTCTGCTCGATCTGCGCGCCGAGCACCTCCGGCCGGCCCTCGCCCTGCGCGGTAGCCCCCCTTGGTGGCCACGAGCAGGTCCTCGCGGACGCCGCCGAGCGCCTCGCCGATCGCGCGCTCGCTCTCCCCGCCGGTGTAGAGATGCGCCGTGTCGATGTGGCGAACGCCCGCCGCCACGGCCTCGCGCACGAACTCGACGTGCTCGGGCGCCGTCGTGAGGCGATTGGTGCCCAGGCCGACGCGAGGTACATCGACGCCGGCGAGTCGGTAGGTCATCATCGCTTGAGCACCGTCACGGTGTCGGCGAACGCCGCGTCGGTCGCCTCGCGGTCGTAGCGGGGTCCGACGTCGCGCCCGAAGGCGTGCTCGGCTTCGTACAGGCTCCAGCGGAAGTCGACGCTCGCCTCCTCGAGCCCCCGCTTGATCACGGCGCGGCCCTCCTCGGGCGTGTGCGGATCGTTCGTGCCGAAGATCAGCAGCATCTCGCCGCGGATCTCCGGCGCGCGCCGGAGCGAGCCGGCGTCGGCGTCCTTGCCCAGCTTGCCGTCGTGCAGACCGGTCGGGTACCACAGGGCAGTGGCCCGCACGCGCGGGTCGAACGCGGCGCGGAACCCGAGGTGGCCTCCGGTGCAGTGGCCGGTCGCGCAGAGGCCGTCGCCCGCCACCCGGTCGTCGGCCTCCAGCCAGTCGAGCGCGGCCACGATGTCCTCGTCGAAGTCGGCGACGGGCGTCGCTTCCGCGTCCGCCTGTCCGCGGCGCTTGCCCTCGTCGTCGAACCCGAGCACCGTGCCGGCGGGTTCGTTGCGGTGGTAGATCTCCGGAGCGGCCACCACGAACCCGTGGCCGGCGAGCCGGGCGCACCATCGCAGCGTCGACTCGGTGAGCTGGAAGATGTCCGAGTAGAACACGACGCCCGGGTAGCTCCCGGGCGCCCGCGGCGCCGCCACGAACATGCGCATCGCCCGGTCGCCGACCGGGACGTCGGCGTACTCCTGCGAGATCACCATTGCGTTAGGCGGCCTGCATGTTCCTCGTGACGACCTCCATCGTCTCGCCGAGCCTGTCGGTCGGGCTGAACTCGACCAACTCGGTCCCCGCGTAGAGAATCGGGGTGTGGCCGGGGCCGACGTAGTAAGCGTCGCCGGCCTCGAAGAGCTCCTCGCGGTCTCCCGAGCGGAAGCCGACCTTGCCCTTTATGACGTATCCCATGTGCTCGCACTGGCACTCGTCGTTGGGCAGCCCCTTGAACAGCGGCGCCATGTCGGCGTCCTGGGTGTATGCCTCGAAGCCGACGGTCCAGCCCCCGTCGAAATTCTCGAAATGCCCTTCGTAGCCCTCCAGTGACTCGTGCTCGGACGCACTCTGCTTCGACGCGTGCGGCATGGCGTGACTCCTCTCTTGGCTTGTTGTACAGGTGACCGTACGCGAACTACGATGGCCCTTGAACCGCAGTTCAAGTCAAGGGCGTGTGGCTCGGATGGATGAGTTCCCGGATCTGACGATCGGAGAGGTGGCGCGGCGGGCCGGAGTCGCGACGTCATCCATCCGCTACTACGAGCGGCGCGGACTGCTTCCCGAGCCCGAGCGGGTCCACGGCCAGCGGCGCTACGACACGGCCGTGCTCGGCAAGCTCGGCTTCATCGGCGTCGCGCAGAGCGCGGGCTTCAAGCTGCGCGAGATCAAGGAGCTGATCGACGGCGTCGACTCCGCCAGCGGCATGGGCGAGCACATGCGTTCCTTGTCCAGCCAGAAGCTGGACGAGGTCGAGATGCTGCTCGCGAGGACCCGGGCGATGAAGGGCTGGCTCGAGGTCGCGAAGGAGTGCGGCTGTGCCACGCCCGCGGAGTGCTCGCTCTTTGCGTCACCGGGTGACGAGCCCGTCGATGCGGATCTCGCCATGCGCGTCGTGACGGTCGCCGGCAAGGACTGTCGCCGCCCGAGTGCCGGCTGAAACCTTCGAGCCCAACCAAACCAGGAGGTCGCACGAATGATCGTCATGTTCTCCGCCCGCCGTCTCAAGCCGGGCGCATGGGAGCAGTTCCGCCGCGCGTGGGACCCGGGTGACTCCAAGCCCCCGGGCTTCCAGCGCGCGTACCACGCCCGCAACATCCGCGACGAGGACGAGGTCATCTCGTTCGGCCTGTTCGACATGACCGAGGACGACTATCGCCGCTGGCGAGAGGAGGCCGACGCTGACGAGACCCACCGGGTCGACCACCTCTCCGCCTTCGTCGTGAGCGCGCCGGTGGAGGGGGTCTACGAGGTGATCGACGTCGTGGACGACTAGCGCCCGGCGGGCGCGGCCACGCGGTCGTAGTTGAGCCGCATCAGCGCGATCACGTCGCGCACGTCATCCGCGTCCTCGATCGCGCGGGCCGCCCACGTCACCTTGTGCGGGGCGACCGGGTGCGGTCCGACCCGGCCCTGGTCCCGGAGCTCGGCGCCCACCTCCTTGGGGAAGCCGAAGTGCGCGGCGCGGTCGCCGTGCAGATGTCCGATCTCCTTCCCGCTCACACGGAACGCGAACTCGCCGCGGCGCCCAGGCCCGGCGTCGACGCCCGGCCACGACGTGACCGCGTCCGTTATTTCCTGGCTCGGTGTCTGCGTAGTCGCCATGCCGGCCACGGTACAACTTCAAGTGCGATTGAAGTCAAGGGCCGGACGACCCGGGGGCGTGCGCGGGGCGGGCGGCTCGTGGGGGTCGTCCTCGTCCGGGAGCTCGCCCTCGAGCGAGATCCTCGGGAGCACCCGATCGAGCCATGCGGGCAGCGTCCAGGCTCGGTCGCCGAGCAGGGTCATCACCGCCGGGGCGACCACCATTCGCACCACCAGCACGTCGATCAGGATCGCCGCGCCCAGACCGAGGCCGATCGTCTTCACGACCACGTCCGGATCCGAGACGAAGCCCAGGAAGACGCTCGTCATGATCACGCCGGCCGCGAGGATGATCTTGCCCACGCGTGACATCGCACGCACGACGCTCCCCGCCGGCCCGGCGCCGTGCAGGTACTCCTCGCGGATGCGCGACTGGAGAAAGACGTTGTAGTCCATCGAGAGGCCGAACAGGATCGCGAACATGAACAGCGGGACGAACGACACGATCGGCACCTCGCCGTCCACGCCCAGCAGGCTCGAGCCGACTCCGTCCTGGAAGACCAGCACGACCACGCCGTAGGCCGCCGCGATCGAGAGCAGGTTGAACGCGGCAGAGACGAGCGGCACCCACAGCGAGCGGAACACGGCCATCAGGAGCAGAACGCTCAGTCCGACGACCATGGCGATGAAGATCGGCAGCCGGCCGGCGATCTTGTCGGCGAGGTCCTGGAGCGTCGCGGTGGCCCCGCCGACGTAGACCTGCACCCGCGAGTCGCGAGTGGCGGCGGGGAGCACGTCATCGCGCAGGCGGTTGACGAGCTCGGTGGTGCGCTCGTCCTGCGGAGAGCTCTTCGGGATCACGCTCAGGACGGCCGCATTCCCGCGTGGCGAGGGTTGCACCGGCGATACGAACGCCACGTCGCGGTCGTTGGCCACGGCCTGTCTGACCCGGGTGAGAGCGGCCTCTCCCGAGGCGTCGTCGGGCGTCGTGGCCGCCAGCACGAGCGGGCCGTTGAAGCCGGGCCCGAAGCCCTCGGCGAGCCGGTCGTAGGCGACGCGGGTCGTCGTTCCGGGGCTGTCGTTGCCGTCGTCGGGCTGGCCGAGGCGCAGCGAGGCGAACGGCATCGCGAGCAGCACGAGCACGAGCCCGCCGGCGATGGCGGCCGCGAGCGGCCGGCGCGTGATCAGCCCCGCCCAGCGCGCGAAGCGCTGCGAAGGCTCGACGTCCGAGGCTCGCTTGGGACGCAGCCGGCGCGCGAACGCCCCCATGAGCGTGGGCAGCACGGTCACCGCCCCCACCGCGACCACGGCGATCATGATGGCCGAGCCGAGCCCCATCCGCCCCACAAAGGGGATGCCGGTCGCCAGCAGGCCGGCTATCGCCACAACGACGATCGCACCGGCGGCCACCACCGAGGCGCCCGCTGTGGCGTTGGCGACCCGCGCGGACTGCGCGACGCTGTCGCCGCTCGCGAGCTGCTCGCGATAGCGCCCGACGATCAGCAGGGCGTAGTCGATGCCGGCGCCGAGGCCGAGCATGACGCCGAGCGTGGGGGCGAAGCTCGGGAAGTCGGCGAAGGCACTGCCGAACTGCAGCAGCAGCAGGCCACCCGCCAGGGCGATGAGTGCGGAGATGAGGGTCAGGGCCATCGCGGCCACCGAGCGGAACACGAGGGTGAGCACGATGATCGCCACCGCCACGCCGATCAGCTCGCCGACCGGCGCGGTGCTCTGCTCGGCCTGGTCCACGACAGTTCCGTTGCGGGAGACCTCGATCCCGGCGCGCTCGCCGATCCCCGACGTCTGCGCCAGCCGGTCGCCAGGCTGCTTGCCGAGCATCGAGGCGGTGTTGTCGTACTGAACCGGCACGTAGGCGATGCGCCCATTCGCTGACACCTGTCCGCTGTCCGCGGCGAAGGGGTCCGGCGCGTCGGTTACGTGCGGCTGCGCCCGGATCTCCCCGACCGTCTGCTCGATCGCCGCCCTCAGCCGCGGCTCCCGCAGCGTGCCCGAATCCACGGCGAACACGACGTTCGCCGTATCGCCCGACTCCGCCGGGAAGCGTTGATCGAGCACGTCCATCGCTCGCTGCGATTCCGTGCCCGGGGTCCTGAAGTCGTCGACGAACGAGCCGCCGGCGGCGCCCGCCGCGACACCGAGCGCGACGAGGACCGCCGCGACGATCGCAAGTGAGCGCTTCCAGTGCTGTGCGGCCCGAGCGGCCAGCGTTCCGAGGAGATAAGCCATGCCATGCAGGGAAGCACATCGTGTGCGTTTTTGCAAGAACTGCAGAATTACTTAACCTGCGTTTTTACATGTCATGCACATTCGCTACGATTCGCACGTGGCCGAGGGTCTCAGGGAACGGAAGAAGCAGCGCACGCGGGAGCAGATCGTCGAGGCGGCCATGCGCCTCTTTGCCGAGCGCGGCTATCAGGCGACGACCATTGCCGAGATCGCAGAGGCGGCGGACGTCGCCCCGCGCACCTTCTTCTCCTACTTCCCGTCGAAGGAGGCGGTCGTCTTCCACAACGTCGACCGCGAGCTGGACAGTCTGGCCTCGGCGCTCAGCGAGCGCCTGCCCGGCGAGACGGCCTTCGACGCGCTCCGCCGCTGGATCGGCGGGATGTTCGACGAGTGGACTGCCGAGGGGGACGAGGTGCACCTGCGCAAGCGCCTCTGCGTCGAGGACGAGGGGCTTGCGAACTTCCAGGGCGGGGTGATGGGGCGCATGCACGACCTGATGCTCGAGGCGATCGCGACCGATCTCGACGAGCCACCGGACGGGCTGCGGCCGCGACTCGTGGCTGCCGCGGCGTTTGCGGCGCTGACCTCGCTCGACAGCAGCTTCCAGGAGACGGATCAGCGGATGCCGGGGGCCAAGGCCGAGGCGCTCGCCGTGCTCGACAGCGCGTTGCTGTTCCTGCGTGGCGGGTTGGACGCGCTTCAGGACCGCTAGCGCACCGTGGTCAGGAGCCGGCGCGGGCCTTCGCCCACTCGGCCTTGTGCTCGCTCTTCGCCGCCTGGTAGTCCTGGAGCGCCTGCGGCGAGTCCACGTCGCCGAGCGTCGGATGCGGCGGCATCAGCTCGCGAGCGGCCTCGACGCCGAAGTGCTTGAACAGGACCGCGCCGAGCGACGCGGCCTTCATCTCGCCGAACCCCGGGAGAGCCAGGATGTTCGCACGCAGCTCGTCCGAGCTCGACGCGTCGGTCCACACGCGCGCCGCATCGCCGTCGTAGCGGTCGCGCACGTGAACGGCGAGCTCCCCGACCCGCTTGGCCATCGAGCGGGGGTAGCGGTGGATCACCGGCTTGGCGAAGAAGACCGGCTCGAGGTCGGCGGACGACAGCGTCGCGGCATCGAGGGCGCCGAGCCGCTCCTTCAGCGCGAGCGGGCCCTCGAACGCCTTCATCACGGTGACCCGCTGGTCGAGCTCGAAGCCCACGAGCAGAGCCATCGGATCGGATGCGATCAGTGCATTGGCGTCGTCGGACTCCGTGAAATACAGGCGATCGGGCACGCCTCGATCGTACTCGGCGCGCTCGGTCAGGCGGTGAGCGGAACGGCGGCCTCGGGCGTCGCCACGCGGAAGCTGAAGCTCTCTTCCAGGTAGAGCCGGACCGTCTCGGCGTCGTGATCCAGGTAGCCGATCGAGAGATCCTGCCCGGACTCGAAGAGGAAGTCTCCGCCGCGGAGGCTCAGGACGACGGCTCCCTTTACGCCGGGCGCCCACACGATCGGGCCGTCGAGGATCTTGCCGAGGTGGTCGAACACGAGGATGCCGCCGTGCTCGGTGGTCTCGATCACGCCCGTGTAGCCGTCCGGGCCGAGCGCCAGCCCGTAGGGACCGCCGATGCCCCGGCGGCTCAGCAGCTCGACCGCCTTCGCGACGTGGCCGGGGTAGGCGTCGAAGTCGTCGCTCAACGGGATCGGGGACTGCGTGGACGCCTCGGTGATGCCGACGACGCCGGCCGGCTCAAAGCCGTGGAAGACCGCCACGTTCTCCGCGCACGCCATGCCGTGCGCCGCCTCGTCGAGCCCCGACAGATCGATGTCCTCGGCGCCCCGCCCGGCGTCGCGCAGCTCCTCGCGCGAGACGCTGAACTCGCTGCGCAGCTCGACGAGCGGAAGCACGCGCCGCAGCGTCGCGGTCACGCCGTCGTGCGGGGTCGCCGCCACGGCATCGGTGCGGCCCAGGTTGGTCGCGGAGTGATCCCAGCCGTGCGGCCCGGAGAAGTCGACCAGCTTGCGAGCGGCGAGGGCGACGGTCAGCCGCTCGCGCGCTTCCTGGTCCAGGGTCTGCCATCCCGGGTCGGCAACCGGCGCGATGGAGCGGAGCAGGTGATTCATGCCGCTCGCCCCCTGAGGTCGCCGATGCCGAGCGCACCGGACGGGTCGCCGGGGGTGGCCGACGTCCGGCCCGGGCGACGTCGCCTCCTCCTCGGCCTCCTCGCCGTGCTCGACGATGTCCCCTCTTGGAACAGGATGCCCTCGGCGATCTCGCGCCAGAGCGGCGTCGCGCGCAGGAGGAACTCGAGGTCCATGCTGAAGTGCTTGTACTCCTCGACGATGGCGTCGCTCATGATCGCCCGCGCCTGGGCGTCGGGCTCGACGGCCAGACGCTGCCGGTACCAGCCGATCGCCTCCGCCTCCTCGGTGAGCGAGGCGCAGAGACGAGCGAACGTGCGCGTCTCGTCCGGAAGCTCCTCAGGGGGCTCGTGATACTGGTCAAAGCCCATCGCCACTCCGATCTGTAGGCCGTTGGTGACCCAAAGCTACGCCTTCCGGTTAGCGTCAGGGCGGTGGACGAGCGAGTCGCGCTGATCCGGCGTCCCAGCAGCCGGATGGCGGAGGGCATCGTGACGCACGGCGCGCGGCGCCCGGTCGACGCGCGGCTGGCGGCGAGCCAGCACGACGCCTACGTGGATGCGATCGCCGGCGCGGGCTGGACGATCCGCGAGGTGCCGCAAGCCGATGATCTGCCCGACTCAGCGTTCGTCGAGGACACCGTGGTCGTCTGCGGCGAGCTGGCGGTGCTCGCTAGACCGGGGGCGGCCGCGCGGCGGGCGGAGGTGGCCGGGACCGAGGAGGCGATCGCCGAGCTCGCCCTCGACGTCGCCCGAATCCAGGAGCCGGGCATGCTCGATGGCGGCGATGTCCTCCAGGTCGGCACGACCGTCTACGTGGGTCGCGGCGGTCGGACCAACGGCGAGGGGATCCGGCAGCTGCGCGCCCATGTGGCCCGCCACGGCCGTGACGTGGTTCCCGTCCCGCTGCGCGAGGTGCTGCACCTCAAGTCGGCGGTCACGGCGCTGCCCGACGGCACGATGGTCTGCGCCGACCCGTCGCTGATCGACGCCTCACCGTTCCCCACCCTGCGAGCTGTCCCGGAGGAGGAGGGCTCGCACGTGATCCTGCTCGGCGGCGGCACGCTCCTGATGGCGGCCTCGGCGCCGCGCACGGCCGAGCTGTTCCACGACTGGGGCTTCGACGTGATCGCCGTCGACATCAGCGAGTTCGAGAAGATGGAGGGCTGCGTAACCTGCCTCTCCGTCCTCGTCGACTAGCGCGCGGCCAGCCCTGAAGCCCCCGGCGGCAGGTCGCTCGGCGTCGATCCGATCTGGGTCAGGCTGCCGCCCGGCCCCACGCGGTAGTAGTCGATGTGGCTCATTCCGCCCATGATCGAGGGAAGCAGCACGTAGAGGTACCGGCTGCCTTGGCTCAGCGCCTCGTCCGACGCGAAGCCGGGCCCGGTGCCCACGTGCCCGAGGAGCGTGAGGTGACCGTCCCTCGAGATCCGGAACCTCGACACCGACTGCGACAGCGTGTTGGTCATGAACGCGTAGCGCTGGTTGTTCGTGATGACGACCCAGCACGCCGCGCGCTGGCCCTCGACCGCGATGCTGTCGATCGGCGTCAGCGCGCCGCTCCGGGCGAGCCCGTAGGACGATGCGCGGCCATGGAACTTCGTCTGGTCGGCGGGGTCACCCGCCTCGCCGGCGTTGGACATGATCAGCGTTCCACGCCGGTACTCGAACCCGAACGGGTTCATGTCGGTGGCGGGGTTGGCCTTCGCCGGCCCGGGGGTCCCGTCGCGTCGCACCTTGAAGGTGTCGATCACCTGCGTGCCGCGGAGGGTCACCGTGAGGACGCGGTAGGGCCGCGGCGCGAACCCGATCTGTGCCGGGACGCCTCCGGGGCCCGCGGTGGAGAGGGACTCGGTGGAGTCGGCGATCGGCCTCATGTCGCCGTTCCGCTTGAAGCGGAGGCCGCTGATGTTGCCGCTCAGGGAGTTGACGACGTAGAGCAGGCTGCCCCTCGTGTCGATACTGACCGGCAGATCGCCGCCCGACGGCTCCCGGTCGACGAACGTGAGCGCGCCGTGCTTGCGGACCCTGAACGAGCTGATCGTGTCGTCGCCGGCGTTCACCGCGAACAGCAGCCGCCCGTCCTTCGTGAGCTCGACACTGCCCTGCGAGTCCACGATCGGGAAGCCGAACGGCGGCGTGGCGGCCGCGCCCACCCCGCCCGTGGGAACGCGAGCGGTCTCGGTGATGGTCCCGTTGGAGGCGCGTCTGTAGACGACGATCTCGTTGCCGGCGGGGCTCTGGGTCTGCGTGTAGACGACTCCACCGCCGGACTTGTGGCCCTTGCCGTGCTTGTCGTGTTTGCCGGCAAGCGCAGGACTGGCACTCACCGCGACGAGTAGGACGGCGATCAGGAATAGGAACGAACCCCGCATGGCATGCTCCCTCTGAGTTGACGCTGAGACGACCGTCGCACGGAAGTTATGGCGCGTCAAGAGGCCGAGACTTACGGCGGGGAGCCGGGTTACGATGGGCGCCATCGGACCCCTGACCGTGCCTCGCCTGTCCGCACTCCTGGCTGTTCTCTCGTCGCTGACCTTCGCGGCGAGCGCCCAGGCTGCCCCGGCCGTGACCAACACGAACGACAGCGGTGCGGGCTCGCTCCGAAACGCGCTTGCGAACGCCATCCCGGCGGGCGACACGATCGAGATACCGCCCGGCACCTACTCGCTGACGAGCGGCCAACTGGTCGCGAACACGGACAACCTCACGCTTCAGAACGTGCCCGGCGCCGACAAGCCGACGATCCAGTCCACCGGCAACTTCCGCGTGCTGTGCGTCAACGGCGGCATCGAGGTCACGCTGGACGGCCTGGTGATCCACGGCGGCCAGGCGCAGCCCGGTGCTCCGGGCGTGTGCGCCGACAGTCAGGGCGGAGGCATCCACGCCGAGAGCGGCAGCATCCTGAACCTGCGCAACAGCTTCGTCCAACACAACTCGGCCGCGCCCGTTCAGGGCGGTGGCGGCGGGATCTTCGCCGCCGGTGACCTGTTCGTCTCGGACTCGGTCGTCCGCCACAACACCCTGACCGCCGGGCTCACGCTCGGCACCGACAACGGCGGCGCCGGCATCCGCTGGACCGGCTCGGGATTCCCGTCCTTTGAGGTCACGGACAGCACGATCTACGAGAACACCGCGACCCTGGGCGGAGCCAACAGCGGTGGCGGCGGTGTCTACAGCAGCGAGCGGCCGACACTGACCAACGTCACATTCAGCGGCAACCTCGATGTCGCCGGCGCCGGGGCGCCGCTCAGTGGCGGTGGGGGCGGGATTCTCGTGAGGACCGCGGGTGGGTCGATCGAGCATGCCACCTTCGTCGGCAACCACAGCGATCGGCAGGGCGGCGCGCTCGCCGGGTCCAGCACGAGCCTCGAAAACACCGTCCTGCAGGGGAACAGCGCCCCGTCCAATCCCGATTGCACCGCCGGGGCCGCCAACTCGCTCGGCGGGAACGTCTCGAGCACAACGGGTCAATGCGATTTCGCGTCCCCCGGCGATCGCGGCGGGGTCGATCCCCAGCTCGGGCCGCTCGCTGTGAACGGCAGCGACAACGGCACGCTGACCCACGCGATCCTCGCCCGGCAGACCCCGGCGGTCGACTTCCCCACGAACTGCCCCGTGGGCGACGACCAGCGCGGCGTTGGCCGCTCGTTCGGAACCTGCGACAGCGGCGCATACGAGTTCGACGGGAACACCATGGCGACGGTGCCCGACTGCTCGCCGACCGGCGTCATCCCGCTCGCATTGGACGAGCCTCCGGGCGGCGACGTGGACCGGCTGCTCTACAAGGTGAACGGCGGTGCCGAGCTCCAGAACGATCTGACGGACGCCGGCGAGCCTCCCACGCCGACCTCGGTCGTGATCGCCGAGGGCCGCAACACGCTGGAGTACTGGGGGCAGTGGACCAACGGCGTCCAGCAGGGTCACGGCTTCCAGAACGTCCTGGTCGACAAGACACAGCCCACGATCGACGTCGCGCAGCCGGACGGCGAGTCCATCTTCGTCATCACCCGGCGCGAGACGGTCAACGTGAACGCGGCCGATGCGCTCAGTGGGCTCGTTCAGGATCCGAGCGGGAGCGGAGTGCGGGTCAACACGGGGCGGCGGGGCGCCGCCACGTTCGCGCCGACGGCCACCGACCTGTGCGCGAACCAGGCCACCGACGCGTTCGACTACCGCGTCCTGGCGCCCGGTCTCGGCGTGCGCACGGTCTTGGAGCGCGTCCGCGGGACGGTCCGGGTGAGGAGAGGGGGAGCCGGCGGGGCGCGCGCGAGCCAGAAGGGCGCGCCGTTCACCGCGCTGCGGCAGCCGCGTGAGCTCCCGGTCGCCTCGTTCGTCGACGCGAGGAGGGGGACGACGCGGTTGACCTCCGCGCGGACGCGCCGGGAGGAACAGATCCAGGACGGCCTCTTCTCGAAGGGCGTCTTCCAGGTCCTCCAGTCGCGCAGGGTGCGCTCGAAGGGGCTCACGGATCTGCGTCTGAAGGGCCGCAGCTTCAAGATCTGCGGGAAGGCGGGCGGGACCGGCTCCGGCGCGCGCGCCTCGCAGCGCCGTGTCGTCCGCCGCCTGCGCGGCAACGCGCGCGGCCGTTTCCGGACCACCGGCCGGAACAGCTCCGCGACGGTGCGCGGCACGATCTGGGAGGTCATCGACCGCTGCGACGGGACGCTGACCCGGGTCACGCGCGGCAGAGTCGTGGTACGCGACTTCCGCTTGGACAAGACGGTGATCGTGCGCGCCGGCAAGAGCTACCTGGCGCGGCGAGCACCTTCGAACTAGGATCGCCAGATGGTTCGCCGGTGCGCCCTGGTCGGAGCGCTCCTACTGGTCGGCCTCGCCATTCCGGCGTCCTCCGATGCCGCGGTCATCTTCGGCAGCGATCTCACGCTCGCCCCGCTGCAGCCGCCCGCTCCCCAGTGCACCATTGATGACCCCGGGCCATGCACCGACGTCGCGTTCACGTTCCACACCGGCAACACGCTTCCCACGACCGCACCGGTCGCCGGAGTGATCACGTCGGCCCGGTACCGGAGCAGCACTGCGGACACGGCCACGCTGCGGCTCGCCCGGCTGAACGGGCAGCAGCAGGCGATGGGCGTGGGGACCGGGCCCACGGCCACGCTCGAGGCCACGGGCAACGTCACCGAGGTGCCGGTGAACCCCGGTCTGCCAGTGCAGCCGGGCGACTACCTTGCGGGCGACGGGACCACAGGGACGATCTTCAACTGCACTCCCGGGACCGGCGCCACCGCGATGTTCCACCTGTACCTCCCGCCGCTTGTCGACGGCGGTCCGTTCACGACGCGGACCACGCAGAACACGTGCGAGATCCTCGTACAGGCGACGATCGAGCCTGACGCCGATGCCGATCGTCTTGGTGACGAGACGCAGGACGCCGACGACGACAACGACGGCGTTCCCGACACGTCCGACAACTGCCCGCTCGCGGCGAACCCGTCGCAGTCGAACGTCGACGGGGACGCGCTCGGCGACGCGTGCGACCTGATCGACGACCGACCCCCGCCGCCGCCGCCACCCGACGTGCCCACCGCGGAGCTCGGTCGGCTGCTCGTCGCGCGTGAGGTGAGCGGCACCGTGACGATCGCCTTCCCAGCCGGGTTCGTCCCGACGGGCGGCGCGCTGGCGAGCCAGAAGGGCCTGACCTTCATCCCGCTCGAGCAGGCGACCGAGATACCGGTCGGCTCGTTCCTCAACACGAGGCGCGGCACGGTCAGGCTCACCTCGGCGGTGGACACCGCGGGCAAGACCCAGGCGGGGACCTTCTCGCGCGGCCTCTTCCAGGTGCTTCAGTCGCGGCGGCGAAGCGCCAGGGGACTCACCGAGCTGCGGCTCAAGGGCTCGAGCTTCAGGAGCTGCCGCCGCAGCGCGGCAGCCGGTCGGCGTCGGCGGCTCAGAGCCGCACGATTCGACGCGTCCGCTCGAACGCGCGCGGTCGCTTCCGGGCGAGCGGCCGCAACAGCTCGGCGACGGTGCGCGGCACGGTCTGGGAGGTGGCGGACCGCTGCGACGGGACGCTCACCAAGGTCACGCGCGGCCGGGTTGCCGTGCGCGACTTCCGGCTCAGGCGGACGGTCATCGTCCGCGCCGGCAAGAGCTACCTCGCCAAGGCGAGGCGGTGAGGCGCGGAGCACTGGGCGCGGTCGCGGCGGCGGCGGCGCTGCTCGCCCTGCCCGGCGCGGCAAACGCCGCCACGTTCAACGTCGTCTCCAACGCCGACCTGCCTGACGGCTCGCTGGGCGACGGCCAATGTAACTCCATCGGGAACGTGCCCGGGCCCTGCACGCTCCGTGCGGCCGTGATGCAAGCGAACGCGCTTGGGGGCGCGGACATCATCAACGTGCGCGCCGACGCTTACCTGCTCACCCGTCCGCCCGATGCCACGCCGGACGACGCCGCGGACGGTGACCTCGACATCACCGAGGACGTGACGATCACGGGCGCGGGCGCCTCCATCACCACGGTCAGCGCAGGTGGCGACAACGGCATCGGCGACCGCGTGTTCGACCTGCTCTTTGCTACCAACTCGACGGTCACCATCTCGGGCCTCACCATCACCGGCGGGCGGTCGACTGGCGACGGCGGCGGCATCCGAGCCGATCGCAACCTCACGCTGCTCGACTCGGTGGTGACCGACAACAAAGCCGGCTCCTCGAGCGAGGGCGGCGGCGTCGTCGAGGATGGCGGCCGCGGTATCACGGTGACGATCCGCAACAGCACCATCAACAACAACGAGGCCGGGTTCGGCGGCGGCGTATCGGAAAACGGCGGCGGCAACGTCGAGATCTTCGACTCGCGGATCGTCTCGAACCGCGCGGCTGGGGATTCCCAGTCGTACGGCGGCGGGGTCCTCGAGGACGGCGGTGGCCTGGTGACGATCGACCGCAGCGACATCAGCGGCAACGTCGTCGAGGGATATCTGGGCGGAGGTGTCGCGGAGAACGGCGGAGGGGTTCCACCAAACCCGACTGCCGTGACGATCACGAACTCGCTGATCAGCGGCAACCGTGTGACCGATCCGGCGCTTGACGGGACCTATGCGAGGGGCGGCGGTATCGGCGAGGACGGCGGCGCCGGAGTGTCGGTGGTCAACACCACGATCATCGGCAACACGGTTCAGGGCGCGACCGGCGAGCCGGCGAACGGCGGCGGGATCGCCGAGACCGGCGGTGGCGGCGTGTCGACGCTCAACACGACGCTCACGGACAACACCGCCGACGGAAGCGGGGGCAACATCTTCAACGACGGTGGCGAAGCGGTCACCGTTCAGAACTCGATCGTCTCGGGCGGCAACGCCGAAAACTGCGTCTCACTTTCTCCGAGCAGCCCGATCACCTCGCAGGGTCACAACATCGACAGCGGCGTCACCTGCGGGTTCACGGCGGCCGGCGATAAGAGCAACACCGACCCCGTGCTCGGTCTGCTCGCGGACAACGGCGGGCCGACGCGCACGCGCGCGCTGCTTTTCGGCAGTCCCGCGATCGATGCGGCTGAGAACTCCGTCTGCCCGCCCACGGATCAGCGCGGTGTCGCGCGTCCGCAGCTCACGGCGTGCGACATCGGCGCGTTCGAGTTCTCCCCGGACACGACTCCACCCGATACCGCGATCGTCAGCGGCCCGACCGGCCTTGTCAGCGGACGCACGGCGACCTTCACGTTCTCCTCGCCCGAGCCTGGCGTGACGTTCGAGTGCAGCATCGACGGTGAGGCGTTCTCCGCCTGCACTTCGCCTTTCACGACGCGGCGGCTGCGCGGTGGTCCTCACACCTTCCAGGTCCGGGCGCGGGATGCCGCCGGGAACGTCGACCCGACGCCGGCGACCTTCGACTTCCGGATCGCGATGCGACTGTCCGACCTCGCCGACCCGGTGCTCGGCCGGCTCGTGAACGTCGAGCCGATTGGGAACGTCCGCTGGGCTCCAGGTAGGGCGACCGTTCGGGGCGGCGCGACCGCGAGCCAGAAGGGGGTCCGGTTCAGGCCGCTCCGCGAGGCGCGCCAGATCCCGGTCGGCTCCTTCCTCGACACCAAGCGCGGGAGCGTGAATCTTGAGAGCGCGCGGAACCGGCGCGGCGCTCGCCAGCTCGGGCGGTTCTCGACGGGGATCTTCCAGGTCCTCCAGTCGAGGAGGACCAGCGCGCGCGGTCTGACCGAGCTGGGCCTGAAGGGCTCGAGCTTCCGCCGCTGCGGCGCGCGCGGCAGCTCGGCGTCGGCGGCTGGGTTGTCGCGCCGCACGGTCCGGCGGTTGCGCTCGAACGCGCGCGGTCGCTTCCGGGCGAGCGGCCGCAACAGCTCGGCGACGGTGCGCGGCACGGTCTGGGAGGTGGCGGACCGCTGCGACGGGACGCTCACCAAGGTCACGCGCGGCCGGGTTGCCGTGCGCGACTTCCGGCTCAGGCAGACGGTCATCGTCCGCGCCGGCAAGAGCTACCTCGCGCGCGCCCGCCGCTAGCGGCGCATCGCGCGCGGGGGCGGGGATACGATCAGCCGCGATGCGGCCCGGGGTACCGCTCCTTGCTCTGCTCGCGCTCGTGCTCGCCGGTTCGGTGGCGCAGGCGCACGATCATGGCGGCCGCGCGGCCGACCATTCGGGGCTCGACGTCCGGATCGCGGCCATGGGCGCCCCGCCGCAGTCGCCGCCGGCGCGGTCGCTCGCCTCGGCAACCGGTGAGGACAGGCGCTACGCCCTGGCCAACGGCTGTTACGCGCTGCGCTCGCAGTCGGGCTTCGTCGCGAAGGCGCCCGCTGGATACGACGCCTCCGCCGGATCCGTTGGCGCCGCCGAAGCGTTCCGCATGCAGGCCACGGCGCTGGGCAGCTACCTGTTCTACGGGCGCGACCGCGACTTCATGGCAGCGGGCGCGCTGAACACGGTCGCGCCGGCGAGCGGGGCGAGCCCGGCCGCGGACTGGCGCGTGGACGCCAACCCCGACGGCAGCTTCGCGATCACGCTGCCGTCGGCGGGCAAGGCGCTCGGCATCGCGGCCGGCCGCCTCGTGCTGGTCGAGCCGCCGGCCGCCGGAGCTTTCACGTTCGAGCCTCAGCAGGGCTGCGCGGTGTACCCGGAGGTCGACACGAGCGCCACCGGCACGCCCTTCACGAGCGCGACCGGCTGGGGCCAGGTCAAGGGGATGATCGACCTCCACCTGCACATGACCGCCTTCGAGTTCCTGGGCGGGCGGGCTCACTGCGGCCGTCCCTGGCATCCCTACGGCGCGCCCTACGCGCTCGTGGACTGCCCCGACCACCAGGTCGGAAACGGTTGCGGCGCCGTCCTCGAGAACGCGCTCTACGGCAACCCGGTCCGCTGCCACGACCCGGTCGGCTGGCCCACCTTCAAGGAGTGGCCGCACCGCGATTCGCTCACCCACGAGCAGACCTACTACAAGTGGGTCGAGCGCGCCTACATGGGCGGGCTGCGGGTGTTCGTGAACCTGTTCGTCGAGAACAGGGCGCTCTGCGAGCTCTACCCCCTCAAGCAGAACAACTGCGACGAGATGACATCGGTCCGCCTCCAGAACCGCGACCTCAACGCGATCCAGGAGTACATCGACGCTCAGAACGGCGGCCCCGGCCGCGGCTGGTTCCGGATCGTGACAACGCCCTTCCAGGCCCGGCGTGTCATCGCCGACGGGAAGCTCGCGGTGGTCAAGGGCATCGAGGTCTCTGAGCCGTTCGGGTGCCGCATCAACAACGACCAGCCGCAGTGCGACAGGGCGCAGATCGACCGCGAGCTCGACGAGGTGCATGGCTTCGGCGTGCGCCAGATGGAGCTCATCAACAAGTTCGACAACGCGCTCGGCGGCGTCGCCGGCGACAGCGGCAGCACCGGCCTCGTCGTGAACGGCGGCAACCGGCTGTCGACCGGGAAGTTCTGGCAGATGCAGGCCTGCGACGGGCCGCCCGACGAGCACGACAAGCAGCAGCCCGGCGTGTACGACCACGACGAGAACGACCTGCTCTCGAACCTCATCGAGCAGTTCCTGCCGCTCGGCGCCGCGCCGGTCTACCCGAAGGACTCGAACTGCAACGCGATGGGTCTCACGTCGCTCGGCGAGCACGCGGTTCGCCGCCTGATGGAGAAGAAGATGATCATCGACCCGGACCACCTGAGCGTGCGGGCTCGCAGGTCGGTGATGTCCCTGCTCGAGGCCGACAACTACTCGGGAGCGGTCTCGAGCCACAGCTGGAGCACCGCCGACGTGATCCCGCGCATCTACCGGCTCGGCGGCGTGGTCACCCCGATGAAGGAGGCGGCGCCGGACTGGATCAACACGTGGAAGACGACGAAGGCTCAGCGCGACCGCCGGTTCTACTTCGGCTTCGGCTACGGCTCGGACCAGAACGGACTCTCCTCGCAGCCCGGGCCGCGCACCGCTCCCAATCCGGTCGAGTACCCGTTCAAGTCGTTCGACGGCAACGTGACCTTCCAGCGCCAGCGGAGCGGGTCGCGCGAGTTCGACTTCACGAAGGACGGCGTCGCGCACTACGGGCTGTTCCCGGACTGGTGGGAGGACATCAGGCGCGCGGGCGGGGCGGCCGCCGTCAGGGACATGGCGCGCGGAGCCGAGGCGTACCTCCAGGCCTGGGAGCGGGTCGAGGGCATCGGCTTCGGCTGCAAGTCCGGCAAGCAGCGGGCCACGCGCGGCGGGCTGGGCCGCATCCGTCTCGGCGCGGACGCGGGCCGGTTGCTGCGACGCGCGGGCCAGCCGCGCGTGCGAGGCAACCGGGCCTGGTCATGGTGCGTGCGCGGGAAGAAGAACCGCGGCAGGAGAATCGCGGCCGCCCTGACGCCCGAGGGAGAGGTGGCCCTGGTCGGTTCCACCGCGAAGGGCAGCGAGGCCCGAAGAATCCGAGTCGGCGACGCAGCGAGCCGCCTCGACGGTGTGGCTCGGCGAATCGGCACGGGCCTGTTCGCTCGCCGAGCGGGCGACGCGCGCTTCGTCTTCGGTGTGCGCGAAGGTCGCGTGCGCTTCGTGGCGGTGGCCGCGGGCCCCGCGGCGAAGAACCGCGGGACCCTGCGTCACCACCTGAGGCTCGCGCACCTGCTCTGAGTCAACGGCCGAGCTCGTAGCGCTGGCCGTGCGGGTGGATGTAGCGCGGGCCGACGTCCTGCGTGGCCGGGGCGGTTACCGGCGCGGCGGTGCTTGTGCCGGCGCTGTCCTCGCTTGCGAGGATCACGACGGCCACGCTCAGGCCGATGACCGCGATCAGCGCGACGACCAGCAGCGCGCGCAGGTTTCGGTAGTGCGAACGGAGCACGACCGCTGGGTGTTGGGTGGGGAGTGTTTGGGACATGGGGCGATCGTGCCGGGTGGCGGTTGCCGCTCGGCGACGCCGCTGTGACAGCGCTGTGACAGCGGCTTGGACGGCGTGCCGGGCTGCGGTACGTTGGATCCGACCGGCCCCGGCCCCTGGCTCATATGGAGTTCCGAATCCTCGGTCCGCTGGAGGCCCTCGACGAGGGCCGCGACGTGGCGCCCGCGGGAAGCAAGCGACGGGCGCTGCTGGCGCTGCTGCTCTTGCACCCCAACGAGACGCTGCCGATCGAGCGGCTGATCGACGAGCTCTGGGGGGAGTCGCCGCCGGCGACGGCGGCCAGGACGCTGCAGGCACACGTCTCACGGCTGCGGCGCGCGCTCGGCACTGGTGGCGGCAACGGCGCGGATGGCGTGATCGTCACGCGCCAGCACGGCTACGAGTTGACGCTCGATCCGGAGCGGCTCGACGCCCACCGCTTCGAGCGGCTGGTGGGTGAAGGCAGGCGCGAGCTGGCAGCAGGCCGGCCGGAGCGCGCCGTCACGGCGTTCGAGTCGGCGCTCTCGCTCTGGCGGGGAGCCCCGCTCGCCGACCTCGCAGGCGAGGCGTTCGTCAAGCTCGAGGTCGGCCGCCTGGAGGATCTGCGAGTGGCGGCGCTCGAAGATCTGACGGATGCCAAGCTGGCGCTCGGCAAGCACGCGGAGCTGGTCGGTCAGCTCGAGGCGCTGATCGGCGAGCACCCCTACCGCGAGCGCCTCCGAGGGCAGCTGATGCTCGCCCTCTACCGCTGCGAGCGCCAGGCCGAGGCGCTCCAGGCCTACCAGGACGCGCGGAGGACGCTGGTCGAGGAGCTCGGGATCGAGCCGGGAGAGCATCTGCGGGAGCTGGAGCGGGCGATCCTGGCGCAGGATCCAGCGCTTGCGGTCCCTGCGATCGCGGTGGCCGAGCCCGCGGCGAGCCGGCTGCCGGTCCCGTCGACGTCGACTCTCGGTCGCGACGAGGATCGGGAGGCCGTCGCGCAGCTGCTCCGCCGCCCCGACGTCCGGCTCGTCACGCTCGTCGGGCCCGGGCGGCGTGGGCAAGACGCGGCTCGCGCTGGAGGTGGCGCGCGAGTTGGAGCTGGACGCTCCGGGACGGCGCGTGGTTCGTCTCGCTCGCCGCGACGGCGAACGCCGACCATGTGCCGAGCGCGCTGGCGCAGGCGCTGGGCGTCACGCCTCAGCCGGGCGAGACGCCCGAGGGGGCGGTCCGGCGCTTCCTCGGTCCGAAGGAGGGTCTGCTGCTGCTCGACAACCTCGAGCATCTGCTTCCGGCGACGCCGCCGATCGCCGATCTGCTGGGCTCCGCGCCGGCGCTGACCGTGATGGCGACGAGCAGGCAGGCCCTGCAGCTCCAAGCGGAGCACCGCTACAACGTCGAGCCGCTCGCGGAGGCCGCCGCTGGGGCCCTGTTCGTCGAGCGGGCGCGCAGCCACGATCGCGACTTCGAGCTGACCGAGCAGAACGCCCGGGCAATCGCCGAGATCTGCCGCCGGCTCGACGGGCTGCCGCTCGCGATCGAGCTCGCGGCGGCGCGCACCGCGCTGCTCGGCGTCGACGAGCTGAACGCGCGCCTCGCCTCCGCGCTGGACACGCTCGGCGCCGGTCCGCGCGACGCCCCGTCGCGCCAGCGAACCCTGAGGGCGACCATCGACTGGAGCCACCGCCTGCTGGACGACCGGGAGGCCGAGGTTTTCGCTCGCTTCGCCGTGTTCGCCGGCGGCGCGACCACCGACGCGGCCGAGGCCGTCACGGGCGCCGGCCTCGACGTGCTGCAGGGGCTGGTCGACAAGCAGCTGATCCGCCGCCGCCCTGGCCCCGGCCCAGAGCCGCGGCTGATGATGCTCGAGACGGTCCGCGAGTACGCCCGCGAGCTGCTCGACGCCGCTCCGGCCGCGGCCGAGGTGCGTGCACGGCATTGCGCGCACTATGTCGCGCTGGCGAGGCGCGCCGAGCCCGAGTTCCGCACCCGCGGAGAGGCGGACTGGCTGCCCCGGCTCGACGCCGAGGTACCCAACTTCCGCGCTGCGGTCGAGTGGGCCCTCGACGACGGAGACCCTGTCGAAGCGCTCCGAATCGTCGGCCTGCTCGGCGAGTTCTGGGCGGTTCGCATGCGCCCCGTCGAGGGACTCGGATGGATCCGCGCGGCGCTCGAAGCCGCCGGCGACAGCGCTCCCATCCGCGATCGTGCCCGGGCGCTCAGGGCGCAGGTCAACCTGGACCTGAGGGCGGGGGCCATCTACGACTGGCAGGGATCGATGGAGAAAGGACGGGCGACGGCCGAGAACGCGCTCGCCGCCTCACGGGAGGCCCGCGATCCCATCGGCGTCGCCGAAGCCCTCCTGGGGCTCGGGGCATACGACCTCCGCGACCCGCGCCCTCAGCAGCGCCGGATCGCGCTGGCGAACGAGGCCCTGGCCCTGGCCCGTGAAGCCGGCGACGAGCGAATGGAGGCCTTCGCGCTCAAGGAGATAGCGCTGTCCCTGCCGCCGGAGAAAGCCACGGCCGAACGCGAGGACGCGCTTGCGATGCTGAGCAAGATCGGCAGCGTGCGAGACATAGTCATGCTGTATTCCGACTCGGCCTATAAGGCGCTCGAGTACGGCCGTACGGAGCTCGCGGAGAGGCTGCTCGGTCGCGCTGTCCCGCTGGCCCGCGAGCTCGGCGACATCGGCATACTCGCCTTCACGAGCGGAAACGTGGGAGTCACGGCACTCTTCGCGGGCGATTTCGACACGGCGCGCGCCGCCTTCGAAGAGCAGCTCCAGCTCAGCCGCGAGCAGGTCTTGTGGGTAGCGGCTGAGGGCATCGCGGGCATTGCCGCGATTACGGCGGACCGTGGCGACCCGGAGCTCGCGGCCCTCCTCCTGGGTGCGGCGAGCGCAACCGGGCCATGGGACGGTGACGCCCACATCGATGCCGTGATGGAGAGCAGATTCTTCGGGCCCGCACGCGAGCAGCTGGGCACCCAACGCTGGAACGAGGGCATGGCCGAGGGTGCGAAGATGAGCTTCGAGGAGGCGATCGACTTCGCGCTCAGCTCGAGCGCGAGCCTCTGATCTCCGCGAGCGGCCGCGTATTCAATACGTCCGCAGCGGTCGCGCCGCCGCGGCGGGCGGTCGCGACCGAGAGCGGCATGTTGTCGAGACCGCGGGTCGAGTGCGAGTCGGTCGAGCAGACGATCTTGATGCCCGCCGCGAGTGCCTCGCGCACGTGCTCGCCCGACAGGTCGAGCCGGTCGGGAAGGCCGTTCACCTCGAGGGCGACGTCCTCCTCGAGCGCGACCTCGAAGGTCCGCTCCAGGTCGAGCGCGTTCTCCGGTCGCCGGTTGATGTAGCGCCCCTTCGGGTGGCTGAGACAGCGCACGTGCGGGTTGCGGAGCGCCTCCTCCACGCGCTTCGTCATCTCGGCGCGCGGCATCCGCTGCCCGCCGTGCACGCTCGCCTGGACCCAGTCGAGCTCCGCAAGGACGTCGTCTGGGAGGTCGAGCCGGCCGTCGGGGAGGATGTCGCACTCGATTCCGCGCAGCACCCGGAACGGCGCGAGCAGCTCGTTGGCCGCGGCGATCTCCACGGCCTGGCGGCGCACGTCGTCCGGTGTGAGCCCGCGAACTGCGCCCACCGCGGGGGTGTGGTCGCAGATCGCGAGGTAGTCGTAGCCCCGTTCGCGGGCGGCCCGGCCCATCTCCTCGACGCTCGCCCGGCCGTCCGACCAGGTGGTGTGGGAATGGAGGTCTCCGCGTATGTCGCCGATCTCGACGAGCGGCGGCGGCTCTCCGCGGAACGGCTCCTCGCGCAGCTCGGGCGGGCACCACGGAATGCCGAGCTCGTGGTAGACCGCCTCCTCGTCGGGCGCGTCGGGCAGCGGCTCGAGCGCCGACACGTACCCGGCCGACCCCGTGGCGCGCACGAGTGCCGTCCCGAACCGCGCCGGCTCCGCCACGACGAGCTCGATCGGCACGCCCTCGACGGTCACTCCCACGGCGCGCCGCTCCTGCTGCTCGATCACGGCCACGATCTGCGGAAGCTCGGCGAAGCGGGTCAGCGCCGGCTGCGCGTCGCGCCCGGCGCATACGACCGCCAGGTGCTCGCACGAGTCGCGCCAGCGCCGCACGTCCCCGGCGGCCTCGCCGCCGAGCGCGGCGGCGACGGCCCCGACGAGCTCGCGCGCACGGTTCAGGAGAAGGCCCTGACGCGGCCTCGGCTCGTCCTCGCGCGCGAGCGCCTCGAGCACCTGCGCCTCCGTCTTCGGGCCGATGCCCGGCACCGTTCGAAGGCGGCCGGCCGCGGCGGCCTCGCGAAGCTCGTCCGCGCTGTGGACGTCGAGCGCGCGCGCCAGCTCGACGGAGCGCTTCGCGCTGAGCCCGAGGTAGCGCCCCAGGCCGACGAGGTCCGGCGAGAGCTCACGCTCCAGCTCGGCGAGCTCGGCGATGTCTCCCGTCTCGACGAGCTCGCGGAGCCGCGACTCGATGCCTCTCCCGATGCCGCGCAGCTGACGGACGCGGCCCGTTGCGACGAGCTCGGCCACCGGGGCCCCCGCGCCGCGGATCGTCTCGGCGGCCCGCCGGTACGCGCGCGCCGTGTACGGATTCGCCTCGGCCAGCTCGAGCAGCGAGGCGAACGCGTCGAGGCGATCGGCGATCCGCGCGTTGTCCACGTCAACAGCCTCGCAGCAGCGATACCGGCGCGGCTGGAGACCGAGGGCGGTACGTTTCGGTGCGATGGACGCGGTCTTGGAGCCGACCGACGAGCCCCGGGCCGACGGTGGCGAGCAAGAGGACGAGCACTCCAAGCTGCCGCATCTGTGGGCGTCGCGGCCCTGGCCGCTTCGCATCGTCCTAGCGACCGTCCCGTCGGCCGCGTACGGAGCACTCTGCGGCTGGGTGCTCGGCGTAAGCGAGGTCGCCTACATCATCCTCGCGATCCCCGTGGCGATCCTGCTTCAGCTGGTGGCCGGCCTGGAGCACCGCAACCGGGGCGAGGCGGCCGCGCGAGGCTTCGTGGCGGGCGCCTGCTTCGGCGGGTTCATCCTCATCGTCAACCAGCTGCTGATCGATACCGAGCCGAAGTTCCACCTGGAGGATCCCAAGTGGCAGCTGGCGATCGTCACGGCCGTCTTCGGGGCCGGGCTGGCCTGGCTGGGCGCTGGATTGCGCGGCCAGCTCGAGCAGCCCGGTCGCTACCTCGACACGTCGCAGGTCTCGCCGGCAGAGCTCGTGGGCATGGCCTCATCGCTCGTCCTCCTCGGGTCCCTGTGGCTGCCCTGGTACTCGACGAGCGAGAACCGAAATTCAGTGATCGACTCGTCCGGGACAGGCCCGAACAGCGACGCGAGCGCATGGGAGGTGTTCGCCGTGTTCGATTGGCTTCTTCTCTCAGCCTGCGCGGCGCCCTTCATCCTCACCTGGATCGTCATGCGCCGGCACGCGCTGTCCTGGAGCCCCGGTGAGGTCACGATGATCGTCGGCATCACTTCCTTCATCCTGATCCTCTGCAACGGGGTGATCTTGGGCAAGCCGGAGCCGGGCATCGAGATCTCGCTCTCCTACGGCTGGTTCGCCGCGCTGCTGGCCACGGTTGGGTTGATGGTCAGCGGCTACCTGCGGCAGGCGGTCTACACCCAGGCCCGAAAGCCTCCGGGGACGATCTAGCCGGCGGAATCAGAGGTCGTACGAGATGTCGGCGCGTCCGCGCGCGCTCAGACGTGTCTTCAGCGACGCCAGGGTCCGGCTGCCGGGAGCCAGCACCTCGCTCACCTTCATGGCCGAGTAGAGCGCCGACTCCTGCAGGTCCATGCCGGTGGTGTAGTGGCCGCTGAAATACAGGCCTTTGCGGCCCTGTAGCTGACTCAATGCACGCGCAGCCTTGATCGTCGAGCGGCTGATCAGCGGGTGCTTGAACCGGCGCTCCAAGAGGATGTGCTTCGGGTCGTCGCGCCGGCGCTGGGCCCAGGACTTGAACACGTGGATGCTCGCGCCCGAGGGAGACTTCTCCTGCAGAGCGCCGAGCCAAGCGCTGCCCTCGCACTCGAGACCGCGAACGCCGGCGTTGTACGCCCCCCAGTTGCGGCGATCGCGGTGCACGTAGGCCGCGTCGGTGTGAACCAGAAGGCGCGAGTCGAAGTAGCGATACGCGTCCAGTAAGGCAGTGATGTCGGCGAATGCGGGCAACGGACGCAGCAGTTCGCGTCCAGCACGCGGAGGCGCGTTCAACACCACGAACCGGAACGGCCCCTCCCGGCCCGCCGGCGTCTGCAGGTACCAGCCGGCGCGTGTGCGACTCAGCGCCCGCGCAGGCGTTCTGAGGTGCACCTGGACCGTCGGGCTGCGGTTCAGCATGCGCTGCAGGTTCCCCTGCAGGCCGATCTTCGAGTTGTACGTGGTGGCGCCCTCGAGGAGGTTGGCCGGAAACGCCAGCGCGAACGTCTGCAGGATCGACCGCGCGGACGCTCGCAGCGCGTCGGCCCGCGCACACCCGATCAGCGCCGTGATCCACGGATACAGGACGTCCTTCTTGAAGGCGCGCCGCAGGGGCAGGCTGCGGATCCAGGCGTCGACGGTGATTCCCCACGACATGTCCGACAGAACCGCCTGGCGCGCGAGCCCCGTGAACGTCGCAAAGTCGATCGCACGCAGCGGCGTCGAGAGCGGGTCCGACGACGAGAAGATGGGCGCGCCCCCGGCCGTCCGGAAGATGCACAGGCTCGCGGGAGCCTCCAGCGTGGCGTCCGCGTCTGGGTGCTCAGGGTCGTAGAGGCCCAGCTCCTCCAGCAGCGTCACGTAGATCGGGTGCGTGTCGGGATGGAAGAACTGGGCGCCGAGATCGACGGTGATCCTCCGCCCCCGGTGCTCGATCACCCGCGAATCGCAGTGGCCGCCGATCCTGGATCGCGCCTCGAAGAGGTCGACGTCGAATCTGCCGGCAAGAAAATAGGCCGCGGCCACGCCGCCCGCACCGGCGCCGATGATCGCCACCCGTCCGCGCCCCGATATCGGTCCCCCGTTTCCGGCGGCGCTGGCCGGCAAGGCGCCGAGCGTCGCCACGCCGACCGCGCCCTTGAGGACACCGCGGCGAGTCATCGACGTCTCGGACGCAGGAAGCGAGGAAGGCTCTTTCATGGCGGGGACCCAGGTCTACCAGAGCTACTCGGTCGCGAGCCCTCGCTGGTACTGATCTGCGCGCGCTGCTTCGACCTCGTCGGACAGGGTGACGATGAACGGCAACGCCGCTAGGGCCGCAACCGAGGCGCTGGTCCCGTGACGCTGCAACTCTTCGACGACGAGAGCCGGTTCGGCTCGCGGGTCGCCCGGCGCCCAGTTGGGCTCGCTGAACACCAAGTCGCGAATCGCCTGCTCGAGCCGCTCGCGCGAACAGTTGAGCGGCCCGCCGCGCTGCCACTTGGCCGGCGCAGTCGCCACCCAGGTCCCGTCATCGAGCTCGAACTCCAGCAGCACATCGAGCGACACCCAGTCGGGTTGGTGTCGCTTGGTCTAGGGGATTGGTCGCGCGAGGGCGGCCTTGATGAGCTTCTTGGCGTCCTCTTTGAGGATGTAGCCGCCGCGGAAGAGCCTCAGCGTCGCCGCGACGTACTTTCTGACGTAGTCGGCGTGGCTTGAGTACAGCTCGTCGATTCGCGCTTGGGTGAACGGATTTACCGCGTCTGTGCAGTCCAGTGAGGGCACAAAGACGCCCGTGTAGGTAGCGACCGGGGCTTGCAGTTCAGGGAAGCGCAGGCCGCCGAGTGTGTTGCCGTCGGCGTCGCGAACGTACTCACCGTTCTCGACGACCGGGTCGGGTGCGTGCGGCGGTGCCTTGCCGGTTCGCACCCAACGGTCGAGGTGCAGGTACATCGCCTTTTCCGCCATGTAGAGGTTGACCTCGGGCTGGCGTGGTCCGCAGACGAAGTGCGGAAAATTCGGGTCAAACAGGTCGGCCTTCTCCAGGTCGGCCTGGGCGGCGTCGCTGTAGTCGTACTGGAACGTCCAGCCGTGGCTTGCGCCCGGGAGCATCCAGAGCGCGAACTTGTCCCGGGCGGTGTTGCTGTCCGGCTTGCGCCCGTCGAACGGATAGAAGACCTCGGGATAGAAGACCTCGGAGTTCACGACGGTCAGCGGCACGCCGCGCCCGGGAACCAAGAGCTGCGGGTCATCGTCTGCCAGCGGCGCGGCGCACTGGTTCAGGATCGTGTCCGTAAGTGGACCTGTAGTGAAGTCCTCGATCAGATAACCGTCATAGACGGGCTTGCCCTTGGCGACGTTCGCCAGCTGGTGGATCCACTTGAAATAGTGTGTGACGTAGTAGCCACTTTGCGACTCGCCGACCAGGTAGGAGCGCTTGGCCCGCCGGCCGAGCGGGTTGGTCTCTCGGTTGCTCTTAATCAGCGCGCCGACCTGGGAGAAGATGTCCCAGGCGAGCCCGTTCTCGTAGAGCTTTGAGAGGTTGACGTCGTAGTTCGGATCGTCGGGCAGCGTGCCGCATGACTGCTGATCGGGCGGCAACGGGTTGGCCATCGACAACCTCCCGTAACGCTCCGGGTCGAATCGCACCATGCCCGGGAACACGTTCGGCTTGCTCGTGATGCCGACATAGACGTCGCCCTTCTTGAGGATCGTCTCCCACAGCGCGCCCCAGTTCGCCGTCCAGTCATAGTTGGAGGTCATGTTGATGATCTCGACCGCGACCCGGCCGCTGAAGTGCTTCATATTCTTCGGCCGGCGCACCGTGATCCGCGTCGTGTACGGACCCGAGCGCAGGCTCTTGACCTTGTAGTCGCTGTAGGGGATCGCCTCATATACCTTCGAGCGACCCGAGACGTAGTACTCCTCCTCGACATAGCCGTACTTCGACAAGTCAATCGGCACCCACTGCCAAGCAGCGCCATTCCAGATATGCGAGGAATCGGTGACCGGGATCGGGCCCTCGATCTGCGGCAGCGGCACCGTCGCCGTCCGCCGGTCATAGCCCCCGTGCGAGTGCGCCAAGGCCGTGCTTGCCAGCATGCCAAGCACGAGCGCGGTCACCAGCGAGACCCGGCCGACCAGTCCAAACGTCAGCCAACTATCGGACCGAGCCTGCAAACGTCCGAACATGAGGATCCTCATGCCACGTCCCCTTCGTCGAGGAGACCCACTCGCCTCACGAGCGATGAATACATGCGCACCCTACACGGGAGTCGTCCCCGCGGCGGGCTGCGAACCTCACGGCAGGGAACTATCTGGGCTGGCTTTCTGGGATCAGCGCTGTGGTCATCGTGCGCGGTCAGCGTGGGTTTCGCTAGACGCTCAGTGCACGCCTCGACTACTGCTCCTTTCGCGTGATCTGAGGAGCGGCCAGTCAGCCTCACTCCGCCGAGTCAGAGTGCTGCTTCCCATGGATGCGGGAGCGACCCCTGGAGCGTCCCAGGACTGTCGCGTCTCGCGCAAGGGGAAGTCTCCGAGCTTCCCGAGCGCCCCTTTGACTACATCGGCTTCGGGCGCGAGGAGTTCGAGCTCGCCGCCATCGGTCGTGCGGCGCGAAAAGTTGACTTGGAAAGCTGATCACCCGGCGAGCCGTCATACCGCGATGGACATGGCGGGACGAGCATGGGATGCTCGCCCTCCGATGCTCTCGACAGTTGCCGTGGGCACAGACGGATCGGCGACCGCGTCCGAGGCCGTCGAGGCTGCCATTGAGATCGCGCAACGCTTTGACGCGAAGCTCGTTCTGCTGAGTGCGTTCCAGGACGCCAGCGACGCGTCGAGCGCCCGAGATCCGGAGCTGCAATGGGCGGTCAACCAGAACGCCCGGGTGCGCGAGATGCTCAGCAGGACCGAGCAGGATCTCCGCGACCGGAAGATCGAGTGCACGTCGTTGATCGATGAGGGCGACCCGGCCGAGGTGCTCACCCGGCTGGCGGAGCAGTGCGAGGCGGACCTGCTGGTGATCGGCAACAAGGGCATGCACCGGCGTGTGCTCGGAAGCGTGCCGAATACCGTCACACACAAGGCGTCGTGTTCGGTGTACGTCGTAAAGACGACCTAGTCGACGTGTCCAGGAATGTTCAGCGTTGGCGCGGTTCGGGCGTCCAGGGCCGCAGGCGAGGCCACCAGGCCGGCACGGCGCGCCGGTACGCGGCGTACTCCTCGCCGTAGCGAGCGCTCAGCGTCGGCTCTTCGTAGCTCCACACGAATGTGGCGACGACGAGCCCGAACGCGGCCGCGTACGCGAGCAGAAGCGGGCGTCCGAGCACGAGCGCCTGGCCCACGATTGTCGCGCCGACGGCGAGGTACATCGGATTGCGCACATGGCGATACAGCCCGCCGACCACGAGCCGCTCAGTAGGCGCCGTCGGTGCCGGCGTCCCACGCCCCTCGAAGACGAAGCGGCCGAACGCATGCAGGAGGACGCCAATGCCGAGAGCGATCAGAGCCGAGCCGAGTACGACGACGGCAGTCGCGGGATTCGAGGACCGCCAGCCAGTCAGCAGCCACGGCACGAGGCCGGCCACCACACCGGGCGCCACGAGGAGGAACAGGACGCTGCCAAATGCGGCCTGAGATCTGCGCACGCCGCGAGCGTACGCCCAAGCTCAGGCCGGCGACATGACGACGACGGGGATCTCCCGCTTGGTGCGCGCCTGGTAGGCGTCGTAGTCCGAGTAGATCTCGTTGAGCTTCGGCCAGTAGCCGGCGCGCGCCTCGCCGGTGGCCAGCCGCGGCGTCATCTTCGTGCGGCGGCCGAGGATCTCTACCTCGGCTGCGTCCATCGCAAGCAGGTTGTGGTACCAGGCCGGCGACGTCTCCCGACCCCCGGCGGACGCGACCAGCACGACCTTGTCCCCGTCGGCCAGGTAGAGCAGCGGAGTCTCGCGCCGCTTGCCCGACTTGCACCCGACCGTGTGGAGGATGCACACGGGCGCCTTCTGCATCCTGCCGCCGAGGCGCCCGCCCGAGGCCCGGTAGGCGATGACATTGAGCCGGGTGAAAAGGTTGAGGACGCGCAGGCGTAGGGAGCCGGCGGGCGGTATGGGAGGCGGGGCCATGTCCTGGAACCTACCTACCGCCCGCGCGTATCAGGACCTTCGCTCGCCGAAGCTCCGCAGCGCCTCGCGCGCGTCGGGCTCGTCGAAGAGGCGCACGCAGTGGTCGGTCTCGCGGTCCATCGCCGCGGGCAGCAGGTCGCCGAAGCGCTCGTTCAGCATCGCCTTGGTCGCCGCGATCGCGGCGCGGGAGCTGCGCGAGAACACCCCGGCCCAGTGCTCGATGCGGGCGTCGAGCTCGCCGGGGGCCACCATCTCGGTCGCGAAGCCGTGCTCCTTCGCCCAGGCCGCGTCGCGCTCCTCGCCGCCCAGGAGCAGCGCGCGCGCCGCGCTCTCACCGAGCACCTCGGGCAGGAACAGCGTCCCCGCGTTGCTCATCACGAGGCCGATCCGGATCTCGGGCGTGAGCAGCCGGATGCGGTCGGTGCAGAGCCGGATGTCGCAGCTCGCGGCGAACTCGAGCGCGCCCCCGACGCAGACGCCGTCCACGGCGGCGATCGCGGGCACGGGCGATGCGAAGACCACGCGCGTCAGTCGCTGGAAGCCCTCGATCGTGGCCGCCCACGTCGCCGAGTTGGCCTCGATCGCGGACTGGAGGTCGTCCCCCGCCGAGAAGTGCTCGCCCGCGCCGCGCAGCACGACGCAACGCACGTCCTCGTCGCCCCCGGCCTCCTCCACCGCGTCCGCGATGGCGCTCATGGTCTCGAGGTCCCACGCGTTCCGGCGCGCCTGGCGGTCCCAGCTCACGACGCGGGCGGGCCCCACGTCGGCTGTGGTCACGGTCATCTTGCGATCTCCTTCCTGAGTACCTCCACGGCCTCCGGCAGCTCGTCGCCGCGCGCGGTCCTGTGGACGATGCGGGTCTTGTGCTCGGCGACCGGGAGCGACCCCGGCTCGAGCCGCGTCACCGTGAAGCGCGCACGCAGTGTGTCCTCGAGCTCCGTGGCGAGGCCGTCCAGCTCCAGCTCCGGCGGCGCCTCGACGTACACGCTGAGCGGCGGGACGATCGGGTCGCCCTCGGCGACGACGCAGTAGCGCCCGAGCAGCGGCTCGCCGGCCAGGACCGCGCCGATCGCCTGCGGGTAGACGTTCACCGCCTGGACGCGCAGCATGTCGTCGCGGCGGCCGTCGATGCGGATGCGCGGGCCGAGTCCTGCCGCACGCGCACTGTGATGTCCACACTCGCCCGAGGTCGGCGGAGCGGTAGCGGAGCAGGGGAGAGGCCTCGCGCTGAAGATGCGTCCACACGAACTCGCCGGCCGCGCCGTCCTCGAGCGGCAGCGGCTCGCCGCTGTCCGGGTCCACGAGCTCGAGCACGGCGTGGTCCTCCACGGTGAGGTGGAGGCCCTCGCCCGCCTCGCACGCTCCGCCCATCGTCGACCAGACGTCGCTCATACCGAAGCTGTCGACCACGCTCGCGCCCCACGCCTGCTCGATCTCGCTCCGCACGGCCGCGAGCCCGGCGCCCGGCTCGCCCGCCGTGACGATGTGGCGGATCCCGAGCGAACGCGGCTCGACGCCCAGCTCACGCGCCCGCGCGGCGAGATAGGCGGGAAATGAGAGCGTGCCGAAGATGGCGGTGATCCCGAGCCGCGGGATCAGCTCGAGCAGCCGGCGCGACTGGCCCGTTCCCACCGGCACCACGGTCGCCCCGCTGGCCTCGAGCGCCATGTGATCGGCGATGCCGCCCGCGTACAGCGCGTAGTTCAGGCAGTGCGCGACCACGTCGTCCGGCCGCAGGCCGGTGATGCGGAAGGCCTCGCCGCCCACGGCGCTGTTGGCCTCGTGATCGGCGCGCGTGAAGCCGACGGCGACGGGCTCGCCGGTCGTGCCGGACGTGACGTGCATGCGCACCAGCCGCTCGCGCGGCGAGCACAGGTGGCGGCCGAACGGCGGGTCCGCGCGCTGACCCTCGCGCAGCTCCTCCTTGGTGGTGAAGGGGAGGCGCGGCAGATCGTCCGCGTCCCGCACCTCGGCGCGCACGCGCCGGAGCCGCTCCGCGTAGAACGGGCTCGACGCCTCGAGGTAGGCGAGCTGCTCCCCGAGCGCGCTCACTCGCGCGGCGGCAGGTCGCCCGCGGCGGCGCTTGCGAGCGTGGCGTCGACCGTGCGGCCGTACGCGTCGATCGCCACGCGGAGGTCCGCCTCCGGCGTGTCCTCCTCCTTCGTGTGCGAGACGGGCGGCGAGCTGGACGAGAAGATCATCACCGTCGGTATCAGGCGCGCCATCTCGGCCGCGTCATGGAGGGGGCCGCTCGGAATGGCCGTGTCGTTTCCGCCCGCGTCCTGTACGGCCTGCCGCGCGAAGCCGATCAGCCTGTCGTCGAACGGGATCGGCGGGATCGACCACAGGTGCTGCAGATCCACCTCGCAGCCGTGGTCGGCCGCGGCCCGCTCACACGCTTCGCGGGCCTCGGACAGCATCGCCGCCAGCTCGTCCGGGTCGAGGTGGCGCTGGTCGAGCAGCATCTCCGTGCGCCCAGGCACGGCCGTGACCACTCCCGGTTCGCTCGTCGCGCCGCCCACGGTGCAGACACCGCCCTCGTGCGCGAACCCGATCTCGCTGATCGCGAGCGCCGCCTGCGCGGTGGCCATGAAGGTGTCGCGGCGCATCGGCATCGGCGTGGCTCCGGCGTGCGCGGTCTCGCCCGTGAAGACGGCCAGGTGACGCTCCACGCCGAACGTGCCGAGTACCGTCGCCGCGGGCTCGCCGCGGCTCTCGAGCACCGGCCCCTGCTCGATGTGGCACTCGATGTAGGCGCGGGCGCCGCGGAGCCGCGCGCCCGACTCGCGCGCGCGGTCGAGGTCCACGCCGTAGCCCGCCACCACGTCCTCGAGCCGCTCGCCGTCGCGGTCGCGTAGGTCGCGGACCTCGTCCGGATCCAGCGTTCCGGCGCAGCAGGACGACCCGAACAGGCTGCGCCCGAAGCGCGCCCCCTCCTCGTCCGCCCAGTCCACGAGGCGCAGCTCGACCGGCGGAGTGCCCCGCTCCGCCTGGCTTCGCAACGCCTCTACCGCGGTGAAGACGCCGAGCGCGCCGTCCAGCCAGCCGCCCCCCGGCACCGAGTCCGTGTGCGAGCCGACGATCACGAATCCTTCGGCCTCCGCCTCCATGCCGGCCCAGAGGTTGCCCGCTGGGTCCACGGTCACGTCGACGGGCAGTTCGTCCAAGCGCGAGCGGAGGAAGTCGCGCGCCTTCGTCCACTCGTCGGTCCAGCAGACGCGCCGCGCGCCATCCGGCCCGCCGGTGAGGCGGGCCAGCTCGCGCAGATCCTCGAGAACCCGGTCGGCGTTCACGTGGCGACCGGCGTGCGCGCTCCGAGCGACCTCGCGACGAAGCGCCCGTGACCCGGCTGGGTGACGATCTCGCCGCGGTCGTAGACCATCGTCCCCCGGCAGAGCGTGTGCCGCACGCTGCCGGTCGAGCTCTCGCCGTCGAACAGGTCGTAGTCCACGTTCATCTGCGACGTGCGCGTGGAGAACTCGAACGGCGTCGCCGGATCGAACACGACGAGGTCGGCGTCGAACCCCGGCGCGATCGAGCCCTTGCGCGCGAGGCCGAAGCGGCGCGCGATCGTCGTGGAGGTCAGGTCCACGAGCTCGCTCGGGGTGATCCGGCCGCCCTCGACGCCGAGGTCCCACAGCTTCACGAGCCGGTGCTGGATCATCGCCAGGCCGTTGGGGATCTTCGAGAAATCGTCGCGGCCGAGCGCCTTCTGCTCGCTGTTGAAGGGACAGTGGTCGGTGGACACGCTCTCGAGCACGCCGCGCCCGAGCGCGGCCCACAGGAGCTCCTGGTTGCGCTGCTCGCGGAGCGGCGGCGAGCACACGTAGCGGGCGCCCTCGAAGTCGGGCCGCTCGAGGTCCTCGACCGTGTTGGTCAGGTACTGGAGGCAGGTCTCGCCGGACACGTGGACGCCGCGCTCCTGGCCGGCGGCGATCTCGTCGGCGGCGAGACCGCAGGTCACGTGGACGATGAACACGTCCGCGCCCGCCAGCTCGGCCAGCCGCACCGAGCGGTGCGTGGCCTCGGCCTCGAGGATCTCCGGCCGCGTTCGCGCGTGGTAGATCGGCTCCGTCTGGCCGGCCGCGAGGGCGCGCTCGACGAGCACGTCGATCGCCCAGCCGTTCTCGCAGTGGACCATCGTGAGGGCGCCCAGGTCGCGCGTGGACTCGAGCACGCGGAAGAAGAGGTCGTCGGTGACCATCAGCACGCCCTTGTAGGCGAGGAACACCTTGAAGGAGCAGAGGCCCTCCTCGACCATCGGCTCCATGTCGGCGAAGGTGCCGTCGTCGGCGTTCGTGATCGCCATGTGGAACCCGTAGTCCACGTGCGCCGCGCCCTCGGCGCGGCCCTGCCACTGCTCGAGCGAGGATCGGAGCCCGCCGGGCTCCTGCTGGATCACGAAGTCCACGATGCAGGTCGTGCCGCCCGCCGCGGCCGCGCGCGTGCCCGTGTCGTAGTCGTCGATCGAGTGCGTGCCGCCGAACGGCATCGCCATGTGCGTGTGGTTGTCGATCAGGCCCGGCAGCACGTAGCAGCCGCTCGCGTCGATCACCTCGGCGTCGACGTCGCCGAACGAGCCCACGGCGACGATCTCCTCGCCGTCGACGAGCACGTCCGCCACGGACGACTCGCTGGCGTTCACGACAGTGCCGCCCTGGATCAGCTTTCTCACGTTGCACCTCCAGTCACGCCGGCGAAGCGCGGGATGATGTCGCGCCCGTAGGTCTCGAGCGTCTCCTCCTGGCCCTCCGTCATGAGATAGATGTTGAACTGGTCGACGCCGATCGACTCGAGCTCGCGGAGCTTGTCCGCGGCCTGCTCGGGCGTGCCGAGCACGCAGAAGCGGTCGCAGATCTCGTCGCTCACGAAGGCCCCGTGCCGCGCGCCCACGCGCGAGTGCTCGTCGTAGTCGTAGTGCGTCTCGTCAGGGACGTAATCGGTGAGCGCCTTCGGCACCACCGAGCCGTCGGCGCCGTAGCGCCGGATCAGGTCTCTCACGTGGTTCGACACCATCGCCGGGAACCAGCGCACCTGCTCGCGCGCGGCGGCGATGTCGTCCGAGATGTGGCTCGGCGCGCAGACGATGCACTTGAGCGCCGCCGGGTCGCGCCCGGCCTCCTCGGCCGCCTTCCGGGCGGTGTCCATCGTCCACTGGATGATGTCCGGGTCGGCCAGCTGGATGATCACCCCGTCCCCGAGCCGCCCGGCGATCGCGAGTACCTTCGGCCCGTAGCCGGCCACGTGCATCTCGATCGGCGGCAGGTCCGTGCGCGCCCAGGCGAGCTCGAGCTCGGTGTCGTTCCAGTCCACCTTCTCGCCGTTCATGAACGGCTTGATCATCCTGAGCGCGTCCTCGAAGGGGCCGACCCTGACGGGCTTCTGGTTGATGTAGCGGCGCGCGGAGTCGCCGCGCCCGATCCCCATCACCATCCGGCCGTTCGAGATGTCGTGGAGCGTCGCGTACATGCTGGCCACGACCGTCGGCTCGCGCGTGCCCGGGTTCGTGACCATGTGCCCGAGCTTGATCGTGTCCGTCGCGGCCGCGGCGAGCGCAAGCGTGGGCACGGACTCCTGCCAGAGCACGTGCGAGTCGTAGGTCCAGCCGTGCTCGAAGCCGTGCCGCTCCGCGAGCTGGATCAGCTCGATCAGGCGCTGGTAAGGCGGATCTGGCAGAACGGTGACGCCGAACGTGAGGCCCATGTCCCGGCACCCTACGGCAATCGTGGCAAGAAAATACGGCGATTCTGCGGATGCGCGTCAGGTCCCCCAGACGTAGCGTGGGCTTCGTAAGCCAATCCCGAACTACGGAGCCCTGATGGACCTCTACGTGATCATTCGACGCAACGGCTGGGCCTCGCCGCAGGACCTCGAGCAGGCCGGCGGACGCTCGACCGCCGAGGGCGACAAGCCTGACTCCGGCGTCCGCTGGATCCGCAGCTACGTGCTCGCCGAGGAGAGCGGCGAGGTCGGCACCGTCTGCATCTACGAGGCCGACAGCCCCGAGGCCATTCGCGCTCACGCGGACGCGGCCGACCTGCCGGTGGACGAGATCATTCCCGTCGCCGACACCGTGATCGTGCGCCCGGATCCGGCCCCGGTCGGCGTCTGATCGCCCTCCCACCGGCGGTCGCCGAGGCCGCCGGTGGGAGCCTAGACTTTCGCAATGGAGACTTCCGTCGAGCTCGTCGGGCGTCAGGCGGAACGCCGGCGGCTCCGCGAGTCCCTCGACGACGCCCGGGCCGGCAGCGGGTCCCTGATTCTCCTCGCGGGCGAGGCGGGCGTGGGAAAGACCCGGCTCGCGGAGGAGGTGGCGCGCGACGCGGGTGAGGCTGTCCTGTGCGGGCGAGCGGGCCACGGCGCGAGCGCTCCCTACGGGCCGATCGTCGCCGTGCTGCGCACGTACCTGCGCTCGAACCCCGACGGACTCGCCGACCTCGGGCCGCTGCGCGATCACCTCGCGCTGATCGTTCCCGAGCTGGGCGAGCCGCCGCCGGCGAGCGACCGCGCGACCCTGTTCGAGGCCGTGCGCGCCGCCTTCGAGCGCGTCGGCGCCGACCGGCATGCGCTGGTCGTACTCGACGACCTGCAGTGGTCGGACGAGGCCACGCTCGACCTCCTAGCCGCGCTCGCCGAGCCGCTCACGCGGATGCCGCTGCTGGTGGTGGCCTCCTACCGCTCGGACGGCCTTCCGCGCGATCACACGCTGCGACGCCTGCGGCACGAGCTGAGGCGGAGCGGCCGCCTCGACGAGCTCACGCTGGAGCCGCTGGACCGAGGAGGAGACAGCCGAGCTGCTCGCCCGGATGCTCGAGGACAAGCCGGCCCGCTCGCTCACGCGGGCGATCCAGGACCGCACGCAGGGCCTTCCGTTCTTCATCGAGGAGCTCGCGCGGGCACTCCGGATGACGGCCTCGCTGGCCTCGGGGCCGCGCGGTCTCGAGCTGGCTGGGACCGGCGACGTGCCGGTGCCGGCGAGCATCAGGGACGCCGTGTTGATCGGGGTCTCCGACCTTTCCGCCGAGGCGCGCGCCGCGGCGGACGCCGCGGCGGTGGCCGGCGAGACGTTCGACATGGACCTCGTCGGGGAGGTGTCGAGCGCCGCCGGGCTCGCGGAGCTCCTCGACGGCGGAGTGGTCAGGGAGACGGCGCCGGGCGCCGGGGCGTTCAGGCACGCGCTCACGCGCGAGGCGCTCTATGCCGACGTGCCCTGGGTCCAGCGGCGCGCGCTCCATCGCCGCCTGGCCGAGGCGCTCGAGCAGTCGGGGGGCAGGGCGGTCGAGGTGGCCACGCAGTGGGCCGGCGCCCGCGAGCCCGAGCCTGCGCGAGCGGCGCTGCTCCGCGCCGCCGAGGAATCGCGCGCGGTCCACGCCCACCGTGACGCGGCCAGCGCCTGGCGGCAGGCTCTCGAGCTGTGGCCCGAGGGCACGGACGGCGAGCGGCGGATCGAGGCACTCGAGTCCTACGCGAGCAGCTCTGAGCTGTCGGGCGAGCTCAGCGACGCCGCGCGGGCGTGGCGCGAGATCTGCGTACTGCACGCCTACGCGGATGCCCAGGATGCATACGCCGAGGCCCAGCGGCGGCTCGCTGCCGTCTGCGACCTGAAGGGTGACCGGGCCGCGGCGCTCGCCGCGCGGCGCGCCGCCGCGGAGTCGTTCGCGCTCGGCGGGAGGCCCGGCGACGCCGCGGTGGAGCGGCTGGCGATGGCGAACTACATGCGCGCCGAGGCGAGCTACTCGGAGGCCATCGAGTTCTCACGGGCGGCGGCGGCCGACGCCGACAAGGCGGAGCGGCTCGACCTGAGGCTGCGAGCGCTCGGCCTCGAAGGGGTCGCGGTCGCCAAGCGCGGCGACTTCGACAGCGGCCTCGAGACGGTGCGGCACGCGCTCGGGGTCGCGCTCGAACATGACCTCACGCCGGTCGCCGCCGACCTCTACCAGCGGCTCAGCCTGGTGCTCTACGACGCTGCCGACTACCGGCGGGCGCAGGAGACGCTCGAGACCGCGCTCGACCTGTGCCGGACGAACGGCGACTCCGGCACCGAGGTCGCGTGCGTGACCTGCATGGTCTACGCGCTGCGGGAGTGCGGCGAGTGGCCGGAGGCGCTGAAGCTGGGGCGCGAGCTGATCTCGACCGGCACCGCCGTGTGGGTCGCCGAGGGCCTGATCGGCGTGATCCACGTGCTCCAGGGCAAGCTGAGCTCGGCGCGCCGGCTCATGACGTCATCGCTCGCCGCGGCGAGTCGGCTCGATCACTTCAACATGTTCGTGGACACCACCGGCGGCCTGGCGCGGCTGGCCGCCGCCGAGGGCGCGGGCGACGACGCCGCCGAGCGCTGCCAGTCGCTGCTCGCGCGCTGGGAGCGGAGCGAGGACCACCACTACGCGGTCAAGGGCCTTCGCTGGGGCGCTGCCTTCCTCGCCCGGCGGGAGGACCGCGCCGCGGCGCACGCGTGCATCGACGCTCTGACGCGCATCTCCTCGGAGACCGGCCACGCCGACGCGCTCGCGGCGCTGGCGCACGCGATCGGCGAGACGGCGCTCGCCGACGGCGACGCGGAGACGGCCGCTGAGCAGATCGGGCAAGCAGTTGAGCTTCACTCGGGACTCGACCTCCCGTTCGAGCGAGCGGAGATCGAGCTCCGCTCGGGCGTCGCCCTCGCCGCGGCCGGGGAGCGCGAGCTCGCGCTCGGGCGGCTGCGCGACGCCTACCGCACCGCGCGCAAGCTGGGCGCGAGGCCGCTCGCGGCCGAGGCGGCGCGCGAGGTCGCGGCACTCGGCGAATCGGTCGTCGAGCAGCTGGGCCGGCGGGCGGCCGCGGAGGCGAACGGCGCCGGCCTGTCCGGTCGCGAGCTGGAGGTCATGCGGCTCGTGGCGGTGGGCCAGACGAACCGCGAGATCGCGGGCCAGCTCTTCCTGAGCCCGCGCACGGTGGACATGCACGTGCGGAACATCCTCCGGAAGCTGAGCTGCCGCTCACGCGTGGAGGCGGCTCACCGGGCCGGCGAGCTCGGCCTGCTCGACTAGTTAGTGCCGCAGCTCGGCGGGCAGGCCGAAGCGCGGGAACAGCTCGGGCATCACGAAGGCGGTGATCTCCTTGATCGTTCCGTCCTCCACGGTGTAGACGTCGATCGCCGTCGGCGTGTGGCGCCCCGTCGTCTCGTCCAGCCCGTAGGAGGCGATCGCGACCTGCGCGTTGGCGCTGGTGGTGATCCAGCGCGTCTCGCCGCAGAGCTCCGCGGCCGTCGTGGCGAAGCCGGCGATGGCGGCGCCGCCACGCCACCAGTGCGCCCACGGAGGCATGGAGAAGACCGCGTCCTCGGCGAGGAGCGTCTTGAGGGTGGCGACGTCCGCCCGGGTCCACGCGTCGAGGTAGGCCTCGACGAGCGCGCGCATCTGCTCGTCCCCGAGCGAGCGAAGCGTCTCCTGCTGGCTTCGCTCCGGAAGGCGCTCTTCGACCGCGGTGCGGGCGCGCTGCAGCGCACTGTTCACCGAGGCGAGGCTCGTGTCGAGCGACTCCGCGACCTCGCGGGCGGAGAACCCCAGCACGTCGCGCAGGATCAGCACCGCTCGCTGGGTGGCGGGCAGATGCTGGAGCGAGGCGATGAACGCGAGCTCCACGGCCTCGCGCTGCTCGTAGCGCGCGTCCGGCGACGCGTGGCCCTCGAGCCCCTGATCCGGATACGGCTCGACCCACACCGACTCGACGAGCGGCTCGCCGCCGGACAGCGACGGGTCGGTCGGCGGACCGCAGTCGGTGGGGAGGATGCGCCTGCTCCGCCGCGCGATGGCGTCCATACAGGCGTTGGTCGCGATCCTGTAGAGCCAGGTGCGGAGCGAGCTGCGGCCGCCGAAGTCCGGCAGGCCCCGCCACGCCCGCAGGAGCGTGTCCTGGAGCGCATCCTCGGCATCCTGGAGCGAGCCGAGCATCCGGTAGCAGTGGGCGTGCAGCTCCGAGCGGTGGTTCTCGACGAGGAGCCGGAAGGCGTCCTCGCTGGTCGCGGACGTTGCCTCAGCTCTCATGAGCGTAAGTCTCCATATCGGTATAGACGGCGCCGCGGCCCAAAAGTCATCGGTAGGAGCTCCGGGCGCTAGCGGCCCAGCTCCACCGCAAGCTCGAAGGTGCCGCGGTTCTGAAGCGGGATCGGCGGCGGCAACGCGAGGCCCTGGACCTCCGGGCTCACCATCGCGCGCGGGTCGCGCCAGGCGCTGGGATCGGCGGAGCCGAAGCGGGTGGTCAGCGTCGCCGCGGCGTCCGCGGCGGCGCGCCGCAGGCCGTCCGCGTCGAGCGTGCGCAGCGCGTAGGTCTCACCGAGCGTCGACTCGACGAAGCCCTCCGCGCCGGGAGTGCCCAGGAGCCCGCGCGTGGCCGCGGTCGGCTCGCCGAGAGCCACGCGCTGGGCCGCGGCCTTGAAGGCCTCCCAGGTCGCGACGCCCGGCTCGACCGTGCCGTCCGCAGCCGTCCGGGTGTAGTCGCCGCCCCAGGACAGGAGCGTGTTCAGGACGTCCGCCGCGGGCCCTGTGGCACCGGTCGCGGCGCCCTGGAGCGCCGCCTGGGCCGTCGGGCGCTGCGTCGCGGTCCGGCTCATGCCCCGCACAACGTCGATCGTCGCGCGGTCGAATGACGACGGGTCTCCCGCCGCAGCCCGGACGAGGCCCTGCAGCATCGCGATGCGGTGATAGGGGCCGTTGAGGCGCTCGCGCGCCGGGCCGTCGCCGGAGGTCCAGCCCTTCGCGGGCACGTTGTTCCAGTTCACGAGCCAGTTGCGCCCGGGCGGGTCGATCACGTGCGGGTCGCGCGACCTCGGCAGGAGGCCGCGCCACTCGGCGCGCCCATCGCCCGGCATCGGCAGGCGCTCGTCCCAGTCCGGGTCGCGCAGCGGGTGGAGGCCCGGGTGCCAGTACCCGATGTGCCCGCGGTCATCTGCCGCGAGGATGTTCTCGTTCCAGGTCACCCTGCGGAGCGCTCGATCGGCCTCGCGGAGGTCACGCGCGCCGGCGAGCTCGGCGAGGCCCTCGAGCGTCTGGATCTCGCGGCCCCAGATTGCGTAGCGACGCGCGAACGCCCACCTGCCCGCCCGTGCCTGCACGGGCCCCTGAACCGTTCGGCACAGCCGGCGGGTCGTGGACTTCATGGCGTCGCCCTCGCTGTACCTGAAGCGCTCCGTTCGGCAGCTCATCCTCCGGACGTGGCCGCGGAAGCGGTACCGCTCCGGGCCGGCGAGCCTGACGGCGAACAGGTCGTCCTCGTCGGAGAGCCCGCTGGTGACGCCCCACGCCATGTGCGCGTTGTAGCCGTTCGAGTTCACCGGCACACCCGGTGCGGTGCCCGTATGGAGGCGCAGTCCCGGAGCCCTCAGGTCGAGCTCGACGAACGTGTTCGGCGCCTGATAGCCGAGCTGTGGGCCGTTGAAGAAGAACGTGTGACGGTCCGACGGCCGGCGGATCGCCCACATGAAGGACCCGTGCACGCGGCCGAGGGCGACGTCGATCGCGTGGGCGGGGCGCTCCCTTCCCGTCGGCACACTCGCCGCGCGGGCGCTCGAGGCGCTCGGCAGAGGGAGCCCCTTCAGCCACTGGCGAGAGCGGGCGTAGGCCGCCGTGACCTGCCGCTTCGTGCGTCCCGGCTGCGACGGGAACGTGCCCGCGCTCGCGGGAATCGTGGTGATCTCACCCGGCACGCTGAGCGGCAGCAGATCGGCGAACCGCTTGGGCCCGAGACCACGCAGAGCACGGACGTTGTCGAGCTCGTTGCCGTCTCCGCTGGGGATCGTGCGTGCGAGCAGGACGCCGATGCGCACGGTGTCGAGGAGGCCCCAGCGCCGGAGCGGGATGTCGAGGACGCTGAACTCGCCCGGTAGGTCGGCCGGCGTGCGCTGCACGTGGGCGATCCACCTGTTCACCCCGGCCACGTAGGCGAGGGTGCGCTCGCGGAACGGCTTCGGCAGCCGCCTGAACTGCCGCCGCAGCTCGGAGTCCGTGTAGAAGTCTCGCCGCGCGACGATGTCGTCCTGGAGCGAGTCCTTGCCGAGGATCTCGGCCAGCCGCCCGGAGCCGCGCCGCTTGAACAGCTCCATCTCGCCGAGCCGGTCCTGTGCGACCGCGTAGCCGGCGCCCCACCAGGCGGCCTCATCGGATCGCGCGCTGATCGCCGGAACGCCGAAGGCGTCGCGGCGGATCGTGACTCCTGCTCGGGGTCGCTCGGGCGCCGAGCCGCCGGGGCCGCCACCGAGCGGCTCGGGCTTGTACTCGAGCCGCTCGAAGAGCGGCAGCTGGTCGAAGACGTGCGGGTCGTTGAGGACGCCGCTCTGTCCCGGAGGCAGAATCGTGACCGCCCGGACGATGCGCGCCTGGGCTCCCGCCGGTACGAACAGCGCAGCGGTGACAACGATGACCAGAACGCGAGCGAGTCTCATGGCCGCGGAACACTATGGGGGCGGCCGCCTCCACGCCCGCTGGGCGCCCGCTCACCGCGCGGTCGAGAAGCGCTCCACCCCGATGACCGGACGGAGCGCCTGCTCCAGGTCGCGGCCTGCGAAGGCCCTGCGGAGGACGTCGTCGCCGAGGGCGTTGCCAAGGGCGGCCATGATCATCCCCTGGTCGAGCGACAGGTACGCGTCGGAGACGCGCCCGCTCTCCACGTTCACGCTGTCGCGGAAGCCCCACTTCCCGTAGAGGCCCGGGAAGTCGCGCGCAAGCCGGCCGAGGTTCGCCGTCGCCTGGCTTGGCGCGTAGCGCAGGGCCAGGAAGGCGGCGTGGGGCGTGACCACGCCGTTCCTATAGGCCGACTGCGGCGGATCGGGCTGTGCCGGACGGCCCGGACAGCCGGCGAACCCGTGGTCCACAAGGGTGGCGTCCTCATTCGACGGCATGCCCTCCGGATCCATGCCCGCGCCGTCGACGCCCCAGACCCCGTAGTCGCCCTCGGGCCTGTTCGCCGGGGAGAAGCCCCAGTAGCCGTAGCCGGCCTCGGTCATGCCATGGAAGATCTGCGCTCGGACCGTCAGGGGGTGGTTCTCGCCCCAGCTCTGCGGCGCCCACGCCTCCTCGGGCACGAACAGCGCCGGCATGAGCGCCTCGAACATCGAGCCGCCCCACGACGGCACGAGCCGGGTACCGGCGTATGGGTACGCGCCCTCGAAGACGTCCACCCCGAAGTAGCGCCTCGAGCGGCCGAGCGGCCTGGTCTCCTGGAAGGAGTACTCGCAGGTGTCGGGGAAGGTGCGCCAGCGCCCGTAGTACTCCTTCCGCGGCAGCTGCCCGCGCCCGATGCCGATGTAGTCCACGATGCGGCTCTCGGAGACCACCGTGTTGTAGCAACACGGCGCATCCGGCGGATCGGGTTGGAAGTGGAACAGCACCTGGTTCTTCTCCGGCACGTAGTAGAAGCCGAAGTCCATCGCCTCGTAGAGCGCCCGCGCTCGCCGCGCGAGCGGTCGCGGCGCCGAGCTCGCGACGATCTTGAGCCCGACCGCGAGCCACGCGTTGTCGACCGAGGACAGGATCGGATGGAACTTGTCCTGCGGGCGCGGCGGCCAGGAGGTGAGCTTCTCACCGGTCCGGTGGTCGTACCAGTTGTAGTACTGGCCGGTGTCCCGGTAGCGCTCCATGTGCTCGAGCGTCCGGACCGTGCGCGACAGCCGTGACACCAGCTCGCGCTCGGAAATGAAGCCGAGCCGCTCGGCGGCAACGGCGCTCCACATGTAGGCGCCGATGTTCGTGGTGGACGTCTGCACGCTCGTGCTGCCGTCGCTCTCGAGGATGTCCGCGGGAAGCCCGGAGGAGGGATCCGTCATGGCCGCCATGGAGGCCCACGTTCCGCGCGCGTAGTCGCGCAGCTCGGACGCGCTCGCCACCGGCGCCGGCACGAGCACGGCAAGGAGAGCCAGGGCGATCGACAGGCGCCTCACGCCATTGCGCTACCCGTGTCCGAGCGCCGGTGAACGGCGTTTGCCGGCCGCGGGTCTCGGGAAGGCGCGGAGCATGACCCGCCGCGGCTCCATTCACGCTCTCCTCATCGCGATTCTGGTGCTGGGGGTGGTGGTGACGGGAGCGCTCGCGTCGGCCAAGGACACGACGCGCGACCGGCGCGCGCTGCGTGCCGTCCATCAGGGTCTGGACCGCTCCACCGAGCGCCGCATCGACTCGCTGATCAACCGCATGACGCTCGAGGAGAAGCTCGACCAGCTGACGCTCCTCTCCGACGGCCAGATGAAGGACCCCCTGCACCCGGACGAGGCGCAGAAGCCGATCGGCGCCGTCTTCTCAGAGACGGACCCGGTGGTGATCAACAAGTACCAGCACGACGCGGTCGAGAAGTCGCGGCTCCACATCCCGATCCTGTTCGCGTTCGACACGATCCACGGGTTCCGGACGATCTTCCCGATCCCGCTCGGCACAGCGAGCAGCTTCGACCCGGGCGTGGCCCAGACCGACCACCGGATCGGCGCGTTCGAATCCGCGGCCGTCGGCCTCAAGCAGATCTACAGCCCGATGGTCGACCTCTCGCACGAGCCGCGCTGGGGACGGATCTCCGAAGCGTCGGGCGAGGATCCCTACCTGAACTCGGTCATGGCGGCGGCGCGTGTGAAGGGCGCTCAGGGGAACGACTACAGCGCGCCGGACAAGGTGGCCACGAGCATCAAGCACTTCGCCGCCTACGGCGAGCCGGACGCGGGCCGCGACTACAACACGACCGATATGTCGCTCCAGCGGCTCTGGAACTTCTACCTGCCGCCCTTCAAGGCCGCCGTGGACGCCGGCGCCGACACGGCCATGTGCGCGTTCAACGCGCTGAACGGTGTCCCCGCGTGCGCGAACCGGTATCTCGAGACGCGCATCCTGAAGGAGCGCTGGGGCTTCGACGGCTTCATCGAGAGCGACTACACGGCCGTGGCCGAGCTGCGGCAGTGCCCCGGCGTCAAGCCGGCCGGCGGGCCCTGCGGCCACGGCGTGGCCGAGGACGGCAAGGAAGCCGCGATGAAGGCGCTCAACGCGGGCACGGACTCCGAGATGGTGTCAACGAACTACCGCGACTTCGGGGCACAGCTCGTGAAGAGCGGGCAGGTGTCGATGCGCCGCATCGACGACGCGGTGCGCCGCATCCTGCGCGTGAAGTTCCGCGCGGGGCTGTTCGAGAACCCGTACGTGGACGTGAGCCAGGCGCAGGCGAAGCAGCTGCTCCCGGCGAACCGCGCCGCGGCACGCACGGCGGCCGCGCGCTCGGTCGTCCTGCTGAAGAACGACGGCACCCCGCCTGTGTTGCCGCTGGACGCGGGCAAGTCAACGGCGGTCATCGGCCCGCTCGGCGACTCGAAGCACGACATGCTCGGGCCGTGGTGGGGCCGGGGCGACGACATGGACGCCGTCTCGCTGTTCGAGGGGATGCACGCGCAGAACCCGAACACCACCTACACACCGGGGTGCACGCTGAGCCACAACGAGCTCTACGACCCAGCGAACGAGTGCGCCTCGGAGGCTGGCTTCCCCGCGGCGGTGGCCGCCGCGAACGCCGCGCAGCAGGTCGTCATCGCCGTCGGCGAGACGCGCGAGATGAGCGGCGAGGCCGAGTCGCGCTCGATGCTCGACCTGCCCGGCAAGCAGGAGGAGCTGATCGAGGCGATCAAGGCGACGGGCAAGCCGTTCGCCGTCGTGCTCTTCAACGGGCGCCCGCTGGTGCTCGATGAGGTCGTGAACAACTCGCAGGCGATCCTCGAGGCGTGGTTCGGCGGCGTCGAGGCCGGCAACGGCGTGGCCGACGTCCTCTACGGCAAGGTCAACCCGGGCGGCAAGCTGCCGGTCAGCTTCCCGCGCAACGAGGGCCAGGTGCCGATCTTCTACAACCACAAGCCCACGGGTCGTCCGTGCGATCCGAACTCGAGGTACAACTCGCGCCATCGCGACATCCTGAGCTGCTCGCCGCAGTTCGAGTTCGGCTACGGCCTCAGCTACACGACGTTCAAGATCTCGAACCTCAGGCTCAGCTCATCGACGATGGACGCGCGGCGCGGGAGCGTCACGGTCAAGGCGGACGTGACCAACACCGGAACGCGAGCCGGCGACGAGGTCGCCCAGCTCTACATCTGGGATCCGGTCGCGAGCATCTCGCAGCCGGTCAGGCGCCTGCGCGGGTTCGAGCGGGTGACTCTCACGCCGGGCCAGCCCCCGAAGACGGTGAGCTGGACGCTCGACCGCGACGACGTCGGCTTCTACGACAACCGCGGCCGCTTCGTGGTCGAGAACGGGCGGATCAACGTCTACGTGGGCAACACCTCGAGCCAGTCGGACAACAGCGCGTCCTTCAGGGTCACGGGCGGGAGCCGCGCCGACGTGAGCCAGAAGAGACGCACGCGCCGCTGACTGACCGCTACCTGCTGCACGCTAATGATTGCGTCATGCATGTATCGTATGGCGCGCAGTGCAGCGCGAGGCCGATGACCGCTACGAGCCGCTCCCGGGCCTGCTCGAGCTGCCCGGGTTCATGTGGCGGCGCCTGCCGCCGGTCGCAAGGCTGGGCGTGGCGGGGCTCGCGGTCGCGGCCGTCGTGCTCGCGTTCGTGCTGGCCCCCGGGATTCAGCGCTCGAAGGAGGAGCACGCTCGCGCCGAGGCGGCGGAGTCCGCGCGGATCCAGCGCCAGATTCTCGCGGACACGCGACGCGAGCAGCGTCCGCGCTTGGGTCGCGGCGCGGCCGCCGGCGCGGACCTCGAGGCGCGGCACCAGCTCGTAGCGGCGGCCGTGGGCTCGATCAAGGCGGATGCCGGCGCGCGGGCGGCGGCAGGCGAGTTCACCGGCCCGATCCTGCGGGTGAGGTGCGGGCCGTATCCCCCCACCGCCGGGCGGGCGCCGGCCGACGCGGTCCCGTCGATGCGAGCCGGGCGCTACGCCTGCATCGCGATCACGAGCGACATCCCCGCGACCTCAGGCAACCGGCCCGGCGTGGTGGGGCACCCGTATCGCGCGCGAATCGACTTCGCGAGCGGCCGCTACGCGTTCTGCAAGATCCACGGCCGCCCGGGTGAGCTGGCGGTGAACGCGCGGACGCCGGTGCCGGTTCCGCGCGTCTGCGGCGGCTGAGCGGCGGTTCAGCCGCGCAGCCCGCGTGCGTCGATGCCGCGCGTGACCGGGCAGCGCCCGTCGTAGTGCCCGCAGGCGTGGACGTCGCAGAAACGGCACACGCGCCCCGCCGCCGCCACGTCCTCCGGGATCTGGCCGAGGAGCTTCTCGTTCAGCCGCGTCAGCTGCTCGCGCTCGGCGCGGGTGAGCGTTCCGAGGATGCCCTCGAGCTCGCTCTCGCGCCGTTCCAGGACTGCCTTCGCGCGCCGCTCGCCCTTGGGGGTGAGCCGGACCGACACGCGCCGGCCGTCCGGCCCCGGCCCGCGTCTGACGAGCCCGGCCGCCTCGAGCCGGTCGATCAGCCGGACGACCGCGGAGGGGGTGATGCCGAACGCAGCGGCGATCTCCTCGAGCGGCTTGTCCGCGAGGTACGTGGAGAGCGCGACGATGGCCTGCGGCGCCGAGCCGCTGAGCCCGAGCTCGTCCTCACCGGCTGCCCGGATGCGGTCCGACACGGCGAGCCCGACGCTGCCGAGCAGGTTGGCGTCGCGAGCGCCTGCATGACTCATGCATTCAAGCTACAGGAGGCGCGCGACGGCGGCGACGGGTTAGCCCAGCAGCCTGCCGGAGAGCTCCGCGCGCAGGACAGCGATCTCGGTGACGGCCGCGGCGACGTAGGCGTTGCGCGTCGCTGCGATCTCGTGGTCGAGGTCAGCCATGTACGCCGCGCTGTTGCCGAGCCCTTCGATCAGGGCCAGCGCGCGCTCTGCCTCGAGCTGCTGAAGGTGGGTGTGCATCTCGATAGCTGACATGACGCCATCATCCGCCTACGCGCGCGTGTAGTCATCGGGGAGGAACCCTGAACACCACCCTGAACTTAGGAGCCCTGACCCTGCCCCGCTCTGCCGCACAAGTTCCGGACTGGCGCGGGCGAACGGCGGCATTAAGGGGTGGATTCCGAGGGGTTCCTTGACTTAGTCCCGTATAGCGCGACTAAGTCCAGGAACCCCCTGCAGGGCCGAGCCCGACACCCGTCACCGCTGTCGTTCGTGAGCAGCAGCTCCACGCGATTCCTTCCCCTCCGGAAGCGGTCTTCCGGGATCAGCAGGGAGAACTGCTCGCCCTGGGTCCCCTCGAGGGTGAAGGTGCGGCCGGTCGCCGCGATCCGGCCATTGAGTGCGACGGCGATCACACGTCCGCCACCCGGCACGCCGCCCTGGATCCGGCCGACGAGATGCCCCGGGACGATGCCGCTGGCGGGCCGGACGTGCCGGTAGCCGGCGGCGCCCGGGATCACCGCTCGCTCCGCGCGGGCAGGCAGGACGGGGAGCTCGTCCATCCGCCTCCCGATCAGATCGCTCGCCGGCCCGACGCGGTCGAGCCGGGGGAACAGCCTCAGCTTGCGCGCCAGCGCGGCGCGCTTCTCGCTCTCATAGCTCGGCGTGTCCACGAGGTAGGTGTGACGGAACTTCTTCGAGATGATGCGGCGCCGTCGCTGCGCGGGCGCGGTCTGCCTGCGCGCGGAGCGCCCGTCGATTTGCCAGGGAATCCGCGCGCCGATCGCGTCCACCAGCGTGGGCAGGACGTCGACCGTGCGGAGCGGCTGGTCGCTGATGCGGCCGCGCCGCTGGCCGGGCAGCTTCAGGAAGAAGGGCACCGGGGCGATGTCCTGCACGTTCGCCGCGCGCACCAGGCGGTGGTCGTGGCCGAGCCGGAAGCTCATCCCGTGATCCGCCACCACCGCGATGACGGCGCGGTCGTAGAGGTCGATCTCGTGCAGCCGGTCGAGCAGCCTTCCAAGCAGGCGGTCCGTGGCCATGAGCTGGAGGAGGTGGCGCTGGTAGCTCTGCTTCACGAGGAACGGGATGCTGTAGCCCGGGCGGCTGTCGAGCCCGGGGAGAGCCTCCATCGGCGAGTTCCGGTAGCGCCTGCCCGACGGCAGGTAGCGGAACGGCACGTGCGGGAGCAGGATGTGGATGAAGTGGAGGCGCGGCTGCGAGCCGCCCTCGATGTCGGCCACGAAGCGCTCGAAGCGCCGCGCGCGGCCGCCGGCGAGATTCGTGTGCAGGCGGACGAAGCGGTGCCGCTTGCTCTCGCGGCGCACCTGTCGCGTCGCGGCGACCGCCGCGCTCGGGTCGGCCAGCGCCTCGAAGCGGCGCCAGGTGCTGAGCAACCGCGGGCAAGTCGTCCTCCAGGTGGTCGGGCACCACCTCGTGGGCGTACACGAGCCCGGCGTCGTGCCACAGCGATCGCAGGCCGTCATCCGCGTCGGGGGCGCACAGGCGCGGCGCGCACAACGCGGTCGCGTCCTCTCGCACGTGCAGCTCGTAGCGACCGGCGAGCAGGCTGAAGAGGTTCTGCGGGTGGTCCGCGGCTACGGGCAGGCGCTCCTGCCGCGGCAGGCGCCCGTCGAGGATCGCCGGCACTGCGTAGGGCGTGTCCTGGTCGACCGATGCGGTGTTGCGATACCAGGTCGAGTGCGCGGCCAGGCGCGCGAAGTTCGGGTAGCGGCGCGCGTCGATGCGCTCGCCGGCGTCCATGAGCGAGTGCACGGGCAGTTCGTCGAACACGACCATCACGATCGGCGCGCTCGCGTGCGTGCCGGCGGCTTTGGCGTCGCCGCTCTCGCCCAGCACGAGCGGCGAGACGTCCGAGAGCAGCAGGAAGACCGCGGCGAACACGAGCGGCGCGGGCGCGAGGATCGCGAGCAGCGAGCGCGCAGCGGTCGCCCGCGCGTACAGCGCGGCGGCCGCGACGCCGATGGCCGCGCCGGGCGCGATGCTGGAAAGCCAGGCGTCCCCGGGCAGCAGCTGCAGGACGATGGCGGTGGTCAGGATCGCGACGTAGACGAGCTGGAGCGCCCAGGCGAGCCCGTGGCTGACCAGGCTCGCGAGCCACTCCAGGCCCACCAGCAGAAGCGGCGGCAGCAGCGCAAGGCCGAGCGCGAACAGCACGATGTCCCGCGTCGACGAGCCTCGGATCGCGAAGAACTCCGGGTGGTCCCCCAGGAGGTCGAACAGCGGCGCGGCTGCCGCAAGACCCCAGAGCGCCGCGACATGCGCCGCGCGCCCAGCAAGCTCCCTCACCGTGCCGCCAACCTAGACGCCCAGATCCCGGAGGGCCAGCTCCGGATCGCGGTACAGCTGATTCCGGAACAGCCGATCGTCCTTCATCGTCCAAATGTGAGCGGTGCGCTCCGCGAGGGCCAGGCCGCTGCCGTGGCCGCGCGCGTGCATCGTCATGACGATCGCGACGCGGCCGTCCGGGCCCTCGACGGCCCGCTCGACCTCCACCCGCCAGTGGTCCCATGCCGATTCGATGTCGGCGAAGTACTCGCGGATGCCGTGATGCCCGAGGTACGTCCGGCCGCCGATGCCGAGCATGGACTCGAACTCGATCGCCGGATGGCACACCTCCAGAGCCGCGTCGCGATCGCCGGTCGTGATCGCGTGCGCGAACCCGGTCGCGGCTGCCTCGCCGGCGGTTGCCATCGGCGGCGATCTTCGCAGGCGTCGATGCGTCATCCTGCGCTCATGGCTGACAACACGCTGAGCGTCCTGATGCCGAGCGTCAACAACCTCACCGTGCGCGTCTTCGTGCGCGCCGCCGGGCTGGACTTCGAGGAGGTCGACGTCTGGGGCCAGACCCGGACGCCGGAGTTCCTCGCCAAGGATCCGGCGCACCTGACCCCGCTGCTCGAGGAGGAGGGGCTGCCGAGGGGCTCGCTCTGGGAGAGCTGCGCGATCATGCAGTACCTCTGCAACCGGCACGGACTGGACCGCTTCTACCCCACCGACCCGGGCGAGCGGGCGATGGTCGACAGCGCGATGTTCTACCTGATCGGCACGCTCTATCCGCTCGTGGCGCGGGCGACGTACCCCGCGCTCGGCTTCCCTCAGTACCCCGGCGAGGTGGCCACCTCGGAGGCGGACGACGCCATGAAGGCGAAGGCCCGTAAGGACGCGGAGGACGCCCTTGCAGAGCCACTCGACGCCTACCGCCAGTTCTTCCTCGACGGCAGGACCTTCATCGGCGGCGACGCGCCCTCGATCGCCGACATCCGCCTCGCGGCGACGCTCGAGTTCCTGCGGGCGGTCGACTACGACCTCCCCGGCTGGGCGGAGGACTTCATGCGGGCGGTCGAGGAGGCGCTCGGGGACGCCTACTCGGAGCCCGCCGCCGACGTGCGCGGCTTCGTCGCGGGCGCGAAGTCGGGATGAACGACCGCTTCGCCCTCGTGGTCGTTGACGTCCAACAGGGCTTCGACGATCCCGTTTGGGGGGCGCGAAACAACCCCGCCTGCGAGGAGAACATCGCGACGCTGATCGAGGCCTGGCGTGCCAGGGGGCAGCCGATCGTGTACGTGAGGCACGACTCGTCCGAGCCCGAGTCGCCATTCACGCCTGGCCAGCGGGGGAACGAGTTTCAGGAGATCCTCTCGGGCGAGCCCGACCTGCTGGTCGTGAAGAGCGTGAACTCGGCGTTCCACGGCGACCCCGACCTCGCCACGTGGCTGCGCGCCGAGGCGATCGACCGCATCGCCGTCTGCGGGATTCAGACCAATATGTGCTGCGAGACCACGGCGCGCGTCGCGGCCAACCTGGACTTCGACATGACCTTCGTGCTCGACGCGACCCATACCTTCGATCTGCCGGCGCACGACGGCGACGGCGCGATCAGCGCGGACGAGTTGTCGCGGGTCACGGCGAGCAATCTCGACCCGGAGTTCGGCCTGGTCGTGGACACGCGCGAGGCCGTGGCGAGCCTGGGCTAGGCGGGCGACCTGGAGCGCTCGAACGCCTCGACGATGCCCTTGGCGTTCGCTCCGGCGCCGACCTCGAGCACGAACGGCGTGCCGCGGACCGTCACGGTGACCGTCTTGCCGACGCCGAGCCGCTTCGTCTCGATGGAGTCGACCTCGTTCAACGGGGCCGCGCTCACGAGCTCCTTGACGTCGCCGCCCATGCCCATCCCGATCAGGGAGCTGACCTCGAAGCACAGGAGGCGGCGGTCGGTGATCGCGAGCGCCATCGGGTTGGCGAGCTCGAAGCCCGAATCCTCCGCCGCGTCGATGTTCTTCTGCTGCTTCTTGCCGCCGATGGTCCCGCCCACGAGTGCCCGCCAGGGCGCCACCGCCCGCCGAGGCGCTCGCCTGCGTCCATCCGCGCGGGCGCGCGTGCATTCCGGCGAGGACCTCCTCGCCGGGCTCGAGGAAGGGGGCTGCGCCGTCCTTGATCTTCGTTTCGGCTCGGGCCATGAGCTCTCCTTCGTAGGTGAGTCCGCCGATCCTATGACCCTCCACGGGCGATTGAGCCAGCCCCAAACGCGGTAGGTGCATTCGTCCAGCCGGTATACAGAGGCGCCCCCGCGAAGCCGACGAAGCTCCTCATGGGCAGCACTGTCCAGTTCGACGAGGTCCTGCGTCGCGGCTCCGGCGGCCTGCGCCGGCACGCCGCTGCGCCTGTGCCTGGCCCGGGACTCCGCATACTGTTCCTCGTCACCGCCCACAACAGCCTGAGCCAGCGGGCGCAGGTCGCGCTCACCGAGCTCGGGCACGAGGTGTCGGTGGCTGTGGTGGACTCCGGTCCGGCCATGGAGGCGGCCGTCGAGGTCCATCGGCCCGAGCTGATCGTCTGCCCGTTCCTCACCAAGATCATCCCCGAGTCGGTGTGGTCGAAGCACCGCTGCCTGGTCGTTCACCCGGGGCCGGTCGGCGACCGCGGCGGCTCGTCGCTCGACTGGGCCATCGAGCTCGGCATGGGCCAGTGGGGCGTCACGGTGCTGGAGGCCACCGGTGAGGTCGACGGCGGCGACATCTGGGCCACCCGGAAGTTCGCCACGCGACCCATAGGCAAGAGCAGCCTGTACCGCCACGAGGTGCGCCGCGGCGCCGTCGAGGCGGTGGTGGAAGCCGTCTCAGGGGTGAGCGACGCGGACTTCTCGCCCACGCCGCTCGACTACGACGACCCCAACGTGACCGGGCGCCCGCTGCCGATGCTGAGCCAGGCGGAGCGCACGCTCGACTGGTCCTCGGACGCGAGCTCGACGGTTCTGCGCAGGGTTCGCGCGGCCGAGGGCAGCCCCGGCGTGCTCGACCGGATCGGCGACGTGGAGTTCCATCTGTTCGGCGCGCATGCCGAGCGGAGCCTCCGCGGCACGCCGGGCGCGATCATCGCCCAGCGCGACGGCGCGATCTGCAGGGCGACCGTCGACGGCGCGGTGTGGCTCACGCACCTGAAGCGGCGCGACGAGGGCACGCAGCGCTTCTTCAAGCTGCCGGCCACGCGAGCGCTCGCGCTGGCGGGCCGGGAGATCGACGTGCCCGAGGTGCCGGCCCCGCTCCACGCCCCGATGGCGGACGGCGAGACGCACCGCGAGATCGTCTACGAGGAGCACGCCGGCGTGGGCTATCTCCACTTCGACTTCTACAACGGCGCGATGAGCACCGACCAGTGCCGCCGCCTGCGCGAGGCCTACGCCTACGCGCGTGCGCGCCGCAGCACGCGAGCGATCGTGCTCATGGGTGGGGCGGACTTCTGGTCGAACGGGATCCACCTCAACGTCATCGAGGCGGCCGAGAACCCGGCCGAGGAGTCCTGGTACAACCTGCACGCGATCGACGACGTGGTGCGCGACATCGTCGAGACCGACTCGCACCTGGTGATCTCCGCGCTCTCGGGCGATGCCGCGGCGGGCGGCGTGCCCGATGGCGCTCGCGGCCGACCACGTGGTCGCGCGCGAGGACGCGGTGCTGAACCCGTACTACCGGCACATGGGCGGGCTCTACGGCTCCGAGTACTGGACCTATCTGCTCCCGCGCAGGATCGGCCACGAGCTGACCGCCGAGATCACGGAGACCTTCCAGCCGGTGGGAACCCGGCGCGCGGTCGAGATCGGTCTGATCGACGCGGCCTTCGGTGAGAGCGTGGCCAGCTTCCGCGCCCAGCTGCGCGGCCTCGCCGAGCGTCTCGCGCGCCACCCGGACGCCGCTCACTGGCTCGACGAGAAGCGCCGCCAGCGCACGCGCGACGAGCAGCTGAAGCCGCTCAGCACCTACCGCACGGAGGAGCTGGCGCGCTGCCACGAGAACTTCTTCGGGTCCGACAAGAGCTACCACGAGGCGCGTCGCCGCTTCGTGTACAAGCTCGGCCCGCCGTGCGCCGTCGGCGAGCCGGTGTCGCGCCCGAGCGCGTCGCTGGTCGACCTGAGTCGCGACGTGGGATCCGCGGTGGCCTAGGGCGATGAGCGTCGACCGAGGCACATGCGGAGGTTCTCGATCGGCTCCCCGCCGGGCTGCTGAGCGACGAGCCGTCCGGGCTCCGGCGCCACGCGTATGCCGTCTGGCGCTGGCTCCCCAAGGGCCAGCTGCTGCCCGAGCACATCTGGCGCAGGCGGCACGCCGCGATCGTGTGGCTCCTGTGGATCCACGTCCCGGCGCTGGTGGCCTTCGGCCTGTTCCAGGGCCAGACGCTTCCGCACATGCTCCAGGAGGGCGGCCTGGTCGCCGCCGCGGCCTGGTTCGCCGGCTCGGAGCGGTTCACGATGACGCAGCGCGTCGTCGCCGCGTCGTTCGGCCTGATCACCTGCTCGGCCATCCTGGTGCACCTCTGGACGGGCTACATCGAGGCCCATTTCCACTTCTTCGTCATGGTCGGCGTGCTCACGCTGTACCAGGCGTGGGTGCCGTTCCTCGTGGCGATTGGCTACGTGGTCCTCCATCACGGGATCGTCGGCATTCTCGCGCCGGCCAGCGTCTACAACCACCAGGGCGCCATCGAAAACCCGTGGAAGTGGGCGCTCATCCACGGCGGGTTCGTGCTCGCCGCGAGCGTGGCGCACATCGTGGCCTGGCGGACGAACGAGGATCAGCTCCTGCGCGACCCGCTCACCTCGCTGCCGAGCCGGCTCCTGTTCCTGAATCGTCTCAGCGCGGCGCTCGAGCGCCTGCAGCGCCGCCCCGGCCGTTACGTCGCCGTGCTGTTCCTCGACCTGGATCGCTTCAAGGTCATCAACGACAGCCTCGGGCATCCCGCCGGCGACAAGCTGATCCTGGCCGTGGCGGACCGGCTGCGCCACTCGCTCAGACGCCAGGAGACGATCGCGCGCTTCGGCGGCGACGAGTTCGCCATCCTCTGCGAGGACCTCGCGGACGAGCAGGACGCCGTCGCGGTCGCCGAGCGCGTGCTGAAGTCGTTCAGCCTGCCGTTCCACCTGCCTCACGGGGACGCCGTGTCGAGCGCGAGCATCGGAATCGCGATCGCCGCCGATCCGGACCAGGACGGCGAGGACCTGATCCGCGACGCCGACGCCGCGATGTACCGGGCGAAGCAGGCGGGCGGTGGCCGCCTGATGCTCTTCGACGACGTGACGCGCCAGCGCGCGCTCGACCGGCTGCACACGGAGAACGCCCTTCGCCAGGGACTCGAGCGCGAGGAGTTCCGCGTCTACTTCCAGCCCGAGGTCGACGTCGTGTCCGAGACCATCATCGGCGTCGAGGCGCTGGTCCGCTGGGAGCACCCGGAGCGGGGGCTGCTTGGGCCAGCCGACTTCATCGCGCTGGCCGAGGAGACCGGTCTGATCGTCCCGATCGGGAACTGGGTCCTTCAGGAGGCGTGCCGCCATGCCGCCCGCTGGGAGCTGGAGCGCGACGAGCCGAAGCCGCTGACGGTCCGCGTGAACGTGTCGGGCCGCCAGCTCGCCGACAACAAGATCGTCGAGGCGGTCGCGCTCGCGCTCGCGGAGAGCAAGATCGATCCAGCCGGGCTCTGCCTTGAGGTCACGGAGAGCGTTCTGATCGAGGACCCCGAGGCGTCCACGGTGACGCTCGCCGAGCTGAAGGCGCTGGGCGTGCAGATCGCGGTCGACGACTTCGGCACCGGCTACTCCTCGCTCGAGCACCTTCGCCGCTTCCCGATCGACTCCGTGAAGATCGACCGCTCGTTCGTCCGCGGCCTTCCGCACAGCTCGGAGGACGTGGCGATCGTGAGCGCGGTGATCGAGCTCGGCCACGCGCTCAACCTGTCGGTCGTCGCCGAGGGCGTGGAGACGAGCGACCAGCTCGGAAACCTCCAGGCCGCCGGCTGCGACAGCGCCCAGGGCTTCCTGTTCAGCCGCCCCGAGCACCCGGACGTCGTCGACGAGCTCGTGATGGCCGCGAAGCGCCGCTAGGTCAGCGGAAGCTCTTCCTCCAGCGTCTTCAGCACATGATCCGCGCCCGCCTCGCGGAGCGCGTCCACGTCGAAGTGCCCGGTCGCCACGGCGATCGCCGTGCAGTCGACAGCGTGGGCGGCCTGGATGTCGAGCGGCGTGTCGCCGACCACGTAGATGTCCGAGTTCGGCACGTCCTGGCCGAGCATCGCCTCGCCCCGCTCCACGGCCCAGCGCACGATTCCCGGGCGGTCCACGCCGGCGGTCGCGTACGCGCCGAACGTGAACCAGCGGTTCAGGTCCCCGCGCGCGAGCTTCACCGCCGCGGCGCCGTCGCCGTTGCCGGTGATGATGCCGAGGAGGTGTCCCGCGCGGCTGAGCTGCCGGAGCCGCTCGGGCACGCCGGGAAGCACCCGGTAGCCCTTGCTTTGGGCGACCGCCTCCGGCAGGTGCTCGAGCCTGCGCTGTAGGAGCTGCGCGAGCTCGCGCGCCGTGGGCTTGCGGTGCAACACGGCCTCGAACGTCTTCGCGCCCACGTCGGGATCGGTCATGCCGGCGTCGGTGAACTGGCCGATGTCGGCCGGGATCCCGTGCAGCTCGTCGAACGCCTGCTTCCACGCCTCGGCTCCGGCGCCGCCGGTCGAGACGAGCGTGCCGTCGATGTCGAAGAGCACGATGCGGGCGGGATCCTCGATCGTTCGAGAATAGACGCCGCGCGGCTCGCATCCGGCCCCGCTTACCTCCATCATTGGGCGCGATGGCCACCCTGACGAGGACTGAGCGCCAAGTGGCCCGCAGTCTCGCCGAGACGGTGGACCCGCACGAGGCGCTCCAGCGCGCGCTCGCCGCCATCGGGGAGGGGCTCGGCTGGCGGCTCGGCGCGGCGTGGGAGCCGCCGCCCGGCAGATCCGACGTGCTCGTGTGCGTCGAGACCTGGTGCGCACCGGACGTCGACGACGAGCCGTTCGTCACGCTCTCGCGCAGCATCACGCTGACGCCGGGCGAGGGCCTGCCCGGGCGCGTCTGGCTGAGCGGAGAGGCCGCCTGGATCCCGGACGTACAGGACGAGATCAATTTCCCGCGCGCCGCCGTCGCGCGGGAGGCGGGGCTGCGGGCCGGCTTCTGCTTTCCGCTTCGCAGCGCCGGCGGTGTGCTGGGCGTCGTCGAGTTCTTCACCGGCGAGGCGCGCGAGCTGGACTCGGAGCTCCTCGCGACGATGGCGATGCTCGGCGATCAGATCGGGCAGGCGATCGAGCGGCGCCGCGACGCGGAGCGCCTGCGCGCGGCGAGGACGTGGCACCAGGCGATGCTCGACACCGCGCTCGACTCCGTCATCACGATCGACGACGACGGCCGCATCGTCGAGTTCAACGCCGCCGCCGAGCGGACGTTCGGCTACCCGGCGGACGGGGTGGTCGGGCGTGACATGGCCGAGCTGATCGTCCCGCCCGATCTGCGCGCGCGCCACCGCGAGGGATTCGCGCGCTTCCACGAGACGGGCGTGCCGCACATCCTCGATACCCGGATCGAGCTCACGGGCATGCGGGCGGACGGCTCAACCTTCCCCGTCGAGCTCACGATCACGAGGATCGACCTCCCCGGCGAGTCGGGCTTCGCCGGCTACCTGCGCGACATCACCGAGCGCAAGGAGGCCGAGGAGGAGCTGCGCGCCTCGCGCGCGAGGATCGTGGAGGCGGCCGACGCCGCCCGTCGCAGGCTCGAGCGCGACCTGCACGACGGCGCGCAGCAGCGGCTCGTCGAGCTGGCTCTCCAGTTGCGCATGGCGCGCGCCAAGATCGACACCGACCCGGTGGGGGCGGCGGAGTTCCTCGACGGTGCCGTCGCCGCCCTCACGGACGCCACGGCCGAGCTGCGCGAGCTTGCCCGCGGGATCCATCCGGTCGTCCTCACCGAGGGCGGGCTGCGCCCCGCCCTCCAGGCGCTCGTCGAGCGCTCGAGCATCCCGGCCACGCTGGCCGCCGTGCCGGAGGGTCGCTTTCCGGAGCCGATCGAGGCGGCCGCCTACTTCACGGTGGCGGAGGCGCTGACGAACGCGGTCCGCTACTCGGAAGCGAGCGCGGTGGAGGTGCACGCCACACAGAACGACGGGGCGCTGCGCGTGGTCGTCTCGGACGACGGTCGCGGCGGCGCCGACCTCCTGGGCTCGGGCCTCGGCGGGATCGCCGACCGGGTGGCCGCGTTGAACGGCACCCTGAGCGTGAGGAGCCCGGTGGGACGCGGCACCGTGGTCCGGGCGGAGATCCCATGCGAGTCGTGATCGCCGACGACGCCGTGCTCCTCCGCGAGGGGGCGGCGCGGCTGCTCGAGGACGCGGACTTCGAGGTGGTCGGGCAGGCGGGGGACGCCGAGGACCTGCTGCGGAAGGTCCGCGCCCACAAGCCGGACGTGGCGATCATCGACGTGCGCATGCCGCCGGACAACACCGACGACGGCCTGCGCGCGGCGCTCGCGATCCGCAGGGAGCTTCCCGACGTCGGGATTCTCCTCCTGTCGCAATATGTCGAGGATCGCTACATCGGCGAGCTGCTCGCCGGCGGCACCGAGGGGATCGGCTACCTGCTGAAGGACCGAGTGGCCGAGGTGGACCGCTTCACGGACGCGGTTCAGCGCGTGGCCGAGGGCGGCTCCGCGCTCGACCCGGAGGTCGTCGCGCAGATGGTCGGACGCCGTCAGGAGCCGCTCAGCGACCTGACCGAGCGGGAGCGGCAGGTGCTGGCGCTGATGGCGGAGGGCTACTCGAACCGCGCGATCGCCGAGACGATCTTTGTCTCAGAGCGCGCGGTGGAGCGGCACGTGACGAATATCTTTTCGAAGCTGCGACTCGAGCCGACGGGGCAGGAGCACCGTCGAGTGCTGGCTGTGCTGCGCTATCTGCGCGTGTAGCCCTCGGATCAGATCTCGAGTCGCTGGTCCTCGAGGTCGAGCTCGCGCTCGATGACGTGCATCACCTCGTCCGAGATCACGCCCTCGTTGCGGAGCTCGACGACGCGCCGGCGCTGGGCGTCCAGCACCTCGCGCACCATGCGCTGGTAGGTGGCCGAGCGCTCGTCCAGGTTGTCCTGCTCCTCGTCGCCGTCGAGCTCGCCCGCCCGCTGGGTCAGGCGCCGGTTCCTGAACTGGTAGAGCTGCAGCATCCGGTCGACGGTGTCATCGCGTGTCCAGTCCTCGTCGTGCAGCCGTTCGAGATGCTCGATCGCCGCCAGAGTGGCCTCGCGCCGCGCGTGGAGCTCCTCGCGCTCCCCGGCGCCGTCGTCCTCGATGCCGAGCCGGCGGATCAGTAGCGGGAGGGTGAGTCCCTGCCCGACCAGCGTGGCGAAGATCACGGCGAGCGTCAGGAAGATCAGCAGGTCGCGCTCGGGGAAACCATGGGGCAGTGCGAGCGCGGCTGCGAGCGACACCGAGCCGCGGAGGCCGCCCCAGCCGCTGACGAGCCTCAGCCGCCAGCCGACCCGGCGCGCGACCTGTGAGGGCCGTCGGTCGAGCGCGCGGATCAGGTAGGGCGCGGTATTCGCCCATATGAGCCGAGTACCGATGACCACGGCGCTCACGAGCGCGGCGAGCCCGATCAGCTCTAGAGCCGAGCGGTTCTGTTCGGACAGGATCCCGGGCAGCTGGAGCCCGACCAGGACGAACAGCACCGCGTTCAGCAGGAAGACGAGCACCTCCCAGAAGCCGTAGCCGCGGAGGCGCGAGGCCGGAGTCGAGAGCGCGGGCGACTTGTAGCCGACGACAAGGCCAATCGTGACCGCGGCGAGCACGCCGGAGACGCCGATCTCCTCCGCGGGGATGTAGGCGACGTAGCCCGCCGCGAGCGAGATCACGACGCCGACCACGTCGTCGCCGAGCAGTCGCCGGAGCGCCACCACCACGAGCACCGACGCCGCCAGCCCGACGGCGATGCCGCCGACGACGCTGACGACGAAGTCCCCGGTCGCGTCTAGGAGGTCGAAGCTGCCGCCGACGGCCGCCGCCACCGCCGTTCTGTAGGCAACGAGCGCGGTGCCGTCGTTCACGAGCGCCTCGCCCTCGATCACGGTGGTGATTCCGCGCGGCGCGCCCAGCCGCCTCATGATCGCCACCGCCGCGAGCGGATCGGTGGGCGACACGATCGCGCCGAGCGCGAACGCCGCGGCCCACGGCAGCCCGTCGATGGCGGCGTGCGCGACGAGCGCGACGGAGCACATCGTGAGGAGCACGAGCCCGATCGAGGTCAGGGTGATGGCGCGCGCGTAGTAGCGCAGGTCGCGCACGGACGAGAAGTACGCCGCGTTGAAGAGGAGCGGCGGCAGGAAGATCAGGAGCACGAGGTCCGGGTCGAGCTGCACGTCGGGTACGCCGGGCGCGAAGCCCACGAGGCTGCCGCCGATCACGAGCAGGATCGGGTACGGCAGCCCGAGCACGCGAGCCAGCGCCGTGAGCACGGCGACGGTCACCAGCAGGAACAGGACGACGAGCTCGATGTGCTCCACGTCAGGGCTCGCTCAGGACTTCTGAGCCGTTCGCGTTCGTGATCACCACGACCGTGCGGTCGGTGCCGCCGGGGTAGAGGATGTGGCAGCGCCGCACCGAGTGCGCCGGCCTCGGCTCCCGCCCCGAGCAGCGCACGTCGGTCTCGTCGTCGTCCGGCATGGAGAGGTAGCGCTGGGTGAGGACGCGCTCGGCGGCGGCCGTGCTCAGCGGGTGGCGGGCGAGGACGTCGAGGCGGGCACCCCGGCCGGTGTCCCCATCGGCCGCTGCCTGCTCGTCATCGCCGCCGAGCACGGCGACCGCGGTCACGGCGAGCGCGACAAGGGCGCCGACCGCGAGGGCAGCGGCAACGCCGCGCCGGCTCGGGCGGCCCGGGCGCCGGATCCCCGTCGCGCCGTCCTCCAGAAACCGGTATCCGCAGCGTCCGCACCCGCTTGCCCCGGCAGGAGCGGGCGCATCGCAGCTCGGACAGGTGGTGTCGGTCATTCCCGGTTCCGGAGTGTGCGGAAGGTGATGGAGTAGCGGCGCTCCTTGGTGGGCGGGATCGAATGCTCCCAGGATCGCCGCGCCTCGCCGGTCAGGACGTAACCGGAGCGCGGCTCGAGAAGCAGCTCCCAGACGCGCCGCTTCTCGCGCTTGCCGCGCTGGAAGCGGAGGCGGCACGAGCCGCCGAGCGAGATCCCGATGACCGTGTCGAAGGCGGGGGCGTCCGTGTGCCAGCCGATCGTGGCGCCCGGCGGGTAGTGCTGGACAAGGATCTCAGCGAGCTTCTCGGGGTCGTACCCTGCGAGTGCAGCCGCACGGGCGCGGGCGGGCAGCAGCCAATCCGGGACCGGCTCGCCCGGCATCGGTGTGCGCGACTCGTAGTCGTAGTCGAGCCCGTAGTGGAGCCCCGTGCGCTTCGCCGCTCGGCCATGGAGGACGATCGGGTCGAACCTGAGCGTCTCGAACCTCTCGAGGAGCTCTTCCTCCTCTTCGGCCGGCAGCAGCTCGGGTCGGCAGACGATGCCCTCGGGCTCCTCGCTGGGCGCGCGTGCCACGTAGCCGAGGCTACTCGCGAGGGTCGCCGATCCAGTAGCGCGGCCCCGGACCGCGCGCGGCCACACGGTCGCCCGGGTTCGCGAGCTGGCAGCGCCCCAGCGAGAGGCAGCCACAGCCGATGCACTCCGTCAGGCCCTCCTTGAGGCGCTCGAGCTCCGCGATGCGCTCGTCGATGCGGGTCGTCCAGGAGCTCGAGAGCTTGGCCCAGTCACCGCGCGTGGGGACGCGGTCGGCGGGCAGCTTCGCGAGCTCCTCGCGGATCTCCTCGAGCGTGAGACCGACGCGCTGGGCGAAAACGATGAACGCCACGCGCCGGATCACCGGCCTGTTGAAGCGTCGGTGCCCCGACGTTGCCCGCTCGGACCGGATCAGGCCCCGCTCCTCGTAGAAGCGGAGCGCGGATGTGGCGACGCCGCTTCTGGCGGCCACCTCGCCGATCGTGAGCAGCTCAGGCATGCCACCGATCGAAGCAGACAATCCCCTTGACTTCAAGTGCACTTGAAGTTGCATCATGTCCAGTCATGACAGTTCATGCGCTCGAGAACACGAGACTGAGCGGCAACGTCGCCGTCGACGCGCTGGTCGGCGAGGTCGGCAACTGGGAGGGCGTCGAGGTGGCCACCGAGCCGCGCTTCGGCGGCCCGCTCTTCCAGCTGGGCCGCCGACAGCTCGGACATCTGCACGACGTCGGCGAGCGGGGCGCCTTTGCGGACATCCCGCTCCCGCGCGCGGTGCGCGACGAGCTGATCGCCGAGGGAAGGGCGCGCCCCCACTCGGCCATGCCCGACTCGGGCTGGCTCACCGTTCCGGTGCGCACCGCGGCCGACCTGGCCGGTGCGGTCGAGGTGTTCCGGCTCGCCTACGACCGGGCGCGCCGCAAGTCGAGCCGGCCCGAGACGAGCTCGCGAAGCACCAACGGTGGGAGCGGCTGACGGGCGGAGGGGGTGTGTCGACTTATGTACCGATATGGGTGCATAAAACGCCACACCCCCGACCCTCAATGCGGTCGTTCGGGCGGAGCGGGGCGGCGCGAGCCTAACCCTCGCCGTCCGCTGTGGCCACGCGTCTCGGCAGCGACGGCTCCACGCGCAGCACGCGTGCCGGCCACTCGGGCAGCCACCAGTTCCAGCGTCCCATCAGGGAGATCACCGCGGGCACGATCAGTGCCCTGATGATCGTCGCGTCCAGCAGGATGCCCGCCCCAAGCCCGGTCGCGAACATCTTGAGGTCGGTGCCGGGGCTCGACGCCATCGCGACGAACGTCAGGAACAGGATCAGTGCGGCGCTCGTCACAAGGCGGCCGGTGCGGCCGAGCCCGGTGACCACCGCCTGATGGGTGGAGCCGGTCCGGTCGTACTCCTCGCGCATGCGCGCGAGGATGAACACCTCGTAGTCCATCGACAGTCCGAACAGGAACGCGAAGATCATCAGCGGCATCCACGAGGGAATGGAGCCCGTGGCCTCGACGCCCCAGATCAGCTCCGAGCCGTAGCCGTGCTGCCAGACGAGCACGAGGACGCCCCACGCGGCCGCGACGCTCAGCACGTTCAGCAGGATGGCCTTCGCCGGCAGCAGCAGCGAGCGGAACGCGCGTGCCAGCAGGATGAACGTCGTGATGGTGATCAGCGCGATCATCAGCGGGAAGCTGCCGTAGACCGCGTCGATGAAGTCGGCGTTCGCGGCGGGCTGTCCGCCGACGCGCACGCCGGGTCCCACCGCATGCGCCGCGTTCCGGACGCCGTCCAGTGTCGCCTCGCCCTCTGACGAGCCGCTGTCCGGGACCGGGATCGCCTCCACGAGTGCGGTGCCCCCGCGCGCCCATTGTTCGCCCTCGGGTGCCACGGCGCCGTGGATTCCCTCCACCTCCGCCACCTGGCGCGCGACCTCGTTCGGGTCCGTGCCGCGCTGGACCATGATCTCGTGCGGGAGCAGCGAGCCCTCGCCGATCCCGGCGTCCTCGAGCGCGACCAGGCCCTCATAGGCGTCACCCGACTTCGCGACCGTGTCGGCGTCGGAGGAGCCGAGCTGGAGGTCCGTCGCGGCGATCACGAGCGCGAGCACCACCGCCATCCCCGCCGCGGCCGCGATCCAGCGGCGGCGGGTGACCAGCTCGGCCCACCGCGTCCAGGCCCGGCTGGCCTTGTCGTCGGTGCGCCGGTGCGGCCAGTCGAGCCGCGGGCCGAGCTTGGCCAGCGTCACCGGCAGCAGCGTGATCGCAACCAGCGTCGAGACGAGCGGGATCAGCATCCCGCCGTAGCCCATCGAGCGCAGGAAGGGGAGCGGAAGCGCGATGAGCGCCAGCAGGCCGATCGCCACGGTGATCCCGCTGAACACGACCGCGCGGCCGGCGGTCTCCATGGCCTTCTGGACCGCCTCGTCGCCGCTCCGCCCGTGCGATCGCTCCTCACGCCAGCGCGACACCACGATCAGCGAGTAGTCGATCGCGACGCCGAGTCCGAGCAGCGCGATCAGGAACTGCACGATGGGGGAGACCGACGTGAGCTCGGTGAGCCCGAGGAGCAGCAGGAAGGTCGTCATGATCGAGACGACCGCCATGAAGATCGGGATGATCGCCAGGAACGAGGCGAACACGAAGGTCAGGACCGCGAGCGCGCCGAGGCCGCCGAGCATCGCCTCCAGCAGGAGTCCGGGACCGTCGCTGTCCGCGCCGCTGTCCTCGAACAGCGCGTCGAAGCCGGTCAGGTGGACGGGCTGGCCCGCGACGGTCGTATCCCTCAGCACCGCGCTTGCCTTCTTCTCCGCCAGCGGGTTCTCGCCGAAGACCGAGTTTGGATCGGGGCGCGGATACACGACCGCGAACGTGGTGCGGCCATCCTCGGAGACGAACGTGTCGTCGCCGGTCGACGCGTAGGAGGCAACGCGCGAGCCGGGCAGCGCCTGGTTCAGCCGCCTGTCCATCCGGGCGAGCTCAGAGCGGACGCTCGGCGAGTCGACGCCCTCGCCCTTGGGCAGGGTCACGACGGGGATGAGCGGCGACGTGTTGCCGCCGGTGCCCCCGTAGCGCTGCTCGATGGTCCGGTTCGTCTCCCAGCCCTCCTTGTTGGGGACCGAGAACTCGGGGTCGAGCGCGTCCGAGGCCGGGCCTGAAGCGGCGATGCCTGCGATCGTCAGGACGATCCATGTGAGCACGACGGTGCGCTTGTGTGCGAGGACCCAGCGGGTTAGAGAGGACACCGATACCTCCGGCGGGATTGATGGCGAGTCGTGATCATTACAAACACAAACGGTTTATACCAGGAATGGGTTGAGGCTGTAATCTTGCCTTAATGAGCGAGGAGAAGGAGCTCCGCATGGAGGAGCCGGCGGCCGAGCGTCCGCCGCGCAGCGTGGGCTTCCTGATCTCGCAGCTGGGCTTCTTCTCCTCGAAGGGCTTCATGGACGCCCTCGCCCCGATCGGCCTGGACCCGCGGGAGTTCCTGCTGATGCGCTTCGTGGCGGCGTCGGACGGCCCCTCGCAGCAGGCCCTCGCGGAACGGCTGGCCGTGCCCGCGAGCCGGATGGTCGCGCTGATCGACAGGCTCGAGGACGCGGGATTCGTCGAGCGGCGCCCGGATCCGGACGACCGGCGGGTGCGCCGGCTGCACCTGACCAGGAAGGGCCGCGGGGTGCTCGAGCGGGCGGGGAAGATCGCCATCGAATATGAGACCCGCCTCTGCGCCGGACTTGATCGAGAGGAGCGCGAGCAGCTGATCGACCTGCTCCAGAAGCTCCAGGCGGGTCAGACCAGCCTGAGGGGCGTCCACCCCGGCCTCGGGCGTGAGGGTCCCTGACTCACCGATCGCGCGGCGGATCCGCGACGATCCGGACGTCGACTCCGGGGAGTCGCCGGAGGAGCCGGTCGGGCAGTGACTCGGTGAAGCGGCGGGTGCCGCGGCGCGGAGGAGGCTGCCCGATGAACAGGTACGTGGTGCCGCGTTCCTTCGCGACGCGGGCGGCGGCCTCCACGACGTCGTCGTCCTCGACCTCGATGAGCGGCGAGCCGAGCAGGATCCCGAGCCGCCGCAGCTCCTCGAGTCGCTGGCGCTCCTCGCCCCGCGGCGGCTCGCCCGGTGGCCTCACGTACAGAAGGTCGAGCTCGCCGCCGAGCCGCTGGGCGGAGCGCCACGCTCGCCTCACAAGCCGCTTCCCGCGCTCGTCGGGCAGTACGAGAGCCAACAGCTGTTCCTGGACAGCCCCCGGCGCGTCCCCGAGCAGCTGCTCCTCGCGCGTCCCCAGCGCCTCGCCGGGCGCGATGAGGCGCCTCGATTCGACGTCCTCGGCCACCTGGCGCAGCGCCACCTCGCGCAGCGCCGCCAGGTTCTCCACCTTGAAGAAGCTGTTCAGCGCGGTCGCGACCCGGTCCTGGGGATAGACCTTGCCCTCGCGGAGGCGCTGCACGAGCGCCTCGGGAGTCAGGTCGACGAGCACCACCTCGTCGGCCGAGGCGAGCACCCCGTCCGGAAAGGTCTCGCGCACGCGCACGCCGGTCAGCTCGGCCACGCGGTCGTTCAGGCTCTCGAGGTGCTGGACGTTTACCGTCGAATAGACGTTGATGCCCGCATCGAGGACGTCCTCGATGTCCTCGTAGCGCTTGGCGTGCTCCACTCCCGGCGCGTTCGCATGGGCGAGCTCATCGATCAGGCACAGCTCGGGGGCGCGCTGGAAGATGGCGGGGAGGTCCATCTCCTCGAGGGCGCTGCCGCGGTACTCGATGCGGCGGCGCGGGATGACCTCGAGCCCCTCGGCCTGTTTCGCGGTGTCCGCACGGCCGTGAGTCTCGAGAACTCCGATCGTGACGTCCTGCCCGGCCGCCTTCTCGGCCTGACCCTCCTGGAGCATCCGATACGTCTTTCCGACACCGGCTGCCATGCCGAGGAAGATCTTGTGGTGGCCGCGGCCGGGCTCCGCCATGCGGGCGCATTCTCGCGCCTGGCTCAGGCGCCCAGCAGGTTATGGACCAGGAGATCCACGAGCTTGATCCCGATGAACGGCGCAATCAAGCCGCCGAGCCCGTAAATCAGAAGGTTGCGCCGAAGCAGCGCCGTGGCCCCCACCGGCCGGTAGCGGACCCCGCGGAGGGCGAGCGGCACCAGCAGCGGGATGATCAGCGCGTTGAAGATGATTGCCGAGACGATCGCCGACTGCGGGCTGCCGAGCTCCATGACGTTCAGCTTGTCCAGCGGGCCGGTGGTGGAGCCGGCGACCGCGTAGGTCGCCGCGAAGATCGCGGGCAGGATCGCGAAGTACTTGGCCACGTCGTTCGCGACAGAGAAGGTGGTGAGCGCGCCGCGGGTGATCAGGAGCTGCTTGCCGATTTCGACGATCTCGATGAGCTTCGTCGGATTCGAGTCGAGGTCGACCATGTTGCCGGCCTCACGCGCGGCCTGGGTCCCGGTGTTCATCGCCACGCCCACGTCGGCCTGGGCGAGCGCCGGCGCGTCGTTCGTCCCGTCGCCGGCCATGGCCACGAGCCGGCCCTCCTGCTGCTCTTCGCGGATCAGCTCGAGCTTGCGCTCCGGCGTGGCCTCCGCAAGGAAGCTGTCAACGCCGGACTCGTCAGCGATCTTCGCCGCCGTCAGCGGGTTGTCGCCGGTGACCATGATGGTGCGGATGCCCATCGCGCGCAGCTGGTCGAAGCGCGAGCGCATGCCCTCCTTCACCACATCCTTCAGGTAAACGACGCCCAGCACCTGGGAGTCGCGCGCCACGGCGAGCGGGGTCCCGCCCTCGCGTGCGATCTCTTCGACGGCGGGAGCTAGCTCCGGAGGCGCATGCCCGCCCTCGGCGGTCACGAAGCCGACGATGGCATCGCCGGCACCCTTGCGGAGCCGGGCGCCGTCCAGGTCGACGCCGCTCATGCGCGTCTGCGCCGAGAAGGGCACGAAGTTGGCCGACGGGTCGAAGTGCCGCTCGCGTAGGCCGTACTGCTTGGCGAGCACGACGATCGAGCGGCCCTCGGGGGTCTCGTCGGCGAGCGAGGCCAACTGGGCTGCCTCCGCCAGCTCGGCCTCGGTCACCCCCGGCATCGGAAGGAACTGGGTCGCCTCCCGGTTTCCGAGCGTGATCGTGCCGGTCTTGTCGAGCAGCAGGACGTCGACGTCGCCCGACGCCTCGACAGAGCGGCCGGAGAGGGCAAGCACGTTGCGGCGCACGAGCCGGTCCATGCCGGCGATGCCGATCGCGGACAAGAGGGCGCCGATCGTCGTCGGGATGAGCGAGACGAGCAGTGCGATCAGCGTCACGACGGACGCCGAGGTGCTCGCAAACTCCGCCATCGGTCGCAGGGCCACCACCACGACCAGGAAGATGAGTGTGAGCCCGGCGAGCAGGATGCCGAGCGCGATCTCGTTGGGAGTCTTCCGTCGCGAGGCGCCCTCGACGAGCGCGATCATCCGGTCGAGGAAGCTCTCGCCGGGTTCCTGGGTGATCTCCACGACTATCCGGTCCGAGAGCACACGCGTACCGCCGGTCACCGCGCTGCGGTCGCCGCCGGCCTCGCGGATCACCGGCGCGGACTCGCCCGTGATGGCGGACTCGTCGACAGACGCGATGCCCTCGATCACGGTGCCGTCGCCCGGGATCAGCTCTCCGGCCTCGACGACAACGCGGTCGCCCCTGGTGAGCTCCGAAGCGCGCCGCTCACCGCCGTCCTGCAGCCGGGCAACGGTCTCCTGGCGCATCGCGCGGAGCGCGTCCGCCTGAGCCCGGCCGCGCCCCTCGGCGAGCGCCTCGGCGAGGTTCGCGAACACGACGGTCAGCCACAGCCACACAGCGACGGTGAAGCTGAACCAGGCCGGCTCGTCGCCGCCGCCGAGGGGCGATCCGCCGAGCGCCTGGATCAGCCAGCCGACCGTGGTGATGACCGCGCCGATCTCCACCACGAACATGACCGGGTTGTGGATCTGGTAGCGCGGGTCCAGCTTGATCAAGCTTTGGACGATCGCCGACCGCAGGATCGCGGGGTCTGTGAGCGGACGCGGCTTTGCGGTCACGCCGGGCGAGCCTCCTTGTCGAGAGCCAGATTCAGCTCCAGGACGTTCACCCCGGGCTCGCCGAGGAACCCGAGGAAGCGGCCGTCGGTGTTCTCGTCGACGAGCTCGTTCACGCGCGCGAGCGGCATGTTCCGCGCCTCGGCCACGCGGCGCGCCTGAATGCGCGCGTTCGCCTCGGAGATGTGCGGATCCACGCCCGAGCCGGAGGTGGTGACGGCGTCGACCGGGACGTCGCCCGCCTCGAGGCCGGGGTTCGCGGGACGCTCCCGCTTGATGTAGGCCGCGATGTTCTTGCGGAACATGTCGCGCAGGTCCTTCTGGTTCGGACCCAGGTTGTTGAAGAAGGTGCCCGCCGGGTTGTAGCCGGTGGCCGAGGGACGCGACTGGAAGTACTGCGGCCTGTCGCGGAAGTCCTGTCCGATCAGCCGCGAGCCCACCACCTTGCCGTCGCGCTGCGTCTGACTGCCGTCTGCCTTGTTCGGGAACAGCAGCTGGGCCACGCCCGTCGTGACGAGCGGATACGCGAGCCCGAACATGACCGTCAGGACGACGACGGCGAGCGCGGATGTGATCAGGTCGCGGCGCATCTCAGAAGAGCTGGGGGGTCAGGCCCTGGACCACCGGTCCGAGCAGGAGGGCGGGGAAGAACGTGAGCGCCGCGACGATGATGATCACGCCGATGAGCAGGACGACGAACGTCGGCGTGTCCGTCCGGAAGGTCCCGCCGCCGATCGGAGCGACGCGCTTTGTGGCCAGCGAGCCGGCCACCGCGAGCGCCGCAAGAAGGGGCACGAAGCGACCGCCGAGCATGGCGACTCCGCCCACCAGGTCGGCGAAGGTGATGCCGAAAGCGCCGACGTTGCCGGGCGCATTCGGCTGGACGAAGCCCGTGTAGCCCGCGAATGCGGAGCCGTTGTTGTTGGTCTGCGAGGTGTAGGCGTAGAGCGTCTCGGAGAAGCCCTGCGGGCCGGAGTTGAAGATCGACGGGCCGCCGTACTTGGTCGCGATCGCGACCCCGGCGAAGACAAGCACCCCGAGCGGGACGAACAGCGTCCCGATCAGGGTGAGCTTGACCTCGCGCGCCTCGATCTTCTTGCCGAGGTACTCGGGCGTCCGCCCCACCATCAGGCCGGCGATGAACACGGCCAGGATGACCATGAGCAGCATCCCGTAGAGCCCGGAGCCGACGCCGCCGAAGATCACCTCGCCGGTCATCATGTTCGCGAGCGGCACCGTGCCGCCGATGCCGGTGTAGGAGTCGAGCGCGGAGTTGACCGAGCCGTTCGACGCGGCAGTCGTGATGGCCGTCCACTCCGAGCTGGAGGCGATGCCGAAGCGCTGTTCCTTGCCCTCCAGGTTGCCGCCGGTGGTCCCGTCCGCGGATGCGGCCGCCACCTCGGCGGACTTCTGCGCCGGCGAGCCGTGCTGCTCGGCCGCATATGCGACCGCGATGGTGGCCACCAGCATCACGCTCATCGCGGCGTACAGCGCCCAGCCCTGGCGCCGGTTCCCGATCATGCGGCCGAAGGTGTAGGTGAGGGCGGCGGGTATGAGCAGGATGAACAGCACCTCGACGAAGTTCGAGAAGCCGGTCGCGTTCTCGAACGGCATCGCGCTGTTGACGTTGAAGAAGCCGCCGCCGTTCGTGCCGAGCTGCTTGATCGCGATCTGCGACGCCGCCGGGCCGAGCGCCAGCGTCTGCTCGAGGCCCTGGACGCCCGAGTAGGAGACGTAGCCGCTGAGCGTCTGGATGACGCCCTGTGAAACCAGCACGAGTGCTCCAACGAACGACAGCGGGAGCAGGATGTAGAAGAGGGTGCGCGTCAGGTCCTGCCAGAAGTTTCCGAGGTTGGCGGTCCCGCGGCTCGCGAACCCGCGGATCACCGCGGCGAGAACGGCCATGCCCACCGCGGCGGAGACGAAGTTCTGGACGGCCAGGCCGGCCATCTGAGAGAAGTAGGACAGCGTCGTCTCGCCGCCGTAGTACTGCCAGTTCGTGTTCGAGATGAACGACGAGGTGGTGTTGAAGGTCACATCCCAGGTCGCCGAGTCGAAGCCCTCCGGGTTGAACGGATGAAGCCCCTGGGTGCGCAGAATCAGGTAGAGGAAGAACCAGAACAGCAGGCTGAAGACGAGCGTCGTGCGCGCGTACGCCTTCCAGTCCTGCTCGACCCCGGGATTCACCCGGAGTAGCCGGTACGTGAGGCGCTCCACGGGTCCGAGCACGGGCGTGAGAAAGACGCGCTCGTTGCGATAGACGCGTGCCATGTAGCCGCCCAGGAGCGGCGTCAGCGCCGTCAGCACCACGAGGAAGAACGCGATCTGAAGCCAGCCCTGAACGGTCACAGGCGTTCGCCCCGCAGAAGGGCATAGAGGAGATAGGCCGCGACCGCGACCGAGACGACAAGGCCCACGAGCTCGGCGCCGCTCACACCCGGTCCAGGCCCTCGAGGATCGCGAAGAATGCGGCGAAGGCCACCAGCGCGATTGCGATCGAGATGGCGTCCATCAGCCCGGCCCCACTGTGCAGGACACGGCCGGAGTCGTCATCGGGCGTGAGACGACTATTCGGGATACCGCTGTGGACGTATGCCGGTCCATCACCATGCCCCCGAGGATGCTCCTGGGGGCATCAGGGGCTCATCAAGAAAGGCCCCCTTTCGATAAAGATGTTGTGAAGGTGTCGGCGCTAGCCCGCGAAGCGGTAGCCGATGCCGGGGTCGGTGAGGATGTGGCTCGGGGAGCCGCGCTGGGGCTCGATCTTGCGCCGCAGGTTGGCGATGTGCACGCGCAGCACCTGCGTGTCCTCCTCGTACGCGGGGCCCCACACCTCACTCAGCAGCGCTCGGTGCGTGAGCAGCCGCCCGCGTCCGAGCATCAGCGTTCGCAGCAGGTCGAACTCGGTCGGGGTCAGGTGAACGTCGTCGCCGTCGACGGTCACCGTGTGGGCTGCGAGGTCGACCTCGAGCCCATCCGCGCGCAGGACCGGTTCGGCGGGAGCGGCCGACGTCCGGCGCAGCGCCGCGCGGAGGCGCGCGATCAGCTCGTCCGGGCCGAACGGCTTCGTCACGTAGTCATCGGCGCCGGCCTCGAGCGCTCGGACCTTCTCCGACTCGTCTCCCACGGCGGACAGCACGATGATCGGCATCTCGCTCCACTCGCGGATCGAGCGGCAGATGTCCACGCCGTTCCCGTCGGGCAGGATCAGGTCGAGGATCGCCGCGTCGGGCGGACGGATCGCCAGTGCGTCGAGTGCGTCATGGGCGTTCTCCGCGGTCGACACCTCGAACCCGGCGCCGCCGAGCAGCACACGCAGGGCCCGGAGGATCTGGCGCTCGTCGTCCACGACCAGCACCCGGACAGCGCTCACTCGCTCGCCAGTTCCTCGGCCGCGGGGGTGGCCTGAGAGTCGGTCGGGATCGGGACCTGGATCACGAAGCTCGTGCCCTGACCCGGCAGCGACTCCGCGCGGATGCGGCCGCCATTGGCCTCCAGGAAGCCGCGCGCGATCGCCAGGCCGAGGCCCGAGCCGGCGCCCCCGCCTTCCCTCGAGCGGTAGAACGGCTCGAAGATCCGCTCGAGCTCGTCGGCGGGAACCCCCGGGCCCTGGTCCGTGATCCGCAGGATCACGAAGCGGCCCGAGGCGCGGCCGCGCACCACGACCGGCTGGGAGCCGGCGAAGCTGCTCGAATTCTCGAGGACGTTGGCGAGGGCGCGCTCGAGCTGCGCGGCATCCGCCTGCACGAGTGGCAGATCCGGGTCCAGCCTCACGTCGAATCCACCGGGCGGCGGAGCGACCGACTCGATCGCCGCGTGGACGACCTCGTCGATCGCACACCAGTCGGTCCGCGGCTCCGCGCCGCCAGCCTGAAGGCGTGTCAGGTCGAGCAGCTTGTCCACGAGCCTGGAGAGCCGCGCGCTCTCGTCGACGATCACGGAGGTGAGCTCATCGCGCTCGCGGTCGTCGAGGTCCGCCGAGGCAAGCCCACCGGCGGCCGTGGTGATTGCCGTCAACGGTGAGCGGAGGTCGTGTGACACCGTGCGCAGCAGCGTCGTCTTGACGACGTTGCTGCGGCGAAGCGCCCTCGTCTCGATCGCCTGTGCCTCGAGCTCGTCGCGACGGCGCGCCGCCCCGACGAGCGTCTCGAGCGCAGGGACCACCCGGTCCTGCAGCGCATCCGAGACGGCGGGGTCCGCGGATGACGGCACGAGCACGGTCCCGATCCGGTTCCCGTCGACGATCAGCGGGACCGCGCGCTGGCGCTGGTCGCTGTCGACCCAGGTCAGCTCGATGGAGACGGATGGCAGGTCATAGGCCTCGGCGATCCGCTGGCCGACCGCTCGCAACGAGTCCTCGATGTTTCCGCCGCTCAGCAGAAGACGCGCCATCTCGGCCGTCAGGTTCGCCTCGCGGCGCCCGCGCTCCGCCTCTTCGGCGCGCGCGGTGGCCGTCCCGGACAGCGTGCTGGTGACCACGGCAGCCACCACGAACACGCCGAGCGCAACCCAGTTCTCGCCGTCGTCGATCGTCGAATCGCCCGGTCGGCGGGAGGTGAAAGAAGTTGAACGCCAGCGCGCTCAGAACCGCAGTCGCCACGCCGAGCCACAGGCTCCCCACCGGCTCGCGACCAGGAGCACGGCGAGCAGGTACACGACACCGGTCGAGACGACCGGCACCGCCTGCTTCAGCGCGTACACGAGCGCCGTGATCACCGCCACGGATGCGATCGAGACAGCGAGCCCTGAGAGCAAGGACGGTCTGCGCTTCACACCGCAATACTGCCGCAGCGTGAATCGGGTTGCCCGCCGGCTCAGCTAGCGTTCAGGGCGTGGGACTATCACCATCTTCAGGCGGACCCCCCTCGCGACGCGGCCGGGAGCGCCGTGCCTACCAGCTCACGCTGGTCGGTGGCGTGGCCGGCGTGGTCGCGGTCGTGGGCTTCATCCTCGCGGCCGTGGGCGTCTTCGGCTTCGGCATCCCGTTCATCGCGGCGATCGTCGCCGTGGTCTGCGCGCTCCTGTTCCGCCGCACCGTCTCCTAGCGCGGCGCGCACCGGCGCCTGGATCAGGGCGGCAGCGCCGATCACGAGGACGAAGGCGAGCATCCGGACTGCGATCTCCGGCGTGTGGCTCCCGACCGGGTCGCCGAACACGACGATCCCGGCCGGTATCGAGGACGCGTTGCCGGCGATCGCCGTCACGGCGATGACCGGCACCGCGGGGCCGATCTGAAGCGACCTCGCCGAGGCGAAGAACGCCACGATCCCGCCGAGGACCGCCATGTACAGGTACGGGCTGACCAACACCTCGGCGACCGTCGTGTCGATCTTGCCGGTGAGCGCCTTCACGGCGACGTGCGTCATCGTGAACAGGAGGCCGGCGGCCACGCCCAGCAGGACCCCCCGTTCCGACTTCCGCCGCTCGTCCCGGCAGGAGAGGATCAGCGCCGCGCCGGCTCCGACGAGCCCCGCCTCGAAGGCGAGCATCGCGGCGACCGAGTAGTCGGCGCTGTCCTGGCCGGAGCGGGCCTCGCCCGTGACCGCGAGCAGCGCGAGGCCCACGGACGTGAGCACGACGCCCGCCCACTGGCGCCGCTCCAGGTCGAAGCCGAAGAACCGCTCTGCCACCACGCCGAGCACCACGAGCCCTCCGGCGAGCACCGCCTGGACGAGCGACAGCGCGGCGAGCGTGAGCGCCCCCACGTGGCAGACATAGGCGACCACCGCGAGCGCGTAGCCGATCGACCACCATTTCGAGCGAAACAGCGCCGCGGCGCTGGCAAGCGGGTGGCGCACGTCGACGTCGGGCGACTCGACCGCGCCCCGGTGGCGCAGCAGGAAGCCGACCTGCGTGACGAGCGCGGACAGGCCAGCCAGCAGGAGCCCGAGAAAAAGCGTCACCCTGACGCTCCTGCCCGGGCCCTGCTGGCCCTAACGGCCTAAGCGACTACTGCAGCCACTGATCGACCTTGTCGCGGTTGTCCTTCACCCAGTCGGCTCCGGCCTCTTCGGGGTCCTGCTTGTCCCCGGCGATCGCCTTCGCGACGAGCTCTTGGTCCTCGTTGGTCAGCTTCATGGCCTTCAACATGTCGTACGCCGGCGACCCGCTGTCCGCGAACTTCTTCGAGAACAGCTTGTTGATGATCGTCACGTCGTACTCGCACTTGTACTGCTCGGGGTCGCCGCCTTCCTTCGCGTCGTCCTTGCAGTCCTTGTTGGCGTCGGTACGCGGCGGCAGCTTCACCTCGGCCAGGTCGTACTCCTGGTTCAGGTACTGCGGCGTGTACCAGTAGAACAGGACGGGCTTGTCCTGCTTGTAGGCCTGGCTCCAGCGCGCCACCTGGGCCGGCTCGGCGCCGGCGGTCACGTGCTTGAGGTTCAGCCCGAGCGCCTTGATCAGCTCCTTGTCCTTCTGGACGTAGGACGGGTCACCGCCCAGGAACTCGTTGTTGAAGACGTCCTCCTTGCCCTTCAGGCCCTCCCAGGTCGCGAACTCGGGGTTCTCGTCCATCACGAACTTCGGGATGAACCAGCCGATGTGGCCCTCGACTCCGAGCGGCCCGCCCTGGACGACGGTGCCGGCCTTGTCGATGTACTGCGCGTACTCGTCGGTGTGCTGCCAGTCCTCGAGCACCGCATCGACCTTTCCGTCGGCCATAGCCTGGAAGACCGGGATCTCGGTGATCTTCGTGACCTCGACGTCGCAGCCGAGATCCTCCTCGAGCACCGCCTTGGCGATGTAGGTGTTTGCCGTCGACCCGGCCCAGGCCTGCTCGTTCAGCACGACCTTGCCGCAGTCCTTACCGCCGGTCGAGGCGCTTCCGCCGTCGCCGCCGGACTCGTCCTTTTCCTCTCCGCAGGCCGCGATGAACAGCGCCACCATCAGCGCCGCCACCACCGCCCACAGGGTCCTGTGGGTCCTCAAGCTGCTCCTCCTCCTGTTTGCACTTTCCGTCTTCCTTGTGTGACGCGGTCGAGCGCTATGCCGAGCGCCAGGATCGCGATCGAGGCCACGACGCCCTCGCCGAACTCATTGCGCTGCAGCCCACGGGCGACCTGGTCGCCCAGGGCGCCCGAGCCGACCAGCCCGCCGATCACGACCACCGAGAGGACCATGATCATCCCCTGGTTCACGCCCAGCATGATGCTGTCGCGGGCGAGCGGCACCTTCACCTTCGCCAGCACCTGTCGGTTCGAGGCGCCGAACGCCTGTGCCGCCTCCACGGGAGCCGGCGGCACGCCACGGATGCCCGCGGTCACGAGCCTGATCACGACAGGGACCGCGTACAGAACGGAGGCCACCACGCCCGGCACGAGCGACACCGGCATCAGGTAGATGAACGGGATGATGTAGACGAGCTGCGGGAGCGTCTGCAGCGTGTCGAGGATGGGCCGGATCGCTCTTTCGACACGCGGGTTCTCCGCTGCCCAGATCCCGATTGCGATCCCGATCAGGACCGCGATGGCCGTCGCGACGAGCACCTGCGAGGCGGTGTCCATCGCCGGCTCCCAGACACCGATGACGCCGATCAGGGCGAGCATCAGGAAGGCAGTGATCGCCGGCCGTCGGCCGCTCAGCACGTATGCGATCCCGGTGAGGCAGGCGAGGACCACGAACCAGGGCGTGTCCATCAGCAGGTTCTGGACCGGCTCGAGCATGTTGTGCAGGATGAAGTTGCCGACCGCGTCGGTGATGCTGAAGACGAACGTGGTCGGGTCCTGGATGTACTCGAGCGCGTCGTTGATCCAGCCCAGGACGCTGGCCTGGATGTTCGAGTCGTAGACAGACGAGGCGGTCTCGAACTCGTCCGGGTAGTACGCGTCCGCGCCGAGCAGCTTGGCGACGATCACGACGGCGGCGATCCCGCCGAGCGTCGCGAGCGTGATCTTGCGCGCCCGCCGCTTGCCCTCGTCCGTCAGCTGCCGGCGGGTGGGGTCCGTGCGGTCCGCGATGGCCGCGGTGGACCGGTCGAGGGCGATCGCCATGATCACGATCGCGATGCCGGCGAGCACCGCGAGCGCGGGGTTCGAGTAGAGGCCGTTCGTAACGACGTCGCCGAGGCCGCGCCCGCCGATCAGGCCCGCAATGACGACCAGCGAGAGCGCGAACATGATCGTCTGGTTGAGCGCGAGCAGGAGCTGGCGGCGCGCCAGCGGGAGCTGCACCTTGAACAGGGTCTGGGAGTTGGTCGCGCCGAACGCCTTCGACGCCTCCACCGATTCCCCGGTCACGCCGCGGATGCCGAGCGCGGTGATGCGCACGGCCGGCGGGATGGCGTAGATCAGCGTGCAGATCACGGCCGCCGCGGGGCCGACCGAGAAGATGATCACGACCGGCATCAGATAGGCGAACGCGGGCACGATCTGCATTGCGTCGAGGACGGGGGTGATCGCGCGGTGGAAGCGCTGGTTGCGTCCCGCGTAGACGCCGACCGGCACGCCGATGAGGATCGAGAGCAGCACGGCGGCGCCCATCAGCGCGAGCGTCTGCATGCTCTCCTCCCACAGGTCCAGCAGGGCAAACGACACGAACGCGGCGAGCACGACGAGCGCGGCGCGCCGGCCGCCGAACCGGAGGACGATCAGCGTGCCGCCGACCATCACGCCGACCCACGTGAGCCACTCGAGGAAGTCGAGGATCGCCGAGACGAGCCATTCGCAGGCGGCGCGGAAGGCGTCAAGGACGACGAAGAACGGGTTCGAGCCCTCGGTGCGCTGCTCGAGGAGCCAGTCCTGCGCGTCGTCGAGCTTGCGCGGCAGCTCCTCCCAGGTCAGCGCGGCGGGCCAGGAGAACTCGTTCGCCCACAGGAGGTAGCCGACCAAGAGGAGCCCGAGGAGGCCGGCCACCTGCGCGCCGCGGCCACGGAAGCGCGACGCCGGCGCCGCGAACGCGGGTGCCCGCAGCCTGCCGCTAGCTACTGCCATCGGCGCCGCGGCTGCCGGAGGTGTCCGGATCGTCGGCCATGGCGCGGAGGATCGCCTCGCGGTCGACGATGCCCACCACCTTGCCGTCCTTGACGGCGCGCACGGGCTGGTCCGTGGAGGCGACCAGCGGTACGGCGGCCTGCATGGTCGTCTCCACCGGCAGCTCGGGGCCCTGGTCGGCCTCGCCGGGCTGGGGGTCGCGCATGATCCAGCGCAGCGTCAGCACATGCGTGCGCGGGATGTCGCGGATGAAGTTCTCGACGTACTCGTCGGCCGGCGAGCCGACGAGCTCTTCAGGCGTGCCGAGCTGCACGATCGCGCCGTCGCGCATGATCGCGATCCGGTCGCCCAGCCGCAGAGCCTCGGGGAGATCGTGGGTGATGAAGAGCATGGTCTTGCCGGTCTCCTTCTGGAGCCGGATGACCTCGTCCTGCATGTCGCGGCGGATCAGCGGGTCGAGCGCGCTGAAGGGCTCGTCGTAGAGCATCAGCTCCGGGTCCACCGCGAAGGCGCGCGCGAGCCCGACGCGCTGCTGCATGCCGCCGGAGAGCTGAGACGGGAACGAGTAGGCCACCTCCTGGAGGCCGACCAGCTCGAGCACCTCGCCGGCCCGCGCGAGGCGTTTCTCCTTCGACACGCCCTGGATCTCGAGCCCGAAGGCGACGTTGTCGATCACGGTGCGGTGGGCGAGCAGGCCGAAGTGCTGGAAGACCATCGAGACGCGATGGCGCCGGAGCTCGCGCAGCGCGGCGGCGTCTGCGCCGGTCACGTCCTCGTTGCAGATCCTGATGGTGCCGGCCGTGGGCTCGATGAGGCGGATGAGCGTGCGGACGAGCGTGGACTTGCCGGATCCGGACAGGCCCATGACGACGAAGACCTCGCCGGGCCAGATCTCGATCGTCACGTCCTTGACCGCCAACACGGTCCCGGTCTTCTCGCGGAGCTCCGAGCGCGACAGGTCGGCGTCCGGCGTACCGATCACCTTGTCGGCCTTCGGGCCGAACAGCTTCCAGACTCCCTCGGCCCGGAGCAGCGGCTCGCCGTCGTGAGCGGGAACAGGGGGTGCTTCAGGGGTCTCCACGGCCGCTGAGCCGTGCGAGTCACTCATCTCTGCGCGATGATATATCAGCCCCCCAAGCCCGCGCCAGCCCTGAGATTAGGTCTGTATTAGGACTGTCTGGAGCTCGGTGAGCGTGTCCATCGGGTAGCGGCCGCCGACTCGTCCGATGCCGCTCTGCGACCTGGCGCGTCCGCCCCATGGCAGGTGCGGCTCCCAATAGTTGGTGGTTTCGTTGATGTTCACGAGGCCCATGGGCACGGCGTCGGCGTAGCGCAGCCCGGCGCCGAGGTCGCCCGTGAAGATCGCCGCCATGAGCCCGTAGGTCTGAGAGTTGGTCTGCTCGATCGCCTCGTCGAGCGAGCGGATGCCGACAATTGGCGCGATCGGACCAAAGGTCTCCTGGGTCACGGCGATGGAATCGCGCGGCACGTCGTTGAGGATCGTCGGTTGCCAGTACAGCTCCGTGGGGAAGCCCGCGGCGCGGCTGCCGCCGGTCACCACCGTGGCGCCGCGCTCGACCGCGTCGGCCACGTGGGCGTCCATCTTGAGCGCGCCGGGCTCGTTGTTCACGGGGCCCATCGTGGTCGCGTCGTCGAGCGGGTCGCCAAGCCGCACCTCGCGCGCGACCTCGCCGGCGAGCAGCGATACGAACTCGTCGCGCACCGCTTCGTGGACGAGGATCCGCTCCGCCGCCGAGCAGCTCTGGCCGGCGCCGAGGAAGGAGCCGACGCGCGCCGCCTCCGCCGCCGCCGCGAGGTCGGCGTCCTCGAGGACGACGAGCGGCCCGTTGCCGCCCATCTCGAGCAGCTGCGCCTTGCCCGCGGCCTGGCGGGAGACGATCAGCCCCGTCTCCGTGGAGCCCGTGAACGCGACGGCGTGCGTGCCCGGGTTCACGGCGAGCTCGTCGCCCACCTCCGGTCCCGGGCCGAGCACGAAGTTGAATACGCCGGGCGGGAGGTCGGCCTCCGCGACGCACTCGGCGAGGAGGCCGGAGCAGACCGCGGTGGAGGGCGCCGGCGTCCAGACGACGGTGTTGCCGCACGCGAGCGCCGGCGCGAGCACCTCGGCGGGCATCGTGTAGGGCCAGTTCCAGGGCGTGATGAGGCCGAGCACTCCCAGCGGGCGGCGGATCAGCAGCACCCGGCGGCCGGGCGCGGCGCTCTCCGGAATCGACCCCTCGACGCGCTTCCCGTCCTCGGCGGCCATCCGGAAGAACTCGACGAGCTCGCCCACCTCGACCTCGGCCTCCGCCCTGAGCGGCTTGCCCTGGTCGAGCGTGAGCACGCGCGCGAGCTCGTCCCGGCGCGTCTCCATGACGTCGGCCGCGCGGTGCAGCAGCTCGGCGCGCTCGAAGCCGGTGCGCGCCGCCCAGGACGGGAACGCGGCGCCTGCGGCCGCGATCGCGTGGCGGGCATCCGCCCGGTCTCCGTCGGCGACGGGGCCGAGCGACTCGCCGGTCGCGGGGCTCGTGGCCTCGACGGTCGCGCCGCTCGTCGCGTCCCGCCATTCGCCGTCGATGAACATCCGTGTGGTCACTGCAGCGGCGCGGTCGGCATGATGGCGAATATTCCAGCGGCGGCAGCACGAGTCAATGCAGGACATCGCCGACTTTCTCCGTATCCACGCGCCCTTCGACACGCTCGATGAGGACACCCTCGCCGAGCTCGCGGCGACCGCCGAGATCGAGTTCCACGCGGCGCGCGCGACGATCCTCGACGGCTCCGCGGGGCCGGCGGAGCACGCCTACGTCGTCAGGCGCGGCTCGGTCGAGCTGGTGATCGAGGGCCGCCTGCTCGATCTGATGGGCGAGGGGGAGATGTTCGGGTTCACGTCGGTGCTGGCCGAGGAGCCCGTGGGCTTCGTCGCGCGGGCGGCGGAGGACACGCTCGTCTACCGGATTCCGGCGGAGGTCATCCGCCCGGTGCTCGAGCGCCCCGCATTCGTCCGCTTCGTGACGCGCGTGATGACCGAGCGCGTGCGCTTCCTGGCCGGCCACCAGGCCGAGCCGCCGCTCTCGTCCGCGGGGCGCCCGGTCGGCGAGCTGATCAGGGCGCCGGCGCTCGTCTGCCCGCCGTCGACGAGCGTGCAGGACGCCGCGCGGCAGATGGCCGAGGCCGGCGCGACCTGCGTGGTGGTCGACACAGGCGATGCGCTCGGGATAGTCACCGACCGGGACATCCGCACCCGCGTGGTGGCCGCGGGCGCCGGCCCGAATACGCCGCTGGCGGAGGTGATGACCGCGCCGGCGTGGACCGTGTCCGCGGAGCGGACGGCTACGGAGGCGCTGCTCGAGATGCTCGACCAGGGCATCCGGCATCTTCCGGTGGTCACCGCCGACCGCCGGCTGCTGGGCGTGGTCGACGACGTGGACCTGATGGCGAACGAGCGGCGCGCGCCGTTCCGGCTGCGCGCCGCGATCGCGCGCGCCACCGATGCGTCCGAAGTGGAGGAGGCGGCCGCCGACCTGCGGGACACGGTTATCGCGCTCTTCGACGCCGGTCTCGCCGCGAGCTCGATCTGCCGCGCGATTGCGAGCATCCACGACGCCTGCACGCGCCGGATGATCGAGTTCGCGCACGCCGAGCTCGGGCAGCCGCCGGTTCCCTACACCTGGATGGCCACCGGCAGCGTCGGCCGCTTCGAGCCGTTTCCGAGCTCCGACGTGGACAGCGCGATCGCCTGGGATGGGCCGGACGACGATCAGGAGATCCGGCGCTGGATGGCCGCGCTCGCCGAGAACGTGCTGGCCGGCCTCGAGCGGTGTGGGTTCGCGCCGGACACGAAGGGCGCCGTGGCGTCGAATCCGCTCTTCGCCCGCTCGGTCGAGGAGTGGGAGCGGGCGGCGCGTACCTGGGTCGAGCATCCGGATCGCGACCGCGGCCTGCTTCTCCTCAGCGTCGCGGTCGAGAGCGACGCCGTCTGGGGCTCGACGGCGATGGCCGACCGCCTCGCCAGGGCGTTCGCCGAGGCGCCCGACCGCAAGCTCGTGCTGCGGCGGCTGGCGCAGGCGGCGGTTGCGGAACGCCCGCCGACCGGCTTCATTCGCGACTTCGTGCTCCACTCGAGCGGCGAGCGGAAGGGCGTGCTCGACATCAAGCGGCGCGGGCTCCTTCCGATCGAGAACCTGGCGCGCTGGAGCGGGCTGGGCGCGGGCGTGAGCGCGGCGTCCACGCGCGCGCGTCTGAGGGCCTCGGCGGACGCGGGAACGCTGACGCACGAGGAGGCCACGAACCTCCGCGACGCGTTCGACCTGTTCTCGGCGCTCCGCATGGAGCATCAGGTCCGGCAGCTCCGGGACGGCGACGAGCCCGACGACCTCATCAAGCCGGAGCGCCTCGCCGCCATCGCGCGAACGTCGCTCAAGGAGGCGTTCCGGGCGGTGGCGCGGGTGCAGCGCCGGGTGGCGGCCGAGCACGGGCTGCAGGTGCGGTGAGGACAGTCTGGAGACAGTCCTGGCGCGACGCGCGCTTCATCGCCATCGACGTGGAGACGACGGGGCTCGACCCCAAGACCGACGAGGTGATCTCGTACGCGGGGATCCCGATCGCGGGCGCGCGGATCGTCACGGCGGAGTCGGTGGAGGGCCTCGTGCGACCGACCTCGGCATCGACGGGGGCGTCCACCCGGATCCACGGGCTGCGCGACCGCGACCTGGCCGGAGCGCCCAGCGCCCCCGAGGCGCTCCAGCCGCTCGTGGCGCTGATGCCCGGACGCATCCCGGTCGTGCACGCGCAATGGGTGGAGCGCACCTTCCTCGGCAAGGCCGGCTGCCCGCTGCCGCGCCGGATCGTGGACACCGCTCTGCTGTGGCGCCTGCTCAGCATCGAGCGCGGCGGCGGCGACCCCGGCACCTGCAGCCTCACCATGATCGCCGACGGGCTCGGCCTCCCCGCGCACAGCCCGCACACGGCCGAGGGCGACACGCTCACCGCCGCGCAGGTCTTCCTTGCCATGGCAACCCATCTCGAGGCTCGCGGCCACGGCTCCGTCCGCGCGCTGACGAACGCGCGCCGCGGCGTGCGCGCCTGGCAGCTCTGGCGCGGGCCGGCCGGCCTCAGCTCCGGCTGAAGGCGGCCAGGATCTCGCGCTGGAATGCGAGCACGTGCTCGTGCATGATCGTCCGCGCGTGCGGGCCGTTCCGGTCGAGGATCGCCTCGAGAAGCTGCGTCTGGTCGTGGACGGCGTGCGCGAGCGTCGGCACGCGGTCGAGCACGAGGTACCAGATCCGCAGCGAGTGCGTGAAGTAGCGCTCCAGCGTCTGGGTCAGGTAGGGGTTGTGCGCGGCCTCCCAGGTGAAGCGGTGGATGCGCTCGTCGAAGCGCATCAGGCGCTCCTGGTCACCGCCTCCGTCGAGCTGCTCGATCTCGTGGAGCAGTGTCTCGGCGGTGGCGCGGGTCTCCGGGTCGAGGCGCAGGGCGGCGAGCTCCGCGGCGTATGCCTCGAGCTCGGCTCGCACCTCGGTGATGTTCTGGATGTCGGCGGCTTCGATCGCCGTGACGAAGGTGCCACGGCGCGGCTGGACCTCGACGAGGTTCTCGAGCGCGAGCCGCTTGACCGCCTCTCGAAGCGGGGTGCGGCCGGTGCCCAACTCCCGCATCAGCTCGTCCTCGCGCACGACGGTCCCCGGCGGCAGGTGGAGCGTCACGATCCGGTCGCGTAGCTCCAGGTAGGCGCGCTCGGCGACGAGCCGCGTTGCGGCAGCGTCGGGGACTTCCGCGGGCGTCGACACCGGTAGCTGATATATCACGATGGCGGTAAGCGCGGGACCAAGCGTCGATCGAGCTCCTCGGCAAGTCCCGCCGAGCGGTGATACAACACCCAGCGCGAGCGAGCGGGGTGATGGCTACCGAAGGACAGGGAGACACATGCCCAACCCACGCCAGACTCTTGTCGACCTCAGCGGCAGCGTCATCGATCGCCGCCGCTTCATCGCGTACACCGGCGCGGTCGCCGGAACGGCCCTTTACGCCCAGCTCCGCGGCGACCTGGCGCTCGCGTCGCCGCGGCTGCGCGCCTATCCGTTCCGCCTCGGAGTGGCGTCCGGCGATCCCTCTCCGAGCGGCGTCTCGCTCTGGACCCGGCTCGCCCCCGAGCCGCTCGCCGAGGGCGGCGGGATGCCCTCGAAGGACATCCGGGTGCGCTGGCAGGTCGCGACCGACCCGCGCTTCCGGCGCCTCGTCAGGTCGGGCAACGCCGCGGCCGTGCCCGAGCTCGGCCACTCCGTTCACGTCGACGTCCACGGCCTCCGGTCGGGGCGCGAGTACTTCTACCGCTTCCTGACCGACCGGGACGAGAGCCCGACCGGGCGCACCAAGACGGCGCCCGACTCACGCGACCACGTCCGCGACCTCGCGTTCGCGTTCGCGTCGTGCCAGAAGTGGGACGACGGCTTCTACACGCCGTACCGGCACCTGGCCGAGGAGGACCTCGACCTCGTCGTCCACCTCGGCGACTACATCTACGAGTACGGCGTCGGCTCCGGCGGGGTCCGCAATGCGACGATCCCGCCGTCGTTCGCCGAGGAGTGCGTGACGCTCGAGCGCTACCGCCTCCAGCACTCGCTCTATAAGACCGATCCGGACCTGCAGGAGTGCCACCGGCTGTTCCCCTGGATGGTCACGTGGGACGACCACGAGGTCGCCAATGACTACTCGGGCATCTATCCCGAGTTCGCGAACACGAGCCCGGAGTTCCTTGCCCGGCGCGCGAACGGCTACCAGGCCTACTTCGAGAACATGCCGGTGCCGGTGAGCGCGCGGCCGAGGAAGGGCGGGGTCCAGCTCTACCGGCGCCTGAAGTACGGCGACATCGCGGAGTTCAACCTGCTCGACACGCGCCAGTACCGCACGGACAACCCGTGCGGCGACGGGGAGCAGCCGCCCTGCGACGCCGGCTTCGACCCGGCCGCGACGATGACCGGGGCCGAGCAGGAGCGTTGGCTGCTCCGCGGCCTGGATCGCTCCCGCGCGCGCTGGAACGTGATCGCCCAGGGCGTGCTGATGGGCCAGCTGAAGCACGACGCGGAAGGCGGCATCTTCTGGAACGACTCCTGGGACGGCTGGCCCGGGCAGCGTGCCAGGATCCTCCAGCGCATCGCCGACGCCCGGGTGCGGAACCCGGTCGTGATCACCGGCGACTGGCACTCGACCTTCGTGAACGACCTCAAGGCGGACTACGAGGACGAGGACGCTCCCGTCGTGGCGACCGAGTTCGCCGGCACGTCGATCTCGTCGAACGGCGACTGCATCTGTTACGGCCCCTACTACGAGCCGAAGACCAAGTTCAACCCCGACATCAAGTTCTTCGACGGCGACCGGCGCGGCTACGTGCTCTGCAAGCTCGACCACGACGAGTGGCGCACCGACCTCCGGATGGTCCCGACCGTCTCGACGCGGGACGCCCCGGTGGCGACGTTCAAGTCGTTCGTCGTCGAGGACGGGCAGCCCGGCGCGCAGGACGTCTAGGAGTCGTCCAGCGACTCGACCAGCAGGGTTGAGACATCCGCCACTCGCAGGTCGTCGCCGCGTGACTTCACGCCGTCGTCCAGCATCACGGTGCAGAACGGGCAGGCCACCGCGAGCGTCTTGGCGCCGGTCTCCGCGGCCTCGCGCACGCGCTCCTCGTTGATCGCGCCCGCGCGCTCCTCCATCCACATGTGAGCGCCGCCGGCGCCGCAGCAGAAGGTGCGCTCCTCGCGGCGCTCCATCTCGATCGGCGTGCCGACCGCCTCGACGATCGCGCGCGGGTCGGCGCGCACGTCATTGTGGCGGGCCAAATAGCAGGAGTCGTGGTAGGTGATGGTGCCGGCGTCGGGGCTCGGCGTGAGCCGGCCGTCGCGCACCAGGTCCGCCAGCAGCTCCGAGTGATGCACGACCTCGTAGCGCCCGCCGAAGTCCGGGTACTCGTTGCCGAGCGTGTTGAAGCAGTGCGGGCAGCTCGCCACGATCTTCGTGACGCCCGCCTCGTTCAGCGTCGACACGTTCTGCTCGGCGTGCGCCTGGAACAGGTACTCGTTGCCGATTCGGCGCGCCGGGTCGCCCGTGCACGACTCGCGCGGCCCGAGGATCGCGAAGTCCACGCCCGCCGCCTGGAGGAGCTTCGCGGTCGACTGCGCCGCCGTGCGAGCGCGCTCGTCGAATGACGCGGCGCATCCGACCCAGTAGAGGACCTCCGGGGGCGGGTCGCCGGGCTCGAGCACGCGGACGCCGAGCTCCGCGGCCCAGTCGGCGCGCTCCGTCTGGGGCTTCCCCCACGGGTTCGAGGCCCGCTCCACGTCGCGGAGCATCTGCTCCGACTCGCTCGGGAACGACGAGTCCATCATCACGAGGTGGCGGCGCAGGTCGATGATGTGGTCGACGTGCTCGATCGAGACCGGGCACTCGCGGACGCACGCGCCGCAGGTCACGCAATCCCAGACCACGTTGTCGGTCACCGCGTTCGGCACGAGCGGCGAGGGCTCGAAGCCCTCCTCGCCGCGGACCAGCTTCGGACCCTCCTCGAAGACCTGGTCGCGCAGCGCCATGATCAGCAGCTTGGGCGACAGCTCCTTGCCCGTGGTCCACGCCGGGCAGACGTCCTGGCAGCGCCCGCACTCGGTGCACGAGAAGGTGTCGAGCGTCTGCTTCCAGGTCAGGTCGGGCACCGTGCCGGCCCCGAACCGCATCTCCTCCTCGGGCACGTCGAATCTGAGCGGCTCGAGCCGGCCTCGTGCGCGTGTGCGCGTGAAGTAGACGTTGAACGCGGCCGTGGCGATGTGGAGGTGCTTCGAGTGGGGGAGGTAGGCGAGGAAGCTCAGGATGATCAGCACGTGCGCCCAGACGAAGACGCGCTCGAGCGGAGGGGTCAGACCCCCTCCCGAAAGGGGGTCTGACCCCTCCCCGCCGTCGCCGAACAGGTTCGAGAGCGCCTTCGAGACGGGCGACCAGTCCTCCGGCCACTCGTTCAGCCCAAGCGCGATGCGCGACGCGTGCCAGAGGAGGAGCGTGGTGACGATGCCGGCGATGAGAGCGAGGATCAGGTCGGCCTCGCCCAGATGGCTCCCCTCGAACCGGGCCGGCCGCTGGACCTTGCGGATGATGAGCGCGCCGATCACGCCGGCCAGCACCAGCACCGCGAACAGGTCGACCATGAACGCGAACCAGCCCTGATGGCCGAGCCACGGCAGCGTCGCGTGCTTATCGACCGCTCCGATCATCGCGATCACGATCGTCGGGAAGAGGACGAGGAAGCCCCAGAAGATCGCGGCGTGGATCAGGCCGGGCACGAGCCGCTGGAGCAGCTTCTTCTGGCCCAGCACGATCACGGCCTCGTTCCGGACCCGCTCCGGCACGTCGTCGAAGCGCTCGACCGGCTTGCCGAGCCTGACGAGCGACACGAGGAGGTTCGCGCGGCGGATGAAGAGCGTGCCGCTGACCGCGAGGAGCGCGGCGAGCGCGAGCGCTCCAAGCGCGACGTCTATGAGGACCGCGCCCTTCCGCGCTCGGCGACCACGAGCGCGCCGACCTGCATCAGGACCGCGCCTTCCTCAGCTCGGCCGTGATCGCGGGGACGACCTCGGCGAGGTCGCCGATCACCGCGTAGTCCGCGCTCGCGAGGATCGGCGCCTCCGCGTCGGAGTTGATCGCGAGGATCTTCTTCGCGCCCTTGCAGCCGGCGATGTGCTGGGTCGCGCCGCTGATGCCGCACGCGATGTAGAGGTCGGGCGCGACCTTCGTGCCGGTCTGGCCGACCTGGTCCGTGTGCGGCCGCCAGCCGGCCATCGTCACGACGCGCGAGCAACCCACCGCCGCGTTCAGGAGTCCCGCGAGCTCCTCGAGCATCCCGAAGCCGTCCGCCGAGCCAACCCCGCGGCCGCCGCTCACGACGACCTTGGCCTCGGCGAGCGAGATCCCCGCGGACGGCGTCTCCGCGTGCTCGACCACCCGGACCACCAGGTCGGCATCGTCGACCGCCGCATCCAGGGGCTCCACCTTCGCGGTGCCGCCGTTGACGGTCGTCGCCTCGACCGTGTGCGGGGCAACGCTCAGCAAGCGCAGCTCGGCGTGGATCCGAGCCTCCTCGAGCAGGGAGCCGCCCCAGCGCACCCGCGTGACAGTCCCGTCGCTCCCGACGGCGACGACGTTGGCGGCGAAGGGCAGGTCGCGCCGGGCGGCGAGGTGGCCGAGGACTTCGTTGCCTCGGTTGGTGCCCGCCGCGATCACCGCGTCCGGCGCGATCTCGTCGATGAGTTGCTCCAGGCAGGCCGCCCAGGCCGCGGGCGCATAGGCCGAGAGAAGATCGTCCTCCACCAAGTGCAACGTCTCAACGCCGTAGGCACCCAACTCCGTGCCGGGTTGGCCAATCGAAACTGCGTGGAGCGGGGAGCCCAGGTCGCGGGCGAGCGAGATCGCCTGGAGGGAGAGCTCCTCGTCCGGCTCGACGAGGACCAGCACGCTCATCCGGCCACTCCGATCTCGCGCATGACCTCGACGACCCGGGGTGCAGCGTCCGGGCCGGTGCCCAGGACCTCGGCCTGCTTGCCCTGCCCGGGCGGCACCACGAGACGGAGCTTCTCCAGCCTCGGCGCCGGACGCTCGGGGGTCCGCTGCTCGACCGGCTTCGAGCGGGCGCGGAGCTTCGCGGGAACGGAGGGGTAGCGCGGCAGGTTGATGCCCTCGAGCACGCTCACGACAGCCGGCAGCGGCAGCTCGTAGATGTCGCGCCCGCCGGGCACCTCCTGCTCGCAGCGCGCGCGGCCGTCGGCGGCCGACAGGCCCTTCAGCCCGTTCGCGATCGGCCGGCCCAGCGAGTACGCCACCCGGATCCCGACCTGGTAGTTCCCCGCGTCCGCCGACTCGTTCCCGAACACGATCAGGTCGAAGCCGCCGCCGGCCGACTCCTCCTCGCGGATCGTCTCGGCGATCGCCGCGGCCGTGGCCTGCGGATCCCACTCCTCGCCGTCCGTCACAAGATGCACCCCGCGGTCGCCGCCGTTCGCGAGCGAGTCGCGGATCTGCTCCTCGGCCTCGGCGGGTCCGAGCGTCAGCACCGTGACCTCGCCGCCGTGCTGCTCCACGAGCCGCACGGCCTCCTCGACGCCGCACTCCTCGTGCGGGCTGATCGTGAAGCCGAGGTGGCGCGTCTCGAGCGACTGCTCGTCGGCGGTCAACACCATCTTGCCGCCCGTCAGCGGCACGCGCTTGACGCAGACGAGGATCCTCATGCCGGGATCGGATCCGCCGCCTTCACGCGCGCGTTGTCCGGGTCGAACAGCGGCGTCGAGTCGGCGCACTGCACGGTCGCGGGATAGCGCTCGGTCATGTACTCCACGGCCAGCTCCTGGCCGACGTTCGCGTACTCGGGCGGCAGGTAGGAGAGCAGGATGTGCTTGCCCACCGACGGCCCGGCGCCCGCGCTCGTCACGTACGAGCCGCGACCGTGGGAGTCGACGATCCGCTCGCCGTCGCGCGTCACGATCGGCTCGCCGCCGAGCATGTAGCGCCTCACGCCGCTCGACGAGCTGTGGTCGTCGACCGTCAGCGTGCACATCACGGTCGCGGGCTCCTCCTCGCGCTGGCGGACGTGCGCCTCCTTGCCGACGAAGTCCTGGTCCTTGACCTTGCCCCAGGCCATTCCGGCCTCGACCACGTTGTACTCGCCGTCGAGCTCGAAGCCGAAGGCGCGGTAGCACTTCTCGAGCCGGCCGGTGGTCCCGTACACGCCGATGCCGGCCGGCACGATCCCGTGCGGCTCGCCCGCCTCGGCGACCATGTCCCACAGGCGCGCGCCCTGCTCGATCGGCACGTAGAGCTCCCAGCCCAGGTCGCCCACGTACGAGATCCGCGACGCGAGCACGCGCAGCGGTCCCATCTCGATCGTGCTGGAGGTGGCGAACGGGAAGCCCTCGTGCGAGACGTCCGCGCCCGTGAGGCTGCCGAGGATGTCCGCGCCCGCGGCCCCCAGATCCCCAGCGTGGTCCAGCTCGAGGTGAGGTCGAAGATCTGGGCGCTCCCGTCCTCCGGGAGGTGGTCGCGGTACCACTTGAGGTCCGCCATCCCGTGCGCGCCTCCGGTGACCACGCGGAAGTGCTCGTCGCCGAGGCGCATCACGGTGAGGTCCGAGCGGAAGCCGCCCCCGGGAGTGAGCACGGGGGTGTAGACGACCTTGCCGAGCTTCACGTCCATCTGGCGCATCGAGACCTTCTGCACGCACTCGAGCGCGCCCGGGCCGACGATGTCGAAGATGCAGAACGCGGTCAGGTCGAACATCGCCGCGCGGTCGCGCATCGCAAGGTGCTCCGCGTTGATGATCGGCGACCACCAGCGCGAGTCCCACTCGTGCTCGCGCTCTGTGATCTGGTCGGCGAACTCCTCGAGCAGCGGCGCGTTCGACTCGTACCAGTGCGGGCGCTCCCAGCCGGCGGCCTCGTAGAAGACCGCGCCGAGCCGCTCCTCCCGCTCGTAGAAGGGCGACAGCCGCACGCGGCGCGCCGACTCCCACTGCTCGCCCGGGTGCACGATGCCGTAGGTCTTGTTGAAGCCCTCGGCGGCGCGGCTCCTAACGTGCTCGGCCGTCTTCTGGTGCTCGTAGAAGCGGGCGATGTCGGAGGCCTGGAGGTCGATCTCCGGCTCGCCGAGCACCATCCACTCGGCCAGCGCGCGACCGACACCCGGCCCCTCCTTCACCCACACGGCGGCGGCCGACCAGAGGCCGCGCACCTCGGAGGTCTCGCCGAGAATCGGCAGGCCGTCCGGCGTGAGCGACAGCAGCCCGTTGATCGCGTACTTGATCCCGACCGACTCGTCGCCGAGGATCTCGGGGACGAGCTCGAGCGCGTCCTCCATCTGCTGGACGAAGTCGTCCTGCGTGAAGGGCAGCTCGGTCGGGGTGGTCGCCGACTCCTCGATCGAGGGAATCTCGTCCGGATCGTGCAGGATCGGCCGGTGCGCGTATGAGCCCACCTCGAGGCCGCTGCCGTCCTGGCGCTCGTACATGTTCGTGTCCATGTCGCGCACGATCGGGAACTCGATCGCGCTCTTCGAGGTCTCGAAGCGCGGCACGGGCCCCACGTCGATCATCTGGTGCACCGCCGGCGTGAGCGGGATGGACGCGCCGGCCATGCGCGCGATGCGCGGGCTCCAGACGCCGCAGGCGATCACGACGTAGTCCGCCTCGACATCGCCGCGGTCGGTGCGCACGCGCCTGACGCGGCCGCCCTCGACGTCGATCCCGAGCACCTCGGTGTTGGCGGACACGACCGCGGCGCCGGTCTCCTGCGCCTGCTCGCGCATGAGCGTGCCCATGCGCAGCGAGTCCACGACGCCCACGCCCTCGGAGTGGAAGCCGCCGACAAGGATCTCCTCGTTGATGAACGGGACGAGCTCCTTGATCTCGGCGGGCGTGACGAGCGAGCAGCCCTCGATGCCCCACGACTTGGCCGACGCCATCCGCCGGCGCAGCTCCTCCATGCGCTCCTCGGTTCGCGCCACCTCGATCCCGCCGCAGACGGTGAGCACGCCGTGCTGCTCGTACTGGCGCACGCTGTCGGCGGTCAGGTCGGTCATCTCGCGCGAGTGGTCGACGGGGAAGATGAAGTTGGACGCATGACCCGTCGAGCCGCCGGGGTTCGGCAGCGGCCCCTTGTCGATCAGGACCAGGTCCTTCCAGCCGAGGTGCGCGAGGTGGCCCAGGAGGCTGTTGCCGACGATGCCCGCGCCGATGACGACTACCTTCGCCTGCGCGGGGAGGGAGCTGGCGGCTTGCGAGTCCATGGGCCTGATATATCACACGCGAATGCACTCGTCGCGTGAGCTCAGCAGCTCGTCTTTCGAGATCGAGGTCGCCGGCGTCGCGACCCCGCTCGAGGGGCTGTTCGAGGGGTTCGACGAGCAGGACCGGCTGGGCGTGGTGCTCACGCGGCCCTGCGGCGCGGTCGGCGCGAGCACGCTCATCACGGCGACGATCACCGCCTTTTACGACATTCAGCGCGCCCGCGGGCCCGACTTCTTCGTCTATCCCGATTACTACCTGTTCCACGTGGGGCGGCCGCTCGGGGACCACGGGCGGCTCGACGTCTGGCCGCGGCACAAGGAGGTGGTCGTGCCGGCCGGCGCCGACCGCGTGCTGGAGGCCGTCAACGATCGCGCCGTCACGCGGCTCGTGGTCGAAGACGGCGCGGCGGGCGAGCTCCCATCCGACCCGGGCGCGCTGGCGAGCGCCCGCGCCCGCACCCGGACCTGCCTGGCCTACTCGCCGTCGGGTCGCGTGGAAGACGCCGACGTGCGCATCGCGGGCAACCCGGTAACCGAGGGCTACGTCGAGGCGATCCTCGACCCTGAGGCGCGCATCGCCAGGCTCCGGACTGAGGGGCACGAGGAGCGCGCCGATGCGATCGCCGCCCGCGCCGGCGAGGTTGACCGCGACTCACGGCAGGGCGTCCTTGCCGGACGCCGCGAGCTGGCGGAGGACGGCGTGCCCGGTGGAGACCTACCGGCGCATCGGCCTCGACGAGGCGCTCGGGCGGCTGGGTTGACCGTCGAGCGCGGGAACTGATATATCACGACGCGTGCCGCGCGACGTGCCCCCCGCTCCCGCCCCGTGACAATGACCGACGTCCGATCGCCGGAGCGCTCGTCCGCCGCCGGCCCGTCCCTGGTCGAGGCGCTCGCGCGACCGCGGTATGAGGTCCTGCCGCTCGCCGGGATCGCCGACGAGGTGCTCGAGCACCTGCCCGCGGGCCGCAAGATCACGGTCACGTCCTCGCCGTCGCGTGGGCTCGAGGCCACGCTCAGCCTGGCCGAGGAGCTCGCGCCGCGCGGCTACGAGGTCGTCCCGCACCTGGCGGCCCGGCTGATCGCCGACCGCGCGCACCTGGAGGAGGTCGTCCTGCGGCTGCGGAACGCGGGGGTGCGCGAGGCGTTCGTGATCGCCGGCGACGCGCGCCAGCCGGCGGGCGAGTTCGAGGGCGCCGCCGAGCTCCTCTCCGCCATGGCAGGGCTGCGCGAGGGGTTCGCCGAGGTCGGCATCTCCGGCTACCCCGAGAGCCACAACTTCATCAGCGACGAGACCACGATCGAGGCGATGTTCCAGAAGGAGCCGATGGCGACCTACATCGTCAGCCAGATCTGCTTCGAGGCCGACGTGATCCGCACCTGGATCCGGCGCGTGCGCGAGCGCGGCACCTCCCTGCCGATCTGGGTCGGGGTCCCCGGGGCGGTCGAGTCCCGCAAGCTGCTCCGAACCTCGCTGCGGATCGGGCTGGGGCAGTCGGTCCGCTTCGTGCGCGGGCAGCGCGGCCTGCTGCGCCGCTTCCTGCGGCCGCGCACCTACACGCCCACCGAGCTCCTCGAGCAGCTGGGCCCGACCTTCGCCGACCCCGCCGCGAGGCTCGGCGGCATCCACGTGTACACCTTCAACGAGCTGAAGCAGACCGAGACCTGGCGGCGGCAGCTAGTCGACCGCCTGACGAACTAGGAGGAGTCCCTTGGCACAGGTGAACGAGCACCCGGAGATCCTGCTCTACCCGCGCATCGGCAAGTCGCCCTACTTCTATGCGTCGCGCCGTCACGGCGTGCAGATGTACAGCGTCTACAGCCACCGCTACCACCCGCGCCATTACGGCGACCCGGTCGAGGAGTACTGGCACCTGCTCAATGGGGTGACTCTGTGGGACGTCGGCGGAGCCGAGCGCCAGATCGAGATAAGCGGGCCGGACGCGTTCGACTTCACCAACCTGCTCGTCGCGCGCGACCTGAACAAGTGCGCGGTCGAGCAGTGCAAGTACGTCTTCCTCTGTCTGCCCGACGGCGGGATCATCAACGACCCCGTCCTGCTGCGCGTGGAGGAGAACCGCTTCTGGCTCTCGCTCGCCGACAGCGACGTCGAGCTGTGGGCGCGCGGCGTGGCCTACAAGTCGGGCCACGACGTGACCATCAAGGAGATCGACGTCGGGCCATTGCAGGTGCAGGGGCCCAAGTCGAAGGACGTGATGGTCGACCTGTTCGGCGACAGCATCCTCGAGATTCCCTACTACTTCCTGCACGCGTACGAGCTCGACGGGATGAGGGTGCTCGTCTCGCGCACGGGCTACACCGCCGAGCTCGGCTTCGAGATCTACCTCTACGACGCCAGCAAGAACGGGGTAAAGCTCTGGGACGCCGTGCTCGAGGCGGGCAAGCCGCACGGGCTCGAGGTGATCGGCCCGTGCCACATCCGCCGCATCGAGGGCGGCATACTCGCGCTCGGCCCCGGCTGCGACATGTGGTACGACACGAATCCCTATGAGGTCGGCATGGGCTACGACTGGATGGTCGACCTCGAGTCGGGCACCGACTTCATCGGCAAGGACGCCCTGGCCAAGATCAAGGCTGAGGGCCCGAAGCGCAAGCTCGTGGGCGTCGAGATCGGCGGCGAGCGGCTCGGCTCGTACAACGACGGCTCGATGATCGACGTGTTCCCGGTCCACAAAGACGGCAGCCAGATCGGGAGGATCCCGTCGGCCTGCTTCTCGCCGCGGCTCGAGAAGAACATCGGCTACGCGATGGTGCCGATCGAGCAGTCCGAGCTCGGCACGGAGCTCGAGGTCGAGCGCCCAGAAGGGATGACCTCCGCGGTCGTGGTCGAGAAGCCGTTCATCGACCCGAAGAAGGAGACGCCGAAGCAGGAGCTGGCCGCGAGCTCGTGAGCGCGCGCTGGAGCGGGCGCTGGAAGCTCTGCTGGCCGGCTAGGACTCGCGCTTGTGGGCTCCGCGCCGGTGCGTGAGGCCGTCGAGCAAGACCTCGACCGGCGACTGCCTGTTCGCCTTGTCCAGTTGCTCGCGTATCTGCCGGATGTCGTCGGTGCTCGCGGCCACCCGATTGGTCGCCGAGCTCAGCTCGCGCGCGACCTGGCCGAGCGCCTTGGCCGTCCGCACAACGCCGTTCCTGCGCCCGACCCGTACCCCGAGAACCCTGCGCCGCGGGGCCAGGAGCCCGCTCACACCGCGGCGCTTTGACGTCGCGTGCGAGCCCAGCGCCAGTCCGCCGGCCAGGCCGGCTGCAGTCGCTCCCGCCGCGAGCATGGGGCCCTTGGCCCTGCGGGCCGCCGTCGCGATGGAGTCGCCGGTCTCTCTGGCCTTTGTCACCGCGCTAGACGCTGGTCGTCCGTTGGACGACGTCTTGGTGGACTTCGTCTTCGTTACGGCCATTAGCCGAGGATCTTTCCTATGCGTTCGGCCTGGTCGCCAACGCGCTCGATGTCCTTCGACACGGTCTTCGACGTCTGCCCGAGCTGCTTGCTCGCCTTACCGACCGTCTTGACCACCGACTTGACGTCGAGCTCCGGCAGCTTCACGCCGAGCACCTTCGGGCGGCGCGACGAGCGGCGCTTGAGGATCAAGCCGCCAGCCACTCCTGCCGCGGCTGCTCCGGCGGCGACAGCCGGCCCGCTGGCCTTGCTCGCGGCGGTCTTGACCGTCCCGACGACGCCGTTGCTGCTCTTGGCCTTGGCCGAGCTGCGGCTCCCGCCGCCTCGGCTCGAACGCGAGGAGCCTCCGCTCGAACGCGACGAGCCGCTCTTAGAGCGCGACGCCGCGCTGCCAGAGCGCGACGAGCCGTTGCTCGAGCGCGAGCTGCTGCTGCGAGCCCGGGTCGCGGGCGACGACTTCGAGCGCGCCGAGCCGCCGCTCTTCGCCTTCGACCCCGAGCTGTTGGAGGAACGGCTCTTGGCCGGTCCCTTGCGCGAAGTCGACTTGCTGGTAGCCATCCGTGACACCTCTTCGAATCGAGAAACGCTTCGCCATGACCCGAGGTACCCATTCGGGACCCGGATAACCCAAATGTGCAGGGGATTGCGGAGGGCATAGGATCGCGCCGTGGCCTCGCACTACGACTTCGTGATCGTCGGTGGCGGGTCGGCCGGATGCGCTCTCGCCAACCGGCTCTCGGAGGACCCGGGGACCAGCGTGCTCGTGCTCGAGGCGGGCAGGTCGGACTACCCGTGGGACGTCTTCATCCACATGCCGGCGGCGCTCGCGTTCCCGATCGGCAGCCGCTTCTACGACTGGAAGTACGAGTCGGAGCCTGAGCCCCACATGGGCGGGCGGCGCGTCTATCACGCTCGCGGAAAGGTGCTCGGCGGGTCGAGCTCGATCAACGGGATGATCTTCCAGCGCGGGAACCCGATGGACTACGAGCGCTGGGCCTCCGATCCCGGCATGGAGAGCTGGGACCACGCGCACTGCCTGCCGTACTTCAGGCGCATGGAGAACTGCCTCGCGGCCGCGCCGGACGATCCGTTCCGCGGGCACGACGGCCCGCTGGTGCTCGAGCGCGGCCCCGCGAAGGGGCCACTCTTCGAAGCGTTCTTCGAGGCGGTTCAGCAGGCCGGCTATCCGCTCACCGACGACGTGAACGGCTACCGCCAGGAGGGCTTCGCCGCCTTCGACCGCAACGTGCACGACGGCAGGCGGCTGTCCGCCGCGCGCGCGTACCTGCATCCGGTGATGAGCCGGCCGAACCTGACCGTCGAGACGCGGGCGTTCACCACGAGGCTCGTCTTCGAGGGGAAGCGGGCCGTGGGCGTGGAGTACGCGCGTCGCGGCCGCGGCGGGCGCACCGTGCGCGCGAACGAGGTGATCGTGTGCGGCGGCGCGATCAACTCGCCGCAGCTGCTCCAGCTCTCCGGCGTCGGGGCGGCGAGCGAGCTCGGCGCGCTCGGCATCGACGTGGTCGCGGACCTGCCGGGCGTCGGCGAGAACCTCCAGGACCACCTCGAGGTGTACATCCAGCACAGCTCGAAGCAGCCCGTGACGATGGCGCCCTACTTCGCGATGAAGCGGCGCCCGCTGGTGGGGGCGGAGTGGCTCCTGCGAAAGAGCGGGCCGGGCGCCACGAACCACTTCGAGGCCGGCGGCTTCGTGCGCGGGAACGACGAGGTGAGGTACCCGAACCTCATGTATCACTTCCTCCCGATCGCGGTGCGCTACGACGGCACGCTTCCGGAGGGCGGCGGCGGTCACGGCTACCAGGTGCACGTGGGCCCGATGTACTCGGACGTGCGCGGCACCTGCAAGGTCGTCAGCCGCGACCCGCGTGACAAGCCGGCGCTCCTGTTCAACTACCTCTCGACCGAGAACGACCGCCGCGAGTGGATCGAGGCGATTCGCGTGACGCGCCGGATCCTGGGCGCTCCGGCGTTCGAGCCGTTCAGCGCGGGCGAGCTCTCGCCCGGCGCGGAGGTGGAGAGCGACGAGCAGATCCTCGACTGGGTGGCCAAGGACGCCGAGACGGCGCTCCACCCGTCCTGCACGGCCCGCATGGGAACGGACGACAGGTCCGTCGTGGACCCGCTCACGATGCGCGTGCACGGAACCGAGGGCCTGCGCGTCGTGGACGCGTCGGTGTTCCCGTACGTGACGAACGGGAACATCTACGCGCCCGTGATGATGACCGCCGAGAAGGCCGCCGACCTGATCCTCGGCAACACCCCCCTTCCCCCGGAGCCGGTCGAGTTCTACCGGCACGGCGAGCTACCGGTCCAGGCCGCGCAGCAGAGCATCTAGAGCGAGGACCTCCTCGGCGCTCTCCTGCACGCGCTCGAGCGGGAGCTCGCCGCGCCACGCGCGGTTCGAGATCTCGGCGAGTCGCTCGCCCGCGTCGATGAGCGCGCCATAGAGGACGTCGTGGAGGACGTCGCGCGAGCCGGTCACTCGGACAGCGTGCGCGTCGCCCGTGAGGCGGCCGGCCAGGTCGTCGAGCTGGTCGACGCGGAGGCGATGAAGGTGAGCCTCGTCGACCGCGGGCTCCTCGTCCGCACGGGACCTGAGCGCCGTGTGGAGCGACTCGGCCGTGGCCTGGTAGAGCAGCAGGACCGTCTCCCGAATCTGGCTGACGAGCTCCGCGGGCACCTCCACCGATACGCGCGCCATCGCATCCCCCTGTCGTTGGGGCAGCCGAAGGCAGGTATCGTGGTGATGCGCCGAAGCTCCACCTTCGGTGCCATGCCCCGGGACGTGGTCGCGTCGCCGGGGCGCTTTATCTGGTTGTCTTCGCCTTCGAACATACGTTCGTCCACGGACGGAACCGCAACCGCGCTCGCCCGGGCTGAGGCGCAGGTCGCGGGCGTACGCGACGATCCGGCGGCGCGCCTTGCGTTGATGGGGCGGGTCTTCCACGGGCCGACCGGCCACGCACCGCGACACTGGCCGTTTCGGCGGGCCGCGCTCTCGTTCATGCGCTGGCAGGCGCGCCGCGGTCTGCTGAACCCGCTCGACGCATCACCGCCGGGCAGCGTGTGGTGGCGTGCGATCAACGAGCGACTGCTGCGAGACGGATGCGAGACCATCGCGCTGCTGGGTGGGCTGGCCGGTGCGCCGTCGTCTCATTCCGTGCAACTCTGGCTCGAGTTCGGCGCCAGGCCGACGGGGCGCAACTGGTACCGGGCGCATAACGCGAGCATCGTGGGCGCCTACCTGGAGCACCGGGAGCTCGCCGAAGCCGAGAGCTCAGCGGAGCGCTTCTTCATGAACGTCGCGCTGGCACGTGTGCTGTACGCGCACGCACTGAATGCGGCGCCGCAGCTGGCGCTGGGACGGTTGGCTCCGGCCGGCCGCGTGGCCGGCGATCCGCGGCTCGGGATGGCGGGAGTCTTCCTGTCACTCCGGCGGGTGCTCCCGGACCGCTATCCGCTCACCCTCGACGTCGAGCGCTATCTCGCGGACGAGCAGCGCCTGGGTCGGATACTCGACTACGCCGTCATCGTGCCGCGTCTGCAGCGCCTCTACGAGTGGTCCGCCGGTGAGCTGGCGGAGCCGCGCGTGCTCGAGCTCGTTCGCGACGGCAACCCGATCTACGCCTGGCCATTCGAGCAGCGACACGTGTGGCGCATGCACCACATGCCGTTCACGGCCCGCGTACTCGAGCGGGTGACACGCCCGTCGCACCGTGTCGCCGCCACGATCGAGGTCCTCGATCGAGGGCGTCTCGTCGCGTTCTCGCTGGAGGACATCCTGCGCTACCACGGGTCGGGCTCGCCCGGCGGAGTCGCCCACGCCGTCAAGGTCCTCGAGCTCGCCCTCCCGCTGCTCGACCCGGATGGTCCTTGCGAGCGCCGGGAAATCGTCGTGGAGACGGCGTTCGGCGGCCCCGGCGCCCGGGACGCCTTCGAGCTGGTGACGCGGGCCGTGACGGACGGGCGGTATCGCGTCGACGAGGCGCTTGCGCGGCCCGAGCGCGGCCGAACGCTCGAGCGCTTCGTATTTCGGCTGAGCTACCGGGAGAGCGTCGTGACGCTCGTCCTGCGGGACGGCTTCGTGACGGACGAGTTCATAGACCTCGCCCGGACCGACGAGCGCACCGACAGCCAGGAGCGACGCCTCGACCTGCTCAAGCGGGAGATGGCCGAGCGTGTACTGGCGCGACCAGCGGGCGAGGTGTACGAGCTCAGCGCTGTGTGATGGGGCGAGAGTCCGTCGCGTCCGACTTTGCGTTCACACGCGACCACGTCCCGTGCTCTCGGGCCCGAGGCGTGCGTGGGGCCAAACGCGCGAGGCGCTTGTGCCGCGCGGGACTGGTCGCGTGCTAGCCGCCGCAGACCGGGCAGCCCGGCCGCCGGGGCACCTCCTCGCGCGACACGCCCATCGTCCGGAGGTCGTAGACGTGGCCCACGCCCAGCGTCGCGGGCGCGCAGATGCCCGTCAGCTGGTGGACCGTCTCCAGGGCCACCTGTCCGCCGACGAACGCGCACACCGGCCCCAGCGTCGCCGCCTCGGACGACCGGCCGCGGCGCTGCTCCACCAGTTCGTCGTAGAGCGGGAAGCTCTCGCGGTAGGTGGCCTCCTGACACTCGAAGCATCCGGTCGTGCCGGGCACGTACAGCGGCCCGACCCTCGCGACAGGCGGCGAGTGACTCATCGAGATGAACGGCACCCCGAGCTTGAAGCAGGCCGCGTTCACCCAGCGCTCGATGTCGTGGGCCGGCCAATCGGCCCCGTTCACGACGAAGTCGGCTCCCTCGGCGACGGCGCGCACCGCCTCCACGCCCTCGAGCCTCTTCGCGACGGTCTCGAGCCGGCAGCACGAGTCGAACTCGGCCAGGGCGTCCGCCGCTGCCTCGACCTTCAGCCGGCCGATGTCGCGCTCGCGATACACGATCTGGCGGTTGAAGTTGCTCGTCTCCACGCGGTCGCCGTCCACCAGCACGAGCTCGCCGACGCCGCAGCACGCGAGCGCGTACGAGGCCCAGCTGCCGAGTCCGCCGACCCCGAGCAGGACGACCCGCGCATTGCTCAGCCGCCGCTGGTACTGCGACGCGGCCGTCGCCTCGTGCGCGAGGTCGCTGAAGTAGCGGAGCTGCCGGTCGTACCGGGCCCGCACGCGCGCCGAGACGCGCGCGTCGTCGGCCGCGTCCTCGACGAGCCCCAGACCGGTGAGCTCGGCCAGCGCGTCACGTGTTCTCGAGCTGCCGAAGTCGCGCTCCAGCTCCACGATCGTCCGCGTCCCGTCCAGCGCGCCGAGCAGCGAGCGCGCCGTCTCGTCCGGCTGCTCGATCCTCAGGTCCGCGTCCTCGGTGGGCCGCAGTATGTAGATGTCGCCGGCGGCGCTCGTCACGAGCTCCAGCGTGCGCTTGATGCGCGGGCGCTCCATGAACCTCCTCCCGGGTCGGCCCGGCCCGGCGCCGGGCCGGGCCGGGCCGGGCAGGGTCACGAGATCTTCGTGATGGACAGAGCCGGGAGAACCGGCTTGTCGGTCTTCCTGATCGTCACTGGGCATCACCTCCCTTCACGTGTCGCGCGATGAACAGGCTCTTGAGGAGGCGCCGCTCGTCGGCCTGCCCCGCGAGCGCGCCGTCGTCCAGCACGCCGTGAACGGCCACGCACTCGAGACCGGCCGCCTCGAGCAGTTCGATGACCTCGTCACGCGTGAAGTGGCGCTGCTCGTGCCGGCTCGTGACGCGCTCGTAGAGCGCCCCGGCCGCCGGCGCGAACACGTCGATCTCGGCTGCGGCGAGACAGCCCGCCTCGGCGTCGGGCGAGCACTGGCCGCGCCACGCGAACAGGACCCCGTCACGCTCGACGACCCTGTCGCCCGCGAAGGTCGTGCGGTAGGCACGCAGCGTGTTCAGGTCGAACACCGCGAGCCCGTGCCGGGCGAGGTTCGCGGCCATCCCCTGGAAGGTCGCGAGTAGCCCGTCGCCGTCAGGCAGGTAGTTGAGCGAGTCGTCGAAGCAGGTGACGAGGTCGAAGCGGCCGAGCGTCGCGAGCTCGCGCATGTCGGCCTGAATGAGCGCGACGTCGGGTGCCTTGCGAGCCGCCTCGGCGAGCATGGCCACGGATCCGTCGCAGCCGGTGACCCGGAACCCGCGACGCGCGAACGGCATGAAGCTGTTGCCGGTGCCGCAGGCGAGATCGAGAAGCGCGGCGCCGGTCAGGCCGTGCCGCGTCGCGACCTCGAGCACCTGCTCGGTCCACACCTCGTAGTCCGACTCCGCGGTGAAGGCGTCGTAGTAGGACGCGAACACGTCATACGGCGATGGATTAAGGTCGGCTGTTATGGCTCGCCAATCGCTCGACCTGGTCGATCCGCGCATCGCCAAGGCTCTCTCTCACCCGATGCGCGCGCGGATCCTGGGCATCCTCGACGAGCGCGTGGCCAGTCCGAACGAGATCGCGGACATGATCGACGAGCGGCTGCCGAACGTGAGCTACCACGTCCGCGCCCTTCTCGACCTCGGCTGCATCGAGCTCGTGGACACCGCCCAGCGACGCGGCGCGATCGAGCACTACTACAAGGCGATCGTCCGTCCCTTCTTCAGCGACCGCGACTGGAAGCGCCTGCCGCGCTCCGGCCGGCAGGCGATCTCCGACGTGGCGCTGAAGGTCGTCTGGGAGGACGTCTCCGAGGCGATCAACGCCGGCACGTTCGACCACCGCTCGGACCGCCACCTCTCCCACAACGACATCACCCTCGACGAGGAGGGCTGGCGCGACGTCCGCAACGCGCTCGCCGGGATGCTCGACGAGGTGGAGAAGATCGAGTCGGCCAGCGCGGCGCGCCTCAAGAGGTCCGGCGACGAGGGGATCCCCGCGACGGTCGTCGCGATGCAGTTCGAGTCGCCGACGCGGCATGCTCAGGAGTCTTAGAGCAAAAACCGCGCGTTGCTGGTACAACTCATGAATCTTGCTGAGTGAGGGACTTCGTACGAGGCCAGGAGGGCGCGTACGCGTCCTGGCGGCCGACGACCAGCCCCTCTATCGCGACGCTCTCGTCCGGGCGATCGGCGGCCGGCCCGAGCTCGAGCTGGTGGGCGAGGCGGGCGACGGGCGCGCGGCGCTTGACGCGATCTCCGAGTCGTGCCCGGACGTCGCTCTCATCGGCAGCACGCTGAACGGGCTGTCCGGCGAGCAGGTGCTGAACGCGGTCGCGCGCGACCGGCTCCGCACGCGAGTGGTGATGATGGCGGCGCGGCCGGAGCCGCATCAGGTCTACGCGGCACTCGCCGGCGGCGCTGCCGGCTACCTCACGAAGGACGCCGACGCGCGCGAGCTCTGCGACGCGATCACGGCCGTCGCCCGCGGCGGCACCGTGCTTTCGCCCGAGCTCCAGGCCGGCGTGGCCGACGAGATCCGCCTGCGCACGCCGCGCGACCGGCCCGTCATGAGCGCTCGGGAGCGCGAGACGCTCACGCTGATCGCCGAGGGACTGAGCGCGCCGGACATCGCCCGGGCGCTCCACCTGAGCACGGCGACCGTGAAGACGCACCTCCAGCACATCTACGAGAAGCTCGGCGTCTCGGAGCGCGCCGCCGCGGTCGCGGAGGCGATGCGGAGGGGTCTGCTGGAATGAGCCGATGGGCTCGTCGCTCGACCGCCGCCAGTTCTTAGTAGGCACGGCCGGCGGTGCGATCTTGCTGCGGGTCCCGGCGGAGCCGGCCGGCTTCTCGAAGCGCGCGCTGCGCGAGCTGCGCGCCGCGGTCAAGGGCCCCGTCGTCGTGCCCCGCGGCAGCGCCGCGCTCGTCTACAACACGCGCTTCGACGGCCGCCGGCCCGACGCCGTCGTGCAGGTACGCGACACGGCGGACGTGGTCGCGGCGGTCCGCTGGGCGAACCGCTTCGACGTGCGCCTCGTGGCCCGCTCGGGCGGCCACAGCTACGCCGGCTACTGCACGACCAGCGACGGCGTCGTCCTCGACCTGTCACGCCTCAGGGGAATCCGCGTCTCCGGCGGCCGCGCGACGGTGGGCCCCGCCGCCCTGCTGATCGACGTGCAGCGGGCGCTCACGCGCAGGGGCGTCACCGTGCCGTCGGGATCGTGCCCGACCGTCGGCATCGGCGGGCTCGCGCTCGGCGGCGGTCACGGCCTCGCCGGGCGCCGCTTCGGCCTGACGAGCGACAACCTCCTGGCCGCGCGCGTCGTGACCGCCGACGGCCGCGTGCGCAACGTGGACGCGAACACGCAGGAGGACCTGTACTGGGCCCTGCGGGGTGGCGGTGGCGGGAACTTCGGCGTCGTCACCGCGCTGACGCTGAAGACGCACCGGGCCGCCGGCGCGGCGTACTTCTTCGTCTCCTGGCCCTGGTCGCAGGCGAGCGAGGCGATCGCGGCATGGCAGCGCTTCGCGCCCGAGGCGCCGCCGGCGCTCACCTCCATCCTGTCGCTCAGCACGACAGGCGGCGGCGGCAGCCCGCGCGTGTCGGCGCTCGGCCAGTACTTCGGCGAGGTGGCGGCGCTGCGCCGGCTCGTGGGGCCGCTCACGCGTGTCGCGGGCGCGAGCCTCAGCACCGGGAGCTCGAGCTACTTCACGATGGTGCTCCGCTGGGCCGGCTGCCTCGACGGCGGGCTGGCCGCCTGCCACCGCTCCACGCGCTCGAGCTTCTACGCGAAGTCCGACTACTTCGACGAGCAGGTCGGCCCGCGCGGGCGCGCGAAGATGATCGACTGGGTCGAGCGCCGCCAGCGAACGCCCTCGCTCGGCTCGGGCGCGCTCCTCCTCGACGCCTATGGTGGGGCGCTCAACCGGCCCGCGGCGGACGCCACGGCCTTCGTCCATCGCGACATGCTCTTCTCGCTCCAGTACCTGGCCTACTTCGGCGGCGGCGCCGCCGGGCGCGCAAGCCGGCGCTGGATCGATGGCGTGTGGCAGGCGCTCCGCCCGCACGTCTCCGGCCAGGCGTACCAGAACTACATCGACCCGGACCTCGAGACCTGGCAGAGCGCCTACTACGGCACCAACCTCGCGCGGCTGCGCCAGATCAAGAAGCAGGTCGACCCCGACTTCCGCTTCCGCTTCCCGCAGGCGATCCCGCCCGCCGGCTGATGGACCGCGACTCGCTCAGGCAGCTGCGGGCGCAGCCCGGCTACCTCGGGTTCGTCTCGGCCGCGACGCTGGCGCGTGTCTCCGACGAGATGTTCTCCGTCGGCGTGGTGCTGCTCGTGCTCGATCGCACCGGAAGCGCCGCGCTCGCCGGGGCGACCGTGGCCGCGATCACGTTCCCGAGTCTGATCAGCGGGCCGCTGCTCGGCGCCTGGCTCGACCTCACCGGCCGGCGGCGGACGCTCATGGTGATCGACCAGATCGTGATCGCGTCCGTCCTGGTCACGCTGGTCGTCCTCGTGGGGAACGCGCCGAACTGGGTCATCCCGCTCGTGGTGGTGCCGGCCGGGATCACGTACCCGCTGTCCTTCGGCGGCTTCACGAGCATGATCCCCTCGCTCGTCCCGGGCGAGCTGCTGCCGCCCGCGAACGCGCTCGAGACGACGAGCTTCAACGCCGCGCTCGTCACCGGCCCCGCGCTGGCGGGCACCCTGTCGGGAGCCATCGGGCCCGCGGTGCCGCTGATCGTCGAGGCGGCTCTGGCGATCGCGGCGCTCGCGCTGATCGTCCGCATCCCGGGCCTGGACAGGACGCCGGACCACGCGCCCGAGCGCACGCTCTGGAGCGTCGCGGGCGACGGCCTGCGCACGATCGTCGCCGTCCCGCAGCTGCGCGGCGTGACCGCCGCCGCGGCGCTCGGGATGGCGGGCCTCGGGCTGCTGACGGTGGCGTTCCCGCTGTTCGCTGTCGAGCACCTCGGGGTCGAGCGGAGCGCCGCGGGCTACATGTGGGCGGCGTTCGCGGTCGGCTCGACTCTCGGCGCGCTCTCGCTGGTCCGCATGCAGCGCCGGTTCGCGCCGGAGCGCATCGTCTTCACGGGCTACCTGGTGTTCGGCCTCCTCGTGCTCACGTGGCCGCTCGCGGAGGCGCTGCCGCTGTTCCTGGCGCTGGTGGCGTTGGCCGCCCTCGCGGACGGCCCGGCGCTGGCGGCGCAGTTCGCCGTGCGCCAGCACCACGTGCCGCCGTCCCTCTACGGCCAGGTGTTCACGACCGCGGTGGGGCTGAAGGTCGGCTCGCTCGCGCTCGGCGCCGCGGTCGCGGGAGCGGTGGTCACCGGGCTCGGATCGGCTGAGGCGCTCGTGCTCGCGGGGACGATGCAGCTGCTCGGCGCCCTCGTCGGCTTCATCCTCGCTCGTCTCCCGGGTCTTCCGGCCCGAGACGCAGCTGCTCGCCCGGAGCCGGCTCGTACGGCTTGAACTCCGGCGGGGGGAGCGGATCGGTCGTGGCGTCCGCCTCGGCCGCCGCACCGGGCCGGCGGGGAGGGCGGCGCGTCCGGATCGGCGGAGTGCTCCCTGGAGCGTCGGGCGGGACGTCGTCGGGCGGGCGCTTCGCTCGCTCCCGCGCGCCCGCGAGGAACATTACGGCCGCGCCTGCCGTGGCGAACACGTTCTGGCCCACCGAGCGGTCGAGCAGGCCGGCCAGGATCAGCGCCCCCGCCCAGATCGCGGCGCCGGCGATCACCGTGCCGTCGCCGAAGGGCAGGTGGAAGCGCATGCCCTCGGCGCGCGCGAACAGCAGCGCCAGGACGCCGACGGCGACCAGAAGGAGGCCCGCCTCCACGAAGGTGAAGTCACCGAGCGTGCTCAGGATCAGGAGGAGCGCCCCGGCGGCGGCGCCGCGCTGCTCGAAGTTCAGGAGCCGCGCGGCGCGGATCAACCGGCGCGGGAGCTCACGCATCGTCGAGCGGGCGGCGGCCCGCGAAGCCGGCCTCGGGCTCGTGCCAGTAGCGGATCGCGTCCTCGCCGTCCTGCCAGCACAGGTAGACCTCGCGCCCCTCGCGGAGCGACGGGAAGTCGAGCAGCCCGCGGTCGAGGTCACGCAGCACGATGTCCAGTTCGCGGAGCTCCGCCATCGCGTCGCGCAGCTGGAGGAAGCCCTCCGACACGGTGCGGCCGGGCTCTCCGCCGCCGTTCGTGGGCCCCGCCTCGGAGAGGGCCTCGCGGGCCTCGCGGTCGCCGAGGCGGTCGCGTGCCGAGCGCATCTGGCCGATCAGCTCCACCACGCGCGGAAGGAGCTCCGATGCCTCCTCGAGCGTGTAGTGGCGCTCGTGGATCACGCCGCCGCGCGGGCGCCGGCGCGGATGCGGCGCTCGAGCAGCCGAGCGTCCGCCTCGGGCACGGTGCGGAGCTGGCCCTGGAACGCGAGCTGCCAGTGCTCGATGGGCCACTTCGCCACGTGCTCGAGCTCGCCCGCGAGCTCCACGGCGGGCACGAACTCGTCCTCGTCGAGGACGATCTCGGGCTCGGTCTCGAAGCGCCACGGGTACGCGTCCACCTTGCCGGGCTTCCCGGGCCAGATCTTCGTGCGGTCCTCGAACAGCTCGCCGGTCACGCGCACGATCCCGCCAAATGCCTGCACGCCTGTCACGTAGAAGACGATCCGGTCGCCCGGCTCGATCTGCTCGGCCATGCCGCGCCGCCCCTCCTTCGCGCCGATGACGCGAAAGCCGTGCTCGCGCGTGGCCCGGAAGTTCTCGAGCGATCCGGTGAGCACCCAGGTCTTGGCCACGCGGAGAAGCCTAGTTACTGTTTGGGCGCGATGGCCGACGACGAACTGCATCTAATCGGGCCGGACGAGATTGCGTACCGGCTCGATCTCACGCCCGCGCAGCTGAAGATCACCTACATGGCGCTCAAGTCGTTCCTGAACGACTTCGGCCATGACGAGCGCGACGTACACGACGTCGTCCGCGAGGTGATCGGCAAGCTGCCAGAGGGAAACGCGATCAGCAGCATCGACATCGGCAAGGGCCGATAGACCCCCCGGTGCCGCCGGACCGCACCGGCGAGCGGGCGGTGCCCGCGAGCATCGATCTCTCGCGACGCGAGCTGCTCCGCGCGGGCGGTGCCGGCGCGCTCGGCTACGCCACGCTCGGACTGGGAGGCGCGAGCGCGCAGGGCGCGGCGCGGATGAACGTGGTGGTCGTGGTGATGGACAGCCTGCGCGCGGATCACGTCTACGGGCACCGGGCGCGGACGGCGGCCTGGGACCGGGTGGCACGCCAGGGCGTGCGCTTCCTGAACGCGCATCCCGAGGGGATGCCCACAATCCCGGCGCGCCGGGCGATCATGTCCGGGAAGCGCACCTATCCCTTCCGCGGCTGGCGCCCGCACTGGCGCGACCTCCCCGCGCAGCCGGGCTGGGAGCCGGTCGGAAGCGATGGCGAGATGTGGACCGCCACGCTCGCGAAGGCGGGCTGGACGACCGGCTACGTGACCGACAACCCGCACCTGCTGCTGCCTGTGCACAGGCGCTTCCGGCGGACGTTCGACAGGGTCGAGCTGGTGGAGGGGCAGGTGCCGGTGATGCGCCGCCCGCCGAACCGGCCCTCGGCCGGCGCGACCGCCCACTACCTGCCGAAGGCGCTGCGCGGGACGAACGCGGAGCGCCGCATGGCGAACTACCTGGCGCTGAACCCCCGCAACCGCCCCGAGGAGCAGTACAACGCCGCGAAGGTCTTCCGCGAGGGAATGGGCTGGATCGAGTGGGCGCGGGCGCGGCAGCCGTTCGCGCTCGTGATCGACTCCTTCGACGCGCACGAGCCGTGGGACGCGCCGCGGCGGCTCGTGGACCTGTACGGCCCGGCGCGCGCGAGCGGCGGCATCGAGCCGATCCAGCCGTTCGAGACGCCGGCCGCCCGCGCGAGCGACATGGACCTGACGAAGCGGACGCTCCGGCGGATGCGCCAGCTCTACGCCGCCGAGGTGACGCTGGTGGACGTGTGGCTCGGCCGCTTCCTCGACCGGCTTGCCGGCCTCGGGCTGGCCGAGAACACGCTGGTCGTGCTCGTGAGCGACCACGGCGTGCTGCTCGGAGAGCGCGGCTGGGTCGGCAAGCGCTACACCGAGATGCACGAGGAGCTGACCCACGTGCCGATGGTGATGCGCCACCCCGCCGGTAAGGGCCGAGGGCGGTCGACGAGCTACTACGCCTCGACGCACGACATCGGCCCGACGGTGCTCTCGGTGCTCGGCGTGGACGAGCCGCGCGGGATGAACGGCGCCGACCTGTCGCCGCTCTTCAACGGCAGGCCGCCGCGGAAGAAGCGCAGCTACCGAACGGCCTCGTACAACACCTACGTGAGCGCCGGCGACGACCGCTGGCTGCTGATCGCCGGCAACCACCGCGAGGAGCTGCGGCTCTACGACCGAAAGCGCGACCGCCACGAGCGCCGCAACATCGCCCACCGCCACCCCAAGAAGGTCCGCGAGCTCTGGGGCAAGATCCTCCACGACGCCGGCGGCAGGCTGCCGCGGTTCCCGGAGGGCGGGCGGGAGGGGTAGGGCCGCGCCGGGACCTGAACTACGGCATTGAGGGTGGGACCGATCGGCCTCGGTTTTTCAACAATCCTGGATAGGGGCCCATATAGGGCCTCTAGGCAGGATTGTTCGGAAATCAGGCCCCTCCGAACCACCCCCTCAATGCCGCCGTTCGCCGGCACCGGCACGCGGCCGGGGGAGGCCTACTCGATCGGGATGTCCTCGACCTCGGGTTCGCGCCTGGGGTTGTCCAGCCGCTCCAGGTACCAGTCGATCAGGGAGCGCAGGGTCAGGAGGAACTCGCGGATCAGGTTCGTGACCTGATCCTCGAGCTCGCGGGGCGCCATCCGGCGCATGCCGTCGAGCATCACGAAGAGCGCGGCGGGGTCCGGTGGTCTCGGTTCTTCCTCAGCCGCCATTGCCGTCCTTCTCGAAGGTGATCTCCAGGCTGCCGTCGTCGAAGCGGGCGCCCGCCGTCGCGTAGCCACCCAGCGCGGGCGGCAGCATGATCGTTCGCTTCTGGCCGCCCACGCGGACGATCACCTCGAGGCCGATCTTCTTCAGGCTCAGGTCACCTCGCTCGGCGAAGGGCAGGTCCAGGCGCAGCGTCGCGGTCCCGTTGTCGGTCACGAGCTCCTGGGAGAGGCGGTCGTGCAGCACCGCCCAGGGGTCGTCCCCGTTGAAGATCGCGCCGGCCAGCCTGTCGAGCATCTCGTCGCCCACCACCTCGCGCTCGAAGTAGTCGGCCGTGAGCACCGGGACCGGCGCGAACGCGGAGCGCACCAGCTCGAGCTGCTCCTCCTGCGACGCGCGCCAGCCGGCGAAGTAGCCCTCGGACGGGAGGAGCCGGTTCACCACCACCGCGTCGGTCAGATAGCCGTACAGGTTCAGGTAGGTGAAGGTCCGCATCGACTCCTTCACCACCATGCGGTCCGGGCTCGTGACCAGCCGGATGCTGGTGTGGGCGCGGTCGCGGAGGATGCCGTTCATGGCCACCAGGTTGCGTGCGAGGCGCTCCACGTCCTCGAAGACGGCCTCGCCCGGCAGCGGGATGTCGAACAGCGTGCGGGCGAACGGCGCGAGGCGTCGCTGCGAGGGCAGGATGCGCTCGAGCCACCAGGTCACCACGTCGGGGAACGACAGCAGCCGCAGCGTCTCGCCGGTCGGCGCGCAGTCGACGATCACGCAGTCGAACTCGCCCTCCTCCCAGTGGCGCTTGATCCACAGGAGCGAGAACAGCTCGTCCATGCCGGGCGGGACGGTGAGCTCCTCGGCGGAGATGCGGTCGATGCCCCTCTCAGCGAGCAGGTCGCCGAGCCAGCCCTGCACGCCGTCCCAGTGGCGCTCCATCTCCTCCTGGGCCTGGACCTCCTGCCCGAACAGGTTGGAGCCGACATGGGTCGGTTCGGCGCCCAGAGGCGCCTCGAGCGAGTCGGACAGGCTGTGAGCCGGGTCGGTGGAGAGGACCACGGTGCGAAGGCCGGCCGCGGCGCAGCGGCGGGCGGTCGCGGCCGCGACGCTCGTCTTGCCAACTCCGCCCTTCCCGGTGTAGAGGATGGTGCGCGGCGCCATAGCCGCCGCACAATAGTCGGCTCAACCCGGGCGGTTCTCCACCTCGATCTCCGAGGTGACGCTGTCGCGCTTGCCCAGGCCCGTGCGCAGCTCCTTGGCCGCCACACGCACGGTGAAGGTGGACGGGCCGCGCGGCGTCCAGGTGAATGAGCCGCTGCCGCGCCGGAAGGTCGCGAGCCGGTCGAACACGACGTCCCCGTCGGGCCGCGTGACCGTGACCTGGACGGCCGACAGCTTCGAGACGTCGAAGCTCAGCGAGACGGGCTCGTCCTCGGTGGCGAGCGCAGGACCGTCGTAGCTCACCACCGGTGGGTCGACCTGGTAGCCGCGGTACTTGCGCGCGTATTCGCAGTACACGGCGCCCAGCCGGCGCGAGCACATGCTCTGGAGGAACTCCCGCAGGAGCTCGTGGTAGTCGGGGCTCGACTCGTGCCCGGCGTAGTTGTAGAGCGACCAGTCGCCCACGTCGCTCAGCGGGACCTCCTCGCGCGCCTCGGGCTCGGCCTCGTCGAAGAGCCGGCGCGACTCGGCGTCGCCGACCACGCGGTCGAAGTCGTACAGCCCGAGCAGCGACTGCAGGAACGCGTTGAAGATGAACAGCCGCGGCGCGAACGAGTACTGGAGGTAGTGGACGCCGCCGCGCGGACCGGTGGTGCGGACACCGGCCGGAGGGGCGGTCTCGAACGCGCCGAGCGCGCGCCGAGCCGTGTCCGCGTACTTCGGCTCGTTCAGGAGCTGTGCGGCCCTGCCCAGCGCCTGGATCCCGGTGGCCTGCGCCATGCCGCTCATCCACGGCGGCGTGCCGCCGCCGAAGTAGAAGAGGTATTCCCACGCGATGAAGCCGGGACCGCGCTTCACGGCGAGCGCGGTCATCTCGTCGAGGATGCGCCGGAGCGCCGCCTCATCGCAGGTCGACTCGCGCCGCTCGCAGAACCCGTGCAGGTGGTTCGCCTTCTTGAAGGTGGACAGCGGGTGCAGCTGCAGGCCCTCGCCGGCGAAGTACTGGAACAGGATCTGGCTGCCCCTGAAGCTCACCTGGTCGCCCGGGGCCGGGTACGGGAGGCGCGGCCAGTACTGGCGGTTGCGCTCGAGGTTCAGGAATGCCACCGGCATGCGGGTTGCGCCGAGGCGCCGGCGGAGCGCGAGCGACTCGACGGAGGTTAGGACGTAACGCAGCTGCGTGGCCCGCGCGCCGCGAAGCCGGCGAAGCGTGCGGATCGAGCGGATGTAGGTGGCGCGCCAGCGGCGGTACTGCGACGTCGCGATCCGCTTGCCGCGGACCTCCTTGCGGAGCGCCGCATACACGGCCCGGCGACCTCTCTTGGTGGAGGCACGCGCACGGGCCGCGGACGTCGCGACCGGGCGATTCGCTCGCGGAAGCGCGATCTCCGCCCGCGTCGGGACCGCGGGGTCGTTTACGCGCTCGGCGTGCCCGCCGTCCACGACGATGACCTCCCCGGCTTGTGCCGGTGCGGCGACGGCGGCCATGATCACGGCCGCGGCCAGCGCGGTTCTGTTCGCGTACCCCATCTGCTCTCCCAACGTCCCAAATCGAACCGAGTTGCGGTCCCGCCAGCTACTCTGCCCCGCGTGCGTCGTGCCCTGTTCGTCCTGCTGTTCGCCGCTTTGGCGCTTGCCTCCTGCGGCGGAGGAGACGACAAGGAGGACGTCCAGGACGTCCTCGACAGGGCCTTCAGCACGTCCATGAAGAGCGCCGACCTCAAGGTCGACGCCTCGGTCCAGCTGAAGGGTAGCCCCGGCCTCGACAAGCCCGTCCGGATCACGGCCACTGGCCCGTTTCGGACGAACGAGGGCAAGCTCCCGTCGGTCGACATCGAGCTGAAGGTCGGGACGGACGGGGGCGGCCAGACCGTCACCACCGGGTTCCTGTCGACCGGCGACCGCGCCTTCGTGAAGTTCCAGGACGTCTACTACGAGCAGCCGGCCTCGCAGGTCGCGAAGGCGAACCGCTCGATCGCGCAGAACAAGGACGAGCGCGGATCCCTGAAGGGCCTCGGCCTCGATCCGCGCAGCTGGCTGGGCGAGGCGAAGGACGAGGGCGAGGAGGAGGTCGGCGGCGTCAAGACGCGCCACGTCTCCGGCACCCTCGACGTCGAGGCCGTCATGCGCAACCTGAACCAGTTCGTGCGCAAGTCCGGCGGGGCGCTCGGCGACGCGACCGGCCAGACGGCGCCGAAGCCGCTCAGCGAGGAGGACATCCGCAAGGTGGCCGACGTCGTCAAGGACCCGACCTTCAACATCTACGTGGGCGAGGAGGACGACATCATCCGCCGCGTGGCCGGCAAGATCCAGTTCGACGTGCCCGAGGCGAACCGGGAGAGCCTCGGCGGGATCGAGTCAGGCTCCTTTGAGTTCGAGGTCGAGTTCACGGACGTGAACGGCGACCAGACGATCGAGGCTCCGGCGCACGCGCGCCCGATCGAGTCGCTCACCCGCTCGCTGGGTGGAACGCCCGGCCTGGGCGGCGTCGTGACGGAGGAGGGCGGCGGCTCGACGCCCGCGAACCCGAACGACGCCCCGTCCGGAGGGCCCGGCAGCGAGCAGTTCCAGGCCTACGCCGAGTGCCTGGACAAGGCGCGCCCGGAGGACACCGAGGCTCTCCAGCGCTGCGCCGAGCTGCTCCAGCAGCCATAGGCCATAGGGTCTGACCCCCGTCCCATAGGGGTCTGACCGAAGCTGGGGGACGGGGTCAGACCCCTGCCGTGGACGGGGTCAGACCCCTGCCGTGGCCTTCCGGAGGTCGCGCTCGGGGTCGATGCCCCAGCGTGCCGCAAGCTCCGCCTGGTCGGGGCCGACCGCCCAGCGGTCCGGGCGCTCCTCGCCCTCGTGGTCCGGAGTCGCGCCCTTCAGCAGCATCGAGCCGCGGTTGTCTCCGACCGTGCGGATCTCGATGACCTCCTCGTCGGTCAGCACCGGCTCCGCGGGCACAGCCGCCAGCTCCTCGCGCTTGCGCTCGATCGGCTTGGCGTCCGGCCCGGGCTCCTGGATCAGCGTCGGGGCCACACACTCGACCGCGTGGTGCGCCAGGTTCCACACGCAGGCGAGCTGGAGCGGGGTGAGACCGTGGCGGTCCGCGATCGGGCGGATCCGCTCCAGGCGCTCGCGCCCCGCCTCGACCCAGCCCGCCGGCCGGAAGCCGCGATGGTCGTGCGGCTCGAAATCGTGACCAGGCAGCACGTCGTCGTGGAAGAGGCCGCCGTAGTCCACCACGCGCGTGATCACCCTGACGTCGTGCCGGACCGCCGCGTCGAGCGCGAGCTCGCCGGGCCACGGCTCGAACGGGTTGAGGATCAGCATGGACCAGTCGATCAGCTCGGCGTAGCGCTCGAAGCAGCCGATCAGGTCGAGCGTGAAGCCGTTGGCGGGCCCGGGCGCGACTCCGATCGCGCCCGCGAGGCCCTCGTCGCGCAGCTCTCCGAGCGCCTCCCAGACCTCGGGCGACTCGAAGCCGCGGCGGTCGGGGTTGTGCAGGAGCAGGACGTCGAACGAGTCCACCCCGCAGCGCTCGAGGCTCCGCTCGACGGCCATGCGGAGGTAGTCCCGGTAGCCGTCCGGTCCGCGCAGGCGCGGGTCGGTGAAGCGCGGGAAGCCCTTGGCGCCCTCTCGCTCGCCGTCGTAGAAGTCATGCCCGACCGCGCCGACTAGCGCGTAGTCCGCGCGCCGGACTCCCTTGAGCGCGTGGCCGAGGAGGGTGTCCGCCTCGCCCGCGCCGTACGCGTCGGCGGTGATGAGGGTGCCGATCCCGCGGCCCGGACGCAGCAGCCCCTCGAGGCGCTCGTCCGAAATCGGCTCGCCGAAGTGCATGAAACGCCCCCCGCTCCAGGTGCCGACTGCCACGTGACCAAGCATCCCTTCACTCTAAGGTCCTGACGGTGGAACTCGATGCCCTCGCCCCGTGGGCAGCGCTCGTCGTCGCGCTGATCTTCTTCCTGTGGCTCGATCTCCACTTCTTCGCGCGCGGGCGTGAGCCGAGCTTCAAGGAGGCGGCCTGGTGGTCGGTCGGCTGGCTCGTGCTCAGCCTGGCCGCCGCCATCCCGGTGCTGGTCCTCGAGGGCGCGAACGACGCGGTCACCTACACGACCGTCTACCTGATCGAGCGCTCGCTCTCGCTCGACAACCTGTTCGTCTTCCTCCTGCTGTTCGCCTACTTCGGCGTGCCCTATCAGTACCGACCGCGCCTACTGTTCTTCGGGATCGTCGCGGCGCTGGCGCTGCGCGGTGCGTTCATCCTCGGCGGCACAGCGCTGATCGAGCAGTTCCACTTCGTGGTCTACCTGCTCGGGGCGGCGCTGCTCGTGCTCGCCTACCGGATCTTCCGCGGCGTCGAGGAGAACGTGGACCCGGACCGCAACCTGATGGTGCGGCTCGTGCGCAAGGTGTGGCCCGTCACGGGCGAGTTCCACGGCGCCCACTGGTTCGTGCGCAAGGAGGGCGAGCCCCGCCGCTACGCGACGCCGCTCTTCCTCTGCCTCGCGGCGATCGTGTTCGCGGACATCGCCTTCGCGATCGACTCGATCCCGGCCGCATTCGCGATCACGCGCGATCCGCTGCTGATCTGGATGGGGAACGTCTTCGCGCTCCTGGGCCTGCGTGCGCTGTTCGTGCTGGTCGAGAGCCTGATCGCCCGCTTCCGCTACCTCGACGAGACGATCGCGATCGTGCTGGCCCTGGTCGGGGTGAAGCTGCTGATCGAGGACCTCGTGAAGATCGGTCCGGTGGAGAGCCTGGCGGTGATCGCCGTGGCGTTCACGATCGGGATCCTCCTGTCGGTGCGCGCCGACAGGCACGACCCGCAGGCCGAGGAGCACCGCGAGGAGCGGCTCGAGGCGATGAACCGGATGGAGGGGGTCGAGGAGGACTCGGGAACCGTGCGGGAGCGCCGCTAGGACTCGTGCACCGCGGGCGCCCGGCGGCTGGCCAGCTGGCGCTCGAGCGCGGCGAGCCGGTCGTCCCATTGGGCGCCGACCTCGGCCATCCAGGCGAGCGCCTCGGACATCGGGGCGGGGGTGGGGCGATAGAGCACCTCGCGACCCGAGCGCCGCGTGGCGACCAGCCCCGCCGCGGCCAGCGTGCCGAGGTGCTTCTGCACCGCCTGCCGGCTCACGGGAAGCTCGCGTGCGAGGTCGGTCGCGGTGGCCTCACCCCGCTCACCGAGGCGCGCGTAGAGCGCGCGCCGCGTGCCGTCCGACAGCGCGGCAAAGACGGCGTCGGCGGGATCCGCCGTGGCCATCAGCCCCGCGTCCGAGGCGAGCGGTTTCCGGCCGGCATCAGCGCAGCGCGCCCACGAGCGCGCCGGCCGCGCTCGCCACCGGCCCGCTGCCGCCCATTCCGCTGAACTCGATCGCGAGGTCGCGGCCGTCGAGGATGGCGAGTGGCCGCGATTCGGTCACGCGGATGTGCGTTCCGGTGTCGGTCTCGTCGAGGTCGATCTCGACCCGGGTTGCCTCCTCATCGGGCCCGCTCCACCAGAAGACGAGCCGCCGCGCCGCGTCTGCCTCCTCGACGAACCCGGTCCGCTCGCCGGCGCGCACCTCGCCGGCCTCGCGCAGGTCGATCGTCGCGTCCTCGCCGAGCCATTCCGGCTCAGCGAGCGAGCTCCAGACCTCGTCGGCCGTCTCGGGCACCTGCAGCTCGCGCTCAACCAAATCGTCCATGCCGGCCTCCGTATCGACGATGTGCAACCCAACGGTTGCTATTGTGATTCGCAACCAACTGGTTGCAGCTTAGCGGAGAGGAGATCTGACATGCAGGTAGGACGCGTTCACACCTCGCTGGTCCCGATGGTCGTCGAGCAGACCGCCAGGGGCGAGCGCTCGTTCGACATCTACTCGCGGCTGCTGAACGACCGCATCGTCTTCATCGGGCGGCCGATCGACGACGAGATCGCCAACCTCGTGGTCGCGCAGCTCGTTCACCTCGAGTCGGAGGATCCCGACAAGGACGTGTCCGTCTACGTGAACTCGCCGGGCGGCTCGCTGCACGCCGGGCTCGCGATCTACGACACGATCCAGTACATCCGTCCCGACGTGCAGACCATCTGTTACGGGATGGCGATGTCGGCCGGGTCGCTGATCCTCGCGGGCGGCACGCCCGGCAAGCGGCTCACGCTGCCGAACGCCCGCATCCTGATCCACCAGCCCTCGTCGGGGTTCCAGGGCCAGTCGTCGGACATCGAGATCCACGCACGAGAGGTGCTGGAGCTCCGCCGCCTGCTCGAGGAGATCTACGCCCGCCACACCGGCAAGACGGCCGACGAGGTGCACGAGGACATGGAGCGCGACCGCTTCTTCGGCGCCGACGAGGCGGTCGAGTACGGGCTCGTGGACCGGATCGTGACCGCCAGCGAGCTGCACCGGCCGCCGTCCGGGTTCGCGGCGGCGGCGGTCGAGTAGCCGCACGTTAGAGCTGCGTTGTCCTTTGGCCCGGTCCCCGCTGCAGCGGGTAGAACTGCCGGGTGCGGCTGCTTGCGCTCTCGTCACTGCTCGCGGTCGCCCTCCTGGCCGCGTGCAACTCGGGCGACAGCAGCGTCGAACCGGCCCCGGAGCCGAAGCCATCGCCGGCCATCACGCGCGCCGAGCTGAACGACCACCTGGCCGCTCTTCAGGGGATCGCCGACGACAACGACGGGAACCGCTCCGCGGGCACGCCGGGATTCGACGCGTCGGCCGACTACGTCGCAGAGCGGCTGGGCGACGCCGGCTGGAAGGTGGAGCGCCAGCAGGTCCCGTTCACGTACTTCCGGCTCGACAGCGCCTCGCTGAGGATCGACGGGCGCGAGCTCACGCGCGCGAAGCAGTTCCAGGTACTGAGCTACTCGGGGTCCGGCCGCGCCAGCGGCACGCTGCGTGCCGCCGCGGCCGGCTGCTCGCCCGGCGACTTTGACGGCGTCCGGCCGGGCGAGATCCCGCTCGTGGACCGGGGCGTCTGCTTCTTCCGCGTCAAGGCGCAGAACGCGCAGCGGGCGGGCGCGCGGGCGCTGGTCGTCTACGAGTCGGTGGAGACGCGGCGCGGCGTGCCCAGCGGAACGCTGGCGATACCGGGCATCCGCATCCCGGTCGTGCTCGTCTCCGCGCGCGCGCTCGGCGACTCGGGCGACGGCGACCAGGCGGAGGTCGCCGTCGAGGCCGAGTCGCGGAGGGGCCGCACCGAGAACGTGATCGCCGAGACGCCGGGCGGCGACCCCGACCGGATCGTCATGGCCGGCGGCCATCTCGACTCCGTCGCGGGCGGGCCCGGCATCAACGACAACGGAAGCGGAGTGTCGACCCTGATCGAGGCCGCCGAGGCGATCGGCCCCAAGCCGCCCGGCGCCCGCGTGCGCCTTGCGTTCTGGGCGGCGGAGGAGCTGGGCCTGCTCGGCTCGCGCCACTACGTGGATTCGCTCGACCGCGCGGCGAAGCGCCGGATCGCCGCCTACGTCAACCTCGACATGGTCGGCTCGCCGAACGCGGTGCCCGAGCTCTACTCCGACGGCGACCGGGCTGTCGGTCGCGTTCTGCAGCGGGCCTACGGCCCAAAGCTGGGAGGGGTCGAGGCCGGCCAGTCGTCGGACCACGCGCTCTTCATGGCCGCCGGCATCCCGGTGAACGGGCTCTACACCGGCTCGAGCGAGAGCGGGCCGGGCGGGCGGCCGCGCGACGCCTGCTACCACCTCGCCTGCGACACGGCGCGGAACGTGGACCGCGCCGTCCTCCTCCGCATGGCGCGCGCCACGGCGGAGGCGCTCGAGACCCTGTCTGCACGTCACTAGGCGAAGTAGAAGACCAGCCCCAGCACCGCATACAGGGACAGCAGCTGCACGCCCTCGAACCAGTTGGACTCGCCATCCTGGGTGACGAGATTGGCGATCAGCACCGCGAACAGCAGCGCGCCGAGCTCGTAGCCGTTGAAGACGAGCGCCATCGGATCGTCTCCAACCACGAACGAGAGTAGGACCAGCACCGGCGCCACGAACAGAGCGATCTGCGCGCTCGAACCGATCGCGATGTTCACCGCGAGGTCCATCTTGTCCTTGGCCGCCACGAGCACCGCGACCCAGTGCTCGGCGGCATTGCCGACGATCGCCACGACGAACACGCCGACGAAGAACTCGGACAGGCCGATGTCCTCGGAGGCCTCGCTGATCGATCCCACCAATATCTCCGACATCACGCCCACCGCGACGGCCGCCAGAGCGAGATAGATCGCCGCCCGTCGCACCGGCCAGTGGTGCGCCTCCTCCTCATCCTCGCCACCGAAGGGGTTGAAGACCGCGCGGTGGGTCTTCAGCGAGAACCAGAGCCCGGCCGCGTAGCTCACGAGCAGTACGAGCGCCACGCCGAGCGAGAGGCTCTCGAGGTCCGAGCCGAAGTCGACGTGCTCGTCACCCACCCCCGGAAGGCTGCCCCCGTGGATCAGCTGGAAGAGCGCCGGGAAGACAAGCGCGGCCAGCGCGAGCGTGAGCATCGCCGACTGTGCGTTGGCAGCGGTTTGGCTGAAGGTCTGCTTGTCGCGTGACCACCCGCCCACGACCATCGCCGCTCCCATCACGAGCAGCACGTTGCCGATGATCGAGCCGACGATCGACGCCTTCACGACCTCCTGGAGACCCTCCAGGAGTGCGAAGAAGGCGATGATCAGCTCTGGAGCGTTGCCGAACGTCACGTTCAGCAGGCCGCCGATGCCGGGCCCGCTCTTGGCGGCGATCGCCTCGGTCGCCTCGCCCATCACAGCGGCGCACGGGATCACGCCCAGTGCGGCGGCTCCAAAGACGAGCACCGGGTCCGCATGCGCCAGCTCGAGGCCGATCGCGGCCGGGATGAAGACGCCGAGGTAATAAACGGGGCGCATGGCGCGGGAACCTTAAGGGGTACTGTGGTCGCAGAGGGTTGATCGACCACGTCAACAATCTGAAACTGCAGCATCTGGTCGAGCTCTCGAAGCTGGGCGACCGCTGTGCGGGGATCGAGGAGGAGATCGCGGCCTGGCTCGCCGAGCACGACGTGGTGTTTGCCGGGAACACGATCCCGTTCGTGCTCATGCCGCATTTCGTCTCGCCCGGACAGCTCCGCCGGGTGAAGCACGCAGTGGCGTGCCTGTCTGCGGTCCTCGACCGCTTCTGCGACGCCTACGCCGAGGACGAGCGCCTCCGCGAGGAGCTCGCCCTCCCGGCCGCCGAGGACGCGCTGATCCGGCTCGACCCGGGCTTCTCGCGGCCGCTCCGGATCTGCCGGCTCGACGCCTTCCTCCAGGGCTACGAGGTGAAGTTCCTCGAGTTCAACGCCGACTCGCCGGCCGGCATCGGCTACACGGACGTGCTCTACGAGGGCCTCCGCCGCGCGATCTCGCTCCCACGCGTGAACGATGAGTTCGACACGTCCTACACGCCGATGCTCCCCGTCCTGATCGACACGCTCATGTCCGCGTACCGCGAGCTGCGCGGCGAGCGCGGCGATCTCCCCGAGACGCCGCGGCTCGCGCTCGTCGACGTGGAGGGAAGCCCCGCGGTCCCTGAGTTCCGGATCATCTGCGAGGCGGCGGGGCGGGAGGGCGTCGAGGCGGTGCATGCGACGCTCGACGAGGTCGAGTACGACGGCTCCCTGCTGCGCGTGCACGGCGAGCCGGTGCACCTCGTCTACCGGCGGGCGGTGCTCGAGGATCTCCCCGAGGGCGACCTGATCGCGGCCGCGCGCGACCGCAGCGCCGCCGTCGTGAACCCCTTCCGGGCGCGCGTGGCGAACAACAAGAAGCTGTTCGCGCTGCTCGGGGACGAGCGCTTCGCCCACCTGGTGGAGGACGCGGAGCGCAAGGTGATCACCGAGAGCATTCCCTGGACGCGCGTGCTCCGCGAGGGGCGCGCCGCCTACGGCGACTGGGTCGTGGACCTGCTCGCGTTCGTGTCCGACAACCGCGAGCGGCTCGTGCTGAAGCCGGCGTCCGACTACGGCGGCCACGGCGTCTCGCTCGGGATGGAGACCTCGCAGGGCGACTGGGACCGGCTGATCGAGGAGCACTCGGGGCCCGGCGACTACGTCGTCCAGGAGTACGTGCCGGTGCCCGAGGAGATGTTCCCGACGGTCGAGGACGGCCACGTCCACATGCGCCTGAAGCGGTTCAACATCAACCCGTTCGGGCTGGGCGGCCGCTACGCGGGGATGATCACGCGGATCTCGGATCGCGCGGTCATTAACGTGTCGGCCGGAGGGGGCCTCCTGCCGAGCGTGGTGGGGCGGCACAGGGAGCGACTGCTGGCAGAGGAGGGCACGGATGACGAGACCGCTTGGCTACGACGTTGACGACAACGCCACCCGGTTCTCGAACTACTTCCACGTGCTGCGCGAGCTCGTGCACTTCACGAACGGGTGGATGCCGCTCGAGCCGAGCTGGGAGCGCAAGTACGCCCTCGGCGATCACGTGCACGACGATGCTCGCGCGCTGACCAAGATCAAGCGCCGCCTGTATGAGCTGCGCCACCCCGCGGAGTACCCGGGCTCGCCGTCGCCCGAGCTCGAGCAGCTGCTCGACCGCCTCGCCGGCGCGACGAGCGTGCAGGAGTACCTGAAGGTCGCCTACACCGAGGCGAAGCCGGCGCTCGTGCGCGCGATGCGAATCCACATCGAGAGCCTCGACCCGGTGGGGGACGAGCCTTCGCTTCGGCTCCTCACCCAGGTCGTGGAGCGCCAGGAGCGCCACACGGACGGCCACGGCAGCTTCGAGGCCGACATCGGCCTGCTGCCGGTCGTCCTTCGCAGCGAGCCGCGCGAGCTCCGCATCCTGCCGCCGCTCGACGAGCCCGCGCGCGACGACTTCGTCGAGGTGAGCGAGACCGGCGACCCGTACCTATCGCGCGACCTGTACGTGAACGGGGCCGAGAACCACGTTCCGGTCGATCGCGAGGAGCAGCAGCACTTCTTCCACGGGCTGATGGACGCGGAGCTGTCGGCCGCGGAGCTGATGGCGCGCAACTCGCACGAGCATCCGGAGCTGCCCTGGGACTTCCACGTGGACATGGCCCGCCAGAACTGGGACGAGGTGCGGCACGCCCGGCTCCACGACCTGCTGATGAAGGACGAGCTCGGCTGCGCGTGGGGCGACTTCCCGGTCGGGTTCTCCTACTTCAAGTCGATCTACGCCTATGACCTGCTCGGCCGCCTGTGCCTCTTCAACGGAACGAGCGAGCAGAGGGCGATGTGGCGCCACTCCCACCGGCGCAAGAAGCTGATGGAGCTCGGTCAGGAGCGGGTGGCGATGGTGTTCGACTACCTGCTCGCCGACGAGGTCCCGCACGTGCACAACGGCGTGCGCTGGGGCTCATACCTGCTCGGAGGCAGCGAGCCCGCCTACCGGGACAAGGTCAGGGAGCTGCGCGAGGCGCTCGACGAGACCGGCGCGCCCGCGTCGGCCTGACGCCTGACTAGATGTCGTCGACTTCCTCGTCCGGCTCGGGCGGGGCGTTCTCCTCGTCGTCGACGAAGTCGTCGTCGTCCGCGGTGGCGGCCCGGATCTCGGCGGTGCGGCCGTCGCCGCCCTGGTAGGTGGCCTGGAAGCGCTCGAGCAGCTCGTCGCGGCGCGCCTCGTCCACGGGCACCTCGTCGGCGATCAGCACCCAGTCTGCGCCCTCGAACTTCTCCAGGTTGAAGATCTCGCCGTCGATCGAGGGAGAGTCGTCGACCACGACCATGATCTCGGTCTGGGGGTTGAGGTAGCAGCCCGGGCGGAGCAGGAGATCGTCTAGCTCGAAGCGTCTGTCGTCGGCCATCAGCGCCAGCCTATACCCGCTGGTGGGGCGAATTCACCCTTCCAGGTCACGGAGCTGGCGGTCGATTTCGCTCTCCACGTCGAGTGGTTCCTTGCCCTGCCGGAGCCGCCGCGCGTTGCGCGCGATCACGAGCTGGCGGACCTCATCGCGCAGCGCGGGGTCGCCCGAGCCGGGAACGGGCGCGGTGAGCTGGGCCAGCTCCGCCTCGACGTCCAGGGGCCCCTCGCCGCGCGCCTCGCGCCGCCGCGACTTGGCCTCGAGCATCTGGCGGATCTCCTCCTGGGTCTCCGCGGCGGAGGCGGTGGCGGCGGGCCGGTCGCGCTCGAGCTCGAGGTCGCTCCGGCCGAGCCCCGAGTAAATGCGCCCGCTGCCCCAATAGGAGGCGGCCGCGGCGAACACGGCAAGCACCGATACCGCGATCAGGATGACCCCGAAGGCGTCCACGCGTGCATAGTTTGCCCTGATGTGGAAGCGCTTTCGCCGCCGCACCTTCGCGCCGAGCCGCCCGGCGCTCTATCCCGACCAGGTCGGCCTGCTCGTGTTCACGCTCATCGCGATGGGCGTGGGTATCTACGTGGTGGCGCGTTTCCTGTTGTAACCTCAGGGGTACGTCGTTGACTGACCAGTCAATCAGAGGAGCATCAAGCAGTGGTCGACTTCACGCTTTCCGACGAGCAGAAGGACATCCGCCAGCTCGCCCACGACTTCGCCGAGAAGGAGATGCGGCCGGTCGCCTGGGAGCTGGACAAGGATTCCACCTTCCCTGACGAGATCATCAAGCAGGCCTGGGAGCTCGGCCTGATGAACAACCACATCCCGGAGGAGTACGGCGGCCCCGGCCTCGACTACCTCACCGGTTGTCTCATCGAGGAGGAGCTCGGCTGGGGGTGCTCCGGCATCGGCACCTCGCTGATGTGCAACGGCCTCGCCACGGCGCCCGTGATCATCGGCGCCTCCGAGGAGGTCAAGAAGGAGTTCCTCGGTCGTTTGACGGAGGAGCCGAAGCTGGCGTCGTTCTGTTTGACGGAGCCGGATGCGGGCTCGGACGTCTCCGGAATGCGGACCAGTGCGGTGAAGAAGGGCGACTCCTACGTCATCAACGGGACGAAGTGCTTCATCACGAACGGCTCGCACGCTGACTGGTACACGGTCTACGCGAAGACCGACAAGGAGGCCGGCCACCGCGGCATCTCGGCGTTCGTCGTCCCGCGTGAGCTCGACGGCGTGACCGTCGACAAGAAGGAGGACAAGCTCGGCCAGCGCGCCTCCGACACGGCGATGATCTCGTTCAACGACGTTGAGATCCCCGCCGACTACCTGATCGGCGAGGAGAACAAGGGCTTCAAGCTCGCGATGATGACGCTCGACCGCACGCGCCCCGGCGTGGCGGCGATGGCCGTAGGCATCGCGAACGCGGCGTTCGAGTTCGCCCGCGACTACGCCAAGGAGCGCGTGCAGTTCGGCGTGCCGATCGCGATGCACCAGGCGATCCAGTTCATGATCGCCGACATGGCCACAAAGGTGGAGGCCTCGCGGCTGATGGTCTGGAAGTCGGCCGTCGAGCTCGACCAGGGCAAGCGCAACACGCTGATCAGCTCGCATGCGAAGCGCTTCGCGGCCGACAGCGCGATGGAGGTGACCGTCGACGCCGTGCAGGTCTACGGCGGCTACGGCTTCATCAAGGAGTACCCCGTCGAGAAGCTGATGCGCGACGCGAAGATCATGCAGCTCTACGAGGGCACGTCGCAGATCCAGCGGCTCGTCATCGCCCGCGAGGTGCTCATGCCGCGCCGCGTGGAAGAGCCGGCCGCTGCCGCTGCTTAGTTAGACGTAACAATGTCCGCCAGGAATGGCGGACAAGCGAGAAGCCGTACGGGATGCGGTCGCGCAAGCCGGGGGCATTGAAGAAGCTGTCGCCCCCGGCCGCCGCACGCAGGATCCATTCGCCGGCGAGCTGCGCAGGCGGGCGATCGTGCCGCTCCTCGTGCTGCACCTGATCAACGAGGGCCCGAGCTACGGCAACCAGCTGATGGAGAAGATCGGCGGGATGACAGCCGGCGTTCTGTCGGTCAATCCCAACACGATGTATCCGCTTCTTCGCCAGCTCGAGTCGAGGGGGCTGATCGAGGGGCAGTGGGAGCATCCGGAGCGGCGGTCGCGGCGGTATTACTCGCTGACGGATGCGGGCCGGGCTGAATACTCGCGCCTGGTCGAAGAGGTGCGGCCCTTCCTCGACTCGGTCAAGTCCTCCATCGACGAGATCGTGCGAGAGGTGTACGGGCAGTGAGGAGGGCGAGTGCCCGGGCGTCGCTGCCGCTGCCGCCGGTCGAGGTGTTGGGGCTTTGGTTCGACGTCGATCGTTGGCCGAGCTTCGTGGAGGGGTACGCGCGGCGCGCCGAGCTGAAGGGAGGCTGGCCGGAGCCGGGCGGGCGGGTCGTGTGGGAGTCGACTCCGGAGGGTCGCGGGCGGGTTACCGAGACCGTTCTCGAGAACGCGCCGGACCGCTTCTCGACGCAGGTGTACGACAAAGCACTGACAGGAACGCAAACGCTGCGCGCGGTTCCGGCGAACGACGGCAGTGAGGGAGAGGGCTCTGGGGCGAGGTCCTCGGTCGAGCTGAGCCTGGAGTACGAGCTGACCCGCTACGGCCCCCTCCGCGGCCTCGCAGACGCCCTCTTCATCCGCCGCGCCCTACGCGACAGCCTGCGCCGAACCCTGTACCGCTTCAGCATCGAAGTCGAAGAAGAAGCCAACCTGACGTAGGGCTGTCCTGCCTAGAGGCCCTATACGGGCCACTATCCAGGACAGCTGGCGAAGAAGACGTGGAGCTCGGCGAGCATTTGCTGTGGGTGCTCGAAGACGTCGCCGTAGGTGTAGCGACGGAAGTCGTCGCCCCGGGCTCGTGCTTCGCGCTCGCGGCGGCGATCCCGCTCCCACGAGTGGCGCGAGTTGTGGAACGTGTAGCTGTCGAGCTCAACCGTCAAGCGGAACTCGGGCCACCGACAGTCCACACGGCGGCCGCCGGCCGGGCGGTTGGTAATCGGCAGCGGGAGCCCGTGCACTCGAAGCAGCTTCAAGAACCGCGCTTCGAGCGTGCTCAGCGTGACGCGGACGTCTCCGTCGATTATCCGCCGCAGTTTCTGTGCGCCCGTGGCGTTGGCGCGCCGCTCCAGGACGGCAACGACAGCATTGGGGGTTAGCCCGTAACGGACACCTGCCTCGTGGCAGGCCCGCGCCAAGGCCCCCTCCGAGAGTACGGCCGCCAGATCGACGAGTGTGCGCGCGACGCTCGTGACCGGAATTCCGCGGCAGACCGCACAGTCCTGGGCATCGAGGTGGCGGGCTCGTTGCGTCCGGACCCCTTCAATGCGTCGTTCGGTGACCGCGATGACCTCCGGCGGCGGAGGCCGACCCTTCACCAGCTCCCACAGATGCGCTCCAGCGCGGCCACATAGGAGCGCACGGCCACCGCCGGCGAAGACAGCGGCCAGGTAGGTCGCCGCCATACTCGGCGCTCGGTGCCCGACGCGGTACACGCCCCGGTGTTGCTGAAGCAGGCCGCCGCGCTCTAGCCGCCTGCGGATCTCTTTCGCGCTCAAGCCAGCCTCGAGCAGCTGCGACCGGGTCACCACACCGTGCTGCGAACTCGCGATCCGCGCCACTTTCTCCTCGGCTGTCCTGCCTTGTGGCCCCATATGGGCCTCTAAGCAGGACAGCCCAATGATTCGCCCCCAGCGGGTCGCCGGGTGGCGGGCGTCAGATAGCCTCCGCCGCCATGTTCGTCTTCAAAGCCGCCGTCGTTGGGGCGGGCACGATGGGTGGCGAGATCGCTCAGGTCGTGGCCTCGGCCGGGATTCCGGTCGTCCTCAAGGACGTCAAGCAGGAGTTCGTCGACACCGGCCTCGAGAAGGCCGGGCAGGTCACCGAGGCGCAGCTCGGGAGCCTCGTCAAGAAGGAGAAGATCACCCAGGAGGACGCCGACTCGCAGCGCGAGGAGATCCTCGGGCGAATCACCGGGACGACGGACTACGAGGGCTTCGGCGACGTCGACTTCGTGATCGAGGCCGTGCCGGAGCGGATGGAGATCAAGCAGTCGGTCTTCTCAGAGCTCGACGAGGTAACGCCTGGACACGCAATCCTGGCGTCCAACACCTCATCGCTATCCGTTACCGAAATGGCCGAGGCGACACTCCGCCCCGACAAGGTCTGCGGCTTCCACTTCTTCTACCCGGCCTCGATGATGCGGCTGATCGAGGTGATCGAAGGCGACGACACCTCGGACGAGACGCTCCAGGTGGCGGCGAACTTCGCGCAGGCGATCCGCAAGACGGCGGTGCGCTGTGGCGAGGTGCCCGGCTTCGTGGTGAACCGGATCCTGCTCTCGGCGATGTCCGAGGTCTGGCGGGTGACGGAGGGGGAGGACCTCGACGTCAAGGAGGTCGACAAGGCGATTCAGGAGTCAGGGACCGTGCCCATGGGGCCGTACTACCTGACCGACCTGCTCGGCCTCGACACCGCCCTGCACGTGGCCGAGCACCTGCACGAGTCCTACGGCGGCGAGCGCTTCTACGTCTCGAAGCAGATGAAGGAGCTGGTGGGGTCCGGGAACCTCGGGCAGAAGACGGGGAAGGGGTTCTATGAGCACGGCTAGCGCGTCAGGCCTCAGCACGATCGTCGACCGGATGGGTCTCAAGACCCTGGTCGAGTCGTGCCTCGTCCTCGAAGAGGGCGTGGCCTCCGCGAAGGACATCGAGGTCGGGATGATGATGGGCGCCGGCATCCTGCCCGGGCCCTTTGCAAGAGCGGACGAGGCGGGTCTGGACACGATTCTCGAACAGCTGGAAGCCGCCCAAGCGGAATGGGGAGACGCTTTCGAGCCCCCTTCAGTGCTCAAGCGGTTGGTGGCGCAAAATCGGCTGGGGAAGAAGGCGGGCCAGGGCTTCTTCCCGTATCCGCAGCCTGACGCCGGCGAGCAGCGCGAGACAGTGCTGCTTGAGACACGCGGTGAAATCGCCATCGCATGGCTCAACCGGCCTCCGACCAACCCACTCTCGCCGCAGCTGATGAAGGATTTGATAGGGGTTTGGGAAGAGGTCCAGGCCCGCGCGCTCGTCATCGCCTCGTCGAACATCTTCACCTTCAGCGCGGGAGCCGACATCAAGGAGTTCACGAAGATGTCGGCGGACGACGAGGGCGCTCATCTCGTCGAGGACGCACACAGGTTCATGCGCGGGATGGAGCAGTCGCCCACGGTGACGATCGCCGCGGTGAACTCGATCGCGTTCGGCGGGGGCTGCGAGCTGGCGATGGCCTGCGACTTCCGCATCGCCGCCGAGTCGGCGACCTTCGGCCAGCCCGAGATCAACCTCGGGATCATCCCCGGCTTCGGCGGGACGCAGCGGCTCCCGCGGCTCGTGGGCGAGGCCAAGGCGCTCGAGATGAACCTGACCGGCGACCCGATCGACGCGTACGAGGCGTACCGGGTCGGGCTGGCGAACCAGGTCGTCCCGGACCACGAGCTGTTCGACACCGCTCTGTCCTGGGCGCGCAAGCTCTCCGAGCAGGCGCCCATCGCGGTCGAGGAGATCAAGAAGCGCTCGGCGCAGCCCGACCTGGACGAGGGACTTCGCATCGAGGGCGAGGGCTTCGCGCGCGCCTTCGGGTCAGAGGACGCCAAGGAGGGCATCTCCGCCTTCCTCACGAAGCGGCGCCCCAAGTTCCAGGGCAAGTGAGGGCGGTCTCCACCGGGGCGGAGCAGGTCGCGAGCCTGCTTCGCGAGGCCGACTCCGCGGTGGTCCTTACCGGCGCGGGGATCTCGGTGCCGTCCGGCATCCCGGACTTCCGCTCGCCCGGGACGGGGCTCTGGGAGAACGTCGATCCAATGGAGGTCGCGCACATCGACGCCTGGCGGCGCGACCCGGACCGTTTCTGGAGCTTCTACGGGCAGCGCTTCGCGTCGCTGACCGACAAGGAGCCGAACGACGCGCACCGTGCTCTCGCAGAGCTCGAGCGCCGTGGCCTGATCCGCGCCGTCATCACCCAGAACATCGACCGCCTTCACCGGCTCGCGGGCAGCGAGCGGCTGATCGAGGTGCACGGCTCGATCGATCGCAGCGTATGCATGGAGTGCGGCGGGAAGGTGCCGATCGAGCGCGTGCTGAAGCTGCTTGCGGCGGACGACGGAGCGCCCCTCTGCGAGGCGTGCGTGGCCCCGCTCAAGCCCGACGTCGTGCTGTTCGGCGAGCTCCTGCCGGAGCGGGCGCTGATGGACGCGCAGGCCCTGGCGATGGGGGCGGACCTGATGCTCTGCGTGGGCTCGTCGCTCGAGGTCTACCCGGTTGCCGGACTGCCGGCGATGACGCGAGGCGCCGGCGGGCGGCTGGTCGTGATCACGCAGGGCCCGACGCCGTACGACGGCGACGCCGAGGTGAAGCTGGACGGCGACGTGGTCGCCGAGCTGCGAGCCGTGCTCGCCGCGCTCGAAGCCGGGTAAGGCGTTTTCTGTACCCAGGCGGGTACAAAAAGCGCCTAACCCCCCAGGCGGCGCCTCTTCAGTGCCTGTTCCATAGCGGCGACGGCTTCCTCCAGTGCGGCCGCGCTGTCCCCGGGCATCTCCCCGCGAAGCGCCGCGTTCGCCGCTGAGCCGATCGTCTCGCGATGGACGGCCAGTGATCCCCCCGCCGGTCCCGACTGAGACGACGCCACCTTCGAAGCCAGCAGCGCCTCGATCGCCACCCGCGCCTGCAGCGCCGCCTCCGCCAGCCGGCCGGCGCTCAGGTCGGCGCGGGCGCGCAGCACGAGCTCCTCCGCGGGCAGCACCTCCTCGCGCCCGCCCAGCAGCGCGGCGAAGCGCTCCTCGGGGGCCTCCATCGAGCGTCGCGGCCGGCGAGCGCTCGAGCGGGGGAGCTCGATGCATTCCCCGAACCGCCCGTCGGCCACCTCTTCACCGCTGCCGTAACCGATCCGCACCACGAGCGCACGCTGAGGAGACACCTCCGTGACGTACGGGTCCGCGGTCGCGACACGGTGGGCGTGGAGCGCGCGGTTGAGAAGCAGGATCGCCGCGGCAACCTCCTCGTCGGTGTCCGCGCCCGATAGCCAGGCGGCGGCGTCCGAGTCCGAGGGGAATGGCATCGCCCGGATCACGGTCGCCCGTGTGGTCGGCACCGGCTCGGGATCGGAGACCTCAATGGAGCGAGGCCTGCTCCGTTGCAGGCGCCGGCGCTCGGGCGCCCCCAGCGTCTTCAGGACCAACACGCTCTCGACGAGCGCGTCAGCCGAGGGCCTCACGAGGTAGCGGCCGTCGGGCGGCCCCAGCAGGAACCCGAATTCGAGCTGGACGAAGCCGAACGGGCCTTCGGAGCTCGTCTTACTCGCCCGCGTGGGCGTGGCTTGCGCGCTTCTTCTTCGCGGGCAGCGAGTACTTGGACGGCTTGGTCGGCACGACCGGGTTCTCGATCTCGCGCAGGCGCGCGATGAGGTCGGACCACTGGCCGGGCTCGAGCACGGCGAGCGCCTGCTTGCCGAGCTTCTTGTTCGCGCCGAACATCGGCTGGAAGCCCACGTGGATGTGGTCGGCGTGGTCGGCCATGGACAGCGTGGCGCCGCCGATCTCGAAGAGCGAGATGATCTGCGCCGGCGCCATCGTCCCCTGGAGCTGCATCAGGCGCCGGACCGCCTGCTCGGTGATGCCGCCCGCGTCCTGGTGGCCCAGGATCGGGATGCCGTTCACCATCGCGATGTCGACCGCGTTGCCCGAAGAGTGATGCGAGACGTTGCCCGAGCTCGTGTAGAAGCCGTGGCCGCACTTCAGTGAGGTCACCGTCGGGCGCAGGCCGGACTCGGCCAGGTAGGCGAGCGTCGCGAGCACGCGCCGGTCGATCTGGCCGGAGCGGATGTCGTCACGCCCGCACTCGTAGACCTCGATGCGCTCGTCGGAGAGGACGCGCTTCTCGAGCAGCGGCTTCGGCAGCAGCAGGATCTGGCCGATCGACATCGCGCCGGCGCCGTCCTTGCCGTAGAGCACGTTGCGGCCGGAGGCGCGATAGATCGCGGTCGCCTCGAGCAGCTTCCAGCCGTCGAGGATCGGCTTCGGGTCGATGTTCGGAGCGCCGCGGCCGGCCGGGCGGATCGCGAAGTCGAGGTGCGCGGCCTTGCCCTCCACGGTCCGGCCGATGCGGCCGAGGATCGTGCCGCCGATCACGCGCGAGCCCTTCTTCAGCGGGCGGAGGCGGACCTTCGACGGGTCGAGGCCGAACGGGCGCGAGAAGTAGGCCTTGAAGGTCTCGTACTTGCCGCTCTTGCGCGCCTGCGCGTCGAGCTGCTGCTCGAGGCCGCCGGCCGCGCGGGAGCCCGGCATGTCGGGGTGAGCGAAGAGGCGCTCCTTCACGGGCGCGGATGCCTGGGTCGCGGCCTCGGGCACGTCGCCACCGCGGTCGCGCTCCTTCTTCGTATCGGAGCTGTCGAGCTGGCGGCCGGCCGACGCAGGCTGGTCCGGCGCGGGGTCGGACTGGTTCGCGGCGAGCGCCCGGGCGTTGCGCTTCAGGTCGAGGGCGTCGGCGTCGCGCTTCGGCACCGGATAGAAGCGCGAGGTCTCGCCGAGATGGGCGTAGGTGTAGCGGTTCCCGTAGACGTCCTGGAGCACGACGTGGCGGCCGAGCTTCTTGTTCTTGCCGATCTTCTTGATCACGCCGTCGTTGACGGCCACGACGGGCGCGCCCTGCTTGGAGAAGATGTCGATGCTGCGGCGCCCGTCGTCGGACTCGACCAGGTGCGCGGCGTTCTCACCCTGGTGGACGCGCTTCAGCAGCTGGCGCTCGGCGATGTCGTCCGCGTAACGAGCGCGTGCGAAGACGGGGAAGCGGCCCTCGGTGAGACCGGTGAGCGAGCCGATCACGTCGGCGGGCACGCCGGCGATCAGTCGCGCGCGGAGGAGGACGGAGTCGACGTACCAGTCCGCGTGGTTGTACGCCCAGATGGCGGCGCGAACGTCGTTCTCGTAGTTCGCGGCCTTGAGGTAACGGGCGGCGGCGAAGATCGCGTCGACCGGGTTGTACGGGTCCTTGCGACCGTCCTTATTGGCGTCGACTCCGTACGCCTGCCAAGTGGGGGGCATGAACTGCATCCAGCCGAGGGCGCCCGCGGAGGACACGTTGAGGTTGCGGCCGTAGTCCGTCTCGATCTCGTTGATGGCGGCGAGAATCTCCCAGCGCACGCCGTATTCGATACCGGCGGCCTGGTAGATCGGAAGCAGGAAGGGCGGCACCCGGAACTTGCGGATGATGAAGTTCGGCACGCCGGTCGCGGTCGAGGGCCCGGGGAGGACGTCCATGAGCCCAGGGTTGCCCGGGGTAGGCGTGCCGTCGGAGTTCCGGAGCGGGGAGCGGCGGCCGCGGCGCTTCGCCTTCGAAAGCTCATCCTTAGCTTTACCCTCCAGCTCGCCCGTGAGCTCGCCACTCTTGTCCGTCTTCTCCTGGACGCGGCGTCCAGAGCTCGAGCGCTCCTGCTCCGATCCGCCGTCCGAGTTCGGGCCGTCGTTGCCGCCGTCCGGCTTGGGCGCCGGGTCGGTCTGCGGCGCCGGCTTCGGCACGTTCGGCACGTTGGGCACCGTCGGAGTGGTGGTCTCGGGCGCGGGTGGCGCGGGGACCGGCGTGCCGGGCAGCTGGATGTCGTCGAGCGTGGAGCCCGGCGGGACGTCGACGGTGACCGGGACGACCTCGCCGGACGGAAGCTTCACGTAGACGGTCTGCGTCTGAGCCGACGCAGGGAAGGTCAGAGCGGTGAACGCGGCCGCAGCAAGCAACCCTGCTGCCAGCAGGAGGGTGAAAACCCGCTTCCTCATCGGTGCTCTTCCAGGTCCTCCCTCGGGACGCCGCAGACGACCGCGCGCTGATGCGCGCGTGGTTTCACCACCTGCTGCGGTCTGAACGCTACTTGAGGGCTTTCTGCTCTGCAACGGGGAACCGTGGGGTCGGGACGAGCCGCATGCTCGCATGGTGTATCGACCGCCGCTGCCCATAACTTCAACATCACCCTCCCGCGGGCTGGACGCTCCGACATGCACCTTCCGTGCCGTCCAGGTGACGAGATTGTTCCTCTGAGCCGCTTAACCAAACGTAGGTAAAGGTCGACTTGAGCCTTAGTGTTGCTCTGATAGCCGTCACAACGGCCCTTCAGCTGACCTCGATCGGCGAGTTTCGCCAACCGGTCTACGTGACCGGGCCGTCGTCCCAGCCCCGCATGGCGTACGTGCTCGAGCGCGCTGGTCGCGTGTGGCGCGTGGGGCCGGGCGGGGCCAGGCGCCTCTTCCTCGATGCCCGGCGCTACGTGCGCCTGCGCGCGCCCCGCAACCAGATCCGCGACCAGGGTGGCGCCTTCGCGCTCGCCTTCCCGCCGCGTTACCGCTCCGGCGACCCGGTCTACCTGCTCTACACCCGCCGCGACGGCCGCGTGCACCTCGACGCGTTCCGCCACGGCCGGCCGGCCACGCTCCTGTCGCTCAGGCGAACGAGCCGGGTCGACGTGGGTGGCGACGTGGGCTTCGGCCCGGACGGGCTGCTCTACGCGAGCTTCGGCTTCGGGCGCCGCCCAGTGGCCAGCCAGGACCCCGACACGCTCGCCGGGAAGCTCGTCCGACTGGATCCGGCCGCCCCGGAGCCGCGCGCCGAGCTCGTCGCGACCGGCCTCCGGGTTCCGTGGCGGTTCTCCTTCGACCGCCGCGGCCGCCGGCTCATCCTGGCCGACGTCGGGGAGGCCGGCTTCGAGGAGATCAACCTCATCCCGCTCGGCGCCGGCCGCCCGCTCAACTTCGGCTGGCCGTTCTTCGAAGGACGCCGTCGGCGCCTCCCCGGCGGCCCCGCGCGCGTGACTCCGCCTGCAGTCGCCGTCCGGCACGGCGGCGGCACGTGCGCGATCGTGGGCGGCCACCTCCTGCGCGGCCGCTACCTGTATGGCGACGTCTGCTCGGGACGCGTCCGGTCGGTCCGCCTGGGTGACCGGCGAGGTCGGGGCGACCGGTCCGAGCGGACCGTGGTGCCGTACCTCGTCTCCTTCGGCCGCGACGGCGCCGGACGGCTCTACGCGGTGAGCCTGCTCGGGCGCGTCTTCAGAGTGCGGTGAGGTACCCTGGCGCGCGATGGCCGCGCCTGAGCAGGACCAGAGCTTTGTGGACCGCCTCTCCCGGACGGGAGAGGAGGCGCTCGGCAAGATCGCCGAGGAGCTGATCTCGAATCCGGTCATCAACAGCGCCATCGCGCGAGCATTCGAGGCCCGCGAGAAGGCGGTCCAGGCCCAGGTGCTCGCGATGGGCGCGCTGAACCTGCCGTCGGCCGCCGACATCGAGCGAGTCACCCGCCGGCTGCGGTCGCTGTCGCAGCGGCTCGAGGGGATCGAGGACGCCATCGACCGCCTGGACGAGCGCGTCTCGGGCGCGGCCGCCTCGTCGTCCGACGCCCGCCTCGCACGGATCGAGGCTCGCCTCGACGAGATCACCCGGGACATCGCCGCGCTGGCCACCCTGCTCGCACCGGGCGGGGAGCCGATGCCGCGCGCGCAGGAGCGGCTCACCGTCACCGACTCCTGACCGCCGCGTAGCCGGCCTCGCCGAGTCGAACGCCCAGCTCCGCGAGCTCGTCGCTGTTCATCCTCTGCGCGCCGTTCGCGCCCACAGCGTCGCTCACCCCGAGCACGCACGCCGCCGACACCCCGCGGCGGGCGGCGATCTGGAAGATCGTGGCCGCCTCCATCTCCACGGCGACCGCGCCCCGCTCGCTCCACGACCCGGCCGCCTCCGGGCGGGGGTCGTAGAAGAGGTCGCTGGTCACGATCGTGACCGGCCGGGCTCCGGCGGCGACGAGCCGCTGCAGCAGCTCGGCGTCCGGCCGCAGCACCCCGTCCGCGCCCAGCGCGGCGCTCGCGCCATCGGCCGGCAGCACCGTGTCGGCGGCCAGGAGGGTGCCGAGCGGGAGCGCCGGGTCGAGCGCCCCGCACGTCCCGATCCGGACCAGCGTCGTGGCGCCGAGCGCGATCAGCTCCTCGCAGACGATCGCCGCACTCGGTCCGCCCATGCCCGTCGCCTGGACCGTGAGCAGCTCACCGTCGGCCGCCGTGCCCGTATAGCCCCAGAGTCCTCGCGCGTGATTGAACATCCGAGGCGGCTGCTCGAGCAGCGCCTGCGCGACCGCGAGGGCACGTCCCGGATCGCCGGGAAGCAGCACTCGCTCAGCCAGCTCGGCGTTCGGCTGAAGGTGGTTCGCGCGGACTTCGTGCTCGAGCGACAAGGGGCGCGCAGGGTAGTGGGGGCCGGGGCAGCGCCCGGTAGCTGCCGGGTAACCTCCTGAACAGAGTGGCCAAGCCCGCCGACAACCTCCGCGACGCGGTCGAGCGCACCGTCGAAGCCACCCTCGGCTCCGCCGAGAAGAGCCGCTCCGCCACGCAGGGCGCGCTGGACGACCTCGTCGACTCGGTCGAGGGCATCCGCAAGGGGGCCGAGCAGCGGCTCGCGCGCGGGCGGAAGTCGATGGCCGACGCCCTCGAGGGCCGCCGGCCCGCGACCTCCGACGACATCAAGGAGCTGCGCGCCGAGCTGCGCGCCATCGGCCGCCGCCTCGACAAGATCGAGGAGCGCTTGCCGAAGCGGCGGAAGTCCGCCACGGGCTCCTCCACGCGCGGCAGCTCCTCGAAGCGCAGCAGCAAGTCCTAGTGGCCGGCCGCCGGGTGCTGATCACCGGCGTCGGGAGCCAGGTGGGGAGCCTCCTCGCCCAGCGACTCGAGCGCGACCCGGACGTGGAGCACGTCGCGGGGCTCGACACCCGCCGCCCGCGGATCGCGCTCGAGCGCACCGAGTTCATCCAGGCCGACATTCGCGATCCCGAGATCGCCGGGCTGATCGCGCCGCTCGGCGTGGACACGATCGTCCACGAGCAGATCGTGAGGCAGCCCGGCTCGGGGATGTCGCCGCCCGCGATGCACGACATCAACGTGATCGGCACGCTGCAGCTGCTCGCCGCGTGTGAGCGCGTGCGGACGCTCAGCACGATCGTCGTCCGCGGCTCCGCCGGCATCTACGGAGCGGAGCCGCACGCGCCGCAGTTCTTCAAGGAGGAGATGGCCCGGCTGTTCCCGCTCCGGACACGCTTCCAGCGCGACGTCGCCGAGATCGAGAACTACTTCGAGACCTACGCCCGCCGCCACACCGGCGTGAGCTGCACGATGCTCCGCTACCAGCCCGCCATCGGTCGCGGCCTGCGGACCCAGATCACGCGCTACCTCTCGCAGCCCGTCTGCCCGACGTTCATGGGCTTCGACCCTCGGATCCAGCTCGTGGACATCGAGGACGCCCTCGAGGCGCTCGTGGCCGCGGTGCGCAACCCGGTTCGAGGCGCCGTGAACGTGGCGGGCCCGGGCACGATCGGGCTCGGCCGGATGATCCGGCTCGCGGGTCGCCGCGCGCTCCCTATCGCCTCACCCCTGTTCGGGGCGGTCACCTCCACCGGTCGCCGCCTCGGCCTCGACAACCAGTCCGAGGACTTCCAGCGCCTGCTCCGCTACGGCCGCGGGGTCGACACGCGGCGACTCACCGAGGAGGTCGGCTACACGCCGCGCCACTCGACCGTCCGGGCGGTCGAGTCCTGGGCGGAGCGGGCGAAGGCGGCGGCATGAACTCGGCCGCGGCGATCGGCTTCATGCGCCGGCTCCGCGCCGGGCTCGACTCCGGCCTCGAGCTTCCCGAGGCGCTCAGCCGCGGCGCGACCGCACTCCCGCGCGACGCGCGCGAGACGGTCACGCGGATCATCGACCGCCTCGAGGGCGACTACGCCGAGGACGAGTGGGGCTTCGACGAGGACTTCGCCGAGCTGGTGGAGCCCGTTTTCGCGTTCCTCTACGAGAGCTGGTGGCGCGTCAAGGTCACCGGCGCGGAGCGCGTGCCGGCGCACGGTCGCGCGCTCCTCACCGCTAACCACGCCGGCATCCTGCCCTGGGACGCGACGATGATCTCGATGGCCCTGCTGCGGGAGCACCCGCTGCCGCGCTATCCGCGCTTCCTCGTCCTCAACTGGGCCTTCGACCTCCCCTGGGTCTCCACCGGGATGCGAAAGGTCGGCGGCGTGGTGGCCTCGCCCTTCAACGCGATGCGGCTCCTCGAGCAGGACCATCTCGTCGCGGTCTTCCCCGAGGGCGTCAAGGGCACCGGGAAGCCGTACTCGGAGCGTTACCGGCTCCAGCGCTTCGGCCGCGGCGGCTTCGTCGAGATCGCGCTGCGCACCGGCTCGCCGATCGTGCCCGTCGCGGTGGTCGGAAGCGAGGAGATCTATCCCAAGCTCGCCGACCTGCCGGCGGTGGCGCGCCTGATCGGAGCGCCCTATTTCCCGGTCACCCCGACCTTCCCGCTGCTCGGACCGCTCGGGATCGTGCCGCTTCCGTCGAAGTGGCGGATCGAGTTCCTCGAGCCGATCGAGACCGCGTCCTATGGCCCAGACGGCGCCGACGACCGCGCGCTCGTCCTCGAGCTCTCGGAGCTCGTCCGTGGCCAGATACAGCAGGCGCTCTACGCGAACCTCGTAGCCAGAGGTCCTGCCTTCATTTAACGGGCCAAATCGGCCGATATCTGAAGCTGATGCGTTTTTTTGCCGCCCTGCTGGCGGTCCTGGTCCTGGTAGTGCTCCCCGGAACGGCGATGGCCGCTCCCGGTGACCCCTGGGTCGCCTACGTCGCGAACTCGGTCGTGGTGAAGCAGTCGGCGCCGGCACCGGTGATCTTGAGAGCCGACCCCGCCACCGGGGGGCTCGTCGAGATTTCCCGGAACGGCTCGCAGGGCGACCTCTTCCGGCACCCGTACGACATCGCGGTCGCAGCCGACGGCAGCCTGCTCGTGGCGGACATGGGCGCCTTCGCCACCGGCACCGACCACACCGCCGACGGGCGGATCATCCGCGTGGACCCCGTCACGGGCCAGCAGTCGCTCGTGACCTCGGGCAACATGCTCGTGGACCCGGCCGGCCTCGCGGTGGCGCCCGACGGGCTGATCTACGTGGTGGAGAACGTTGGGACGATGGGGGCGCCGAGCGTCGTGAGTGTGAACCCGGCCACGGGCGCGCAGGCGCTCGTGACCCAGGGCGGGCAGCTCTGCTACCCGTTCGGCATCGCGCTGCATCCGAACGGCTCGCTGCTGGTCACGAACTACGGCGACTTCAGCGACGGCGGCACCGTCATCAACTGCGCGCACGACTTCGGCGCCCTGGTGGAGATCGACCGGGCCACGGGATCCCAGTCGATCCTGTCCCGCAACGCGGCCCAGTGGGGCAACCTGTTCCGCAACCCGCTCGGGGTGACCGTGGAGCCCGGCGGCCGCATCCTGCTCGTGAACCAGAACGGCGGCACGGCGCTCGTGGCGGTCGACCCCGAGACCGGCGTTCAGGACGCCGAGACCTCGAACACGGCAAGCGACCGCGTCGTCATTCCGCAGCGGCCCGCGCTGACGCCCGACGGCGACGTCGTGCTGAGCGACTTCACGCTCGACGACCTCGAGGGCGGACTGGTGTCGGTGGATCTGCCGGCGGGCACCCAGAGCATCCTGCGCCAGGACCGGCAGCTCTTCAACAACCCGCTCGGGGTGGCGGTCGTCTCGAACCGCGCGCCCGCGCCCGCGCTGTCGGCGTCGCCGGGGCTGGTGGGCGGCGGCCAGCCGGTCAGCTTCGACGCGTCCGGCTCCTCGGACCCCGAGGGCCTCCAGCTCCGCTACGAGTGGGACCTCGACGGCAACGGCAGCTTCGAGACGGGCAGCGGGACCAACCCGCGGACCACCCGGGCATACACGGGCTCGACGACGTTCACGCCGCGCGTGCGCGTGAGCGATCCGCACGGCGCCTCCGCGGTGGCCCAGGCCTCGGTCCGGGTCGACTCGATCAGGCCGGTCATCAGCGGGCTGGCCGTGCGCGGGTCCACGATCGCCTACAGGCTGTCCGAGGACGCGCGCGTGACGATCCAGCTCCAGCGGCTCGTCGGGAGGCGCTGGCGCCCCGTGCGGACGCTCCGCCAGACCGGACGCGCGGGCAAGAACCGGCTCCGGGCGTCGTCGAAGGCGCGCGCGTCGCGGAAGCGGGCGAAGCGGGTCCGCTACCGCGCCGAGGCGTTCGCGGTCGACACCGTCGGGAACCGCTCGGCGCCGGTGCGCCTGCGCGTGTCGGCGACCGCGGCGAAGCGCCTGCGCCGTCGCTAGAAGTGCACTCCACGGAGCAGGTAGGCCATCGCCACCGCCTCCGTTGACATCTCGTTGTCGTCCTTCTTCTCGTCGGCCGGCGCGGGCTTCCTGTCCCCGTCCTTGCCGTCGCCGTCCTTCTTCTTCTTCGCGGCGCTCGAGTCCGGGAAGAGGTTGTAGGCGGTGTTGAGGACGATGTCCACGGTCTTCGGCGACACGGCGTAGAGCACCTCGCCGAAGGTGCCGAGCCGTGAGGCCATCCGCTTCGGCTTGTCGATCATCGCGTCGCACAGCATCTGCGCGGCCTCGTCCGGCGTGAGCGTCGGGAAGGCCTTGTAGATGTCGGTCGGCTCGATCATCGGGGTGCGCACCAGCGGCATGTAGACGGTCGTGAACTTGACGTTGTCCTGGACCACCTCGGGCGCCGTGCAGCGCGAGAACGCGTCGAGCGCCGACTTCGAGGCCACGTAGGCCGAGAACCGCGGCGTGTTCGTCTGGACGCCGATCGAGCTCACGTTCACGATGTGGCCGGACTTGCGCTCGCGCATCCCCGGCATGAACGCGAGGATCAGCTTCAGCGCACCGAAGTAGTTCAGCTGCATCGTTCTCTCGTAATCGTGGAAGCGGTCGTAGGACCGCGCCACCGAGCGCCGGATCGAGCGGCCCGCGTTGTTCACGAGCACGTCGACGCCGCCGTGCTCCTCGAGCACCTCCTTGGCGAGCCGGTCGATGTCCTCGAGGTCGGAGAGGTCGGCCGGATGCACGTGGGCCGTGCCGCCGGCCTCGCGGACCTGCTCCGCCACCTCCTCGAGCTTCTCGCGCGTGCGCGAGACGAGCAGCACCACGCCGCCCGCCTCGCCGACCTTCAGCGCGGTCTCGAGCCCGATCCCGCTCGACGCGCCGGTGATCAGCACCCGCTTGTCCTTGATGGTGCCGGCGAGCGACCGGTCGCGGAACAGGTCCGGGTCGAGGTTGCGCTCCCAGTAGTCCCACAGGCGGGGCGCGTACGTGGACAGCGGCGGCACCGCGATCCCGGTGCCGCTCAGCGCGCGCTGGGCGTCGCGCGCGTCGAAGGTGCAGTGGAAGTCGCGGTTCTCGATCGCGGCCGGCGGGATGCCGAGGTCGCGGAAGAGCTGATGGCGGATTCGCTTGATCGTCGGCAGCGCCTTCAGCCCGGCGCGCACCTGCTTCGGGATCGCGTTCGTCATGTGCGGATCGATCCGCATCGCGAACTGCGGCGCGTGCGCGGCCTTGGCGAACTCGTTCAGCGTCTGCCCGACGGTCATGGGCTCGGGGTCCACCAGGTGGAAGGTGTCGCTCGGCAGGTCGTCGTCCGGCAGGTGGCCGATGTGGTCCATCGCGCGCGCGACGAAGTCCACCGGCACGAGATTGGTCTGGCCGCCCTCGGGGCCGGCGAGCGGGAACCACTCCGGCAGCGCGTGGCGCAGCCTCTGGATCAGCTTGAAGAAGTAGTAGGGACCGTCGATCTTGTCCATCTCGCCGGTCTCCGAGTCGCCGACGACGAGCCCCGGCCGGTACACGAGCAGCTTGGTCTCGACGCCGTCGCGCACGAGCCGCTCCGACTCGTACTTCGTTCGGTGGTAGTGATGAGGGAGCGTCTGTCCCTCGTCGAACATGTCCTCCTGGAAGACGCCCTTGTAGTCGCCGGCCACCGCAATGGAGCTCGTGTGATGGAAGCGGCCGACGTCGTGCGAGTTCGCGAACTCGATCACGTGCTTCGTGCCGTCCACGTTGGCGCGCTCCGAGGCCTCCTCGTCCGCGTCGACGTCGTACATGGCCGCGAGGTGGAACAGATGGTCGATCTTCTCGTCGAAGCCCTCGACCCCGAGACCCGGCTTGGCGAGGTCGCCGGTCACCGGCACCACGCGGCCCGCCTCCGCCCCGAGGCGCTGGACCATCGAGTCGAGCTTGCCGCGCGAACCCTCCCGAACCAGCGCATAGATCGTGCCCTCGCGCTTCAACAGCTCGGCCACGAGATGCCTGCCGATGAAGCCCGTCGCGCCGGTCACGAAGTAGTTCAAGGATCCTCCAAGGAAGTGGTCCCGGCAGTCTATGTTGACTCGGGAGGCGGGGAGCGCAACACTTCGCACAAGGTCTGTAGAGACCGGCTGACGCTCTGCGTCTCCGGCCTACGAAGCGGGTCGTGTACCCGCACGCAGCGGCGGAGTGAACCCTTCCACTCCGCCGTTGCTTTCAAAGCCTCGCCACAATCAAGCGCGTGGCAGAGACTCTCTCGCTGAAGGAGGCGGCCGGGCGCGTCGGCGTGTCGCCCGACACCCTGCGTCGCTGGGCGCGCGAGGGCGTGATCCCCGAGATCGACGGGACGGGGGAGTGGACCACCGCCGCCGTCGCCCACGCGCGGATCGTGGCGCGTCTCCGCGAGCGCGGCCACAAGCTCGAGCAGATCAAGCAGGCTGGTGCCGAGGGGCGGCTCGCCTACGGCTACATCGAGGAGATGTTCGGCGGGGACGAGCCGCGGCGCTCCCTGGACGAGGCGTCGAAGCTCACCGACCTGGAGCCCGCCCTGATCGAGCGTTTCTGGACGAGCCTCGGGCTCCCCGTCCGCGGGCTCGACGAGCTCACCGACGAGGACATCCAGGCGCTGCACTACGTTGCCGCCGTCCTTGGCGCGGGCTTTCCGCTGGTGGCCTTCCTCCAGCTCTGCCGCGTCTACGGCCAGGCGCTGTCGCAGATCGCGGACGCCGAGGTCCGGCTCTTCCACCTGTACGTCCACGAGCCGCTGATCCGAGAGGGCGTGCCGGGGCTCCAGATGGCCGGGGAGATGGAGAACCTGGCGCAGGACCTGCTGCCGCTCGCCTCGCCGATGATGGACTACGTCCACCAGCGCTTCCTGCAGCACTTCGTGGAGCAGGACGTGGTCGGGCACATGGAGTCGGAGCTCGAGGACGAGGACATCGACCTCGGGCGGATTCGTGTGGCGATCGCCTTCGCGGACCTCGCGGGGTACACGCGCTTCACCGAGGAGGAGGGCGAGGAGGAGGCACTCTCGTCGGTGGAGCGCTTCGTCGAAGGGGTGACGAACACGCTGCCCGAGGACGCGCGCGTCGTGAAGACGATCGGCGACGAGGTGATGGTGGTGGGCCAGGACCTGCCCGCGCTCGTCGACTGGGCCGTGGGGTACACCTCGCTGTTCGAGGAGCGGCCCGAGCCGCGCATCGGAGTGCACTACGGGACGACGCTCTACCGCGACGGCGACTACTTCGGGCGCGACGTGAATCTCACCTCGCGTGTGGTTGCTCGCGCGCGGGGCGGCGAGGTGCTCGTGACCGACTCGGTCGTGGACGCGGTCGGGGGCTCCTCCCACCTGACATTCGAGGCGATCGGGCAGGTGAAGCTGAAGGGGTTCGACGAACCGCGCCAGCTCTGCCGGGCGGTCCGGCGGGAGGAATGAGCGAGGCCGCGCTCGACGCCGCTCGCGCGAGCGGCCTGGTGCAGCCGGGCGAGCCGCTGCTCGTGATGGTCTCGGGCGGGGGCGACTCGGTGGCGCTGCTCGACATCGCCGATCGGCTCGGCGCTTCGGTCACGGCGCTGCACGTGAACTACGGACTCCGCGAGGGCGCCGGCGACGATCAGGCGCTCGTGCAACGGCTCTGCGACGAGCGCGGCATCGCGCTCGCCGTCGAGTCCGTCGAGCTGGGCAGCGAGGGCAACCTCCAGGAGCGCGCGCGCGATGCGCGCTACGCACTTGCCGAGCGGCTCGCCGAGGGCGACTACGCCGCCGCGCACACGGCGTCGGACCAGGCTGAGACGGTGCTGTACCGGCTGGCCGTGTCACCGGGGTCGCGGGCGCTGCACGGGATGGCGCCCCGCCGCGGGCGGCTCGTGCGCCCGCTGCTCGAGGTGACGCGCGAGGAGGTGCGCGACTACCTGCGTGCGCGCGGCCTCGAGTGGCGCGAGGACCCGACGAACGCCGACCGCCGCTTCGCGCGCGCGCGCGTGCGCCACGAAGTGCTGGAGGCACTGCGCGAGCTGTCGCCGGCTGCCGAGCGGACGATCGCGGAGACCGCGCGGCAGCTGCGCGACGAGGCGGAGCTCCTGGACGCCGCGGTGGCCGACGCCCTGGCCGAGCTGGGCGGTGGGCCGGCCGTGTCACTCGACGCGCTGAAGGAGTACCCGCCCGCGCTTCGGCGCCTGGTCCTGCGCGCGCTGGCCGGCCGGACGCTCTCCCGGGCGGAGCTGGCCGAGCTGCTGGGCGTGAGCGGACGCGGGACCAAGTCGCTGGACCTCGGCGGCGGGCTCCGGGCCGTGTCCGAGTACGGAACGCTCCGCTTCACGCGCGGCCCCGATGCCGAGCCGCCCGCGCCCGTTGAGCTGGCCGTCCCCGGCCGCGCACGCTTCGGCGACTGGGAGCTCGAGGCGCGGCTCGACGGGCCTGGCGACGTCTCGGTCACGGACGTCGGGCCGGCGGTCACGGTCCGCTCGTGGCAGGACGGCGACCGCATGCGCCCAGCCGGGCTCGGCGGCACGAAGTCGCTCCAGGACCTGTTCACGGACCGCAAGGTGCCGCGCGCTCTCCGCCACACCCTGCCGGTGGTGGAGGCGGATGGCGAGATCGTGTGGGTGGCGGGAGTGGCCGTGGACGAGCGCTTCGCCGCGGCGGAGGACGAGCCGGGCGCGGTGGCGCTGACCGCTCGCTCCGCCGCGAGCGCCTACTGAGTGCCGAACACGCGGTCGCCGGCGTCGCCGAGGCCGGGGCGGATGTAGGCGTTCTCGTCCAGCTCGCGGTCCACGGCCGCGGCCCATACCGGCACGTCGGGGTGGTGCTCCTCCATCGCCTTCAGCCCCTCCGGCGCCACGACGAGACAGACGAGCGAGAGCCGGCGCGCGCCCGCGGCCTTCAGCTTGTCGACGGCGTGTACCGCGCTTCCGCCGGTCGCGAGCATGGGGTCCACGACGAACACGTACGCGTTCGCGAGGTTGGGCGGGAGGCGCTCGTAGTAGTCGACCGGGCGATGCTCCTCCTCGTCGCGGTAGACGCCCACGTGGCCCACGCGCGCCCCGGGCAGGAGCCGCAGGAAGCCGTCCACCATCCCCAGGCCGGCGCGCAGCACGGGCACGATCGTGATCTCCGCGGGGAGGCGGCTGCCGGTCGTCCGCTCGAGCGGCGTCTCCACCTCCACCTCGGTCACGGGCAGGTCGCGCGCGGCCTCGACGGCGAGGATCGCGGACGCCTCGAACAGCGCCTGGCGGAAGTCGCCGTGGCCGGTCGAGCGGTCGCGCATCACCGCGAGCCGGTCGGCGAGCACTGGGTGGTCAACGACCATGAGGCGCTGCGACATGCCGCGACGATAACCTCGCGGCCCACTTGGATGCTTCCATGCGCAACGTCGAGCTGAAGGCGCGCGATCCGGATCCGGCGCGTACGCTCGAACGCGCCATCGCCCTCGGGGCGGAGGACAAGGGCGAGATCAGGCAGCGCGACACCTACTTCATGGGGGCGCGCGGCCGGCTGAAGCTGCGTGAGCAGCAGGCAGGCGGGTCGCCGTTCTGGGACGAGCTGATCGAGTACTCGCGCGACGACTCGACCGACGCCAGCACGAGCACATACCGGCGCGTGCCCGTGGCCGACGCGGCGCCGTTGCTCGAGGCGCTCGATGCCGCGTACGGGACGCTCGTCACGGTTGCGAAACGGCGACGGCTCCTGTTGTGGGAGGGAGTCCGGATCCATCTGGACGAGGTGGAGGGGCTCGGGAGCTACGTGGAGTTCGAGGCGGTGTCCGAGCAGGGATCGGATCTGGTGCTCGAGCGGAACAAGGTCGAGCGGCTGCGCGCGGAGCTCGGCGTGGAGGACGAGAACCTGGTCGCGACGAGCTACGCGGACCTGGTGCTCGACGCGGGAGGGGCAGGCGCCGCCGAGAGCGAGGCGCGAGCCGCGCCCGCGGAGCCCGCGACGGACGGCTCCGCCGAGGAGCTGCTCCAGGCCGCCGACGCCGTGATGCACACGGCGCACGTCCGCTACTCCCACTTCCCGGTGGGCGCCGCCCTGCGCGGGGCGGATGGGCGCGTGTACGTGGGCTCGAACGTCGAGAACGCCTCGTATCCGCAGGGCCAGTGCGCGGAGACCTCGGCCATCGGCGCGCTGATCGCCGCCGGCCAGACGAAGATCACCGAGGTGGCGGTGACCGCGGCGCTGTTGGAGTTCTGCCCGCCGTGCGGCGGCTGCCGCCAGCGCCTCGCCGAGTTCGCTAAGCCCGACACGAAGGTGCACCTCGGCCGCCCCGGCGGCCCGCGCATGACGACGACCGTCGGCGAGCTGCTGCCGCTCGCCTTCGATCTCGAGCCGCGCGGATGACGCACGCCGAGGCTGCCTCGGTCATCAACGAGCGCGCCGGGCTGAGACCACGGGTCGGCGTCATCCTCGGCTCCGGGCTGGGCGCGGCCGCTGACGCCGTGGCTGACCCGACCGTCATCGATTACGCGGAGCTGCCCGGCTTCCCGCGCACGACCGTCGCCGGCCACGGCGGCCGCGCCGTGGTCGGCCGCGTGGGCGACGTCCCGGTCGCGGTGCTCCAGGGCCGGGCGCACGTCTACGAGGGCGGCGACCTCGCCGCAATCCGGACTCCGGTGCGCGCGCTCCGCGCCGCCGGCGCCGAGATCCTCGTGCTCACGAACGCCGCGGGATCGCTGCGAGCCGAGCTCGGGCCGGGCCGGCTGATGCTGATCACCGACCACATCAACCTCAGCGGCGTCAACGTCCTGACCGGGCCGAACGACGACGAGATCGGCCCTCGCTTCCCGAGCCTGCGCGACGCCTACGACCCGGAGCTGCGCGGGCGGCTCCGCACGGCGGCGGACGAGCTCGGCTCCCCGCTCGCCGAGGGCGTCTACCTGGCGGTCTCGGGGCCGACCTTCGAGACGCCCGCCGAGATCCGCGCCTTCGCGACCCTCGGGGCCGACGCGGTCGGCATGTCGACCGTCCACGAGACGGCGGTCGCGCGCCACGCCGGCCTGCGCGTGGCGGCGGTGTCGGCGATCACCAATCTCGCCGAGGGCATGAACCCGGAGCCGCTCAGCCACGAGCAGACACTCCGCGACGCCAAGACGGCCACCGACGCGCTGGTGCCGCTCCTGGTCAGGTTCCTCGAGGACCTGGGCGACGGGGGGCGTGGATGAGCTATGTCCCGGACCTCATCCGCATCAAGCGCGACGGCGGCGAGCTGAGCGAGGAGCAGGTGCGCGAGCTCGTGACCGGCATCGCCGACGGAACGGTGAGCGACGCGCAGGTGGGCGCGCTCGCAATGGCGATCGTGCTGAATGGGATGACGGCGGCCGAGCGGATCACGCTCACGGGAGCGATGCGGGATTCGGGCGACGTGCTCGACTGGTCGGACGCGGGCCTCCCCGGCCCGGCGCTCGACAAGCACTCGACGGGTGGAGTGGGCGACAAGGTCAGCCTGCTGCTCGCCCCGATCGTCGCCGCCTGCGGAGGCGCGGTGCCGATGATCTCCGGCCGCGGCCTCGGCCACACCGGCGGGACGCTCGACAAGCTCGAGTCGATCCCCGGCTACGACACCACGCCCGACCCGGATCGCTTCCGCCAGGCCGTCGCGAGCGCCGGCGCCGCGATCGTCGGGCAGACGGCTCGCCTGGCGCCGGCGGACCGCCGCCTGTACGCGATCCGCGACGCCACCGGGACGGTCGAGTCGATCCCGCTGATCGTGGCCTCGATCCTGTCGAAGAAGCTCGCCGCCGGCCTCGATGCGCTGGTGATGGACGTGAAGGTGGGATCGGGCGCCTTCCTGCCCGACCGAGCGCAGGCCGAGGAGCTCGCGCGCGCGATCGTCGAGGTGGCGACCGGCAACGGGCTTCCCACCGCGGCGCTCCTCACGGACATGGACCGCGTGCTCGGCCGCAGCGCCGGGAACGCCGTCGAGGTGCGCGAGTCCATCGACCACCTCACGGGCGCCGCGAGCGACGAGCGCCTGCGCGAGGTGACGCTCGCGCTCAGCGCGGAGCTGCTCGTGCTGGGCGGCGTGCACCGGGACACGGCGGCGGCGCGTGAGGCGGCGGACCGCGCTCTCGACGGGGGCGCCGCCGCCGAGCGCTTCGGCGCGATGGTGACGGAGTTGGGCGGCCCGGCCGATCTCCTCGAGGCGCCCGATAGGCACCTGCCAACTGCGGCGGTGAGGGTGGCGGCTGAGCCGGCGGAGGCGGGAGTTGTCAGCGCCGTGGATGTGCGGGCGGTCGGGCTGGCCGTGGTGGCGCTCGGCGGCGGCCGCACGCGCGAGACGGACCCGGTGGACCACTCGGTGGGACTCACCGAGATCGCAGCGCCGGGCGAGGAGGTGGCACCGGGCGGCCGCCCGCTCGCGATGGTGCACGCCGCGGACGAGGACGCCGCGCGCCGTGCAACGGAAGCGCTACGAGCCGCTTACGCGCTGGGCGACGGTGCGCCAGAGGAGCCCCCACCGGTGCTGGAGATCCTCCGATGACACGCGCTGTCCTGGGTTTTGGCCCTATACGGGCCTCTAGGCAGGACAGCCGGCTCGAAACGGGGGCTCGGGCGTGACCCCCTCAATGCCGTCGTTCGATGAGGCGCCGCGCCGCCGCGGCCCTCGTCCCCAAAATCGAGCTCCACGTCCACCTCGAGGGCACCGCTCCGCCGGACCTGATCCGCCGCATCGCCGAGCGCAACGGCCTCGCCGTCCCCGAGGGCACCTTCGCCGCTCCGGACCGCTTCGCCTACCGCGACTTCCTCGACTTCCTCGACACCTACGACAAGGCCGCGAGCGTGATCCGCACCGGCGAGGACTACCGCGACATCACGTACGAGTACCTGGTCAAGTGCGCAGGCGAGGGAGCAATCTACGTCGAGCTCACGGCGTCGCCCGACCACGCGAAGCTCGTCGGCCTCACGGACGAGGAGCACATCGACGGCATCGCGCGCGGGATCGACGACGCGCGCGATGACACCGAGAACGGCATCGAGGGTCGCATCCTGATCTCCTGCGTTCGCAACTTCGGCGTGGAGCCCGCGCTGCGGGTGGCGCGCTACGCGGCGGAGCGCCCGCACCCCTACATCGTGGGCTTCTCGATGGCAGGCGACGAGGCGAACTACCCGCCCGGCCCGTACGCCGAGGCGTTCCAGATCGCCGCCGACGCCGGCCTCGGCTGCACCGTCCACGCCGGGGAGTGGGCCGGCCCCGAGAGCGTGCGCGGCGGCCTCGAGCTGCCCGTGTCGCCGGATCGCCCACGGCGTGCGCAGCATCGAGGACCCGGCGCTCGTGGAGGAGCTCGCCGAGCGCGGCACCTACCTCGAATGCTGTCCTACGAGCAATGTCGTTCTCGGCATCTACCCGACCTACGAGGAACACCCGCTGCCGAAGCTCCTCGAAGCCGGAGTGAAGGTCACGCTCGGCTCGGACGACCCGCCCTATTTCGGCGCTTCGATCGGCGGCGAGTACGAGGTCTGCCGCGAGCACTTCGGGCTCGGCGACGACGGGCTCCGGAGCATCACGCGCACCGCGATTGAGGCCGCTTTCTGCGACGAAAAGCTCAAACAGCGGTTAACCGAAACGGTGTAGGGTGGCGCAGTCCCTGACCCAACGAGGAGACTCAACCGTGCGCCATTCCTTCCGCTTCTTCCTGCTCGCGCTACTCGCGGCGCTGGCACTTGGTATCGCCGCCTGCGGCGACGACGATGACGACGGTGGCGGTGGCGGCGGTGGCGGTGGCGGTGGCGAGGCCGAGAAGCCGGCCGTCAAGGCCGGCCTCGTAACCGACATCGGTGGTCTCAACGACCGCTCATTCAACTTCCTGGCCAACAAGGGACTCGAGGACGCAGAGGGGGACCTCGGCGCCACGGGGCGCGTGTTCATCTCCAAGTCGAACGGCGACTACATCCCGAACCTGACGACTTCCGCCCAGGGCGGGAACGACCTGACCGTGTCGGTCGGCTTCCTCATGGGCGAGGCGACCGCCACTGTCGCCGGCAAGTTCCCGCAGAGCAACTTCGCGATCGTCGACTTCGCAGCCGCGGGGCTGAAGGGAAAGCCGCAGAACGTCGAGGGGCTGCTCTTCAAGGAGCAGGAGGCCGGCTACCTCGCCGGTTACCTCGCGGGGCTGTGGGCCAAGGACAACAACGCCACCACGGTGTCCACGGTCGGCGGCCAGAAGATCCCGCCGGTGGACCACTACATCGCCGGCTTCCAGAAGGGCGCCACGGACGCCAACCCCGGCATCAAGACCCTGAACGCCTACTCGCAGGACTTCGTCGACCAGGCGAAGTGCAAGGAGATCGCGCTCGACCAGATCGCGCAGGGCTCGAAGGTCGTCTTCCAGGTGGCCGGCCAGTGCGGCCTCGGCGCGCTTGACGCCGCCAAGGAGAAGGGCGCTCAGGGCATCGGCGTCGACGCCGACCAGGCCTACCTCGGCGACTTCATCCTCACGTCGGCGCTGAAGAAGGTGGACGTGGCCGTGTTCGACGCCATCAAGCGCGTCCAGGACGGCAGCTTCAAGGGCGGCACCGACGTGATCGCGACGGTCGAGAACGGCGGAGTCGGCCTCGGCGAGATCGGTCCGGCCGGCATGAAGTACGAGGCCCAGATGGACAAGATCACGGACCAGATCGCAGCCGGCGAGATAACGGACATTCCCGACACCGTCAAGTAGCCAGGAGTGCAGTCAGAAGCTCCCGCTCTCGAACTACGCGGAATAACGAAGAGGTTCGGTCCCGTCGTTGCCAACGACGGGATCGACTTCGACCTCCGCCCGGGCGAAGTCCACGCCCTGCTCGGCGAGAACGGGGCGGGGAAGTCGACGCTTATGTCGATCCTCTACGGGCTCTATAGCCCGACCGAGGGCGAGATCCTCGTCAACGGAGAGCCGGTCGAGGTCGATTCGCCGTCGCGGGCGATCGAGCTCGGCATCGGCATGGTCCACCAGCACTTCATGCTCGTGCCGGTGATGACCGTGACGGAGAACATCGTGCTCGGCGAGGAGCCGACGCACGGTGCTTTCCTCGACGTCCGCGAAGGGTCGCGGAAGGTGAAGGAGCTGTCGGACCGCTACGGCCTGGCTGTCGACCCGGACGCCGTGATCGAGCAGGTGTCGGTCGGAATGCAGCAGCGCGTCGAGATCCTGAAGACGCTCTACCGCGACGCGCGCATCCTGATCCTCGACGAGCCGACGGCCGTCCTCACGGCCCAGGAGAGCCACGAGCTGTTCGAGGTGCTGGGCGCCCTGAAGGCCGACGGTGTCTCGATCGTCTTCATCAGCCACAAGCTGAACGAGGTGCTCGAGATCTCGGACCGCGTGACCGTGCTGCGGCGCGGGAAGCGAATCGACACCGTGCCCACCGAGGGCGCGACCGAGGCGAGCCTCGCGCGCCTCATGGTCGGCCGCGACGTGCTGCTCCGCGTGGACAAGGACGCCGTAAAGCTGGGTGAGCCGGTGCTCGAGGTCGAGGACCTGCACGTGCGCGACGACCGCGACCTCGAGGCCGTGAAGGGCGTGTCGCTGAACGTCCGCGGCGGCGAGGTGGTGGCGATCGCGGGTGTGGACGGCAACGGCCAGCTCGAGCTCGTGGAGGCGATCGCGGGCATGCGGGTGCCGGACGCCGGCCGGGTGGCGATCGCCGGCCGCGACGTCACCGGTAGCGGCGTCCGCGCAACAACCGAGGCCGGAGTGGCCCACATCCCCGAGGACCGCCACCTGCGCGGCCTGGTGCTCGACTTCACGCTCGCCGAGAACCTCGCCCTCCGCGAGTACCGCTCGCCGCCGATCTCCAACCACGGGCTCCTGTCGATCGGAGGCATGAACGACCGCGCCCGCTCGCTCCTGAAGGAGTACGACGTCCGCGGCGGTGACCCCGGGACGATCGCGAGCTCCCTCTCCGGCGGAAACCAGCAGAAGGTCGCGGTCGCGCGCGAGGTCGCCAGCAACCCCCAGCTCCTGATCGCCCACCAGCCCACGCGAGGGCTCGACGTGGGAGCGATCGAGTTCGTGCACGGGCGTCTCCTGAGGGAGCGCGAGGAGGGACGCGGGATCCTGCTCGTCTCGCTCGAGTTCGAGGAGATCCGCGCGCTCGCCGACCGCATCCTCGTGATCTACGAGGGCCGCATCGTCGGCGAGTTCCCGCCGGACGTCTCGGAGGAGGAGCTCGGCATCGCGATGACGGGTGGCCGCGGAGGCGGCCAGGCCGCGGCGTGAGCGCCACCGAAGACCCCGAGGGCGTACCGGTAACACCGGCCTCGCGGCTTGCCGGCTACCTGCGCGGCGGCGGCGTGCTCGTTCCGCTGCTCACGACGCTGCTCGCCTTCTTTGTGGGCGGGCTCGTGATGCTGGTCACCGGCAAGGACCCGATCGCGGTCTACGAGGCGATCTGGAAGGGGACCGGCCTCCAGTGGATCTTCCCGTGGACCACGGGCGCCGAGCGCGAGCTCGCCGCGTCGAACCTGCAGCAGACGCTGATCATCACGACGCCGCTGATCCTCACCGGCCTCGCGGTGGCGTTCGCGTTCCGGGCCGGGCTCTTCAACATCGGCGGCAACGGCCAGTACATCGTGGGCTCGATCGCCGCCGTGTGGGTGGGCTCGTCCTTCCCGGACATGCCGAGCTTCCTCCACATCCTGCTCGCGATCCTCGCCGCCTGCGCGGCGGGTGCGTTCTGGGCAGGGATAGCCGGCTTCCTCAAAGCCACGACGGGCGCCCACGAGGTGATCAGCACGATCATGCTCAACTACATCGCCCTGTGGATCGGCGTGTGGCTGTTCTCGCTCGACGGACCGCTTCAGAACGACACCCAGAAGTCGATCCCCGTTTCCAACGACGTCGTCGAGGGCGCCAAGCTGCCCGTGTTCTGGGGTGATCCGGTCCTCCAGGGCCTCCACATCGGGATCTTCATCGCGCTTGCCGCCGTGGTCGTGTTCTGGATCCTCCTGAACCGGTCGACGATCGGCTACGAGGTGCGCGCCGTCGGCTTCAACCCAGAGGCCGCTCGCTACAGCGGGATGAGCGTGGGCAAGAACTACTTCCTGGTGATGGCCGTATGCGGGCTGTTCGCCGGCCTCGCGGGCGCGATCGACGTGCTCGGCTGGCAGTTCCGCATCGCGACGAACGACCTTCCGATCGTCTATTTCGGCTTCATCGGCATCGCCGTCGCGCTGCTCGGGCGGAACACGGCGATCGGCACGGTCGCGGCGGCCCTGTTGTTCGGCGCGCTGTACAGCGGCACGTCGCAGCGGAACCTCGACCCGACGATCTTCGAGCCGTCGCTGGCCCAGAACCTCACTTTCATCATCCAGGGCCTCATCATCCTGATCGTGAGTGCTGACGTCCTCGTGCTCACGTTGCTGCGGCGCGGACGCGGGATATTCAGGCGGAGCCCGGAGCCCGCGCCCGCCGCTGGGGAGCCGGAGCCATGAGCACCTCGACGGTTGCCGCCTCGCGCGTCAGCGTTTCCGCGCGCACCGCGGCGTGGGTGGGCATCGCGCTCGGCGTGCTCGCGGCCTACGTCGCGCTGCCGCCGCTCCTGATTCGCACGCCGGTGGTGTCGCTGCTGCTCGCCGCCGCCGGCGTCGCGGCGGGCGTCTACGCCGTGCGCGAGGGCCAGCGCCGGCTCGGCTGGATCGCGGTGGGCATTGCCGTCATCGGCGCAATCCTGGCCGTCATGGCCGTGAACTCCGGCGAGAGCAACCTCGAGCGCGTCTTCGTGTGGTCGGCCCTGACCGCCGGGATGCTCCGCTTCGCCACGCCGCTGATCTTCGGCGCGATGGGCGGGATCATGTCCGAGCGAAGCGGCGTCATCAACATCGGTCTCGAGGGCATGATGCTGATGGGCGCCTTCTTCGGAATCTTCGGCGCCGATCTCCTGGACTCCTGGTTCCTTGGGATAGTCACCGGTGTCGCGGCGGGTGCCGTGCTCGGCTTCGTCCACGCGTTCGTCTCGATCCAGCTGCGCGCCGATCAGGTGGTCAGCGGCACCGGAGTCAACATCATCGCGCTGGGCATCACCGGCTACGTCTTCATCTACCACTACGGCGACCAGGGGACCCCCGCCGACATCTCGCGCGTGCCAAACGTGAAGCTGCCGGGGGTCGAGGACATCGGGTTCATCGGCGAGGCGATCGGCAGGCTGAACCTGCTCACCTGGGTCGCGCTGATCATCGTGCCGCTGCTGACGCTGTATCTGTTCAGAACGCGGAGCGGCCTCCGGCTCCGCTCGATCGGCGAGAAGCCGCGCGCGGCGGACAGCCTGGGACTGCCCGTGATCCGAACTCGCTATCTCGCGGTAACCGCGTCAGGCGCGCTCGCCGCGGCCGGCGGAGTGTTCCTCTCGGTCGCGCTGCTCGGCTCGTTCAACGAGAACATGACCGCCGGACGCGGCTTCATCGCGCTCGCCGCGGTCATCTTCGGCGGGTGGCGGCCCTGGGGCGCGCTCGCCGGCGCGCTCCTGTTCGGCTTCTCGACCGCGCTCGCCCAGCGCCTGCCGGCCTTCTCCGAATCCACGGCCGTGCTATTCCAGGCATTGCCATATGTCCTGACCCTGGTCGTGGTGGCCGGCGTGATCGGCCGCTCGCGGCCGCCCGCCGCCATCGGCGTGCCGTACGTGAAGGAGTAGTTCTTGGTCGTATCCAGGCTGATCCTGGCGAGCCCCACCGACGAGCACACGGGGCGCCTCAGCGACGAGGTCGAGCTCTACCAGCGGACCTACAACACCCTGCTGCGCTCGAGCGGCGAGACGCACCTGCGCGTGCTCGAGCCCGCGCACCGCGCTATGGGCTCGAGCCTCCACCCGCTCGCCGACAGCGACGAGCCCGACCTCGGCGCGTTCATCTATGCGATCCGGCGCCTGCCGGATGGCTTGGTGGACAACGCCCAGCTCGTGATCCTCGGCCAGGAGACGGAGATCTTCGCCAGGAACGGCATCAATATCTCGGGCTGGGAGGAGGCCGACGCCCCGGCTCGGCGTCGCCGCTGGCACAACGCCGGCGACGGCACGCACGCCGTGCTGATCGCGAGCGCGTCGGACGTCGACGACCTGATCCCGACGCTCGTCGCGTTCCAGATCGAGTGGAACAAGTTGCGCGTGCGGCAGCGCGCCGCCGGCTGGCCGCCGGACCACGAGCCGGCGCCCGACGAGTGCGCGGAGGTGCTGGGCGGGACGCCCGACGACTGGGGGCGCCTGCGCGAGGCCTGGGGCGACCGCTTCATGGCGCGCCTCGAGCAGATTGCGGACCGGCGCATGAACCTGCGCATACGGATGCTCGGCGGGACGCAGGTGGGGTACGCACGGATGACGCGGCGCTGGTGGCAGCCGGTCTACCTGACGCTGGCCGAGCGGGGCATCGGTGATCAGCCGCTCTACTTCGTCAGCTCGAACACGCACAGCCTCGTGAACATCGCGACCGGCGTGGCGCGCGAGCGCGAGCAGGTCCTGGTGGACTTCGTGGAGCAGCAGCTGCCCGAGGACGACATCCTGCGCACCGAGCTCGACGCGTTCCGCGATGGGCGCAGCGAGGGGTCGTGGGAGAACTTCCTCTATTTCGTGGCGCGGCTCTACTTCGACTCGCATGGGGAGGAGGGCCGGCAGGCGCGCCGGCGCTCCGAGGCGGAGTCCGGTGTGGCGCACATCCGAAGCACGACGGCCCTCCGCGTGCCCGCCCAGATCATCCCGCTGGCCAAGCTGCGGACGGAGCGGATGGACCCGCGCCTGGGCGATGTCGATGCCGAGGCGCTCGCCGCCTCAGACGGCGTGATCGTGAACATCGACTACCCGCTCGGCGTGGCGGCGTACAACATCCTCCGCGAGGTGGCGGTGAGCAGCGCGATGCTGCGCGGGGTGTACGTGCTCGGGAAGGCGGCGACGCTGAACGCGGACGTGGGCGACGTGATGCTCTCGACAGTCGTCCACGACGAGCACTCGGGTTCGACCTACTGGCTCGACAACGCCTTCAGCGTGGACGACATCGCGCCCTACCTGCGCTTCGGGAGCGGACTCGACAACCAGCGCGCCGTCACGGTGAAGAGCACGTTCCTCCAGAACCGTTCCTATCTCGACTTCTACTACCGCGAGGCGTTCACGGTCGTCGAGATGGAGGCCGGCCCGTACTGCAACGCGATCTACGAGATCGCCGACGCCGACCGCCACCCGGTCAACGAGGCGGTCAACTTCTCGAAGCTGCCCGTCGACTTCGGGATCATCCACTACGCCTCCGACACGCCCTACACGCAGGCGCGAACGCTGGGCGCGCGCGGGCTGAGCTACTACGGGCTCGACTCGACCTACGCGTCCTCGCTGGCGATCCTGCGGCGCGTCCTGCGGCTGGAGGGCGCGCTCGAGTAGGAAGCTCGCGCCTCGCGCCTGTCACAGGCGGCGCCCTCGACCGAATATGTGACGAGTGATGTCCCCAGCGGAGATCGAGGGGCTCTACCGCGATCACGCCCGGCGACTCGCCGGCTATCTCATGCGTGCCACGAACAATCCCGAGGTCGCGGCCGACCTGACCGCCGAGACCTTCGCCGCGGCGCTTGTCGCCCGCGACCGCTACCGCCCCGAGCTGGGCGCGCCGACCACATGGCTGTACGGGATCGCCGCCCACAAGCTGAACGACTGGCGGCGGCGCGGCTACGCCGAGGACCGCGCCCGCCGCCGGCTCGGCATCGAGCGGCCGCCCTTGAGCGACGACGACGTGGCGGAGTTCTCGCGGCTCGCCGGTGAAGTGACGGTCGTCGAGCTGCTCGACGATCTGCCCGCCGAGCAGCGCTCGGCCGTGCGCGCGCGCCTGATCGACGACCGCGCCTACCCGGACATCGCCGTGGCCGCGGGCGTGTCCGAGGCCGCGATCAGGCAGCGCGTAAGCCGCGGGCTGGCCAGCCTGCGCGACCGCATCGGAGGTGAGCGATGAGCGACTTCTTCGGAGCACTGGAGCTGGAGCTGCGCGCGGCGGCGGAGCGCCGCCCGCGCCGGCGGGTGAGCATCGGGCAGGCCCTCGGCGGGCTTGCAGCAGCCGCGCTGCTGGCCACGGCGGTCGCCCTGGTCCTCGCCGTCTCGGGCGGCGGCGACGGCGCGCGCGGAGACCCCGCTCACGTGACGGGCGGACCCAAGCTCGATCCCGTCGGGACGGTGATCCCGAAGGGCGAAGGGAACCCCCCGCGCACCCGGCGGAGCGTCGTCGTCGCGACCGGGACCCAGCGCATCGCAGGGCCCTGGCAGCTCGAGATCCAGCCGAGCCCGCTGCTCAGGGACGACAACGGCGAGGTCATACAGCCGGCAGGGCTCACCTGCGTGCAGCTGTACATGCCGGACCCGCCCAAGATTCTTGGCCCGACGGGCTCGGGGTACTGCGGCGAGCAACCGCGGACCCCCGGCTTCACCCGCGGCCAGGCCACGCTGTACGGCGACAGGGTCGTCCCCGGCACCAACAGGGCAAAGCCGGAGCTGGTGATGCTCTACGGGAGGGCCCCAGAGCGGGCGGAGCATGTCCTGATCACGACGAAGCCCCAGAGGCTGCGTATGCGCAGCCCCGTCCTCGACGGCCCGGACAACATCCGCGGCGACTTCTACGTCGTAGCCGTGCCCACGCACATCGGCCGGAGCGCGCGAATCAACTGGCTGGACAAGGACGGGAAGCCAGGGAGCCGCGGAACGGAGCTGCTGCCACCGGTCGCCGGAAAGGTACGCCGCTAGGCGCCTACCGGGTGCCAGGCCGTTTTCAGCTCGGTCAGTGCTTCGAGGCGGCTCAGTGGGTCGGCTGTGGCGGTGTCGTAGCTCGTTGCGGCGCTCGTGTGGCGCACGCGGGTCACGGATTCGGCGGCCAGCTTGTCGATCTCGGCGGCCAGGGTCGAGTCACCGGTCGCGTTCACGATCGCGTTCAGGGCGTGGTGGCTCGCGAGCACCGGGGCCACCTCGGCGCGGCGGCCTGAGAGCAGATTCACCACGCCACCCGGCACGTCCGCGATTCCCATGACCTCGCCCAAATCCAATCCTGGAAGCGGTCGTTCGTCGGACAACACCGCGACCACGGTGTTCCCCGCGGCGAGCGCCGGCGCCAGCTCGGCGATCAGCCCGAGCAGCGGTGGCGCATCCGGCGCCACGATCCCGACCACGCCCGTGGGCTCGGGCACCGAGAACGACAGGAACGGCGCGGCGACCGGGTTGATCCCGCCGAGCACCGGCTGGAGCTTGTCGGTCCAGCCCGCGTAGTGCACCAGCACGTCGATCGACGCCTCGACGTCGGAGCGCTCCGCGCCGATGTCCGCCGCGCGCGACTCGAGCGCCTCCGCGAAGCGGTACAGGATCTGCCCGCGGTTGTACGCCGTGCGGCCGGCCCACGAAGCGGAGGCCTTGCGGGCCGCGGCAACGGCGTCGCGGACATCCTTCCGGGAGGCACGGGGGATGTTGTGGTCCTCACTACGGTCGTAACGGCCCGACTCGGAGCGCACGAAGGCCCCACCGATGAACAGCTTGTACGTCTTGCGGATGGGAAGGCGCTCGTTCACAGCGTGATCCCCGGGTCCGACACGCGCAGGTACGGCCGCAGCCCCGACATCCCGCCCTCGCGGCCGAAGCCGCTCTCCTTGTAGCCGCCGAACGCGGCGGACGGGTCGAACTTGTTGTACGTGTTCTGCCAGATCACGCCGGCCTGGAGCGCGGCCGCGACCTCGAACGCCTTCGAGCCCTTGTCGGTCCAGATCCCCGCGGCGAGGCCGTAGGGCGTCGAGTTCGCCTTCTCGATCGCCTCGGCCTGAGTGCGGAAGGTCAGGACTGAGACCACAGGGCCGAAGATCTCCTCGGCGGCGATCCGGTGCGCCGGCGCCACGTCGGTGAACAGCGTCGGCGCGAACCAGAAGCCCCGCTCCGGAAGCTCACAGGCAACCGTCCGCCGAACAGCCCCCTCCTCCTCACCGCTCGCCACGAGCGCGGTGATCCGCTCGAGCTGCTCACGCGAGTTGATGGCGCCGACGTCGGTGTTCTTGTCCAAGGGATCGCCAAGCCGCAGCCGGCCCATGCGGTCCCAGAGCTTCGACACGACCGTCTCGGCCACGCTCTCCTGGATCAGCAGCCGCGAGCCCGCGCAGCACACGTGGCCCTGGTTGAAGAAGATCCCGTTCACGATCCCCTCGACCGCCTGGTCGAGCGCGGCGTCCTCGAACACGATGTTCGCCGACTTGCCGCCGAGCTCGAGCGTCAGCGGAATCCCGCGCCCGGCGAGCGCCGCCTGGATGTCCTTGCCGACAGCGGTCGAACCGGTGAAGGCGACCTTGTCGATGTCCGGGTGGCGGACCAGCGTCGCGCCCGCGGCGCCGTCACCGGGGAGGACCTGGACGACGCCGGGCGGCAGCTCCGCCTCCTGGAGGATCTCGGCCAGGAGCAGCGCGGTCACCGGCGTGGTCTCCGCCGGCTTCAGGACCGCCGTGTTGCCGCATGCGAGCGCCGGCGCGAGCTTCCACGCGGCCATCAGCAGCGGGAAGTTCCAGGGCACGATCTGCGCCGCGACCCCGAGCGGCTCGACCCGGCGGCCGCCCATCCCGTACGAGAGCTTGTCGGCCCAGCCGGCGTAGTGGAAGAAGTGCGCGGCGGCCAGCGGCACGTCCACGTCGCGCGACTCGCGGATCGGCTTGCCGCCGTCCATCGACTCCACCACGGCGAGCTCGCGCGCCCGCTCCTGGATCAGCCGCGCCACCCGGAACAGGTACTTCCCGCGCTCCAAGCCACTCAGTGCAGCCCACCCTGGCTGGGCAGCCCGGGCGCCGCGAACGGCGCGCGCAACGTCCTCAGGCCCGGCGAACGCGACCTCGGCAACAACCTCCTCCGTGGCCGGATTCACGGACGGCACGCGCGTGCCGTCCTCCGGGTCGACAAACGAGCCGTCGATGAAGAGCCCGTACGAGTCACGCAGCCGGACGTGATCGGGTGACTCCGGCGCCGGCGCGTAGTCCCAGACGATGCTCGTGCGCTGTTCCTGCGTCGCCACGATCTACTCCTTCGAAAAGTCCTCGGGCCGGGCGTAGTGCCCGGTCTCCGTCTTCTGGTACTGCATCAGCAGGTCGTTGAGGAGCGACGACGCGCCGATGCGGAAGCGGTCAGGCGTGAGCCACTCGTCCCCGAGCGTCTCCTTCACCAGCACGAGCCGGTGGAGCGCGGCCTTCGAGTTCGAGACGCCGCCCGCGCACTTCATCCCGACCACGCGCCCGGTGCGATCCACGTAATCGCGGATCGCTTCCAGCATGACCAGCGTCACGCCGGGTGTTGCGCCGCTCGTGGCCTTGCCCGTCGACGTCTTGATGAAGTCGGCGCCGGCCTCCATGGCGAGCATCGAGGCGTGCCGCACGTGGTCATACGAGCCGAGCTCCGCGGTCTCGAGGATCACCTTCAGGTGAGCGTCGCCGCACACGTCCTTCACGCGCACGATCTCCTCCATCACACGCGCGTCGTCGCCGGCGAGGAAGGCCTCGCGCGAGATCACCATGTCGATCTCCTCGGCACCGGCCGCAACCGCCTCCTCGGTGTCGCGGAGCTTCACGTCGAGCGAGGCCTGGCCCGACGGGAACGCGGTCGCGACGGACGCCGCGCGCACGCCCGTGCCCTCGAGCGCCTCGCGCACGACGCCCACGAGGGACGGATACACGCACACCGCCGCGACGGACGGGATCTCCGGCATGGTGGGTGCCGGGCAGACGGCCTTGGCGCACAGATGGCGCACCTTGCCGGGCGTGTCCGAGCCCTCGAGGGTCGTCAGATCGACCATCGACACCGCGAGCCGGATTCCCTGCTGCTTCGCAGTGGTCTTTATGGAGCGCTTGCCGAGCGTCGCGGCGCGCTCCTCGATGCCGACGCGGTCGACGTGCGGGAGACGACGGATCACCCCTTGAGTATGGCGAAGGTCGCGATCGACATAATCGCGGCGCAATGCCACGTGCGGCCGTGATCGTCATGGATGCCTGCGGAGTCGGGGCGCTCCCGGACGCCGCCGACTACGGCGACGCCGGCTCGAACACGCTCGGGCACCTCGCCGAGCGGGTCGGCGGGCTCGATCTCCCCACGCTCGGCAGCCTCGGGCTCGGCAACATCATCCCGATCGAGGGAGTGCCGCCGGCGGAGCACCCGGTGATCCACGGCCGCCTTCATCCGCTGGGTCCGGGCAAGGAATCGACCACCGGCCACTGGGAGCTGATGGGCGTGATCCCGGATCATCCGCTGCCGACCTATCCGGACGGCTTCCCCCCGAGGTGGTCGAGCGGCTCGAGCAGGCGACCGGCCTGCGCTTCTGCTGCAACAAGCCCTACAGCGGCACCGAGGTGATCGAGGACTGGGGCCCGCACCATCTCGAGACCGGCGAGGTGATCCTGTACACGTCCGCCGACTCGGTGCTTCAGCTCGCGGCGCACATCGACGTGCTCACGGAGCCGGAGCTCTACGCCGCCTGCGAGGCCGCGCGCGAGGTCATGACCGGCAAGGACGCCGTCGGCCGCGTGATCGCGCGCCCGTTCGAGGGCGAGCCCGGCAGCTTCCACCGCCGCGAGGGCCGGCGCGACTTCGCGGTGCGGCCTCCCGGGCGCTCCTATCTCGAGGAGATCCAGGACGCCGGGCTGCCGGTCCACGGCGTGGGGAAGATCCGCGACCTGTTCGCCGGCGTGGGGATCACCGAGAAGCACGAGGGCTCGACGAACGCGAAGGGCATCGCCTCGACCACCCGCCTGGTAGAGGAGCTCGACCAGGGGCTCATCTTCGTGAACCTCGTCGAGACCGACCAGGTCTACGGCCACCGCCACGACGTGGAGGGCTTCCACCAGGCGCTGAGGGAGATCGACGCCGCGGTGGCCCACTGGCTCGCGCTGCTGCGTGACGACGACATGCTCGTGCTGACCGCCGACCACGGCGTGGACCCGAACTCGAGCCACACCGACCACACGCGCGAGTACGTCCCGCTCCTGGCGCGCTTCGCCAAGGGCGACGGCCGTCGCCACGACGGCCCGATGTCCGACGTGGGCGCGAGCGTGCTGCGCTGGCTCACCGGGCGCGACAGCTCCGAGCTCCCGGGCGAGCCGTTCGTCGGGCCGTGACCGCCGTCCGCGTACAGGAGGCGGACGAGGTCTCCGCCGAGCTCGTGGACGCGATGGCCGCGCTCATCCCGCAGGTCTCGAGCTCGGCCGGCCCGCCGAGCGAGGACGAGCTCCAGACGATCGTGTCCTCTCCCGTGACGCGCCTGCTCCTCGCCCGCGACGGGGACGGGCCGATACTCGGGACGCTGACGCTCGTGGTGTTCCGCATCCCGACGGGCGTCGGCGCGTGGATCGAGGACGTGGTCGTGGATGAGCGGGCTCGCCGGCAAGGGGTCGGCGAGACCCTGATGGGCGCCGCGATCCGGCTCGCCGAGGAGAGCGGCGCGCGGAGCGTCAACCTGACCTCGCGGCCCTGTCGCGAAGCCGCGAATCGCCTCTACAGGCGGCTCGGCTTCGAGGAGCGCGAGACCAACATCTACCGCCTCAGCCTCCCCGCACCGCCGCCATGAAGCGGTCCAGCCTGTCCTGGTCCAGGTCGTAGCCCTCCCCGGTCCGGAGGCCGGAGCAGACGTCCAGCGCGAACGGCTCGACGGTCTCGATCGCCTCGCGCGCGTTGTCCGGGTTCAGGCCGCCCGCCAGCCACAGCGGCACGTCGATCGCCTCGCGGATCTGGCGGCTGATCGCCCAGTCGTGCCGCCGGCCGGTTCCGCCCAGCTCCTTCACCTTCAGGCTCGGGTTGCCGGAGTCGAGCAGGATCGCGTCGACGTGGGGCGCCACCTCCACGGCCTCCTCGACCGACTCCGGGCCGAGCACGTGGATCACCTGCACGAGCTTCACGCCCGGCATCGCGCGGCGCAGCTCGGCGTGCGCGCCGGCGGGCAGCGCGTCGACCAGCTGCAGCGTGCGCGCCTTCACGAGCCGGTTCTGCTCCACCAGCTCCTCCACCGTCTGGAGCGGGGTGAGGAGGAAGGCGTCGATGCCCGGCGGCACCTCGGCGGCGATCTCGGCCGCCTTCTCGTTCGAGATCGGCCCCGGCCCGCTCGGCATCGGCGACACCAGCCCCACAGCCGAAGCGCCCGCGTCGATCGCCATCCAGACCTCGTCGACGCTCTTCATGCAGCAAACCTTGACTCGGGTGTGGGTGGGCGGCCGCATCGTCCCGACAATAGCCTCCGTCCGGTGGAGCGAATCTGCGTCTTCTGCGGAGCCAGCCCGGGGGCGCGGCGCGAGTACGCGGACTCGGCGAAGGCGCTCGCCCGCCTGCTGGCCGCGGAGGGAATCGGCGTCGTCTACGGCGGCGGCGGGGTCGGGCTGATGGGCGCGCTGGCCGACGCCGTGCTCGCCGAGGGCGGTCAGATCACCGGCGTGATCCCGCGCTCGCTCATGGACCGCGAGATCGCTCACCGCGACGTCCCGGACATGCGCGTCGTGGGCTCGATGCACGAGCGCAAGGCGCTGATGGCCGAGCTCGCGGACGCCTTCGTCGCGCTCCCGGGCGGGATCGGCACGCTCGAGGAGCTGTTCGAGGTCTACACATGGGCGCAACTCGGGCTCCACCGCAAGCCCTGCGCGCTCCTGAACGTCGAGGGCTACTACGACGCGATCGCGGACTTCCTGGCCCACGCTGTGGCCGAGCGCTTCCTGCGCGAGGAGACCCACGAGCTGCTCATGGTCGAGACCGATCCGGCCGCCCTCGTCGAGCGGCTCCACAACTTCGAGCCGCGGGCCGCCGTTCCGAAGTGGATCGACCGGGAAGAGACTTAGGCAGGTGAGTAACCTGCCGCCACCCGTGGCCGATCCGAACGTTGGCGAGATCCTCGTGCAGCCCGATGAGCTGGCGCACCGCGTGCGCGAGCTCGCGGAGCAGATCTCGGCCGACTACGCCGACAAGAACGTGCTCCTGATAGGCGTTCTCAAGGGCGCCGTCTTCTTCCTCGCCGACCTCATGCGCCAGCTCGACGTGGACTGCGAGGTCGACTTCATGGCGGTCTCCTCCTACGGCTCGTCGACCGACTCGTCCGGGGTCGTCCGGATCCTCAAGGACCTCGACGAGTCGATCGAGGGCCGCCACGTGCTGATCGTCGAGGACATCGTCGACTCGGGCCTCACGCTCAGCTACCTGTTCCGCATGCTGGGCGCCCGCTCGCCCGCGTCGCTCGAGGTCTGCGCCCTGCTCACGAAGCCCGATCGGCGCGAGGTGGACATGCCGATTCGCTACGTGGGCTTCGAGATCCCGAACAAGTTCGCGATCGGATACGGGCTCGACCACGCCGAGCGCTACCGGAACCTGCCCTACGTGGCGGTCCTCAACGAGGGCTAGACCCGCCGGAACTCGCCGAAAAACGGCGAATTAGACCGATACACCACTGCTACGCTTGCGTTTCACCTCTCGCAGGGTTATTTGGCCGTGAGCAGATTCTTCAAGAGCGCCGCTTTTCCTATCCTGATCGTCGTCGTCCTCGCGTTTTTCGCGCAGAGGCTGATAAGCCCAGGGGATAGGACCGAGCCGCCACCGTACTCGCAGTTCCTCACGCAGGTCGAGCGGGGCCAGGTCAAGAGCGCCACGCTGTCGACGAAGAACAACCGCGTCGACGTCGAGCTGAAGGGCGGCGACAAGTACCAGACCGCCTACCCGGACAACACCGAGCAGAACCTGGTGAACCAGCTGCGCGCCGAGGACGTGCGCGTGGACGTGAAGCCGAAGGGCGGTTCGGGCTGGCTCACGGCGCTCACCTACATCCTCCCGTTCGTGATCTTCCTGCTGTTCTGGCTGTTCATCATCAACCAGATGCAGGGCGGCGGCTCGAAGGTCATGTCCTTCGGGAAGTCGCGCGCGAAGCGGATGTCGGTGGACGCGCCGAAGATCACCTTCCGCGACGTGGCCGGCGTGGACGAGGCGGTGGAGGAGCTCCACGAGATCAAGGAGTTCCTCGAGAACCCCAAGAAGTTCCAGGCGCTCGGCGCTCGGATCCCGAAGGGCGTGCTGCTCTACGGACCGCCGGGCACCGGCAAGACGCTGCTCGCGCGCGCTGTTGCGGGCGAGGCCGGCGTGCCCTTCTTCTCGATCTCCGGCTCGGACTTCGTCGAGATGTTCGTCGGCGTGGGCGCCTCGCGCGTGCGCGACCTCTTCGAGCAGGCCAAGCAGAACTCGCCCTGCATCATCTTCATGGACGAGATCGACGCCGTGGGCCGCCACCGCGGCGCCGGCCTCGGCGGCGGACACGACGAGCGCGAGCAGACGCTGAACCAGCTCCTCGTGGAGATGGACGGCTTCGAGATGAAGGACAACATCATCCTCATCGCCGCCACCAACCGCCCGGACATCCTCGACCCGGCGCTGCTGCGCCCGGGCCGCTTCGACCGCCAGATCGTGGTCGACCGCCCAGACCGCAAGGGCCGCCAGAAGATCCTGCAGGTTCACACCCGCGGCAAGCCGCTGGCGAAGGCGATCGACCTCGACACCCTCGCCGGCCAGACGCCCGGATTCACCGGCGCCGACCTTCAGAACCTCGTGAACGAGGCCGCTCTGCTCGCCGCCCGCCAGGGCAAGCGCGAGATCGACCACCTCCAGCTGGAGGAGGGGATCATGCGCGTGATCGCGGGGCCGGAGAAGAAGACCCGCGTGATGTCGGAGAAGGAGCGCCGCGTCACCGCCTTCCACGAGATGGGCCACGCGCTGGTCGCCCACTACCTCGAGAACACCGACCCGGTCCACAAGATCTCCGTGGTCTCGCGCGGCCAGGCGCTCGGCTACACGATCTCGCTGCCGACCGAGGACAAGTTCCTCACCACGCGCGGGGAGCTCTCCGACACGATGGCGATGACGCTCGGCGGCCGTGCGGCCGAGGAGATCGTGTTCGGCGAGGTCACGACCGGCGCGTCGAACGATCTCGAGAAGGTGACCGCGACGGCGAAGCAGATGGTCATGCGCTTCGGCATGTCCGAGAAGCTCGGCCCGCGCGTCTTCGGACACGACCACGGCCAGCCCTTCCTCGGCCGCGAGTTCAGCTCGGAGCCGGACTATTCGGACGACGTGGCCCGCGAGATCGACGACGAGATCCGCCGCATCGTCGAGGAGGCGCACCAGCTGGCGCGCAAGGTCCTCGACGAGCATCGCGAGTCGCTCGATCTCACCTCCGAGATCCTGCTGCGCCGCGAGACGATCGAGCGCGAGCAGTTCATCGAGCTGCTGGCGGGCAAGCCGGAGAACGAGGTCTTCGGCGCCGATGAGCCCGCGCTGCCGGCCGCGCCGCCTCCCACGCCCGAGGCGCCCGAACGCAAGCCCGAACGCGCGCCGGCGCCGAAGCTGCCACGCCCGGGCCTGGCCGGCGGCACCGCCGAGATGCGCGCCGACCCGCCGCCCGAGAAGCCCTAGCCGCAACCCTCAACCACCCTCAAGGGGTCTGACCCCTTGAGGGTTGCGCGGGCCGAACGACCAGCACTGAGGGGCGGCGCCGGCCGGGGTGGGGAATCTCGGTCGCGAATAGCGCTACCCGGAGTCCCCACCTCCGGTCGACCCTCAACCACCCTCGAAAAGGGTCAGACCCCTTTCTGAGGCTTGACTTCAAGTGCACTTGAAGGTGCATGATGCCCGGCATGCCCGTCGGGATCGTCACCGGAGCGTCGCGTGGACTCGGCCTCGCGCTGGCGCGCGCGCTGGACGAGCGCGGCTGGCGGCTGGTCGTGGACGCGCGCGGGGCGGATGAGCTCGCCGCCGCCACCGCGGGCCTGAACGGGGTCACCGCCATTCCCGGGTGACGTCCGAGAGGCCGCGCACCGGCGCGCGCTCGTCGAGAGCGCCGGCGACCGCATCGACCTCGTCGTGAACAACGCCAGCCTGCTCGGGCCCAGCCCTCAGCCGGCGCTGGCCGACTACCCGCTCGACGTGCTGCGCGAGGTCTACGAGGCGAACGTGCTCGCCCCGCTCGGGCTGCTGCGGCTCGCGCTCCCGCGCATGAACGACGGCGCCGCCGTGCTGAACATCACCTCCGACGCCGGCGTCGAGGCCTACGAGGGCTGGGGCGGCTACGGCTCGTCGAAGGCCGCGCTGGAGCACCTCACCGCGATCCTTGCGGCCGAGCAGCCCGGCCTGCGCGTCTACTGGGTCGACCCCGGCGACATGCGCACGCAGATGCAACAGGACGCGTTTCCGGGCGAGGACATCTCCGATCGCCCGCCGCCCGAGGAGAGCGTTCCGGGGCTCCTGGCGCTGATCGAGGGCTCACTGCCGAGCGGCCGCTACCGCGCGGGCGAGCTGGCCGAGGTTGCGCCGTGATCGCGCGGGCCGCGGACCTGTGCGCCCCGGCGCCCGATGCCCACGAGGACGACGTCGCCCTGCTCGTCGCGAGCCGGTCGTCCGGCACGCTCACGCACGCGTGCTTCTGCGAGCTCGGGGGCTTCCTGCGTCCGGGCGACCTGCTGGTCGTGAACACGTCGGCGACCCTCCCGGCGGCGCTGCCCGGCGTCCTGGACGGCGAGGAGGTGGAGCTGCACCTCTCGACGCCGGCCGCTGAGGGGAACTGGGTCGTCGAGCTCCGGACGCCGGACGGACTACCACTCCCGCACCCGCCGATGGGGGCCGGCGTGAGGCTGCCCGGCGATGCGTGGGCCGAGCTGCTCGCCCCGTACCTCCGCAGCAGCCGCCTGTCGGTCGCGCGGCTCTCGCTCGGCGAGCCGGTCGAGGACTATCTCGGCCGCCACGGCCATCCGATCCGCTACCGCCACAGCGCCGCTGACCGGCCGATCGGCGACTACCAGACCGTCTTCGCGCGCGAGCCCGGCAGCGCCGAGATGCCGAGCGCGGCGCGCCCGTTCACGGCGGAGCTCGTCACGGAGCTCGTGGCGCGCGGCGTGATGTTCGCGCCCCTCACGCTCCACTGCGGCGTCTCCTCGCTCGAAGCGGGCGAGAGCCCATATCCCGAGCGCTACCGCGTGCCCGGCCAGACCGCCTGGCTCGTCAACTCGGTGCGCTGGCGCGGCGGCCGCGTGATCGCCGTGGGAACCACCGTGGTGCGCGCGCTCGAGACGGCGGCGGCGCCCGATGGCGTCGTCAGCGCGGGTTCCGGCGTGACGAACCTCGTCGTGACGCCGGAGCGCGGCCTGCGGGCGATCGACGGGCTGATCACCGGCTGGCACGAGCCCGAGTCGTCACACCTGAGCCTGCTGGAAGCGGCGGCGGGCCGCGATCTGCTGCGCCGCTCGTACGAGACCGCCTACGCCGCGGGTTACCGCTTCCACGAGTTCGGCGACAGTCATCTGATCCTGCCGTAGCGCCGAGCGGCGGCGTGTGCATCTGGAACGATGCCCAGATGGACAGCACCGACCTCCTGATCCGCTACGGCGGGCCGTTCTCGCCGGGCATCGTCAAGTCCGCCTCCGGGTCGTTCCTCGAGATGGAGGACGGCAGCCGCGTACTCGACTTCACCGCCGGCCAGATCTGCGCGACCATCGGCCACAACCACCCGCGTGTGGTCGAGGCGATCGAGCGGGCGTGCCGCGAGGTCATGCACCTCAACTCGTGGTCGCTGTCGCCGCCGGTGCTGTCGCTTGCCGAGCGGCTGGTGGCGACGCTGCCGGCACCGCTCGAGCGCGCAATGTTCCTCTCGACGGGCGCCGAGGCGAACGAGGCGGCGCTCCGGATGTCGAAGCTGTTCTCGGGCAGGTTCGAGGTGGTCGGGCTCACCCGGAGCTGGCACGGGGTGACCGCCGGCGCGTCGGCGCACACCTACGCCGCCGGACGCCGTGGCCACGGGCCTACGACGCCCGGCTCCTTCGCGATCCCCGCGCCCTACGAGTACCGCTGCCCGATCCGCCACTGCGACGGCGCCTGCGACTGCACCTGCCTCGAGGCGGGCTTCGAGCTCTTCGACCAGGCGAGCGTTGGATCGCCGGCGGCCGTGCTCGCCGAGCCCGTGCTCTCGGCGGGTGGGGTGATCGTCCCGCCGCGCGGCTACTTCACGCGCATGGCCGAGCTGTGCGACGAGCGCGGCATGCAGCTCGTGCTGGACGAGTGCCAGACCGGCCTCGGGCGGCTCGGCGCGCTCTACGGGTTCCAGGTCTACGACGTGGTACCCGACTTCCTCGTCCTGTCGAAGACGCTCGGCGGCGGCATTCCCGTGTCGGCCGTCGTCACCACGCCGGAAATCGAGGAGCGCTGCTTCGAGCTGGGCTTCGTCCACGTGACCTCGCACGTCTCGGACCCGCTGCCCGCCGCGGCCGCCCAGGCGGTGCTGGACGTCGTGCTGAGCGAGGACCTGCCCGGAGCCGCGAAGCAGCGCGGCGAGCGCCTCATGGCCGGGCTCCGCGAGCTCCAGACCCGCCACGAGTCGATCGGCGACGTGCGCGGGATGGGCCTGCTCGTGGGCGTGGAGCTGGTGGAGGACAGGGACACGCGAGCGCCGGCCGACGCGCTCGGTCCGGCGCTCACCGAGGAGTGCATGCGCCGCGGGCTCTCGATGAACCTCGTCCGCGGTCAGAGCGCCGGGTCCGCCAACTGCCTTCGGATGGCGCCGCCGCTCACGGTGAGCGACGACGAGATCGACCTCGCCCTCACCGTCATCGACGAGTCGCTCACGACGGTGTCGAACGAGCTGGCGGTGGCGGCTCGCGTGACGCGCGGCTTGACGACGATGTGCGCCCGGCAGGTGCGGGCGCCGGTGATCATGGGCATCGTCAACGTCACGCCGGACTCGTTCTCGGACGGCGGGCTGTTCCTCGACGCCGACGCGGCGGTGGCGCAGGGGCGGCGGCTGGCGAGCGAGGGCGCCGGGATCCTCGACATCGGCGGCGAGTCCACGCGCCCCGGCTCCGACCCCGTCCCGGAGGACGAGGAGGTCCGGCGCGTGCTGCCGGTGGTGGAGCGGCTGGCGGCGGGCGGCACGGACGTGCGCATCTCGATCGACACGACCAAGTCCGTCGGTGGCGCGCGCGGCACTCGACGCGGGCGCGACGATCGTCAACGACGTCTCCGCCCTCCGCTTCGACCCGGCGCTCGCAGGCGTCGTGGCCGAGTCGGGTGCCGACTGCTGCCTCATGCACATGCTGGGCGAGCCGCGCACGATGCAGCGGGACCCGCGCTACGACGACGTGGTCTCGGACGTGAAGGCCTTTCTGGAGGAGCGGCTCGCGTTCGCGGTCGGCGAGGGCGTCGACGAGCAGCGCGTCTGGCTGGACCCGGGGATCGGCTTCGGCAAGACGGTCGAGCACAACCTCGAGCTCCTGCGCCGGCTGGACGAGATCGTCGCGATCGGGCGCCCTGTCGTGATCGGCACCTCGCGGAAGAGCTTCCTCGGCAAGCTCGCCGGCGGCCGCGACGAGAGCGAGCGGATCCCCGGGACGATCGCGACGAACGTGGTCGCGCTGGAGCGCGGGGCGACGGTGTTCCGGGTGCACGACGTCGCCCAGAATGCGGATGCCCTCGCGGTCGCCGCTGCTACTTTCCGGCTGAATGTGGGAGAGGGAGCCCGATGACGAGTTCGACGAGATCGACGACGAGGACGATCTCGACGGCGAGCCCGAAGCGCCCTCGCCCACGGTCTCGATAGAGGTCACCGGCCTCTCGCTCTACACGCACCACGGAGTCGGCGCGGCCGAACGCGAGGTCGGCCAGCGCCTGGTCTTCGACATCGCGTTCGAGTTCGACGAGTGCGACGCGACCGTCACGGACCGCATCGAGGACACGGTGAACTACGCCGAGGTCTGCGAGCAGGTCGCGCTCGGCGCCCAGGAGCGCTCGTACAAGACGCTCGAGCGGCTCTGCGCCGCCGTGGCGGACCGGCTGATCGACCGCTTCGGCGCCGAGTCCGTGCGGGTCAAGGCCACGAAGCCCGAGCCGCCGATCCCGCTGCCCGTCGAAGAGGTCTCGGTCGAGGTGTGGAAGGAAATCTGAGGGTCGGCTACCTCGGCCTCGGCTCGAACGAGGGCGACCGGCTGGGGAACCTGAGAGCGGCGCGCGACGCCCTGGGCGGCCACGGGGTCGAGGTGCTCGCCTCGTCGTCCGTGTACGAGACGGCGCCGCAGGGCGAGGTGCTCGACCAGCCCGACTTTCTGAATGCGTGCCTGCGCGTGCGCACCGCGCTCGGCCCCGAGGAGCTGCTCGACGCCGCGAAGTCGGTGGAGCGCGAGCTCGGCCGCGAGCCGGGCGGCGTGCGCCACGGTCCGCGGCCGATCGACGTGGACGTGCTGATGCTGGACGCGCTCGAGTTTCGCTCCGAGCGGCTCTCGCTCCCACACCCCGAGGTCACTAGCCGGCGCTTCGTGCTCGAGCCGCTGCTCGAGCTCGACCCCGAGCTCGCGCTGCCGGACGGCACCTCGCTGGCCGGACGGCTCGACGGCGTGCGCGACCAGCCGGTGCGGCGGCTCGGCTCCTTGTGACCCCCCAGGCGGGGGGTTTACCGTTGCCGTCAGTGGTGTGGCGTCGACCCAGGCGGGACGGTAGGCAAAATGGACGACTCGCTGGAGATCGCAACCTTTCGCGGGGACGACGACCCGACGCTGGTCGCGGCCGCGCTCGCCTGCAGGGCGTGCCTCTCGGGCGACGTCGAGTGGTCGCTGCGCGTGGACGACTTCGAGGGCACGGTCGAGTGCCGCTGCCAGAGCTGCGGCTACGCGCGCGAGGTCTCGCTGACCTCGGAGCAGACGCTGCGCCTGTCGCTCACCCACGCGTAGTTTGGGCAAGCACCGGGCGGTGCCCGGTGCGCAGCCACGGCGTAACCAGACCCCAACGGGGGAGGTAGAGAGGGACATGGACGAGGCCCTCTCGCAGCGCACGGACGCGCTCGACGTGATCGTCGAGCTCCTCGGCGCGCTCGACGGAACGGCGCAGTCGGGGCGCGAGTTCTACGACCGCCTCTGCGAGGCCTGCTGCCGGCTCGGCGCGATGGAGCGCGCCGGTCTCCTGCTCTACGACGACGCGCGCCAGCTCGTTGTGGTCGTGGGCGCCCACGGCCTCGACCCGGACCTGCTCTCCGAGCTGTACGGGACCCTCGAGGAGACGCCGGTCGCACAGGTCGCGCTCTCGGAGGACCGCGTGGTGGAGATCACGGGCGATCTCGCGCACTGGATCCCGGAGCGCTACGCGCGTATCGGCGGAGTTGAGACGCTCTGCTGCGTGCCGGTGTCGGCCGCCGGCCGCTGGCTCGGGGTGATCTTCGCCGACCGCGGCGGCACGCGCTTCGAGCTCACCGACGCCGAGCGCCACGACCTGTGGACGCTTGGCAAGACCGCGGCGCTCGCCGCGAGCGTGCGGATCGCGACGAGCCAGCAGGGCCGAGCGCGGCTTCTCCAGGCGCGCATCGACCTCGCCCGCGAGCTCCACGAGCGCGTCGTGCAGCGGCTCTTCGGCGTCTCGCTCGTGCTCGGCTCCGACCACGCGCTGAGCGACGAAGCGCGCCGGCGCTGCGCGGACGAGATGCACGCCGCTCTCGCCGACCTGCGCGAGGCACTCTCACGGCCGCTCGCCCCGCCGACGCTCGACACCGGCGCGACGCTGCGCGAGGAGCTCGCGCGGCTCGGCCGCCACTACAAGAACCTGCCGCTCGAGCTCGACTGGGAGGAGGGCGTGGAGGTGCCGGAGGACGTCGAGCCGCTCGCCCAGTCCGTGCTCGCCGAGGCGCTCCGCAACGCGGACAAGCACGCGCGGCCCAGCTCGGTGCGCGTGCACGTCGGCCGGCTCGACGGCGCCTTCGTGCTCGAGGTGCGGAACGACGGCGCCCAGCCGGGGACCCGGCGCGGCGCCGGCATGGGCCTGCGGCTCGCGGCCGTCGAGGCGCTTCAGCGCGGAGCGCTCGTGGAGTTCGGGCCCGAGGGCGAGGACTGGCGCGTGCGCCTCGTCGTGCCTCTGGAGGACGACCTGCCGCTGGAGGATGATTCCGAGGAGTGAGCCCCGACCGGAACCTGCGAGTGCTGGTGGTGGACGACCACGACGTCGTCCACTGGGGGTTCCGGTTGCTGCTCACGGAGCAACCGTGGGTGGAGCGCTGCCTGAGCGCGTCGAGCGTTGATGAGGCGCTCGAGATGGCACGCCGCTACGAGCCGCACGTGGCGCTCGTGGACCTGTTCCTCGGGGAGGAGTCGGGGGCGGAGCTGTGCGAGGCGCTCAAGCGCGAGTCGCCGCGCACACGCATCCTGCTGATCTCGGGCGCGGGCTGGATCTCGCCCCAGGCGGCGAAAGCCGCCGGCGCGGCGGGATTCGTGTCGAAGGACTGGCCCGCGCACGACGTGGCGATGGCGGTCCGGATGGTCGGCAAGGGGATGACGGTGTTCTCGCCGCGTGCGGAGCAGCCGTCGGCGCCGCTCTCCGAGCGCGAGCGCGAGGTGCTCACCCACATGGCCGGCGGCGCGACCAACAAGGAGATCGCCGAGCGTCTGTTCCTCTCCCCGCACACCGTCAAGGAGCACACGAGCGCTCTCTACCGGAAGCTCGGCGTCCGCAACCGCGCCGAGGCGGTGCAGCGCGCCGAGCGGCTGGGCCTCACGGCGTAGATGCTCGTCACCATCGCCTGCGCGGCGCTCGTCTTACTGGGCGTCCAGATCGTCGTGCACCAGGGAGGGGCCCGCGAGCAGCCGGCGCTGGGCTGGCCGAGCTACATCGGCGCCTCGCTCGTGGCCGGAGTCGCGGCCGGCGTGCTGGCCGCCGGCGCCGGCGGCCGGCTCGTGATGCGTCTCCTCGCCGCGACGTCGCCGGACGCGCAGGGCAGCCTCACCGAGGCCGGCGAGAAGGTCGGCGAGATCACGATCGGCGGCACGCTCGGCTTCATCTTCTTCGCCGGGGTGCCGGCAGGCCTCCTGTCCGGCGCGCTGTACGCGCTGATCGCACCCGTTCTCCCGCGCGGGCGCGCTGCCGGGGTCGCACTCGGCGTCCTGCTGCTGGTCCTCGCCGCCACGCGAATCGAGCCGCTCCGCTCGGACAGCGTGGACTTCCTCCTGCTCGATCCCGCGTGGCTCGCGGTGCTCGGCTTCGGAGCGCTTGCGCTGTTCCAGGGGATGCTCGTGGCTGCCCTGGCGCCCGCCCCGCCAGCCGTCGGCTCACGCAGCGTGGTGGCGGGGCGGATCGCCGTCGCCGTCGTGGCGCTCGCCGCGCTGCCCGGCTTCGTAGACGCAACGGCCGACATCCTGTCCGGCTAGGCGCGCGGGAGCTCGTTCACGCGCTCGATCCACGCCGACAGACGCGGAAAGCGCCCGTTCAGCCGCAGGTGCTCCTCCAGGATCCGGTGGAACAGCTCGTCGTCGTCCGGATCACGGACCTTCCCGTACTTCAGGAAGGGAAAGGCGAGGCAGTCGGCGGCCGAGAAGTCGTCGCCGAAGAGGTAGTCACGGCCGTCCAGGAGCTGCTCGAACCAGTCGAGCCGGCCGCGCAGGCGGGCGCTCTGCGCCGCTACCCGTTCGCGGTCAGGTTCGGCCCGCTCCAGCTCTTCCTCGATCGCGTTCGGGGCCACTTTCCACACTTCGTCGAACCAGTCGCGGAAGACGCGCAGCTCCGCCAGCCGCGCGTGATCGCGCGGGAACAGCGGCGGATCCGGCCACTTCTCCTCGAGGTAGGTGAGGATCCGCCGCGAGTCCGGCACGACGATGGTCCCGTCGACAAGCACCGGCACGAGGCCCTGCCCGCTCACCTCGATGACCGGCGAGCGGTCCTCGTATGAGATCACGACCGACTCAACCGCGAGTCCCTTGTGCCCGAGCGCCAGCGCCACGCGCTCGACGTTCGTGGAGTAGGGCGCGCGGTAGAGAACGAGAGCGTCCGCCATGTCGCAGACACTAAGTGGTGTGATCGCCGCGCTCCCAGCGGACGTGGAGTCGTGGAGCAGCGTCGTGCTGAGCTGTGCCCAGGTCCTCGCCCTGGCCGTCGCGGGGTGGTGGACGTACACGCGCTTCATCAAGCAGCGCCAGCCCTTCCCGCGCGCCACCGTCGAGCTCGTGATCGCACACCGCGAGCTCGACGCGGAGCACACGTTCCTTCGAGTCGTCGCAAAGGTCAACAATGTCGGCACCGCCCTGCTGGCGACCGAGGAGCTACGCGCCGACGTGTATCAGGTGCGTCCGGTGGCTCCCGAAACCGCTGCGAGGCTGACCGACGAGACGCTGGTCCCAGACGGAGAACGCGAGGCCGACTTGCCGTGCATCGGGACGCGCAGCCTGCCGTTCAATGCGCAGATCGAGCCAGGCGAGTGGGACGAATTCGGGTTCGATTTCGTGGTCCGGCAGGAGGTCTCGACGGTCTTGCTGTACACGTACATCAAGAACGTGACGCAACGGCGGAGAGAGCTTGGATGGACCGTGACCAAGCTCTACGATCTCGACGACGCGCGAGGAGAAGCGCGCGAGCGAACCGAGACCGCGGGGATGAAGCCATGACCTCAGAGCAGCCACCGCCGCGCAGACCCGAGCCGCCGCCCCAGCCGCCGCCCCCTTCGGCGCCCGCGCCGGGACCCGAGCACCCGCCGCCGTCCGGCCCCGTTCCGGGGGGTCCACCGGCACCGCGGCAGCAGCCGCCGCGCAAGCCGCCGTTCTGGCGACGGCGGCGCAAGGACTAGCGCACCCCCCGGCCGTTCCGCGGTACCCCCCCGACCGGGGGGTACTGTGGCGCGCCCGGCTAACCGAGCCGCTTCCCCAGACAAGCTCTATGTAGATGGCTCGCGACGAACACACTGCGCTGCTCTTCCCCGGGCAGGGCAGCCAAACGGCTGACATGCGGGAGACCGTGGAGCGGCAGCTGCCCGACCTGCTCGAGCTTGCGTTCGAGGAGGTCGGCCCCGACCTGTTCGAACGCGCCACCGACGGCACCCGCTGGGCCCAGCCCGCGATCTACTGCGCGGCCCTCGCCGGCTCGCGCGAGCTCGGGGTGGAGGCAGACCTGATGGCCGGCCACTCGCTCGGCGAGATCACCGCGCTCGTCGACGCCGGCGCGATCGGCGCCGAGGACGGGCTCCGGCTCGTGGCCGCGCGCGGCCGGCTCATGCAGGAGGCCGCGGACGAGACAGGCGATGGCGGCATGACGGCCGTGCGCGCGCGGGACGACAACCGCGACGCGATCGCGGAGGTCGCCGCGGAGGCGGGCGTTCAGATCGCCAACGACAACGCGCCCGACCAGATCGTCCTCTCGGGCGCCGTCGGCGCGCTCGACGCCGCCGAGGCGCTCCTGAAGGAGCGCGGCATCCGCGGCAAGCGCCTGCCCGTGGCCGGCGCCTTCCACTCGCCGCTGATGGAGCCCGCGGTCGAGCCGTTCCGCACGGCGGTCGAGGCGATCGAGATCGCCGAGCCGCGCGTGCCCGTCTACTCGTGCGTGACCGCGGAGCCGTTCGACGACATCCGCGAGCGCCTCGTCGAGGCGATCACGCATTCGGTCCGCTGGCTCGAGGTCATGCGCGCGCTCGAGGCGCGCGGCGTGACCAGCTTCGTGGAGACAGGACCGGGCCGGGTGCTCACGAACCTCGTGAAGAAGTCCCTTGCGATGGAGGCCGCCGGTGCGTAGCACCGAGCTGGTGTGGCCGGACGCGAGGGCGGCCGTGCGCGAAGCCGCCGCATCCGACCCCGCAGCGGCGGTGACGGCGACCCCCATGCCGTGGGACCGCCACCTGCGCGCGGCCGCCCTGGCGTCCGTCGCAATGGCGGTGCCGGAGCGGGTCGTGACGAACGCGGAGGTCGCCGAGGGGGCGGGCGTGACGGAGCAGTGGATCGTCCACCGCACGGGCGTCCACGAGCGCCGCCATGTCTCCGAGGGCGAGACCCTCCAGGACCTCGCGGCGGCGGCGGGCCGCCAGGCGCTCGAGGACGCCGGCGTGTCCGCCGAGGACGTTGACCTCGTGCTCCTCGCGACCGTCTCGGCCGACGAGCTGCTGCCGAATGCCGCTCCGCTCCTGGCCAAGGATCTCGGCGCCGTCCGCGCCGGAGCCATGGACATCGGCGCAGCCTGCACCGGCTTCCTGTCGGCGCTTCAGCTGGCGGCCGCCCAGGTCGAGGGAGGCCGGTGCGAGAACGTGCTGGTCGTCGGCGCCGAGGTGCTGAGCCGCTTCGTGGACAAGCGCGACCGCGGAACTTCGGCCCTGTTCGCTGACGGCGCGGGCGCTGCCGTGGTCACTCCCGCCGTGGAAGGCGGCGGACGGATCGGCGAGATCGTCCTGCGCTGCGACGGGAGCGGCGGACCCTCGATAAGGGCGGCTCTCGACGAGCAGATCATCCACATGCAGGGCCACGACACCTTCAAGGCGGCGGTCCAGCGGATGTCCGAGGCCAGCGTCGAGGCCATCGGCCGCGCGGGCCTCGGCCTCGACGACATCGGCCTGTTCGTGTTCCACCAGGCGAACGCACGCATCCTCACCGCGGTGACCGAGCGACTGGGGCTCGAGAGCGACCGCGTGATCAACTCGATCGACCGCTACGGCAACACCTCGGCCGCCACGCTTCCGATCGCTCTCGCCGACGCGCGCGAGCGCGGGATGCTCGACCCCGGCATGAACGTGCTGCTCGCCGCATTCGGCGCGGGTTTCACGTGGGGCGCAGGCGTGATCGAATGGGCGGCATGAATGGACGACCCGATGGCAGCGCACTCGTCACGGGAGCATCACGCGGAATCGGAGCGGCGATCGCCAAGACGCTCGCGCGGGAGGGCTGGCCTGTGGGCGTGAACTACCGCAGCGACGACGACGCGGCCAACGCCGTGGTCGAGGAGATCACGCAGGCGGGCGGCCGCGCGAAGGCGCTCAAGGGCGACGTGGCCGATCGCGACACCGCCGATGCACTCTTCACGGCGCTCGAGGAGGAGTTCGGGCCCGTGCTCGTGCTCGTGAACAACGCGGGCGTGCGCGCGGACGGCCTGGCGCCGATGATCGACGACGACGACTGGGACAGGGTCGTCGACACGAACCTGTCGGCCGCCTTCAGGCTCACGCGCCGCGCGCTGCGGCCGATGATCCGCAACCGCTACGGGCGCGTCGTGAACATCGCCTCCATCGTGGGCGCCGTTCGCGGGAACGCCGGACAGGCGAACTACGCCGCGTCGAAGGCCGGCCTCGTCGCGATGACGCGGACCGTCGCCGCTGAGGTGGCCCGCCGCGGCGTGACGGTCAATGCGGTGGCCCCCGGGCTGATCGAGACGGACATGACCGAGGGCATCGCCGAGAACTTGCTGGAGCATGTGCCGGCCCAACGGGCGGGCACGCCGGATGAGGTGGCCGAGTGCGTGCGCTTCCTGGCGTCGGATGGCGCCGCGTACGTGACCGGCGTCTGCCTCACCGTCGATGGAGGGCTCACCGCCTAATCAAGGACAAGGAGAACGAACGAATGGCAGCTACAGCTACACGTGAGGAGATCGAGAGCCGCGTTTTCTCGGCGCTCGAGGAGTTCGGCGCCGAGCCGGACCAGATCAACCCCGACGCGACCTTCGAGTCGCTCGACATCGACTCGCTCGATCTCGTCGAGCTCGCCCAGATCGTCGAGGACGACTACGGCGTGCAGCTCAAGGGTGAGGACATGGAAGGAGTCAAGACCGTCCGTCAGGCCGTCGACCTGGTGATGTCGAAGCTGGGATGACTCGGTCGGTCGTCATCACGGGCGTTGGTGCGGTCACGCCGCTTGGCGTGGGCGCCCGGACGCTGCACGAGCGCTGGAGCGCGGGCGTTTCCGGGATCGAGGACGGCTTCGGCCGCGCGACCGAGTTCGAGCCCAAGGAGCACCTCTCAACCAAGGAGGTGCGCCGCTCGGACCGCTTCACCCAGCTCGCGCTGGCGGCTGCGCAGGAAGCGCTCGAGGACGCCGGCTGGAAGGACGGCTCGCCCTACGACCCGGACCGCTCCGCATCGGTGATCGGCACCGGGATCGGCGGGATCGGCACCCTCGAGAGGGAGCACATCGTGCTCCAGCAGGAGGGCGCCGAGCGCATCTCGCCGCTCTCGATCCCGCTGCTGATGGCCAACGCGGCCTCCGGCGTGATCGCGATGAAGCACGACCTGCGCGGCCAGTCCTTCGGGACGGTGTCGGCCTGCGCGGCCGGCGCGCACGCGATCGGCATGGCCGAGCGGCTGATCCGCTACGGCGACGCCGACGCGGTCGTGACCGGCGGCTCGGAGGCGGCGATCACGCCGCTCGCGACCGCCGCGTTTGCGCGCATGGACGCCCTCAGCGACTCCGGCGTCTCGCGTCCGTTCGACCGCCGACGCGACGGCTTCGTGATGGGCGAGGGCGCCGGGATTCTGGTGCTCGAGGAGGAGGAGGCGGCCCGCGAGCGCGGCGCGCGCATCCTGGGATACGTGCGCGGCTACGCGTCGACCTCCGATGCGCATCACCTGACCGCGCCGGAGCCGAGCGGCCGCGGGGCTGCCCGCGCGATGGAGCTCGCCCTGAAGGACGCGGGCATCGAGGCGTCTGACGTGCTGTACGTGAACGCGCACGGCACCTCCACTCCGCTGAACGACCGCGCCGAGACGAACGCCATCAAGACGGCGCTCGGCGAGGAACTGGCGGCCAAGATCCCGGTCAGCTCCACGAAGTCGGCGATCGGGCACCTGCTCGGGGCGGCCGGCGCGGTGGAGTCGATCGCCACGCTGCTCGCGCTGCGCGACCGGATCGCACCGCCCACCCTCAACTACGGCGAGCCCGACGAGGGGCTCGACCTCGACTACGTTCCCAACGAGGCCCGCCCGCTGCAGAACGGCGACGTCCGAGCAATCGGACTGTCGAACGCGTTCGGCTTCGGCGGCCACAACGCAGTTCTCTGCCTGGAGGCTTCATGAGCGCACTTGCGGACAGGATGCCCGCTGAGCGCATTTCCGCCCTGCTGAAGGAGCCCCGCGAGGTCACCGCTCGCGACCGGCTCGAGTTGCTGTGTGACCCCGGGTCGCTCCACGTCATCCGCTCGACGGTGCTTCCGCGCCGGGAGTCGAAGCGGATGCAGGACGGCGACGGCGTCGTGGGCGCCGCCGGGACGATCTCCGGCCGGCCGATCTACTGCTACGCGCAGGACCAGTCGTTCGCCGGCGGCTCGCTCGGAGAGGCGCATGCCGAGACGATCGTGCGTGTGATGCAGCTCGCCGGCCGCGCCGGCGCGCCCGTCATCGGGTTCGTTGCCTCGGGCGGCGCCCGGATGGACGACGGCATCGCCGCGCTCGGCGGCTACGGGCGGATCTTCCGCGAGAGCGTGAAGCTGTCCGGCCGCGTGCCGCAGATCTCGGTCATCACCGGCGTCTCCGGCGGGCGGCGGCGCCTACTCGCCCGCGCTGACCGACTTCGTCGTCATGACCGAGGGCTCGGCGATGTTCCTCACCGGTCCCGGCGTGGTGCGCGAGGTGATGGGCGAGGACGTGGACGCCGAGGCCCTCGGCGGACCGCGAGTGCACGCGAAGAACGGCGTCTGCCAGTTCGTGGCGGAGAACGACCACGAGGCGGTCGGCCTGGTGCGCGAGCTGCTCGCGCACCTGCCCCAGCGCGCCGGCGACAGGCCGCCGCACGGGGTGCCGGCGCCGGTGCCGTCGCTCGACCCCGGACGCACCGTGCCCGACCTGGCTCGCAAGGTCTACGACGTGCGCGACGTGATCCGGGCGGTCGTGGACAACGAAGAGATCCTCGAGGTGTCCGAGCGCTGGGCTCGCAACATGGTCACGGCCTACTGCCGCATCGACGGGCGGTCGGTCGGCGTGATCGCCAACCAGCCTTGGTACCTCGGCGGCGTGATCGACGCCGACGCCGCGCAGAAGGCGGCCAAGTTCGTCCGCACCTGCAACTCGTATGGGATCCCGCTCGTCGTCTTCGTTGACACGCCCGGCTTCCTGCCGGGGACCAAGCAGGAGGGGCTCGGCGTGATCCGCCACGGCGCGAAGCTGCTGCACGCGTTCGCCGAGGCCGTCGTGCCGAAGATCACGGTGGTGCTCCGCAAGGCCTACGGCGGCGGCTTCATCACGATGAACTCGAAGGACCTGGGCGCCGACCTCGCACTCGCGTGGCCGGATGCGCAGATCGGGATCATGGGCCCGAAGCAGGCGGTGGGGATCACTCACCGGCGCGCGATCGCGGCCGCGGACGACCCTGCCGCGGAGCACGACAGGCTGGCGGCGGAGTACGAGGCCGAGCACGTGTCGGCGGCGGCCGCCGCGCGCGAGGGCTTCATCGACGAGCTGGTGGCGCCGACCGAGACACGCAGGCGGCTCGCCGGCGCGCTCGCGGCGCTATCGGGTGCCGGCAGCTACGGCAACGGCCCGGGGAACGTGCCGCTGTGATGTACGTCGCTCTCGGCGACAGCTTCACCGCGGGCACCGAGCCCGGTGAGCCCCGCTGGCCCGACGAGCTCGCGCGCGAGCTGGGCGGCGACTACGTGAACCTTGCGGAGGTCGGCGCCACGAGCGAGCACGTGGAGCTCGAGCAGCTCGAGCGCGCGCTCGAGCTGCGCCCGGACGTTGTGACGCTCGTCTGCGGCGCGAACGACGTGCTCTTCTCGACGCGTCCCGATCCGGACGCCTACGCGGCGCGCCTTGCCCGCATGTTCGCGCGCCTGCGGCGCGAAGTCCCGAACGTCGCGGTGGTGACCGCCACCTATCCGGACATCACTCGCTTCCTCGACCTGCGGCCGCGTACGCGTGCGCGTGTGGAGGAGGGGATGCGACGCTTCAACGGAGTCGTGCGGAGCGTCGCCCGGCGCCACGACGTTGTGCTGATGGAGAGCTTCGACCATCCCGAGGCAAGCAAACGAGCCATCTACGCCGACGACGGCTTCCACCCCTCCGAGGAGGGTCACCGCGCGGCCGCGCGCGAGTTCCTGCGCGCACTCAAGAAGCGCCTCCGGCTGAGCGCAGCGTGAGCGGAGCCGCACCCGCGCATCCAGCGAGCGCACTCGCCTCGCTCTTCGAGCGCGGCTTCGCCGAGCTTGGCGTCGGTGACCGCTTCACGACCGCAGCTCGCCCGGTCCGCGAGGCCGACATCCTCGACTTCGCCGCCCTGACGGGGGATTCGCACCCTCAGCACGTGGACGCCGACTGGGCCGCGGAGTCGCGCTTCGGCGAGCAGATCGCGCACGGGCTGCTCGTGCTCTCGTTCGCCGTCGGCCTCCTCCCGCTCGATCCCGAGCGCGTCGTCGCGCTCCGGCGGGTGGGCGACGCCGTCTTCAAGCAACCTGTGAAGATCGGTGACGCCTTGCACGTGGAGGTTGAAATCACGCGCACCCAGGAGCTCGATGCGGAGCACGGCCTCGTCGAGACGCGCCTGCGGATCGTGAACCAGCACGGGAGGCTCGCGGTGCGTGCGAGCGTCGAGCTGGTGTGGCGAGCCTGATGCTCGAGGGCAAGCGCCTTCTCATCACCGGCGTTCTGACGAAGGGCAGCATCGCCTACACGGTCGCCGAGCGGGCCCAGCAGGGCGGAGCCCAGGTGGTCCTGACCGGCTTCGGCCGGACGCGCCGGATGACCGAGCGCGCCGCGGCCCGGCTTCCGGACCCACCCGACGTGCTCGAGCTGGACGTGAACAACCCGGCTGACTTCGAGACGCTCGCGACCGAGCTGCGCGACCGCTGGGGCGGCGTCGACGGCGCGCTGCACGCCATCGCGTTCGCGCCGGGCGACGCGCTGGGCGGGAACTTCATGTCGGCGCCGCCCGAGTCGGCCGAGCTCGCCTTCCGGACGAGCGCCTACTCGTTCAAGGCGCTGGCGGAGTCGCTCGTCCCGCTGATGGACGGCGGCGGCAGCCTCGTGGGGATGGACTTCGACGCGAGCGTGGCCTGGCCCGTCTACGACTGGATGGGCGTGGCGAAGGCGGCGCTCGAGTCGGTGTCCCGCTACCTGGCGCGCGACCTGGGTGAGCAGAGCGTGCGCGTGAACCTCATCTCGGCCGGGCCCGTGGAGACCCCCGCTGCGCAGGGAATCCCCGGCTTTGACGCACTGGCTGGACTGTGGGGCGCCCAGGCCCCGCTCGGCTGGGACACCAGCGACCCCGGACCGGTGGCCGACGCCGTGCTCTTCCTCCTGTCGGACCTCGCCCGCGGGATAACCGGCGAGATCCTCCACGTGGACGGCGGCTTCCACGCAATGGGCGCGCCGCTCAAGCCGTAGGCTGCGCGCGTGCTGCTCGCCATCGACGTCGGCAACACCCAGACCCATGTCGGGATGTTCGAGGGTGACGAGCTCGTCGAGCACTGGCGGTTCGCCACGGTGCGGTTTGCGACCGCGGATGAGCTCGCCACGGTGCTCGCGGGCCTGCTCGGCCTGCGCGACCTGCGGCTGGACGACGTTCACGCCGCCATGGTCTCCGCGGTCGTGCCCACGCTCGCGCACGAGTACGAGGAGATGATCCGGCGCTACTTCGACGGGCGCGGGCTGCTGGTCGGGCCCGAGATCAAGTCCGGGATGCCGATCCGGATCGACCGCCCGCAGGAGCTCGGCGCGGACCGCCTCGTGAACGCCATCGCGGCCTACGAGCGCGTCGGCGGCGCGTGCATCGCGGTCGACTTCGGGACGGCGATCAACTACGACGTGGTCTCGGCGGCGGGCGAGTACCTCGGCGGCGTGATCTCGCCGGGCATCGAGATCTCGCTGGAGGCGCTGTCGGCCCGTGCCGCGCGCCTGCCGCGCGTCGAGATCGAGCGGCCCGATCACGTGATCGGCAAGGGGACCCAGGAGGCGATCCAGGCCGGCGTGGTCTACGGGTTCGCCGGCCAGGTGGACGCGATCATCGGCCGCATCCGCGAGGAGCTCGGCGAGGAGGCGACCGCGATCGCCACCGGCGGCTTCGCCGAGGCGATCGTCCCCTTCTGCGAGCAGGTGGACGAGGTGGACGACCGGCTCACCCTCCAGGGCCTGAAGCTGATCTGGGAGCGCAACAGCAGCTAGTTCCCATTGCGCCCGAGCGGGTGTATGTTCGCCCTGGAGGACGTGCCCGCCGGGCACGAAGGGACTCGTGTTGGCCCCTCGGGTTCGCCCACATCCATTCGATGTCACGGTCGACGACCTCGGCCGAGTGTCGGTCGTCCGCGTCCAGGGAGAGGTCGACGCCGCCACGGCGCCCCGCATGGGCGAGACCGTGAACCGGCTGCTGGAGCGCCGCCGGCGCGTGGTCCTCGACCTCGAGCACGTCGACTTCATGGACCTGCACGGCCTGGCCGTGATGATCCGCGCGACCCGCCGAGCCCGGAACGAGGGCGGCAGCTTCACGGTCGCCAGGCCGGCCTTCTGCGTCCGGCGCCTCGTGGAGCTCGTGCACGCCGAGGGCGAGATCCGGATCCTGCCCGACGGCAGCGATCCCCTCGACGCGGCATAAGCGGCGCTACCTTTTGCCCTGTGCGCTCGCTCACGGACACGTGGACGCTTGGGGGCCTGAGGCTCGCCAACCGCGTCGTGCTTGCGCCGCTCGCCGGCATCGGAAACTGGTTCGTGCGCCTCCAGGCGAAGCGGTACGGCGCCGGGCTCGCGGTGTCCGAGATGGTCTCGAGCTTCGGGCTCGTCCATGGCGACGCGCGCACGCATCGCGAGTTCCTTCGCATCCACCCCGACGAGCACCCCGTGTCGATGCAGCTGTTCGGGCACGACGCGGCGGTCATGCGCGAGGCGGCGGCCATCACCGCGGCAGCCGGAGCCGACCTGATCGACCTCAACATGGGCTGCCCGGTCCGCAAGGTCTGCAGGACGGGCGCGGGGGCCGCCCTCCTCGAGGACCCGGACCGGGCCGTGGCGATCGCACGCGCCGCGCGCGAGGGGAGCGGACTCCCGGTGACCGTGAAGCTGCGCCCCGGCCGAGAGCCCGGTGACCGCGCCGGCGTGGAGCTGGCGCGCCGTCTCGTCGAGGAGGCGGGCGTGGCCGGCATCGCCTTCCACCCCCGCCACGCCTCTCAGCAGCACTCGGGCGCGCCCGACTACGCGCTCGCGCGCGAGCTCGTCGAGGCGCTGGCCGTGCCGGTGATCGTGTCCGGCGGGCTGTCGAGCGACGAGGACATCGTGCGGGCGTTCTCCGAGAGCGGCGCCGCGGCCGTGATGCTGGCCCGCGGCGGGCTCGGGAACCCCTGGCTGTTCGCCCGCCTGCTCGGCACCTACGACGGGGAGCCCGAGCCGCCCGAGGTGCTCGCCGAGGTCGAGTGGGTGATCTCCTGCGCCGAGGATCACCTCGGCGTGGACCGTGCCGGCCGCTACCTGCGCAAGTTCTATCCCTGGTACGCGGATCGGCTCGGCCTGACGAGGCGCGAACGCGAGCCGCTCGTGACCGCGCCCACCACCGCGCACGCCCGCGAGCTCTGGCGCGAGCTCGCGCAGCCGGCCATGCCCGCTGCCGCCTGACTAAGCGCCGCCGCCCGGCGGCCGATAATCCGGGCTAATGGACGCATCCACAATCCGGCGCTTCGCGGCGCGCGCCCTGGCGGGCGGGCTCTCGCTCGCGGCCCTCGTCGCCGTCATCGCCCTGCTGGTGGGCGATCTCAGCGACACCGACGGCAAGGTGATCCTCTCGAGCATCGGCTTCGCGCTCTGCAGCGCCACGGGCTCGTCCGGGGCGGCCGCCAGGTTGCGCGGCCTCGAACTGCTCGGCACGGTCACGCTGGTGAGCTCGGTCGCCGCCTTCGGGCTGCTGATCGCCGGTCTCTGGAGCGGCGACTGGGGCAGCGAGGGCATCTGGCGGAGCTTCGGCTGCGCCGGGGTGATCGGCCTCGCGGGGTCGCACGCGTGCGTGATGCTCGGCGCCCGCCGCCGCGGAGACACCGAGGCCGTCCGCCGCGTCACGACGGCGGCGCTGTGGCTCGGCGCGATCGACGCGTTCGGGGCGATCCTCGCGATCAGCGGCCTCGTGAGCGACGTCGACGAGGCCTGGGGCCGCATCTTCGGCGCCGCGCTCGTCCTGCTCGTGCTGGCCTCGGTGCTCCCCCCGATCCTGCGCCGCACCCAGCCGGCCGCTCCGGCCGCCGCCCAGAACGGGGCGGGCGGCTCGTTCGCCGCCCAGGTGGTCGTGATCGCCGACCGGATCGCGGAGCTGAACAGCGATCCGGGCATGCGCGCCCCGGAGATCCGGGCGGAGATCGAGCGGCTCCGGCGGCTCGCCCAGAGCCACGAAAGCTGACGCAAAAAGCCCTTCAGAGGACTCATGTGCGGTTGCTACACTCATCCGTCCTCCGGGAGGAAGAACGGGGGTTTTTCTATGGCCAGAGAGACAGTCCTCACACCAGAAGGGCTCAAGGAGCTCAAGGCGAAGATCGACCACCTCAGTGGCGACAGGCGCCGCGAGGTCGCCGAGCGCATCAAGGAGGCGCGCGAGTTCGGAGACATCTCCGAGAACGCGGAGTACGACGACGCCAAGAACGAGCAGGCGATGCTCGAGAAGCAGATCTCCGACCTCGAGGAGAAGCTGCGCAACGCGCGCGTCATCGACGCGAAGTCGGTCGACACGGACTTGGTGAGCGTCGGCGTGACCGTCCACGTCAAGGACCAGAAGACGGACAAGTCGACGAAGTTCAAGATCGTCGGCTCCGCCGAGGCCAACCCCTCCGAGAGCAAGCTCTCGAACGAGTCGCCGGTGGGCCGCGCGCTGCTCGGCCACAAGCGCGGCGAGACGGTCAGCGTGCAGGTGCCCCGCGGCCCCGCGCGCAAGCTGAAGATCACGAAGATCGAGCGCTGAGTTAGCCTCCCGGCGCGTGGAGCCGGACGACCGTCGCGCCAAGCTCGAGAGCCTGCGTGAGCAGGGCATCGACCCCTTTCCGCACGAGTTCGAAGGCGTCGTGCCCACATCGGACGTCGTCGACGACCTCGAGCCGGGCGAGGAGACCGACCGCGCCCACCGGGTGGCGGGCCGGATGGTCGCCCGCCGCGACCAGGGCGGCGCGGCGTTCATCGACCTCGCCGACCGCGCCGGCAAGCTCCAGCTGCACGCCAAGCGCGACGTCCTCGGCGAGGAGTCCTTCGACCGGCTGGTCTCGCTCGACATCGGCGACCTCATCGGCGTCGACGGAACCGTCTTCAAGACGCGCCGCGGCCAGCTCAGCCTGCTCGTGACGGACTGGAAGCTGCTCGCCAAGTCCCTGCGGGCCGTGCCCAAGGAGTACTACGGCGTGGAGGACGTCGAGACGAGGTACCGGCACCGGGAGCTGGACCTGCTCGCCAACGAGGAGACGCGCGAGCTCTTCATCCTCCGCTCGAAGATCGTGCGCGCGATCCGGACCTGGCTCGACGAGCGCGGCTTCCTCGAGGTCGAGACCCCGATCCTCCAGCCGCTCTACGGCGGCGCGCTCGCCCGGCCCTTCGTGACGCACCACAACGCGCTCGACCGCGACTTCTTCCTGCGGATCGCCGACGAGCTGTACCTCAAGCGCCTGATCGTGGGCGGGCTCGAGCGCGTCTACGAGATCGGCAAGGACTTCCGCAACGAGGGGATCTCGCACAAGCACAACCCCGAGTTCACGATGCTCGAGTGGTACGAGGCGTACGCGGACTACGAGGACATCGCGAACGAGCTCGAGGAGCTGATCGAGTACGTGGCGGACCGCGTCGGCTACGAGGGGCCGATCGACTTCTCGCGGCCGTGGAAGCGGCTGAAGCTGCGCGACGCCATCACGGAGAAGACCGGCATCGACATCTATGGCGAGGAGGAGCTCCCGGGTGACGGCACCTGGGCCAAGCGCGTGGACGACCTGCTCTCGAAGCACGTCGAGCCGGAGCTCCAGAACCCCACGCTGATCATGGACTACCCGAAGGAGCTCTCACCCTTCGCTAAGGACCACCGCTCGGTCCCGGGGCTCGTGGAGCGCTTCGAGGCCTTCGCCGGCAGCATGGAGTTCGCGAACGCGTTCACGGAGCTGAACGATCCCGACGAGCAGCGCGCCCGCTTCGAGCAGCAGCGCGCCGACCAGGCGGCGGGCGACGAGGAGACGCAGCCCTACGACGAGGACTACGTCGCCGCGCTCGAGTACGGCATGCCCCCCACGGGCGGGATCGGCATCGGGATCGACAGGCTGACGATGATCCTCAGCGGCCGGCACGGCATCCGCGAGGTCGTGCTGTTCCCCGCGATGCGCGGCTAGCGCTTCGGCGGCCGCCTGACGCGGATCGTCTTGACGGCCGTCCCGCGGTTGCCCGCGGCATCGGTCGCGATCACCCGCAGCCTGACGCTGAAGCGGCTCCGGCGTCCGACCAGTCGCCTCCTCGGCTTCAGCTTGACCTGACGGACCGCGGCCGACGAGCCGAGCCTCCGCTCGGCGAGCACGACGTCGCCCACGCGCGCGATCCCGGCCGATCGGGCGCGCCCGAGCAGGGCCACCTCGAGGCTCACGGCCTCGCTCGGCGTGATCTGGGCGGACACGCCCTTCAGAAAGCGCTTGAGCGACACCCGGGTGGGCGCGGCGCTGATCGCGACCGTCGGGTCGGTTGTGTCAGGCGGAGGTGGAGGCGGCGGTGGGGTGACCGGCGCGAGGATCGTCAGCGCGCGCAGCTCGACCGGCAGCTGCCCGATCAGGGTCGCGCTGCCCGTTCCCAGGTCGAGCGTGTAGAGACCCGGTACGAGCGACGTCCGCAGGGTGGCGTACGCGGTGCCGCCCGGCGCGATGTCGAAGCCCGCGTCGCTCGTGTTGTCCACCACGACGCCGAGCGAGCCGATGGACGTGACGGCGCCGCCGTTCGGCCCGCCTGGGCCGGCGCCGTTGATCCCGCCCTGGACGACGAGCCGGTCCGAGCCGACGTCGATCCCATACAGGGTCGTCAGCGTGCCCGGGGGCGCCACGGTCCCGGGCGGCCCCGGTGCGACGTTCCGGTCGTAGGCGACCGCCGTGACCGGGCCGGTGGCCGGTGGGGTGAAGGTCAGGTTGGCGTCGTCGCCCGACAGCGCGCCGTTGTTCGGGTTGATGCGGAAGTTCTCCGGGGTCGGGTTCGAGTTCACCAGCCGCAGGCGGTCCACCACCGGGTTGAAGTCGGCGCCGGTCGCCCAGTCGCCCGCGCCCGGAGGCGTCCCGCCCGGCAGCGCCGCGACGAAGGTCGCCACCGCCGTCGCGGGGTCGAGCCTGTAGCTGCGCAGTACGACCGCCGCCCCACTGGTGATCCCCGCGGGCGTCGTGACCAGGAACAGCTCGCCGGTCGCCGGCCGCATGTCGAGCGCGATCGCCTTCTCACCGGCGGTCTGGAGGCCGGTGATGAGCTGGGCGCTCACCGCGCTGGGCGCAGCAGTGTCGAACTGGACGAGGTTGAGGTTGCCCGTGATGCCCGCCGCACGCTCGGCGCCCGCGGTCGCCGGCGCGATGGCAGCGACGGCCGCCAGGGCCGCGATCCAGCGCACGAGTCCGTTCGCGCGGGAGGCCACGCGAGCAGTCTAGACCCGCTCGAGGCGGACCCCTAACCCGAGACGGCGGCTCGCAGCGCCGTCTCGGCCCGCTGGACCTGGGTGCTCGAGCGCACCAGCCGCTTCGCCGCGCGGCGCTGCCTGACGATGTCCTTGCTGCGCGTCGCGCGGGCCACCGCCTTCAGGTCCGCCGTCACCCGGTCGAGCCCGGCGAGCAGGCTGTCGAACTCGTCGCTCGCCTCGTCCGGCGGATCCAGGTCCGTGAGGTTGCTCCGGGTCTGCTCCGTTCGCCGCGCGAGCCGGTCGAACTCGGTGGCGTCGGTGCCCATTCCCTCGCCGAGCTGGCTGAGCGGCGCGACCGCCTGGTTGTAGTCCTCTGCGAAGGAGCTGTCAGACCCGCCGCAGCCTGCGAGAGCAAGCAGGACGAGGCCGACGGCCGCCGAAGTGAGCTTCATATCCGGAACGTACCCACGATGCGCCTTTTAGGGCTTCGTGAAGGGCAAATCCGGGCTTCGGCGCGTTGGTAGAGTTGTCGCAGGGGGATGGACCTACACGTTCCTCTCATCACGGTTGGCCTATATGCCGATCTAGTGGGAAAGAACGGGTAACCCCGCCCCCGAAGTTCCCGACAGATAAGAGAGCAAGCGGTGTTTGAGCGCTTCACCGAACGGGCCCGGCAGGTGGTCGTCCTCGCCCAAGAGGAGGCCCGGATTCTCAAGCACAATTACATTGGAACAGAGCACATCCTCCTCGGCCTGCTGCGCGAGGAGGAGGGACTGGCCGCGCGCGTCCTCGAGTCGCTCGACATCACCGTGGAGCGCGTGCGCGCCCAGGTGGTCCGCATCGTCGGATCCGGCGAGGAGGTCACCTCCGGCCAGATCCCGTTCACCCCGCGCGCCAAGAAGGTGCTCGAGCTCGCCCTGCGCGAGGCGCTGAGCCTCGGCCACAACTACATCGGCACCGAGCACATCCTGCTCGGCCTCGTGCGCGAGAACGAGGGCGTCGCGGCACGCATCCTGCTCGACTTCGACGCCGACTCCGAGAAGATCCGCAACGAGGTCATCCGCATGCTCTCCGGCCCCGGTGGCCGCCAGGGCCGCGCCGGCGCGGGCGCCGGCGCCCAGGGCGAGGGCAAGAAGTCCTCGAAGCTGCTCGACCAGTTCGGCCGCAACCTGACCAAGCTCGCCGCCGAGGGCAAGCTGGACCCGGTCGTGGGCCGCGAGACCGAGATCGAGCGGATCATGCAGATCCTCTCGCGCCGCCAGAAGAACAACCCGGTGCTGATCGGCGAGCCGGGCGTGGGCAAGACCGCCGTGGTCGAGGGCCTCGCCCAGCTGATCACGAACGGCGAGGTGCCGGAGCTGCTGAAGAACAAGCAGATCTACACGCTCGACCTGGCCGCGCTGGTCGCGGGCTCGAAGTACCGCGGCGAGTTCGAGGAGCGCCTCAAGAAGGTGATGAAGGAGATCACCCAGCGCGGCGACATCATCCTGTTCATCGACGAGCTCCACAACCTCGTCGGCGCGGGCGCCGCCGAGGGCGCGATCGACGCCGCGAGCATCCTGAAGCCGGCCCTCGCGCGCGGCGAGCTCCAGACGATCGGCGCGACGACGCTCGACGAGTACCGCAAGTACCTGGAGCGCGACTCCGCGCTCGAGCGCCGCTTCCAGCAGATCCGCGTGGACCAGCCCTCGACCGAGGACACGGTCCAGATCCTGAAGGGCCTGCGCGACCGCTACGAGCAGCACCACCGCGTCGGCATCACCGACGAGGCGCTCGAGGCCGCGGCCGAGCTGGCGGACCGCTACATCTCGGACCGCTTCCTGCCGGACAAGGCGATCGACCTCATCGACGAGGCCGCGTCGCGTGCGCGCATCAAGTCGATGACGGCCCCGCCCGTGTACCGCGACCTCGAGGAGGAGATCGAGACGACGCGGCGCGACAAGGAGGCCGCGATCGAGGCGCAGGAGTTCGAGAAGGCGGCCAACCTCCGCGACAAGGAGCGGCAGCTCACGAACAAGAAGCGCGAGCTCGAGGAGCAGTGGCGCTCCGGCGAGTCCGGCGAGCGCCCGGAGATCGGCGAGGAGGAGATCGCCGACATCGTCTCCATGTGGACCGGCATCCCGGTCTTCAAGCTCACCGAGGCCGAGACGCAGAAGCTCATGCGCATGGAGGAGGAGCTCCACAAGCGCGTCATCGGGCAGAACGCCGCCATCGAGGCGGTCTCGAAGGCCATCCGCCGCTCGCGGGCCGGCCTGAAGGACCCGAAGCGGCCGACCGGCTCGTTCATCTTCCTCGGCCCCTCGGGCGTGGGGAAGACCGAGCTCGCCCGCACGCTCGCCGAGTTCCTGTTCGGCGACGAGGACGCGATGGTCCGCATCGACATGTCCGAGTACATGGAGAAGCACTCCGTGTCCCGGCTCGTCGGCTCGCCCCCCGGCTACATCGGGTACGACGAGGGCGGCCAGCTCACCGAGGCGGTGCGGCGCAAGCCGTACAGCGTGCTCCTGCTCGACGAGATCGAGAAGGCGCACCCGGACGTCTTCAACATCCTGCTCCAGATCCTCGAGGACGGACGGCTCACGGACGCCCAGGGGCGCACCGTGGACTTCCGCAACGCGATCGTGATCATGACCTCGAACGTGGGCGCCTCCGAGATCGCCAAGAACACCGGCATCGGGTTCACGGTCGGCGACGAGACCGGCATCACCTACGAGGACATGAAGACCCGGATCATGGGCGAGCTGAAGAAGGTCTTCCGGCCCGAGTTCCTGAACCGGATCGACGAGGTCATCGTCTTCCACAAGCTCACGAAGGAGGAGATCACCTCCATCGTCGAGCTGCTGCTGAAGCGGATCCGCGAGTCGCTCGCCGAGCGCGAGCTGACGATGAACCTCACGCAGGAGGCCGCGGACTTCCTCGTCGAGAAGGGCTGGGACCCCGCGATGGGCGCCCGCCCGCTGCGCAGGGCGATCCAGCGCTACATCGAGGACCCGCTCGCGGACGAGGTGCTCTCGCAGTCCATGCCGCCCGGCTCGACCATCGAGGTCGACAAGGCGCCCGAGGACGACGAGAACGACGTCAACATCACGATCGTGAAGCCGAAGGAGCGCACGCGCGAGACGGTGGGTGTCGGCGCGAAGGGCGGACCGCTCGAGGAGGGCGGCGACGACGAGCCGGACCAGCCGTCAGGCGACGCGTCACCGGAGCTCCCGGACGAGCCGGACGTGCTGCCGGACGTGCCGGACGCGCCGCCGGCGCCCGAGCCGGACAGGCCCGAGTAGGACCCGCGGCTCAGCGCTGCTGATTGACGGTCTCGACCTTGCCGGTGTTCGCGTTGATGCGGACGGTGGCGAGCGCGCTGAAGGTGCCCCTGGTCCTGCCGGGTCGCGACAGCGACACGATCCAGTACGGCTTCGAGTTGAGGCCCTGGCGCAGCAGGCGTACCTGAGTTCGCTCCGGCGTGAAGTCGACCGCGGCCTCGGCCTTCGCGATCGCCTGGTTCTTGTCGAGCCGGATCTGCGACTTCTGACAGGTCTGCGCGGCGACGAATGCCACCACGAGCACGGCGGCGATCACCGCGACTCGCAGCCAGGTGGGACCGCCGCCCGTGAGGGGGGTGCCCCAGCGCCCTACCTCGGCTGACTCAGACGGTTGGACGGAACTCGTTCCCGATGTTCGTGAACAGCACGATCACCAGGACCACGATGGCACAGAGGATCGAGATCGCAAGCACCGCGTACTCGAAGCTCTTCTTGTGAGTCTGGAGGGGCAGGAACTCGATCTGCTTCTTGCTGCTTCCGTTACTCATTGCGTGTCTCCCACTCCTCCGGGCTGCGCGGGTGGTCCGGGCCCGGCGCCGCCGCGGTATCCCGCCGCGGCTGCGATCAGCCTGCGGTTCTCGTACAGGACCCAGGCCACGAGCACCACCACCATGACGACGATGCCGAGCCAGGTAAGGACCATGTACGCGGTCTCGGCTCCCGTGCCGTCCTCACCGTATGTGGATCCCGGCATGAAGGTGCCGAAGCCGGCGCAGTCCGAGTAGTTGTCCTGCAGGATGAAGTCGGCGAGGTCGTCCGGGTTTGCGCCCTCCTTGTGGACGACGCAGTCGGGAGCGCTGTCGATGATTGCCGGCATCTAGCTCACCACCTCGTCTCTCGCTCTCTCAAGCACAATCGTCGCACTCACCGGAGTCCCATCTGGTTCCACCAGCTGCTCTTCGGTGACGGCGAACTCCGGCAGGTACAGGTTCGGCTCGTACTCCGCCACGTCGAGGCCCATGAGCTCGACCTCCAGCGGCACGCGCAGGATGTTGAGCTTCTTCATCACCCAGGACATGGCGTAGCCCGTGAGGAAGCCGAGCGGCAGGAAGGTCGCCATGCCGATCAGCTGACCGCCGATCGAGCTGTCCACGTTGTTCACGCCGGTCGGATAGCCGGCGGCGAACACGCCCACCCACAGCATCCCGAGGAAGCCCGCGAAGCCGTGCACGGCAACCGCGCCCACGGCGTCGTCCACTCGCATGCTCTTCTCGATCCAGTTCCCCGCGTAGACGACCATCGCGGCGCTCGCCAGAGCGATCAGGTAACCCAGTGTGGGCGCGTACACGTCGGCGCCGGCGGACACGGATATCACGCCGGCGAGACCGCCGGACACCGTCCAGAACGGGTCGCCGCGCGAAGCGAAGTAGCCGCCGGTGAAGCCGCCCGCGAAGCCCATGGTGATGATCATCGCGATGGTGCCGAGCGTGGTCGGGCTGAGGTAGATGTTGGCCCAGCCCGGGAAGGCCGTGGACGAGATCACCAGGCACGCCGCGTAGAACGCGTAGAAGCCGGTGAAGATCAGCATCAGCCCGAGCAGGGTCATGTGCAGGTTGTGCGGCCTGAACTGTCTCGCCAGGCCCTCCCGCGTGTACTTCCCTATTCGCGGACCGAGGTTGAAGAGCACACCGAGCGTGAACGCTCCCGCGACGCCGTGCACCACGCCGGACGCGATCGAGTCATGGAAGCCGAAGCGAAGGGTTAGCCAGCCGCCGGCGCTCCAGCCCCAGGCCGCGTCCAGGATCCAGACGACCGAGCCGAGCATGCACGCGAGGATGAGATACGCCGACAGCCGCGCGCGCTCGATGATCGCGCCGGACATGATCGACGCGGTGGTCCACGAGAAGAGCAGGAAGGCCAGGAAGAAGACGAGGTTGATGTTGTTCGTCAGGTTCGGGCCGAAGGCGTCGGACCACGGGATGCCGCCCTGGCAGGCGGCCGCGGTGAAGTCGGTCGAGTTCGGGCCGATCGGCAGGCCGGGCTGGTTGCAGTTGTAGATCCACCAGCCGAAGTAGTAGAAGGTCGGCGTCACGACCGCGATCGTGAGGATGTTCTTCATCGCCGTCGCGAGCGCGTTCTTCTTCCGCGCGATGCCGGTCTCGTACGACATGAACCCGGCGTGGATCAGCCACATCAGGACGACGGTGAAGAAGTAGTACTGCTCGCCGATGATGAGGCTGTCCTGAAGCTGGCCGGCAGCGCTGCCCGCCTCCTCGAGGCTCTTCACCTGCGCCAGCAACGATCCGATCATGCTGCCTCCATGGGCCGGTGGCCTAGTACTCCGCTGGCGACCGTACTCTCGCCTGGCGAGTTCTCGCAACGTATGATGGACACACCGTTCGGACGGAACGAGTGTCAGAACGGCACATATGGTGAGCGGCTGGCCGCGGCTACCATTGCCGCTCTGAGGCAAGGAGGGCTCGCTTGACGGTCTCCCCGGTCGCTGGTGGCGGCGACGCTCTGGCCCGCGTCCAGCGCGAGAACGACACGCTCTACGCGGTCATCAAGACGGTCTCGTCGTCGCTCGACCTCGACCGCGTCCTGGGCGGCATCGTGGAGATCGCGAGCGACGCCACGGACTGCCACGCCGCGTTCATCTACTTCGTGGAGCGCGATCAGCTCGTGCTGCGAGCCGCCTCGCCGACCTATTCGCATCTCGTCGGCACGCTCGCCTGGAGCATCGACGAGGGGCTGACCGGGTGGGTCGCCCGCACCAAGACGCCCGAGTTCATCCGCGAGAACGCGCTCGAGGATCCGCGCATGAAGTACGTGCCGGAGCTCGAGGAGGAGCGCTTCCAGTCGATGGTCGCGGTCCCGGTGCTGGCCAGGGACGGGAACGTGCTGGGTGTGGTCGTTCTCCATACTCAGGCGCCGCGCGAGTTCGACGCCGGAGTCCTCAACTTCCTCGTGCACACGGCGTCGCTCGTGGCCGGCGCGATCGAGAACGCGAAGCTCTACGAGGGCACGCGCCGGCGCGTCGACGCGCTCACCACGCTCACGCAGCTGAGCCAGGCGCTGGCGGCGGTCACTCTGCGCGAGGACCTCTACGACGCCGTCACGCGCGGCGCACGCCAGCTGCTCGGCGCCGGGGCGTGCCAGATCTGGCGGATCGATCCGGACGCCGACGAGCTGAACCTCGCCGGGTCCGACCCGGCGGACGGCGCCGACCGTCCCGGCCGCGCCGCGCAGCTCATGGCGCTGATGCGCGGCGGTCGCAGCGGTGCGGTCGAGGACGACCTCCTCATCGCTCCGCTCGCGGCGGGCGACGAGCAGCTGGGGCTGCTCTGCTGCATTGCGAACGGGCGCACGTTCGACGACGAGGACGCGGAGCTCCTGCGGGCGGTGGCGCACCAGACGGCGGTCGGCCTGAAGAAGGCCGAGCTGATCGAGCGGCTGACCGCCGAGAACATCGTCAAGGACATGTTCGAGGCGCTCGCCGCCGGCTCGGCCGACGCCGCCGAGGCCAAGGCCGCGGAGGCGCGCTGCGACCTCACGCGCCCGCACGTCTTCATCCACGCGGTCCGGGCGCCGGCCGCCGACGAGAACGCCGCGGCGTGGCCCGAGGTGGCCGCGCGCTTCGAGGGACGGCTGCGGCGCCTCTACCCGCGAGCCTTCTTCGACTCCCGGCACGACTGCGTGCGCGCGATCGCCCCGCTTCCGACCGCGTCCGCTTCCGCGCTGGAGCGACTGCGCCAGGCCTGTGAGGAGCTGGCCCGCGCCGAGGGCGTCGTCGTGGGGGTCAGCGATGTGGACCGCGGCGCGGCGAGCGCGCGCCGGCGGATGCGCGAGGCCGCCGATGCCGCCCGCATCGGGCGGTCGCTGGTGACCGAGGGCGGCGCGGTTTCATACGAGGGGCTCGGCGCCTACAAGTACCTCGTCCACCTCGAGCTCGACGACGCGCCCCACGACCGCTACCGGCAGTCGGTCGAGGAGCTGATCGAGTACGACCGCCGCCGGGGCGCCCGCCTGGTCGAGACGCTGGAGCGCTTTCTGGCCGACCGCGGCAGCGTGGCCGCGAGCGCGCGGGCGCTCTACATCCACCCGAACACGGTGCGTCAGCGGCTCGAGCGGATCGAGCGGGTGACGGGGCTCGACCTCGGCAAGGAGGACCTGCTCTCGCTCGAGCTTGCGCTCAAGCTTGCCCGCCTCCACGCCGTCCGCGGGGAGCGGGAGTAGAGGTGTGCTCCTCCTGCGCGCGGCGGTGTCTCCGCACCGCGAGCCAGCCACGGAAGACCAGGTAGCCCGGCACGTGGAAGAGCAGCACGAGCAGGAACCACCAGACCTTATGCGTGAACTCGAGCCCGGGCTCGTCCTTGATGTCGTACCAGGTGAGGTAGAGCGCGCCGGCGAGCGTCAGGAGCAGAACCGCAGGGACGCTCTGGAAGAGGACGAAGAACAGCACGGCGGCCACCCTACAGCCGGAGTCCCCGAGTGACCATCAGGGCCAAGCTCTACGTCGCGATCCTGCTCACGGTCATCGGACCGGTGATCACGATCGCCGTCGCGCTGCACGGGATGGGGCGGCTGGGCGACCGCTTCGACGAGGTGCAGGACCGCGCCGACCACCAAGCGCTGGCGCTCGACCTGAAGTTCGGCGTGACGGACGTGAACGGCTGGCAAACGGCCTACGGCTACGACGACGGCGCGTCGCGCCCGCGCTTCGAGGCATCGGTGCGCCGTTTCAGGACCGACCTCGGCGCGGCGCGGAATGAGCTCACGGACGCGCGCGAGACACGGCTCCTCAACGAGATCCGCTCTCGCTTCGGGCAATTCATCGCTCTCGACGGCGTGGCCTACGCCGCACTGCGCCGCGGAGACGATGCGCGCGTGAAGGAGATCTTCCTCGGTCCCGAACTCCGCCTCTTCGGGGCGATGGCGACACGGGCCGAGCAGCTCGCGCGCTACGAGGCGCGCGGCGCGACCGCGACGGAGCAGGCGTTCGACGACGCGCGTGAGGAATCGCGCCGTGCGCTGATCGCGGTCGGGCTGGGCGCGGGGCTCGTAATCGTGCTGCTGCTCGTCACCGCGGCGGACATCGCGCGGCTCGCGATCGAGGGCCACCGCGTGCGCGAATGACCGACGACCTCTTCCTGACGCTGAGCCTGCTCCTGATGGGCGCGCTCCTGGCTCGCTTCGTGGCGTCGCTGATCGGGATTCCGGAGATCCTGCTCTTGGTCGCGATCGGCGCGCTGTTCGGGCCCTCGGTGCTCGACGTGGTGGACGTGCCGTTCGAGTCGCTTGGGGCGCAGCTGATCTTCACGCTGGGCGTCTCAATGATCCTCTTCTACGGCGGAATGTGCCTGTCCCTGCCGGTGCTCCGCCGCGTGTGGGTGACGCTCGGGCTGCTCGCCGTGCCGGGCATGCTCATCACCGCGGGCGTCGTGGGGGTCGCGGCGCACTTCGCGTTCGACCTGCCGTGGGACCTGGCGCTCCTGGTGGGCGCGGTGCTCGCCCCGACGGACCCCGCGATCCTGATCCCCCTGTTCGTGCGCTCGCCCCTGAAGCCGAAGATCTCCCAGACGGTGATCGCCGAGTCGGCGTTCAACGACCCGACCGGAGCTGCGTTGGCGCTGACCCTCGCTGGAGTGGTCCTCACCGGCGACAACTCGGTCACGGGGCCCGCCGGCGAGTTCCTCGTGGACCTCGGCATCAGCACGGTGATCGGGATCGTGGCAGGCGTGGTGCTGGCCGCCGCGATCTCGAGCGACCGTTCGGGGATCTGGCGCGAGAGCTCCGCGATCGCGGTCCTGACAGTGGTCACTATCAGCTTCTTCTCGCTCGACACCGCCGGCGGCAGCGGCTATCTGGGCGCGTTCCTCGCGGGGCTGATCGTCGGCAACATGGAACACCTGGGGCTGGGCGAGGCCGATCAGCCGCACATTCAGGACGTGCGCCAGTTCGCCTTCAACCTCGCCGACATCGTGACGCTGATCGTGTTCATGGTGCTCGGGGCGAACATCCCGTTCGCCGAGCTCGGCGACAACCTGCTGCCGGCTCTCGCGGTGCTCGCGACGCTGATGCTGATCGCGCGGCCGATCACCGTGTTCGCCTGCGCCATGCCGGACCGCGCCGCGCGCTGGACCCGCAACGAGCTGGCGTTCCTGTGCTGGACGCGCGAGACCGGAGTGGTGCCCGCGGCGCTGGTAGGGGTGCTGGCGGGCCTCGGCGTGCCGGAGGGCGACGTGTTCGCCTCGGTGGTGGCGCTGGCGATCGTGCTGACCCTGCTGCTGCAGGCGCTGCCGGCCCGCTGGCTGGCCGGCCGCCTGGGCCTGCTCGAGCCGGAAACGCGCCCGGTGGCTGTGAAGCGGGAAGCGGCCTAGAGGATCACGCGGTCGTCGCGGTGGGCGGCGAACCATTCGGCCTGGCGCTCCATGCGCTCGCGCGCCGAAGCGCTTCGCGGCAGGCCGTACACGGTGCCCGGGAAGTCGAGCGCCTCCTGGATCCGCCAGATCTCGTCGTGGTCCCAGGGAGCGACGATGCGGGCGGGGTTGCCAAGCGCGACCCAGCCGATCGGGACGAGCGCCTCGTCGGCGAGCACGGTGTTCACGTGCACCACGCCGTTGACGCGGACCTCGGCGTTGCGGCCCAGGCGCGAGCCCGGGAAGAGCGAGCTGCCGGTCGCGAGGAAGCACCCGTCGCCGACAGTGCTTCCGTTCACGTGCGCGTGCGGGCCGACGAGCACGTCGTCGCCGAGCTTGACCGGATGCGCCTCGCGTGCGCGCACGAGCGCGTTCTCCATGATCACGCAGCGGGCGCCCACCTCGACCTGGCCGTCCTCGGCGGTCAGGACCGCGCCGAACAGGACGCGCGAGTCGGGGCCGACGCGCACGTCGCCGCACAGCACGGCGTTCGGCGCGACATAGGCGCTCGGGTCGATCGACGGTTGTTTGCCTCGATGCTCTAAGTGCACGCAACCACCTACGCTGCGCAATATGTCATTGCCCGTCCTCCAGGGCGAGCGGGTCACGCTGCGGCCGATCACCGAGGCGGACCTCGACGCCCTCGTCGCGATCATCCAGAGCCCCGGCGTCCGCGAGTGGTGGTGGGAGTCCGGCGATGCCGAGCGCCTGCGCGAGACCCTGCCGAACGACGGCAACGCGTTCGTCATCGAGGCCGACGGCGAGGTCGCCGGCTGGCTCGGCTTCGACGAGGAGCTCGACCCCGGCTACCGGCACGCGAGCGTCGACCTCAGCCTCGACCCGCGCTTCCACGCGCAGGGTCTCGGACCGGATGCGATCCGGACCGTGATCCGCTGGCTGGCCGCGGAGCGCAACCACCTGCGCTTCACGATCGACCCGTCGGCGGCGAACGAGCGGGCGATCAGCGCGTACGAGAAGGTCGGCTTCAAGCCGGTCGGCGTGATGCGCCGGTACGAGATGAGCCCGGACGGAAGCTTCCACGACGGGCTCCTGATGGACCTGCTGATCGAGGAGCTGCGGTGAGCGAGCCCCGCATCGAGCTGCGCGAGGCGCAGCCCTATCTCGGCATCCACGCTCCGTCGATCGAGGGCATCCGCCAGTTCGCCGACTCCGCGTTCCCCGAGCTGTTCGGCTGGCTGGGCGAGCACGGCGTCGCGCCCGCTGGCCCGCCCTTCATCCGCTACTACGAGGTCGACCACGCGGGCGAGCCGCTCGACGTGGAGGTGGGCGTGCCGGTGGACGGCCAGGTCGAGGGCGACGCCCGCGTGCGGCGCGATGCCCTGCCCGCCGGGAGCTACCTGACGGCGCTCCACGTCGGTCCCTACACGAGCGACTCGCTGCCCGACCTGGCGGACACGCGCGCGGAGATCTTTGCGTGGGCCGAGGACCACGGGGTCGAGTTCAGCCAGGGCAGCGAGCACGGACAGACCTTCCCGTGCGCGTTCGAGCAGTACCGGATCGGCCCGGTCGACGACCCGGACTTCACGAACTGGGAGACCGAGTTCGCGTACCTGGTGCTGAGCTAGAACAGCTGCAGGTAGCGCTTGATCTCCCACGGAGTGACCTCGTTGTGCCACTCCGCGAACTCGTCCTGCTTCGTCTTGACGTAGTAGTCGATGTAGTCGCCGTCCCTGGTCTTGCCGAGCGCCGCGCGGAGCACGTCGTCCTGCTCGAGCTCGCGCGTCGCGTCCAGCAGGTTCGCCGGTAGGAGCTCCACGCCGAGCTTCTCGCGGTCCGCGTCGGCCAGCTCGTGGAGGTTCAGCTCCGTGGTCGCATCGCCGGGGTCCAGCTCGTTCTCGATCCCATCCAGGCCGGCGGCGAGCACGGCGGTCGCGGCGAGGTAGGGGTTGCACGAGCCGTCGACCGTCCGGTCCTCGATCCGGCCGGCCGCGGGGATGCGCAGCATCTGCGTCCGGTTGTTGAAGCCGTAGCTCACGAACACGGGCGCCCAGCTCGAGCCGCTGCGCGTGCCGGTCTTGAGCCGCTTGTACGACGAGACCGTCGGCGCGGTCAGGGCGATGTACGCCTTCGCGTGCTTCTTCAGCCCGCCGATGAAGTTGTACGCGGTCTTGCTGAGGCCCATGCCGCGCGGGTCGTCGGACGGGTCGTCGACCTCGAACGCGTTCTCACCGTCCTTCCAGAGGCTCATGTGGAAGTGGCAGCCGTTCCCGGTGAGGTGGCCGAACGGCTTCGGCATGAACGTCGCGACCATGCCGCGCTCCTGCGCGAGCGACTCGACCATGTAGCGGAAGAAGATGGACCTGTCCGCGGTCGTGAGCGCGTCGGCATAGTCGAAGTTCTGCTCGAACTGGCCGTTCGCGTCCTCGTGGTCGTTGGCGTAGTTGTTCCAGCCGTAGTCGGTCACGTAGCGCGATATCTGCGACATGAAGTCGAGATTGCGCGTGAGGCCGCGCATGTCGTAGCAGGGCTGGTCGAGGCGGTCGAGCGGGTCGGCGAGCTCGATCGTGCCGTCGTCTCGCTCGCGCACGAGGAAGTACTCGAGCTCGGCGCCGACCATGAACTCGTAGCCCAGGTCGCGGGCGCGGTCGAGCTGCCGGCGCAGGATGGTGCGCGGGCAGAACGGCCACTCCTCGCCCTCGACGTGCACGTCGCAGGCGAGCCGCGCCACGCCCGGCTTCCACCACAGCGGCGTGAAGCTGCGTGGGTCGGGCATCGCGGCGAGGTCAGGGTCGTGGGGGAACTGGCCGATCGCTCCCGCGGCGAAGCCGGCGAACCCCGCGCCGTCCTCCATCAGGCCGTCGAAATGGCGGGCGGGGACGAGCTTCGCGTTCGGCTTGCCGTGCATGTCCACGAACTGGGCGAACAGGAACTCGATGTCGTGGTCTGCGATGTAACGCTCGACGTCCTCGCGCGAGGTCGGAGCGGTGAAGGGCTCGGTCACGCTCATGTACCGCAAGCTATCCGCATTCGCGAAAAGGGCCAATGTGGAGATCGCACATACCGGGCGGCCGAATTGTTCATCCATTCTCCATGGGTTAGGCGATTCCCCCTACCTACACTCGGTTGCTACAGGAGGCTCGCGCAATGTGTGGAATCGCAGGACTTTTCTCTAAGTCGGTCGAGGTGAGCGACAGGCTGGGCAGCCATCTGGGGGACATGCTCCTTCAGCTGAGCGACCGCGGCCCTGACAGCGCCGGCGTGGCCGTCTACCGCGAGCCCGCCCCGAGCGGATCGTCGAAGGTCTCGCTCTTCAGCGCCGACCCGAAGCAGGACTGGGGCGCCGTCAGCGCGGCGCTGGATGACGCCTTCGGCGCCGGGGAGCCCGAGCCGCGCGGCTCGCACGCCGTGATCGTGGTGGAGACGGACGCCGCCGAGGCCCAGGCCTGGCTCCACGAGCGCTATCCGGAGCTGCGCGTGATGAGCGCGGGGCAGGCGATCGAGATCTTCAAGGAGGCCGGTCCGCCGCGGGAGTTCATCGAGAGCTTCGAGCTCGCCGACATGTCCGGTTCGCACGCCCTCGGGCACACGCGCATGGCCACCGAGAGCCGCGTGACGACCGAGCACTCGCACCCGTTCTCGACCGGGCTCGACCTGTGCCTCGTGCACAACGGGTCGCTGTCGAACCACAACCGGTTGCGGCGCCGGCTGCGCGACGAGGGCATCGAGTTCCAGACCGACAACGACACCGAGGTCGCGGCCGGGTATCTCACCTGGCGGCTGCGCGAGGGCGACTCGCTGGAGCAGGCGCTCGAGGGCTGCCTCGAGGACCTGGACGGCTTCTACACGTTCGCGGTCGGGACGCTCGACGGCTTCGCGGTGCTGCGCGACCCGATCGCGTGCAAGCCGGCGGTGATGGCGGAGACCGACGACTGGGTCGCGATGGCCTCCGAGTACCGGGCGATCGCCGTCCTGCCGGGCGCCGAGACCGCGCGGACCTGGGAGCCCGAGCCCGGGCGCGTCTACAGCTGGGAGCGGGCAGCGGTCTGATGGCGGTGGGGAGTGGGCTCGAGGCCGCGGAGTTCGACCTCGCGGTCACGCCGCTGCGTGAGCTGAACGCGGCGCTGCACGCGGTCGACGATTCGTCGCCGCGCCACTGGCGGGTCCTGAACCCGCGCGGCGCGCACGCCCTCGCGGTGGGCATCGACGCTCCGATCGAGGTCGAGATCGAGGGCCACGCCGGCTACTACTGCGCCGGGATGAACAAGGAGGCGACCGTCCGCGTGCACGGCAACGTGGGCGTGGGCTGCGCCGAGAACATCATGTCGGGCGCGGTGATCGTGGACGGGAACGCGTCGCAGTCCGCGGGCGCGACCGGCCGCGGCGGGCTGCTCGTGATCCGCGGCAGCGCCGCCGCGCGCTGCGGGATCTCGATGAAGGGCGTGGACATCGTGGTGCAGGGCTCCGTCGGCCACATGAGCGCCTTCCTCGCGCAGAAGGGCACCCTCGTGATCTGCGGCGACGCGGGCGAGGCGCTCGGCGACTCGATCTACGAGGCGCACGTGTACGTGCGCGGCAAGGTCGCCGACCTGGGCGCCGACTGCATCGAGAAGGAGATGCGCGACGAGCACGTCGAGGAGCTGTCCGCGCTGCTCGAGCGAGCCGAGGTTGAGGACTGCTCGGCGTCCGACTTCCGCCGCTACGGCTCAGCCCGCAAGCTCTACAACTTCCACGTCGACAACGCAGGCGCCTACTGATGGGGTCTGACCCCTTGACAATGGTCGACTCAAGGGGTCTGACCCCTTGACTGAGTTCGACACACTCGGCAAGGCGCGCGACGACGTCGAGCGGCGCTCCGCCTCGCGCGGCTGGCGGCCGGGTCTGCGCGAGGGCGCGATCTTCAGCCGCGACGTGATCCACGAGATCCAGCGCGCCGCGCGCGAGGGGATCTACGACATCCGCGGCTTCGGCGCCAAGCGGAACGTTCCCCACTTCGACGACCTGCTCTTCCTCGGCGCGAGCATGTCGCGCTACCCGCTCGAGGGCTACCGCGAGCGCTGCGACACGGATGTGACGCTCGGCGCGCGCAACGCGACGAAGCCGCTGCACCTCGACATCCCGATCACGATCGCGGGGATGAGCTTCGGCGCGCTGTCGGGGCCGGCGAAGGAGGCGCTCGGGCGAGGAGCGTCGGCGGTCGGCACGTCCACGACCACCGGCGACGGCGGCATGACGGAGGAGGAGCGCGAGGCGTCGAAGCTGCTCGTCTACCAGCTGCTGCCCTCGCGCTACGGGATGAATCCGGACGACCTGCGGCGCGCCGACGCGATCGAGATCGTGGTCGGGCAGGGCGCGAAGCCGGGCGGCGGCGGGATGCTGCTCGGCCAGAAGATCTCGGACCGGGTGGCGGAGATGCGCGACCTGCCGAAGGGGATCGACCAGCGGAGCGCGTGCCGGCATCCGGACTGGACCGGGCCCGACGACCTCGAGATCAAGATCGGCGAGCTGCGCGAGATCACCGACTGGGAGAAGCCGATCTACATCAAGGTGGGCGCGACGCGGCCGTACTTCGACACGGCGCTCGCGGTCAAGTCCGGCGCCGACGTCGTGGTCATGGACGGGATGCAGGGCGGCACCGCGGCGACCCAGGAGGTCTTCATCGAGCACGCGGGGATCCCGACGCTGTCGGCGATCCGCCCGGCCGTCGAGGCGCTCCAGGATCTCGGGGTCCACCGCGAGGTGCAGCTGATCGTCTCTGGAGGGATCCGCAACGGCGCCGATGTGGCGAAGGCGCTCGCGCTCGGCGCCGACGCGGTCTCGATCGGCGTGGCGGCGCTGATCGCGCTGGGCGACAACTCGCCGGAGCTGGAGGACGACTACGCCGACCTCGGCACGTCGGCCGGCTTCTACGACGACTGGCACGAGGGCAAGGACCCCGCCGGGATCTCGACGCAGGACGACGATCTCTCGGCCCGCTTCGACCCGGAGCTGGGCGGCCGCCGGCTGGCGAACTACCTGCGCACCATGACGCTCGAGGCGCAGACGCTCGCGCGCGCCTGCGGAAAGTCGCACCTCCACAACCTGGAGCCCGAGGACCTGGTGGCGCTCACCGTCGAGGCGGCGGCGATGGCGCGAGTTCCACTGGCCGGAACGAGCTGGATCCCCGGTTGAACCATTGAACCAATTTGTTTAAGGTCGCTCGGGCGTGTCCTACGTACTGACCTGCCCCAACTGCGGGCCGCGGGAAGTCACCGACTTCGCCTTCGGCGGTGAGCTGAACCCGCGTCCGAAGCAGCAGCCGAGCCTGCGCGAGCTCGGCGAGTACAACTACTTCCGCACCAACGTCGCGGGACCGCAGCGCGAGTGGTGGCTGCACCGCTCCGGCTGCGGCGAGTGGTTCATCGCCGAGCGCGACACGCGCACGAACGAGGTCCACTGGACCGCGCGCGTGAACGAGGTGTTCGGGGACGCGGCCGGAGCGGCGACCGGCGCCGACGGGAGCGGAGTGGGCGCGTGACGCGGCTCCCCGAGCAGCGCGGCGAGCGCATCCAGCGTGACACGGAGGTCACGTTCACGTTCGACGGGCGTGAGTTCTCGGCGCTCGAGGGCGACACGATCGGGTCGGCTCTCTACGCGAGCGGCCAGCGCACCTTCTCGCGCTCCTTCAAGTACCACCGCCGCCGCGGCCTGCTCTGCTGCGCCGGCCAGTGCCCCAACTGCCTCGTGGCCGTCGACGGCGCCCCCGGCGTTCGCGCCTGCACCGAGCCGGTGCGCGAGGGGATGAAGGTCGAGCACATGAACGCCACGCCGTCGCTCGAGTTCGACGCGATGCGCGCGACCGACCTCGTGGGCGGCCCGTTCACCCCGCCCGGCTTCTACTACAAGACGTTCATCCGGCCGCGTCGTTTCTGGCCGCTCTACGAGAAGGTGCTCCGGCACGCCGCCGGGCTCGGGAAGCTGCGCAAGTCGCAGCCCGAGCGCGAGTGGCGGACCGAGTACCGCCGCCGCCACGCCGACGTGCTCGTGATCGGGGGTGGGGCCGCCGGTCTGAGCGCGGCGGCGGCGGCGGCGGAACTCGGCGCGGACGCGGTGCTCGTCGACGAGGGGCCGGAGCCGGGCGGCCGCCTGCTCGCGGAGGGCGGGGCCGGCTACGCGCGCGAGCTGAACGTGCACGCGCAGGAAATGGGCGTCGAGATCCTCGCGAACGCTCCCGCGCTCGGCAGCTTCGACGGCCTCGTCCCGGTCTGGCAGGGCGACACGCTCCACCAGATCCGGGCGACGCGGCTGGTCTTCGCCACCGGCGCCATCGAGCAGCCGCTGCTGTTCCCCGGCAACGACCTGCCGGGCGTGATGCTGTCCGGCGGCGCCCGCCGGCTCGTGGGCATGTACGCGGTGAAGCCGGGCACGCGCGCCGTGGTCGCCACGGTCGACGACCGCGGTCTCCATGCCGCGCTGGCACTGCTGGACGCGGGCGTCGAGGTCTGCTGCGTGGCCGACCTTCGCGATCACGTGAGCGGCGGACCCGCAGGCGACCTGGAGCGAACGAACGTCGACCTCATCCGCGGCGCGACCGTGCTCGAGGCGCGCGGCCGAGGGCATCTGTCGAGCGTCGTGCTCGGTCGCCCGGTCTCGGCCGACGCGACGCGCGGCGGCGGCCCGCGCCCGGATGGCAGCCCCGAGCGCACCGTCGCATGCGACCTGCTCGTCGTCTCCGGCGGCAGCGCGCCCGCGACGTCGCTCGTCGCCCAGGCGGGCGCCAAGACGAAATACGACGAGGAGTGCGGCCACTTCGCTCTCGCCCACGTGCCCGACGGCGTGCTCGTCGCGGGCGAGGTCATGGGCCACGGCGAGCTCGAGATGGCGGAGCGCTCCGGCACGATCGCGGGCCTCGAGGCCGCCCACGCGCTCGGCCTGTCCGACCGGCGATTCCGACGCCCGCCTCGCCACCGAGCGCGAGCGGCTCGACCGTCCGCGCGCGCTGGGCGTCGCAGGTGGCCGTGCCGCCGCCCGTCACGAGCGACCGCAAGGGCAAGTGCTTCGCCTGCCTGTGCGAGGACGTGACCGCGAAGGACATCCACCTCTCGGTCGAGGAGGGCTACGACTCGATCGAGCTCTCGAAGCGCTACACGACGGCCACGATGGGCCCGTGCCAGGGCCGGATGTGCCAGCTGCCCGGCCGTGCGGCTGATGGCGAAGGAGACCGGCACGAGCATGGCCGACGTGGGCACGACGACGGCCCGCCCGCCCTGGCACGCCGTGCCGATGGGCGCGCTGGCCGGCCGCCCCTTCGAGCCCGCCAAGCGCAGCTCGATCCACGCCCGCCACCGCGAGCTGGGCGCGAACGTGATGTGGGCGGGCGACTGGCGCCGCGCCTACGACTACGGCGACCCCAAGGCCGAGGCGATGGCGGTGCACAGGGCGGCGGGGCTGATCGACGTCTCCACGCTCGGCAAGCTGATCGTGCGCGGCCCGGACGCCGGCGAGTTCCTCGACCGCCTCTACCCGAACCGCTTCTCCAACCTGAAGCCGGGGCGCATCCGCTACGGCGTGATCACGAGCGACTCCGGCCGCGTGATGGACGACGGCACGATCTGCCGGATCGACGAGGACAGCTTCTACGTGACCACCACCTCGAGCGGCGCGGGCGCGATCTACGACTGGTTCACCTGGTGGCTCGCCGACTGGCGGCTCGACGTGCACATCACGGACATCACGCAGGCGCTGTCGGCGGTGAACCTCGCGGGCCCGCGCGCGCGGGAGATCATGGGGGAGGTCACCGAGCTCGACTGCTCGGCCGAGGGCGTTCACCTACCTCGACGGCAAGCAGGCCGAGGTGGCGGGCGTGCCGAGCCTGATCCTGCGGATCGGCTTCGTGGGGGAGGTGGGCTACGAGATCCACTGCCCGGCCGCGCAGGGCGAGCACCTGTGGGATTCGCTCATGGAGGCGGGGAAGACGCACGGCATCAGGCCGTTCGGGCTCGAGCCGCAGCGGCTCCTCCGGCTCCAGAAGATGCACATCCTCGTGGGGCAGGACACCGACTCCGAGTCGAACCCGTTCGCCGCCGCGATGCCGTGGATCGTGAAGCTCGACAAGGAGCAGGACTTCATCGGCAAGTGGGCGCTCCAGCACTACGAGGGGCAGCCGCTCGGAGACCGCGCTCGTCGGCTTCACGCTCCAGAACGGCCACGTGCCGACGGAGGGCGCCGTGGTGATGCCGCACGACGGCAGCCCGATGGGGCAGGTCACGAGCGCGCGCTACTCGGAGCAGCTCGGGCGGGTGATCGGGATGGCCTGGGTGCCCGCCTCGCTGGCGCAGGACGGCGCGCGGATCGTGATCTCGGACGAGGACAGGCGCCTCGACGGCGAGGTGCAGACGCGGCCCTTCTACGACCCCGACGGGGAGATCCTGCGCTCGTGAGCGGGCTCGCCTTCCTGTCGCCGGGACCGAACGCGGTGGCGAAGAGCCCGATGGAGCCCGGGCGCGGCCGCGGCGGGCGCGGTCTTCGAGGAGCGCGACGGCTGGAAGGTCGCGGTCTCGTTCCCGGACGAGGACGCGTCGGTCGTCGGCTTCGCCGACGTGTCGCACATGGGGAAGATCGAGGTGCAGGGCGATGTGACGGCCATCACCGGCCACGAGCTGGAGCTGGGCCGCGCGACCCGCGTCGAGGGCGCCTGGTGGTGCCCCTACTCGGCCACGCGCGCGGTCGTCCTCTGCCCAGCCGGCAGATACCGTGGCGATCCGCGACTCCCTCCTCGCGTCAGCCGCGGACGCCAACGGCCTGGCAAGCGTAATCGACATCAGGCACCGCGCAGGGAGCGATGACAATTCTCGGTCCACTCGCGCGCGAAACCTTTGCGCGCTTCACCGCGATCGACCTGCGCCCGCAGGTCATGCCGGTGCAGGGCTGGCGCCCGGGCTCCGTGGCGCGCACCGGCGGGGCGATCCTCTGCGAGGCGCCCGATCGCTACCTGATGCTGTTCGGCGCGGCGCTCGGCCAGTACGTGTGGACGCTGGTCGCCGACGCCGCCGGCAACCTCGGCGGCGGGCCCGTCGGCGTGGACGCGCTGGAGCCGCTCGATGCTTGACATCTTCCGCACGCGGCGGATGTGGCGACGTCGTCCCGAGCTCAAGGACTCGTACGACGTGGTGATCATCGGCGGCGGCTCGCACGGCCTCGCCAGCGCCTACTACCTCACCCGGCTCCACGGCATCAAGAACGTCGCCGTTTTGGAGAAGAGCTACATCGGCTCGGGCGCCGCCGGCCGCAACACGACGATCCTGCGCTCGAACTACAAGACGCCCGAGGGCGCCCGCTTCTACGACGCGAGCGTGAAGCTCTACGAGGGGCTCTCGCAGGAGCTGAACTTCAACCTGCTGTTCTCGCAGAACGGGCATCTGACGCTCGCCCACTCGGACCGCGCGATGTTCGTGATGGCGAACCGCGCCGAGGTGAACCGGCTGCACAAGATCGACTCGCGCCTGATCTACCCCGACGAGATCGCGAAGCTCGCGCCGGCGATGCAGGTGCAGAACCCGGACGCGGTCTGGCCGATCCAGGGCGCTCTGTATCACCCGCCCGGCGGCGTGATCCGCCACGACGCGGTGGTGTGGGGGTTCGCGCGCGGCGCCGACCGCGGCGGCGCCGAGATCCATCCCTACACCGAGGTGACGGGGATCAACCGCTCGAACGGCCGCGTCACGGGGGTGCGGACGAACCGCGGCGAGATCAGCGCGCCCGTGGTCCTGAACTGCACGGCGGGGTGGTCGTCGCTCGATCTCCGACATGGCCGGCGTGCAGATGCCGATCACGACGCACATCCTGCAGGCGCTCGTGACCGAGCCGATGAAGCCGCTGCTCGACGTGGTGATCGTCTCGTCGCAGATGCACGTGTACATCTCGCAGACCGACCGCGGCGAGTTCCTGATGGGCGCGGAGATCGAGCCGTGGACCACGTATCGGATGCAGGGCACGCTGAACTTCCTGCAGGAGGTGTCGCGGCATGCGCTGGAGCTGTTCCCGCAGCTCGAGCGCGCGCGGATCCTGCGGAGCTGGGCCGGCCTGTGCGACCTGTCGCCGGACTACTCGCCCATCCTCGGCAAGACCGAGGTGGAGGGCTTCCACGTGAGCTCGGGGTGGGGGACGTACGGGTTCAAGGCGGCGCCGATCGTCGGCAAGACGCTGGCGGAGCTGGCGGCCACAGGAAAGACACCGGAGCTGATCGAGCCGTTCAAGCTCGAGCGGTTCTACGAGGACAAGCTGGTATCGGAGTTGGCAGCAGCGGCGGTGAGCCACTGATGACGTTGGAAGGAGCCCCAATGAAGAGCAGCCTCGAGATCGCACAGGAGGCCGAGCTCCTCCCGATCGAGACGATCGCCGAGCGGACCGGCCTGACGCCGGACGAGTTCGAGCCGTACGGGCGCTACAAGGCGAAGATCTCGCTGGACGTGATCGACCGGCTGGCGGATCAGCCGAACGGGAAGATCGTCTGCGTCGCGGGCGTGACGCCGACGAAGGCGGGCGAGGGCAAGACCACGACCGCCGTCGGTCTGACGCAGGGCCTGGGCCACATCGGCAAGAACCCGCTGCTGTGCCTGCGCGAGCCGTCGCTGGGTCCGGTGTTCGGCATCAAGGGCGGCGCCGCCGGCGGCGGGCTCACGCAGGTCGTGCCGATGGAGGACCTGAACCTCCACTTCACGGGCGATATTCACGCGATCGGCGCGGCGAACAACCTGCTGGCGGCGCTGCTCGACGCGTCGATCCTGCACGGCAACCCGCACAAGATCGACGCGCTGCGGGTGGGCTGGAAGCGGGCGCTCGACATGAACGACCGCGCGCTGCGCCAGGTCGTCCTGGGCCTGGGCGGCCGGGCGAACGGCTACCCGCGCGAGTCGGGCTTCGACATCACGGCCGCCTCGGAGGTGATGGCGATCCTGGCGGTGTCGCGCGACCTGCACGACCTGCGCCAGCGCCTCGGCGCGATCACGGTGGCGCACTCGTTCGACGGCGGCAAGCCGGTGACGGCCGAGGACCTGGGCGCCGCCGGCGCGATGACGGTGCTGCTGAAGGACGCGCTGAAGCCGAATCTGATCCAGACGCTCGAGGGCCAGCCGTGCCTGATGCACGCGGGACCGTTCGCGAACATCGCGCACGGGAACTCGTCGCTGGTCGCCGACCTGATCGGCCAGAAGCTGGGCGACTACGTCATCACCGAGTCCGGCTTCGGGTCGGACATGGGGATGGAGAAGTTCTTCGACATCGTGTGCCGGAAGGGCGGGCTGACGCCGTCGGCGGTCGTGCTGGTGGCGACGGTGCGGGCGCTGAAGCACCACGGCGGGCTGGAGGACGACCCGCGCGCCGATTCCTCCGAGGCGATGGCGGCGGTCGAGAGGGGCGCGGCGAACCTGGTGCGCCACCTGGGGATCGTGAAGACGTTCGGGCTGCCCTGCGTGGTGGCGGTGAACCGGCGGCCGGGCGACACGGACGACGAGGTCGCCCTGGTGAAGAAGCTCGCGCTGGACGCCGGCGCCTTCGGGGCCGAGATCAACGACGGCTTCGCACGCGGCGGCGAGGGAGTCGCCGAGCTGGCCGAGGCCGTGGCCGACGCGTGCGAGCAGCCGAACTCGTTCCAGATGGTCTACGACGACGACGACTCGATCGAGCAGAAGATCTGCAAGGTGGCGACGAAGGTGTACGGCGCGAAGGACGTGATCTTCTACCTGGAGGCCCAGAAGAAGATCAGGCAGTACAACGACGACGGCCTGGACAAGCTGCCGATCTGCATGGCGAAGACGCACCTGTCGCTGAGCGCCGACCCAACGCTGCTGAACGCGCCGGAGGACTTCGAGTTCCCGGTGCGCGACATCCGGGCGTACACGGGAGCCGGCTGGCTGGTGCCGCTGGCCGGCGACATCCAGCAGATGCCCGGGCTGGGCAAGAGCGCCGGCGGCGCTGAACGTGGACATCGACGCGGAAGGTCAGAACGGTCGGGCTGTTCTGACCTAGGATCGGTTGCGAATGGCGACCAGAGCCGAAGCCGCGGACCGCGAAGGCAAGCCATCACTGGTCGACATAGCCGAGGAGGCGCTGCGCGGCTGGCTGGCGACGGGCCGGCACCGCCCGGGTGAGCGGCTGCCGCCGGAGCAGGAGCTCAGCGCCCACCTGGGAATCTCGCGCGGAACGCTGCGGACTGCGCTGCAGCGGCTGGAGGACAGCGGCGAGATCGTGCGCCGTCAGGGAAGCGGAACGTACGTCGGCCGAGCCTCGTCGACGGCGCTGGAAGAGGGACTGGAGAAGCTCGTCTCCTACCGCGAGCTGGCCCGCCGCCGCGGCGTGACGCTGGAGCTGGGCTCCCTCGAAATCGAGGAGCGCAGGGTCGGCCCGGAGGTCGGCGAGCTCTTCGGAGTCGACCCAGACACCAAAGCCCCCCACTTCACCCGCGTCCTGATCCTGGACGGCGACGCCGGCGCCTGGATGCGCGACATCGTGCACCCCGACATCGAGCTGCCCTCGATGCCGCGCCTACGCCAGATGCTGGAGAAGGGCGACATGGTGCTGGACGTCCTGCTGCAGCAAGAGGTCCCCGTCGCCTACACCCGCCTGCACATCACAGCCCGGCTGCTCACGAAGCGCGACCGAATCGGAAAGGCCCTGTGCCGTAGACGACAACGTGGCCGCAATGGAAATCGACCACGTGACCTGCACAGCCGAAGGCGCCCCCGTGGAGCACAGCACCGACATCTTCCTGCCCCGAAGCCTGGACCTGCACGTGATGCGCTGGCTGGAAGACATGCCGCCGGTGCCGGCGATAGGCCGCGCGGACAAGGACCTGAGGCCCAGTTGCAAAGGACAGTCGGTTTGTCGGGCAGTGCGACAGCGCGGTGACGGCCCAACCACGCTCACACTTCGATCCGAGCCGCAGTCTCATCGCGTCGGACTGAAAACCTACTTACCCGAACTGAGCGCGCCAGCGCCGTCCGCCGTTAACCTGAGCGCCCACCGGGTGACTCCTCACACGATGTGACAACGCACCATGCGAGATGCATTTCCAGAGTGGTATCGGCCAGATCCCGATGATCTTCGATCTCTCTGGGAGCGGGCCTTCATCGTCCTGGACGCGAACGTACTACTGGGCCTGTACCGCTACCCCGCCCGATGTGTTCTCGGATGTCGTTCGTGTGCTTGAGCACCTTCGCGATCAGCTGTGGATTCCGCACCAGGTGGGGCTGGAATTTCATCGCAACCGGGAGGACCGACTGCCCGAGCAGCGCCTAGTCCTCCAAAGGCTGACGCGCGACCTCGATGACCTCATTGCATCCGCCGAGCGGTTGAACATCCCGGACTACCACCCGGTCCTCGACCTCCGAGAGACCGACACCCGCCGCGCTGGCATCCGAACGGCAATCGAGCGCGTCGCGGACTTCGTTCGGGAAGCCGCAGACGCTACGCCGGCTACCGACCCAACAGGTACGGGGGCCGAAGATCCTGTTCTTGCGGCTGTGACACAGCTGTACGGGGGTCGTGTGGGCTTGCCGATGTCGGCGAGCGAGTCCAGCGCTGCTGAAAGTGAGGCGCTCGAGCGCTACGGCGATCCGTGCCCCCCGGATACAAAGATGCGCAAAGAAGCTCCGAGAAAGTACAACGACTACTTCATATGGCAACAGCTATTAGCCCACGCGGGCCGGAGTGAGCCGCGTAGACCATGCATCTTCGTTACGAACGATCGAAAAGAGGACTGGTGGCGCCGGCGTCGGGAGTCGCTCTTGGTCCCCGGACTGAACTAATCCGTGAGTACTTCGACGCCACAGGCGAGGCGTTCTGGATGTATACGCCTGAAGTGTTCCTAGAGCATGCGCAGCGCTTCAGATTCGAGGATCTGGCAACAACGACCATCGACGCGGTCCGCACGGCATCGGAAACCTCAACCGTGGCACGCGTTCTCCGCAGTCAGCGCATGCTTCTTCCAGACGTAGAGGCGCGCTTATCGGCGCTGGATCGCCTCTATGAGGACGTTGCGGCCAAGCGCCTACGGGTTGCCGGCGATCTCCGCAGCGCGATTGCTGAGCTTGGCGGCCAGTTCCAGTCTTCGCTTGTGGGAATGCCGTTGTTCTTTGGACTCGTGAACGAGACCTACGGTCCAATTCGCGTGGTGCCCGACAACACTCGGCGTTTGCGCGATCGACCAATTGACAGAGTGATCGGCGGCGACTCGCGCGAGAAGTTCGTCAATCGCGCTCACGCCGGTTGGCTCGCCCAGGCTCTCTACCGCATTCGCCTTGAGGGGTTTGGCCCGGACGAGCTGCTCACGGGCCTATTTGGCCCCGATCCCCCCCAGCGTCGGCACCTCCGTTGCTCCGACAAGCCCACGAGGCATCAGAGCGTGATGCTGCTGTCCGGGGCGCTGACTGAAGACGTCGCCCTACCGCTTGCGGGTCGGCACTCCCCCACCGACCAGCACCAGGCAGGTTGGAGCTGCTGCCGCTCATACCGGAAGCGGCGGGGCTCTCGGCTGGATCCTGAAGGTGTGGATACGGTCGAGTACTCCACGAGGGCGGCAGGGCAACTGGACTGCGTTCCAGGGCTTTCCTCGGGTCCGGGCGCTCGACCAGCAGGCGCGCGAACTCGTAGATGCGCAGGGCCCGGGGGATCGTTGGGCAAGGCACCCAGCAGCGCCGTGAACTCCTCGGCATCTAGTGGGATGCCGAGGTCGCTGAGCGGTAGCTCCTGGAGAAGGTACGGCTCCGTGTCCGCCTCCGAGAGATTTCCGCGATAGAGCGGACCAGCTCCCACCGCGCATCGCGCGGAGAGGTCTCAAAGACGAATCGAAGCGATCCGTCTAGGTCCCGGAGCACGAAGAATGCGTTGTGGGCCTCGCCGCAAAGGTTCGTCAGCGGGTGCGCGTCCACCCCGGCGTAGCCCATGGCGCCGCCGTCCTCGTAGTACTCGTCTTGTTCGTCTGGGGCGAACGACTGGTACTCGTTCAGTCGCCGCACAACTTCGTCGACATCATGTCGACTGGGGTCGATGCGATCGAGGAGAGGGCCGACGGCGTGGGACTGCTCGCTAGTCATGCGGCCGTTTCGGCGCCGATAGCCCGACGAACCGCACGGGCAACCGCCCGTGATAGGGCTGGGGGGACGGCATTTCCGATCTGCCGGTACTGCGCGCCGATCGGACCTCGGAAGCGGAAGGTTCGCGGGAAGGACTGCAGGGCCGCTGCCTCCTCTACCGTGAGCCGTCGCAACCGTGGAGGTGCCTGATCGAACGGGGGGCCGCCTTCGGCTGAGATGGCGGTGGTATTCGACAACCCAGGGATCTGCCGCGTGGTCGAACTCAAGTTGGTCGATGATCGGCGTCGCGTTCCCGCCCATCGATGCCGGAAGCGTTCGGGCGGGACGATCGAGGTCGAGCGGGCGGCCACTCCCGTTGAAGAGCAACGCACCTTGAAATGCTGAGGGCCTCATTACCGGAACCTTGGCGGGGACGACGCGAGCAGTGCACAAGGTGTCGTTCCCTCGCGCGCCGTGTCGAGGCAGCCGCGCGAGAGCCTGCCGCACTGTCTTGGGGCGGCTCACCGTGGTCCTCCGGGGGGCGATCCGGCTACCGTTGCGCAGGCCGACAAGGAACATGCGTCGCCTCGATTGGGCGACGCCAAACTGCGAGGCGTCCAGTACCAGTATCTCGGTCCGATAGCCGAGTTCTTGACGCGAACGCTCAAGGAGCCGGTCCCGCACGTCCTTCCAACGCGGACTCTCCGCGAGGTGCGCAACGTTCTCCATGACGAATGCCGGCTGGGCGCTTGGCGGCCACGACGTCCATGAAATGGTGGACATGCTCGCTTCGCGAGTCTGCCGGGTCCATCCGCCCGATCCGTGACCAGCCTTGACACGGCGGGCCGCCGATCACGACGTCGACCGAGCCAGGCGGCAGGCGCACGCCCAGTAGATCCCCCTCAACGATGTGATCGCCGAGGTTCGCGCGGTAGGTGTCGCACGCGTGCGTGGTCGGCCTCATTGGCCCAGACGACCTCGAAGCCAGCGTCAACGAACCCTAGGTCTAGCCCCCCCGCACCGGAGTAGAGGGACAGGACCGTCGGGCGTGCACGTCTCACACGGTCGCATTATCCACGACCGCTCGGATGCACCGAGGCAGGCATCCGCGATAAGCGCATCCTAACGGCGCGTCCTGACATGATCGGCGCGTGGCGCTCTCGTCAGCGATCGAGCAGGTCGCGTTAGGCGAGCTACAGCCTGACTCCCACAACCCACGATTGCCACTCGATGTCAAGGACCAGCTCAGCGGCGACGACCTCCTGGTCGAGATCGCAGACAGCTTCGATGCACTCGTCGCTCGCCGACTCGATTGCCGGCATGGCTACTTCGGCAGCGAGCCTCTCATCGTGCTGCGAGAAGGTGATGCTTGGACGGTTCTCGAGGGCAATCGCCGGCTAGCTGCGCTGCTCGGACTTGCCCGCGCCGATCTGCGAGAGCGCTTCGCCGATCGGGACAAGTGGGATCAGCTCGAGCTGACGACCCCGATCACACTGGAGACTCCCGTTCCGGTTATCACCGCGGATGCGCGCGAGGACGCGGACGCGGTCATTGGGTTCCGGCATATCGGCCAAGTGCTCGAGTGGAAGCCGCTGCAACGCGCTCAGTTCATCGCCTACCTGGTAGATGAACGCGGCCAGTCGTTCGCCGAGGTCTCGGACACGGTGGGGGAAGAGGAGACGGTGCGGATGCGCTATCGCAATCAGAGCATCCTGCGCCGCGCCGCCGAACTCGGACGGCCGGATGTCCTCGAACTCGGCCAAGAGAGCTTCGGGACCTATACCGCAGCCCTGAATCGAGCAGGGCTGAGGGAGTTTGTTGGTGCGCCCTGCCATCGGCGATGTCGTCGAGCGCTCAGAGCAACTCGCTGACGAGCGAGCTACCCGGAGCTCGTCGAGCTGTTTGGGTGGCTGTACGGCATCGAGGGCGGTCACAAGGTCATAGGAGAGTCGCGCGAGCTGACTCGGCTCGCCACGGTGGCGCAGCACACCAGAGCCCTCGCTGAGCTGCGTCGTAGCCGAGACCTCGATGCGGCGTACGCCATGACGGAGTCGCCGAAGTCCGACCGCGACTACATTCGGCAGTTGGCGGTCGCAGCGGGCCATCTTCGCGCTGTCGTCGAGGCGGCTGACGCCGTAGTCCACGAGTCGCGCACGAGGACGTCTGGTCGACGAGATGCGCGGCCTCCTTGATGAGCTTCAGGCCGCCCTCGACGATGTCACCGCCGACTGAAGAGGCGGAGCAGTAGCTGATGAAGCTGCCAATGCCTCTGGGTGACGACATCAGCGCGCTCACCGACTGGGTTGAGCTTCGGGTTAGCGCCATCGATACTGCGGGAATGCCGCTGAGCAAGCTCGATCGCTTGCTGAAGGCGGAGGGGAGCGAGCTAGCCGACGAGGAGCTCGACCTCCTGAGTCGGACGACGAGGCTAGAGGTTGTCCTGGCTGCGGCAGACGCGGCGGCCGCTGAGGCCGACGTACGGGTCGAACTCATCCGGCAGGAAGTGCTCGAGCGCGCCGCGGTTGGCGCTCGGGTCTATCCCTTTACCGTCGAGGGCGAGCGGGTTCAGCCACGCGATGTATGTGGATCGGACGTCTATCGGCTGCTGCTCGTTCTTAGTAGCGCGCACCTCCCGTATAGGAGCGAGCGTCGGGCACATGAGGTCGAGGAAGCGTTCGACTACATCGCGATGGCCGCGCTGAAGCGCTTCCTCGGTCGAACGCGACGGGCTGCGCTTCGCACGGACGGCCCGACAAGATGACGCCGAGACAGACGCAGCGGCTCCCGATCCCCGGCGCCGACCGACCGGGTTCGCGGAAGCGATCGAGTGGCTACGCGAACGGCTCAAGGCGGGCCAAGGTGTGCGCAGCCCCGGAGCCGAGCCGGATATCCAAACGCATTGGGAGGACGAGGGGGCGGACGACCAGCCGCCGCTTGGCCGTGCCCCACTATCGAGCTACAACGATGCCGGGGTCGACGTCGTCGTGTGGTGGCGATTTGCTGATGGGCGCCGTGGGTTTCCGGTGCTCCTCGCGCAGTGCACGGTACAGCTGTCGTGGGAGTCCAAGGTCCATGACATCGACATCGATCTCTGGCGAGCGTGGATTGATTTCGACACCGTGCCTCCACAGCGAGCGCTGCGTGATCCCGTTTGCGGACCGACGTGATCATCCGCAGTGGCCCGACCGCACGTTGAAGGCGGGAGTCATCCTGGATCGCGTGCGCCTCCTCGAGCTGCTCGACGAACTCGAATGCGACGAACTCGCCGCTCTGATCGACGATCGGTCGCGGGGCTGGACGCGGACCGAGCTACTCGCCGCGTAGCTCGGCGCCCTCTGACGAGGGGCGGCGCAGAATACCCACGACCCGATCGACCATCCGCCTCGACTGGCTCGTGCTCCCAGAGCCGAAGCACCGTCCAGCCCGCGTCGGTAAGTGCCGCGGTATTGCGACGGTCACGCTCGACGTTGGCTGCAAGCTTTAGACGCCACCAGTCGGCGTTCGTTCGCGGCGAGGTCCCGTGGTCGGGACAGGAATGCCAGAAGCACCCGTCCAGAAAAACCGCTAGACGCGCAGCTGTGAAGACCACATCCACGCGGCACCGGAGGCCGCACACGGGCGAGTAGTTCTTCCGAAACCGGAGTCCCCGGCGATGAAGTGCGCTGCGCAGCTCTCGCTCGGGTGAAGTCTCGTGGCGCGCATTGCCCTGCATGACGCAACGAGCTGCGGCTGAGGATGCGGGCGGCGCAACCGGCACGAGGCGAGTAGGCATCAGCACCGATCATCACACGAAGGGAGGGCTCGGTTGGATTTCCTTGAAGTTCCTATACGAGCTTGCCGCGAAAATGGCAGGAACTTCAAATCCACCACACTAGGGTCGTGCCTCCCTCGGCCGATCTTTCAGCTCATGCCGGCATCCCGCGATTTCATCTTCGGCCCCTGGCGCGCCGTGCTCGTGCTCGGCGTGACGCAGATCATTGCCTGGGGCGCCGTGTTCTACCCGCCGGTGCTGACCGTGCCGCTCATCGCCACCGAGCGCGGCTGGTCGCTGACCTTCGCGATGGGTGGGTTTTCGTTGGCGCTCCTGGTCGCCGGCTTGGTCTCGCCGCGCGCCGGCGCGCTGATCGATCGCTATGGCGGACATCGCGTGATGCCGGTCGGCTCGCTGCTCGCGGCGCTCGGGCTCGTCGGGCTCGTCTATGCCGAGCATTGGATCGCGTATCTCGGCGTCTGGATGCTGCTCGGCGTCGCGATCGCTGGCTCGCTCTACGATCCGGCCTTCGCCACCCTCGGCCGTATCTTCGGCATGACCGCGCGCCAGCCGATCACGGTGCTGACGCTGGCAGGCGGCTTTGCCTCGACGGTGAGTTGGCCGACGACGCTCATTCTCATCGAAGCCATCGGCTGGCGCGGCACGTATCTGGTCTTCGCGGCCGTGCTCGCGCTTGTCGCCGCGCCGCTGCATGCCTTCGCCTTGCCGCGCCAACGCGCCGACCCGGATGCCGTGCCCGAAGGTCTTCTGCAATCGCCGCCCCGGCCGGTGCTGCCGCCGAGCGGATGGCCTTTCATCATCGTCGCGGCGGCGTTTGCGGCCTATGCCTTCGTGCCGTCCGGCCTCTCGGCGCATCTGCTGGCGATCTTCGGCCGCGCCGGAATCGATGCGGCGACGGTGGTGACGATCGGTGCGCTGTTCGGGCCCGCGCAGGTATTCGCGCGGATCTGCGAGCTCGCATTCGGGCGCGGCATCCATCCGCTGATGGTGGCGCGCTTCGCGGTTGCGATGCTGCTCGCGGGGTTCGGGCTCGTTTTTCTGCTCGGCCTCTCGGCGGCCGTGGCCGCCGTCTTCATGGTGATGTTCGGCATGGCGAACGGGCTCATCACCATTGCGCGCGGAGCGGTGCCGCTCGCATTGTTCGGCGCGGCCGGCTACGGCGCGCTCATCGGGCGCATCGCGATGCCGTTCCTGGTGATGCAGGCGATCGCGCCGCTGGTGCTCGCCTTCGTGGCGGAACGCGTCTCGGATACGGCGGTGCTGATGGTGGCGGCGCTTGCGCTGGTCGCGTTGGCGTGTTTCGTCGTGCTGCGGGTGCCGCGGCCTAAGTCCGACCCTTAATGATAAGTCGCATGATCTTGTCCGAAAAGTCCGCAACTTTTCGGGATCATGCTTTAGCGCGTCGCGAACATCGCGTCGATGTCGCTCTGCGAGACGTGGCCGCGGTCGCCGTCGAGCTTCGGGCCGTTCACCAGCTTGGCGTTGCTGTCGCGCTTGGTGTTCGCGGCCGCGGCGTAGTCCTTGAACGCCTCGATGCCGCCCCAGATCTCCATCATGCGCGCGATATGGTCTTCGACGAACGTGAGCGTCGCCAGCACCTTGGTGATGCGCTGGCCGCTGAGATCCTGGAAGTTGCACGCCTCGAAGATGTGGATCACGTGATCCTGGATGTCTTGCGCGAGCGCCTGCTCTTGCCCCTGCTTGAGGCTCGCGGAGAGCGTGTTGGCCGCTTCCTCGATGTCCTCGGCGGCGGCGAGGATCTGCTGGGTCGCGCGTTCCGCACAGTCGACGACCGCGTCGAGCTCGCGCGTCGCGCGCGCTTCGCCGACGCCGTCGAAGGCCGCGATCCGCAGAGCGACGCGATTTCGCGCCTTGGTGCGGCTGATGGCACGATGGATGGCATCGGTCTCGTCCTTGAGTTGGCGTAGCCCCGCGACGGCCCGTTCGGGATCGATGTCCGCGCTGTCGGCCGGGCGCCGTTCGATCAGCGTGCGCAGCGCCTTGAGCTCGGCGAGGATCTCGGCCTGCTGCCCAGGTGCTGGCGCTGGCGCCGACGCTGGCCGCTCGGCGGCGGCGTCCGGCAGCGGCGCAGCCGTCGAACCCATCTGCTCGATCCGAAAGACCTTACGCTGCACCGGCATGGGCGCCCCTTTCGGGTCTGTTGTAGGGCGGACGCGCTTAACGCTGCGTTCATGGCGGGAGGGCTCAGACAAGTAACTTATGGTTAACCATGATGTATAACTATTGATTAACCATGCTGGTTACACTTTTACTCAAAATAAACTATAAGATAATGAACAGTCTATTTCTCGGCTGTTGTAGTTAAAATGGCTAGGCTCGACTTTAACCATACCGAAGATGTTGTGAATGTACTGTGGCGTTCATGGAACGAGCCAGGACGGTCTCGTTTCGGGGTTCAAGATCAACAGTTGCACAATCACCAGTACAGAGTAGGTCGATGCAGCGCCTCATCATCCCAGCAGTCTTCACCGGTTTGATCGCCTGCGGTCCCGCCCTCGCCGGGCCGCTGTCCCCTGTTTCCCGACGCGTACCCCACTCACGCAATGGCGTCGGTGCCTCGGTTAACGATACCAGTCGCTCCGTCGGTCGCCAGCGCCCCGCCGCCCGTGCGCCAGGCCGCGGCCGGTGGCGTTCCCCTCGGCGGCGGCTTCCTCGAGTTGCTGTTCCGCGGCCCCGGCAACCATCAAGCCGCGCCGCCGCGCTACGAGCCCGCCGATCGGGCTCGTATCCCGGACAGCAAGGCCATCCGGAAGTCGATCCGCGCTTCCAGAACGCCAAGAGGTCAGCTATCCCGGCCAAGAGCAGGCGGGCACCGTCATCATCAATACGCGCAGCGGATGCTGTCTGGTGCAAGGGCGGCGGCCGTGCGATCCGTTACGGCATCGGCGTCGGGCGTCCCGGCTTCACCTGGGCCGGCACGCATCAGGTCACGTCGAAGCGCGAGTGGCCGGATTGGCGTCCGCCGGACGAGATGCTCCGGCGTCGCCCGGATCTGCCGCGCTATATGCCCGGCGGGCCCGACAATCCGCTCGGCGCGCGCGCGATGTATCTCGGCTCGACGCTCTACCGCATCCACGGCTCGAACGAGCCCTGGACGATTGGCACGGCGGTCTCGTCAGGCTGCATCCGCATGCGCAACGAGGACGTCGTCGACCTCTACGGCAAGGTCAAGGTCGGCACCAAAGTCATCGTGATCTGAGCGACGCCACTTTCTGAGCGACGCCACTAGCGTCGCAAGTGAAAAGGCCGCCCCTTGCGGGGCGGCCTTTTTTGATGGCGGCGGCATACCCGGTCTGCCGCGGCCGCCATCAGATCGTCATTCGAGCTTGAATGCCGTGCGCACGTATTGCTTGACGGCCTTGCGGGTCGCATTCGCTGTCGTATCGTTGTTGAAGACGAGGCCGAGGATCAGGCCAGCCGATCGCGATGCGCGCGCCGATAGCCCCCTCCCTCGTTCGCTCGAAAGCCGCTCGTGCCGGCGGTTCTGGCCTACAACCTTAGGCCTTTTGCCGCCGCTCACAAGTGGTGCATCGCTACAAAGTGGAGCCGGGAGCTGCTGGCGGCGAGAGCCTCAGGCGTTGTCGTCGCCGAAGTCGAAGTCGCCGTCGTCGCCGTCGTCGCCGTCGTCCACGTCCTCGAAATCGGCATCCTCGGCCGCGTAGCCCTGGTCGCCGTCCTGCTGGTCGCTCTTGGCCTCGTTCGACGCATTGTCGAACACGCCCTGGCCGCGACCTTCGCTGAAGTCGCCGCGACCGCCGGTGCCGCGGCCGATGTCGTCGGCGCCGGCCTGGCGCCCGAGCTCGCCGCCGCTATTGCTGCCGCCCCAGGGCGACGCGCCTTCGCCGGTGGCGGATTGAGCCCGATCGGTACCGCCGGCGCCGCTGCCATGTTTCCCGCCCGTCATGCCGCGGAAGCTGTCCATCAGCAGCGAGCCGCCGATCATGCCGGCTGCGGCCGCGGCCGCGGTGCCGAGGAACGAGCCGCCGGCTCCGCCCGCTGCGGGCGGCGGGCCGCCGGGTGGCATCGGCTGCGCCTCCGTCCGGTATTGGCCCTGATAGCCGGGCGGTACGCCCATCTGGCTCTCGCCTGACCGGACCGACGGGACCGAGCCGCCGCGCGGTGGTTCCTGCCGGCCCAGCAATGCCTCGCGCATGCTGCCGAGAAAGCCGGTCTCGCGCTGCTGCGGAGGCTGGCCGATCCCGAGTTCGGCTTCGAGCTCGCGGATGCGGGCGTCGGCCGCTTTGAGCGCCTCGTCCTGCACCAGCACGCTCTGCACCAGCGGATAGATGGCGTTGGGAGCCTGACGCAGGTCGTCGCGGATCGCGCGTTCGGCCTCCGGATCGCGTTCGGCGTCTTCGAGCGCGGCGAGGCGGTCGAACAAGTCGGTGATGAGCTTACGTTCTTCGGGGGTCATAGGTGTCCTCCCTTAAAGCATGACCCCGAAAAGTGGGAACCGGTTTTCGGAAAAGATCATGCTCAAATGGTCTAAGGCGCCAGTCATGTATGCAACGCCGGTGGCAGCGGAATGACCGGAAAAAACTTATTTTTCGGGCGTGAGGGCGGCCGGCCGGCGCTCAAGCCAGCGCGACGCCGCGGGTCGCGAGCACGTCCGGGAAGCAATCGCCCGCGAAAAACGCGTATTCCTTCTCGCGCAAGGTGGTCAGCGGGTCGAGCCGGCGCGATTCGGCATCGACAAATCCCGGGTGGCACATCACCACGCTGCCGTCCGGCAAGCCGTCGAGAAAACGCGGAAACAGCACCGCGAAATCCGCCCGGTCGTTGAAGGTGTAGGTGCCCGCAAAGGCCGGATTGGTGCGAACGCCGAGCGCAACAGCGCGGCGATGAAACCGCCTGCTCAAGACGTCGATCAGGAGGCCCTTGGGATCGCCGATCTTCTGCGTGAGCGGCGTGACGCCGCCGCATTGGCGCACCCACGCGGCCGGGGTCTTGGTGTTGACGACTTTTAACAGTGCGTCGCGAATTTGCGGGAACACCTGCACGTGTTGATGGCCGTCGATGAAGTCGGGCGGGCGGCCGAACGTTTCGACAAACTTCAGAATTTGCCCGCTCGATCTCGGTCACCAGCACGTCATGGTCGAGGCGATGCAGGCAGGCCTGCGCCGATGTTTCTCCGATCGAGAGAAACACGCCGTCGCGCAGCGGGCGATACGCGTCGCTGAGCGGCAGAAACGGCGCCGTCAATGTCAGATGCAGCCCGATCGCGGTGCGCCTCTCCTGCGCATTGAGGTTCGCCAGCGCCGCGGCCTCTTCGCGATGGAAGCTCGGCGCCACCACCATCACCGAGGTGGCGTTGAGCCGCCCGCGCACGATCAGATCGCGGATCGCGGTATTGACCGACGCCGAGATGCCGTAGTCGTCGGCGCACAGCCAGATGCGGCGACGCTCGGATTTCTGCTGCCGCGATCTTGGCGCTCACTCCGCCGCCGATCGGGCCGGTGCCGGCGGATCGTCGGCGCGGCCGGCGCCTTCCGCGGTCTTGAGATTATGCTCGGCGACGAAATAGACCGGGCGCGCTTTGAGCTCGGAGAGAATCTTGCCGATATATTCGCCCATGATCCCGATCATGATGAGCTGGACGCCGCCCAGCACCATCAGGCCCACGACCACCGACGGATAGCCCGGAACCGACTGCCCGAAAAACACCGTCTCGATCAGGATCTGCACGCCGAACACCAGCGCGAGCGCGGCCATGAGGAGCCCGAGCAGGCTGGCGAGCCGCAGCGGCGCGACCGAGAACGACGTGAGGCCCTCGATCGAGAGGCCGACGAGCGAACGCACGTTCCAGCTGCTCGCCCCATGCGCGCGCACCGCCGGCTCATAGTCGACGCGGATCTGGCGAAAGCCGATCCAGCTGGCGAGCCCCTTGAAGAAGCGGTTGCGCTCGGGAAGCTGGCGCAAGGCGGCGGCGGCGCGCGGAGAGAGCAGGCGGAAGTCGCCGGCATCCTCGGGAATTTTCTGGCGCGCGCCCCAATTGATGAGCGAGTAGAAACCTTTTACCGACAGCCGCCGCAGCCACGGCTCGTTCCCGCGATGCGCCTTGGCGGTGTAGACGACGTCGTAGCCTTCATCGAGCCAGAAACCGACCAGGCGCTCGACCAGCGTCGGCGGATGCTGGCCGTCGCCGTCCATGAACAGCACGGCGCCGAAGCGGGCGTGATCGAGCCCGGCGAGCAGCGCCGCCTCCTTGCCGAAGTTGCGCGAGAGCGAAACGACCTGGACGTCGAGGGCGTCGGCCGGCAGCGCCTGCGCCACCGCGTAGGTCGCGTCGCGGCTGCCGTCGTCGACGTAGACGACTTCGCACACGAGCCTGCGGGTCTCCTTGAGGCGCGTCGCCACCTCGGCGATCCGGGCGTGCAGCGCCGGCAGCCCGGCCGACTCGTTGTAGACCGGGACCACGATGGACAGGCCGGCGTCCGGCCGCCCGCGCGGCCGCTCGGGACCACCGGTTCCACCCGCCAGGCTCATCGCCTTGGCTGCCATTTTGCTGCCTTTCGAGTCCTGCGCCCCAACTGATGGCGCGTCGGCCGGGACTGTCGCCGGACTGCCTATAACCTAATCATCGCCGGGCGGCTCATGTAACTGGCCTGTATAACGGTAGTGCGCGAGACGCTGACGCAGCCAGCCTGAACCCCGGCTGAATGTGCCATGCAGATTTTACGGACTAAAGGGTGAAATCTGCGCCAGACGTGCTAAGCGAAGCCCCCACGAGGGCCCCGCTTTGCTCGACAACCTATACCGCCGCCTCACGCACGCCTGGCACGACCTCGGCGCGATCCGCTCAAGGCGCTGAGCTTCGCGCTGGTCGGCGTCGTCAATTTCGCCGTCGATTTCGGCATGTTTTCGTTCGCGTTTATGTCCTGGACTTGCCGATCATCACCGCCAACATCCTGTCCTGGGCCATCGCGGTCACCGGCTCCTATGTGATGAATTCGCTCACCTTCGCCGCCGAATCCGGCCGCCAGTTGCGCCTCAAGGACTACCTTACGTTTGTCGCGTCGCAATCGGGCGGCCTCGTCGCCAACACCGCTGTGGTGTTCGTCGCGTCGTTCTTCATGCCGGTCCTCCTCGGCAAGGTGCTCGCCATCGGCGCCAGCTTCCTGGTCAATTTTTCGCTGTCGCATTTCATCGTGTTCCGGCGGCGTGAGGAGACCACGCGTCACTGAACCCACGCGTTGACTGAACCCACGCGTCACGAGAACGAATTGTTGAGGGAGACCGCCGCGTGCGCCACGACGACAACCTGACCACCGAGCGGCCGACCTTCGTCACCCATCTTGAATGCGCCTACACCGGCGAGCGCTATCCGGCCGACGAGGTTCACAACTTGTCACGCGCCGGCAAGCCGCTGTTGGTGCGCTACGACCTCGACGGCGTGCGCGCGGCGCTGACGCAAGGACGCGCTGGCGCGCCGGCCGGCGGACTGTGGCGCTACCGCGAGCTCCTGCCGGTGCGAGCGCGACGGCCGACATCGTGAGCCTCGGCGAGGCGATGACGCCGCTGGTGCGCGCTGCCCGCGCTTGCGCGCCGAGCTCGGCGGCGACGAGCTTATCGTCAAGGACGAAGGCCGGCTGCCGACCGGCTCGTTCAAGGCGCGCGGGCTGGCGCTGGCGGTGTCGATGGCCAAGGAGCTCGGCGTCAAGCACATCGCGATCCCGACCGCCGGCAACGCCGGCGGGGCGCTCGCCGCCTACGCGCGCCGCGCGCGGCATCAGGACGACGGTCTTCATGCCGGACGACACGCCGGAGGTGAACGTCAGCGAGATCGCGCTGCTTCGGCGCGACGGTCTACCTCGTCAACGGGCTGATCAACGACTGCGGCAGCTCGTCCGCGAGGGCAAGGCCGAGGCGGCTGGTTCGACCTCTCGACGCTCAAGGAGCCGTACCGCCTCGAAGGCAAGAAGACGATGGGGCTCGAGCTGGCCGAGCAGCTCGGCTGGCGGCTGCCGGACGTGATCCTCTATCCGACCGGCGGCGGCACCGGCCTGATCGGCATGTGGAAGGCGTTCGCCGAGCTGGAAGCGCTCGGCTGGATCGGCGCCGAAGCGCCCGCGCATGGTCGCGTGCAGGCGGCGGGCTGCGCGCCGATCGTGCGCGCGTTCGAAGCGGGCGAAGAGCACGCGCCGCGCTGGGAGGATGCGCACACGATCGCGTCGGGCATGCGCGTGCCGGAGGCGGTCGGCGATTTCCTGATCCTCGACGCGGTGCGCGAGAGCAACGGCTTCGCCATCGCCGTCTCCGACGACGCGATCATCGCGGCGCTCGATGAGGTCGCGCGCGAGGAAGGTTTCCTGATGTGCCCGGAAGGCGCGGCCACCTACGCGGCCTACCAGCAGGGCCTCGCCGACGGGCGCATCGGCCGCGACGAGCAGGCTGTGCTCTTCAACTGCGCGACCGGTCTCAAATACCCGCTGCCCCCGATCACGCGTGCGCTCGATCGCCACAAGCCCATCGACTTCGCGGCGTTGTGAGCTGATCAGCTACTAAAAACCCTTCGTCGTCATTCAGGGAGCTTCCGGTCTCGGGTAAGCCCGAGATCGGAAGGTAGGCTGTCCAATTGGGCTAAAGCCGATTTCGATGCCCGGGACGTTGACGCTTGTAACCGTCCGCTGGCTCGGGAGCCGTGCGGCCGCTTATACGGGTACTTGACGAAATCGACGAACGAGAGTGTCGGTTCATGTCAAGCAGGTGTCGGATAGCCGTAACGAAATCTAACCACTTTCTTGAGATTGTTCTATGGCAGCTTGAGAGGACGCCATGGCTGAAACATCGATCGAATGGACTGACGCGACGTGGAACCCGGTCGCGGGCTGCACGGTCCTGACGGCCGGCTGCACCAATTGCTACGCGATGCGGATGGCCGCTCGGCTCGATGCCATGGGCATGGAGAAATACCAGGGCCTCACCCGCAAGAGCGGCGGCCGGGCGGTGTGGACCGGCAAGATGCGCTCGACGAGAAGTCGCTCGACGACCCCGGCGACCTGGTCGAAGCCGCGCAAGGTCTTCGTCAACTCGATGTCCGACCTGTTCCACGACGACGTGCCGGCCGACTTCATCGCGCGGGTCTGGGCGGTGATGGAGGACACGCCGCGCCACACCTACCAGATTCTGACGAAGCGGCCGGAACGCATGGCTGAGGTTCTGTCGAGCGAGCGCTTCGCAGTGCTGCCGAACGTCTGGCTCGGCACCAGCGTCGAAGACGGTCGCGTTCTCGATCGACTCGACGACCTGCGGCGCGTGCCGGCGGCGATCCGCTTCGTCTCGTTCGAGCCGCTGATCGGCTCGGTCGCCGGCGCCGACCTCACCGGCATTCACTGGGCGATCGTCGGCGGCGAGAGCGGCCCGCGCGCGCGCGAGATGAATCCGGAGTGGGTCGACGAGATCGAGGCGATGTGCCGGCGCGTCCGGCACGGCGTTCTTCTTCAAGCAGTGGGGCGGCAAGAACAAGAAGGCGACCGGCCGGACGCTCCGCGGCCGGACCTTCGACGAGATGCCCCAGGTGCAAAGTTCTTATTGACGTAGCGAACGAATTTTTCCGCGAGATCGATAGCGGGCCGGCTTGGGTTTGATACGCCGAGAAATAGCGAAAATGCTTGGTGTGTGGAGTTGTGAAGCGGCAGCGGCTCGGAGACGAACGCGAATTCGTTTTCCAACCGGCGCTTGAGCCATTGCTCGAACTGAGCCGCGATACGACCCGCTTCAACGCCGGCTCTTCTTCGACGGGATCAAAGTCGAATAGGTTGCGCCTTGGCGCCGCTTCATGGGCTATCGAATAGAGCTCTCGCCATTCTGGTCCGAGCAGTCGATCGAGCATCGGCTCCTTTGGGCCAATTCCTTTAAAATCGTGCGCGAGTTGACGGATGGTGTCCCTGATGGGGAAGAGATACCAGACGTCAAAGACACTCGTCGAGGCGAGCGCCCTCAACGTTTCCCAGTCGACATGCAAGGCATACGGATCGAGAAACACCACGCCTCGGCTCTTGCTCGCATGGCGTCGAACCCAAGGCTCTTGGTGCACTAGGCTCCGCAGAACATCGTTGGCTTCGCCCTCAACGATTTCTGATATCAACGGTCGGATTTTCCGTCCGGATTAGCGCCAAGGCCTCGCATCGCGAGCGATCCATTTCGATGAAGAGAAAGTGGTCGAACGACGGACGGACCGCGATCGCGCGTCGAGCCGATCCGGCGCAGCGTCTCCGTTATCGTTTCGATCGGCTTACCATCGAAGAGACCGCCCACGACGCGTTCGGCCTCGCGATCGCCCGTGCCGGCAAATGCGTCGATATAGGAAAGATCGAAGCGGGCGTGTTTCAGCGCTTTCGTGTAGCACTCAAGGTAGTACTCGACGGCGTCGAGTTTGATCTCGGTCCACGGACCGCCGAAGGAATGCTCAACCATGTACTGCCCAAAGGTTAGGGCAGCATTACAGCCGTCGGTTGAGCGAGTGTCACCCCCATTTTGGCGCTTCTCTGGTCGATCTCAGAAGACGGTTAGCACGTAAATCGGATTGATCGCGTGCCTTGCGCACGATGCGAAAGATATCTGCGGGATGAACGGCCATAGCACCACCGTTGCCTCCCGATCACGCGTGCGCTCGATCGCCACAAGCCCATCGACTTTGCGGCATTGTGAGCCAATGATGCCTTGATTGCCGCTCTCCCCGGGAGGAGTAACGCATGAGAAGGCTCGTTCTCGCTGTTGCGCTCGCAGCGTCGGTCGTATTCATCGGCAGCGCCGGCGCGCAAAGTTACTTCGTCCAAATCCCTGACCATCATCGTGCCGTTCTCGGCCGGCGGCCCGTCTCATGCGCTCGCGCGCATCATGGGCGACCGCATGAAGGCCTCGCTCGGCCAGTCGTTCGTGGTCGAGAACGTCACCGGTGCTGCCGGCTCGATCGGGGTCGGGCGCGCGGTGCGCTCCGCGCCCGACGGCTACACGATCAGCTTCGGCCACCTGGGCACGCACGTCGCCAACGGCGCGATCTATCCGCTGCAGTACGACATGCTGACCGATCTCGAGCCGGTCGTGCTGCTGCCGAGCAATCCCATGGTGGTGGTCAGCAAGAACGCGCTGCCGGCCCAGACGCTGCCGGAGCTCATCGCCTGGCTCAAGGCCAACCAGGACAAGGCAACGGCGGGGACCGCCGGCGCGGGCTCTGGCTCGCACATCGCCGGCGTCTATCTCCAATCGCTCACCGGCTTGCAATTGCAGTTCGTGCCCTATCGCGGCACGGCGCCGGCGCTCAACGATCTCGTCGCCGGCCAGATCGACATCATCGTCGATCAGGCTTCGAACTCGATGCAGCAGATCCGCGCCGGCAACATCCGCGCCTACGCGATCTCGGACAACAAGCGGCTCGCCGCCGCGCCCGATATCCCGACCGCCGACGAGGCCGGCTTGCCCGGTTTCCACATGACGCTGTGGAGCGGGCTCTGGGTGCCGAAGGGCACGCCGAAAGACGTCATCGCCAAGCTCAACGCCGCCGCCGTCGAGGCGCTGGCCGATCCGGCCGTGCGTCAACGTCTCGGCGATCTCGGCCTGGAAATCCCGCCGCGCGATGCGCTCACGCCGGACGCGCTGGGCGCCTGGCACAAGGCCGAAGTCGCGAAGTGGTGGCCGATCGTGAAGGCGGGGAATATCAAGCCGGATTGACGAGAGCAGCTCAGAGCTTGGGGCCGCCGTCGACGCGGATTGTGTCGCCGGTGATCCAGCGCATCGACGGCGCCCTTCGCGGCCGATCAGGGGACCTCGACGGCGCGCAAGCGGATGGTATTCTCTCTCGCCGAATGAGTGCGCGCTACGTGCAGGCCGCCTCCTGGTAGAGTTTGGTTAAAATCGCGGAGATCGTTTGTTCACGCGAGGAGGATGTTTCCAGCCAAGCATGACGGGCAGAGGGAATGGGACACGCGTCGCCTTCTCCGATCGTTGCCACTCCACGCGTTCTTGCCATCGCGGCGGGCGCGGTCGCGATCGTGATCTTCGTTTTTGACTCCGTTACCCCTGTCGAAGTCACTGCTGGAGTGTTCTACGTTGCCGTTGTGCTGATGGCCGTCCGCTTTTGTCGGCCGCGTGGTGTCGTGATCGTGGCCGTGGGCTGCATGGCGGCAACGGTGGTGAGCCACTTTTTGTCGCTTGGCGATCCTTGGGGAAGCACAGC
>CAWFWX010000006.1:0-393357 GCA_963819635.1 uncultured Thermoleophilaceae bacterium
CGTCATCCGCGAGCGGCCGGCTCCAGTCCACGACGTCCGCCACCCAGTCCGGAAGGACGCCGGAATCAAAGGCGCTCAAATGAAGTTCCCCACTGTTCCCTCAGTTTCGCTCAGATCGCGGCGCGACTCCAATGGCTCCGCGCGGTGGGCGATCATGTGAGGGTGAACAACGCGGATCTAGAAGCTCGAATGGAGGAGTTTCAGCGCTGCATTGAGCGGCGCGATGCGCAAGCCGCGGACGCCTTGCTCGACGACGACTACGCGCTCGTGCTCGTTCACCCGACTCCCGCGGTCATGCCACGTGAACGCTGGCTCGCGGTCCTCGCGGACTACGTCGTCCATGAGTACGAGTTGCAGGAGCGATTTATCGACGTCTCCGGCGACTGCGCCTGCGGCACTTTCGTCATCAGCGATATGTGGCGGCGACGAGGAGACGGATGGCGCATCTGGCGTAGGCATTCCACGCCACTCGCAGCTGGAGGAATGCCGGGCGCTTAACGGCCGGACGTGCTGCTTGCTCGGTCAGCAGCGGTCTTCGGGCAGGTGCTCCTGAGCCCACAGCGAGATCTGCGCGAGCGCCGGGATCAGCGCGTTGCCACGGTCGGTGAGTGCGTAGGAAACGGCCAGCGGCGGGCCCTCGTCGACGGTCCGCGCGATCAGCCCTGCCCGCGCGAGGTCTGACAGCCGGTCGGACAGGACCGAGTCGGAGATCCCTCCAATTGAGCGCGAGAGCTCGCGAAATCCCGCTGGGCTCTCGCGGAGGCTCCCGAGCACGACTCCGTTCCAGCGTTTGCCGAGGAACTCGAACGCTCGCGCGAGCGCGGCGTCGCTGCGGGTGCAGGCGTCGGAGCCCACGGTCGGCTTCGGAGTCGCGGCCATGCCCGTAATGCTAGCGTTCGCCTGGTGGCTAGTATTTTCATAGCTGCTACGTTGCACGGTGTCGATACTCGAATCCGAGCTTAGGAGCTCTCCCAATGACCGACCCCTCCACCCCACGTCCCACCGTCGTCGTCCTCGGTGGCGGCTACGGCGGGATCAACGCCGCCAAGGCGCTCGACGACCTCGCCGACGTCACGCTCGTGGACCCGACCGAGGCGTTCGTCCACAACGTCGCTGCGTGGCGTGCGCTTGTCGAGCCGGAATGGCTCGACCGAATCTTCCTGCCCTACGAGCACCTGCTCGCCCACGGCCGCTTCCTGCGCGATCGAGCGGTCGCGGTCGACGGGAACCGGGTCACGCTGGAGTCAGGTGAGGTACTCGAGCCGGACTACCTGGTGCTCGCCACGGGCTCGGCGTACCCGTTCCCGGCCAAGAACGAAGAGCCCGACATCGCTTCCGCCCGGGCCCGTTTTCGTGCCGCCCATGAGGCGCTGCTGGCCGCCGACCGCGCGCTGATCGTCGGCGCCGGTCCCGCCGGCCTCGAGCTTGCCGGCGAGATCAAGGCGTTCTATCCGGACAAGCACGTGACGCTCGCCGATATCTCCGAGGACATCCTCGCCGGTCCCTACGGCCAGGATTTGCGCGACGAACTCCGCCGTCAGCTCGACGCCCTCGGCATCGAGCTGCGGCTCGGCGCGCTCGCTGAGAGAGCTGCCGAGCGTCGCGCCGGCAACGCTCGGGACGATCCGGATCCACACGGAGGACGGCGACCCGCTCGTCGCCGACATCTGGTTCCGGGCGTTTGGCGTACGGCCGCACAGCGAATACATCGAAGGCGGACCGCTCGGAAACCGCCGCGACGAGCGCGGTTACGTGCGCGTGGACGAGCACCTGCGCGTGCTCGGGGAGACCAAATGTGTTCGCCCTCGGCGACGTCTCGGACGCGGACCGCGACATGGCCGGCATCGCGACACAGCAGGCCGGGGTGGTCGCGGCCAACATCGGGGCGCTGATCTCGGGCGACGGCCAGCTGACCAGCTGGGACGAGTTCCCGCCGCTCATCGCGATCCCGCTCGGCCCCGAGGGCGGAGCAGGCTTTGTCGGCGACGGCGTGGCCGACGCGGCGACGATCGCCGAGCTGAAGGGCCGACACATGATCATCGACAACTACGCCTCGCTCTTCGACGCGGTGCCGGCGATCGGCGCGCCCAGCGGATAATCCAGCTACCTGGCCGACCGTCCGGCTCGGCGCACCTCGAACGACCCCGCCGGGCCGAAGCCCTGCTTCTTGCCGCCGCGGGATGACGCAGCTACGTCGACGTCTACCCGCTGGGGACGGAGGCGTCTCGACAACTCCAGAGGAAGCTCCAGAGCCACGAGCCGGCCGCGCTTGCCGCCGCCCACGATCCGCGCCTTGCGTGTGCTCAGGGCAAACATCCTTGCCCTGAGCGCCGCGCGGCGGCCGATCCTGCCGCGACGCGTGCGCGAGCCGGGGCCGCTCACGGTTACCCGTCCTGAGCGGAGCTCGACGGCGATCGTGCCGAGCTCGCCGCGTTCGCCGATCATTCGCAGCCGCAGCTTGCGGAGGTCCTTCCACTGACGCCAGACGCCCCACGAGATCTGCAGCGGGAACGTCTGGCCGGCGCGCGGCCGGCGGCCGGCCGGCGTCGTGAAGACGCCAACCGGCGAGAACTGCTGCTGCAGGACCAGGTCCGGGGTCTCGAGATCTTCGGGATCGAACTGGATCGCTCCGTTGCTGTGGACGTTGAGTTGCGCCGACGCGCTGCCGCACCCGCGGTCGGTGCACTCGCGGACGGAGATCCTCCAGTCGCCCGGGTCGAGCGGCAGTACGGAAGAGCGGAGAGCGGGCGCGATCGAGAAGTTCTGCGTCACGTCGAGGTCGCCGAGCAGACCAGCTCGAACGGACGAGCTCGCTGTGATGAGGAAGCGTCGCAGGGTGCGCTCGGCGGGCGAGCCCTTCACCCAGCCGACCCTCACACCCTGCGCGGACGCTGAGGCCGTCACCCCGGTCGGCACACCCGGCGTGCCGGTGAGGACGCCGAAGACCGTCCGCGCGGCGCCACAGCCGGCGGGGGGCGCGACGCTCGGGCTGAGCGGTCCGCAGCGCCGCGCCAGCAGGGCCATGCTGTCCGCGGTCACCGGCACCGGCACGTCGACCATCCCGATGCCCATGCCGAGCGGTCCGATCGCCGTGTCGCCGAACTGGGTGGAGCCGGCCGGGTGCGTGAGGTAGTCCTCGGGCGGATCCGGCAGGCGCAGCTGGACCCTGTTGGCGAGCGGGACCACGGGCGCCGGTTCCGCGCCGCCGACCGCCGGCTGTCCGGGCGTGAACGCCCCGATCACCTGCGGGCGCAGGCTGGCCGCGAGGACGGGGGCGATCGCCGCATAGCCGGCGCTGTTGGGATGGCCGATGCCGTGGGACACGGCGAGGCCCGCGACCGACGCGACGGTCGCACCCTGATGGCGCAGCGAGTCGCGGTTGCGGTTGAACAACCGGTTCTGCGTGACACACATGCCGTTCGCCGGCGCCGCCGGTCCGAGCTCGACCAGCTCCCAGTCGTGGTCGTCCGCGGCATCGGACATAGCGTCAACGAGCATCGGGAAGACGGTGTCGCGCAGCCATGCATGCTCGTCCGCGCGCAGGCTCTTCTCGTAGTCGTACTGACCGGTGAGGCAGCCGCCGCGGCCGCCGCCCACGGGGTTCGGCGGAGTCGTCAGGTAGATCTTCCCGGGCCTCACGGCCAGCTGGCCCGCCGTGCCGGGCACACGGTTGACCTTCTTGTTGAGCTCCGAGTAGAGACCGGGGAGGTTGTCGAGACCGATCACGCTCACCGGCTCACCCGATCCTTCACCCGTCAGGAGGACCCTGAGGGTGTCGTCGTTGCCGATGCCGTTCTCGCTGACGTTTCCCGGGCTGCACGGCTCGAAGCCCTGGTAGGGCGGCAGGTTCAGGCAGCGCTGGATGATGTTCCCGAAGCCGAGGTTGTTGCCGCCGATGTTCATCACGAGCGCGTCGATGCGCTTGTCGGTGCCCTGTGGCAGGTCGTTGAGGTACTCGTTGGCCTGCGAGATCTGAGACGGCACCCGGTTCTCCTGGTCGATCGGCTGGGCGCCCTCGTAGGTCCCGATCGGACCCTCGTCGATCCGCGCGCCGCTGCAGGCGAACGAGCGGAACGTGAAGTCGATGTCCGGGAACTCGGCCGCGAGCAGGCGCACCGCCCGCGGCGCGGTCGCCTTCGGCGAGCGGTGACAGCGGCGGGCCGCGGTCGGCCCGTCACCCGTGAACGCCTGGTCGGCGGCGTCCCCGTTCCAGTCAGCGGGCGGGTCGGGGAACGGGCGACCGTCCTCGTTGATGATGCCGAGCACGCCCTGGTTGCGCAGCGAGCCGCCGTCGGCGCCGTAGTCGCCGTTCACCGCCGGGGCACCCTCGCCCGACCCGTACGAGTCGCCGAAGACCACCACCTGAAACTTCTTCGCGTCCGCGGTCGCCACCGGCGCGACGAACAGGACGACGATCGCCGCCAACGCCCATAAGTGCTTGATCGAGCGACGCTACAGCGGATCGCCTGGCGGCGCTAGCCTCGGTGCGTGGCAACGACGCAGGTCTATCGCAGCGAGACTTTCCCCGACCTCGCCGACGAGGTCCTCTACCCGCGCCTCTCCGACGCAAAGCTGAACTGGCTGGGCGAGCGCGGCGGCGAGCGGGAGTCGTTCGCCACGGGCGAGGTGCTCTACGAGCACGCGGTGCGTGAGGCCCCGTTCTTCGTGATCGAGCGGGGCCTCGTCGAGTTCGTCGACCGAAAGCCGGGCAAGGACGTACACATAGCCCAGGCCGACGCCGGAACCTTCATCGGCGACATCGCGATCTTCACCGGCGAGCCCACGATCAGCGCTTGCGTGGCGATCGAGCCCACCGAGGTGATCGCCTTCGACCGCGCCGGGCTGCGCGACATGGTCGCCCGCTGGCCCGAGTTCGGCGAGCACATCTTCCGCACCCTGCTGGCGCGGCGGGCCTGGCACGAGGCCGGAGGGCACGGGGTGATGCGACTGATCGCGCCCCGCGGCTCCCGCCGCGCGTTCGAGGTGCGCGACCTGCTCGAGCGCAACCTGCTGCCGGTGCGCTGGTACGACGTCGACACCGACAAGGAGAGCGCCGACCTGCTCGAGTGGCTGCAGATCCCGCGCGAGGAGACGCCGGTGCTCGTCCACGCGAGGAACGTAATGCGGAATCCCTCCGCGGCCCAGGTCGCGCGTTCCCTGGGACTGCGCGCCGAGGTCGACGGCCAGCGCTTCGACCTGGTCGTGCTGGGAGCAGGGCCCGCCGGACTTGCCGCGGCCGTCTACGGAGGCTCCGAGGGACTGCGCACCTTCGTCGCCGAGTCCTGGGCCCCCGGAGGCCAGGCCGGGACGAGCGCGCGGATCGAGAACTACCTCGGCTTTCCGAGCGGCATCGGCGGCCGGGAGCTGACCACCAAGGCGACCCTGCAGGCGCGCCGGTTCGACGCGGTGCTGTCCAGCTTCCATCCCGCCGTCGAGCTGGCCGACGGCCCCGAGGGCCTGATTCGGGTCGACCTCGACGACGGCCAGCACGTTCTCGCCCGCTCGCTGGTGATGTCCACCGGGGCGCGCTGGCGCGAGCTCGACGCCGACGGCATCGATCGCTTCCGCGGCGCCGGGGTCTACCACGCCGCGATGCCAAGCGACGCGGAGCGCTCCCGCGACAGGGACGTCGTCGTGGTCGGCGGGGGCAACTCCGCCGGCCAGGCCGCCGTTCACCTGGCCAGCCGTGCCCGCAGCGTCCGCATCGTGGTCCGCGGCGAAACCCTCAAGTCGACCATGTCCCACTACCTGCGCGACCGCATCGAGGGCTCACCCCGTATCGAGGTGATGACCGAGACCGAGGTCACTGCGGTCCACGGCTCGACCACCGTCGAGTCCGTCAGCCTCGGCAACCGCCGCGACGGCACCACCCAGGAGGTCGAGTGCACGGCCGTCTACGTGATGATCGGCGCCGACCCCTGCACCGAGGCCTGCGACGGCATGCTCGCCGTCGACCCCGCCGGCTACCTCCTGTGCGGCGAGGCCGCCGCAGCTTGCACCGGCTACCTCCGCTGGCCCCTCACCGACCGCCCGCCCCACCTCCTCGAGACGATCCGCCCCGGCGTCTTCGCAGCCGGCGATGTACGCGCCGGCGCCTCCAACCGCGTCGCGGGCGCCGTCGGCGACGGCTCCCTGGTGGTGCGCTTCGCCTACGACGTGCTGGCGGGGTGAACCGCCGCGTGACGACGGCTCCGCCGGGTCACGTTCCCTCGTCGTACTCGGACGCGAACAGGTAGCTCACCGCGAGGCTCCGATACGGTCGCCAGCGCTCCGCGACCTCGACCATCTCGTCCTCCGTCGGGAGGTGGTCGAAGCCGTAGGCGCGCGCGACCGCGCGCCGCAACGCGAGGTCGCCGGAGAGGAGTACGTCGGGCCGATCGAGTGCCACGATCAGGAAGCCGTGCGCCGTCCATGGGCCGATTCCAGACACGTCGGTCAGGGCCGCCTCGACCTCGTCGTCCGTCATCCGGGACAGCGCCTCGTCGCTCAGGCGTCCGTCGACGAATCGCTCTGCGAGCGCGCGCAACGTCGCAGCCTTCCGATTCGACATGCCGATGGCGCGAAGCTCCTGCGGGTCGGTCGCGAGGAGCTCAGCCGGTGAGGGCAGACGCCCTCCGAAACGCTCCTGGAGCCGGGACAGGATCGCCCGTGTCGCACTCACGGACAGCTGCTGGCCGAGCACCTGGAATACCAGCGTTCCGAATGCGTCGAGCGGCGGAAGCTCGTCGAGCCATGCCCGCGGATGGAAGTCCGGATGCGCATCGATCACGCGCGCGAGAACCGGGTCGGCGGTCCGGAGAAACTCCCGAGGCGTGGGCTCGGAGACACGTCCCGATTCGGTCATTTGGGGTGCTCAGACGCTAGCGCGCCGGGGCGGCCGACAACGGGTACGCTCGCCCCATGCGGACGCACCTGTCCGTTGAGGACCTGGGCACCTTCCTCGACGAGCCGCGGGTAGCAGTGTTGGCCACCCTCAGGGTCGACGGAAGCGTCTTGCTCTCTCCCGTCTACCACGAATGGCGCGAGGGCGCATTCAACGTGGTGATCGAGAGGCAGAATGTGAAGGCTCGGCATCTGCGACGCGACCCCAGAGCGACGATCGTGGTGGCCGAGTCCGAACCGCCGCTGCGTGGCGTCGAGGTCCGAGGCTCGGCGCAGTTCATCGACGACGGCGTCACCGAAATCACGCGCCGCATCACGGCCAGGTACTCCGGCGACGAGGGAGCCGAGGCTGACGCGGAGGCCCGCCGAGGTGCGGATGTCATCGTCCGGCTCGAGCCCGACCACATTCGGATCTGGGATTTCGCCGACGAGTTCTAGAAGAGGTTTCCGATGCCGCGCACGGCTGCCCTGCCCAAGACGAGCTCGAGGACGATGCCGGCGCCACCGACGAACAGCGCGAGGACCACGACCGCGAAGTCCACCAGCAGGACGCCCAGCGACAGCAGCACCACCCCAAGGGCAGGCAGCGTGTCGAGGCCCGTGAACGGCGGCGCCAGGAACGCGCCCAAGGACCCGGCGATCACGAGCAGCCCGAAGACGCTGTTGCTCGCGCGGTGGTCGAACAGAAAACGAACGCGGGGCCGGGAGAAGCGCTCGATCCAGCGGATCGCCCTCATCAACCCGTTGATGAACCGCGTCCGACCGCCGCCCGTCCCGAGCTCGACCTTGCGCCAGCGCTCTGGCAACCAGATCTTCTCGCGTCCGGCGACCAACTGAAGCGCCACCAGCATTGCGATGACCTCGAACACATGCGTTGCGCCGCCGGTCGGCAGCGGCAACGCCGGAACGCCGAGCAGCAGGATGAAGACCAGCGCGAAGCTCTTCTCCTGGAAGACGTCGATCAGCCCTCCGAGGGTCTTGTCGCCATCGCCTGCCAGCCAGCGCTCGATCTGATCACTGACCTTCTCCGGCGCGGCGAGCGGCTCTCGTGGGCCCAGCATCCCGAAGGGTGAGCGACGGGACTCGAACCCGCGACCGCCTGGACCACAACCAGGAGCTCTACCTGCTGAGCTACGCCCACCACGTGCCGCCTCGCGGGGCGACGTTGCGAATCTAGCAGTGACTCAGCGTGGCTTCGCCTGCGCGCGCGGTGTCGTACGGGCGGTCACCGTGCGCGCGTTGCCGGCCGGGTCGTGCAGCGTTGCGGTGAACCTCATCGCGACCTTTCCGTCGCGGCGCAGGACCGCCCGCAGCGAGCGCGGGAGCGCGAGCCGGATCGTCTGGCGCGCTCCGGCTCCGACGCTGATCGTCTTGGCGCGCACGGGCAGGTAGCGCTTCCGCGCGCCGCCGGTCAGGAGCTTCCGGCTCGTCCGCCCGCCAAGGCGGCCGGTCACCGGGAACGGATTGCCGTTGGTCACCACGAGCGTCACCGGACCGCGGCCCGGCTTGCGACGCGCGGCTCTCACCGTCACGAGCGTGCTCGCTCCGAACGCGGTCTGCTCGACGGGCGGCCCGGCCACCGTAAAGCTGACCGCTCCGCTCGAGCCGGTGTTGCCCGCGGCGTCGCTCTGCTTCGCCGCGGTGGTGTAGGTGCCCGCGCCGACGCGGTCGAACTGTGCGCTGAAGGCGCCCGACCCGTCGCGCGGCGCCACGACCGTCTGCACCGGCGTGCCCGCGGCCGCGGATCCCGAGTAGAGCTCCACGGTCACGTTGTCCGCATCCCCGGCCGAGGTGCCGGCCCTGCCCTGCACGCTCGGGGCCTCGCCGCCCGCGTTCGAGATCTGCGGGCCGGGTGCCGTCACGTCGACCGTCCACGTGTAGACGGCCGGGCTGCCGTCCACGTTGCCGTACTGGTCGAAGGCCCGCACCTCGAAGGTGTGCGTGCCCTCGGGCAGGTTGCCGAACTCCTGGGGTGAGGCGCACGGGCTGAAGTCGCCGCCGTCGAGCCGGCACTGGAACTGCGAGTTCGGGCGCGGGGAGCCGAACTCGAAGCTCGCGTGGCGAGAGCTCGCGAGCGGCGGCGGTGCGGCCTCGATCTGGGTCTCGGGCGCGTTTACGTTCGGGTCGCACTGCGCGGTGCGGATCGTGAGGCTCCAGCCCAGCAGCGAGCCGGTGTCGTTCTCGTAGCGGTCGCTTACGCGCAGCTTCCAGGTGCCCTGCTGCTGCTTGCCGTCGAAGCGCGAGAGCTGGTCGCCCTGCGGGCGGAAGTGGCCGGTGTACGGCGCGCTGCTCGTGCCCATGCCTATGACCGTGGCGGCCTCGTCGTCGAAGACCGTGTCCACCAGGTCGTCGCCGCCGTTGTTCGGGCCGCCAACGTGCTCGACGAGCCGCACCGTCGTGGAGTTGTCAGGGCTCGTCAGCTCGACCTTGAGGTCGCCCACGAAGCTGTGGTCGATGCTGTCGATGCGGACGTCGAGGTCCTTGATGCGGCCGCTCACCGGCACGACCAGCGTCGACTGGGCCCCGCCCGCGTTGTCGTCCGGGATCGCCATCGTCTGGGTCTTCGTGTGCGTGGTGGGCGGGCCCGGCCTGCCGGTCGGGATCGTGACCGGCACGGGCTGCGTCCCGCCCTCGGTGCTGGTCACGTCGAGGATGCCGGTGGCGTCGACGCCGCAGGAGGCGCTGCCCGAGAGCGTGGCCTCGTACGGCGTGGCGTTCTCCTCCTCGGAGTCGGCCGTGATGTCGGAATACGCCGAGGTCGCCTGCGTCACGTTGATGTCGCTGCCACCGGCCAGGGTCCCTGTCACGCCCGTGGCGACGTCGGTGCCCGTGTTCCGGACGCCCTGCTGCAGCGTGAACGACTCGCCCGGCTCCAGGGCGCCGTCGCCGTTCTGGCCGTCGAGGCCGTCGTCAATCGTCACCTCGCCCTGGGCGAGGACCGGCGAGGAGACCTGCTCCTGCGCGTTCGAGACGACGAGCGCGAAGTCCTGATCGAGCGGGGTCGCGTTGCCGGGGACGCCGTCGCCGCCGAGCGACTTCGCCACGACCTTGACGGACATCCGCCCGTCCGTCCCGGCCGGGAGCACCACGTTCTCGAGGTTGTTCCGGAAGTCGGCCTGACCCCCGGCGACCGACAGGCCGTCGGCCAGCCAGTTCCCGCGGTACACGCGTCCGCCCACGCTGACCTCGAGATCGAGGTCGTTCACGAACGCGTTCCCGGTGACCGTTGCCGGCGGCGGGTCGGTCCAGGCGAGCGTCACGCGGACGGGCCGGGCCGTGTCGGCGACCTGGTAGGAGCGCAGGAAGCTCTGACCCGCTGCGTCGAGCGTGGTCGACTGGTCGACGTACTCGCGCTCCGTGTCGTCCAACGCGGCGCCGAGGTTCACGCGGCCCCAGCCCTCGTCGCTGTTCGGCGCGGACGGGATCTGGCTGCCCTTGCCGCTGTCGCCGCCCGCCACGTCGACGGCGGTGTTCACGAGCGCGGCCTTGGTCATCGCGGGCGAGGGGGCCTGCGGGTTCACGGTCCGCACGTACCAGTCGCGCAGCAGCGCGGCCGCCCCGGCCACGTGCGGCGCGGCCTGCGAGGTCCCGGACACGAGCGAGTAGAAGGCGCTGCCGCCGAAGTTCTTGTCGCAGACCCCCGCCCCGGTGTAGCCGGCGTGCTGCGGCGAGGCGCCCGTCACGTGCGTGCCCGGCGCGACGAGGTCCGGCTTCATCCGCCCGTCCTGCGTGGGCCCGCGGCCGGAGAAGTTGATGATGTCGCGCGTGCTGTCCGCGCCCCCGTTGGTGACGCCGCAGCCGTCGGTGCCCGAGCCGCGCACGTTCTCGGCCGCGCCGACGGTGATCACGTTCTTGGCGGTGCCCGGCGAGGAGATGCTGCCGTAGCCCTCGTCACCCTTCGGGTCGGCCGGGTTGCCGTTCCCGTCGCCGTCGTTGCCGGCCGAGAAGACCTCGACCAGCTCCTGGTTGCCGGGCGTGCCGGCCGACGCGTCGCGGACGAGCGCGTCGTAGGCCTGCGAGGCGGCGTGGTAGCCGCCGAAGTTCGAGATGCCCCACGAGTTGTTCGAGATGCGCGCGCCCTTCGTGTAGGCATCGCTCGCGAGCATCGCGTAGTTGACCGCGGCGGCGGCCCCGTTACAGCGGAAGATCTTCGAGGCGCCGACCTCCGCGTAGGGCGCCACGCCGAGCCCGTGCTTGTAGCCCTGGGCGTCCTGACCCGCCGCCGTGCCGAGCCCCGCCGCGATCGAGGCCACGTTCGTCCCGTGGCCGCCGCAGTCGGTCGCGTCCGGGTCGGCGGTGTAGTCGTGCGCGTACCCGACACGACCGAGCAGGTCCGGGTGGACGGGCGCCGAGACCCCGCGATCGAGGCCCGAGTCCGTCACATCGATGGCGAAGCCGAAGGGGGCTCCGAATCCCTTCGACGAAAGCCACGCCTCGTAACCCGGACCGCTCGGCGCGTTGCCGGAGAGATTCCCGGCAACGATCTGGGCGCCCCGCTCGTCATGGAGCTCCGGCACTCCCGCCGGCTCGACCGCCACCACCGCGGGGTCGGCGGCGAGCTGCGAGACCTCGGCGGCGCTCAGCTCGAGGAACTGAGTCCGCACCCGGGCGGCTGTCAGCTCCGGGGCCAGCTCCGGTCCCGCCGCCTCGGCGTCCGCGCGGGCGTCCTCGCCGGGGGCTCCGGCCACGGTCTGGACGGCCACGCGTCCGCTGTCCGCCCCGCGCTCGATCTTGTCGCTCGAGCGCAGGGCGGTGGCGGCACGTACCGTGGGGTCTGACCCCACGAGCTCGGTCACGCGGACGAGGGCGTCTCCCGCCGCGTGAACGAGGTAGCCGTTCTGGGCGGCGTAGCCCAGGACGGTTGCTCCGGTGGCCCGCAGCTTCGCGAGCCAAGCCGACTTCACGGGTCCTACGAACTGGACGAGCACGAGCGCTTCGCTTCGCTCAGGCCCGTCCTTCGCGGCCAGCGAGGGCCGCAGCGCGGGGTCGAGCTCGCCACCGGCGAGCAGCACCTCGCGCATGTCGTCGCGGCGTCCTGCGCCGGCACCCCGCAGGCGGTCCACGTCCTCCCCGGTCGCCTCGACCAGGGTGAAGTCCTCATAGCGCGCCACCACGCGCGCATCCGCGCGCGCGAGAGCAAGCTCCCCGCGCGCCGAGTCCGGGACCACCAAGAGATGGAGCCCGGTGTCAGGGCGTGAGGACTGCGCACCGGCCAGAGACGCGCCGGTGATCAGCCCGCCGAGGGCGGCTGCCGCTACAGCAAGATGACGAATACGTGCGAAGTCGATACGGAGCCCTTTCCCGCACTAGGGACGCCGTTGCGGGAACTAGAGATGTATCGGCAACCTGCGAGAAAACAAAAGTCCAGGCGCAAAACTCACTAGGACACTTGTCCAGGCTCAGCGAAAGGGCACGGGTTCCGCCGGAACCGTCTGATCTGCGACGGCCTCGACCGTCTCCTCCTCGCCCGGTAGCCCCTCCTCGCGGGCGCAGACCACGCGGAAAGACCCGGTTCCGAGGTCGGCGTTCGGGCGAATCGGCAGGCCGCGGATGGAATCCCAGCCCAGGCGCTCGACCTCGAAGGGATTCATCTCCACCGCCACGGCGGGCCAGTCGCACGAGCCGTTGTGGTCGTCGATCGCCTTCGAGATGACCTCGAGGTTCTTGGCCTCTGCGCTCATCGCGGCGCGGGCTGCCGCCCCAGAAGCTTGATGTAGTGCTCGATGGTGCGCGCGATGCCATCGCGCACGTCGATCTCGGGCTCCCAGCCGAGCAGGTCTCTCGCGCGCGTGATGTCCGGCTGGCGGACCTGGGGGTCGTCGACCGGCAGCGCCTCGAAGACCACCTCCGCACGCGACTCGGTCAGCTCGATGATCAGCTTCGCCATCTCGAGCAGCGACATCTCGTTCGGATTGCCGATGTTCACCGGCTCGTGCACCTCGGACTCGGCCAGCAGCACCAGCCCGCGGATCAGGTCGTCCACATAACAGAAGCTCCGTGTCTGAGAGCCGTCGCCGAACACCGTCACCGGGCGGTCCGCCAGCGCCTGCCCGAGGAAAGCAGGGATCGCGCGGCCATCATTCGCGCGCATCCGCGGACCGAACGTGTTGAAGATCCGCACGATCGCCGTGTCCACGCCCTGCTGGCGCAGATACGCCATCGTCAGCGCCTCCGCGTACCGCTTCGCCTCGTCGTAGACACCGCGCGGGCCGATCGGGTTCACATTGCCCCAGTACGTCTCCGGCTGCGGATGCACCAACGGGTCGCCATAGACCTCGGACGTCGAGGCGAGCAGGAAACGCGCGCGGTGCTTCTTCGCCAGCCCGAGCGTGTTGTGCGTGCCGTACGCACCCACCTTCAGCGTGTGCAGGGGCAGCCGCGCGTAGTCGATCGGCGACGCCGGCGAGGCCATGTGGTAGACGAAGTCGACCGGCTCGTCGACCTCGTAGTGCTCCGTGATGTCGAACATCTCGAAACGGAAGTTCGACCCGTTCTTCAGATGCTTGATGTTCTCGAGCGATCCCGTCTCGAGGTTGTCCACGCAGATCACGCGCTCGCCGCGGGACAGCAGGTAGTCGCAGAGGTGCGAGCCCAAGAAGCCCGCCCCGCCGGTCACGAGGGAGGTCGGCATCGCGTCGAGGGTAGCGTGAGTTTGGCGCTAGCGGTGAGGGAACTCGACCACGACCTTGATGTCGTCGTCGCCCTTCTCGATCGCCTCCTGCCAGCGCTCGAACGGCACGGTGCGGGTGATCAGCCGGCGCAGCCAGTCGGGGTCGGCGGCGCAGAGCGACTTCACCGCCAGCTCGAAATGACGCCGGTTCGCGTTGACCGAGCCGAACACGACGTCGTTCTCGAGGACCAGCTCGTTGTTCAGCGCGCCGATGTCGACGCTCAGGGTGCGCGACGGGGCGACGCCGGCGAGGCAGACGATCGCGCCCGGCGCGGTGTGCTGCATCGCGCCGGCCACGAGCTCCGCCACGCCCGTGCACTCGACGACGAGGTCCGGCTGGATTCCCTCCGCGACCTCGGTGATGTCGCCGGTGTGGTATTCGGCGCCCAGCTCCGCGACCACCTCGGGCTTGATCCCCTCGGTCGCCCTGTCGAGCAGGTGTACCTCGAGCCTGCGCTGGACTCCCATGAGCGCCGCCAGCATGCCGATCGGGCCGCCGCCGGTGACGAGCACGCGCTCGTGCACCGAGCAGGCTCGCGTGGCGATGCGATCGATCTGGTCCCACGCCTTCGCCAGGATGCTCGCGGGCTCGGTGAGCACGCCCAGCGTGCCGAGCTCGTCCGGGACGGGGATCGCGAAGTCCTCCTCGATCGTCACGAGCTCCGCGCCGTAGCCGTCGAGCGCCTTGATGCCCCGCTCGGTGTATAGGCCGTTGCGGCACATGTCCCACTCGCCCTGCGCGCAGCAGGCGCACGGCACGGGATCGGGCCGGCGCACGATCCCGGCCACCAGCTGCCCGCTGTCCCTGACACGCCCGAGCAGCTCGTGGCCGATCACGAGCCGCTCCTCGCCGGGCGGCGGCTCGCCATGGTCCCCGTCGAGGATCTCGCGGTCGGTGCCGCAGACGCCGAGATAGAGCGGCTCGACGAGCAGCTCCCCGGCCTTCGGCTCAGGCTCGGGTCGCTCGGACAGCTCCGCGCTGTCCGGCCGGCCTGGGATGACGGTCATGGCGCGCATGAGCTGTGTAATACCGGCTAGCGCAGCAGCGTGCTGCTGCGCGCGATAGTGCATTGATGGAAGATACCGCTGCTCCGGCGCACCTCCACGCACCGGCCGGCCCTTCGGACGCGAGCCAGCAGCCGCCCGGCCTGACTCACCTGGACGTCGAAGCCGAACGGCCGGTTCTTGCCCGCGCCCGGGAAGGCCGAGACCACGAGTCCGAAGCGGGCCGCCCAACGTGACGGCTGGGTGAAGGCGAGCGGCCGCAGAATCGCGTTGCTTCCGTCGAGGTCGGGAAGGCCCCTGTTGTTGACGTTGAGCTGGGACACGTGCGCGTTTGCGGGACCACAGGTGATCCACCAGGAGCGACATAACTGCGCGAAGGTGGCGTAGGCCGGGTTGGGCAGGCGCGTTCGGTACTTCAGTTGCTCGGCCGTCCGCATGGGCACGACCATCGTCCGCAGCCGCTCGTTCGCCCGGGGGTAGCGGACCCGGCCCGTGGTCCGGATCGATATCGCGAGGGGTGACAGGTCCGGGCGCCTTGCCGCCGGTGCCACGGCGAACGTGACGAACTCGCGGCTCGACCCGGGCTGGCGCACCGCCCGAGCCGGTGTCGCGGCAAGCACCGGCAGCGTGAGCACCCGTGTGGCTGTGCAGCGCGCCGTCTCCTCGGGATTCGACTCATCCACCGATTGACGCCATGAGACCGTGAGCGTGAGGTTCGGCGTGCTCGGCGCCAACAGCACGACGATCGAGCCATCGGAGCTCTTCTTCAGCACATCCACGCCGGCCTGCGGCGTGATCTCGATGCGGGTCGGATCCGCGGCGGCGATGTCCGCGGTCACGTCCACCTCGTGGGTGGCCACGAGCGCCGCTTCCTGCCCCTTCTCCTGGGTCCTGAGCGTCACGTTCGCCGTCTTGTCGGGCGCGCACTGAGGTGGCTCCTGCGCCCAGGCCGCGGCCGGGACTGCGAGAAGGATCAAGGCGATTATCGCGGTAGCGACCCTGACCAAGCTCGCGACCTTACCTGCTTGTGCGCCCTGGGCAGGACTCGAACCTGCGACCCGCGGCTTAGAAGGCCGCCGCTCTATCCAGCTGAGCTACCGGGGCACGCCGTGAGTCGCGCGTCCATCTTCTTGTCCAATGCGCGCTCACGCGCTGCGTCAGGCAGCCACGGCGTGCACGCGGACCCGCGGACGGGCGTTGTTCACGTAGCCCTTCGGGTTCCACAGCGCAGCCTCGTCCTCTGGCTGCGTGGCCGCCGAGGAGTCCCAGGCGCGGACGAGGATCTCATGCTCTCCGGGCGCGAGTTCGACCGATATCCGCCAGTGCCGCCAGGCCCACCGACCGAGGTCGTCGAGCATCTCCGCCTGCGACCAGGTTGTCCCGCCGTCGAGCGAGACGTCGACCCGCTCGACATGTCGCTCGCCGCCCGCAAACGCGTAGCCGCGCACCTCGACCGCGCCGGCCGTGACCGTCTCGCCGTTCGCCGGAGAGAGAACGTCGGCGTTGAGCGCGATCAGGCCAAGTGGCGTGCCCGCGCCCGGGACCGGCGTCCCGTCCTCCGGCAACAGCCGGTAGACGACGTGTTGGAAGTAGCCCTCCCATGGCCTGGAGCGAACTTCGATCCGTTCGAGCCACTTGACGCTGCGCGCGCCGATGTAGCCCGGCACGACCACCCGCAGCGGCGCGCCGTGGACGGGCGGGAGCGGCTCGCCGTTCATCGCCCACGCAAGCAGGACCTCGGGGCGGCACCCCTTGTCGAGTGGGATCGAGCCCCCGAAGCGCTGGGGCGCTTCGCCTCCGAGGAGAGGTCGGCGCCCTCGAAGCCGACATGGGCGGCCTCGTGCAGGGGGCCGGCAAGCGCGAGCACGTCGGCGAGGGCCACCCGGCCTCCACGTCGCGGTGCCCGTGGCGCCGGGGCCCCAGGGTGCCTCGCCAGGAATGTCGCGGATGGCGATCAGGCCCGTGCGTCGATTGCCGGCGCACTGCAGCGTCGTGTCTCGGTGCGCTCCCGGAACGCCTCGCGCAGCGTCGTCAGCGAGAGGTCGAGCTCGCGCTCCACAAGGCCGTGCACGCGCAGTCGCCACGCGGCAGAATCGACCTCCGGAACCGCGCCGTGGCCCCGCACGTAGAACGCGTCCGTGGCGGTCACCGGATCCGCCAGAGCCGCGAGCCCGGTCTCGGCGTTGAACGGCTCCTCCTCATGCACGATCAGGTCCGCGCGCTTTCCGTAGCGTCCCATGCGACAAGCGTACGAGTGGAACCCGTGAAAGGTGGGTCTCACGCGACGGGCGTGAAGGCGCTCATCACGACGGAACCCGCTTGTAGAGACGGATAGCGGGCGGTCTGAGGCACGCCCGCCGCAGTGCTGTGCGGAACGCCCCAGCGGCGTTCGGGCCACATTCGCCAGACCCCGGCAACCACATTGCTGTCTTTCGCTTGGCTGGGCCTGTGGGGTGGGGTCGGAGCGGACCGGCGATCACGGTGTGGTGCATCGAAGGGCGGCTCGTTTCACTAAGCGTGGAGTGCTCACTTGGCCGTGTCGTGGACGGCAGCGATCTCGTCTTGGGGCACGCCTGGCTCTCGTGCGTGGGCGGCGGGATACTGGCGGGCGATGTCGCAGGAGAACCTCGATTTCACGCGGCGATTCATCGACCACTACAACGAAACCGGCGAATTTCCCTGGGACGCAGTCGACCCCGACACCGTGTGGGTAATAGACCCGGCTGCGTGGTTGGGGGGCACCTACCGTGGTCACGAGGGGCTCAGGACCCTGCTCGGACGCTTGGCGGAAGTCTTCGACCAGGTTCGCTACGAGGTAGAAGAGTTGATCGAAGTCGGCGATTCGGTGGTGGTGCTCGGTCGCATGTGTGTACGCGGGACCGAGAGCGGTGCGACGACGTCGCAGCAGCTTGCGCTGGTGACTCAGTCGCGTGACGGGCTGCTCGTGACGTACCGAAGCTATCTCCGACGAGACGACGCCCTCGAAGCCGTGGGCCTGCGGTAGTAGGCGATGTCGCAGGAGAACGTGGAGGTCGTCCGGCAGGCGTTTGAGAGCTACCACCGCGGTGACGTTGATGCCGCGTTCCAGTTTGTTGATCCCGATGGTGCTGAAGTGACGCGCACGCGGCACCCCAATCAGGGACCATTTGCACTATGGGATTTCTGGATCGGCTCCTTGGCCGCAGTAGTGGGTCCGTATCGCGGCCCCGGCAGCACGCCTCCGTGTCTTCGCCGGCCGCCCCGGGCGAACTGACAGACGAGCAAGCGCTGGAGGGCGCTACCGCTACCTTGTCCGGACCGCCCCGTCCGAAGCGATCGAGCAGGCCCACGAGGAGGCCTTCGCCAAGCTGACCCCCGAGCAGCGGCGCGTGGCGTTGCGCGACCTGAGCGCGGCCGTGCCCGAACACGAGCGCACCGGAGGCGACGACCCCCGGACCCTCGCCCGGATGGCCACCCGCGCGGAGACGAACCGGCCCGGCACCGTCAAGCGAGCCTTCGGTGGCGGCGGAGGCATGCCCGGCATGGGCGGCACCCTCCTCGGCAGCTTCACGGCGGCCTTCGCCGGGAGCCTGGTCGCCCAGGCGCTGTTCTCGGAGTTCGGCGGCGAAGAGGCCGCCGCGGAGGGCGACGGTGGTACGGAGGGAGATGCGGGCGAGGCGGGCGCTGATACCGGAGGCGACTTCGGCGGAGGCGACTTTGGCGGAGGCGACTTCGGCGGAGGCGACGTCGGCTTCTGAGACCCGGCGGGCCGCGGCGGCCGCGGCGCACCCGCTCTTCGCCGCCAACGGCGAACCGGGCTGACGCTGGTCGTCCGCAGCGACAGTCGAGGCGGCGCGAGCTCAGACACCTGTTGTCTGGCGTAGGCAGGAGCATCGAGGTAGCCTCGGTCCCAGCCGAGCGGACCCCGGGCGATCGTCGAGCAGCGCCATCGGCCCGATGCCCGAGGCGGCGCCCAGTGTGAGGACGGGCGCTCGCCCGCCGTCAGTGGACCGCCCGCTCCCTGCCTTCCCAGTACGGTGCCCGCAGCTCGCGCTTGAGCACCTTCATCGCGCCCGACAGCGGCAGCGGCTCGTCGCGGAACTCGATCGACTTCGGCACCTTGTAGCCGGCGATGCGCTCGCGGGCGTGGGCCTTGAGCTCGTCCTCGGTGGCGGCGACGTCCGGCTTGAGCACGACGATCGCGTGCACGGCCTCGCCCCAACGCTCGTCGGGGATGCCGATCACGGCGACCTGGGCGACGGCCGGGTGGGTGGCGATCGCGTTCTCGACCTCGACCGAGTACACGTTCTCGCCGCCGGTGACGATCATGTCCTTCACCCGGTCGACGAGGAACAGGTAGCCGTCCTCGTCGAGGTAGCCGGCGTCGCCGGTGTGGTACCAGCCGCCGCGGAACGCCTCGGCGGTCTCCTCGGGCCGCTTCCAGTACTCGCGCATGAAGTTGCCGGCCCGGGCGCACACCTCGCCGGTCTCGCCCGGCGGGAGCGATCTGCCGTCGGCGTCCTGGATGCAGAGCACGACGCCGGGCACGGGCCGGCCGGCCGAGCGCAGCAGCTCGCCGCCGCAGGCGGTGCTCCTCGGGCCCGAGCGAGGTGAGCACGGCCGAGCACTCGGTCATGCCGTAGCCCTGGTAGATGTCGAGGTCCGGGAACAGCGTCGAGCAAGCCGCTCGAGCAGCGCGTCGGGCATCGGCGACGCGCCGTACGTGAGCACGCTCGAGCGAAGCCATCCGCTCGGGCGCGAAGTCGGGGTGGTCGAGCATCATGCCGATCATCGTCGGCACCATCACCGTCACGGTCACGCCGTGCGACTCGATCGCGTCGAGCACCGCGCCCGGGCTCGAACATCGGCACGAACGTCGACGACGCCGCCCGCGGCGGGCACGCCGAGGATCCCGCCCATCGACGCGGCGTGGAACATCGGCGTCTGGTGCAGGTAGACGTCGCGCTCGTCGAAGCCGCCACCGCATCGCGACGTGGTACATGTTCAGCATCTCGGCCCGCTGGTCGAGCAGCACGCCCTTGGGCAGCCCGGTGGTGCCGCCGGTGTACATGAGGACGACCGGGTCGTCCTCCTCGGGCTCGTCGGGCACGACCGGCTTCCCGGCGGCGAGCAGGTCCTCGTAGCGCGACGTCGTGGGGCACGTCGCCCTCGCCGATCAGCACCACCTGCTCGATGCCCGCCTCCGCGCGCACCGCGTCGATGAGCGGCGCGAACAGGGCGTCGACGAAGCAGACCTTGGTGCCCGAGTCGCCGAGGATGAAGTCGAGCTCCTTGGGCGCGAGCCGCAGGTTGAGCGGGTTGATCACGCCGGCGCCGAGGAACGCGGCGTGGTACAGCTCGAGGTACTGGTGGCTGTTGAGCGCCATGACCGCGAAGCGGTCGCCGCGGCCGACGCCGAGCTCGCCGCGCAGCCCGTCCGCGAGCCGCAGCACGCGATCGACGTGCTCGCCGTAGGTCGCCTGGTAGGCACCGTCGATGAACGCCGGCTTGTCGGCGAAGCGCTCGGCGGCCGGCAGCAGCTGCCGGTGGTAGACGAGCTCCTTCATGCGGTCCCTCTTGTCGCCACCTCCGATCCTCGCACGTAGGTGGACCGCGCAACAAGCCTGCCGGCCCCCGCGCATCGCTCCAACACGCAGGCGATTCACAGGTTCGCCTACTCTCGCCGAGCGCCCCGGGCAGGACTCGAACCTGCGACCCGCGGCTTAGAAGGCCGCCGCTCTATCCAGCTGAGCTACCGGGGCGAGTCGTGGTGAAAGCGGCGGCGCGGCGACGGCGCCTGACGAGTCAGCGGCCTCCGCCGCCGCCGATCGACGAGCCGCTGAAGAAGAAGAACCAGATCTCGAAGGCGATCGCCGCGACCAGCACGGTCACCACCACGATCTTCTCCGCGCCCGAGATGCGCGTTGCCGCCTGACGGTGGTCGACCCGCTCGCCGCGCATGCTGCGAAGCCACGGCGCGTGCGTCCGCACGGTCGGCATCGTGCCGGTCGCCTCCTGATACGCACGCATCGCGATCTTCAGCAGCTGATACAGCCCCCAGCTGAACGCGATCAGCGAGAGGATCACCACGACGTACGCGCCCATCGACGGCTGGCTCTCCTCCCCCTGCACCTTCGACCCGATCCAGACGGCGAGGAGCGGGGCGCCGGTCCACACATTGAGCGCGAGAAACGCCATGGCGGCAGCGAGCAGGATGGGCTTGATGCGCCCCCGTCTGTGCGTATCCGTCGACTCAGTCATATACCCCAATCGGGGCGCCCCGATTCGAACGGGGGACCTCCGCCACCCAAAGGCGGCGCGCTACCAGGCTGCGCCACGCCCCGTCGCCCGGAAGTCTAGGGCTCGTCAGATCGCGCCTGCCGCGTACGCCGAGTAGGCCAGCACGATTGAGGCGGCGCCCAGCAGCGCCACGCCCGTCACTGGGACCGCTCGGGCGCCCGTCGGGCGGGTCTTCTCGTGGATCATCACCGCGGTCAGGAGGGCCATCCAGATCAGGCTCGCCACGCCGGCGGCGAACATCACGAGCATCAGGGCCCAGCAGCAGCCCACGCAGAAGGCGCCGTGGCGCGCGCCGAGCTTGAAGCCGCCCGCCGGGCCGCGCTCGTAGAAGCGCATCAGGAACTGACCGGGGTGGCGGCACTTGTCGAGGCACGCGTCCTTGAGCGAGGTGAACTGGAAGGCGCCCGCCAGCGCGAGCACCGAGCCGCCGATCCACCAGTCGTGGGCCGCGAGCCAGCCGCTCGCGTTCACGGCCGCGTGGATCCCGGCGTCGAACCCGAAGGCCGCCAGGCCGAAGCCGCTCCAGACCAGCGCGTACCCGCCGATGAACGCGGCCATGGAGCGTCCGCGTCGCGGCGCTCGCTCGGTGGCGCGCGCGTAGAGGCGCACGAGGGGCAGGCTGGACGGGAGCATCATCGCCGCGATCATCACCTGCCAGGCGAGCAGCGCGATCAGCGCGGCGATCGCGAACGGCGGGCCGTCGCCCACGAGCAGCGAGTCGTGGTTCGCCACGGCCGTGACGCCGGCCACCTGGGCCGCGATGGCGGCGGCCCACGCGGCGGCTATCCCGACCAGGATGGGTCGGGGCAGGCTGGTCACTCGCCTCGGTAGTCGATCTTCCAATCGGACTGGATCGCGTTCTTTCCCTCCAGCTCCCACTGGCCGATCCCGGGCATGTCGACCTTCTGGTGGTCGGCCCTCGCAACGTATGCCGGCGACCCCGGGACGGTCGAGAAGATCGAGTTGTTGAGCGTGGTGATGCTGCCGTCGGGCCCGCGGTAGGGCTGCATCGAGCAGTCGATCTTGCCCTCGACCTTCAGCGTGCCGGCACCGTCCTTGATCGAGTGGTCGATCTTGGCGCGCTCGATCGACACGCGCTCTCCGACCAGGCTCGCGAGATCAGCGAGCGGCCCGCCGAGCTGCCCGCTGAAGCACTGGAGCAGCGCGTCCATCTGCTCGTCGGTGGCGCGGTCGTCGACCAGGACGGCCTGCTTCCAGTTCCCCTCGAGGATGTTCCCCGGGATGTGTACGACGCCGATGAGCGTCAGACCGCTGACGTCGACGCCGCTGATCGTGCCCTTCGTCAGGTTGTATGCGACGACGGACTGGCAAAAGCCGTTGTCGGGGTCGTCGCCGATCCAGCAGGGGCACAGGGTGTCGCAGTTGCAGACCTCCAAGAGGCTGCCCTCGAGCTGGTAGCCCTGGGTCGTTGCCTCAGGGCTCGCTTCAGTGGTGGCCATTCCCACTCCTTCTTGTTGGGGCGTACGGCGACTATGACCCCCCGCCAGAGCCGATGCAAGAGCGCTAGGGTGGCGCGGCTGATGGCCGATGTTCAGCCGCTCAGGACGCTCAGGTACGACCCGGACGCCGCCGGGCGGTTGGAGGACCTCATCGCGCCCCCGTACGACGTGATCGATGACGAGATGCGGGCCGAGCTGGCCGCGAAGAGCCCGCACAACGTCGTCGAGATCGACCTCCCCGAAAGCTACGAGGCCGCGGCGCGGACGCTCGAGGACTGGCGGCGGAAGGGGGTCCTCGTCCAAGAGGACGAGCCCGCGATCTGGGTGCTCCGCCAGGACTACACAGCCCCCGACGGCGGCGAGCGCAGCCGCACCGGTTTCTTCGCGCGCGTGCGGGTGGAGGACTACGGCGCCGGGCGGATCCGGCCCCACGAGCGCACCCATCCCGGTCCCAAGGAGGACCGGCTGAAGCTCACCCGCGCCACGCGCGCGAACCTCTCCCCCATCTTCAGCCTCTTCCCCGACGCGAGCGGCGCCGCGCGCGAGACGCTCGCGCAGGCCGCGCGCGAGGAGCCGTTCGCGGAGGTGGCTGACCAGGACGGCACCCGCAACACGCTCTGGCGGATCGCGGACCCCGACCGCATCGCCACGCTCCAGGGCGCCCTCGCGGACGCGGAGCTCCTCATCGCCGACGGCCACCATCGCTACGAGACGGCGCGCGCCTACGCGGACGAGGTCGGCGGCGAGGGCGACCACCGCTACGTGCTCATGCTGCTCGTGGCGCTCGAGGATCCGGGCCTCCTCATCTTCCCCACGCACCGCCTGCTGAGCGGCCTCAAGGACGACACCGAGAAGCAGGTGGCGATCCGGGACGTGGCTCGCCGCGACTTCGACATCGACGAGCTCGACGACCCGCGCGAGCTCGAGCCGCCGGCCGGCAACGACCGCGTGACCTTCGGCTACATGGACAGCTTCTTCAAGCGGCCTTTCCGCTTCACGCTCAAGGATCAGTCGATCGCCGACGACGCGCTCCCCGGCATGCCGGACCCCTACCGCCGGCTCGACACCGCCGTGCTCGAGGCCGTGATCCTCCGCGGCGCGCTCCACATGACCGAGGACGACATCTCGCACCTGCGTGGGCTCGACTACTCGAAGAGCCTCGAGGACGCCATCGAGCGGGTGCAGTCGGGAGCTGCTGACGCCGGCTTCTTCATGCGCCCGACCCCGGTCGAGCAGGTACGCGAAGTCGCCGCGAGCGGCGAGTCCATGCCGCCCAAGTCGACCTATTTCTACCCGAAGGTCCCCACCGGCCTCGTGTTCAATCCGCTCGAGGGGTCAGACCCTTAACAATGGCCAAGATCTACACGCGAAAGGGCGACGACGGCACCACCGGACTCTGGTACGGCGGCCGCGTCCAGAAGTTCGCAGGCCGCCCCGAGGCCTACGGCTCGGTCGACGAGGCCGCCTCGGCGCTCGGCCTCGCGCGAGCGGCCGCCGAGCGCGGCGGCGAGCTCTACGGCGACATCCTCCGCCTGCAGAACGAGCTCTTCATCGCGGGCGCCGAGCTGGCGACCGCGCCCGAGGCCGCCGCGCGGCTCCAGCCCGGCGTCTCCAAGGTCACGCCGGAGATGGTCGACCGCCTCGAGGGCGACATCGACCGCTACATGGAGCGCGTGGAGCTCCCGCCGAAGTTCGTGATTCCCGGCGGCACCGAGCTGTCGGCGCGCCTCGACGTGGCGCGCGCCGCCGTTCGGCGCGCCGAGCGCCGGGTAGCCGAGCTGAAGAGCGATGGCGACCTCGCCGACGACACCGTCTTGACCTACCTGAACCGACTCTCCGACGCGGTCTATGCGATGGCCCGCTTCGCCGACGAGCCGGAGCCTGAGCTCTTCGAGGGGAGAGGATGAGAGCAACCTCACGACGCGACGACGGCAAGCTCCGGCAGGCCGTCCAGGTTCGCGAGCACACGGTCGCGGCCGACGAGCCGAAGGACCACGGCGGCGACGACTCGGCGCCGAGCCCTCAGGAGCTGCTCGCCGCGAGCCTCGCGAGCTGCACCGCCATCACGATGGAGATGTACGCCGAGCGCAAGGGCTGGGACATCGGGGACGTGACCGTCGACGTGGACTACGAGCCGGCGCAGCGCGGCTCGCCGACCCGGTTCAGCATGGTCGTGAGCTTCCCGAAGGAATTCCCGGAGGACCAACGCGAGCGGCTGATGCAGATCGGGGCGAAGTGCCCCGTGCACCGCGTGCTCGAGGGCGAGGTCATGTTCGAGGAGAGCGTTGAGGTCGTCTGATCAGGCGTCGGCCCGGCGCTCCCACATGGGCACGCGCTCGAGCGGCCGGTACCCCGCGCGCTCGTACACCGAGTAGCCGAGCTCGGTCGCGACCAGGGTCGATGTCTCGTTGCCGCGCTCCGCGGCATCGGCCAGCGCGTGCCCCAGCAGCTTGCCGCTGAGCCCGCGGCCGCGGGCCCCCGGGAGCACTGCCACGAGCTCGAGGTCGCTGTTGCCCTCGTGGTCGGTCATCAGCAGGCAGGCCACCGGCTGACCTCCGTCGCGTGCGATGTACACGTGCGTCGAGCCATCGGGCCATCGCCCCAGTGCCCGGGTGAAGGAGTCCGTGCCGTAGCCGTACGCGCGATCGTTGATCGGGCCGACGTCAGCGAGGTCGCCCTCCGCGGTCCAGTCCGTCAGCGCGTCGGCCGGGGGTCGCTCGACGTCCTTCAGGTCGTGAATCATCGCGACGGGCTGCGCATCCAGGACGTGGCCGCGACTCTCGAGGAACCGGGCGGCCTCGTCGTCGCCTGGCCGAGCCCAAACCGTCCAGTTCGCGCCGATCTCGCCGTATGCGGATGCGATCTCGTCGTACGCCGCCTCGAGACCGTCGGCCGTCCTGTAGACCACCGAATTCACGACAGCGCGCTCCGGAGCGGCAGGCACGACCGCGGCGAGCACCCCGTCCCGCTCGAGCGCCTGACCCCCGTCGGCTGACTCGCCGATCAGGCGGCACATGTGGGATATCGCCTCGAACACGCGGTCGATCACGGGACGTGCCGAACACTAAACTCCGGGGCGCGATGCGCGAGCTTCCGGTCCCGCCGCACTTCGACCCGGAACGCGTCGGCGAAGTCTGGAGAGTTCCGTACGAGACCCGCGCCCGCGAGGCGCGCGTGTGGGCGGAGGAGCACGGCATCGACGCCGCGTCCGACGACTCCCCGCGCGTCTGCCTCCTCGCCGTCGACGTGCAGAACACGTTCTGCATCCCGGATTTCGAGCTCTTCGTCGCGGGGCGCTCGGGCACGGGCGCGGTCGACGACAACCGCCGCCTGTGCGACTTCCTCTACCGGAACCTCGGCACGATCACCAAGATCTTCCCGAGCCTGGACACCCACCACGCCATGCAGGTGTTCCACGCGATCTGGCTGGTCGACGAGCACGGGGGCCACCCGGAGCCCTACACACTGGTCTCGCCCGAGGACGTCGCGACGGGTCGCTGGAGGATGAACGAGGCGGTAGCCGAGGCGCTCGGGATCGACGCCGACTACGCCCGGCGGCATCTCGAGCACTACACGCGAGCGCTCGCCGAGGGCGGCAAGTACGACCTCACGATTTGGCCGTACCACGCGATGCTCGGCGGGATCGGGCACGCCATGGTCTCGGCAGTCGAGGAGGCGGTCTTCTTCCACGGCGTCGCGCGGTACAGCGCGCCGGAGTTCCAGGTGAAGGGCGACAACCCGCTCACCGAGCACTATTCGATGCTCGGCCCGGAGGTGACAGAGGGGCCCGACGGCGACATCCTCGGTAGCAAGAACACCGCGCTGATCGAGAAGCTGCTCAGCTTCGACGCCGTCGTTGTGGCGGGACAGGCGAAGAGCCACTGCATCGCGTGGACGATCGACGACCTCCTCGACGAGGAGCACAGGCTCGCCGAGCGCACCTACCTGCTGGAGGACTGCACGTCACCGGTGGTGGTGCCGGGCGTCGTCGACTACACGGACGAGGCGGACGCCGCCTTCGAGCGCTATGCGGAGGCGGGCATGCACGTGGTGCGGTCGACGACCCCGATCGAGCAATGGCCGATCTCAGTCAGTTCCTCCTGACGCCCGAGGAGGCGGCGGAGATGGACGCACCGGGCACGAAGGACGCCGCCGTGCTCGTGCCGCTCTACCGCGATCCGCTGATGGGCGTCTTCACCGAGCGGCGCGACGACCTCCGCCGCCATGCTGGGGAGATCTCGTTCCCCGGCGGGCGCCAGGACCACCCCGACGAGGACCTCCGCGTGACGGCGCTGCGCGAGGCGGAGGAGGAGATCGGCCTCGACCCCGACGGCGTCGAGCTGGTGGGCGCGCTGCCGCCGGTGGGCACCTTCGTGACCGGCTACCGCATCTTCCCGTTCGTTGGGCTTATCGACGCCGGGCAGACGTGGCGCCCGCAGGCCTCCGAGGTCGCCCAGGTGCTCGAGTTCACGCTGGCCGACCTGGTGCGCGGGCACGAGATGCAGCGTCTGCTCCGGAAGGGCGTCCCGATCAAGACGCCCACCTACACCGTGGACGGCCACCTCGTCTGGGGCGCGACCGCCCGCATCGTTCAGGAACTGCTCGAGCGGCTGGCGCCCGTGCTCTAGCGCGGCCGGCCAGGTGCCGCCGGGGGCCCGGGGGCGTGAGCCCCCGGATGGTCTAGACGTCCTTCTCGATCGGCACCGCGACCATGTTGCCCCACTCGGTCCACGAGCCGTCGTAGTTCTTCACGTCGTTCTCGCCGAGCAGCTCGTGGAGCACGAACCAGGTGTGCGCCGAGCGCTCGCCGATCCGGCAGTACGCGATGACCGGGTTCCCGTCCACGACGCCCTTGCCGGTGTAGAGCTCGCGCAGCTCGTCGGCCGGCTTGAACGTGCCGTCCTCCTTCACCGCCTGCGCCCAGGGCACGGACGCGGCGCCCGGGATGTGGCCCGCGCGCTGGGCGCCCTCCTGCTCGTAGCCCGCCATCGAGATCAGCTCGCCCGAGTACTCCTGCGGCGAGCGCACGTCGACGAGCCTCGTGTTCGAGTCGAGCGCGCCGAGGACCTCGTCGCGGTAGGCACGGATGGCCTCGTCGCCCGGCTGCGCGGTGAATGTCTGCCCCTCGTAGGCGGGCACGTCGGTCGAGGTCGGGCGACCCTCCGAGATCCACTTCTCGCGCGGGCCGTTGATCAGCTTCACGTTGTCGTGGCCGTAGTACTTCAGGTACCAGTACGTGTAGGCGGCGAACCAGTTGTTGCGGTCGCCGTAGAGCACGATCGTGTGCTCGTTCGATATGCCCCGGCTGCCGAACAGCTCGCCGAACTCCTCGGGGCCGAGGAAGTCGCGCTTGACCTGGTCCTGGAGGTCCTTCTTCCAGTCGAAGCCGATCGCGCCGGGGATGTGCGCCTCCGCGTAGAGCCCTGGGTTCTCGTCGACCTCGACGACGCGGATCGAGCTGTCGCTCAGGTGGTTCTCGACCCACTGGGTATCGACGAGGACGTCTTTGGCGTAGTCGGTCACGGCACTAACGTACCGAAGCCTGGCGCCGTTAATCGGGGTATTGTGCGCGGCGCTATGGAGCACGCGCCGCTGCGACCTGTGCCCGCCCGCCCGGCCGGTCCGATCGATCCGGCGGCGGCGCTGCGCCAGGTCAGCTCGTGGCTTCCCACCCTGCCTCCGAACGCCGTCCGTGGGCTGGCGCTGGTGGTGCTCGCCGAGCGCCCGCGCGCCGAGGTCGCGGAATCGCTGGGCGTGTCGGGGGACGAGCTGGGCGTGCTGCTCGCGGAGGCTCGCAAAGAGCTGCGCCAGACCGTCGTGGTGCTGGGCGGCAGCGGCTGGTGCGAGCGGGCCGAGGGCCTCATCTCGGACCGCCTCGACGGCGTGCTTGCCGAGAGCGACGTCCGCCGGCTCGACGTGCACCTGAGGAACTGCGCGCGCTGCGTGGAGCACGAGCGGCGGCTGGTGCAGGCCACCGACGCGCTGGTGCGAACCCTGGGCGGACCAGCGGCGCCCACCGTTGCACCGCCGGCGCCACTGGTCGAGGCACCCGAGATTTTTGAGGAACCGGAGGAGGCGACGCTCCCATCGGCGGAGCTCGCGCCCGCGGCACACGAGCAGATAGCCGCGGCCGCCGAGGTGCTCGTGGCGTCGCGGACGCGGCGGCAGATCGCGGCGGCGGTGGCCTGGAATGCGCTGGTTGCCATCGCGATCCTCCTAATGCTCGCGGTCATCGGCCTCACGATCGCCGCCATCCTGGGCGCTCAGCTCTAGCCCAGAACACCCCGCTCTACCGCCTCGGTCATCGCCCCCAGCCAGGCTTCGTGCGACGCGGGGTCGGCGCGGACAATCTCCGCGCGTATCCGCCACCGCTCCGACGCCTCGCGGACGATCCGCGCGCCCCCGGCGAGCACGTCGCGATCGGCGCTCCCCGCCGCCTCGTAGACCAGGCCACGCACCGGCGTGTCCACGATGTGCTCCGCGAACGTCGCGAGACGCGCTCGATTCACCTCCGGTGAGTCGGCGGCGCTGCCCATCAGCCAGCAGACGACGGTCACCCCGGAGAGCGCGGGCACCAGGGTGGCCAGCCGGTCGGGATCAGCCACCACTCCTTCAATGCCGTCTTCTTCGAGCTCGGCAACCCGCTCGGAGGACCGCGACGTGCCCCGGATCGCGTGACCGGACAGCGCCGCCGCGAGCGAGCGCCCGCGGCAGCCGCATCCCACGATCAGGACGCGGGCCACGTCACTCGTCGGACTGGGAGGGCGCGCCTTCGCGTGCCCGCCGGCGCAGCTCCTCGCGCCACTCCTGGTCCGCGGCCACCTGGGCGCGGATGTCGGCCTCGGTGATCTCGCCGCGGCCGGTCGCGCGGCGGCGGCGGTTCTGGGCCTCGATCATCTGGTCGACGTCGTCGATCTCGAGCTCGGCCTCCACCTCGGGCGAGCGCGTCGGCCGCCAGTCGACCTGCTCGGCCCCGGAGCCGGGATACCAGCGCCCGATCGCCAGGAAGATCCCGATCACGACCAGGCTGCCGAACACGACGAATGCCGCGAACTCGTCCACGCGGGCCGAGTGTACGCTCCCCGTCGATGCCTGAAGCCGTCATCCTCGACGCGCTCCGGACGCCGATCGGGCGCTACGCGGGCGTCCTCGCCCCCGCGCGGCCCGACGATCTCGCCGCGCGCGTCCTCGCTGCCGCGGTGGAGCGGAACGGCCTCGATCCGGCGACGGTCGATGAGGTCTACATGGGCTGTACGAACCAGGCGGGCGAGGACAACCGCAACGTCGCCCGCATGGCGGCGCTGATCGCGGGGCTTCCCAAGGAGGTCCCCGGCGTCACGGTCAACCGCCTCTGCGCGTCCGGCCTCGAGGCGGTGGTCCAGGGCGCGCGCCAGATCCGGCTCGGCGAGGCCGGGCTCGTGCTCGCCGGCGGCGTCGAGTCGATGACGCGCGCGCCGCTCGTGACGCTGAAGCCGGAGCGAGGCTTCCCGCGCGGCAACCGCGAGCTCGTGGACACCACTATCGGCTGGCGCTTCACCAACCCGCGGCTCGCGGAGCGCTACTCGACCGAGTCGATGGGTGAGACCGGCGAGAACGTGGCCGAGCGCTACGGCATCTCGCGGGAGGACCAGGACGCGTTCGCGCTCGAGTCTCACCGGCGCGCCGTCGCGGCCGCGGAGGCGGGCCGGTTCGACGACGAGATCGTGACCGTCGAGGTGCCCCAGCCGAAGGGCGAGCCGGTGACCATTCACGCCGACGAGGGCCCCCGGCCCGACAGCACGATGGAGCGGCTCGCCAAGCTCAAGCCCATCTTCCGCGAGGGCGGCACTGTCACCGCCGGGAACTCCTCGCAGATCAACGACGGCGCGGCGTGCGTCGTCGTCACCAGCCAGGAGCGCGCCCGCGAGCTCGGCCGCGAGCCGCTGGCGCGCATCGTCACGAGCGCATCGGCCGGGGTCGATCCGGCCGTCATGGGCATCGGCCCGGTTCCCGCCACGCGGAAGGCGCTCGAGCGGGCCGGCCTCGAACCGAAGGACATCGACCTGGTCGAGCTCAACGAGGCGTTCGCATCCCAGGTGCTCGCCTCGATGCGCGACCTCGGCTTCGACCACGACCGCCTGAACGTGAACGGCGGCGCGATCGCGCTCGGCCACCCGCTCGGCTGCTCGGGCGCGCGCCTCATCGGCACGCTCGCCCACGAGCTGCGCCGCCGCGGCGCCCGCTACGGCGTGGCCACGATGTGCATCGGCGTGGGCCAGGGCCTGGCCGCGGTCATCGAGAACCCGTCGGCGTGAGCGACGACCACGTCGCAGTCGTCCGGCGCTGGTTCGAGGCGCTCGAGCAGGGCGACCCGGCCCCGGCGATGTGCGATCCGGAGATCGAGATCGAGAACTGGACGGACTTCCCGATTCGCGGCCCCTACCGCGGGCACGACGGCGTGCGGCACTGGTGGAACGACGTGGAGGACGCGTTCGAAGAGCTTCGCTGGGCGCTCGAGAGCGTCGAGGCGATCGACGAGCGGCGCTGCCTCACGATCCAGCGCTTCGCGGGCCGCTTCCGGCACACCGGACTCGAGACCGACTTCGCATGGGGCTCGATCATCGGCGTCCGCGACGGCAAGATCCTCAGCGCGATCGGCTACCCCTCGCCGCGCGAGGCACGCCTCGCCGCGGGCCTCGAATGACACGCGCCTGAACGACGACGGCCGCGCCCTCCCAGGCGCGGCCGCTGCCGCCTTCAGCGATGTGGCGTTGCGATTACCCGCGCGTGTGGTCGCCGCGGCCGTCGCTCGTCGCGTGGGAGCGCATGCTCACCGACGCGCCGTGGCTCGAATCGCTGTTGCCGTCGTGGTTGTCGTCCGAGTTCGAGTCGTCCGAGTCGTGGCCCTTGCTCGAGTCGCTCGCGCCGTTGCCGTTGTCGTCCGAGCTCGAGTCGGTCACCTGCTGGCCATGGCTCGAGTCGGACTGGCCGTCGTGGTTCTGGTCCGAGTTCGAGTCGTCGTTCTTGACCTTCTGGTGGCCCTGGTGCGTGCTCGAGTCGCTGTCGCCGTCGTCGTTGTCGTCCGAGTGGGACGCGCCGCCGCCGGTCGTGGCGTTGTTGTTGCCGGGACCGCTGTTGTCGTGGTCGTCGGCCTCGTCGTCGTCATCATCGCCGCCGCCGCCGCCGGGGCCGGAATGGCCGTCGCCGTCGTCGTCGCTGGCCGACTTGCCGGTCGCGGCGAGCGCTTTGCCGATCAGACCATGATCGAGGTCGAACGCCGCGGTCGCGAACAGCGACGTGCCCGAGAAGAGCACCAGCGCGACGAAGAAGGTGAGCAGCCGGCGCGTGAGCGACAGCTGGTTCCCGAGCAGGTCGTCAGGCCCCTCGGCGAGGCGGAGATATGCGTCTGATGGGTGCATGCACCTGGAACACAACGGATTTAGAAAGCTCACGCGGCTTGGCGCGATTACGCAATCCGCTGCGGCCCGCGCCGGCTGAACACCAGCTTTGCCGGAAGTTGCGCGACCAGAGGCTGCAGCATCATTGCCAGCTCGGCCGCGGTCGGCCGCCGCGCCGGGTCCTTCTCGAGGCAGGCGAGGATGGCATCCCCGAGCGCGGCCGGCACCGGTACCGGCCAGTCACGGGGCTCGTCCTCCAGCTGGGGGAAGCGATCCTCGAGCGGGGCGCCCTCGTCCCGCGAGCGCGGGCGCCGGAATGGGGGCTTGCCCGCCACCGCGTGATAGAGCGTCGCGCCGAGCCCCCACACGTCAGCGGGCGGGCCCACGTCGCCACGCGGGTTGCACTGCTCCGGAGGCATGTAGGCGTTAGTGCCGATGTAGTCCGTCAACTGCCTGGCTCGCTCGATGGTGCGTGCGAGGCTGAGATCGATCACGCGCGGCGGGATTCCCATCACCAGGTTGTCCGGCTTCAGGTCGAGGTGGACCCAGCCCTCCTCGGCCATGTAGTGGATGACCGAGGCCACGTGCAGCCCGAGCGGCAGTGTCTGCTCGACCGGCAGCCGGCCGGCGCGTCGCAGGAGTCGCTTGAGCGTTGGACCCTCGAGGTGCTCGACCACCACGTGCGGGTGCGGCGGCTCGATGTGCGCGTCGAACGCCCGCAGCAGCACCGGATGCGCGAGCGCCTGGAGCGCCTCCATCTCGCGCCGCAGACCGCGCAGCGCGTACTCCTCCTCGACGAGGTCCGGGCGCAGCAGCTTGGCGACCATCACGCTGAAAAGGCGCTCGTCCCAGACGAGGTAGACCTCGTAGCGGTTGCCCCCGCCGATGGCCTTCAGCGTCGTCCGGCCGGGGGCGATCTCGTGCCCCTCGGGGAAGTTCCATGACTGCTTCTCGGCCACTACCTCTCGCATCTTGCAGAATCAGGAACACATGATCGACTTCGAACTCACTGACGAGCAGAAACTGATCCGCGAGACGGCGGCCGAATTCAGCGACAAGGAGATCGCTCCGCGCGCCCGCGAGAACGACCGGAACGAGCATTTCGACACCGAGCTCGTGCAGAAGATGGCCGACATGGGCTTCCTCGGCGCGATCGTCCCGGAGGAGTACGGCGGCCGTGGCGCGGACTACCTGACCTACGGCCTGATCGTCGAGGAGATCGGGCGGAACGACTCGGCGATGCGCACCGTCGTCTCGGTGGTCACTTCGCTCGTCTGCTCCTCGATCGTCCGCTGGGGCACGGAGGACCAGAAGCAGCGCTGGCTGCCGGAGCTCTGCTCCGGGGAGTCGCTCGGCTGCTTCGGCCTCACCGAGCCCGACACGGGATCGGACGCGTCGAACCTGAAGACGCGCGCCGAGAAGATCGACGGCGGCTGGCGCATCAGCGGCGGCAAGATGTGGATCTCGCTCGGGAACTACGCGAAGCTCGCCATGATCTTCGCCCAGACGGACCCCGAGAAGAAGCACAAGGGCCTCGCGTGCTTCCTCGTCCCCACCGACTCCGACGGCTTCTCGTCGCAGGAGATCCACGGCAAGCTGGGCCTGAAGGGGTCGGACACCGCCGAGCTGGCGCTGGACGGCATCGAGGTGGGCGACGACGCTCTCATGGGCGAGATCGGCGACGGCTTCAAGATCGCGATGTCGGCGCTCGACTCCGGCCGCTACAGCGTGGCGGCCGGCTGCGTGGGGATCTGCCAGGCGTCGCTCGACGCCTCCGTGGCCTACTCGAAGGAGCGCAGGCAGTTCGACCGCCCGATCGCGTCCTTCCAGCTCGTGCAGGAGATGATCGCGGACATGGTCGTGCAGACCGACGCGGCGCGCGGGCTCGTGTGGCGGGCCGGCTGGCTGAAGGACCAGGGCAGGCCGAACACCACCGAGACCTCGATCGCGAAGCTGTACGCCACCGAGGCGGCGGTCGAGTGCGCGAACAAGGCGATCCAGGTCCACGGGGGCTCCGGCTATGTGGACGACTACCCCGTGGAGCGCTACCTGCGCGACGCGCGCGTGACGACCCTGTACGAGGGCACCTCGCAGATCCAGAAGCTGATCATCGGGCGCGCCGTGACGGGCGAGAACGCGCTGGTGCCCTAGCGATGGCCACCGTGTCCGCCGAGACGCGTGGCGCCGTGGGGCTGGCGCGGCTCGATCGCCCCGACGCGCGGAACGCGCTGTCCGCCGAGCTGATGGAGGAGCTCGCCTCGATCTGCGAGCGCTGGGACGACGACCCGGACGTGCGCTGCATCGTGATCGCCGGCGGCGACGACTGGTTCGCCGCGGGCGCGGACATCAAGGCGATGGCGAAGCGGACGCTCGCGGAGACGCTCACGTCGCCGGCGGCGCGCTTCTGGCCGCGCCTCGCGGCGCTGAAGACCCCCCTCGTTGCGGCGGTCTCGGGATACGCGCTCGGCGGCGGCTGCGAGCTCGCGCTGGCCTGCGACATGATCGTGGCTGCCGAGACCGCCGAGTTCGGCCAGCCCGAGATCCTGCTCGGGATCATCCCGGGCGGGGGCGGCACGCAGCGCCTCGCGCGGGTGATGGGGAAGCAGCGCGCGATGGAGCTGGTGCTCACCGGGCGCCGCATCAGCGCCGCCGAGGCCCATGAGCTCGGCATCGTCACGCGACTCGCGGCGCCAGACGGCTGGCTCGACTCCGCGCTCGAGCTGGCGGCGACGGTTGCGGAGCGCCCGCCGCTGGCCGTGCGGCTCGGCAAGCAGGCGGTCCTCGCCGCCGAGGAGACCGCACTGTCCGCGGGGCTCGACCACGAGCGGCGGCTCTACGAGCTCGCCATGGCAACCGAGGACCGCGTCGAGGGGATGAACGCCTTCGTGGAGAAGCGCAAGCCGGAGTTCAAGGGCCGGTGACCGTCCTCGGGGTGGTCGGCGCCGGAACGATGGGAGCCGGGATAGCCCAGCTCGGCGCCGCGGCGGGTATGCGGACGCTGCTCCATGATCCAGACCCCCAAGCCCTGGATCAGGGCGCCGAAGCCGCCCGTCGTGGCCTGCTCAAATGGATCGAGAAGGGCCGTACCGAGCCGCACGCCTCGGAGCTCCTCGAGCCTGTCTCATCACTGGACGAGCTCGCCCCGTGCAAGCTCGTTATCGAGGCCGCGCCTGAGCGCGCAGACCTGAAACGTGACCTGTTTGGTGCTCTTTCGATGCTCTGCGGTGACGACGTTGTCCTCGCGACGAACACTTCATCGATTCCGGTCACGTCCCTGGCGAGCGCGGCCGCACGGCCCGAGAACGTCGTCGGCATGCACTTCTTCAATCCCCCGCCACTCATGCCGCTGTTGGAGGTGATCCGCGCGGATCAGACCTCCGACGGGGCGCTCGAGCTGGCCGAGCAGGTGGGCGCCGCCATGGGCAAGGAGGTCATCGTGGCCGCCGACGGCCCGGGCTTCCTCGTGAACCGCTGCGGGCGCCCGTTCAGCGGCGAGGGGCTGCGCCTGCTCCAGGAGCGGGCGGCCACCCACGAGCAGATCGACCGCATCTGCCGGCTCGGCGGCGGCTTCCGGATGGGTCCGTTCGAGCTGATGGACCTGGTCGGGATCGATGTCGGCTTCGAGGTCGCGAAGTCATTCCACGAGCTCTCGTTCGGCGAGCCGCGCTGGCGGCCGAGCCCGATCCAGGCGCGCATGGTCGCGGCCGGCCGGCTCGGCCGGAAGAGCGCTGGCGGCTACTACGAGTACCCCGAGGGCGCGTCGTACCGGCCGGACGACCCCGAGCCGCCTGTGCCGGGCGGAGCCAACGGCACCGCCCTGGCGCTCCTCGGCGACGGGCCGCTCGCCGACGCGCTCCGCGAGCGTGCCCGCTCAGCCGGCTACGAGCTTCGCGAGGGCGGCCCGGCCGAGCTGGTTGTGGATGCCGGCCCCCGGCCGCACGGGTCGCCGCCGGGGGGCGCGCCGCTGATCGCGCTCTGCGCGGCCACGAGTCTCGCCGCTCGCGGCGAGCCCGGCGCGGTGGGCTTTCATGCAATGCCGCCGCTCGACGACGCGAGGCTCGTCGAGCTCACGCGCCTCCCGACCACCCAGCGGTTCGCGTGCGAGGCCGCCGAGCGCTTCTTCGCGGACCTCGGCTTCCTGACCGAGTGGGTCGGCGATGCCCCCGGGCTCGTGCTCGGCAGGATCGTCTCCCAGTTGGTGAACGAGGCGGCCTTCGCGATCGGCGAGGGGGTGGGATCGGCCGACGACGTGGACACCGGCCTCACGCTCGGCCTCTCCCACCCGCGCGGCCCCGTCGAGTGGAGCGAGGCAGCCGGGTTGGACCACGTGCTCGCCGTGCTCGACGGCCTGTGGGAGGAGCGCCGCGAGGAGCGCTACCGCGCCGCCCCGCTGCTGCGCCGCGCGGCTGCCCTCGGGCGTAGCCTGCGGGACTGATGGCCACAGCCGATTTGACGGTGCTGAGCGCAGGGCCGGCGCCCAGGGTCTGACCCCGGAGGGGTCAGACCCCAACTACACGTCCATGTAGCCGGTCCGGCGCAGGAAGCGCTTCAGCGCGCGCAGGTAGGCGGGGCCGAGCGGTGACACGTCGAACGGACTCCGGCGATCGAGCTCGCCGCGCCTGATCGCCGCGCGCACAAGGCGGAAGCCGGCGCCGCACCGGTCGAGCAGGCAGAGGTCCGCTGCCAGCGGCGTGAGGGCGCCTTTCACGAAGGCCGCCTCGTCGCGGCGGCGCGCGCGAGCGTAGAGGCGCCGAAGGCGCCGCGCGTGCGAGCGGATCTTGTTCGGGAAGTCGTGCGTGACCACCTCGAAGCGGCGCAGGCCGTAGTGCCAGATCCGGATCGGCCGCGATCCGCACGCGCCACAGGTGAAGAGCCCGCGGAAGCGGAAGTCGTCGCCCACCAGCTCGATCGAGCCGTCGGCACCGTAGTCGCGCGCAACGTAGCCGCCGCCCGTATCGAGGCTCGCGCGACGATAGGTGTTCGCCGTCGCGTCATAGCCGTAGGCCAGCACGAGAACGCAGCAGCTCGCCCCGCCGGTGAACAGCCCGACGATCGCCTCCGGCTCGCCGTCGGCATTCAGGTCGCGGAGCGCTATGTGCTTGCGGGTGAGGGCGGTCTCGGTCGGGTTGCAGAACTGCCTGCACGGATCGCCGACCGGCTGGTCATAGAGGACCTGCCCGGCGCGCGTGACCTTCACCCGGAAGTTCCGGTACTCGTCGAAGCGGAACCTCCCTCTCCCCCGCGTTCGCGTGACGTAGGAGAGCTCGGCGGTGACCGCGCCGTTGGTCGCGGTCTCGGTCGAAGCCGTTCCGTCGGTCTGCGCCGCCGCGGCGGCCGGGAGGAGCAGCGCGGCGACGAGGGCCGCGCTAACTGGCCAGCCGAACGTCCTCAGGAGTGGTCGCCTTGACACGGTGGTCGCCGTCGAGGAACGGCATCGGCTCGCACATCTCGAGGATCCGTGAGCACGTCCGGTCGCCTATGTGCTCGCCGAGCGCCTCGGGGTTGCCCACGTCGGCTGTCACGAGCACCGGCCGCCGGTCCTCGTAGCGGCGGTTGATCACGGCGTACAGCTGCTCGAGGCGCCACTCGTTCTGCTTCGCCACCGCGAGGTCCTCGAGCACGAGGAAGTCCACGCTCCCGAGCAGCTCGAGCAGGCCCAGATAGGTGTCCTGCGCGCGGTCCTCGTAGGTGGCGCCGATGCGCGCGAGCAGCTCGGGCCCCGAGAAGATCGCCAGCGAGCGGCGCTCGCGGAGCACCTCCTTCGCCACGCACATCGCCAGGCTCGTCTTCCCGCTGCCGATCTCGCCGAAGAAGTACAGACCGCGGCCGCTCTCGAGGTTGTCCTCCAGCCGGCGGCAGTACTTGCGGACCTCGCGGACGATGTGCTGGTCCAGGTTCGTGATCGGCCAGCGCTCGAAGTCGACGTCGAGGTAGCGGCGCGGGATCGAGGTGGCGAGCCGGGCCGCGCGGGCAGCGGCGACGCGCTCGCGGCGGCAGTCGCACTCGCGGGCGCCGTTCGTCTCCTCGATCTCGATCCAGCCGGTGCCGTCGCACTGCCCGTAGCGGCAGGGCTCGGTGCGCATGCCGCGCTGACGAAGATGTGGCGCACCCCGGGAAACCATCGGACTTCAATAAAGCACGCCGCTCGGCTGGCCAACCCCGGTCGCCCGGCGTTCTTCCCCCTTCTTGCGGGCTTTCGTCTAGGCCAGCTCTCCGAGCGCCTCGAGCAGGCGGTCGACCTCATCCTCGGTCGTGTAGTGAAGAAAGCCGGCGCGCACGGCGCCGCCGCTGTCGGCGATGCCGAGCGCCCGCATCGGCTCGAGGGCGTAGTAGTCGCCGTCCCATAGATAGAGCTCCTGCTCGGCAAGAAGCTCGGCGACCTCGCGCGGCGCCCGGCCGTCCACGTTGAAGCAGAAGGTCGGCGTACGGCCCTCGGGGGTCCGGATCCCGTACAGCGTGACTCCCTCCGGCAGGCCGGTCAGGAAGCGCGCCGCGAGCCGTGTCTCGTGCTCCTCGATCAGCGCATAGGCGGCGTCCAGGTCACCGTCGCCGAGGCCGCGTAGGTACTCGATCGCCGCCGTGGCGCCGGCGACCGCCTCGTGCGACTGCGTCCCCGTCTCGAACCGGTGCCCGGGCGGGTCCTCCGCCGCGGGCCGGACACGATCCGCGGGCAGCGATTCGGCGAGGTCCGGCCGGATCGCCGCGATCCCCAGGTGCGGGCCGAAGAACTTGTATGGCGAGCAGAGGACCACGTCCAGGCCGAGCTCGCGCCCCCGCAGGCGCCGGTGCGGAGCCAGGTGGACGCCGTCGGCCCACGCAAGCGCGCCCACGGAGTGCGCGGCCGCCGCGATCCGCGCCGCATCGGGGATCGACCCGACGGCGTTCGACGCCAGCGTGAAGGCGACCACCCGCGGTGCGCTCGCCGATCAGCTGCTCGAGCGCGTCCACGTCCAGCGTCACGTCGTCGGTCCGGAGCGGCGCGGTCCGGACCACGAGGTCGTGGTCCTCCGCCACGAGCAGCCAGGGCGAGACGTTCGCGTCGTGGTCGAGTGCGGTCACCACGATCTCGTCGCCCGGATCGAGCGTGCGCGCCACTGCGTGCGCGAGCTGGAAGTTGAGCGTCGTCATATTGGCCCCGAACGCGATCCCCTCGGGCTCGGCGCCGGCGAACTCGGCCGCGGCGTCGCGACCCCGCTCCATCACCTCGTCCGACGCTTGCGAGGTCGCGAAGGCGCCGCCGAGGTTCGAGTTGGAGTCGCGCAGGTAGCCGGTCACGGCATCGATCACCTGCTGCGGAACCTGCGAGCCGCCCGGGCCGTCGAAGAAGGCCGCCTGGGCGGCGAGCGCCGGGAAGCGCGAGCGGATGGCGTCGAGGTCGAGCACGGCGGGCGCGACAATATCGGCGCGGCGTTGTGCCCCGGGCGAACGGCGGCATTGAGGGGGCGGCCCCGGTTGGGCAGGGGGTTCCGGCCCAGGCAGGGGGTCCGCCGTAATCTGACCGCGTATTACGCGGGCAACTCACGGAGCACCCCCTTCACCGCCGCCGTTCGCCGGGCTCTTACGCGGGGCACCACTCGCCGGCGCGGCCGCGGATGCCGTACGCCGAGCAGAAGTAGAGGCTGAGCAGCTGCGAGCGGTCGAGCTCGACCGGCTCCCAGCGCCCCACGTCGACCGGCTCGAGATACCGGAAACGCGAGGCGGTGAGGCGGGTGCGCCTGTGCTTCAGGTAACGCCCAAGCCAGCGCTGCACGTAGACGCTCGTGAGCGCCTGGCCGTAGCGGCTCGCCGGCAGCACGAGCGCGATGTCGGTGTACTCGAGGTGGGTCGACGCGCGCGGCACGATCAGCATCGAGTCGATGCCTGCGCCGCGCCAGCCGTCGAAGCCCGTCTTCTGCTCGCGGCGCGGGTCGGGCGCCTCGGTGGGCGGCCCGGGCTTCCCCTGGATCGACGAGCCGTGCTGCATCCAATAGGGCTGGACGTTGAAGCCGTACTCCGACTGCACGGCGAGGGCGGGCACGACAGGCTTCACGTCGGGACCGGGAATCCCGCCCGATGCCCCCGGCCCGCGCAGCTTGTCGAGCGCGACGATCGTCTCCACGCGCTTGTCGATCCCCTGTACGTACGAGACGGCCGACGCCCCCAGCGAGTGCCCGATGATCGCGACGCGCCGGGTGCGCCCGGGCGTGGCGGTCTGGCGGTCGCGGCTCCGGTCGAACAGCCGCCAGAGCGGGTTGAACGAGTTCACCTGGGTATCGCCGGCGTTCCGGCTCCGGTAGGGCCTATTCGGCGTTGACAGGAAGAAGCTCAGCGCGTCGCGCGTGCCGAACACGAAGTTCGAGTCCTGCTGGGCCGGCACGCCTGGGCAGCCGAACTCCTCGCCCGCCGCAGGCTGGGCGAACGGGTTGCAGAACGGCACGGCGTTCACCTGGTCGTTCTCGTGCGGCAGCGTCTCGGACGTGCCCTGCCCCTGGACGTCGTAGGTCATGACGACGTAGCCGCGCTCGGCCAGATCCTGCGCGAGCCACCAGTACATGCGCTCCGAGCCCTGGATCGACCCGGTCGTGATGACGACACCCGGGTACGGGCGCTCGAGGCGGCGGCCGGTGTACGGGTCGCGCGCGCCCGGCAGCGGCGCGAACACGCTCCCCCTGATGAGCGCTCCGTAGCGGTTCGTGTACGCCAGCGGCACGCGGATGCCCCGCTCCCCGCTCCAGCCCCGGCGCAGCGGGTTGCCGCCGTTCCAGCCGGGGAAGACGTTCCCGGGCGTGATGGCGAGCCGGGTGGGCGTGGCGGCCTGCTGCGCGAGCTGGTTCAGCCAGACCTCGTTGTGCTCGGTCTGGAGCGCCGTCAGGTAGGCGGGGTTGCCGAGCTGCTGCTGCGTGTTGCGCCCGTAGGCGTCCGCCAGGTTCTGGTTGTCGCGCTGGATGTACTCGAGCGATCCCGGCGGCGGGCCGGCGGCCTGCGCGCCGGCCGGAAGAAGCAGAACGGCAGCGAGGATCAGCGCGCGAGCAGCTCGCGCAAGACGAAGTGAAGGATGCCGTCGTGCCGGTAGTACAGCCATTCGTTCGGCGTGTCGATGCGGACCCGCGCATCGAACTCCTTACCCTCGGAGGGGGTGACCTTAAGCGTCTTCGCCCCCTCCTCCAGGGGAGCGAGGTCGAAGGCCTCCTCGCCGCTCAGGCCGAGCGACTCGGCCGACTCGCCGTCGGGGAACTGGAGCGGCAGGATGCCCATGCCCACGAGGTTCGAGCGGTGGATCCGCTCGTATGACTCCGCCAGCACGAACCTCACGCCGAGCAGGCGCGGCCCCTTGGCCGCCCAGTCGCGTGAGGAGCCGGAGCCGTACTCCTTGCCCGCGATCACGCACAACGGCGTGCCCTCCTCGTGGTACTCGATGGCGGCGTCGTAGATCGGCTTTGTCTCGCCGTCCTTGCTCGTGAAGCCGCCCTCGGTGTCCGGCGCCAGCAGGTTGCGGAGGCGGATGTTCGCGAACGTGCCGCGCATCATCACCTCGTGGTTGCCGCGCCGCGAGCCGTAGGAGTTGAAGTCGCGCGGCTCCACCCCGTGCTCGATCAGGTACTCGCCGGCGGGCGAGTCCTTCTTGATGGCGCCGGCGGGTGAGATGTGGTCGGTGGTGACGCTGTCGCCGAGGACGGCGATCACCCGGGCGCCCTTGATCTCCTCGAAGCCCTCGGGCGCCTCGGCCGGCATGTCCTCGAAGTAGGGCGGCTGTTTCACGTAGGTCGACTCGTCGTCCCAGGCGTAGCGGTCGCCCTCGGGGATCTCGAGCTCCTTCCAGTTGTCGTCGCCCTCGAAGAGCGCGTCGCCGTAGGAACGGGCGAACATGTCCGACTCGATCGCGCGCTCGATGGTCTCGTTGACCTCCTGCTGCGTCGGCCAGATGTCGCGCAGGTAGACGTCGTTCTGGAGCGGCTCGGTCGTTATGTCGAGGTCCATGCGACCGGCAAGCGCGTAGGCCACGCAGAGCGGCGGCGAGGCGAGGTAGTTCATCTTCACCTCGGGGTGGATCCGGCCCTCGAAGTTGCGGTTGCCCGAAAGCACGCTCGCCACGACGAGGTCGCGCTCCTCGATCTCCTTCGAGACCTCCTCCGGCAACGGACCCGAGTTTCCGATGCAGGTGGTGCAGCCGTAGCCGACCAGGTCGAAGCCCAGCTTCGACAGCGGCTCGGTCAAGCCGGCGCGGTCGAGGTACTCCGTCACGACCTTCGAGCCCGGAGCGAGCGAGGTCTTCACCCACGGCATCCGCTGGAGCCCGGCCTCGACGGCCTTCTTGGCGAGCAGCCCGGCGCCGACCATCACCGACGGGTTCGAGGTGTTCGTGCAGCTCGTGATCGCCGCGATCACGACCGAGCCGTGGCCAAAGCCCTCCTCGCGCTCGGCCACGGCGGTGCCGGGCTGCGGATGGCTGTGGCCGACCTTAGGGGACTCCCCGCCGCCGTTGTTCGTGGGCGGGTCGCTCGACGGGAACGACTCGTCGACGGCCTCGTCGTAGCCGGTCGGCGTCTCGTGGCCCGTGTACTCCTCGAGCTCGGATCGGAAGTCGGAGGCCGCGTCCGAGAGCGCCACGCGGTCCTGCGGCCGCTTGGGCCCGGCCAGCGAGGGCTCCACGTCGCCGAGGTCGAGCTCGAGCGTGTCCGAGTAGGCGGCCTCCTCGCTGTCCGCGTCGTGGAACAGCCCCTGTTCCTTGCAGTAGGCCTCAACCAGCTCCACGCGTTCCGCTGGGCGTCCCGAGAACTCGAGGTAGCGGAGCGTCTCGGCGTCGACCGGGAAGATCGCGCAGGTCGCGCCCATCTCGGGCGACATGTTCCCGATCGTCGCGCGGTCGGCCAGCGGCAGGTTGGGCAGGCCCGGCCCGTAGAACTCGACGAACTTGCCGACGACGCCGCGCTCGCGCAGCATCTCGGTCACCGTGAGCACCAGGTCCGTTGCGGTCGAGCCCTCCGGCAGCTCGCCCGTGAGCCTGAAGCCCACCACCTGCGGAACCAGCATCGACACGGGCTGGCCGAGCATCGCTGCCTCGGCCTCGATGCCACCGACCCCCCAGCCGAGCACGCCCAGCCCGTTCACCATCGTGGTGTGCGAGTCGGTGCCGACGAGCGTGTCGGGGAACGCCTGGCCGTCGCGCGACTCCACGACCCGTGCGAGGTACTCGAGGTTCACCTGGTGGCAGATCCCGGTGTTCGGCGGCACCACCTTGAAGTTGTCGAAGGCAGTCTGGCCCCAGCGCAGGAACGCGTAGCGCTCGCGATTGCGCTCGAACTCGAGCTCGGCGTTGCGCTGGAAGGCGAGCCGCTCGGCGAACACGTCCACCTGGATCGAGTGGTCGATCACGAGCTCCACCGGCACGAGCGGGTTGATCTTGGTGGCGTCGCCGCCGAGCTCCTCCATGGCGTCGCGCATCGCGGCGAGATCGACGATGGCGGGCACGCCGGTGAAGTCCTGCATCAGGACGCGCGCCGGCCGGTAGGCGATCTCCTGCGACGGCTCGTCCTTGGCCGACCACTTCGCCACCGCCTCGGCGCCCTCGTCCTCGCCGTTCCGCAGCAGGTTCTCCAGCAGCACCTTCAGCGCGTACGGCAGCCGCGCGACGTCGTACTGCTCCTGGAGCGCGTCGAGCCGGAAGATCTCGTGGGACTCGCCACCGACGTCAAGGGTCGAGCGCGCACCGAACTTGTCTGAATCAGCCACCTCCTAGACGTTACCCAGAGGGGCTTTTCGGAAGTCAGCCGCGGAGGTAGCGGATCACGTTCCGAGTGACGGTTCGCGTATCGAGCCCGTCGTTCCGCGTGGTGATCGCGCTCGCGTAGACATACCCCGTGCGCGGGACCCGGCCTCGAATCAGCACCCGCAGGCGGATCCGCCCGCCCTCCTGTATGGGGCCGAATCGGATCACCCTCGAGAGCCGGCGGCCACTTTGAGGGTCGCGGCGGGTGCCCTGGAGATGGATCCAGAGGCGCCCCCGGCACGGGACCGCGCTGTGCGGCGCGCAGCGCACGAACAGGGTCACGCGCCGGCCCTGTCGGATGCGGCCGCGCGCGTGCACCACCGGCGTCGGCGCGCACTCGGTGAGCTGGTCGTCGGCGTCGCCCTCGATGAAGGGCGCCGCCCCGTGGCAGTCGAGCCGATCGGTCTCGCCGTCGACTAGAAGGGCGCGGTCGATCCCGCCCAGCCTCCGCGGCCGTGTCGACACGCGGTCGGGGCCCCGGCCTCCGTCGAGCTCGTCGCCGTCGCCCCACCCGAGGAGCTCGTCCGCTCCGTCGCCGCCGCGCAACACGTCGCGACCGGCATAGCCGTTGAGCCGGTTGGCGTGGGCATCGCCGATCAGCACATCGTCGCCCTGGCCACCGACGAGACTTTCGACATCGTCCCGGATGTCGTCGCCCTCACCCGCGGCGCCGTCGTTCGGCCCGTCGCCGATGCTGAGCCGCAGCGGCGCGATCCCGCCGTAGGTGACCTCGTCGAGCCCGCCCCCGCCGCTAAGGACGTCCGCTCCCGCGCCGCCCGATAGCGAGTCAGTGCCGTCGCCCGCGAGCAGCTGGTCCGCGCCGGCGCCACCGTCCAGGAAGTTGCGCTCGGGGTTACCGACCAGGGTGTCGTCGCCGTCCCCGCCGAACAAGCTCCTCGTGACCGGCCCGGACTCCAGATAGTCGTTCCCGCTGCCACCGCCGATGCCGACGATCGGTCCGATGACGTTGTCGCCCTCGCCGAGCGCGCCGTCGTCCGGCAGCCCGTTGACCCGAACGCTGACGTCCGCCGTGTGGCCGAAGTACGACACGTACGCCTCGGTGGCTCCTGTCGCGTCGAGGCGGTCTGCCCCGGCGCCGCCCACGAGGTCGGCGATGCCGTTCGTCACGCGAATGTCGTCGTCGCCGTCGCCCGCGTCGATGGCGCCGTAGCCGTCGTGATCGAGCGTGTCGTTGCCGTCGCCGAGGAATACGTCCACGACGCCGAAGTCCGTCCCACGACAGAACCGGCCGGTCCCGCTCGGCTCGCACTCCCCGGTGAGCGGAGCTCCCGTGTCCTCGATGACGACCCCGCCGGCGGAGCGCCTGACGGTGATGAGATTCGTCTCACCCGGGGCGGCTCGAACCACGATCGCGATATTGGGCGAGTTGTCCTCCGGGCTCGAGCGGTCGTCGAACTCGATCACCGCCGCGCTCGCAGGCGACACTGTCAACGCCAGAGCCAGGAGCGCCAGTACGAGCGACCGCATGTTGCGCTAACCAGTGATTAGGAGTGAAGTTTCGGCCAATGCACGACCTCTCCTGTGTGGTTCATCTTCACTCGACGCATTCCGACGGCACCGGCACGGTGCCCGAGATCGCGCGCGCGGCGGCGCGAGCGAGAGCGGACGTGGTGCTGCTCACGGACCACGACACGATCGCGGCGCGGCGGCTCGGCGAGGAGGGCTGGTACGGCGACGTGCTGCTGCTGGCGGGCGACGAGATCTCGCCGCTCGGACGCGACCACTACCTGGCGTTCGGGATCGACGAGCACGTGCGGCACCGAGGGCAGGACGGCTGCACAGTCGCGAGAGCGGTCCGTGACGCCGGCGGGTTCGGGTTCGCGGCACACCCGTTCTCCGAGGGCTCGCCCCGCTTCCGCCGGCCCGGCATGCCGTTCGGCGGCCTCGACTGCGACGCGCTCACCGGCATCGAGCTGTGGAACTTCGCGAACGACACCGGCGAGCAGGTCGGCGGCGTGGCCGCGCTGATTCGGCTGCTGCTGACGCCGCAGCGGGTGCTCGACCATCCGCCCGAGCGCAACATGCGCCGCTGGGACGAGCTCTGCCGGAAGCGGCGGGTCGCCGCGATCGGCGGGCTCGACGCTCACCAGTTCGGGAAGCGCATCGGGCCTATCGTGCCGGTTCGCATCATGGCTTACCACCGGTCGTTTCGGCTCATCCGCACCCACGTGCTCTGCGAGCGCCAGCCCGAACGCGAGCTCGAGCGGGATCGCGAGCTCGTCTTCGACGCACTGCGCGAGGGCCGCTGCTACATCGCGGTGAGCTCCGTGGCGCCGGCGCGCGGGTTCCGCTTCGAGGCCGACGACGTCCCGATGGGCGGCGAGGCCCCAGCGGGCCGGCGCGCGCTCCACGTGCGCGCACCGCTGCCGGCGCGGCTGCGGGTGCTGCGCGACGGGCGCGAGATCAAATCGTCCGAGGGCACGGTGCTCGACGTCGAGGTCGAGGAGCCCGGCGTCTACCGCGCCGAGGCGTACCGGAGGGCCAGGGGCCGCGAGCGCACCTGGATCATCTCCAACCCCGTGTACCTGCGCTGACGATGCGGTTCGGGGAGAACTGGGGGGTCCTGAGGCGGCGCGACTTCCGGCTGCTCTTCCTCGGTCAGGGCGTGTCCGTGCTCGGCGACCGGATGGTGGCCGTGGCGCTCGCCTTCGCCGTCATCGAACTGGGCGGCTCGGCGTCGGAGGTGGGCCTGGTGCTCGCCGCGGCGTGGGTGCCGTTCGTGGCCACGGTCCTCGCAGGCGGCGTCGTGGCCGACAGGACCTCGAGGCGCGGTGTGATGCTCGCGGCGGACCTGGCGCGCATGGCCAGCCAGGGGACGATGGCCGTGCTGCTGATAACGGGTGCCGCCGAGATCTGGATGCTCGCGGTGCTCGCCGGCGTTACGGGCGCCGGTATGGGGTTCTTCGGCCCGGCCGCCACCGGGCTGCTGCCGGAGGTGGTCCCTGCCGACGAGCTTCAGCCGGCCAATGCCCTCCGCGCGACCGCTGTGTCGGTGAGCGAGATCGCCGGGCCCGCGCTGGCCGGTGTGGTCGTGGCCGTCGCGGGCGCCGGGTGGGCGATCGCCGTCGATGCCGCGACATTCGCCGCCAGCGCCGTGTGCCTTGCGCTCCTCCGCCCGCCCGCGCGCGAACTGCCGGAGAGCGCGTCGTTCCTGAGCGACCTGCGCGACGGATGGGTCGCGTTCCGCTCACGCCGGTGGGTCTGGAGCTTCGTGGCCTACTTCGCGATCGTCAACGTGTTCTGGGGCGCGTGGAGCGCGCTCGGCCCCGTCGTGGCGGACCGCGACCTTGGCGGCGCGGCCGTCTGGGGCTCGATCCTCGCCGCCATGGGCGTCGGAGGGCTCGCGGGGAGCGTGCTCGCGACCCGCGCCCGCCCGCTGCGGCCGCTCGTGGTCGTGGCGGCCATGGAGGGGCTGTTCGGGCTGCCCCTCGGCTTTCTTGCAGCGGCGGCACCGGCGCCGGTCCTGGCCGTTGGCGCGTTCCTCTCCGGGGTCGGCCTGATGCTCGGCATGTCGGTTTGGGAGTCGACGCTCCAGCGCCACGTCCCGCAGGAGTCGCTCTCCCGCGTGAGCTCGTACGACTGGTTCGGCTCGTACGCGTTCTTTCCGCTCGGGCTTGCGCTGTGGGGCTCCGTCGCCGGGGCGATCGGCATCCACACGGCGCTCTGGATCGCGTTCGGGCTGTTCGCGCTGTCGGTCGCGAGTCTGCTTGCACTGCCCGACACACGGCGCTTTACGGCAGCGCGGGCGGACGCGACGCTTGGCGTAGGATCCGCGCGGTGAGGATTGGCCGGCCGCTGCTCGCTGCGCTCGTCGGGCTGAGCGTGATGTGGGCGCTGCCCGCGGGCGCGCACGCGAAGGTCGTCTGGCTCTGCAAGCCGGGCCAGAAGGCCAACCCCTGCGAGCCGAGCCTCAGGACCACGCTGTTCTCGCCGTCCGGGAAGCGGCTCGGTGTGCTGAAGCCTCGGCGCGCGGCACGCCCGAAAGCGGACTGCTTCTACGTCTACCCCACGGTGAGCGACCAGCCCGGGCCGCAGGCGACGAAGGTGGTCGACGACGTGCTGCGCTCGGTCGCGCTCTACCAGGCGGCGCGCTACTCACGCGACTGCCGCATGTTCGCCCCCGTCTACCGGCAGGTGACTGTCCAGGGCCTGCTCAACCCGCAGAGCGTCACGCAGGAGATGGAGGAGCAGGCGTACGGGGACGTGCGCGAGGCGTGGCGGACCTACCTCCGGAAATTCAACAGGGGCCGTGGCGTGGTCTTCGTGAGCCACTCGCAGGGCACGTTCGTGTTGCGGCGGCTGATCAGGGAGGAGATCGACCCGAAGCCGGCCATGCGGAAGCGGCTCGTGTCGGCGATCCTGCTCGGCGGCAACGTCAACGTGAAGAAGGGGAGCGACCGCGGAGGCGACTTCAAGCGGCTGCGCGCCTGCCGGGCGGCCCGGCAGACCGGCTGCGTGATCGCGTTCTCGGGCTTCAACGCGCCGGTGCCGGCCAACGCCGTGTTCGGACGCGCGACAAACCCGGCCAACCAGATTCTGTGCACGAATCCCGGCGCCCTCAGCGGCGGGGCCGGCAGGCTCACGCCGATCTATCCGACGAAGCCGTGGGCCGCGAGCGTGATCGGGACGGCGGCGAACCTGGCGACGAGCGGGCTGCCGAAGCCGAATACCCCCTGGGCCGCCTTCCCAGACGCCTACTCGGGCCGCTGCTCGACCGCGGACGGTGCAAGCGTGCTTCAGCTGAGGGCCGTGAGCAACGTCTTCACGCTCACCCCCACGCCGGACGCCACCTGGGGCGTCCACATCGCCGACGCGAACATCGCGCTCGGCAACCTGTCAGACCTGGTGCGGCGCCAGATCGCGCTCCATACCACTGACTAGGGTCCAGACCCCATTCATGCGTCTATGGGGTGTAGACCCGATTGGACGATCGGCCCATGCTGCCGAAATCTTGGACATGGCCCACTATCTCTGCCCCCATTGTGAAGACGTGGTCGACTTCGACGGACTCGCGCGCGTTACCTGGTGTAACGGGTGCGGGCAGCCGCTCAGCATGTTCGACCTGCTTCCGCTTCGGCCGGCCATCTCGCGTGAGCCGGCCCCGACGCAGGAGCAAGCGCCTCCGGCACTCGCCTAGCCTCCGGCCCCCCAATTTGGAGGCTGGGCGGGTCGCGGAGTTCAGGCATCCCGCGGCGGCACGCTCGCGTGGCGTGCCGCGCCGGCGCTCGCTGCCACGACCAGCCCTATCGCGACCACCTCGCGGGTGGCGAGGCCTTCGTCGAGCACGATGAAGCCGGCGAGCGCCGCGGCCGCCGGCTCGAGGCTCATGAGCACGCCGAACACCCCGGCGGGCATCCGGCGGAGCGCCTCCAGCTCGAGCGAGTAGGGGATCACCGAGGACAGGATCGCCACGGCCAGGCCGATGGCCAGCGCCTCGGCGCTCAGCAGGTCGCCCCCAGCGTCGGCCAGGCCGAAGGGGAGGAGCATCAGAGCCCCGGCGCACATCCCGATGGCGAGCCCGTGAGCGCCTTCGAACACCTGACCGACCCTCGCCGCGAGCAGGATGTACGCCGCCCAGAAGCCGCCGGCGAGGAGCGCCAGCGCCACGCCGAGGCTGTCCAGGTCAGCCGTGCCGAAGTCCGACAGGAGCACGATCCCCGCCGCCGCGAGCACGACCCAGACCAGGTCGAGCGGGCGCCGCGAACCCGCGATCGCCACGCCGAGCGGGCCGACGAACTCGAACGTCACCGCGATTCCGAGCGGGATCCGGTCGAGGGCCTCGTAGAAGGTCAGGTTCATGGCGACGAGCACGAACCCGTACGCCAGCGCGAGCCGCCACTCGGCGCCGGACAGCCCCCGCACGGCCGGGCGCCACAGCGCCGCGAGGATCAGCGCGGCGAACAGCACGCGCAGGAAGGCGGTCCCGCCCGGGCCGATCTCGTCGAACAGGGTCTTCGCGAACGCCCCGCCGAGCTGGACCGACGACACCGCTGCCAACACGAGAAGCGTCGGCGGTATACGGTCGGCCCGGACCATGGCGGTGCACCGTACAGTGGCGCGCGAGCACGGCTACGAGGAGCTCGAGCGCATCTTCGCCGACGTCGACGCGCCCTTCGCGCTCGTCGATCTGGACGCGATGTGGTCGAACGCCGCCGAGATGCTGGGGCGGGCGCAGGGCACGCCCATCAGGGTCGCGAGCAAGTCGGTGCGGTGCCGTTCGCTGCTCGAGGCCATCCTCGCTCACGACCCGGGCTTCCGCGGGTTGATGACGTTCACGCTGCCCGAGTCGCTCTGGCTCCACGAGCACGGCTTCGACGACCTCCTGCTGGCCTATCCGACCGCCCACCGCGGTGCGCTCGCCGAGCTCGGCCGGCTCGAGGGCGAGCACCCGCCGATCGTCATGGTCGACTCCGTCGAGCACCTCGACCTGATCGAGGCCGCCGCCGGGCCCGCCGCGCGCCCGATCCGCGTCTGCATCGAGCTCGACCTGAGCTGGTGGCCGCTCGGCGGCCGGGTGAAGGTCGGCGTCAAGCGCTCCCCGATCCGCACGCCCCGGCAAGCGCAGGAGCTCGCGCGCGAGATCGTCCGCCGTCCCGGCCTCGAGCTGGCGGCGCTCATGGGCTACGAGGCGCACATCGCGGGCCTCGGCGACCGCCCCCTGGGGAAGCGCGCGCAGGAGCCCGTTATCCGCTTCATCAAGCGGCGCTCCGCCGCGGAGATCGCCGAGCGGCGCGCCGCCGTGGTGGCCGCGGTGCGCGAGGTGGCACCCGTGCCGATCGTGAACGGCGGCGGCACCGGAAGCATCCAGACGACGCGGAAGGAGCAGGCGGTGACCGAGATCACGGCGGGCTCCGGCTTCTATGCGCCCACCCTGTTCGACCGCTATTCGTCGTTCAGCCTCAAGCCCGCCGCGATGTTCGCCATGCCGGTCGTCCGGAAGCCGAGTGCCTCCATCGCCACGCTGCTCGGGGGCGGCTATCCCGCATCAGGCGCGGCCGGGCGCGATCGCCTCCCCGAACCGCACCTCCCGCGCGGGCTCCGTGTTGACCCCCTCGAAGGCGCAGGCGAGGTGCAGACCCCCGTGACGGGGGCGGCCGCCGCTAGCCTGCGAGTCGGCGCAAACGTCTATATGCGCCATGCGAAGGCTGGGGAGCTGTGCGAGCGTTTCAACACCCTGTATCTGGTGCGCGGCGGCGAGATAGCCGACGAGGTGCCGACCTACCGCGGCGAGGGCCGCTGCGAGCTGTAGCTGCCGGGATCGCCGCGGCGGCTGCGTCGCTCGCGCTCGCAGCGCCCGCCATGGCCCGCGAGAACGTCGTCGTGATCATGACCGACGACCAGACCGCGGCCTCGCTGGCCGCCATGCCGAACGTGAACACCATCCTGGCGGGGGAGGGCACGAACTTCGAGCAGACGATCGCGAGCTTCCCACTCTGCTGCCCGGCGCGAGCCACGAACCTGACCGGCCAGTACGCCCACAACCACGGCGTGCTCCACAACAACCCGCCCTTCGGCGGCTTCATCCAGCTCGACTCGACGAACACCCTCCCGGTCTGGCTTCAGCAGGCGGGCTACCGCACGATGCACATCGGGCGCTACCTCAACGGCTACGAGGCGAAGTACGGCATTCCGGCCGGCTGGAGCGACTGGATCGGGATGCCGCACTCCGCGGCGTTCAACTACGTGACCTGGAAGGCATTCGATCACGGCGTGGTGAGGAGCTATCCGGACGCCGCGCACCCGGGCGAGTACCTGACCGACTTCGAGACCCGCAGGGCCGTGGAGCTGATCGACGACGCATCGCCCGGCGACCGGCCCTTCTACCTGAACCTCTGGTACACCGCTCCGCACCGCGGCGCCCCACGCGACGTCGACGACCCGCGCCGGCCGGGCACCCCCTCCCCCGCGCCGCGCCACCGCGACGCCTACGCCGGCGTGCGGATGCCCCGCCACCCCAACTTCAACGAGAAGAGCATGTACGACAAGCCGCAGGTCGTGGCCGACCGGCCGCGCCTGTCACCCGAGTTCGCCGCCGGGGTCGAGGAGAACTGGCGCCAGGAGAATGAGGCGCTGATGGCGGTGGACGAGGGCGTGGCGCAGATCGTGGAAGCGCTCCGCCGAAACGGCGAGCTCGAGAACACGCTGATCGTCTTCATGTCGGACAACGGCTTCATGCACGGCGAGCACCGCGCGCTGGCCGAGAAGGTGCTGCCCTACGAGGAGTCGATCCGCGTTCCACTCGTCCTGCGCGGCCCGGGCGTCCCGGGCGGCCGCGTCGACCGGCGCCTGGTGGGCAACCTGGATGTGACCTCGACGATCCTCGATGCCACGGACGTGGTTCCGGGCCGTATCCAGGACGGCCGCTCGCTGCTCGAGCTGCTGGCCGACCCTGGCGCGGAGTGGGGCCGCGACATCCTGATCGAGAACGGCAACGGAGCGAACGGCGTGCCGACGTACCGCGGGATCCGGAACTATCGCTTCCTGTACATCGAGCACCGGACCACGGGCGAGTACGAGCTATACGACCTCGAGAAGGACCCCTACGAGCTGACGAGCCTGGACGGCCACGAGCAGTACGCGAAGGTGCAGCGTGACCTGAAGTCCCGCCTGCGCGGGCTGGTCTCGTGCGTGGGCGTCGACTGCCTGGCCCGGCCCCACCTCACGCTGATCGTGCGCTCCGCCGGTGAGCCCGTGAGCGGCTGCTTCTCGAGGGATCTGCGCATCCAGGTACGCGGCTCAAAGCGGGCGCGCCTGCTGCACGCCGACGTCCTGATCGGCCGCCGCCGGGTCGAGCGGCTGCTCAACATCCCCACCGCTCGCGGACAGGGTGGCGGCCCGGTGACGCTCTCGGGACTGGTCCGCCGCCAGCAGATCCATCGCCGCGGCAGCTTCCGCCTCCGCGTGCTCGCGGAGACCGAGGACGGCCGCCGGCTCACGCTCGATCGCGTGCTGCGGCGCTGCCGCTGAATACGCGGTCGAGTAGCTCCATCAGCGGCCGTCGCTGAAGCTCTGGCTGCAGCGCCACGATGTACTCGACCATCGCCAGGCTCGACGCCACGGCGAAGTCGGGGCTGCGGAGCTCCTCCCCGCTCAGCACGCCCTCGCCGACCCAGGCATCCACGCGGTCGAGGATCTCCCCTGTTCGCTCGCGATCCTCGCGCAGCTCCGCCTTGGTCGCCCTGAACGCGACCAGCACGCCCCGCGCCACGAGCCGCCGCTGCAGATCGTTCCGCGCGAGCAGAACGCCGAGCCGGCCTTCGGCTCCGCGGCCCGTGAGGGCGTCGGGATCATGGACGCCGGCGGACGCGACCATTCGGCGTGCCCATTGCTGCAGCACCTCGTCAGCCCAGACCTCGGCCTCGAGCGCCCTCGGGTCCTCCGGCACGAGCCGGCGCTCGGGCACGATCTCGTCGAGCACGCGGGGCAGCTCCCTCGTGCCCTGCGCGCGGCGGCCGTCGGCGAACTTCACGGCCGGCACCCGGTCGCCCGAGAAGCCACGCAGGCGCACAAGCACCCGGTGCGGCCCCGGTGGGAGGTTCACGCGCCGGAACGGGATGCCCTTGTGCTCCAGCATGAGCTCGCCGGTTCGAACCGCGTGCGAGCCGGGAATCCCGAAAAGCGTCGCTGCGCGCCGGGCACCGCCCGGCGCTTGCCCACTTCGCGTCGCCGTCATCCGAGCACCCGCCTCAGGTAGTCGTTCTCGAAGCGCCGCTCGGGATCGAGGCGCTGGCGGATCTCGCGGAAACGATCCCACTCGGGATAGCGCGGCCGCAGCGTGGCCTCGGTCTGGTAGTGGCGCTTGCCCCAGTGCGGGCGGCCTCCGTACTCGTCCATGATCGCCTCCACGGCGCGGAAGTAGGTCTCGAACTCCATCCCCACGTACTGGTGCACGGCGATGTACGCGGTTGGACGCTCGTATGCCGTGGAGAGCAGCGCGTCGTCGGGAGCGACCACGCGCAGCTCGATCGGGAAGCCGACCGGGAGCCGCCTGCGCTCGATCATGGCGAGGACCCGCTCGAGTGCCTCGGCCGCGTGCTCGCGAGGGAGCGCGTACTCCATCTCGGTGAAGTGGACGAGCCGGGTGTTCGCGTACACGCGGTTGCTCGCGTCGAGATGCTCGGCGCGCCCCATCAGCCCCGCGAGGCGCCGGTTGAGCGCCGGTATCAGGCTTGGGAAGGCGCGGCCGGTGCGGCAGAACAGGCCGAGGACGGCGTTCTCCAGCACCACGTCGTGCATGAATGCGGCCGCGCGCCCCGCTGGCTCGGGCTCGCGCTCGGTCCGCTCTGAGGTGAGCGCCAGAGCCCTCCGTGTGTACGGCATGACGAACGCCTCCCAGTGATCGTGGGCGTCCACGAGCTGGTCGAGCCTCGGCAGCACGTCGTCGAGCGGGCGTGGCTCGTCGACGCGGTGGATCGTGAACGCCGGCACGCAGCGGAGCGTCACCGCCGCGATCGCGCCGAGCGCGCCGAGGCTCACGCGTGCGGCGCGGAGCTCGTCGCCGTCGCGAATGTCGCGCACCTGACCGCTGCCGTCCACGAGTCGCACGCCCACGACCTGGGACGAGAGGTTGCCGAAGCCCCCGCCCGTCCCGTGCGTGGCCGTGGAGATCGCGCCGGCGAGCGTCTGCGGGTCCACGTCGCCCTGATTCTCCATCGCCAGGCCACGAGCCCGGAGCTCCTCCCCGAGATCGTGCAGCGTGATGCCCGCCTCGACCGTCACCTCGTTCCCCTCGACGGCCAGCACGCGGCGCATCGCCGACGTGTCGATCATCACCCCGTCGGTGCAGGCGATGTCGGTGAACGAGTGACCTGCGCCGACAACCTTGGCTCGTCGCGCGCCGGTCACGGCGCGAATGAGCTCGTCCTCAGATCGCGGCGTCTCGACGCGCTCGGGAGCGCAGCGCTGCTGGCCGGCCCAGTTCGTCCAGGCCGGCAACTAGCTCGAGTGGGCGGCCGCCTCCGCGGCAGCCTCGACCTTCTTGGGGTCCGGCTCCCAGTGGGCCTCCGGGTCGATGGGGGTGTCGCGCAGGTACGCCTCCGCGTCGAGCGCGGCCATACACCCGGTGCCGGCGGCGGTCACGGCCTGGCGGTACACGCGGTCGGTCAGGTCGCCGGCGGCGAACACGCCCGGAAGCTTCGTACGTGTCGAGCGTCCGTCCACCAGCACGTAGCCCTCGTCGTCGACGTCCACCTGGTCCGCGACCAGGTGCGAGTTCGGCTTGTGGCCGATCGCCACGAAGGCGCCCGTGACCGGCAGCTCCTGCGTCGATCCGTCCTCGCTGTTCTCGAGGATCGCGCGGCCCAGCGCCTGGCCATCGTCGCCGGGCTCGAAGCGCTGCACGACATAGGGGGTGACCAGGTCGATGTTCCCGGCCTCGCGCGCGCGATCGAGCATGATCGCCGACGCGCGGAACTCCGGCCGCCTGTGGACGATGCTGACCTTGCCGGCGAACTTCGACAGGAAGGTTGCGTCCTCCATGGCGGTGTCGCCGCCGCCCACCACGATCGTGTTCGCGCCGCGGAAGAAGGCCGCGTCGCAGGTGGCGCAATAGGACACGCCACGCGCCGCCAGCTCCTCCTCGCCGGGCACGCCGAGCTTCTTGGGCTCCGCGCCCATCGCCAGGATGACCGCCCGCGCCCTGATCTCCTGGCCGGCGACGTGCACCACGTGGGTGCCGCCGTCGTCGGACGACAGGTCGATCTTGGTCGCGTCGTCGGTTATGAACCGCGTGCCGAAGCGCTCGGCCTGGTCGCGCAGGTCCTGCATCATCTGCGGGCCCATCACGCCCTGCGAGTAGCCGGGGTAGTTCTCGACGTCGGTCGTCTGCTGGAGCAGCCCGCCCCACGCGAAGCCCTCGATCACGAGCGGGTTCAGGTCCGCGCGCGCCGTGTACAGGGCGGCCGTGTAGCCGGCAGGACCGCTGCCGACGATGACGACATTCTCGATGTCCATGCTCTCCACGCTCATCACTTTACTTTATGAAGTGTAGCCCCTCGGGGGGCGGTTTGGCGGCGCTCGCGCTCCCACCCGGCCACGGTACCCCTTAGCTGGAGGAATGCCACGATGCCGAGTGGAATCGGAAGCCAGAAGGCGATCACGCGGTAGGTGAGCACCGCCGGGAAAACGATCGAATCGTCGATCCCGAAGATCGAGAACGCTCCGATCAGTCCCGCGTCGACCGCGCCGACACCGCCCGCGGGTGACGGGATCAGGTTCGCCGCCATTCCCAGGAAGAACCCCTGGACGAGGACGCCGAACGGCACCTCCGCGCCGAACGCCTTGAAGCTCGCCCACAGCATCGCGATGTTGGCCGCCCAGAAGCCGAACGCGCCACCCACCGCCAGGAACCCGTAGCGCGGGTGCGTTATGAAGGCGATGGCGGTGCGCGTGCCCATCGCGAGCGTGGCGGGGCCAGTCGCGACCCGCTGGAGGTAACGGGCCCGCCGGTAGCCGCGCGCGTAGTGCTGGATCCGCCGCTCGAAGTCCTGCGGGATCAGCGCGATCATCAGGAACAGCACGATGATCCCGCCGGAGATCGCCGCCGGGACCACCGTCCCGGCCAGCGGGGCTGGCCCGGCCAGGACCCCGGTCCGCAGGAGCACGCCGAAGATCACGAGCGCGGCGGTGTACACGAAGTAGGTCAGGACGAGGAAGGCGAGCATCCGGCAGGCGGCGCGGCGGCGCGGCATGCCGGCCTTGCGGAGCGCCCAGTACGTCAGCACGAGCCCCCCGGCGCCCGCGGCCGAGAAGATGCGAGTCGCGGCCAGCCCCGCCATGGTGATCTGGTACGAGGCACGCAGGTCGAGGCGCCGGTGCACCTCGTCGTCGCGCGTTCCGCCAAGCACCCCGCGGAAGAGCGCCACGTATGCGACGAACGCGGCGACGTTGAAGCCGATCGCGGTGAGGACCCAGTACCACTTCGCCTCGTCGAGCTTGTTCACCGCCTCGTCCGCGCCGACGATCTTGGGGAACAGCACGTAGATCGCGACCACGAGCAGCAGCACGACGACGAGCCCTGAGACCAGCTTCCGGCGGTCCTGGAGGAGCGCCTGGAAGCGGCTTACCTCGAACTCCTCCTCGGCGGCCTGGCGCTCCAGCGCGTCGTCGGTGTCGGGCTCGAGCTCCGGCTCGAGCGCCTGCACGCGATGGCGGCGGTCGTCCGCCGCCATCAGCCGGCCCGAGGCTCCAGTCGATGCACGGCCAAGGCGATCATCCGGATCGCCGGCTCGGCATGCGGGGCCACCCGCCAGATCCCCTCGGCCAGAGCGAGACCGGCCAGGAGGTCGACCACGTAGTGCTCTCCCAGGTACACCAGCCCGAAGCCGAGCGTCAGGGCGTAGACCCAGCCGGCCGCGGCATGACCTCGCCCAACCTGCGAGAGGATCCGTGCTGCCATCACTGAGGTACCGAAATGGAGGGAGGGCATGGCTGCAAAGGGGTTGCCTTGCAACGAATGGTAAAGCGGGCTCCAGAGGCGTCCCCAGAAGCGCTCGCCCGCCTCAGCCATGATCCGCCGGACCGGGGGCAGCTGGCCGTTCGCTCCGGCATACCAGGGCGGCGCGGTCGGGACCAGCCAGTAGACGACGCAGCCGAGGTCGAAGCACGCCGACATCAGCACGGCCGAGCGCGGGAACTTGTCGCGGTGGCGGAGCAGCATGTAGGCGAGCGTCCCGTGGGGGACCAAGAACCAGCTCCAGTGGACCGCCGACATCGCGTAGTCGAGCGGACCCACCTGCCCCTCGCGGCCGAGCGCCCGCTGGAGCCGGATGGTCGGGCAGGTCCCGAGTCCGATCGCGCGGTCGCCGCGGATCGTGTACTGGACCTTCAGCCGCCGCAGGAGCGCGTCCGGGTCGTCATCCGCCATGTCGAAATGCGCGAAGTACGCCCACATCTGGAGGGCGTAGATGCCCGCATCGCGGACCGGGGTGCGGCGAGCGGCAAGCGCGAGCGCGGCGGGGGCGGGCCATGACAGCGCCGACACCGCCGGGGGCCGGAGCCGCAGCCGGTGCCGGACCAGAGGTGTGGCGACGCCCACCGCCACCGCGCCCCACGCGAGCGTTCGCAGGGCGCGAGTACTTCGCAAAGCCGCGCCAGCATATCCGCAAGGATTCGGGAACCGCCCGTCGAACAGCGGCGGAGCATGTCTTTCAAGCGTCTTATCGCGCTCTCGGCGCTGTTCTCGTCGCTCTTTCTCGTTCCGGTCGCCTTCGGCCAGGACCTCGGCGGGGGAGCTGTCGCTCCCTCCGCAGCCCCCTCCGCCGAGCCTGCGGCGCTCGAGCCGGAGACGCCGCCTCCGGCCGAAGCGACGCAGGACGACACCCCCACGACGCCCGAGGGCGAGGAGCAGCCGCCCGAGGAGCAGCCGAACGGCGAGCAGCCCCCCAGCGAGGAGAACGGCGGGGAGAACGGGCCGGTGGCCGAGTTGCCCGAGGACGGCGCCGGCGGCGAGGGCGGCAGCCTTCCGGAGACCGGCCTGCGGCTGGTCGCGCTGACCTCGATCGGCCTAGGGCTGCTCCTGGCCGGCGCCGCGCTCTGGCCGACTAGCTCGTGGCCGCCGCCTCGAGATCGCCGGAGCCGTTCGACGACGCGCCGGTCGACGGCGCTGACCCCGCGACGGGCGCCGGCACGGCCGCGAACTCGGTAGTCCCGTCGATCGGCCCGGGCATCAGCTCGTCCGCGGGCGGGATCTCGATGCCCAGCACCTTCATGCGCCGCTTAAGCGTGCGGTAGGCGAATCCGTAGATCTGCCGCGACGTGTACCCGTAGGACACGTAGTCCGACGGGTCGGTCACGTACGGCGGCGCGAACACGTAGGCCGCCTTCGGCGCGAGCTCGAGCACCACCCGCTCCACCGTCTGGCGGTGGCGCGCGTCCTCCCGGATCGCGTCGCGCAGGAAGCGAACGCCGAAGGCCACGTGGCGATGCTCGTCGCGCTCCACGAGGCCGAAGCCCTCGCAAAAGCCGGGATACATCGAGTGCTCCAGCATGTAGTCGCGGATCAGGGTCTGCCCCGTCACGGCAAGGAAGCCCTCGACGACCATGTGGTAGGTCGCGATGCCCTCGACGAACAGGTCGAGGTCGTCCGGCTTGGCCTGGATGCGCGTGGCCACGTCGCGGAGGCCGTCGTCGAAGACCTCGCGCCACGGTGACAGCAGGATCTGCTCCACCTCGCGCATGCGCCCGCGGAAGTCGTCCGCCGACAGGCACATCACCTCGGCGCCGAAGCGGTCGAAGAACGCGGCGTGGCGAGCCTCATCCACGAGCTGGGTCGCGAGGAACAGCTCGACCTCGCCGGTCGGCGCGGCCTGGAGGAAGGGCGCGAGGTCGGCGGTCACGCGCTCCTCGCCGACGTAGAAGGAGCCGAGGCTCCAGACCGTCGACTCCTGCGCCTCGCGCGGGGTGATGACCCACTGCTCGCGGTCGACCGAGAAGTCGAGCTCGGTGGCCTTCCAGTTCTGGCGCTCCCAGAGCGCATAGAGCTGGCGGTAGTCGAGCAGGCCGTCGCCGTCGTGATCGCCCCCGGTCGCGTACAGCCCCGCCCGCTCCTCCTGCAGCCGGCGCTGCTTCGCCTCGCGCTTCATTTCGGCGTCGTCCGCACCCTGGGCGCGGGCGATCCAGCGGCCGAGCAGTGTGATCGGGTGGATCTCGCCGTCGATCTGTGTGAGCTGATTCTGCATGGCGATGGACGGGCTGACCTGCCCGGACGCCATGCGCTGGTAGGCGTCGAAGGAGACCGTTGCCGTGCCGACGGCGTCGCGCTCGTCACCGCTCACCTCGAGCGGCTCGCCGTCACGACACCGTCACGTACCAGGTGCCGACCTCCGTCGCCCGTGACTTCGTAGCGGACCGTGAAGTCGTGTCCCTTCGTCCAGTCCGACTCGATCATGTAAGGCAGAGAGCGGTAAAGGATGTCGGGATCGAGCGTTCCGCCGGCTTCGACCACCTCGGCCATCGAGAGCTCGCCCGACGACATCTTGCGCAGCTTCAATGCCTTCCGACGCTTCCCGCGGATTCTGAGCTTGCCCCGCATCATCAGCCCGAGCGGGCCGTGAGCGCCGGTCACGAGATCCACCAGCGTTTGAGCATTGGCCTGGAGGCGGAAGTCGACATCCTCACCGTCGCCGTTCTCGATCGGGTCCACGCGGGCTCGCCCGCCCGACACCGAGACTCGATGGGCGCCAAGCCCCTCCACGTCGAGCAGGTAGGACAGCGTGCCGTCGACCTTCGCCGCCGCTCCGGGCAGCGTCATCAGGATGAGGCGCGCGGCCAGCTCCGGATCGTCCTTCGCGATCCTGTGGAGCGCGGCGCGCTGCCGGTCGGCCTGGTCGCTCACTGAGACTTCTCCATGATCTGAACCTCCACGGGTGCCTTGTCGGCGAAAGTGCGCGCGTCGTTCTCGGTGCCTATGTGCGACCCCCAGTGCATGGGGACCGCCACGCGCGGGCCGATCCGCCGCGCTGCCTCGGCGGCCTCCTGCGCGGTCATCACGTAGACGCCGCTCACCGGCAGCAGCGCCACGTCGACCCCGGTGACGTTGTCCATCTCCGGAATCACGTCGGTGTCGCCGGAATGGTAAAGCCGCTCCCCGCGGATATTGAGCTCGTAGCCCACCCATCCCGCATCTCGCGGATGAAACGGCTTGCCGTCGGCGTCGCGCTTCGACGTGTTGTACGCCGCGACGGCCCTCACGTGGATCCCGCGGACGAGCTCGTCCTCGAGCAGCTCGCCCGGGCCGATGCGATGGACCTGCCCGCTCACACGCTCCGCCACGGCCGCCGGGCCGACCAGCCAGGTGTCGCGCGTGGAGAGCCGCTCGACGTCCTGCGGCGAGAAGTGGTCGTAGTGCCCGTGGGTGACGAGGATGAGGTCCGCCGGCGGAGCGCCGTCGGGGATGCGGTAGGGATCGATGTAGACGTTGGCGCGCCCGACCTTGATGCGGAAGGCGGCGTGTCCCAACCATTCGAGCGCGTCGAGGAGCATCGGCCGTTCAGGTTAGGCAAGCGAACGACGGGCATTGAGGGGGGTCCTCCTTGAGTTAGTCCCGTATATCAGGACTAAGTCCAGGAACCCCCCTCAGGCGCCCGGACTCAACCCCTTCAATGCTGCCGTTTGTTACGCGCCGGCTACGACTCTGTCGGGAGACAGCGACCGTGCCATCCGCACCGCCGTCCCGTCGCCGTTCTCGTGCGTCAGCTCGACCGAGTCCATCAGCGCCTGCATGAGCGGCAGGCCGTTGCCGCGGTAGCGCGGCGGTCCCTTGGGGCGCTCCACCCAGTGGCCCTGGTCGCGGACGGTCAGGACCACCCTGCCGTCCTGGAGCTCGGCGTCGACCCAGAGCAGCCCGTCGCCGAACGAGTAGCCGTGCTCGATCGCGTTCGAGCAGGCCTCGTGGCACGCCATCTGGATGGTCTCGACGACCTCGCCGGCGGCGCCCGCCTCGCGCAGCCAGTCGCCGAGGTCGCGGCGCATTCCGGCCAGCTCCGTCGCGTCGGAAGGGAGCTCGAGGTGGAGCGGCGGCGGCGCGGTCGGAAGCGCGCGGAGAGCGAGGACCGCGATGTCGTCGTTCGCAGGATGGACCGCGAGCATCGCGGCCACGAGCCGCTCGCAGAGCTCGTTGGGGTGGCAGGTGTCCTGGGCCGCCGCCAGGCGAAGCGCCTCCAGGCCCTGATCGATCGACACGCCGCGCTCCTCGACGAGGCCGTCCGTGTACAGCACGATCGTGGATCCAGGGGCGAGGTGGTGCTCGATCTCCTTGTGCTCCGGGGTGTCGAACACGCCGAGCGGCGGGTTCGGCGCGCTCTCGAGGTAGTCGGCCTCGCCGTCCGGGCTGATCACGAGCGGCGGCACGTGGCCGGCGCTCGCGAAGCGCACGGTGGCGTGGTCCGGCTCCATCACCAGGTAGAGGAGCGTCGCCATCTGGCCGCCCTCGAGGCTCCGCACCACGCGGTCCAGCCGGTCGAGGACGCCGGCGGGCGGGTGGCCCTCGAGCGCGTAGGCGCGCATGGCGTGCCGCAGCTGGCCCATGAGGGCGGCAGCGCCGATCCCGTGGCCCACGACGTCGCCCATCGCGATGCCCACGCGTCCGCCCTCGAGCGGGATCGCGTCGTACCAGTCGCCGCCGACGTTGCCGCCACCCGGCATGTAGCGGGCATCCACCTGGATGCCGTCGAGCGCTGGGAGCTTGTCCGGGAGGAGGCTGCGCTGCAGCATCTCGACGTTGGACAGCTCGCGCTCGTACGCGCGCGCATGCTCGATCGCAAGCCCGGCACGGTCGGCCATGAGGATGAGGAGGCTCTCGTCCTCGAGCGAGAAGCGGCGGGCGCCGCGCGTCGCGACCTCCACGACGCCCGCGACCCGGCCCTTGACCATGAGCGGCGCGGCCATGAGCGAGGTCACCTCCGCGGCCTCGATGTCGGGGTCGAGCGCCATGCCCGGCGATCGCTCCTGAAGGGTCACGGGGCGGCCGTTCTCCACGACCTCCTGCAGCGCGCCGCCGATCTCGACCGGCGCGCCGCGCTCGACCTCGAGCCCGGAGGCGGCCCCCACAGTGAACAGGAGCTCGTCCTCGTAATCGCGCAGCAGGATGCGCACGACGTCGGCGCTGAAGACCTCGCATAGGCGCTCCACGAGCACCTCGACCAACTCGTCGAGGTCGAGATGCGTCAGCGCCGCCTCCGTGACCTGCTGGAGCTTCCCGATCGTCTGGACGACCGCCTCCGCCTCGGCCCGCGCGGCTCGCTCGGCCTCCGCGAGCCGCTGCTCGGTCACGTCGACCACCTGCCAGATGTAGCCCTGCGGGCGGTCATGACTGTCGGCGGTGAGCGAGACGCTCACGATCGCGTGAACCACGTCGCCGTCCGGGCGCACGAAGCGCTTCTCCGACTGGTCGAACAGCGGCCGGTCGCTCAGAAGCCGGCGTACCGCGTCCCGCTCGTGCTCCCGGTCGTTCGGGTGGACCAGGTCCCACAGCGGCTGCCGGAGCAGCTGCGTCTGCGAGCGACCGAGCAGCTCGCAGAGCGCGTCGTTCACCTCCAGCCAGCGGCCGTTCACGGTGCTGAGCCCCATCCCGATCGGGGCGCCCTCGAACGCGGCCCGGAAGCGCTCCTCCGAGGCACGCAGCTCCGCGCTCTTCTGCTGCAGCTCGAGCAGCATCGCGACCTTCGACCGGAGCATGTCGGGGTCGACCGGCTTCAGCATGTAGTCGACCGCGCCCGCCGAGTAGCCGCGGGTGACCTGCTCGGCGTCGGCGTCGCCCGCCGTGAGGAAGACGATGGCGGTGTCCTCGTGGCGGTCGCGCCGCTTGATCATCTCGACGGTCTGAAAGCCGTCGAGGCCGGGCATGCGCACGTCCATGACGATCACGGAGAAGTCGTCGTGGAGGAGCCGCTTGAGCGCCTCCTCCCCGGACGGCGCCGTGATCACCTCACGGCCGAGCGGCTCCAGCACCGTGCGGAGGGCCACGAGGCTCTCCGGCTGGTCGTCGACCACGAGTATGGCGCCGCTTACCGGTATAGCCACACCCGCATCAGTGACAGGAGCTGGTCGACGTCGACCGGCTTGGTGATGTAGTCCGACGCCCCGGACGCGATGCTCTTCTCGCGGTCGCCCTTCATCGCCTTGGCCGTCAGGGCCACGATCGGAAGGCGCTGGAACTCAGGCATCTCGCGCATGGCGCGAGTGGCCTCGTACCCGTCCATCTCGGGCATCATGATGTCCATCAGGACCAGCGAGATGTCGGGGTTCGCCTTCAGCGCCTCGATTCCCTCGCGCCCGTTCTCGGCGAACACGACCTCCATCCCGCGCCGCTCGAAGACGCTGGTGAGCGCGAACACGTTGCGCACGTCGTCGTCGACGATGAGCACCTTCTTGCCCTCGAAGACGGCGTCGGCCATGTGCAGCCGCTCCAGCATCTGGCGCTTCTCCGCCGGCAGCCGGGCCTCGACCCGGTGCAGGTAGAGCGAGGTCTCGTCGAGCAGGCGCTCCGGTGAGCGCACGTCCTTCACGACGATGGCCTCGGCGTAGCGCTTCAGGCGCGCCTCGTCCTTCGGCGACAGCTCCCGGCGCGTGTGGACGATCACCGGCAGGTCGCGGAAGCGCTTGGCCCGCTTGATCCGGTCGAGCAGCTGGAAGGCGGTCCCGTCCTCGAGCTCCATGGCGAGCACCATGCAGTCGAAGTCGCTCGCATCCAGGTGCGTCAGCGCCTGCTCACGCGAGCCGACGCCCACGACCTGGACGTCGGGGCCGCCGATCAGGTCAGCGAGGCCGTCGCGCTCGCGCTCGTCCGCCTCCACCACGAGCACGGCGCGCGTGCGCCGCTCGATGAAGCCGCCAAGCTCCTCGAACACCCCGCCGAGGAGCTCGAGGGTCGCGTGCTCGGTGAGGGAGCCGAGCGCGCCCGCGTGCCGCAGGTCGCGCCCCACGTCCTCGCCGGCGAGCACGTACACCGGCAGGTGGCGCGTCTCCGGGTGCCGCTTCATGTGGTCGAGCACCGCTTCGCCGTTCAGCTGGGGCAGGTCCCTGCTCACGATCACCGCATCGGGCATGAACTCGTGCACGAGCGCCAGCCCCGCGTCCCCCCGGAGCGCCAGCAGGCACCTGAAGCCGTGCTCGTGGGCCACCTGCACCGCGCCCCTCGCGAGCGCGCGGTCCTCGGTCATGAGAAGCGCGACGCGCTCGCCGGCCGGAAGGTCGGCGCGGTCGTCGGTGAGCGTGTCGGGCAGGCCCGCGCCATCCACGCGCCGCCGCGTCTTCGCCGCCGCGGGCGGCGCAAGCGGCGTCACGTCGAGCACCGGCGGAGAGGCCACCGCCACCGGGCCCATGCTCGGGAGGTAGAGCGTGAACGTGGTGCCCTCGCCCTCCACGCTCGACACGTGGATCTCGCCGCCGAGCAGTCGCGCGATCTCGCGGCTGATCGAGAGGCCGAGGCCGGTGCCGCCGAAGCGCCGGCTGATCGATCCCTCCGCCTGCTGGAACGCCTCGAAGATCAGGCGCAGCTTGTCCGGCGGGATGCCGATGCCCGTGTCGATCACCGAGAACGCCACCACGCTCTCCGAGCGCGCGAGCGAGTCCGTGCCGAAGTGCGCGTCGGCCGGCGCGCGGCCGATCGCCAGCCGGACGGAGCCCGACTCCGTGAACTTGAAAGCGTTCGAGAGCAGGTTCTTCAGCACCTGCTGGAGGCGCTGCTCGTCCGTCGAGATCTGCTCCGGCGCGTCGGGCGCCAGCTCGATGGAGAAGTCGAGCCCCTTCTCGCCCGCGACCGGCTTGAACGAGCGCTCGACGAACGCGCTCACTGAGCGCAGCTCCGTGCGCCCGGCGTGCACGTCCATCTTCCCCGCCTCGACCTTGGACAGGTCGAGGATGTCGTTGATCAGCGCGAGCAGGTCGGACCCCGCGTTGTGGATCGTCGCCGCCGCGTCGACCTGCTTCGCCGTGAGGTTTCCGGTCTCGTTGGCCGAGAGCACCTTCGACAGGATCAGCAGTGAGTTGAGCGGCGTGCGCAGCTCGTGCGACATGTTCGCGAGGAACTCCGACTTGTACTTCGAGCTGAGCGCGAGCTGCTCGGCCTTCTCCTCGAGCGAGCTGCGGGCCAGCTCGATCTCGCGGTTCTTGATCTCGATGTCGCGGTTCTGGCGCTCGAGCTGCTCGGCCTTCTCCTGTAGCTCCTCGTTCGTCGCCTGGAGCTCCATCTGCTGGCGCTGCAGCGCCTCCGACTGCTCCTGCAGCTCCTGCGACTGGGACTGCGACTGCTGGAGCAGCTCCTCCGTCCGGACGTTGGCGGTGATCGTCGCGAGCACGACGCCGATCGTCTCCGTGAGCTGGTCGAGGAACTGGAGGATGATCTCGTTGAACGGTGTGAACGACGCCAGCTCGATCACCGCCAGCACCTGCTCCTCGAAGAGGACCGGGATGACGATGATGTCGCGCGGGGCCGCGTTGCCGAGGCCCGAGCCGACGCGGATGTAGTCGGCCGGAGGGTCGGCGATTCGGATCGGCTTCTTCTCGTGCGCCGCCTGGCCCACGAGGCCATCGCCCGCGCGGAAGCGCGGCATGTCGCCGTTCTCCTTCGTGTAGCCGTAGCTCGCCAGCAGCAGGAGCTCGTAGTCGAGGCCCGTCTCGTCGTGATCGGCGAAGAAGAAGGCGCCGTGCTGGGCGCCCACCGCCGGCGAGAGCTCCGACATGATCAGCTGCGAGACGGTCTCGAGGTTCCGCTGGCCCTGCATCAGGCCGGAGATCCGCGCGAGGTTGGTCTTCAGCCAGTCCTGCTCCTCGTTCTGGCGGGTCGTCTCGCGCAGGTTGGCGATCATCTGGTTGATGTTGTCCGAGAGGTCCGCGACCTCTCCGCTCGCCTCGACGGTGATCGACCGGGTCAGGTCGCCCTGGGTCACCGCGGTCGACACCTCGGCGATCGCGCGCACCTGAGTGGTCAGGTTGGAGGCGAGCTGGTTCACGTTCTCGGTGAGCCCGCGCCACGTGCCCGACACGCCCTCGACCTGCGCCTGGCCGCCGAGCTTGCCCTCGGTACCGACCTCCTTCGCGACTCGCGTGACCTCGTCGGCGAACGACGAGAGCTGGTCGACCATGGTGTTGAGCGTGTCCTTGAGCTCCAGGATCTCGCCCTTGGCGTCCACGGTGATCTTCTGCGTCAGGTCGCCGCGCGCCACGGCCTGAGCGACCTGGGAGATGTTGCGGACCTGATCGGTCAGGTTCGACGCCATCGAGTTCACGTTCTCCGTGAGCCCGCGCCAGGTTCCCGAGACCCCGGCCACCTCGGCCTGGCCGCCGAGCTTGCCCTCGGTACCGACCTCCTTCGCGACGCGGGTGACCTCCGCGGCGAACGAGTTGAGCTGGTCGACCATCGTGTTGATGGTCTCCTTGAGCTCCGCGATCTCGCCCTTCGCGTCGACGAGGATCTTCTTCGAGAGGTCGCCGTTCGCCACGGCCGTCGTGACCTGAGCGATCGAGCGCACCTGATCCGTCAGGTTCGAGGCCATGAAGTTCACGGACTCGGTGAGGCTGCGCCACGTGCCCGAGACGTCCTCGACCTCGGCCTGGCCGCCGAGCTTGCCCTCGGTACCGACCTCCTTCGACACACGCGTGACCTCGGCCGCGAACGAGTTGAGCTGGTCGACCATCGTGTTGACCGTGTTCTTGAGCTCGAGGATCTCGCCCTTGGCGTCCACGGTGATCTTCTTCGAGAGGTCGCCGTTCGCCACCGCGGTCGTGACCTCGGCGATGTTGCGGACCTGATCGGTCAGGTTCGACGCCATCGAGTTCACGTTCTCGGTCAGGCCGCGCCAGGTGCCCGACACGTCCTCCACCTCGGCCTGGCCGCCGAGCTTGCCCTCGGTACCGACCTCGCGCGCGACACGCGTGACCTCGGCGGCGAACGAACGCAGCCGGTCGACCATCTTGTTGATGGTGTCCGCCAGCGCGGCCACCTCACCCTTGGCCTCGACGGCGATCTTCTGCGAGAGGTCGCCGTCGGCGACCGCGGTCGAGACGGTGGCGATCGAGCGCACCTGGTCGGTCAGGTTCGAGGCCATGAAGTTCACGGACTCGGTGAGGTCGCGCCAGGTGCCGGACACGCCCTTCACCTCGGCCTGGCCGCCGAGGATGCCCTCGGTGCCGACCTCGCGTGCCACACGGGTGACCTCGTCCGCGAAGGACGAGAGCTGGTCGACCATCGTGTTCACGGTCTCCTTCAGCTCCGCGATCTCGCCCTGCACGTCGACGGTGACCTTCTGCGAGAGGTCGCCCTCGGCCACGGCGGTCGTCACCTGCGCGATGTCGCGCACCTGGCTCGTCAGGTTCGAGGCCATCAGGTTCACCGAGTCCGTCAGGTCCTTCCAGGTCCCGGCCACGTTCGGCACCTCGGCCTGGCCGCCCAGCTTGCCCTCCGTCCCCACCTCGCGCGCGACGCGCGTGACCTCGTCCGCGAACGAGGAGAGCTGGTCGACCATCGTGTTGGTCGTGTCCTTCAGCTCGAGGATCTCGCCCTTCACGTTCACGGTGATGCGCTGGGTGAGGTCGCCGCCGGCCACCGCGGTCATGACCTGGGCGATGTTGCGTACCTGGCTCGTCAGGTTCGACGCCATGCCGTTCACCGACTCGGTGAGGTCCTTCCAGGTGCCGGACACGTTCGGCACCTCGGCCTGGCCGCCGAGCTTGCCGTCGGTACCCACCTCGCGCGCGACGCTCGTGACCTGCTCGGCGAAGATCGCGAGCGTGTCGGTCATCTCGTTCATCGTGTCGGCGAGCTCGGCGACCTCGCCCTTTGCCTCGACGGTGATCTTCTGGCTGAGGTCGCCGCGGGCCACTGCCTGAGCGACGTGCGAGATGTTCCGCACCTGGTCGGTGAGGTTGGACGCCATGCCGTTCACCGACTCGGTGAGCGCGCGCCACGTTCCGGCTACGCCTTTCACCTCGGCCTGGCCGCCGAGCTTGCCCTCGGTGCCGACCTCGCGCGCCACGCGCGTGACCTCGTCCGCGAAGGACGAGAGCTGGTCGACCATGGTGTTCACCGTGGTGCCGATCCGGAGGAACTCGCCCTTCACCGGCTGGCCCTCGATCGTGAGGGCCATCTTCCGGTCGAGGTCGCCGTCCGCGACCGATTCGAGCACCGAGGCGACCTCGGTCGTGGGCCGCACGAGGTCGTCGATGAGCGCGTTGAGCGACTCGACGCTCGAGTTCCACCCGCCGCGCGCGGAGCCGAGCGAGGCGCGCTGGTCCATCCGCCCCTCGCGTCCGATCACACGGCGCATGCGGCCGAGCTCCTTCTCCATGCTGGCGTTCGTCGAGACCAGGTCGTTGTAGGCAGTGGCGATCTCGCCGAGCAGGCCGCGCCGCCGGCGCGAGAGCCTGCGCGAGAAGTCGCCGTCGCGCGCCGCGACCAGGGCGTCGAGGATCTCCTCGAGGACAGCCGGCTCGATGCCGGCGCCGTTCGCGGGAGAGGGCTGTTCGGTGGCGGTTCGGCCTACCCCGTTCGCCTTGTCGGGCGTCGAGCGCCTCGTGGCGGACCTAGCGGTCTTGGTAGCGGCCAACCTTCCTCCTTGGACCAGTTGCGACGGCAAGCGGTCCGGGGGCCAGTCCCAGACCTGTGATTTCGGCGTGGAGAAGGTAATCACCCGGGGGTGATACGCGCAAGCCGGTACTAAACGGATGAACTACGTCATTCACGGGCTGGGGTTTACGCTCCGAGTCATGAACGTGATCTGGGAACAGGACGGCGCCGTCGGGCGGATCACCCTCAACCGGCCCGACTCGCTCAACTCCTGGACCGATGAGTTCGGACGGGAGCTGAAGCAGGCCGTCATGGGCGACGCGGCCGACGAGAGCGTTCGCGCGGTCCTCATCACCGGGGCCGGGCGCGGCTTCTCGTCGGGCGCCGACCTGAAATCCGGCTTCGACCCGGACCCCGACGACGGCATGCCCGACATCCGCAAGGAGCTGCACGGGCTCTACCACCCGATCATCGCCGGCGTCCGGCGGCTCGAGAAGCCCGTCGTGGCCGCCGTGAACGGCCCGGCGGTCGGCATCGGCGCCTCGCTGGCGTTCGCATGCGACCTTGTCCTCGCCGCCGAGTCCGCCTACTTCGGGCTCGCATTCGTGAACATCGGCCTCATGCCCGACGGCGGGTCGACGCTCTTCGTGCCCGCCGCGGTCGGCAAGGCGCGCGCGTTCCAGATGGCGCTGCTCGGCGAGCGCGTGCCCGCGCGGCAGGCGCTCGAGTGGGGGCTCGTGAACTACGTCCACCCGGACGACGCGCTCATGGTCTGGGCCAACGAGCTGGTGTCGAAGCTCGCCGCGGGCCCCACGCGCTCGTACGCGGGCTCGAAGCAGGCCCTCAACCGGATGCTCTACCCGGACCTGGACGGGCAGCTCGACCTCGAGGCGGAGCTGCAGCACGCGCTCGCGCGGACGAAGGACTTCCAGGAGGGCGTGACCGCCTTCGTGGAGAAGCGCGACCCGGCCTTCGAGGGGGTCTGACCCCGCGTGATCCGCCGGAGGGGGTCTGACCCCGCGTGATCCGCCGCGGAGCAGTAGCGCAAACCGGGGTCAGACCCCCTCACGCCGCGCGGGCACTCGGGGCGGCCGCGCTCGGGGCCGTGGCGCTCGGCGCAGTCGCGATCGGACGACTGGCCATTCGGCGCGCGGTCATCAGGCAGCTCCGCATCGAGGAGCTCGACGTGGGCAGGCTGCGGGTGCGCGAGCTCGAGGTGGGGTCGAAGGTGGGCCCACCCGGAGCCGCACCGGGCGAGGCCCCGTTCGGCCCGCCGGACTGACCCCTCGGCACAACCGGCACGAAGTGGAGCCGTCGTCGGAGCCGAGGATATGATCACGCGGCCTTGCCCACCGGCACGCCCCGACGCCTGCTTCTGGCTGCTTTCTCGGCGGCCATCCTCGCCGTCCTGATCGCGGCTCCGTCCGCCTTCGCGGACGCGTTTACGCCCGAATCCGGCGGCTCGCCGAACGGCGACGACATCAGCACCCTCTACAAGCTCACGCTCTACATCGGGATCGTGATCTTCCTGCTGGTCTGGGGCACGCTGATCTGGTCGCTCGTGAAGTACCGGGCCCGTCGCGACGGCGTGGCCCACCAGATCCGGGGGAACACGCCGCTCGAGATCGGCTGGACCGTGGGCGCGGCGTCGATCCTCGTGATCCTCACCGTCGTGACCTTCCTGTACCTCGACGACATCGAGAACCCGCCCGCCTCGGGCCCGAACGGCCTGAGCGCGTCGGCGTCTCAGTTCGCCACGATCAACCAGCCCGACCCGCCGAGGAGCGGCGGCCCGTTCCTCACGATCGGCGTGAACGGCCAGCAGTACATCTGGCGCTACGACTATCCGGGCGCCCAGCAGCTCTTCTCCTACAACGAGATGGTCGTTCCCACCGACACGACGATCGTGCTGAAGATCGAGGCCTCGGACGTGATCCACTCCTGGTGGATCCCGAAGTTCGGGCCGAAGGCCGACGCGGTGCCCGGGCACGTGAACGACACCTGGTTCAAGGTGCCGGCCGACAAGGCGGGCGTCTACCGCGGCCAGTGCGCCGAGCTGTGCGGGCCGAACCACGCGGACATGCGCGCGATCGTGCGCGCCGTGCCTCCGGATGAGTTCGAGCAGTGGGCGCGGGACAAGCGTGAGCAGATCCAGGCCGCCGGCGAGGCGCTGGCCGAGCAGCGCAAGCAGCGGGAGGCCGAGGGCAACTAGTGGAAGCCGGAACCGTCACCCGCCCGGAGTCGATCGCCCGTCCCGAGGTCGTCATGCACGGCCTCCGCCAGCCGCAGCGCGGCTGGCTCAAGTGGCTCACCACCACCGATCACAAGAAGATCGGGATCCTCTACCTGTTCGCCACCTTCCTGTTCTTCATCATTGGAGGCGTGGAGGCGCTGATCATGCGCCTCCAGCTGTCGCAGCCGAACAACACGCTGGTCGACCCGGAGACCTACAACGGGCTGGTCACGATGCACGGCACGACGATGGTGTTCCTGTTCGTCGTGCCGGTCCTCGCCGGCTTCGGCAACTACTTCGTCCCGCTGATGATCGGGGCGCGCGACATGGCGTTCCCGAAGCTGAACGCGCTCTCGTTCTGGCTACTGCTGTTCGGGGGGATCGCCTTCTACTCCAGCGTCTTCTTCGAGCCGCCCCAGGCCGGCTGGACGATGTACCCGCCGCTGTCGGACGACGCCTTCACCGGCGGAGGCGGGGTCGACGCCTGGATCTTCCTGATCCACCTCACCGGCCTCTCTTCGATCATCGGCGCGATCAACTTCATCGCGACGATCCACAACATGCGGGCTCGCGGGATGAGCTGGGGCCGCATGCCGCTGTTCATCTGGTCGATCCTCGTCTACAGCTATCTGCTCGTCGCGGCGCTGCCGTCGATCGCCGCCGGCGTGACGATGCTGCTCACGGACCGCCACTTCGGCACCGGCTTCTTCGACCCGGCGTCCGGCGGAGACCCGCTCCTCTGGCAGCACCTCTTCTGGTTCTTCGGGCACCCCGAGGTCTACATCATGGTCCTGCCGGTATTCGGGATGATCTCGGAGATCCTGCCGGTCTTCGCGCGCAAGCCGATCTTCGGCTACAAGGCGATCGCGGCATCCACCGTGGCGATCGCCTTCCTCGGCATGATCGTCTGGGCGCACCACATGTTCGCCACGCCGACGCCCACGGTCGTGCTCGCCTTCTTCATGCTGGCCTCGTTCACGATCGCGGTGCCCACCGGCATCAAGATCTTCAACTGGATCGCCACGCTCTGGCGCGGCCAGATCGTGATGAAGACGCCGCTCTACTTCGCGGCCGCCCTGCCCGCCCTGTTCACGGTCGGCGGCATCTCGGGCGTGATCCTCGCGATCTTCCCGGTGGACTGGTACCTCCACGACACCTACTTCGTGGTCGCCCACTTCCACTACGTGCTGTTCGGCGGCTCCGTGTTCGGCCTGTTCGCCGGCCTCTACTACTGGTTCCCGAAGATGAGCGGCCGGATGATGTCGGAGTCCCTCGGAAAGCTCAGCTTCTGGCTCATGTTCGTGGGCTTCAACACCACGTTCCTCGTCCAGCACTCGATGGGGCTGTCCGGCATGCCGCGGCGCATCTACGACTACGACGAGACGCTCGGCGTCGACGTCTACAACCTGATCTCCACGATCGGGGCGTTCATCCTCGGCGTTGGCGTCCTCGTGACGGTCGTGAACGTCCTGCGGAGCATCAAGAACGGCCGGAGGGCGGGCAACGACCCCTGGCAGGGCAACACGCTCGAGTGGTTCACGACCTCTCCCCCGCCGCCCAACAACTTCGACGTGGTCCCGCGCGTGCGCAGCGTTGAGCCGATGAAGGACATCCGGCGCGAGGTGGCCGCCGGCGCCGTCCCCGCCGAGACCGTCGCGCAGCCGGTCGCGCCACGCAGTCTCTGATGCGGCGGCTCGTACTCGCGACCGGGATCGCCACCTTCGTCCTCATCATCGTGGGCGGGGTGGTGCGGGTCTCCGACTCCGGCCTCGGCTGTGGTCCCGCCGGCTCCGGCTTCCACGGCTGGCCGTTCTGCAACGGCGACGTGGTGCCGGGCGTGGACCTCAACTCGATCGTCGAGTACACGCACCGTGTGCTGGCCATCGTCGTCGGCTTCATGCTCCTCGCGATCTTCGTCATGGCCTGGCGCCGTCACCGCGAGTACCTCCTCCCCGCCGCGGGCCTGCTGGTGCTGGTCATCGCGCAGGGGGCGCTCGGCGGCGCGACCGTCGAGGAGAACCTCGAGGAGGCCTACGTGGCCGCGCACCTCTGCCTCGCGATGCTCCTGCTCGGCGGCCTCCTGTACCTGTATCGCGCCGTGAGTGGCGCGAGCGTCACCGACGGGGGACCGCGGCTGCGCGCTCTCGGGGCCGTGGCGTCGGTGGCCGTGCTGTGCACCATCGTCGCCGGCGGCTACATGGCGGGCACGCAGAACTACGGCCGCGCCGACTACCGGCTCGGCGAGGGCGCGCACCACGCATGCGGCAAGCAGTTCCCCACCTGCAACGGCGAGTTCATGCCGTTCGGGAAGGCCGAGCTCGTGGACATCCACCTCACGCACCGGGCGTTCATGTACGTCGCGGCGCTGCTTGTGACGTGCCTTGTGGTGGTGGCCGTCCGGCGCGGCGTCCTGACGCGCTGGGCCTGGGCGCTCGCCGGGCTGCTCGCGCTCCAGATCCTCGTCGGCGCCCTCAACGTATGGCTCGACGAGTACGAGCTCCTGATCCTGCTGCACCTCGCGCTCGGGACGCTCCTGTGGGGCACCACCCTCGGGATGACGCTCCAGCTCGCGCCGGCCCGCGAGCGCGCGCCCCGGCGCGCCGAGGCGGTGGCCGCCTGATGGACGCGGTCGTAGCACGAGCCGCATGGCGCACGGTCATCTCGGACCTGTTCGAGATGACCAAGCCGAAGGTGCAGTCGCTGCTGCTCTTCACGACCGTCACGACCATGTATGTGGCGGGCGACCCGTCGCTCGGCCTCGTGGCGCTCACCTGCCTGGGCGGGGCGCTCTCCGCGGGCGGAGCGGGAGCGATCAACCATGTGATCGACCGGGACATCGACCGCGCCATGCGGCGCACCGCGAACCGCCCCGTCGCGTCCGGGCGCATCTCCCCCGCCACCGGGCTCGCCTTCGGGATCGCGCTCGGCGCGGCCGCGTTCGTCCTGCTGGCCGCCACGGTGAACCTGCTTGCCGCGGCGCTGTCGCTCTCCGGCCTGCTCGGCTACGTGTTCGTCTACACGCTCTGGCTGAAGCGCACGACGCCGCAGAACATCGTGATCGGCGGGGCCGCGGGCGCGGTGCCGCCGCTCGTCGCCTGGGCCGCGGTGACCGGCGAGCTCACGGGCACGCCGCTGTACCTGTTCGCGATCATCTTCTTCTGGACGCCGCCGCACTTCTGGGCGCTGTCGCTGCTCATGAAGGACGACTACGCGCGCGCCGGGGTGCCGATGCTGCCGGTGGTGCGCGGCGAGCACGAGACGCGCCGCCAGATCGTGCTCTACACCGTCCTGCTGTACGCGGTGAGCCAGCTGCCCTTCTGCGCGGGTGCGTTCGGCGCGACCTACCTGATCGCCTCCGTGCTGCTCGGGGCGGCGTTCATCTACGGCGCTGTGCGCCTGGCGCGGCACCCGGAGCGCCGCAACGCGCTGCGCCTCTACCTGTACTCCCTTGCCTACCTGGCGGCGCTGTTCGCCGCGATGGTGGCCGACGTCCGCCTATAGATGCCGCCGCCCGTTCCCGCGAAGAGGCTGGCGGTGGTCGCGTGCATGGACGCGCGCGTGAACGTCGAGCGGATCCTTGGGCTCGAGGAGGGCGACGCACACGTAATCCGCAACGCCGGCGCGCTCGTGACCGACGACGTGAAGCGCTCGCTCGAGGTGTCGCGCTCGCTCGGCACCGAAGAGGTCGTGGTGATGCTCCACACGGACTGCGGCGGCCGCAGGGGCGACCTGGACGCGGCCGCCCGCGACGCCGCGGCGGAGATCGGCGGCCGCGTGCGCTCGTGCGTGTACGACGTGGACGCTCGCGAGCTCCGCGAGGTCTAGCCGCACGCCCGGCCCGGGGCGCTCGGGATCGACGCCCACCACACGAGCTCGTCCAACCCGGGGTATGCGCGAAGCACCCCGGGTACCTCCACGATATGGCTACCAATGACCCATTCGGCGACTTCCGCCGTCGGCGCGGAGGGCTGCACGTGGAGGCGTCCGGTCCCCGAGCGACCAGCCATGCCGAAGCCGCCGGAACCGTGATGTAGGCCAGGGTTGGTGCTCTCGTAGGCGAGGAAACCGTCACGCTGGGCCACACCCAGGTCCCGCTCGACAAGGACGAGCTGGTTCTGGGCCTGCTGGCCGCTCCGGGGCTGCCCACCGAGATCGCCGAGGAGCTCGCGGCCGACCTGCCGCCCCTGCTCGCGGAGCGCGTCACCGACGTGGTCTCGTGGCGAGTCCCCGTCCTCACGGAGCCCGAGGCAACTCACTTGACGAGCGGCCTGGACGCGATCGACCTGGGTCGCGAGCGCATGCTGCTTCACGGGTGGGATCTCGCCGTGTGCGTGACCGACGCCCCGCTGCGCATAGGGAGGCGGCCGATCGTGGCCGATGCGAGCGCCACGCACGGGGTTGCGCTGATCTCGCTGCCGGCGCTCGGGGCGATGCAGACGCGCCGGCGAGCTCGCGACGCGGTGATCCGGCTGGTAGACGGCTTGGTCGGCGAGAGCCTCGAGACAGGACACGGCGTGACGGGACGACGCGTCCGCGTCGGGCGGCGGCTGGCCGAGCTCGCGGCACCGATCCGCGCGGTCGAGGCGCCGGATGCCGACGACGTGGACCTGCGCTTTGTCGCCGCGGTCGCGCGCGGGAACCTTCGGCTACTGACCGGCATGATCCGCGCCAACCGGCCCTGGCGCCTGATCGTGCGCCTCTCGCGCGCGCTCGCGGCCGCTGCCGCGGCGGTGGCGCTGGCGCTCGTGACCTCAGACCTCTGGAAGCTCTCGGACGCACTCGACTGGATTCGCCTACTCGCGCTTACGGTGCTGTCGGTCGGCGCAACGGTGCTCTGGCTGATCGTGTCGCACCGCCTGTGGGAGCGGCCGCAGGGGCGGGCCAGCCGCGAACAGACCGTGCTCTTCAACGTCGCAACGGCGCTCACGCTGCTGCTGGGCGTTGCGTTCCTCTACGCGGCGCTGTTCGCGATGACGCTCCTGGGGGCGGCGCTGGTCATCGACAGCGGCGTCATGGCGCAGGCGCTCGGCCATGACGCGGGCATCGGCGACTACGCGGCCCTCGCCTGGATGGCGAGCTCGCTCGGCACGGTCGCCGGCGGCCTGGGCGGCGGCCTTGAGAGCGACGAGGCCGTGCGCGAGGCCGCGTACGGCTACCGGGCGGAGCGCACGAGCGAGCGCGAGAGTCGGGTGCCGGCGCGTGCCTGAGACACCCGTGCCTGCCCGGGGACGGGTAATCGCCTGCGCTTCCGAGCACCGGCGACGGACGCACTCCGGCCGGGGCGGCCAGGCCGACCGACCCCGCGGCTAGCTTGCGCCCGTGGTCTCCTTCGCGCGGCGCGAGCCGTCCGCCGTCCTGCTGGCCGCGCAGCTCGCGGGCGTCCTCGTCTACCCGGCGATGGAGGGGAACGACGTCGGCCGCTCGCTGTTCAGCGTCTTCGGGATCCTGATCCTCGGGCTGGTGGTGCTGGCGGTCCGCAGCTCGCCCGGGTTCACCTGGGTCGCGGTGCTGCTCGGGATCCCCGCGACGATCCTGCTCCTGATCCAGGCGGTCACGCAGGATGACGCGCTCCTCCCCTACTCCTCCGCGCTCGAGGCGGTCCTCTACTTCTACGCCGCCTATGCCCTGATCGCGTACATGCTGGAGGACCACCAGATCACGCGCGACGAGCTGTTCGCCGTCGGCGCGACTTTCACGCTCGTGGCGTGGGCGTTCGCGTACCTGTTCGTGGTCTACCAGGCGATCGAGCCGGACAGCTTCACGGCGGCCGTGAACGCGGGCGCGGACCGAAGCTGGATGGAGCTCCTGTTCCTGAGCTTCACGACGCTGTCGAGTACGGGCCTCGGCGACGTGATCCCGATCACCCCGTTCGCGCGCAGCCTCGTGATGATGGAGCAGCTCACGGGCGTGGCGTACATCGCAATGGTGGTCTCGCGCCTGGTGGGCCTGCTGGTGCTGCACCCGCAGGGTGCGAAGCGGCGCTAGCCGCTTTGGGAGCGCTCGCCGGTCAGCTCGTGGCCCAGGGACAGGCTGCCGACGGCGAGCCCCTGGTCGGCCTGGATCACGTGCATGACGGCGTTGATCAGCGCCAGGTGGGTGAATGCCTGCGGGAAGTTCCCCAGGTGGCGACCGGAGCGCGGGTCGATCTCCTCCGCGTACAGGCCGAGCGGGCTCGCGTACGAGAGCAGCTTGTCGCAGAGATCGCGGGCACGGCGCACCTCGCCGATCTCGACCAGTGAGGACACGAGCCAGAACGAGCAGATCGCGAAGCTCCCCTCCTCGCCGGAGAGCCCGTCGTCGGTCTCGTCGGTGCGGTAGCGCAGCACCAGGCCGTCCTCGGTGAGCTCGTCCGCGATAGCGAGCACCGTCTTCACGATGCGCTCGTCGTCCGTCGGCAGGAAGCGGGTCAGCACCATCAGGAGCACCGACGCGTCCAACGCGTCCGTGTCGTAGTGCTGCGTGAACACGCCGCGCTCGTCGACGCCGTGCTCGAGAATGTCCTGCTGGATCTCGTCGGCCGCCGACTGCCAGCGCGCCGCGTTGTCCAGCTCGCCGCGGATCTCGGCCAGCCGTGCCCCGCGGTCGACCGCCACCCAGCACATCATCTTCGACGAGGTGAAGTGCTTCGGCTCGCCGCGGATCTCCCAGATGCCGCGATCGGGCTCGCGCCACTTGGCGAGCGCCGCCTCGACCTGGTGCTTCACGATCGGCCAGATGCGGTCGTCGAGGTGGTTGCGCGACCGCGTGTGCAGGTAGATCGAGTCGAGCAGCGCGCCCCAGACGTCGTGCTGCTCCTGCCGATAGGCGCCGTTCCCGATACGAACCGGGCGCGCGCCCTCGTACCCGGACAGGTGATCCAGGGTGAACTCCGGGATCTCGGCCTCCCCGTCGATCGCGTACATGATCTGGAGGTCCTTCTCCTTGCCCTGCTCCGCATCGACGATGTCGGCGATGAAGTAGAAGAAGTCGTTCGCCTCCCAGTCGAACCCGAGCGTGTAGAGCCCCCAGAGCATGAACGTGGAATCGCGGATCCAGGAGTAGCGGTAGTCCCAGTTGCGCTCACCGCCCGGCGTCTCGGGCAGCGAGGTGGTGGCCGCCGCGACGAGCGCGCCGGTCGGCGAGTAGGACAGCCCCTTGAGCGTCAGAGCCGAGCGCTGGAGGTGTGTCCGCCAAGGGTGGTCGGGGAAGTTGCCGTGGTCGAGCCAATGCTGCCAGTGGTGCGCCGTCCAGACGAGCCGGTCGTAGGCCTCCTCCTGGGTCTGCGGCGCCGGATGCTCTGACCACGACAGCGCCACGAACAGCTTGTCGCCCTCCTTCATGAGCGTCCGGGCCGTTGCGCGCTGGCCCTCGAAGCCCATGTTCATGTCGGTCGTGAGCCGGAGCTCGACGTCGGAGTCCCCGGCGCGGCAGACCGCCTCGTGGTAGCCCTGCCCCGTGTACTCCCAGTTGCCCCGCGTGCGCGCGTAGTCGAAGCGCGGGTCGCAGTCCATCGTCACCTGCAACTCGCCGTTGACGCAGCGGATCATCCGCAGCAGGACGTGGTCCGCGTCGTAGTCCGTGGGCGCGCGCCGATGGGTGTGGGAGCGATCGCCCTCGTGGTGCCACGGCCCGATCAGGAGGACGTCCCGGACGATGATCCACCCGCCGGACGACCCCCAGCTGGTCTCCAGCACGTTGGTCCCGGGGAGGTAGCGGCGGGCGGCGGGAACCTCCACGTCGTCGGGGCCGAGCCGGAAGCCGCCGGCATCGCGGTCGAGGATGGCCCCGAACACGGCCGGCGAGTCGAAGCGCGGGACGCACAGCCACTCGACGTTGCCGTTCGGCGCCACCAGCGCGCAGGTCTCGCAGTCGGAGAGGAAGGCGTACTCGGCGATCGGCGGGAACGGGCTGGCCGTGACGCCCCGGTCGGGGGCCCACTCGGTCACAGCCGCGCCGCCGCCGCGGGGTCGAGCAGGGCGATCACGTTGCCGTCCACGAGCGAGCCCGGCGCGCGGGGGTCCGGCGGCCCCGCGAGCACCCGCTGCATGGCCTCTGCCTTGTCCTCGCCGGTCACCAGGAAGTAGATCTGGCCGGTCGAGTTCACCACCGGAAGCGTGAGCGTGATGCGCGGCACGAGGGGCGCCATTCCGGGTGTCTCGACCCCGACCACGCGCCGCTCCCGCTCCCCCAGCTCGTCATGCCCGGGGAACAGCGAGCAGATGTGCGCGTCGGGCCCGACTCCGAGGATCATCACGTCGAGCGCGGCGGGCCCGAACTCGGCGAGCTCGTTCTCGTACGCGGTCGCGCCGTCGTGGGGCCCGAGCTCGCCGCGCATCCGGTGGACCGTGGCGCCCTCGGCGCGCGAGAGCAGCGCGCGGTCGGCCATCCCGAAGTTCGAGTGCTCGTGCTCCGGCGGTACGCAGCGCTCGTCCGTGAACCAGAAGTCCACGCCGGACCAGTCCTCGCGCATCCCCGCGGCCCGCTCGTAGGCGGCCTTCGGCGTTGAGCCCCCGGTGAGCGTGACGTGCCCGGTGGCGGCCGCGAGGACCTCGGCCGCCTCCCCCGCGGGGTCGTCGGAGACGCGGATGTCGGCGTTCACTCGAGCAGTGCCTCGCCGCAGTCGAGCGCCCCGCGGTAGGTGGGGTCGCGCAGCAGCGCTTGGCGGATCCCCTCACCGAGGATCCCGCCCTCGCCGCGCGAGGCCCCGAGCACCGTCCAGGTCTGCTCGAGTCCCTTCCGGTCGCGCCGCCGAGCCACGAGTCCGCCCGGGCCCCGGTCGAGCGAGATCGAGATCCCGGACGACGTCCGGATCTCGACCCCGGCCAGGCCGGGAACACTCTGCTCGGGGTGGGGCTCCAGGGTCAGCTCGACGTCGTCGCGGTGCCCGTGGGCGCGCCCGCGGACCAGTCCGTTCACGGGCATCAGCCTCCCCGCGCCCCAGCCGAGCCGCGACGCGAGCCAGCCCAAGAGGAGCACACCGGCCACTCCCGAGTCCGGGCTGTGGCGGATGGTCACGGCGTCGATCCGCTGCAGCTCGGGGCGCCACCGCGCCGGGTCGAAGGTGGACGCCACCCGCTCGCGCCAGGGAGTGGTCCGGAGCCAGGCGAGGTCGACCACGTACGCGTCCTCGGCCAGCTGCTTCGCGCGGCGGAGGGCGGATATCGCGTCCGGCTCGTTCACCGAGTCGATCAGGACCACCTGCGACAAATGGAGCAGCGCGTCAACCGCCTCCGGATGGCCGTGCGGTGACCAGACGAGCGTGGGCAGGTCGGTCACGACGAGCGGGTCCACGATCGTGTCGAGCTTGGCGAGGTGCTTCTGACCGAGCTCGAGCGTGACGCGCTCGCGGGTCATCATCAGCTCGCCGGGCTGCTCGTCGACCGCGACCGTCATCACCACGGTGGCGTCGATCGTCTGGCGGCCCGACTCGACGGTGCAGAGGATCGTGCGCGAGGCGTGGTAGCGGCCGACCTGCTCGAGCCGGTTCATGATCTCACCGCGCCACTCGCGGTCGACGACGACGACCAGATTGAGCACGCGTGCCGGCGCGTGCGCGTTCTCGCGCGCATGCTGTTCCTGGAGGAGGTTGCGGAGCGCCTCCTCGATGTCAGACGGGGTCGTGTCCTGAGCGGACCAGACCGCGCCGGCGTCGGGCACCTCTGGCGCGGTCCGTGCCATCTAGATCGCCCGCCAGCGGTGTCCGGGCGCGAGGATGCTGTCGGCCTCCTCGGGGCCGTGCGAGCCGGCCGCGTACTCCGCGAGCGGCGTGTCGTCGTGCTCCCAGCGCTCGAGGATGGGGTCGATGATCCGCCACTGCTCCTCGACCTCGTCGTTGCGCGTGAACAGCGTCGGGTCGCCGCGCATGGCGTCCATGATCAGGCGCTCGTATGCCTCCGGCGACTGCGACAGGAACGACGTGCCGTAGAGAAACTCCATGTTCACCGGGCGGATGCGCAGTCGCGTGCCGGGGATCTTCGCTCCGAGCGACAGCGACACGCCCTCGTTGGGCTGCACCGTGAGCACGAGCTGGTTGGGCTGAACGCCGACCGACCCCTCGGCCTGGAAGGCCAGGTGCGGGACCGGCTTCAGCGTCACCGCTATCTCCGTGACCTTGCGCGCGAGCCGCTTGCCGGTGCGGAGATAGATCGGCACGCCGGCCCAGCGCCAGTTGTCCACCTCGAGCCGCAGCGCCACATAGGTCTCGGTGTGGGAGTCGTCCGGGACGCCCTCCTCCTCGAGATAGCCGACGGCCTCCTTGCCCTCGGCCATGCCGGACGTGTAGCGGGCGCGCACGACCGCGTCCGCCGCCGGTGGCTCGACCGCGTGCAGGACCTTGACCTTCTCGTCGCGCACCTCGTCGGCGTCGAAGGTCACCGGCGGCTCCATGCACAGGAGGGTCAGCAGCTGGAGCATGTGGTTCTGCACCAGATCGCGAAGCGCGCCGGAGCTGTCGTAGTAGCCTGCCCGCCGCCCGATCCCCAGGTCCTCGGACGCCGTGATCTGGACGTAGTCGATGTAGTTGCGATTCCAGATCGGCTCGAACATCCCGTTCGCGAAGCGGAACGCGAGCACGTTCTGGACGGTCTCCTTCCCCAGGTAGTGGTCGATGCGATAGATCTGCGACTCGTCCAGGACCGAGAGCAGCTGCCGGTTCAGGTCCTGGGCCTCGGCCCTGCGCGTACCGAACGGCTTCTCGATCACCACGCGGACGTCGGCCTCCTGGTGCTTGTCGAGGCCGTGCTCGCCGAGCTTCTGCGCGATCAGCGCAAAGAAGGTCGGCGCTGTCGAGAGGTAGAAGATGCGGTTGAACGGGACCCCCGCCTCCTCGTCGAACTTCCCGAGCTCGTCTCGCAGCGTGGTGAACACCGAGTCGACGTCGAACGCGCCGGGTACGTAGCGCACCTGCCCGAGGAGCTTGTCGAGCACCTGCGGGTCGGGCTTGCGGCGCGAATGCTTCTCTATCGACTCGCGCGCCATGGCACGGTACTCGTCGTTCGAGTCCTCGGAGCGAGCGACCGCGATCAGGTTGAAGCGCTCGGGCAGCGCCCCCTCGTGGGCGAGGTTGTAGATCGCGGGCAGGAGCTTCCGCTGCGCGAGATCTCCCGTGCCGCCGAAGATCACCATGGTCGTCGGGTGGACCGGCAGGCGCTCCAGCCCCTCGACGAGCGGGTTCTCCTGCTCTACGACGGCCACGGCGCTACTCCGCGTGCGGCTGGGCCTGAGCCGCGGCGTCGGCGGCGACCACGGCGTGGCCTCCGAACTGGTTGCGAAGCGCCGCGTTCACCTTTGCCGCAAAGTCACCCTGGCCGCGCGACGAGAAGCGCTCGTACAGCGATGCGGTGATGACGGGTGTCGGAATGCGCCGGTCGATCGCGTCCTCGATCGTCCAGCGGCCCTCGCCCGAGTCCTCCACGTACGGAGCCAGGGCGGCGAGCTCGTTGCCCTCCTGCTCGAACGCGCGCGCGGCGAGCTCGCAGAGCCACGAGCGGACCACCGAGCCCTGCATCCAGAGGTGGGCGATCTTCGCGTTGTCGAGCTCGTACTCGCACGAGTCGAAGAGCGCGAAGCCCTCGGCGTAGGCCTGCATCATCCCGTACTCCACGCCGTTGTGGACCATCTTCACGTAGTGGCCGGCGCCGGTCGGGCCGAAGTGGCCCCAGCCCGGCCCGTGCTCCTCCGTCGACGGCGGGGCGAGCACGTCGAGGATCGGGCTGAGCCGCTCCACCGCCTCGTCGGGGCCGCCCACCATCATGCAGTAGCCGACGCTGATGCCCCACACGCCTCCGCTCGTGCCCACGTCCACGTAGTGGATGCCCTTGGGACGCAGCTCGTCCTGGCGGCGCTTGTCGTCCGTCCAGCGCGAGTTGCCGCCGTCGACGATCGTGTCGCCCTCGCCCAGCAGCTCACCCAGCTCGTCGACCGTGCTTTTCGTCGGATCGCCTGCCGGCACCATGATCCACACGGTGCGCGGCGGGTCGAGCTTCGAGACGAGGTCTTCGAGCGACGAGGCGCCCGTGGCACCGTGCCCCTCGGCCTCGCTGATGTGGTCCGCGCTGTGGTCGTAGACCACGCACTCGTGTTCGGAGTCGCGATGGATGCGGTGAACCATGTTCCCGCCCATCTTTCCGAGCCCGATGAACCCCAGTTGCATCAGATCAGCCTCCTAACGGCGTCCGGCCCGTCGACCTCGATCCTCACGACGTCGAGCCCGTGCGAGCGCAGCGTCTGCATGTCTCCGAGGGCCTGGGCGTTCTTCAGGTGCTCGAACGAGTAGCCGGCCTCGGGGATCTCAACGTCCTCGGTGGCCGGCTGGTAGAGCTGGATGAACAGCCCGTTCGGCGGGCCGCCCTTGTGATATTGGCCGGTCGAGTGCAGGTAGCGCGGGCCGTAGCCGAACGTGGTCGTGCACTTCGTCCGCTCGCGCAGCGCGACCCGGAGGTCGCTGACCGCGGCGTCGTACTCCTCCGACGGCGTCACGTAGCCGAGGATCGCGATGTACTTCGGCGGAGCCGCGTTGGCGAGCAGATCGTCGAGAGAGCCCGCTTCCTCGTCCGGGAGCCCCTCCTTCAGGATCCGCGCCGTGTTGTCCTTGGCCTCCTGCACGTTCGGCTGGTCGAACGGGTTGATCCCGAGCGCCCAGCCGGCCACCGCGGTGGCGAACTCGGTGACGAAGAAGATCCGCCCCAGGTCCCCGGCGCCGCCGACCACGCGTCCGGTGGTCGTGGGATGGCCGGCCCGGCCGAGCGCTTCGATCTTCGCGTCCAGCTCCTCGTCGGGCTCGTCCTCGTTGCGGAGGTACGCGAACAGGCGGTCATCGCCGTAGACCTCGGGGTCCCCGAGCGGCTCGTCCGCCACGGGGAGGATTCCCCTCCCCTGCTTGCCAGTGGACTCGGCGACCAGCTGCTCGACCCAGAGCCCGAGGCTCGAGATCGGGTCCGAGACCACGTAGGTGAGCTTGTCGCGGCCGTGCTGGGGAAGCTCGCCCATCACGCAGCCGAGCCAGAGGCCGGAATTGTTCTGGAACGAGCCGTACTGGGCGCAGTTCTGCTCGGCCACCTGCGCCTGGCGGAGCATGCCCTCGATGTTCACGCCGGCGAGCGCCGCCGGCACGAGGCCGAAGTACGAGAGCACCGAATAGCGGCCTCCGATGTCCGGGTCGTTCTCGAAGACCTTCCGGAAGCCGCGCTCGCGAGCCAGGTCGACGAGGGGGCTGCCGGGGTCCGTGACCGCGCAAAAGCGCGAGCCGTCGCCGCCCGTGCGCTCGTAGAAGTAGCGCATGTGCGACAGCGTCTCGATGGTGCCGCCGGACTTCGACGAGACGATGAAGATCGTCTTGTCGAGATCGATCGCGCGCTCGGTCGCGAGCACCGCGCCGGGGTCGGTCGAGTCGAGTACGTGGAGCTGCATGCCGCCCGGCACGTCGCCGTACGAGCGCCGGATCACCTCGGGGCCGAGGCTGGAGCCGCCCATGCCCAGCAGCACGGCGTGCTCGAGCCCTTCCGCGCTGGCCTTCTCCGCGAACTCCTGCAGCTCGCTCGCGTGCTCCAGCATCTTGTCGCTGATGTTCAACCAGCCGAGCCTGTTCCCGATCTCGGGCACGCCGGGCCCTCCCCAGAGGGACTCGTCATGGGCCCAGACCCGCTTCGCCACGTTCTCGGCCTCGGCCTTGTTGAGCCGCTCGATAATCGCCGGCTCGAGGTCGTCCGGGAACACCGACTTGATCGTCTTCGGCCGCCCGGTGACGTGTCCCTCGCGCGCCAGCTCGATCCCGGCGATCAGGTCGTCGAATGGCTCGACGAACTTGTCGATCCCCTGCTGGAGCAGCGTCTTCGTGACGTCGCCCATGTCGATTCCGGCCTCCGCGAGGCGCTCCAGGTCCGCGGACGGGTCCTGGTCCGCGGTGGCACCCGTGACCTCGAGCTCCTCGGCGCAGGCGAGCAGGGTCGGCATCGGCATCGTGTTCACGGTGTCCGGCGCCACGAGCGAATCCACGTACTTGGTCTCGGGATAGCGAGGGTCCTTGACGCCGGTCGACGCCCACAGCGGGCGCTGGACCGGCGCGCCGGCCTCGAGCAGCGTGGCGTAGCGCTCGCCCCGGAAGAGCTCCTTGAAGCGCATGTAGGCCGCGCGCGCATTCGCCACGGCGGCGATCCCGAAGAGGTCCTCTCTGCCCAGCTCGGCGAGCCGCTTGTCCACCTCGGTGTCCACGCGCGACACGAAGAAGCTCGCCACGGAGTGCACGTCGAGCGACTCGCCGGCCTCCTTGAGGCGCTCCATGCCGCGGATGTAGGCCTCGGCGATCGCCGAGTACGACTCGACCGAGAACAGGAGCGTCACGTTCACGTTGATGCCGGCCGCGATCGTCTCCTCGATCGCCGGTACGCCCGCCTCGGTGCCCGGGATCTTGATCAGCAGGTTGGGGCGGTCGACCCGCTCCCAGTACTCGCGCGCCTGCTTGATCGTGCCCTCGGTGTCGTGCGCGAGGTCCGGCTCGACCTCGAGTGACACGAAGCCGTCCGCGTGGTCCGCCTCCTCCCAGAGCCCCCGGAGCACGTCGCAGGCGAGCTGCACGTCGAGGATCGCCACCTCGTCGTAGATGTCACGGGCGGACATGCCCTTCCCGGCCAGCTCCGCCACCTGCTCGTCGTAGTCCGTCGAGCCGAGGATCGCCTTCTCGAAGATCGCCGGGTTGGAGGTCACTCCACGCAGGGACAGTTCCTCGACCAGCCGCTCGAGCTCCCCGGACGTGATCAGGCTGCGCCGGATCTGGTCCAGCCAAACGCTCGTTCCGGCAGCGGTCAGCGCCGCGAGCCTCTCGTTAACTCCTGCTCCGACGCTCATCCTGGCTCCTTTCAGGTGCGGGCGGAGACTCGCTCCACCACTGCCCGTGCTCGGTCGGCGACCTTCTCCGGCGTGAAGCCGAAGTGCTCGTAGAGGACGGGCTGGGGTGCGGAGGCGCCGAAGGTGGTCATTCCGATTGCCTCCCCATCCTCTCCCACCCAGGTGCTCCAGCCAAGGGGCGATGCCGCCTCGACCGAAACGCGCGCCCGAACCCCTGGCGGCAGGACGCTGTCGCGGTAGTCCTGGTCCTGCTTCGCGAAGGTGTCGAGGCAGGGCGCCGAGACCACGCGCGTGGCGATCCCGTCCTCCTCGAGCAGATCCGCGGCGCCGGAGCAGATGTGCACCTCGGAGCCCGTGCCGATCAGGATCAGGTCCGGCTCGCCATTCGACGCGTCGCGGAGCACGTAGGCGCCCCGGTGGATCGCGTCGTCCGGGATGTCGTCCGGGCTGACTGTGGGCAGGCCCTGGCGCGTGAGCACCAACGCAGTCGGCGTGTCGGTCTGCTCGAGCGCGAAGCGCCACGCGAGTGCCGTCTCGTTCGCGTCGCCCGGGCGGACGCAGTTGATGTGCGGCTGCGCCCGCAGCGTCGCGAGCTGCTCGACCGGCTGGTGCGTGGGCCCGTCCTCGCCCAGGCCGATCGAGTCGTGCGTGAACACCTGGATGCTCGGCACCTCCATCAGCGACGCGATCCGCACGGCCGGCTTCATGTAGTCGAGGAAGTTGAAGAAGGTCGACCCGAACGCCCGCAGGCCGTGGAGGACCAGGCCGTTCACGATCGCTGCCATCCCGTGCTCACGCACGCCGTAGTGCACGTTCCGGCCGCCGAAGTCGCCGCGCTCGACCGAGCCGGAGTCGTCGATCAGCGTCAGGGTCGACGGCTCGAGGTCGGCCGAGCCGCTGATCAGGTGCGGGACCTGCGCGGCGGCCCACTGGATCACCTGCTGCGACGCCTTCCGGGTCGCGACGTTCCCGTCCGCGGGGTCGAAGCGCGGGACGTCCGAGTCCCAGCCGTCCGGCAGCGTGCCGTTCATCACGAGCTCGAGCCGGGCGGCGGCGTCCGGGTCCGACTCGCGGTACGCGGCGAGCTTGCCCTCCCACTCCTCCACGTACTGCCGGCCGCGCTCGGCGGCGTCCTTGAAGGGCTCGCGCGCCTCGTCGGGCACGTAGAACGTCTTGTCGTCCGGCCAGCCGTAAACCGCCTTCGTGGCCTTCACCTCGTCCTCGCCGAGCGGCGACCCGTGGGCCGAATGGGTGTCCTGCTTGTTGGGGGAGCCGTACCCGATGTGCGAGCGGACGATCACGAGCGAGGGCCGGTCCTCGACGCCCTTCGCCTCCTCCGTGGCGCGCTCGAGCGTCTCCACCGAGAGGTCCTCGCCCACGTCCTGGACGTGCCATCCGTACGCCTCGAAGCGCTTGCCGACGTCCTCGCTGAAGGCAGCCGAGGTGGGGCCCGCCAGCTGGATGTGGTTGTTGTCGTAGAAGGCGATCAGCCTGCCGAGACCGAGGTGGCCGGCGAGCGAGCAGGCCTCGGAGGCCACGCCCTCCTGGATGTCGCCGTCGCTCGCGATCACGTACGTGTGGTGGTCGACCAGCTCGCCGAAGTGCGCGGCCAGCATCCGCTCTGCGAGCGCCACGCCCACCGACATCGAGATGCCCTGTCCGAGCGGCCCGGTGGTGGCCTCGATCCCGGGGGCGTCCCGGTACTCCGGGTGGCCGGCGGTGGGGCTGCCGAGCTGGCGGAAGTTCTTGAGGTCGTCGAGCGAGATGCCGTAGCCGGAGAGGTACAGCGTCGAGTAGAGGAGCATCGACGCGTGCCCGGCCGAGAGGATGAAGCGATCGCGGTTGAACCAGTCCGGGTTGTCCGGGCTGTGCCGCATGACCCGCGTGTAGAGCGTGAAGGCGAGCGGAGCGAGCGCCATGGGCGCGCCGGGATGACCCGAGTTCGCCTTCTGGACGGCGTCCATCGACAGCGTCCGAATGGTGTTGATGGAGAGCTCGACGGTGCCGTCCGTAGTGGTCGTCATTCGATCCCTTCGATAGTCGTGGCCTTCGGCAACTCAGTATCGCGCCCATGCGCAAGCTCAAGCGCGGCGAGGAGGCCCGCGCCGATTACGCCGGCGTCGGCGCCGCCCTCGGCGAGTTCGACGGAGACGCGCTTCCACAGGGCCGGCAGCGCGCGGGCGCCGGCCTCCTGGACCGCGCGGTCGAGGAAGAGGTGCGAAGCGCGGGACAGCCCGCCTCCGATCGCGAGCCGCGACGGCTCGAAGATGTTCACGTAGTTCGCGATCCCGATGCCCAGCATGCGCGCGAAGTTCTCCATGAGGAGGAGCGCGTCGGGGTCGCGGTCTTCGGCGGCTGACACCAGCTCCCGGCCGGAGACCTTGCCGTCGGGCCCGATCCGGTTCGCGAGGGCGCTGTCCGGCTTGTCGGTGGCGAGCTCGGTGGCGTCGCGCTCGAGCGCCTGGCCGGAGCAGTACGCCTCGAGGCAGCCGCGGTTCGGGCAGTTGCCCGGGCACGGCGGGCCGTCGGGGTTGACCGCCATGTGACCGAGCTCGGCGCCGAGGCCGTGCGCCCCGCGGAAGATCAGCCCGTCGATCACGACGCCGCCGCCGACTCCGGTGCCCAGAGTGAGCATCACGAGGTGGGTCTCGCCGACGATGTGCGCCTCGGCGAGGCCGGCGCAGTTGGCGTCGTTGTCGACGAAGACGGGGACGCCGAAGCGGCGGCCGAGCTCCTCGCGGAGCCCCACGCCGGTCAGCGGGATGTTCACGCTCGTCTCGACCGTGCCGGTGGCGAACTCGATCTGCGACGGCACGCCGACGCCGATCGCCTCGGGCTCCCCGGCGGCCCGGATGACGTCGCGGACCACGTGCTCGACACCGTCCAGGAGGGCGTCGGTGCTGACCGTGACGGTGGGGTGCTCGGCGCTGTGGGTCGCCGTCACACCCTCGACCGCCGCGACGGCGACCTTCGTTCCTCCTACATCCACTCCAAGGACCACGCTGAATTCCTAATGCCGGGACCGCGGTCCTGCAAGCTTCGCTGATTACGCGGCCCGGCGGTAAAGCTGGAGTAACTCGGGCCAGCCGCCGTCCGACGAGACCGATTCGCGCATGGTCGCGCCGGCCTCGCCGTGGACTTCGAAGCCGCTGTGCGTGAGGGTTACCCGGGTTTGGTCCTCCTCGGCAATGAAGGTGACCTCGACCTCGGTGGCCCTTGCGGGATCGGGGTCGAACTTCCATTCAGGCGTGAGCTGCCAGGCGAACAAGATGCGGTCGGGCCGTTCGATCTGCATGACGTAGCCCCACTCGCACTCGCTGCCGTCCTCGGCGCGCTCGAACCAGCGGCCGCCCTCGCGCGGCTCGAGCACGACGTCCGCGGCGTCCGCCTCGGAGATGTGATGGCTGTCCTTGGGCCACCAGTCCGCGAAGCGGTCGGTGAAGAGCTCGAATGCCGCATCCGGATCGAGCGGGACGAGCACCGAGTGTGTGACTGCTTCCATCGTCTTCGTCACTTCTTGGCCTCCGTTCTGGCTGCTGTCTCGAACGCGCCGAGCGCGTCGCTCCAGAAGCGGTCCAGGTAATCGCGCATGCCGGCCACCCCGCGCGGGTTCACGCGGTAGAGGCGGCGACTGCCCTCCTTCGCGTCGGTCACGAGGCCGGCATCCCTCAGCACCTTGAGGTGCTGCGAGACGGCCGGCCGCGACACGGGGAGCCCCTCCGCGAGCTCGCCGACCGGCCTCGGCCGGCGGGCGAGCCGCTCGAAGATCTCCCGCCGCGTGGGATCGGCGAGCGCGCTGAATCCGTTCTGGTAAGTGGTCACTTACGGTAAGTGTACGCTTACTCTCTGCTGCGCGCAACCGCGGACGAACGACAGCGGTGAGGAGGCGGTTTTCATCTCGCTGTCCTGCCTTGTGGCCCATATAGGGCCTCTAGGCAGGATGCTCGGGAGATCTGGCCGATCCGGGCCACCCCCTCAATGCCGTCGTTGGCCGGAACCCGGAACCGCTCCTACGATGTCCCACGTCCCATGCACCAGCCTGGCCCGGCAGAGCTGCTCCTCGAGCGGGATCGAGAGCTCGATTCGCTTCGCGCCGCGCTGGCTGACGCCGTGGGCGGTGAGGGGCGGCTCGCGCTCGTCGAGGGTCCCGCGGGAATCGGCAAGACCCGGCTGCTCGCGGAGCTGCGTGCCGCGGCGGGGGCGGAGGGCGTGCGGGTGCTGGGCGCGCGCGGGAGCGAGCTGGAGCGCGAGTTTCCCTTCGGCGTCGTGCGCCAGCTGTTCGAGCCGGCGCTTCACGAGGACGGGGCGGCCGAGCGCTGGCTGGAGGGCGCCGCGGCTCCGGCCCGGGCCATCTTCGAGGCGGCCGAGCTCGGCTCCGAGAGCGTCGGGACCGACGCCACCTTCGCCGCCCTCCACGGTCTCTACTGGCTCACCGCGAACGTCGCGGCGGACGGTCCGGTGCTGCTCTCGGTCGACGACCTCCACTGGTGCGACCGGCCCTCGCTCCGCTTCCTCGCCTATCTCGTCCGCCGGCTCGAGGACATGCCCGCGCTCGTCGGGACGACGCTCAGGAGCACCGATCCCGGCACCGATCCGGCGCTCATCGCCGAGATCGGCCACGACCCCGCCGTGCGCTCGGTCAGCCCGGGTCCACTGAGCGCGGCGGCCGTCACCGAGATGGTCAAAGCGCGGCTCGGCGAGGACGCGCACGAGCGCTTCTGCGCAGCGTGCGCCCGCGTGACCGGCGGCAACCCGCTCCTGCTGCGCCAGCTGCTCACCTCGCTCGAGGCGGACGGCGTCAAGCCGGACGCCGCCAGCGTCGAGGTCGTGGCGGACATCGGCCCTCGTGCGGTCTCGAGGACGGTGCTCCTGCGCCTGGCCCGGCTCCCCGACGAGGCCGTGCGGGTGGCGCGCGCCGTGGCCGTGCTCGGCGAGCAGCGCCGACCTCCCGACCGTGGCCTCACTGGCCGAGCTCGGCGAGAAGCAGGTGGCCACCGCCACGGCGACGCTCGCCCAGGTCGAGATCCTGCGCGGCGAGGCGCCGGTCGGGTTCGTGCATCCGCTGGTGCGCGACGCCGTGTACCAGGAGCTCTCGCCCACCCAGCGCGAGCTGATGCACGCGCACGCGGCCAGGGAGCTCCGCGACGCGGGCGCCCCCGCCGACCAGGTCGCCGCGCACCTGCTCTCGATGCCGCGCCGGGGCGAGGAGTGGGTGGTCGAGGTGCTCGAGGAGGCGGCCCGCAGCGCCGCGCGCCGCAGCGCGCCCGACAGCACGGTGACCTATCTCACGCGCGCGCTCGAGGAGCCGCCCCCGCCAGAGCGGCGCGGCGCCATCCTCCTCGGGCTCGGGATCGCGGGCACGAACACCTACGCACCGCTCGCGCTCGAGCACCTGCGCGAGGCGTACGACCTGCTCGAGGACCCGGGCCGCCGCGCCACCGCGGCCTTCCTCCTCGCGCGCACCCTCATCTTCGCCGGCGATCCGACCGAGGCCGCGAACGTCGCCCGGCAGGCCGCCGGCGAGCTCCCCGACGAGCTCGAGGACGACCGCCTGGCGCTCGAGGCGGTCGAGCTCATAGCCGTCTACTTCAACGTGCAGATCGAGGGCGCCGCGGAGCGGCTCGTCCAGCTCCGCGAGCGCGACTTCGGCGACACCCCGGGCGCCAAGATGCTCGCCGCGACGACCGCCTTCGCGGCGATGGTGGACGCGGGGCCGATCGACCGCGCGGTCGAGCTCGCCCTGCAGTCCATGGAGGGCGGGACGCTGCTCGAGAGCGACAACGGGGTCTTCTGGATGGCGGCGATGCTCACGCTCGTTATGGCGGACCGCCCCGAGTCCGGGCCGCTCTGGGAGCAGACGCTCGCCCAGGCACACCGCAACGGGTCGCTCTTCTCGCGGCTGTCGATGAGCCTCTGGGACGGCGCCTTCAAGCTCGCTCAGGGCCAGCTGGCCGAGGCCGAGGAGCTGCTCTCGACCAACCTCGAGGAGACCACGGTGTACGGCATCCGCGTTCCGCAGGCGATCGCCTACACGAACGGCTTCCTCGGCGGCACGCGACTCGAGGCGGGCGACCTCGAGGGGGCCCGCAGCGCCGTGGAGGGCGTCACCGTCGCCGAGGGCGACAACTCCGACGGCACCAACTTCGTGCGCCGCACGCTGGTTGCACTGCACCTCGCCGAGGGCAACGGCGAGGCCGCACTCGCGGCAGCCGAGGACTACGAGCGGCACACCGAGCGCTCGCGGAACCCCGCCTGGGCGCCGTGGCGCTCGCTCAAGGCGCAGGCGCTCGCGCTCCTGGGGCGCCGCGACGAGGCGATCGAGCTCGCCCGCGAGGAGGTCGAGCTGGCGCGCGCGTGGGGCGCTCCGACGGGCCTCGGGCGGTCGCTGCGTGTGCTCGGCGAGCTGCTCGGCAAGGACGGGATGGAGGAGCTCGAGCAGGCGGTCGAGCTGCTCGAGACCTCGGGCCAGCGGATCGAGCGCGCACGGGCTCTCGCGGCGCTCGGAGCGGAGCTCCGGCGTGCGCGCCGGCCGAGTGACGCTCGCGAGCCGCTGCGACGCGCGCTCGAGATCGCCGAGGTGAGTGGCGCCAAGACGCTCGAGGAGCACGTGCGCTCGGAGCTCTACGCGACCGGCGCGCGGCCGCGCACGACCGCCCTCGACGGTGTCGAATCCCTCACGGAGCGCGAGCTGCGCGTGGCGACCCTCGCAGCGGACGGCCAGACCAACCGCGACATCGCCCAGACCCTCTACGTCACCCCGAAAACGGTCGAGGTCCACCTCAGCAACGCGTACCGGAAGCTGAATATCCGCTCGAGGCGCGAGCTGCCCCAGGCCCTGACGGCGTAGGGGTAGGGCCCGAAAAGATTGGGGTCAGGGTTAGGGGGCCCCTCGATGCCAAAGCCGCGGCGGCGGTCGATGCTTGATGCATGCTCATCTCCCAGTCAAGTCGCTTCTCCGAACTCCAGTCGCGCATCCACGGCCGCGTCCTCACCGAGGGCGACGAGGCGTGGGATGGATCCCGCCAGACCTTCAACCTGACTCATGACCAGCGCCCGGCCGGGCTCGTCCGCGTAGCCAACGCCGACGACGTGGCCGAGACCGTCCGCTACGCGGCCCAGCGCGGCCTCCGCGTCGCTCCTCAGGGCACCGGCCACAACGCGGGGCCGATCGACGGCCTCGAGGACGCGCTCCTCATCCGGACCGACTCGCTCCAGGAGGTTCGGATCGACGTCGCAGCCCGCCGCGCGCGCGTCGGAGCCGGCGTGCGCTGGGGCGCCGTCGCCGACCTCGCCTCCGAGGCCGGCCTGGCGCCGCTCTCGGGTTCCTCTCGCCAGGTCGGAATCACCGGCTATTCGCTCGGCGGGGGCCTGGGCTGGCTGGGGCGCAAGCACGGCCTCCAGGCGAACGCCGTGACCGCGATCGAGCTCGTGACCGCGGACGGCGAGCTGCGCCGTATCGACCACGACAACGAGACCGACCTGTTCTGGGCGGTCCGTGGCGGCGGCGGCAACTACGGGGTCGTGACCGCACTCGAGTTCGAGCTGTTCCCGGCACCCGAGATCTACGCCGGTGCGCTCTTCTTCCCGTACGAGCGGGCCTCGGAGGTCATGCAGGCATGGCACGAGTACGTGTCGGCAGGTCTGCCCGAGGAGATCTCGACCTGGGCGAAGATGCTGCGCTTCCCGCCGCTCGAGGACATCCCGGAGCCGTTCCGCGGTCAGGCCTTCACCGTCATCCAGACGGCCTACCTGGGCAACGAGCGTGACGGCGCCGAGCTGATCCGGCCATTGACCGACCTCGGCCCGGCAATGAACACGTTCGCGATGGTCGAGCCGAGCGCGCTCGGCTACCTCGCCATGGACCCGGAGGACCCGGTGCCGTACACGAGCCGCGGGCGGATCATGAGCGACGTGAGCGCCGAGGGCATCGACGCGCTCGTCGACGCCACGGTGGCCGGCCCCGAGATCGTCATGACGGAGCTCCGCGCGCTTGGCGGCGCGCTGGGCCGCCGTGCGCCGGGAGCCGGCGCTCGCGCGACGCTCGACGGCGACTACCTGATGTTCGCCCTAGGTGCGGTGTTCGCGCCGGAGGCCTACGACGACGTCCACAGCCAGGCCAAGCGCGTCGAGGACGCCACCGCGCCGTGGGACGCCGGCGTCCACTACCTCAACTTCGAGGAGGAGAGCGTGGATGCCCGGCGGTTCTACGACGAGGACGCGTGGCGCACGCTGCGCGCGCTGCGCACGGTCTGGGACCCCAGCGGCCTCTTCCTCGCCAACCACGAGATCAAGGACTCTTGATCTCAGGCGAGGCGCCGGCGGAAGTCCGCCGGCGCCTCGCCACGCTGGCGCTTGAACGCCTTGCTGAAGGCGAACTGGTCGTTGTAGCCGAGCTGTGCCGCGATCTCCTTGATGGACAGGTCGCTGAAGCGCAGCAGTCGCACCGCCTCGAGGATGACCCGGTCCAGAATCAGCTGCTTCGTGCTCACGCCCGTGAGCCTCGTGAGCAGCCGCGACAGCGTGCCGGTCGTCATGCCGAGCTCCGCCGCGTAGTGGCCGGCGTCGTGGTTCGTCGCGAAGTCCCGGTCGAGCAGCTCGTCGAACTGCTGGTAGAGCTGGAGGTCGGTCCGGCTGGCTCCGCCCTCCTCGAGCTGTCCCTCGCGCCAGCGCTGGGCCCACAGGAGCACCGCGGCGAGCAGGTGCCTGCGCAGCTCCGCCGACTCGGGCCCGGTGGGCCGCGCCACCTCGACGCGGAGGAGGTCGAGCAGCGCGTCGAAGCGCGCGGCGTCCTCGTCCGGCACGCTCAGGGCGGTGCAGGACTGGCCCGAGAACAGCCAGCGCCGTGAGCTCGACAGCCAGTCGTCCTCGAACCGGACGACCACGCCGCGTACGTTCTCGGCGCGCTGGAACTGATGAATCTGGCCCTTGGCGATCAGCGTCAGCGTGTGCGGCCCGAACTCCACCAGGTCGCCGTCGATCAGGTGACGGCCGCGCCCCTCGCGCACCCAGATCAGCTCGTGATAGGCGTGCCGGTGCGGCTCGCGGGCGTCGCCGTCGCCGATGCTGTCGAGTTGCTCCTCGACCACCTCGAGCGTGTCCGGCTCGCCGCGCCGATCGTCGACCACGAGCTCCGTCATTCCTGACATTGAAGAGAATCAGCCGATGAACCTCGACTCCTTCGCGCGCGAGCCGCTCCTATTCGGCCCCTCACCGGTCCATCCGCTCGAGCGCCTGAGCGCCCACCTCGGCGGCGCGCGCCTGTGGGCGAAGCGCGACGACTGCAACAGCGGGCTCGCCTACGGCGGCAACAAGACGCGCAAGCTGGAGTACCTCGTTGCCGACGCGCTCGCGAAGGGGTGCGACACGCTCGTGTCGATCGGCGGCGTCCAGTCGAACCACACGCGCCAGGTCGCGGCCGTCGCGGCGCGTACCGGCCTCGGCTGCGTGCTGGTGCAGGAGAGCTGGGTCGACTGGCCGGATGTCGTCTACGACCGCGTGGGCAACATCCAGCTCTCACGGATCATGGGCGCCGACGTGCGGCTCGTCGAGGCCGGCTTCGGCATCGGCTTCAAGGAGAGCTGGGAGCAGGCCCTCGCCGACGTCGAGGCGGCCGGCGGCACGCCCTACGCGATTCCGGCGGGCGGCTCGGACCACGAGCTCGGCGGGCTCGGCTTCGCCCGCTGGGCGGGCGAGCTCGCCGAGCAGGAGCGCGAGCTCGGGGTCTTCTTCGACGCCGTGATCGTCTGCTCGGTCACCGGCAGCACGCAGGCGGGCATGCTGGCCGGCTTCGCTGCGCAGGACACCGAACGCCGCGTGATCGGCATCGACGGCTCGGCCCGGCCCGTGGAGACGCGCGAGCAGGTGGCCCGGATCGCGCGGCGGACGGCCGAGCTGATCGACGTCGGCCGCGAGCTGCGCGACGACGAGATCGAGCTCGACGAGCGCTACCACGCGGGGATCTACGGCATTCCCGACGACCAGACGCTCGAGGCGATCAGGACCGCCGGCCGGCTCGAGGGGATGATCACCGACCCGGTCTACGAGGGGAAGTCGATGGCGGGGATGATCGACATGGTCGCGAGCGGCGAGATCGAGAAGAGCTCGAACGTGCTGTACGCGCACCTCGGCGGCCAGCCCGCGCTGAGCGCGTATGCGGGCCTCGTTTCGCTGATGTCGGAGGTGGTGGTGCGCCGCGCCGTCGACGCCTTCATGGCGCAGGACATCGACGGGATCCTCGCCGTCGCCGACGAGGAGATCGTGCTGCGCTCGCTGCTCACGGAGGCCGAGCGGACCATCTACCACGGGCATGAGGGAGTGCGCGACTGGTTCAGGAACGTGTTCGGCGTCTTTCCCGACTGGATGCCGCGGCCGCGGCGGGCGTCGCTCGACGAGGACGGAGCCGTGGTGATGGGGCTCGACGTGACGGCGACGGGGGCCGGGAGCGGCGCGCCGGTCGATCAGACCTATTGGCTCGGGGCGCGAGTGGGAGCTGGCAAGATCACGTTCTTCGGCTTCTTCCGTACCGAGGAGGACGCCCTCGCCGCCGTGAGCGCACCAGCCCCATGATCCCCCCGGACACACACGTCGGGAAGGTCCGCCTCCGGGTGGCGGACATCGACGACCTCGCGACCTTCTACGAGCGCGTCGTTGGGCTGCGAAGCATGCAGCGCGAGGGCGACCTGGTCCTTCTTGGCAATGAGGGTGGCGAGCCCGTGATCGAGCTCGTCTCCGCACCCGGCGCCCCGCCCGCCCCGGGGTTCAGCACCGGTCTCTTCCACCTTGCGATCCTCGTGCCTGACCGCGCCGAGCTTGCGCGCGCCCTGCGCCGCGTCGAGGGTGCGGGCTGGCGGCTGACCGGCGCCTCCGACCACCTCGTGAGCGAGGCGCTCTACCTGCAGGATCCGGAGGGGAACGGCATCGAGATCTACCGCGACCGCCCGCGCGACCAGTGGAATCGCGACAACGGAGAGCTGCGAATGGCCACGCTCCCGCTCGACCTGGACGCGGTGCTGGGCGAGGCCGACGAGGCGGGGAACGGCATGCCCACGACCACGAAGATGGGTCACGTGCACCTCCAGGTCGCGGACATCCCGGCGGCCGAGGGCTTCTACAACGGCGCGCTCGGCCTCGACGTGATGGTGCGCTCCTATCCGGGCGCGCTGTTCCTCTCGGCCGGCGGCTATCACCACCACGTGGGCCTGAACACGTGGCAGAGCCAGGGCGCTCCGCCACCCCCGGAGGGCGCCCTGGGCCTGGACCGCTACGAGCTGGTGCTGCCAAGCGAGGCGGAGCGTGACGCGGCCGCGGACCGGCTGGCCGACCGCGGCGACCCCGTGCGGCTCGAGGAGGGCGTGCTGGCAAGCGATCCGTCGGGGAATCGGGTGCTGCTGACGGCCGCGGGCTGACCAGCGGGCCGCCCGGGCTACGCCGGCGAACGGCAGCGGTGAAGGAGGTGTTTTTCATCGCGCTGTCCTGCTTTGTGGCCCGTATAGGGCCTCTAGGCAGGATTGCTCGGAGATCGGGCCGATCCGGCCCACCCCCTCAATGCCGCCGTTCGCCGGACCCGAGCGCAACGCTCACGCACGTAGCCGAGGCACGTGGAGCTCACGCGCCACATCGCCCTCGGCCTCGCCCTGGCCGCCGGCAGTCTCCAGGTCCACTGGCAGGCCTCCACCGCCCTCGGCAGCCACACCGCGGGCCGGCTCGAGCACGGCGTGCGCCTCCCCGCCGAGGGCCGGACGTTCTTCACCTGGGACCCGGTCCTGCGCCGCTCGCCGAACCGGTCCTGGCGCCGCTGGGGCACCGACCGCCTGGTCCGTGTGGTCCTGCGCGTGGCACGCGACCACCGCGCCGCGCATCCGCGCGGCCCGCGGATGGCGGTGGGCGACCTGAGCCGCCCGCACGGCGGCGACTTCGGGCCGCGCTTCGGGTACATCGGCCACGCGAGCCACCAGAACGGGCTCGACGTGGACGTCTACTACCCGCGGCGGGACGGCCGCGAGGTCGCGCCGCGCGACGCCACGGACATCGACCGTGCGCTCTCGCAGGAGCTGGTGAACCGCTTCCTTGCCGCGGGAGCCACCGTCATCTTCGTCGGGCCGAACACGGGGCTACGGGGCCCGCCCGACCGCGTCCAGGCGCTCGTGCACCACGACAACCACCTGCACGTCAGGCTGCCCTAGCTCGCGAGACGAGGCCGCGGAGGCTGCGCGAACAGCCGCCACAGGCCGGCCTCCGGCAGGCGCTCGACGGCGAGGCCGCCCGCCAGGCAATCGGCCTCGAGCATCGACACCATGCGCGGCTCCGGGGGGAAGCGGCTGATGGCGACCACGCTCCGCATGCGCACGGCCACGGGCCGCTCCTCGATCCAGAGGACGACCACCGGCGGCACCTGGAGGGGGTGCCCGGACCGCGGGTCGGTCGTGGGCGGCGACTCGCGCACCTCGACCTCCAGCGGTCCGCGCGCGAGCTCCTTCGCACCCAGAAAAGCCTGTACCGCGCGCCTTTCGCCGATCACTATTCGAAGGTAGGTCAGGTCACGATCGCCCGCTCTCCGCCATGTGTCTATGGACACGGCCCGCGGCCGTAGTGTGGGCGTCCATGAACCCGCACGGGATCAGGGCTTTCGCGCCTGGACGCGCGAATCTGATCGGCGAGCACACCGACTACAACGACGGCCTCTGCCTCCCCTTCGCCATCGAATCTGGGATCACGGTTGCGGCGGAGCCGCGCGACGACGGCGAGATCCTCGCTCCGGCCCTCCCCGCGGACGACCCATACCTCCGCGGGGCGGTCGCCGAGCTGCGCGCCGCCGGCGTCGGTTTGTCCGGCTGCACGCTGGAGGTTGCAGGCGACCTCCCGCGCGAGGCCGGGCTGTCATCGTCGGCCGCCCTCTGCGTCGCGCTGGTGCTCGCCCTCTGCGCCGCCGCGCGGACCGCACCCCCGCCGCCGGTGGAGCTGGCCCGCCTCTGCTCGCGGATCGAGAGCGAGTACACCGGCGCCGAGACCGGCCTGCTCGACCAGCTCGCGTCGCTGCTCGGCCGGGAGGGCCACGCGCTGCGACTGGACATGCGGAGCCTCGAGGTCGAACCCGTCCAGGTCGAGCTCGGCGGCCACGTGCTCGCCGTGCTCGACTCGGGCGCTCCGCGAAGCCTCGCCGCCTCCGGCTACAACGAGCGGCGCGACGAGTGCCGCCGCGCGGCGGAGCTGCTCGGCGTCGAGTCGCTGCGCGACGCCCGCGACGGCTCGGGCCTGCCGGATCCCCTCGACCGGCGCGTCCGGCACGTGCTCACCGAGAACGCGCGCGTCGACGCTGCGGTCGCCGCTCTCAAGAGCGCGGACACTGCCGCACTCGGCGAGCTCCTCGACGCGTCGCACGCGAGCCTGCGCGACGACTACGAGGTGTCGGTGCCCGAGCTGGAGCGCGCGGTGGCCGCGTGCCGGGAGGCCGGCGCGCTCGGGGCGCGCATCATGGGCGGAGGCTTCGGCGGCTCGGTGCTCGCACTGTTCCCGCCCGGGGCGCGTCCGCCCGAGGGCGCCATCCCGGTCTGTCCCGGTCCCGGAGCGCGCCTTCTCTGCTAAAACCACGACCGTGGACCGCCGCCTGGCCTACCGGAACCTGCGCACCGGCCTGATCGCGGGCGCGATCGCCGTGATCGTCTTCGCGCTCGCCTGGGTCGTGGGGCTCGTCTACTGATGGCCGACGAGGTCCGCGTCTCCGATCCACAGGCCGAGGAGCCCGGCGAGGCGATCCATCTCCCCGGCCCGTCCTACCAGCCGGTGGTAGTCGCGTTCGGCCTGACGCTGGCCGTCACGGGCGTCGTGCTGTTCCCCGTCGTGGCCGTGATCGGGGGCGTCATCAGCCTCGTTGCGCTGATCGGCTGGATCCGCGACACCCGCCGCGAGATCTCAGAGCTTCCGCTGGAGCACTGAGCGCCTAGCCGCGCTCGGCAACGTCCCGCGGCAGCTGGGAGGTCGCGCCGTCCTGAACCCAGCAGCGGACGATGTCGCGCATCGACAGCACGCCAACGAGCTCGCCGCCGTCCATGACGACCAGGTGCCGGAAGCCGCCGCGCACCATCGCCTCGGCAGCCCGCTCGAGCGACCACTCGGGTGCGGCAAAGGTCAGCTCCGGGGAAAGGTGGTCGCAGACCCTCTCGGTGTGCGGGTCCTGGCCGCTGCCCACTGACATGAGCAGGTCGCGCTCGGTGATGATTCCCGGGCCGGGCTGCTCGGGATCCATCACGACCGCGGCACCGACCTTTCGATTGGCCATCGCGCGGGCCGCGTCGTGGAGCGTCGCCTGGGGCGTGACGGTCACGACCTGAGTGCTCATGCCCAATCGCACCTCCATGTGGCCAATGTAACGGATGATCCAAGCTCCGAGTACGGCCGTATTCCTCTACGTGCGGGCATCGACGGTCCAGCGACGGCGCGATCTCTACGCGGACGCGCTCGAAGTGATCGGCCGCCGGCACGGGGACCCCGACCTGTCCCTCGCCCGGGTGGCCCACGAGATCGCAACGAGCCGTCGTCAGCTCCAGCGCGCGCTGGCCGAGGTGGGCGGCACCAGCTTCAGTCGCGAGCTGCAGCGGGCGCGCATGGCGCACGCCGCAGATCTCCTGCTCCAAGGCTCGCTCCCGATCCAGGCGGTGGCGGGCGCCGTGGGCTACCGGCAGGCCGCGCAGTTCGCGAAAGTCTTCCGGCGCCATCACGGCGAATCGCCCTCCTCATTTCGCCGCCAGTCGGATCGCATTGCCGCCTAGGGCAAGCGCCGGGCGGCGCCCTGAGCGCAGCCACGCGCATCCTGCCTAGCCAATAGACTCGCGCGCCGTGGACGAGAGGGAGCGCGTTCAGACGGACGAGGCCCAGGGCCCGCCCGAGGAGGATCCGCGCATCGCGGGCGAGAAGCACCCGGTGGCCCGCATGATCGGGATCGGGGTGCTGGCCTCGCTCGTGGGCATCGCGATCACGCTCCTGATGGACTGGTTCCCGGAGCCCGCCGCGGAGTCCGCGAACAAGATCGACACGCTCTACGACGTCCTCCTGATCTGCTCGGTCCCGGTCTTCGTGCTCGTGATGACGATCGCGATCTACTCGGTGGTCCGCTTCCGCGCCAAGCCCGGCGACATGGGCGACGGCCCGCCGATCCACGGCAACACCCGGCTCGAGGTCGTGTGGGTGACGATCCCCTTCATCATGGTCACGCTGCTCGCCGTCTACGGCTGGTGGGTGCTCGACGACCTCGAGGCGAAGCAGAAGAACGAGATGGTCGTGAACGTGACCGGGCAGCAGTTCACCTGGACCTTCGACTACCCCGCCGAGAAGGTGCAGGCCAAGGAGCTCTACCTGCCGGTCGACCGCCCGATCGAGTTCAGGATCAAGACCAAGGACGTGATCCACTCGTTCTGGGTGCCGCAGTTCCGGCTGAAGTCGGACGCGGTGCCGGGCCTCACCACGCGCATCCGGCTCACGCCCAACAAGGTGGGCAACTATGAGGTGGTGTGCGCGGAGCTGTGCGGCCTCGGGCACTCGACCATGCGCCAGTTCGTACACGTCCTCCCGGCCGGCAGGTTCCAGAGCTGGCTCAGCGACCAGAAGCAGGGCGCGGGCGGGGGCGGCCAGGCCGGCGGTGGCGGCGGTGGCGCCGGCGGGGCCGCGCCGAGCGGCGAGGAGCTCTTCACGTCGGCCGGCTGCGCGGGCTGCCACACACTCGCCGCGGCGGGCGCGACCGCCAAGGTGGGGCCCGACCTCGGGAAGCTCGCGAACGCCAGCGCCGCCTTCATCCGGAAGTCGATCGTCGATCCGAACGCTGACATCACCAAGGGCTACAAGCCGGACATCATGCCGCAGAATTTCGGTGACCAGCTGTCGAAGGAGGAGCTCGACGCACTCGTGAAGTACCTTCTGGAGAGCCAGGAATGACGGTCACGCAACGCCTATTCGCGCCGGGCTGGTATCGCGCCTTGCTCGGCATCGTCCTCGGCTTCGCGCTCGGCATGGGGATCGTCGTGGTGGTCCGCTCGCTGTACGGCTGGGACCCCGTATTCGACTGGGACGCGATCATCACCGTGGGCTGCCTGATCGTAGCGCCGCTGGGCTTCCTGGTCGGCATCGGCTGCTTCGACTACTGGTTCCGCTGGGCCTCCGGCGCCCCCACGATCCCCGAGGACCACTCCGGGCACGGCGCCTACAGCTGGCGCGACTACTTCCGCGTGAACACCGATCACAAGGTGATCGGCATCCAGTACATCTGCACGACCTTCATCTTCTTCACCGCCGGCGGCCTGATGGCGATGCTGATGCGCGCGGAGCTCGCCCAGCCCGGCACGCAGTTCGTGGATCCCAACACCTTCAACGGGCTGTTCTCGGTCCACGCCTCGCTGATGATCTTCCTGTTCATCATCCCGGTCTTCGCCGGGATCGCGAACTACGTGATCCCGCTGATGATCGGCGCGCCCGACATGGCGTTCCCGCGGCTGAACGCGCTGTCCTACTGGATGCTGCCGGTGGCCGGCGTGATGATGCTGAGCTCGTACTTCGCCGAGGGCGGCGCCTTCGCAACGGGCTGGACGGCCTACGCCCCGCTCTCGACCGACACGCCGCTGGGCCAGCAGTTCTTCACGCTCGGCGTGCAGTTCGCGGGTGCTTCGTCGATCGCCACCGCCCTCAACTTCCTGGTCACGATCATCACCATGCGGGCGCCTGGCATGACGTTCTGGCGGATGCCGCTGCTCGTCTGGGCGAACTTCACGACCTCGCTGCTCGTCGTGATCGCCACGCCCTTCATCGCCGGCTCGCAGTTCTTCGTGCTGCTCGACCGCACGATCGGGACGCACTTCTTCGACCCGGGCCAGGGCGGCGAGGTGCTGATGTACCAGCACGTCTTCTGGTTCTACTCGCACCCGGCGGTCTACATCATGATGCTGCCGGGCTTCGGGATCATGAGCGAGGTCATCTCGACGCACGCGCGCAAGCCCGTGTTCGGCTACCGGATGATGGCCTTCTCGCTGGTGGCGATCGTGATCCTCGGCTTCACGGTCTGGGCGCACCACATGTTCGTGTCAGGGATGCAGAGCTGGATACGCGTCCCCATGATGATCACGACGATGCTGATCGCGGTCCCGACCGGGATCAAGATCTTCTCGTGGCTTGCGACGCTGTGGAGAGGCGTCATTCACCTGCGAACACCCCTGCTGTTCGCGCTGGGCTTCATCACCATGTTCACGCTGGGCGGGATCAGCGGGATCATGCTGGCCGTCGTGCCGTTCGACATCCACGTGTCGGACACGTACTTCATCGTCGCCCACATCCACTACGTGCTGTTCGGCGGCTCGGTCTTCACGATCTTCGCCGGGATCTACCACTGGTTCCCGAAGATGACCGGCCGGATGTATGACGAGACGCTCGGGCGCATCCACTTCTGGATGTCGTTCGTGTTCTTCAACCTCACCTTCGGCCCGATGCACCTCGTCGGCATCGACGGCATGCCGCGGCGCGTGGCCGACTACGCCGAGCAGTACGCGACCTGGAACGCGATCATCTCGATCTCCGCGTTCATATTCGGCCTGTCGTTCCTGATCTTCCTCTACAACATGATCACCTCGTGGCGACACGGCCCGCTGGCAGAAGGCAATCCCTGGCGGGCGCACTCGATCGAGTGGCAGGTGTCCTCTCCCCCGCCCGTCTTCAACTTCGACGAGATCCCGACCGTGGTCGGCGGCCCGTACGAGTACGGCGTGCCGGGAGCTGTTCATGCCGTCTTCAAGGAGAAGCAGCCCGCTCCGGCGGGCGCGGTGCCGGCCCCTGCCGGCGGAGGCGGCGCCCCACCGCCGGTTGACGACCGATGAAGCGCGTCCTCGTGGTGGCCAACGAGACGGTGGCGGGCAAGCCGCTGATCGACGCCGTCCGCAAGCGCGCCGAGGGCGACGAGATCCACGCCCACGTGATCAGCCCGCAGAACCAGCCCAAGCACGGCTACGTGATCTACGACGAGCACGTGCGCGACGCCGCGCAGAACCGCCTCGAGATGACCCTCGCGCTGCTGCGCGAGGCGGGCATAGAGGCTGACGGCGAGGTCATGGACCCCGACCCGTACTCGGCGGTCATGGACGCGCTCGGCGAGCAGGACTACGACGAGATCGTGATCTCCACGCATCCGGAGACGCGCTCGGGCTGGCTGCGCCAGGGCCTCGTGGACCGCGTGCAGCGCGCCGCGCGCCGGCCGGTCGAGCACGTTGTGGTCGACCTGGACGCGGAGCGCGACGACGTCAAGCGCACGCTCGTCGTGGCCAACCAGACGGTCGCGTCGCGCGAGCTGCTCGACGCCCTGAAGAAGAAGGCGAGCGAGGGACCGCGCCGCTTCATCGTGATCGCCCCGCAGTCGGAGTCGAACGGCGACGGCGATCCGCATGAGCGACTCGCGCAGACGCTGGAGGAGCTGGAGAAGGCCGGGCTTCCCGCGGTCGGGCAGGTGGAGCACCACGACCCGTACACGGCCATCCAGAACGCGCTGCAGTTCTATGCGCCGGACGACATCGTCATCTCGACGTTCCCCGAGACACGCTCGGGCTGGCTGCGAAACGACCTGATCGGGCGCGTCGAGGCGTCCACCGGGAAGCCGGTCGAGCACGTGGTGAGCGAGGCGGAGTGATGGAAGCGGCAACCGCCCACGCCGAGCATCACGGCCCGCCGGCGGCCAACGTCTCCTCGCGCGTCGAGGCCCAGTTCCTCGGGATGCTGCTTTTCATCATCTCCGAGGTCATGCTCTTCGGAGCGTTCTTCACGGCCTACTTCTTCATCAGGGTCGTGGCGGGCGACGAGTGGTTCCCGATCAACGGGGTCGACCTGCCGAAGGCGATCGCCGGGGTGAACACCGCGATCCTGATCTCGTCGAGCTTCACGATGCACTGGGCGCTCGAGGGGGCGCGCAACGAGAACCGCAACGCGCTCAGGGTGGGCCTCCTGACCACGGCGCTGCTCGGCCTCACCTTCCTCACGATCCAGGTGAACGAGTACGTCCACCTCGGCTTCGCGCCCCACGATCACGCGCAGGGCACGATCTTCTACGGCCTCACCGGACTGCACGGCGCCCACGTGTTCGTCGGGCTGACGCTGCTCACCTTCGCGACGATCCGCGCCTTCCGCGGCCACTTCACGGCCAAGGAGCACCGCGGCGTCGAGGTGCCCGGCATCTACTGGCACTTCGTCGACGTGATGTGGGTCTTCGTCTACTCGACCGTCTACCTCCTCTAGCCGATGCTGAATCCGCTCCGCTCAGAGCAGGAGGCGTTCCGCTTCCTGGTCTACGTGGTCGTGGTGATGGCGATCGTGGTCGGGATCGTCCTGCTGGTGCGCGCGCTCTAGTGAGCGCGGACCTGGAGCTCGCGGAGCGGGCGGCGCGAGCCGCGGGCGAGGTCCTCCTCTCGTACTTCGGCCGGGCCGCCGAGGGCCTCGAGTCGAAGACCTCCCCCACCGACCCGGTGTCGGACGCGGACCGCGAGGCCGAGCGGACGATCCGCGAGATCCTTCTGAACGACCGCCCCGAGGATGGGGTTCTCGGTGAAGAGGGCACCGAGAGCGCCTCCGCGAGCGGCCGCACGTGGATCGTCGACCCCTTGGACGGGACCGTGAATTTTCTGTACGGGCTCAGGACCTGGGCAGTGAGCATCGCGCTCGAGGATGCCGAGGGCCTCGCCGTAGGCGTGGTCTTCAACCCTGTGGACGGCGAGTGTTTCAGCACACTGCGCGGTGAGGGGGCTGCGCTGAATGGCCGTCCGATCCAGGTGACTCAGTGCTCGTCGCTGGACCGCGCAATGGTCGCGACGGGCTTCTCGTATGAGGCCCCGCACCGGGCTGAACAGGCCGAGCTGCTCGTGCGGCTCCTCCCGGAGATCCGCGATCTGCGGCGAGCCGGCGCGGCGGCGCTGGATCTGGCCTACGTCGCCGCCGGACGCGTGGACGCGTTCTACGAGCGCGGGCTCCACCGCTGGGACGAAGCGGCGGGCCGCCTGCTGGTGAAGGAGGCCGGGGGCGTCGTCTCGGACCTCGAAGGCGAGCCACACGGGTTGGTCGCCGCCGCGACCCCGGGGCTCCACGTTGCACTTAGCCGCGCTATAGGCGGCTAACTGCAACCGCGTGGCCTAGCCGCCGCCCGTCTGCAGCAGATAGTCGACCAGCGCCTGGATCTGCTCGTCGGTCAGGCGGCCCTGGAAGGAGGGCATCGCGTTCGGGTAGCCCTTGACGATGAATGCGCCAGGGTCGGTGAGCGACTCCCGGACGTACTGCTCGGCCGACTTGCCCGGCTCGATGCTCCCGGCCTGGGTCTTGAGCTCGTCGAGGCTCGGGCCGATCGTGCCCGTGGAGCCGGCGGGGCCGAAGGTGTGGCAGCCGGCGCAGCCCGCCGCGGTGAATATCTGCTCGCCGGTCTTCGCCTGGGCCAGCCCGGCCGAGGCGAGCGCGCCCTCGTCGTTGCCCTTGCGGGCGGCCGCGTAGCCCACGTACGCGGCCACGTCCTTTGCGGCCTGGCCCTTCACCAACCCGGCCGGCATCTGGCTGTCGATGTTCGGATGGAGGATCTGGCTGTGCACGATCCCCTCGACCGTCTCCCTGTCGATTCCGTCGGCGAGGGCCGCCTGGAAAGCGGTGTCGAGGTCCGGTCCCACGGTGCCTGCCGTACCCGCCCGGCCGAGCTCGTGGCACGAGCCGCACTTCTCCACGAACTGTGCCTTCCCGTTCTCGAGGTCGGGCTCGTCACGCCCGCAGGCGCCCAGCACGAGCGCGATCGCGAGCGCGCAGAGAGGCGCCAGAACCGCTCTGGCCGTGTTGCGGGTGAGGCTCACGGGGCGGGAACACTATCCGCTGGAGTGGCCGGACGCCGCCTCGATTACGCCCTCGGCGACGCTCTCCCAGGAGTACCGGCGAGCGGCCTCGGCTGCCAGGGCGGCGCGCGCCTCGTCGCGCTCGGCGGGGTCCAGCTCGAGCCATTCCACGAGCTTGGAGGCGATCTCCCGCACCGCCCCGGGGCCGACGTCGAAGGACATCAGCGGCCTCAGGCGCTCGGGGAGCGCCGGGCGGAGCGTCGCCGTGACCTCGGCCATGCCCGAGTGGTTGGCGGACAGCGGCAATGCCCCGCAGGCGGCCGCCTCCGCGGCCACCATGCCGAACGACTCGGGGAACGTGGACGGCATCACCTGCGCCTCACAGGCGGGCAGGAGCAGCGGCAGGTCCTCGTGCTCGAGCGGGCCGGTGAAGTGGACCCGCTCGGCAGCCGCCGGCGCCACCGCGAGCCACCCGTCGTCGATCGAGTCCAGGAAGGCGCTCAGGTAGCGGAGCTCTCCCGGCGGGCCGCCCTCGAGCTCGCGGCCCCGGGCGGCGATGTCCCTCAGCGCGTCCACGTCGCGATCCCTGAGGGCGTCCACGAAGCGCCGCAGGGCGTCGAAGTAGGTGCCGAAGCCCACGACGACGAGCCTGGCGTTTGGAACCCGCTCGACTACGAGTGGCCAGGCCGCCAGGAGCAGGTCCACCCCCTTCGACACGATCAGCTTCCCGACGTAGCTGACGATGCGGTCTCGGGACGGGTCGACCTCTCGGAGCACCGCGGCCGAGCCCTGCTCGCCGCCCCAGGAGGCGCCGGGCCGCGACGCGAGCTGCTCCAGGTCGGGCTCCCGGGGACGGAACTCGTGCACGTCGACCCCCGGCGGGCCCAGGCGCGTGCGCGCCGGCAGCGACGGCTCGTCCGAGAGGACCTCGAACAGGGACTTGGCCGTGTGCTTGGAGCCGACGAGCACGCCGGTCGCGGCGCGGATGCCCTCGAGCGCATAGGGCAGGAAGCGCTCGGGGTTCGGGCGGACCGTGTACTCGAGCGCGCTGCCGTGGATCTTCACGGCGTAGGGCGAGATCCCCGCCCTGGCCAGGATCACGGGCCCCATGATCAGATGGTTGGCAAGCGCGACGTCCGGGGTGGGCGCCGCTCGCACGGCCTCCACGTTCGCCGCGAGGTAGTGGTCGAGCTCCTCGTCGGTCAGCTCGGGGTACGGCTTGGCGTCGAAGCCCTCGTAGGTGTCGGCGACGTAGACCGGCAGCACGCGCCCGATGTCCGGCACGTGGACCGTGACGCCCTCCGGCGGCTCCCAGCCCGAGTCCTGGCAGAACAGGTCCACCTCGTGCCCGAGCGCGGCCAGCGCCCGGACGAGGCTGGCGTTGTAGATGTTGCTGCCGGTCCCCCGGAGCAGGTAGCCGTGGAAGATCAGGATCCGCATGTCGCAGCCCTCTAGGCCGGCCGGATGAAGGCCGTCCGTATCAAGGGCGCGGGCAGGATGCCCGCGCCGTGCATTATTCTCGCCCGCTATGCCGCCCCGCCAGAAGTACCGCCTGCGCGCACGCTCGGACCGGGAGATCGTCCGTGAGGTCGAGCGTGGAGTCACCTACATCGACCACGAGTCCGGGGAGGAGTTCCAGGTGGTGGGGGCGCTGCTCCCGCTGGCCCCGACACCGAGCGACCTGCCCTACGCCGTCGAGAACCTGCGCCTGTGCGGATGCTCCCTCGAGCAGCTTGTCCAGAACGACCTGAACGACTGCCCCCACTGCGGCCGGCGGCTTCCGGCCGTCGAGCGCTGAGCGCGCGCGCCGGGCTCCTGCTTCCGCTGCTGATCGCCGCGGCCCTGGCCGGCTGCGGCGGGGACGACGAGCGCGGGGCCGAGACGACGCGCGAGCTGCCCGACCTCGCGATCCCGACCACCGGCGCGACGCCCACGGTCACCGAGACGCCGCAGACCACGCCCACGACGGTGGACCCTGCCACCGAGACGCTCCCCGAGGAGGGCCCATCGACCTCCCCGGAGCCGCCCGCGGATACCCCGCAGAACGACGCGCCGCCGCCAGAGGACAGCCCGGCCGAGCGCTTCGAGCAGTACTGCAACGAGAATCCCGGCGCCTGCGGCTGACTCAGGCGAGCGCGCCGAGCGCCTGCTCGCGCGACTCGACGATGGTGAGATGGTCGGCGACTCCGGTCAGCTGGAAGGGCCGGAGGATCAGCTCGTTGTCGCACACGAGCACGAGCCCGGCGTGCCGCGCCTCGAAGTGGCTCACGGCGTTCAGGAGCACGCCGATGCCGGTGGAGTCCATGAAGGTCACCTCGGAGAGGTCGACCACGACCCCCCGCTTGCCCTCGTCGGCCAAACCAAAGAGACGGCTCCCCAGCCTTGGCGCCGTCGCAGCGTCGATTTCTCCCCGGAGTGACACGACGTGGGTTATGTCGTCGACCGCTTCGTCGACCAACCCGAAGTCGCTCACGTGCAGGAAAATATCACCAGCCGCGGTGAGTGGGAACCGGCGAGCTCGGGCGTCTCACGCGTGCGGGCGAGGGTACGCTCGGCTCGCTGCCGCGGCGGCGCTCGATTCCCGGCCGCCGCGAGTGGTCGCGTACGCGGCCGCGCCCGAGGTTCCATGCCCCCAGCGGGAGCTTGATCCCGCCGCCCCCGGGGCCGTCGCGGCCGCCGCGCGGGCCCGGGCCCTCGCCGCCGCCACCGTCGTCGCCGCGCGAGTCGTCGTCGTCATCGCGCAGCCTGAAGAACCAGATCAGCCAAATGACGAGCAGGCCGACGTCGAAGACGCGGAACCCGACCATGAAGATCCACCCCTCGGTGGTCATCCTGGTTCGATGCTACCGCGATGACCAAGCGGGTTGAAGCCCTCTTTCAGCTATTCCGCGGGTTCGTTCGTAACGCGGTTGCTCGGCACGTACGTGACCGTGTAGAGCAGCCGTGCCCCGTGGTAGGTGCAGCCGAACACGTTCACGTCGCGCATCTCCTCCATGGCGAACTGGCGGAGGCTCTTGGGCGGCTCGCAGCTGCCCTTCGCTCGCGAGGAGCGCCACCAGTTCCCCCGCGCCAGGTTCGTGGACAGCAGCGGCGCCCAGGTGGGGACGGTGATCGCGATCCAGTTGCCCTTCTTGACGGGAATCGGCGCATCGAACACGAAGGTGGGCTTGGAGCCGAAATACGGGTCGAGCTCGAACCGCTCCGACTGGGAGATGAGGCGGTAGTTCAGCCGCGTCTTACGGGTGTCGCCGCGCCGCAGCACCGAGATCCGGGCTGTGGAGGGCGTCCCGAAGTTGTCGTTGAAGAAGCCGACCTCCTCCGCCGACGGCTTGGCGAGCTGGAGCGTGAAGGCGACCAGGTGGCCGTCGCGGCGGATGTAGTACGGGTTCTTGCGACCGCCGGAGACCGAGCCCTGGAGGCCGGTCATCTGCACGGCGGCCACACAGGGGTTCTCGGTGGTGCCCGGGCAGTTGAGCCGGGCCTCGTCGGCCGGCGTGCCCAGCTCGATGACGCGCGCGGATGCGGAGGGCGCCAGCGCCGCGAGCGCGGCGGCGAGGGCGGATGTCAGCAGGAGGATTCGCTTCATTGTCGGGGTACGAACACGGCATCAGGCCGTCGGTTGCGGGCCCCTATTTGTAGCGATACGTGATCCGCCCGCGGTCGAGATCGTAGGGAGACAGCTCGATCTTCACCCGGTCGCCCGGCAGGATGCGGATGTAATGCCGCCGCATCTTGCCCGAGATGTGGCCGAGAACCTCGTGCCCATTGTCGAGCTGGACCTTGAACATGGTGTTCGGGAGGGCCTCGACGATCTCGCCCTCCATCTCAATCTTCTCTTCCTTGGGCACGGCGGGCGGCGCCTAGATGGCGCGGACGTTCACCGCCTTCGGACCCTTGTCGCCGGTCTCCTCCTCGTACTCGACCTTGGAGTTCTCGGTGAGCGACTTGAAGCCCTGACCGTCGATTCCCGTGTAGTGGACGAACAGGTCACGATCTCCGTCGTCCGGGGTGATGAAGCCGTAGCCCTTCTCGTCGTTGAACCACTTGACGGTTCCGGTAGGCACGTGGACCTTCCCTTCCTGCGTGTGCCCGGCCGGTCCAGCATCGCGAATCCGAACCACGGCACCTGCTTATTTCAACTACGCCGGCCGCAGCCGACCCTGACGGCACCACGCTACCAGGGGTTGGGGCCGGAAGGAGGTCAAGAACCGGAGAAGGTCGCCTTGCCGGGTCCTTCCGAGAGAAAGCTGTCGACGGCCCGCCGGAGGTCGTCTGTCTCGAACAGCGGCGCCCCGATCTCGGCGGTCGCCGCGTCGGCGCCCGGCACCCCGCTCTCGAGAAACGCCCGCACGATGCGCTTCGTGGCGTGGTGCGCGCGCGTGGGGCCGGACGCCAGGCGCTGGGCGAAGCGGTGCGACGCCCCCGCGAGCTCGCCGTCCGGCAGCACCCGGCTCACGACGTTCCAGCGCTCCAGCGCGGCGGCGTCGTAGAGCGCGCCGCTCATCACGAGCTCGCGCGCCCGGGCCGGCCCGGCACGCTCCGCGATCCGCTGCGTGCCGCCCATCAGCGGCGTGAGCCCGATCACGGCCTCCACGAGGCCGAAGCGCGCCGACTCGGCCGCCCAGATCAGGTCGCAGGCAAGCACCAGCTCGAGCCCGGCCGTGAGGCAGAGGCCGTGCACCGACGCCAGCGTCGGGAACGGGAGCGCCTCGATCCGGTGCGTGATCTGAAGCAGCTCGCCGGTGAGCTCCGCCGCGCCGGCTTCCGAGAGGCCGTTGAACACGTTCACGTCCACGCCGCCGGTGAAGTACTCGCCCTCCGCCCTCACGAGCAGCGCGCGGCAGCCCTCGACCTCGTCGAGGGCACGGAGGATGCCTGACAGCATGTCGCCGTCGAACAGGTTGAGCGGCTGGTTGTCGATGACGAGGACGCCGAGGTCCCCCTCGCGCTCGAGCCTCGCGTGGTCAGGCACCGCGCAGCTCCGCGGCGACCTCGGCCAGCTCGCCCTCCTTGGGCTGGAGCGGCTGCCCGGGCACCCGGAGCGGGTCGTTCTCGTAGCGCGGAATGACGTGCATATGCAGGTGAAAGACGGTCTGCCACGCTGCCGGCTCGCAGCAGTTCAGGAGGTTGACGCCGTCGCAGTCGAGGCGGTCCCGCATCGTGAGCGACAGACGCTTGGAGGCGATGGCCGCGTGCGCGAGGTCCTCGTCCGGCGCCTCGTAGAGGTTCCGCGAGTGGTTCCGCGGGACCACGAGCGCGTGGCCGCGCGTCCATGGGTTGATGTCCATGAAGGCGATCGTGTGCTCGTCCTCCTGGACGATCTCGGCCGGCAGCTCGCCGGCCACGATCTTGCAGAAGATGCAGTCGTCGTCTGGCATGGGCGGGCAGCCTACAGCCAGCCCACCCGCCTGAAGTAGCGGTACAGCAGGCTGCAGGCAGTGAGCATGACGAGCAGGACCGCCGGATAGCCCAGCTCCCAGCGGAGCTCTGGCATGTGGTCGAAGTTCATGCCGTAGATGCCCGCGATCGCCGTCGGCACCGCGATGATGGCCACCCAGGCCGAGATGCGGCGCACGTCCTCGTTCTGCCGCACGCCGAGCTGCGCGAGGTTCGCCATGAGCGAGCTCGAGAGGAGGTCGCGCATGGCGTCGAGCTGGTCGCGCGCGCGTATGAGATGGTCGTTCACGTCGCGGAAGTAGTCGCGGATCTCGGGATGGATCAGCTCGTAGTGGCCCCGGGCCAGGCGGTCGATGGGCTCGACGAGCGGAGCGGTGCCCTTCCGGAAGCTGAGCACCTCGCGCTGCAGGCGGTAGATCCGCTCGGCCTGGCTTCTCCGCGTCCCGACGAAGAGCTCCTCCTCCACCTGCTCGATGTCGGTCTCGAGGCCCTGGATGGCGGGCACGTAGTCGTCCACGATTCGGTCGAGGATCGCGTGGAGCACGGCCCCCGGACCGTGCCGCAGGCGCTCCGGCGCCGCGTCGAGGGCCTCGCGCACCGGGTGCAGCGAGCTGGCCTCGCCGTGACGCACGGTGATGATGAAGTCGGTGCCGAGGAAGACCAGGACCTCGCCGAGCTCGATGACCTCCGTCGGGTCGACGTAGCGCGCGGTCTTCAGCACGAGGAACACCACGTCGTCGAAGATCTCGAGCTTCGGCCGCTGATGCGCGTGGATGGCGTCCTCGACCGCGAGCGGGTGCAGGTCGAACTCGCGTCGCAGGGAGTCGAACTCCTCCTCGGTGGGCTCGTAGAGGCCGATCCAGACAAACTTGCCGGCCTGGTGGCGCTCGTCGTACGCGTGGTTCAGCTCCACCTTGCCGTCGCGGCGGACGCCGTGCTCGTAGATCGCGCAGTCGAGGATCACCGGTCGGGATTCTGCCGCAGCCGTCGGGCGAGATCGATCGTTTCGGCTCGGGTCGCGATCTCACCAGCGTAAGCCGACTCCTGCAGCTCCGCGAGCACACGGCCCAGCTCCGGCCCGGGCTCGATCCCCGCCTCGCGGGCCAGCTCGTCACCGCGCAGCGGGAGCTTGGGCGGCCCGCTCCGGCGCCACTCGAGCGCTGCGGGCATCAGCTCCTCGGCGAGCTCGAGGTGGGCGTCGATGGCCCGATCGGCGTTCTTCCCGCGTGTCGCGAGCCTGTCCGCGCACGAGAGGAGCGTCACCTCGACCTCGACCGGTGACGTGCGCCTGAGGTAGCGATAGACCTCGCGGCGGTCGAGCGGGCGCTTGTGGACGAGGAAGCCGAGCAGGAGATGGTGCCTGGTCAGTCCCTCGAGGAAGCGGCTGAGCTTGTCGCTTGTGCGAAGCCGCCGGCAGATGTCGCGGACCATGTCCTCGCCGAGGCGGTCGTGGCCCATGAACGTGACGCGGCCGTCCTCGCGAACGCTGTAGGTGGCCGGCTTGCCGATGTCATGCAGCAGCGCGCCGAAGCGGAGCGCCTCGCCGCGCGTGAGCTCGTCGGCGAGCGGCTCGTCCAGGACCTCGCGCAACTCGCCGGTGGCATCGGCCTCCAGCTCTATGAGCCGCTCGAGCACCTCGAGCGTATGGCCGTAGACGTCGGTGTGGTGGAAGTGGCTCTGGTCCACGTCGTGGAGGTCGGAGAGCTCGGGCAAGACCGCGTCGAGGAGCCCGAGGCGGTCGGCCAGCGCCAGCCCCTTGACGGCGCCGGGCGCCAGCACGAGCCGGCGCAGCTCAGCGAATATGCGCTCGCCCGACGCCTCCGGCACGCGCGGCGCGGCGGCGGCGGTGAGGCGCTCCGTCTCCGGATCGAGTGAGAAGCCGAGCTCGGCGGCGAAGCGAGCGAGCCTGAGCGGCCGGAGCGGATCCCGCTCGTAGGACTCCGGGCCGATGACCCTGAGCGTTCGGCCTTCGAGGTCGGTCCGGCCGCCGAGCGGGTCGATCAGCTCGCCACCAGCACGTGGTCTCGCCATCGCGTTCACGGTGAAGTCGCGCTTCCGCAGGTCCTCCTCGATCGACTCGCCCTGGAGCGGCGCGAAGTCGTACACCCGCCCGCCCGCCCGGTCGACCACCCTCCAGGCCCCGAACGCCTCGGAGAGCCGGAAGACGGGTCCGCGCACCTCCGCCGCGAGCTCGCGCGCCGCCGCCTCCGGGTCGCCCTCGACGGCGATGTCGATGTCCGTGATCTCACGCCCCAGGAGCTCGTCGCGCAGCGCGCCGCCGACTATCCAGGAGCGGGTCACCGGAACGGCTCGCGCCTCACCCGGGGCAGCAGCCCCGTCGTGATCTCGTAGTTGATCGTCCCGAGCCGGCGCGCCACCTCTTCGGCGAGGATCGTCTCCTCGCCCTGGCGGCCGATCAGCACGACCTCGTCGCCGACCTCCACGTCGGTGTCCGCGCCAAGCGCCACGGTCACGTTGTCCATGCTGACCGCCCCCACGGTCGCATGCCGACGGCCGCGGATGAGGACGTCGGCGTTGTTCGTCAGGCCGCGCCTCCAGCCGTCGCCGTAGCCGATCGGGATCGTCGCGAGCCAGGTCGGCTCCTCGGCGCGCCAGGCGTGCCCGTACCCGACCCCGTCACCTCGTTCCAGGCGCCGAATCGATGCGACCCACGAATGCAGTGAGAGGGCGGGTTCGAGCCGGTGCGCGGCGGGGTCCTCGCTGAAACGGGTCGAGCCCGTAGATCGCCACGCCGCAGCGGACCATGTCGAAGTGAGAGCCCGGATCGCGCAGCGCGGCGGCGCTGTTCGCGGCGTGGACGATCAAGTCGTCCCTGCCCACGTCGTCGACGAACCGCCGGAAGTCACCGAGCTGGGCATCGAAGAGCCGGTCGCCGCGCTCGTCGGCCGTCGCGAAGTGCGTCATGAGCCCGACCGCGTTGGGTCGCGCCGCCAGGCGCAGCGCAAGCTCGCGGTCCCTGGTGCCGAGCCGGCCCATCCCGGTGTCGAGCTTCACGTGCACGCGCGGCGCAGCGGCGGCGACCTCCTCGGTCCAAGCGACAACGTCGGCATCCGCATCGATCGCCGTGCGCAGCTCGTGCGCAGTGAGGGCACCCATGACCAGCAGCGGTACCCCGATGCCGGCCGCGCGCAGCTCCGCGGCCTCGTCGGCGGTTGCGACGGCAAGCCACTCGGCGCCTCCGGCCAGCGCCGCCTCCGCGGCTGCGGCCGACCCGTGCCCGTAGGCGTTCGCCTTCACCACCGCGCACAGCGGCTTCGGCAGGCGCGCGCAGTTCCGCTCGATGGCGCCGAGGTCGACGCGGGCTACGGCTCGCTCGACTGCGCTCACTCAGCCAGGGCGCCGAGCACGTCCAGGCGCGTCACGACGCCCACGAGGCGGCCGTCCTCAACGACCGGGAGGCGGTTGTGGCCCGTCTCGTGAATGAGCCGGGCGGCGTCGCGCACGCTCGTGTCCGGGTCGACCGTGTCGGGGTCCCGGGTCATCATGTCCGCGGCGTTGGCCGCGAACGCCTTGCGGAGGCGGCCCTCGAAGCGGCCGAGCGGCTCGAGGAAGACCGTCCCGCCGAAGAGGTTGATGTAGTGAGGGATGTGAAGGTCGCCGTCCTGATCCGGCAGCACGAGGTCGGCCTCCGTGACGATGCCTACGCAGCGCCCGTCCTCGTCCACGACCGGGAGCCCCGGCAGCTGGTGTTTTTGCAGCGTGGCCACGACCTCCTGAACGGACGTCTCCGGCGACACGGTCACCGGGTTCGTGTCCATGATTTCGCGGATGCTGTCGGGCACGGGCGCGACCTTATCCGAAGGGACAATCCTGCCTAACTGTTGCCCAGCAACAGTAGGACAGGACATCGCGAGGAAACGGCTCCTTCACCGCTGTCGTTCGCGAAGTGTCAACCCGTAGGGCAGCGCCTCGATCACGTCGCCCGCCATCACGTGGTCGGTGCCCACCCGCCCGGCGGCGTGGCGCGCCGCCAGCGCGTGCGCCAGCGCTCCGAGCGCCGCCGCCTGCGAAGGCGTCCATCCGCTTGGCCAGCAGCGCGCCGATCAGGCCCGAGAGCACGTCGCCGGTGCCCGCCGTGGCGAGCGCGGGCGTGCCGCCGGGACTGATCGCGAGCGGCCCGCCCGGGCGCGCCACGATGGTGTCGTCGCCCTTCAGGAGGACCACCGCCCCGCTCAGCTCGGCGGCCTCGCGAACCGACGCAACACGATGGGCGGCCACCTCCTCAGTGTCGACGCCGAGCAGCCGCCCGAGCTCAGCCTCATGCGGCGTCAGAACGGTCGGCGCGTCGCGCTCGCGGAACAGCTCGAGCTTCCCGGCGTGCGCGTTCAGGCCGTCGGCGTCGACCAGCAGCGGCGCCTCGACCGCCATCGCCACGCCGCGGGCGAACTCCTGGGCGCCCTCGGCGCGGCCGAGGCCGGGGCCGAGCACCACGGCGCCGGCGCGCTCCGCCATCGCCTCCACGTCGCTCACGCCCGCCGGGGTGTGGAAGCCGTCGTCGTCCGGCAGCCCGCGGCTCATCTGCTCCAGCAGCCGCAGGTCCACCACGGGCTGCACCGGGCCCGGCACCGCCACCTGCACGTAGCCGGCGCCCGCGCGCTGAGCGGAGCGCGCCGCCATCGTGGGAGCGCCCGTGAGCCCCTGAGAGCCGCCGACCACCACGACGACGCCCGAGTCGAACTTCGAGCTGCTGCGCTGCCTGTGCGGATACAGGTCGAGGACGCGCTCCGAGATCAGGCCCGCCGCGACGGGCTCGGGCGCTCCGCGCGGAATGCCGATCTCCACGACCTCGATGCTCCCGGCGTGACCCTTGCCGGGCTCCACCTGCAACCCCACCTTCGACCCGTGGAAGGTGGCGGTCGCCTCAGCCCATACCGCCTCGGCCTCCACCTCGCCGGTCGAGGCATTCACCCCCGACGGCACGTCGCAGGCCACGACCGGCGCATCCTGCCGGTTGATCGCCCAAATGGCGGACGCGACCGGCTCGCGAGGCTCACCCTCGAAGCCCGTCCCGAGCAGCGCGTCGACGACTGCGCCTGAGCCGTCGAGGCGGGAGGGCTCAAACGGCTGCGTCCCGTCGATCACCTCGACCTCGTATCCGTCCTGCTGCAGCAGCCGCGCCGCCACCCGCCCATCGCCGCCGTTGTTGCCCTTGCCCACGACGATCCGGATCGGTCCCTCCACAGAGGCAGCCGCGGTCACCCGCGCCAGTCCCAGCGCGGCGCGCTCCATGAGGTCCGCCTGGGGCACCCCCTGCTCCTCGATCGCCCAGCTGTCCGCCGCGCGCATCTCCGCGGCCTCGTAGAGCGAGTCGAGCCAGGACGGGAGCGCGGTCACGGTCGCGCCCTGCGGCTACTCGACCGTGACGGTCTTCGCGAGGTTGCGCGGCTGGTCCACGTTGAGCCCGCGCGCCCGTGCGATGTAGTACGCCATCAGCTGGAGCGGGATCACCGCGAGCAGCGGCTGCAGCATCCAGTCGGTGCTCGGCAGTTCGACCACCTCCTCGGCGTGCTCCGCGACCTGTCCGGTGCCCTCCGTCGCGATCGCGATCACGTGCGCGCCGCGCGCTCGCACCTCGGCGATGTTCGACAGCACCTTGTCGAGCACCGGCGACTCGGTGGCCACGCACACCACGGGGGTTCGCTCGTCGAGCAGAGCGATCGGGCCGTGCTTCATCTCGCCCGCCGCGTAGGCGTCGGTCGGGATGTACGAGACCTCCTTCAGCTTGAGCGCGCCCTCGAGGCAGATCGCCAACCCGACGTGCCGGCCCAGGTAGAGGAAGAAGCCGGCGTCCTTCCAGTGCTCGGCGATCACGCGGACCTGATCGTCCACGCCGTCCAGGAGGGTCGCGATCGAGTGCGGCATCGCGCGCAGCTCGGTGCACAGGTTGCTCACGACCTCCTGCTCCAGCTGGCCGCGCAGCTGCGCCACCTTCAGCGCGAACAGGTACATCGCCGCCACCTGCGCCATGAACGTCTTCGTGGCCGCCACGCCGATCTCGAGGCCCGCGCGCGTGAAGAGCACGCCGTCCGAGTCGCGCGTGGCCTGGCTGCCCTGGATGTTCGTGATCGCGAGCACCTTCGCGCCGCGCTCGCGTGCCAGCCGCATCGCCGCGAGCGTGTCGGCTGTCTCACCCGACTGCGAGATGCCGATCACGAGGTCGCGCTCGTCGAGCACCGGGTTCCGGTAGCGGAACTCGGATGCGATGTCCATCTCGACGGGGACGCGCGCCCACCACTCGATCGCGTAGCGGCCGACCAGGCCGGCGTGGTACGAGGTGCCGCAGGCGACCACCACGACGCGCCGCATGTCCTTCAGGAACTCGTCCGAGATCTCACCGAGCTCACCGAGCTCCACGCCCGCGTCGCCGAGCCGGCCGGCGAGCGTATCGGCGACCGCGTCCGCCTGCTCGTGGATCTCCTTGAGCATGAAGGTCTCGTAGCCGCCCTTCTCGGCCTGCTCGTCGTCCCAGTCGACCCGGTCGACCTCACGCTCGATCTCGCTCCCGTCGGGGGAGATGAAGCGGGAGCCCTGCGGCGTGACCGCCACGATCTCGCCGTCGTGGACGAGCTGGACGTCGCGCGTCTCCGACATGAACGCTGGAATCGCGGAGGCGATGAAGCTCTCTCCGTCGCCGAGCCCGACCACGAGCGGGCACTCCTTGCGGGCGCCGACCAGGATGTCCGGCTCATCGGCCGCCATCGCGACGAAGGCGTAGTGCCCGCGCAGCTCGTTGTAGGCCAGCCGCACCGCCTCGACGAGATCCCCGTCGAAGTGGGACGCGACCAGGTGCGCCACGACCTCGGCGTCCGTCTCAGAGGTGAACTCCGCGCCCTCGGCTCGCAGGCGGTCGCGCAGCTCCGTCCAGTTCTCCACGATCCCGTTGAGCACGATGTGGAAGCGCTCCGAGGTGTCCCAGTGCGGGTGCGCGTTCGCCTCGGTCACGCGCCCGTGCGTGGCCCACCGCGTGTGCCCGATGCCGGTCGAGCCCTTCAGGTGTCCGTTCGACTGGGCGACCGCCTCGCGCAGGTTCTGGAGGTTCCCGACCGCGTGCACGCTGCCCACGGAGCCGTCCTGCACGAGCGCGAGACCGGCCGAGTCGTAGCCGCGGTACTCCAGGCGCTGGAGGCCCTGGAGCAGGAGGTCGCGGCATTCGCGCGACCCGACGTATCCGATTATCCCGCACATGAGTTCGACTCAGCCCAGCTCCGTTTTGACGACATTCGCCAATCGATGAACGATCTCCTGGCACTCGTCCTCGCGGGGAGCCTCCACCATTACCCGCACGAGCGGCTCCGTACCCGACGAGCGTACTAGCACGCGGCCGCGGCCCTCGAGGGCCTCGGAGGCCTGCTGCACCGCGCTCCACACGGCCTCCGCGCCGTCCAGCGCGGCGCGGTCGCGCACACGCACGTTGACGAGCCGCTGCGGGAGCTTCTCCATCGCGTGCCGTTCGGACAGGTCCGCGCCCCCGAGCGCCTCGAGCGCGAGCAGCGCCGCGGCGGTGCCGTCGCCCGACGGGACGAAGCCCGTGTCGATGATGTGCCCCGACTGCTCGCCGCCGAGCGCCCAGCCGCGCCGGAGCAGCTCGGCGAGCACGTAGCGGTCGCCCACGTCCGTGGTCGCAACCTCGATTCCGGCGTCCTCCATGGCGCGGTGGAACCCGTAGTTCGTCATCACGGTCACCGCGACGCCTTCGCCCGCCAGCCGGCCGTGGCCGCGCAGGTGGAGCGCCGCGAGCGCCATCAGCTCGTCGCCGTCGACGACCGACCCGGTCCGGTCGAGCGCGAGGACGCGGTCGCCGTCGCCGTCGAAGGCGAACGCCACGTCGTGGCCGTTGAGCTGCTCGGCGAGCGCGTCGATGTTCGTCGAGCCGACGCCCTCGTTGATGTTGCGCCCGTCGGGTTCGACCGCGATCGCGTCCACCCTGGCGCCGAGGCGGCGGAAGATCTCGGGCGCCACGCGATAGGTCGCGCCGTGGGCGCAGTCGAGCAGGACGCGCAGTCCGCTCAGGTCGAGCGAGGAGAAGCGCAGTTCGAGCTCGCGCAGGTAGTCGCCGCCGGCGCCGTGCAGCTCGCGGAGGCGGCCGATCTGGCTGCTCGGCTCGTCGAGGCGCCGCTCGATCTCAGCCTCCTGCTCGTCGCTGATCTTCATGCCCTGGGGGCCGAAGAACTTGATCCCGTTGTCCCTGTACGGGTTGTGGGAGGCGGACACCACGGCCGCCAGGTCGAAGCCGTAGCGCCTTACGAGCACTGACGCGCCCGGGGTGGGCAGCACGCCGCCGAGCAGCGCGTGTCCTCCGGCGGCGGCGATGCCCGCCGCGAGCGCGGCCTCGAGCATCTCACCCGACTCGCGCGTGTCGCGGACGATCAGGACCTGCGGGGACTCGCCCGGCACTGTGAGCGTCGCCGCTCGGCCCAGCTTCAGGGCGACCTCAGCGGTCAGGAACTCTCCCGCGACTCCGCGGACCCCGTCGGTCCCGAACAACGCCATGGTGCTTTCTAGCGCTTCGAGAACTGCGGCCGCTTGCGGGCCTTCTTGAGCCCCGCCTTCTTGCGCTCCTTCTCGCGCGGGTCGCGCGTGAGGTAGCCGCGGCGCTTCATCTCCGTGCGCAGGGCGGGGTCGGCCTCGACGAGAGCGCGCGCGATGCCGTGGCGGAGGGCCGTGGCCTGAGCGGACACGCCGCCGCCGTGGATCCGCGCCACCACGTCCATGCGCGTCTGGTAGCCGGCGGCCTCGAGCGGCTGGCTCGCCATGCGCTGAAGGCGGACGCGCGGGAAGTACTCGTCGAGGTGGCGGCCGTTGACCGTGTACGTGCCCTCGCCCGGCTTCAGGATCACGCGGGCAATCGCGCTCTTGCGCTTGCCGGTCGCGTTGTAGCGGGCGTCGGCTGCGAGCTCGAGCGGCGTGTGGGCGACCGGCGCGGGCTCGGCGGCGTCCTCGCCGCCCTCTGCGTCCTCGGGCGCGGCACCTTCGGTGTCGGCGTATTCGCCGTACTCGTCGTACTCGCCCTCGGCGCGCTGCTCCTCGAGCACGAGGTCGGGCTCGAGGTGCGCGCCCGGGATGACCTCGTCCTGGTCGCCGCCGCCCCGGCCTCCGCGCTCGCGGGCCGGTTGCTGCGGCGCCTCCGGCTGCTGCTCGGCGGGCTGCTCCTGGTCGCCGGGCTGCTGCTCCGCGGCCTGGTCAAGCTCCTCGAGGCCCGCGATCTCGGGGCCGGGAGCCTCCGGATCGGCGGGGGTCTCGTCGCCCTCGGCGGCGGCCTCAGCCTCGGCCTCGGCCGGGATCTCCTCGCTCGGCTCCGGCGCGGTCTCCGACGGCGTCGCCTCGCCCGGCTCGCCCGGAACCCCCTCCGGCGTGTCCTCGTCCGGGGCCTCGCCCTCGGGCTGCTGGGGCTCTTCCATCATCAGGCGTCAACCTCCATCGGCTCGGGCTTCTGCGCGGCGTGGGGGTGGTCGGGCCCGGCGTAGATCTTCAGCTTGCGCAACTGGGCGCGCCCGAGGCGCGTGCGCGGAAGCATTCCCTTCACCGCGCGGCGCACGACCTCCTCGGGCCGGCGCTCCATCATCTCGGCCAGCGTGCGGCTGCGGAGCCCGCCGGGATAGCCGGAGTGGCGGTAGTAGCGCTTCTGCTCGCGCTTGTTGCCGGTCACCGTGATCTTCTCGGCGTTCACGACGACCACGAAGTCGCCCACGTCGATATGCGGCGTGTAGTCCGGCTTCCGCTTTCCGCGCAGCGCGTCGGCGACCTGGGTCGCCAGCCTGCCGAGCGTCTTGCCGGTCGCGTCGACGACGAGCCAGTTGCGCTCGCGCGTGTCCGGTGTCGCGACGTACGTCTTCATCACAAAGGAGCCGCCCGGGGGCGGCAGGCGCCCTAGTGTAGCGGCCGCTCCCGGGCCCCAGCCGCCTGGAGCAGGGCTATACTGCCGCCGCAATTCATTGCCTGCCGAATCGCCGGGCCACATGCCGTTGGCCCGGTGAACGGGGGAACCGTTCGCAGGTCGTCGAAGGACGTCTTGCGAGGGGGCGAATCCGCCGGATCACCCCGGTGGTAGCGCCGCTCTTCAGGTGCGAGCCCGTCAGCTAACCCCGTAGGCCCAAAACCGAAGAGAGGCCGTAGGAGTTTGCGAGACACCCGTCTTCCCGCGAAGCGTGGCGCCTGTGCACTGGTTCTGTGCGCTGCGGTGGCGGCACCCGCGGTGGCGTCGGCGCAGTCCTCGGGCGGATCGGGCGGCGGGGGCATGTACGTGGCCACGCCGAAGGTCGCGAAGGTGACCTGCCTCAGGAAGTGCGCGTCGGGGCACCGGGCTCGCGGCGGCTCGGTTCTGAAGATCGTGGGCAGCGAGCTCGGCGGGGTGAGCCGGCTCACCTACCTCGGGAGCTACGGAAGCGGCGACGACGTAACGGTGAAGGTGCGCGCCGGCAGCGAGACCCGGCTTCAGGCGCGCGTGCCGCTCGGCGCCGTGACCGGGCCGATCGCGCTGGAGACGCCCGCTGGCGGCCACTCGGCGCCCTCCAAGGCGGTGTTGATACTGCCGCCGCTGCCGCCCGAGCCGAATGCCGAGCTCTCACCGGTCCCCGGCCCGGGCGTGAGCGGGGCGCCGCACCTCGAGACCGGCACGAGCCGGACGAAGGCGTTCATCGACGCCCGCCCCGGCGTGACCTTCTCGTTCCGGCTCTCCGGGGCGTCGGCCACCGCGCTGAAGGTTGAGCTCGTGAGCGCCGTCGATGGGAGCGTCGTAATGACGTGGACGCCGCAGGACGTGCCGCCCGACCAGGTGCAGAGCATCTCGTGGAACGGGCGGATCGGCCGCACCGCGGCCAAGCCGGGGCGTTATGCATTCCGCCTCACGGCCGCGAGCGCCGACGGGGCCGAGGCGCGGAGCGCGCAGGCCGGCGACGTCCAGCGCGACGCGTTCGACCTCTACGACCACATCTTCCCCGTGCGCGGGAGGCATGACTTCGGTCAGGGGGGAGCCCGCTTCGGCGCCGGAAGAGCCGGCCATTCACACCAGGGCCAGGACGTGATGGCGCCCTGCGGCACGCGCATGGTGGCGGCCCGCGGAGGCCGGGTGCAGTTCAAGCAGTACCACGGCGCGGCCGGGCACTATGTCGTGATCGACGGCGACGGAACCGACGTCGACTACGTGTACATGCACCTGGATCAGCCCTCGCCGTTCAACCAGGGCGACCGCGTCTACACGGGCCAGACGATCGGCGCGGTGGGCGACAGCGGCAACGCGCGCGGCTGCCACCTCCACTTCGAGCTCTGGAGCGCGCCCGGCTGGTACGACGGGGGCCACCCCTTCGATCCACTCCCCGCGCTCCAGGCCTGGGACAGCTGGTCCTAGAGGTCGTAGAGCGGCTTCGGGCGTCCGTCGAGGCCGGTGACTTCTCGGGGCTGTCTGAGGCGTATGCCGCCGACGCGGCGCTCGACGCGGCGCTGCCGGGGGCGCGGAAACGGGTTCGCGGCCCGGAGGAGATCACGGCGGTGCTCGCCGGCGTCTTCCCCGGTCCCGGGCGGCTGATCGAGTGGGACGAGGCGGGTCACCCCGGCGGGACCGCCGTCTGGCTCGAGCGAGTCGGCGAAGACGGCGGCGCGGTCCGCCAGCGCCACTATCTCCACACGGACGGCGCGGGGCGGATCGCGCGCCACTGGATCTACACGGCGCGGCCTCGCAGCGCGCCGGCGGCCGAGACGCTGCCCGAGGAGGCCGAGCAGCTGTTCGCGAGCCTCGGCGCCGTCACCGAGCGCACCACGCTCGCCTCTAGCGGGTGGTCCGGAAACCGCATCGACAGGCTGGTGCTCGCAGACGGCCGGGCGTTGATCGCGAAGCGCATCGTGCCGGGGTCCGACTGGCTCGGCCGGGCGACCGGCGACCCGGGCCGCGAGGCGCTCCTGTTCGCAGACGGCGTGTTCGCCCGCATGCCGGCGAGTGTCGACCCAGCGGTCGTGGCGGCAGAGCCCGAGGGCGTAGGCGTGGTGGGTCGTGATGCGCGACGTGAGCGACGAGCTGCTCGACGACTCGACGCCGCTCACACGCGAGGAGAACCGCCTGATCCTCGCCCGAGCCGCCGACATGTGGACGGAGTTCTGGGACGAGCAGGTCCCGCACCTGTCGACCCTCACGGACAGGCTCGCGTTCGCGGTGCCGGCGATCTCGGAGCGCGAGCGCGACGGCGTGGACATCCTCCCGAAGCAGTTCGAGGCGGCCTGGGAGGCGTTCGAGGAGGCCGTCGAGGACGACGTGGCGGGCGCGATCCTCGACCTGGTCGCCGACGTGACGCCGCTCGCGACGGCCCTTGCCGAGCGCGGTACCACGCTGATCCACGGCGACCTTCGCGACGAGAACATCGCGCTGCCGGACGGGCGCCTCGTGCTGCTCGACTTCGGGCTCGCCACACAGGGGCACCCGGCCGCCGAGCTCGCCTGGTACATGGTCCACGACGTCTGGCGGATCGCCGCGACGCACGACGAGGTTGTCGAGGACTTCCGCCGTGCCCTGGGCGAGCGCGACGATCCGGTGGCGCTCGAGCTCGGCCTGATCAGCGGGCTCGTGCAGTACGGCTGGATCTTCGGCCACAGCGCGCTTGTGCACACGGACCCCGCCGAACGAGAATGGGCACGCACGGAGCTCAACTGGTGGGTGCCGCGGGTGCGGCACGCGCTCGAACAGTGGAGGTGAGATGGCCGGCTACACGATCATGGCGCTCGAGGAGATCCCGGACGTGCTGGGCGACTATCCGGGCGAGATGCGCATGAGCGCGGTGAGCGAGCTCGGCACGGAGCAGGTGGGCTTCACGTGGCGGCGGCTGCCGCCGCTCACCGGCGGCAAGGGGAGCTACGGCCATCGCCACATCACGCTCGAGGAGGTCTACTTCGTGGCTTCCGGGACGCTCCAGTTCAAGCTGGAGGACGATGTCATCGACGTGTCGGAGGGCACCGTCGTCCGCGTGGCGCCCGAGGTCGCCCGCTCGGTCTGGAACGCCGGACCGGGCGACGCGGTCCTGATCATCGTGTCGAAGAGGTCGGAGGATCCGCGCGAGGACACGGAGGCCGTCGAGGACTTCTGGCCGGACGAGGAGCAGGGCGCCTAGGACTACTGGCGGTGCTCGCGCAGGCCGTCGCCGTTCGGCAGCGCCTCCACGGCCGCCTGGCAGACACAGGCAAACACCACGAGCATGAGCAGGGCGGCCACCGCGCCGCGCGCCTGGGCCGAGGCGTAGCCCGCCACCGCCGCGACGGCGACCCAGCGCCACACTCGCCAGTTCGGCTCCCAGGCCGGGCGCGGCTCCTCCCCTGGGTCGGGATCCTGTGCGTGGACGTAGGCGACGAAGGGCACGACGACCTCTGTGCCAGGGTACCTCCATGGAGCTCCCGCCGGGACCGCGCGCTCCGGCCGCCTGGCAGACGATCGGCTGGACCGTCCGGCCCGCCGCGTTCCTCCGGAGCGCGCACGCGCGCTTCGGCGACCCGGTCACGATCCGGACCTTCTGGACGGACGAGCCGATGGTGCTGTTCTCGGACCCCGACGCGGTCCGCGACGTCTTCCGGCTCGATCCGCGGGTCGCGCCGGCCGGCCAGAGCTGGGAGTTCCTGCGCCCGTTCGCCGGACCTCACTCGATCCTCGTGCTCGACGGCGAGGAGCACCTGCGCGAGCGGCGGCTGATCCAGACCCCCTTCCACGGCGAGCGGATGCGCGCCTTCCAGCCGCTGGTCGCCGAGCTCGCCCGCGAGGAGCTCGCCGGGTGGCGCGGCCGGGTCGTCACGCTCGAGCGCATGAAGCGGCTGACGCTCGAGACGATCCTCCGCGTGGTCTTCGGAGTGCGCGGCGAGCACGAGGCGGCTCAGCTGCGCGACGCCGTGCACGGCACGCTCGACACGGTCCGCTCGCTGCCGCGGATGCTGGCGATGTCGCTCGTGCAGCGCGACCTCGGCCCGCGCAGCCCGTGGGGCAGCTTCCGGCTGGCCGTCGAGCGCTTCGATGCGCTGCTGCTCGATGTCTTGGCGCGCAGGCGCGCCGACCCGGGCGCCGACTCGATGCTCGCCATCCTCCTCGAGCAGCGCGACGAGGACGGCAACCAGCCCTCGGACCGCCACCTTCGCGACCAGCTCGTGGCGCTCCTGGCCGCGGGGCACGACACCTCGGCGGCGTCGCTCTCGTGGGCGTTCGAACGGCTGGCGCGCCACCCCGCGGTGCAGGCACGGCTGCGCGAGGGCGACCCGGACTACCTCGACGCGGTCGTGAAGGAGGTGCTGCGCGTCCGCCCGGCGCTCACGATCGCGCCGCGGCGCCTGCTCGAGCCGGTCGAGATCGCGGGCCGGAGGATCCCCGCGGGCGTGCACGTGGCCGCCTGCCTCTGGCTGGCGATGCGCCGCGAGGACCTGTGGCCCGAGGCGGGCGCGTTCAGGCCCGAGCGCTGGCTGGACGGCGCGCAGCCTGCCTCCTGGATTCCCTTCGGCGGCGGCGTCCGCCGCTGCGCGGGCGCCCCGTTTGCGGAGATGGAGATGAGGGAAGTGCTGCGGGCGGCCGCGGCGGGGCTGTCGATCCGGCCCGTGCGCCCCGCCCCCGAGCAGGCGCGCCGAAGCGCGCTGGTCGTGACGCCGCACCGCGGCGGCGAGGTGCTGGTCGAAGCAGCCGGAGCCTGAGACAGTGAGCGCCATGCCCGTTCGCTCGCTTCATCACATCGACCTGGCGGTGCGCGACGTGGAGCGCTCGGTCGCGTTCTACATGGCCGTCCTCGGCCCCCTCGGGAGGTCGGCATCGAGCACTTCGCCTTCTACGTCGACAACCGCGACGAGGTTGACGCGGCCTACCAGCGTTGTCTGGACATCGGCGCGCGGATCGACTTTCCACCAGGGGAGGACCGCGACATCCCGGGCTACTACGAGATGTTCGTGTTCGACCCCGACGGTATCCGCGTGGAGGTTGCCTGCGCGCCGCCCGGCGAGAGGTACTAGTCAGGCGGAGGTGTGGCAGACCGCTTCGATGTTGTTCCCGTCGGGATCCAGCACGAAGGCGCCGTAGTAGTCCGGGTGATAGATCTCACGGACGCCGGGGGCGCCGTTGTCGCGCCCGCCTGCGGCCAGCCCCGCCCTGTGGAAGGCGTCGACCGTCGCCCGATCCTCGGCGGTGAACGCCACGTGGGTGCCGCTGTCGGGGCCGCGCCCGCGTGCCCCGATCCAGAAGAACGGGAAGTCGTCGCCGAAGCCGCCGATGTCTGGAGCCGGCTCCATGATCACCCGCATCCCAAGGGGCGCGAGCGCCGCCTCGTAGAAGGCCTTGCTGGCGGCGTAGTCGCTCACATCCAGCCCAACGTGATCGAGCCTCGGCTTCATGGTGCGAGATAATCGCACCGTGGACTGGCGGCTCAACGGCGTCAGGGTCGTTCACGCGAGCCTCGAGGGGTCAGACCCCTTGAGGGTGGTCGAGGGTTTGGGGCAACTCGGGGGGTCTGACCCGAGCGGGGCGAGCGGCTCGAGTACACGGCCGAGGCCGACCCTCGACATCCCCGCGGTCGAGGAGAACCCGGACGAGATCCACTGGGTCGACGACATCCACAAGGCGCCCTGAGCCTGCCTGCGATTAGTTCACGCAGCTGAGAGGGTCTACACCGCCATGGAACAAAAGATCACTCCCAACCTCTGGTTCGACACCGAGGCCGAGGCAGCGGCCGAGTTCTACGTCTCCGTCTTCAAGGACGGTCGCGTCCTGAACAAGACCCACTACACCGAAGGCGCGCCGCGTGAGGCCGGCATGGTGATGACCGTCGACTGGGAGGTCAACGGCATGCGCTTCACCGGCATCAACGGCGGTCCGGACTTCAAGTTCGACGAGGCCGTGTCCTTCCTCATCAACTGCGCGGACCAGGACGAGGTCGACTACTTCTGGGAGAAGCTCTCCGAAGGCGGCTCCGAAGGGCCCTGCGGCTGGGTGAAGGACAAGTTCGGCCTGTCGTGGCAGGTGGTGCCCGAGGGCATGGAGGAGCTGTTCGCCGACGCCGACCCGAAGCGGGCCGAGCGCGCGATGCAGGCCATGCTCCAGATGGGCAAGCTCGACATCGCCGAGCTGCGCAGAGCGGCCGACGGCGTGGCCGCGGGCTAAGGCATGTCACTCGCCCGCGTCCACAACTTCTCGATCTCACTCGACGGCTTCGGCACCGGTGAGCCTCAGACCCACGACGAACCGTTCGGCCACGCCGGCGAACGGCTGCACGAATGGATGTTCGCCACGCGGTGGTGGGGCGAGATGGTCGGCGAGCCCGGCGGTAGCCGCGGCGTCGACGACGTCTTCGCTCGGCGGCACGGTCCGGGGATCGGCGCGGAGATCATGGGTGCCAACAAATTCGGTTACCCCGGATGGCACGAGGACCCGGAGTGGAAGGGCTGGTGGGGTCCCAACCCGCCGTTCCACACACCGACGTTCATCCTCACCCATCACACGCGCCCGCCGATCGAGATGGAGGGCGGCACGACGTTCCACTTCATCGACGCTTCGCCCGCCGAGGCGCTCGAGACCGCCCGCGAGGCCGCGGACGGCCAGGACGTACGCCTCGGGGGAGGTGCCACCATGATCCGCGACTTCCTCGCTGCCCGGCTCGTCGACCACGCGCACATCGTGGTGACCCCGATCCTGCTCGGCCGAGGCGTACGCCTCTGGGACGGACTGGAAGGCGTCGAGCAGGACTACGAGATCGAGGCCGTCTCCGCGCCCAGCGGAGTCACGCATCTGACGTTCACGCGTGCGGGTGCCTGATCCGGAAGATGGGGTGCCGCGGGGCGATCCGGCGCAGGTCCTCGTCCGGGGCGTCGGCGCCGACGCCCTGGAAGAAGGCGCCGACCTCCCAGGCCCACTTCTTCAGATACGCGCGTAGGAGCGGCAGCTTGTCCTCATCGGCGAGCTCGGTGGCCGTGAACTCCTCGGTTCTACGACCCTTCCGCAGGCGCCCACCGCCACTCGCACGCATGTTGCGCACCCACTGAGTCTCACCGCGCGCGGCCACGATGTAGCGCTCGCCCTCGAAGTGGAGCGGATTCACCGGCGTGCTCCGCCACTCGCCGCTCTTGCGTCCACGCACCTCGAGAACACGCGAACCCACGAGGCTTACGCCGATCCGGGTCAGCCCGCCGACCATGGGGTTGAACACGTTCTTCGTGAACCATCCCGGGCGTTGGTAGTGGGCGGCCACCCCGGTCAGCGTGCCCGCGGCTGCCGAAAGACGTCTTCCACGAGCGGCCGGAAGTGCTCCAGCGGCAGCGAGTCGTAGTCGGGGTCGAAGCAGTTCTGGTCGAAGTGCTCGCAGAACTCGACGCAGTCGTCGTAGAAGGGATGGTCGATGTAGCGGTCGCGGCCGTTCCGGTCCTCGCCCATCAGGTGGGCGTAGTAGTAGCTCTGGAACAGACCGTGCTTCTCGACGATCCAGCAAACGCGCTCGCTCACGAAGGGTCTCAGTACCGCGGCGACCATCTCGCCATGGGAGTGCGGCGCGAGCGCGTCGCCGATGTCATGCAGCAGCGCCGCCGCCACGTACTCATCGTCCTTGCCGGCCCGCAATGCCCGGGTGGCCGACTGCAGGGAGTGCTCGAGGCGGCTGACTTTGAGCGCGCCCTGAAATCGCTCCAGCTCGGCGACCGCGTTCAGCAACCTGCCCGGCAGCTCCCGGGCGTCCGCGTCGCCGTCCGCATTCAGGAGGTGCATGTCGGCCTCCGTCATATCCGCCATGCGGGTGTAGGAAACCGTCGCCATAGCTGTCCCTTTCTACTCGGGGAGGCGCAGGAAGTCGAGCAGCTTCCATGCCGGGCGGAAGCCCAGACGTGCGTAGAGCTCCTTCGGGCGATCGTCATCGTCGGCGACGATCCAGAGGTCGCTCACTTCGCCCGCCGCCGCGATCGCCGCCTGCGTGATCGCCGTGCCGAGGCCACGGCCGCGGTGATCGGGATGCACGAAGACGTCGGTGATCTCCGCCGCCTCGCCGTCTCGCTCGAGTTGCGCAAAGCCGACCGGCCGGTCCTGCTCGAATGCCGCGAACACCTGGGCGTTGCGCCGCATCGCCACCTCGCGTTCATGGTCGAAGTGGTCCTTGAAGTCGACGCCCGGGAAGTCCTCGTGGTGCCAAGCGACCCGGAGGTGGCGGACGACGTCGTACCCGACCTGCTCTACATCGAGGTCGGCGGGCGCAGAGGGCGCGCCCTCGTGTCGCATCCAGACGAAGCGAGTGACCTTCCAGCCGAGCGCCTCCATGGCGTCTCGCACGCGCTCGCCGGCGGGAACCACCTCGAACCCCACCCGCCGGTGGGCGAGGCCCGCGAGCGCCTCGTTCGCAAAGGCGACGAGCTCATCGGAGCTGATGGCCGCGTCGTCCTCGACCCGCACCAGGTTGTAGTTCCAGTAGGTCGGATGGCGCGTGGCGCGGACGACGGTGCCGTGCTCCCACGGCTGGACCACGTCGCACACCGCGGCCTGCGCCCCGTGCACCCATGCTCTGGCTCGCTCCGCTGCTTCCACGCGGCTTAAATGTGCCGCATCGGACTCTACGGCGACCATGTCCTCCCCCGGATCGTGAACTTCGCGTGCGGCATGAAGAAGTCCGTGCCGCTGCGGCAGCGCGTGTGTGACGGACTCGAAGGCGACGTCGTCGAGATCGGCTTCGGCTCTGGGCTGAATGTCCCGTTCTACCCCGGCGGCGTCGCGCGCGTCGCCGCGGTCGAGCCCGCCGACCTGGGCTGGAAGCTCGCCGCGAAACGACTGAGGGCGTCGCCCGTGCGGGTCGAGCGGTCGGGTCTCGACGGCCAGTCGCTGCCGTTCGCGGACGACAGCTTCGACAGCGCGCTCTCGACGTGGACCATGTGCACGATCCCGGACCTCGACGCGGCGCTGGCCGAGGTGCGCCGCGTGCTCAGGCCCGGCGGGACGCTGCGCTTCGTGGAGCATGGGCTCGCCCCCGACGAAAACGTGCGGCGCTGGCAGCACCGGCTCGAGCCGGTCCAGAAGCGGGTGTTCGGCGGCTGCCACCTCACCAGGCCGATCGTCGAGCTGCTCGAGCGCGCCGGCTTCAGCATCACGGAGCTCGACGTCTTCTACGAGGAGGACACGCCGAAGCCCATGGGAGCCAACTCCCTCGGCTCGGCGGTGTCCGAGTAGCGGGCGTCCCTAGACTCGGGCAGGTGGAGCGGGATCGTGAGCTGGAGCGGGTCGCGGGCCTCCGGGAGATCCGGAAGGCCGACGCCAGAACGCAGCTCGCCGTGGGCACCCTTGCGTGCCCCGGCTGCGACGCACCCGTCTTCCTGGGCATCGGCCCGAGGTCGCCCGCTGATCCGCTCTCGTGCGGGTTCTGCGGCCACGACGGTCACGTGCGCGACTTCCTCTCCCTCGGCGAGCCAACCCGCCCGACGCGCGTGGTCGTGACGGTGAGCGGCCCGTCGCTCAGAGTGGCCCGACGCGCCTAATCCGCAGGTGGGGGCTTTGGGTCGCGCATAGCGCTACTCAGATGCCCCACAGGAAGCAGCACAGACGTAACACCCGCGGGTGGCTGCCAAGCACACTTTCGTGCGCGTCGCAGCGCAAGCGAGACGCGTGCGAAAGGAAATTGTCAGACAGGACCCGCGGCCTGGGGGTTACGACCTGCGCAGGGACCTAGCCGGCGCCGCCTACTCCCACTCGATCGTGCCGGGTGGCTTCGACGTGATGTCGAGCGTCACCCGGTTCACCTGCGCGATCTCGTTGATCATGCGCGAGGCGACCTTCTCGAGCAGGTCGTACGGCAGGCGTGCCCAGTCGGCGGTCATCGCGTCGTCGCTCGTGACGGCGCGGATCACGACGACGTAGCCGTAGGTGCGCTCGTCGCCCTGCACGCCGACGCTGCGCAGGTCCGCGGGCAGCACGCAGAAGGACTGCCAGAGCTCCCGGTAGAGGCCGGCGCCGCGGATCTCGTCCTGGAGGATCGCGTCGGCGTCGCGCAGGATCTCGAGCCGCTCCTTCGTGACCTCGCCACTCACCACCCGGATCGCGAGGCCCGGCCCCGGGAAGGGCTGGCGCCATACGAGCCGGTCGGACATCCCGAGCTCCGCGCCCACCTGGCGCACCTCGTCCTTGAACAGCATCCGCAGCGGCTCGACCAGATCGAACTCGAGGTCATCCGGCAGTCCGCCGACGTTGTGGTGCGACTTGATCGTGGCGGCCCCGGTTCCGCCTCCAGACTCGATCACGTCCGAGTAGAGCGTGCCCTGCACCAGGTAGCGCGGGTTGCCGAGCTTCTCCGCCTCGCGCTCGAACACGCGAATGAACTCCTCGCCGATGATCTTGCGCTTGCGCTCCGGCTCGGTCACCCCGGCGAGGCGGTCCAGGAAGCGCGCCTCAGCGTCCACCGCTATCAGCGGCACCTTGAACTGGTCGCGGAACGCCGCCACCACCTGGTTGCCCTCGTTCTTGCGCATCAGGCCGTGGTCGACGAACACGCACGTGAGCTGGTCGCCGACCGCCCTGTAGGTCAGGAGCGCGGCCACGGACGAGTCGACCCCGCCGGAGAGCCCGCAGATCACCTTGCCGTCGCCGACCTGCTCGCGGATGCGCGCCACCTGCTCGTCGATCACCGACGCCGCGCTCCAGCTCATCTCGCAGCCGGCGATGTCGCGCAGGAAGGTCTCGAGGATGGTCGTGCCGTAGGGCGTGTGGACGACCTCGGGGTGGAACTGGATCCCGTACAGGCCGCGCTCCACGTCCTCGATCGCCGCCACCGGGGACTCCGTGGAGGCCGCCAGCGCCTTGAACCCCGCGGGCGCCTCGAACACCGTGTCGCGGTGGCTCATCCAGCAGGACTGCTCGTCTGGCGTGTCGGCCAGCAGCCGGCCGTGCGAGGCCACGGTCAGGTGCGAGCGGCCGAACTCGCCGACCTCGGCGCCCTCCACGCGGCCGCCGAGCTCGAGCACCATCGCCTGCATGCCGTAACAGATGCCCAGCACCGGGATGCCGAGCTCGAGCAGCTCGCCGCGCAGCTTCGGAGCACCGTCCGCGTACACCGACGCGGGACCGCCGGACAGGATCACCGCCTTCGGCCGGCGCCGCTCGATGTCCTCGACCGGCACATGGTGCGGCAGCAGCTCCGCGAACACTCCGCACTCGCGCACCCGCCGCGCGATCAGCTGCGAGTACTGGCCCCCGAAGTCGAGAACGAGCACTTCATCCGTCGCAGCGGCGAGCGGCTCAGGAGCCGCCGCGCGTGTGGCTGACTCTGTGCTCACTCGCCGACGAGCGCGGGGTCGGGTGACGACACGCCGTTCGACTCGGGATGCGGCACCGCCGCGGCGGTCGCCCCCATCCCGACGCCCTGCTCCTGCTGGAGCTGCTTGCCCTCCGACTGGAGCGCCGGCGCGACCATCACCTCGGCCTTGTGGAAGGCCGGGATGTCCTCGTAGCCGCAGGTGGCCATCGAGGTGCGCAGGCTGCCCATGAGGTTGAACGTGCCGTCGTTCTCGTGAGCGGGACCCATGAGGATCTGCTCGAGCGTCCCGTTCTGCGTGGTCTTCACGCGCGCGCCGCGCGGGAGCGACGGATGGAAGGTCGCCATCCCCCAGTGGTAGCCCCGCCCGGGCGCCTCGTAGGCGCGCGCGAGCGGAGAGCCGATCATGACGGCGTCCGCGCCGCAGGCAAAGGCCTTCGAGACGTCGCCGCCGTTCCGCATCCCGCCGTCCGCGACCACCTTGACGTACTCGCCCGTCTCGAGCATGTGCTGGGAGCGGGCGGCCGCCACGTCCGCGATCGCCGTGGCCTGCGGGACGCCGATGCCGAGCACCCCGCGCGTCGTGCATGCGGCACCCGGGCCCACGCCCACGAGCACGGCCTCCGCCCCGGTCCGCATCAGGTGCAGGCCGGTCGCATACGAGGCGCAGCCGCCCACGAGCACCGGGACCGGCACCTCGCGGATGAACTCCTTCAAGTTGAGCGGCTCGGTGTTCGCCGACACGTGCTCCGCGGACACCACCGTGCCCTGGATCACGAGGACGTCGAGCCCGGCCTCGAGCGCCGCGTCGTAGTACTTGCGCACCCGCTGGGGCGTGAGGGAGGCCGCCGTCACGACGCCCTGCTCCTTGATCTCGCTGATGCGCTGGCCGATCAGCTCCTCCTTGATCGGCTCGGCGTAGATCCGCTGCATCTCGGAGGTGGCGAGCTCCTTCGGCTGCTGGGCGATCCGCTCGAGCTGCTCGTCCGCGTCCTCGTAGCGGGTCCAGATTCCCTCGAGGTTCAGCACGCCGAGGCCGCCTAGCTTGCCGATGATCCCGGCCGTCTCGGGCGAGACGACCCCGTCCATCGCCGCGGCCAGCAGCGGGAGCTCGAGCCGGTAGGGCCCGATCATCGAGGTGATGTCGATGTCATCGGGATCGCGCGTGCGCCTGGAGGGCACGATCGCGATGTCATCGAAGCCGTATGCGCGGCGGCCCTTCTTGCCGCGGCCAATCTCAACTTCCATTGGAGGATCCTAGGTTCGCGGGCGGACGAACAGCGAGCGTACCAACCTCAACCCACAGTCAAAGCAGGCGTCTCGAGCTGCTCCACGCGCACGTCCGGAACCAGCCGCTCGACCTCGCGCTGCTCGAGCACGCCGGCGCCGAAATGCTGGGTCGACTCGGCGCCGCAGGCCACGGCGAAGCGCAGGCAGTCCTCCGGATCGCGGCCGCCGTAGCGGGCCGCGACGAAGCCGGCGAGGAACGCGTCGCCCGAGCCGACCGACGAGACCGGCTCGAGCGGCTCGAGCGTGGCGCGGTAGAGGGAGCGCTCGCCGCTCGGGTCGAGCAGCATGGCCAGGCAGCCGTCCGGCAGCGTCATGACCGCCTCGCGCGCGCCCAGCTCGACCATCTCGCCGACCGCCGTGCGGCGATCCTCCTCGTCGGAGAACTCGTGCCCGACGAGCCCCTCGGCCTCGAGCTCGTTCGGCGTGACCACGTGCGGGCCCTTGCGGGTGGCCATGTTCATCGGCTCGCCGTCCGAGTCGAGGACGGTCAGCACGCCGAGCCGCTTCATCTCCTCGACCAGCCGCCCGTAGAGACCGGCGTCGACGCCGCGCGGAAGGCTGCCCGAGATGACGCACACCGCGGCGCCCTTCGCCAGGTAGAGGAGCTTGTCGACGAACAGCTCGAGCTCCGTCTCGGTCACGTGCGGGCCGTGCTCGTTGATCTCGGTCTGCTCGCCGCTCGTTGGGTCGACGACCGCCGTCGACGTGCGCGACTCCTCGCGGATCCGCACGAAGTCGTTGAGGATGCCCTCCTCGGTGAGGTGCTCGACGATGCGGGTGCCGGTCGGGCCGCCCGCCACGCCGGTGGCGATCACCGGCTGACCGAGCGCCCGGAGCGCGCGCGCCACGTTCACGCCCTTGCCCGCCCGCCATCGCCGTCTGCTCGACGGCACGGTGGCGCTGGCCGAGCCGGAAGTTGGGCACGGCGAGCGTCTTGTCGATGGCGGCGTTGAGTGTGACGGTGATGATCATCTGGCGATGCGGATCCGAATCCGTACCCGAAGGATGGCGAGAATGGCGGCGAGGAGGATGCCGACGGCGATCAGCAAGGTCAAGGGGACGCCCAAAACCGATAGGAGCACCCGCAGCGTCCCCGCCCCGGGGACCTCGGACGCCGTGACCAGCGCCACGCGTCGCACCGGCCGGCCGTCCACGAGCACCGTCACCGACCCCACTCGCTCGCCGGCGGCGATGGGCCCGTCGAGCTCGTCCGGCGCGTTCACGTCGCGGCGCAGGCGCTGCCCGTCGCGAACCGTCAGCACCACGCCCCGGCGCGGCACGAGCCGGGCGCTCTCGTCGCGGTACTTCACGTCCGTGCGGGCCAGCGCCCTGTCCTCGTCCAGCACCCGCACGCGGCTGAAGCGGCTGAGCCCCCAGCGCAGCAGCGTGAGCGTGTCCTGGTCGCGCGCGGCCTCGGTCGGCTCGCCGAGGACGACGCTGACCACGCGCGCGCGGCGTCCGCGCTCGGCGGAGCCTACGAGCACGTTGCCGGCCTCGAGCGTGTAGCCCGTCTTCACGCCGCTCACCCAGGGGTACGCGGCGACGAGGTCGTTGCGGTTCGCCACGACACGCGGCCGCAGGCCGGACTCGAGCGTCGCCGACGGCATGTCCACGATGCGCGCGAAGCGCGGCTTTCGAAGCAGCACGCTCGCCAGCGTCGCGAGGTCGCGGGCGGACGAGTGGTTGCCCGCCTCGTCGAGGCCGATCGGGTTCGCGTAGCTCGTGTGGTCGAGGCCCAGCTCGGCCGCGCGGTCGTTCATCTCCTCCACGAATACGTCGGTCGAGCCCGCGATGTTCCCGGCGAGCGCGACCGCGGCGTCGTTCGCGCTCTCGAGGAGGAGCGCCTCGAGCAGGTCCTCGACGGTCATCCGCTCGCCCTCCCGCAGGTTGATCCGCGACTCGGCCGGCGCGGCGCTGTACGCCGGCGCCGTGAAGACGTCACCCGGCTCGGCCTGCTCGAGCGACAGCAGCGCGGTCATCAGCTTCGTCGTGCTCGCGATCGAGCGCTCGGCGTCCGGCCTCTTGGCGAACAGGACCGTGCCGTCGCGCGCGTCGACCACGATCGCCGCCTGAGCGGTCGGCACCCGGGGCGGCGCGGTCGCCGCGGCAGCGGACGCCGGAGCCGCGGCTGCCAGCACGGCGGCCGCGACGAGCATGCAGGCACGCAAGGTCACTCCCGCAGCTTGATCTTCTGACCGGCTACCAGGCCCTGCGGGTCGAGCTCGGGGTTGAGCTCGAGGAGGCGCTCGACGGTCGTGTTGTGCTCCTCCGCGATGCCGGTCAGCGTGTCGTTCGCCTTGATCGTGTAGGTCGCCGGGGTGCGCTTCTGCTTCGCGTCGGTGGTGGTGGTGCGGTCGGTCGCGGCGGGCAGGTCGCCCGTGCCGGCGGTCTCAGAGCCGCCCTCGTCGCCCACGACTCCCGAGCCGGCCACGAGCGCGGCGACCGCCACGCCGCAGGCAATCAGCGCCAGAGGCGCCATGAGACGCGCGAAGCTTGATCGTCCCTGAGCGTGCATCACCGGCCGCACCCCAAAACCGCGGCACCCTCAGGATAGGCGGGAATCGGGCCCGCGGAAGGGTTGGGCTAAAGCTCCCAGGCCGCGGCGCGCAGCTCCTCGGCCGCCGATGCCGCCGCCTCGGCGGGGTCTCCGCCCCGGTCCTGGTGGGCATTCACGATCGAGCGGGAGGCCGTGACGAGGCCTGCGGCGGGGTGTGGCGCGAACGCCGGGGCGAGCTCCTCCACCCGTCCGCCCTGCGCGCCGACGCCCGGGAGCAGGAAGATCGCGTGCGGCATCAGCTCGCGGAGGCGGCCGAGGTGCTCGGGCTTCGTGGCGCCTGTCACTGCGCCCACGAGCGAGAGGCCGCAGTCGCCGCGATGCGCGCCGCCGAGCTCGTCGACGAGCTTCGCCAGCAGCTCGTGGAGGGGCGGCTCGCCCGTGTCCTGCAGCTCGGCCGCGCCGGGGTTCGAGGTCCGCACGAGGACGAAGCAGCCCGCGCCCGCCGCGCCGGCCGTGGCGATCAGCGGCTCGAGCGAGTCGCGGCCGAGCAGCGGATTGGCGGTGAACGCGTCCACGCCCAGGCCCCGCACGGGACCGAACGGGCCCGGCGTCTCCCCGGCAAACGCCTGCGCGTACGCGGTGGCGGTCACCGGCACGTCGCCGCGCTTGCCGTCGGCCAGAACGAGCAGACCGTGATCGTGCACGATCGCCACGACCTGCTCGAGCGACTCCCAGCCCGGCGCGCCGAGCCGCTCGAAGCAGGCGAGCTGCAGCTTCACGGCGACACACGCCGGCCCCGCCGCGACGATCGCCGCGCGGCAGTGCTCGGTGACCGCCTCCGCCGTGCGAATGCGAGCGAGGTGGGGCGCATCGGCCCCGCCGCCAACACGATCGACGGCCTCCGGCCACAGCGCGGCCGGGTCGGGGTCGAGCCCGAGGACGACACGACTGCGGCGCTCCTCCACGAGCGCCGCAAGCCGGTCGGCGAAATGAGGCGGCGTCGAGCCCCCGGCAGTCAAGGACTCAGCCGCGGGTGACGACTGTTAGCCGCCGCTCTTGACCGCGCTCTTGAGCGCGGAGCCGGCGCTGAAGCGCGGCACCCTGCTCGCGGCGATCTGGATCTTCTCGCCGGTCTGCGGGTTCACGCCCTGTCGGGCGCTGCGGTCCGCCACCGAGAACTTCCCGAAGCCGGTGAAGTTGACCTCACCGCCGCGGGACAGCGTTTCCTGAATCGTGTCCAGGACGGCGTCGACCGCCTTGCTGGCCTCACCCTTGCCGAGGCCGCTGTTCGACGCTACCTGATCGACGAACTCGTTCTTGGTCATGACTCTTCCTCCTTGCCGGGGGCAACTGACCGGGCGCAACGTAACAACGCACCCGGACGAAAGCGCGGACTTTTCCGCTCCAGGAGCGGAATTACCGCGCTTGTTGCGAGCCTTTCCGGTCCCCGCGAGGCCCAAACGGGCCCCTTTTTCGGCTCTAGGACCCGGAAACGGCCATTTCGCCCACCAGGAGCGGGGGCGTCCTGACGCTGCCGCCGAACGGCACCCAGCGCGCCTCGGAGCCCACCGAGCGCACCGCTTTCAGCATGGAGACGAGGTCGCTGGCGATGGTGATCTCGCGCACCGGCCTGCCCAGCTCGCCGCCCTCGATCAGCCGCCCGGACGCGCCCACGGAGAACGTGCCCGAGACCGGATTGACCCCGGAGTGGAGGCCGGCTACCTCGGTGACGTAGAGCCCGTCCCCGGCCTGGGTCACGAGTCCGTCCAGATCCTGGTTACCCGGCTCGATGACCAGGTTGGTCGTGCCGACCGAAGGGGACGTCCGGTACGAGCCGCGGCTCGCGTTGCCGGTCGTCGAGCGGCCGTCCTTGCGGGCCGTCCGCCAGTCGTAGAGGAAGCCGAGGAGGCGCCCGCCCTCGATCAGGCCCGTCCGGCCGGTGGGCGATCCCTCGCCGTCGAACGGCGCGCTCGACGGGCCCTCGGGGTCGGTGCCGTCGTCGGCGAGCCGGAACGCCGGGTGGGCCACCTCGTCACCCTCGCGGCCGGCGAACAGGGAGCGCCCGCGCTGGACCGCGTCCGCGGACGTCATCGAGCCGATGAAGCCGACGAAGGAGGCGGCGACGAAGGCGTCGAGGACAACGGGGCAGCGCCGGCTGGAGGGCTGACGCGCCCCGACGAGCGCCAGCGCGCGCTCGGCGGCCTCCCTGCCGATCGCCTCGGCGTCGAGACCGCCCGCGTCGCGCGCCATGCCGACGCCGAGCCCCGTCATGCGGTCCTCCGCCTCGCCCGCCAAGGCCGACGAGTAGGCCCAGGCCTGCGTGGCGCTGTAGGACGCGCCGAAGCCGCGCGAGTTCGCGAGCGCCACCGAGCCCCGCGAGTCCGAGTAGACCGAGTTCTCCACCTGCGTGACCCCCTCGGGGGCGCGCGCGGCGCGGTCCACCTCGAGCGCCAGCTCCACCACCCGCTCGGTCGACCAGTCGCCGAACGTCGCGGACGCCAGGCCGTTCACGTCAGACGTGCCCGACTCGTCGGGAAGGCCCGCGTACTCGTCCTCGTCCGCGACCTCGGCGGCCTCGCGCGCGGCCGCGGCGATCTCGGCGATCCCCTCCTGGGAGAGGTCGGTGCCGTAGGCGTAGCCGGCGCGCTTGCCCGCGAACGCGCGCACGCCGATGCCGCGGCCACCCGCGTCGCTCAGGCTCTCCACCTCCCCGTCGTACACGCGCACGCGCCGGCTCGTGGACTCCTCGGCCCAGGCGTCGGCGTCCGAGGCCCCGGCCGCGAGCGCGGCTTCGATCGCTTGAGCGGCGGCGTCGTCAAGAGGGGTCAGACCCCTTGAGTCCCCGGTTGTCAAGGGGTCAGACCCCTGTTCGCCGACGGGTCGGAGCGCTTGCGGCTCACGGGGTCTGACCCCTCGCCGTGCCGCCCACGGTCAGCTCGCGGATGCGCACGTGCGGCTGGCCGACCCCCGCCGGGACCGTCTGGCCGGCCTTGCCGCAGTAGCCCGTCGCGATCTCGAGGTCGCCGGCGATGCCGTCGATCGCGCGCAGAGCCTCGAGCCCGTTGCCCACGAGCGTCGCGCCCCTCACGGGGGCGGTGACCTCGCCGTTCTCGATCAGGTAGCCCTCGGACACGCCGAACACGAAGTCTCCGGTCGCGGGCTCCACCTGGCCGCCGCCGAACGAGACGGCGTAGAGGCCCCGCTCCACACCGGCGATCAGCTCATCGGGCGTCGCGTCCCCGGGCGCGAAGAAGGTGTTCGTCATACGCGGCACCGGGAGGTGGCGGAAGGACTCGCGCCTGCCGTTCCCGGTCGAGCCGACGCCGTCCCTGCCGGCTGTCAGCAGGTCGTACAGGTACGAGGTGAGGCGCCCCTCCTCGATGATCGTCGTGCGCCGGGTCGGGGTCCCCTCGTCGTCGACTCCCTCGCTTCCCCAGGCGTTCGCGCGGCTGCCGTCGTCGTAGGCCGTGACGAACGCCGGGGCGACCTCCTCCCCCAGGCGCCCGGCGTACACGCTCGCGCCCTTCTGGACTGCGTCGGCCTCGAGCCCGTGCCCGACCGCCTCATGGAGCAGGACGCCGCCGAAGCCGTTGCCGACGACGACGGGCAGGCGGCCGGTCGGGGCGTCCACGGCGTCGAGGAGAGTCAGCGCGCGCCGCGCGGCCTTGTCGGCAACCTCCTCAGGCTCCGCCTCGAGCAGCTCCCAGCCTGCGTGGCCGCCGCGCGTGTCGCTGCCGGTCTCCACGCGCCCGTCGCGGCGCGCGACGACCTGCGCGCTCAGGCGGATGAGCGTTCGGTCGTCGGCGGCCGCGCGGCCGTCCGAGCCGAAGATCTCGACCTGGCGGTGCGACTCCGCATAGCCGATCCGTGCCTGCACGACCTCCGCGCCCGCGGCCCGCGCGCGCTCGTCGCATGCGCGCAGCAGGTCCGCCTTGCGCGCCGCCTCCACCTCCTCGGGCGGGATCGTGACGGCGTGGCGCGTCCCGCTCTGCACCGCCGTGAGCGCGGCGGGCTGGGCCGCGCCGTCGCGCAACGCCTGGGACACCGAGCCGGCTACACGCAGCAGGTCCTCCTCGGCGAGGCCGTCGACGTGCCCGTAGTAGGTCGACTCGCCCTGGACCACGCGCACGCACGCGCCGCGCTCGCGTCCGCTCTGGGGGCGCTCCACGCGGCCGTCGTCGAGCGAGACCGCGAAGCCCCGCCGCGCCTCCGTGTAGAGCTCCGCCATGTCGCCGCCGCGCTCGAGGGCGCGCTCCAGCACCCGCGCGGCCAGCTCGGGAGCGACGAGCGTCATTCGCGCCCCTCGACATGGCTCAGCATCTCGCCGGCCACATCCATGATCCGGTCGTGCCCGCGCGCCTCGGGCTGCACGAGGCGCGCGTACCCGGACGGGTCGTACACGAGCACGCGCGGCTCGCGCTCGCGCTGCATCCTCCGCACGGTCGCCGCCATGCCCTCCGCGAGCCCGGCCGCGCGCGAGAGCGGTCCCTTGCGCTTCTCCTTCACTGGCCGCCCAGCTCGGGCATCGGCAGCTCCTCGACCACGTGCTCCTCGTCGTCCGGGCCCGGCGTGCGCTCGGCCGCCGAGGTGGAGCGCCTGATCTTCGCGCCACCCTCGAGCTCACCGAGCACCGCGTGCAGGTCGTAGAGCATGAGCGAGGACAGGGCGCCTCGGCGTGCTACGGCGGCGAGCGTCCAGCGCGGCGTCCTCGAGGCGAAGACGGCCCCGCCCGGAATCTGAACCTCGACCTGCTCGGGCGGCTCCGTGTCCCAGTCGCGCGTGGCCCGGTCCACCTCCTCGAACAGCCTCCGAGCCAGGTCGCCCAGCACCTGCCCGTTGCCGTCGGGATCCTCACTCGCGCCTCTGAGCGACCCCGCCGCGTCGATCAGAACGGCCGCGCGTACGTCTGCGGACAGCCCACGAAGACGCTCCGCCGCGCGCTCCGGGGTGAGCGTGTCGTCCACGCGAGTCAGAATAGCCACGTGCCCCTTGCTCGAATCTCTTGGCTCGTGACGGTCGGGATCTGCCTGATCGCCGCCCTGCTCCTGCTCCTCGAGGGCTACTACGGCTACTCCGGCGTGCTGCTCGCGGTCGGCGCGGCCGCCGCAGTCAACCTGCTCTGAGGCAGAGGCTGCGCGCCGGGCACCGCCCGGCGCTTGCCCACTACGTCGCCTCCGCGCCCATCGGCTCGGTGTGCACGATCACGTCCGCGAGGCTGGGGCAGCGCTCGCGCACGGCCTCCTCGATCGCGCCCGCGTGCCGGTGCGCGGACGGCAGCGGCTGCTCGCCCGGCAGGGTGACCGTCACCAGCGCCACGCGGCCCTGCTCGCCGTCGCGGAAGGTCACCGCGAGCGGCGCCGTGCCCGTATAGCGCTTCACCGCCGACTCGATCGCCGCGCGCTCCACGGCAGTGTCGTCGCTCGTCGGCGCGCTGGCCCAGTCGGTTCGGGCGAGCGGCTCGATGTGCGTATGCACGATCCGCAGCTCCGGGACCTCGGCACGGATGCGCTCCTCGAGCCGCTCGACCGCGTTGTGCGCGTCGTCGAGCGACAGCTCGCGCGGGAGCTTCACGTGCAGCGAGAGCTCGTAGCCCTCCGGCACCCGCATCACGCGCACGTTGTGAACCTCGCGTACCTCCGGGATCGCGCCGGCGGCCGCGGTGGCGCGCTCGCGGATCCCGCCCTCGGCCTCTGTCGGCTCGATGTGCACGACCACGTCTGCGCCGCCGAGGGCGCGCTCGGTCACCTCCTCGATCCGGTCGGCGACCGCGTGGGCCTGGGTAACGCCGGCGTCCATCGGGACGCCCACGACGAGGTCGACGAAGTGCCGCCCGCCGGCCTGGCGGACGCGCACGCGCCGGAGCTCGACCTGCTCGTCCGCGGCGGCCAGCGCGGCGCGGATCCGATCGTCGGCATCCGCCACCGCCCGGTCCATGAGCACGTCGATCGACTGCTTCGCGAGCCGCAGCGCGGCCAGCACCACGAGCACCGCGACGAAGAGCGCGGCGACCGCGTCGGCCAACGGCTCACCCGCCCGGACCAGCAGGAGCCCTATGAGCACCGCCACGGAGCCGGCCAGGTCGGAGGTGAAGTGGAGCGCGTTCGCGGCGAGGGCCGCGGAGCCGTAGCGGCGCGAGGTCCGGAAGCTCGTCAGCGCCCGCGACGCGTCGACCACTATTACGACGACCAGCACCGTGAGCGCCCACCAGGTGACGTCGATGTCGTGGCCGCCGCCGCCGTCGATCAGGCGCCGCACCGACTCGGCGGCGATCGCCACCGACACGAGCATGAGGAACGCGCTCTCGCCCAGGGCGGCCAGGTGCTCGGCCTTGCCGTGGCCGTAGTGATGCTCGCGGTCGGGCGGCCGCAGCGCCACCCGCACTGCGAAGAAGGTCAGGAGAGCCGCAACGAGGTCCGTGCCTGAGTGGACCGCCTCGGCGAGGAACGCGAGCGAGCCGGTGGCGATTCCCGTCGCCAGCTTCACGGTCACGAGGAAGACCGCGGCCGCGACGCTGATGGCGGCCGTGCGCTGCTTGGCCCGCGCGCCGGCGGTCTCGTTCACCGCCCCGTCCTCCTGCGCCGGTCGGCCAGGCCGCCAAAGAGGGAGCGCACCGGGCCGGGCGGGCGCGCGGCCTCGTCCGCGGTGATCAGGTGGGCCACGAGCGTGCGGGCCGCACGGCCGCGATGGCTGATCGCGTCCTTCTCGGCGGGTGTCAGCTCGGCCATCGTGCGCTCGTCGCCGGGATAGTCGTCCGGGATGAAGGCCGGGTCGTAGCCGAAGCCGCCGTCGCCGCGCGGCTCGGACGCGAGCCGGCCCTCGCAGCGGCCGTGGACGACCTCCTCGCGGCCGCCGGGCTCCACGTACGCGAGCGCGCAGACATAGGTCACCCGGCGGTCGCCGTCGGCCGGGACCTCGCTGAGCAGCTTCTGGAGGTTCTCCTCGTCGGTCGCGCCCTCGCCGGCGTAGCGGGCCGACCACACGCCGGGCGCTCCGCGGAGCGCCGCGGCCTCGATGCCGGAGTCGTCGGCGATCGACGGCCTGCCCGTCGCGGTGGCCGCCGCGCGCGCCTTGCCGAGTGCGTTGTCGGCGAACGTCGTCCCGGTCTCCGGCGGGAGCTCCACGCCGTCCGGCAGCGGGTCGAGCTCATACGGCCGCATGAGCTCGGAGAGCTCGCGCAGCTTGTGGTCGTTCCGTGTGGCGAGGACCAGCCGCACCGCTCAGCCGGCCGCTGCTGCCGCCACGGCCTCCTCCTGGGAGGTGCGCAGCGCCGCAATCCCGTCGGCGGCGAGGGCGAGCAGCTCGTCGAGGGAGGCGCGCGAGAGCGGCGTCCGCTCCGCGGTGGCCTGGACCTCCACGAGCCCGCCGTCGCCTGTCATCACCACGTTTGCGTCCACCTCGGCGCTCGAGTCCTCGGAGTAGTCGAGGTCGAGCAGCGCGCGGCCGCCCACCATTCCGGCGGAGACCGCCGCGACGGACTGGCTGAGCGGCAGGCTGTCGAGCCCTCCGTCCGCCATCACCCGGCGGAGCGCGAGCTCGAGCGCGACGTAGCCCCCGGTGATCGCCGCGCAGCGGGTGCCGCCGTCCGCCTCGAGCACGTCACAGTCGATCCACACGGTGCGCTCGCCGAGCGCCTCGAAGTCGACGATGCCGCGCAGCGAGCGCCCGATCAGGCGCTGGATCTCGACGGTCCGCCCATCCGGCCGCCCCTTCGAGACGTCGCGGCGCTTGCGGTCGCCTGTGGAGGCGGGGAGCATCCCGTACTCGGCGGTGACCCAGCCGCGTCCCTGGCCGGCCATCCAGCGCGGAACGTCCTCGTCCACGCTGGCGGTGCAGATCACGCGCGTGCCGCCCGCCTCGATGAGGGCCGAGCCCGTGGCGGTCCGCATGAAGCCCGGCGTGATCGTGATCGGGCGGAGCTCGTCCGCCATGCGACCGTCGTTGCGGGGCGCGTCCGTCATGCCGCCCTCCCCACCGCCCGCGCAACCTCGACGTGCTCGACCTCGGCGATCGGAAGCTGCAGGAAGCGGATGCCGAGGCGCCGGAACTCGTCCGGCTCACCGGTCGCCAGGAAGCTGTAGTGCCCGCGCCGGTCCTCGTCGCGGGCGACGCCCGCCTCGCGCAGGCGCGCGTCGACCTCGGACGCGATCGCCTCGCCGGACGTGACGATGGACACGCCGCGCCCGAGCGCCCGCTGCAGCACCGGCCGGACGAGCGGGTAGTGGGTGCAGCCGAGGATCACGGTGTCGACGCCCGCGCGCTTCAGGGGACGGCACAGGCCGTCGACGCACGCGACGACGCGCTCGTCGACCTCCCCGCCCTCCTGGATCAGCGGGGCGAGCTCGGCGGAGGCCACCGCATGCAGCTCGGCGCCGGGCGCCGCGTCCGCGAGGGCGCGAGCGTAGGCGCCGCTCGCGACCGTGGCCGGCGTGGCGATCAGACCGACCCGCCCGCTCCGGGTCGCCGCCGCCGCGAGCCGCGACTCCGGCGTGACCACTCCCACGACCGGCACGCGGCTCCCGAGCTCGTCGCGGAGCGCGGGCAGCGCGGCCGCCGTGGCCGAGTTGCAGGCCACGACCAGCAGCTTGGCGCCGCGGTCGAGCAGGATGCCCGCAAGCTCGCGCGCGAAGCGCAGCAGCTCGTCGGGCGCGCGGTCGCCGTACGGGAAGCGCGCGGTGTCGCCCAGATAGAGGAAGTCCTCGTGCGGAAGCGACACGAGACACTCGTGCAACACGGTCAGCCCGCCGACCCCGGAGTCGAAGACGGCGACAGGAAGCTCTCGCCGGGAACCCGCCACGGCCGCGTATGGTCGCAGGCGCGGCGGAACGCCTAGGCCTGGTCCTGCGCCAGCGCCTCGAAGTTCTCCCACAGCTCGGGCACGCCGGCCGCCGCGCGGGCCTCGAGGGCGGCGGGCGCCACGCGCTCCCAGGCGCCTGAGACCCACAGCCAGTCGAGCACGAGGTCGCGGTCCAGCAGCTCGTTCTTGACGAGCGTTCCGACCGTCTCGTGAAAGACCAGCATCGTCTGGACCTGCGGATCGAGCGCCTCGGCCGACTCGCGGTCGAAGTCGTCGGAGAACACCGTCCGGCTCGCCTCTGGCAGGCCGATCATGGACCCCCACTTCGCCAGCTCGACGATCAGCATTGCGTCCTCGCGCTTGCCAGCCATCCGCGGAGGCTAACTCGGGAAACGGTGGCGAGTGTGGCTGAAGCCGCCCTTGCCGAAGGCGAGGACCTTGCTCGGCACCACGGCGAAGACGTGAGCGATGCCCTCGCCACCGCTGTGGCGGAACCCACCCGCGACCGGCTCGAACTTCCAGGAGCCGTCCCACTTTCCTCGCCACGCGCGCGCCAGTTCGCCCAGCCTCGTCTCGTCGGTCACACGCTCGGCCTCGCCCTCGACGATCACGTCGAGGCCTTCCTGCCAGCTGTTGCAGCCGGTCGTCATGGCGACCCGCGGGTTGGCCTCGAGGTTGACCGCCTTCTGCTCCTCCGGACCGGTGCAGAAGTACAGCGCCCCGTCGTCCCAGACCGCGACCAGCGGGGTCACGTGGGGGCGGCCGTCGCGGCGCACGGTCGAGATCCAGAACAGCTGGGCCTCTCGCAGCGTCCGCTCGGTCTCCTCCCAAGCCGTCGGCTCCGCCTCAGAGTCGCTGAAGCGCTCGTCGAGCTCGGTGGTCACTTCCGCCATGTGGCGCCCTCCTCCTGGTGTCAGAACTGCACCTTGCGCACCGCCTCCTTGATCTTGCCGATGATCACGTCGCCGAGCTCCTTGCCCTCGTCGGTCTTGAAGCCCTTCATCGCCGCGACGACTCCGGCCATCACCAGCGCGACGAGCAGGATGAGCGCGACGTACTCGACGGTTCCCTGCCCTCGCGCGCTCAGCAGTGCTGCGTGGATGCGTCCGTAGATGCGGTGCATGGTCCCCCCTGTCGGTTGAGGGGGATCCTGCGCCGGGGCGAGACACCGCTCCAGACAGGAGTGTCACAACGCCCTGACATCATGGGCGGCCGCATGTGCGGGATCGGCGCAATCCTCGATCCGGCCGGCACGTCGGGCCAACACGCGGCGGAGCGGATGGTCGAGGCGCTGCGCCATCGCGGACCCGATGGCGAGGCGCTGAGGCGCATCGGCCCGGTCGCACTCGCTCACACGCGCCTGGCCATCATCGACGTCGCCGGCGGCGACCAGCCGCTCGATTCCGAGGACGGCCGCGTCACGGCGATCGTCAACGGCGAGATCTACAACCACCGCTCGCTCCGCTCCGGGCTCGAGGGACAGGGCCACCACTGGGCGACGAACTCGGACAGCGAGGTCGTCGTGCACGGCTACGAGGAGCACGGAGTGGACTTCGTGCGCCGCCTCAACGGCATCTTCGCCTTCGTGATCTGGGACGACCGCGAGCAGCGGCTGGTCGCCGCCCGCGACGCCTTCGGCGTCAAGCCCCTGTACTGGTGGACCGACGGCGCGCGCGTCGCCGTGGCCTCCGAGATCGGCGCGCTCATCGACGCCGGGCTCGTGCGGCCCGCCGTCGACCGCATCGCGCTCGACCACTACCTCGCGTGCCGGTTCGTGCCGTCCCCGCGGACGCTCTTCGAAGGGGTCCGGAAGCTGCCGCCCGCCTCCACGCTCGTGGTCGAGAACGGATCCGCGCCGCGCATCGCGAGCTGGCGCGAGGCGCCCGGGCCGCGGCTCGACGGCGACGACGACGAGCTGGCGACCCAGCTGGCCGAGCGGTTCGGCGACGCCGTCGAGCGGCAGATGATGTCGGACGTCCCCTATGGCGCCTTCCTCTCCGGCGGCGTCGACAGCGCCGGCGTGGTGGCCGCGATGAAGCTCCGCTCGGGATCGCCTCCCACCACCTTCACGATCGGCTTCCCGGGGCACGGGGAGGTGGTCGACGAGCGCGCGCTCGCGGCCGAGACCGCGCGCATCGTCGGCACCGATCACCACGACACGGTCATGCGCGAGACCGACTTCCTCACCGAGCTCGCGCGCTGCATCCCCCGCCTCGAGGAGCCCTGCGGGATCCCGAGCGCCCCCGCCCTCCTCCAGCTGTCGCGCTTCGCGGCCCAGGACGTGAAGGTCGTGCTCGCCGGCCAGGGGGCGGACGAGCCGCACGGCGGCTACGGACGTCATCAGGCCGCCGCGCTGCTGCGCCCTCTGCAGCTCGTCCCGACCGTCGCGGCGAGGCCGGCCGCGTCGATCGCGAGGGCGATTCCGCGCGCCGCCGCCGCGCGGCGGCTCGCTCACGTGCTCGGCGGGCGCGGCGACGCCCAGCGCCTGCTGCGGCTCGTCGAGATCAGCGACGCGCCCGTCCGGACGTCGCTCCTGGGGCCGGGCGCCGAGGCCGAGCAGGAGCGGCTCGCCGCCGCGCGCGAGCTGGTAGCCGAGGTGGAGGGGCGCGGGCTGCTCGAGCAGGCGCTCTACGTCGACACGCACATGTTCCTGCCGGACGGGATCCTGCTCTGCAACGACAAGATGTCGATGGCCGCCGGCCTCGAGCTGCGGGTGCCGTTCCTCGACCTCGAGCTGATGCGCTTCGTCGAGCGGATCCCGGCGAGCAGGCGGGTCAGACCGGGGCGTCCCAAGCGGCTCCACAAGCGCGCGATGGAGAAGCTCCTCCCCGCGCATGTCGTGCGCCGCAAGAAGCACGGCTTCGCCACGCCGTACGACGACTGGCTGCGAGCGTCGCTCGGCGAGGAGGTCGCGCGCCGCTACGCCCCGGGCTCCGAGCTCGCGCAGCTGATCGACCCCGCGGCCGCCGCGCGACTGGTCGACGAGCACCGGCGCGGGTGCGCCGACCACAAGGCGATGCTCTACTGCCTGCTCGAGCTGTCCGAGTGGCACCGCGTGTTCGTCGAGGCGCGGGAGCCCGTCACCGCGTGAGCCGCAAGCGCATCCTCTACGTGCACAGCCGCAAGGCGAGCTTCGTGGCGATCGACCGCGAGATCCTCGCGGAGCGGTACGAGGTCGAGGACCTCTACCAGCCCGGGCGCTGGCCGAACCCCGTGCGGGTGGTGCGCGGCGTGCTGCGCGCCGACCTCGTCTTCGGCTGGTTCGCGTCCTGGCACACCTTCTTCCCGGTGACGCTGGCGTGGCTCCTGCGCAAGCCGTCGGTGATGATCGTCGGCGGCTTCGACACGGCGAACATGCCGGACATCGACTACGGCTACCAGCAGGGCGGCGTCCGGCGGGCCGCGAGCCGCTGGATCATGCGGCGCGCGCGCCGGCTCGCGACGAACTCGCGCTACAGCCTGAGCGAGATCGAGCGCAACACTCCGATCCCGCCGGCGCGCGTCCGCGTCATCCACCACGGAGTGCCCGACCCGTTCGGGACCGAGCCCGGTCCGAAGGAGCGCGAGGCGCTGACCGTCGGGGCGATCGACCGCACCACGCTCGTCCAGAAGGGCCAGCTCCCGTTCGTCGAGGCCGCGACGCTGCTCCCGGACGTGCGCTTCACGTTCGCCGGCAAGTGGCTCGACGACTCGGTCGGCGAGCTGCGCGCCCGCGCCGGCGAGAACGTCGAGTTCACCGGCTGGCTCTCCGACGACGACCTGCACGCCGTCTACAGGCGCGCCGCGGTGTACGTGCAGGCGTCGCGCCACGAGGGCTTCGGGCTCGCGGTGGCCGAGGCCATGCTCGCCGGTTGCGTGCCGGTGGTGATGAACGTGACCGCCATGCCCGAGGTCGTGGGCGACGCGGGGGTCCTGATCGACTCGCAGGACCCGGCCGAGGTGGCCGACGGCGTACGGCGCGCGCTCGAGCTCGGGCCGGATGCCCCCGCCCGCGCGCGCGAGCGGATCCTCACGCAATTCCCCATGGAGCGCCGCCGGGAGGGCATCCTTCAGCTCGTGGAAGATGCGCTCGGTGGCTGACATCCGGAGCCGGCTCGAGCTGCGCCGGCAGCGGCGCGAGCGCGAGGCGCTCCTGCTCGACCTCGGCGCGCTCGTCTACGAGCTCCACCGGCAGGGCCGGCAGGCGCCCGAGCTCGTCGAGCGGAAGGCGGTCGAGCTCGGCGACGTCGACCGCCAGGTGCGCGCGCTCGAAGACCTGCTCGAGCAAAGGTGACCGACCCGTCCTGCCCGCACTGCGGGGAGCCGGTCGAGGTGCGCCAGCTCGTCTGCCTGCAGTGCGGCGGCCGCGTGGCCCTGCGCGAGCGGGTGCCCCTGGCACGCGAGCCGATGACGGCGCTCGCGGCCGTGCTCGTGGCGGTGATCGTCCTGGGCGCCGGCCTGTTCGGCTTCGCGGTCTCGGAGCTGACCAGCGGGAACGGGGACGGCGGCGGGCAGCGCCGCGCCCAGCGCGAGCACGTCCGTCCCGGCCAGGGCCGAGCCGCCCGCGGTCGTCTCGGGCGCGGAGCAGGACCAGGAGCAGTCGCCCTCGCCACGGCCGCAGCGCGGCGTGCCGGACTGGCCCAGGGGTCTCACGGCGCACACGGTCGTGCTCGTGACCTCGAGCGACCGCGCCGCTGCGCTGAACGTGGCGAAGGACGCCCGGGCAAGCGGCCTCGAAGCCGGCCTGATGCCGTCCGGCCCCCACAACCTGGGGACCGGCCTGTGGATCGTCTACTCAGGCCGGTTCACGACGCCCGAGGGGGCGCAGCGCCAGGCGAGCCAGCTCGCCGGCCGCTACCCCGGCGCGTATCCCCAGCTCGTTCAGAGCTCCCAGTAGCGGCCGAGCACGGCGGCGGCCTCGTCCGCCAGCCGATGGCGAGCCACCTCCGGGGGCGTCACGCCGTTCGCCAGCGCGGACAGGGTCTCCGCCACCGAGGCCGCCAGCGCCCGCAGGTCGTAGCCACCCTCGAGCACCGCGCCGACCGGCGCGCCGAGCTCGTCCCCGAGCGCTCTCATCCGTGCCGAGAGCGCGCCGTACGAGGACGTCTCGAGGCTCAGCCCGCCGAGCGGGTCGTCGCGGTGCGCGTCGTAGCCGGCCGAGATCAGGATCAGGTCGGGCCGGTACTGGCGCGCGGCCGGCACGACGATGTGCTCGAGCAGTGACAGGAAGGCCGCCTCGCCGGTTCCGGCGGGCACGGGCAGGTTGATCGAGTACCCCTCGCCGTCGCCCTCGCCCACGTCCCCCAGGGGACCCGTCCCCGGCCAGAACGGGAACTGGTGGATGCTCACGAACAGGACCTCGCGGGAGCTGTGGAAGATCGCGTTCGTGCCGTTGCCGTGATGCACGTCCCAGTCCACCACGAGCACGCGCTCCGCGCCGAGCGCGTCGATGGCGTGGCGGCAGGCGACGGCGATGTTCGCGAACAGGCAGAACCCCATCGCGGTGCTCCACTCGGCGTGGTGGCCCGGCGGGCGGAGCGCCGAGAAGCCGGTGCGCTCGCCTCCCGACAGGAGCGACTCGGCGAGCGCGCATGCTCCGCCGGCCGCGCGCAGCGCCGCCTCGTACGAGCCGGGGCTCGTGGGCGTGTCCATGTCGAAGGCCCGGCCCTCCTCGCTGAACGTCCGCACCTGCTCCACGTACTCGGGCGGGTGGACCCGATGCAGCTGCTCCTCCGTGGCCCGCGGCGCCTCGACCGGGTCCCACCCGAGCCAGTCGCGGCCGTCGAGCTCGGCCTCGATCGCCCGGATGCGGTCCGCTCGCTCGGGGTGGCCGAGGCCCGTGTCGTGCTCGAGCGACGCGGGGTGGCGGAAGAACGGGGGCATCGCGCCGGTACGGTACCTCCGCGCCTTGGATGGAACTGCCAGCACCGACGTAGCCGTTGTCGGCGCCGGCGCCGCGGGCCTCTACGCCGCGCTCGTGGCGGCGGCGGAGGGCGCGAGCGTCGCGCTCGTCAGCCGCTCACCGCTCGCCGAAACGGCGAGCTACTGGGCTCAGGGCGGGATCGCCGCCGCGCTGGCGGAGGGCGACTCGCCGGAGCGGCACGCCGAGGACACGCTCGCGGCCGGCCGCGACAGCGCGCGCGAGAGCGCGGTGCGCGTCCTCTGCGAAGAGTCGCCCGCGCGCGTGCGCGACCTCCAGGAGCTGGGCGTTCGCTTCGACGCCGACCGCGCCGGCAACCTCGCCCTCGGGCTCGAGGGCGGGCACTCGGAGCGGCGCGTGGTCCACGCCGGCGGGGCCGCGACCGGGCGGCGCATCACGAGAACGCTGTCGGCGCTCGCCGCAACCAACGAGCGCATCGACGTGCTGGAGCCGGTCGCGGCCACGGCGCTCGCCACCGGTAGCGACGGCCGCTGCGCCGGCCTCACCCTCGCCACGCGAGACGGCCGCTCGTCGGCGCTGGCGGCGCGCGCCGTGATCCTCGCCACGGGCGGCATGGCCGCCCTGTGGCAGCGCACGACGAACCCGCGCGGAGCCGTGGGCGCGGGGCTGAGCCTGGCGAGCCAGGCCGGCGCGCGCCTGGCGGACCTCGAGTTCATGCAGTTCCATCCGACGGCGCTGCGGCTCGACGGTCCACGCGACGGCTTCCTCATAACGGAGGCCGTGCGCGGCGAGGGCGCGCTGCTCTACGACGCGCGGGGCGAGCGCTTCGTCGACGAGCTCGCGCCGCGCGACGAGGTCGCGACCGCCATCCACGCGGAGCTCGAGCGCAGCGGCGAGCAGGCGGTCTGGCTCGACATGCGAGCCGTCGAGGTCGAGCGCTTTCCGAACATCGGCGCGACGCTCGCGGAGGTGGGGCTGGACCCGGCGCACGATCTGCTCCCGGTCGCCCCGGCCGCGCACTACACGATGGGCGGCGTCGCCACCGACCTCGACGGGCGCGCGAGCATCCCCGGCCTCTACGCCGTCGGAGAGGCGGCCTGCACCGGCCTGCACGGCGCGAACCGGCTCGCCTCCAACTCGCTCGCGGAGTGCCTCGTGTTCGGGCGCCGCGCCGCGCTGGCCGCCTGCGACGAGCGCCCCGCCCGGGGCGCGGCAGCCCTGAGCCCCGGCGCGGCGGTCGCCGCTCCGCCGAGCGAGGAGACGCGTGCCGCGCTCTGGCGGTACGCCGGCCTGCGGCGGGACGCGCGCGGCCTCTCACAGCTGGCCGGCGACCCCTACCCGCTGGCGCGCATGATCGGCGCCGCCTGCCTCGCGCGCGAGGAGAGCCGCGGCGCCCACCAGCGCACCGACCATCCCGCCACGGACCCGGCGCTCGACTGCATGCATACGCTCGTCGGCGAGGCCGGCGCGCCTGTCTTCGAGCGATGGACCTGACCGCGAATGGACTGCCTCAGGCAGCCGATGGAGTAGAGAGCGGCACGCCGATCACCTTCAGCCGCCGCGACAGCGCGCTGTAGGCGAACTCGGCCTGCTCCTGCGAGGTGTAGCCGAAGAACTCGTAGTCGTCCCCGAGCGCGTAGCCCTTCGGGACCAGCACTCCGGCCGCGAGGGGCAGCATCTCGTTGAGCGTCTCCTGCACGCGGACGCGGTAGCGCTCCTCGGCGCACTTCTGCTGGAGGAACCAGGTGCCGTAGGCCACATGCCGGTGTTCGTCGCGGGCGATGTTCTCGAAGCCCTCGGCGAAGCCCGGCAGCAGCTCGTTCTTCTCGTAGTAGTCGAGCATGAAGTGCTGCCCCGTGAGCGCGAGAGTTCCCTCGATGACCATGTGGTAGTTGGTCACGAAGTCGACCTTCGCGTCCATGTCGCTGGGGTCGGCGATCAGACGCTCGCCCATCTTCACGAGGCGTTCGTCGAACAGCTCGACGAACGCGTCGGTCACGTCCGCGCGCGACGCCGCGAGCCGCTCCTGGATGCCCCCGTCTATGCCCGCGACCTCGCGGAACCAGCGGTCGAAGAACTGCATGTGGCGCGCCTCGTCAACCTGCTGGGTGGTGAGGAACGCCTCCTCCTGCTCGTCCTCGTAGGCCATCACGAGGCCCGAGAACTGCGTGGTCACGCGCTCCTCCCCCACGAAGAACGAGCTGAGCCCCCAGAGGTGCTCCTCCTTGTCCTCCTCGCTCGAGCTCCGCCCAGTGCTCCTTGTCGCGCTCGAGGTCGATCGCCTGCGACTGCCACTGCTGGCGCTCCCAGAGCTCGTAGAGCTGCTGCGGGCTCCATGAGCTGGAGCGTCCGGTTGAGGTAGGCGTCGTCCGTGATGGTCGCTACGTCGCCCTGGCTGGTGAGGTCGAGAAGGCTGGCCATTTTTCGATCCTACCCCCGTGTTTGCATCCGTCGCCACAAGGGGATGAGCAGGTCACTGACGCAATGTTCAGCGACTTAATGCCAACTTAACATGACGCACGTTGCGGGGTCTGAGGGAGTTGTTCCAGTGCGGCACGGCCGCTTGCACAGGGGGTATTAAGGAAGATGTACCAGTTCAGTCGCTCGATCTTCAGAGAGCTGGCACCCGGGGTCGTCCCAGGTCACGGTGAGGACGTAACGGCAACCCGGATGCGCTTCCTGCACGCGTGCGAAGCGTCGATGGAGCGCCTCGCCAGCGACAGGCACTACTTCGCGAAGCCGGTGCGAACGCTTTTCAACGACGTTCGGCACTTCTTCCCCATCGGGGACCAGCTGCACGTCTACCGCGTCTGCGAGCGGCACATGACGCTCGCCACGGAGTTCGTCGACACCCAGCTGCGCACGGGCACCACCTTCGACGGCAGCCCTGTCTGCTGCCACGCGAGCACGCGCCGGGGGACGGCGTGCGCGCGGGTGCCGCTGCCGGGCAGCAAGTACTGCCCGTCGCACAAGCACCTCGACGAAGTGTTCGAGGTCGCAGCCGCCTGAAGCACTGAGGACCGTCGCTTACTGTCCACCCCGTGATCCTCGGGGTGGACGTCGGCGGCACCTTCACCGACGCCGCCCTGATCACCGGCGACCGGCTGGTCACCGGCAAGGCGCCGACCACGCCGCGCGACCAGTCGGAGGGCGTGATGGCGGCGGTCGAGGAGGCGCTCGGCGGCGCGGGCGCGCGCGCCTCGGACGTCGAGCGCTTCGTGCACGGGATGACCGTCGGCACGAACGCGCTGCTCGAGGGGCGCGTGGCGCGGACGGCGCTGCTCGCGACCGAGGGCTTCACGGATCTCGAGGAGCTCGGCCGCCAGGCGCGCGCGGAGCTGTACCGGCTGTGCGCGGGCCATCCGCCGCCGCTCGTGCCGGCCGAGCTGCGCGTGGCCGTGCCCGAGCGCACCGGGCCGGACGGCGTGCTGAGGCCGCTCGACGAGGGCGCGCTGCGGGCGGCACTCGAGGGACTGGACGCCGAGGCCGCCGCCGTCTGTCTCCTGTGGGGCTTCCGCTATCCCGAGCACGAGCGGCGCGCGGGTGAGCTGGCCGAGGAGGCGGCGCCGGGCATCCACGTCTCGGCGTCGCATGAGACGGCGGGGGTGTTCCGCGAGTACGAACGCTGCGCTACGACGGTGGTCGACGCTGCGCTGTCGCCGCTGCTGCGGGGCTACCTCGAACGGCTGACCGAGCGCGCCCGCGACGCCGGGCTGCCCGAGCCCGAGGTGATGCTCTCGAGCGGAGGGACCGCCGCGGCCGCGACCGCCGCCCGCCACGCCTCCTGGACGGTCCTCTCGGGACCCGCGGGAGGGGCGGTGGGCGCGGCGCGGATGGCGGCGCGATCCGCGGGCGACGCGGTCGGGCTCGACATGGGCGGGACCTCCTGCGACGTGTCGCTGATCGTGGGCGGGGCGGCGGCCGTGGGGAGCGGGCGCGACGTTGGCGGGCGCGCGCTCGCGCTCCCGATGGTCGACGTGCACACCGTGGGCGCGGGAGGCGGGTCGATCGCATGGCGCGACAGCGGCGGGGCGCTTCGGGTGGGCCCGCGCTCGGCGGGCGCCGATCCGGGACCGGCCTGCTACGGGCGCGGCGGCGACCGTCCGACGGTCACCGACGCGCACCTCCTGCTCGGCCACCTCGACGAGGACGCGCCGCTCGCGGGCGGGGTGCGCCTCGACCGCGGCGCGGCGGAGCGCGTCGTCGGCGACCTTGCCGAGGAGCTCGGTCTGGGCGTGGACGACGCCGCCGCCGGCATCGTCCGCGTGGCGAGTGCGGCGATGGCGCAGGCGGTGCGGGTGGTCACGGTCGAGCGCGGCATCGACCCGCGCGATCTCGCGCTGGTGCCCTTCGGCGGCGCCGGACCGCTGCACGCCGCCCAGATCGCCGACGAGCTCGGCATGCGGCGCGTGCTCGTGCCGGCAGCGAGCGGAGTCCTGTCGGCCTTCGGCCTCGTGGTGGCGGAGCGGCGCCGTGACCTTGTCGAGAGCGTCCTACTGACCGGCGACGACCTGACGGGCGAGCGGATCGCCCAGGCGGTGGACCGGCTGGCCGAGCGGGGCCGGGAGGAGCTGGGCGGCGGCGCCGAGGTGCGCGCCACCTATGACCTCCGCTACGAGGGCCAGGCATTCGAGCTGCCGGTCGATGGCGATCCGGAGCCGGACCCCGCCGAGCTGCGGCGCGCGTTCGACCGCTCACACGAGGACCGCTACGGCTACTCGGATCCGGACGCGCGGCTCGAGCTCGTCACGGTGAGGGTGGCGGTCGCACTCCCCGGCGCGGAGCCGCGGCCGGCCGAGTGGGCGGGTCTTTCCGCCGTGACGGTCGAGGGCCCCGAGGTGGTGGCTCTTCCGGGTTCCACGCTCGTCGTGCCCGAGGGCTGGCGCGCGCGAGCCGAGGACGATCTCGTGGTGATGGAGCGGTGAGCGAGCTCGACCCCATCACGCTCCAGGTCCTGCTCGGCAGCCTGCGCGCCGCGTGCGACGAGATGGGCGCCGTCCTCGTGCGCTCGGCGCACTCCGCGAACATCAAGGAGCGCCGCGACGCGTCCACGGCCCTGTTCGACCCCAAGGGCCAGATGGTCATGCAGGCGGAGCACATCCCGGTGCACCTTGGTGCGATGCCCTCCGCGGTGGCGGCCGTGCTCGGCGAGGAGCAGCGGCCCGGCGAGTCCTGGATCCTCAACGACCCCTATCGCGGCGGCACCCACCTGCCGGACATCACGGTGATCACGCCGCTCTTCCACCAGCACGAGCTCGCCGGCTTCGCCGCCAGCCGCGCCCACCACGCCGACGTGGGCGCGGACGAGCCCGGCAGCATGCCCGCCTTCTCGCGGACGCTCGAGGACGAGGGCGTGGTGATCCCGCCCACGCGCCTCACGGACGAGGTCCTCCACGACCTCGCGAGCCGCATGCGCAACCCGCGCCAGCGCGAGGCCGACCTGCGCGCGCAGCTCGCGGCGGGGCGGGCGGGAGGCGGGCGGGTCGCCGCCCTGATCGAGCGCTTCGGCCTCGACACGTTCCGAGCCGGCCTCGCAGAGACACTGGACTACGCCGAAAGACGCACGCGAGCGCGAATCGCGGAGCTCGACGACGGCGTGCGCGAGGCACGCGATGTACTCGAAGCAGCCGACGGGGACCTGGAGCTGACCGTGGAGGCACGGGTCGACGGCGACGAGCTCGCGCTCGACTTCTCCGGCTCCGCCGGCCAGCACGACGGCAACCTCAACTGCCCGCTCGCGGTCACGCTGTCCGCCTGCTATTTCGCCCTGCGCGTGCTCACCGACCCCGACGTTCCGCCCTGCGCGGGCGCGTACCGCCCGCTCACCGTGACGGCGCCCGAGGGCTCCATCCTGAACGCGCGATCGCCCGCCGCGGTCGCGGCCGGCAACGTCGAGACCTCGTCGCGCGTCGCCGACCTCGTGCTCGCGGCGTTCGGGCGCGCGCTCGGCCAGGGAACCATGAACAACCTGACGCTCGGCAACGACCGGTTCACCTACTACGAGACGCTCGGCGGCGGCCAGGGGGCCTGTCTCGACGCGGACGGCCCGAGCGCCGTGCACGTGGCCATGTCGAACACGCTCAACACGCCGATCGAGGCGCTCGAGCTCGAGTTCCCGCTGCGCGCCGTCGAGTACTCGCTCCGGCGCGACTCGGGCGGCGCGGGCAGATGGCGGGGCGGCGACGGGGTCGTGCGCGAGCTCGAGGCGCTCGACGAGATGCGCTTCTCGCTGATCACCGAGCGTCGCCGCCACGCGCCGCCCGGCGCCGAGGGCGGCGACCCCGGCGCGCCCGGCAGGAACCTGCTGAACGGGGACGAGCTGCCGCCGAAGGCATCTGGCACCCTCAGTCCCGGAGACAGGCTGCGGATCGAGACCCCTGGAGGTGGCGGATATGGCAAGTCGGGAAACTGAGCGCATCGGCTTCTGCGGCCTCGGCATCATGGGCGGGCCGATGGCGGCGAACCTCGCTCGCGCCGGCTTCGAGCTCTCGGTCTACACGCGCACGCGCGAGAAGGCGGAGGCGTTCGCCGCCGAGCACGGCGCGCGTGCGGCGGCGAGCCCCAGGGAGGCCGCCGAGGGCGCCTCGGTGGTGATCACCATGGTTCCCGACGCGCCCGAGGTCGAGGAGGTCCTGCTCGGCGACGCAGGGTGCCGTTCACGGGCTCGGCGAGGGCAGCCTCGCGATCGACATGTCGACGATCGCCCCCACGGCGGCGCGCGCGATCGGCGAGCGGCTCGCCGACGACGGGGTCGCCTTCCTGGAGGCGCCGGTCTCGGGCTCGCGCCCCAAGGCGGAGGACGGGACGCTCACGATCATGGTGGGCGGCGAGGAGAGCGACTTCGAGCGCGCCCGCCCGCTCTTCGAGGTCATGGGCGAGCGCATAGTGCACGTGGGCCCGCGCGGCCACGCGCAGCTCGCCAAGCTGCTCACGAACACGATGGGCGCCGTCCACGCCGTGGCGCTGGCCGAAGCGGTCCTCGCAGTCGAAAAGGCCGGCGTGAACCCCGACGCGTTCCTCGAGGTGGCGGCCGGCAGCGCCGGAAACTCCACGGTCCTGGGGCTGAAGGGCCGCCCGATGTTCGAACGCGACTTCACGCCCCTGTTCAAGCTGGAGCACATGCTCAAGGACGTCCGCCACTGCCTGGACGAGGCTGAGGCGCTGGGAGTGAAACTGAGCCTGGGTGCGTTCGTCGAGCCGCTGTTTGCCAAGGCCGCGGACGCCGGGCACGGCGAAGAGGACTTCGCCGCTGTGATCCGGGCACTTGAGTGAACAACTTGGAGAATTTCGCTTGAAACCCGGGCGTCCGTTCGCAACAATGTGCCGCCCGCGTCCCGCCCCCCGATGTCGACGCATCGACGCGGCGCTTTTTTGGAGGTTCTCTCACCTATGCCAGTGGCTTTCAAGGAATGGGCTGTAACCGTTCGCGCGCTCGCCGAGGGCGAGCAGCTCCTCACCCTCCGCAAGGGCGGAATCCGTGAGGAGAACAAGCACTTCGAGATCGAGCACGACCGGTTCTTCCTCTACCCCACGTTCGACCACCAGCGGAACGACCTGATCCGCCCCTCGCACCTTCCGGAGCTGGAGCGCGCGCTAGAGGAGGGCGTCTGGCCCGACGACGAGCCGCCCGCCGAGGCGCTCCTCCAGGACGGCGGGATCCCGCAGCCGGAGCGGGTTCGCATCCGCGCCTGGGCAGAGGTGGCCGCCAGCTACCTGATCACTGATCCGCGCGCCATCGACGCGCTCTCGCCCTATTACGTGTGGACCACCGACTACGCCGAGAAGCGCCTCCACTGGAAGCGCCGCCATCCGCTCCATGTGATGGTGCTGCGCACCTACCGGATCCCGCGCCCGGTGACGGTGAAGGTGCGGCCGGAGTATCACGGCTGCCGCTCGTGGCTCGAGCTCTACCGCGACCTCCCGTTCGAGGGCACCCCCGTGCTCTCGGACGATGAGTTCGAGCGGGCCTCCGAGGAGATCGAGGCGATCGCCTCGGACGCCGTCCCCGTCCTGGCCTAAGACGCCCCCAGGAACCGGCGCACGCGCCGCACGCGGCGCGTATTTTCCTGCGCCATGCGACGCCTCGGGAGGCAGGGCACGCTGGCGGTTGCTGCCGCGTGCGCAACGGCGATCTGTGTGGCCGCGCCCGCGTCGGCGCAGCTTCCGGGCCTCCCAGGCCTGCCGGGCCTGCCGGCCGACACGCCGGTTCAGCCGTACGGCACGAACGACGGCGGCGGCTTCTGGAACATCCTGCCCCCGGGGGCGAACGGCTTCGCGAGCGACCCCGAGCTGGCGGCCTTTCTCGCCGCCTGCCCGCCGCCGAAGTCGAACTGCCCGAACGCGCCGAGGCCGAAGCACTCCTCCGACGAGCTGAAGATGTACGGCGATCTCGTCTATGCCTCGCCCGGCCTTCAGCGGGCCGACATCCCGAAGTACTTCAAGGACGCGACCTTCGGCGTCAAGGATGACGGCGCCGAGCGCGTCTACTCGCCGCCCGGGAACAGCGACGTGACGATCGTCCGGGACAGCGGCTTCGGCGTTCCGCACGTCTACGGCAAGACGCGCCCGGCGACCATGTTCGGGCTCGGCTACGTGGGGGCCGAGGACCGCCTGTTCGTCATGGACGCGCTCCGGAACTCGGGCCGCGGGCAGCTGTCGGCGTTCGCCGGCGGTGCCGCCGGCAACCGCGCGATGGACCACACGCAGTGGGAGCTCGCGCCGTACCGGGAGGAGGACTTCCAGCGCCAGTACAACCTCGCCGACGAGGTCTACGGAGCCAGCGGCGTCCAGCTCCAGGACGACGTGACCAACTACGTCGCCGGCATCAACCGCTACATCACCGAGGCGCGCGTGAACCCGCTGAAGATGCCCGGCGAGTACGCGGCGATCGGCAAGCCGACCGGGCCGGAGGACTGGAAGGTCACGGACGTGATCGCCACCGCGAGCCTCATCGGCGGCATCTTCGGCAAGGGCGGCGGCCGCGAGCTCGACTCGGCGCTGCTGCTCCAGAACGCACAGGACCGCTTCGGCCGCGGGGGCGGCAAGCGCGTGTGGGCCGACCTGCGCACGGCGGAGGACCCCGAGGCGCCCGTGACCGTCCAGGGCAAGCGCTTCCCGTACCGCGTGGAGCCCCGGAAGCTCCGGCGTGGCGGCGCGGCGCTTCCAGACCGCAACTCGGTGAAGCAGCTCGAGGTGAGCGACGAAGCGGCCGCGGCGAGCGCGAGCGCAGCGTCAGCCGGGCGTGCCGAGCCAGGCCTCGGCGGGCTGCTCGGGAGCTTCCCCCGCGGCGGCTCGAACGCGCTGCTCGTGTCCGCGCGGGAGTCCGAGTCGGGAATCCCGGTGACCGTGTTCGGCCCGCAGACGGCCTACTTCGCGCCGCAGCTCCTGATGGACGTGGACGTCCACGGGCCCGGCATCGACGCGCGCGGAGCCACCTTCGCCGGCATCAGCCTGTACGTGTTGCTCGGGCACGGGCGCGACTACGCCTGGAGCGCGACCTCGGCCGGCCAGGACATCATCGACACGTTCGCGGTGCCGCTCTGCGAGCCGAACGGCTCGAAGCCCACGATCGACTCGATGCACTACCGCTTCCGCGGCCAGTGCCTGCCGATCGACGTGCTCGAGAAGACGAACAACTGGACGCCCAGCCCGGCCGACGACACCCCGCCCGGCTCGGAGACGCTCCACGCCGAGCGCACCAACCTCGGCCTGGTCACCGCGCGGGCGACGGTCCGCGGCAAGCCGGTCGCCTACACGAAGCTGCGCGCGACCTACTTCCACGAGGCCGACTCGGCGCTCGGGTTCGTCGAGCTGAACGACCCGTCGAAGATCCGCGGCCCGCAGGACTTCCAGCGCGCCGCCTCCAAGATCGGCTTCACCTTCAACTGGTTCTACACGGACCACTCGCACATCGCGTACTTCAACTCGGGCAACAACCCGGTGCGGCCGAAGCGCACGAGCACGCACTTCCCGGTGAGCTCCGCGTTCGCGTGGCGCGACTGGAACACGGACCTGTGGACCGCGCGCTACACCGGCTTCCGCGACCCACCCCCGCGCCATCGACCAGCCGTTCCTCGCGAACTGGAACAACAAGCAGGCGCGCGGCTACCGGGCCGCGGACGACAACTTCGGGTACGGCTCGATCTACCGCTCCCAGTCGCTCTCGGACCGGATCCGGCGCGGCATCCGGGGCCCGGCGAAGATGTCGATCACCGAGCTGATCGACGCGATGGAGGACGCCGGCACGGTCGACCTCCGCGCCACGAAGGTGCTGCCGTTCGCGCTTCGCATGCTCGGCAGCCCGCGCGACCCGCAGATGAGGCGCGCCATCGCGACGCTGCGCGCCTGGGTGAAGGCGGGCGGCCACCGGCTGGACCGCGACCGGAACGGCGTCTACGAGCATTCGGAGGCGGTCTCGATCCTCGACCGCTGGTGGCCGAAGTGGCTGCGCGCTCGAGTTCCGGCCCGACGATGGGCGCGGGGGTGTACAAGCGTGCTCTGGGCATGATCGCCCAGGACGACGACCCGAACCTGGACGGCGAGCACCACGGCTCCGCCTACCAGAACGGCTGGTACGCACTACGCGCAGAAGGACCTGAGGCGGCTGCTCGGCCGCCGAGTCCGCGGGAAGCTGTCGCGCGTCTACTGCGGCGGCTCGGGGAAGCGACAGGGCACGCGCAGGAAGTGCCAGTCGCGGCTGCGCGCCTCGCTGAAGCGCGCGCTGAAGCAGGACGCGGCGGTCTTCTACAAGGACGAGATCTGCGACGCATACGAGATGCCCTCGAGCCAGTGGTGCTACGACGCCGTGCGCCAGCGTCCCGTTGGCGCGATCAACCAGCCGCTGATCCATTGGATCAACCGCCCGACCTTCCAGCAGGTGGTCGAGGTCGAGCGGGCGGCGCCGCGCTAGTGCCCGGCTAGCTCGCGCAGCACCAGCCGGCCACGCGCGGGAAGCCTCCGGGGCTCCCGAGCTCGCGGCTCACGTCGTGCAGCGGGCGGATCCGGCCGCCCGGGCCGAGCAGGAGCCACTGCCCGGCGCCGCGCCAGCCGATGAGGAGACGGCGTCCGTTCTGCGACCAGGCCAAGCCCTCCACGTCACCCTGGAATAGCGGCGCGGCCGCGCCGGCCTCGGCCCCGGCGAGGCGAACGTCGAGCACGCGGCGCCCGACGGCAACGGCGGCGTGCTTGCCCGAGGGATGCAGGGCCAGCTCGCGTGCCGCGCCCGGCAGCGCCACGCGCCGGAGAACCCGGCCGGATGCATCGAGGACCGCCACGGAACGCGACAGCAGTGCGACCAGGCGGTGCCCGCCGGCGGACCAGTGCAGGCTCGTGGCGGTTATGGGGGCTTTCCAGAGCGTGCGGCCGGTCGTGACGTCCACGGTCTCGACGGTCCCGCCGGCGCGCGAGTAGCTCAGCACGCGGTCGCTCCCGGACCGCCACGCCGGCGTGACCGGGGCGGCGCCGCCGCGCACGCGCCGGTCCGTCGCCGGGTCGCCGTTGCCCGCCACCACGCGCAGCGCGGATCGCTCGAGGTACGCGACCGCGAAGCCGTCGCCGGTGCTCCAGGCAGGGTTGTGCACCGGGCCGCGTCGGACACGGGTCCACTTGATCGTCCCCAGCGGATCGACGGCCGTCAGGCGGTTGCCGTTGACCCCGACGACGTGGAGCCCGCGGGGCGACCAGCCCGCTTCCGCAAACAAGCCGAGGTGCTGCGTGTCGCCGTCGGGGCTGACGGCGTACGCCCCGGAGCGGGAGATCGCCAGCACCGATCCGCCCTTGGGCAGGGCCGCGAACGAGGGCGCGGCGGGCTCCTCGCGCGCCGCGAAGCGGTCGCCGATCCAGTGGCCGACCTCGGCGCCCGCCGGGCTGAGCGCGGCCAGTAGAGCGGCGGCGAGCAGCGCCGTCACGAGCGCGAGCCGCAGGAGCGGCCGTCGCCGCCGGCTCTCGCGAGGCATGCGCTCCGCCAGCGCCGCCTCGACCACGGGCCAGGCCCGCGCGGCGGCCTCGGCCTCGCCCGGGATCGGCTGCTCGCGGACGCGATCGCGCACGGTCGTCACCCGTCGATCACCTCGCCCAGCCGGTCGAGCGCGCGGCGCAGGCGCGAGTTCACCGTGCCGCGCGGCATGTCGAGCGCGGTGGCTATCTCGCCGGGCGTGTAGTCGAACACGAAGCGCAGCACGACCACGGCGCGGTGCTCCGGGCTCAGCTCGGCCATGGCGGCCACCACGTCGTCGGACAGCGGCTTGCTCGGCGGGTCCGCCGGCGCCTCCGCGGTCTCCGCCGCGGCGGCATCCACCTCGCGGCGAAGCGAGCGCGCGCGCGTCACGTCGATCGCCCGGTTGACGACGATGCGGTGCATCCAGGGTCCGAAGGGCCGGCGGCGGTCGAACCGGTCGATCGCCCGCACGGCAGCGAGGAACGCCTCCTGGGCGATGTCCTCGGCGGCGGCCGCGTCGTGCACCACGAGATAGGCGGCCCGGTACGCGCGCGGCCACTCGCGCCGGAACAGCTCCTCGAGCGCGGCGGACGACCCGCGCTGCACCTCCCGCAGCAGCCGGCGCTCCTCGCGGCGCGACGTCGCGTCTGCCCGCGCCAAGAGCCCCGGCCGCGGAGCCGCCGGCACGAACGCCGCTGGCTGGTCGCCGGTCATGGCTGCCCCAGAGCTTCTCACGCAGTCCACCGGAATAGATACGGCGCCGCAGCCGCGAGAGGTCCAGAAGGGTCTGACCCCTTAAGTCGCTGACGCTCAAGGGGTCTGACCCCTTTAGGGTGCGGCCGTGCCCTGGGAGGAGTCGCACTCGCCCAACTTCTCCGCTCGCCACGACTCGTCGCAGCGCTCGGAGGCCGCCGCCGTGCTCGAGTCGCTCGAGGCGTTCCGGGAGGAGGTGGACGGGCTCTTCGAGCGCGCGCCCAGGGAGATCGCGGTCGTGCTCCACCCCCGTGCCGCGGCGCTGACCCTCGCGCATCCCTGGCTCCCGCTGGCGCGCATGGTCGCCGCTCCGGCGAGCCGCCGCTACTTCGCCGGCTGGTTCACCGAGGCCGACATCCACGTGCTCTCGCCGCCGGCGCTCGAGCGGCGCGCGTCGAACGTGGCCGGCTCGCGCGAGGCGCTGCTCCTCTCGCCGCTCCACGAGTACTCGCACATCGTCATCGGCGCGAACAACCCCGACCTCCCCCCTCCCTTCTCGCCGGCGGCGTTCAGGCGCTACGTGCGCTGGGCCTGGCTGTGCGAGGGCGGCGCCGTCTGGCTCTCGGGCCAGACGCCGTATCTGCGCGCCGCGATCGTCCGCCACCTGCGCGAGGGAGGGCGGCCCGAGTTCCCGCCCTCGGCGCGCGACGCGATGCTCCTGGGCGGGACGATCTTCAGCATGCTCGAGCGCGAGGCCGGCCCGGGCGCCGCCGTGGCGCTCGCGACGAGCCCGCTGGACGAGGCCGGGCCGCGGGCGGTGCTGCTCGACGCCTTCGGCCGCCAGCTCGCGAGCGTCGAGCGCGACTGGCGCGCCGAGCTCGACTCCCTATCGGCGTCCTGAGGCGCCCACCACGGTTCCGCGCCCACCCCGCTGCTTGCCGGCCAGCAGGGCCTCGTCGGCGCGCGCGATCAGCATCGTCGGGGATTCACCGGTCCTCCACTCGGCCACACCCGCCGTGGCGGCGGTCGCGTCCCCGGCGATGCCGAGGTCCCGCATCGCGGCGGCGATGCCCTCCAGGGCTCGCGTGGCGACCTCGACGGCGGTGCGCTCGTCGGCGTCGATCGCGATCACCGCGAACTCGTCGCCGCCGTAGCGCGCGACCACGTCGTACGCACGCACGGTCTCGCGCAGTGCGCCGCCCACGCGCCTCAGCACCTCGTCGCCCACCTGATGGCCGTGCTTCTCGTTCACCTGCTTGAAGTCGTCGAGGTCGACGATCGCCAGCGAGACGACGCTGCCGCTCCGCCGGCAGCGCTCGACCTCGCGTCGCAGGGTGTCCTGCATCGCCGCGTGGTTCAGGCAGCCCGTGAGGCCATCGGTACGGGCCGCGAGCGCCAGCTCGGCATGCGCGCTCGCGTTGCGGTAGGCCGTCGCGGCCAGGCCGGCGAACTCGCTCAGCAGCTCGAGCTCATCGTCGCCGGCGGCCCGACCGTGGCCGAGCTCGACGGCCAGCACACCGCGCGGTTCCCCGTCCCAGCTCAGTGGCACGGCGACCGATCGCTCGCCGCACAGCGCCTCGCCCTGCTCCGCGACCCGCGCGGCAATCCCCTCCGCGGCCGCGCCGATGACCTCGCCCGGGCGGCCGTAGGTGGCCTCCAGCCGGAGACCGCCGCCCGGCGTGCCGAGGAAGACGTCGGCGCGCTCAGCGTCGACGACACGGGTGGCCGACTCGCAGACGCGCACCAGGAGGCGGCTCGGGTCGAGCGTCTGGTTGAGGCTGCGGGCGGCGGCGAGGAGACGGGACAGGCCGTCCTGCACGCCTACAGCCCGAGCGTCTTGGCGATGATGTTCTTCTGGATCTCCGACGTGCCGCCGTAGATCGTGGTCACCACGGCCGTCCGGAGGTGCCGCTCCATGGGGTACTCGGTCGCGTAGCCGTAGCCGCCCATGATCTGGACGCCTTCGAGCGCCACCCGCTTCGCGAGCTCAGTGGCCGCGAGCTTCGCCATCGACGCCTCCTGCGGCAGCATCCGCTTCGGGTCCTCGTCGGTCAGCGACGCGACCCAGCGCACCAGGAGGCGGACCTGCGTGATCTCGGTCGCCAGCTCCGCGAAGCGGTGCGACAGCGCCTGGAACGACCCGATCGGGCGGCCGAACTGTCGCCGCTCCTTGGCGTACGCCAGCGCGTCGTCAAACGCCCGCTGCGCCAGCCCGAGCGACGTGGCGGCCAGGATCGTGCGCTCGTAGTTGAGCCCCGCCATCAGCTGCGTCCAGCCGGCGCCCTCGGTGCCGAGCAGGGCATCCTCGGGCACGCGCACGCCGTCCAGGTGGATCTCGTTCGTCTCCTCACCGCCGAGCGTCGAGATGGGCGTGATGGTCATTCCGGGCGCCTCGCGCGGCACGATGATCATCGACATGTCGTCGTGGCGCTCGCCCGGTCCGGTTCGGCAGACGATCAGGATGTGGCTCGCCTTGTGGGCGTAGGAGCACCACATCTTCGCGCCGTCGAGCACCCACTCGCCGTTCTCGCGGCGGGCGCGCGTCTTCAGCGCCGCCACGTCGGAGCCGGCATCCGGCTCCGACATGGCGATGGCGAGCGTCCCGCCCTTCACGACGTGGCCGAAGTGCTCGCGCTTCTGCTCGTCGGTGCCGAAGCGGTTGAGGGCGCCGACCACGATCAGCGTGACCCCGTAGGCAGCGACGGGGATCTGGCCGCGGGTGAACTCCTCGAGAAACAGCGTCGCGTCGAGGAACGAGCCGCCGGAGCCTCCGTACTCCTCCGGGATCTGGAGTCCGTACCAGCCGAGCTCACCCATGCGGGCCGCGACCTCGTGCGAGTGCCCGTCGTGCTCCGGGCGGTCGAACGTCTCCCTTGCGGCGAAGTCGCGGATCGCCGCGACGAACGCCTCCTGCTCCTCGCCGAGTCTCAAGCCTCCACGGGCTCCCGCGGCTTGAAGCGGTTCAGCTCGCGCAGCGCGATCACCATCTTGTGCACCTCGTCGGGGCCGTCGGCGATGCGGAGCCAGCGGCCCTGGCGCCAGGCTGCGGCCAGCGGCGTGTCGTCCGACATCCCGAGCGCGCCGTGGACCTGCATGGCGCGGTCGAGCACACGCTGGTGCATCTGCGCCGCGATCACCTTGATCATCGAGATGTCCTGGCGGGCGGCGCGCTTGCCCTCGGTGTCCATCCTCCAGGCCGCGTGCAGCACCATCAGGCGCGCCTGGTCGATCTCCATCCGCGAGGTGGCGATGAAGTCCTGCACGAACTGCTTCTCCGCCAGCGGCCCGCCGAATGCCTCGCGGTCGTGCGCGCGCCGGCACATCAGCTCGAACGCGCGCTCAGCCGAGCCGATCGCGCGCATGCAGTGGTGGATGCGGCCGGGCCCGAGGCGGTCCTGCGCGATGGCGAAGCCGGCGCCGCGCTCGCCGAGCAGGCTGTCGCCCGGCACACGGCAGTCGTCGTAGCGGACCTCCCAGTGGCCCGGGCCCTCGTCGTGACCCATCACCGGCACGGGGCGGATGCCCTCGAACCCCGGCGTATCCACCGGCACGAGGATCATGCTCGCGCGCTTGTGGGGCGGCGCGTCCGGGTCGGTCACCACCATCGCGATCGCCAGAGCGGCGCCGTTGTAGCCCGACGTGAACCACTTGTGGCCGTTGATGACCCACTCGTCGCCATCGAGCTCGGCGCGCGTGACCAGCCCGGTCGGGTCCGAGCCCGCCACCTCGGGCTCCGTCATCGAGAAGCAGGAGCGGATCTCGCCGTCGAGCAGCGGCTGGAGCCAGCGCTCGTGCTGGGCGTCCGTGCCGTGCTCCGCGAGGATCTCCGTGTTGCCGGTGTCGGGGGCGGCGCAGTTGAACACCATCGGCGCGACGCCGTTCCGGCCCATCAGCTCGCAGAGCATCCCGTACTCCCAGTTGGTGAGCCCGGGGCCGAAGCGGTCGTCGGGCAGGAACAGGTTCCAGAGCCCCTCCGCCTTGGCACGCTCGCGCAGCTCCACCAGGATCTCGGGATACGGAACGCCCGGCCGGACCTCCGCGTCGAGCGCCTCGACGGCCTCGCGCTCCACCGGATCCACGTGCTCCTCCATGAACTCGCGCACGCGCTCGAGGAGGGCCGCGACTCGGTCCGACGGAGCAAAATCCATGGCCGGGGAGCCTACCGGTCAGCCCTGGAGCAGCCAGGCGAGCAGCGCCGCCGCGCCGCCCCCGAGCGCGATCACCGCGGTGAGCACCAGCGGGCGCGGCCCGGTTCGCCCATCGCTGGTGGTCGGCGCCAGGTCGGCCTCGAGCAGCACCTCGCGCGCGGTCTCCGCACCGGACTCCGGCACGAGCACGTCGCGCGGCCCGGCCGCGAGGAAGTCGGGCACGTCGAACCCCGCCGTCCGGCGAAGCACGCTCGGCACCCCCCATTCGAGGAGGAGGCCCTGGATCAACTCGGCCTCCGACTGGTTGCGGCCGCCGGCCACGCGCACGAGGTCGCCCTCCGTGTAGACCGGGTTGATCTTGCGGGCGCGGTCGTGGGCGTCGCTAAGCGGCGCCTCGATCGGGTCGCCGCCCGTTTGCACGAGCGGCATCCCGCAGCTGGGGCAGAAGCTGGCGCCGGACTCGTCCTCGCGGCCGCAGCCGGGGCAGGTGAGCGGATCCTCACGCGTCGAGGACGTCGAGCTCCTCCTCCTCCACTCGGCCGTCCGCGATCCGCCACACCCTGACGTCGGGCTCGTTCTCGAGCGACACGATCAGATAGCGCCAGTGCGGGTAGCTCGCGAGGTTGATGTCGGTCTGTGACGGCTCCGCCGGGCTCTTCGGATGCGAGTGATAGATCCCGACCTCGAAGCCCTCGTCGTCGAGCTCGTTCGCCGCGAACAGGCTCTTGTGATCCAGCTCGTACCCGTAGGGCGACTTGCGCGGGTTCTCGGCCCGCTTTACACCCTGCACGAGGCCCTGGCTCGCCCACAGGTATCCGCAGCACTCGTTGGGCGCATCGTCGCGCGCATGCGCGATCAACTCGTCCCAGTCGGCCCGCGAGATCCTCACCGGCTGAAGGCTAGTCTGCGGCCGCATGGCGCCCCCTATGACCCGGCGCGAGGCGCTCGGCGGCGCCGCGGCCGCGCTCGTGCTCGCATCGTGCGGGGGCGGGGACCCGCCGCCGTCCAGCGGCGCGAAGCCGGGCTCGGGCGCCGCTCTGCTCGGCTCGCTCCTGGCGCTCGAGCGCGCCTCGTTCGCGGCGTACGGCGCCTGCCTGGAGGTTCTGCGCGGCGATGCGCGCCAGCAGGTGCACGCGATCCGCGCGCAGGAGCGCGGCGCACGCCGCCAGGCTCGGGCAGCTGATCACCGATCTTGGCGGCGACCCGCCGCCGGGGCGCAGCGCCGAGGAGTACCGGCGCACGTTCCCGCGGCTCCGGACGCCGGCCGACGCGCTTCGCTTCGTGCAGGACCTCGAGGAGCGCCAGGTACGCGCGTACCTGGAGGCGCTCACCGAGCTTCCCGACCTCGAGCTCCGGCAAGAGGCGGCAGGGATCTGCGGCGACGAGGCCAACCACCTCGCGACCGCCCGCGTGCTGCAGGGGCTCCCGGCCGCCGAGGGCCCGTTCGTGACGGGGGCGCTCTGATGGCGGCGCGCTCCGACGCCGAGCTGCTGGAGGACCTCCTCGCGCGCGAGCAGCGGCTGCTGTCGGCCTACGAGGCGGCGCTGCGGCGAGGCGCGATCGACGCGACCCTGGGCGAGTCGCTGCGCGACCACGAGCGCGAGCACGTGCGCGCGCATCGAGCAGACGCTGTCGAGCACGGGGCGCCGAAATCCCCGCGCGAGCGTGCCGTCGCCGGAGCTGACCGAGGCACTCGGCGACGGCGACGCGTTCGCGCAATTCGCGAAGGAGCTGGAGGACGAGACGGTCGGCATGTACGTCGAGGCGGCCGCCGGGGTGCGCGACCCGGAACTTCGCCGCCCGCTCGGCTCGATCATGGCCTGCGGAGCCGCCCATGTCGTGGCGCTGAAGGATGCATTAGGCAGCCGCTTCCTCGTGAACTAACCTCCAGTGAGGAATGGGCTTCATCTCCGCACCCGGGCCGCTCGAGTTGATGGTGATTCTCGTGATCGCGCTGATCGTGCTCGGCCCGCAGAAGCTGCCGGAGGCGGCCCGCTCGGTCGGCAGGGGGATGCGTGAGCTGAAGGAGTCGCTCACCGCGCGACGACGACGACGAGCGCGACTCCTACGACGAGCCCAGCAAGGCCGGATAGCCGCTACCAGAACGAGCCGCGCTCGAGGGTGCCTTCCTCCTCGAGCTGCTCGATCGTCTTGTTGTAGACGCCCGAGCTCAGGTACTTCCAGCCGTCGTCCGGCGCGATGAAGACGACGTTCCCCTCGTCGAGCTGCTCCGCGACGCGCACGCAGATCGAGGCGATCGCGCCGGTCGAGACGCCCACGAAGAGGCCCTCCTCCTCCATCAGCCGCTTGGTCCAGATGACCGCGTCGCGGTTCGAGACGAAGATCTTCCTGTCGAGCAGCGAGAGGTCGATGATCGGCGGGATGTAGCCGTCCTCCAGCGAGCGGAGCCCCTGGACGAGCTCGCCCTGGAGCGGCTCGGCGGCCACGATCAGCGTGTCCGGGTCCTCCTCCTTGAAGCGGCGGGCGTTGCCCATGAGCGTGCCACCCGTTCCGAGTCCAGCTACGAACGCCGTCACGGTGTCCAGCTCCTCGAGGATCTCGACGGCGGTTCCGTGGTAGTGGGCGTCCGGGTTCGCCTGGTTGCCGTACTGGTACGGCATGTAGTAGCTCGAGTCCGCCTCGGCCATCTCGAGCGCCTTGGCGACGGCGCCGTTCGAACCCTGCTCGCCCGGCGAGTCGACGATGTCGGCGCCGTACATCCTGAGCAGCTGCGTGCGCTCGGCCGTCACGTTGTCCGGCATGACGACCTTGAGCGGATAGCCCTTGCGCCGGCAGATCATCGCCAGCGAGATCCCGGTGTTGCCCGAGGTCGGCTCGAGGATCGTCTGGCCCGGCCGGATCAGGCCGTCCTCCTCGGCGCGCTCGATCATCGAGCGCGCGACGCGGTCCTTGACGGAGCCGGTCGGGTTGTAGCTCTCGAGCTTGACGTAGATGCGAACGCCAGGCTTGGGGCTCAGCCGTCGAAGCTCGACCAGCGGCGTGTTGCCGATCGCCTGGACGATGTCGCCGTACTTGCCCCCGCATGGCCTGTTATCGAGGCGCGGATCCAGCACTTCAGAAAGTGTAGTACCAGGTCACGCCGGTCACTCCAGGAGAAACGTGTCCTCGTGCGAGTACGGCGGGGCGCAGCAGCAGAGGAGCTTCAGCGGCTCGGCGCCGGTGTTGCGCAGCTGGTGGTGCGTGCCGGGCGGGATCACCACGGTGTCGCCCGCGGACACGGTGGCCTCCTCCTCGCCGAGCTTCACGACACCGCTGCCCGCCGTGAAGAAGTAGATCTCCTCCGAGACGCCGTGGTAGTGCTCCTCGGTCTCCGCTCCGGGCGGCACGGTGGCCTCGGCGAGGCTCTGGTTCAGGGAGTTGCCGGTGGGCGTTCCCGCCAGCTCGCGGATCTCCGAGCCGTCCTTGGTGATGAAGGGCTCCACCCGGTCGAGGTTCTCCAGCCGCATGGCCTCGACGCTACCGGGTCAGTCGCTCCGCAGCCCCTCGAGAAGCGCGAGCAGGGCGGGCTCGACCTCGCGGCGCGCCGCGTCCGGGTCGGGGGCGTTCGCGATCATCAGGGCGGCCTCGGTCATGGCCCCGATCAGGAGGTGGGCCAGCGGGGTGACCTCCTGCTCGCGGAAGACGCCGGCGTCCATCCCGTTGCGGAGGCCGAAGGTCACGAGGCCGAGGCCGTAGCGCGCGTCGATCGCGCGCCACTCCTCCCAGCCCAGCACCGCGGGCGCGTCGATCAGCGCGATCTGGCGTAGCGCGGGATCGGTGCACGCGTCGAGGAAGGCGCGCACGCCGGTCACCGCCAGCTCCCACGGATCGTCGATGCCGGCGATCCGCTCCCCGACCTGTGCGACGAGCTCCTGCTCCAGCTCCTCGTGCACGGCGCGGAACAGATCCTTCTTGTCGGCGAAGTGGTGATAGAGGGCGCCGCGGGTCACCTTCGCCCGGGCCGCGATCTCCTCTGTGCCCACCCCCGCGTAGCCGCGCTCGGCAAACAGGGCGCGAGCCACGCGCATCAGCTCCGCCCGGGTGGGCGCCCCCCTCGACATACAGTCTGTATGGTACGTGACATACAACCTGTATGGAGGTGGCGGGGATGACCGATCGAGCAGACTGGCGCGCGAACGAGCTGGGTCCTTCCCAGGTGGTGGAGCTGGGCGGCGGGCGGCGCATTCGCGCGCACGTGACGGGCGAGGGCCCCGCGATCGTGTTCGCGCACGGCGTGCTCGTGAACGCGAATCTGTGGCGCAAGGTCGTGCCGCGCGTCGAGGGCTTCACGCGTGTCTCGCTCGACCTGCCGCTCGGCTCGCACCTCGAGCCGATGCCGAAGGGGACCGACCTGCGTCCACCCGCCCTTGCGAACCTGATCGCCGACGCCCTCGAAGCGCTCGATCTCCGCGACGTGATGCTCGTGGGCAACGACACCGGTGGCGCGCTCACCCAGATCGCCGCCGCGAACCGCCCGGAGCGGATCGGGGCGATCGTGCTCACCTCGTGCGACGCGTTCGAGAACTTTCCGCCCCGCCTGTTCCGTGTCGCGCTCGCTCCGGCGCGGGTGCCGGGCGCGATCCCGGTGGCGTTCGGCGCTCTACGGCTTCGCCCGCTGCGCCGGCTCCCGATCGCCTTCGGCTGGCTCACGAACGGCCCGATCGACCCCGACGCCGAGGACTCCTACGTGCTCCCGGTGCTGACTCGCCGCGAGATCCGCCGCGACGTGCGCGGCGTGCTCGGCGGCCTCGATTCCGCCCACACGCTCGACGCCGCGACCAAGCTCACGGGCTGGGACAAGCCCGCGCTGATCGCGTGGTCGGCGGAGGACCGCTTCTTCCCGCGCGAGCACGGCGAGCGGCTCGCGAAGCTCATCCCGGACGCCCGGCTGGAGTTCATCGAGGGCGCGCGCACGTTCTCGCCGGAGGACCGTCCCGAGCGCCTCGCCGAGCTCATCCGAGACTTCGCGCGGACGCCGGCGCCGGCCGGCTGAGCCGCCCCTCAGTGGCCGCGCTCGGCCGCGAGCCAGCCGACTCCGCGCCGTGCGCCCAGATTCAGAGGCTGCGGCGGTAGCGGACCTCGGGGATGTTCGCCCAGGCCTCCTCGACCTTCTCGGCGCCGTCGCGGACGAAGCCCTGTGCCTCGTAGAACGCGTTCGCGCGGTCGTTCGCCGCGAAGGACCAGACGGTGGCCTCGGTGAAGCCGCGCTCGCGGAGGGAATCCAGCACCGCGGGCATCAGCTCGCGGCCGACGCCCTGACGCCAGCGACCGGTCGCCACAAAGAAGCTGCGCACCTCGCCCACCGCCGGGCCGGCGTCGTCGTCGCGGCAATCCCCGGAAGCGCTGAAGCCGAGCAGCTCGCCGTCCTCCTCCGCGAGCAGCATGGACACTGCTGGGTCTTCGATCAGCGCATACCAGCGCTCGGCGTTCACCTCCGGGAAGTCGTGCCCGGGAGGTAGCAGTTCCGTGAACCCCGCCCGAGCCGACTCGTCCCACACGCGCGCCCAGACGGGCTGGTCGCTCCGCCTGGCGAGGCGGACGTTCAGCGGCTGCCGCCGGCCATGGCCGGCAGGATCACGACCGTGTCGCTGTCTGACACGCTCGTGTCGAGGCCGTCGAGCACACGCACGTCCTCGTCGTTCAGATAAACGTTCACGTAGCGGTTCAGCTCGCCGTCCTCGGAGAACAGCTGCGACTCCGTGGCGGGGTGCTGCGAGGCCAGCGAGCGCAGGACCTCGCCGACGTTCCCGCCCGAGGCCTGAAGCTCCTTCTCACCGCCGACTGAGCCCCGGAGCACCGGGGGGATCTTGATCGTGGCCATACGCGAGCGGCAGCCTAGCCAGCGCCCGCGCAGAACGCCTCGTAGTCGGGGAAGACGCCCATCTCGTCGTCGGAGATCTCGCTGGGGTCGCGCGAGCAGATCGGGCAGTCGGGGTCGCGGCGGACCTTGAGCTCGGTGAACGTCGTGCCGAGCGCGTCGTAGAGCAGCAGGCGGCCGGCCATCGTGTCGCCGGCGCCGGTGATCAGCTTGATGACCTCGACCGACTGGAGCAGGCCCATCACGCCCGGCAGCACGCCGAGCACGCCGGCGGCGCCGCACGAGGGCGCCAGCTCTGCGGGCGGCGGCGTCGGGTAGAGGCAGCGATAGCACGGCCCCTCGTAGGGGTGGAAGACGGAGAGCTGGCCCTCGAACCCGAGGATCGAGGCCGACACGACCGGGATCTGGAGTCGCACGCTCGCGTCGTTCAGCAGGTAGCGCGTGGGGAAGTTGTCGAGGCCGTCGACGATCACGTCGTAGCCGTCGGCGATCTCCATGATGTTGTCCGCGCCGAGCCGGACGGGGTACTTCTCCACCTTCACGTCCGGGTTGATCTCGTGGATCGAGATCTCCGCCGAGTCGACCTTCGGCACGCCGATGCGGTCGTTCGAGTGCGCCACCTGGCGCTGGAGGTTCGAGAGGTCGACGACGTCGTTGTCGACGATGCCGAGCGTGCCCACGCCCGCCGCCGCGAGATAGAGCGCAGCCGGCGAGCCGAGCCCGCCCGCGCCGAGCAGCAGGACCTTCGCGTCGAGCAGCTTGAGCTGCCCCTCGAGCCCGACCTCGGGCACCAGCAGGTGGCGCGAGTAGCGCTCGCGCTGCTCGGGGGTGAGCGCGCGCGGGACCTCGACGTCGTAGCCGCGGTCCTTCCAGAGCGTGATGCCGCCGCGCATGGAGGCCACGTCCTCGTAGCCGAGCAGCTCCTGGAGCGTGTGCGCGGCCAGCGCGGAGCGCTGGCCCGATGCGCAGTAGAGAACGACGCGCTTGGAGCGGTCGCCGACCGCGCCCTCTATCCGCGACTCGAGATGGCCGCGGGGGACGTGTACCGCGCCGGGCAGGTGGCCGGCCTCGAACTCATGCTGCTCGCGCACGTCGACCAGAACGGCACCGTTGCCGTTCTGCTGGAGCTTGTGGACGTCGGTCGGGTCGACCTCGTTGATCTGCTCCTTGATCTTGCGAATCAGCTCTGCGCCAGACGCCATCTACGCGATTACCTCAATACCCGGTCGGGATTCAATACTTCAGAAAGTGTAGCGCCCCCGAACGACAGCCGGGGCGCCCTTTCGGACGCCCCGGCGGAAGACCCAGACCTAGATTGTGCGGAAGCCCTTGGCAGTTCCACCTGCTTAAGCCTCACCAGAAGTTTCGTCTTCGGCGATGCCTGCCGATATGGGGTGGAGACCCCATTTGTGGGTTCCCGCCCTGTTCCGATTGATGAGACGACCCTTAATGACCAGACGCGACGACTCCCTGATCGGACAGGTCGTGGCCGCCAACGTGGTCCTCGTCGCGATCACCCTGTTCGCAGCGAGCCTCGCGGCCGGCCTCGACCTCACGGTCTCAGACCAGCGCTGGTCCTTCCTCATCCTCGCGCTCGCGATCGTCCTCACCCTGTGCGTGAACATGTGGATGCTCCAGCGCCGCTTCGCGCCGCTCGAGCGGCTGATCAAGCGCATCGAGGGCATCGACCCCGCCGAGCCTTCGAGCCACCAGCTGCCGGACCGCGACCCGGTCGAGGAGATCGACAAGCTCTCGCGCTCGTTCAACCGGCTGCTCGAGCGCATCGAGGAGGAGCGGCGCCGCTCCGGCACTCTCGCGATGCGCGCGCAGGAGGAGGAGCGCCGCCGTCTGGCGCGCGACCTCCACGACGAGGTGAACCAGGCGCTCACCGCCATCCTGCTCCGGCTCGAAGCGCTCGCCCAGGACAGCCCCGGCGTGAACATGGGCGAGGTGACCGAGCTCAAGCGGCTCGTGAACCAGGCGATGGAGGAGCTCCTGAACCTCGCGCGCCAGCTTCGCCCGAGCGCGCTCGACGACCACGGGCTGATGCCCGCCGTCGAGACGCAGCTGAAGCGCTTCTCCGCGCGCACGGGCGTGGAGGTCAACCTGACCACGGAGGGCGATCCCGACACGCTCCCCGAGGACGTGCAGACGGCGGTCTACCGCATCCTCCAGGAGGCGCTCGCGAACATCGGCCGGCACGCGGCGGCCACCGCCGTCGCGGTGGAGGTCGAGGCCGAGGATGAGCGGCTCGAGGTCCGGATCCGCGACGACGGCGCCGGGTTCGACCCCGCCGCCCTCGCGCGCGGCACGCGCAGGAACGGGCCGGGCGCCGGGCTCGGCCTGAGCGGCATGGCCGAGCGCGCCCGCCTCGCCGGCGGCGAGCTCGACGTGCGCTCGGCTCCGGGCGGCGGCACCACCGTCGCGCTCCGCATCGCACACCTCCAGCGGGTGGCTTCGTGATCCGCGTCCTGATCGCGGACGACCACGGCATCGTGCGCTCAGGACTCCGAATGCTGATCGAGCGCCAGCCCGACATGGAGGTGGTAGCGGAGGCCGAGGACGGCGTATCGGCGCTCGAATCGACGCAGGAGCACCGGCCGAACGTCGCGGTGCTCGACGTCTCGATGCCGCGCATGACCGGCCTGCAGGCGGCGCGCGAGATCCGTGCCCACGCGCCCGACACGCGCGTGCTGATGCTCTCGATGCACGACGACGAGCGCTACTTCCTCGAGGGCCTGGAGGCCGGAGCTGCCGGCTACGTGCTGAAGCGCGCCGCCGACAAGGACCTGATCGACGCGGTGCGCACTGTCGCCGAGGGCCGGACCTTCCTGTCTGACGACGCGCAGAAGACGCTCATGGACGAGTGGCTCGAGGGCGGCTCGACCGACGTGGACGACGGCCTGACGCCGCGCGAGCTCGAGGTCGTGAAGCTGATCGCCGAGGCCTTCACCAACAAGCAGATCGCCGAGACGCTGAAGCTCTCCGAGAAGACGGTCGAGTCGCACCGGACGAACGTGTTCGGCAAGCTCGGCATGCGCGACCGCGTGGAGATCGTGCGCTACGCGATCCGGCGCGGGCTCGTCGAGCCGTAGGCGGCCGCCTCTGCCTCCGCTCGGTCGTGGTCCTGGCCGGAGCGGAAGAAGAAGAACGCGACGGCGAACAGGATGATCGCCACGTCGAGGCTGAGCATCAGGCCACCGGCGATCTGCTGGTCGGCGAGCGGCTTCAGGCCGTGCTCGGAGGTCCGCCCCACGTACCAGTCATAGGCGGGCGAGCGCATGACGATGAACGCCATCCCGAGGAACATCCCGACCATGCGAGCGCCGACGATATGGCCGGCCTTCCAGAGCTCGCCGCGCAGACGGCGACGTGTGGGCTCGAGGGCGGGGATCCACACGAGGATGCTGATCAAGAAGAACGACTGGTGCTGGAGCACGTGCACGAGCGGGTGGTGGAGCGCGGCCTCGAACGCGGGCGCGAAGTGCCAGCCGTAGAGGACGAGCGCATAGGTGGCGATCGCGCCGAGCGGAGTCGTGAGCTTGCGCATCACGCGCCGAAGCGTCTTGCGCCGCGCGAGCGCGACCATCGCCGGGCGCGGGAGGTAGAAGAAGATCACGGGCGCGCGCACACCGACGAGGATCAACGGCGCGCCCGAGCTCGGCCAGGAGGAGGTGCTGGGCCATGTGCGCCGAGAGCAGATCCTCGGCCAGCGAGTCCACCGGCGAGATGAGCGCCACCGCCCAGAGCGCCACGCCGCCGAAGAAGGCGGCCTGCTGGAGCCGGGTGACCTCGAGCCCGCGCCCGCGCGCGACCCCGACGGCGCGCACGTAGAGCGCCACGCCGACCGTGAGGAAGGCGAGCACGCCGGGGTCGAGCGAAATTGACACATTTGGATTGTGGTGCAGATCCGCCGCGGCGACTCAGCTGAGGACCTGAACCGGCTCGTGAGAGTCAACGGCGAGGTCTTCGAGCCCGAATACGGCGTCGATCCGTCGTTCGCTGCCGAGATGGCGCTCCAGCTCGCCGAGCTGCGCCGATCGGGGTGGCCCGGTCGCGGTGAGGGCCTGTGGATCGCGGAGCTGGACGGTGTTGCCGTCGGCGGCGTCACGCTCAGAGACCTTGGCGGCGGGATGGCCCGGCTCGGCCATCTCGCGCTCAGGCCGGAGGCGCGCGGGTCCGGCGCCGGCCGGCTGCTCGTGGACGCCGTGCTCGAGGCCGCGCGTGACGGCGGCTACGACCGGATCGAGCTCGTCACGTTCAGCGAGCTCACCGTCGCGCGCGAGCTCTACCGGCGGGCGGGCTTCGAGCTCACGGAGAGCGAGCGCACGCTCCGCTGGGGCCGCGAGCTCGACTGGGAGCGCTGGGAGCTGGCTCTCTAGCCTGCGCCCGGTGAACCCGCGCATCGCCGTCGCACTGCTCCTGCTGGGCGTCGCAGCCCTGGCGGCGATCGTGCTGGCCGTGACCAGCGGGGACGACGACACCGAGCCGGTGGCAGCCGGCAACACCTTCGCCGGCGCCTCGATGCCGGAGGGCCTGTTCGCGCCGGACTTCAGGCTGCGGAACCAGGAGGGCGAGCGGGTGTCCATGCGCGCGCTCCGCGGCCGTCCCGTGATCGTCACATTCCTCTACACCCACTGCGAGGACACCTGCCCGATCCAGGCTCAGACCGTCCGCGGCGCCCTGGACGACCTGGGGCACGACCTGCCCGCACTGGCGGTGGCCGTGGACCCGCCGAACGACACGCCGCAGAGCGCGCGGAAGTTCCTCGCGGAGCAGCGCGTGAGCGGGCGGCTCGACTTCGTCCTCGGCTCGCGCGCCGAGCTGCGCCCCGTCTGGGACGGCTTCGGGGTCCGCCCTCAGAGCGTCACGGAGGAGCACAACGCGCGCATCACGCTTGTAGACGCACGCGGGATCCAGCGGGTCGGCTATCCAGGCTCCGAGGCGACGCCTGAGCGACTGGCGCACGACCTGCGGCTGCTCGAGAGCGAGTGAAGAGGCTCATCACGCGGCGCCGGCGCGGCCTGTGCCAGGGCTCGCGGGGCTGTGAGTCCCAGGAGTTCACGAGGGCGGATGCGAACAGTGGTCCGTTGGTCATTGTGGGCTCCTTCAGTTGGAGGGTCGCCCACAGCATCCGCCGTTAGGGCATGGCCTCGCGACGGTGATCCGCCCCTAGCTTCCGGCGGCTATGTAGGGGATTTCCCTAACCCCGGATTCGCGGTCGGGAAGCGCTCCCTGAAGCTCGGTACGCGACCTGACACCAAGCTTCTTGTACACCCGGCCGAGATGCAGCTCGATGGTCTTCGGGCTGAGGTAGAGCCGCGCGCCGATCTCGCGGTTGGTGAGCCCCGAGGCGGCGTGGAGGGCAATCTCGAGCTCGCGCGGCGTGAGCTTCTCGAGCACATGCGGGCGGTCGCGGTGGACCGCCTGGCCGCTCGCGCGCAGCTCCTCCCGGGCGCGAGCCGCCCACGAGCCCGCGCCCAGCCGCTCGAACTCCGCGAGCGCGGCGCCGAGCTGCTCCCGGGCGTCGAGCCGCCGGCCGTCGCGGCGGAGGCGCTCGCCCCAGACGAGCTCGGTGCGCGCGCGCTCGAACGACGACACCGGCGGCTCGGCGCGCGCCAAGGCCTCCTCGAACGCCGCATCGGCACCGGACAGCAGCGCGTCGCATCGCGCGGAGACCGCCGCCGTCCACGCGGTCTCGGAGCTCTTCCGCTCGAGCTCGCGCGTGATGCGCTCGGCCTCATCCCTTCGCCCCCTCCTCAGCTCCGCCTCGACGAGGTCGGGACGCCACAGGATGTAGCCCGGATGCGCCACGCCGCCCGCAATCGACGCGGCCCTGCCGAGCGCGACCGCGGCCTCCTCCGCGCGGCCGAGCCCCAGCTCGAGCCGGCCGAGCGCGGCAAAGGCGTGCGCCTCCGTCTCCCGGTCTCCGGTCTCCTGGCAAATCGCGATCGCGCGCGCAGCGTGGGCGCGACCCTCGTCGCCCCGTCCGATGACGGCCTCCACGGCGGTCAGGCGCGCGAGCGACCAAGCGATCCAATAGTCGAGCGCATGCTCTTCGGAGAGCTGCAGCGCCTCGTTCGCCGCGACGCTTGCCCGGGCCACGTTCGCCAGCCGCAGGTCGAGGCTGGCGACGGCGGCGAGCGCCCGAATCAGGTCGACGACGCTCGCGCGGCCGCGGTATTCGGGCACCGCGCGCTCGAGCAGGCGCCCCGCCAGCTCATGCTCCTCGATGAAGGTCAGGCACTCGGCGAAGTCGACCGCCTTCTCGTCCAGCCGATCGTGCGCCAGGACGGCCTCGCTTCCCGCGACCGCTACGCGGCGCACGTCATCCGAGCTCCCGCCGATCAGCTCATGCCAGGCCGTCTGAGCGAGCGCCGGCAGCGAGCGGTCCTCGGCGTCTGCCGCTGCGGCGAGCGCCTGGAGCCGAGCAACCAGCGTGGCCGAGCGATCGAGGTCGTAGCGCTCATACGCCTGGTAGGCGGCGTGATAGACGAGGTTCGCCGCCCTGATCGGGTCGAGCGCCTCGACCCGATCCGCCTCGTCCAGGCAGCTCTGGACATTTGCGCCCACCGTGCCGTTGGCGCGTGCGACGTAGAGCCGAACCTCGTGCAGGTCGGCCCTGAGGAGGGGGTCCACGACGATCGACAGCCCCTCGTCCAGCACCGCCAACGCCTCGTCATTCCGGCCGCCCTCGTGCAGCGCCGCTCCGGCGCGCAAGAGACGGGGCACGCGCTCGGCCGGATCGGGGGTGAGCCTCGCCGCACGTTCCAGCAGTCGGCCCTCGTCCTCGGTGCAGCGCCGCCCGGCCACGCTCGCGGCCTGCTCGAGCGTGGCCGCGATCTCCTCGTCGTGCCCAATGGCCGCCTCGGAGAGATGCCAGGCTCGCCTGGCCGGATCGCCTGCCGCTGCGGCGAGTGCCGCGTGCGCGGCGCGTCGCTCTCCGGCGGTGGCGTTCGAGTACACCGCCGAGCGGACGAGCGGATGGCGAAAGCCGAGCTCGACCCCGCGCACATGCACGAGTCCGGCACGCTCCGCCTCGTCGAGTGCGGCCTGCGCCCCGTCGCCGGCCGCTGGGACGATCACGTCGAGCTCCCCACTCTCGCTCGCGGCCGCCACCAGCAGCGCCCGCCGGGCGTCTTGCGACAGGGCGCTCGCGCGCGCCAGGAACGCGCGCTCGACGCTGACGCCCACCAGGAGCGGGTCGTCCAGCGGCTCGCGCCCCGAGCGCTGCTCATCCGTCAGAAGCGCCGGCACTTCCATGAGAGCGAGCGGGTTCGCCCCGGTGGCGTCGACCAGCCGGTGGGCGACTGCCGGCGCCACTCGGTGCGGGCCCGCCGCGACGAGCTCGATGGCGGACCGCTCGTCCAGCCCGTGGATGTCGAGCTGCTCGATGCCGCGCGCGTCGAGGCCGCGCCCCTCGTCCGGGCGCATGGTGAAGAGGAAGACGATGCGGTCGGCCGCGATTCGACGCGCGACGAATCCGAGCGCCTCCGCCGAGCTCGTGTCGAGCCAGTGGGCGTCGTCGACCAGGCACAGCAGCGGCTGCTCCTCCGCCTCGGCAGCCAGGAGGCTCAGCGTGCCGGCGTACGCAAGGAACAGCTCCCGCTCGCCGGCCTGCCCCAGGCCGAGCGCACGCTCGAGTGGTGCGCGCTGCTCGTCCGGAACATGATCCAGCGAGCCGAGCGCCGGCCGCACGAGCTGCATGAGTCCGGAGAAGGCGAGCGAGGCCTCCGACTGGATGCCGATCGCGCGCAGGACCTCGAAGCCCTCCGCGGCCTCTGCCGCGTAGTCGAGCAGGGCGGTCTTTCCCACTCCCGCCTCGCCGGTGAGCACCAGCGCGCCGCTGCGTCCCTCGCGCGCGGCGGCCAGCAGCGAGTCGATGCGAGTCCGCTCCGGGGTGCGCCCCACGAGCATCGCCCGATTCTAAGCCCGCGGCTTTCTCCGACCCGCCCGGTAGGATTTAGCGTTCATGATGTTCTCGACCAAGGCCGAGTACGGGATCCGCGTGATGGCGCATCTCGCGCGACACGACGGAGACCATCCGATCCCGCTCGGCACGATCGCCGACTCCGAGGGGCTTCCGCTCGCCTACCTCGAGCATCTCGTCCAGCGGCTGCGCAAGGCCGGGCTGGTCGAGTCGAGGCGCGGCGCACACGGGGGCTACACGCTCGCGCGTGCGGCCGACGACATCAGCATGGCCGAGGTGGTCAGGGCCCTCGAGGGCGAGATCGCACCGATCGAGTGCATCACCGCCGACGCGGACGGAGTCCTCGTCTGCTCACGGGAGCACCACGAGAACCACGAGCCGTGCCCCACGAAGTTCCTCTGGACGCGGGTCCAGGGGTCCATCGTCCGAACCCTGAACGAGATGACGCTGGATGACCTCGTCCAGCCCCTGACCCAGAAGAAGAAGGCAACTGCATGACTTTGGAAGTCCAGAACCTGCACGTGCGCACCGAGGACCGGGAGATCCTCCACGGCGTCGACCTCGTCGTGAGGAAGGGCGAGACGCACGCGCTCATGGGCCCGAACGGCTCCGGCAAGTCCACGCTGGCGAACACGCTGATGGGCAACCCGAACTACGAGGTCACCGAGGGCCGGATCCTCCTGAACGGCGAGGACCTCACCGAGGCCGACCCCGACGAGCGCGCCCGCGCCGGCCTGTTCATGGCCTTCCAGTACCCGGCGACCATCCCCGGCGTATCGGTCGCCAACTTCATGCGCATGGCGATGAACGCCGGGCGTGAGGAGCCGATCAAGGTCAAGGAGTTCGGAGCGCTCCTCAAGAAGAACATGGAGCTCCTCAGGATCGACCGCGCGTTCACGAGCCGCTACCTGAACGAGGGCTTCTCGGGCGGCGAGAAGAAGCGCGCGGAGATCCTCCAGCTCGCGATGCTCCAGCCCGACTTCGCGGTGTTGGACGAGACCGACTCAGGGCTCGACATCGACGCGCTCAGGATCGTCTCGGAGGGCGTGAACGCGATGCGCGGCGACGACCGCGGCTTCCTGATCATCACGCACTACACGCGCATCCTGAACTACGTCAAGCCGGACTTCGTGCACATCCTGATCAACGGCAAGATCGTCCGCGAGGGCGGCTCCGAGCTCGCCGACGAGCTCGAGGACAAGGGCTACGAGTTCGTGCGCGAGGAGGTGGGCGCGGGTGGCGCCTAGCTTCGTGGAGGACCGCCGCCGCGCGGCACTCGAGGTCTACGAGGCTCAGGAGACGCCCACCTGGCGACGCTCCGGCTTCTGGACGACGTCGCTCCGCGGCCTCGATCTCGACGCGCTCGAGCCGAAGCGCTACGAGCCGGGACTTCCGCAGCTCGATCTCGGCGACGACGAGCACTCCGCCCTCATCGTGCAGCGCGGCGCGAACGTGGTGCACACGGACCTGAACGACGACCAGATCGTCGTCATGCCGCTCGAGCAGGCCGTCGAGGAGCACGCCGAGCTGGTGGCCGAGCACTTCGGCAGGCGGCTCCCGCACGACGAGAGCAAGTTCGCCGCGGGCACGGCCGCCTTCTGGACGGGCGGGGTGTTCATCCACGTGCCGAAGAACACCCGCGTGGAGAAGCCGATCCAGGTGGTCTGGCTGATCGACGAGCCGAACACGGCGCAGTGGGCGCACACGCTCGTCGTGGTGGGCGAGCACGCCGAGGTGCGGATCCGCGAGTTCTTCCTCGGGGGTGACTTCGAGGGCCAGGCGCTGCACTCCGGCGCGTTCGAGCTGTACGCGGACACCGGCGCGCAGGTGGACCTGGCGCACTACCAGGACTGGGGCAGCGGTGAGGTCTACGACCTCTCGACGCGACGGGTGGAGGTCGGCCGCGACGCGCGCGTGAAGTGGGTGCCGATCCACCTCGGCGGCCACCTCACGAAGCAGACGCTCGACATCATCACCGCCGAGCCGGGCTCGGACATGCGCCACACCGGCATGTACTTCACCGAGCGCGACGAGCATCTCGACCTGTTCACCACGGACAAGCACGAGGCCGGGCACACGACCGGCGACACGGTCTGGAAGGGCGCGCTGACGGGCGCGTCGCGCGCGTCCTACGAGGGCCTCATCCACATCGTCCCGGGCGCCTCGGAGGTGGACACCTATCTCCAGACGCACTCGATGCTGCTCTCGCCGAAGGCCAAGAGCGACGCGATCCCCTCGTTGATCGTCGAGGTGGACAACGTGAAGGCGTCGCACGGCGGGACCATCGGCGAGCTCGACCCGGAGCAGATCTTCTACATGATGACCCGCGGCATCTCGCGCGCCGAGGCGGTGCGCGTGCTCGTCGAGGGCTACTTCGAGGAGGTCGTCATGCGGCTCGACGACCCCGGCCTCGAGGAGCTCGTTCGGCGGCGGATCTCGGAGAAGCTGGCGCGCGCGGAGGATCAGGTGCGCGAGTTCATCGGGGAGCGCGCGGAGGCGAGCTGATGTCCATCGCCACCAACCCCCTGGTCGACGTCCGCGCCGACTTCCCCGTGCTGGGCCGCGAGTTCGGCGGCAAGCGCGTGGCGTACCTCGACTCGGCGGCCACCTCGCAGCGGCCGCAGCAGGTGATCGAGGCCATGGACCGCTTCCAGCGCGAGTGGTACGCGCCCATCCACCGCGGCGTCTACGAGCTGGCGCGCGAGGCGACCGACCGCTTCGAGGAAGCACGGCAGCGGATCGCCTCGTTCGTCAACTGGGACCCGGCAACCTCGATCTTCACCCGCAACGCCACCGAGGCGATCAACCTGGTCGCGTACGCGTGGGGGCGCGAGCACGTGGGACCGGGCGACGAGGTGCTCATCACGGAGATGGAGCACCACTCCAACATCGTCCCCTGGCAGATCCTCTGCGAGGAGACCGGGGCGAAGCTGCGCTATCTGACCCTGACCGACGGCTTCGAGCTGTCGCTCGACGAGCTCGACTCGGTGCTCGCCGAAGGGCGCGTGAAGCTCGTCGGGGTCGCACACGTCTCGAACGTCCTCGGCACGATCAACCCGGTCGCGGAGATCGCGCGCCGCGCCCGCGGCGCGGGTGCGGTGACGGTCGTCGACGGCGCACAGGCCGTGCCTCAGCTGCCGGTCGACCTCACTGAAATCGATGCGGACTTCTATGCCTGGACGGGCCACAAGGCGCTCGGCCCGACGATCGGGCTGCTCCACGGCCGGCGCGAGCTGCTCTCCGCGATGCGGCCCTTCCTGGGCGGCGGCCACATGATCTCGCGCGTCGACCGCGAGCGCTCGACCTGGAACGAGCTGCCCTTCAAGTTCGAGGCGGGCACCTCGGCCGCGACGGAGGCCGTGGGGCTGGGCGCGGCGATCGACTACCTGGACGCGATCGGCATGGAGCGCGTGCGCGCGCACGAGCGCGACCTCACGGCCTACGCGCTGGAGCGGCTCCCGGAGGTGGAGGGCATCCACCTCTACGGGCCGGCCGACCTGGACAGGCGCGGCGGGGTAGTCGCGTTCGCGATCGACGGGATGCACCCCCACGACATCGCCGAGCTGTGCGATCGCGAGGCGGTCTGCGTGCGCGCCGGCCACCACTGCGCCCAGCCGCTCATGCGCTGCCTGGGCGTCGGCGCGACGGCGCGCGCCTCATTCCACGTCTACAACTCGCGCGACGAGGTCGACCGCCTGGTCGAGGCGCTGACCAAGGCGCGCGAGGTCTTCGAATTGTGAGTTACAGGGCCCTGTAATGGACGCGCTCTACCGGGACTTCATCCTGGACCACTACAAGAGCCCGCGGAACTTCGGCGAGCTCCCCGAGCACGACCTGGACTTCCACGACCACAACCCGCTCTGCGGGGACGAGCTCGGCGTGCACATCGTGGTGGAGGACGGCAGGGTCAAGGACCTCCGCTTCCACGGCCAGGGCTGCGCGATCTCCCAGGCGGCCGCGTCGATCACCTCCGACGAGCTGATCGGAATGCCGATCGCGGAGATCGAGGCACTCGGCGCCGACTGGGTGCTCGACCAGCTGGGCATCGAGATCTCACCCACGCGTCGCAAGTGCGCGCTGCTGTCACTCAAGGTGATGCGCGGCGCCACCACGGGCGACGCGAGCTGGCCCGAGTAGGCTGCCGCCGGTGCGGCGCCTTCCGGACGAGGACCTGGAGCTCCAGGAGATAGATCTCCACGGCCATCGCGTGGCCTACCGCTGCGCGGGCAGCGGGCCCGCGATCGTCCTCGTCCACGGGATCACCTCCACGTCGGCGACCTGGGAGCGGGTGATGCCGTACCTGGCCACGCGCTTCACCGTGATCGCGCCAGACCTCATCGGGCACGGCCAGTCGGCGAAGCCGCGCGGCGACTACTCACTGGGCGCCTACGCGAGCGGCGTCCGGGACCTGATGGTGACCCTCGGTCATGAGAGCGCGACCTTCGTGGGGCACTCGCTCGGTGGCGGCGTGGTCATGCAGCTCGCCTACCAGTTCCCGGAGCGCTGCGAGCGGCTGGTGCTCGTGGACAGCGGCGGGCTGGGCCGGGAGGTGAACCTCCTCCTGCGCGCCGCGACGCTGCCGCTGTCGGAGGTGGTGCTCCCTCTCCTGGCGAGCGCCCGCCTGCTCGATGCGGGCCGCTCCGTAGGCCGCCTGTTCGGGCGGCTCGGGATCCACGCGGGCACCGACATGGCCGAGCTCGGGCGCGGCCACGCGTCACTCGAGGATCCCGCCGCAAGAGCCGCCTTCGTGCACACGCTGCGCACGATCGTGGATCCGGGTGGTCAGCGGGTGAACGCCACCGACCGCCTCTATCTCGCCGAGAACATCCCCTTCCTGCTCGTCTGGGGCGAGCGCGACCCGATCATTCCGGTGGAGCACGGCCTGGCCGCGCACGAGCTGGTGCCGTCCAGCCGGCTCGAGATCTTCGAGACGGCCGGCCACTTCCCGCACATCGACGAGCCCCAGCGCTTCCTCGACGTGCTCCTCGATTTCATCGAATCGACCGATCCGGCCGACGTGGATCCCGAGAACTGGCGGGAGATGCTGAAGACCGGCCGGCGAGCCTAGGCCGATCTCGCCGGCGGCGGTGGGCGAAGCGGCGTCGCTGTTTCTCGTATGCAAAGATTCCTTTGCATGGCTCCGCAGCTCCGCACGATCGACGACGCCCAGGTCCTTCGGGCGATGGCCCATCCCCTGCGGCTGCGCCTGCTCGGAACGCTTCGCAAGCAGGGCCCCGCGACCGCATCCGAGCTCGCGCGGCGCCTCGGCGAGTCGAGCGGCGCGACGAGCTACCACCTGCGGATACTCGCCAAGTACGGCTTCATCGAGGACGATCCGGAGCGAAACCGCGGCCGCCAGCGCTGGTGGCGTGCCGTCGACGAGGGCATGCAGTGGTCGCTCGACACCGACGACCCCGGTCTCATCGAGGCCGACCGCGCTCTCGGACGCCAGCTCGTCTCCGAGTACGAGCGCTGGCTCCGACGCTGGCACGACGAGCTGCCGGACTGGGACCGCAGGTGGCGCGCAGCCGCGAACGGCACGGACCAGTGGTTCGAGCTCACGCCCGATGAGCTCCGCGCGCTCGCCGACGAGGTGCTCGCGGTGCTCGAGCGCTATTCGGACCGCCGCGTCCCGGCCGAGGGCACGGAGCGGGCGATCGTCCTGTTCCACGCCTTCCCCGAGCGCCGAGGCAGCACATGACGACCGAGCGGCTGACCCGCCAGTTCATCCTGCTGCGTGCTCTCCGGTGGCTGCCGGTCGGCCTCGTGCTCCCCTTCCTCGTGATCACGCCCACGGCGCGCGGGCTGTCGCTGGGCGCGATCGGCGCGGTGTTCGCGGTCCACAGCGCGGTGGCAATCGCGCTGGAGATCCCGAGCGGAGCGCTCGCCGACGTCGTCGGCCGGCGGCGCGTACTGCTGGCCGGGGCGTCGCTTACAACGTTCAGCCTGCTGATCTTCGCGGTGGCCGGCTCGATCGGCACGTTCATGGCCTCGGTCGCCCTGCTCGCGGCGGGCCGCGCGCTCATCTCCGGTTCGCTCGAGGCCTGGTACGTCGATTCGCTGCGCGCGCTCGATCCAGCGGCGCCGCTCAGCCGCGGCCTGTCTCGCGGGACCGCGGCCGAGGGAATCGCGATCGCGCTGGGCGCCCTGGTCGGCGGCGGCCTGGTCACGCTCGCGGGCACGAGCGACCCCGACGGCGCGCTGTCCGGCTACGGGCTGGCCGCACTGGCGGGCGCGCTCGCGGCCGTCGCCTACCTGGTGGCTGTGGCGGTGCTGGTACACGAGCCCCGCGTCCGGCCGCATCCGGGCGGCGCGCGCGAGTCGGCCGCCGATGCGCGCGACTCCATCGGCATTCGGACGCGCACGGTGTTCAGGACTGCCTGGGACGAGTTCCTCGGCTCATCGGTTGTGCGGATCGTCGTGATCACCGGGGTCGCCCTCGGCACGTCGTTCACCGCCGTCGAGCTGCTCTGGCAGCCACGGCTCGCCGACCTGCTCGGCGACAGCGAGAGCCACGGGATCGTGTTCGGCGGGCTGGCCGCCGCATCGATGCTCGCTGTCGCGCTCGGCGCATGGATGAGCGAGCGGACAGGTCGCCGCCTCGGCCTCCGCCCGGCCTATCTGCTCGGGTTGGGCGTCGGGGCGATCGCGATCGTGGTGCTTGGCGCGCCGGAGGCGCCCGCGGCCTTCGCGCTCGTCTACCTGATCGCGTACTTCGCCCTGGGGCTCACCGATCCACTGCACTTCGAGCTGCTGAACGAGGAGGTGAGCCCCACCGCGCGCGCGACGCTGATCTCCGCGGAGGCGCTCGCGGCGCAGGCGGGCTCGCTCGTCGCGAACCTCGGCGTCGGCGCGCTCGCGGCCTCGCAGGGGACCGGCCTCGCCTGGGCGGTTGCCGGCTCGCTCCTCACGCTGACGACGCTCGCGGTGGCGGTGCCGCTCTACCGGACGGCCCGCACCGCCCCGGCCTGATCCTCGTCCATCCACATCTCCCAGCGCCCGGATGCCGAGCGCCGGTCATCGAGGAAGCGGTACGGGCGGCGGCCGCCGAACTCGGTGTGGCGCAGGTGCGAGACGCCGCCCAGCACGGAGGCGATCCTGCGCCGCGGCCAACCGAGCGCGTCCTCGATCTGCGGGAACGGGCGGGGCACGTCGGGCGCGGCGGCCAGCCCGTCGAGGAGCTCGCGCATGAGGTCGCTGCAGCGGTCGTGGAAGCGCGCGATCTCACCGGCGTCGGTCATGGCGTTCTGCGGCGCGTGCTCGGCGGGAGTCAATCGCCCAGGCTCGGCGAGTAGGCGTCCGCGACGGTCCGGAGGCAATCCGCGATCACCGCATTCGTGAGCTCGGGCTCGGCGTCGAGGTAGGTGCCGCGCGCGGCGCGAAGCTCGTCGTTTCGCGCGCGGAGGGATTCGACCGCGGCCATGTCTGTGAACACGACCTTCGGGAACAACCGGCCCTTCGTCGTTACGAGCCCGGCGGCGGAGGCCTCCCTGAAGCAGTGACCGCAGACCGTGTTCCAGGGCGAGCGGTTGTCGAGGTCGAGCGCCCGCACGAGCCGCCGGACGCCGCGATCGTCGCCGTCGACCGCGCGCGCGGCGTCCAGCAGGGCGCCCTCCAGGCCGCGCGCCGTCGCGTCCCGCTCGAGCAGGTCGAAGGCGGAGAACGACCGTCCTCCGAGCACCCTCACGCGCTCGTCCTCGACGGGCCGGAGCTGCTCGAACCCCATGAATCCCCTCCGCCGCAGGCTCCACAGCGCTATGTGGAGGAGATTCCCGGCGGTGTCGAGCGCGGTCGTGGCGCCGCCCGGGACTGCGACCGTGTGCTCCTTGGAGCTGCTTGGGAGCCAGGTCGTCGCGTACAGGTAGCGGATGGTCGTCTCCGTGAGCTCCACTCTGCGACGTTAGCGCCAAGTTGCCGCGTGAGCGTTTCGCTCGCCACGTGCCCGGATAGGCCCGAGGCATGAGGAGATTTCTGGCCGTTCTCGTCACCGTCCTCGCCGCCGCTTCCGCCATCGCCGCGGTGGCCATCGCCTCCAACAAGGGAGCGGAGAAGATCCCGCTGCCCGACGGCTACCGGCCGGAGGGAATCGCGGCGGGGAAGGGCGCGAGCGTCTTTGTCGGCTCGATCCCGACCGGCAGGGTGCTCGAGATCGACACGAAGACCGGCGCGCAGGATGAGGCGGTGCCGGCCCGCGACGGGCACGCGGCCATCGGCCTGAAGTACGACGGGCGCGCGAACCGGCTGTTCGTGAGCGGCGGGCCGACCGGCAAGGCGTTCGTATACGACGCGTCGAGCGGCGCTGAGCTGGCCGCATTCCAGCTCACGCCGGCGGGGCAGCCCACCTTCATCAACGACGTCGTGCTGACCAAGCGCTTCGCCTACTTCACCGACTCGCAGCAGCCGGTGATCTACGCGGTGAGACGCGACCTTTCGGGTGTGACGCCGATCCCGCTCACCGGCTTCCCGATGACGCCGGCGCAGAACAACCTCAACGGCATCGAGGCGGTCGAGAAGGGCCGGCTCCTGCTCGCGGTGCAGACCTCCGAGGGCGTGCTCTGGCGGATCAAGGCCTCGGACGGCTCGCACGTGCCGGTGGACCTGCACGGCGCCGAGCTCACGAACGGCGACGGCCTCCTGCTGATCGGGAAGCACACGCTGCTCGTGGTCCAGAACCGCTCGAACCAGATCGCCGTGGTGCAGCTCGACCGGCGCTACCGCTCAGGGCGCGTGGTGCGCACGCTGCAGGCTCCCGAGGGCTTCTTCGACGTCCCGACGACGGTCGCGCTTAAGCGCGGGAGCCTGTTCCTCCCGAACGCGCGCTTCGGGACGACGGCGCCGGATTCGCCGGACGAAGCCGAGTACTGGGTTACGCGGCTGAGCTTCGGTCGGCACCACTAGCCGGGTTGTCGCGGGCCCAGCTCGCGATCTTGTCGGAGCCGCTCACGACCTCACCGTCATCGGTGACGAGCACGGGCACCATGTTCTGGCCGGTCAGGTCACGGATCTTCTTGCGCGTCGGGTTGAGCGCGTCCCCGAGGATCCCCAGGCCGTAGACCTTCTCCACCTCCGGATCCCAGCCGGCCTCCGTCAGCGCCCGGTGGGCGTTCCGGCACGGATGGCCGCCGGGACGCGGCGACGGAAACGTCCCCCAGCACACATAGAGCTTCATGGGCGGGAGCGTATCTCCGCGCGCCCAGTCGCGCCCGGCGAACGGCAGCGGTGAAGGAGGCGGTCTTGAGTGGGCTGTCCTGCCTAGAGGCCCATACAGGGCCACAACCCAGGACAGTCCCTGTCCCTCAATGCAGCCGTTCGCCGATGCCGGCGAAAGCGACCAACGGGACCTAATCCAGCAGCGCGCACGTCCTCGCCGCCGGCGCCGGCCGCACGAACACCCCGTCGCCCACCTCGTGCATCTCGAGCGAGGGCAGCTGCACGAGCACGGTCTTCCCGCCCTCGTGGCGCAGCCGGTAGAGCACATCGTGGCCGCGGAACTCGCGCGCGACCACCTCCGCGTTCACGCTGCCGTCGGCGCGGAGCTCGAGTTGCTCGGGGCGCACGGCTACCTGGACCGGACCGCTGGCCGGCACGCGCAGGTCGAACACGCCCAGCTCGGTCTCCACGCCGCTCCCGCGCGCCACGCCGGACAGCACGTTCACCTCGCCCACGAACTGGGCCGCCCAGCGGGTGGCCGGCGATCCGTACACCTCGACGGGCGGGCCCACCTGCACGATGCGGCCGTCGCGCATCACGGCGACCCGGTCGGCCAGCGAGAGCGCCTCCTCCTGGTCGTGCGTCACGAGCAGCGCCGTCGCCTCGGCTTCGCGCAGGATCAGCTCGACCTCGCGCCGCAGGCCGGCGCGGAGCGTCGCGTCGAGGTTCGAGAACGGCTCGTCGAGCAACACGAGCTCCGGTTCGGGCGCCAGCGCCCGCGCCAGCGCGACGCGCTGGCGCTCGCCGCCCGAGAGCTCGTGCACCGCGCTGTTCGCCTTGTGCTGGAGGCCGACCAGCTCGAGCGTCGTGCGCGTGAGCCCCTCGCGCTCCTCACGCGTGCGCGTCGAGAGCCCGAACGCGACGTTCCCTTCCACGGTCAGGTGCGGGAACAGGGCGTAGTCCTGGAAGACCATGCCTACGCGTCGCTTCTCCGGCGGGACCATCCGGCCGGGGCCGGCAACGACCTCGCCGGAGACCTCGACGGAGCCGGCGTCCGGCTGCTCGAAGCCGGCGATCGTGCGCAGGAGCGTGGTCTTGCCGCAGCCCGACGGGCCCAGCACGGCGAGCAGCTCGCCCGGCTCGATGTCGAGGTTCAGCTCGTGAACCGCCCTCACGGCGCCGAACGACTTGGACAGCTCGCGCACCCGGACGTGGCTCACGCCGGCACCGCCGCCTCCGCCTCGTCCACCCACGCCGCCGCCGCGGGCGAGGCCTCGACCTCGCTCGCGCCAAGCCGCCCCGACAGCCTGATCATGAGCGCCACCGGGAGGAGGCCGACCAGCACGATCATCAGCGCGGGCAGGGCCGCCGTCTCGAACAGGGACTCGGTCGTGGCCTGCCAGACGGCGATCGCCAGCGTGTCGCCGCCGAGCGGCCGCAGCAGCAGCGTCGCGGGCAGCTCCTTCATCACCTCCACGAACACGAGCAGCGCCGCCGTGGCGAGCCCCGAGCGCAGCAGCGGCACGTGGACGCGCGCGAGCACGTCGAGCTGGTCCGCGCCGAGCCCGCGCGCCGCCTCGTCGAGCTGGCGCGGGACGCGCAGCAGGCTCGCCTCGATCGCGCCCCATGCGAGGGCGAGGAAGCGGATCAGATAGGCGTAGAAGAGTCCGATCACCGTGCCAGTGAGCAGTAGTCCCGTGCCAAAGACTCCGTCGATGCGCCGGTCCAGCCAGCCGAGTGGCACGATCACCGCCACGGCGACCACGGAGCCCGGCAGGCCGTATCCGATCGTAGCGGTGCGCGCCGCCGCGGCGGCCGTCTTCGAGCGGCTCGCGCGGGCGCCGTATGCGAGCAGCAGCGCCACCACGGGCACGAGCACCGCGCTCATACCGGCGAGCAGGAGGCTGTTGCGCACGGCGCCCCCGAATTCGGTCGGGAGCAGGCCCTCGCGGATCGATTCGACCGACCAGACGCTGAGCTGCACGAGCGGCGCACCCACCACGAGCGCGACGAGCGCGAGCGGCAGGAGCGCGGCCGCCGCGGCCGCGACGCCGCGCAGCCTCACCGGGCGGATCACGTCGCCGCTCGCCGCGAGCTGCGCGTGACGCGCGCGCCCGCGCGCCAGCCGCTCGAGCGCCAGCAGCGTGAGCGTGACCGAGACGAGCAGCGTCGCGAGCTGCATCGCAGCGTCGCGGTCGAAGGCCTCGAACCAGACGCGGTAGATGGCGTCGGTGAACGTGCGCACGCCCAGGAGGTTGACCGTGCCGAAGTCGGCCAGCGCCTCCATCAGCGCCAGCGCCACGCCGCCCAGGATGGCCGGCCGCGCGAGCGGCAGCCCGACGCGGACGATCGCCCGCGTGCGCGACAGACCGAGCCCACGCGCCGCCTCGAGCAGCGTGCGCGACTGACCCAGGAACGCCGCCCGCGCGAGCAGGTACACGTACGGGTAGAGCACCAGCGTGAACACGCACACCGCGCCGCCGGTCGAGCGGATGCCCGGGACGTCGAGACCGAGCGCGAAGAGGGTGAAGACGTAGCTCGGCATGGCGAGCGGCAGCACGAGCGCCCACTCGATCCAGCGCCGGCCGGGGAACTCGAAGAAGGACACGAGCGCCGCGAGCGCGGTGCCGAGGAGGAGCGTGCCGCCCCCGACCCCGACCAGGATCCAGGCCGTGGCGGCTACCGCCTCCGGGAGGAAGCCGGAGAACTCCTCGAGCCCGCCCGGGGCCAGTACGAACGACAGCGGAAGGCCGATCAGCGGAGCGGCCACCAGCACGGCGCACAGCACCGTCGTCCTTAGTCCCACCCCACCTCGTCCATCAGCTTGAGCGCCTCGTCGAGGCGCTCCCCGGCGCGGGCCACGTCGATCGGGTCGCGCTTGAAGGTCCCGAACTGGGCGATCTCGTCAGACGGCTTGGCCCCGCGGACGACCGGGAACTCGTGGTTGTTCTGGGCGAAGATCTCCTGCTCAGCGGGCTGGCGCAGGTAGTCGATCAGCTCGCGCGCCTCCTCGGCGTGGTCCGAGCCGCGCACTACGCCCAGCCCTGAGAGGTTCACGTGCGTTCCGCGGCCCTGCTGGTCGGCCCACACCGGCGCGACCGGGAAGTCCGGGTCCTCCTCGAGCTCGCGTCCGAGGTAGTACGAGTTCGTGAGCCCGACGTCGCAGTCGCCGTCGGCGATCTTCTCCAGCACGTCGGTGTCCGACCCGAAGATCTGGGGGTCGTTCGCCATCCAGCTGCGGAGCATCCGCTCGGTGGCCGCGCGGCCGTCCTTCGCGAGCCGGTCGGCGACGAACGAGACGTTGTACTCGCTCGTGCCCGAGCGAAGGCAGAGCTTCCCCTTCCAGCGCGGGTCGCCGAGGCCGGCGTAGGTGGTCACGTCGTTCGGCCCCACGCGCTCGGTGGAGCGCATGATCGTGCGCGCACGCTCGGTGAGCGGCTTCCAGGAGTCGATGATCCCCGCGTCCTGGGCCCGCCAGAGGTTCGCGGCATCGACCGTGATCAGCACGTCGGCCGGCGTGTTCGAGCCCTCGGAGCGGAGCCGCTCGTACAGCTCGGACGCCGATCCGCCGCGGATCGTCAGGTCGATGCCCTTCTCCTTGGCGAAGTCCTCGAACGGCTTCTCCTCGCCGTAGTGCGAGCGCGCCGAGTAGAGGACGAGCTCGTCCGACGAGGAGCCGGACGTGGCCAGGACCACCCCGACGAACGCCGCCACCAGCAGCACCGTGCCGCCGATCACGATCGCGAGCAGCCGGCGTCGCGACATCAGGGCGCCGTCTCGGTCTCCGTCTCGGGCGCGGTCTCGGCCTCGGTCTCGGCCGTGCCGGTCGTCTCCGTCCCGGTGGCGCCGCCGGTCGCAGTCCCGGTCGTCTCCGTGCCTGTCCCGTTCTGGAAATTGACGTCGCCCTCGCGGTCCTCGCCGCAGGCGGCAACGCCGATCGCCGCGCCGCCTCCGAGCGCCGCCGCGATCGCAACGGTGGCCGTCCGTCTGAGCATGCGCATTAGGGTAGCCTAACTCCTACCTGTCCGGGTCTGGAAAGCCTCCTGCGCGCGCTATCCTCGAAGGCGATGGCAGCCACTGACAAGACCCGTGTCCAGAAGCCGAGCGCGATCCAGGAGGACGAGCAGGGACAGCTCGTCGCCAGGAAGGGCATCTCGCGAGAAGTCATCGAGGAGCTCTCCAAGATCAAGGGCGAGCCCGGCTGGATGCGCGAGAAGCGCCTCAAGTCGTTCGAGATCTTCGAGCGCAAGCCGATCCCGACCTGGGGCGTCGACCTCTCCGACCTCGACCTGTCCGAGCTCGTCCTCTACTCCCCGCCGACGGCCGGCCGCTACGACAGCTGGGACGACGTCCCGAAGGAGCAGAAGGACACCTTCGAGAAGCTCGGCATCCCGCAGGCGGAGCGCGAGCACCTCGCCGGGGTCGTGGGCGTGTGGCGCCAGGAGCCCTTCTACGAGGGGCTGAAGAAGGAGTACGCGGACCTCGGAATCATCTTCTGCGCCATGGACACGGCTGTCACCGAGCACGAGGACCTCGTCCGCGAGTACTTCATGAACAAGTGCGTGCCGCCGCAGGACAACAAGTTCTCGGCGCTGCACGGCGCGGTCTGGTCAGGCGGCTCGTTCCTGTACGTCCCCAAGGACGTGAAGGTCGACCTCCCGCTCCAGGCGTACTTCCGCATGGAGGGCTCCGGCGAGGGCACCTTCGAGCACACGCTGATCATCGCCGACGAGGGCTCCGAGGTGAACTACATCGAGGGCTGCACGGCGCAGACGTACTCCGCCAACTCGATGCACTCGGCGGTCGTCGAGATCTTCGTCAAGGAGGGCGCGAAGGCGCGCTACACGACCGTCCAGAACTGGTCGAAGGACGTCTTCAACCTGAACACGAAGCGCGCGATCGTCGAGGCGCACGGCACGGTCGAGTGGGTCGGCGGCTCCATGGGCGCCAAGAAGGTCATGCTCTACCCCGGCTCCTTCCTGATCGGGGAGGGCGCCCGCGCCGACCACCTGAACGTGGGCGTCGCGTCGGGCGACGTGTGGAAGGACACCGGCGCGAAGGTCGTGCACCTCGCGCCGAACACGACCTCGAACATCCTCGCCAAGTCGATCTCCAAGGACGGCGGGATCATGGGCTACCGCGGCCTCGTCCGCATGGGCCACAACTCGCAGGGCTCGAAGGCCCACGTGCAGTGCGACGGCCTGATGATGGACGACCGCTCGCGCTCGGACACCTGGCCCGACATCCAGATCCAGAACCCGCACGTGACCGTGGCCCACGAGGCCGTGGTCGGCAAGATCTCCGACGAGCAGCTCTTCTACCTGCAGTCGCGCGGCCTCACCGAGGAGGAGGCGGCGGCGATGATCGTGAACGGCTTCATCGAGCCGGTCACGAAGGAGCTGCCGATGGAGTACGCCGTCGAGCTGAATCGCCTGATCCAGCTCGAGATGGTCGACTCCATCGGCTAGCTCACGAGCTTCCTAGCGGCGGCAGGGAGCCGTCGCGGTCTTGGTCTGGCTTCCGTCGGTGTAGACGTTCTGGAACTTCAGCGTCCACTTCTTCGAGGCGGGGCAGCCGATGGACTCGACGCCCTTGACGAGCGAGAACTGGAGCACGTCGATCGCGCTCCGGACGCCGGTGAGCGGCTGCTGGATGTTGCTCGGGATGGCGACCTTGATCGTGCGACCGCCGGTCACCTTGCCGATCAGCATCTCGTGGATCGGGAGCGGCTTGAGCGTGTCGAGCCACAGCCCGAGATCGCCGCTCTTCGTGACGTAGGCCCGCACGTCGATCTCCGACTTGAGGCTGCCGTCGCCGGCGGCGGCGGTCACATGACCCGCACCGATCTTCGAGCCCTTCGGGCAGACGCTGTCCGACTTCGCCTGGTTGGCCTTGATGGGATCGCAGCGCAGCTTCTTTGGCCACGCCTTGCCGGTGAAGCGCTGCTCCTTCGGCAGGGTGATGTTCAGGGAGCGCGAGGTGGAGGCCAGGCCGCCGGAGGTCGTGGTCTGCGTCATGGCGATGGAGATGCTCGCCGGGCGCGGCTTCTTCGCAGTACCGGCCTTCTGGGACTTCGAGGTGGTCTTGAAGCCGAGGTTCATGAGCGTGTCGGCGCTGTTCGCGAACGCGACGCCCGGTACGGCGAGGAGGAGGGCGCCGGCGAGCGCGCCAGTGAGGATCTTGCGAGTCAAGGGACTGCCTTTCCAGGTTGTTGACCGACGGACAACAGGAAGATAAGAAAGGTTTGTATGGCGCACCTAAATTCCGGGAATAGGGTCCTGGCGTGATCGAGGGATCCGTGGCATCCGGCTTCGAGGAGGTGCGTCGCGAGTTCGAGCGCAACTTCGCGTCGCGCAACGAGCTGGGCGCCGCCTGCGCGGCCTACGTCGGCGGCGAGAAGGTGGTCGACCTCTGGGGCGGCGTTCGTGACGCGCGCGGCGGGGAGCCGTGGGAGGCGGACACGCTCGTGCTCGTCTACTCGACCTCGAAGGGGCTGGCGGCCATGACGCTCGCGCTCGCCCACTCGCGCGGGTGGCTCGACTACGAGGAGCGCGTCGCGAGCTACTGGCCCGAGTTCGCGCAGGCCGGGAAGGGCGAGGTCACGGTGCGCCAGCTGCTTGCCCATGAGGCCGGCCTTCCCGTCGTCGACGAGCCGCTCGACGCGCGGCTGCTGGCCGACTTCGACGCCCTGGCCGCCGTGATCGCCCGCCAGCAGCCGCACTGGAAGCCGGGTACCCGCCACGGCTACCACGGCGTGAGCCTCGGCTGGTACGAGGGCGAGCTGATGCGGCGCGTCGACCCGGAGCACCGGACGCTCGGGCGCGTCTTCGCGGATGAGATCGCCGCACCGCTCGGGCTCGAGGTGTACTTCGGCGCGCCCGAGGACTTCCCGCGCGAGCGCCTGGCGCGGATCGAGCGCGTCCCGGCGTGGAAAGCGCTGCCGCAGACCCGACACCTCCCACGAGGGATGGCGCTAGCGATGGCGAACCCGCGCTCGCTCTCGTTTCGCACCTTCGCCAACCCGCGGCTGCGCCGCCCGGCGGACCTCGACCGCTCCGAGTATCGCCAGGTGGAGTTCCCGGCGGGCGGCGCGCTCGGCTCCGCGCGCGACATCGCCCGCGCCTACGCAGCCTTCGTCAGCGAGCCGCCGGAGCTGGGCCTCGCCCCCGCGACGCTCGACGAGCTCACCCGCTTCCCGCCGCGGCCGCTGCACGGCTGGCACGACGAGGTGCTCAAGGTCGACACCGCATTCTCGCTGGGGTTCGCGCGACCGCTCGGCGAGTTCCGCTTCGGGTCGAGCGCGCGGGCGTTCGGACATCCCGGCGCCGGCGGCTCGTTCGCGTTCGCCGACCCCGATCGCGGCGTGGCGTTCGCGTACGTCATGAACCGGCTCGGCTTCCATCTGAACGACGATCCGCGCGAGAAGGCATTGCGGGATGCTCTCTACCGGTGCCTCGGTTCAACCCTCCCGCCTCGCGTGCCGATGCCCCTCGGGTGAGCGTCAATGACCTCGTGCTCGTCCAGGGCATGCGCGACACCAAGCTCGCGCTCGAGCGCTGGAATCGAGAGCCCGGCGTGGTCCTCCGCCCCTGGTGCCTCCTCAGCGCCGCGATCGCGGTGGCGCTGCTCGTCGCCGTCTACGCGGTGGCGGAGCTCAGCACGCCGGACCGGACGATCTACCTGATTCCCGGCTACAACGCGGACGTCACGATCGCCGACTACGGCCGCGTCCTGTTCCGCAACTCGCTGGTGCTCGCCCTCCACGCGCTCGCGTGCGTGGCCGGCTTCATGGCCGGCAGCTCGCTGCCGCTGTCAGCGGCGCACCGCAGCGGCGTCTCCAGGTGGGTCCACGAGAAGGCGGGCCCGTTCGCGATCGCCTTCGTGGCCGCGGCCACGCTCTTCTCGCTGTGCACGCAGGCGTACATCATCGGAGGCGGGGCAGCCTCCATCGCCGGCCAGATCGGGACGAGCCCCAGCAACCTGATGCTCGCCCTGCTTCCGCACGCGGTGCCCGAGCTGTTCGCGCTCTTCCTCCCGCTCGCCGCGTGGATGATCGCGAGCCGCCGCGGCGACTGGCAGGAGCTGCTCGCGGCCACCTTCGTCACCGTCGCCATCGCGGTCCCGATCCTCCTGGCGGCCGCCGCGATCGAGGTGTGGGTGTCGCCCCACCTCCTCGTCTCGCTCGGCAACTGAAAGCAAACGGGGCGGCCCGAAGGCCGCCCCGCTCGCAATAAGCCGCGTCTAGGCGACTGCTAGCACTTCGACTGCTTCGTCGCCGTGAACGTCTGCTGCGTCGGCGAGCTCGCGGTGACCTCCGTCTTGAAGGTCGCACGCACGAGGCGCTTGCCGCCCTTGCATCCGATCTTCTCGTAGAAGCCACGCTTCTGGCCGTTCTTCTTCGCCGTCCTCAACTTGAGGATGTTGTCCGAGCGGCGGACCGAGTTGTCCACGCCCGTCAGCGGGTGCTTCAGGTTCGGCGGAACCGTGAACACGAAGTCGCTGGAGGTGACCCCACCGATCTTCCGCTTCACGAACTTACCGTCGATCGCGGTGTGGATCGGAAGCGCGCATCCCACCGTGTCCGACTCGAACGAGGGCGGGATGGGCGGTCCGCCGTCGAGGCGGAGGATCATGCCGTGCCCGTTGTTGTAGAGCGCCAACTTCAGGTTGCACGGGGTGCTCGCCGACAGCGACTGGTCGGTGCTCGGGCCGGCCGCGTTCTTCACCAGGCCGGTGCCCACGAGCGCCTTCTTGCACTTCGCCGGGGCGCTCGGCTCGTTGTCGAGATCACTGAACGCGCACTTCGGGAACAGCTTCGGGTTCGTTACAAGACCCTCGGACCCGATCGCGTACTCCTCGATCACGGTCGCGCGCTTGCTGGGGTCACTCTCCTCGACCTGGAAGCCGAACTTGAGGGCGGTGGGGATGGGCTTGGCCTTCGAGCCCTTCCCGGGCACCGTGGTCGACCCAAGATGGACCTTGTAGACGTTCGCGGCAAAGGCCACGCTCGCGAGCGCGGCGACCGCGGCAATCGCCAAAACGGCGATGGACAGCTTTCGCATTCCTCCTCCTCGAGGGGTGAGACGGGTACTGAGACGTAAGCGGGGTGCCAGCCTACAACAGCTTCAAAGCCCGGTTGTTGCGGCATTCTGTTTGGCGTGCGCCCACCCGCCGACGCCGAGATCTACGCCCCGGAGTTCCCCAGGGGGCTCGAATGGCTGAACGTCGCCTTCCTCCGCATGAACACGTTGATGGGGCGCGGGGCCGTGCTCGTGGAGTTCTGGGACTTCGCTCGCATCAACTCGCTGCGCACCCTGCCGTACCTCGTGGAGTGGCATCGCCGCTACGCGGACGAGGGCCTGCGTGTGATCGGAGTGCATACGCCGGGCTACTCGTTCGGACGCGACCGAGAGACCGTGGCGCGCGCCGTCGAGCGTCTCGAGATCCCGTACGCCGTGGCGCTCGACCCGGACTACGAGGTCTGGCGCATCTACGGGAACAGGGGCTGGCCCGGCCGCTACGTGTTCGACCGGACAGGCAGGCTCGCGCTCGTGCACTACGGCGAGGGCGAGTACGCGGACACCGAACGCGCCATAGGCGAGTGCCTCGGGATCGAGGTCGAGCCGATGGAGCCGCTGCGCCCCGAGGACGCGCCCGGAGTCCTGCTCGAGCCGCAGACCGCCGACATCGCACTCCCGGCCGACCGCGACCGGCTCGAGCTGGTGCGCGACTGGACCGACGGCGAGGACTGGATCGCCGCGGCCGACGCCGGGGCGGCGGCGAGCTTCAGCTACAGCGCCGGCGCCGCCTACGCGGCGCTCTCCGGGGGCGGCGTCGAGCCCGGGCTCCACGAGGTGGATGGAACGGTCGAGGCGGAGTCACCGGGCCTCCGCCTCCACGGCGTGCAGTTCACGCCCCAAGCGCCCTGAGCCTTCGCATTCCATCGTCCTCGGCCCTCGGCTTGCCTAGCAAGCCTTCGGACCTGCGTCCTCGGCCTGCTCGGCTCAGGACGCTTGTGCCGCCAGGGCCTTCCTGATCTCCTTGGGGAGCATGAATCGGACGTCCTCCTGGACGACCTCGAACTCGGAGACGTCGCTCGTGCCGCGGGCCCTGAAGAAGTCGATCAGGCGCTGCACGAGCTCCTCGGGTGCGCTCGCTCCGGAGGAGATTCCGACGACGCGCTTGCCGTCGAGCCACTCCTCCTGGACCTGGGTCTCGTTGTCGATCAGGTGCGACTCCGCGCCGTGGTCGCGCGCCACCTCCACCAGCCGGTTCGAGTTCGACGAGTTGCTCGAACCGATCACGAGCACGAGGTCGCACTCGCCCGCCATCTGGCGTACGGCGAGCTGGCGATTGGTGGTCGCGTAACAGATGTCGTCGGACTTCGGCCCGGTGATGTTGGGGAAGCGCTCGCGCAGGCGCCGGATGATGCGGTCGGTCTCGTCCACGCTCAGCGTCGTCTGGGTCAGGAAGGCCACGCGGTCGGGATCCGGCAGCTCGAGCCGGTCAACGTCTTCCTCGGTCTCGACCAGCACGAAGTGGTCGGGCGCCTCGCCCATCGTGCCCTCGACCTCCTCGTGGCCCTCATGGCCGATGAGGACGATCGTGTACCCGTCGGCGGCGAACTTCTTCGCCTCCACGTGCACCTTCGTGACGAGCGGGCAGGTGGCGTCGATCGTCGTGAGCCGGCGCGTCTCTGCGTTCGCGTGGACGGCGGGTGACACCCCGTGCGCGGAGAAGACGACCGTCTCCCCCTCGGGCACCTCCGTCTCCTCCTCCACGAACACCGCCCCGCGCGCGCGAAGCTGCTCGACCACGTGCTTGTTGTGCACGATCTCCTTGCGCACGTAGACCGGCGGGCCGTACAGCTCGAGGGCGCGCTCGACGGTCTGAACGGCGCGGTCGACGCCCGCGCAGTAGCCGCGCGGCGCGGCGAGCAGCAGCTTTTCGGGAGCGGCGGCCATCTCGAGCGTGACCCTAGCGATCAGAGCGTCTTCAACAGCTCATAGATCGTCTCGCCGACGGCGTTCACGCTCGGCTCCGAGACCGCCCGCATGTCGTCACAGCGGCGGTGGAAGCAGGGGAAGCGGAAGTCGATCAGGTCGATCGACGGCACGCCCGCCTCGAGGAACGGGGTGTGGTCGTCGGTGACGTCGCCGCTGAGGAGATCCGGGAAGACATTGCCGGTGCCCACGCGCTTAGCCGCCGCACGCAGCTTTCGCCACAGGCCCGGCGACGAGTTCTCCTCGCGCGGGATCGAGAGGCTCTTGTCGCCGACGAAGTCGAGCAGGATCATGGCGCGCGCGTCCTTGAACTCGGGCGCGGCGACCTTGCTGCCCCGCAGCCCCTCCTCCTCGAAGTCCTCGTCCGGAGTGCCGCGCGGGCTCTCCTCGCCGTCGAAGAAGATGAACCGCACCGTGTGACGCGGCCGCCTGATCGTCCGCGCCAGCTCGGCAGCCACCGCCGTGCCGGACGCGCCGTCGTTCGCGCCGACGAAGCCCGGGATGTCCTTTGTGTCGTAGTGCGCTCCGACCACGACGTAGCCGGGCTCCCTCCCGCGCACCGTCCCGATCACGTTGCGAAGGCCGCCCGGCACCTCCTGGTAGCGCCCGCGCGGCACGATCCGCTTGAGCAGGCGCGCGAGCCGCCGCGACTCGGGCGAGCCCGCCGGCCGCGGCCCCAGCTCCACCTGGCGTCGCAGCAGGCGGAACGCCGCCGCGCCGTCGAAGCGGTCCACGCGCACCGCGGCCGGGCGCGCCGGACTTCCGTCCGCCTCGCCGTCTCCGGTGAAGGGCAGGTTGTCGGTGGCCACGAGGGCGACCAGCGTGATTCCGAGCGCGACCTGAACGGCGAGCACGATTCCCAACAGCTTCACGGCCCCGGATTGTGAACGGATAGGCTCCCTGCGTGGCGCAGCAGGGTCACAAGGACCGTTTGAGCGCGATCGATGCCTCCTTCCTCGCGCAGGAGAAGCACGCGTCGCATATGCACGTGGGTGCGCTCGTCCTCTTCGACGGGCCGCCGCCGCCACACGACGATTTCGTGGCGCACCTCGAGAGCCGGCTCCACCGCGTGCCGCGCTACCGCCAGAAGCTCGCCTTCCCGCGGTTCGAGGCGGGGCGGCCGTTCTGGGTCGACGACCCGAGCTTCAACCTCGGCTACCACGTGCGCCACACCGCGCTCCCCAAGCCGGGGAGCGACGAGCAGCTGCGCGAGCTCGCCGGCCGGATCTTCTCCCAGCGGCTGGACCGCTCGAAGCCGCTCTGGGAGATCTGGATCGTCCACGGGCTCGACGGCGGGCGCTTCGCGCTGATCTCGAAGACCCACCATGCGCTGGTGGACGGGGTCGCGGGCGTGGACATCGCGACGGTCCTGTTCGACCTCTCGCCCGTGCCGTCCGAGCCCGAGCCGTCGGACCGCTGGACGGCGGCGCCCGAGCCGTCCGACGTGGAGCTCGTGGCCGAGGGTGTCAAGGGCCTCGTCAAGACGCCGTTCAGCCTGGCCGGCCGCGCCGTCGGGGCGCTCGAGCACCCCGTCGAGACCCTCGAGCGCGTGCGCGAGGCCGCGGAGGGACTGGGCGAGGTCGTGTGGGCGGGTATGAACCCCGCGCCGGACGTGCCGCTGAACGTCCCGATCGGGCCGCACCGGCGCGTGCGCTGGCTTCAGGGCCGGCTCAGCGACTTCAAGGAGATCAAGAACTCGCTCGGCGGTACGGTGAACGACGCGGTGCTCACGGTGGTCGCGGGTGCGCTCCGGCGCTGGCTCCATGACCGGGGCGTGCGCACCGAGGGCGTGGAGCTCCGTGCGCTCGTACCGGTTTCGATCCGCGGCGAGGAGGAGCACGGGTCGCTCGGGAACCGCATCGCCGCGATGCGCGGGCCGCTGCCCGTCTACGTGGACGATCCGGTCGAGCGGCTGCAGGTCGTCCGCGAGGGGATGGGCCAGCTGAAGGAGTCGAAGCAGGCTCTCGGCGCGGAGGTGATCGCCGGCCTGACCGACTTCGCGCCGCCGACGTTGCTCGCCCAGGCGTCACGGCTCAACTTCTCCACGCGCCTCTTCAACCTGATCGTCACGAACGTGCCGGGACCGCAGTTCCCGCTCTACCTGCTGGGGCGCGAGATGGAGGAGATCGTCCCGATCGCCTTCCTCCCCGAGAACCATGCGCTCGCGGTGGCGATCATGAGCTACAACGGCAAGGTCGACTTCGGGCTGCTCGCCGACTACGACGCGATGCCCGACCTCGACGCCTTCGCCACGCATGTCGAGGAGTCGCTGGCCGAGCTGCTCGCCGCCGCGCGGAAGGCCGGCCGCGCGAGCGCGAAGTCGAACGGGATCAAGAAGGACGGCACGCCCGGCAGGGCCCGGAAGAAGACCACCACTTCGTGACCCGCCGCATCCTCGCCCTCCTCGCCGCCGCCGCGGCGATCGCGCTCGCTGCTCCCGCTGCCCAGGCCGCGCCGCCGCTGCCCTTCGGACACGCCTGCGTGCCGCAGGACGGCGTCCTGTTCTGCCCGACGGCGAGCGACGCCCAGCGCGTGCCGAGCTGGGACGGCGTACCGCTGGACGTGGACGTGACGCTGCCGGCCACGGGCGACGGGCCGTTCCCCGTGCTCGTGATGATGCACGGCTGGGGCGGGAGCAAGACAAGCTTCGAGTCGCACACGCCGGACAACCGCTACAGCAACGTCTTCTATGCCCAGCAGGGCTACGCCGTGGTCAACGTCTCCGCGCGAGGCTTCGGCCGCTCGTGCGGGGCCGCGGACTCGCGCACGAGCCCGGGCTGCGACCGCGGTTGGATCCATCTGGCCGACCACCGCTACGAGGGGCGCGACACGCAGCACCTGGTCGGGTTGCTGGTCGACCAGGGCGTGGCCAAGTTCGACGCGATCGGCGTAACAGGCGTCTCGTACGGGGGGATCCAGAGCCTCAACCTGGCGCGGCTGCGCAACCGCGTGCGGAGGGAGGACGGCTCGTTCGTCCCCTGGAGGAGCCCGAGCGGCACGCCGCTCGCGATCGCGGCAGCCTGGGCGCGCTGGCCGGGGTCGGACATGGCCTACGCGCTCCAGCCAAATGGGCGCTTCCTGGACTTCCGCACCCCGAAGCCGGGCGACTCCATTCGCCCCGGCGGCGTGTTCAAGAAGAGCTACAACGACGGCCTCTACGCGAGTGGGGGCCTGACCGGCTTCTACCAGCCCGCCGGCGGGGTGTTCAGCTCCGACATCACGACCTGGAGGGCGCTCGCCGACCGCGGTGAGCCGGCGCGTCCCGACGCGCTCGCGGTCGGCAGGGAGCTCACCGGCTTCCACAGCTGGATGGGGCTGACGGGCCCGAGCGCCGCGCTGATCGTTCAGAACGGCTGGACGGACGACCTCTTCCCGGCGACCGAGGCGCTGCGGGTGTACCGCACTTACACGGCCGCGCCCGGTGCGCGCCTGTCGCTCCAGCTCGGCGACCTCGGGCATCCGCGCGGCCAGAACAAGGCGCTCGCCGACAGCGCGATGATCGATCAGGCCAACTCCTTCTTCGGCGCCTTCTTGAAGCGAACCGGCCGGCCGCCGCGCCATGGCAGCGTGCTCGCGTTCACGCAGACGTGTCCCGCCGCGGCGCCGCCGGGCGGGCCGTTCCGCGCCGAGAACTGGGAGCGGCTGCATCCGCGCACCCTCCTCCTGCGCCGCCGTCCGACCCAGCGGATCAGATCGGGCGCCGGCAGCCCCGGCACCGCCGCGGCCATCGATCCGATCGGTAGCTCGGGCGCCTGCGCGGCCGTGAACGCGGAGCGCGTGCGGGGCACGGCGGTCGTACAGCGGCGCGTCCGCCGGGCGTTCACGCTCCTCGGCTTGCCGATCGTGGAGGCGGATATCTCGACCACCGGTCGTGGCGGCTTCATCGCGGCGCGCCTGTGGGACGTGCATCGCGGACAGCAGACGCTTGTGACACGGGGCGTCTACAGGCTGCGCGACAACCAGCAAGGCCCCGTCCTGTTCCAGCTGTTCGGAAACGGCTGGCGCTTCAAGCGCGGCCACGTGGCGAAGCTCGAGCTGCTCGGGCGCGATCCGAACTACCTGCGCACGAGCAACTTCAGGTTCTCGGTGCGGCTCTCCAACCTGCGCGTTCAGCTACCTGGCCGTTGACCGAGGGTCGCGTGCAGGTCGGGCCCGTCGAGCTCGTTTACGAGACGATCGGCGACCCGTCGGGCGAGCCGCTCCTCCTCATCATGGGGCTGGGGATGCAGCTCATCCACTGGGACCGCGAGCTGTGCGAGCTGTTCGCGGAGCGCGGCTTCCACGTGATCCGGTTCGACAACCGCGACGCCGGCCTGTCGACCCAGATCGACGCGCCCGTGCCGAACGTGATGCGGCTCATGGCCGGGTTCCGGGCGCCCGTCCCCTACCGGCTCGACGACATGGCGGCCGACGCGTTCGGCCTGCTCGACCATCTCGACATCGAGCGCGCGCACGTGGCGGGCACCTCCATGGGCGGCATGATCGCCCAGACGATGGCGATCCGGCAGCCGGAGCGCGTGCTGTCGCTCGCCTCGATGCTGTCGACCACCGGCGACCGCCGGGTCGGGACGCCGAAGCTGCGCGTCTGGAGCGTGCTGATGCGCAGGGCGCCGAACGACCGCGATGAGTACATCAGGTACTTCGAGCGGCTCTTCAAGATGATCGGGTCACCCGCTTATCGCCGGGACGCGGAGCGGGTCCGCGAGCTCGCCGGCGCGACCTACGACCGCGGCCACCACCCCGCGGGAACGGCCCGCCAGCTGGCGGCGATCCTCGCGTCGGGATCGCGCACCGCGGGCCTGCGCGGGCTCGACGTTCCGGCCCTGGTGATCCACGGCCGGAGCGACCCGCTGGTCCCGCCGCGCGGCGGCGTGGCCACGGCGAAGGCGATCCCGGACGCGGAGCTGATCACGATCCCCGGCATGGGCCACGACATGCCGAAGGAGCTGTGGCCCACGTTCGTGGACGCGATCGCGCGGAATGCGGAGCGCGCGCGAGCGCGGCAGGCGGCGTAGGGCGCGGGCGAACGATGGGCATTGAGGGCGGGCCCGGCCGGCCGCCAAATCCGGGGTAAGGCGTTTTATGACCCCTGTGGGGTACAAAAAGCGACTAACCCCGCGGGCCGAGCCGACGGGGGCGCGGCCGAGGGAGGCCTGGCGGCCTGACCCCTCACCCCTTCACCGCTGTCGTTCAATCGACCCGGTGCTCGGCGGCGAGCTCCTGCGCCAACGCCAGCGTCTCGGCGTCCAGCGAGGCGTCGACCAGGTCGTAATCGCGTGCGTACTCCGCAACGATCGCGTCGCTCACGCCCTCCCACGTGGCGCCCGGCTCCTCTGACCGCACCGAGCCGGTCACCGCCGGCTCCCAGTCGAGGCCGAGCGCGGCGTAGACCGGCTCGAGCGCCTCGTTGATCCGCTCCGCACCGTCGATCACGAGGACGACTCCGGTGTGTGAGCCCCCGCTGACCAGGCGCTGGCCGATCCCGGCCAGCTTCGCGGCGCCGCGGGCGTTGACGCTGTAGCGGCCCGGGCAGTACTCGCCGGCGATCTCGCCGACCCGCGCGTCCACGCCCAGCGCGGCGAGCGCCCGGGCCAGCCGGTCGGCGGTCTGCCGGAAGCGCTCGTGGATCCCCGCGCGTGGCTCGTCGTCCGGCACGGCGTGGCCTATCTCCATCGTGCCCTCGTGGAAGATGGCAGCTCGGCCGCCGGCCAGCCGGAGCGTCGCCTCGAAGCCGTGCTCGCGCGCGGCCCGGACCGCCGCCTCGTATCCCGGCGCCACGGCGTCCCGCTTCGCGAAGGCGACCGTCGTTCCGGGATGGGCGATTCTGAGCGTCTCCGGAAGCTCGCCCGCCGCCACTCGCAGCATCAGCGCGCGCGAGACCGCGGCGTCGAGGGCGGGATCGTCCGGGAAGGAGTCGCGGAGGAGCCGGAGGCTTCGGCCGGCGGGCCTCAGTAGCCCAGTGCGAACTTGGCTTCCTCGCTCATCATGTCCGGCGTCCAGGCGGGCGTGAACGTCATCTTCGGGTGCACGGCGGTCACGCCGTCGAGCTCGCCGACGAACTCCTCCATCTGCTCGGCGACCTGCGGCCCGATCGGACAGCCCGGCGAGGTGAGCGTGAAGTTGATGAAGACGTCGCCGCCCTCGACCTCCACGGTGTAGATCAGCCCCAGCTCCACGAAATCGAGCCCGAGCTCGGGGTCGATGACGTTGGTGAGGGCCTCTTGGACGTCGTCAACGGTCACGGATGACATGGCACGAGGATAGTAGTGTCAGGCCGTGCCTCTGCTGGCGCTCATAGCGCTCTTCCTGATCATCCCGTTCCTCGAGCTGTACGTCATCCTCGAGGTCGTCGGGCCGGCGCTCGGAGCGCCGCTGACCATCCTGCTCCTCGCGCTCGACTCCGTGATCGGCGCCATCCTGTTCAGGTCACAGGGCCGCTCGGTCTGGAGGCGCTTCAACAGCACCATGTCCGAGGGCAAGGTGCCTCACCGCGAGGTCGTGGACGGCGTGCTCGTCATCTTCGGTGGCGCCTTCCTGATCACGCCGGGATTCCTGACCGACATCGCCGGAGCGCTGCTTCTCCTGCCGCCGACGCGAGCCGTGATCCGGCGCCTGCTGATCCGGCGTCTGGGCCGCCGTGTGGTGGTGGCGCAGCCGCGCGGCCGCTACGACGTGGAGGGCAGCGCCCGCGAGTACGACGACGCGCCGCGGTCGCGGCCGCGGCTCGAGCGGTGAGCGCTGCGGCGCTCGCACTGTCCTTCTTCGACGCCGCCCACGACATACACGGAACGGCGCGGTCGGGCATGACGATCCTGTTCGAGGGCAGGAAGCCGGTCGCGCTGCCGGAGGGGCCCCAGGTGGAGGCCACCGACTCGGGGTGGCGAGCCGAGCTGGGGGACAAGCTCTCGCTCGAGTTCGAGCGCGTCTCGCCCGCCGCCGACCTCGGTGGCGTGCGCGCTCACGTGGCCCGGGTGAAGGGCGAGGCCGCCGGGCGTCGCGTGGAGGGCCTCGGCACCGTCTCGGAGACCGACGTGCCGCCGCAGTGGGAGAAGCTCGACGCCGTGCGCTCCCTGTCCGCGCTCGTGGACGAGCAGCACGCGCTCGTGGCCATCGCGCGCCGTCCGCGCGGCGCGGTGGGTCACGGAGACGAGCGTGTGACCGCCTGCCTCGTGGAGGACGACGCGCTGCTCGAGGTCGAGACGGCGCGCATCTCGACCGTCTATGACGGCGGCGGCCGCCAGCGCAGCGCCGGGCTCGAGCTGTGGCTGCCGGGCGAGGACTATCCGCGCCGCGGCTCGGGTCAGGTGATCGCGGGCACGTCGCTCGACCTCGACGGCCTCCAGGTCCACGTTGCGGTGTTCCGCTGGCGCCTCGACGGGCGCGAGGGGATCGGCTCTTACGAGCTGATGCTCCGCACCGAGCCACCCGCCGCGGCATGAGGGACATCCTCATCTGCGACTTCGGCGGCGTGCTGACGACGCCGCTTCAGGTGGGCTTCCTGGCCTACCAGGAGGAGTCGGGCGTCTCGCTCGAGGAGCTCGGCAAGGCCATGGGCCGCGCCACGGAGGAGCACGGCGAACACCCGCTGTTCGTGCTCGAGCGCGGCGAGATCAGCGAAGCCGAGTTCGGCTCACGGATCGAGCGGCACCTCGAGGACGGCTTCGACCTCGCTCGCCTGCGCGCGCTCTACTTCGAGCGGCTCGAGCCCAACCACGCCATGATCGACTTCGTGCGCGATCAGCGCGCACGCGGCGTGCGTGCCGCGCTCCTGACGAACAATGTGCGCGAGTGGGAGCCGCTCTGGCGCGCGAAGCTCCCGGAGGTCGACGAGCTCTTCGAGCTCGTGGTCGACTCGGCGTTCGTCGGGCTCCGCAAGCCCGATCCCGCGATCTTCGAGCTCACACTCGAGCGGCTCGGAGGGGTCGCACCGGAGCGCTGCGTGTTCGTGGACGACCTCGATGTGAACTGCGACGCGGCGCGCGCGCTGGGGATGGCAGCCGTTCGCTTCGAGAACGCAGCCCAGGCGATACCGGAGATCGAGACTTTTCTGCGCAATTAGCGCGGTGGTGCGAAATTCGTCCTTGACGCAGTTCCGGGCGTCGTGCTCTACTCGTGCGCAGAGACGCGGACGAAGGCGCAAAGAGCGAAGCCCAGAGGATGTGAGGCTCGCCGCGCAGCCCCGGAGACCTCGGTCGCCGGCGGCGCGCTCCTCAGGCGCCCAGTCCGCGTCTCGTTTTTCTTGCGACGCGCCAGGCGCGCATCATCTTGCGGGCGTTCAGGGCGTAGACGCGCGGCTTCGACACCGGCGGGAGCTCGAGGCCCCCGATCAACTTCTTGGGGATCAGGGCCCAGCCCCCGTTGTCCTCCACGAGGTCGCCGCGCACCTGGAAGTTCCGCTGCCAATGAAAGTCCGGGTGGTGGTCGTGGGCGGTGAGGCACGCGAACCCGGGCTGCACCGGCACGCCGAGCACCCCTGCTCCGATCCGCACCCGGCGGGCCGCGCGATCGACGGAGATCGGCACGCGCACGCTGAACGGGAAGCCGTCCGGAGCGACCAGCGCGAGCACCGCCTCCGGATAGCGCCCGCCCAGCTCGTCCATGCGCGCGTCCCAGACCCCCGGCCCGCCCTCGGCGGGCGGCGGGGGGCCTTCGGGCTCCTCGTCGTGACCGGAGCGGACCTCCTCCATGTGCGCGTCGAACAGCAAGGGCTCGCGGGTGGCTTCACCCTCCGGCCACACGTACACGCGCTCCGGCCGCACGTGCACGTACAGGCGGGTGTAGTAGAAGCTGAACGCGCGCTGCAGCTGCTTCGGCGGCTGTAGGCCCTTGCTCCCGGGGAGCTTCTCGATCGACTCCCGTTGGTAGCGCTCCCGGTTCGCGTCCAGGTCGCGGTAGTCGACGGCGGCGGTGCCCTGCACGAGGACCTGCGGTGCGGTCTCCATGCCGCTGCCGGCCGGCTCCGAGAACAGCAGCGCGACCTTGGGGTTGGCCTCCGCGTCGAGGGCCTTCTTCGGGTAGCCGAGCGCTGTCGTCACGTCTATGCACGGGTCGCCCGGCCCGTAGTACGGAGTGACGGGCCAGCAGATCGGACGGCCGCGCCGGTCGACGGTCGTGTATTCGGTCGTGACGAAGGTGTCGAAGACCCGCTGGACCTCGGGCGGAAGCGACGCTGTCACAGCCCGGAGCTTACTTCGGCGTGGCTGGCTTCTCCGGCTTCACGGGCTTGTCGGGCGCCGTCGGTGCGGCGGGCGCATGGGGCGATGCGATCGCCTCCTGCTTGCGCGTCTGCCCGGGAGGGCTCGGCTTCGCGCCGGCCTCCTTCAGCGCCTGGCCGGGGGGCGCGTTCGTCGGATGCGGTGCGCCCGGCCCCGAGCCCTTCGTCTGCCCGGGCGGTGCTGCGTTCGGGTTGGCCCCGTTCCCGTTGCCGTTCGAGCCGCGCGGCGGCTCGTCGCCCTTCTTCTCGAGGCCGGGCGGAAGCTCGCCCTCCTTCTTCGCGAGCCCCGGCGGGGTGCTCGGCGGCCCGCCGCCGGGCTGCCCGGCCGGCTTGCCGGATCCGCCCCGCTGCGGCGAGGGCTCGCCCTCGCCGGCCGTGCGGTCGCCCGCGGCGCCGTCGCGCGCGTGGCCGTCGCCCGGTTCCAGACTCCCCGCCGGCACTCCCGAGCTCCGGTCGTGTGCATCCGGGGCGGCGAGAGTCGTCTCTCCGGAGGCCCCGCCCTGCGTGTGCTCCGCGCGCACCTGAGCCTGCTCCACGCCGACGGCGTCGACCATCCCGAGCCGAGCCGGAAGGTCGGCCTTGACGACGCCGAGCGTTCCCGCGGCCGCCACCGCCACCACGGCTGTGAGCTGCACCGCACCTCCTCCCGCGACGGCCGTGACGACTCCGCCGAGGAGGCCGCCACCCGCGGCCGCGCCGCCGCCCACCGCGGCGCCGCCGCCTACGGCCGCGGCCCCGCCAGAGGCCGCTCCGCCGGCAAGCGCGGAGGGCACGGCGTCCCGCGCCGTGGCGGCCGCGACGACGGGCAGGATGACCGCGAGGTCGCGCCGCTGGAGGCGAACCGCGGCCTCGAACTCACTGCAGCCCGGGCACATGCGCACGTGGCGCCGCAGCGTCCGGCGCCGGAGCGAGGAGCCCCGCAGCGTCGAGATCTGCATCCGGATCTCCCCGCAGGGCGTGTCGCGGGCGTGGCGCGTGGACAGCAGCGAGCTGCGCGCCTGGAAGACGAGCGAACGCACCTTCGCAGGCGCGACGTCCAGCACCTGCGCGATCTGGACGTGGCTCAGCGCCTCGAGCTCGGACAGCACCAGGGCCGCCCGCTGCGGCTCGGGCAGCTCGCCGAGGTCGACCACGAGCTCGCGCAGGTCCTCGCGGCGCTCGACCTCGGCGGTCAGGCCCTCCACGCCCCACGCCTCGCCGGGCACCTCCTCAGGCGAGCGAGGCGTGTGGCCGGCGGTCCGGAGCCCCGGCTGCGGCTCGCGCAGACGGCGCGAGCGCAGCAGCGACAGACAGCGGTTGCGCGCCACGGTGAACAGCCATGGCTTCAGATCGAGTTCGTCGGCGCCGCCCGCGATCGCGCGGTAGGCAGCCAGGAAGGTGTGCTGTACCGCGTCCTCCGCGTCCTCGAGCCTGCCCGTCAGATGGCGGCAGAACGAGAGCACGGCCGGGTGGTGCCGCTTGTAGAGCTCCTCGAAGGCCCGGGCATCCCCGGCCCGCGCCGCCTGCACAAGCCTTGCATCGCTAACGCGGCGGAGGTTGCGCGAGCCCATCTCCCCATTATCGGCATTACCGGATGAAGCGCGATGCCTGCGGAGGACGCCAGGTCGGCTCGGAGCCCGCCTTCTCCTCGCTCGAGGCGCCGGCTGAGAACGCAACCCGGTAGAGGGCGGCATCCCGCACGTACTGGGCGACGCTGATGCCCTGCTTCTTGGCCTCGCGCTCGAGCTGCTCCCAGAGGTCGTTCGGGAATCTGATGGTCGTTGCCCTCATATTCCTTTAGAACGCCGGCGGCATCCCGATGTTGGAAGGTGAGCGCAACCCGTCCAACGCGCAATTTCTCGTTCAAGGTGGGCGCCGCCGTTTCCGATACCGGTAAACGATGTCTCGCGCGAGCCGGGCCCGCGGCAAACTTGGATCTGAGCAGGGGTCCCTCCTCGTGGAGGTGCTGGTCGGCGCGCTGGTGCTGGCGATAACGACCTTCGCGGTGCTGAACGGGCTCGACGGAGCGCAGAAGACGGGCCGCACCAACAAGGAGCGCTCGGTCTCGGCCACCCTGGCCCAGCAGGACATCGAGCGCCTGCGCTCGTATCCGATCACGGCGCTGTCGAACTTCACGCAGACGCGGTCGGTGGACGTGGCCGGTGTCCAGTATTCGGTTGTCTCGGAGACGGAGTGGGTGCGTGACGCAAGCGGCACCCTCAACTGCACGGACGACACCGCGCAGGCCGACTACCTGAAGATCAGCTCGACGGTGAATTCGCCGAGGCAGACGGTGCCCGTGAAGGAGGTCTCGCTTCTGACGCCGGCCGCGGGCGCGTTCAACGCCACCGCCGGAACGCTCGTCGTGAAGATCACGGACCGGAATGGGCTGCCCCTCGGCGGGGTCACCGTGTCGCTCAGCGGGGCGGGCTCCTTCTCGGACACCACCAACAGCGAGGGCTGCGCCATCTTCGGCTACATCCCGGCGGGCGACTACGACGTCGACGTGCCGGGCCGCGTGAGCTGGGGCGGCGACAACTCCTCGACGTCGCAGGCCACCGTCGTGTGCGGCGAAGACAAGCCTGAAGCAGCTCGAGATGGAGGTCCCCGCGTCGCTACGGGCGCATCTCCAGCAGGCCGGATGGCCGCGCGGCCACCTGGACCGAGATCGAGGTGGCGAACGCGAAGCTTCCGGGCGGCACTCGCGACTTCGCGGTCGGCATCGCCCGCCACCGCGATCGACGCCACCGGCCTCTTCCCCTTCCTCGACGGCTACGGCGTCTACGCGGGCAGCTGCGCGAAGAACAACCCGTCCTTCTGGGATCCGACCTACTTCCAGACCTCCGGCAAGGGCTTCGTGACGCTGAACCCGGGCGACTTCCTGAAGGACGTGAACGTCCAGATGGGCGTCCTGACCGTCAACGTCAAGAACTCCACCGGCACGCAACCAGGTCGGCGCCCGAGTGACCTTCCGCCAGCGCGACGGCGACACGGCACCGGCTGCACCCCCAACCAGCTGATGGCGAACATGGCGACGGACTCGAACGGGAACGCCATCGCGGTCTCCCGATGGGCACCTATCGTCTCTGCGTGAGCACGGTCAGCGGCGGCAACCACCGTCTCCGCCAGTCGGCCGTGAGCCCATCGCCTGCGCATCCGATCCTGCAGCCGCCGAGCAGCCTCAACCCGGCACCGTGAACTTCGTGCTGCCGAGCTCGTCGTCCACCGGCACCGGGCTGCTCCCGGGCGGCGGTCGGCTCGCCATGATCGCGCGCGGCTCGCAGGCTGCGGTCGGACGAGTCGGGCCACACGCTCGTCGAGCTCCTCACGGCGATGAGCATCGGGCTCGTGCTGCTTTTCGCGGCATTTCTCCTGCTCGACCGCGCCACCGCCGTGTCGCAGGAGATCGCGAACCGGCAGGACGCCGTCCAGCGCGGACGCCAGGCGATGGAGACGATCGTGCGCGACCTCCGCTCACAGGTCTGCCTCGGCGACGAGAAGGAGCCGATCACACAGGCGGACAGCAACAAGGTCACCTTCTACATCGACACGAGTGACGGCTCGAAGGACGTCCACCAGCGCAGCATTCGCTACGACCCGGCGACGAAGAACATCTACGAGGACATCTACATCGGGACCGGGGTCTACCCCGACCTCGTCTTCGGCGCACCGTCGCAGACGCGTCTGCTCGTCAAGGGGGTCGACCCGATCCTCGACGGCGCGACGCCTCGCCCGATCCTGCGCTACTACTCGTTCAAGGCGGGCGGGGTCCCCGGCGACCTGCAGCTGCTGAGCGCGCCCCTGTCGGTCAACGACGCGATCAGCACGGTCCTCGTCAAGGTCGGCTTCACCGTACTGCCGGACCGCAAGGTCCCGAAGAACCGCGAGGCGACGACGGTCGAGAGCGATGTGTACGTGCGCATCGCGGACCCGTCGCGGCCACTGGAGGGACCACAATGCATCTGATCTCGAGACTGCGCCGCCGCATCGGGCTCGCCGGCGAGCGCGGGTTCACGACCGTCACGCTGATGGGCGTGCTCATGGTCGGCGGCCTCCTCGTCGCCGCCAGCTTCGCCGCGGTCAACCCCGATATCTCGCTCTCGCGCGAGGACCAGGACAAGAAGCAGGCCTACGGCGCTGCCGAGTCCGGGCTCCAGTGGTACCTCAACGCGCTGTCGAAGGACAACAACTACTACCTGAAGTGCACGCAGGTGCCACCGCCGAACGCCACCGAGGCGGCGCCGGTCAACAACCCGTGGACCGGAAGCGGAACTCGCGTCTGGCGAAAGCTTCCCGGTGAGAAGGCCGAGTACTCGCTGGAGCTCCTCCCCGCACCGGGCAAGCCGGCCTGCGACACCACCGATCAGTTCTCGATGGTCGACCCGAACGGCAACATGCGCATCCGGGCGACGGGACGCTCGCGCGGCAAGTACCGGAGCGTGATCGCCACGCTGCGGCGTCTCAACTTCATCGACTTCATCTACTTCACCGACTTCGAGACGCTCGACCCGGCGGCGTACAGCAACCCCGCCACGATGACGCCGCGCTGCTCGCGCTACCGCGCGGGTCGTGCCGGGCAGGGCTGCACCGAGATCCAGTTCACGGACAACGACGACGTGTTCGGTCCCTTCCACACCAACGACAACGTGCTCATCTGCGGCCAGCCCGACATTCGGCCGCACGGTGCGCGACGTGATCAGGATCAACGGCCCGGCGAACCAGGGCTTCGTGTCGAACTGCGCCGGCTCGACCGCCGACGTGAAGGGAACGCTCGACCAGCCGGCGGGCACGCTCGGCATGCCGCCGTCGAACCGCGCGCTCGAGGGACGTCGCGGTCGCGAACGGAGTGAACTACCTCGGTTTCACGACGATCCAGCTGCAGGGCAACACCATGCTGGTCCGAAACCTGAAGAAGTTCGGCGATCAGGCGTTCCATTCGACGGCGCTCCCCCCGAACGGGGTGATCTACGTCGAGAACGACCCCACCCAGGGCGGCTGCACCGCCGGCTACGACCGGAGCAACGACTACAGCACGCAGCAGCCGGGCTGCGGCGACATCTGGCTGCAGGGCAACTACTCCAAGGACCTGACTCTCGCGGCCGACAACGACATCATCGTCAACGGCCACGTCGACAGGAACGGCAGCGGGCTGCTCCTCGGCCTGATCGCGAACAACTTCGTGCGCGTCTACCACCCGGTGAGCGACGACTGCGACAACAACCTCACGGGCACGATCTCGAACCTGCGCATCCAGGCGGCGATCCTCGCCCTGAACCACTCGTTCATCGTGGACAACTGGAGCTGCGGCACGCCCACCGGCGACCTGAGCGTCGACGGCGCGATCGCCCAGAAGTTCCGCGGTCCGGTCGGCACGGGCAGCGGCGGGTCGATCAGCACCGGCTACCGCAAGGACTACGAGTACAACGACCGGCTGCGCTACCGCGAGCCGCCGTACTTCCTCGACCCGGTCCAGGCGTCCTGGCGCATCGCGCGTCAGAACGAGCAGGTCCCGGCGCAGAAGTAGACGCCGCGCCCGGCGTCAGCGGGCGAAGAAGCGCTCGAGCTCACCGGCGAGCAGTGCGGGCGCGGTCATGTTGGCGCTGTGGCCCTGACCCTCGAGGCTCCTCAGCTCGGCGTCCGGGAGCGCCTCCGCGTATGCGTCGACAGAGCGGACCGCCCAGGCCGGGCTCTCGGTGCCCACGAGCAACAGGGCCGGCATGACGAGCGTGGAGAGCGCGTCCGCGTCGAAGCGGTGCGCCAGCTCGGCGCGTAGCTCGCGCGGCACGGTCGGCACGATCTGCCTGCGCGCCTCCCAGACCGGCCCGGCGGCGAGCTCGCCGATCGCCTCGTCGTCGTAGCCGGCTATCTCGCGAAAGAACTCACGCAGCACGGTGTCGCGATCGCCGGCCTCGATCAGGTGCTCCCAGCGCTCGATCGTCTCGCCGGTGGCCAGCACCCCTCCCATCGCTGGCTCGTACAGCGCCAGCCGCGGCAGATCCAGCAGCCGCGCCGCCCCCGCGGCCACGAGCCCGCCGTACGAATGGCCCATGAGCACCGCGTCGCGTCCCGCATCCCGGACCACCGCCGCGACGTCCTCGCAGTCGCGCTCGAGCCCGTACTCGGCGCCGTCCGAGGAGTCGCCGCGTCCGCGCCGGTCGATCGCGATGACCGTGAAGCGGCGATCGAGGTGGGGCCGGACCGCGTCGAAGCTCCAGCGCGCCGACCCGGCGCCGTGTACGAGTACGAGCGGGGGCCCCGCGCCGCTCACCTCGCAGGCGATCGCGACCCCGTCGGGGGCTTCGACGTGGCGGAGCACCGCGTCAGGCTAGTTCTCGCGCGACGACCGCGCTGAGCGACCTCGGACCGCTCAGTTGTCCGAGCCCAAGCGGTCCCAGCAGTAGAGCTCGACCGCCTCCGCGGCGAGCTCCATCAGGCGCTGCTCGGAGAGCCATGGCAGCACCGTCTCGAGTGCCTGCTGCTCGCTCACGCCCGCCTCGAAGGCGTCCTCGCCCTTGAACCCTGCCGCGATCTTGAGCGCCTCTCGGCGATGGTCACCGAGGTGCGCGAACGCGCCGAGCAGGAACTCCTTGTTCGCGATCGGGTGCCCGACCTCGAGCGACGCGTGCCATGCCGCGAGCATCGACAGATCGTCGTCGTCGAGCTCCTCCACCGCCTTCGCGTAGTGGACCTGGAGCTCGTCCTCGGGGATCTCGTCGACCCAGGCGCGCACGACCTCGCCGAGGAGCTGCCGGCGCGCCTCGCGCCCGACGCTCTCGGCAACGACCCTGATCGCTTCCTGTGGCTCGATGAAGCACAGTGGCATGGCCGCCAGATTAGGACGGGGTCCCGACGGAAAGCCTCAATGTGAGCGCCGGTTCGTGGATGCACAGCGCGGCCCTTCCCGGACAGTCCGCACAGAGCGCGAAATGCGGCTCGGCGGAGGGCTCGAAGCGGCCCTCCACCACCCCCTTGGCGAGCCCGAGCAGCTCCCGCTCCAGCGCCTCGGAATCGGACGCGTCGTACAGCGCGACGGCCGGCTCGTCGGGCCGCTCGAGGAAGCAGTGCGCCACCTCCACGACCTCGGCGCCGGCTCGCAGCGCGGCGAGGGCGTAGATGAGCCGCTGTGTCGCGTACTCGTCATGCACGATGGCCTCGGGGTCGAGCTCCCCAAGCGGGTTGCTCTTCCAGTCGACGACGAGCGTGCGCGCGCCCTCGTCGGCGAGCACGTCGACCACCCCGTTGATCAGGACGCTGCGCCCACCCGCCCCCGGAGGCATGAGCGTGAAGGCGAACGGCAACTCCGTGCGCACGCGCCTGGCAGCAGCGATCCGCTCGCGCAGCCGCGAGCCGGCGACCCGGTCGAGCATCGAGCGGACATCGGCGACGTCCGCGGGCAGCGCTTCCACGCCGTGCAGCTCGATCGCCGCGGCCACATCGGAGTCGGACGGCACGACCGGGCGCACGAAGTCGAGCCGCTCCAGCAGCTCGTGGACGACGCTGCCGCGGAGCAGCGGACCGAGGCCGGACGGCGCGGGCTCCTCGCCCGGCGGCTTCGCCACCGGCGCCAGCTTGAGCGTCCGCTCGAGGAAGAAGCGATACCCGCAGCGCCGGTACGCCTCGAGACCGGAGAAGCTGAGCCGGCTCACCGCGAGCGCCCGCGGCGCCGGTGGCAGGCCGAGCTCGAGCAGCGGCTGCTCGTAGGCGAACTCGTTTTCCTCCTGCGGCGCGGCCGGCGCGCGATCGGCGAGCGGCAGCACCTCGTCGACCGTGCCCGGAGTGCAGAGCGTCCAGCGGACCGCAACCGGGCGCCCGTCGCGGGAGTCGACCTCGACGCCGGTGGAGCCCTCCGGCGGGAGCCCGGCGCAGAACCCGCGCCAGACCCACCGCATCGGCTCGGCCAGCTCGGCCGGATCGGGCCGCCGCGCGAGGTCCGTGGCGCCGCTCAGGACGAGGTGCTCCTGCGCGCGTGTCGCCGCCACATAGAAGATCCGCCGCTCCTCCTCCTCGCCGGCAACCTTGCCCTCGGCCTTGATCCGAGCGAGCCGGGCGCTGTCGACCGCGCCGCCGCCGAGGTTCGCCAGCCGCAGGCCGACGCTGCCGTCCTCCGAGATGCGCAGCTGTCCGTCGTCGTCGCGGCCGTCCTTGCCGAGGTCGGCCATGCACACCACCGGGAACTCGAGGCCCTTCGCACGGTGCACGGTCATCATCCGCACGGCGTCGAGCGCCTCGGCCTCGAGCGGCGCCTCGCCCTCGCGCGCCTGGATCACGTCGCGCTCGGCGACCGCGTCGATGAAGCCGCGCAGGTCGCGACCCTCGTCGGCCTCGTACTCGCGCGCCATCCGCATCAGCTTGCGCACGTTGGCCATCCGGCGCGTGCCGCCGGGCAGCGCGAGGATGTGGCGGTCGTAGCCGGTCAGCGTCACGGCGCGGTCGATCAGCGTCTCGAGCGACACCTGCCCGGCGATGCGGCGCTCCGCGGCCAGGCGGTCGGCGAAGGCGCCGAGCTTCGGGCGGTCCGGCTCCGGGAGGGCATCGAGGAGCTCCGCGGTCGGCTCGCGGACGAGGCGCCAGGGATCCCACCGGGCCCGGCGGGCGTGCAGGCCGATCAGGGCGACCGCGTCGAGGGACAGGCCGGCGAGCGGCGACGCGAGCACGGAGAAGAGCGCGAGGCCGTCGAGCGGGTTCGCGAGCGCCGCGAGCCAGTGGCGCAGGTCGGTCACCTGCTGCTGGCCCCAGTAGCCGCGGCCGCCGACCACGTGCACGGGGATGCCGCGCTCGTCGAGCGCGCGCTCGAAGAGGCCCATCGCCGTCGTCGCGCGGAACAGGACAACCACGTCCCCGTACGACCACGGGCCTCCGCGCGTGAGCTCGTCGATCCGCTTCGCGAGCAGGCGTGCCTCCGCCGCGCGCCACGGGGGGGCGCCGTGGAGCGCCTCGCCGAAGAAGCTCCCCTGCTCGACGAGCTCCTTCCACGCGTCGCGCGCCTTGTCCACGACCAGCAGGTCGACGCACGGCTCGACCGGCGGCGCGGGGTCGCGCGAGCCGGGCGCCTCGCGTAGCGGCTCGAAGCGCTCGCCCCACGTCCGCTCGAAGGCGAGGTCGATCGCGTCGAGCAGCTCGCCGCGGGCGCGGAAGTTCACCGTGATGCTCTCCGCGCGCCCGGCCGCGCGCGCCTCGTCCCAGTGCTCCCGGAAGACGCTCACGTCGGCATTGCGGAAGCGGTAGATCGACTGGTTCTCGTCGCCGACCCGGAACAGGTTGTCGCGCGACAGCAGTCCGAGCAGCTCGTTCTGGAGCCGGTTCGTGTCCTGGAACTCGTCGACCAGCACGTGCTCGAAGCGCGACGAGTACGCCTCGCGGAGGCCCTCGTCGCCGGCCAGCAGGTCGCGTGCCACCAGCTCTAGGTCCTCGAAGTCGAGTCCCGATCGCTCGCGCTTCGCAGCGCCGTAGCGCGTGCCGTAGAGCTCGAGCAGCGCGCGCAGCATCGTGTGGTCCCGATGCTCGCGCTCGGCGACCTCGAATGCGCTCTGCGCCTCCTGCGCGGCGCGGTACTCCTCGCAGGCATCGGTGCAGACGGCGCGGGCGTTGCCGGCCTTCAGCGGGGCGCGCTGCTCGATGCATTCGATCGCCTTTTCGACCGCTGCACCGCCGGCGGCGAGCGCGAGCTCCGCCAGGGCTGCGCTTGCGGCGGCCTCGAGCCGCTCCTCCTCCCCGGCGGGCCGGGGCGGCAGCGTCTCCTCGAGCCGTGGATGCCGCTCGCCGCGGCTGCGCAGGTGCGAGTAGGCGGTGCGGACCATGTCGCGGAGGCGGTCCGGCGTATAGGCGGCGACCATCTCGACGCGGTCCGGGTCCGCGCCCGCGCCCATGAACTCCTCGAGCGCGCCGTCGAAGGCGTCGGCGGCGATTCGCTCCGCATCGAGCTCGTCGAGCACGCGGAAGTCGGGGTCGATCCCCGCGCTCAGCGCGTGCGCGCGCAGGATCCGCGCGCAGAGCCCGTGGATCGTCGAGACCCACGCGGTCTCGGCGGCGCGCGCGTCGTCGCGCCTGCCGAGCTCGAGGAAGCGGCTGCGCACGCGGCTCTTCATCTCGGCGGCCGCCTTCTCGGTGAACGTGATCGCGAGGACCTGGTCCACCTCGGCGCCGTCCTCGGTCACGGCACGCACGAAGCGCTCGACGAGGACGGTGGTCTTCCCCGTGCCGGCTCCGGCGCGCACGAGGAGCGAGCCGTCGCGGCGCTCCACCGCGGCCCGCTGCTCGGCCGTGAGCTCCCTCATCGCTCGCTCCTGCAGACGGACGGGTACTTGCAGCCGCCGTTCCAGTCGCAGCGATCGGGACGCGCGCAGAGCTCGCCCGCGCGCATCAGCCGGTCGGTCGCGCGAATGCGGTCGAGCGCCCAGTCGAGCTTCTCCCGGAACTCCTCTGGGCCGAGCTGGTCGCCGCGGAACCAGCGCCCGCCGAGCCCGTCCACGTCCTTCGCGACCATCCCGCGCGGGCGAGGGTCGTCGCTGCCGAGCGCGACGTAGACCCCGCCCGCGGCGCGCAGCCCGAGCAGCTTCTCCACGACGAGCATGTAGAGCGCGGCCTGGAAGCGGTTCTCCGGCTCCCAGCTGGCGACCTTGTAGCGGTCGACCCGCTTGCCGGTCTTGTAGTCGATCACGAGCGCCATCCCGTCGTGCTCGTCCACGCGGTCGATCCGGCCGCGGACGCGCAGCCCGCCGTCGAGCTCGACCGGCTCGCTGCCCTCGAGCCCGAACCCACGCTCGAGCTCCACGGGTTCGAAGCGCGAGTCCGAGTCCGCCTCCGAGCGCAGGAAGCGGAGCAGATCGAACTCCAGCCGGCGCGCCGCGGCGCGCACGCGCGTCTGCTTCGGCGACAGCTGGAAGGAGGCGCTCCGCTCGCGCAGCTCCTCCAGCAGGATGCGCTCGGCGTCGGCCAGGTTGTCGTGCGTCACACGGCGGCTGCCGGTCTCCTCGCGCAGACGCTCGTAGGTGTGGCTGAGCACCTCGTGGGCGTACGAGCCGCGCACCATCGCCTCGGGGTCGGGCACGAGCTCGGCGGGCTTCAGAAGGTCCTCGACCAGCCACTTCACGGGGCAGTCGGCGAAGTTCTCGAGCGCCCGCGCGGACACCGCGTCGCGCGCGGAGAGCTCCTCGAGAAGCGGCTCCGCGCTGAGCGGCGCGGGCTGCGGCACCGCGCGACGGGGGCCGGCGGCGGCATGCGCGCGGTCCCATTCGGCCGCGGTCGGCGCGTCCTCCGGGCGCCATGTCACCTCGGACAGCGAGCGCGTGCGCAGCTCGGCGCCGTCCTCGAGCAGCTCGCGGACGTCGTCCACGAAGTAGGACTCCGTCTGCGGGTTGCCCTCCTCGTCGCTCGAGCGCGAGCTGAGCACGAGCAGCCGCTCGGCGCGCGAGGCGCAGATGTAGAACATGTAGCGCTCGCGGTCGAGCCGGTCCTCGCGCACCGGCAGCGCGAGCCCGCTCGCCGTGGCGATCGCGCGGCGGTCGTCGTCGGACAGGAAGGGCTCGGGCGACGCGCCGCGCGGGAACTCGCCCTCCTGGAGGCCGCAGCACAGGACGATCTCGAAGCGGCGTGCCCTGATCGCCTCCGGCGTGGTCACATGCACCCGATCCGGCTGCGGGGTCTCGCCCACGTGCACCTCGAGCTGCTCGAGCACGCGCAGCACGTGGGCGGGCTCGGCCGGCGTGTGCCCGAGCACGGAGCGGAGCTCGGCCAGGGCGCTCTGGGCGGCGCTCAGCGCCCGCGCCTCCTCGAGCTGCGGCCCGCTCAGGACGGTCGCCGTGCGCTCGTACGGCGCGGAGAAGAGGCGCTCGAGGCGGAGCTCGAGCTCGCCGGCGAACGTCTTCGTGTCGCGCGCGTTCGCCAGGCGGTCCAGCTCAGCGAGCGGCCAGCGGTCGCGCTCCCAGCGCTCCCGCGCGTCGGCGGCGCGGTGCGCGCCGTCGCGGCGGACCTCCGCCTCGAGGCTGTCCGCGAAGCCGGGCACGCGCAGGAGCCCGGGCGTGCGCAGGTACGCGAGCAGGTCGTCGGCGCTGCCCGCGGGCCCTGCCGCGCGGATGAGCGCGAGCAGGCCGCGGCCGAGGCCGGTGTGGCCGAAGCGGAGCCGGCGGTCGATCGAGTACGGGATCCCGTATGCGCCGAACACCTGCTCGAGCAGCGACGAGTAGCGCATGGGATCCCGGAAGACCACGGCCACGTCGCCCGGCTCCACGCCGTCGCGCAGCAGCCCGAGCACACGGGCGGCGGCCAGCTCGACCTCGGCGCGCTCGCCGCCCGCCGAGTGGAAGGAGATCGCGGTGCCGGGGTCGACGCGCGCGCCCGGAGCGTTCTCGAACAGATGACGCTCGAGGTGGTGGAGCGCCGGCCGTGACGCGTCGGCGTAGTGGTCGTCGAGCGGCGGGAGCTCGAGCTCGGCCGCTCCGAGCGCGAGCAGCTCCTGATGGAGCCCGCTGACCGCCTTGAACGCGAGCCGGCCGCGCTCGTAGGGGAGCGAGACGGCGACGTCGGCGTCGCAGCGGTTGGCGATGACGTCCAGAGCCTCGAGCTGGAGGCGATCGAAGTCGTCGAAGCCGTAGACGAACAGCGGCGTCCCGCCCCAGGCGGCGGCCGGGCCGCCGCTCTCGGCCGGCGTCGCGGCGAGCGCGCGCAGCGCACCCAGGCCGTAGCCCTCGGCGTCGACGAGCTCCGCGGCGGCCAGCCCGTCGCGATAGGCGCGGGAGATCGCCGCGACCTCCTCCGCGTACGCGCGGCGCGGTCCGTCGCCCGCCCAGTCGCGGAGCGCGCGCGTCAGGCGAGCGGGCTCCACCATCGCGCGGCCCAGCTCGGTCACGAAGCGGGCCGCCGCGGTCACGAACCCGGGCTGATCCGCCGACTCGGCGAGCACGTCGAGCCTCGTGCGCCGAATCGCCTGCTCGACGATCAGCTCGCGCTGGAAGTCGGAGGCCTCGCGCGCGGCGAAGCCGGCGCGAACCGCTATCTCGCGGAACAGCCACCCGAAGCGCATGACGCGAGCGCCGAAGACGGCGCCGCGCTCCGCCAGCTCGCGCTGAGCGTGCTCCACGTCGGCGAAGGTGGGCACCACGAGGATGGGGTCGTCGTCGAGGCGGGCGCGCAGCCCACCCAGCACCTCGCCCGCCTTGGCGGCGTTGGCGGGTCCTGTTACAAGCTTGAGCGGCACACGGAGATAGTCGCTACTCCACCGGATTGCCTGACGCGAGCACCCCGCGCTCGGCGGCGGAGCCGAGGGCGCCGAGGAAGCGCTCGGCCGGCAGCAGCACGGGCGCCTCCTGTAGCTCCCAGCCCCGGTTGGGGCGCATGATCCAGCGCGCGATGCGCAGCCGCTCGTCGTCGATCCGCTCCACGCGCAGCTCGTCGCGCAGCTCTCCGGTGCGGCCCGGGCTGGCGCCGTGGGCGCCGAGGGCGGGATCGCCCTCCGTGGGCAGGTCCTGGTGGGCCAGGAGGCCCTGGTCGGCCGCGGAGCGCAGCATCCCGGGAAGATCCTCGAGCGCCAGGACGGGCGCGTCCTTCACGAGCTGTCCCGCGTGCCAGGCGGCGAGGCGCAGGCCGCCCGGGACCTTCTCGAGGCGAATCTCGCGGCCGTTCTCGTAGGGCCCCGCCACCGCGAAGTCGCCGCGCGAGACGCGCACACCGCTCGCTGCGGCGATCGGGCGCCTCGCCGCCGACCGCGCCGGCCGCGGGCGCCGCTCCGACTTCCGGTTCGGATCCAGGACGGTGCCCTTGGAGCAGATGGGACATTCGGCGACGAAGCGGTTGTGGCGGCAGAACTGCGACACGCACATCCGAATCTAGTGACCGGAAGCCCACCTGACACCATTGCCCGGGATGCGGACGGCCGTCGTCTCGGACCTCCACCTCGGCGGCCTGGCCGACGCTGACGTCGCACGCGGCGACCGACCGCTGGACGCGCTGGTCGAGGCGGTCGGCGACGCGGACCGCCTGGTTCTGCTCGGCGACGTCGTGGAGCTTCGCGAGCGCCCGCTCGCGAACGCGCTCGAGGTGAGCCGTCCTGCCTTCGAGGCCCTGGGCCGCGCGCTGGCGGGCCGCAAGGTCGTGCTCGTGCCCGGCAACCACGATCACGCGTTCTCCGACCCTTGGCTCGCGCGTCTCCGCCTCGACGGCGAGGAGCTCCCCTCGGAGGCGGAGTGGCCCGTGGGGAGCGAGGACGGCGCCGCCGGGCGCATCGCCGGCTTCATGCCCGACTGCGAGCTGACGGTTGCCTACCCCGGAGTGCGGCTCCGGCCCGACGTGTACGCCACGCACGGTCACTACCTGGACCTCCACCTGACGGTGCCGCGGCTCGAGTCGATCGCCGCGTCGGCGATGGGGCGCCTCACCGGCCTCGGCAAGGGGCCCGCCTCGGCCACGGACTACGAGACGATCCTCGCCCCCATGTACGCCTTCTATGCGGGACTAGCGCAGGGCGCCTCCGCCCGCGCACTCGCCCGCGGCGGAAGCCTGTCGCGGAGCGTCTGGCAGCGCGTCGCGGGCAGCTCCGACGGCGCCGGAGAGGCGGGCGCCACGGCGCGCGCGTCCGCGGTCGCCGCCCGCTTCCTGCTGGGGCGCGTGACGATCCCCGGGGCGGTCGCCGCGCTCAACGGTGTCGGGCTCGGCCCGTTCCGGTCCGTCCTCACGGGCGAGGAGCTGCGCCGCGCGGGGCTGCTCGCGATGGCGCACGTGGCCGAGGTGCTGGCCCCCGGCGCCGAGCACGTGGTCTTCGGCCACACGCACCGGCCGGGCCCGCTGCAGCGCGACGACCGGGCGGAGTGGACGACGCTGTCCGGTACGCGCCTCTGGAACAGCGGGAGCTGGCTGCACGAGGGCGCATTCGTTCGCACCGGCCGCGACAGCCCCTACTGGCCGGGCACGATCCTCAGGCTCGACGACGAGGGCCCGCCCCGGCTCGAGAACGCGCTCAGCGAATGAGCCGGCTCACGTGAGGGCCGCCGCGACGGGCTCGGGGTCCGCACCGGTGGTGAGTACCCGCGTGCCGAGCCGGTAGGCGGTGGTGTCGAACTCGCGCAGCTGCTTCCGGAACGGCCACGTGTAGGTCGGCCAGAGCGCCGAGTTGTGGCCGTTCCGGTCGATGTAGTAGCTCGTGCAGCCGCCGTTGACCCAGACGGTTCCCTTCGTCATCCGGTCGAGCTCGGCGTTGTAGGCGCTCTGGGCCACCTCGCGCACCTCGAGGACCTGCGCGCGGCGGTTGCGCATCGTGCGCAGCGCGTCGAGCACATACGCGATCTGCGACTCGATCATGAAGACGATCGACGTGTGCCCGAGGCCGGTATTCGGGCCCACGAGGAAGAACAGGTTGGGGCAGCCGGCGACGGTCGTGCCCTTGTAAGCCTGCATGCTGCCCTGCCAGACCTCGGCGAGCGTGCGGCCGTCGCGGCCCTCGACCCGGTCCGCGATCGGCACGTCGGTCACGTGGAAGCCGGTGCCGAAGATGATCGTGTCCACCTCGCGCTCGGTGCCGTCCTCGGCGACCACGGAGTGCGGCCGGATCTCGGTGACGCCGCCCGTGATCACCTCGACGTTCGGCTGCGCGAGCGCCGGGTACCACTCGTCGGTCGGCAGGATGCGCTTGCAGCCGATGCTGTAGTCGGGCGTGAGCTTCGCGCGCAGCTCCGGGTCCTTGATCTGCTTCTTCAGGTGCGCCATCGGAATGCGCTCGAGCAGCCTGCCGATCGCGCGGTGGCGGAACTGGAGGACGAATGACTCGCGTGCCCAGTAGATCGCCGCCCGCATCGCCAGCTGGGCCGGCGGGAAGAGCCGGTAGAGCGTTCGCTCCCAGCGCTTCAGCGGGCGGTTCCGGTGCGGGATGACCCACGGCGCGGTGCGCTGGAAGACGTGCAGCCTGTCCACGTCGGCCTGGATCTCGGGGACGAACTGGATCGCCGACGCGCCCGTGCCGATCACCGCGACGCGCTCGCCGGTCAGGTCGTGGTCGTGGTCCCAGCGTGCCGAGTGGAACGCGGCGCCCTCGAAGCTCTCGATGCCGGGGACCTCGGGCAACGACGGCTCTGAGAGCGGCCCCTGGGCGGCGATCAGGATGTCCGCGGTCATTGCGCCCTGTGACGTCTCGATTCGCCAGAGCTGGCCGTCCTCGTCCCAGCTCGCCGTCTGGAGCTCGGTTTGGAACCTGATATTCGGCATCACGCCGAAGCGCTCCGCGCAGTCCTTCAGGTAATCGAGGATCTCCGACTGCGGCGAGAAGGTGCTCGACCAGTTCGGGTTCGGAGCGAACGAGAACGAGTACAGGTGCGACGGCACGTCGCAGCGGCAGCCCGGGTAGGTGTTGTCGCGCCAGGTGCCGCCGATGTCGCCGGCCCGCTCGAGGACCACGAAGTCGTCCTCGCCCTCCTGCTTGAGTCTGATCGCCATGCCCAGGCCTGAGAAGCCGGTGCCGACGATCGCGATCCGATGGTGCTGCGTCACGTGAACCTCCGTAGTCCTGGCAGGAGCAGCTCGACGGTCCAGTCGGCCAGCCGCTCGACGTCCATCTCGGGGTGGTCCCACATCCAGTGCGCCACCCCCTCGTAGGCCGAGTTGACGGCGTGCGCCGCCAGCTCGAGCTCGCGCGGGTCCACATCGTCCGGCGCCATTTCCCTCATCAGCTCGAGAATCAGGGCGGCCTGACGGCGGCGAACCCTGCCGGCGGCCTCCGAGAAGCGGCCCTCGTAGAGGAGCTCGTAGGCGACCCGGTTCTCGGACGCGAAGCGAAGGAAGGCGAGCCCGCCGGCACGCAGGCGCGCCTCGGGATCGTCCGCGGGATCCGCCCCGCGCGCCGCGGCCGCGATCGACTCGGCGAGCCGGAGAGCGAGGCCCTCCAGGCAGGCCTCGAAGAGGCCCTCCTTCGATCCGAACAGCTCATAGATGACCGGCTTCGTAACACCCGCGCGACGAGCCAGCTCATCCATCGACGCCTTGGCGAACCCGCGCTCGGCGAACAGCTCCTCACCGAGCTCAACGAGCTGGCGCTCACGCAGCGCGCGCGGCACGCGACCGTGCCGAAAGTCCTCTATGCGTGCGACGGCCTCCATACCTACTCACGGTAAGTTACCAGGAGTAGGTAGGTGTCAAACCCCTTCTACGCGGCCGGCGCCTCAGCGGGCTCAGCGGGCTCGGCCGCGCCCGCCTCGGCCTCGGCGCGCTCCTCCTCCGACTCGCCGGCGGGCGGCTCCTTCGCCCAGTCCTCGTCGAACTCGACGCGCCACTTGCCCTCGTCGGTCTGCTCGAGACGGAGCTTCGCTCGGAAGGTGCGCCCGGCGCGACTCCGGAAACCCGTCACCGCCTTTTCAGTGCGCCCTACGCCCGGATCTTCCCCGCTCTCACGGGAGACCCTCAATGACTCGATCAGCTCCTTCGCCACCGACACCGGCAGGCTCTTGCCGGCCTTCTTCTTCCAGATCACGAAGCCGCAGCCGGGGTCCTCGCGCGACCAGCACGAGTAGCCCTTCCTGTTCTCGGTGATCTCGCGTCCGCAGACCGGACAGGGCCCGAGCTTGGCGCGCTCGATCTGGACGCCCTTCAGCTTGTCGAGCTCCTCGACCGTCTCGGTCGTGAACTTCTTGATGTCGTCCATGAACGCCGGGCGTGTGTCGTCGCCGTGCTCGATCAGGCGCAGGCGGCGCTCCCAGCTGCCGGTCAGCTCCGGCGAGGTGAGCCGGTGGTCGCCCAGGAGCCGGATCACCTGAATCCCCTTCTCGGTGGCCACCAGGGCGCGACCGTCGCGCTCGATGTAGCCCACGTCCACGAGCCGCTCGATGATCGAGGCGCGCGTGGCCGGGGTCCCGATGCCGGAGTCCTTCATCGCCTCGCGCAGCTCGGCGTCCTCCACCTCCTTGCCGGCGGTCTCCATCGCCCCCAAGAGCGAGGCGTCCGAGAAGCGCCGCGGCGGCTGCGTCTCCTTGCGCATCCACTCCACCTCGAGCGTCTGCACACCCTCGCCCTGCTCCAACCGAGGAAGGAGCTGGTCACCGCCCGAGTCATCCTCAGGGCGGTCGGTCTCCGACAGCTCGCCATAAACGGCGCGCCAGCCGGCCTCGATCAGCCGCCGCCCCGAGGTCCTGAACACCTGCTCCCGCACGGTGGTCTCGACGCGCGTCCGCTCGAACACCGCCTCCGGGTGGAAGATCGCCAGGAAGCGCTTGGCGACCAGGTCGTAGACCTTGAGCTCATCGGAGCCCATCTTCGAGAGGTTGTGCTCCGAGTTCGTCGGGATGATCGCGTGGTGGTCCTGGACCTTTGCGTCGTTGACGACGCGGCCCAGCGGGAGCTTGTCCAAACCGAGGACGTACTTCGATGCTGTCGTGTACTGCGGTGCGTGGCCGACCATCTCGGCCGTGGGCTTGATCTCGGCGATCATGTCGCCGGTCAGGAAACGGGAGTTCGTACGCGGATAGGTCAGCGCCTTGTGCTCCTCGTAGAGGCGCTGCGCCGCGGCGAGCGTCCGGCGCGCCGAGAACCCGTAGAGGCTGTTCGCGTGGCGCTGCAGGCTCGTGAGGTCGTAGAGCAGCTGCGGCTGCTCGCGCTGCTCCGTCTTCTCGAGCTTCGTGATCTCGCCGGCCTGGCCCCTGACCGCGTCGACGATCACCTGCGCCTCGGCCTCCGACGGGAGCCGCTTTCCGCCGAGGTAGCGGGCCATGTAGCGGCGCTCCTCGGACGCCTCGAAGCGCGCCTCGACGAGCCAGTACGGCTCGGGGACGAAGTTGCGGATCTCCTCCTCGCGGCGGGCGACCAGCGCGAGCGTGGGCGTCTGCACCCGTCCCAGCGACACCGCCCCGTCGAACGCGGCGCGCAGCCGGATCGACGCCGCGCGGGTGGCGTTCATCCCCACGAGCCAGTCGGCCTCGGAGCGCGAGCGGGCAGCCTCCTCGAGCGTGTGAAGCTCCTCGGCGGGACGAAGGTGCTGAAAGGCCTCCTTGATGGCCGTCTTCGTCATGGAGGACAGCCAGAGCCGCTGAACCGGCTTGTGCACCGGGGCCAGGTCGTAGACGTAGGCGAAGATCAGCTCTCCCTCGCGCCCCGCGTCGCATGCGTTGACGATCTGAGTCACCTCGTCGTCCGCCATGAGGCGATGGATGGCGCGCAGCTGCTTACCGGCGCGCTCGTCGTTCGGGATGAGCTTGAAGTGCTCCGGGAGGATCGGGAGGTCCGCGAAGCGCCACTTCTTGAGCTTGGGGTCATACTCGTCCGGCGGCGCCAGTCCGACGAGGTGCCCGACCGCCCAGGTGACGAGGTAATCCTCCCCCTCCAGGTGGGTCTTGTCCTTCGACTGCTTGAAGGATCCGGGCAGCGTCGACGCGAGGTCGCGCGCGACCGAAGGCTTCTCAGCGACTACTAGGGTCTTCGACATCAGGGCTCAGGGTACGCATATCGCCTCGCACAGTCCCACCGGATGGTGGCTTGAGGAGGCCGGTGGCGCCGCTGCGCGGCCCGCTCTCAGCGGAGCGCTCGACGCCGACGTCGTGGTGATCGGAGGCGGTTATACGGGGATGTGGACGGCCTGGCACCTGCTCGATTCGGAGCCGGGACTCCGGGTCCTCCTGCTCGAGGGCGGCGTGTGCGGCCACGGGCCGAGCGGCCGAAACGGGGGGTTCTGCGAGTCGCTCTGGCTGAGCGCCCCGGCCCTGCGCGAGCGCTTCGGGGACGGCCCCGCGCGCGCCCTGCTGGACGCGTCCAGTGAGACGGTGGGCAGGATCGGCGCCTGGTGCCGCGACAACGACGTCGACGCCTGGTTCGACCAGTCCGGCTACCTGGGCGTGTCGACCGGCCCCGCGTTCGACGAAGCGGGCCGAGACGCCGTCGACGCCGCCGCGGCGCTCGGCGCCCCGGACGCCGTGCAGGACCTGACCGCGGCCGAGGTGCGGCGCCGGGTCGACTCGCCCGTCTTCCGGCGCGGCGCCTTCGTGCCCGACTTCGCCACGCTTCAGCCGGCACGGCTCGCGCTCGGCCTGCGCAGGCGCCTCGTCGAGCGCGGCGTGGAGGTCTTCGAAGCGCTCGCGCGTGCGCGCGCTGAGAACCGAGCCGGGCGGGCGCTCGGTCGTGGCCGAGACTGCCGGCGGCAGCGTACGCGCAGGCGCGGCCGTGCTCGCGGTCGGCCCGGCGGCGCGGTCGCTCCGCGCGCTCCGGTCGCGGCTGTCCGTGACCTCGTCGCACATCGTCCTCACCGAGCCCGTCCCCGACGTGCTCGAGGCGATCGGCTGGACCGGCGGCGAGTGCATCACGGATGGGCGCACGCTGCTCCACTACTTCCGGACTACGCGCGACGGGCGGATCGCGTTCGGCTGGGGCGGCGGGCGACTCGCCTACGGCGGCCGGGTGAACGGGCACGTCGAGCTGGACCCGGAGGTGGCCGCGGAGACGCACTCCCACCTGCTCCGCATCTTCCCGGCCCTCGAGGGTCGCGCGATCACGCACGCCTGGGGCGGGCCGATCGACGTCTCCCCCAGCCACATCGCCCAGATCGGGACGCTGCCGCGCGGGCCGGTGCACTTCGCGTTCGGTTACACGGGCAACGGCGTCGGTCCGACGCACCTCGCCGGGCGGGCGCTGGCCTCCCTGGCGCTCGACCGCCGCGACCGCTACACGGCCCTGCCGATCGTGGGCGCGGACGCCGGCGCGTGGGTACCGCCGGAGCCGCTGGCGTGGCTGGGCGGCAACCTGGTGCGTCATGCCTTCATCCGCCGCGAGCAGGCGTGGGAACAGGGCGAGCAACCGGACCTCGTCACGAGGGCCCTGTGCGCCGTGCCGAAGGCGCTCGGCATACACGTGGCGCGCTGACGAGCGCGCCCGGGGCTCAGTACCCGTCGTAGGGGCTTCTGCCGTACCTGACGCCGCGGTCCGGCCCGGGACAGTCCCCGCGACGGTCCTTCTGGTCGAACGGGAGCCGCACGATGACCTGAGCGGCGTTGTTCAGCTCGTCCAGCTCGTGGATGCGGTTGTTGGGGTCGGCGATGTGGACGTAGGCGAAGCAGCCGCGCAGGCCCGTGACGTCGATCCACTGCTCCGGGTAGGTCGGCGGGTAGATGTCCGCCCAGCCGACCGACGTGCCGAGCGTGACCGATTGCGCGCGTGAGTTGGTGCTGCAGGCCGGATAGTGGGGCTCGCGCGGCGAGCGCCGCAGCTGGGGCTGCGTGCGCTCGAGGTCGCGCAGGCAGTAGGCGACCTTCGGGCCCGTCCGCACCAGGCGCGCGTGCTGCCCGCTCGCGTTCACGCGCCACAGCTCGAAGCGCGCCGCGTTGTAGAACTTCCACCAGAAGCGGTCGAGGTGAGCGAACTTGAACTGGAGGCGCCCGTTCGTGGCCACGCCGATCCGCCCGCCGTCGCGCGTGTATATGCGCTGCCGCGCCCGCATGAAGCGCGGCCCTATGCGACGCCCGTAGAGCTCGGCCGGACCGTCGCCCACGCTGTCGATCACGTTGCCCGCCCGCAGCAGCGTCCGGCCGGGCTTCGTCTGGCGGTCCTTGTAGAGGCCCCAGGGCCGGCGCATCGCGAGATCCGGGCAGCGAAGCTCGGCCGCGCCGGGCCCGAAGCAGGGGTTCCCGGCCTCCGCGGGCGGCTCCTCGACCTGCGAGGGCCGCGCCGCAAGGGCGGTTCCGGCGAGGGTGGCAAGGCAAGCCAGCGCAATCAGGAGGGCGGCACGCACCGGGAGATTTGTAGCGACTACGGTGGGCGACATGCGCGTCTTGGCTATCGACGGCGGGGGAATTCGGGGCCTGATCCCGGCAATCGTGCTGACCGAGCTGGAGCGCCGCGCCGGCCGTCGCACGTTCGAGCTGTTCGACCTGATCGCGGGCACGTCGACCGGCGGGATACTCGCGTGCGCGCTCTGCGCGCCCGATCCGCTGCCCGCGTCCGAGCTCGTGAAGCTCTACGAGGAGGAGGGGCCAAACATCTTCGACCGCTCGGTGTTCCAGCGGGTCCGAAGCGCCGAGGGCCTGCTCGACGAGAAGTTCGACGACGCCGCGCTGGACCGCGCCCTCGAGCGCTTCCTCGAGCACAAGCGCCTTCGCGAGTCGGTCCCCGACATCATCATCCCCTCGTACGACACGGCCCTTCCCGGCCCCTACTTCTTCAAGACGAGCAAGGCGAAGGAGACGCCCGACACCGACGACTTCGCGCTCTCGGTGGTCGCGCGCGCCACCGCGGCGGCGCCGACCTACTTCGAGCCGGTCGGCACGGGCGACAAGGCGCTCGTCGACGGCGGCGTGTTCGCCACCAACCCGGCTATGTGCGCGCTGGCCGAGGTGCTGAACCACGAGGAGCTCAGGCCACGCGACGTCGTGCTGCTCTCGCTCGGCACCGGCCAGCGGACGCACAAGCGCGGCTTCGAGGAGATCAAGGACTGGGGGCTCGCGGCGTGGGCGCGGCCGATCCTCGAGGTGGTCTTCGACGGCGTGTCGGACGCCGTCGACTACCAGCTCGAGCGCGTCCTCACCCGCGAGCGCTACTGGCGCCTCCAGGTCGAGCTGACGCTCGCGAGCGACGACCTCGACGACGCCGGCGAGGACAACCTCCGAAAGCTGCGCCGCCAAGCCGAGGAGCTGGTCGAGACGAGCTCGGCGGACCTGGACGCCGTGCTGGCAAGGCTGGGGTCTGACCCCGGGTCTGCTCGGGGCTGACCCCGTAGTTCTCCGGGGTCAGACCCCGTCGTTGGTCGTTCGTCAACTACGCGCACGGCCCCGTATCAACCGCCCCACGCACCCGCCCCAGCGCCGTCCGCACAACCGAGTCAGGCACGCCGTAGCCGGTGCGCCCGCCGCCTGCGGATGCCGCGAAGATCGTGGCCACCACGCGCCCGTCGCCGTCGACCACCGGCCCGCCCGAGTTGCCGTGCCGCACGAGCGCCCTGACCGAGGTGATCAGGCGCTCGATGGGGCCGCGTCCGTAGGAGTCCTGCGTCACGACGGTCGCCGTCTGCCCGAGGCGCGCCGGCCGCACGTCGTACGGGCCGTTCTCGGGGAAGCCGAGCACGGCGGCCGAGACGCCGGAACGGGCGTTTGCGTTCAGCGGCAGGCGGGGCGTGCCGGCGAGGCCCGGCACGCGCAGGATGGCGAGGTCGTTGTGCGGGTCGTAGTAGACAGCCTCGGCGTCGAGCGCGGGGCCCTCGCCCCCTGGCTGCACGGTCGTGTCGTCCTGACCCGCGACCACGTGGGCGTTCGTCACGACGAGCCCGCTGCGTGCGACCCAGCCGCTTCCCTGCACCCCCAGGCCGCATGCGGTTCCGAGCACCTTCATCACGCTCCTTCCCGCCGCCCTGACCTCTGGGTCGCGCACGATCGCGGCGTTGGGCGGCGGCACGTTCGCCGACGGCCCGCGGATCGACGGGAACGGGTCGAAGCGCGCGAGCGCCTGGAGGATCGGCCCCGACGGCGGCAGCACCGCGTTCAGCTCTCTGAGGATCGCCGACCGCTGGATCGGCTCGCGCAGCTCGCGCGCCCCCGGAGTCTGCAGCGCCACAGAGCCCGCGACCCAGACGAGGAACAGGCCGAGGCAGGCGACCAGGATGCTGCCGCCGATCCCGTCGATCGGCCCGAGCTGCTCCGGAAGCCTGCGGCGCAGGTGGAAGCCGAGCACCTCGAGCCCCGACGCGAGCACGGCGCCGAGCATCAGCGCGCCGATCAGGGCGAACAGCGGCGCGTACGGCGAGTGGGAACCGTCCTCGAGCAGCAGCGGCCCGAGCCGTGATCCGGCGAACGCGCCGGCGGCGAACCCGACGAGCGCCAGGCCGCCGGCGATCAGGCCCTGTCCGAAGCCCCAGACCGCCATCAGGACGGTGAAGGCGATGATGATCCAGTCGAGGCCCGTCAAGCCCGAGGCAGGCTAGTAGGGGACACGCATGAGCGTGGCTACCATCGGGTAGCGGTTCCCGTCCGTGAAGCGCATCCCCCCAGCGCGCCGACGGCGCATCACACATCGCGCTCTACCCACCCTGGGCGGACTCGCCGCGCTCTCGCTGGTTGCCGGCGCCATGGTGGGCTCGCTCGCGGACAGCGCCGCGGAGCGCACGGCGTCCGACTTCACGGAGGCATGGGCACGCGGCGACATGCGCGCGATGCACGGGCTGCTCACCGACTCGGCGCAGGAGCGCTATCCGCTCGAGCGTTTCCGGCGCGCCTACGAGCGGGCCGGCGCAACCGCCACGCTCACGTCGCTCGAGCCGGGCGACGCCGACGCGGTCGACAAGGGCGACGTGAAGGTGCCGCTCGTGCTCGGCACGCGCGTGTTCGGCCAGCTGCGCGGCGAGCTCGAGGTCCCTGTATCCGACGAGGCGTGTCGAGTGGGAGCCGCGACTCGTGTTCCCCGAGCTGCATCCCGGCGAGCGGCTCCGGCGCACGAGCGTCCCTCCCGTGCGCGCCACGCTCCACTCCCGTGACCGCAAGGTGCTCGCCGAGGGACCCGCGCCCTCGCGGACGTCCCCGCTGGTCGGGATCGCGGACTCGATCGCCGGGCGCATGGAGCCGCAGGAGACCGCCTCGGAGCGAAGGGTGCTGTTCGCGCGCGGCTTCCCGCGCAACTGGCCCGTGGGACAGAGCGGGCTCGAGGAGGTATTCGAGACGCGCCTGCGCGGCCGCCCCGGCGGCGAGCTGATAGCGGGGAGCCGCGTCCTGGCGCGGTCGCGGCCGCGCGCGGCGCCCAGCGTGGAGACCACGATCGACACGAGGCTCCAGGAGGCGGCGGTGATCGGCCTGGCCGGCCGGCTGGGCGGCGTGGCCGCGCTCGATCCCCGAAACGGCGAGGTGCGCGCGCTCGCCGGAATCGCGTTCTCGGCGCCGCAGCCCCCGGGCTCGACATTCAAGATCATCACCACCACGGCCGCGCTGGAGCAGGGCGCCGTCAAGCCGTCCGACGAGTTTCCGGTGGAGACGCACGCGGTCATCGACGGCGTCGAGCTGGAGAACGCGAACGGCGAGGCGTGCGGCGGCACGTTCCGAGACGCGTTCGCGCACTCGTGCAACTCGGTGTTCGCCCCGCTCGGCGTGGAGGTCGGAGCCGAGCCGCTCGTGGACGCGGCGGAGCGCTACGGCTGGAACCGGCCGGCCACCATTCCCGGCGAGGTCCCCAGCACGCTCCCGCCCGCCGTCGAGATCGACACTCCGCTGGAGGTGGCCTCGACCGCGATCGGGCAGTTCGAGACGCTCGCCACGCCGCTCCAGATGGCCTCCGTGGCGCAGACGATCGCCACACGCGGCGTCCGCTACCTGCCCACTCTCTCGGCCGGCGAGCGGCCGCGCCGAATGCGCGTGACGTCCCGCCGGGTGGCCCGCACGATCGGCTCGATGATGGTCGACGTGGTGGCCTACGGCACCGGTACCGCGGCCGCCCTGCCCGGCGTGCGCGTCGCCGGCAAGACCGGCACCGCCGAGCTCGAGGACACGCGCGACCCGGAGACGGGCGAGACGCTCCCGCCCGACCCGACGAACACGGACGCCTGGTTCACCGCCTACGCCCCCGCGGGCCGGCCGCGGATCGCCGTGGCGGTCATGCTCGTGCGCGCCGGCGCGGGCGGCGCGACCGCGGCGCCCGCGGCCCGGGTGGTGCTGGACCGAGCGCTCTAGGGTCTGACCCCGGCGAAGCTCGGGGCTGACCCCGGGTCTGACCCCGGAGGGGTCAGACCCCGTCGTGGTCGTTAGACGTCGCTCTAAATATCCAGCTCGAACGTCAGGTGCTCGTCGCCCTCGCCCTCGACCTCCAGCTCCAGCGGGCGGTACTCGGTGTTCGCGAGCGGGATGCGGAACAGCAACATGGAGGCCGCCGTGGGGCCGAGCTGAGCGACGCTGCCGGCCTCTGGGATGCACTCGTCCGGCAGGAGCTCGCGCGCGTGGTAGGCGAACGCGTTGTCCTCGGGAAGCTCCTCCGGCTCGAACTCGTTGCCCTGGGCGTCGACGATCTTGAAGCGGTCGGCCGTCTGGAGAGTGTCGTCCGAGTTGTTGCAGGCCTGCAGGAAGACGCCATAGAGCGTCTGGCCCGGCTCCGGCTCGGTGCCGGCGTCCACGTACGCGTTGTCAGGCGGGATCCTCGTGTTGAGCTCGCGCGTGATGAAGACGTTGTAGTCCACGCCGCCCAGAGGGACGGCGATCCCCTCCTTCGCCGGCTCGTCCACGCCCTGCTTGACATCCGCCTCGCCGCAGGCGGCGGCGCCGGCGGCCAGGACGGCGAGGCAGAGCAGCATCACGGGTCGGCGCGGCATGCGGGCGGGCATATTAGCTCCGGCCTTCAGAGCTTCGATTGGCGGGCCGGGTCCATGCCGGCGTGGGCGCCGAAGCGCGCCGCCTTCTCCGGCTCATAGCCCGCAATCGAGGCTCGCTTCAGCTCGATCCGCTCCGGCTCCTCGAAGACCATGCGCAGCCGGTCGAGCGCCTTCCGCGTCTTCCGCCGGACCCAGCCGGCGGCGCCGATCTCCTTGAAGCGGTCGATCAGCGTGGCCGGCTCGCTGAAGGTGGTGAGCTCGACCCGCGTGACGGTCGCCGACTCGCGCGTGAAGTCGTAGACGGCCACCGAGCGGTTGCGCCCCCTGCGCCCGACGCGGATCTCCTCGACGATCTGGCGCGGGCGGTCGGCCTTCGTGATCGTCAGCTCCGCGTACTCGTTGGCCAGCGGCGCGTCGAGCTTGAAGCGCGCCGCCGCCCCGACCCCGACCGGCTGCACGCGCGCCAGGCGGTAGTCGTCCATGAAGTGGTCCGTGAACGACGGGCGGGCGGCCAGGTCGCAGACGAAGTCGAAGACCTGCTCGCGGGGGGCCGAGATGGTGGCCGAGACGGTGACCTCGCGCATGCGCGGGGGATCGTACCGGGCCGACGAGCCTCTTCAGGCGCGCGCGCGGCACGACGGCGAGGCGGCGCTCACTCGCGTGGACCCGCTCGGTGCGGACCGCGAGGCGACGCTCCTCGGGCAGGCGCGCGAAGCACAGGTCGCACAGCATGCGGCCACCGTCGAGCTCGTGCATGCACTCGCCGGCGAGCGGTGTGCGGCGGCAGTCGCCGCACGACGCGCTGGCCGGCGGCAGCGTGCCGATGCTGCTGCGGACGAGCATGGCGGCGAGGTCGGGCATGCGGAATCTCTTCGCCGCCGGCTCGAAAAAACCTCCGAACGTGCAAAAAGCGCGCTATTACCGCAAAATGGCCTTGGCGGGTTCGTATCTATCGATACCATCCACTACCCCCACCCCCTGAGGAGAGAAATCCGATGGAAGCCTTCAACGCCGGCACACTCGCTGGTGCCGGGTCTTTCCGGTGTGACTCCTGCGGCTTCGCCATCGCGCTCCACGAGCGCGATCCGGTACCCGAGTGCCCCGAGTGCGGCGGCGACAGCTTCCGCCGCTCGTCGCTCTTCGGTGAGTCGATCATGCCGCAGCAACACCAGGAGGTGGAGGACGCCCCGGCGTGGCTCGCTGAGGCGCGCGACGCGCTGGTGCGCGAGGGGGACTATCTGGCGTTCGAGGACGAAAACCGAGTACGCGTCTTCCCGCTCCAGGACGGATGGACGCGCATAGGCCGGAGTCTTTCGGCGCACGTGCGCTTCGACGACCCGACTGTTTCGCGTCGCCACGCGCTGCTGTACCGGGACGACGAGGGCGCCCGCATCCTCGACGATCGCAGCCTCAACGGCGTCTTCAGGAACGGCGATCGCGTCGAGCTGGCGGAGCTGGAGGACGGCGACGAGATCTCGATCGGGCGCTTCAGGCTCTTCTTCGTCAGCCTGGTTGGCTCGACCGCATCTGCCGCAGGCCCTCTTCACGCGTCCTGACGGGTCGATAGCCGAGATCCCGCTCGGCACGCGAGATGTCGATGGTGCACTCCTGCGAGGAGACCCAGACGGAGAAGCGCGTCAGCGGCGGATTGCCTGACCGTTTCAGGCGCCGCCAGAGCCACTCCGACGCCGTCGCCGCCGCGTTCGCCACGGCCGCGGGCACCGACTTGTCCGGGATCTCGACCCCCTGGGTCCCCACCCACGCGGTCATGAAGTCGCGAAAGACGATCGGTTCGCCGTCGGTCACGAACCAGACGCCGCCCGCGGGCCCGCGCGTTCCCGCCAGCCACAGCCCCTCGACGGTGTTGTCTATGTGCGTCGTGGCGGTGAGCTGGCGGCCGCCTCCGACCCACCGGAACCGGCCCGAGCGCACCATCTCGACGACCTGCGGGAGCAGCGTGGTGTCGCCCCGCCCCCAGACGAAGCGCGGCCGGACCACGACGGTCTCGAGTCCGTCGCCGTTCGCGGCGCGCACCACCTGCTCTGCCTTCGCCTTCGACGACGAGTAGAGCGCAGGCGACTCGGGCGTGAGCGGAGCGCTCTCGTCGATGTTCACGAGCGGCTCCCCGGCCATCAGCGCCGCCTCCGTGCCCACGTGCACCAACCGCCTGACGCCCGCGTCGCGGCAAGCGTCGATCACGTTCCGGGTGCCGCCCACGTTGAGCCGCTCGAAGTCGGCCGGGTCACCCCAGTCCTCGACCTTCGCCGCCGCGTGGAACGCCACCTCGCAGCCCTCGGCGCCCGCGCGCAGCGACTCGCGGTCGTCGAGGTCGCCCGCCACGGCCTCGGCCCCGAGCTCGCGCACGCGCTCCGCGGCGCGATCCGAGCGCGCCAGCGCGCGCACGTCCCAGCCCTCGCGCCGGAGGCGCTCTATGAGAGCGCCTCCGACGAAGCCCGATCCGCCTGTGACGAAGGCCGCGGGCACGCTACCGCTCGTCGCGAGGGCCGGTCCAGAAGGCGTCGCCCACGGTCACCGTCCGCGCGATCTCGGCCTGGTGGCGGAGCGAGTGGGGGTCGCCGTCCTCGTAGGCGAACATCGCCTCGGCCCGGACGCGGCGCACCTCGCCCGAGCCGCCGAGGTACTGGTCCACGACGCGCGCGCAGCGGCGCCCCTCCGCGATCGCCGTGACCACGAGCGACTGGCCGGTGCGCGCGTCGCCGCACGCGAACACGCCCTCGATCTTGGTGCCGTAGACGGGCGCCTTCACGTTTCCGCGCCGATCGAGGTCGAGCCCGAGCTGGTCGAGCGCGCCCTCGTGCTCGGGATGGTCGAAGCCGATCGCGATCAGGACGAGGTCGGCGCGCTCGTCGAAGTCGCTCCCGGGGACTGCGCGCAGGTCGCGCGACGAGGTGCCCTCGACGCGCCTGCCCGTCACTCCGGTCACGCGCCCGTCCACGCCGCGGAGCGCGGTCACCTGTGTGCCGAAGCGGCGCTCGCCACCCTCGTCGAGCGCGTAGGTGGTCGGAGTGCGCTTTGGCGGAAGCGGCCAGGGCGTGCCGGGCGGCCGGCCGCCGGGCGGCAGCGGCGGGTAGACGTCCAGGAGGAGCACGTCGTCTGCGCCCTCGCGCACGGCGTTCGAGATGCAGTCCATGCCCGTGTCGCCGCCGCCCACGACCACGACCCGCTTGCCCTCGGCCGTGATCACGCTTCCGGGCGGAGTCGGGCGAGCGGGACGCCCCTCCATGGCGGCCACCGCGCGGTTGCGCTGGTAGAGATAGTGCATCGCGAAGTGCACCCCGGCGAGCTCGCGTCCGGGCACGTCGAGGTCCCGGTGCACGCGTGAGCCGATCGCCACCACAACCGCGTCGTGGTTGCCGCGCAGCTCGCCGGCCTCGACGTCGCTCCCCACGTCCACGTCGCACTCGAACCGCACGCCCTCGTCCTCGAGCAGCTTCACGCGCCGGTCGATGATCCACTTCTCGAGCTTGGCGTCGGGCACGCCGAAGCGGAGCAGCCCGCCGGGCGTCTCGTCGCGCTCGTAGACGGTGACCGTGTGGCCCAGCTTGTTCAGCTCGGCGGCGACGGCGAGGCCGGCCGGCCCCGAGCCGATCACGGCCACGGTCCTGCCGGTCCGCGTCTCCGGCGGCTCCGGCTCGATCCAGCCCTCCTCGAAGCCGCGCGTGACGATCGCGAGCTCGATCTGCTCGATCGTGACCGCGTCGTCGTTGATGTCGAGCACGCAGGCGGACTCGCACGGGGCCGGGCAGATGAGGCCGGTGAACTCCGGGAAGTTGTTCGTCGCGTGGAGCTTGACCAGCGCGTCGCGCCAGTGGTCGCGGTAGACGAGGTCGTTCCAGTCCGGGATCAGGTTCCCCAGCGGACAGCCCTCGTGGCAGAAGGGGATGCCGCAGTCCATGCAGCGCGCCCCCTGGTCGCGCAGCGTGCGGTCGTCGGGCAGGTTGAAGTACTGCCGGTAGTCGTGGACGCGCTCGGCCGGATCGCGCTTCTCGAAGCCGACCCGCTCGAGGCGGAGGAATGCGCCTAGCTCGCCCATGGCTAGATCGATCCCCCGGCGGCGTAGCCCGGCGTGGCGGCGGGACCGGCCGCGGCGGCGGCCACCTCCGCCTCGCCCTCGGCGGCGAGCTGCTCGGCGAGCGCCCGCTTGTAATCGTGCGGCATGACCTTGACGAGCTTGTTGAGCGTGCCCTGCCAGTCGTCCAGGAGGCGCGCAGCCACGGTCGAGCCGGTGCGCTCGCGGTGCTCACGGATCCAGCCGCCCAGCTCCTCGCTCTCGTCCGGGGTGATGGCGTCGAAGCCCACCAGCTCCGTGTTGCAGCGGCCTCGGAACGCGCCGTCCGCGTCGTGCACGTAGGCGATGCCGCCGCTCATCCCGGCGGCGAAGTTGAGGCCGGTCGGGCCGAGCACGACGACGCGCCCGCCCGTCATGTACTCGCAGCCGTGGTCGCCGATGCCCTCGACGACCGTGATCGCGCCCGAGTTGCGCACCGCGAAGCGCTCGCCGGCGAGTCCCCTGAAGAACGCCCGGCCGGCTGTGGCGCCGTAGAGGACGGTGTTGCCGACGATCACGTTGTGCTCGGCCGCGAACGTGGCGTCGGCCGGCGGGCGCACCACGATCGTGCCGCCCGAGAGGCCCTTGCCGCAATAGTCGTTCGCGTCGCCGTGGAGCACCAGCTCGACCCCGCGGGCCAGCCAGGCGCCGAAGCTCTGGCCGGCGGACCCGGTGAGCGAGACCTGGATGCTCCCGTCGGGCAGCCCGTCCTCACCGTGCCTGCGCGCGATCTCGCCGGAGAGCAGGCCGCCGACGGCCCGGTTCTTGTTCTCGATGCGCCGCTCGAGCCGGACCTGCCCGCCCTGCTCGACCGCAGGCCGGCACAGCTGCAGCAGGTCCACGTCGATCGAGTCGTAGAGCACGGGGTCGGGACGGCGGACACAGCAGCGCGGCGCGTCCGGCTCGACCTCCTCGGGCACCGACAGCAGGGCGCTGAGGTCTACGTCCTGGGCCTTCCAGTGCTCGACCGCCTGCTCCTGTTCGAGCAGGTCGGTGCGGCCGATCAGCTCGATCATGGTCCGGACGCCGAGCCGAGCCATGATGCGGCGCGCCTCCTCGGCCACCATGAAGAGGTAGTTCACGACGTGCTCGGGCTGGCCCTCGAAGCGCTCGCGGAGCACGGGGTCCTGCGTCGCCACCCCCACGGGGCAGGTGTTGAGGTGGCAGACGCGCATGTAGACACAGCCGAGCGCGATCAGCGGGGCGGTCGAGAAGCCGAACTCGTCGGCGCCGAGCAGCGCGGCCACGATGACGTCGCGGCCGGTGCGCATCTGGCCGTCCGCCTCCACCAGGATGCGCGAGCGAAGGTCGTTGCGCAGCAGCGTCTGCTGGGTCTCGGCGAGGCCGATCTCCCACGGGATGCCGGCATGCTGGATCGACGCCTGGGGCGAGGCGCCCGTGCCGCCGTCGTGGCCGGCGATCACAACGTGGTCGGCGTTCGCCTTCGCGACGCCCGCGACCACGGTGCCCACGCCCACCTCGGACACGAGCTTCACCGAGATTCGCGCGCGCGGGTTGGCGCAGCGCAGGTCGTAGATCAGCTGCTTCAGGTCCTCGATCGAGTAGATGTCGTGGTGCGGCGGCGGCGAGATCAGGCCCACGCCCGGCGTGGAGTGGCGCAGGCGCGCGATGTAGCGGTCGACCTTGTGGCCCGGGAGCTGGCCGCCTTCGCCGGGCTTCGCGCCCTGCGCGACCTTGATCTGCAGCTCGTCGGCGTTCACGAGGTAGTTGACCGTCACGCCGAAGCGGCCGGACGCGACCTGCTTGATCGAGGAGCGGCGCTCGTCGCGGAAGCGCGCCGGGTCCTCCCCTCCCTCGCCGGTGTTCGAGCGCCCGCCGAGCCGGTTCATGCCGACCGCGAGCGTCTCGTGCGCCTCCGGCGAGAGCGCGCCGAGCGACATCCCTCCGGACTTGAAGCGCTTCACGATCTCGGCCGCCGGCTCGACCTCCTCGAGGGGCAGCGGCTCGGGCGCTTCCCTGAAGCGCAGGAGGCCGCGCAGCGACGTCCTCGGCACCGCCACCTCGTTCACGTAGGTGGCGAAGCGCTCGTAGGCGTCGCCGCCGTTCTCCTCGCGCGCGGCCTGCTGGAGCGTCGCGATCGTCTCCGGGTTCCAGCCGTGATACTCGCCGTCGCGGCGCCAGGCGTACACGCCGCCCGCCGGGAGCAGCTCCGAGCTGGCGGCCGGATATGCGCGGGCGTGCCGGTCGAGGCACTCCCACGCGAGCACGTTGATCCCCACGCCGCCGACGCGCGACGCGGTGCCGGTGAAGTGGCGGTCGACGAGCTCCTTCTCCAGGCCGATCGCCTCGAAGATCTGAGCGCCGGTGTAGGAGCGGATCGTCGAGATCCCCATCTTCGAGAGGGTCTTCAGGAGGCCCTTCCCGATCGCCTTGATGGTGCGCGCCACCGCCTCGTCCGGGGCCATGCCCTCGGGCAGCCGGCCCTCGCGGTGGAGTGCGTAGAGCGACTCGAACATCACGTAGGGGTTCACCGCCGACGCGCCGTAGCCGATCAGGCAGGCCATGTGGTGGATCTCCTTGGCCTGGCCGGTCTCGACGATCAGGCCGCTCTGTAGCCGCGTGCCCTCGCGGACGAGGTGGTGGTGTACGGCGGCCGTCGCCAGCAGCGCCGGCATCGCCACCCGCTCGGTGCCAAGGTTTCTGTCCGAGAGGATGAGAATGTTCACGCCGCGCTCGACCAGCTCCGAGGCCTCGGCGCAGATCTCCGCGAGCCGCCGCTCCATCCCCTGAGCGCCCTCCGAGGCCGGCCAGGTCATGTCGATCGTGCGCGCCTCGAAGACGGTGTGGTCGACCTGGCGCAGCTTCTCGAGCTCGGTGCTGCGCAGGAGCGGCTGCGGCATGACGAGCTGGTGGCAGTGGTCCGGCGTCTCGCCGAGGAGGTTGATCTCGGGGCCGATCACGGCCTCGAGGCTCATCACGATCGACTCGCGGATCGGGTCGATTGCCGGGTTCGTGACCTGGGCGAACAGCTGCTTGAAGTACGAGAACAGCGGCGGGCGCATGTCGGACAGCACCGCGAGCGCTGAGTCGTTCCCCATCGAGCCGGTCGGCTCAGTGGCGTCGCGCGCCATCGGGACGAGCGTCACGCGCAGGTCCTCCTCGGTCCAGCCGAAGGCCAGCTGCTTGGCGCGCAACGGCTCCACTCGCGGCACGCGCGGCGTCTTCTCCGGCAGGTCCTCGCTGTGCACCACGCGGTCGGCGAGCCACTTGCCATAGGGTCGGCGCGCGGCGAGCTCCTGCTTGATCTCGGTGTCGGGCACGATCGCGTCGCGCTCGAGGTCGACCAGGAAGAGCTTCCCCGGAAGCAGGCGGCCCTTCGACGCCACCTCGTCGGCCGGCACCTCGATCACTCCGGCCTCCGACGCGAAGACGACCCAGCCGTCCTTCGTCACGAGCCAGCGGCCCGGGCGCAGGCCGTTGCGGTCGAGCGTCGCGCCGATCACGCGGCCATCGCTGAACGCGACCGCCGCGGGCCCGTCCCAGGGCTCGACGAGCGACGAGTGGTAGGCGTAGAAGTCGCGCACGTCCTCGGGGAGCTCGGGCCGGCCCTGGTGCGCTTCCGGGATCAACATCGAGATCGCATGCGCCGCGGAGCGGCCGCCCAGCACGAGCAGCTCCATCAGGCCGTCGAGCGACGCGGAGTCCGAGATGTCGTCGCGGAGCAGCGGATGGATCTTCTCGATGTCGTCGCCGAACAGCGGCGAGGCGAGCTGGAGCTCGCGCGCACGCATCCAGTTGCGGTTGCCGCGCAGCGTGTTGATCTCGCCGTTGTGGGCGAGCAGGCGGTACGGGTGCGCCAGCTCCCAGCTGGGGAAGGTGTTGGTGGAGAAGCGCGAGTGCACGAGCGCGAGCCGGCTCACCACGCGCTCGTCGCGCAGGTCGGGGAAGTAGCGCGGGAGCTGCGGGGCGGTCAGCATCCCCTTCAGCACGAGCGTGCGGCTCGAGAAGCTCGGGATCGACAGCCGGTCGAGGTCCGCGTGCTCGATCGTGCGGCGGATCACGTAGAGCTTGCGCTCGAACGAATCCTGGTCGAGCGAGTCGTCCGCGCCCACGAACAGCTGCGCGATCCGCGGCGCAACCGCGCGCGACGCGCTGCCGCAGGCGCCCTCGTTCACCGGCACCTCGCGCCAACCGAGCACGTGCTGGCCCTCCGCCTCGACCCGCTCCTCCGTGAGGCGCATGGCCTCGGCGGGGTTGCCGGGCGGGAGGAAGCAGACGGCCACGCCGTAGCGACCCGGCTCGGGGAGCTCGAAGTCCACCTCGGCGCGCAGGAACGCGTCGGGGATCTGGATCAGGATGCCGGCGCCGTCCCCGGTGTCGGGGTCCGCGCCCTCGGCGCCCCGGTGCTCCAGGCGCTCCAGGGCATGCAGAGCTCGCGCCACCACCTCGTGCGAGGCGGGCGAGCGGACCCGCGCGACGAAGGCGACGCCGCAAGCGTCGTGCTCGTAGCTCGGGTCGTACAGGCCACGGGCTGCCTGCAGTGTCTTACCTCCCTGTTTGCGTGGCCTGCTCGGCTCAGGCGCACGACGCGGAAACGAACGCGAAACTATAAAGCCATGGCCATGCTGCCAACGGCTCAGACGATCACCGTGCTTTCACAGAAGGGCGGCACCGGGAAGACCACCACGGTGCGCACGCTCGCCGACGCCTTTCGGCGCGTCGGGCTCGACGTGCTCGTGGCCGACCTGGACCCTCAGGGGAACCTGTCCGACTACTACGACGTCCCGGCCGACGCCAGTCCCACGGTGGCCGAGGTGCTGGCCGGCTCGGCGAAGGCGGCCGACGCCGTGCACGACGGCGTGCTGCCCGCGAACCTGGGCCTGGCCGAGGCCGAGCTGGTGCTCGCCGGGAAGATGGGTCGCGAGCTCACCCTGAAGCGCGCGCTCCGCGATCTGCGCCGCCACTACGACCTGATCCTGATCGACTGCCCGCCGGCGCTGGGCCTGCTCACCGTGAACGCCCTGGTGGCGGCCGATCACGCGCTGATCTCGACCGAGGCCGAGTACTTCTCGCTTCAGGGGGTGGAGCAGGCCCTCGAGGTGATCGAGCTGGCCAAGGAGTCGCTGCACCCGGATCTCGACTGGCTCGGCGTGGTGCTGAACATCGCCGACATGAGGCTGGTCCACGCGCGCGAGGCGCAGATCCAGCTGAAGGAGCGCTTCGGAGAGAAGGTCTTCGACACCGTCGTGCGCCGCAGCGTGCGCTACGCCGAGTCGGCCGAGCGCGGCGTCTCGATCCTGGACTACGCGCCCGACCTCGGCGCCGACTACATCGAGCTGGCCGGCGAGATCCTCGGCCGCCTGGGCGGCGAGTACGACGAGGCACGCGGCCAGCTGGCCGCCCTGACCCCGGCCTGAGCGAGATCGGCGAGCACCTCGTCCTCTGCATCGAGGGCATCGTCGGTGAGGCGCATCGTGCGGAAGCCGGCGCGCCAGAGCACCCGGTCCTTCTTCCTGTCCCGCCTGACCGCGGCTCGCGTGCCGTGCGCGGCAACCCCGTCGAGCTCGACCACGAGGCCCGCGCGCGTCCATACGAAGTCCACCTCGTAGCCCTCGAGCCAGACATTGCTCTGCGGCTCCTCGACGCCCCAGCGGTCGAGGAAGCTCAGAAAGCGGTCCTCCAGCGGTGACCGGGTCCTATGCCGTCGCGCATCGGCAGCCTCCAACAACTTTCGGCCGCGCCGGCCCGGGTTGTTTTCAACTACAGCAATGAGGGAGGGCAGGTCGAGGCGGTTGGTGTACTCCGCCTCCGTCACCGCCCGTCGTAACGCCTGTGTGTCCAGCACGTCGGCGAGGTCGAGCAGCGTGCGCGCCACGGTGGTGACCGGGATCCCGTGTCGCTCCGTCACCTCCTCCGGGGCGAGGCGGCTCGGACCGATGGACCCGAATGCCGCGTCGACTGATGCGGCCATTCTGCGACGGCACGGTCACATCTATGAGAGCCGCGTTGCTGTGCCGGATCTCCCACAGCTGCCCGCCGGCGCGATGTGAAAGCACCGCATCCGGCCCACACGCCATCACCGCGGCGAGCCAACTGCCCTCGACCCTGAGCCGATCATGTCCAACGGCGTAGACCCCGCGGTGCATCCGCACGAGCCGTCCCGTCCGAACCCATTCCGCAATTCCGTGGGGACCGAAGCCCAGCACGGTGAGCTGCCGCCGGCTCACCACGCCCCATTGGCGCCGAGCAACCCGCTGCAGCCGGGGTAAGTCGAGTTCTGTACCCATATGGGTTCATAAAGCGCCTAACCCCGAGAGTTGGGCCCCCTTCACCGCTGCCGTTTGCGCTGGTGTTACACAAACGCGGATAGGCTCCGCCGACGCCGTGACGCACGACCTCCTCTTCAGGCCGGCTGGTGAGCTCGCCACCCTGGTGCACACCGGACAGGTCAGCTCGACCGAGCTGGTCACCGCCGCGCTCGAGCGCATCGAGCAGCTGCAGCCCACCCTCAATGCGTTCGTTCACATCGACGCGGATGGCGCGCTCGAGACCGCTGCCACGATCGACCGGGACGACCCGCGCCCCTTCGCCGGCGTACCGATCGCGATCAAGGACACCACGGCGGTGGCGGGCATGCCCTACACGATGGGCTCGGACCTCTTCGGCGACTTCGTCCCGGGGCACGACTCGTACGTCACACGCCGCATCCGGGACGCCGGCTTCGTGCTGGTGGGCAAGACGAACATGCCCGAGTTCGGGATCCTGCCCGTCACGGAGCCGCGCCGGTACGGGCCGGCGCGCAACCCATGGGACCCGGATCGCACCCCTGGCGGCTCCAGCGGCGGAGCCGCCGCGGCGGTGGCCAGCGGCATGGTCCCGCTCGCGCACGGCAGCGACGGCGGCGGCTCGATACGGATCCCCGCCGCGTGCTGCGGCCTGGTTGGCCTGAAGCCCACCCGCGGCCGCATCTCCAGGGGACCCGACCTGGGCGACGACCTCCTCGTCCAAGACGGAGTGCTGACCCGCACCGTGGCCGAAACCGCCTCGATGCTCGACGTTCTCAGCGGCTACGAGCTGGGCGACACCACCTGGGCGCCGCCGCCAGACGAGCCGTTTACGGCAGCGGTGACGAAGGAGCCGGGCCGGTTGCGGATCGGGTATACGACCACCGCCGCCATCGAGGCCCCACTCGACCAACCCTGCGAGCAGGCCGTTCAGGACGCCGTGCAGCTGCTCACCGAGCTCGGCCACGAGGTCGAGGAGATCGACCCCCCCTGGGGCGACCAGGACCTCCTCCAGACCTTCGTCATGGCGTTCGGGACGCCGATCGCCATGGGCCTCTACTTCGGCGGCATGGTCACCGGCCGCGAGCCGACCCGCGAGCTCGTCGAGCCGCTCTCGTGGACGATGTACGAGGGCATCCGCGCCCGGAGCGCGCTCGACTATCTCCTCGCCCGCACGCAGCTGACCGCGATCTCGCGCGGCATCATCGCCCTCTGGGAGACCTACGACGTCGTCCTGACGCCCGCGCTCGCGGAGCGGCCGGTGCTTATCGGCGAGATGGATGCCTGCAGCGACGACCCGTGGGAGGACTTCCGCCGCAGCGGCCAGTTCACGCCCTACACCGCGATCTTCAACGTGACGGGCCAGCCCGCCATCTCGGTACCGCTCTTCCACGGCGACGACGGGCTCCCGACCGCGGTGCAGCTGGCGGGCCGCCCTGCCGACGAGGCGACGCTGCTCAGCCTCGCCGCCCAGCTCGAGGCGGCGCGGCCCTGGGCCGACCGCCGGCCCGAGCTCGCGACCGCCTAGCAACCGGCGCACCGCAAAACGGGCTGTGCGAGCCTCATGCGCATGCGTGGGGTCACAGGGGCGCTGGCGATTCTGTTCGCGCTCGCGTTCGCCACGGGCGTCTCCTACGCCCATCCGCTCGGCCACACCACCGAGGACCACACGACCCAGGCAGGGCCGCCCATTTTCCCGGGCTCGAGCTTCGAGACGCTGGTCGAGGGCCCCGGGGCGCCGCGGGTCGTACGTACGCTTCCGACGGCGTCGGCGCTCGCAGGGCGCGAGGACCGTCGCCGCTCGCTGGCCTACATGGCCCAGCTCACGGACTTCCAGCTCGCCGACGAGGAGTCGCCCGCTCGGGTCGAGTTCGTCGACCGCGGGCCGAACAGCGCGTTCCGCCCGCAGGAGGCGTTCGAGCCCTGGGCGATCGACTACAGCTTCCGCCAGCTGAACCAGTTCACGACGGCCAGCCCCCACGTCCAGGGCGGCGGAGCGCGCGCCCCGATGGACCTGGGGCTGCTCACCGGCGACCAGTCCGACAACCAGCAGTACAACGAGACGCTCTGGGTGCGCCAGCTGATCGAGGGAGGCGAGCCGCTCACGCCCAACAGCGGCATCAAGAGCGACTATTCCGAGTGCCGGCCAGAGAACCGCGCCGAGCTCCTCGCGCGCGAGACGGCGGGCCAGATCCCCGACGAGCCGACCTACATGGGCGTCCAGGACTACGACGACCTCGGCTTCCAGGCGCCCGACTACTACGACCCGGACGAGCCCTTCGGGGATCAGTACGGCACCTTCCCGACCTGGCAGGGGCTGATGGACCGCGCCCAGTCGCTCAGCTTCGTCCCGGTCGGCCTCCGCCGCGGCGACACGCCGGTGCCGACCTACCTCTCGAACGGCAACCACGACGGCCTCGTGCAGGGCAACGAGGATGCGGTGAAGGCCTTCGAGGACCTCGCGACCGGCTGCTTCAAGGTCGCCGGAAGCACCGCCACGCTGCCGGTGGGGCCGAATCCTGACCCGAACCAGCTCTTCTCACCCGGAATCGGCTTCGCGGTGCGGCCGGACGAGCCGGGCCGCCGCTTCGTCGACAGGGTCGAGCTGAAGCGGATCTACTCGAGCGGCGTCCAGGCGGACGACCACGGCTTCGCCTTCGTCGATCCCGCCGAGCTGACCGCGTCCGGCTTCTCGGCCACCTACTGGGCGCATGACCTGAAGCCCGGTATCCGCTTCGTCTCGATCGACACGGTCTCGGATGGCGGCGTGGTTCAGGAGTCCTCCGAGGGCAACATCGACGACCCCCAGTGGGAGTGGCTCCACGCCCAGCTCGACACCGCCGAGCGGGAGGGCAAGCTCGTGGTCGTCTTCGGCCACCACCCGATCCGCAGCCTGATCTCGCACGTCCCCGACGAGGCCGCCCAGCCCTGCAGCGGGCACTACGACGCGGGCGGCAGCTACACCAGCCCCGACGAGCACGGGCACGACGCGAACCCGGGCTGCGATCTCGATCCGCGGACCTCCACGCCCGTGCACGACGGCGACGAGCTGCGGGCGCTGCTCAGCGAGCACTCGAACGTCGTCGCCTACGTGGCGGGCCACACGCACGAGAACAAGGTGCTCGCGTGCGGAACGGGCGACGGCTGTCCGGACGGCGGCAACTGGTGGGAGGTCAACACCGCGGCGGTCGCGGACTGGCCTCAGCAGAGTCGCCTGCTCGAGATCATGGACAACCACGACGGGACGCTGTCGATCTTCGGCACGCTCACCGACCCCGGCGGCGCCGCTGGCCGTGCCGGACTCCGGGACGCCGGCGGCCGGCTTCGGCAACGACGAGCTGGCGTCGATCAGCCACGCCGTGGCCGCCAACGACCCGCAGCTGGGAGACGGGACAGCCGAGGGCGCCGCCCAGGACCAGAACGTGGAGCTGCTGGTGGACGACCCGCGGACGGCGACTCTGCGGGGAACCGCCGGCGACGACGTCATCCACGGCACGCCAGGGAACGACGTGATCGTCTGCGGTCCCGGCGATGACACGGTGATCGCGGGTGCGGGCGACGACGTCATCCGCTGCGGCCGCGGGAATGACACGGTGAAGGCGGGCGCCGGCAACGACCGCGTGAGCGGCGGGTCAGGGAACGACCGCCTCTTCGGCGGATCGGGCAACGATCGCCTGTTCGGGCGAAGCGGCGCCGACCGGATCTTGGGCCAGGGCGGGAAGGATCTGGCCTCGGGTGACACGGGCGCCGACCGCGTATCCGGCGGGGGTGGCCGTGACGTGGTCTCGGGTGGCACCGGCCGAGACCGGCTCTCGGGAGGACCGGGACCGGACCGCCTGCGTGGTGGCCGCGGACATGACCGGCTCGCGGGCGGGCCCGGAAACGACGTGCTGCTCGGCGACGCCGGGCGCGACCGGCTCTTCGGCGGGCCCGGCCGCGATCGCCGCCGGCAGTAGCTCGCGAACCGGCTCCTCGCCGGGCGGCGGAGCGCCACGCGGTTGCAGTTAGCCGCCATATAGACGGCAAAGTGCAACCGCGTCCGTCGGGACACCCCTCAATGCCCGGCCGCGACCGCCGCCGGCAGTAGCCGCGACAGGCGAGTGGCGTCAGAGCGCGGCTTCGAGCAGCTCGCGGTCGTGGGCGTAGCTCAGGAGGTCGCGGGCCTCGTCCGGCGTCGCCCAGCGCAGCTCGTCGGTCTCGTCGTTCGGGACGAAGTCGGTCTCGGCCTCGGGCGTCATGCACCAGTAGCGCACGAGCTTCGGCCGGCCGCGGACCTCGTAGCGCGTCGCGGGCAGCTCGCGGCCGAGGCTGGCGCGCACGCCCGTCTCCTCCTCGACCTCGCGCAGCGCGGCTTCCTCGAACGACTCGCCCGGGTCGAGCTTCCCCTTGGGGAAGCTCCAGTCGTCGTAGCGCGGCCGGTGCACCAGGAGCACCAGGCCATCCCGGACGACGACGCCCCCCGCCGCATCGATGCGATCGCCGGCCATGTCAGAGCTCCCTCACGTCCGCACCGCCGGGCGCGAACGTCACGCGCCGCACCTCGCAGTCGGCCGCCGCGGTCTTCAGGCGCTCCACCAGGCCGCCGGTCTGCTGCCAGTGGCACCAGAACAGCACCGCCGGGCCGGCGCCGGAGATCGTCGCGCCCACGGCGCCCAGCTCCTCGGCCTGGTCCACGAGCTCCATCGAGCGCGGGTAGAGCGAGCGCCGGCGAGGCTGGTGCATGCGGTCGCCGAGGGCGCGCCCGATCAGGCTGAAGTCGTCCTTCGCCAGGCCGAGCACGAGCAGCGCGGCGTGGCCGACGTTGTACACCGCATCACCCACGGGCAGCTCGGCCGGCATCGCCGCGCGCGCCTCCTCCGTCGCGACCTCGTGATCGGGTATCGCCAGCACCCCCTCGAGCCCCGGCGCCGGGTCGAACCGCACCGGCTCCTCCCCCGGGCCCGGACAGATCACGAAGCCCCCGTGGAGCGCGGCCGCCACGTTGTCCGGATGGCCCTCGAGCTCGGCGGCGAGCTCGAACAGCGGCGCGTCCAGCTCGTACATGTGGTCGGCCGCGGCGAGGCCGGCGACGATCGCCGCCGCGCTCGAGCCGAGGCCCGCGGCGACCGGGATCTGGGAGCGGATCTGGAACGTCACGCCGTCCGCGGGGCGCAGCCGCTCGAAGGCGCGCACGCACAGGTTCGAGCGGTCGCTGGGCAGGCCCGGCAGGTCCGAGTGGACGAAGAACTCGCCCGTCTCCTCGACCTCGAGCTCGAGCTCGAGCGACAGCGCCGCCGCCAGGACGTCGTAGCCCGGGCCGAGGTTCGCCGACGAGGCCGGCACCCGCACGATCCGGTGGCGCCTCATCCGAGTACCGCGCGCTCGACCGAGTCGATGTCGGGCTCGCATGGCACGACGCTCGCCGCCCGGTTCATCGCCGTCTGCGGATCCTTCAGCCCATGGCCCGTGAGCACGCAGACCACGCGTCCCTCCGCGCCGTTCTTCAGCAGCCCCGCGACCGAAGCGGCCGACGCCGGCTCGCAGAACACGCCCTCGCGCGCCCCGAGCAGCGAGTAGGCGTCCAGGATCTCGGCGTCCGAGACGGCGCGCACCTCGCCCCGTGACGCCGTGAAGACGTTCATCGCGTCCTCCCAGCGCGCCGGGTTCCCAATTCGGATCGCCGACGCGACCGTCTCGGGGTTCTCCACCGGCGCGCCGTGCACCAGCGGCGCCGCTCCCTCGGCCTGGTAGCCGTGCATCGCCGGCGCCGCCCCATACTCCTGGAACCCCTTCCACCAGGCCGTGACGTTGCCCGCGTTGCCCACCGGGATGCACAGCACGTCCGGCGCCTCGCCGAGCTCGTCGCACACCTCGAACGCGCCCGTCTTCTGGCCCTCGATCCGGTACTCGTTCACCGAGTTCACGAGCGCGATCGGATGCTTGTCGGTGAGCTCCCGCACCAGGGCGAGCGCCTCGTCGAAGTTGCCGCGCAGCGCGATCACGCGCGCGCCGTGCATGAGCGCCTGGGCGAGCTTGCCGGTGGCGATCTTCCCCTCGGGCACGATCACCGCGCCGCGCAGGCCGGCGCGCGCGGCGTACGCGGCCGCGCTCGCCGCCGTGTTCCCGGTCGACGCGCAGATCACCGCCTCGGCGCCCTCGCCGATCGCGGCGCTGACCGCCACCGTCATGCCGCGGTCCTTGAACGAGCCGGTCGGGTTCGCGCCCTCGAGCTTGAGCCATACCTCAGCGCCGGTGAGCTCTGACAGGTGCGGCGCGGGGATGAGCGGGGTGTCGCCCTCTCCCATCGTCACGAGCGGCTCGACGGGGAGGCGCTCCCGGTAGCGCCAGAGGCTCAGAACGTCTCCTCGATCACCCTGATCACCCGCGGCGGCTCGCGCACGAAGTCGAGCCCGGCGAGCAGCTGGACGGCCGCGCGGAACTTCGACTCGAGCACCGGATGCATGACCATGACGAGACGCGCCTCGTCGCCCAGGCCCTTCTGGACGACCGACTTGATCGAGACGCCCTGCATTCCCAGGATCTCGGCCACCCGCGCCAGCACGCCGGGACGGTCGGCCACCTCGAGGTGGAGGTAGAAGGCGAACTCGGTGTCCGTGACGAGCGGGATGTCCTCTGCCGGCGGCACGAGCGACGGCGGCGGGATCATGGCCGAGATCACGTCGCCGAGCACCGCGCTCGCCGTCTGGATCCCGCCGGCGCCCGGCCCCGACAGGGTGATCTCGGTGATCGCCGGCGACTCGATCGTCACCGCGTTGAACGCCCCGTTCACAGAGGCGAGCGGATGATCGGCGTACAGGAACGCGGGGTACACGTGCACGGCCACGCCGGTGCCGATCCGCTCGGCGGAGCCGATCAGCTTGAGCGACAGACCGAGCTCCTTCGCGTACTCGATGTCGTCGGCGGTGAGCCGCTCGATCCCCTCGTAGCTCACCTGGTCGAGCCGGACGGCCGCGTTGAACGCGAGCCGCGCGAGGATGGCCATCTTGGCCGCGGCGTCCTTGCCCGTCACGTCCTCGGTTGGGTCGGCCTCGGCGTAGCCGAGCCGCTGCGCCTCCGCCAGAGCCTCGTCGTAGGTCGCGCCCGTCCGGGCCATCTCGCTCAGGATGTAGTTGGTCGTCCCGTTCACGATCCCGTGGACGCGCTCGATGTGAGCGGCGGCGAGCGTCTCCGACATCACGCGGATCGCCGGCACGACGCCGGCGACCGCGCCCTCGAAGCGGAGCTGCACCCCGCCGCGGCGCGCCGCGTCGAAGACCTCCTCGCCGTGCTGGGACAGGAGCTGCTTGTTCGCGGTCACCACGTGCCGGCCCGCGTCGAGCGCGCGCAGCACGTACTCGCGGGAGGGCTCGGTGCCGCCCATGAGCTCCACGATCAGGTCGCTCCGCTCGAGGATGTCGTCGAACTCGCCGCGGCTGCGCGTGAGCACGCCGGAGATCTCCGGCCGCCGGCCCACCTCGCTCTCGACGGCGCCGGCTCGCTCATCGAGGAGCGCGGCGAAGGCACGGCCGACCGTGCCGTGGCCGAGCAGGCCGATGCGGAATAGCTCAGCGGTCACGAAGGGTGAGATCTTCGTAGGTCTCGCGGCGGACCACCACGCGCGCGTGCCCGTCCCTGCAGAAGATCACCGGTGGTCGCGGCACGGCGTTGTAGTTGTTCGCCATGGCGTGCGAGTAGGCGCCGGTGGCGGGGATCACGAGCACATCGCCCACGCGCGGGTCGTTCAGCTCCACGTCCCGGACCAGGATGTCGCCGGACTCGCAGTGCATCCCGGCGATGGTGCAGAGCTCTCCAGCGCCGAAGCGGTCGGCGATCTCCGCCTCGTAGCGGGCGCCGTAGAGCATCGGGCGCAGGTTGTCCGACATGCCGCCGTCCACCGCCACGTACGTGCGCACGTCCGGGATGCGCTTGATCGTCCCCACCCTGTAGATGGTCACGCCCGCGTTGCCGACGAGCGCGCGGCCCGGCTCGCAGAGCACGGTCACGTCCTCGGGGGCGTGGCGCAGGAGCGCGTCCACGTATTCCTCGATCGAGGGCGGGCTGTCCTCGGCGGTGTAGGCGATGCCGAGCCCGCCGCCGAGGTTCAGCAGCGGCCAGTCCCCGATGCCGGCGAGCAGCTCGCCGAGCTTCTCGAAGACGTCCACGTCGAGGATCTGCGAGCCGATGTGGGCATGGAGGCCGCGGAGCTCGAGCCCCGCGTCGCCGCACGCCGCCACCGCCCGCTCCACCTCGTTCACCTGAAAGCCGAACTTGGAGTCGACCTGGCCGGTCTGGATGAACTCGTGGGTGCTCGGCTCGATGCCGGGTGTCACGCGCAGCAGCACCCGCTGCGCGCGGCCGCTGAGGCGCGCGATCTCGTCGAACGAGTCGACGACGATGTGACCGAGGCCGCTCTCGATCGCGTAGTCGAGCTCGGCCGGGGACTTGTTGTTCCCGTGCATGTAGAGCCGCTTCGGGTCGACGCCCGCCGCGAGCGCGAGATGGAGCTCACCGCCCGAGGCGACGTCGGCCGACAGCCCCTCCTCCGCGAACAGCCGGTAGACCGCGGTGCACGGGAACGCCTTGCTCGCGTAGACGACCTCGAAATGCCGGGTGCGCGCGCGAAAGGCCTCGACGAAGCTGCGCGCGCGGGCCCGCATGTCGTCCTCGGCGTAGACGTAGGCGGGCGTGCCGAACTCGGCCGCCAGCTCGACGACGTCGCAGCCGCCGACCTCGAGCCGGCCGCGCTCGTTCAGGCGCGAGCCGAGGGGATACACGTGCGTGACAGCGAGCGCCGACATGGTCGAGCGGCGATTATGCAGGAGACGATGCGGCATCCGACGCCCATATCGCCGGAGCTCGGCAGCCACGACGGGCTCGCCTACGCGCTGTTCCTGCCCGAAGCGGAGCCCGACGTGGGCGTGGTGATCCTGCACGGCGCGGGATCGGCCAAGGAGAGCCACTTCGACTTCGCCCGCGGCTGCCGCGCGGATGGCATGGCCGCGCTCGCCTACGACGCGCGCGGGCACGGGCGCTCCGAGGGCAGCTTCGGCCCGAGCGCGTTCGACGACGCGCTCGCGATGGCCGACCTGTTGCGCGCGCATGCGCCGGAGGTTGCCCTGCGCGGGTCGAGCATGGGCGCCTGGCAGGCGATCCACGCGGCCGCGGCGAGCTCGGCCGTCTGCGCGGTCGTAGCCATCTGCCCCGCGCCGGAGGAGGGGCTGCTCCGGTTCATCCGCTCCGGTCAGCGGCCCCGGTTCGAGTGCGACACGGACGCGTGCCAACCGTGGCTCGAGTCGCTCGACATCCACGAGGCGGCCGGGCGGCTGGGCCCCGACACAGCGCTCCTCCTGCTGCACGCTCGCGGTGACGAGCAGGTGCCGTACGCCGTGAGCGAGCGCTTGCACGAGGCGGCACGGGAGCCGAAGCGGCTTCTGCTGCTGCCGGGCGGCCACCACCGCTCCGTGCAGCACGACGAGGAGCTGCAGGCGGTGTCGCGCAAGTTCATCCGCGAGGCCGCGGCCCGCTCGACCTAGCCGGCCGCGCGTCCTCGACCACCACCCGTTCCAGCGGGTAGGGCGCGTTGTCGAGCGCCGGCGCGTTGTCGACGGCCACGAAGCCCGTGCCGAGCATGAGGGCCACGAACGCCGACGCGATCAGGATCACGGCGGTTCCCAGCCCGGCGAGGTACGCCTTCGTCGTCTTCACGTGATGGAGACCTCCCCCTGGCGGGCCCGCCCGGAACCCGCTCTGGACGAGTGTTCGGCGAGTTTTGAGAATCATTCTCGTTAGACTGCCCCGGTGCCTTCACCGACCGACCTGACGGAGCTGCCCTTCCTGCGCGAAGCGCTGTTCGAGCTCGTCCTCCTCGGCGTCGCGGGCGGGGTGCTCGGAGCCTGGGTCGTGCTGCGCCGGCTCGCCTTCTTCTCCCACGCGGCGGGCTCCGCGACCTTCCCAGGGCTCGTCGTGGCCGACGCCTCCGGCGTGAGCCCGACGCTCGCCGGCATCGCCGTGGCCCTGGGCTACGCGGGCGGCGTCGAGCGCAGCGGGCGCGCGGGGCGCGAGCACGGCGAGGGCACGGCGCTGCTGCTCGTGGCCGCCCTGGCGACCGGCGTGATCCTCGCGAGCGACGTCTTCGAGTCCGGCGCCGCCGTCGACCGCCTCCTGTTCGGCACGCTGCTCGGGCTCGGACCCGGCGACCTCGTGATCTCGGCCGTGGTTGCCCTCGTCGCGACCGCCGCGACGATCGCGCTCGGCCGCACCTGGTCCGCGGTCGGCTTCGACCCCGACGGCGCGCGTGCGCTCGGCCTGCCCACCGGCCGCGCGGACCTGCTGCTGCTCGTCCTCGTTGCCGTTGCCGCGGTCGCCGCGATCCCGGCGGTCGGCGCCCTGCTCGTGACCGCCGTCTACGTCCTGCCGGCCGCAGCGGCGCGAATGCTCACCGGGACCATCCGCGGCCTGATCGCGTGCGCGCTCGGGCTCGCGCTCGCCGAGGGGATCGTCGGGCTCTACCTCGCTTACTGGCTCGACCTTCCGCCCGGGCCGCCGGTCGCCGTCCTGGGCGCCTCCGTCTGTCTCGTCGCGGCCACGCTCACGCGCCGGTCGGCCACATGAGCCCCACCGCGGTCGCCGCCGAGGGCCTGGCGGCGGCATACGACGGCGCTCCGGTCCTCGAGAACGTCTCCTTCGAGGCCGCCCCGGGCCGGTCCGTCTGCGTGCTCGGTCCGAACGGCGGCGGCAAGACGACCCTGTTCCGCGTCCTCCTCGGCGAGCTCGAGCCGGCCGCGGGCCGGATGCAGGTGAGCGGGCGCCCGGCATACGTCGCGCAGACCGACCGCACGCGCCTCGACTTCCCGGTCACGGCGCTGGACGTGGCGGTCATGGGCACGCTCGCGAACGGCCGCTGGTGGCTGCCGGCGAGCCGGTCGGATCGCGACGCCGCCCGCGCCGCGCTCGACCGTGTGGGGCTCTCGGGCCAGGCCGATACCCGGTTCGGCGAGCTCTCGGGCGGCCAGCGCCAGCGCGCCCTGCTCGCGCGAGCGCTCGTGCAGGACGCTCAGGTGCTGCTGCTCGACGAGCCGCTCTCCGGGGTCGATCCCGCCAGCGCGACCCTGATCTCGGACGTCTTCCAGGAGCTCCGCGCCGCGGGCCGGACCCTGCTCGTGGCGAGCCACGACGTGGAGAGCGCCCGCTCCTTCGACCTCGTGCTCTGCCTGAACCGCCGCCAGGTGGCCTTCGGGGCGCCCGCCGCGACGCTCGACCGCGCCACGCTCGAGGCCACCTACGGGCACGAGCTGATCGTGCTCGAGGGCGGCCGCGGCGCGGTGACCGTCCAGCACCACGAGCACGGGCACGAGGGCTGAGGCGTGGAGGCGGTCGACTTCGTCCTCGACCCGCTGCGCTCCGGCATCGACCGGCGCGCGCTGCTCGAGCTCGCCATGGTCGGCTCGCTGTGCGGCGCGCTCGGCTTCTGGATCGTCACCGAGCGGCTCGCCTACAGCGCCGAGTCGCTCGCCCACGGCCTGCTGCCCGGGCTCGTGCTCGCGGCACTCGCCGGCGCGCCGCTCCTGCTGGGCGCCGCCGGCGGCGCGCTCGCGGCCGCCGGGTTGATCGCCTACGCCTCGCGCGACACGCGCATCGGTCCCGACGCGGGGACGGCGGTGGCGGTGACCGGCCTCGTGGGCCTCGGCGCGCTGCTCGCGCTCGCGCCCGATTCGCCGCAGCGCCTCGAGGAGCTCCTGTTCGGCGATCCGCTCGGGGTCACGGACGGCGACCTGGTGGCGGCGGCCGCGCTGCTCCTCCTCGGCGGCGGCGCGCTGGCGGTCCTCCACCGCCCCCTTACCGCGGTCGCCTTTGACCCCGGCGGTGCCGCGGCGGCCGGCCTCCGCCCCGCGCTCGTGCGGGCGGCGCTGCTCGTCCTGCTGGCCGCCGCCGTGGCCGTGGCCGTCCAGGGTCTCGGCGCGCTGCTCGTGCTGGCGGTGCTGGTGGGCCCGCCGGTGGCGGTGCGCGACCACGCGCGGACGCCCGCGCGCGCCCTGCTCGCGGGCGCCGCCGTCGCGATTGCGGCGGCCGTGGTCGGCTTGGAGGTCTCCTTCCATGCGCACAGCGCGGCGGGCGCCTCCGTCGCGCTGGCCCTGTGCGCCGCGGCCGTGCTCGGGGCCGGGCTCAGGCCGTTGCGGCGTGCGGCACGTCGCGCCGCACCGCCACGATCGCCGCGCCGAGCCCCAGCATCGCCAGGGAGATGAGCTGCGCCTGCGTCAGGCCCGCAACGACGTCGTCGTTCCTCCTGATGAACTCGACCAGGAAGCGCTCGACTCCGGCGATCATCAGGTAGAGCCCGAACAGGACGCCGACCGGGAAGCGGTCGCGCAATCGCCACAGGACGATGCCCGCCACGCCCATGGCGAGCGTCTCGTACACGGGCGTCGGGTGCACCGTGTCCGTCGTCGGGACGGTGCCGTCCGGGTAGGCCATCGCCCACGGCAGGTCGGAGTGGATGCCGTAGTCGCCGTCCCCCGAGAGCTGGCAGCCCACGCGGCCGACCGCATAGCCGACCGCCAGCGGCACGGCGGCCGTGTCGAACAGCTGCCAGCCGAGGAAGCCGCGCCAGCGCGCCCACAGGATCACCCCGAGCGCACCGCCGACGAAGCCTCCGAACCACACGAGTCCCGACCCGGAGAAGATGTTTCCGAGCAGGTCGTCCGAGACCTTGTCCCAGTTCTGCACGAGGAAGTCGACCCGCGAGCCCACCAGACCGCCGATCAGCGCGGCGAAGACCATCTCGTAGGTCCAGTCGGCGGGCTTTCCCAGCTCGCGGAAGCGGCGGCCGATGATCAGCCCGGAGACGAGGAAGCCGGCAGCGAAGCAGATCCCGAACGTCTGCAGGTCCAGCGGACCGATGTGAATCTCAGGCTGCACGGAGGCCCGAAAGCTAGCGAGCGTCCGTCTGGCTCTACGATGGCGCTGTGCGGAGAGCGGTGCTCGCGATTTTCCTCTGCGCGGCTCCGCTCGGCGCAGCGTCCGCCCAGGCCTCGGCAGGAATGCTCGAGCGCGAGGCGCTGCGCGAGGTCGTTCGCCACCGGGCGCACGCCGCGCGCGACCAGGCGATCCCGTTGCCGCTGCCAGAGCCCGTGCGAGCCTCCGCCGCGGCGAGCTCCAGCGAGCTCGCGCGAATCGCGCGGTCGCGCGGGCCCGTGCGCCTGCTCATCGGAGTCCGGCGTCATCCGGACATGGCGGCCGTGGCCGCCGAGCTGCGCGCGCTCGGAGCCACGCCGGAGCCGTTCGGGATCACGGGCGTCCTGGCCGCAACGGTCCCATCGGGAGCGGCGGCCGTGGCGGCTCTGCGCCACGACCCGCGCGTGGCGTACGTCGAGCGCGACTCGGCCCTACGGGTGGCCGCCGACGAATTCGACAGGATCGATCCCGCGACCGGCATCAAGTTCACCTGGGCCTACGACGCGGTGCGCGCGGGCGAGGCGATCGCCGCCGTCGGCGGCGGCTCGGCGAGGACCGTGTCGGTGATCGACACCGGACTCGACGTGACGCACCCCGAGTTCGCCGGCCAGGTCCAGCGCACCTTCGACACCGACTCGGGCACACCCGACGTCACGGACCTCGTGGGCCACGGCACGTTCGTGAGCGGGCTGATCGCAGCGCTCGACGGCAACGGGCTCGGCGGGAAGGGCGTGGCGGGCACCACGAAGGTGGTGGCAATCCGCGCCTCGCTCGACGGCAGCTTCTTCGTCTCCGACCTCATCCGCGGGATCGACTTCTCGATCCGCAGCGGGGCCGACGTGCTCAACCTGAGCCTCGCCGGGAAGAGCTTCACCCAGTCGCAGGCGCGCGCGCTGCAGGCGGCGTTCTTCAACGACGTCCTCCCCGTGGCCGCATCGGGCAACAACGCTGAGAACGGCAACCCGCTCGAGTTCCCGGCCGCGCTGGTCGGCGGGCGCCAGGGAGGGCGCGGCATCGGATTGTCCGTCGCGGCCGTGAAGCCGGACGGGCGCGTGGCGTCGTTCTCGAACCACAACTCCTTCGTCAGCCTCGCGGCGCCGGGAGCGAGCCCGGACGGCTGCGCGTTCGGCGTCTTCTCCACGATCCCGGCGAACACGAGCCCGCCCTGGAGCCAGGGCGGCTGCCCGGGGGTCTTCACGGGGTTGGGCGGGGCGCAGTACGCCTACGGCGAGGGCACGAGCTTCGCCGCCCCGATCGTCTCCGGCCTGGCCGCGCTCGCCTGGCAGGCGGAGCGCAGGCTGGCGTCGGAGCAGGTGGGCGAGGTGCTCGTGCGCGCCGCGGCGGGCAGCGGCTGGAACGAGTTCACGGGGTCCGGTGTGGCGGACGGGATGCGGGCGGTCGAGATCGCGCGCCTCTACGACGTCCTGGGCCCGCCGGCGCGAGCGAGCACCCGCCGCCACGGCAACCGCGTGCGGGTGAAGGTGAGGCGCTCGAAGGACCGCACGGCACCGGGCGACGAGCTGGCCGGCCACGTGACCTACGGGCTGCTCGTATCGCGCGACGGCGGCAACAGCTTCGACGCCGTCGCCGGCCGCCGCCGGCGTCCCTTCACGCGGACGGTGGCCATCCGCGGCACGGCGCAGAACATCCTCGTGACCACCGCCTGCGACGGGAACGGCAACTGCGGCATCAGGCGGCTCGGGCGCTTCAGGCGGCGCTAGGGGGGTCTAGCGAACCCGCTAGGCCGATGGGACGGTCGGCACCTCGCGCGTACGGCAGCACTGAGGTCATGGACTGTCCTGGCTTAGGGCCCTATACGGGCCCCTATCCAGGACGGTCGCCTCTTTCAGTGCCGGCCGTGTCGACTTTCGCTAGCCCCTACTAGTGCGCGTGCGCGGCGTCGTCGGCCGGCAGGCGCTCCGGCTCCACGCTCAGCGCCAGTAGCGCGGCCAGCCCCGTCGTGATCGGCACGGCCGTTATCAGCCCGATCGAGCCGACCAGGGTCGCCACGATCTCCTTGGCCACCACCTCGAGATTCACGGCGTCGCCCACCCCGAGGTCGGCCGCGCTGAACAACAGGAGGATCGGCAGCGAGGCGCCCACGTAGGCGAGCACCAGCGTGTTCACGGTGGCGCTCACGTGGTCGCGGCCCACATCGAGCGCCAGCCCGAACAGGCGCCGCAGCCCGAGGCCCGGGTTCGCGCGCCGCAGGGCGAGCACGGTCGAGGACTGGCTGATCGTCACGTCGTCGAGCACGCCCAGGGCGCCGATGACCATGCCGGCGAGCAGCAGGCCCTGGAGCGAGACGTCGGCGTTCCCGATCTGGAGGAAGATGGCCTCCTCGCTCGACAGGCCCGTGAGGTGGGTGAGGTTCGTGAACAGCAGGGCCAGGAGAGCCGTGAGGATCAGGCTGGCCGCGGTGCCCAGCAGCGCCGCGAGGCTCTTCGGCCCCCAGCCGTGCGCGAGCGGGATCGTCGTGAGCGCCACCGCGAGCGAGCCGACGACAGCCACGAGCAGCGGCGGCTTCCCGTCGAGGATGGCCGGCACGACAAAGAGGAGCACGAGCACGAGGCTGATCGCGAGGCCCGCCAGCGACAGCGCCCCGCGCCAGCGCGCGAACAGGAGCACCACGGCCACGAACAGCGCCGCCAGGATCAGGATCGGCCCGCGGCGCTCGAAGTCGTACAGCGTGTACCCGGTGCCGGCGATGGCCGGCGCGCCCTCCGGCGGCTTCGGCGCCTTGGCCACGCGGATCTTGTCGCCGGGGTTGACGTCGGGGTCGAGGCCGCCGGCGCTCAGCTGGATCTCGATCCGCTTGCCCGTCTCTGACCCACTCTCGATCGTCGCCTTCACGAACTGGCAGTCCTGGGTCGCGAAGCCGGCGCAGAAGGCCTCCTTCACGCTGTCGACCTTCGCGGTCTCGCTCTCCACGGCGATTCCCTGCGCGATCTGGGACTCCACCTGACCGGGCCAGAGCAGCACGAGGCCGATCACGGTCACCACGGCAAGCGCCGCGGCCACCAGGCTGAAGGCTCGAGTCACCGAGCTAGAGATAGCTGACCCGGCTTAGAGATAGCCCATGGGGTCGACCGGCGCCCCATTCACGCGCGTCTCGAAGTGCAGGTGGTCGCCGAAGCAGTGCCCGGTGCAGCCCACGTAGCCGATGACCTGGCCCTGGCTGACCGAGGCGCCGTTCGAGGTGGCGAAGCTCGACTGGTGCGCGTAGCACGTCGACAGGCTCCCGGTGTGCTGGATGCAGGTGTAGTTGCCGTAGCCGCCGACCCAGCCCATGAGGATCACGCGGCCGCCGTCGGCGGCGTGGATCGCCGTGCCGCTCGGCACCGCGATGTCGATGCCGGCGTGCAGCCGTCCCCAGCGCATCCCGAAGGGCGAGACGACCGGTCCGCTCACCGGCCAGGCGAGCTGCCCGCTGCCCTGCTTGAAGGTGCCGCCCGAGTTGCCCTGAATCGCGGCCTGGACGCGCGCCTGCTCAGCCTCCAGCGCCTTCAGGTCGCCCTCGAGGCGCACCCGGCTGTCGTGCACCAGTGCGAGCGCGCCGCGCTTGTCGGACCGGGCGGACGCGAGCTGGTCGCGCGCGCCCACGAGCTGGTTCTCCACGGCCGCGATCTGGTCGCGCTCGCGGAGGATGCGCTCGGCGGCGAGCTGCTCCTCCTCTTCGAGGTCGGCCAGCTCCACCGCCTGGCCCTTGGCCTGGTCGCGGAGCCCGCGCACGCGGTCGGTGATCTCGCGGTCCTGATCCGAGATGCGGTCGAGGAACTCGGCGCGCTCGAGCAGGTCGCCGAAGCCGTCGGCGGAGAGGATCACCGTGAGCGCGTCGGGCGCGTCGGCCTTGTAGATCTCCACGAGGCGGGCGGCGAGGACGCGCCGGGCGGTCGCGAGCTCACTGCGTAGCCGCTCCAGGCGATCGCGCGCCTCCTCCAGCCTGTTGCGCACCTCGAGCAGCTTCTCCTTCTGCTGATCGAGGCTCGACTGAACGCGCGAGAGCCGGCGCTCCGTCGCCGAGATCTCGCCCTGGATCGCGTCGATGCGGGTGTCGAAGCGCTCGATCGTGGTGCTGAGCACGCCCTCCTTCGCCTTGTGGCGGTCGATCTGGTCGCGCTTCTGCTCGATGCGCGAGGACAGAGGCGCGGAGAGCCCCGGCAACGGAAGCACCAGGAACAACGCCACGGCAAGGGCTATTGGGAGCAGGAAGCTCTTCTTCATTACGGCTGGAGCGCGCGGGTTCCCGGGTTTACATGCCTTATGCAGGGCTTTTCAGCGCTCGCGAGGGCGCCACTCTAGCAAGAGGGCTCGTCGCGGCGGGCCGGTCTCCTCCACCTGCAAGGCGCCGCCCACGCCGAGCTAGGCGTCCGCTGCCCTGCGCATCACGAGGCGCACGATGTGCCGCCAGACGAAGGTGGGCGTGACCGGCCACGCCAGCAGTTCGTCGTCGCGAGGCTGAAGCAGCCACAGACCCGTCTCGGCGTCGAGTACCTCGAGCCCGTCGCCGCCGGCGGTCCCGTCCTCGAGCGTCCAGGTCGCGCCGAGGCGCCAGCGCCGCCTCACCTCTCCCACCGCGCCGTCCTCGAACGGCACGGGCTCCGCGGGGACGGAACGCGGACGCGGCCCCAGGTCCACGAGGCGCGCTAGCACGTCGGGGAGCAACGTGGGGTGGAGCTGCATGAGGCGGCGGCGCTCGTCGTCCTCGCCCGCGGGCAGAAGCAGCGCGGCATCCGAGGCCGACACCCAGCCCTGCATGGAGCGGCCTGCATAGCCGAGCTCGAGCGTGCACAGCTCCGGCCGGACGATCGCCGCCAGCGCCCCGCGGATCGCCGGGTGCGAGCTGCCGCCCTGGATCACGCCCGCTGACTGCAGCAGCGCGAGCTGCTCCTGGGCGTCGGCACCCTGGAGCGCCGCGTGCACGGGATCTGCGGCGTGCGCGATCAGGACCGCCAGCGTCGGCTCCGCCACGAGCAGCTCGCCGCGCGGGTTGAGCTCGGGCACGGCCGTCATGTCCGCGTCCTCAGGCCCTCGGCCACAGCGTTCGTGAGCGCCCACAGGTCGTCGTACTCGAGTGCGGCGGTCGAGCAGGACACGACGAAGCCGAGCCCGCCGCTGATCAGCGACCACTGCTCGAGGTTCACGCCTCCGAACTGGCCGTGGAGATAGTGCGTGAGGACGCGCCGGGCCGGCAACCCGCCGATCTCGGTCGTGTCGAGGTCGATCACGCGCAGCCGGTCGAGGCTCTCACGCAGCGCGTCGAGCGACCGTTCGGCCCACCCCTCGAGCTCGGCAGCCCCGTCGAGCGACTCGACCGTGACCACCACGTTGGCCCGGAAGTGCGGGTCCTCGCGCGGCGGCTCGACCGCGACGAGCGCGCAGCCGTGAACGTTCTCGCTGCGCTCCCAGTCGGGCGGGAGCGGCAGCTCGAACCCCGCCGTGGGATGCGCGTAGGTCTCGAGCTCGTCGCTCATCCCGACGCGTAGCGGCTGCTGACCTCCTGCGCGCGCCGCGAGCCGTGCGGGCAGTCGAACACCCAGTCGCCCTCGCGCGTCCGCACCGAGAAACCCGGCGAGCGGAGGCGGCGCAGGAAGCGCGGCATCCAGAGGCCCGCGAGCTCGGTGGGCGTGATCCGCGATCCGGGCGACAGCGGTCCGCTGTCGAGCACCGAGGCCGCGGAGATCACGGCCACCACCGGCTCGCCGCTGGCGCGGTCGACGGTCTCCTCGGCACGGAACACGAGACCCTCGGGGTGGAGCGAGAGCCGGCCATCCACGGGCCATAGCTCCGCCTCGCCGGCGACAGGAGCCCAGCCCGGGCCGATCGCGGCGACCTCCCACTCGTCGAACGGCTCGCTGGTGGGCTGGGCGGCGGGCGGCGCGGTGAGCTCGATCTGCCTCACGCGGCTATGCGCCGGCGAGCGCCGGCTGCCGGCCGGCGAGATAGCGCTCTTCGATCTCGCGCGCCCTGCGTCCCGCGCTGGCGGTCTCGAACACGAGCGGGCCGTCGTGGGTGTCCAGGCGGATGCGCGGCATGACGCGCGAGGGGAGGTCCGGCGCGGGCCGCGTGGCCCCGTCGGGCCGCGTGCCGGCGGAGACTCGCCGCGCGGCGACCAGCTTCCCGGCGGGCACGATCTCCACCACGGGCGCGCCGCGCATGCGGTCCTCGCGCACGTCCGCGGCAAAGGCGATCGCCTCGGGATAGAGCATGAGGTGGCCGCGGACCACGCCGATCCGCTGCATCGCGCTCGGGCGCGAATGCTCATCGCTCACGAGGTGAGCGCGCCAGCGCGCGAGCGGCTCCTGCTCCAGGCGAGCTCGCACGAGCGCTTCGCTCGACGCCGCCCCGAGATCGCTTCTCACCGTGGTGGCGATCGCGGCGTTGAGCGGCACCGACAGGTCGTAGTCGCGGTTGCGTTCCCTGAACCAGCGCGGGCCCCACCAGTCCGGGTCCCAGAGGGCGAGGACGATTCCCGCCGTGGCGATCAGCAGGGCGGGCGCGTAGAACGCGCCGCGAGCTCCGGCGGGCACAAGGTCTCCAACGCCGATGAGCAGCAGGCACAGCCCGAGCGCCGGCGCGAGCGTGATCGGGATCGACGGCAGCATCGCGATGCGTGACCAGGCGCGCCAGCGCCCGGTCCAGCACATCCATGAGATCGCCAGCAGCGCGATACCCACGGCGATGGCACCGACCGGCATGTCAGGTCCTTACCACGGCGCGACGCCGTCCCACGGCGTGACGGAGTCCACCTTGTCCCCGGTGTATTCGGCCGCGCCGCTCGTCCAGTCGGATACGTCGCTCGCGGCGTTTGAGGTCCAGTTCCAGGTGTCGTCGGCCGCGTTCCCGGCCCAGTTGACCACGGAGTCGTTGAAGTGGTCGACAACTCCGCCGGCCACGCCGCCGCCCACGATGCCGCCGATCACGCCGCCGATCACGGTGCCCGGGCCCGGGCAGATGGCGGTGCCGATCGCGGCGCCGCCCACCGCGCCGCCCCACCCGCCGAGCGCCGCCGCGCCGCCTACCGTGACGGTCTGGGCGCCCACGCGACCCGTGCGCTCCGCGTTGTTCAGGTTCGGGTTGTCGAGGTCGTCGAAGTACTGAGCTGCCCCGGCCGTGACGAAGGCCGCCGCGGCGCCGGCGCGCCCGAACCACTTGGCACGGCTTGCCCACTGGGCCCGCGCCGCCGCATCCGGCACCTCCTGCGCCGGCGCCCATACGCCGCTCCGCATATAGCCGCTGACTGACGTAGTTCCACCGCTCGGAGTGGAGCGCAGGTAGGGCGCCACCCAGCGCGGCTCGCGCGCCCAGTAGCCGGGCTGATAGCGCATCCAGTTTTGGGAGGCGTAGCGGCTCGTCCACTCGGAAGTGCCGAACAGGATGCCGGAGCCGTAGCTGCCGAAGACGGTTGCGCTCTCGCCGGTGTTGTAGCTCGAGTCGTACGGGTTGAATGGCTTCAGCGCGACGTCGTACACGAAGTCCCAGACCGCCTGCGCTCCCGAGGCGGTGGGGGGCCCGCCGACCGCCGGCCCCATCGGAAGCCCGGTGGCCTCGAGCGCGCTCGCGGTCGCGCTGTCCGCGACCTTCACCGACTTGACTGCGTCGTTCGCCTCGCCCTGCGCCCAACGCTCGATGCGGTCGGCGTCCGCCTGCTTGTCGGCCGCCAGCCCCTCGGCCGAGGCGGCCCGCGCCTCCGCGGCGTCGGCGGCCTGCGAGAACGGGTCAGCGAAGGTGAGCGGCGATGGGCTTAGAAGAGCCGTGTTGCGCGCATTGATTGCCTCGGTGCGGGCCGCGGTGGCGCGTCGCTGTGCCTCGGCGGCCTCCTCGCGCGCCTCACGCAGTCTGTCGGCGGCGCGCCGCACCTTGTCCTGCGCGTCCTCGATCCTGTCCGCCAGGTCGCCGAGCGCCGTGCCCGCCGTGTCGAGCGAGCCCTCGAGATAGGTCACAGCCTCTCCCGCCCGCGAGAGAGTCGTCCCGTAGGAGACGGCGGCGACACCGCTCCAAGCGGTGGGCGACGCGGCCGCGATGGTGCTGCTCGCGCCGTCGAAGCCGTTGGACAGGCCGCGCAGCCGCGCGGCCGCGGCACGCAGCGGCCCTGGCTCGCCCTCGGGCCAAGGCAGTCCCTGGAGGTCGGCGGGCTGGCTCACCGTGCCCCCGGGCGGCCGGTCGAGGCGGGCATCGCCTCCTGGTCCACCTGCTCGTAGACGGCCGCGGCGGACTCGGCGTTCGAACCGAGCGCGCCCACCCCGTCGCCGATCGCGACCGCGCCGGCCTCCACCGCGCCGCCGAATGCCGCGCTCGCGCCGCTCGTCTCCGGCGGAGCCGCGCCCGCCACGCCGGAGAGCGCCGCCCTCACCTCGCCAGCGAGTGCCATCAGCTGGCTGCCGGCAAGGCGAGCGGTGCCTCCCGCCGATCGGAGGCTGCCCGGATCGACCCTGATCTCAGCCATCGGGCCCTACCTTCGCCTCTCGACCGCGGCTCAGCGGCCGCCGAAGGAGGACGCGATGCTGGTTTCGGTCTGCTCGTAGTTGGCGCCGGCCTGCTGGGTCAGCTGCGAGATCCCGTGGAGCGCCTCCTGGATGCCCTGCGAGGAGCGCTGCCACTCGGCCCACAGCTCCTGGAAGCGCGCCTGTGCGACGCCCTGCCACTCGCTCTGGAGCGGCGCCACCTGTCCCGCGAGCTGGGACAGCGTCGACTCGATGTTGGCCGCCCCTGCGTTGAGCTGACTGGCGACGGACTGAAGCTGCTCAGGAGTAACAGCGATATTCGGCATGGGGAAAGGCTCCGTGGCCGGGGAAATCTTCCTTAGAGGTCTAGTGGTTCCCGGAGAGGGGAACGTCATAACCCAGAGGGATGCCGCAAACGACCACATTTCACAGGCCTCCGCGGGAGTGGCCAGCTCCGGTGCCGAGCGCCCCCGCTCGCATCGGCTCCCCGCCCATCGTGCCCGTCCCGCCGCACGTGGGCGTGATTCAGACGCTGTTCCCGGTGGTCGGCGGAGTGGGGCTGCTCGGCTTCGCGATTGCATTCGGCAACAGCGTGTTCCTGTACATCGCCCTCGTGATGATCGTGCTGATGCTGGCCTTCTCGCTCGCGATGCGGTGGTCCCAGCGTCGCGGGGTACGCAAGCGCGCCGCGGCCGATGCCCGTCGCTATGCCGCGTACCTGCGCGAGCGTGACGACGAACTGGCCGAGGCCGGCGAGCTCCAGCGGCGCGCCCTCGCCCGCCTCTATCCCGATCCGGGGAAGCTCTGGACGGCGGTGCTCAAGCGTCGCGGGACATGGGAGCGGAGGCCCGACCATCCGGATTTCATGCACGTGCGCTTCGGCCGCGGCAACGTTCCACTCGACCGCGCCGTGGAACTCGAGCTCGGCGTCAACCCCCTCACCGAGTACCAGGCGCAGCCGCTGCAGGAGGCGCGCCGGCTCGTCGAGCGCCGCGGCACCCTGAGGGGAGAGCCCCTGGTGGAGGACCTCAGCGACGTGGGCGTGCTCGCGGTGACGGGCGACCGTGCGCGCACGCGCGGCTTCGCACGCGCCCTGATGACGCAGCTCGCGGCGTTCCGGGCTCCGCGCGACCTGCGTCTCGGCGCCTGTTTCGACGCCTCTGACTCCGGCGAGTGGGACTGGGCGAAGTGGCTACCGCACCAGCGAGCCGAGCCTCACAGCCCGGGTCGCGGGGCGGACAGGCCCGTGCTGGCCTTCGCGCGCAAGCCGCTCGAGCTCGACGCACTGCTCGAGGCCGAGCTGCGACCGCGGCTCGAGCAGCTTCGCCGCATGGCGGAGTCCGGTATCGCGGGCCGCGACATGCGGATGAACGCGCACAAGCTCGTGCTGGTGGTGGACGGCTGGCGGCCCGACCACTTCGCCGCGGAGCTCCCCTCCTTCCGCCAGCTGCTCGCGACCGCTCGTGAGCTCGAGGCGCTTGTCGTCCTCCTCACGGACGAGCGAGAGCTCGAGCCGCCGGAGACCGGCGCACGCCTCTCGGTGCCCGCGCACGGAACCGCGTCGTTCGAGCGTGCGGGCCCCAACGCTCCGCGCATCGAGCGAATCGCGCTCGACGAGGTCGACACGGGCACCGCCGAGGCGATTGCCCGGGCGCTCACCCCGCTTCGGCTCGAAGAGGGAGGCGACGGCGCGCGCGGGCTCACAGCGGACGTGAGGCTGGTGGACCTGCTCGGGCTTCAGTCCGCGGCCGCGCTCGACCCAGCACGGTCGCACGCGCCGCGCCCGAGGTCGCAGACCCTGCGCGCCGCGATCGGCGTGCGGGCGGACGGTGAGCTGCTCGAACTGGACCTGAAGCAGGCGGCGGAGGGCGGGATGGGCCCGCACGGCATTCTCGTCGGGGCGACCGGATCGGGGAAGAGCGAGCTGCTGCGCACGCTCGTCGCCGGGCTGGCGGCCAACCACGACCCGGAGTCACTGGCCTTCGTCCTCGTGGACTACAAGGGCGGAGCGGCCTTCGCCGAGCTCGCCCGCCTTCCGCACACCGCCGGCCTGATCACGAACCTCCAGAGCGATCTGACGCTCGTGGACCGCATGCGCGACGCGCTCGTCGGCGAGCAGGAGCGCCGCCAGAGCCTGCTGCGGCTGGCTGGCGACCTTGACGACATCGTGGCCTACCGCGCGCGCCGAGAGGCCGACCCCTCGCTGCCGCCCATGCCGAACCTGCTCGTGATAGTCGACGAGTTCGCCGAGCTGTTGGCGGCGCGGCCGGAGTTCATCGACCTGTTCGTCTCGCTCGGCCGGGTGGGCCGCAGCCTCGGGATCCATCTCCTGCTGTCCTCGCAGCGGCTGGACGAGGGCAGGCTCCGCGGGCTCGAGAGCCACCTTCGCTACCGCATCTGCCTGCGCACCTACTCGGCCACGGAGTCGAAGATCGTGATCGGCACCCCGGATGCGTACCTGCTGCCGTCGGTGCCCGGGATGGGTTTCCTGAAGGTCGATACCGAGATCTACACCCAGTTCCGGGCTGCGCTCTCCACGAGCCCCCACCGCGAGCCTGAGGAGGACGCAGTCCTGCCCGCGGTGGACGTGCTCGAGTTCGAGGCCGGAGCCGCCGGCGCTCTTGCCGGCGCCCAGGCCGGCGCCGGCGACGCGCCGTCCGGGCCGCAGGCTGGGGTGCCCACCGACCTCGAGGTGCTGGTCGAGCGCCTGGCGCGCGGCACGCTGGATGCTCCGCCGGTTCATCAGGTGTGGCTGCCCCCGCTCGAGCCCGAGCGCGGCCTCGCCGAGGTCACGGCCGAGGAGCCGTGGTGGACTGCCGAGCCGGTTCGAGATGGGCTCGCGCTTCCGGTCGGCATGCTCGACCTGCCGACCCAGCAGCGCATCGAACCGCATCTGCTCGATCTGTCTGGGACCGGCGGACACGTGGCCGTGGTCGGCGCACCACGAACCGGTAAGAGCACGCTGCTCCGCACGATCATCGCGTCCGCGGTCCGGCGCTACACGCCGGACCAGGTGCGCTTCTACGCGGTCGATCTCGGTGGCGGCGGACTGTTCGCCCTCGAAGGCGCGCCACACGTGGGCGGTGTTACCGGCAAGCTCGACCGCGAGGCGGTCGAGCGGGTGGTGCACCAGCTTCGCGGGGAGATCGAGGACCGCGAGGCGGCGTTCGCGCGCCTGCGGGTCGAATCGATGGCGCAGATCCGCTCGATGCGCGCGGCGGGCGAGCTCGACGGTGACGAGGGCGAGCTGGCCGACGTGTTTCTCGTGATCGACGGCTGGGCGTCGTTCAAGAGCGAGTTCCTGGAGCTGGACCGCGAGGTCGAGCGGATCGCCGCCAGCGGGCTGAGCTACGGCGTGCACGTGATGGTGACCGCCAACCGCTGGGCGGACATGCGCTCGGCGTTGCTCGACAACTTCGGCACCCGGCTCGAGCTGCGCCTGAACGACCCGATCGACTCGGACGTTTCGCGGGCGGCCGCGGCGTCGGTGCCCGCCGGCGTGCCTGGCCGCGGCATCACCTCCGCCGGGACGCATTTCCAGGCTGCGTTGCCGCGCTTCGACGGCGAGCGCAGCAGCGAGGACCTGAGCGACGCAGTCCGCGGACTGGCTGAGGAGGCCGCCGGTCACTGGCGCCGCCCCGCCGCCGAGCCGATCCGCCTCTTGCCGCGCGAGCTCGACCCGACCGAGCTGCCGGCGCCGCGCCGCGGTGCGATCGCGATCGGCGTCGAGGAGCGCCGGCTCGAGCCCGTGCTGCTCGACCCGGTCGGCGGAGACCCGCACCTGCTCGTGTTCGGCGACGCCGAGACCGGTAAGTCGTCGCTGCTGCGCCTGCTGGCCCGCGGCATCGCGGCGACCAGCGAGCCGGACGAGGCGCAGCTCGTGCTCGTGGACGTCCGTCGCTCGCTGGCCGACCTCGCCGATCTGCCGCACGTGCGCGAGCACGCGTTCTCCCCACCGGCCGTGGCGAGCGCGATCGAAGACATCCGCCGGCTGCTCGAGCCGCGCGTGCCCGGGGGCACCGGTCAGCCCACGGCGGGCGGCCCGCGCATCTACCTGCTCTTCGACGATTACGACCTCTCGAGCGGGCCGACCAGCACCCCGCTCGCTCCGCTGCTCGACCTGCTGCCGCTTGGGCGCGAGATCGGCCTGCACGTCGTGCTGGCTCGCCGTGTGGCGGGGAGCGCGCGCGGCGCCTACGAATCGGGGTTCCAGCGCGTTCGCGAGCTCGGCTCGCCGGGCCTGATCATGAGCGGCGACGCGGCAGAGGGACCGCTCGTGGGCGGGGAGAAGGCGCGCGGCCTTCCACCGGGTCGCGGGCTGTTCGTACGGCGCGGAGGGCCGGCGGTCGTGGTGCAGACCGCGTTCGCCGCTCCGACGCCCGTCGCGGCAGGCCAAATTGACGATCCGGAATCGCTGATTCAGGGAAGAAGGCGGTCATGACCACGACCACCAGGACATGCGCTGTCACGATCGCGGGCCCCGACCGCCGCGTGGACCTCGTCGTGTCAACGGAGACACCGATCTCGGAGCTCATACCGACGTTCGTCGAGATGACCGCCGACGACCCGCCCGAGCCCGGCACGTCCCAGCCGGTCTGGTCCGTGGCCCCGCCCGGCCGCCCACCGCTGCCGCTCGACGGGACGCTGCGGGCAACCGGGGTCGCCGACGGCGACGTGCTGACGCTCACGGAGGTGCGCCCTGAGACGCAGGGACCGCCGCGGCCCGCCGAGCTGAGAAAGCCCCGCTCCAAGCACGGGCCCATGTCCAAGCGGATGCAGACCGTGCTCCCAGAGCGCCTCGATGCGATGGGTCGGCTGTCCGTCGCGACGCGGGCATTCTTCGGCTACGAGGAGGAGCCGATGACGATCGAATCGGCGGCTCCTCCGGTGCAGTCGCCGCAGGAGCGCCTCTCGCGGCCGGAGCAGCGAGGGCCGCTCGACCGCGCGCGGCTGGCCTGGAGAGCGAGCGACTACCTCGGCCGGCTCGACCGGCTGATCGCGGAGCCGCGGCTCGCCCGCTGCGCGACGATTGCGGTCGTGTCGCCAAAGGGCGGCGTCGGGAAGACGACCACCACGGCGTTGCTCGGCTCCCTGCTTGCGGCCGTCCGCCGCGACCGGATCGTCGCCGTGGACACCAATCCCGACTACGGCTCGCTCGGTCGCGCACTCACCCCTGGTCACACGGTCTACGTGGACGACCTGATCGACGTGCTCGACCGCCCTGACCTGAGCGCCACGGGGCTCGACGGGCACCTCGGCAGGGCCAGCGACGGACTGATGGTCCTGCCCGCGCCGACCCAGCCGGCGCGCATGGCCGCGCTCGACGAGGCGGCGTACACGAACGTGATCCAGCGGCTGAAGAGTCTGGTGGGGGTGCTCGTGCTCGACTGCGGGACCGGGCTCCAGGAACCGGCCGCGCGCGCGGCGCTCCACTGCGCGGACCAGCTGCTCCTGATCTCCGACGCCCATCCCTCGACCGCGTCGTTGGTCGCGGAGGCCGCCGAGCAGCTCCAGGAGGCGGGCCCGCCGATCACGATCGTGGTGAACAAGCTGCCGCGCTCGCGCCGGCAGCTGAACATCGATCTGACCGCCTTCGACGAGCTGGTCCCCGAGGCGCGCGGCCTTCTGACGGTCGAGGACGAGCCGGAGGCGGCCGCGCGCGTCGCACGCGGCGACTTCGGGTGGCGGGACGCGCCCGACTCGTGGAAGGAGTCGATCCGAGAGGTCGCCGTAGGCCTCGCGGCCGACTGGCCGGAGCTGGGCCTGGCGCGCTGAGGCCGTTCACTAATCTTGTAGCCATGGCCCAGCAGAAAGCAGTGTTCCCGCGCGACCCCGGTTTGGCGAGCAGGATGGTCCTGACGCTGTTCCTGCTGGGGCTGCTCTACGTCGTCTTCATCGTCGTGCTGCTCCAGGCGGGCGCCGGGCTGGTCACGGTCGTGCTCGTCATGGGCGGGCTGTCGGCCGCGCAGCTGTTCTTCTCCGACAAGCTCGCTCTGTCTGCCATGGGGGCCAAGGAGGTGTCTCCGCAGGAGGCGCCGGGTCTCCACGCCATGATCGAGAAGCTCTGCATCCAGGCGGACCTGCCGAAGCCGCGCATCGCCGTGGCCGACACCGACGTGCCGAACGCGTTCGCCGTCGGGCGCAGCCAGAAGACCGCCGCGGTCTGCGCGACCACCGGGATCATGCGCACGCTCTCGCCGAGCGAGCTGGAGGGCGTGATGGCCCATGAGCTGTCGCACGTGAAGCACCGCGACGTGCTGATCATGACCATCGCCAGCTTCTTCGCGAGCCTCGCGGCGATCATCCTGCAGTTCGGCTTCTTCTTCGGCGGCGACAGCGACGACAACCCCAGCTTCATCGTCGTCCTGCTGGTCTCCGCCGCGGTCTACGTGATCTCCTTCTTCCTGATGATGGCCCTCTCGCGCTACCGCGAGTTCGCCGCCGACCGCGGCGCGGCGATCATCACCGGGCGGCCGAGCGCGCTCTCGTCGGCGCTGGTGAAAATCTCGACGGCCATGCAGCGCGTGCCCACGCACGACCTGCGCGAGGCGGAGCGTATGAACGCGTTCTTCATCGTGCCGACGAGCGTCAAGGGCAGCATCAAGACGCTGTTCTCGACACACCCGCCGATGGAGAAGCGGATCGCGGCCCTGCAGCGCCTCGAGTCGCAGCTCCAGGGCACGGCCGCCTAGCCGGTGGGTTTCCTCGACGCCGTCTTCGGATCGAAGGGGCGGCTGAAGGGCGCCGCGCCGGACCGCCTGTTCGCGATGACCACCGCGAACGTGACGATGGAGACCGGCCTCGGCCTGAAGAGCCGCGGCACCGCGGGCGTCGTCTTCCAGCCGATCGGCACGGCCGACTTCAAGGAGATCGTGACCGAGACCGAGGAGCTGCTCGCGGGCACCGCCGAGGAGACCGGCACGAAGATCGAGACCCACGACGACGAGTACGGATACCGCTGGCTGATCCTGCGCGATCCGGACTTCGACGACCTCGTCGTGGCGATGAACACGGTCTCGGTGCAGCTCCAGGGCGGCGGCTACGGCGACCGCCTGCTGGCCGCCGTGTTCGCCTTCGAAGAGGACGGCAAGCCGCTCTACTTCATCTACAACTTCAAGCGCGGCGCCTACTACCCCTTCGTCCCGTCGAAGGGCGACAAGGCGCGCGACACGGAGCGCGAGCTGCGCATCAAGTCCCAGCTGGGCCAGGAGCTGCCATGGGAAGAGGACATGGCGCGCTGGTTCCCGCTCTGGGACATCCCGCTGTAGAGAACCTGCCCTCGCGCATCGCGCCGGTTCAGTCGCGGGTGGTCAGCGAGTCGATGGCGACCGTGATCGCGAGGATGAGCGGGACGTCCTCGCCAGCCGCGACATCCACGCCGTAGGAGTCCCGCACGCGGAACCATTTCTTGGAGATCGACGCGACCGTGTCGCCGTCGCGCTCGATCTCGTACTCGTGATCGACCACGTTGCCCTTCGCCTTCATGTCGGCGCCGCGCTCGACGTCGATCGCGAACCGGTCGCGGATCCCGACCAACGCCTTGTGCACGGTTGCGACCCTGTCGCCACGGCGCTCGATGGCGACCTTGTCGCGCACGCTCAGCTTGCGCTCCTGAATGCGGGCCACCTCGTCTCCCGAGGTGTCCTCGAGCACGAACGTCTCCCTTAGACGCAGCGCCTTGCCGTTGACCTTGTAGGCCCGTTCGCCTTGGTCGTTCTCGATCCAGAAGTCATCGCCGATCGCGAGCAGCTTCTCCCGCATCTGAAACCGCTCACCCTCGGGATCGTCACCACGTCGCAGGAAACCCATCCAGCCACGGTACAGACGCCTGTCAGGTTGCCGGCGTGCGCTCGTCGTCGCCGAGGACGAGGATGCCGTAGACGATCCACACGCACAGGAAGAAGATGGCCAGCGACCACCACGGGTTCTGTCCGCCGATCGACAGCAGGGCGTTGATCGCCCCGAGGCTGCCGGCGATGATCCCGATGACCCGGCCGTAGGTGTTGCCGGCGATCAGCGAGAAGCCTCCGGTCAGCTGGAGTACCCCGAGAACGATCATGACCCAGCCCAGCGTGTTGAGGTTCGTGAGGATGTACCTCGTCTCACTCGTGAAGATGTTCGCGCTGTCGAGCGCGCCTATGCCGTAGATGATGTTCAGCGTTCCTGCGATCAACAGCAGAACCGCCGCGAATGTGGCTCGACCTGCACCTCTCACCTCGTACCTCCTTGGTTGATGGGTTCGCACACCCCGCTGGGATGAAAAACCATTCGTGTCTACTGCGCTCCGTCCTCCCCGGAACCACCGGCAGCGGCCCTAACTCGCGTCCTCCCGCGCCGCCGCGTCGATCTCGCGCTCGAGCTCGTCCGCGTCGGCGTCCACCTCTTTCTCGATCAGCTTGTCGGCATGCGCCATCGCCTTCTCCAGCTGCTCCTCGATCTTCGACTCGCCGAGCACGACCACAGCGGCGCTGCCCGAGTCGAGCTCGTCACCGAGCTCCTTCAGGTCGCCGCGCGAGATGCCCTTGGTGAGGTGTCCCGTCAGGCCGCCTGCGCCGGCGCCGACGATGGCGCTGCCGAGGACCGCTGGCGGGAACACGATTCCGACCAGCGCGCCGACCGCGGCACCCGTCCAGGCGCCGTGCTGGGTCGGCTTCTCGGTCTTCGTCACGCGGACCTTGCCGTCGTCTTCCTTGCGGATCACCGCGGAGTCAAAGGTCCCGATCGCCCCCGCCGCGTGGAGGTCGAACACGGCCTCGTAGTCGGCCTCGGCATCCGGGATCTCGTCGTAGACGGCGGCGTAGAGAAACACGGGTCTGTCGGACATGCGGTCCTCCTTTCGGGTGCGCGGACGGGGTCCACGCAATACACATCGATTTTCTGCGGCTGAGCGCCTGCTCGCCTCACCCCGTTGGCATGAAATTTCAGGCGGCGCTACCTGATCGCCCGCGCCTGACAGCCGCGCGCGGACACTGAGATCACCAGCGCCAGCAGGACGACCAGGCCCAGCGAGGTCCGCAGGCTCGTCACCTCCGCCAGCCAGCCGATCATGACCGGGCCGGCCACCGAGCCCACGTAGCCGATTGTGGCCACGCGGCCGACCAGGCGGCCGGTCGCCCGCGCGTCAAGGCCGCCGGCGGCGCTGAAGGCGATCGGGACCACCGGCGCCAGGCCGAGGCCCAACAGCGCGAAGCCGGCGATCCCGGCGGCGGGCTCGTGGATCAGGAGGCTCAGCCCGAGGCCTGTGGCCGCGATCAGCGATCCCCAGCGCACGAGCGGCACGTTCCCGAGCCGCGTGCGCAGTGGATCGACCGCGAAGCGCGCCGTCGCCATCGTCACCGCGAACGCCGCGAAGGCCACGGCGCCCAGCGCCTCTGAGGTGCCGAGCTCCTGCGTCATGTAGACGGCGCTCCAGTCAGACGCCGATCCCTCGCCCACGAACGAGCAGAACGTGATCACGCCGAGCAGCACGAGCGCCCACGTCCAGCGGACGTCCGGCGCCTCGGCCTCGTGGGACTCCTCGCGCAGCTGATCGCGCGCCGGCAGCAGGCCGCGGAGCAGCACCACGGACAGCACCGCGAGCACAGCCGCCACCACCGCGAAGTGCTCCAGCGGGTCGGCGCCGATCGCCGCGGCCCCGGCCGCCACGGCGGCCCCGGTTCCCAGCCCGACGCTCCAGAGCCCATGCAGCCCCGACAGGATCGGCCGCCGGAGCACGCGCTCGACCTCGATCCCCTGCGCGTTCATGGCCACGTCGAGTGCGCCGCTCGCCACTCCCAGCACCAGCAGCGACGCGAACAGCGCGAGTCCGCTCTCCGCAAGCGCGGGCAGCAGCAGCGTCCCCGCGAGAAGCGGAAAGCCGACCCGCATGACGGGCCGGCTTCCGAAGCGGTCGATCGGGGCGCCCGCCAGCCGCGTCCCGGCCACGAGGCCGATGGCGAGGCCGACGAGCGCCGTGCCCAGCTCCCCGTCCGACAGGCCGAGCGACTCCTTGATGGCCGGCAGCCGCGGGGCCCATGTCCCCGAGACCGTCGAGTGGATCAGGAATGCCGCCGCGACGGCTGCGCGCGGGGAGCTGAGCATCCGGTCAGATCATGACGCGCCTCGTCTCATGGAACTCTCATGAGGTCCGTGTCATCGTCAGCGTAGTGCGGCTGCTCGTAGTCGAGGACGACATCAAGATGGCGGCGCTCGTCCGCCGCGGCCTCATCGAAGAGGGGGCCGCGGTGGACGTTGCGCGTACCGGCGAGGACGCGCTCTGGATGGCCGAATCGGCCCCCTACGACGCGGTCGTGCTCGACGTGATGCTCCCGGGAATGGACGGGTTCGAGACCTGCCGCCGGCTGCGCGAGGACGGCGTCTGGGTGCCCGTGCTCCTGCTCACCGCCCGCGACTCGGTGGAGGACCGCGTGGCCGGCCTCGACGGCGGCGCGGACGACTATCTGACGAAGCCGTTCTCCTTCGCCGAGCTGTCGGCGCGGCTGCGCGCGCTCGTCCGGCGCGGGCAGAAGGAGCGCCCGGCGGTGCTCGAGGTGGGCGCCCTGCGGCTCGACCCGGCCACCCGGCAGGCCTGGCGCGACGACAGGCGGATCGACCTCTCGACCAAGGAGTTCGCGTTGCTCGAGGCGCTGATGCGGCGGCCGGGAGAGGTCCTCACGCGGCTCGAGATGCTCGAGCACGCCTGGGACTTCGGCTACGAGAACCGCTCGAACGTGGTGGACGTCTACGTGCGCTACCTGCGCGAGAAGATCGACCGGCCGTTCGGGGTGAAGAGCATCGAGACCGTGCGCGGGGTCGGCTACCGGCTGCGCACGGACGGAGGCGCGAGCTGAGCCGGCTCCCGATCCGGCTCCGTCTGACGCTCGCCTTCACCGCCGTGATGGCGCTCGTGCTGGTGGCGGTGGGGCTGTTCGTCTACTCGCGGGTGGGATCCGACCTGGACGGTGCGCTCAACCAGTCGCTGCGCACGCGGGCGGACGACATCGCCGCGGTGGCCGACCGGTCCTTCCTCGGCTCGGCCGACGCCGACCGGCTGGTGGAGCGCGACGAGAGCCTGGCGCAGGTGATCGCTCTCGACGGGAACGTGGACTACGCGAGCCCGGGGATCGGCCGCGAGCCGCTGCTCGACGCGGGCGAACGCGCGCGGGCGCGCCGGAGACCGGTCTTCCTCGACCGCGACTCCGTGTCCGGATTCGACGAGCAGGTGCGGCTGTTCGCGCGCTCGGCGGGCAACCTCCTGATCGTCGTGGGCGCGACCCGCGAGGACCGCTCGGAGGCGCTGTCCTCGCTCGGCAAGGTGCTTCTGATCGGCGGTCCGGTGGCGCTGCTGCTCGCCGCCTTGGCGGCCTACGGCGTCGCGACGGCGGCGCTGCGGCCGGTGAGCGCGATGCGCCGCGAAGCAGCGGAGATCTCGCGGCTCGGGAGCGGCCGGCGACTGCCGGTGGCGCCCGGCGGCGACGAGCTGGCGCAGCTGGGCGGAACGCTGAACGAGATGCTCGAGCGCCTGGAGCGCTCGGCCGAGCGCGAGCGCGGCTTCGTGTCGAGCGCCAGCCACGAGCTGCGCACGCCGCTCGCGCTGCTGCGCGCCGAGCTCGAGCTGGCGCTGCGCCAGGGCCGCTCCGTCGAGGAGCTCCGTGAGGCGCTGGCGTCGGCCGTCGAGGAGAGCGACCGGCTCGAGCAGCTCGCGGAGGACCTGCTCGTGCTCGCGCGAGCGGACGAGGGGCGGCTGCCGGTGCGCCCGGAGCGGCTCGACGCCGCCGAGCTGCTGGCCAGCACGGCGCGGCGCTTCCATGTGCGCGCCGCCGAGTCGGGGCGCGAGCTGCGCGTCGTGGACTCGGGCGGAGCCGCGGCCGGCGCGGCGGACGCCGGGCGCGAGGCGGATGGTCTCGCGGTGAACGCGGACCGACTGCGCGCCGAGCAGGCGCTGGCGAACCTGGTGGACAACGCGCTGCGGCACGGCGACGGGACCGTCGAGCTGCGCGCCGAGCCGGCGGGCGACGGCGTGCGCCTCCACGTGCTGGACCGCGGCGCCGGCTTCGACGCGTCGCTCGACGGGCTTGCGTTCGAGCGCTTCACGCGCGGGGACCGGGCGCGCTCGCGCGGCGGGACCGGCCTCGGCTTGGCGATCGTCGACGCGATCGCGCGCTCGCACGGGCGGAGCGCAGGGGCCGCGCCGCGCGAGGGCGGGGGCGCGGACGCCTGGATCGAGCTGCCGGCGTTTCATTCTGATCTCATTCGCCCCAGCTAGAACTGGCGCCATGAGAATCACGCGTAAGCACATTGCAGTAGGAGGGGCTGTGCTCGCCCTGAGCGCCGTCGGCGTTGGCGCCGCCGTCGCGGGGGGCGAGAGCGGGGACGCCAAGGAGCAGGTGAGCGGGCCGGGTGCCGACCGGGCGCGCGAGGCCGCCTTGGCCAACCATCCCGGTACCGCCAACGCCGTCGAGCGCGACTCGGAGAACGGCGCCACATGGGAGGTCGAGATCACCGGCACCGACGGCAAGACCGTCGACGTCCGCCTCGACGAGAACTACAAGGTCATCGCCGTCGAGGGCGACGGCGAGGATCAGGGCGAGGGCGAGTAGCTCAACCGCCGTAGCGAGCGGCGACGATTGCGGGCCGCTCCACGGGGCGGCCCGCGTCGATCGACCACGCAAGCCGCACGTACTGAGCGTGTGACCACGCGAGCGGGGTGGCCGAGAAGGTGCCCTCGCCGAGCGGGAAGCCCGCTTGGCCGGCGGGCGGGAAGTCGGGCGCCCAGACCTGCTCCGGCAGCATGAAGCCGTCGTTCCCGGCACTGGCGATGTGCGCGAGGCGCTGGCGCGCGGAGGCGCGCTCGCCGAGCAGCAGCTCATACTCGCCGCGCTCGCCGCCGAAGATCGGCCAGTTGCGCCCGATCGTGACGTTGTTCGCCCACACCTCGTCGGGGTTCGGCGGGAAGCCGATGTCCCACTGGCTGCCGTCCTTCTTCTCGCCGTAGCCGTCGAAGTTGAAGCGGTGCCAGAAGTAACGCTGGCGGGAGTTGCCGGACGCGAGCTGCTGATCGACGACGCGGACCGTGTTGCGGATCACGGCGTCGTCGGCACGCTTGGCTCCCAGCCGGACGAGCTCGAGGAAGCTCGGATCGACGACCTTGCGCTGGTCCACGATCGGCCCGCTGTCGCCGATGTTGTAGGGCGTGCCGGTGTCGGGCTGACCGTCCTTGGTCAGGCGCAGGTAATACGGCTTCGCGGCGTATGGGCCGGTCGAGGTGACCGTCCAGCTCTCGACGCGGCGCTGCCATTCGTCGGCGGTCGCCTCCCAGCGCGCGGCGGATGCCGCATCGCCGTTCTTGCGCGCAATGTCGGCGGCGCACACGAGGCCCGCGATCTCCGCGGCGATCGTCCCGGGCGAGTAGCCGCTCTGGTTCTCCCAGCGCTCCTGGGGCGAGAAGGGGGCGCCCTGCCCCGTCGAAGCGTCCCGGAAGTTCACGATGAACTCGGCGGCCTTCTTGATGTGATCGCTGTAGAGCGCGGCGTCGGTGCGGCGGAGCTGCCAGGCCAGGACGATGGGGAGCGCGACCTCGTCGAGCTGCAGGTTCGTCCAATGCTCCTTGCCGTCGACTGTGGAGTTCTGCGGGAACGAGCCGTCGGGCTTCTGCTGGCGGAAGAACAGGTAGTCCACCGCGCGGTTCGCCCCGCCGGTGTCGCCGGCCGCGATCAGCGCCGTGGCGATCTGGTAGAGGTCGCGCGACCAGACGAGGTGGTACGCGCCCGATGGGTTCTCGAGGCCGGTGCCCCACACCCAGGGCATCGTCGGCGAGGCGATGTAGCCGCCGCGGAAGGTCTTGTCCTCGTGCGCGGCAAGCGTCATCACGGAGACGTTGTAGGCACGCTTGTCGCCGGCAGAGCTGCGCGGCACGCCCTTCAGGCCGCCCAGATACGAGTGCCAGCCGCGCTCGTACACCGCGCGCGTCTCGCCGAACCCGCGCATGAGGGACTCGCGCGCCGCGGAGCGGGCGGTCGCGGTGTCATCGCCGAACCCGAGCGCGACGGTCATGTTGGTGCGCCGCCCCTTCCCCGTCAGCGAGGTGCGCCCGATCTGGACCACGTCGCCGCTCGGCGGCTCGCTCGACGTCCGGACGAAACGCGGCGAGCCCACGACCGCGCTCGCCACCGGGCTGCCCGAGTCGCTCGCAAGCAGCGCGCGGCGGCTGGGCTGTGCCGTGTCGTCGTCGAAGTCGTTGCCGAGCGATGGGTCGTAGCGCACCGCCAGCCGCAGGCGCCTGTCGGAGAGCGACTCGAGCTTCACGTCGATCAGCAGGACGTTGCGGGTCGGATCCGTTACGTAGGTCTTCGTGATCCGGTAGCGACCGGGCTCCTGATTCACCTGACGGTAGGTCAGGCTGCGAGAGTCGAGCAGCTGGACGGAACGTCTCCGTGCGCGCGTGTCGACCTGAGCGAACCCCCTGCCGTCGGAGACGATGAACTCGAGCGTCCTGACGCTGGGAGTGCCGAGGTCGGGATAGAAGACCTCGGTGAGGCGACCGTCGTCGAGCGTGTGCCAGACCTTGCTCGCCGTGGTCGTCGAGGTCCCGTAGCCGTCCTTGTCGGCCTCGGTCCAGTTGGGCTCGGCGAGCGCCGCTCCCGGCAGGACGAGCATGAACAGGACCGTTGCGATGCAGACCCGGCGCATGCAGGTCGCGATACCCGATGCGCGCCGGGTCTACCCGCTACTTGGGGGTACCGCTGGGCTCGCCACTGAGCGCGATGTCGCCCGTGACGACGATCTCGCGGTCCAGGCCGTCGACCGTCACGACCGCGCGCGCCGGGAGCGTCTCGTCACCCTTGAGCGCGCCGCTGTCGATTTCCTCGCGGACCGCGATCTCGATCTCGCGCTGCGATGTGACGCCGAGCTTTTTCAGGAAGCGCCGCACCGACAGGTTGAACGCCTCTTCGTCCATCAGTCCGGGATCAGGCCCTCGCCGGTGAACTCGCCGCATGCCTCGTCGAACGAGATGTCGCGCGGGGGGAGGATCACGTCGGACTCCACCAGCTCCTCGTTGTCGACCGCGTTGCCGTCGCTCGCCACGAGCTCGAGCATCTGGCTCCAGAGCTCCTTGAAGCCGGTCTCGTCGCCCTGCTCGACGGCGCTGACGGCGCGGTTGTCGAGCTCGTTCAGCCGCCCGGCGTCCTCGTCCGGCAGGTTGAACTGCCCCTCACCCGAGATGCGAACGATCACGCCTTCTCCTCCCCCTGCTCGAGCGCGGGCGAGTCGCCGCCGCCCGAGCCGAGCTCGGCCTTCATCTTCGACAGCTCGTCGTCCACCTGGGCGCCGCTCGTGAGCTCCGAGAGCTGGCGGTCGAGGTCGTCCTGGCCCGAGCCGAGCGCCGTGATGTCGTCGAACGCGCCGGCGGCCTCGAGCTCCTCGACGGCGGACGCCCGGGCGCGCATGTTCTCCGTCTTGTCCTCGGCGCGCTGCATCGCGAGCCCGAGGTCGGCCATCTCCTCGCCCACGCCGTTGGCCGCCTCGGAGATGCGAACCTGCGCCTCGGCGGCGGAGTACTGCGCCTTGATGACTTCCTTCTTCGTCCGGAACTGCTCGATCTTCTGGCGCAGCCGCAGCTCGTTCGCGGTGAGCTGCTCCTGCTGACCCTCGAGCTCCTTGATCTGCGTGTCGAGGCCCTGCAGCTCGGTCTGTGCGAGCGTCTTGCGCTCCAGCGCCGTCCGGGCGAGATCCTCACGCCCCTGCGAGAGCGCCTGGCGCGCCTGCGTGTCGAGCTTCACGACCTGCTGCTCGAGCTTCGTTGACTGCATCTGAAGGCGCTTCTTCGACGTGACCACGTCGGCGATGCCCTTCTTGACGTTCTGAAGCAGCTCAGTCTGCTTCTGGTAGCCGTAGTCGAGCGTCTCGCCGGGATCTTCGGCCCGGTCGAGCATCCTCGAGATCTTCGACTTCACAACCGTTGACATGCGTCCTGCAAGCCCTGGCATGTCTCCTCCTAATTCTCCGACGAGGTCAGTCGGGCCAAGAGTAGTCTGCGCGCACTCGTGGAGCCGCGTCCACCCTCAGCCTCCAGCTCGATCCTAAGCCGCTGGATGGGTATCGCGGATGCGAACAACTCGGGCAACGTCCACGGCGGGCTGATCATGCGCCTCTGCGACGACGTGGCCGGGATCGCGGCGGTGAGGCACTCGGGCGGCCGCGTCGTGACCGCCGCGATGGACCGCATGACGTTCACGCACCCGGTCTACGTCGGCCAGCTCGTGACCGTGAAGGCCACGGTGAACGCGGCCTGGCGCACCTCCATGGAGGTCGGCGTGCGGGTCGAATCCGAGAACGTGCGCACCGGCGAGGTGGTCCACACCTCGACCGCCTACCTCACGATGGTCGCGCTGGACGACGAGGGCCACCCGACCGAGGTGCCTCCCGTCGCGCCCGAGACGCCGGACGAGAAGAGGCGGGCGCGCGAGGCACAGCTGCGTCGCGACACCCGCCTCGCCGAACGGCAGCGGATCGAGGAAGAGCGAGGGCCATAACAGTTCAGACCTCCGGCCCGCTCGGCTCTTCCGGCAGCTGCCGCCACTCAGTGAACTTGCCGTTGCGGATCGTGTAGCGCACGCGGGTGAGCCCGCTGCACGGCCCGCCCGGGCCGGCGCGCAGCCGGAAGGTCGCCAGCACGTGGTGGGCGTGGCCTCCGCCCCTCATCCGGATCAGGTCGGCGCGGCAGGGCAGGCCCGCGTTGAAGGAGAACGCCTCGGATTTCGACTTCAGCCGGTACGGGTGACCCTGGTCGATGAGGGCGTTCGGCGCGAAGTAGTAGGCGGCCTGCTCGTAGTCCTGCCGCTCGAGCGACAGCAGCCAGCCGCGGATCACCCGCCCGTTGTACGTGTGGAGCGGGTCCGGCTTGGCAACGACGTCCGAGTCCGAGGACGAGTTGCAGCCGGCCAGCGCGAGCAGCGCCAGCACCGTTGCCACCGCAAGCGGGCGCATGCCCGTAAGGCTACGCCGCGCTCGGCCACGGCCGGGCGGCTTGGCGCGCCGGCGCTAGGACCCCGTGCCGTTCCTCATTTCCAACCCGGCACGCGCCCCGCTTGCTCGATCCACGTGTGCATCTCCGGTCCCTGCGCCTCCTCCAGGGTCGTCAGCTTGACGTAGCGGGTCCGATCGGTGGTTCCGAGCGGCGGCGGAGGGTCGAAGTCCGCGCCGCCGAAGAAGACGACGTTCACGGAGACGTCGTAGGCGACCATCTCGATGATCCACCCGAGTTCTGGCAACCCGTAGTACGCCTTCTTCCACTTGACGGCGTATTGAAGCCCGGGGATCGTCTCGCGGATCAATTCGTCCAGCCGCTTGACGATGGGATGCAGATCCGGCATCACGCGCCGGATCCAATCCTCGATGTCGGCGTGGCTATCCGACGGCACAGGCGGCTTTCGGGCCGCATTCGGCTTGCGTGGCTTCTCCATCAACTTCCAGCGTTTCCGGCGCTAGGAGGCTTCTGCGACCGCGCGGGTAGCCTGGGCGACCGCGCTGCCGTTCGGAGCGTTGCCCGGCGCCTGGTTGAGGACGTCGTCCTCATCCTCGAAGCGGCGCTTGAAGTCGGCCGTCTGCATGCGCGCGATCACGAGCCGCTGCATCTGAGCCGTGCCCTCGAAGATCTGGTAGATCTTCGCGTCCCGGAACCACTTCTCGAGCGGGCAGTCGGTGGTCTGGGCGAACGGGCCGACAAGGTCCATCAGCGTGGTCGTGGCCCACATCGCCACGTCGCCCGCCTTCAGCTTCGACATCGAGCCCTGGCCGGCGGTCATCGGCATGCCGTTGCGGCCCATCCAGGCGGCCCGCCAAACGAGCAGGCGGGCGGACTCGATCTCGGTCGCCACGTCTGCCAGGACCTGCTGGATGCGCTGCTGCTGGAGGAGCGGCTGCCCGTCCTCCTCCTTGTCGGCGAGGTACTCGAGCGTCCACTCGTACGCGGCCTGGGCGATGCCGAGCGCCGAGGCGCCCACCAGCGGGCGGGTCAGCTCGAAGGTCGCGAGAGCGTTCGAGGAGCGGCCGGTGGACTCACCCGAGCGCGCGCGCTCGAGCTTCTTCTGGAGCTTCTCGTAGCCGCCGAGCAGGTAATCCATGGGCACGCGGCAGTCCTCGAGGATGACCTCGGTGGTCTGCGACGCGCGGATGCCGAGCTTCGACTCCTTCTTGCCCTGCGAGAGCCCGGGCGTGTCCTTCGGCACGACGAACGACGCCTGGCCGCGATGGCCGAGCTCCGGATCGACGGTGGCGACGACGACGGTCACGTCGGCGATGCCGCCGTTCGTGATGAAGACCTTGGTCCCGTTCAGGACCCACTCGTCGCCGTCGAGCTTCGCCGTGGTGCGGAGCGAGCGCACGTCGGAGCCGGCGCTCGGCTCGGTGACCGCGTAGGCGCCGAGCTTGATCTCGTCCCCCATGCCGAAGCACTCCGGCACCCAGCGCCCGATCTGCTCCGGCGTGCCCGAGCTGGCGATGCCCGCGGCGGCGAGCGATCCGCCCTGGATGGCGAGCGCGATCCCGGCGCAGCCCCAGTGCATCTCCTCGGCGTAGATGCACGAGAGGACCCCGTCGGGGTCCTCGCCCATCAGCTGGATGGTCTCGAGGCCATGGAGGCCCCACTCGCGGGCGGCCTTGATGGCCTCCCACGGCACGCTCTCGTCGCGATCGTGCTGGGCGGCGACCGGCCGGATCACCTCGCGCGCGAAGCGGCGGGTCTTCTCCTGGAACTCGCGCTGTTGGTCGTTGAGCTTGAAATCCACAGGGGCTCCCCCGCCTCGGTTGACTGACCAGTCAATCATAGTCATACCCACCCCGATCCCGCCCCACACGTAGCTACAGTCCGCCGCGAATTGCGCCGATTTTCCGCCCTCCTCCTCGCTTTCGCGGTGCTGGTCCTCGTGAGCTGCAGCACCGGCGACGACGAGTCGCGACCGCCGCAGCTCGGCGTCAAGGCGGAGGACGAGCAGGCCGCCGAGAAGCTCGGGTTCCCCTCCACCGCCACGCGTAACACGGTCCGCGTGGGCGGCAGCGACGCGGCCTCGGACGCCGCCGGCGTCGCGGGCGCGCTCTACCCGGCCACGGGCGACGCCGACCGGCCGACCGCGATCGTGCTGGTCGACCAGGGCGACTGGGCGACCGCCGTCGCCGCCTCGGTGCTCGTGGGGCGCCCGATCGGGGCGCCGATCCTGCTCACGGACGGAAGCGAGCTTCCCGCGGTGACCAAGGACGTGCTGGACCGGCTGAAGCCGAAGGGCTCCGACCTCTCCAAGGACGCTCAGGTCATCCGAGTCGGACCGGACGTCCCCCGGCCGGAGGGCTACAAGACCGCGCTGATCGAGGGCGACAACCCGTTCGAGCGGGCGGCGGCAATCGACCGCTTCTTCTCGGCCGCGCGCGCGAAGCCGTCGAACGACGTCGTCCTGTACTCCTCCGAGCGCGCCGAGTTCGCCATGCCGGCCGCGGCATGGGCGGCGCGCTCCGGCGACGCCGCGCTGCCCGTTCGGCGCGACGCGATTCCGGCGCCGATCGTCAAGGCGCTCCGCGAGCACAGCCGCCCGAACGTCTTCGTGCTGGGCCCGGAGAGCGTCATCTCCAAGAAGGTCGTGACGCGGCTCGAGAAGCAGAAGCTGGCCCGCAACGTCGCTCGGATCGAGGGGCCCAACCCGGTCGAGAACGCGATCGCCTTCGCCCGCTACGAGAAGGGCGACTTCGGCTGGGGCGTGGTCGTGCCCGGCTACAACTTCACCCTGGCGACCACGACCCGGCCGGCCGATGCCGCCGGCGCCGCCGCGCTCGGCACGCGCGGCGTGTTCGCGCCGCTCCTCCTGAGCGACGACCCGGCGACACTTCCGCCGAAGCTCGAGGAGTACTTCCTCAGCGTCCAACCCGGCTACGAGGACGACCCCGCCCAGGCCGTCTACAACCGCGCCTGGATCCTCGGCGACGACAAGGCGATCTCCGTCGACCAGCAGGCCCAGCTCGACCAGCTCACCGAGCTCATCCCGGTGCAGCCGAACGCGCCGTAGACTCCGGGATCCGATGAGCGAGTTCGAGCGACCGGACCGCCTGGGGCGCGAGCCGTCCGTCGAGGACGTGCGGCAGCTGACGGGCGCGTCGACCCCCCACTTCGCCCTCCAGATCCGCAACCGCATCCGCGTGCTGATCGCCGGTCTGCCGGACGATCATCCCGCGCGGGTGGAGGGTGAGCGCGAGATCGCAAGGCTCGACGAGATCGCGCTTGGATCGGAGCGCCGCGGCCCCATCCAGGGGCACGAACACGGCCTCCCCAGTTACCGCGGACCGTAGTAGTCTGGGCCCATGGCCTGGGAGTTCAGTCTCCTGGTTGTCGCGAATGTCACGGCGGGCTCGGACGAGCTCATCGAGCGTCTCCGCGCGCGCGCCGAGGACGGCGCGTGCCGGTTCACCCTCGTGATGCCGGCGAGCGGAGCTGAGGCCCGCGTGCGGCTGGAAGACGCGCTCGAGCGGATGCGCGAGGCCGGCGTCGAGAACCTCGAGGGCCGTGTGGGAGACCCCGATCCAGTCGTCGCCGTGATGGACGTCTGGGACCCGATGAAGTTCGACGAGATCATCGTCTCCACCCTGCCGACCGGCTCCTCGCGCTGGCTCGGCCTGGACCTTCCGCACCGTCTCGAGAAGCTCACCTCGGTGCCGGTCCGGCACGTGGTGTCGCACCCGCCGCGGGAAGCGGCGCCCACCGGGCCGCCGCCGGCCCAGCCTCAGCGCATGGGCCTGCTCGCCGCACTCGGCGGGATGATCACGCGCCGCTAGGCGTGGTGGTGTTCGTGCTCTGAGGCGGCGCCGTTGCCCGCCCCGTGGTGAACCGGGGTGCGCAGGCCCACCGCCTGACTCCATTGCACGATGCTGTTCTGGCCGCCGTTCTCCACGAGCGCGATTGCCTGCACGAGCGCGGGCTTCGTGTCCGTGAAGTCCGCAGACACCGGTTCGAGCTTCGTCTGGACCATCCAGCGCTCCCGGGGGTGCGCGAAGGGCGGACGGTCATCCTCATCCAGGGCGTGAGCACCGGGGACCTGCTCGCCCGCGTTGCCCGCGGCAGCCGCCACATGCTCGCCGTCCTGCTGCCAGATCCAGACGCGCATCCAGAGCAGCACCTCGTCGTCGCCGATCGGTCCCATGGCGCAGACGCCGACCTGCCGGTCGCCATCCCTGAGTATTGGCAGTACCTCGAAGAACTTGGAGACCATTGCGCGATCGTCTCAGACGGGGGCTGACGGAGCAAGGTCTCCGCGCACCCGCGCCGCGGCCACCCGGTTGCCCTTCAGCTCGTAGAGGTCGAGCGCCTCGGCCCGGGCCACCTTCGCCTGCTCCGGCCGTCCGCTTCGAGCGAGCACCTCGGCGAGAACCGAGTGCGCCTCCGCCCTGTGGTTCAGGAAATCGGTCCGCTCCGCAAGGGCGACGGCCTGGCGCGCGAGGCGCTCCGCCTCGGCGAGGCCGCCCCTCCGCGCCAGGACGCTCGCGCGCACTCCTCGCGACATCGCGTGGGTGATCACATCGTCGTCCGCGGTGAGCTCCGCGCTCATCTCGGCGAAGCGCTCCGCCTCCTCATCGCGACCCTGGGCGAGCAGTGCCTGACCCAGGTAGGCCGCGGTCGTCGAGAGCAGCGCCCGGTCGCCCATCTCCTCGAGCACGGCGTAACCCTTGCGGAGCAACCGCTCCGCGGCCTCGGCGTCGCCGGCGAGCAGCTCCACCATCGCGGCGTGATGCGAAACGGCGGTGCTGAGCGAGAGGCCGAGCTCTTCGAAGGCCGCGTCGCTGGCCGCGAGCAGCCGGCGCGCCTCGTCGAAGCGGCCCTCCATCGCGTGCAGCCCCGCGAGCGGCTGGAGCACGTCCGCGGTCGCCACCAGGTTTCCCTCGACCTGGGCGCGGATGGCCTCGCAGCGCTCGATCCCGTCCGCGGCCGGCGTCGGGCCGAAGAACAGCGACGACGCGATCCAGCCGAGGATCTCGACGCGTTCGTGCTCGAGACCGCCGCTGCGCGCATGGCCGGCGGCGACCTCCCACGCCATCGCCGCGGACTCGGCGCGCGCCTCGATCCAGTTGACCCACGCTCGCAGCCGAAGCGCGATGCAGAGGCCCTGCTCGTCACCCGATTCCCTGAAGACCGGAACGGCCTGCTCGACGATCGCGTACGCGTCCGCGTTCCCCCCGGGCTCGCCGAGCTGCAGTCGCAGGAACTCCCGGTGGATGAGCGCCCTCGCTCCGGCGCGCTCGTCGCCGGCCGCTTCGGCCGCGCGGAGGGCGTCCGCCAACACGGGGCCCGCGTCCGCGAGCCGGCCCGCCTCGATCAGGGCGCCGCCGAGGTCGGACAGGAGGGCGGCGCGGTGCGCCGTGTCTCCGGACGTCAGTGAGGCGGAGCGCTCGAGGAGCGAGACGGCCGCGGCGCGGTCGCTGCGCCGCAGCGCCCGCCGCCCGGCGGACTCGAGCCATCGGGACGCGCGAGCCCCCAGGGCCGTCCGCTCCGAGCCGGCCTGTCCGAGCTCGCCGCGGAACCGGTACGCCTGCTCGAGGTGGTAGCCGGCGATCTCCTCGAACTCGTGCACGCGCTCGCCCGCGGCCCGCTCGAGCCAGTCCGCGAAGCGCTCGTGGAGCTGCGCGCGGGTCTCCTTCGGCAGCGACCGGTAGGCGGCGTCGCGGATCAGTATGTGGCGGAACCTGAACGCCTCGTCTTCGCCGAAGCTGGAGCGGTCGGGGCGGATCACGTCGCGCCGGATCAGGGAGGTGAGGCTCCGGTCCACCACCTGCGCGAGCGCGGGCGGGGCGAGCTCGCGCATGGCGTCGCGATGGAAGACGTTTCCCTCCACCGAGACGTGCGTGAGCAGGGCGCGCTCGTCGTCGGGGAGCCTGTCCACCCGAGCGCCGAGCAGCGCCTGGATCGTCGGCGGGACAGGGAGCACACCGGGCACGTCGACGAGCTCCCAGGGCCCGTCGTCGCCGCGGCGCAGCTGCCCGTCCTCGATCAGCATCGCGATCAGCTCCTCCGCGAACAGCGGGTGGCCCTCGCAGGCCGCTCCGATGCGCGCCGAGGCGTCCGCGCCGAGCGCCTCGACCAGGTTGCCCACCAGCTCGCGGCTCTCCTCGGGCGGCAGCGGCTCGAGCTGAATCGAGGTGGCGTTCAGCTTGCCCCCGGCCCAGCCGGGGCGACCCTCGAGCAGCTCGGGCCGCGCCATGCACAGCAGCACGATCGGCGCCCCGCGCGCGAGGTCCGCCACGTGCTCCACGAGATCGAGGAAGGTCGGCTCCGCCCACTGGAGGTCGTCCACGACCACGACGAGCGGGCGCCGCTGGGCCAGCGCCTCGAACAGCCTTCGCGCCGCCCAGAAGATCTTCTCCGTGGCATGCCCGCCCGTCCCGCCGAGCCCGATCGCCTCGGCGAGCACGTCGGCGATCAGCTCACCCTGCGGATCGCCGGCCAGCTCGTCCACGACCGCGCCGCGCACGGCCGTCGCCGCGTCGCCGCCGTGCTCGCCCGCCAGGTCCCGCACCAGCTCGGACAGCGGCCAGTAGGTGATGCCCTCGCCGTACGACAGGCAGCGGCCGCGCAGGACCGTGGCCCCGCCTCCGAGGCTGGCCGTGAACTCGTCGACGAGGCGCGACTTCCCGACCCCGGCCGGTCCGAGGACGGTCACGAGGTGGCAGACGCGATCCCCCACCGCGGCGTCGAAGACGCCGGACAGCGAATCCATCTGCCGCGTGCGCCCGACCAGCGGCGAGGTGCGGCCGCCCGCGCGGGCGCGTTCTGTGCGAAGCGCGCCGAGCACGTACGCCGCCGGTTCCTGGCCGTCGCGTCGCTCGCCGAGCGGTGCCGGCTCGACCGTGACCGAGTCGCGGATCAGGCGGAGCGTGGCCTCGTCCACGAGGATCTCGCCTGGCTCCGCGAGCTCCTGGAGGCGCTTCGCGGCGTTGACGGTCTGGCCGCTCGCGGGCAGCTCGGCGCGGGCGGCCCGGTCCACGATCACCTCGCCGGTGGCGATCCCCGCGCGCGTCCCGAGCTCGACGCTGAGCGCCGGCCCGAGCTCGCCGGCAAGGGACGGCACCGTCTGGCGCAGCTCGACCGCGGCGCGCACGGCTCGGAGCGCGTCGTCCTCGTGGAGCAGCGGGATGCCGAACACCGCCATCAGGACGTCGCCGGGGTAGTCCTGGACCGTCGCGCCGTGACGCTCCAGCACGGTGCGAATCCCGGCCAGCGCGTGCGAGCTCACGCGCCTGCCCGCCTCGGCGTCGAGCGCCTCCGAGGCGTCCCCGGCTTCGACGACGCAGGCGAACAGCACGGTCACCGTCTTGCGGATCTCGCGCGCCGCGGCCGGTACGCCGGCGCCCGCGCCCGCCTCGCGCAGCTCGAACACGCGCTCGGGGCGTGACAGGTCGCGCAGCTCGTGCGTCCCGAGGTCGACGAGCTCGGTCCCCGCCGGGAGCCGGTCGTGGACGATCTCCTTGGTGGCCTGCGACAGCAGCGTCACGCCGCCGTCCGCAAGCGCGCGCAGCCTCGCGGCGCGGTTCAGCGCCGGGCCGAAGTAATCACCGGCGCGCTCGTGCGCCTCGCCCGTGTGCAGCGCGATACGCACCCGCAGGTCGAGGCCGGCGAGCCAAGTGGTCGCCCCCAGCGCGGCGCGCAGATGGGAGGCGCACGCGACCGCGTCCGACGCGCGCGGGAACACCGTGAGCGTCGAGTCGCCCTCGCCCTTCGTCTTAAGGAGCCGGCCGCCGTTCGCCTCCGCGCTGAGCGCGATCAGCTCGTCGTGGAGCTCGAGCGAGGCCGCCATCGCGTCGGGGTCGGCCTCCCAGAGCGCCGACGAGCGCTCGATGTCCGTGAGGAGGAACGTGACGACGCCGCTGGGCAGCCCGCTGGGCTCGGCACGCTCCGGCACGGGTTCCAGCTCTGGCTCAGGCGCGGGCTCCGGCTCCTGCAGGGCGAGCGCGGGATCCTGCGCCAGCACGGCGCTCTCCAGCTCGCGCAGGCGCTCGCCGGGCTCGATCCCCAGATCCTCGACGAGCTGGCGGCGCGCGTTCTGGTACGCCTGCAGCGCGTCCGCCTGGCGGTCGGAGCGGTAGAGGGCCACCATCAGGTGCGCCCGCAGCCGCTCGCGGTACGGATGCTCGTCCACGAGCCGCTCCAGCTCCGCGACCACCTCGCTGTGGCGGCCGAGCGCGAGCTTGGCCTCGATCAGCTGCTCCACCGCGGCCACCCGGAGGTCTTCGAGCCGGGCGATCTCCGCCTGCGCGAACGGCTCGTAGGCGAGATCGGCGAGCGGCGGGCCGCGCCACAGCGCGAGCGCCCGCTCGAGGAGTGACAGGGCGCGCTCCGGCCGCTCGGCCGCCAGCTCCCCGCGGCCGTCGTCGAGCAGGCGCTCGAAGCGGTCCGCGTCGAGGTCCTCGGAGCCGAGCCGCAGCTCGTAGCCGTGGCCGCGCGTCACGAGCACGTCGCCCGGCAGGACCTTCCGCAGCCGCGACACGTGCACCTGAAGCGTCTTCAGCGCGTTCGCCGGCGGGCTCTCACCCCAGAGCTCGTCGATCAGCCGCTCGCTCGAGAGCGTCTCGTTCGCGTGGAGCAGCAGCACGGCGAGCACGGCGCGGCGCTTGTCCCCGCCGAGCGGGACAGGCTGGGGGCCGTCAAGGGCTTCCAGCGGGCCAAGGATCCGAAGCTCCATGCGAGTCGCGGCACGCGGCCGCAGGCCAACGTTACCGCGCGGTTACCGCTCTGTCGCCGCGCTGAAACCGGCGGCCCGCACCATGGCCTTCCGATGTCGAGCAAGCTCACCACACAGGAGGCAGTCATGGGTCAGGTCATCCCCAAGCAGCACCCCTCAGTCGTCCTTCGCAGTCACTTCAAGGCCGTTCGTTCACTGCTCGTGGTCGCGCTCGTGGCGATCTGCGCGCTCGCGGCGGCGGTCGTGATCCTCGCCAACGACGCCGACGAGGTGGCGACCGTCGCCCCGAAGTCGACGCCGCAGCAGCAAGAGGCGCTCCCGGCCGGCACCCGCTTCGACGGCGGACCCAACGAGGGCACCCGCGGCCCGCAGGCGTACCCGGCGGCTCCGGGCACGCGCTTCGACGGCGGACCCGACGAGGGCACCCGCGGCCCGCAGTCCTATTGGGAGTCGTCCGAGGCACGGTCGAGCTACCAGCCCGCCCCCGCGGACGGCACCAAGCTTCGCGCCGGCGGCCCGACCTTCATCCCGATGGGCCCCAGCAACTAGCACGTCGCAGGCCCCCTCCCCACCGATCGGGCCCTCCTCCGGGAGGGCCCGTCGGCGTTCTAGGCGGCCACGGTCGCCTCCGGCGTCTCGAGCGCCAGGCCCGCCAAGCGCTCGCGGTGCTCGCGGGCCGAGCCGTACAGGGTGGCGTTCGTCTTCGCGCGCTTGAGGAAGAAGTGGAGGTCGTGCTCCCACGTGAAGCCGATGCCGCCGTGCACCTGGAGCGATGAGCCGCACACCCGCCAGCCGGCATCCGAGGAGTACGCCTTCGCCATCGACGCGGCAGCGGGCAGCGAGCCCGGCTCGGCGTCGGCGCACCAGGCGGCGTAGTACGCGCCCGAGCGCGAGCCCTCCACCTCGAGCAGCATCTGCGCGCAGCGGTGCGAGACGGCCTGATAGGCGCCGATCGCGCGGCCGAACTGCTTGCGGTCGCGTGCGTACTCCACGGCCATCTCCATCGCCTTCTGAGCCGCGCCGACCGTCTCGGCGGACAGAGCGGTCACGATCCGGTCGGCCGCGGCCAGCGGGTCGCCGCCGAGCGGCTCGCCGCCGTCGGCGCGGACGCGCGCGAAGCGGCGCGTCCGGTCCATGGCCTCGAACGGCTCGATCTCAGCAGCCGAGGCCTCGACCACCATGCTCTCTCCGCCGGGGGCGATCAGCACGATCACCTCGGCCGAGTCCGCGTCGGGCACGAGCCGCGCCTCGCCGTCGCGCAGCACCCCCACGGTGCCGCGCGCCTCGCCGGACGCGATCCCGGGTAGCCAGCGCTCCTTCTGCTCGTCCGTTCCGGCGAACTGGAGCGCCAAGCCAGCGGCGGCGTTCGAGAGGAACGGCACCGGCGCCAGCACGTAGCCGAGCTCCTCCATCAGGATCACGAGCTCCACGATGCCGAGGCCCTGCCCGCCGTGCTCCTCGTCGATGAAGATGCCGCTCCAGCCGAGCTCGGCCATCTCCTTCCAGGCGCCGTCGTCGTATTCGCCGGCCTCGGCCAGCTCGCGCAAGCGCTCAGGCTTGAAGCGCGCCGCGAGCATCTCGTTCGCGGTGCTCTTGATCGCCTGCTGGTCGTCGGTGAAGTCGAAGTTCACGCTCGGCTCCTCTACCTCAGCTTGGGAAGGCCGAGCACGCGCTCGGCGATGATGTTCTTGAGGATCTCGGTGGTGCCGCCCTCGATCGAGTTTGCGCGCGAGCGGAGCAGGCGGTACGTCCAGGGCGAGTCCCACGTGACGCCGTCCTCGCCGAGGATGTCGACCGCCAGCTCGGTGAGCGACTGGTTGATGTCGCTCCACTGCCACTTCGGGAGCGAGCCCTCGGGGCCCGGCACGCCGTGCTTCATGATCTGGGTCAGCCCGCGCCACGCGTTGAGGCGCAGCAGCTCGACCTCGATCGTGAGCTGCGCGATGCGCTGGCGGATCAACGGGTCGTCGGCGACGCCGCGCTCGCGCGCGAGGTCCTTCAGCTCCTCGAGTGCGATCCGCACGCCGGCCGCGGACGCCGCGCCGAGCCCGGCGCGCTCGTTCATGAGCGTGGTGATCGCCACCGTCCAGCCGTTGCCCACGCCCCCGACCACGTTCTCGTCCGGGATGCGAGCCTCCTCGATGAAGAGCTCGTTGAACTCGGGCTGGTTCGTGATCTGGTAGAGGGGGCGAACCTGGACCGCGTCCTGCTCCATGTCCATGATGAAGTAGGTCAGGCCCTGGTGCTTGGGCACGTCCTGGTCCGTCCGCGCCACGAGCATGCACCACTTGGCCTTGTGGGCGAAGGTCGTCCAGACCTTCTGGCCGGTCACGACCCACTCGCCGTTCGACTTGACCGCCTTCGTCTTGAGCGAGGCGAGGTCGGAGCCGGACTCGGGCTCCGAGAAGCCCTGGCACCAGATCTCGTCTCCGGTGAGGATCGGCTGGAGCCAGCGATCCTTCTGCTCGTCGGTGCCGTGGTGCATCACCACGGGACCGCCCATCACGAGTCCGAGCACGTTCGCGGGCGAGGGGGCGCGCACGCGCGCCATCTCCTCGCCGAAGAGCGCCTGCTCGACGAGCGTGGCGCCGCGGCCCCCGTACTCCTTGGGCCACGCGAGCCCGGCGTAGCCCGCGTCGTAGAGCTCGCGCTGCCACTTGCGCCGGTGGTCGAAGGCGGCGTCGTCGCCCGAGGGCTCTTCGCCGGGGTGGTTGTCAGCGAGCCAGGAGCGGAACTCGTCGCGGAAGGACTGTTCCGAGGGCGACAGCGTCAGGTCCATGGCGAGGTAATGTACCAGCGCGTACACAACGTGGAAGCCACCCCGGACATCCCTCGCCGCCTGCCGCGCGGCACGCATGGCCTCGACCCCTCGCTTGTCGCGGCCTCGCAGCGAGCACGGCTGCTCGAGGCGACCGGGCGCGCGGTCGCGGAGAAGGGCTACGCCGCCGCGACGATCGAGGACATCGTGCGCGGGGCGGGGGTCTCGAAGAAGACCTTCTACGAGCATTTCGCGGACAAGCTCGACTCATTCCTGGCCGCCTACGAGGCCGCGAGCGACGAGCTCCTCGAGCACGTGCGCGCGGCGCAGGACGCGAGCGGCGACTGGGTCGAGCGCACGCGCGCGGGGATCCACGCCTACCTCCGCTGGCTGGCGGCGGAGCCGGCGCTGGCGCGCGTGTTCCTGATCGAGATCGCCGCCGCCGGGCCCGAGGCGCTCGAACGGCGCGAGCGCGTGCGCGACCGCTACGCGGAGCGCATGCGCGAGCTGCATCAGCCGAACGGCGTTCCCGACGACATCTTCCACGCGATCGTCGCGGCGGTGGACGACCTCGTCGTCCGCCGGCTGCGCGCCGGGAGCGACGTGCGCGAGCTGGAACCGACGATCCTCCAGCTCCAGCTCGCCCTGTTAAGGGTCTGACCCTTAACAGCGTTAGGGGTCAGACCCCTTAGCTCTTCGAGGCGGTCGCCTTGCCGCCCTTGCGGCCGCTGCTCTTGCCGCCCCGGCTCGACGCGTCCGGGGAGTTCGAGATAGCCGCGGCGCGCGACTTGCTCATCCCCTTCTTGCGCAGGCCTTCGTACTGCTTGTCGTTCTTGACGCTTGGTCCGTGGTCCTTTGCCATGCGACCCCGTTACCCGTCCGGACCCAGCCCATGCAGCAGCCGGGCAGCCACGCCCCGCAGCGTCTCCTTGGCGTAGTCGTGGCTCGGGCTGGAGGTGATCAGAATCGCGACGGCGAGGCGGCGCCGGCCACGCCGCAGCAGCGCCACCTGGTGGTCCGCCCAGCCGGTGCCGGAGCCCCAGCCGCCCTTGAAGTACAGCGCCCACCCGCGCGGTCGCACGCGCGCGATGCCCCAGCGCTGGGTGGGCACGATCGACCCGAGCAGCCGCATCGCGTAGCGGCGATGCCGGCCTGGAACGCGGCGGTCGATGCGGAGGAAGAAGCGCGTCTGATCCGCCACGTCGATCGTCGACAGGCCCCAGGGCCGCGTGGCGTGGAAGCGACGCATGTGCACGCGCCGCGCGAGCCGTGCGAGGCCATCCGTTCCGACGATGTTGCAGATGCGCGACGCCGCGGCGTTGTCCGAGCGTCTGATCATCGGCCCGAGCAGCGCCCGCTCGCCGCGAGTTAGCCGGCGCCCGCGCACGTCCGGGCGCCCCAGGTAGGCCACCAGCAGCATGGCCTTGACCACGCTGGCGGACGGCACGCCGCGCCGCACGCCGACCCCGCGCAGCCCTCGCCCGGTGCGAACGCCGAAGGAAACGGTGCCGCTGCGCGTGACCGCGTAGCGGGCTGCGGCTCCGACGTGCGCGCGCCAGGTGTGGGTCGCCGCAATGCTCGTATGCGGCATTGAGGAGACCCACCCCGCCGAAATCGGCCCCCTCAATGCCGCCGTCGCAGCGGGCGCCGCCACCGCAACCAGCCCGAGTGTGAGCAACGCCACGTAAATTCGAAACGAATGCGTTGCATAAATACGCCGCCTGTGCTTCACTATCGATACGTGACCGTTTCGTATCTAAAAGGAGAGCGCATGTCAGCCAACGGACAGGTCCCCTACGAGAAGCGCTGGTGGACGCTGCTCATCCTCTCCACCGCGCTGCTCGTCATCTCGCTCGACAACACGATCCTCAATGTTGCCCTACCGACCATCGAGCGCGAGCTCGACGCCGGCAGCGGCCAGCTCCAGTGGGTCGTCGACTCCTACACGCTCGTGTTCGCGGGCCTGCTGCTCACGATGGGCGCTCTCGGCGACCGCTTCAGCCGCCGCGGGGCGCTGGTGTCCGGGCTCGTGATCTTCGGCGGCGCCTCGCTTGCGTCCGCGTTCGCCGAGTCCGCGAACATGCTGATCGCGAGCAGGGCCGCTGATGGGCATCGGCGGAGCGCTCATCATGCCGACCACGCTCTCGATCCTCACCAACGTCTTCCCCGCGGAGGAGCGCCCGAAGGCGATCGGCATCTGGGCGGCCGTGGCGGGCATCGGCGTGGGCGTGGGACCCGCCGCCGGCGGCTTCCTGCTCGAGCAGTTCGACTGGACCGCCGTCTTCCTCATCAACGTCCCGATCGTCATTGCGGCGCTCGCGGCCACCCCCAGGCTCGTGCCGGACTCGCGCGACCCGAAGCAGCCGCGGCTCGACCCGGCCGGCGCAGTGCTGTCCACGGTCGGCCTAGGCATCCTCACCGCGGCGATCATCGAGGCGCCCGAGCGCGGCTGGACCAGCGGCCTGATCCTCGGCGGCTTCGCGGCGTCCGTGTTGATCCTCGCGGCGTTCGTGATCTGGGAGCTGCGCACCGCGTCGCCGATGCTCGACATGCGGCTGTTCCGCATCCGTCGCTTCAGCGGCGCGAGCTTCTCGATCGCCCTGGTGTTCTTCGCTCTGTTCGGGACCATCTACTTCCTGACGCAGTACCTCCAGGGCGTGCTGGACTACACGCCGCTCCAGGCAGGCGTCCGGATGCTCCCCGTCGCGGCCGGCCTGATCGTGGGCGGACCGCTCTCGGCGAAGCTCGCCGGCCGCTTTGGCACCCGGACGGTCGTCGCAACCGGACTGACCGTCGTCGCCGCGGCGCTCTTCCTGCTCACCGGAGCGGAGACGGACAGCGGCTACGGCCTCGTCGCGACGTCGCTCGTCCTGCTCGGCCTCGGCATGGGCGCGACGATGGCGCCCGCCACCGAATCGATCATGAGCTCGGTCCCGCAGGGCAACGCGGGCGTGGGCTCCGCGATGAACGACACGGTCCGCTTGGTCGGCGGGACGCTCGGCGTGGCGATCCTCGGAAGCCTCCTGTCGAGCGGCTACGGTGCCGACATGGAGCCGGCCGTGAAGTCGCTTCCGGAGCCGGCGGCCGAGGCCGCGACCGACTCGCTCGGCCATGCCAGCGTGGTGGCCGACCAGATCGGCGGCAGCCCTGGACGGATTCTCTCGGACGCTGCCGAGACGGCGTTCACGACGGCCATGAGCAGCACGCTCACGGTCGCCGCGGCCACGGCCCTGGCCGGCGCCCTGCTGGCCCTCGTCGTCCTCCCGGGCCAAAGGCGCGAGCGGGCCGAGAAGCGCGCGTTCGCCGTGGAGCTGGAGCCGGCACGCGCATGAGCGACGCAACGCCGGCAAAGCAGCACGACCGGGCCGGCGCCGAGGAGGCGCCGGCCCGCGGTCGTGGAAGACCGCGCAGCGCGGAGGCCGAGCAGGCGATCGTCGACGCCACGTTGAGACTGCTCGGCACGAAGGGGGTCGCGGGCACGACCATCGAGGGGGTCGCCGCGGAGGCCGGCGTCGGCAAGACGACGATCTACCGGCGCTGGCCGACCAAGACCGATCTGATCCGGGCCGCCATCTCCGACATCGTCCCTCGAGGTGACCCGCCGGACACCGGCACCATGGCGGGCGACATGGCGGCCCTTGCGGAGACGCAGCGGGAGCGGCTCGCCGGCTCGAGGCTGGCGGGCATCGTGCCGCGCTTGCTGGCCGAGTCGATGAGCGACCCGGATCTGCACCAGGACTACGTCGACAGGGTGATCACCCCGTTCCGCGACATGCTCCGGTTGTTCATCGAGCGGGGGATCGAACGCGGCGAGCTCCGGCCGGATCTCGAGGTGGAGGCGCTCGTGGACCTCCTGCACTCGATACCCGTCTACAAGATCCTCATGTCGCGCGGCGACCCGGCCTCGCTCGAGCAGGTGCCCTGGGCGTACCTGCCCATCCTGGCGCCGGGGATCCTCAATAGCTCTTCGGAAGGCCCAAAGAGTGCTCGGCCACGTAGTTCAGGATCATCTCGCGCGAGACGGGCGCGGTCCGGGTGAGGCGCACGCCCCACCACATGTCGGACAGGCCGTACTCGAGCGCGAAGCCGTTGCCGCCGTGCGCCTGGATCGCGCGGTCGACGCATTTGATCGCGGCCTCGGCGGCCGCGTACTTGGCCATGTTGCTCGCCTCGCCCGCGCCCGGTACGCCGGCGTCGTAGAGCGCGCACGCCTTCTGCGTCATCAGCCGCGCCAGCTCGAGCTCGATCTTCGCCTCGGCCAGCGGGTGAGCCACTCCCTGGTGGGTCCCGATCGGCGCGCCCCACACGTTGCGCTCGTTGGCGTAGGCCGCGGCCTTGCCGAGCGCGCGGAGGCCGGCGCCGCAGGCGATCGCCGCTCCCATGATCCGCTCGGGGTTGAGCCCGTCGAACACCGGCCCGAGCCCGCCGCCCTCCCCGCCGATCAGACGCTCCTCGTCGAGCTCGACGTCGTCGAAGAAGAGCGTCCACTGCTTGTCGGGCCCGAGGTAGGGCATCGGGATCTCGTCGCGCGTGAATCCGGGGGTGTCCACGTCCACGATGGCGAGCGACGGCAGCCCGAGCGAGCCGTCGTTCATGCGGCTGCGTGCCACGACCAGCACGGCGTCGGCGTGCTCGACCCCCGAGATGTAGGTCTTCTGCCCGCGCAGCACGAGGCGGTCGCCTCGGCGCTCCACGGAGGTGGCGAGGTTGTGCGAGTTCGTGCCGGCGTCCGGCTCCGTGATCGCGAAGGCGATCTTCGTCGTGCCCGCGGCGATCCCGCGCAGCCAGCGCTCCTTCTGCTGGTCCGTCCCGTGGCGGGCGAGGATGTTGCCCACGATCGCGGGCGAGACCACGATCAGGAGCAGAGACTTCCCGGCGGCCGCAATCTCCTCCCCGACGGTTGCCAGCCCGCTCATCCCGAGACCGCCGCCGCCCCACTCCTCGGGCAGGTTCACGCCGAGGTAGCCCTTGCCGGCGAGCGCGTCCCAGAGCTCGGTCGGCGGCTCGCCGGCGGCGTACTTCCGGCGCGCGTAGTCCTCGGGGAAGCCGTCGCAGATGCCGCGCACCGCCTCGCGGATCTGGCGCTCCTCGTCCGTCGGCACGAGTGGCAGGACGGCCTCGGTGGTGGCGCTCATGCCGGGAATGATGCCTTACGACACCGGCCCGCCGTCTCGTGTTAGGGTGCCCTAACTCGTGTGTGCGTCGACGTCGATGGCTGACACCGTGCTCGTGACCGGGGGGCTCGGCTTCATCGGAAGCCGCCTCTGCCCCGCACTCATGCACGAGGGCTTCGGCGTGCGCTGCGTCGACAACCTGTCCGGCGTCTATGCCGACGGCACCGGCCACGCCGCAGCCGCGGAGCTCACGGCAGGCGGCGCCGAGGTGGTGATGGCCGACGTCGCGCCGGTGCATCTCCGCGGGGTGGCCGCCGTGATCCACCTCGCGGCGCTGCCGGGCGTGCGCACCCGGCGTGCCGCGCCGGCGCTGCGCCTGGCGAACGCGGGCCTCACTGGCCGACTGGCCGCTGCCGCGGCGAGCCGCGGAGCGCGCTTCGTACTCGTCTCGAGCTCGTCGGTGTACGGGAACGCGAGCCGCCTGCCCACCCCGGAGCACGCGCCCCTGGCACCCCTGAACGCGTACGCCGCGAGCAAGGTCGCCGCGGAGGCCCTGGTGCGGAAAGGCCCGGGCGACGCGGTGATCGTCCGGCCGTTCACCGTGTACGGGCCGGGGCAGCGGCCCGACATGGCGTTCGCCCGCTGGATTGCGGCGCTCGGCGCGGGCGATCCGCTTCCCTGGCACGCCGCGCCGGGCACGGCGCGCGACTTCACCTACGTGGACGACGCGGTCGCGGGGCTGATCGCGGCGCTCGTCAGAGGTCGCTCAGGCGAGGCCTACAACCTCTCCGGGTGGCTATCGGTCGAGTTGTGGGATGCGCTCGAGCTGCTTGCCCCGGAGGGCGCGACGCTCCAGGAGCTGCCGCATTCCCCGGCCGAGGCGCTCGTGACCTCGGGCTGCGGGCGAAAGGCGCACGCCGAGCTCGGCTACTCGCCCCGCGTGCGCCTCGCCGCCGGCCTCGACCGGCAGCTGCGGGCGGCTAGCTCTCCTTCGCTTGCTGCTTAGCGAGCTTGAGCTCCTGCTTGACCGTCTTGGTCTGGTTCGGGATCTCGAGACGCTGCTCGAGGATCGGGATCGCCTCGTCGGGGCGCCCGGCCAGACGGAGTGACTTGCCGAGGTTGAAGAGCGCGTACGCGTAGTTGAGGTCGGTGGTCCCGTCCGGGTATGAGTCGACCGCGCGCTGCAGGACCGGGATCGCCCCCTCGTAGTCGCCCTGGCTCATCAAGCTCGAAGCCCTGCTGGTTCAGCTCGGCGCCGGTGGCCGCGTCGCCCGTCGAGGGCTGCTCCTCGGCCGGGGCCGGCGCGGGCTCGGCGGGCGCCGGCTCCTCCTTCGCCTTGGGCTCCTTCTTCTTCTTCTCCTTGGCCGGCTTCGCGGGCTCCGCCGGCGTTCGGTCCGCGCTCGGGCTCGAGCCCTCGTCGTCCCCGCCGGCCAGGATCGCCCCGGCGATGGCCGCGGTTGCGAGGCCGAGGAAGATCAGCGCCAGGATGATCGCGCCGGCGCTCGGGCGCCGCGGCTTCGGCGAGCGCAGGCGCGCAGGTGGCGCGGTCGGCGGGGGCTCGTGGGAGGCGGTCGCCTGCGGCCGGTGCGGCAGCGGAGCGGCGACCGCGGCAGCGCGCCGCTCGAGCCGGCGCGTCGAGGCGGTTCGGTCCGGCTGCTCCTTGAGCGCATCGGCGAGCTCGCGCGCCAGCTCTCCGGCCGAGGAGGGCCGGTCCTCCGGATCGAGCGCCATCCCGCGCTTCAGCACCTCGGCCGCCGCGTCCGGCGCCTTCGGCCAGGCGTCGCGGAGATCGGGCGGACCGGCGGTGGCGATCTGGTGGGCGATCTCCATGGGTGTGCGGCCCTCGCGCGGCTTCCTGCCGCCGAGCATCTCGAAGGCGATCGCGGCGAGCGCGTAGACGTCGGCCGGCGAGCCCGCGCCGCGCCCGTCCAGCTGCTCGGGGGCCATGTAGGAGGCGGTGCCCAGCACCGTGCCGCTGCGGGTGATCTTGGTGCCGTCCGACGCGGTCGCGATGCCGAGGTCGGCCAGCTTCGTCACGCCGTCCTCGCGGATCAGCACGTTGCCGGGCTTCACGTCGCGGTGCACGACGCCCTGGCCATGCGCGTGGTCGAGCGCGTCGCCCAGCTCGGACACGATCCGGGAGACCTCCTCGGGGCGCAGCGGGCCGCGCCGCAGGAGGCGCGAGAGTGGCTCGCCGTCCACGTACTCCATGACGATCAGCACGCTCTCGTCGTCGTGCGCGGTGTCGAAGACAGCCACGAGGTTCGGGTGGTTCAGAGATGCGCCGAGCTTCGCCTCGCGGTCGAAGCGCTGTTCGACGTCGACGGGACTATCGGCGTGCAGGCGCTTCACGGCAACGCGCCGGCCGAGCCGCTCGTCCTCACAGAGGAGGACGGAGGCCATGCCGCCGGAGCCGAGATGCCTGACTACCCGATACCGGCCGTCAAGTAATGAGCCCTGCGTGTGCACCGGCACTCCGCGAGGGTACCCACCCTGCTCCGGACTAATCGGGAGCGACCGGGAGGAGCACGTGCGATCCGTAACGACCTCCGTGGAGGACGCGGATCTCGCCGCCGAGGCTGTCCGCCAGCGCCGGCACCGTCGGTGCAGTGGCCGGCGTGTCGGCCGAGCCGATCGTCAGCCGGATACGGTCGCCCCTCTTGAAGATCGCCGAAGTCGGGTAGACCTCGATCTGGTAGAGCGCGGGGTCGTTTGGCGTGACCGGCGCTTGGCTCTCCCTGGTGAACGGATGGAAGGGCCGGATCATCGTGCCGGCCGAGTCGAAGGTCGACCGCGCCGGATCCACCGCCCGCTGGCTCGCCTGCAGGAACCCGGCCGTGATCTGGTTCGACTCGCCCGACGGCGCGACGTCCGAGACCACGGCGACGAGCGTGGCGTCCCGGGACGTGAGCTCAGCCCAGACGTTGGCCACGATCGGTCCCGTCAGCTTCGTGTCCTCCTCGAGCGGCGCGCTCGTGTAGGTGAGCGACGATGCCTCCCAGGAGCGATTGTCGGTCTCGCACGGCCCGGCCGCGATGCCCGCGGTCCACTGCGTCGTCATGCGCGAGCAGGGGCTCGAAGCGGGCAGGAGCGGCGCACGGTCGCCGTCCCCCTCGGCAGGGGCCGTGAATGAGAGCGACTTCCCGCCGTCCAGGTAGGCGGGGGTGTAGCTCACGCCGGGCACCGGCCAGGTCGGGTGGTGCTCCCAGCGCTCGCCGCCGATCGGGTACAGGTTCACGGAGGGTGTGCTCTCCACGCCGTTCTCGGCGCCCTGCAGCCAGTGGTCGAACCACTTGTCCTTCAGCTCCGGGTCCTCGAGCCCCGGCCCGTCGTCCACGTGGTAGTGCGGCGACATGAAGAGCTTCTTGTTCGGCGAGCTGGTCAGCTGCTCGTAGAGCAGCGGCTCGCCGCGCTGGAAGATGTCCCACCAGCCACCCTGGATCACGACCGGGATCTCGAGCTGCGCGGCTCGGTCGCCGGGCGAGCGGAGCCGGTAGAACGGACCGTCGTACGCGGAGTCGCCGCCGAGCGTCGTCGTGAGGGTCTTCTGCGCGGCGAAGTCCCAGGCGTTGCGCAGATGGTCGGCCCATGTCGGCACGGACCCGGCCGGGTCCTCGAGCGTGGTCGAGGGCGGCAGGCTCGAGAGGCTCGACGTGAGCCCCAGCCATAGCGGGATGAAGCCGGCGTCGACCGCGCCGCCGTGGAAGGTCACGTCGCGGTAGGCGTCGGACATCGGGATGTCGGCCCAGACCGCCTTCACCGCGCGCGGCTTGCCGCTCGCCACCCGGGCCGCGTCGGCCTCGGCCACGAGCAACGAGGTGATCCCCATGTACGAGCCGCCCGTCGTGGCGACCGACCCGTCAGACCACGGCTGCGCCTGGATCCAGTCGAGGATCTCGCCATAGTCGTCCTGGGTCCGCTGACCCCAGGAGTCCCACTTCCCCTGACTCGCGCCGGTGCCGCGGTCGTCCACGAGCATCACCGCGTAGCCCCGATCGGCGAGCGAGGTGTCGACCGTGGCGATCCCGCCCTGTCCCGAGCACTCCTGGCCGGCCGGGTTGGTGGTGTCCTTGTTGTAGCCGGTGGCCGTCATCACCGTGGGATGGGTGCCGCTCGCCTGCTCGGGAAGCCACAGGTTGGCCCGCAGGACGGTGCCGTCGCTCATCGTGATCGGCACGTTGCAGTGGGCTGTGGCGGCGCCTGCCACCGGCGCGAGCATCAGCGCGAGAACGACAGCAGTGAGGGCAGCAAGCACCGCGAGCGCCCGCGCTCTTCCGCCCAGGTCCATGTAACGCGGAACGCACGCCTCGGCCAAGACTTGCGCCTCGCCAGGCCCGCGGGCTCAGGTGGCGGAGAAACGTTGCGGAAAACGCAACGAATCTCTGCCACCTGGCAGCTTTAGACCCGCTGGATCAGCGTCCCGGTGCCCAGCCCGCCGCCGCAGCACATGGTCACGAGCCCGACCTCCTTGTCGGAGCGCTCCAGCTCGTGGAGCAGCGTCGTGATCAGGCGGGCGCCGGTCGATCCGAGCGGGTGGCCGAGCGCGATCGCGCCGCCGTTCACGTTCACGCGGTCCATGTCCGGCTCGAGCTCGCGGCGCCACGCGGCGAGGACGGACGCGAACGCCTCGTTGATCTCCACCAGGTCGATGTCGTCCATCTTCATGCCGTTGCGCTCGAGGAGCTTCTTCGTGGCCGGGATGGGGCCGGTGAGCATGATCACCGGGTCCACGCCCACGGTCGTCTGGTCCACGATCCGCGCGCGCGGCTTCAGCCCGAGCGACTCCGCCTTCTGCCGCTCCATCAGCAGCACCGCCGCCGCGCCGTCCGAGATCTGCGACGAGTTGCCGGCGGTGATCTTGCCGTCCTCCTTGAAGGCCGGCTTCAGCTGGGAGAGCGCCTCGATGCTGGTGTCCGGGCGGATGCCCTGGTCGGTCACGTAGGTGTCGCCGTTCACCGAGAACGGCACGATCTCGCGCTCGAAGCGGCCCTCCTCGGTCGCCTGGTGGGCGAGCTGGTGCGAGCGCAGGCCGATCTCGTCGAGCTCCGACCGCGGGATCTCCCACTTGTCGGCGATCATCTCAGCGGAGATCCCCTGTGGCACGAGGTTGTACTTCTCCATCAGCTCGGGCGGCCAGGGCGAGCCGACGTCGTCGACCCACTTGAAGCTCACGCCCATCGGGATGTGGCCCATGTGCTCGACACCGGAGCCGATCGCCACGTCGTGGACGCCCGAGGCGATGAGGGCGGCGGCGAAGTTCACGGCCTGCTGCGCCGACCCGCACTGGCGGTCGACCGTCGTGGCGGGCGTCTCGACCGGGAGGCCGGCCTGGAGCCACGCGTTGCGGCCCACGTTGAAGCCCTGCTCGCCGACCTGCTGGACACAGCCCGTGATCACGTCCTCGACCTCGGACGCGTCGATCCCGGCGCGCTCGATGACCTCGGTGTAGGTCTTCGCGAGCAGCGCATTCGGGTGCGTTTCCCTGTAGATGCCCTTCTCAGGATGACCGCGTCCGATCGGCGTCCGGACGGCCTCGACGATGACTACCTCACGCTCGTTCCCGTTTCGCATGTGGTAAGCGTACTCAATTGACTGGCGAGTCAACCAGGGGGTGGATAGGGCGTTGAATCGGCTTGGCATTGCGGGTAGCGGGGCGATCGCGTGCGGTCTGGCACGCGCCGCGACGGGCTCTCACGAGGTCGTTCTGTGGGCCAGGAGCGATGGCTCGAGGGACCGCGCCTGCTCGAAGGTGGACGAATCCGTGACGGTCGTGACCGACCTCGCCGGCCTCGCCGGCTGCGCCGTCGTCGTTGAGGCGATCAGCGAGGACGTGGCCACCAAGCGCGAGCTCTACGGCCTGCTCGGGGACGTTCTCGACGAGGACGCCGTGCTCGCCACCACAACCTCCTCCCTGTCGGTCGCGGAGCTCGCCGGTGCGAGCGGCCGGGCGGAGCGCTTCGGAGCCCTCCACGTCTTCAACCCGGTCGACAAGATGAAGCTCGTCGAGCTGTCGTTTCCCGACGCCGCGACCGAGGAGACGAGGCAGCGCCTGCGCGACCTGTGCGAGCAGCTCGACAAGACGGCGGTCGAGGTGCCGGACGCGGCCGGGTTCGTGGTCAACAAGCTGCTCTTCCCCTACCTGTTCGACGCGGTGCGGCTGCTCGAGCGCGACGGGCTCTCGCCCGAGGCCATCGACACCTGCATGAAGCTCGGCGCGGGCCACCCGATGGGCCCGCTGGCGCTGCTCGACTTCGTCGGGCTGGACGTGTCGGTGGCGATCGGCGAGTCGATCGGCACCGAGATCCCCGCGCGGGTGCAGGAGCTGATCGCCGATGGCAGGCTCGGCCGCAAGGCCGGCGCGGGCTTCTACGACTATCCGCCCAAGGCCGGCTAGCTAGGCCGGCGGCTTCGCCCGCCGCGCCCGCACCGCCGGCCGCGGCGGCCGGTGCACGAGCGGCGCCGGGGGCGTCCGCGCGGCTAGGTCCCAGACCACGTCCGCCTCGCCGATTCCCTGACAAGACGCGAGCTCCGTGACCCGGTCCCACGGCAGGGTCGCCTCCGGCAGGTCGTCCCAGCGAGCGAGGTCCAGCGCTTCAAGGGCCGCAGCGAGCGCCGGGCCACACTCCCCCTGCTCTCGGACCACCGCCGTCAGCGCGTCGCGCTGAGAATCGCTGAGCTTCACGCACCACATGCCCGGGAGACCCCCTCCTACGAGAAGCACTATCGCGGCGAAACTAGCCCCCCGAGCGGACGGATCGACTACTCGGAAGCCCGGCGCTCGACCTCACGTGGGGTCGAGGCGGCCTCCTCGACGGGGCGCACGGTGGTGGTGCCCTCCGCCGGCCCCTGCTCGCCGCGCGCCTGGTGGTCGCGGATCCGGACGGCCTCGACGCGGTTCTCGCGGACGGCCTCCACGCGGAGCGAGTAGCCGTTCGCGTGCACCATGTCGCCGCGCTTCGGCAGCCGGCCGAGCTCGCCGAAGACGAAGCCTCCGACCGAGTTGTAGGCGTCCGAGTCCACCGGCAGGTTCAGGCCGTAGTCGGCGAGATCGGTGATCGGCACGTGGCCGCGCACCCACCAGTCGCCGTTCGCGAGGCGGCGGACCCCCGCCACCGCCGGGTCGGTCTCGTCGGCGATCTCGCCCACGACCTCCTCGATGATGTCCTCGATGGTCACGATGCCGGCGGTCCGGCCGTACTCGTCGACCACCACGGCCATCGACGCGCGCTCGCGCTGGAGGTCCGCCAGCAGGTCGTCGAGCGGCTTTGTCTCGGGGACGATCAGCGCGTCCTTCACGCTGCTCTCGATCGACGCGTCCGGCCCCTCGTTCATGACCTTCCGGGCGAGCGAGTTCACGTGCACGATGCCCTTGATCCGGTCGGTGTTGCCGTCGTCGGTCACCACGAGGCGGGTGTGGCCGGAGTCGACCGCGCGCCGGAGCGCGGCCTCGGCCGTCTCGGCAGCGTCGACGGTCACGACCGCCGGGATCGGCGTCATCACCTGGCGCGCCTGTTGCTCGTGCAGGTGGAAGACGCCGGACAGCATCCCGGCCTCGCCGGGGTCGAGCTTTCCGCCGCGCTGGCTGCGGGCGATGATCAGCTTCAGGTCCTCGGATGAGCTCACTTCCTCGAACTCCGCGCGCGAGTCCACGCCGACCAGCCGCAGCATCCAGTTCGAGGCCGTGTTGAGCAGCCAGATCAGCGGGTTGAAGACCCGGCGGAACAGCTCGAGCGGCCGCGCCACTCTCAGCGCCGTCTTCTCGGCATGCACGATCGAGTAGATCTTCGGGACCTGCTCGCCGATGGTGATGTGGAGCGCCGTCGTGATCAGGTAGGCGAGCGTGAGCGAGATCGCCAGGGAGGCGTTGTGCGAGATCGCCGTGCCGAATGCGTCCTCGAACAGGCTCGCAATCGCGGGCTCGCCGAGGAAGCCGATGCCTAGCGAGGTCATCGTGATGCCGAGCTGGCACGCCGACAGGTACTCGTCGATGCGCTCGATCTGCTTTAGGACGAGCGCGGCGCCGCGACGCCCCTCCTCGCGCAGCTGCTCCACCCGTCCCTGGGAGGCGCGCACGAGCGCGAACTCGGCGGCCACGAACAGCCCGTTCAGCGCCACCAGGACGGCGACGGCGAAAAGCAGAAGCACCGCGGTCATCGCTGACCGGGCTTCATCTGGCTACTTCGAGGAGGATCGTCGTCGCTCATGCGCTGACGCGGCGAATGTAGCAGCTAATCCAGGCCATCAATCCGGCGCGCGAGCTCGAAGTCGCCCTCCGTCAGACCGCCCTCGCTGTGCGTCGTGATCGTCACCGTGACCGTCTTCCAGGAGATCTCGAGATCGGGGTGATGGTTCATCTCCTCGGCCTCGGGAGTGAGCCTGTTCACGAACTCCACGGACCCCTTGAAGTCGCCGTTGTCGAACCGCTTGACGATGGCGTCGCCGGAGCGCTCCCATCCGTCGAGGCCGCCCAGCCGTTCGTCGATCTCCGAGTCGTTCAGACGTGCCATGCTCGTCTCCGTGCGTATCGCGTCACTGGTTCCGTCCGCGACCGAGATGCTGTTCGCCCTCGGCCTCGGCGACCGCGTGGCCGCGGTCACCCACGAGTGTGACTACCCGCCCGGCGCCGAACAACTCCCCCACCTCACCCGCAGCGTGATCCCGGACGGCTTGGCCGCGGCCGAGATCGACGCCGCGGTGCGCGAGCGCACCGGCCGCGGCGAGGCGCTCTACGAGCTCGACCAGACCACGCTGGAGGAGCTCCACGTGGACCTGATCGTGACCCAGGCGGTGTGCGAGGTATGCGCCGTCTCGTTCGACGACGTGCGCGCCGTGGCGGACAGGCTGCCCACGCAGCCGGAGGTGATCTCGCTCGACCCCACGACCCTCGGCGAGGTCCTGGCGGACGTGCCGCGCCTAGCCGCAGCGGCGGGCGCCGACGACGCCGGCGAGCGCCTCGCCGGCGAGGCGGCCGAACGCATCGACGCCGTCGAGCGAGCGGTCGAGGGCGCGCCGCGCCCGCGCGTGGCCGCGCTCGAGTGGCTCGACCCGCTCTTCGTGGGCGGCCACTGGGTGCCGCAGATGATCCAGCTGGCCGGTGGCGAGGACACGCTGGGGCTGCCCGGCGAGAAGTCGCGCACGGCCGAGTGGGCCGAGCTCGAGGCGGCGGCGCCCGAGGTGATCGTGTCGATGCCGTGCGGCTACTACGCCGAGCAGGCGGCGGCGGAGACGATGCAGGCGCGCGACCGGCTCGCACCGCTCGGCGCGCGCGTCTTCGCGGTGGACGCCGCGGCGTACTTCTCGCGGCCCGGCCCGCGACTCGTCGAGGGAATCGAGCTCCTCGGCCACCTGCTGCACCCCGAGCTGGTGCCGGCGCCGCCGACGCGACGCTCGATCGAAATCGACCTGAGCGCTTAGAGACCGCGGCAGGCGCGCGGCAGGCTGCGCGGCAGTCGCTTGCCCGTAGCACCGGTTGCGCGCAGCGTCCAAGCGCTGCGCGGCCCGGCCTTGCCCGAGAAGCGCGAGGCGGAGCCGAGCTGCCGCGCGGAGCCGGTGGCGCCGATCACCTTGAACGAGCCGCCGAGGAGGCGGCGCCGCCCGCCGTCCCCGGCGCGCATGAGCTGAGTGAAGCGGAGGCAGATCCGCCCGCCTCGACCGAATTTGGCGAGCGCTACGCCACGCGCCGTGGCGCGCGCCGCCGGGCCAGAGACCGACAGGTCCATCCGGGCGGTCCACCCGCCTCGCCGCAGGCCCGCGGGCGCGCCGGGAGCCGCGACGAGCCTGCCGGTGAAGACGAGGCCGCTGCCGCTCAGGACACCGTTTCGGGCGCTGAACGACCGCGCGCGCACGAACCGGCCGGTGACCGTGGCGCGGTAGGCCTTCCGGGCGGTGGCGAGGCTGATGCTCGCCCCTCCGCCACCCGGGGCCGAGGTGCACTCCGGAGGCTGGCATGCGATGGCCGACGCCTCGGCGGAGCGCGCGCTCCGGTTGCCGGCGTAGTCCACCGCGGTGACGACGTAGTAGTAGCGCTGAGAGGGGTCGGCGAACAGCGTGTCGTCGTACGTCGACGCGGTCACCGGAGGCGACGTGATCTGGCTGTAGGGACCACCCGGCGCGGCGGCACGCTCGACGTTGTACCCCGACAGATCGGGAGCGACCACGTCGTCCCAGTCCAGGCGTATCCGTGACCCCTGGCCGACCGCAGTGAGTCCCGTTGGCACCGGCGGCGGCGTGATATCCACCCCCGGGATGTCCTCGTTGCAGCCGTCGCTCGTGAACCCGGCCTCGTCCGGGCACCGATCGCGGTGGTCGGGGACAGCGTCCCCGTCACGGTCCGGGCACCCGGTGACGAGGGGATTTCCCGGCTGCCAGGGGCACTCGTCCGGGCCGTTGTCGACGCCGTCGCCATCCCAGTCGGTGGGCGACTGTTCGAGGTACTCGGAGAAGGCCGAGCACGCGTCCTTGTTGGTGCCGCCCGACGCGAAGCACTGCCAGAACGCGTTGCTGAAAAAGACGCATCCGCTCATGGACGCCGAAGCGCCGAGGAGCGCCACCACCAGAGCGAGCCGGACCAGCATGGTCTCTGACGGCCGACCCTAAGCGATTCGCGGCTGCGGATCAATCAGCCGGAGATCACTATCGACCCGGCCACGGCCGCCACGCCGAGCGCTACGCACGCGAGCGCCGGAACCGCCTCCGGCACGCGCACGCGATCGCGGAGCTCAATCAGGAGGAGCGCGGTGACCGCGCCCCCGATGAACCCGCCTATGTGGCCGCCTATCGAGATGTTCGGGACCGTGAACGTGATCAGCAGGTTCAGCCCGATCCAGATGCCGAGACCACTCTCCATGAGGTTGAAGCCGCGGTTCCAGGCCACGATCGCGGCGGCGGCGAGGAGCCCGAAGATCGCACCGGACGCTCCTACCGTGAGCGCGTCCGGCGAGAGCAGCAGCGCCCCGAAGGACCCGCACAGGAGCGACACGAAGTAGATGAGACCGAAGCGCCAGCTCCCGACCGCGGGTTCGATGATCGAGCCGAGGATCCAGAGCGAGAGCATGTTCGTCAGGAGGTGGAAGAGCCCGGCGTGCAGGAAGCCCGCCGTCAGGAGGCGGTAGTACTCGCCGTCAGCGATGAAGTGCTGCGAGAGGCCTCCGTCGTCGGTCAGCGAGCTGCTGCCCACGCCGGCCCCGCCGCCGAGCAGCGAGCCGAAAGCGGCGATGACGTTGATCGCGATCAGGATGTAGGTGAGCCTCGGCTCGTTGCTGACCGAGCGCATCGTGCGCACCTGAGTCGCGCCCTGACGCGCGCATTCCGGGCAGCGCATCCCCACGGGAGTCGAGGTCATGCAGTCCGGGCAGATCGGCCGCTCGCAGTTCGAGCAGCGAACGCCGGTTTCGCGGTTCGGGTGCCGGTAGCAGACCTCCATGGGGAGGCCCACCCTAGCTACAGGGGCACGCTCACAATCGGGTCTTCGCTGGGCACCTGAGCGCCGCCGCGAGCCTCCCTCGTGACGTAGACGCCGTCCGCATCGCTCACGCCTCGCAACGCGACGTCGCCGCGGCCGCCAGAGCCCACCTCGAAGGTGCGTGCGGGTACCAGCCGCTGACCGTGTTGCAGCCACACCTGGTAGACGCGCGCGCCACCGAGCTCCGGCATGTCGTGGAGCCGCAGCGTGGCGTCATCGCCTCGGATCTCGAGGTTTCCACCCGCCTGCGGCATCGCGCTCGCGACCGTGGCCGTGACGGTGCGCGTGTCGTCTCCGCCCAGCTGCGCGATGCCAAAGCCGGCCACGACTCCAAGCAGCAGCACGGCTGCGACGGCGAGGAGCCGCCTCGGGGCGCGGCGGCTGGGAAGGGTCACCACGTTCGAGTCGCGCTCGACCTCGGCCATCAGCCGCTTCTTCAGCCCCGGCGGCGGCTCGAGCTGAGCCACCGATCCCGGCAGCGCCTCGGCGGCCGGGCGCAGGCGCTCGAGCTCCTCCTGGCACTCGCTGCATCCCGCGAGGTGACGCTCGAACGCCTGGCGCTCGAGGTCGTTCAGCGCCCCGAGCAGGTAGGCGCCGGCGTCGTCCTGGTGGCGCCCGTGGTCGCTCATGCCACTCCCCCCACGAGCTGCCTTCTCATCTTCTCGAGTCCTAGCCTCATCCTGCCCTTCACCGTCCCCACCGCCTCCCCCGTCAACTCCGCGATCTGCGTGTGCGTGAAACCGCCGAAGTAAGCCAACTCGATCGTCTGCCGCTGCTCGTCCGGCAGCGTCTCCAAGGCGCCGCGCACGCTGCGCGCCTCCTCCCGCCTGGCCACCTCGACATCGGTGCGCTCGCGCGCCTCGAAGCGCTCCTCGACCCCCTCGAACGGCTCCCGCCGCCGGTCGTGGGTGGAGCTCCGGCGCAGCCCGTCGATCGCCCTGTTGTGCACGATGCCGAGGATCCAGTTGCGGACGCTGCCGCGGGTCTGGTCGTAGCGGAGCCGGCTGCGCCAGATCGAGAGGAGCGCCTCCTGGACGACGTCCTCCGCGGTGGTCGGCTTGCCCACGATCCGGTAGGCGAGCGAGTAGGCCGCGCCGCCGTGGCGGTCATAGAGCAGCTCGAACGCGCGCGGATCGCCCCGCTGGACCAGCTGCATCACCTCTTCGTCCGCCAGGTCGCGAATGTCGTGTGCCATTCAGGTGGTTCCTACGCGCGAGCGCGCGATTCGGATGATCCACGAACGCGCCAAGCGCGAACAGCGGGTAGAAAGCAATTCGTCCAATGGAGGTTCCCATGGAAGACCGCTCTCCCGCTCAGGTCTACGCGCTCGTGATCGGGCTGACCCTGGTGGTTGCCGGCATCGCCGGGTTCTTCTACAGCGCCAGCTTCTCCACAGGCGACGGCTCGGAGCGCGAGGCGGTGCTCGGCATCCTCGACGTGAACGGCTGGCACAACCTCGTGCACATCGCCTCGGGCGTGATCGGCCTGGCGCTCGCGGGCTCGTACGGCGGCGCTCGCCTGTACGCGCTCGGCCTCGGAGTCGTCTACCTGATCGTCGCGGCGCTCGGGTTCATCGCCGGCGACGGCGAGGAGATCCTCAACCTGATCCCGGTGAACACGGAGGACAACTTCCTGCACCTCCTGATCGGAATCGCGGGCATCGGCGCCGGCCTGGCAACGCCGGCACGCGAACCCTCAACCACCCTCGAAAGGGGTCAGACCCCTTGAGGGTTAGCGCTTGAGGCGCTTCTCGATGTCGTCCGCCACGCCGCGGATCGACTTCTCGAGCGCCTGCATGCCGGTGACCTGACGCTTCTTCTGCTGCTGGCGGGCTCGCACCAGCACGAGCCCGCCGGCGGCGACGGTTCCGACCACCACCGCCGCGACGGGGCGGCCCCAGTTGCGCGGGTCGCGCATGGCGGACAGCTCCCAGTCGGCCAGCTCCGCGGCGGCCACCTCGGTGAGTCCCGACAGCCCTCGCTCGAGCCTGTCGCTCAGCGCCTCGGGCGGCTCGACCGGCACGAGGGCCGAACGCAGCAGCTGCTCCACGCGATCACTCATCGGCTTCCTCCTCGAGGCTCTCCTCCAGCTGCTTGATGGCTCTGTGGATCAACACCTTGGTGGCGCCGTCGGAGCGGCCCAGGGCGCGCGCGATCTCGCGGTTGTCCATGCCGAGCGCGAACCGCATGATGAGCGCCTCGCGGCGGTCGTCGGGAAGCTTCGACACTCCCTCGAGGACCTCCTTCAGCTCCGCGCGCTCCGCCACGAGCTCCTCGGTTCCGTGCGGCTCCTGCAGCACGCTCGCGTCGTCCAGCTGGGTCACCGGCCGGCGCGAGCGGTCGCGGTAGAAGTTCGCGGCGAGGTTGTGGGCGATGCGGATCAGCCAGGGTCTGAGCGGCCGCCCGTCCGACTCGCGCTGCGCTCGCTCGAAGTGCCGGTAGGCCTGGAGAAAGGTCTGCTCGGTCAGGTCCTCGGCGTCGTGATGGTTGCCCACCCGGTAGTACGCGTATGAGTAGACGTCGCGCAGATGTGCCTTGTACAGCTCGGTGAAGTCGCGGTCGAGCCGTTCCTTGTCTGCTGTCGCCGACACCGCTCACGGAGCCTACTCCCGGGCTCAGGCCGCGTGAGTGCGGCGCCGCGCGGGGCGCGCGGATCGAACTGTCTCGAGCCATTCGTCGGGTGAGGCGTCGCCGTCGAGCACGCGCCGGAGCCCCGTCGTGATGGGCGCCTCGATGCCCTCGCGCTCGAACGCGTCGGCGAGCAGCGGCACCGTCGCCAGCGACTCGGCGGTCTGGTCCATCGAGGCCTCGACCTGTCCGGCGGGAACGCCGGCGCCCACCAGCTCGCCAGCGCGCCGGTTACGGCTGCCCTCGGAGAGGGCGGTGGCCACGAGATCGCCCGTGCCGGCGAGCCCGGCGAAGGTCTCGCTGCGGCCGCCGCTCGCGACGGCGAGCTCGTGGATTTCCGAGAAGACACGGCCGGCCGCCGCGCCGGCCAGGTTGGCGCCGCGGGACGCCGCGGCCGCCGTGGCGAGCGCGGCGGCGTTCTTGGCGCAGGCCGCGAGCTCGGCGCCCGTCACGTCGTCGGTCGCCTCGACGGTCAGGCCGCCGGCCTCGAGCAGGTCGCGCAGCTGGCGGCGCAGGTCCGGGTCGCGCGTGGCGACCACCACGGACGCGCCCTGCTCGATGGCCTCGCGCGCGTGTGCGGGCCCGGCGAGCGTTGCGACCGCGCGGGCGCGCACGCGCTCCGAGACGAAGGCGGCGGGCGTCGTGCCGAGCGGCGGAACGAGTCCCTTCGAGGCGACGAGCACGGCGGAGCGGTCGCCCATACGCGCGCCGATCTCCCCGACCGCTGCCGGGAGGCCGGCGCACGGCACGGCGAGCACCACGAGGTCGACGCCGGCGAACTCGATCTCGGGGACGGTCCTGACGTCGATGCCGCGGTCGAGGTCGAGGCCCGGCAGGTAACGCGTGTTCTCGCGCGCCGCGCTGAGAGCCTCCGCCTGCGCGGCGGTGCGGCAGCCGAGCTGGACCTCGACGCCCGCGCGCGCGAGGACGACGGCGGTGGCCGTGCCCATCGAGCCCGCGCCCACGACGGCGGCCGTGCGGAGCGGCGGCAGGCCGCCGAGCCACTCCCACTGAAGACCGACGCAGGGCCAGATGCGTGCCGTGACCTCGCCCGCGAGGAACCGCGACGGCTCGTCCACGCGCGGGAAGGTGAGCGGCGGCCCGCAGCGGAGGTGCACCTTGACCGGCCTGATCCGCCAGCCCCTGCGGACGCGCTCCGAGTTCGTCACGGCGATCGGGACCACCGGCTTGCCGCTCTGGAGGGCCAGGCGTCCGACCCCGCGCTTGGGCGGCGCCAGCGACCCGGTGCGGATGCGGGTGCCCTCGGGGAAGATCACCACCGCCTGGCCGCGCTCCAGCAGCGCGAGCGCGGTGTCCACCGACTCCTCGTCGGAGGCCCCGCGCCTGACCGGGAAGGCGCCCAGGCAGTTCAGGAGCCAGCCCAGGAGGGGGTTCTTGAAGAGCTCTTGCTTCGCGACGAAGTAGATCGGCCTGCCGATGCAGCAGCCGATCGCGAACGGATCGAGGAAGCTCCTGTGATTCGAGGCGAGGATGACCCCGCCGTCCGGGACGTGCTCGGTGCCGAGCCGCCTGAGACGGAAATAGACGAGGATCGCCGGCTTCACCACCCACCTGACCGGCCAATACACGAACGGGTTGACGCCGCGTCGGCGCGTGCGCTCGTGGTAGCGCTCCAGGGGGCGTGGGGCCATTGCCGAGATGTACCCGGCTCCGCCGGTGTCGTTACGCTGCGCTGAATGGAGCTTCGGAGACCACTCAACGGGGCGCTGGCGGGGGCTGCCGCGGCAGCAGCCTGGGCGGCCCAGCAGCCGCTCGACAAGCGGGTCTTCGGCTCGCGCTACGACGACGTGGAGCTGCTCGGCAAGCTCGTCACGCGCGGGCCCGCCTGGCCGGCCGCCGGGCTGGGGCTGCACATCGCGAACGGGGCGATGTTCGGAGCGGTCTACGCACTCGCGCGGCCGCTCGTGCCTGGCCCGCCCGTGGTGGCCGGGATCGGCGCCGCGATGGCCGAGAACTTCGGCTTCTGGCCGCTGGGCGTGTTCGTCGACCGCCACCATCCGGCCCGCCGCGACCTCGAGCCCCTGCACGGCAACCGCCGCGCCTTCGCCCAGGCCGCGTGGCGTCACCTGCTGTTCGGAATCGTCCTGTCCGAGCTGGAGCGCCGCCTGAACGACAAGACCGAGTTCGAGCCGCTCGAGGGCGTGCCGATCTCGTCGAACGGCCACGGGAACATCGAGCACGCCGCGGTGGGAGCGAGCGAGTCGTAGCTCGCGTTCGCCGTCGTCCGCTGCTCGCGGTCGCGCTCGGCGTCCTCGCTCTCGTCGTTCGCGGAACGTGGGCGTACGGCGATCCTGACTCGGACGACGCGTCGGCCTGTATCGCGAATCTTCCTGAAGGCTCCGGGTTCGACACCGAAGCTCGGGCTGTGGCCGCCTGGAGGGAAGTGCGACTGATCGAGCTCCCGAACGGCGACCGAGGTCGAGTGGAGTCTCGGGCCGGTCCCCTGGTTCGAGTGGACATTCATGGCGCTCTGCGCGGGGGTGGCGCTGGCTCGTGTCCGGGCTATGGCACCTCTTGGTCAGGGCCTATCGGGCAGTGCGCGCCCGGCGCGGCCAGAGCGTGTAGCTGAAGCTCACCAGGAAGTCGATCCCGAGCACCAGCGTCCAGACGCGGAGCATCTGCAGAAGCGCCTCGGTGCGGTCTGCCTCGCCGACCAGGACGATCGCGGTCAGCAGGAGGGCGCCGCCGATCACGTACGCGAGCACGTGGCGGTACCAGCCCTCGCGCTCGCGGCGCGCGTGCTCGGGTCCGCCACGCGGCGGCCGCGGCGGCGGCGTCGCGTCGGCGAACCGCGATGCGAACCGCGCGTCCGCCCAAGCGATGATGCGCGGGCCGAAGGCGACCGACACACCGATGTAGACGGCCGCGAGCGCGTGCCAGCTCGACGCCGTGGCTCCGCCCTGCAGGTCGGCGACGCTGGCCACGAGGACGATGAGATCAACCGCGGGAGTGAGCGCGAGCACAGCCGTAGACTCGATCCGGTCGCCGGAGTAGCTCAGCTGGTAGAGCAGCTGATTTGTAATCAGCAGGCCGTCGGTTCGAGTCCGACCTCCGGCTCTCCCTGAACGACTCGGGCCCCGCACTGCGGGGCCCGGATGTCGTCAGTCTTTTCGGACGTGCGGCTAGACGGTGCGCCTGCCGCTGCCCCAGCGGCTGCCGAAGCCGAAGCCTCCGCTTGGGATTCCGGCGATCAGCACGAGGATCGCGCCGATGATGCCCACGATCGGCACCGTGAGGGCCGCCAGGATCAGGTAGACGAGAACAGCAACTAGCACAGTAAGCAGGATTCCGATCATGGCGAACACGTACCCGCCGAACGCCGGAGGAAACGGTTTAGAAACTCAGTTCCTGATGAATACAGGGGTGCCGAGCGGCACGCGGCGCATGAGGACGCGTAGACCCGCGTCGCCGGCGCGGAGGCAGCCCGCCGACGCCGCCGCCCCGATCGTGCCGGGCGCGTTCGTGCCGTGGATCGCGAGGCGGTTGCCGCCGTTCCAACCGGGAGGCAGGTTCGGCTGGTGGCCGTTCAGGGCGAGGATGCAGCAGCCGTAGTAGGGGCCGTAGCGCGGGCCGTGCAGCTTGTCGGTCACGGCGAAGCGGCCCGTGGGCGTCTCCGAGCCCGGACGGCCGATCGCCACCGTGATGCGGCGGATCCGGCGGCCCCGCTTGCGCAGCTCGATCCAGCGTCCCGAGAGGTCGGCGTGAAGCGAATAGGGCGTGCGCCGGAAGTCGAGCCCGCGATTCTTCATGTGGACCCAGGCGAGCTCGCCGTTCGGCCGCTCGGTCGCCACGACGCCGAGCCACGGGCCACGCTGCTTGGCGATGCTCATCACGCGCTGATCGCCGAACTCCGTCCATCTCCCCGCGCGCGCGACCATGCGCCCGCGCGGCCGGGCCCTCAGCGGCACCGAGCGGCGCACGATCGCCACCGTGTGGCCGAGCCGATGAGACGAGGCCAGCGAGCGCCAGCGCGGCTTCCGCTTGCTCGTCTGCGCCGCGGGCACGGGCTCGGCCGCCGGTGCGGGCGCGGGCGGCGCCGGGAGGGGTAGCGCCGCGGGCTCGGGCTGCGGCTCCTGGTCTCCCACGGAGGCCGCTGACAACGCGGACCAGCTCATGACGAAGACGGCCGCGAGCGCGGCCAGCATGAGCACCGGGAAGACGGAGCGAAACGGCATCGTGCCGTTCGCATCGGCTTATCCGAGAAAGCCGCAACCCCCCGCGGAAGGCGGCTGGACGTTTGTTCTACAGGAGAACTTCGCGCGAACTCAGATGTGCGCCGACCTTGCGCTTCACCCTCTGGAGCGCGTTGTCGACCGTCTTCGTGTCGCACTCGAGCCGCTCCGCGATCGCCTCGTAGCTGTGGCCGTCCAGATACAGCGACAGGACCGAGCTCTCGAGCTCCGAGAGCACGCTCGACAGGCACGCGACCAGGCTGTGGAGCTCCTCGGAGGAGATCACCTGGTTCACCGGATCGTGCGCGGTGGGGCCCGGCAGCAGCTCGTCCAGCGTCGGATCGCCGTCCCCGCTCCCCGCCGCCGGCGTCTGCGAGAACGAGACGTACTCGTTCAGCGGCGTGTGCTTGTTGCGGGTCGAGGTCTTCACGGCGGTGATGATCTGCCGCGTTATGCACAGCTCGGCGAAGTTCCGGAAACTCGACTCGCGGTCCCAGCGGTAGTCGCGCACCGCCTTGTAGAGGCCGACGAGGCCTTCCTGGATCAGATCGTCGGCGTCTCCACCGATCAGGAAGTAGGACGACGCCTTCAGCCGCACGAAGCCGTAATACCGCTTCACGATGCGGTCGTACGCGTCCTTCTTGCCCTGCTTGGCCAGCGCGATCAGATAGTGATCATCAAGCTCAACTTGAGTGTGAGACTTGAAGGCGCCGGGGCGGAACGTGGTGGATGCTGCCATCGAAGGCTCCTTGGCCTCGGTGACGCACTACCTCCCCTGGCGTCAGGTTCTCTGCGGTCGTGCCCGGGCAATCCCTAAAGCTCGACTACAGCCTGATCAACGGTCGGAATTATGCCCCGTTATGGAGCCTTGTCAAGGGTTTCCCCTCGAAAATGCAAGATTCCGTACACGAGCGCTGAGGCGGCGGTCGAGACATTCAGCGAGCCGACCTTCCCGCGCACCGGCAGGCGGATGAGCTCGTCGCAGGTCTCGGCTACGCGCGGGCGGAGCCCACGGCCCTCGCTCCCCAGCACGAGGATCACGCGGCCGCTGTAGTCCGGGCGGTCGTAGGGGACCGAGGCGTCGGCCTCCGCGCCATAGACCCAGAGGCTCTCGCGCTCCTTCGCCGACAGGAGCCACGAGGCCAGGTTGCCCACGCGCGCGATCGCGAGATGCTCGACCGCGCCAGCCGAGGCGCGGCACACCGCGGGCGTGACCTCGGCGGAGCGCCGCTCGGGCAGCACGATGCCGGTGCAGCCCGCGCTCTCCGCCACGCGCGCGACTGCGCCGAGGTTGTGCGGGTCCTGCACCTCGTCGAGAGCGAGGACGAGTGCGTCGCCCGGCTCGAGCAGGGAGTCGGCGTCCACATACGGATACGGGCCCACCTCGGCGCACAGCCCCTGGTGGTCCGGCGAGCCGCAGCGCTCCTCGATCTGCCATTGGTCCTCGATGACCGTCTCCACTCCGCCCAGCCAGACCTCGCGCGCGGCCCGCTCGGTGGCGAACACGCGCTGCACCCGGCGCCTGCCGCGCAGTGCCTCGCGCACCGCGTTGCGCCCGTAGACGATCACGACTGACGCACGAGGCGCGCACCCTCGGGCGTGTCGCGGATCTCCCAGCCGGCCTCGGCGAGCTGGTCGCGGATCCGATCGGCGCGCTCGAAGTCGCGCGCGGCGCGCGCCTCCTCGCGTTCGGCCGCGAGCCGCTGGAGCTCCTCGGGAGCTTGATCCTCCAGCTCCATCAACCCCTCGAGGCCGAGCGCATAGAGCATTTCGCCCGCCCGGCCCGGCCCCACGGGCTCCCCCTGGTCCACCCTGCGGTTGACCTCGGCCACCCACTCGAACAGGATCGCGCGTGCCTCGGGCGTGTTGAAGTCGTCCGCCAGGGCGTCGAAGAAGCGCTCCACGAAGTCGTCCAACCCGGCGGCGTCCGGATCCAGCCGCCGAAGCGCCTCACGCACGCGCGCCACCGCCCGCGCCGCGTCCTCGAGCGCCTCCTCCGTGTACGCGACCGGCTTCCGGTAGTGGGCGCCGACCATCCACATCATGAACGCGTCGCGGCCGAACTGGTCGAGCGCGCCGTGGAGCAGGCGGATGTTGCCCACCGACTTCGCCATCTTCTCCTCGCCCATCTGCACCATGCCGTTGTGCATCCAGGCGCGGCTGAGCGGCTTGCCGCGAGCCGCCTCCGTCTGGGCGATCTCGTTCTCGTGGTGCGGGAAGACGAGGTCCGAGCCGCCGCCGTGAACCTCGAAGGGAATGCCGAGCACCTGTTCCGCCATCGCGGAGCACTCGATGTGCCAGCCGGGCCGGCCCTCGCCCCAGGGCGACTCCCACCAGGTGTCCTCGCCGTCCTTGCGCGCCTTCCAGAGCGCGAAGTCCTGGGGCGACTCCTTCAGCTCGGCCGCGTCGTCGCCCTCGCCCTGCTGCATCTCCTCGAGCGGGCGGTTCGAGAGCTTGCCGTAGCCGTCGAACGAGGCCACGCGGAAGTAGACGTCACCGCTCCGCTCGTACGCGTGCCCCGAGTCGACGAGGTCCTGGATCAGCGCCTCGATCGCGTCGATCGTCTCGGTGGCCTTCGGCTCCGCGTCCGGCCGGCCGAGACCGAGCCGGTCGGTGTCCTCGACGTACGCGTCGGTCATGTCGCGCGCGAGCTCCGCGCTCGGGACGCCGCGTTCGCGCGCGGCGTCGTAGATCTTGTCGTTCACGTCGGTGACGTTCACCACCAGCGTCGCGTCGTAGCCCTCGTGCTCGAGGAAGCGCTTCAGGAGCGCGAAGACGACGTACGGGCGGGCGTTCCCCACGTGGATCCGGCCGTAGACGGTGGGGCCACAGACGTAGATCCCGATCCGCTTGCCGTCGTGCGGCTCGACGGGGACGACGTCGCCGCTCAGGGTGTCGTGAATGCGCAGCTGACGCACGCGCGGGAGGCTACTTAGGAGACAGGCGGCCTACGGTCCGTCCAGCGGAGCTCGGCCTCGAGCTGCGCGGCCATGCCGAGGAGTGTCGCCTCCTGGCCGTGACGGCCCACGAGCATCACGCCGATCGGCGTGCCGTCCTTGCTCATGCCTCCGGGTACGGACAGCGCCGGGTGCCCGGTGAGGTTCCACTCGCCGGTGAACGGATAGGCCTGGGCCATGCCGAGCAGCGTCCGAACCGCGCCCAGCCCCTCCCACTGGCCCGCCCTCACCGGAGGCACGGCGTTCACGGGCGTCAGGAGAACGTCGTGGCGCTCGAAGAACGGGCGGTAGCGCGCGGCGTCGTCCTCTCGCCGGGCCCAGTCGAGCACCGCCCCTGGAATCGCGCTCCCCATCCGGGCAAAGCCGGTCGTGCGACGCTGCAGCCGCTCCGGACGTTCGACTCGCTCCTCCACGTCCTGCGCCACGCCGGCGAGGTAGCGCGTGGTCGCCGGGCTGAGGAGCGGATACGGCGGGTCGGCCGGCTGCACGTCGTGCCCGAGGGCGCCGAGGCGGCCGCCGGTCTGCTCGACCACCCGCTTGACCTCGTCGTGCACGCGCGCCGGTAGGGGCGGCTTGGTCGAGACGGCCACGCGGAGCCGCTCGGGAGGCCGGTCGGCCGCGGCGCGGAGGCCCTCGTCGGCAGCGCCGACCGACATGAGCAGCGCGTGGTCCCGCACGCTGCGCGTCTCGAAGCCCGCCACGCTCAGCCCGTACCAGTGCTCCCTCAGCGGGGCGAGCGGAATCCGGTCGCGCGTCGGCTTGAGCCCAACGAGGCCGCAGTTCGCTGCCGGGATACGGATCGACCCCATGCCGTCGGATCCCGTGGCGGCCGCGCAGAGGCCGGCCGCGACGGCGGCGGCGCTGCCCCCGCTCGAGCCGCCCGTGCTGCGCTCCGTGTTCCAGGGGTTGCGCGTGATGCCGAACGCGGGGCCCTCGGTGTCGCCGATGATCGCCAGCTCGGGCGTGTTGGTCTTGCCGACGACGACGGCGCCCGCGGCCCGCAGGCGACGTACCAGCTCGCTGTCCTCCGCGGCGGGCTTCGTGAACGCGTCCGTGCCCCAGCGCGTGACCTCGCCGGTCACGTCCTCGACGTCCTTCACCGCGATCGGGACTCCGAGGAGCGGCCGCTCGTCTCCCGCGCCGCGCCGGCCGTCGGCCTGCTGGGCGTCGACGAGCGCTCGCTCCGCCATCACCTTCCGAAACGCATTCAGCTCCGGGTCGAGCCGCTCGATTCGCTCGAGGTAGAGCTCCACGAGCTCGCGCGAGGAGACCTCGCCCGAGCGGATCAGCTCCGCCTGGCGAACGACTCCTGCGAAGGCGAGCTCGTCGCGTTCCATTAGGGCGGCAATCTATAGCCGCGCCGCAACCGGCGCACCGACCGGGGCGTACTCCATAAAGCAGGCGCCGGTCCCCTATCTGCGGTAGGGTGGAGGTGCAGGAGCTGAGCGCGCTGGCCCAACCTTCGCCGCCGCCTTCGCCTCCTGACCGGTGGCCCCTCCGGGGAGGGAGCCAACCTCACGCTCGTTTGGAGTCACAGATGTCGCATACACGTCCGAGGCTGGGCCGGCACGCACTCGTGCTGGCGATCGCGATGCTGCTCGTTGTCCCGGTTGGCGCGCGTGCAACCACGGTCTCCTACAGCGGCGACACGCTCATCGTCACCGGCGGGGACAACACCGGGCATATCGTGCAGTTCAGGTATGACGGCGCCACGGGCCGGGACAACATCCTGGACAACCAGACCATCACGAGCGCCCCAGGAGACTGCCAGTACGAGGGGCTCGACAGCTGGATCAGCTGTCCCGGCCACGGCAACGTGAAGGTCGACCTCGGCGCCGGCAACGACGACATCACGTTCGCCGGCCAGCAGTTCGACTGCTTCAACGCCTACGAGTTGAACCTCGGCGAGGGCGCGAACACGGTCCACCTCAGCGGCGACTGCGGGGACGTGCTCACGGGACCGGCGACCGTCAACTCCGGCGCGGGACCCGACGTTCTGTCCGCGGGCTCGCAGGCGCTCACGTTCAACGCCGGCGGCGGGAACGACAGCGTCTACGCAAGCCCGGGCAACGACGTCCTGCACGGTGGCGAAGGGAATGACCGGCTGTTCGGCGCAGACGGCGCCGACCAGGTGCTGGGCGAGGGCGGCGACGACCAGGCGAACGGCGGGGCCGGGAACGACCTCGTGGACGGTGGCAGCGGCGACGACGGACTCGAGCACTGCTCCGATTGCATCGGCTCCGGCAACGACCCCGGTGTAGGCGCCGACACCTACTCCGGCGGCCCCGGAAACGACAAGCTCTGGCTCGACGGCCACAACGCGGGCATGGCCATCTCGATCGACGGTCAGGCCAACGACGGCAGCCCAGGAGAGGGCGACAACGTCGGATCGGACATCGAGGCCATCGACGGCACCGTGCACAACGACGCCTTCACCGGGTCCGCGGGGCCCGACAACTTCGAGGGCAACGGCGGCGCCGACGAGATCCACGGCGCCGGCGGCAACGACGACCTCTACGGCGGCGGGGGCGACGACCGCGTCTTCGGCGACGCCGGCAACGACAAGGTCCAGGGCGCGAACGGGTCCGACAGCGTCGACGGCGGAGCGGGACTCGACCAGATCTACGGCGACATCGCCTCATGCTCCGTTTTCTGCGAGGCCGACCCGGACACGGTGTTCGCCCGCGACGGCGAGCGGGACGTGGTGGACTGCGGCGGGGGCGCGGATTCGGCCCAGGTCGATCAGCTCGACCTGGTCGCCTTCTGCTCCTCGGTGGACCGCGAGGCAGTCGCGCCGCCCGCGGGCGGCGGGAGCCTGGCCAAGGCCAGCTTCGCCGGCTCGAAGAAGACGGTGAAGGTGAACCGCAGGGGCCGGTTCAGCTACAGCTTCCGCGCGGGTCAGGGACTGAAGGGCAGGGCCGTTTTCCGCAAGCTGGCGAAGAAGTCCTTCACGACGCCCGCCAGCGGCAGGGTCACGCTCAAGATGGCGCTGACCCGCAGGAAGCTGGCGCTGCTCCGCAGGACGGGAAGAATCAAGACAAAGATCACAGTGACCCTCAGGGACGGGGTCGGTGGCTCAAGCGTGGCATCGAAGGCAGTGACGCTGAAGCGCTAGAGCATCGGTAGGGTCGGCGCGTGCGCACCACCAGCGCGACCGTATTCGCACTTACCGTGCTCCTGCTGGTGCTGGCGCCCGGCGGCGAGCGCCGAGCCGATCGTCGACCCGCTCGGCATCGCCTTTCCGAAGTTCCAGGGCGCCGCGGCCACGCCGGATCAGCTCAGGCACACGAAGGCGCCGCGCAACCCCTTCATGGCGCCGAACCCGCGCAGCAACATCCACAACGACACCTGGATGACCGACTCCTACAGCTGGGCCGGGCCGCTCGGGAGCTCGCCCACCGCCGTCTCGGAGTCGATGCCGCCGGCGCTCTGCGGCTCGCTCACCTTCCACTCGCGCGGCTACATCGTGAGCGTCTGCCCGTCGCTGATCGCGCCGCCGCAGGTGCGTGTGATCGACCCTCAGACGCTCGAGCTGCTGGCGACCTACGACATGCCGAACGCGCCCGATCCGCCCGGCACGAAGGCGTACCAGAACTTCGCCGGGGGCGGCTACTTCTTCCTCGACGCGCGCAACCGGGTGTGGAGCGCGACGAAGACGAGCCACCTGTTCGTGCTGCAGGTCTCGGATGACGGCCGCAGCATCACCAAGGTCGCCGACTACGACCTGACCTCCGTGCTCGAGCCCGACGAGCGCATCACGTCGGCCCTGCCCGACTTCCGGGGGCGGATCTGGTTCGTGTCGAAGCGGAACGGCAAGGTCGGCATCCTCAGCCGCAGGACGGGCAGGGTGCGCGCGATCCGGCTCGGCGAGGACATCCAGAACTCGTTCACGGTCGACCGGCGCGGTGTCTACATCGTCTCGAGCAAGCGCATGTACCGCTTCGGCGTGCGCCGCGGGATGCCGCGCGTGCGCTGGAAGCGGACCTACCTCAACTCCGGAATCGTGAAGCCGGGCCAGGCCGATGCGGGGTCGGGCACCACGCCGACGATCATGAAGGGCGGCTACGTCGCGATCACCGACAACGCCGACCCCATGAACGTCGTCGTGTACCGGAAGGCGCTGAGGCTGAAGCGCGGGCAGCGGCGCGTCGTCTGCACGGTGCCCGTGTTCGACCAGGGCGCGAGCGCAACGGAGAACTCGCTGCTCACGAACAACCGCTCGCTGTACGTCGAGAACAACTACGGCTACCAGGATCCGTTCGGCCCGAGCTCCGGCGCGCTGAGCACGCCCGGCTTCGCGCGCGTCGACGTGAATAGGAACGGCCGCGGCTGCCGCAAGGTCTGGACGAACTCCACCGAGCGGGGGCCGAGCGTGGTCCCGAAGCTGTCCACGAAGACCGGCCTGATCTACACCTACACGCGCGACCCGAGCTCTGTGCCCGGCAGCCAGCCCTACTTCTGGACGGCGATCAGCGCGCGCACCGGAGCGACCGCCTACAAGGTCTACGCCGGCAACGGCCTCAGCTTCAACAACAACTACGCGGGCCTGGCGATCGGCCCGAACGGCACGGCGTACCTGGGAGTCACGGGCGGAATCGTCGCCCTGAGCGACACGGGATAATCCACATCGGTGGATGCCGTCGCCGACCTGGAGCGGGGACGTGATGCCTACGCACGCGAGGCGTGGACGGAGGCCTACGAGTCGCTGTCTGCGGCCGACCGGTCGGCGCCGCTCGGTGCCGAGGACGTCGAGCGGCTCTCCACCGCGGCGTACATGATCGGTCGCGAGGCCGACTACTTCGACCTGCTCGCGCGTGCCCACCGCGCCTACCTCGACGCCGGTCACGAGCTCGACGCCCTGCGCTGCGCCCTCTGGGTGGGAGTCACCCTCGCCTCCCACGGCGACATGGGGCGCGCCGGCGGCTGGCTCGGGCGCGCCGGTCGCCTGCTCGACCGCCACGAGGGCGAGTGCGTTGAGCGCGGCTACATGCTCCTGCCCGCGATCTTCGAGCAGGAGGCGCGCGGCGACCTCGAGGGGGCCGCGGCGACAGCGGGCGACGCGGTGGCGATCGCCGAGCGCTTCGGCGACTCGGACCTGTTTGCGCTCGCTGCCCACGCCCAGGGGCACATGCTCGTGCAGGACGGCAGGCTGCGGGAGGGATTGCCGCTCCTGGACGAGGCGATGGTCGCCGTGACCACCGGCGAGTTGTCCCCGATCGTGTCCGGCATCGTCTACTGCGGCGTGATCCTGGCGTGCCGGGACGCCCACGAGATCCGTCGCGCCCAGGAGTGGACCGCGGCGCTGACACGGTGGTGCGAGCGCCAGCCGGATCTGGTCGCCTTCACCGGACGCTGCCTCGTCCACCGCGCGGAGATCCTTCAGCTGCGGGGAGACTGGGCAGACGCGCTCGCGGAGGCGCAGCGCGCACAGGAGCGCTGCCGGCAGGCCGAGAACGACGCGGCCGCCGGCGAGGCGTGCTACCGGCAGGGAGAGATCCATCGCGTCCGCGGCGACTTCGAGGCGGCGGAGAGCGCCTACCGGGAGGCGAGTCGCCACGGCCGCGAGCCGCAGCCGGGGCTCGCCCTGCTGCGGCTCGCTCAGGACAGGACGGACGCCGCCGAGGCGGCGATCCGCAGGGTGCTGGACGAGACCACGGCGGCCGGGCTGCGTGCGGGCGTGCTGCCCGCCTACGTGGAGATCATGCTGGCGGCGGGCGAGCCCGATGCGGCGGGCGATGCCTGCCGCGAGCTGGAGGCCATCGCGGAAGGCCAGGAGGTGGCTGCGATCGGAGCGATGGCGGCCGAGGCGCGCGGGCGTGTGGCGCTGGCCGCCGAGGACCACCGCGGCGCTGTGGCCTCGCTTCGGCGCGCCGCCCAGGCCTGGCAGCGGATCGACGCGCCCTACGAGGCAGCTCGCGCGCGGTCGCTCGTGGCGCTCGCCTGCCGCGAGCTCGGCGACGAGGACACCGCGACCCTCGAGCTGGAGGGGGCGCGCGCCGTCTTCGAAGAGCTGGAGGCCGCGCCGGACCTGGCTCGCGTCGACGAGCTGGCTCTCACGGCGCCCGCGGGCAACCCGTACGGGCTCAGCGATCGCGAGCTCGAGGTCCTGCGGCATCTCTCCGCCGGGGCGACCAACAAGGCGATCGCGGCGGAGCTCGTGCTCAGCGTCCGCACCGTGGACCGCCACGTGAGCAACATCTTCGCCAAGCTGGGCGTCTCGTCGCGGGCCGCGGCCACGGCCTGCGCACACGAGCATCACGTGCTCTGAGTCGACTGGTGCAATTACCCACTGTCGCGCGGCGGCAGGTTGGGTGGTTTCGCCGATGCGCGGCCGGCGACTCCTTCGTACGGTCGGCTGTGTGATCGGCTCGACACGCGACAGGATGCTCGAAGGCCTGCCGGTGACCGAGCGCCGGCTGCCGCTGGCCGGGGTGTCGACCATGGTGCTCGAGGGCGGCGACGGCCCTCCGCTGGTCCTGTTGCATGGCGCCATCGAGTCCGGGGGCGCGTACTGGGCACCGGTGATCGAGCGACTCGCCGAGCGCCACCGCGTCGTGGTTCCGGACGTTCCCGGCCTCGGCGAGTCCGAGCCCGTGGCCGACCTGACCCCGGAAGCGTTCGCGGAGTGGTTCCGCGCTCTGCTCCGGGAGACCTGCGAGGAACCGCCGACGCTCGTCGGGCACTCGATGGGCGGCGCGCTGTCGGCGCGCTACGCCGTGGAGCACGGAGGGTCGCTCAACCGGCTCGTGATCTACGCGGGGCCGGGAGTCGGGCCCTACCGGATACCCGTCGGGCTGGCGATCAGGGCCATCAGGTTCGACCTCCGGCCGTCCGAGAAGAACGCCGAGCGCTTCGACCAGTTCGCGTTCTTCGACTTCGACGCGGCGAAGCGACGGGACGGCGGGTGGCTCGAGGCGTGGAGCCTCTACGCGCGCGAGCGGGCGACGGTGCCGCATGTGAAGCGGACGATGCGCCGGTTGATCAAGCGCGGCAAGAGGCAGGTCCCGGAGGCCGAGCTTCGGCGCATCACCGTCCCGGCCAGTCTGATCTGGGGCAGCCACGATCGCTTCGTTCCCCTGAGCGTGGCCGAGTGGGCCAGCGCGCGGCTGGGATGGCCGCTGCAGGTGATCGACGAGGCCGGGCACGTGCCCCATATCGAGCGAACGGAGGCCTTTCTGAATGCGCTCACGGCAGACACGGCGACGGAGCGTCGCGAGGAGGTCAAGAGATGAACTACAGGCTCGCCTACGCGATCGGATTCCATCCCTGGGAGGAGCTCGCCGAGCATCCGCCCTTCGCCGACAAGCTCCTCGAGCTCGTTGCCCGAGAGGAGGCGGGCAGCGAGCGGCCGTACGGACCGGCTCTCGACATCGGGACGGGCAGCGGTATCTGGGGCGCCGAGCTCGCGAAGCGAGGCTGGGAGGTCACCGGCGTGGACATCGTCGAGAAGGCGCTCAGCCGCGCACGCGACCGGGTGGAAGCCGAGGGCGTGGACATGCGGATCGTGCACGGCGACGTGACCGCGCTGCGGCAGTCGGAGGTCGGCTCGGGCTACCGCATGGTGCTCGACACAGGGACGTTTCACGGCCTGAACAAGGCGCAGCAGGACGCGATGGGCCGTGAGGTGACCGCCGTCTGCTCCGACGACGCCACCGTGATCCTCGACTGCTTCGCGCCCCGGCGCAGGGGCCCGCTGCCGCGAGGAGCGAGCCGCGCCGACGTCGAGCGGGCGTTCCGCGACTGGGAGATCACCGACGTCGAGATCGCGGACTCAGAACCGGACGCGCTCGCCCGCATGATGAAGTTCGAGGAGCGCTTCTACCGGCTGCGGCGAAACGGCGGCGCGAGGCCTACTGGGTCCCCAGGCTGAGCCGCCGGTAGCCCTTCGCCTTGAAGTCGTCGGCGAGGCTGTCGAGCTGGTCCGTGTCGCGCTGGAGCTTCTTCGGCGCCGCCGTGTAGGCCGCGTTGTCGCCGAACGACGCCGCGGCCGCCGCGTCCGCGACGTCGGTTCTCATCTCCTTGACCATCCCGATCAGCTCCGCGTGCACGTTCTCGATGTCCGCCGGCGCGTCGATGGTCTCGAGCCGGCCGAGGAAGCGGTCGATCGTGTTGCGCAGCTTCGTGAGGCCGCGGGCCGCCTCCTGCGCCTTCGCCGGATCGCTCAGGTCCTCCGGCAGGGTCGCGGATACGGTCACGAACCCCTGGGTGAGGTCCTGCGAGGCGTCGATCACGGCGTCCTGGTAGGCGTCCTTCGACAGCGGCGCCGCACCGTCGCCGTCTCCATCCCCGCCCGAGAGCAGCAGCACGAGCGCCACGGCCAGCGCCGCGACGACGGCGGCTACCGCGGCGAGCGCACGCCGAGGCCGCCGGCGCCCGCCGTCGCGCTCCGACACCGCCGTGGGCGCCGCGGAGGCCGCCACGGTGGCGCCGCCGGGCGCGGCGGCGCCGATCGCGACGCTCCGCTCGCTCAACGCGAGCACCCGTCCCTCGGCCGCCGCCAGCGCGGCCTCTCCGAGGTCGCCGGCGGAGAGATAGCGATCCTCGGGCCGCTTCGCCATCGCGCGCGCCACGACCGCACCGAGCTCGGCCGGCAGCCCGGGCACCGCGTCGGCGAGCGCCGGCGGGGGCTCGTGCATGTGGGCGTACATCTTCGCCACCGCGGAGTCACGCTGGTACGGCACGCTGCCGGTGAGCGCCTCCCACAGCACGCAGCCCAGCGAGTAGATGTCCGTGCGGCCGTCCACCGGTTCGCCCGCCACCTGCTCGGGGCCCATGTAGTCGATGGTGCCCACAACCACGCCGGTCTTCGTCATGCCGCTCTCGGAGCCCACGTTCTTCGTGAGGCCGAAATCGGTCAGGTAGGCGTGCTGCTCGCCGCCCTCGTCGGTGATGAGCACGTTGGCCGGCTTGACGTCGCGGTGGACGAGCGCCTTGGCGTGCGCGGCGTCGAGCGCGCGGCCCACCTGCCAGGCGATTCGCGCGGCCGCCAGCGGCTCGAGCACGCCGCGGCTCGCGATCAGCGCCTTGAGGTCGGTGCCGTCGATGTAGTCCATCGCGATGAAGAGGTTGCCGTTCTCCTCGCCCGCCCCGAAGACGGTGATCACGTTCGGGTGCCTGATCGAAGCCGCCAGCCGCGACTCGCGCTTGAAGCGCTCGCGGAAGCTGTCGTCCCGTGCGAACTCGTCGGAGATCAGCTTGAGCGCGACGAGGCGGTCGAGATTGAGGTCGGTGGCGCGATACACAACACCCATGCCGCCGCGCCCGGCAACGGACTCGATGCGGTAGCCGGCGACCTGCGCACCTGGCGCTAACTCAGTCATGTCTCCTCTGCCTGCGAACGTAACTCCCCGCAGGCGACGCTGCAATAAGCGAGCTGTGTCTTATCCCGCCGAGGCGCCGGCTCCCTCGACCGTCGCGATCGCCAGCGCGGCCATTCCCTCGCCGCGGCCCACGAAGCCCATGCGCTCGCCGGTCGTGAACTTGACGTTCACCGCGCTCGCGTCCAGGCCCGCGGCCTCGGCCAGGCGGCGTGCGCATGTCGTCGCGGAAGGGGCCGAGCTTTGGCGTCTTCGCAGGCGACCGTTGCGTCGACGTTGACGGGGCTGTAGCCGGCGTCGCGCAACTTGTCGCGAACGGTGCGCAGGAGCTCGAGCGAGTCGGCGTCGCGCCAGCGCTCGTCGGTGTCCGGGAAGTGCTGGCCGATGTCGCCGAGGCCGGCGGCCCCGAGCAGCGCGTCGATCACCGCGTGGGTCAGCACGTCGGCGTCGCTGTGGCCCGCGAGGCCGGCCTCCGATCCCTCGATCTCGACCCCGCCCAGCACGAGCCGCCGGCCGGCCTCCAGGCGGTGGGTGTCGACGCCGATGCCGGCCCGCAGCGACGCGCTCACCCGATCGGCTCCAGCCGCCGCGTGCGGCCCTCGAAGACGGCCAGCTCCGTGACTCCCGAGATCGCTCAGCCATTCGACCGCGCGCTCGTACTCGTAGCCGAGCTGCTCCGGAACGTGCGCGTCGCTCGACAGGGCGACCGGGCGGCCGGCGTCCAGGCACATCTCGAGGAAGGCCGGCGCCGGGTAGATCTCGCCCGCCGGCTTGCGCAGGCCGGCCGTCGAGACCTCGACCGCCACGTCGCTCTCGGCGATCCCGTCCATCGCGCGCTCGTAGAACCTGCGCAGGTCTCCGTCCGGCACCGGCACGCGCGACCCGAACACCTTGACGAGGTCCGGGTGGGCCAGGATGTCGAACATCCCCGTGCGGGCAGCCTCGCCGAGCGTCTCGAAGTAGCGCGACCAGACCCGCTCCGGGTCGCCCCCGCGCCAGATGTCCCACGCCTCCCAGTCGGGCTCGCCGTGGAAGTCGACCGCGTCGTCGCCCATGAAGTGCACCGAGCCGACCACGTAGTCCCACGGCCGCCCGTCGAGCATGTTGGCCACGCGGTCCTCGCGGCCCGCGGAGGTAGTCCGCCTCGATCCCGAGCTTGAGCCCGCTCCCCCGGATGAAGTCGCAGTACTCGTCGACGTCGTCCTTCGCCCAGTGGCGGTACCAGGGGTGCTGCCAGATGTCGAGCGACTGCACGAAGCGATGGATGTGCTCGGCCACGCCGAGCTCCTCGATGCCGCGCTCCTCGGCGGCTTCCCTGTAGCGCTCCACGTTGGCGGCCGTGAAGAACCTCTCGGCGGTCGTGTCGTCTTCGTCCGGGCGGAGGTGGACGTGATAGTCAGTGAGCAAGGAGCGCCTCGGCGATGCGCAGGTCGGACTCGTGCGTGACCTTGATGTTCTCGGGGAACGCCTCCACGACGGTCACCACGCCGCCCACGTCGTCGACCAGCCACGCGTCGTCGGTGGCGGCGGCGAGCGCGGCCGCGTCCCGCTCGAGCGCGCGCCGGAGGATGTCCGCCCGGAATACCTGCGGCGTCTGGATGGCCCAGAGCATCGATCGGTCGAGCGTGCGGAGCACCCGGTTGTCCGGCGCCACCTCCTTCACCGTGTCCGTCATCGGCACGGCCGCTATCGCGCCGTCGATGCCCGGCTCGAGCGCGTCGATGCAGCGCGTCACGAGCTCCCGGGTCACCAGCGGCCGCGCGGCGTCGTGCACGACGAAGACGGACGCCTCCGGCGCGGCCTCGACGGCGTTCCGCACCGACGCCGAGCGCGACTCGGCCCCATGGACGAAGTCCGGAAGCTCGACGTACCCGTGCGGGGCTGCGACCACGACCCGGTCGCAGACCTGGCGGAGCACCTCGAGGCTCCACTCGATCAGCGGACGGCCGGCACAAACGACGAACGCCTTGGGCCGGTCGGCACCAAGGCGTTCGCCGCTGCCGCCGGCGGGAACGATCCCGACGACGGACATATCTCAGCTCGCTACGCCGTGGCGGGCGCGCCGTTGCGACTGGCGTGCGCCTCGGCGATCAGCTCCTCCAGATGCGTCTCGGCCTCGTCCTCCTCCATGTCGAGCGCATACATGAGCTCGGACGCGAGGATCTTCTTGGCACGGGTGTACATCTGCTTCTCGCCCGTAGAAAGACCCTTCTCGCTCTCACGGATGGCGAGGTTGCGGACAACCTCCGCCAGCTCGAAGACATCACCGGTCTTGATCTTCTCGCGGTTGTGCTTGAAGCGCCGGTTCCAGTTCTTCGGCATCTGGCTCACGTCGTCGCGAAGGACGGAAAGAACCTTCTTTACGTCGTCCTCCCCGATCACGCGCCTTAGACCCGCCTTGTCGGCGTTGCAGCACGGGACCATGACCGTCATGTCGTTATGAAGGATCTTGATGGTCAGGTACTCGCGGTTCTCGCCGAGCACCTCCTTCAGCTCCTTCTTAAGAACCTTGCCGGCCCCATGATGGGGGTAGACGACCTGGTCGCCGATCTCGTAGACGGTCGGCTCCCGGTCGATCTCGAGGTCCTCGATGAATTCCTCTTCCAACACTGCGTCGCTGATGATGTTCCCCTCCTGCGTTTGTCACGGGCGCGATCCAGCGCGCCCTTCTGTTTCAGGTTTGCAAATAACGGTCCACGAGGTTGATTTCCTGCAGACGGCGAAGGCCCTCGCGGATGTCCTTCGCACGCATGTCGCCGACGCCTTCGACGCCTTCCAGCTCCGGGTCGGTGGCGGCGAGTATCTCGTCCAGCGCTTTGAACTCGCTCACGATCGACTGCACCACCATCTTCGGAAGGCGTGGGATTCGCCCGAGAATGCGGTAGCCGCGCGGCGAGGCGGGATGGTCGAGGGTGTTCAGCTTCCGGTCGTAGCCGAGCAGCTCGGCCAGGCGACCGAAGTCGAGCAGGTCCTGGTGCGGCAGTCGCGCCAGTGAGTCCAGGACCATGGCGAACCCCTCCTCCGTGGGCTCGACGATGTAGTCGCGCACGAGCGCCGACTTGTCGGCGGCGACGCCGACCATCGTCTCCTCCAGCTGCATCTCGATCAGGCGTCCCTCCGCGCCCAGCTCGACGATGTAGCGCTCGATCTCCACGGCCATGCGCGTCACGAGCTCGGCACGCTGGAGCACGGTCAGCACGTCGTGCAGCGTCACGCCGCCCTCGAACTCGAGCGCGGTGAGACGGGTGGAGACCTGGTCCAGACGGCTGCGGTACTTGTCGAGGGTGGCGAGCGCCTGGTTCGCCTTGGCGAGCACCACCGGAATGTCCTCGAGGATGTACTTCGCTCCGTCGAGGTAGAGCGAGACGACGCTCCGGGCCGCGCTGATGGCGATCACGAGCGCGTCGGTCTGCTTCGAGACGCGCTCCGCCGTGCGGTGCCGGGTGCCCGTCTCCTGCGAGAGGATCGTGGGGTCCGGCATGAGCTGGACGTTGGCCCACATGATCTTGGTGCCGTTCGCGGCGAGGATGATCGCGCCATCCATCTTGGCGAGCTGGTAGAGCAGGGCGGGCGCGTAGTCGACGTCGAGCTTGACGCCACCAGACAACAGGAAGCTGAGCTCCTCCGACTCCCCGATGCTGATCAGGGCGCCGGTTCCGCCCTGGACGATGTTGTCGAGTCCCTCCCGCACAGCGGTCCCGGGAGCGACCATCTCCAGGGCTCGAACGAGCCTCGGTTCCTGCCGCGCCTCGAGCTCTGCGACATCGTCTCCGGCGTACGGCATTGTCCCCATTCTACGGGAATTGTCCGGTCTCCGGGCCGATCAGGGCGAATTGCAGGGCTTTAGGCAGCCTGAGAGCCGGTTTGGCCCCCCTGATTCAGCATGCCTAGCGCTTGACGGATTGTGGTAACCCGATCGGTTGGGTGAATCACACGTTCGAGGCCGAATTTACGCGCCTCGGCTCTCCTGCGGTCGGGGTGGCCGACGTGGCGGAGCTCGCCCGTGAGGCCGAGCTCGCCGAAGGCGGCGATCGGCTTGTCCGCGGCGGGCGCGACGCCCTTTGCGGCGGATGCAAGGGCAAGCGCGATGGCGAGGTCCGCCCCCGGCTCGTCGACCCGCACGCCGCCGGCTACGGAGACGAAGATGTCGGCGCCGCCGAGCGAGACGCCGGCGTGCCGCGCCAGAACGGCTAGGACGAGCGCGAGCCGGTTGCGGTCGACGCCGTTCGCGACGCGTCGCGGCGGGACCAGCTCGCTGGGCGCCACCAGCGCCTGGACCTCGACCAGCAGCGGGCGAGATCCCTCCATGGCGCAGAGCACGACGGAGCCCGGCGCGCGGGTGGCCTCGTTGACGAAGCGGGCGGAGGCGTCCTCGACCTCGACGAGACCCTGCTCGTGCATCTCGAAGACGCCGACCTCGTTGGTCGAGCCGAAGCGGTTCTTCAGCGCGCGGAGCGTGCGGTAGGTGCGCTCGCGCTCGCCCTCGAACGACAGCACGCAGTCCACGAGGTGCTCGAGGACGCGCGGCCCGGCCAGCGAGCCCTCCTTCGTCACGTGGCCCACGAGCAGCGTGGCGATCCCGCGCTGCTTGGCGACCCGCATCAATCGGCCGGCCACCTCCCTGACCTGCGAAACCGATCCAGGTGCACCGGTCAGCGCCGGGTCGTAAAGAACCTGCACCGAATCGATCACGCACACGTCGGGCTTCTCCTGTTCCAACGTGGCCGCCACCGATTCCAGGTCGGTGTCGGCAACGATCGGCACTCCGAGCGCGTGAGCGCCCAACCGCTCGGCCCTCAGCCTGACCTGGGCCGCGGATTCCTCGCCGGACACGTACAGGACCTTGTGGCCGGCCGCCGAGAGGTTGGCGAGTGCGGCGGTGGTGATCGTGGACTTGCCGATTCCAGGTGCGCCTCCGATCAGCACGAGCGACCCAGGGACCAGACCGCCGCCGAGCACACGATCGAACTCCCCGATGCCGGTCCTCAACCGCTGGATCGTCGGTGCTTCGACCTGTCCCAGAGGCACCGGTGTGAGAGCACGACCCGATGTACGCGCGCCTCCGGCACGCGAGGGCGCCGACGCGCGCTTCTCCTCCGCCATCGTGTTCCACTCGCCGCACCCGGGGCAGCGCCCGTGCCACTTCGGGCTCTCGTGGCCGCAGGTGCTGCAGGCGAAGATCGTCGCGGAGCGGGGCATCCCAGCGAGGCTAAGCGCGCGGGTGGACGGCTTCGCCCCATCCGTCCGACCGGCGCGGTTCGATGGCCGGTCCGTGCTGAACCTGGACGCACCCGTGGCATCCGCCGAGTTCGTCGCCCTCGACACCGAGACGAACGGCTACGGCGGCGACCTCTGCGAGATGACCGAGGTCGGCGCGGTGCTCGTCGGCGGTGGAGAGCTCCACGAGACCTACGACTCGCTCGTCAAGGTCGAGCGGCCCCTGTCACGCGGAATCCAGCGCTTCACCGGCATTACACAGGGGATGGTGGACGGAGCGCCGCCGCCCGAGGAGGTGCTGCCCGAGATCGCGGACCTGCTCGAGGGCCGCGTCTTCATCGCCCACAACGCGCGCTTCGACGTCGGCGTGCTGCGACAGGCGTTCGAGCGGGTGGGCATCGACTGGCCGAGGCCGCCCGTGCTGTGCACCGTGCAGCTGGCGCGACGGTTCGCGCCGCTTGCGCGCAAGCGCGGCCTCGCGCCGCTTGCCGGCTCGCTCGGGATCGAGGTGGACGAGGTCCACCGCGCGCTGCCGGACGCGCTCACGTGCGCGCGCGTGTTCTGCGCGCTGTTCCCGCGGCTGTGCGCGAACGCCGCCACGCTCGGCGACGCGATCGACCTGCTGCGCTCGCGCCGGCGCGCCCGCAAGACGGAGCCGGGCGAGGCGATCCCGCCCGACCAGCGCCCGGATCTCTCGACGCTGCCGGACGACCCGGGCGTGTACATCTTCCGCGACGGGCGCGGCAAGCCGCTGTACGTGGGGAAGTCGGTGTCGCTGCGCTCGCGGGCGCGCGCTCACTTCTGCGCGCCCGCCGGGTGGACCGAGCGCGCCGAGATCGTGGACTACCGGCCCACGAACTCGGAGCTGGGCGCGCTCGTGCTGGAGAACAGGCTGATCAAGGAGTGGAAGCCGGCGGGCAACAAGGCGCTCAAGCGGACCGACCGCTACTGCTACCTCCGCTGCCGGCTCGACATCCCGTACCCGGTGCTGGAGGTGGCGGGCGAGCCGGCGGCGGGGCACGCCGTGAACATCGGCCCGCTCGGGAGCCGCGCGCTGGCGTCCGAGCTGGCGGACCAGCTCACCTCGATGTACCGCCTGCGCCACTGCGGCCGGAAGCTGAAGATCCGCGAGCACCCGTCCGCGTACGGGCAGATGGGCCGCTGCGTCTCCCCGTGCCTCGGCGACCTCGACCCGAACGCCTACCGCCGCCAGCTCGACATGGCCCTGGCCCACTTCGAGGAGCCGGGCGCCGGCGAGGCACTCATCGAGGAGCTGGATCTCCGGATGCGCGAGGCGGCCCGCGACGAGCGGTTCGAGCGCGCCGCCGCGCTGCTGCGCCGGAAGGAGCGGCTCGCGTGGGTGGTGGACCGGCTGGAGGGGATGCTGCGCGCGACCCACTCCGAGCCCTCGCTCGTGCTGGCGCGACACCCCGTCAAGGAGCGCTTCGACGCCTTCTGGATCGTCCACGGCCGCCTGGTCGACTGGGGCCCTCTGCCGGGGCCGTCGGAGCTGGCCGCCCGCACCGAGGCGGCCCTCGCCCGCCCGCCGGGCCGCTCCGTGATCCCCGCCGACGAGATCGACGAGATACGCATCGTGGCGAGCTGGGTCGCGGAGAACGAGCCGCCGACGCTGACCCTCGACCCGGCACCGGAGCCGAGCGCGCTGCTCGAATTCACGCGGCGAGCCGGCCGCCATGCGCGGCCGGCGCCGCCTAGTAGCCCCACGTCAGGGAGACGGCTCGCGCGGAACGTCCTGATTGGGGTCCGGGCGCGGGTCGTGATCGGTGCCGGTTCGAAGATCCTCCCGCTTCAGGGCGCGACCCGGGCGGTCAATCCTCACCACGATCCACTCTCCCGACTCCTGCTGCCGCGGGAACCAGCTCGCGCTGGTCCGGTCAGGACTCTCTCGCCCCAGCCGTCCGCTCTCCGCCACGGCTTCGTCACGCGTCATGAAACGAGACTACGCCCGATCTGCCTCGCGCACGGCCCGCTCCGCCGCCTCGAAGCCGATCTTCGAGTGGGTCTTGTCGCAGAAGGGCTTCGTGGTCGACGCGCCGCAGCGGCAGAGCACGACGCCGTCGCCCTCGGGCAGCTCGAACTCGTTCCCGTCGGCGTCGATGATCGTGACGGGCCCCGTGACCTTGTACGGGCCGTTGTTGCGCACCTTGATTACGACCGGCTCCATCCACCTATTCTCGCTCGCGATGCAACGCATCGCGCACATCGACCATCCGGAGGTGCACGAGATCGTCCCGTCGCACCACTGCGTGGTGCGCTTCCGGCAGCGGCGACCGGTGCGCGAGCGGGGCTCCGAGGCGGTCGCGGAGGCGCTGGTCCAGACGCTCGAGCACGCGGACGTGAGCCGCTGGCCGCCGGGGTGGGCGGTGAGCGACCGGAACACCGATCTGTGGGCCGTGAGCGGCGCGCTGGCGTTCCCGCTCGAGCGCACCGACAGGCACGGCCGTTATCTGGCGACCACCTGCCTGACCCGCTCGGAGCGCTAGACCCAACAACGGGTACGCTGGACCGGTTAGCGCATGGCCATTCGCGGCGGAATCGACCTCGGCGGCACCAAGATCCAGGCGGTCATTGTTGGCAACCGCGGGGCGGTGCTTGCCGTCGACCCGTGTGCCGACGCCAACGTCGGGCGGCCCACCGGACGTAGCGGCCGCGATGGCCGACGCCGTCCGGGAGGCGGCGAGCCAGGCTGGTGTCACCACGGATGGCCTCGACGGCGTCGGCGTGGGCTCTCCCGGCGCGGTGGACGACGGCGCGGGGACGGTCGCGAACGCCCGCAACCTGCCGGACTGGGAGAAGGCCTACCCGCTGCGCGACGAGCTTTCGGAAGCGCTCGGCACGAAGGTCAGACTCGGCAACGACGTCCAGGTCGCAACGGACGCGGAGTTCGCGCTGGGCGCCGGCAAGCCGTACAAATCGATCCTGGGCGTGTTCTGGGGCACCGGAGTCGGCGGCGGCATCGTGCTCGACGGCACGCCGTGGCTCGGCCGGTCGGCGGCAGGGGAAATCGGCCACGTGGTCGTGCGCGTGGACGGCCGGCGCTGTCCGTGCGGCCGGCGCGGTTGCATGGAGGCCTATGCCGGACGCCTCGCGCTCGAGCGCCGGGCGCGCAAGCTCCAGGACGACGGCCGAGAGACGCGGCTGTTCGAGATCATGGAGGAGCGTGGCCGCGACCGCCTCACAAGCGGTGTCTGGGCGCGAGCGCTGAAGGCGAACGATGACGTCGCAACGAAGCTCATCGACGAAGCGGTGACGGCGCTGGCGGCCGGCATTGCGTCCTCGGTGAACCTGCTCGACGTGGAGGCGGTGACAATCGGCGGCGGAATGGGGCTCCGCCTGGGCGACCCCTACGTGGAGCGCGTCCGCTCCGCCATGCACCAGCACCTGTTCGTGGACGACAATCCCCCGGCCGTGCATCTCGCCGCACTCGGCGACCTCGGCGGCGCGATCGGCGCCTCGCTCCTGCTGAAGCCCACGCCCAGGAGCAGGCCCGCCACGGCGAGGCGCTCCAGGGCAGCGCGCCCGAAGGCCCAGTCGGACAAATAGGTACACTCGCTCGCGTGAGTGAGGTGGCCGGTGTCGTGCTGGCCGGGGGCCGCTCCACTCGCATGGGCCGGCCCAAGGCGAACCTCGAGTGGCATGGCTCCACGCTGCTCCATCGAGTCACGGGCATCGTGGGCCGGGCGGTCGACGGACCGGTCGTCGTGGTGCGCGCGCCGGACCAGGAGCTGCCGTCGCTGCCGCCGGGCGTCCGCGTGGTGGAGGACGCCGCGGAGGGCCGCGGGCCGCTGCAGGGCCTCGCCGCCGGGCTGGCGGCCGTGGCCGGCGACGCGGAGCTCGCCTACGTCTCGTCGACCGACGTGCCGCTACTGCACCCATCGTTCGTCCGAGCGGTCCTGCGGGCCGCGAGGCGGGAAGATGTGGACGTGGCGCTTCCCCTCGTCCACGGATTCCGGCACCCGCTCGCGGCGGCGTATCGAACGTCGCTCGTCCCGAGCGGTGGAGGAGCTGATCGCCGAGGACCGGATGCGGCCGGCGTTCCTGTTCGAGCGGAGCCGCGTCCGCGAGCTGACGGAGGAGGACCTGCTTCGCGACCGCGAGCTCCGGGAGGCGGATCCGGAGCTTCTCTCCGTGCTGAACGTGAACGAGCCGGACGACTACGAGCGCGCACGGTCGCGCGCCGCGCCGAGCGTGACCGTGCGCCGCTTCGGCACGCTCGCCACGAATCTCGGCCGCGAGCCGATCGCGATCCGCGCCGCGACGCTCGAGGCGGCCGCCGCCGCGGCGGGTCTCGTGCTCGACCGTCACGTGGTGGCCGCGCTGAACGGCGACCAGATCACGCGCCACCCCGAGCTGCCGCTCGCGCGCGGCGACGAGGTGGCCTTCCTCGCAGCGGACGCGGGCGGCTGAGCGATGCGGGTCCCCGAGACAGCCCGCCTCGTACGGATCGAGCTCGAGGGAACGCTCGAGCGCGGCCGAGGGCGCTCTGCTCGTGCGCGGCGACGCGCACCCGTTCGCACTCGCCGGCGACTGGGCCGGTGGCGGGGCGCTGGTCGGCTCGGAGCCAGTGGTCGTCGCGGGGCCGGACGACGACCCGTTCGAGCTGCTGGACCAGCAGCCGACCATGGGGGTCAGACCCCTTGAGCGTCCCCGACTCAAGGGGTCAGACCCCTTAGCCGTCGGTGGTGGCTGGTTCGGCTATCTCGGCTACGGCCTCGGCGCTCGGCTCGAGCGGGTGCCGCCTCCGCCGCCGCGGCGCGTGCCGCTCCCCGACTTCGCGCTCGCGTTCTACGACCACCTGCTGCGGCTCGACCCGCACGGGCGCTGGTGGTTCGAGGCGCTGTGGAGCGACGAGCGCGACGATGCGCTCACCGACAGGCTCCAGGTCCTCCGCGCGCGCCTCGCGGAGGGCGTTCGCGAGCGGCCGGTCTGGGTCGGCAACTTCCAGCCGGCCCCTCCGGGCGGCGCCGGTCACATGACCGCGATCGACGAGTGCCGTGAGCGGATCGCGGCCGGCGAGATCTTCCAGGCCAACCTCTGCCTCCGGCTCGAGGCGGAGTGGAAGGGCGACCCGCTCGACCTGTTCGCGCGCACCGCCGGGACGCTCGAGCCGCGCCACGCCGGGGTGATCGCGGGCGAGTGGGGCGCGGTCTGCAGCCTCTCCCCTGAGCTGTTCCTGCGCCGCCTCGGTCGCGAGGTCGTGACCGAGCCGATCAAGGGGACCGCCCCGCGCGTGCTCACCGAGGGCCGCGAGGGCACCCGCGCCGACGACGCCCGCGCCGCGCTGGCCGCGTCCGAGAAGGACCGCGCCGAGAACGTGATGATCGTCGACCTGATGCGCAACGACCTCGGCAGGGTCTGCGAGTACGGCTCGATCGAGGTGGCGGCGCTGAACGAGCCGCGCCCGGCGCCCGGCGTGTGGCACCTGGTCTCCCGCGTGCGCGGCACGCTGCGGGAGGAGGCCGGCGACTCCGATCTCCTGCGCGCGAGCTTCCCGCCCGGCTCGGTCACCGGCGCGCCCAAGATCCAGGCGATGCGCGTGATCGCCGAGCTCGAGGCCGGCGGGCGCGAGGCGTACACGGGGGCGATCGGATACGCGAGCCCGGTCGCGGGGCTGGAGCTGAACGTGGCCATCCGGACGCTCGAGCTCCGGGGCGAGCGGATCTGGATGGGCGCCGGCGGCGGCATCGTGGCCGACTCGGTCGCCGAGAAGGAGCTCGAGGAGTGCTTCGTCAAGGCACGCCCCGTGATCGCCTCCGCGGGCGCGCGACTGATCGAGGAGCCGCGCGTGAACCGCATCGCACCCGTGCCGGCGCTCGGAGGCGACGCCGACCGGCCCGACGCGGCCCGGGGCGTGTTCGAGACGATCCTGGTGCGCGGCGGGGTCCCGATCGACCTGCGCGCACATCTCGCGCGGCTCGAGCGAAGCGTGAGAACCCTGTACGGAGTCGGTCTGCCCGCGGACCTCGATCGGGAGATCCTCGTGACCGCCGCGGGCTCGCCCCTGCAGCGCATCAGGGTGGTGGCCGCCGATGGCGATGTCGAGCTGGAGGCGGAGCCGCTCGCCGCTGAGCCCTTGGCCGATCCGGTCGAGGTCGCGCCGGCCGTGCTTCCCGGCGGGCTCGGCGCCCACAAGTGGCGCGACCGGCGCCTGCTCGACGAGCTGGCCGAGCGGGTCGGCGCCGTGCCGCTGATCGTGGACCTGGACGGCGACGTACTCGAGGCGGCATACGCCAACGTGTTCATCGTGGAGGGCACGCACCTCGTGACGCCGCCGCTCGACGGTCGCCAGCTTCCGGGCACCGTCCGGGCGCGCGTGCTGGCGCTCCATCCCGCCCTGGAGCAGCGCCTGACGCTCGACCGGATCGCGGCGGCCGACGAGCTGCTGCTCGCCTCCTCGATCCGCGGAATCCACCCCGCGCGACTCGCCGGCGGCGAGGAGCCGCGCTTCCAGCTGGGCGCCCGCCTGAGGGCGGCGCTGCGCGAGGACAGCCTGGGGGCGATCGCACGATGACGCGCGCACCCGCGGCTGCCTCGGAGGCGCTCGGCGCGGCGCCCGGCGGCTACTTCGGCCAGGCGCTCGTCGTCGACGTGGGCAGCGGCGAGGCCGAGCGGCTCGAGCTGCCCGAGCGCGTCCTCCGTGCCTGCGTCGGCGGGTCCGGGCTCGGCACCTGGCTCATGCACCGGCTCGCCCCGGCGGGCGTCGATCCCCTTGCGCCCGAGGCCCCGCTGGCGTTCGTCTTCTCGCCGCTCGTCGGCACGCCGCTCACGACGAGCGCGAAGTTCGCCGTCGTGGCGAAGTCGCCGCTGACCGGCCTGCTGAACGACGCGCTCGCGTCCAGCCACTTCGCCATCGCGGGCAAGCTGACGGGCAACGACGCCATCGTGGTCCGCGGAGCGTGCGCCGAGCCCTCGGTGCTGCTCGTGGACGGCGACGGCGCCCGGATCGTGCGCGCGACGGGCCTGTGGGGGCTTCCCGCCGCGGAGGCCGAGACGCGGCTGCGCGACCACCTCGGGCCGGCCTGGCGCGTGGCCGCCATCGGCCCGGCCGGCGAGCGGCTCGTCCGCTACGCCACGGTGTCGCACGACGGCCGCCACGCCGGCCGCGGCGGTCTCGGCGCGATCCTCGGGGCGAAGAACATCAAGGCCGTCGCGGTGCGCGGCGCCGGGATCAAGCCGCCGCTCGCGGATCCCGCCGCGGTGCTCGCGGCCGCCAAGGACCTGCGCGGCCGCTCCTTCGGCCCCGCCACCGCGAAGTACCGCGAGCTCGGCACGCTCGCGAACCTCCTCTCGTTCAACGCGATCAACACGCTCCCCACGCGCAACTTCAGCGCGGCCTCCTTCGAGGGAGCGCCGAAGCTGGCCGCCGAGGAGCTGCATGAGCTCCGCCTGGTGGCGCGCGAGAGCTGCGCCTCGTGCACGATCGGCTGCGAGCACATCTACGCGGCGCCGGGCGGCGGCACGGCCAGGGTCGAGTACGAGAACGTGTTCGCCCTCGGCCCGCTCTGCGGCGTGTCCGATCCGGACGCCGTGCTCTCCGCGAGCCGCCTCTGCGACGACCTCGGCATCGACACGATCTCCGCCGGCGGCACGCTCGCCTGGGCCATGGAGTGCGCCGAGCGCGGGCTGATCGACGCCCCCTGGCTCCGCTTCGGCGACGCGGACGCGCTTGCGCGCGCGCTCACCGAGATCGGCACCCGCGAAGGACTCGGCGACCTGCTCGCCGAGGGCTCGCGCCACGCCGCCGAGACCGTCGGCCAGGGGTCCGAGGCGTTCGCACCGCATGTGAAGGGCCTGGAGCTCCCCGGCTACGAGCCGCGCACGCTCCACGCGATGGCGCTCGGGCTCGCCGTGAACGCGAGGGGAGCAGACCACAACCGCTCCGGCGCGTACGAGGCGGACCTCTCGGGCGAGCTGGACCGCCTCGCGGGCGGCGACGCCCACGTGGCCGCCGCGATCGAGACCGAGGACCGCGCCGCGGTCATGGACTCGCTGATCCTCTGCAAGTTCCTGCGCGGGGTCTTCGACGAGCCGTGGCGGGAGTGGCCGGAGCTGCTCGCTCCGGTGACGGGTTGGGACGTGGACGAGACCGAGCTCAGGCGCACCGCCCGGCGCATCGTCGTCGCCAAGCGCCTGTTCAACCTCCGCGAGGGCTGGACACCGGCCGACGACCGGCTCCCGGAGCGTTTTCTGACCGAGCCTCTCGAGCTCGACTCGGGACGCGAAGCGGTCCTGACGAGCGAGCGCCTGCAGGGCATGATCGACACCTATTACGACGGCCGCGGACTCGACCGACACGGCGTTCCCAAGCCCGAGACGAGCACCGAGCTCAGCTTGGACCTATTTGTGCACGCGGATTAGCTGGCGCTAGGCTGACAACGTGGCGATCACCGCTCCTCCGGCCGCCGGCACCGTCACGCTGAGCATCGACGGGCAGGAGCTCACGGTCCCGAAGGGCACCACGATCTACGACGCCGCGAAGGGCGCCGGGATCGAGATCCCCGTGCTCTGCCACGACGAGCGCTACGACCCGGTCGGCGTGTGCCGGATGTGCGTGGTCGACGTCGGCGCGCGCGTGTACGCGGCCGCATGCGTCCGCCCGTGCGAGGACGGCATGGAGGTGCAGACCGCGACGCCGGAGGTCGAGACGCGGCGCGCCACGCTCACGCAGCTCCTGATGGTGGACCAGCCGCCGACCGAGGAGGACCCCAAGGAGACGACGACCGGCGACAACGAGCTGCTCGTGCTGGCGCGCCGCTACGGGATCGAGCGCGAGGACGGGCTCCCGCTCGGCGGCGGCCGCGGCATCGACATGAGCAACCCGGTCATCGCGGTCAACCACGACGCGTGCATCCTCTGCGACCGCTGCGTCCGCGCCTGCGACGACATCCAGGGCAACGACGTGATCGGCCGCTCCGGCAAGGGCTACTCGACGCTGATCGCGTTCGACCTGAACGACCCCATGGGCGAGTCGTCCTGCGTGACCTGCGGCGAGTGCGTGGCCGCCTGCCCCACCGGCGCGCTCACCAACAAGCCGATCCGCGACGTCCCTATCAAGCCGCGGAGCGAGCTCGACTCGGTGGAGACGGTCTGCCCCTACTGCGGCGTCGGCTGCGCGCTCACCTACCACGTGGACCGGGAGCGCAACGCGATCTCGTTCGCGGACGGCCGCGAGCAGCCCGGGTCGAAGCGCCGGCTGTGCGTGAAGGGCCGCTACGGCTGGGACTACGCGAGCTCGCCGCAGCGGCTGACCACGCCGTTGATCCGGCGCGAGGACTCCTATCCGAAGGGCCCGCTGTCCGGCGACGTGAAGGGCGAGGGCCGCGGGCGCAAGAAGCCTGGCGGGCTCGTGGACTACGACGAGGTCCTCCCCCACTTCCGCGAGGCGAGCTGGGAGGAGGCGCTCTCGCTCGTCGCGGAGCGCCTGACCTCGATACACGCCGACGGCGGCTCCGGGGCCATCGCCGGCTTCGGCTCGGCCAAGTGCTCGAACGAGGAGGCCTACCTCTTCCAGAAGCTGATCCGAGCCGGCTTCGGCACGAACAACGTGGACCACTGCACCCGCCTGTGCCACGCCTCGAGTGTCGCGGCGCTGTTCGAGGGCGTGGGGTCCGGCGCGGTCTCGACCACCTACGGCGACATCATCAACGCCGACGTCGCGATCCTCGCCGGGACGAACACGACGGCGAACCACCCGGTCGCCTCCAGCTTCTTCAAGCAGGCGAAACGGCGCGGCACCAAGCTGATCGTGGTCGACCCGCGGCGCGAGCGGATCGCCGACCACGCCGACGTCTACTGCCAGCTCAAGCCCGGCACCGACGTGGCCTTCTACAACGGGATCCTGCACGAGCTGATCGCGAAGGACTGGATCGATCGCGAGTTCATCCAGGAGCGCGTCACGAACTTCGGCGCGCTGGCCAAGGTCGTGAAGGAGTACCCGCCGGAACGAGCCGCACAGATCTGCGGCGTAGATGCCGACACGCTCCGCGAGGTCGCCCGCCTGTGGGGCACGGCGACTGCCGGCGTCATCTACTGGGGCATGGGGATCTCGCAGCACACCACCGGGACCGACAACGCCCGCTGCCTGATCGCGATGTGCTCCATCACGGGCAACGTCGGCCGCCAGGGGACCGGGCTGCACCCGCTGCGCGGCCAGAACAACGTGCAGGGCGCGTCCGACGCCGGCCTGATCCCGATGTTCTATCCCGACTACCAGCTCGTCACGCGCGAGGACGCGCGCGAGAAGTTCAGCGAGGTCTGGGGCGGGCGCGAGCTCGACCCCGAGCGCGGGCTCACCGTCACGGAGATCATCGCCAGCGCGCTGCACGGCGGCGTGCGCGGCATGTACATGATGGGCGAGAACCCGTTCCTCTCGGACCCGAACGTCAACAAGGTCCGGAAGGCGCTGAGCGCGCTCGAGTTCCTGGTCGTGCAGGACATCTTCCTCACGGAGACCGCGGAGTTCGCCGACGTGGTCCTCCCCGCGTCCTCCTACATGGAGAAGGAGGGCACCTACACGAACACCGACCGCCGCGTCCAGATCGGCCGCAAGGTGCTCGAGCCGCCGGGCGAGGCGCGCGAGGACTGGAAGATCATCTGCGACATCTCCGCCCGGATCGGGCTGCCGATGGAGTACGGCTCGCCGCGCGAGGTATTCGACGAGATGGCGGCGAACATGCCGAACTACGCGGGGCTGTCGTACGACAACCTCGGCGCGAGCGGCAAGCTCTACCCGAACCCCGACCCCGAGCACTCAGACGGCACGGTCGTGCTGTTCGACGAACGCTTCGGCACCGACGACGGGAAGGCGCACCTCGTTCCGGCCGAGTGGCTGCCGGCCAAGGAGCTGCCGAACGACGAGTTCCCGTTCATCCTCAACACCGGCCGCCTGCTGGAGCACTGGCACACCGGGTCGATGACGCGGCGCTCATTCGCGCTCGACGCGATCCAGCCGGAGGCGCACGTGTACCTGAACCCCGACGACGCGGCCTCGATGGGAGTCGGCGAGGGCGACTTCGTGCGCGTGACCTCACGCCGCGGTTTCATCGAGCTGTCCGCGCGTGTCTCGCACCGGGACACGCCCGGCACCTGCTTCATCCCGTTCCACTTCCGCGAGGCCGCCGCGAACGTGCTGACGATCGACGAGATCGACCCGGACGGGAAGATCCCCGAGTTCAAGTTCTGCGCGGTCAAGGTGGAGCCCGTCGCCGCGCCCGTCGCGGAGCCCGCGTGATCGGCCAGCGCGAGCCTGGGGCCGAGGCACGAGCAGGCCGCTTCCCCGGGCCGCCGCTGATCCCCGACCTCAACGCGATCCAGCGCGAGCACGGCTGGCTTCCGCGCGAGGAGCTCGTGAGGCTGTCGCGCGAACGGCGCCGCCCGCTGTACGAGATCGAGGGCCTGATCTCGTTCTATCCGCACTTCCGCACCGAGCCGCCCCCCGAGACGGAGATCGCCTGCTGTCACGACCTGGCCTGCTGGCTGCACGGCTCCGGGGAGCGGATCGCGGCTCTGCACGCGGAGCACGACTCGAACCCGGGTGTCGAGCTCCGCGAGGTGTCGTGCATCGGCCGCTGCGACCGGGCGCCCGCCGTCTCCACGGAGACGGAGCTGCGGCGCACGGACGTCCAGCGCGCGAACGACCCGTATGCGGTCGACGCGCGCGATTACCGGGTGCTGCGGAGCGCCCTCGCACGCGAGCTCGACACGGGTGAGCTGGTCGCGGAGCTTCAGGAGTCCGGACTGCGCGGCATGGGCGGCGCGGGCTTCCCGACCGGGAAGAAGTGGGAGCTCGTCGCGAACCAGGAGGCCGAGCCGAAGTACGCGATCTGCAACGCCGACGAGTCCGAGCCCGGCACGTTCAAGGACCGTCAGATCCTGGCCGAGCAGCCGCACCTCGTGCTCGAGGGACTGGTGCTCGGGATGCTCGCCACGGGTTGCCGCGAGGGCTGGGTCTTCATCCGCCACGAGTACGAGCCGGAGGAGGAGGTGCTGCGCGAGGAGCTCGAGCGGCTCCGCGGACTCGGCCTGCTCGACCAGGCGGGTCTCGCGGTGGACATCTTCACCTCCCCCGGCGGCTACATCCTCGGCGAGGAGTCCGCGCTGCTCGAGTGCATGGAGGGCCACCGCGGCGAGCCGCGCAACAAGCCGCCCTTCCCGGGCATCGCCGGGCTGTGGGGCAAGCCGACGCTGATGAACTCGGTCGAGACCTTCGCCCACGTGCCGGTGATCGCCGAGCGCGGCGCCGAGTGGTGGAAGTCGCAGGGCGTGAACGGCGGGACCGGGCTGAAGTTCTTCGCGGTCTCGGGCCACGTCGAGAAGCCGGACGTGTACTGCGTGCCGATGGGGACGACGGCGCGGGAGCTGATCGACCTGGCGGGCGGCGTGAGCGAGGGGCGCGAGCTGTTGGCGTTCCAGCCCGGCGGCGCGTCGTCGAACTTCCTCGGGCCGGACCAGCTCGACGTCCCCCTGGACTTCGACCCGCTGGCCGAGGCGGGGTCGATGCTCGGCTCGGGCGCCCTCGTGGCGATCGCCGAGGGCACCGACCTGCTCGCCGCCGCCACGAACGTCCTGCGGTTCTTCAGAAACGAGTCGTGCGGGAAGTGCGTCCCCTGCCGCGTCGGGTCGACGAAGGCGCACGCGATCCTCACCGAGCTGCTCGAGTCCGGAGGCGGCGCCGACGACGTGGACGACCGGATCCTCGAGCTCGAGAAGACGATGCGCCTCACCTCGATATGCGGCCTCGGCCAGGTCGCCCTCGGCCCGGCGATCAGCGTTCTGGGGCTGAAGCGAGGCGGCACCGAGGCGCGCCCTCACCCGCGGCCCGCGCGACCGCCCGACCAAGCGGCCGGCTCGACCGACGGCGACCGCGCTCCGGAGAGCGCCCCGCCCGGCGGCGATCCCTCCTGACATGACCGCGCGCGAGGGGCGCGAGTTCTTCACCGTCAAGACGGTCTCGGAGGCGCTGACCGGCTTCCGGCCCGAGCGGCGCACGCCCGTCGAGACGATCTCGCTCGACGCCGCGCTCGGCCGCGTCCCGGCCGAGGCGATCACCGCCCCGCACGCCCTGCCCGGCTTCGCGCGCGCGACGGTCGACGGCTTCGCCGTCCACGCCGCGGACACGTACGGCGCCTCGGAAGGGCTGCCGAGCTACCTGGAGCTCGCCGGCGAGGCCCGGATGGGCCGCCCTCCCGAGATCGAGGTCCGGACGGGCACCGCGGTCGCGATCGCCACCGGCGCGCCGCTCCCACCGGGCGCCGACGCGGTTCTGAAGCTCGAGCACACACAGGCCGCGACAGCGGAGCTGCTCGAGGTGCTGCGTCCCGTCACACCGGGCGAGGGAATGGTGCGCGCCGACGAGGACGCGGCACCCGGCGCCGAGCTCGTCCCCGCCGGCCGGCCGCTGCGCCCGCAGGACCTGGGAATGCTGGCCGCCGCGGGAATCGCGCAGCTCCCCGTGCATGCCCGCCCGCGGGTGACGATCGTCTCGACGGGCGACGAGCTGGTGCCGGCGACCAGCGCCTCGGCGCTCATCCGTCGGCCAGGTCCGCGACTCCTCCGCCCCCGCCCTCGCCGCCATGACTCGCGAAGCGGGCGGCGACCCCCACTTCGCCGGCATCGTGCCGGACGACCGCGACGCACTCGCCCAGACGCTCCGCGCAACCCTCAACGTAAAGGGGTCAGACCCCTTTCGGAGGGTGGTCGAGGGTTCGTTACGCGGGTGTGACGTCCTCGTCGTCTCCGCCGGCTCCTCGGTCGGCGCGCGCGATGAGACCGCTGCCGCCATCGCCTCGCTTGGCGAGCCGGGGATCTGGTGCCACGGCCTGGCCTTCCGGCCGGGCAAGCCGACGCTGCTCGCCGACTGCGGCGGGGTGCCGGTCATCGGCCTGCCCGGTAATCCGCGCTCGGCGCTGGTCGTCTTCCGGCTGATCGGAATGCCGATCGTGCGCCTCGTGGGTGGCTGCACCGAGCCGCCGCCGGAGCCGACCGTCCGCGCGCGCCTCGCACGCGACCTTCCGTCCGCCGCGGGCCGGCTCGACATCGTTCAGGTGCGCGTGAACGGCGGCGAGGCGGAGCCGCTCTTCGGCAGCTCGTCGCTGCTCTCGATTCTCACGGCAGCCGACGGGTACGTGGTGGTCCCGGAGGCCGCCACCGGGCTGGCCGCGGGAGCCGACGTCGAGGTGACTCTGTACCGCTAGCCGAAGGGGACGCGATGCCGCTCTATCTGTCGAAGTTCAGCTACACGCCGGAGACCTGGGCCAGGCTGGTCGAGAACCCCGAGGACCGCCGCACGGCCGCTCAGTCGTACATCGAGTCGGTCGGCGGCAAGCTCCACGGGTTCTGGTACGCCTTCGGCGCGCACGACGGCTACACCCTCTGGGAGGCCCCCGACAACGTGTCCATGGCCGCGGTTGCGCTGGCGATCGGCAGCGGCGGTGCGCTGAGCTCGCTCGACACGACCGTCCTCCTCACCGTGGACGAGACGCTGGATGCGCTGCGCGCGGCGAAGGAGGTCGGATACCGATCGCCCGGTGAGTGATGGCCCGCGCCGCGCCGTTCATCCACGACCGCCCTGCCGCCGAGGCGCTCGCCGCCTGGGAGGAGGCCTGCGCCGAGGCGGGCTGTCCGGAGCGGGTCGAGACGGTGCGCTTGCCGCTCGATCAGGCCGTGGGGCGCGTGACGGCCGAGCCCGTCTGGGCGAGGACCTCGTCGCCGCCGTTCGACGCGGCCGCGATGGACGGCATCGCCGTTCGCGCCGCCGACACCGCCGGCGCGAGTGAGACCACGCCGGTGCGGCTCGAGGCGGGCGCGTTCGAGGTGGTCGACACCGGCGATCCGGTCCCGGGCGATTTCGATGCCGTCGTCATGCGCGAGGACGTCCACGAGCACGACGACGCCGTCGAGCTTCGCGCCGCCGCGGCGCCGTACCAGCACGTGCGCTCCATCGGCGAGGACGTGAGCGCCGCGGAGCTGCTGCTGCCCTCCGGCCACCGCCTGCGGCCGGTTGACGTGGCGGCCGCCGGCGCCGCCGGCGCGACCGAGCTCGTGGTCCGGCGCCGGCCGGTCGTGACCGTGATCCCGACCGGCGACGAGCTCCGGCCGGTCGGCTCGGAGCTCGGCGAGGGCGAGCTCCCCGACACGAACTCCGTGATGCTCGCCGCGCAGGCCGAGGCAGCCGGCTGCGAGGCCCACCGGTTCGAGATCACGCGCGACGTGCCCGAGGAGATCGCCGCGGCCGTCCGCGCCGCCGCCGCGCGATCGGACCTCGTCATCGTGATCGCCGGGTCGAGCGCCGGCCGCGACGACCACACCGCCGCGGTGGTCGCGGAGGTGGGGACGCTGGCGGTCCACGGCGTCGCGGTCAGGCCCGGACACCCGGTCGTGCTCGGGGTCGCCGGCCGCACCCCCGTGCTGGGCGCGCCGGGCTACCCCGTGTCGGCCTCGCTCACCTTCGACATCTTCGCCGCGCCCCTGCTCGCGCGGCTCGAGGGCGCGCCGCCGCCGGAGGCGCCCACCGTGGAGGCGCGCCTCGCGCGCAAGCTGGCGTCGACCATGGGGATGGACGACTGGGTGCGGGTGCGGCTCGGGCAGGTGGACGGCCGCCTCGTGGCGACCCCGCTTCCGCGCGGCGCCGGCGTCCTCACCTCGCTGGTGCGTGCCGACGGTCTGCTCGTCGTCCCCGCCGCGCTCGAGGGCCACCACGCCGGGGAGGAGGTCACGGTCCGCCTGCTTCGCGGCGTCGGCGAGATCGAGCGGACGATCGTCGTGACCGGCTCGCACGACCTCGTGCTCGATCTGGCGGCGTCGGCATTACGGGAGCGTGACCCGCGCGTGACGCTCGCGTCGTCGAACGTCGGCTCGCTCGGCGGGCTGACGGCGCTGCGGGATGGGCTCTGCCACGTCGCCGGGTCACACCTGCTCGATCCCGACACGGGCGAGTACACGCTGCCGTACCTGGAGCGGCTGCTCCCCGGCCGCGACGTCGCCGTGGTCCGGCTCGTGCACCGCGACCAGGGGCTGATCGTCGCGCCCGGCAACCCGACGGGCGTGACCGGCATCGAGGACGTGGCGCGGCGCGGGCTCCGCTACGTCAACCGCCAGCGCGGAGCGGGCACCCGCATGCTCCTCGACCACGAGCTCGCGGAGCGCGACATCGAGCCCGAGACGATCGACGGCTACCGGCGCGAGGAGCACACCCACCTGGCGGTCGCCGCCGCCGTCGCGGCCGGGCGCGCCGACTGCGGCCTCGGCGTGCTGGCGGCCGCGCGCGCATTCGGGCTCGACTTCGTGCCCGTGGCGAAGGAGCCGTACGACCTGGTGCTGATGCAGCACACCCTCGAGGACGAGCTGCTGGCGCCGCTGTGGGAGCTGCTCGAGTCGGACGACTTTCGCCGCGCCGTCACCGACCTCGGCGGCTACGACACGTCCGAGATGGGCCGGCGAATCCTGTGAGGAGCCCGGCACTAGCGCGGGATCGGGGCGCGCCGCGGGGGCGGCGGGCGGCCGGTCGCCGACGCGCGGGCCTCGACCGCGCGCAGCTCGGCGCGCTCGGCGCGCTCGAGCACCGGCCCGGATCCGAGGTTGATCTCGACCAGCCGCGCCGCCGCGGACGCCGCCGCCTCCGCGAACACCACGCCGGTCAGCGCGTCGCCCCGCACGGCCTCCGAGGAGGAGCGGGCGACCGAGGCGCCTAGCTCCGCGACCTCGGCGGCCAGCTCGGCCACGTGCGCCGGCGGCTCGCTCGCGGCCGCCAGCGCCAGCCGGCGCTCCTCGGGCGTCCGCGCCTCGAGCACCGGCGCGTAGGAGGTGAGCTCGAGATCGGCGAGCCTCAGCGCCCGGGCCCGCAGCTCGCTCGCCTGCTCCGCCGCCTCATCGACCGACCCGATCCGCGCAGCCATCTCGACGAGCGCCGCCGCAAGCCCGGCGCCGACCGCGGCCGAGCTTCCGCCGCCCGGCGCCGGCGTCGACTCCGCCACGCTCTCGAGGAACGCCTCGAGCGGCTGGTTGCCGAGCTCCGACACGCGCCGGTACCGTACCGGCGTGGCGACCGTGACTCGACCGCCGGCTGCCTTCGACGACGTCACCGGCGAGCAGATCGCGAGCTTCAGGCGCGACGGCTTCCTGATCGTCGAGGAGGGACTGGTGCCGCTGCCCGCCGTGGAGGTCCTCAGGGAGCGCTTCGCCGCGATCTTCGACGGCGACTACGCCACCGGCATCGCGCCCGACGAGGTGAACTGGAAGCGCGGTCGCGACCGCGACGACGTGACGCGCCAGATCTGCAACGGCTGGCGCGCCGACGACCTGATCGCCGCACAGGTGCTCAGCGAGACGACCGGCCGCATCGCAGCAAAGCTCGGCGGCTACCGCGGCACGCGCATGCTCCAGGACAACTGCCTCTGGAAGCCGCCCGGCACGAAGTCGCTCGGCATGCACCAGGACGGCTCCTACGCCGGCTACCTCTCCCCGCCCGAGATGATCACCTGCTGGGTGGCGCTCGACGAGACGTTCGCCCAGGGCGGCACGATCGAGTACGTGCGCGGATCGCACCTGTGGCCGAAGGCGCCGCCCGACCGCGGCAGCTTCCACGCGCCCGACGACTGGCTGGCGCCCGTCGGCAAGGCGGCTCCCGAGGGAGCCGAGATCGAGCGCGTGCCCGTGGTGGTGAAGCCGGGCGGCTGCGCGTTCCATCACTCGCTCACCTTCCACGGCTCCGGGCCGAACGAGTCGACCGTCGAGCGGCGCGCCCTCGTCTCCCACCTCATCCCGGTGGAGACGCGCTTCCATCCCACGAACACCGACGTCGTCTACTCCCGCTACCGCCGGCGAGGCGATCTGTCCATGGACGAGTCGTTCTTCCCCGTCCTCTGGGACGAGGACGGCGGCAGGTCGAGCTGGCTGGCGGAACTGCCGGCGCTTGACATGTGACCATTTGGTCACCTATCCTCTCGGCATGGACGATGTGTTCAGGGCCCTCGCAGACCCCACGCGCCGCGGCCTGCTCGACGAGCTCTTCAAGGAGGACGGGCAGACCCTGACCGCCCTCGAGGAGCGCCTGCCGATGTCGCGCTTCGGCGTGATGAAGCACCTGAAGGTGCTCGAGGAGGCGAACCTCGTGGTGACCAAGCGCCGCGGCCGCGAGAAGCTCCACTTCCTGAACCCCGTCCCGATCCGGCTCGTCCACGACAGGTGGGTGAGCAAGTACGCAGAGCCCTGGGCCGCCGCGCTCACCGGGCTCAAGAGAACCCTGGAGGACAGGACGATGGAAAAGGTGTTCGAGATCTACATCAAGACGACCCCCGAGCGGCTCTGGGAGGCGATCACCGAGCCCGAGCTGCGCAAGGAGTACAACTTCGGCGTCGGCGTCGTATCCGACTGGACGAACGGGTCGAGCTACACCTCGGTGCACGACGGGGTCGACGGCGCCCTCGGCGAGGGCGAGAACCTCGAGGTCGATCCGCCGCACCGGCTGGTGCAGAGCTTCACCGCTCTCTGGAGCGAGGAGGTCAAGGCCGAGGGACCGTCACGGGTCACCTGGGAGATCGAGCAGATCGAGGACTCCTGCCGGCTGACCGTCACGCACGACCAGCTCCGCGAGGGCGCGAACTCCGAGCTCTACGGCGGCTGGCCGATGATCCTCTCGGGCCTGAAGACGCTGCTCGAGACCGGCGGAACGCTCACCACGCCCGGCTCGCTGCAGTACTCGGGGGCGGGCGCCGATGGGTGAGCTCGACTTCCTGGTCGGGGAGTGGGACATCGAGATCCCGCTCCCCGATGGGACGGTCCACGGCCACACGACGGTCGAGCGCCTGGGCGAGTTCCTCGTCCAGCGCACGACCGTCGAGCCTCCCGAGTTCCCGGACAGCGTGTCCGTGATCGGAGGCGGCGAGTCGCACTACTTCGACTCCCGCGGCGTCGCGCGCGTCTACGACTCGCGCGTGGAGGGCCGGACCTGGACGCTTTCGCGCGCCGATGAGGACTTCCACCAGCGCTTCATCGGCGAGCTCGCCCAGGACGGGCGGGCGGTGGAGGGACGATGGGAGCTCTCGAACGACGAGGGCGCCGCCTGGGAGCACGACTTCGACATGAACCTCCGCCGGACCGGCTAGAGCGACAGCTGCACGCCCCACGAGCGCGCCTGGCGAGCGAGGCGTTCGTGCATCAGGTCCGCATCCGCCTCGAGCTGGATGCGCTGCGCGTTGCCGCGTGCGGCCAGGTGGCGCTTGTAGGCGGCGTTCGCGTACAGCGTCGCGAGCGTGTACGCCGCGTGGCCGAGCGAGGCGGGCCTGAAGGCCGGCACGAGGCCGAGCCGTGAACGGCTGCCCACGCAGTTGCGCCCGCCGGGTCCGGGCAGGAACAGCCCGCTGCGGCGCGCGAGCCAGAGCGCGCAGAGGATGTCGGAGGGCTGGTCGACGGCCGTGATGAGCAGGCTGCCGGGGTCCGTCCTCGGATCGAGTATCAGCCTGAGGGCGACCTCGTCGAAGCGCTCGGCCGCCGGAGGCCCGGGCTCGCCGCTCCGCTCGACGGGCAGGCGCTCCAGGCATCCGCGTGTGAGCACGGCCCAGCGCTCGGGCTCCCGCCGCGTGCGCGCGTAGCCGGGAAGGAGCTCCCGGCACGAGGTCTGGAGATCGGCGGCGGTCTCCACGGCTAGGAGGCGACCTCCGCGGGCTCCGGGGACGGGGACGCGGATGGGGACAGGCTTAAGCCTGTCCCCGTCGGCTCAAGCGCCACGGCCTCCGGGTCGCGCGCCTCGATCTGCTCGAGCTTCGCCAGCAGGTTCTCGGCCATCCGGATCGACGCCGCGTCGATCAGCCGGCCGTCGAGCGACACCGCGCCCTTCCCCTCGGTGGCGGCCTCGCGCATCGCCTCGATGATCCGGCGCGTGCGCTCCACGAGCCGCGGCGCCGGCGTGTAGACCTCGTTTGCAAGCGGGACCTGCGACGGGTGGATCGCCCACTTGCCCTCGTAGCCGAGCACGGCCGACCGGCGCGCGGCCGCGAGGTAGCCCTCGGGGTCGGTGAAGTCGCCGTAGGGGCCGTCGATCGGGCGCAGTCCGAACGCGCGGCAGGTGACCGCGATGCGCGCGAGCGGGTAGTGCCACTGGTCGCCCCAGTGGCGGTCGCGGGCGTCCGAGCCGTTCGGGTCGGTCAGTACCGAGTAGTTCTCGTCCACGCCGCCGATCGAGGCCGTGTGGCTCTGGATCGAGGCGGCGTAGTCGGCGACGCCGAAGATCATCGCCTCCATCCGCTCGGGGCAGGCCTGAGCGACCTCGTCCACGTGCACCATGCCCTGCGCCGTCTCGATCAGGACGGTGAGGCCGATCTTGCGCTGGAGCCCCATGGCCTCCTCGATCTGCGTGAGCAGGGTGGCGACGAGGTGCACGTCGCCCGCGCCGCTCACCTTCGGGATGCAGATCGCGTCCACGTGCTCGCCGGCCTGCTCGACCACGTCGACGATGTCCCGGTAGCACCAGTGCGTGTCGAGCCCGTTGATGCGCACCGACACCGAGCAGCGCGACCAGTCCTGCTCGCGCAGCGCGTCGACCAGGTTGATGCGCGCCTGCTCCTTGTCGTCGGGCGCGACCGCGTCCTCGAGGTCGAGCATCACGACGTCGGCGCCCAGCGAGGGGGCCTTCTCGAGCATCCGTACGTTGCTCGCGGGCACGGCGAGCTCGCTGCGGTGGAGACGGGTCTTCGTGGGCGTCATGCCGGGAGTAGAACGGCGAGGGCAGGATCCGGCAAGAGTTCTTAGAGAAATTTGTCTATGTGTTACGCAAAACTCTTAGCTTGTGCTCACGGTGAGCCTGGGGCACCCTGAGGGAATGGACCTCCCCCAGCTCCGGCCGCCCGAGCGACTCCTCTGCGGCCCCGGCCCGACGAACGTCGACCCCGCCGTGCTCGACGCGATGAGCCGGCCGATGCTCGGCCACCTCGACCCGGACCTCCACGAGATCTTGCTGGACGTCGTCGCGATGCTGCGGCGCGTCTATCGCATGCCGGACGGGCTCGTGCTTCCCCTCCACTGCACGGGCACCGCCGGCATGGAGGCCGGCATCGCGAACCTGCTCGAGTTCGGCGACAAGGTCATCGTCGCCCAGTGCGGCTTCTTCGGGCGCCGGATCGCGGAGATCGCACGCCGGCACCATGCGACCGTCGTGACGGTCGAGGCCGACTGGGGCGAGTGCGTTTCGAACGACGCGATCCTCGAGACGCTCGACCGGCACCGTGACGCACGGATGGTGGCCGTGGTGCACGCGGAGACGTCGACCGGCGTCGAGCACCCGCTCGCCGAGCTCGGCGCGGCGCTGCGCGAGCGCGACACGCTGCTGATGGCGGACTGCGTGACCTCGCTCGCCGGCGTGCCGCTCGAGGTGGGCGCCTGGGGCGTCGACTTCGCCTACTCCTGCACGCAGAAGTGCCTCGCGGCCCCGCCCGGGATGTCGCCCGTGGCAGTGTCCGAACGGGCGCTCGAGCGGCTGCGCTCGCGCCGCACCCCGGTGCCATTCTCGTTCGACCTGCTGCTGCTCGAGCGCTACTGGATCGACCGCCCGGTGACCTATCACCACACGGCGCCGATCCTGTCGATCTACGCTCTCCACGAGGCGCTGCGCAGCGTGCTTGCCGAAGGGCTCGAGGCGCGCTGGGAGCGGCACGCCGACGCCGCCGCGCACCTCCAGGCCGCGATGGAATCGCGCGACCTCGAGCTCCTCGCCGACCCCGACCACCGGCTCGCGCCGCTCACCGCGGTCCGGGTGCCGGAGGGAATGGACGGCAAGGCCGTACAGGTCCGGATGCTCCGCGAGCACGGGATCGAGATCGGAGGAGGGCTGGGACCGGACGCTCCGGCCATGTGGCGCATCGGCCTCATGGGCCGGAACGCGACGGTCCAGACAGCCGAGAGGGTGCTGGCCGCGCTGGACGCGGTGCTTGTGGAGGAGCCCGCGCCAGCGCTGGCCGGCTAGGCGGCTACTCGGCCGTCCTCAGATCCTCGCCGGGGAAGACGACGCCGAAGCGCTCGATGAGCTCGGGGATCGAGTCCGGGATCATCTCGAGGCCGTAGCGCTCGTTGAGCTCGGTGAGGACCTCGGGCGAGGCGTTCGCCACGCCGCCCATGTCGGAGAGCTCCTTGAAGAAGTCCTCGAAGCCGGCGGGCGAGATGATCTCGAGGATGTAGGCCGGCTCGTCGCCCGCGTTCCAGAAGGTGTGCCACTGGTTGCGGGGCTTGTGGACCAGGTCGCCGGCCTCTGCGTACACGACCTCGTCGCCCAGCAGCGCGCCCATCCGGCCCTTGACGATGTAGCTGTACTCGTCCTCGCGGGTGTGGCGATGGAGCGGAGCCGCGAGAGCGCGCGGGGACATCGGGTGCTCGACGAGGGAGAACCGATCGTCGGCCTCGACCCCGTCGATCATGAACCGGACGCCGATGCTGCCGAGGAAACCAGCCTTGCCGTCCTTCGGTCCAACAACCTTCGGTGCCGTCGTCTCCATCGGTCTTCCCTTCTCTTTCTTTTCGTTGGACAGTAGTGTCGCGTGAAAGTTCTACCATGGCCCGCTAGGATCTGTCAAGATTCATCGGACACTTATGACCGACGAAAGACGACCGTACGAAAAGAAGCGCCGCGCGGAGCTCGAGGCGGAGACGCGCCGGCGCATCACCGAGAGCGCCATGGAGCTGCACGGGTCGGTCGGTCCCGCGCGCACCTCGATCAGCGCCGTGGCCGAGCGGGCGGGGGTCCGGCGCTCGACGGTGTATCGCCACTTCCCGGACGAGGAGGCGCTGTTCGACGCATGCTCGTCGCACTGGGCGGCGACGAATCCGCTGCCCGACCTCGGGAGCTGGGAGGCGATCGAGGATCCAGACGAGCGGCTTCGGACCGCGCTCGGCGAGCTGTACGCGTTCTACGGCCGGACCGAGCAGATGATGGAGAACCTGCTCCGGGACGAGGACAGGGTCGCGGTGGTCAAGCGCCTCTTCAGCGCCTACCACCAGTACTTGGCGGCCGCCCGCGAGATCCTCGTGCGCGGGCGCCCCGAGCGAGGCCGCCGCCGCGACGAGACGCGCGCCGCGATCGGCCACGCGCTCGCGTTCGCGAGCTGGCGCTCGCTCGCGCGCGAGCAGGGACTGGACGACACGCGCGCCGCCCGGCTGATGGGCGAGCTGGTGTCCGCAGCAGCCGCACGCTAAGAGCCGCGCCGATCGCCCGGCGGCCGCCCCGTGCGGCCACGTACCCTCCCGGCATGGCGCTTCTTCAGGCCGCGCTCAACGGCGACCGCGCGCATCCGGGTGTGCCGCGCACCCCCGGCGAGCTCGCCTCCGAGGCGCGCGCCTCGGTCGATGCGGGCGCGCGGGTCGTCCACCTTCACCCATACGACGGCGACGGCCGGCAGACCTTCGCGGCCGAGCCGTGCGCGGCCGCCATCACCGCGGTGCGCACCGTCTGCCCCGGCATCTCGATCTCGCTGAGCACCTCCGCCGAGATCGAGCCCGATCCGGCGCGCCGGCGGTCGCTCGTCGCGGCCTGGACGGAGCTGCCCGAGCTGGTCACCGCGAACCAGGGCGAGGAGGGCATCGCCGAGCTGTGCGATCTGTTGCTCGAGCGCGGCGTGGGTATCGAGGCGGGCCTGCTTTCACTCGCCGACGCGGAGGCGTTCGTCGCATCCGGCATCCCCGGCCACTGCGTGCGCGCGATGGTCGAACCGCTCGGTGAGGACCCCGAGGCCGCGGTCGCGGAGGCCGAGGCGATCGAGAGCGTGCTCGGCCGCGCACGCATCCCGCTGGAGCAGGTGCACCACGGCGACGGCATCGCCTCATGGGCCGTGAACCGCCGCGGCGCCGCCCGCGGCCACGGAATCAGAACCGGCCTCGAGGACACCCCGGTGCTCCCCGACGGAAGCCCCGCCGCCGGAAACGGCGAGCTGGTCGCGGCCGCGGCCGCCATCCTCGCCGAGCTCGCCCCGAGCTAGCCGGGCCGGCTACCGCGCTCGTCGTAGCTCAAAGAGTCACCGCACGGCCGATGACGGACGGCGTCAGCCGTAGAACCCTGAACTGATGCAACCAGCCCAGCAGCAACGATCCGTGCCCGTTCACTCCTGGCGACTGCTGGGGGTGTGCCTGCTCGCCGCGACGAGCCTGCTCGTGGCGGCCTGCGGCGGCGGAGACAACAACAACACGAGCACTTCCGCGCAGACGAGCTGGGCCCTGCCGGGTGCCGACCTCCAGAACTCACGAAATGTCGGCGGCCCGATCGACGCATCCACCGTCTCGAAGCTCGGAGTGGCGTGGACGGTGCCGATCACCGCCCACAGCGCCTTCGGCGCATACGCGACCACACCGGTGGCCGCGAACGGCGTGCTCTACACGCAGGACCTCGCATCCAACGTCCAGGCGATCAACCTCAAGAGCGGCAAGGTGCTCTGGACGCACAAGTTCAACTCGCCGAGCGAAGGCCCGAACGGGGTGACGTTCAACAACGGAACGCTCTACGGCGCGACGAACCGCGCAGCGTTCGCCCTTCAGGCCTCGGACGGAAAGCAGCTGTGGACGAAGACGCTGATCCGCAACGGCGGCGAGGGCATCGACATGGCGCCCGGTTACAACAACGGCACCGTCTATGTGTCGACCGTGCCCGGTAACGCGAACGTCTTCTATCGCGGCAACGGCCAGGGGGTTCTCTGGGCGATGGACGCCAAGACCGGGGCCACCAAGTGGAAGTTCGATCAGGTGCCCTCGAACCTCTGGTCCTCGGCGCACAAGAACATCAACTCCGGCGGCGGGATGTGGGATCCACCGACCTTTGACGGCAAGGGCAACCTCTACATCGGGGTCTCGAATCCGGCGCCGTTCACCGGGACGCCGAAGCTCCCGTGGGGCTCGAGCCGGCCTGGGCCCGATCTCTACACCAACTCGATCGTCAAGCTCGATGCGGCGACGGGCAAGCACATCTGGCACTACCAGCTGACGCGTCACGACATCTACGACTGGGACATGGAGAACTCGCCCATGCTCGCCACCGCGAACGGCAAGCAGCTCGTGATCGACGGCGGCAAGGCCGGCATCCTCGTCGCGGTCGACGCGCAGACGGGCAAGCCCGTCTGGAAGCGCTCGGTCGGCATCCACAACGGCCACGACAACGACAACCTGCTCGCCGAGAAGGGCGACTTCTCGAAGCTGCACCTCCCCGAGAGCGTCGAGCCGGGCGACCTGGGCGGCATCGAGTCCCAGCTCGCCTCGAACGGCAAGACCGTGTTCGCCGCCGTCAACAACCTGGCCTGGACGTACAAGAGCCAGGGCCTTGCCGGCATCTCACCCACCGTGCCGGAGAGCAAGGGCACGGGCGAGGTCGTCGCCGTCGACGTGGCGACCGGGAAGGTGAAGTGGGACCACAAGCTGCCGTCGTCGGCCTACGGCGCGGCGACGATCGCCAACGACGTCGTGTTCACGACGACGTTCGACGGGACCCTCTACGGGCTCGATGCGGACAACGGCACCGAGGTGTTCAAGACGAAGCTCTCTGCGGGGACCAACGCGCCGGTTGGCGTCTACGGCGACACGGTCGTGACCGCGGCAAGCTTCCCGCAGGAGGCCGGCCAGAAGGCGCTGATCATCGCGTACCGCCTCGGAGCCAACGGCAAGCTCCCGGCGCCCAACACGACCACGGCGCCCCCGCCGGCGAAGAAGCAGCCCGCGAAGAAGCAGCCCGCGGCGAACTCGGCCAGCACCGTCAAGCTGGCGCCCAAGGGCGACCAGCTCCTGTTCGACACCGACACGCTGACCGCCAAGGCCGGCAAGGTGACGGTCGACTTCACCAACAACTCCGCCATCTCGCACGACGTCGTCGTCAGCAACTCGTCGAACAAGGTCCTGGGCAAGACGCCCGTCTTCGACGGCGGGACGAAGAGCTTCAACGTGACGCTGAAGCCCGGCACGTACACCTACTACTGCTCGGTGCCCGGCCATCGCCAGGCAGGCATGCAGGGCACGCTGACCGTCAAGTAGCCAACTACTGCGCTCGACGTAGCTCAAAGAGTCACCCCCTGGGCGGATGACAGACGGCGTCGAGCGCAGGACCCTGACGACATGAAACTGCAACGAGCCTTGCCTGGCCTGCTGGTCGCGACGAGCCTGCTCCTGGGCGCCTGCGGCGACGACGACGACGGCAACACAAGCACCCAGTCGGGAGCGGCCCCAGCCGGCGGAGAAGCAGCCCGCGGCGAACTCGGCCAGCACTGTCAAGCTGGCGCCCCAGGGCGACCAGTTGATGTTCGACACCGACACGCTGACCGCCAAGGCCGGCAAGGTGACGGTCGACTTCACCAACAACTCCGCCATCTCGCACGACGTCGTCGTCAGCGACCAGGCGAACAAGGTCCTGGGCCAGACGCCGGTGTTCGACGGCGGGACGAAGAGCTTCACCGTCCCGCTGAAGGCCGGCACGTACACCTACTACTGCTCGGTGCCCGGCCATCGCCAGGCAGGCATGCAAGGCACGCTGACCGTCAACTAGGTCACCACCGCGCCCAGCTGGCGCAGCCGGCTTCGGTTGTCAGTCTGCACCCACTCCTCCGCGAGTCGTCCCTGGTCGTCGAATCGGAAGATGTTCATCAGCTCGAAGACGACCCGCTTCCCATTCGGGGGAAGGGGGCCCACCGGCGAGTGGGTGAACTCGCGCACGAAGGTCCCTGTGATCGTGGTCTGGCACGCGACGTAGTCGCCCTCGGCAACCATGATCCCGCGGGTGATGGTCAGGTCGTCGAACGCTGCTCGCAACGAGGCGAAGTAGGTCTTGAGGCCTTCGTAGTCCAGCTCGGCGCCGTCCGGACCGTGGAACCTGAAGTCGGGAGCGAAGTACGCATCGACCTCCGCCTCCTGTTCGCCGGTCAGCTCCAGCTCGCCCACGCGGATCAGGCCCGTAACGAGCTCCTCTCGAGTTGGGCGCGCTGCACTCATATACGTGTCAACCATTCAAGCGGGAAGGGCGGCTGCGCGAGCGGCCGCACGGCGAGGCGCATGAGCATCAGGGGATTGTCGTCGCCGGCGATGCGGTTCACGTGCACGGTCGAGCACGCGGTGCAGCGGTGCACGAGCGCCCACTCGCCGTCGTCGCGGGCGGATACGCCGATCGGCTCCATCGATCCGGCGCATTCCGCGGCTCGGTCGCCGGGGACGTCGTCGTCCAGGTGCCGGCTCCAGAGGCAGTTCGGGCAGTGGTTGCGGTGCTCTGTTCCAGGGGCCGCCATCGGGACGTCGAGGCGGCAGTTGCGGCAGCGGAAGCTGTCCGGACCGCGGTGCCGGGAACGGGTACGGCTATGGGACTGCATGCGCTCGTGGCGCGACAAGCAGAAAACCTCCGGTGAACGTCTAGCGAGAGCGGGCGCGACATGGCGCCCTGCGAGGGCCGAGGGTCAGCCCTGGCGGCGATGAGAGGTGCGATGTCCCGTGGCGGCAATCGTCATATGTCGCTCACCTGCCCTTCGGATCCCGGAGGTCGGGTCACGTCGGACAGAGCCAGAATACGCCTCGGCGACCGCCGGGACAAGTTCAGGCGGAAGCGAGCGCGACGCGAGCGGCCGGCGAGTTGCAGAACGCCATGAACGCCTCCACGTCCTCGCGCACCGGGCCGATCGCGCTCCGCACGACGTGCCAGCGGCGCTCGGGCAGGCCGCCGCGCGGCGTGATCGTGTCGAGCAGGCCGAGCTCCAGCTCGAGCTCCACGGCGGCGCGCGACTGCAGCGCGATTCCGAGGCCGGCGCGCGCCGCCTGCTTGATCGCGCCGTTCGAGCCGAGCGTCAGCACGTTCGGCTGAATCGCGCGCGAGGCGAGGAACTCCTCGACGAGCGTCCTCGTTCCCGAGCCCTGCTCGCGGAGCAGCCACGGCCGGGACTCGAGCTCCTTCATCGCCACCCAGCGACGCGTCGCCAGCGGGTCGCCCGAGCTGGTCACGAGCACGAACTCGTTGTCGGCGAAGTCCTCCCCCACGAACCGGGCGTCGTCGGGGATCCGCCCCGTCACCGCCACGTCCACCTTGTGGTCGAGCACCCTCTGGAACACGACCTCGCGGTTGCCGACGTCGAGCGAGATCTCCACCTCGGGCCGCCGCTCGCGGAAGGCCTGGATCAGCTGCGGAACCAGGTACTCCCCCGCCGTCGTGACCGCGCTGATGCGGAGCGTGTGCGGCCGCGCCTCCTCGGCCTCGCGCGCCGCCCGCGCGCCCTGCTCCAGCAGGCCGAGCACGTCGCCGGCGTAGGGCGCATAGGCCGTCCCCGCGGCCGTGGGCCGCACGGTCCGGCCGGCACGCTCGGTCAGGCGCACGCCCAGCTCACGCTCGAGCGCGGAAACGGCGGCGGAGACGGACGGCTGCGTGACGACGAGCTCCTTCGCCGCGGCCGTGACCGACCCGCGCCGCACAACGGTCAGGAAGGCGACCAGCTGCGTATGCGTCACGGCCATGGCCGCGACAGAACGTATAGAGAAAAACCTAAGCGTGCAAAGCCGAATCCGCGCCCGTCGGGAAGCGCGGGTCCGCCCGCGGCGGCGAGCCGCCGATCGACAGCGCCGCCCGGGCCGTGACCACGTGGTACAGGATCAGCAGCTGCACGAGTGCGAGCGAGTCGGAGCGGTGCAGATCGGTCCCCACCGTGAACTCGCCCAGCCTCCGGATCCGCAGGTGCGAGGCGAAGCTCATCCGAGCCCAGACCGCCTCCTCGAGCTCGGCCGCATGCGCGGGGTCGAGGTCTCCGGGCACCCGCAGCAGCCACTCGCGCTCGCGCTTGATGAGACTCGGACCGCTCCCGTCCAGGAGCGGTGACAGGTCCGGATGGGGAAGCGTGTCCCGGAGGATGAGGTCGGCGTCAAGGTGCGTCGGATCCTGCGCCCGGGTCTGCGCGAAGGCGACCACGATGTCCGCGTACGCGCGCTGCGGCTGGATGAACACCTCGGCGTCCGCCTGCCGCGCGTCGAGCTCGGCGAGCACCTCGTCGGTCGTGTAGCCGCGCCGGGTGCAGTCGCGCTTGAGCTTCCACGCCCGCCGCAGCTCCTCGGGGGGCGCGAGCGCGACGCGCACGTCGTGCAGGGTCCGCAGCGTCTCGGTGTGGAAGTTGAGCAGCCCCTCCACCACGAGGAACTTGGACGGCCGCACGTACACCGGTGGCTCGAACTCCCCGGTCTGGTGGCTGTAGACCGGCTTCAGGACCGGCTCGCCGCGACGGAGGTGCGCGATGTGCTGGGTGAGGATGTCGAGGTGGTTCGAGTCGGGATGCAGCGGGGTCACGCCCAGCTCGCGCCGCTGCTTTCTGTCGTAGCGGTGGTAGTCGTCGGCCGAGACGTGCGTCACGTGCGCGTCGCCGATCACCCTCGTGAGGCCGCGCGTGAGCGTCGTCTTCCCGGCGCCCGAGTCGCCGACCACACCGACGACGATCGCTCTAGGCACCGAGCTTCTCGTAGCGGCCGCCGTGGAAGAGCAGCGGCGTCCCGGGGTTCTGGCGCGCGTACTCGACGCGGCCGAGGAACAGCGAGTGGTCGCCGCCCCAGTACGACTTCTCCACGCGCGCGACGAAGTGGGCGATGGCGCCGTCCACCAGCGGTGTGTCGTTCACGACGAGGAACCGGGGCTCCGGACCATCCGTCCTTCCGGCAAACCGATCGGACAGGGCCGCCTGGCTGTCACACAGGACGCTGACTCCGTAGTGCATTCCCTCGTGAAGAAGCGCACACATCCTCGTCCGCCGGTCGACCGAGATCAGAACGAGCGGTGGCTCGAGCGAAACGGACATGAAGGCATTGGCGGTCATGCCGTGCACGGCCTCACCCTTCAATGCGGTGATGACCGTGACGCCCGTGGCGAACATCCCGAGCGTTCGCCGGAGTGCGAACGCCGGGTCTTGGCCGTCGTCGCCCACGTCGGGCCGCTCCGCTTCCGCATAGTCCTCGAACGGAGTGGCTCCGATGCCGTCCGGGCCGGTGAAGCTCAGCGGGAAGTTGAACTCCGTTGGCCGCTCGGGGGTGCTCACGAGCGCGGGCGCTCCTTCTTCGGGTCGTAGAACGGGAACGGCACGACCTGCGCCGGAATCCGCTTCTGGAGCCCGTCGAGCTTCCCGACCTCGACCGCCGTCCCGTCGTCCGCGTACTGCACCGACATCCGGCACAGCGCGATGTTCTTCCGCAGCGTCGGACTGCGCGTGCCGCTCGTGACCACGCCCACGCGCTGCCGTCCGGCGTAGACCTCGTCGCCGTGGCCGGCGGTCTCGTTCCCGTCGAGCTCGAGCCCCACCAGCTTGCGCTGCGGATGCGACGAGCGCTCGATCAGCGCGTCCTTGCCGACGAAGTCGTCCTCGGAGTCGAGCTTCACGGTGAACCCGATGCCCGCCTCGAAGGGATCCACCTGGTCGTCGAACTCGTAGCCGGCGAAGATCAGCCCCGCCTCGATCCGGATCATGTCGAGCGCCTCGAGGCCGAGCGGCTTCAGCCCGTGCGGCCGGCCCGCCTCCCAGATGGCGTCCCAGACCGCGGCGCCGTCGTCCGGGTGGCAGAAGACCTCGTAGCCGAGCTCGCCGGTGTAGCCGGTGCGCGACACCACGACCGGGATCCCCTGGTAGCCGCCGATCCGGCCGACCAGGAAGCGGAACCACTTGAGGTCCATGAGCGACGGCTGCGTCGGCGGCGTCCAGATCAGCTCGCGCATGATCTCGCGCGAGGCCGGGCCCTGGACCGCCACGTTGTGGAGCTGGTCCGTCGAGGGCTTCACGAACGCCTTCAGCCCCAGCTTCTCGCCCAGCTCCTTCAGCCACACGCCGTCGTACTCGTCGCCGCCGATGAAGCGGAAGTTGTCGTCGCCGAGCCTGAAGACGGTCGCGTCGTCGATCATGCCGCCCGTCTCGTTGCACACGGCCGTGTAGACGACCTGGCCGACCGCCAGCCGGCGCGCGTCGCGCGTGATGGCGTGCTGAATCAGCGTCTCGGCGTCGGGGCCGAGCACCTCCCACTTCCGCAGCGGCGAGAGGTCCATGACCACGGCCTTCTCGCGGCAGGCCCAGTACTCGCCGATCGCGCCCTCGTTGTTGAAGCAGTGCGGCAGCCAGTAGCCGCGGTACTCCACGAAGCTCTCGGTGAGCTCGCTGGTCCGCGGGTGGAACGCCGTCTCCTTTGTCAGCACTGGCTCTGCCTCCGGGGTCACTCGATGGGCGATGGCCGTCGAGAAGCGGTTCTCGGGCGAGTAGACGCGCACGTGGATGTCGGTGCACTCCCACGCGTTCGCCGGGTCGATGTCGTCCGGGCAGGCGGACGACGCGCACACGAGGTCCGTCATCGCCTTCATCAGGACGTAGTCGCCCGGGCGCGACCAGGGCTCGTCCGAGACGAGCACGTTGTCCGCCTCGACCCGGGTGTTGAAGAAGAAGTTCACGGCCTCCCAGCCGGCGCGCTCCGCGATCCCGTAGGGAGTCACCTCGGCGTTGAAGTTGTCCGTGCAGTTCACGTGGCCGGGGTAGCCCATGTCCTCGTAGTAGCGGCGCGTGCAGGCGAGCCCGAACGTGTCGTGGCGGCCGACCGTGTCGCGCACGACCTGGACGAGCGGGTCCATGTCCACGTCGAAGAACTTGCTGTAGAGGCCCGGCACGGGGTACGCCGCGCCCATCAGCGTGCGCGTGGTGACCCCGTCCATCCCGCGCTCGAGCCCCTTCTCGAGCTTCGCGCGGTGGAAGGCGAGGAAGTCCGAGCACTGGCGCCCCTGCACGTCGATCACCTGGATGTACTCGCCCTCGCGCACCTCGTAGGAGAGCGCGCTGGCCCGGTCCACGCGGAAGTCGAGCCGCGGCTCGGCGAGCGGCTCGGGCAGCGGGACCTCCGCCGGCTTTCGGGGGACCTGGCGCTTGATCTCGATGACGAGCGCGGAGGCGGGTGGGTCGCCGTCGATCAGCCGGCCGCCCGGAGCGGCCACGGCGAGCACGCAGTCGCGCTCGACGTCGAACGACTCGGACGCACCGGGCGGGCTGTCGGGCCCGAACAGCAACGCCGCGCGCGCCCCATCAGGGGTCAGACCCCTTGAGTGCAGGCGGCTTAGAAAACCGTCCCCCTCGCCCGATTCGAGCAGGCTCCTGAGTACGGTGGCCGGAGCGTCCTGGCGCAGCCCGAGCGCGTCTGGAAGCGCCGTGACCTCGGCCGGCTGCCCCCCGTCAGGATCGATGACCGTCACGCGGTCGCCCGCGTGCAGGTCCACCGCCGTCGCCGAGCCCGGGCGCACCCACCACGACTCGAAGCTCCGGTCGGGTGGCCGGAGCCCCGCGATCAGCGAGGGAGGCGTCGCCGAGATGGTCACGCCTTCGCCGCCGGCTCCTTCGCCTCGTCCTTGTCGGCCTGCTCGATCAGCGTCTTGGCGAGGTCGCGCTTGGCGGCCGAGTCGAGCTTCTTGACCTCGTTCTCGACCACACGCCGGTTATAGGTCTGGTTCCAGTAGTCGAGCGCCTCGAAGCCGAGCAGCACCGCCTTGCCGACGAACTGGCGCAGGACCTCGTTGGTCGGGCCCATGACCCAGCCGGCCTTCGCGTCGCGCACGTAGCGCTCGAGCTCCATGTCGCGCTTGTAGCCCGACCCGCCGCAGGCGTGGAGCATCTTGTCCACGTGGTAGGCGGTGTTCTTCGCCGCCTCGAACTTGATCTGCCACGCCCAGTGGAGATAGTCGGCCCGCGCCGTCTCGCCGGGCTCGAGGATGCGCCGGTTGTCGTCGGTCACCCGGTCCATCGCCTGCGCCACCGACATCACGAACACGCGGCACGCGTTCGTGTCCATCACGGCCTCGCCCACGTAGTCCTGGATCGTCGGGTAGTCGGCCACGCGCATGCCCACGTCCACGTGGCGCTTGCGCGTCGTGTGCCGCTTGGCGATGTCGATCGCGCCCATCGTGATCCCGTTCCAGACCGACGACGAGCCGATCAGGAACCAGGGGTCCACCGCCTCGTCGTTCGACGCGGCGCCGTCGCCGAGCGGGCCGACGATCTGGTCGCCGGGGATCTCCACGTCCTCGACCTGGATCGGGCCGGACTGGTTGCCGCGCAGGCCCAGCGCGTCCCAGAGCGAGGGCTGCGCCTTCACGTCGTCGCCGTCGATGACGAACACCGAGAGGTCGTCGTAGCCCTTGAAGTCCGGGCTCGTGGTCTGCACGACGTAGAAGTCGGCGAACCCGCCGGACGTCGTCCAGGACGCCTTCTTGTTCACCTTGAAGCCGCCGTTCGACTTCTCGGCCTTCGAGGAGAACGGGTACCAGAAGTGCGAGCCGGTCTCCGGGTCCGAGTAGGACAGCGTGCCGATCTTCACCTCGCTGTTGAGCGGGCGGACGTACTTGTCGACCAGCTCCTCGGTGGGCCGCAGCATGATCGTGGCCACCGCGGCCATGTGCATGACGTAACACATGGCGGTCGAGGCACAGCCGTAGCGCGCGAGCGTCTCGCACACCATCGTGAACGCCACGTGGTTCTCGCCGAGGCCGCCGTACTCCTCGGGCACGGTGAGCGCGAGGAAGCCGTTCTCGGCGAGGATCTCGAAGTTCCGGCGCGGATAGAGGAGCTCGTCGTCGGAGCGCTTCGCGTTCGCGCGCATCTCCGTCTCGCACAGCTCGATGAGCTTCGCCCGCAGCTCCTTCTGTCGCTCGGTCAGGAACCAGTCAGGGTCCCACTCGTAGCCGAGTCCCCAGAAGGGCTCGCCTCCCCAAGTCTTCTCCACGGTGCTCTCTCCCGAGTCGGGTCAGTCTGAACGCGTTCGTACAAATATGTACATAGCCCTTCTACCGCATACGGAGATTAGGCACAAGCCACGCGGGGCGTCCTCTACGGTGACCGCATGAGCGCCATCAGCCGCCGTCAGGCCTTGGCCGGCCTGGGAACCATTTCCGTCGGCGCGCTCATCGCCGCCTGCAGCGACGACGACGACTCGTCGGCGCTCGACACGAGGACGAGCGAGGAGACCTCCACGACGGTCGAGCCGAAGACCTCGTCGGGCGACCTCGCGTCCCGCTTCGACGAGGCCGCGACCTGCCGGCAGACCGCCGAGCTCACCGAGGGCCCGTTCTACTTCGACGTGGACAAGATCCGCAGCGACATCCGCGAGGACCGCCGGGGCGCGACGCTGCGGCTCGGGGTACGCGTCCGCGACGCGGCGCCCGTGCGAGCCGATCCAGAACGCCGTCGTCGATCTCTGGCACTGCGACGCCGAGGGCAGCTACTCCGAGCCGGGCGAGACCTACTGCCGCGGCGCGCAGGTCACGAACGGCGACGGGATCGTCGAGTTCACCACCGTGTATCCAGGCTGGTATCCCGGCCGCACGGTGCACATCCACGCGAAGGTGCACCTCGACCGGCAGACGGTGCTCACCACGCAGCTTTACTTCGACGACGAGGTGAGCGGGCGCGTCTTCGTGGACGACCCCTATCCCGGCGAGTCGAACCGCGACGGGTTCAACGACGACGACGGCCTCTACCGCGAGGACCTCGAGCTGACGCTCTCGAAGGAGAGCGACGCCTACCTCGGGCTGATCACGCTCGACGTGGAGCGCGCGTAGCTAATCGTCCGCGATCCAGACGAGGCAGTCGGCGTTCCGCCTGACCTCGCGGGCGGCGCGCCAGAAGCGGACGATGCCCTTGCGCTTGGGGCCCAGCACGAGCAGGCCGGCGCCGCGCTCGTTCGCGACCTGGACGAGCGCCTTGGCGGGGCGCGGGCTCGTGACGCGGAGGTGCTCGACCCTGAGGCCCCACGCCGCCGCCCGCTGCGCGGTGGCGCGCACCGCCTCGTAGTCCTCCTCGTGCGGGAAGTTCAGGGCCTGCGGGCCCGCGAGCACCAGGGCGCGCGGGCACGCCGGCATCGGCATCACGTTCACCACGAGCAGCGGAACGCCGTTCTCGACGGCGCACTCGATGGCCATCCGCTCCGCCTCGGGCTCGACGCGCGACGAGAGCGTGCCGAGCACCACCGGGCCTGCCGCTGCAAGGCCTCTTGCCTCTGCCGTCCCGCCACCGTGGCGCTCCCGCGCTCCCACGCATGCGTTTTACCCATCCGGCGCGACCCAAATCAGACAACCGGCGTCGCGGCGCAGCCGGCGCGCGATCGCGCGAAAGCGCAGCCGCGAGGTGAGCCGCAGGTCCGGGCCGAATACGAGCAGGCCCGCGTCGCGCTCGCGAACGATCTGAAGGAGCGCGGCAACCGGCCGGCGGGTCGTCACGCGGAGCAGCTCCGTCTGGACGCCGAGCTCCGCCGCGCGGCGGGCCGTGGCGCGAACGGCGTCGAGATCCTCCTCGTGCGGGAGGTTGAGTCCCTCGGGGCCGACGAGCGCGAGCGTCGTCGGGTACATCCGGAGCCGCAGGATGTTCGCGATCACGAGCGGCACGCCGGCCTCGATCGCGCTGTCGATCGCCATCCGCTCCGCGGTCGGGTCGACCCGCACCGACAGGGTTCCGAGCACGACCGGCCGCTTGCGGGTCTCCTCAAATCCTCCCCGCTCCGTGCGGCCTGGGTTGCGGTCGACGAGTTGCGCCATCTTGCGACTGTCCGCCGCCCATGGTAGAAGGACGCTGTACCAATTGGTACGAGCGCTGGGTCCTGTGCTACCGGAGGAGAGGAAGGGTCGATGGCGCATGCCGAGGTAGAGGAGAGGCAACTCCTCAAGGCGATGACGTGGTGGGACGGCTTCGTCGTCGCACTGGCGAACCCGGGCTTCCTGATCGCGGCGCTGGGTGCCTCGATCGGCGTGCTCGGCACTACGGGGGCGTTTGTCCTGTGGACGGTCTCGGTCCTGCTCGGCGCGATGCAGAACAACGTCTATGCCGAGATGGCGACGATGTTCCCGCACAAGGCGGGCGGCATCTCGCTCTACGCGCACGAGGCGTGGCGCAAGTACCTCTCCCTCGTCGGCCCCATTGCGACCTTCGGCTACTGGTTCGCGTGGTCGAGCGTGCTCGCGATCAACGGCTACGTGATCGGCACGCTGGTGCAGGCCCAGTGGTTCTCGGACACGACGTTCACGCAGGACGTCGGCAACTTCCAGTGGAGCCTGCCGGTGTGGATCGGCATCGGCTGCATCATCGCCGTCTGGCTCTTCAACATCTACGGCGTGCGGCCGGCCGTCTGGCTCGCCTACCTCACGGGCGGCCTGCTGATCCTTCCCGCCGCCGTGCTGATGTTCCTGCCATACCTCACCGGCGACTGGTCGAGCGACAACATGACCTGGGAGATCGGCGCCGGCGGCGGCCTCGGCCTCGCCCTGACCTGGCTCTACTTCATGGGTTGGTCGGCATACGGCTTCGAGACGGTGGCGGCGTTCGGGCCGGAGTACCACAACCCCGAGTACGACACCCCGAGGGCGCTGCGCGCCTCGGCGGCCTTCTCGGTCGTCGTGTACGCGCTGCTGCCGCTCGGCATCGGCGGCACGCTCGGCACGGCGGCCATCGCCGAGGACGCCACGGCGATCGCCTTCTACACGGACGCCTTCAACGCGATCGTCGGGAACGCGCTCGGGCATTTCCTGATCGTCTGCCTCATCGCGGGCCTCCTCCTGTCGATGAACACGGCGACGATGGACGGCTCGCGAGCGCTGTACGGCATCGCGCAGGACGGCATGACGACGAAGTGGCTCGGGCGGCTCAACCGCTACAGCGTGCCCGGGATCGCCATGACCGCGGACGTGATCCTGAACCTGTTCCTGATCTCGTACTTCGGCTACCCGCTCGACATCCTGGCGGCGGGCAACCTCGGCTACATCCTCGCGCACGTGTTCGCCCTGACCGGCTTCCTGCTGCTGCGCAAGGACCGGCCCAACTGGCCGCGGCCGATCAGGCTGGCGGCGGCGTGGGCGCCGATCGCGGCGCTCTTGGCCGCGGTCAACCTGGCCTTCATCGTCACCGGCGGGTTCATCTACGCCGACAAGTACGGCTACGGCTGGGACAAGACCTGGATCGGGATCGGCGTGCTGGCCGTCGGCCTGCTGCTGTTCGTCTGGCGCAGGGTCGTGGAGGACCGCCAGCCGATCCACTTCCGCGAGGAGACGCCGACGATGCCGCCGGACGACTCGCGGGCCACGGCGGCGCCCGGCGCCGGTCTAGCGCCAGTCGCTTACTGGGGGCGGAGCTGCCACTTCGGCAGCTCCGCAATCGCCCTGCGGTAGCGGCGGCGGTGCGCTGGGCGGATGAAGTAGAACCAGATCATCATCGACAGCGGCAGCAGGAGGAAGACCGAGAAGATGTTGCCGGTGAGGGTGAAGAACATGGCGACGGCCAGCACCCCGAGCCCGTAGAGGACCGGGAGGACGCGGAAGCGGAGCTGCGTGCGGCGGATCGCCCCGTACTGCTCGGCCGGGATCTGGTTGGTGTCCCAGCGCCGCCCGCACCGCTCGCAGGTCCAGTCCTCGCCGTAGCGGAGGTCGCGCTTCTCGCCGCACTCGCAGGTGACGGCGATGGGCGGCCCGCGCAGAACCGTTCCGGGCTGCTCGTGGCCAAGGCGCTCGCGCTGCCGGCGCTTCTTGCGATTCCAGGGGGCGACGAGCGGCATCGGCGGCGATGCTATTACGCACCAGGGCGATTGGCCCCATACTGGCGATGGTGACGTCGAACGAGAACATCGAAGTCGTCCGCCGGAGCTTTGCCGCGCTCGGCCGCGCCTTCGATTCGTACTGGAAGCAGCCCCGCTCGATCGCCGCGGCGATGGAGGCCGACGACTGGCCGGAGTGGAAGGAGGCGTTCGACTACATCCACCCCGACGTCGAATGGCAGACCGTCTTCCTCGGCGAGACCATGCGCGGCCGCGCCGAGGTGGCCCGAGCCTGGGACGACTTCCTGCGCTGGGCCGAGGACTACCGGCCCAGCCTCGAGACGGCCGAGATCATCGAGGGCGATCGCGTCTTCGCGGAGGTCAAGCTGGTCGGCCGAGGCAAGGGCACGGCGAGCGGCACGCACATGAATGCTCGCTTCTACGACGTCTTCACGATCGAGGACGGATTGATCCTGCGGCTCGAGGAGCACGCGACCCGGGCCGAGGCGCTCGAGGCCGCCGAGCTCCAGAGCTAGCGCCTCAGGCGCTCACCACCACCTCGCGCACCTCGACGCTCTCGAGTGTCACGGCCTCGCCCGGCGGCGGTGCCTGCGAATGGATGAACTGCGCCGCCCCGCGCGCAGCTTCCTCTGAGTCGAACACCAGCATCGAGAGGCCGCGGTTGTCCTCGTCACGGGTCCAGTAGCCGGCGACGAAGCCGGGCGCCTGCTTGGCCTGCGGGACGACCTCCTCCTCCAGCATCTTCCGCCCGCCCTCGAAGTCGTTGATGATCACGTTGACCACCACTGCGTGCACGATCGCTCCTCTCGCTCGAGTGAGCCGAGCCTAACCCCGGCTCAGCTCCAGGGGTAGGGGCTGTGCGAGACCGGGTGGAGGTCGCCGGTCGCGAAGCGCTCGTACCTGAAGGGGTGGAGCAGCGCGGAGTGCTCGCCCAGGACCACGTTCGCGACCTCGCGGCCCACGGCGATCATCTTGTAGCCGTGGTTCGAGTCGGCGACGACGAACACGTTCGGGCGCATGTAGTCGAACACCGGGAAGTTGTCGGCGGTGAAGGCGCCCACGCCGCCTGAGCGCACGTCGTTGTACTTCGGCCGCGCGCCCTCGAAGCGCTCCATGCAGTGGGAGAGCGCGGCGCACCAGAGGTCCGGGAAGCTGGCCTCGGCGGAGCCGGTCGGGTAGGGGTCCACCTCGAAGTAGTGGCCCTTCGGCAGCGGGCTCGCTCCGCCCTGAACGCTGTCCTTGTCCTGCTTGAAGTAGACGCCCCACTGCTCGTCGGTGATGAGCGTGCCGTCGTCGGCGTGGAGCGGCGCATGGCTGTCCACGTGGAGGACCGGCGGCAGCTTGCCGTCGGCCGTCACGAACATGCTCGGGTCGACGTCGATCTCGCCCTCCTGGAGGTACCAGTAGGTCCACATCTCGCGGTTCTCGCCGGCGACCGCCAGACGCCTCGGCAGCTCCAGCATCTCCCACACCTTGGCGATCCACGGGCCCACGGCGACGATCACCTGCTCGACCGCGATCGGGCCGTCGCTCGTGTTCACGCGGGTGACGGCGCCGTCGTTGTCGAGCTCGAAGCCCGTGACCTCGATTCCCTCCGCGATCTCGGCGCCCGGCGTGGAGCGCCTTGGTCGCGAGGCCGTCGATCGACTCCTTGTTGAACGCGAAGCCGCCGCGGTGCTCGTGCAGGCAGACGGACAGGCCGGGCGCCCGCCAATCGGGGAACAGGTCGCGCATGTGCTTCGCGACCTCCTCCTCCCCCAGGATCAGCTCGGACTCGTAGCCGATCCGCTCCTGGCGCTCGGCGACCGTGGTGAGGTCGGCCTCCTGGTCGCCGTCGCCGAGCGCGATGTAGCCGGAGCCGTGGTAGTGGAGCGTCTCCGGGTCCGACTCCCAGATCTCGACGCACGCGGCCATCAGCTCGGACATCGCCGGCTGGAAGTAGTTGTTGCGGACGACGCCGCAGGCGATGCCCGACGCGCCCGCGGCCACGGCGGTCTTGTCGACCACCAGGACCTGCTCGCCCTTCTCGGCGAGGTGCCACGCGGTGGAGAGGCCGTGCACGCCGGCCCCGATGACGAGATGTGACACAGACCGACTCAAGGGGTCTGACCCCTTGAGTCGGGGGGACTTAGGGGGTCTGACCCCATCAGTGGAGCGGAGGTTCCCAGCCCTCGAGGACGGAAGGCTTCCAATCGGCGCCGACCGTCTTCGAGCCCTCGACCCACGGGCCCAGCTCCGGCTGCGGGAACTTGCAGTGCTGCTCCTTCAGCCTGATGCCGTAGGAGTTGCCGGACTGGAGGTGCGCGATCAGCACCTTGCGCGCGATCTCGTTCTCGCGGCCGGCCGGGATGTCGAAGTAGATCTTGAGGAAGGAGTTCGAGTAGCGGTCGAACACCGCCGGCATCCCCTCCTCCTCGAGCAGCTCGATGTCCTCGAGCCAGTTGATGTCCTGGCCGGGCGTCGCCGCCTCGAGGTCGATGTCCTCGATGGCCGAGATGTCCTCCTGGTACGGGATAGCGCTTCCCGCTCAGGTACTCGGAGTCGATCGAGACGATCTTCTCCGGCTCGCGGGTGCTCGGCAGGATCTCGATGTCGCTCATCGGCGCTCCTCCGTGCCGGCGGGCGCGGGCACCGCCGGGAGCTCGTCGACGGGGTTCTCGAGGTAGCGGTCGAGGAGCGTCTCGATGCGCTGGAGCGCGTTCTCCTCGGACACGCCGGGGATGTAGTTCGTGCCGGCCAGCGGCACCTTGGCCATCGCGGCGGCCTCGACGGTGAGCGCCGCGAGGTCCTCGGGCTCGAGCGAGTGCACGTTCGTCTTCCCGCACGCGCGCGCGAGCATCTGGACCTCGAGCGTGAGCGTGTGGAGGAAGTTGTAGACCCGGTTCGCGGCCTCCTCGACGTGCAGGCGCTTGCGGAGCTCCGGGTCCTGGGTCGTGATCCCGACCGGGCAGCGGCCGGTGTGGCAGTGGTAGCACTGGCCGGCGGGGACGCCGATCGTGCCCTCGTAGTCCGTGACGCCCGGGATCTCCTTGTTGCAGTTGAGCGCCATCAGGGCGGAGTGGCCGATGGCGATGGCGTCGGCGCCGAGCGCGATGCACTTGGCCACGTCGCCGCCGTTCCGGATCCCGCCGGCCACGACGAGGTCGATCTCGTCGGCCAGGCCCACGTCCTCGAGCGCGCGGCGCGCCTCCGGGATCGCCGCCATCAGCGGGATGCCGGTCTCCTCGGCCGCGGTGTGCGGGCCGGCGCCGGTGCCGCCCTCGGCGCCGTCGAGGTAGATGATGTCCGGGCCGCACTTGGCGGCCATGCGCACGTCGTCGTACACGCGCGCGGCGCCGAGCTTCAGCTGGATCGGGATCTCGTAGTTGGTGGCCTCGCGGGTCTCCTGGACCTTGAGCGACAGGTCATCCGGGCCGAGCCAGTCGGGGTGGCGCGCGGGGCTTCGCTGGTCGATCCCGGCGGGCAGGGAGCGCATCTCGGCCACCTGCTCGGTCACCTTCTGCCCCATCAGGTGGCCGCCGAGCCCGACCTTGCAGCCCTGGCCGATGAAGAACTCGACCGCGTCGGCCAGCATCAGGTGGTGCGGGTTGAACCCGTACCGGCTCTGGATGATCTGGTAGTACCACTTGGTGCTGAGGTCGCGCTCGGGCGGGATCATTCCGCCCTCGCCGGAGCAGGTCGCGGTGCCGGCCATGGAGGCGCCCTTCGCGAGCGCCATCTTCGCCTCGAGGCGACAGCGCCCCGAAGCTCATCCCCGTGATGTAGATCGGGATGTCGAGCTCGATCGGCTTCTTGGCGAAGCGCGCGCCGAGCACGGTCTTCGTCACGCACTTCTCGCGGTAGCCCTCGATCACGAAGCGCGTGAGCGTGCCCGGCAGGAAGATCAGCTCGTCCCAGTGCGGGATCTTCTTGAACATCGAGAAGCCGCGCATCCGGTAGCGCCCGAGCTCGGCCTTCATGTGGATGTCGTCGATGACCTCCGGCGTGAAGATCTTCGAGCGGCCGAGGACGGTCTTCTGGCTGGCTGCGTTCTCGTCGGCCATCGCTAGAGGACCAGCTTCCGCTCGCTCGGCTCGAGCTGGTCGTAGTTGTAGAGCTTCTTGCCGCAGACGAACTTCTGGAGCTCGGGCGGGTCGCCGAGGCCGTAGATGCGGAACTTGCGCTCGATCAGCTCGGTGTCCGCGTCGGTCCAGTCGCCGGGCACGCAGTCGATCCCGAGCGCCTTGACCTTGCCGGCCACGTAGATCGTGCCGTCGTACATCGAGTCGCCGAGGCCGGGGCCCACGTCGCCGCAGATGATCTGGCGGCCGCGCTGCATCATGAAGCCGGTCATGGAGCCGGCGTCGCCCATGACGATGATGGTGCCGCCCTTCTGATCGATGCCGGTGCGGGCGCCGACCTGGCCTTTGACCACGAGGTCCCCACCCCTTAGGGCGGCGCCCGCCAACGACCCGGCATTCGATTCGATCACGACTACGCCCGACATCATGTTCTCGGCGACGCTCCAGCCAACGCGCCCGTTGATCTGTACCTCCGGGCCGTCGATGAGGCCGACGCCGAAGTAGCCGAGCGAGCCCTCGAAGGTGACCTTGCAGCGTGTGAGGATCCCGACGCCGAGGGAGTGCCGGGCTGACGGATTGAGGACTGTTACGTCCTTGACACCTTCCTCGTAAACCAGCCGACGTAGTTCAGCATTGATCTTGCGCGTCGTGAGGTCCTTGGCGTCGAACTGCGCGCTGTCTCCGTCGATTTCGGCGACGTTCGGAACCGTCTCGTCGAGCTCGACGAGACCGCGGGGGTCGAAGAGGACCTCCTCGGCGGTGTCGCTGCCGTTCGTCGCTACCGGCTCCACACCATCACCGCCCCCTCGTAGGGGTCGTAGGTCTCGATCTCGCGGTCGACGACCTTGCGGATGGCGATCTCCTCGGAAGCAAGCGCCACAAGGTCATCGGACTCATAAAGAACCAGCGGCTTCGCCCCGAGCTCGTCCTTGGCAACACCGAGTGCATCCTCCGTTACGCAGATGTAGGTGAACACGCCGTCGAGCTCGCTGAGGCTGCGCCGCATCGACTCCTCGAGCGAGTCGCCCTGCGCCATGCGCTCGGCGAGATAGACGGCGATGATTTCGCTGTCGCACTCCGACTGGAAGCGGTGGCCGGCGCGTTCCAGGCGGCGCTTCCACTGGTGGTAGTTCGTGAGCTGCCCGTTGTGGACGACGGCGACGTCCGGGAACGGATAGGCCCAGTAGGGGTGGGCGTTGGCGATGTCCACGTCCGACTCGGTGGCCATGCGCGCGTGGCCGATGGCGTGGGTGCCGATGAAGGAGTCGAGGCCGTAGTCGCTCGCCACCGTCTTCGCGTCGCCGAGGTCCTTGACGATCTCGAGCGTCTTGCCGAGGCTCAGGACCTCGGTGCCGCGAATGTCCTCGATGTAGTCGGCGAGCTGCTTCAGGTCGCCGTCGAAGCCGAAGGTGAGGGTCATGGCGTGGTCGGACGGCCCCTGGATGTCCGCGATGTCGGCACCGAGCGAGCGCATCCGGTTCTCGACGTCCGAGCGCTGCTTGCGCAGCCGGTCCGCGAAGTCGAACTCCTGGTGGCCGTTGGTCGACTCCATGAGCTTCACGTGCATCACGTAGCCGTCGCCGGCCGGGCGGTAGAGCGCGTAGCCCGTGGAGTCGGGGCCGCGGTGCTTCATGGCCTGGAGCATGGCCGTCATGTCGCGGCCGACGTGGCGCTCGCCTCCGCCGTCGCGGTAGATGATCCCTGCGATGCCGCACATGACCTAGCTCCCGCCGGTTACGGCAGGACCTCCAGGTACTCGTCGCGCTCCCAGTCCGTGACGGCGGCCAGGTAGCGCTCCCACTCGTCGCGCTTGTAGTGCTTGAAGACGCCGTAGAGGCGACCGGGCATGGCGCTCTTGATGAGCTCGTCAGCCTCGAGCGCGTCGAGCGCGTCGCCGAGCGAGTCCGGAACGCGCTCGAGCTTCTCGCTGGGCTTGCTGCCGTTCTCCGCCTGCTCGGCGAGGATGTCGTACGTGTTGCGCGACTGCGGCTCGCCCGGATCGATCTTGTTGCGGATGCCGTCGAGCCCCGCGTAGAGCAGCGCCGCGACCGTGAGGTACGGGTTGCAGCTCGAGTCGACGCCGCGGTACTCGAAGCGGCCGCCGCTGCGCCACGCGCACGGTGCAGGTGCGGTTCTGCCAGCCCCAGTTCTTGTAGACGGGGGCCCAGAAGCCGAAGTCCCACATGCGGCAGTAGGAGTTGACCGTCGGGTTGCCGACGCACATCAGGGCGCCGAAGTGCTCCAGCATGCCGCCCAGGAAGTGACGGGCGATGTCGCTCAGCTCGGCCGGGCCGTTCTTGTCGTGGAAGACGTTGTTGCCGTCGTCGTCGATGAGCGTGAAGTGGTGGTGATGGCCGTTCGCGCTTACTCCCGTGAACGGCTTGGGCATGAAGGTCGGGAGCAGGCCGTGCTTGCGGCCGACCGCGGCGCAGATCTGGCGGTAGGTGGTGATGTTGTCGGCGGTCTTGACCGGGCGGTCGAAGCGGAAGTTGAGCTCGAGCTGGCCCGGGGCGTCCTCGTGGTCGCCGTAGGACATGTCGAGGCCGAGCTGCTGGCCGTAGTCGACGACGTCGAGGAGGACCGGACGGAGCTCCTCGAACTGATGGATGTGGTAGCAGTAGGGCTTGGTGGCGCCCTCGGGAAGCTTGCCGTCCTCGGGCTTCTTGAGCCACATCATCTCCGGCTCGATGCCGATCAGGAAGCTGTAGCCGAGCTCCTCCTCGAACTCCGCGACGACGCGCTTGAGGTTCTGGCGCGGGTCGGCGTCGAGCAGCTCGCCCGTCTCCGTGTCGTAGCAGTCGCAGAACACGCGCGCGACTCTGTTGTCCCAGGGGAGCACGGCGAAGGTGGAGAGGTCCGCCACGGCGGCGAGCTCCGACTCCTCGGGACCGAAGCCGATGTAGTCGCCGGCGCGGTCGACGAAGAGGTTGGCGGTGGCGCCGTAGACGAGCTGATAGCCCTTCTCGGCGACCTGCGGGAAGAAGGAAGCGACGACGCCCTTCCCCATCACGCGGCCGGTGACCGAGACCTGCTGGAAGAAGACGTACTTGATGCCCTCGGACTCGATCCGCTTGACGATCTGATCGATCTGCTCCCTGCGCCCCGGCTGATTCCTCGCCTCTTCGAGCGTCTTGGGAGGCATGGTGGCCTTGGGACTCTCGAGGACGGTCCTCACGTCGCCGCCAAACGTCAGGGGGGCCGCTGCGTCAACAGTGACGCCGTCGCTCATACGTCTCCTCCGGAAGTCGTGGGGGCCTAACGAGCCGCGCGCCGTTCTAGGGGCGCGCCGCGACTATAACGCAGCTTTGAGCAAATTTGTATAGCGGCGTCCTCGCCCAACAATCTCGGTTCACGAGGGCTTGGCGCACGAGATCTCTATATAGGACGACATCGCCTTATCATGGCGTCGTTGACGGCGTACCTAAGCGAGACTGCATCCACCAATTTCCAGTCCGCAACGGACTGGTATCGATATGACGTCGTTGACGCCGACGCCTGCAGCGAAGACCTGTGCGACATCCTTTCGGGTGTCTGGTATCTCGATCCGGATACGGAAATCGAAGATGCGTTGGTCGCTGAAGGACTCGATCCCGAAGAGGTCGACGAGTGGGCTCGAAGACTCGGGACCGCGGGCCCGGGTCCATCCCCGGATCAACAGTCCGACGCTCAGAAGAAACGACGGGCAATTATCGGCGAGATCCTGGCGGCCGAGATCGGGCGTGATTTTCATGGAGCCACGCGCACGCTCGCCCCGAACCTGGACCATCCGACGTCGTTCCTGAAATCGCAGCCCGGGATCGACGTGCTCGCATTCGCACGGCAAGACGACAGCAACGAACGCTGTTCCGGGTGTGCGCGCCTCCTGATCGTGTCTGTCAAGACCTCCAAGAACAGAATGAGCAAGGGACTCATTGAGCAAGCTGAGGATGACCTGTGTGGTCCCGACTTCAAGCTCAAGGCGCTACGGCAACTTCGATACCTGAGAGATGTTGTCGAGCCAGCTGATCGACAAGCAATGACGCGACTGGTTGCTCGGGCTCTTCGTCCAGGAGGCCATCCAGCCGTTATCAGAGCTCCAGCCACCGTCACAGAGCCTTCGAGCGATCAGCGCTACCGAACCGCGCTGAAGTGGCTGGGCGAGCGAGCGCAGTCGAGAGCGCCTATAGCGCGGGTAATCACGGTCGAACTGGCAGCCTTCGAGGGCTTCGCCGACGCCGTCTTTTCAGATTTGGTCGAGGGTGGCAGTGGTTGACGCCGAAGTTCGGCGACGCCTGTTTCGCGAAGCCTTCCGACGCCAGCTAGGGCGTCGGGCGCTGGAAAAGCGGCGGCCAGCGTTTACCGAGGTTGCACTTTCAGCCATCCTGACCGAGTACGTCAGGGCACTGGATTCGCAGGAACAGGGTCTCCCAGATGAAGAGACCGTTTCAGTGCTCCAGTCGGTCGCTGAAGCGGCTGAACACCTCGTGGGGGCAACTCAGATTGGGACCCGTGACGAACTCCTGCGCATCGCCGCGAGCGCCGCGGCGGCAGCGGGCTATGCAGCGAACGCGAGCACGTTGCTGCGGAGCGACGAAGCGGCAGGCTCAACACCCGAGATCCTTGCCGGTCGAACTACGCTGGCCTACGAGGCGTTGCTGCGACGGAGCTTCGGCTGGATGGCGCGGACCGCGAGCGTCCCGAGGCATGAGTTGCGCGTCATCATGAACGAGCTTGAGACGGCGCCGGCTCAGGCCGGACGCGCCTCGGCAAGCCTTCGGCTGCTGCAGGGCGTGCGAGCGCTAGCGCGCTCGTTACTGGCGCTCGATGGCGGCAATCAAGACGCCGACGCGGCTTTTGCGCTGTTCGGTCGGGCCCGCGCAATAGCGTCGAAATATGACGTTGCCGATATCTACAGCCTTACGCTGGACTTCGAGTTCCAGGGTCGCTTGGCACTTGAAAACTCGACCGCCCGGCTGTTGGCACCACACGTAGCCGATGCGGTCCTGCGGCGAGATCTCGTCGAAATTCTCGTGTCCGGACCGGGTCGCGCGTACCCCCGGTACGAGCTCTGGCCACCGCAGCGCGACTTTCTCAAGGCGGCCCTTCGTGAGACGGACAACTTCGTCGCCGATATGCCGACCAGTGCCGGCAAAACGACGCTCGCGGAGTTGTTAATCGCGAGGTGGCTATCGGAGGATCCGGCGGCACAGGTTGTCTATCTCGCGCCACTGAATGCGCTTGCCTATGAACTCAGGGATACCTTGGGACGGCGCTTTGAGAACGTCGCTCGCGTGACGATCCAGGACGGGCTCGTCCGACATCCTGTCGGACGACTCCTCCGAAGCTACAGAAGCGCGAATCCTGGTCACAACACCTGAGAGGTTTGACGGTTTTCTCAGGGGCCGAGCCCTCGACGAGCCCTACGGACTAAGCGTCTGCCATGGGCTGGTCGTTGACGAGATCCATCTGCTCGGGAGTTCAACACGGGGCATCACGATTGAGCACGTCGTAGCTCGTTTCCGCGCCGTACTTTCCTGCCGCTCAAATATTCGGGATCTCCGGGGTTTTGGGGAACCCGGGCGACGTGTCTTTGTGGCTCTCCCGGGACGACGCTGACCATCGCTTTCACGCCGGTGGCGGCCGACGCGCATTCAGGAAGGCATTTGGCGACTCGACGGCGAGCTCGAGTTTCGAGACGGAAGTGTCTTGTCCGGGATCGAGCGGGACTCAGGTCTCCCTCGGAGAGGCGCTCGCAGAACTGGTTGCTCAACTGGTCAAGGCCGGATGGGGACCGGCGATGGTGCTCGCGGGGTGGGCAAGCGCAACTGTCCGTCGTTGGCCGAAAAGGTTGCCGCAGCACTGGCGACCCGGGAACGACCGACGCTCGAAACGGTTCGCCGAAGGGAGCAGCTAGCCGAACGCATCGAGCGATCCGTACTGGGAGGGCTTCCGCCTTGCCAACCTCGTTCGCGAAGGGGTCGCTTTCCACCATGCCGATCTCGATCCGCGTGTCCAAGCCTGGATCGCGGATGAAGTACGCGGCACGGAGCCGATACTTCGGGCCATCATCGCAACAACGACACTGGCCGAGGGCGTGAATCTGGCCTTCCGGCTTATCGTCTTCCACACCACGCATGTTGGCGGCGGGCTGCCTCCACCCCTCTACCGAAATGTGGTTGGACGTGTTGCCCGCGCTTACCGCGCAACGGAAGGCTTGGTGCTCTTCGTCGCCACGGAGAACCAACCACCGAGGTGGATTGCGCGCCGGTTCTGGGGTTTGCGACGAAGTGACCTCGCGGTCGAGAGCCCAACCCTCGCTTTTCGTTTTCGGACGACTGGGTAACTCAAGCTCGCACACGACCTGGGCCTCGAATCGCAGATCCTTGGCCACATTGCAGACGGCACGCTGCCGCCGGAAGACGAAAGCGAATCCATCGCAGCACGAACGCTGGCGCGTGTCACGTCTCCCGAGAACCTCGACGCAGTCGAGCCCGCGTGGCCGAGGTAACGGATGCGATGCTCGCTCAACCGGTTCCGCCACTGCAGAGATCGAGCGCTGCCAGCCTGACCGCCTTCGGCCGTGCCTGTTTGCGGACAGGCGTGAGTACAACGACGTGTGAGTTCTTTCGATCCGCGATCGTCGAACACCTGGAGTCCGACGACGAGTACTTTGGAGCGTTTCGGACGACGACGACGAAATCCGTTCGACCTCTTCGACCTCCTAATCACTTTGACCGTCCGAGCGCCCGAAGCGTTCGTTCATAGTGAGGCCCGGCGCAAACTTGCCGAGGAGGATCTCGCTCGGGTGCTGCGAGAGCCAAGGGACGACTTTAGCCGCCCGACGCCTGACGCGGATCTCCTGGATGCTTGGCTAAGCGGCGAGCGGGTCGAGGATGTCTGGCGAGCGCATAGGCCCAGCGCGACACGCGAATCCGCATCCTTAAGTGGTGAGAACTACGTCGCGCGTGTCCAACGCCAATTCGCTTGGAGCTACTTCGGGTTTCTAAGCATTCTGGGATTCGTCCTTAGCGAACGTGGCGAAGAAGCCGCTCCCGAACTGCTCCTTTTCCATAGCTACCTTAGGCTCGGCGTCGATGACCCGATCGCGCTGAGGCTGGTTGAATGGGATTCAGCGGTCTTCACGCGCGAAACTGCCGTGGCGATATCGGAGCTCTATCCACTCCCACTGCTTGGCGTCGAGGATCAGGGTGAAGTAGCGGGATGGGTTGGCGGCCTGTCGCTTGCGGAGTTAACGGACATCCTTGACGAGGAGACAGCGGCCGCGGTTTACGACCGTCTGCACTCTGAGTGAAGCTGCGTCGGTGGGCGCTTTCGGTGCTGTGCTCCACGGGCGCGCTTTCGGCTGTGAAGTTGACGTGGTCGATTTCGATTGCGGCCACGTTGTCGTCTACAGACAATGCTTTCCCGATTGGTCGCGTTGGTCAGCAACCGTGCCGTGATGTGCAGCCGGGTGTAGGCGACGGGGACCTCTTGCTGCAGCAGGACGTCCAGCACCATGTCGCCCTTCTCCAGCATCTGGCGTAGTCGCGGGATCGAGGGGAGCTCGATGTCGGGGTGCACGATGTCGCGCATCCATGCGCCGGCGTCGCCGTCCAGGATCAGGACGCGGGTGAAGTGAACCGACGCAGCTTGAGCAAATTTGTATAGGAAACGAACAACGGCCAGAACCGGCGCGGAGACGACGAGTACGGATTACTGTAGGACCCCGTAGTGTCGCCTGTACGCATCCTGCACGTCTCAGACCTCCACGCTGTAGTTCCAGCCCAGCCAGATCAGGCTGAGCTGGTGCAGGCGATGCTCGCCGATGTTGTACGGCTGCATAATCAGCGCCAGATCAACTTCGCTGTTATTACCGGCGATCTTGCATACAGCGGCAAGCCAGATGAGTTCATCGAGGCCGACACCGTTCTGGTCCAAGCGCTCGCCGCCCGATTGGACCTCGGCGCCGATCAGATAGCGCTCGTCCCCGGAAATCACGACGTCGATCGCACCAGGATCGACACGATCGACGAACTAGGGCTTTCGAGCCTTCTGACTGACCGGACGTCTGCGAACAGCCTTCTGATGACACCCCGAAGGTAGAAAGGGCGTCGGATCGTTTGCGACCATTTTTCGACTATTGGCAGCGATTCTATGGCCCCCACCCGCCGACAGTGACGGCCCCGCTTGGATGGACGCGGCGGTGCCAGGTTGGGCGGGTGAACGTCGGCATTGCCGGCCTGAACTCCGCTTGGCGGTCAGCAGGCGAGCATGATCGCGGCCAGCTCCTTCTTGGCGATCCGCCGAGCCGAAGAATGCTCTCGATGCGTTGGATGGCTGCGATGTCCGGTTGGTCGCGATGTACGCACGGTCACTCGAGCGGCTGGCGCCGTTCGACGTGACGCGGTTCGTCCTTACTCGAGCGCGAGCCGACGATCGTCTTCTCAGGGCACGAGCACAGGGCCGACCCATCGCTCGAGGATCACGCACTGTGGGCAGGCCGTCTATAGCGAGCAGGGCGCCGTACGAGTCCGACGACTATCTGAACGGCTATTCAGTCGTGGACATAGACAGGATCATCTCTGCGCTTATGTCGCGCTCCGGACTGGGTGCGGATCGACTGCCTTCGACGCAGCCACAGATCTCGTGGCCGACGGTGCGTTGACGCTGCGACTCCGTCGGGGGCACCTCCTGTCGTGGCCTAGCCGGACTTCAGGTAGGTCATAGTTGGAGTTGCGGAGTTCGTGCAGGAGTGCAGCGTGGTGGCCGACCGCCTGCCTAGGTGCAGTCTCCACGGTTGACGATCTGCTGGTTGCACCTCGGTTCTGCCGTTGCCGTATCCCGAAGTCTCGGCCGTACTCGAGTTTGGCGAAGGCTCGTGTTGTCCTGCTTATTTCCTTTCCGCCTCCAGAGTGCGCGCGTCGTCGTCGTTTCAGGTGAGGCCGAAGGGGTGTCAGTAGTTCGCTCGCTGTGGTGCTGTCGACAGTTCGAGCGCGACGATAGTCGTGTTCCGCCTTCGTGAAGTATGAGCGCAGCTTTACGCCGAACTGAATTGAAGCAGCGTTATGGAGGATCTGAAATGAACTGGTGGCGCTCAAGAAGGGCGACGAACTTCTTCTGTTCGTCGCGGCAGTAGACGACGTTGAGACGGTCGACGGTGGCCGCTTGCAGGTATTCGTCAAGTACATCGCGCGGTATCCGCAACACCTGTGCATCGTGGGATGCGACGGCGACAACACGACGATCTCGCGAAGCGTCTCGTTGCAGCGAATATCGATTTCACGAGAGTATTTCTCGACCTTTTGGACCTCGGGAATTGCGGCAGCTGGTTGACAATCTGCTCGGGGGAGAGACCCGACGAATTGACCGATCGAACTTCTGCAAATCATCATGAACCAGGGCGTCCGCGAGTCCCTTCGTTATGGCTGGATCGCCGCAGTGCTGGCGCAGGAGACGGATCTTGTGTCGCTGAACGTCAGCGGCTTGCTGAGCTCCTACGTGGCCTTGCTCTTGGCGGGGGGCGACGTAACAGATCTCGAACGACTCGGCACGGATGAGCCACGTCGTGAGCACCTGCTCGGCTGGTCGCGGCCGTGTTAGTCGGACGCGGCGTGGACTGGGTGTCGCGCTCGAAGGGAAGAGCCTCGCCGGGGTACCTCAAAGTTCGAGGCTGGAACTGATCCCCGAGCCGTGTTCGACAGCCTCATTCGTCGGAGGGTCCTGCTGGAGGATGACGATGTATCGCTTTTCGCCATCCGGCGTGTTCGACCGGGTCTCCGGCGTCGGAATGATCGACGATGAGCAGTTTGCGGGCGAAGTCTTGGCCGAAACCCGAGGAACCGGGGGCTGTTCTTCACGCCGCGGACAACGCTGTACGGAGAGACAGGTCCTCGAAGTCGCGAGTCACGCCCTTGAGCGTGCGCTCGAAGAGGTCGAGGGTGAGGTATGATGGACATGTTTCAGCGGATCGGCGAGCGTCCGGGGTTCGAGAGACGCCCCGCAGTTCGAGCAGCTCAAGAACGTCGTCGTCAGGTGCCGATCAGCGGCGACGAATTATTTGACGACGACTGGCTGGACGACCTTTACGCGAGCGTCGAGTACCGGCGAATTACTCCGGTGGCGCAGCCCTGAACGCTGGACCACTGCACGAAGGTCGGACCGGCCACCACGCTGCTCGGCGGATTTGAAGAGCTCGGAGCGAGTCGACGACGTCGCCCTCAAGGCGGATGCCCTGAGGGAAGCTATTCATGCGTGGACCGTGACCACCGTTGTTCTGCGGTCCGAGAAGACCAAACAGCAGAGCTGCGTCGGCGCCTCGAGGGTTTTCTGCCCGATGACATGGATCCTGCCGAGCGCGTCCGATAGAGCGACTCTTGGACTTGCTTGTGATTTTCGTGATGGTGAGCGGGATCAAGGGGTCGTAGGCAGTGTCCATCTCGAGGGCGCGCTTCGACAGGGACGGACGATGAAACCTTTGTGGAGACCCTGGCCGATGCGCTGTTGGTGACGCTGCTGATTGCTCCCTGAGGCCTCGGAGCTGGCGATTACATCTTCGCCGCCTCCATGAGCGACATGGTTCTCACCCGGTCATCGCGTTGCTGTGCGCAGCGACGCGTAACGCAGTACCGATCTTGACAAGGTGGGCGACCAAGACGTCGCGCACCTTGAGTCGCTTCTGGTCGATATTTATTCGGACCGCCGCGGCACTCCGGTGCGCCGCGGTCGTGAGCGTGGTCACCAAAGGCGCTCTTATCCAGGAAGTTGCGCCGTGAGCGCGAGCGCGCGCGACGCGAAGCGGCACGATCCCCTGATGAGGAGGACTGTCGGCGGTGAACTGGACTGCAGCGAGAGTAAAGGGGCATTCGAACGTTGCGTGGACTCGCTCCGGACGCCGCTAGCGTCCGGGACGGCCGATAGCGGGTACGGCGGCATGTCTTCGAGCTATTGCATCACGCGCAGGTCCAGGTTCGGGGCAGGAGACGTCGGTGTGTGCTCCACGGGCGAGCCTTTGGACCGTGAATCCCCATAATATCGGCGACCGAAAGCGGCATCCACAGAGCCGCCGCTGACGAGGAAATGCCTGCCGCCGGGAACAGTGCCGAATCCATCCAGCCGCGCGATGTTCGGATGGGTCAGATGCGACAGCGAAATGCGCTCCTCGGCCAGGATGCTCTCCATCATCTCGTCCGTTTCGCCGTCGAGCAAAATTCGCACGAGCACTTTCTTGTCCTCGACGATCTTATCGTCGGCCAGATACGCAAGGCCCGTTTCGTCACCGCCGAGAAAATCCGAGACCTTATAACGCCCCTTCACAGTCTGGCCAATGAAATCTTCCGGGTTGTTCTCGTCAAAATCGGCGACAGTCCCGGCGAGGCGATCGGTATCGTAAATATCGACATGGCCTGCCGGAATATCGTCAGGGTTCACTTTGCGTCCGATCGGTTTTGCGTCAGCAATGGAGGGAACAGGCTCTGGAACCTCGACCGGCTGCGGCAAACGGCGCCGGCTTCTCGAGTTCGGGTTTGATGTCGTCGAGCTCGAAGAACACCTCGTCAAGACCTGCGTCAACCGTCGGGGCGTTGGCTTTGAGAGCCTTGTCGTCAAGGTCGCTGATGCCCTCGAGTTTTGGGATCAGATTGCGAAAATGCCGCCGTCGCGTCCCGCCGAAGCCGCGGCCTCGGAAACCAGGCGCGAGCCGTCGGTCGGGCAAAAGTCGCCGCGAGCCTTCCACGAACGTTTGACTGCATTTAGGGCAATACATGCTTCAACAACCTTAAAAATACGCGAATGATAGCCAGAATTTACTAAATCTCAGGCAAATGGCTCCCCGGTTTAACAGAACTTTATCCGAATCGCGCACGCGAAAGTTTCGCTGCGAGCGATTCGCGGTCAGCATCAAGATCCAACGCCTGGCGATACGCACGTTCGGCGGCTTCGCGTTTGGCCGACTTCATATACATATCGCCCACCGTCTCGAACTGCTGCGACAAATGCCGCTTGTCGTAACCCGTCACAAAACGGGCCGCCTGAAGTAAAGCATTCTCCGCCAGCTCGATCTTGTTCTGGCGAATATAGAGAGTTCCGAGCAAGCTGTTCGCCGCAAAATCGTTGGTGCTGACGATCAAGCTGTCCTTCAGGACATCCTCTGCCTCGTCGAATTCGCGTTGGGCCGTCAGTGCCCACGCCAGGAGCAGCAACGCCGCTGGATTTTTCGGATCGTCATTCAATGCATTTCGCAATAGCTTTTCCGATTCCTTATAACGCTGTTCGGACTGCATCACGTCGGCCACAAGCACCTTGGTCGCCACGTCGTCCGAAAGCTTGATCGCAGATTTGTATTCACCCTCCGATTCGTCGTTCAGACCCTTTCGCCGCAGCAAGCGGGCGAGATGCGCATGGGCGGGGGCAAACGACGGATCCAGCCTGATCGCATTTCGATACGCCCCTTCCGTTTCCGGCCCGATCAGGCCGCGAAGCTCGAGCGCGACGCCAAGCTGATCGTATGCCAGCGAATTCGAAGGCGCGAGCTGAATGGCCCTGCGTGCCAAACGCTCGGCTTCCTCATACCTATCCGACAGATTCGGTGCGACCGGCTGAGTCAGAACATAACTCAGAGCAACATGCGTGATGGCGTGCCCCGACTCGATCTGAAGCAGCCCTGCGGTATGCAGCCTCGGCGTCCTCCCAACGATGCTGGTCACTATAGAGATTCCCAAGTCCGAGATCCGCCCGCGAATCCCTCGGCTTAAACGGCCGTGCCCGCTCGTAGGCGTCTTCGGACGACATGTAATCCCGTGCATCGCGGGCGGCATTGCCCTGCTCGATCAAGTCCTCGAACATCGCGGAGGCTTGAGCCATTGTCATGCCCGGCGGTGTCTTTGGCTTTGTCGGTGCAACGTCAATCTTTGCCGGTGTGGTTGTCGGCTTGTCGTCGGCCGTATTGTCGTCCGTCGGTTCTGGTTTTCCTTTGTCGGAGGCTGGGGCCTTTTTCGCTGTCGCCTTCTTTTTGGCGGGGGGGTTCTTCGCTGCGGTTGGCTTGGCTTTTGCAGCCGGAGCCTTTTTCTTTGAGCCGTTAAACAGTTTGTTGCTGCTGCCGATCTGCGCTGAGATGTTCGCCGCCGCACAGAAACATGCGGCCATGCATACAACCTTAAAACTCTGCAAAAAACTTCTCATCACAAACCCACTCAACTTTCTCTCACGAGCCGAAACCCGACATTCTTTTCCTTCTGATCCGACGCGACATCGACGCGATATGCCGACGTGATTTTGATCTTCACCGGGTCC
>CAWFWX010000007.1:0-64248 GCA_963819635.1 uncultured Thermoleophilaceae bacterium
GGACGGAGCCAAGAGCAGCAGCATCGCAACCACAGCGAGCGCTGCGCAGTTTCGCAGCACGACTTGGCCGCGCAGCTTCGCAGGGCAGAGGCTGCTCGGAGTTAAGCCCCCGGTAGCCCGGCCGAGCGACGGCATGTGCAGATGTTCGAAGACGCTCATCTAGCGAACCGACCGGGAACGGCGTCTCGTAGCTCGTCGGGTCATGGTCGAGCATCCAGGCCGCGAGCGCAACGGGCGAACCCGCCAGGTCGTACGGCGGCCGGCGTTCTTGAATGCAAAAGCGCGACACTACGTGCAATGGCCGAATACGCCGTTGCCCACCTCGCGGAGATCGACGAGCTGAGCGACGGTCGCTGTCCCTTCCGGCCGATCCGCCACAACTTCGGCATCACGTCGTTCGGCGTCAGCACATGGACCGGCCGCGAGCCGGGAGACCGGATCATCAACGAGCACGACGAGGCTGGGGAGCACGAAGAGCTCTACGTCGTCCAGAGCGGTAGAGCGAGCTTCGAGCTCGACGGCGAGCGCGTAGACGCCCCGGCCGGCACCTTCGTCTTCGCCCGCCCCGGTGTGAAACGCACCGCCTACGCGGAGGAGTCGGAGACGACAATCGTCGCGGTCGGGGGCACGCCTGGGCAGGAGTATGAGCCGGACGGCTGGGAGATCTGGGCGCCGTTCAACCGGCTCTACCTGGAAGGGCGTTACGCGGAGGCGGCGGATGGGGGTCGTGAAGCGGCGGAGGCGCATCCCGAGTACGCGGGGCTGCTCTACAACCTGGCTTGCTGCGAGAGCCTCGCCGGCCGCACGGCCGACGCGATCGAGCACCTGAGGCTCGCGATCGACAGGTCGGAGCGTTTCCGCTCGTTTGCCGGAGGCGATTCCGACTTCGACCCGGTTCGCGCCGAGCCCGAGTTCCAGGCTCTCGTCGCAGGCTGATTCCCGGAGCCGCCGCCCCCGGATCCGAGTGATCCGACTGCGCGCGGGTTCCGAACCAGCTGGCATAGCCGTCCCCTGGATGACCCCATGTCCGCACTTGAAGCGCAAATCCATCTGAGCGAGCTCCTGGTCGAGCGCGCGCTCGCGTTAATCGAAGGCCTCGCCGCCAACGGCGCCTACATGGCGGACCTCGACGACGAGATCGCTGCGACGCGCCACGCCTACATCGCGGCTGCGATCACCGACATCGCCACGCTACGGGCCGAGCTGTCCGCGCCCCAGCTCGGCTGAGGAGAAGCTCCGGGGTTGAGCCCGGCCCGCACGAGGCCGCTTTTACTCGCCAAACCGAGCCGCCGCCGTCGGTTACCACCACTTGCGCTCGAGCGCGCGGTCGGTGCCGCCGGTTTCGTCGAGCGCGTCGAGGGCAGCCATGTCCTCGTCGGACAGCGCGAAGTCGAAGATCTCGGCGTTCCCCGCGATCCGCTCGCGGTGAGTCGACTTCGGGATGACGATGAGGTCCCGCTGCACGCACCAGCGCAGAAGCACCTGCGCCGGTGTGCGCCCCAAGCGCTCGGCGATCTCCCGGACGCGCGCATCTGAGAGGTGCCGGCCGGTGCCCAGCGGGCTGTACGCCTCGAGCGCCACGTCACGCTCCTCGCACGCTTCGAGCAACCTGCGCCGGTGCACGAACGGATTGAACTGGACCTGATTCACAACCGGGCGGGTCTCGGCGACCGCGAGCAGCTCGTCAAGCTCGCCCACGCTGAAGTTCGAGACGCCGATCGAGCGCGCATAGCCGCGCTCATGCGCACGCTCCATCCCCGGCCACGCCCACGTCGGCCCGTCCTGCGGCCAGTGGATGATGTACAGGTCCAGCTGGTCGACGCCCAGCCGCTCCAGGCTCCGCTGCGCCTCGGACTCCGGGTCCTTGTGCGCGGGATAGAACTTGGTCGTGATGAATACCTCCTCGCGCGGCACGCCACTGTCGCGCAAGGCACGGCCGACGCTCTCCTCGTTGCCGTACGCCTGCGCAGTATCGACGTGGCGGTAGCCGAGCTCGAGCGCCCAGCGAACAGCGTTCTCCGCCTCCGGCCCGTTCGGCACCTGCCAGACGCCGAGGCCGAGCAGCGGGATCTCGTTGGCGTCGGCGAGTATCCGGGCGCGTCCATCCTCTGTGAGTGTCTTGGTTGCCATGGCCGGCCTACTCGTCCACGACGTCGATCACCTCGTAGACGCCCTCGACCGGCGAGTTCTCGACGAACGCCGACAGGTGATCGACCCGCTGCATCTCCTCGGCGTCGGCCTCGGCGCGCCAGCGGCGATAGTCGTCCTCGCTCATGTCGAACAGGCCGAACGAGATCACCTCGTCCTCGTCACGGATGTTGCGGGCGTGATACGCGCGCTGGAAGCCGGGGGGCTTGGAATCACCCGGATCCCACGCGCGCCGGAACTGGTCCCACGCGCCCGGCTTGAGGCGACGAGCAGAGAACATGACGATCATCGTGCGACCTCCTAGGTCTGGTTGCGTTTCGCGCGCGCAGGCGCGTGAGCGGACATCGCTCAGCTGCGGATAAGCAATTGGATTAGAGGGGCTTGCCACTCTCGGCCCAGGCTCGGAAGAGGTCGACCTGGTCCTGGGGCCACGCGCCGTCGCAGGGCATGTCGCCGGCCTGGAGGCGGGCGAGGATGGCATCGGCGTGTTGGCTGACATCCTCATGCGACCAGAGGTCGAAAGCGCGCTGCATCGACTCGCGGTCACCTTCGCGGAACAGGGGCTTGATCTCGGTTTCGAACCGTGGTGCCTGATTCATCGCGTCAACTCCTTTGTCAATGTCGCAGCGTCGTAGCCGCCGAGGTGCACCACGCCGTCAATGAACAGCGTCGGCGTGCCGCGCACCTCACCCGACGCCAGCCCACTCTCGACATCCCTTCCGATCCGGCGCATGACATCCGGGCTGGACCGGTCCTGGTCGAACCGCGAGACGTCGAGCCCGAGCTCGGCCGCGTACCGCCGAAGGTCGTCGGCTTCCAGCGCCTTCTGGCGATGGAAGAGCAGCTCATGCATCTCCCAAAACCGGTCCTGCAGGGCAGCCGCCTCGACTGCGGCAGCTGCCGCGAGCGCGTGCGGGTGAATCTCGGTGAGCGGAAAGTGGCGGAACGCGAAGCGGATGCTGCTGCCCGCCTGTTGCTCGATGCGCTCGATCTCACGGAACGCCTGCCGCGAATAGGGGCATTCGTAATCGCCGTACTCGAGGATGAGACGACCGGGCGCTGGGCCACGCACGTGATCGATCTCGTCGTCGAGTGGCTCCACGCTCGGCTGAAGCTCCTTCGGGATCGTGTCATGCATAGTCGCAAAGTGTTGTCCGCGCAGAGCGCGCTCGCATCCGCGAGGACCACAGTGCGGCTGACCAGTCGCGCCTGCCCATATGTCTCACAAAGAGCCGACAGCCCGGCTCGGGGCTCTCAGATCAGCCAGATTCGCTCAAACAGCGAATCCCTTCGGAGTTGCTTGGGGGAAGTCCACGATGCGAAGCCACGCTGTGAGCAGCAGCATCGCGTACGCAGGCACAGCCCAGTCGACCAAAGGAGATGACCGTGTCTTCCGTTGCCCCTCCCTCACGTCTGTCGGTGGCGCCGAGCGGCGATCGGCGCACCATCGCCGGCTACTCGAGCTACGAGGAGGTCGAGCGGGCGGTGGACTTGCTGTCGGACCGGGGGTTCCCGGTCGAGCGGGTCGCGATCGTCGGTACCGGCCTGCGCTCGGTCGAGCAGGTCGTCGGGCGCGTCACGACTGCGCGTGCAGCGCTGACCGGCGCGGGGCAGGGTGCCCTGATCGGTCTCTTCTTAGCGCTGCTGTTCGGCCTGTTCTTCACCGGTCCGGGATTCTTCGGCCTGCTCGCGTACGCGGTCGTCACCGGAGCCGTCCTCGGCGCCACCTTCGAGGCGATCTGGCACGCGGCGCAGGGCGGGCGACGCGACTTCTCGTCCATCGCCGGGACCTATGCTGAGCGCTACGAGCTGCAAGCTGACGACGAGGTGGCCGACGAAGCCGGGCGCCTGCTGGATCGGACGTCGGCCCCGACGGCCGTGACCGGGACGGAGTCCGCTCGCGTGTGATCGCTGACAGCGCGTACTACCGGGATGGGGTTCGTCAGAATGGTGAGCCCTTGAAGCGTTGGGGAGGCCCGCCGGCTGTCGCGTGAGGAGCGCGGGTTCGTGTGGCTGGCGCTGAGCGACCCCACCCCGGAGGACATGGAGGAGCTCAGGCTGTCGTTCGACCTGCCCGCGCTTGCGGTGGAGGACGCCCAGGAGGGCCACGAGCGTCCCAAGCTGGAGCAGCACGGCAGCGACGCGTTCCTCCTCGTGAAGACGGTGCGCTACGACGAGCCTCGGCGGGTGGTCGACTTCGGCGAGCTCGGCGTCTTCCTCGGGGCGCACCACGCGATCGTGACCGGCCCCCGGAGCGCGGCGGCGATGCGGGCCGCCCGAGGGCGCCTGGACGCGCGTCCCGACGTTGCCGCGCTCGGACCGATGGCGGCCGCGTGGGCGGCCCTCGACGAAGTAGTCGACGCCCACGAGCCCGTGCTCGTGCGGCTCACGGATGACCTCGAGGAGACCGAGCAGGCGGTTTTCCAGCGCGGGCTGGATCAGGGTGAGCGCATCTATCTTCTGAGTCGGGAGACCGCACGGCTCGTTCGGGCGCTGCACCCGTTGCTTGGAGCCTTCGAGGCGCTGGAGCGAGACGACACACCGGAGCCGCCTGGCTCTTTACAACCGCTCTTTCGCGACGTCCGCGACCATGTGCACCGCCTGTACGAGGAGGTGATGGTGCTCGGTGAGGCGCTCGACCGGCTGCTCAGCGCCAACCTAGCGCGCGTCACCGTCCGTCAGAACCTGGTGCTCCAGAAGGTCTCGGGGTGGGCGGCGATCGCGGTCGTGCCCACGATCATCACCGGGATCTACGGCATGAACTTCCGCCACATGCCCGAGCTCGGCTGGCCGGCCGGCTATCCGCTTGTGCTGCTCCTCATGGTCGCCGTCGTCTACAGCCTGCGGCGGTACTTCAGGCACGTCGGCTGGTTCTAGGACCGCAATCACGTAACCCGGGCCGAAAGGCTGGGGAGCGGATTGGGGGGATACCACGATGCGACGAGGGCCCGTCGTCGGCAGCATCGAGCGAGACGATGACGCAGGCGATTCACAAGAACCCCGACGCCGCCAGCATCGTGGCGGGGCCGAAGGCCCGCCCTCAGCGAGCGTCGGCCTTCCGCGAGTCCGACGGGCTGAGGGGTGTCGTCCGGCGGCGGGTCGCGGGGCGCCCGCGCACCGCCTTCGTGCTTGCGGGAGGCGCGAGCCTCGGGGCGCTTCAGGTCGGCATGCTGCGCGCGCTCTACGAGCGCGGGATCGTCCCCGACCTGCTGGTTGGGACCTCCGTGGGGGCGCTCAACGCGGCGTTCGTCGCCTCGCGCCCGCAGGTCCCGGCCACCGCGGACGAGCTTGCGCGCGTCTGGCGCGGCCTCCAGCGCGGCGATGTCTTTCCCGTGAGCGCCCGCGCCCTGATCTGGGGGCGCCACAGGCCAGCGGGACCACCTCTTCCCCGACCGCGGGTTGCGCCGGCTGCATCCGTCGACATCTTCAGCTCGAGCGCCTGGAAGAGGCGCAGATTCCGCTCCACGTCGGCACCTTCGACGTGCTCGGCGGGCAGGAGGTTCGCCTCTCCGAAGGTCCGGCGATCGACGCCGTGCTCGCGTCATCCGCGATTCCCGGCATGCTGCCACCCGTCACCTTCGGTGACCGGCTGCTGGTCGACGGGGGCGTCGTCAGGAACGCGCCGATCTCGCATGCGGTCGAGCTCGGAGCCGAGCGCATCTACGTGCTCCCGACCATCCAGGGCGATTCACGGGCGCTCCCGGTGGTGCGCGCCGGGCGCGCTCGACCTCGTTCGTCTACGGACTGACCCTGCTCGTCGGCGCTCGGCTCGAGGCCGATCTCGATCGCTACGGCGAAGACGTGGAGTTGATCGTCCTGCCCGCGACGAACTCCCACCACGTTCAGCCCACGGACTTCGACCACTCGAGTCGTCTGATCCGCGAGGGGCTGGCCTCGGCACGCTCGGCGCTGTCGCGGGTGGTCGTGCGGACGCGGCGGCGGCCTGATGGACGTCACGTTCATCGCGTGGGCGGGGCTGTCGTGGGTCTCGTCGTGCTGCTGCTGGTCGACCTCTTCGTGCTGCACCGCGGGGTACACGAGGTCTCGACCCGCAACGCCGTCTGGTCGACCGTCGGGTTCGTCGGCCGTCAGCGTCGCCTTCGGGATCGGCCTCGGCATCGCGGAGGGTGACGACATGGCGGCGCAGTTCTTCACCGGCTACCTGCTCGAGTATTCGCTGTCGCTCGACAACGTCTTCGTCTGGGCGCTGATCATGGGCGCCTACTCCGTCCCGGCCGCGTACCAGCACCGGGTGCTCTTCTACGGCATCTTCGGCGCACTCGTGCTGCGCGGCGCCTTCGTCGCCGCCGGAGCGGAGTTGCTCGCGCGCTTTGAGTGGGTCGTCTACGTGTTCGGCGCGCTGCTGATCTACGGCGGCGTGCGCCTGCTCCGCGGCGGCGACGAGCAAGACCCCAGAGAAGGCTTCATCGCACGCCTGCTGGGACGCCACCTGCCCACGACACGCGGCCTGGTCGGCGCGCATCTGTTCGTCCGCGCGCGCGACACACCCGAGAGCGAGCGCCCCGACCGCCGGCCCATCTCGGGTATCTGGTACGCCACCCCGCTGCTCGCCGTGCTGGTCGTGATCGAGGCGACCGACGTCATCTTCGCCGTCGACTCGATCCCGGCGATCTTCGGCGTCACCCGCGAGCCGTTCATCGTCTTCAGCGCGACCGCGCTCGCGCTCGTCGGCCTGCGCTCCCTGTACTTCCTGCTCGCCGGCGCCCGCGACCGCTTCGTCTACCTCAACGTCGGCCTGGCGGTGATTCTCATCTTCATCGGGGTCAAGTTCGTGCTCACCGAAGTCGTCCACATCAGCGTCGGCGTGTCCCTGCTCGTGATCGTCGGCGTCATGGGCACCGCAATCGCCGCCTCGCTGCTGCGCGACCGTCGCCCTCCCCCACCCGGGACCGGCGGCGAAAAGCGCGCCGTCACCGCCTCGGGGCAGGCCCGCTGATGACCTGGCTTACGGATCGGCGTTCCGCGCTCGTTGACGAGTTCTTTGTGAGCTACCTGCGTTGGCGGGAAGCGTGTGAGGACGTTCGTAGCTCGTATCGACGCTGGGCGGAGTGCAAACAGCACCAACGCGGTCTGGGCTTCGCGATCTATCACGCGGCGCTAGAGCGCGAGGAACACGCCGCCAGCATCCACTCCGACTCGGCAGAGCGGCTCGGCGCTCTGGCGCGCTGACCGATGGCTGGGGTCTCTCCGGAGCTCGAGGTGGAGCGCTCGGTGCGGGAGCGGCTCTACGGCGAGCGCGCGGAGGTCCGGGCCACACCGAGGCCGCGCCCGGGGCTAGCGGTGCGTCGGCTTCCAAGGCGGGTCGCATGTTCGGCGGTCGGTACCGGTTGCTCGAGCGTGTGGGTGCGGGCGGGATGGCCACCGTCTACCGCGCCCGGGACGAGCGGCTCAAGCGCGACGTGGCGGTCAAGGTGATCGCCGAGCGGCTCGCCCGTGACCCGCTGTTCGTGCGGCGCTTCCGCCGCGAGGCGGAGCTCTGCGCGCGTCTCATGCACCCGAACATCGTCGCCGTCCTGGACGCCGGCGTCGAACCGCAGGACTTCATCGTCATGGAATTCGTCCACGGGATCGACGCCGGCAGGATGCTGCACCGGCGCGAACGGCTGACGCCGGGCGAGACGATCCATGTCGTCGCCCAGGTCTGTGAGGCGCTTGCGTACGCGCACGCCCGGGACGTGGTCCACCAGGACGTGTCGCCCGGCAACATCCTGATCCGGCAACCCGACTTCGCGACGAAGCTCGCCGACTTCGGTCTTGCCTCCGACGCTCTCGACGTCCCCGCTACGACCGGCGCCGACCATCATGGGAACGCCCGGCTACATCGCGCCCGAGGTCCTCCGCGGCGCCGGGCCGTCACCACGGTCGGACCTGTACTCCCTCGGCGCGGTCGCGTACCGGCTGCTCGCCGGACAGTCACGAGCGCGGCCCGGTGACGCCGCATGCCACGGCGCCCCTCGCGAGTGCCGCGCCGCGCGTGCCGCCGCTCGCCGAGGCTCGTCCCAACCTGCCGCACCGATTGAAGGAAGCAGTTCAGCAAGCACTGGCGAATGACCCGGACGCCCGACAGGACTCGGTCGCCGAATTCCGCGCCCAGCTGGTCGACGGACAGAGCGCGCCGCTACTGGACGAGCTGGCGAGCGCCGCGTAGTGGCCACGAACCTTTCGCCGGCGCCCGCGAGTCTGGAACGCGCCGCGAGCTGGTCGTGGCGGCTGCTGGTCTGCGCCGCAGCTCTGGTCGCCGTGCTCGCTGTGCTCTGGTACGTGCGCGTGATCGTGCTGCCGGTCATGCTCGCGCTGACGATCTCACCTGCACTGTCGCCCGTCGCCCGGTCGCTCCGGAGGCGGCTCGGACGCCCCGCTGCTGCGCTCGCCCTCCTCGTCGGCCTCGCGGTGCTGGCGGGGCTGGGCGCGATCGTGACGGCCTCGGTCGTCGCGCAGTACGACGAGCTCGCCGACTCGGTCGCGCGCGCGGTGGACGACATCACGGACCGCCTCGGACGCGAACCATTCAACCTCTCCCTGGACGGCGCCGAGGATCTGCAATCGACGCTCTCAGATTCGTGGGGCGCCGCGACCGGTTACGCCGCAGCCGGCGTCCAGATGGGCGTCGGCATTGTCACGGGCCTGGTGCTGGCCGTCGCCGTCCTCTACTTCGTGCTTCGCGACGGCGCAGCGTTCTGGCTCTGGGTGCTGCGGCGCTTCGCACCCGAGACGCGGCCGGTGATCGACCGGGCTGGAAGGCGCGCGTGGGCCGTGCTTGGCGGCTATATCAGGGGAACGGCGTTCATCGCGGCGATCGACGCCACGCTGATCGGAATCGGACTCTGGTTGCTGGGCGTGCCGCTCGCGTTCGCGCTCGCCGTGCTCGTATTCGTGGCCGCGTTCGTGCCGTTCGTCGGCGCGTTCGTCTCCGGCCTCGTGGCCGTGCTCGTCGCCTTCGCGGACGGGGGCTGGGAGATCGCGCTCGCGACCCTGGCGATCGTGTTTGCCGTGCAATTCGTCGAGGGCAACTTCCTCCAGCCGATCATCCAGAGCCGCACCGTCAATCTGCACCCTCTCGTGATCCTGCTCGCGGTCGCCGCCGGCGCGTCGCTCTTCGGCGTTCCCGGCGCCTATCTCGCCGTGCCCGTGACCGCCGTCGCGTTCGCCGTCATAGCGTCGCTGCGGTCAGACCCGACAGCGCCCGGCGCGCTTGCGCCGGACGCCGCCTCTGCCCCGTAGGCGCGTCAGGCCGCCAGATGCTGCCGCGTCGGGTGCGGCGCTTCGGGCCAGCCGACGGGGAGCTCGAGGTAGGACGGATCAAGGTCGTGGACCGACTGAACGCCGAGGAAAGCGAGTGTCGCGTCGATCTCCCGGCGAAAGTGCTCGAGGATGTGCCGCACCCCCGGTTCGCCCGCCGCGAGCAGTGGGTAGAGGTAGGCGCGGCCGATCGACACCCCCCTGGCGCCGAGCGCCAGCGCCTTGACCACGTCGGCGCCACGGCGCACCCCGCCATCGAGTAGCACCTCGGTCCGGTCGCCGACCGCCTCGACGATCTCGGGAAGCGCGCGGAGCGTGGGCAGCGTGCCGTCGAGCATGTTGCCGCCGTGGTTCGAGACTACGATCGCATCCACGCCGTGGTCGACGGCCCGCCGGGCGGACTCGACGGTCACGATTCCCTTCATGACGATCGGCCCGTCCCAGCGCTCGCGGATCCACGGGAGGTCCTCGAACGACGGTGTCTCGTCGAAGAGCCTCGTAAACGCCTCGTTCCAGAACATCGGCGTCCCGTCCGGCCGCAGCGGCGCCATCGCCGCCACGGGGTCCTTGATCCCGCCCCGCACGAAGTCGAGCAGCCATGCCGGCTTCGTCACCAGCTGCGGCGCGAAGCGGATCGCGTCACGAAGCGTCACCCCGGCTGGGAGCGGCACGCGCTCGCGGTAGGGCAGCTCGCGCCCGAGGTGGAGGGCCGCGCTGTCGGCGATGACCACCAGCGCGTCGACGCCCGCGCGCTTGACGCGCTCGATGACCGGCGCGATCGCCTCGCGTCCGCCGACGTAATAGAGCTGGAAGAAGACCGGGCCGGTCGCCGAGGCCACGATCTCCTCGATCGGGGTGGTCGTTACTCCGCTTACGAACTGGATCGTCCCGGCGGCGCCGGCCGCGCGGGCGACTCCGACCTCACCGTCCCTGTGGCCGACGTTGAGAGCGCCGACCGACGAGACGATCACGGGCATCGAGATCTCATGTCCGAGCACGGTCGTCCCGAGCTCGCGGTCGGGATGGAACACGGCGGCGCGGGGACGGAACAGGACGTCCTCGAACGCCTTCTCATTCAGGCGGGCCGACACGCCCGCTCCGCTCCCACCTTCGAAGTACTGGAAAATGCTCTTCGGGACCCGGCGCTTGGCGAAGTAATGGGCGTCCTCGACCGAGTGGATCCGGGTTTCGAGGTTGCGCATGATGTGACTCCTTCAATCTGCTTGCTCTATGAACGGGTCTCGTATGTCTTCGAGCTCTACGCGGCCTGTGTGCTCGAGCCGCCGTATGACTCAGGCGTCAGACGGGTAGTCGGCATGGTGTTCTCCATTTGATCGGGTGAATCAGGCTCGCGGTACTCGATGCTGCCGGTCACACGTCGGCTTCGCATCGTGGGCTCCCCCAAAACAACTCCGAAGGGACTGCCGAGGTTTCCGTCATGTCGGTGGACAATCGGGTGCTCGTCGCAGGCGCGGGCGAGTTGCCGCATCGGGTCGGGCGCATCTCCCACCAGAAGGACCTCTGACCTGGAGCAGGCCGGCGACATCAACGCCGCGGCTTCACCACGTCGGCCAAGACAGCACTCCTCAGGACGAGACGGCGGCCCCGTAAGCCGTCCCATAGGTCGAGGCGAGGATGCCGCCGTCGACCGGCAGCTCGATGCCGGTGATATGCGTGGCAGCATCCGACGCGAGGAAGCACACGGCGTCGGCGATTTCCTCCGGCGTGCCCATCCTCCCCTGCGGAGCCAGCCCGGCGGCGAGCCGCACGGCCTCGGCATCGTCGGCGGCGTCGGAGGTGAGCCCCAACTTGGTCATCTTGGTCCGGATGTTGCCCGGCAGCACGGCGTTCACGCGCACGCCGGTCGGACCCACCTCGACCGCGGCCGTCTTGGTGAGACCGATCACGGCATGTTTGGATGCGTTATAGGCGCTGCTGCCCGGTACCCCGCCGGCCGAACCCATCGAGCCGGTGTTGATGATCGATCCGGCGCGTTGCTCGATCATGACCGGCAGCACGAAGCGCAGGCCCAGGAACACGCCGCGCAGATTGACTGCGATGACCCTGTCGAACGTGTCGATCGGATAATCGACCATCGGCGCCACGGCGGGCAGGATGCCCGCGTTGTTGAAGAACGCATCGACCCGCCCGAAGCGGCTCATGGCCTCGGCCACATAGGCGCGCACCTGGGCCTCGTCGGAGACATCCGCGAGAAAGACCGCCGCCTCACCGCCCGCGTCGCCGATCAGCGCCTCCGTCTCGGCGAGCCGCGGCTCGTCGATGTCGACCAGCAGCACCCGCGCGCCCTTCGCCGCCATCATCCGGCTGGTCGCCCGGCCAAGCCCGTCCGCGGCGCCCGTGACGATCGCCACCTTGCCGTCCAGTCCGCCGTTCATGACGTGAAGCCCCCTGGCTGATCGCTCGAATCCGACATGAACTGATCGTGCTCGAGCGAGCCCGGCCTCGCATCGCGGAGCCCCCCCACGTCCTACCCGAAGAGTTTCACCCGCGGCCCACTAGGCCAATACGCCGGAATCAACGATGACGAACGCGCCGAGGCCAATGAAGACAACCGGCACGAATATCCGCTGATACCTCGTAATCCATCCCTGGATGCGTTTGATCGAGGCTACCGCTTGGCTGACACGACACCACACCGGCACCAACAGCATCAGGGTTGCCAGCGCCACTACCAAGTCTGGCGTGGCGAGCGAGCCAAGGAACGGGATAAAGACAGCAACTTCCTCGCTGCCTCCTCCAATTGCGATCAATGCGACGGTCAGCGTAAAGCCGGCATCCGAGCCCAATCTGCTTGCGGTCTCTTGCGCCTGATCCTCGTCGTCTCCCGCGAGGAGAATTCGGATCCCCAAGACGATCGGAAGGATGCCGAGCAACCCAATTCCCTTCTGAGAGACGGTCTCGATGCCGATTGCCGCGAGCAAGCTGATCGTAAGAAGCGCCGCTTGGCTGATCAGCTGTCCGGCGTAGACCTGTGCTACGGCTCCGCGCCTCTCGGCGTAGGCGAAAATAGTCGTAAGCACGACCAGCTCGTCCACACTGGTCGCGACAAAGACTACGACTGAGGACAGGACGGCTTCGACCATGATCCGCTCGCCATGAACGGCATGAGCTCGGCCGGCATGACGACGAACGGGCGCATCATGTCGCGGTCTTCGTGTTCGAGGATGTGGCAGTGGTACACGTACCGGCCACAGAAGAGGTCGAAGCGCACGACGATGTCCACGACTTCGTCCGGGTTGACGCGGACTGTGTCCTTGCGACCGCGCTCGTTGTCGTCCAGCCGGTGTGGGGTACCGTCGTCGAGGACTTGGCCAATGCGCACCCATGCGCTGGTGCCGGTCGCGGTGATCCCGCCTTCGGCGATCTCCACAGCGGCCGGGTGGCGGTCGAGGACCTGGAAGGCGTCGAGGTGGACATGGATCGGATGCATCTCGTCGGTCAGGTTGATCAGCCGCCAGATCTCAGGGCGGTGGAGCGTCGGGAAGAACGTGACGCCATCCTCGAAGCGGGTGGCAACCGTGCGCCAGCGCGTGAGGCACTCCCCACCGTCCGCCTGCGGTTCGACGAGCGTGATCGCCGGCTCCTCGGCGGTGGGGTCTTCGGCCAGCTCGCGCATCCTGGGCATCGGCGGCTCGCCGTCTGATTTGGGCTCCTGCTCGACGAGCGCGATCGCGCGGACCACGCAGCCGGTGAGGTCTTCGCGACGGATCCGCTCGAAGTCGGTGGCGAGCACCTCCGGCGCCCGATACCTGGAGCGGCGTCCGTGGCGCACGCGGATGCGGAGGACTTCCGGGTAGGGCAGCAGGCCCTCGAAATCGGCGGTTCCGGCGGCCGCGGGGTCGGCGAAACTGCCGTCGAATGGGGCAGGCGCGGTGTTCCAGAGGGTGAGCTCGGTGCCGGCGGCCAAGTCGGAGAAGTCGACCAGAAGATCGGCGCGTTCAGCCGATGCGAGGACGAGACCCTGCGCCGGGACCGGTGCGGCGGTGGGAAGGAGCCCGCCGTCGGTGCCGATCTGGGTGATCCGATCAAGGTCGGGTTCGCCGTCGCGAGTGAGCACGAGGCGGTAGGTGCGGGCATTCGAGCCATTCAGCAGGCGGAACCGGTACGTGGCCGGCTCAACCTCGAGCTGCGGCCAGATCACGCCGTTGACCACGGTGAAGGGACCAAAGCACTCCATTACCTCGGGATCGGTCTTGTAGAGCAGGTCGCCGGTAAGCCCGCCGGCCGGAGCGGTGTCGAAGTTGCGGTCGGCGAGGAGGAGCGGCAGCTCGTAGGGTGGGCCCTCGGGGAGCCCGAGCTCCCGCTCGCGCTCGTCGCGCACGATCCAGAGCCCGGCCAGGCCGGCGTAGATGTTGAAGCGCGTCACACCCATGACGTGGTCGTGGTACCAGAGCATCGCCGCGCGCTGGTCGTTCTCGTACCGGTCGACCGTTTGCTGGCCGGGTGCTACGAGATTCTCCCCCCACCCGTCGCTGTCGGCCTGCGTCATACCGCCGTGAACGTGGACGACCGAGAAGCCCGGCAGCGAGGAGGCCGCCGGATCGAGCGCGCCGCCGCTGCGACCCGGTACGCACTGGACGGGAGCTCCGTCGGCGGCGTGGTCGGGCGCAACCGTTGCGACGACCGGCAACGCCCCGGAGAGGCGGTTCTCCCACCGCACCTCGAGTGGGATCCCACGCCGGACCTCGATCGTCGGGCCCGGAAGGTGCCCACCGTAGGTCCAGACGCGTGAGGGCGGAAGATCGTGGTGGAAGCGATGCGTCGTCGTCTCGAGCGGGATCGTCAGCCGAGCCGGCTCGCCGATCACGTGACGTGGCGGAATCGGCAGCACATCCACGAACGGCCTGAGCGGATAAGGCGGAAAGGACGTCAAGTCTTCGATGCTGCCGCCACCAGGACGGCCCCGCATCGTGGGCTCCCCCAAGACCACGCCGTAGTGTTTGACGGAGCGCCACTCTTGGATCGCGTGGGTGTTGGAAGCGCGCGCGTAGACTGCTCGCAGGAGCCTGATCCGGTGAACGCCACGCAGGAGGAGGGCAGCACGCAGGTGCCCCAGCAGCCGATCTCGGCTCGGTTCGACTTGCTCGAACGCGATGTCGAGCTGACGACCGTCGAGGGGCTGATCGGCGCCACCGAGGCCGGTGGTCAGCTCCTTGCGCTCGAGGGGCCGCCCGGGATCGGTAAGACCGCACTGATCGCGGAGACGAAGGCAGCAGGTCAGGAGGCCGGGCTGCAGGTGCTTGGAGCGCGCGGCTCCGAGCTCGAGCGCTCGTTCTCCTACGGCGTCGTGCGGCAGCTGTTCGAGCCGTTTCTTGCCTCTCTGCCGGAGGAGGAGCAAGCCGAGCTGTTTCAGGGCGCGGCGGGTCTCGCGACGCCGCTGTTCGATCCCGCTGGGCTGGCGGCCGAGCCGGCCGCCGATTCGTCGCTGGCGACGCTGCACGGCCTCTATTGGCTGACGGCGAACGTCGCCGCCCGTGGGCGTCTGCTGCTGGCGCTCGACGACCTGCACTGGTGCGATCTGCCCTCGCTCCGCTGGCTGGCCTATCTGCTGCCCCGGATCGGAGGGGCTTGACGTCTGGGTGATCGTCGGCCTCCGGCCCGGGGAGCCGGGAGCGGACCCGGGCTTGCTGGGCCAGATCGTCTCCGACCCACTCGCGAGCGTCGTTCAGCCCGCTCCGCTGAGCTCCGAGGCCGCCGCGCTGCTGCTGCGCGAGACCCTCGCCCGACGCCGACGACGCCTTCTGTGCCGCCTGCCACGAGGAGACGGGCGGCAATCCGCTGCTGTTGCGCGAGCTCGTGTACGCGATCGCAGCCGAGGGCCTTGCTCCGACCGAGGAGAACATGCCCCGCCTCCGCGAGCTAGAGGCGCGGGCCGGCTCGCGCAGCCGTCTCGGTGCGCCTGTCCCGTCTCCTGCCCGAGGCGACGAGCCTCGCGCGGGCGGTGGCGATCTTGGGCGACGACGCCGATCCCCGGCAGGCGACCGCGCTCGCTGGCCTTGACGACGAGGCCGCCTCCGAGGCGGCCGTCGCGCTCGCCCGCGTCGACGTGCTGCGCCCGCAGCCGCCGTTCGGGTTCGTGCATCCGCTGATCCGGGCGGCCGTCTACGAGGCGCTTACCCCAGCCGAGCGCGACAGCGGCCACGCGACGGGCGGCGCGGCTGCTCGAGGATGCCCGGGCAGAGCCGGAACGCGTGGCCGCGCACCTGCTGCTCGCACCCCGCTCTGGCGATCCACGCGTGGTCGCAGTGCTGCGCGAGGCCGCGCACCGGGCGGGCACGCGCGGCGCCGCGGAGAGCGCCGTCGCATATCTTCGCCGCGCGCTCGCCGAGCCACCTGCCGATGCGGAGCGCGCCGACCTGCTGCTCGAGCTCGGCTCCGTCGAGGCGCTCGTCAGCGGCGAGGCCGCCATCGAGCACCTGCAGGAGGCCCACGCGCTGGCCGACGACCCGATCCAGCGAGCCGAGACAGCACTCCTGCTCGGCCACCAGCTCGTTCTCTTCTCGCGCAGCGACGAGTCGGACGCAGTCCTCACTGAGGCGCTGGACGAGCTCGATGGCGCCGATGCCGAGCTCGAGCGTTCCCTCGACGCTGCGCTTATCAACAACGCCTTGAGCGAGCCGTCGCTCTACGACCACGCCGTCGAGCGGCTGGAGCGCGTCCGCAGCCGGCCTGGGGACACGACCGTCGGCGAGAAGAGGCTGCTCGCGCTACTCGCCTACCACGACGCGCGCGCAGGCGACGCCCGGCGACCGTGGCCGTCCCCCTTGCCCGCCGTGCGCTCTCCGGGGGAACGCTGATCAAGGGAGCGACGGAAGCCGCACTTTTTGTTGCGCCCGCCATCGTGCTCGCGCTGGCGGACCTCGACGAAGCCGTGGTCGCCTACGACGACGCACTCGCCGAAGCCCACCGGTCCGGTTCGATCGACACCTTCGCCGCGACCAAGATCTTTCGCGCGCAAGCCTTCGTGTGGCGAGGCGAGCTGGCCGACGCCGAAGCCGATTGCCGCGAGGCGCTTCGCCGCCACCGAGACGTGGGGGACGTCGTGGCTCCTCTCGCGTTCCTGGCTCCCTTCCTCGCCGACGCGCTGATGGAGCAGGGCAAGCTCGAGGAGGCCGCGGCCGCGTTGGCACGTGTCGAATCCCTCCCGGACTCAGGCCGTCCCTTTCCTCTCGCCGACAGCCGGGCGCGCTATCGGCTGCTGCGCGGCGACCTGGCCGGAGGCGTCGAGGAGCAGCTCGCGGCGGGTCGCCATTTCGAGGCCGTCGGCGGCAGCAATCCCGCCTACCTGGCCTGGCGCTCGCAGGCCGCGCTCGCTCTCCTGCAGCTGGGCGAGCAGGACGAGGCACGCCGGCTGGCGGCAGAGGAGCTCGAGCTCGCGCGCATCTGGGGCGCGCCGCGAGCGCTCGGCGCCGCCCTGCGGGCGGCGGGCTTGGCCGAGGGTGGCAAGAAGGGGCTCGCGCTCCTCGAGGAGGCGGTCGAGGTGCTCGCCGACTCGCCCGCCAAGCTCGAGCACGCCAAGGCGCGCACCGAGCTGGGGGCAGCGCTGCGCAGAGTCAAGCGCCGCTCTGAGGCGCGCGAGCAACTCCGCCACGCGCTCGAGCTGGCCACGAGCTGCGGCGCCGCGCCGCTGGCCACCCGCGCCGAGACCGAGCTGCTCGCCACCGGCGCGCGGCCCCGACGGATCTCCCTCAGCGGCGTCGAATCGCTCACCCCAAGCGAGCGGCGCGTCGCCCAGATGGCCGCCGAAGGCCCCACCAACCGCGAGATCGCCCAAGCCCTCTTCGTCACCCAGAGGACCGTCGAGGTCCACCTCACCAGCATCTACCGCAAGCTCGACATCAGCTCACGCTCTCAGCTCGCGGCCGCGCTCGCGGAAGCGGCTACCGCCTAGCGGAGCGGCAGCTCACAAATCGCGCTCAGGGGTAGGGGCAACCGCGACCTTCGTGATCTGCGTCTCGTCGACGGCGACGATCTCGACGCGGTAGCCGTTCAGCTCGATGACCTCGCCGACCTCGGGCACGCGCCCGAGGTGCTCCGACAGGTAGCCGCTGACGGTCGTTTCAAAATGGTCCTCGAGCTCGGCGTCGAAGCGCCTGGCGAGCGCGCGGAGCGGTGCTTGCCCGTCGAGCCAAAGCCTTCCATCGTGCTCGCTGACGAGCTCGGGCCGATCCAGGTCGAACTCGTCATCGATCTCGCCCACGAGCTCTTCCAGGATGTCTTCCAGCGCCAGGAGGCCGATGACCGTGCCGTGCTCGTCGTGGACGAGCGAGAGGTGCACACGCCGCTTGCGCATCCCGCGGAGCACCTCGTCGACGCGCGCCGACTCCGAGACGTGCCCCAGCGGCCGGGCCAGCGCCGACACGTCGAGGCTCTGCGCGTCCGCGAAGATCGGTTGCAGAAGGTCCTTGGCGTGGACGGCACCCACCGCCGCGTCGAGACCGCCATCGGGCTTGCAGAGCGGCAGTCGCGTGCGTCCGGTGGCGATGGCCCGCTCGGCAATCGTTCGTGGAGAGTCCGTGGTGAGCACGAAGTCGATCTCGCCTCGGGGCTTCATCACCTCGCGGGCGCGCGTGTCGCCTAAGCTCAGCGCGGCCTCCGAGAGCTCCTGCTCGTCGCGCTCGATCATCCCCTCGCGAGAGCTCTCGCGCAACAGCTCGCGCAGCTCGCCATCGCTGTGCGGCTGGCTGCCCCGCCTCCGACGCCGGGGGCACGCCGAACGGCTTCAGCAACAGGTTGCCCATCGCGTTGAAGAGATCCACCAGCGGCTTGGTCGAGAGATAGAAGGCGCGCATGGGAGGCGCCAGCGCAAGAAGCACCGGGGCGGTACGGGAGATCGCCAGGCTCTTGGGAGCGAGCTCGCCGACCACGACATGCAGCGTGGTGCTGAGCAGAAACGCGAGCGCCGCGGCGAGCCCGAAACCGCCGATCGTGGCCGCGTCGCCGAGCAGCGGCTCGAGGAGGCCCTGGAAGGCCGGCACGCCGATCGCGCCGAGCCCGAGCGACGCCGCCGTGATCCCCAGCTGGCAGGCGGAGAGATAGGCATCGATGTGGTCGACCGCGTGCCCCATCGACTTCGCGCCCGGCTTCCCCTGGCGCAGCAGCTCCTGCGCCTGGGTCGGTCGAAGACGCGCCATCGAGAACTCGGCCGCGACGAAGAACGCGTTCGCCAGCACCAGGAGCAGGGCGAGCACCAATTCGACGGCCATCAGGCGGCTCGACGGATCCGCACGCGGCGCGACGCCGGTGGGCTAGGGGGTGACGCTGACGGCAGGGCCGGCGAGGTCATGACAGTGACCCGATCGTGCTCGAGCGGGCTGGCGTTCGCATCGTGGCCGTCCCCAAACCCGGGCCGCAGTGTTTCTCGCGCTCCCTAGCGGGGGGTGGTCAAACAACTACGGCTTGGACCCGGGGACGTCCACGATGCGAGGCGGGCCTCGCTCGAGCAGGATCACATCCATGTTCAAGCATCCGCCCTCTCATAGAGATCGCCTGGCAGCGGGCTCGAGACCTGGTGCTGTAGCCGTCGCGAGCAGACCAGCCCCGCATCACGCCAGGGAGGTGCTGCGCGTGCAGCCAGTGCACGGCTATGCGTGCATCTGTCACACCTGCAGGCCCAGGACGGAGGGAGAAGGGTCATGGGACGTTTCGAGAATCAGACAGTGATCGTTACCGGCGGCGCCCGCGGAATGGGCGCCAGCTATGCGCGCGGCTTCGTCGCGGAGGGCGCCAACGTCGTCATCTGCGACGTACTCGAGCGGGAAGGCGCCGCTCTCTCCGCCGAGCTCGGCGATCAGGCGGTTTTCGCTTTCGTTGACGTGACCAGTGAGGATGGTTGGTCGAAGATTCTCTGGGGTGCCGAGGCTGCGTTCGGCCCGGTCTCGGTGCTGGTCAACAACGCGAGGACTGTCCGAACCGGGATGCTCGAGCAGACCGAGCCGGCGGCCTGGCGCCGGGTGATCGACGTCAACCTGACCGGCCAGTACCTGGGCATCCGCGCGGTTGTGCCCTCGATGCGCAAAGCCCGCGGCGGCGCGATCATCAACATCTCGTCGACCCTCGGGCTGGTGGCCGTACCGATGAGCCCCGCATATGTGGCCAGTGAGTGGGGCGTGCGCGGGCTGACGAAGGCCGCAGCGCTCGAGCTCGGGCGCGACAACATCCGCGTCAACTCGGTCCACCCTGCGACGAGCTCCGACTCGGACGAGGTCACGCGGCTGGTGCTGTTCGTCGCCTCCGAAGAGGCCCGCCTCACGACCGGCTCGGAGTTTGTCGCCGACGGCGGCATGGTGCTTGGCGCGGCCCTTCAGCCGGAGGTTGCCGGGACCGCCGCGCCCTAGTGGCCGCCTAGGACAAGCGGCGTGGCCGGCGCCGAGACCCTCGTCTTCCTGCTCGTTGTAGTGGTGCTGCTGGCCGGCGCCGCCCTGCGGCATGACGTGCCGTACCCGATCGTGTTGGTGCTCGGCGGGCTCGCGCTCGGCGTCGTCCCATGGCTGCCGGCTCCCGAGCTGGATCCCGAGGTTGTGTTCTTCGCCTTCCTGCCACCACTGCTCTACGCGGCGGCATTCCAGGCCTCGGCCTACGAATTGCGCGCCAACGCCGTGCCGATCGCCCTGCGGGCCGTCGGGCTGGTGCTCGTCACGGTCGTCGCGGTGGCCGCCGTGGCCCACTGGATCGCCGGCCTGCCCTGGGCCGTCGCCTTGGTCCTTGGCGCAGTGCTCGGGCCAACCGATCCGGTCGCCGCTACCACGGTGATGAGCCGGCTCGGTGCGCCGGCGCGGATCCGCGCGATCCTCGAGGGCGAGTCGCTCGTCAACGACGGCACCGGCCTTACCGCATACGCGCTGGCGGTCTCGGCCGTCGGCGCCGCCGGCCTCTCGGCGGGCGCCGTGCTCGTCGACTTCGTGGTCACGGCGGCCGGCGGGATCGCGATCGGCCTCGTGGCCGGCTGGCTGTTCGGGCGACTGCGCGCGCTGGCGCGTGAGCCGTCGATCGACCTCGTGCTGTCGATCCTCACACCGTTCGCCGCCTACGTGCCGGCGGAGAACCTCCACGTCTCCGGCGTCCTGGCCGTGGTCACGGCGGGCGTCTTCATAGGTTCGCGGTCGCACGAGATGGCGCAGGCGGACTCGCGGCTGCGCACGCTGGCATTCTGGCAATCGTCCGAGTTCCTCCTCAACGCGCTGCTGTTCCTGCTCATCGGGCTCCAGCTCACGAACCTGGTCCCCGACGCCGACGCGGCGGATCTGCTCTCCGTCGCGGCTGACGCGCTGGTCCTGGCGCTCGTGGTGATCGCCGTTCGTATGGCCTGGATGTTCACGGTGCCGGCGTTCGCCCGCCTGCGGATCGTCACGCGCGAGCCGGCCGGCACCCGCGAGCGGCTCGTGCTCGGTTGGAGCGGCATGCGCGGCGCCGTGTCGCTCGCCGCGGCGCTCGCGATCCCGGTCACCGTCGCGTCGGGTGACCCGTTCCCGCAACGCGACCTGGTGATCCTGCTCACGTACGGCGTGGTCGTCGTCACGCTCGTCGTACCGGGACTCACGCTCGCGCCGCTGATCCGGCGGCTCGGACTTGGCCAGAGCGAGCAGCGCCGGCGGCAGGAGGTCGAGGCACGCATGCGCCTCACCCTCGCCGCGCTGGAGCGCTTCGACGAGCTCGGCGCACACGATGCGCTGCCCGCGCCGTACCTCGAGGGCGTACGCGACCGCTACCAGGCGAGGCTCGACCGCCTCAATGACCGGCTGGAGGAATCCGGCGACCACCCGGACGCCGGCACCGAGACAGCACGCACCCAAATCGAGGCGCTGGCGGCCGAACGCGACCTACTGCGCCAACTGCGCCGCGAACGCGAGTATCCGGCCGAGCTGCTGCGCGAGCTGGAGGCCGAGCTTGACGTGGACGAGGCACGCTCGCGCACCGGTTAGGCCTCGTCCGTCACCTCCAGGCTCCGGAGCTCTCCCTAGTGGTGGGTGATCAAACACTACGGGGCGAATCCGGGGACCTCCACGATGCGAGCCCGGCCTCACTCCAGCACGATCGGTCCATGAATTACGAGACCCAGAAGGCCCTGGAGACCTAGGCCATGGGGGCTGCCACGGCCAGGCTCGGGCGGCGGCGGGCAAAGCGCCGCTACGGCAGCGACGAGCGGCGGCTCGCGGCGCTCATGCTGTCGCCGGCGATGGCCGTCATCGCGCTGGTCGCGGCGTATCCGATCGGCTACGCGGTCTGGCTGTCGCTGAACGAGTACAGCGTGCGGGTGCCCGGCCTGTCGCGCTTCGTCGGCTTCGACAACTACTCCGAGGCGCTGGGCTCGTCCGAGTTCTGGGACTCGGTGGTCAACACGTTCCTGTTCACGGGGATATCGGTGAGTCTGGAGCTAGGTATCGGGCTCGGGATGGCGCTCGTGATGAACGAGGCCTTCAAGGGCCGCGGCCTGCTGCGCGCCGTCGTGCTGGTGCCCTGGGCGGTGCTTACTGTCGTGAGCGCGATCACCTGGCGGACGATCTTCGAGCCCGAGTTGGGGCTAGCGCCGCAGGTGCTCGAAAGGGTGGGGATCTTTGAGGGGGTTGTGTGGCTCGGCCAGGAGGGCTACGCCCTGGCCGTTATGGTCATCGCCGACGTCTGGAAGACCGCGCCGTACATGGCCCTCCTGATCCTGGCCGGACTCCAGGGGATCTCCGAAGACGTCTACGACGCGGCGAAGGTCGACGGCGCGACGGCCTGGAAGCGCTTCAGGCGCATCACGCTGCCGCTGCTCATGCCCGCCATCCTCGTGGCACTGATCTTCCGCACGCTCGACGCGCTGCGGATCTTCGACCTGCCCTACGTGCTCACCGGCGGCACGAACGGAACGACCACGCTGTCGCTGCTGGCGCACCAGGAGCTCACCGCCAACCGGGTGATTGGGTTGGGCTCGGCGCTGTCCGTGCTCACGTTCGTGATCGTGATGGCGGTCTCGTTCCTCTACATCCGGACGGTGGGCGGCAACATCCGATCGATCGCGGAGGACGACTGACATGGAAGCGTCTGGCACCGCTGTGGCTACCAGGCCAGGCCCGACCTCGGCAGAGCGGGAGGGCGCGCACAAGATCGAGCGGCGGCGGCCCCCGCGGCGCTGGGTCAGGCCAACGCTGCTCACGCTGGCAATCGTCGCGATCTGCGCGTTCTGCCTGTTCCCCTTCTACTGGCTGATCAACGTCTCGCTGAAGACGGGCCAGGACCTGTCCCAGGCCGATCTGTTTCCGCCGAGCCCGACGCTCGACAACTACTCCTCGATCTTCGAGAACAGCGACTTCACGTCCGCGCTCCGGAACAGCGTGATCATCACCGTGATCACGACCACCCTGGCCCTGGTCGTGGGCTCGTTCGCCGCCTTTGCCCTGGCCCGGCTGCGCTTCCCGCACAAGTTCCTGATCCTGGCCGTGATCCTGACGATCTCGACCTTCCCGCCGATTGCGATCGCCGCTCCGATCTTCCAGATCTGGACCGACATCGGGCTCTACGACACCTACCTCGGGCTGATCATCCCCTACCTGACGTTCGCGCTGCCGCTGGCGATCTACATCCTCACCTCCTTCTTCAAGGAAATCCCGAGGGAGCTCGAACAGGCCGCGCTGGTTGACGGCGCCACCTACTTCCAGGCGTTTCGCAAGGTGATACTGCCGCTCGCGGCGCCCGGGCTCGTGACCGCGGGACTGCTCACCGCCTTCTTCGTCTGGAACGAGTTCCTGCTGGCGGTGACTCTGACGAGCTCGCCTGACGCGTTCACGGTCCCGGTGGTCGTCTCCAACTTCACAGGCAGTCAGAAGTTCGAAGTCCCGCTGGGCACGATCAGCGCGGCATCCGTTGTGATCACCATCCCGCTGGTGGCGCTGGTGATCCTCTTCCAGAAGCGAATCGTTGCCGGCCTCTCGGCCGGCGCGGTCAAGGGATAGGAGAGAGATGGCTCAGATAACCATGGGCGGTGTCACCAAGCGCTACCCGGACGGCTACGAGGCTGTGCGTGACATGGAGCTCTTGATCGAGGACGGCGAGTTCGTCGTCCTGGTCGGCCCCTCGGGGTGCGGCAAGACGACGGCACTGCGCATGATCGCCGGCCTGGAGGACATCACCGAAGGCGAGTTGCGCATCGGCGACGAGGTGGTGAACGACCGCGCACCGAAGGACCGGGACGTCGCGATGGTGTTCCAGAACTACGCGTTGTACCCGCACATGACCGTGCGCAAGAACATGGGCTTCGCGCTCGATCTGCGCGGGCTTCCGAAGGATGAGATCGACGCCAAGGTCACCGAAGCCGCCGAGACCCTCGATCTGGTCGAGCACCTGGATCGCAAACCGTCGCAGCTCTCCGGCGGACAGCGCCAGCGGGTCGCGATGGGACGCGCGATCGTGCGCGACCCGGCGGCGTTCCTGATGGACGAGCCGCTCTCGAACCTCGACGCGAAGCTGCGTGTGCAGATGCGCACCGTGGTGGCGCGGCTCCAGCAGCGGCTCGGCACCACGACCGTCTACGTGACCCACGACCAGACCGAGGCCCTCACGCTAGGCGACCGCGTGGCGGTCATGCGCACCGGCACGCTGCAGCAGGTGGGCTCCCCTATGGCGCTCTACAACGAGCCGGTCAACCTGTTCGTGGCCGGCTTCATGGGGTCGCCGGCGATGAACTTCATGCCCGCGACCGTCGACGGCGACATGGTGGAGCTGCCGATCGGGGACGTGCGGCTGCCGCCGGAGCTGCGCGAGCGGGTCGGTCGCGTGGAGGAGGGCAAGCACCTGATCGCCGGCGTTCGACCCGAGCAGTTCCAGGATTCCGCGCTGGTCGGCGAGGCGCGCGAGCGCGGCTCCAGCTTCCGGGCGCACATCGAGGTGCTCGAGTCGCTCGGCTCCGAGGTCTACGCCCACTTCACGGTGGCGACAGATCGCCAGATCGAGTCGCAGGAGCTGCGCGAGCTGGCCGAGGACGTCGGTGGCGGCGAGGTGCCGATGGCGGGTGAGGAGGGCCGCATCGTGGCCCGACTGGACCCGCAGAGCCAGGTACGGGTGGGCCAGGAATCCGAGTTGTGGGTGGACTCGAGCCGGCTCCATCTGTTCGACCCCGACGACGGCCGCAACCTGACGGCCGGACGGCGCGAGCCTGCCGCTAACGGCGACGGCATGGGCCCGACCGGCCAGCCGCAGGATCGAACCCATGTTCAAGACTCCGCCCTCTCATAGAGATCGCCTGCCGGAGGGCTCGCCCATCCGTGCCCGACCCACTTCCCTGCCGGACCGGCTCGTCGACGAGCTCGAGCGACGCCTGCGCGGCATCGCTCTGGCCGTCTCAACCTCCCTCGCCGCCAAGGCGGACGCGGCGCAGCTGCGGCTCGTGGACGCGCACGTGCTACTCGCCTTGTCGGAACCCGATCGAGCAACCGACGCGATTGAGCTCTCAGTCGGGAGCGGCGTTCCCCTCGACGTCGTTTACCCGGCGCTCGACCGCCTGATGGGCTACGGATACGTGTACGAGGAGCGCCTTCTCCAGAGGCTGACCGACGCGGGTCAGGTGCTCGTTGCCGCCCTCGACCGGGCACGGCGGGACGGGATACGGTCCTACGTCGCCCAGCTCAACCCCGACGAGCTCCTGCGACTCGAATCGGTGCTCTCACCCCGCTGAGCGCAGGTGTTCTCGAAGCGGCCAGATGGGAAGCAACCTGCGAACGCTCCTGATTGCGAGCGCCGCCTCTGCGGCGGCGGCCCTCCTCACCTCGCAGCTCTGGATCGCCGGCACCTGGATCGCCGCGGCGCTGACCCCGGTGATCGTCACGCTGGTCAGCGACCTGCTGAACCGGCCGACCGAGCGGATCGCCAGGAGCCTCACTGCCGACAGCGAGGCGCGGCCGGAGGCCCTCGGGACGGCGCCGCCCAGCCGCCCAGAGGCCGCCCGCGCGTCCGATCCGCAGACCACGCGGCCGGGGACCGGCGGACCGACGCTTCCGAGCGCCGCGCGCCCTCGCAGCCATCGCCGCAAGATCGCCTTCGGCGCCGTTTTCGGCACGGCGGCGCTGGCCTTGGTCATTGCTGTGGTCGCCATTACCGTGCCCGAGCTGATCGCGGGCGGCCCCGCCGGCACGAACGACGGCCGGACGACGTTCTTCGGGGAGCGCAGCCGCGAGCCCGACTCGCAGAAGCCGCAGGACCCCGCGCCGGACCGCGAAAAGCGGCCGGAAGACCTGCAGGAGCAACCGACCGGGCCGGATGACGAGCAGCCCACCACGCCCACCGAGGAGCAGCCGACGACTCCGCCGGAGGAGAGCCCGCCACCGGGCGAGCCGCTCCCGGAGACGGTCCCACCCTCCGACCAGCCGTGACCAGTCAGGCGGTCGGCACGGCCGGGCGGCGGATCTGCCGGACCAGCACGGCGGCGGCCAGGGCGCCGAGGACGATCGAGGCTGCAGCGACGATCAGCGTGGCGATCGAGCCGGAAGCGAGACCTTGGCCGAGCAGGGCGTAGGGGACGGTTCGCAGCAGCGCGCCGATGGCGATCGCGGCCGCGAATGCACGCGTGCGGACGGGCGAGACGCCCGCGGCGTAGTGCAGACCGACGGCCGGGACGCCGGGCATGAGGCGCGCGGCCAAGATGGCGGCGAAGCCGCGGCGCTCGAGGAGCGCATGGACGCTCGCGAGCCTGGGGCTGCGCCCTACCAGCCGCTGGACGGGACCGCGGGCGCCGGTGCGCGCGAGCGCGAAGGCGGCGAGGCCGCCGGCCACGGCGCCGCCGAAGGCGAGCGCCGCTCCGCCAAGAGCGCCGAACGCCAGGCCGCCGGCCGCGGCCATGACGGTGCCGGGGAACAGCGCAGGGGTCAGCACGATCCACGCCGCGATGGCGATCGCGGGCGCGGCCGGGCCGAGGCTGAGAAGAAGCTCACGCAGTCCAGAGGGGGAGTGCGGCAGCAGGATTGCAACCGCGACGAAGGCGGGGATCGCTACGGCGATGAGGCCGAGGAGGCGGCGCGGCGGCATCGTTCGAGCCTAGTGGCCTCGGCCTCGACGCCCCCGGATGTGACGGCGCGCACGTGAAGCATCCGACGAGCCTCTTCGACGTGTCGTGCGTGGCGCATGTGCACACGACGTACTCCGACGGGACAGCGACGGTCGCCGAGCTGCTGGCCGCCGCTCGCGAGGCAGGTGTCGACGCGGTCCTGCTGACCGATCACGACTCGCTCGAGGCACGCCGCGACGGCTGGGAGGGCCTGCACAACGGCGTCTTCCTCCTGGTCGGCACTGAGGTCAGCCCCAAGCAGGGTCACTACCTGGCCTTCGGGGTGGAGCGTGAGATCCCCCACGCGGGACGTTCGGCATTGCAGATCGCGGCAGCGGTGCGCGCGGCGGGCGGTACCGGGTTCGCCGCGCATCCGTTCTCGGAAGGCGGGCACATGCTGGTGCCCTCGCTTGCCCGGAGGATCGTTCTGCCGCATGGCTGGCCGGCGCTTGAGGACGACGAGGGCTTCGACGGCATCGAACTGTGGAGCCTGACCACGGATGCCGCCGAGGCGTGGCGCACGCCGCTCGAGGCGCTGCGCTGGCTGCGCGACCCGGAGGCCGCGGTCGCGCACGGGCCGCCCGCCCATCACCTGCGCCGCTGGGACGAGCTATCGGGTCGCCGACGTGTCCCGGCGATCGGCGGACTCGACGGCCACGCGCCGGGAATTCGCGTGCGCGGGCGCGTGCGCTCGCCGCTGCCGCACGCGCGCACATTCGGCCTGCTGCGCACCCACCTGCTGTGCGAAAACCCGCTGACCGGGAATCCCGAGTCCGATCGCGCGACCCTGCTCCTGGCGCTGGCAGCCGGCGCGGCTTGGCTTACCTGCCCGTTCGTGGCCCCGGCGCATGGTGCTCGGTTGTGGGCCGAGCGGGCGGACGGCGCGACGATCCCGATGGGCGCCGAGGCGCCTGCCGGCCCGGCGGTGCTGCGCGCGCGGCTGCCACGGGCCGCCGACATCCTCGTCGTCCGTGACGGCGCGCCGACGCACGAGGTGCACACCGCCGCGCTCGACGCCGACATCGACGGCGCCGGCGTGTACCGCGTCGAGGCGCGGATCGACGGGCGGCTGTGGCTGCTCTCCAACCCGATCCACCTGCGCTGACTCGCGAGCGGGATCAGCGTGGGCCGCGCGCCCGGGCGGCCCACGCCGCGAGCCACAGCCCTCCGACAAGCCCGCCCACGTCGTTCGCGACGGTGTCGGTCATCGTGTCGGCGTTGTCGGGCTGGTAGTGCGTGCCGAGATGGGCGTCGCCGAACCACTCGTAGATCTCATAGACGGTGCCGAATCCCGCGGCGATGAGGAAGACCAGCAGCACCGTCCCGACGTCCGACCGGCGTCCGCGCCTCGCGACGACGTCCGGAAGCACCCCGATGCGAATCAGCAGCATCAGCGCCGTCGGTGCCAGCACGGCCGGAAGCGCCGCGTGCACGAGCGTGTCCCACCACGGCACGCGCGACCAGAACCCGGCGACCTGGCCGAGCGCCTGCAAGGTCCAGGCGACAAGGAACGCCACATCGAAGGTCAGCGGCAGCCGCAGCAGCCGCGGAACCTGCAGCACGGCGAACATCGCCACCAAGGCGAGCGCGTCGCCGATTCGGCCCTGGGCGGCCTCGACGGCCGCCCAGACCAGGAACGCCAGCTGCAGGACGGTGACGATCCGCGCACCCGCAGTCTGCTGCACCTGCCTGCGCCCACGCGCGCCACGCGTTACGGCCACGCTTCTCGCCCGGTGGGCCAGCGCTCGGCGGACCACAGCAGGAGCAGCAGGCCGCCGGCGAACGCCCCGCCGACGCCCAGCGTGAGATCGAAGATGGTGTCGGAGTAGCCGATCGCTGAGGACCGTCCAGCCACTTGACCGCCACGTACTCGTAGATCTCGTAGAGCGCCGCGATCGTCAGACCGGTCATCACCGCGAACACGACTACCCCGACGCGTTGGCGCGGATCCCGCACGTCGGCCATGGCGGGCAGCAGCCCGAGACGCCAGTTCAGGACGTAGAGCACCGGCACGCTCGCCGCCGGGAGGACGAAGTGCACCAGGTTGTCCCACCAGTCGATGTCCTCGAACAGGTGGAGCGCGTTGCCCCACGCCTGCAGGCCCATCGCGATGATGAACAGCAGGTCGAACAGCCGCGGCAGCCGCAGTTGATTCGCCACCACCAGCAGCAGGAACGTGCCGGCCAGCCGCACCGCGTACTCCAGGCTGCCCGCGAGGAAGAACACCACCGCGGCGGCGGCGAACGACAGGCGCAGCAGGTCAAGCGGATCGCGCAGGTACGGATGCCAATCGCCGAAGAGCACCCTGCGGAGCAGCCGCCGGCGCCGGGCGCGCGGCGAGTCACCGGTCGTGCCGCCGGTGGGTCCCGGCGCACCTAGGGCTGTTTGGCTCCTGCTCATCCAGCTCGCGATCTGTCGCTGCGCCCCGCTCGCCCACCTCCGGGGCCTCTCCGGCCCCGGAGGCGACGGGCGTCAGGCAGCGGTTGGGGTGATCGTCACCGTCTCCTTCTTTGCTTCCTCGGGGACCGGGATCGTCACCTCGACGACGCCGTCGTGGGTCTTGGCCTCGATCGTCTCGGCATCCACTCCCGCCGGCAGCGGCATCGAGCGTGAGAAGGACCCATAGCGGCGCTCGCGCCGCAGATACTGCTCGTCCTTCGTCTCGCCCGTCTCTTCGTGCTCGCCGGAGATCGTGAGCATGTCGTCCGCGACTTCGATCTTGACCTCATCGGGCCTGATCCCGGGGACATCCGCGTGCACCACCAGGTTGCCGTCGTCGCGCACCACATCGATCGCCGGCCTCCAGGCACGCCTACGACCATCGAGGTCGTCGAACATGCGATCAAAGCGGGTGCGCAGCTCGCTGAGCTCGCCGAGCGGGTCCCAACGCGTTGGCGCTTCTGGCATGACCAGTCTCCTTTGTAGATGGTTTCTTCACGTATCGTGCTCGCGCCAGACCGGGCTCGCATCGTGGAGGTCCCCGCATCCGACCCGCAGTGTTTGCTCACCCCACCGCTAGGGAGAGGGGCTATCTCTGGAGCTCGAGGACGGTGGCGCCCCGGACCCATACGACTCTTGTCGCCCCAAGGTGGTGCGTCCGCGTACGCGGGTCGGGCTGGGTGTGTCCGTGAAGCAGGTAGCGCGGCTCATGACGCTCCACCCAGTCGCGTAGAGCACGGAACCCGGTGTGAGCCGGATCGTCTGGGTCGTCGTTCACGCCGAAGGGCGGGCAGTGGCACAGCAGTACGTCCGCGGCAGGTAGCCGGCGCGTCAGCTCGGCGGCCTCCTCCTGGGCGTACTGATGCGGGCCGTCCCCGTATCGCACACAGCCCTCGAAGCCGGCGAAGCTCCAAGCGCCGACCTCGGCCCGCGCGAGGTGCAGATCGCGAATGCCGAGAGCTTGAAGGTCGTGCTCGCCGTCGTGGTTCCCGTGCACTCCAAGCCGGGGCACGCCGATCCCGGCCAGGGAGGCGATCCAGTCGGGCTGAACGTCGCCGAGCGTAACGACGGCGTCTGGGTCGTTACGCGCGACAAGCTCCGCCGCGTCGGCTGGCGGTGGCTCGTCGGCGAAGGCGAGCAGGCGCATCTATGAGTGAGAGTGGCACCTCAGAACCCGACCGACTGTCGGATCAGGACGACGTGGATGCGGCCGGGCATCTCCTGGTGGATCTCGAGGATCTTTCCGACGGCGCTGTTCTGTCCGTAGGCGGCGTAGGCGCGGGCGTCCTCCAGCTTGAGGCTGTGCTCGAAGATCCGCTCGCGTCCCGCTTCCGGGGAAGGGACGAGCTTCTGCGCTCCGACGACGAGGACGACGTTGGCGGCGCCCCAGGCGTAGGCGGCGAGCTGGCTGCCGGACGCCGACGCGATCAGGACAGTTCCTTCGCGGGTCACCGCGTGCACGCTCCCGAGCGCGAAGTCGGCCTGACCGGCGATCGCCTTCATCTCCTGAGCCTGGGTCGCGTAGTCGAGCGCCAGCATCCTCTTTCGCACCGAGTCGTACGGCCCGCCGTCGTTGATCGCGCCCGCGATGCCGGTCTCCTCGAGCGTCACGGAGGTGTTCGTCATCACAGACGAGCCCTCCGGGATGCGCGCAAGGACCGTTTCGCGCGCAGCGTCGAGATCGTCGACGACCTCGACGCTGAATCCATGCTCCTCGAGCGCAACAACGGTCGCCGCGAGCGTCTCGTCGTCAGGCAGATTGGTGAAGCGGTCAGATGCGTGAGTCGTGGTCATGCGCCGAGGATGAGACCGGCGGAGCACGCTCGCATCGGTGAGTGCCCCGGCGGGACGCCCTAGTCCGCACGAGGTGTAACGTCGGGGCGGGCCGATGGCCACAGATTCGCGAATCGGAGGACGCGCTGCAGCGCTAAAGGGCCGGCGCCGCGAATGCGAGACTGCTCGACGGGCTCATCGAAGCTGTTCGCGGGGGTGAGAGCCGGACGCTGGTGGTGCGTGGCGAGCCGGGCGTGGGCAAGACGGCGCTGTTGGATTACCTGGTCGAGCGAGCGTCGGGCTGCCGCGTGGAGCGTGCCGCCGGCGTCCAGTCGGAGATGGAACTCGCATTCGCCGGCTTGCATCAGTTGTGCGCGCCGGTGCTGGATCGCCTTGAGCGTGTCCCGGTCCCGCAGCGTGAGGCGCTTCGGACGGCGTTCGGTGTCAGTCCGGGGTCGGCGCCGGATCGCTTCCTCGTCGGCCTGGCCGTGCTGAGCATGCTGTCCGATGTGGCCGAGCAGCAGCCGCTGATCTGCGTAATCGACGACGAGCAGTGGCTCGATCGCGCCTCGGCCGAGGTCCTCGCGTTCGTTGCGCGCCGCCTCGAGGCGGAGTCGGTCGGCTTGGTCTTCGCGGTGCGTGCCCCGAGCGATGACTTGGCGGGGTTACCGGAGCTCGTGGTCGAGGGCTTGCGCGAGGATGACGCGCGCGACGTTGCTGGACTCGGTGCTTCCAGGGCCGCTGGACGAGCGGGTCCGCGACCAGATCGTCAGCGAGACGCGCGGCAACCCGCTTGCGCTGTTGGAGCTGCTGCGGGGGTTGACGCCGGCGGAGCTGGCGGGCGGGTTCGGATTCCCCGAAGGGGCACCCCTCTCGAGAAGCATCGAGGAGAGCTTCCGGCGACGGCTCGACGGTCTTCCGGCCGATACCCGGCGCCTGCTGCTGCTCGCGGCGGCCGATCCGGTCGGCGACCCCGTGCTGGTGTGGCGAGCAGCCGACCGACTCGGAATCGCGGCTCCGGCCGCGATGCCCGCAGCCGAGGCCGACCTCCTCGACTTCGGCACCCGCGTGCGGTTTCGGCATCCGCTTGTGCGTTCGGCGGCCTACCGGTCGGCGTCGCCTCAGGAGAGACAGGAGATGCACGGCGCGCTGGCGGAGGTCACCGATGGAGAGATTGATCCCGACCGCCGCGCCTGGCATCGCGCCCAGGCCACGCCCGGTCTCGACGAGGACGTAGCCGAGGAGCTCGAGCGTTCCGCCGGCCGAGTGCAGGCGCGCGGGGGCTCGGCCGCCGCGGCCGCCTTTCTCGAGCGCGCGGCGAGGCTGACACCCGAACCGGATCGCCGTGCGGAGCGCCTGCTCGCGGCTGCCAGGGCGAAGTGCGACGCAGGCGCGCTCGATGCCGCACTGGGCCTGCTGGTGGCGGTCGAGGCCGGCCCGCCCGACGCCCTGCGGACCGCCGAGGTGGAGCACCTGCGCGGGCAGATCGCGTCGGTGCAGCAACGGGGCGGCGACGCTGCTCGGCTGCTCCTCGGCGCGGCCAGACGCCTCGAGCCGCTCAATGCCGACTTCGCGCGTGAGACGCACCTCGAGGCGCTCGTGGCCACGATATGGGCCGGGGACACGGACAGTCCCGGCGACGTGCTGGAGGCGGCCGAGGCCGCGCGCGCCGCGCCCCCTGGACCCGAGCCGCCGCGGGTAGTTGACGTCCTGCTCGACGCGTTCGCAATCAGGTTGACGGAGGGATACGCAGCCGCCGCGCCGACGCTGACCCGAGCACTCGAGCTGTTTCAGGCTCCGAATATCGGCACCGACGACGTCGGCCGCTGGCTCTGGCTCGTCGGTGGAAGAGCCGGCGCTATCGTCGCCCTCGAGCTGTGGGACGACGAGTCCTGGCACGCCCTCGCCGCTCGCCAGGTTCAGGTCGCTCGCGACACGGGCGCGCTCGTGCACCTGCAGCTCGCGCTCAACTACCGTCGCCAGCACCCACCTTTTCGCGGGCGAGCTTGACGACGGCGGCGCTGATGATCGAAGAGGATCGCCTGATCGCTGAGGCGACCGGGAACCCGCCAGTTGGGTATACCGAGATGATGCTCGCGGCCTGGCGCGGCCAGGAGGCGCCGGCGTCTGAGCTGATCGAGGCCACCTTGCAGGAGCCGACCGCAGGCGGTCCGAGCAGGTTCGTCAACGTCGCGGCCTACGCGAGCTCGGTGCTCTACAACGGCCTCGGCCGCCACGACGCCGCGCGCGACGCCGCTTGGCAAGCGTTCGAGCGCGATCAGGTGGCGTACGGGCCGTTTCTCGTGCCCGAGCTGGCTGAGGCGGCGTCCAGGACCGGTGACATCGCGTCTCCTCAGGGCCGCGCTCGAGTGGCTGTCCGAGCGCACGCGCGTGACGCCCACCGACTGGGCGCTCGGGATCGAGGCGCGCGTCCGCGCCCTGCTCAGCGAGGGCGAGGCCGCCGACAGTCTCTACCGCGAGTCGATCGAGCGGCTCGGCCGTACCCGCGTGCGCGTGGAGCTCGCCCGCGGCCATCTGCTCTACGGCGAGTGGCTGCGCCGCGAGCGCCGCCGCACTCGACGCGCGCGAGCAGCTGCGCACCGCCCACGAGATGCTGGACACGATGGGCGTCGAGGCGTTCGCCGAGCGGGCCAGGCGCGAGCTCTTGGCCACCGGCGAGACCGCCCGCAAGCGCAGCGTCGAGACCCGCGACGACCTCACCGCCCAGGAGGCCCAGATCGCGCGGCTCGCCCGCGACGGACTCTCCAACCCCGAGATCGGCACCCGGCTGTTCATCAGCCGCCGCACCGTCGAGTACCACCTGCACAAGGTCTTCGCCAAGCTCGACATCAGCTCACGCAACCAACTCCACCGCGCCCCGAGCCTGGCGCCGCCAATCGACGGCGATGCCGCTCGGCAGGTCTGAGCAGGACCCGACGAGCCCCCTCCCCACCATGAAGCGTCACAACGCACCGAACCGTTCCTGGCTACATCGCCGGCAGCGCCGGACCACACGGCGGGCTGCGGTCGTCGGCAGCGTGTTTCTGGGAGCCGCGTCCGGCGCGCGCAGCCAGCTCGGCGTGGCGACCGTGGTGGCGCGCTCGGACCCCTCACTGCCCGCGATATTCCGGCAGCCGTGGACCAGACGACTCTTGGTGGCGGCGGCGGCCGGCGAGCTCGTTGCCGACAAGCTGCCGACTACGCCCAGCAGGCTCGAGCCGCCGGGGATCGCCGGCCGACTGGCCCTGGGGGCGCTGGCCGCCGGCCTCTTCGCGCGGACCCGAAAAGCAGCCGTGGCTTCCGGCCGCCGCCATCGGAGCCTCGAGCGCGGCCGTCTCGGCCAAGGTCGGCCACGACGTGCGGGCGCGACTCGCCCAACATGCGCCGGACCCGGCGGTCGCCGTCGTGGAGGACGCCCTGGCGCTCGGCCTAGCCGCCGCGGGCGCCTCACGCTGACGTGCGCTGACTGGGGAGTGGGACTGGGGAACTCCCAGACGAGACCGCGCCGCGGAGCCGTCACGTTCTCAGGCGTGAACACATGGTTGAACGGTGCCATCCAGCCGCAGTACCGGATCATCGACGGGCTGTCCATCCGCTCCGCCGAGAGCGAGGACCGCGACGATCACGCGCTCCTGCTGAGCCCGTGGCCGGAAAGCCTGTACGCCTTCGAGCCGACGTGGCTCCGCCTCGCCGAACACACGCACCTGGTGGCGATCGACCTGCCCGGGTTCGGCCATTCCCAGCGTCGCGACGCGCTGATGTCGCCGCGGGCGATGGGCGAGTTCGTGATTCTCGTCGCCGACGCGTTCGGGCTCGAGAACCCGCACGTCGTCGGTCCTGACGTCGGCACCGCCGCCTCGCTCTTCGCCGCGGCCATGAATCCGGACCGCTTGCGGAGCCTCGTCGTCGGGAGTGGCGGCTCGGTGGTTTCGCCCGACCTCGAGGACCGCGACGCTGACCCGCGGCGAGATCGTCGCCGGCGCGCTGACCGGCATCGAGCGCTACGCGCTTCCCGACCACGTCCGCGAGGACTACCTCTCACTCATACGAGGGCGACCGCTTCGTCGAGTCGATGCGCTACGTGCGCACCTACCCGACGGAACTTCCGGTCCTCCGCGATCTGCTGCCGGAGATCCAGACGCCGGTGCAGATCATCGCCGGCGCGCGAGACACGGCGGTGCCGCCGGTCAACGCCGAGTGTTCTCCACGAGCGGCTGCCCAACAGCAGGCTCGACATTCTCGACGCGGGGCACTTCACGTGGGAGGACGGCGCCGACGACTACGCGGCGCTGGTCACGAACTGGTGGGGCGGCGGCTACGCCGCCACGACGAACTGAGGAGGCAGAGATGGCAGTCGCAGTCACAATCGATATCGCGGGCGGAACCCCGCCGCAGTACGAGCAGGTCATCGCCGAGGTGTTCCCGGAAGGCAAGCTCCCCGAGGGCTGGCTAATGCACGTCGCCGGCCCGACCGAGAACGGCTGGCGGGTGGTGAACGTCGTGCAGTCACAGGAGCAGTTCGAGGCATTTGCCCGCGAGCGGCTCCTCCCAGCCACCCAACGAGTCGGGGACCCACCACCGGAGGTGGCGTTCTTCCCGGTCTACAACCTGATCCGCAACTAGAGATGATCCGATGTTCGGCCTCGACGAGACAATCGCCGAATCCTCCGGTGGCGCTTCGATCTGGATCGTTCTCGCGGTCGCGGTTCTTCTCGGACTACGTCATGCGACCGACCCGGATCACCTCGTCGCCGTGACGACGCTCGTTGCGGGCGGACGGGAGCGCGCCGCTCGTCGCGCCGGGGAGCTCGGTCTTGCCTGGGGCCTTGGCCATGCGGCGACGCTGTTTGCCTTCGGACTTCCCGTCCTCCTTCTCGACAGCGTTCTTCCGCAGCGGGTTCAGCAGGCGGCGGAGACGGCGATCGGGTTCGTCATCGTCTACCTCGCTCTTCGCCTCCTCGTCCGCTGGCGACGCGGTGAGCTCCGCTTCCATGCGCACCCGCACGCGCACGGTGCGCGCACGCGCCGGGGTGCCTTCGCGATCGGGCTCGTGCACGGCGTGGGCGGAAGCGCGGGCGTCGGCGTGCTCGTCGTCGCGTCGGTTCGCTCGACGGGCCTCGCGGTGATCTCGCTCGCGCTCCTCGCCGCCTTCACCGCCGTCTCGATGAGCGCCGTGTCGAGCGGGTTCGGCTCGATGCTCGCCTCACGTCCCGCCCGCGCCTCGTTGGGCGCCGTTGCGCCCGCCTTGGGCGGCGCAAGCCTTGCTTTCGGAGTCTGGTACGCGACGGCTGCCTGGAGCCTTGCTCCGTATCCGTTCTAGACCCGGACAGCGGACGACTAGGGCATCCGCCTGGGGAGTTCACGGACGCGAACGCCGCCTCTGCGAGGAAGCATTTGGCCCACTCGCACTCCAGAGTCCTGAAGGAGGACAGCACCCATGTCAGACCACAACAACAGCCCCCGCGGGGTGGCCGAGCCGGCCATCGACATCGCCGACAGCTACGTCTTCCCCAGCCCGTCCCGGCCGGGCCGGCTGGTGCTCGTCATGACCGTCTTCCCCAACGCTCAGCCGGGAGCGCTGTTCTCGGACGCCGCCAGCTACCGGTTCCGCATCCGGCCCGTGACCATCCCGGCCGACGGCCCCGGCTCGCGCTTCGAGGTCGGCACGGATGAGTACGACGTCACCTGCACGTTCGCGGCGCCGGTGACGGACGACGCCGGGCAACTCTGTGCAGGAGGGCACGTGCACGCTCCCGAACGGTGCCACGGTCTCCTTCCGCGTGAACGACGAGCAGGGCGCCGAGGCGCCCGGCGCGCGCGTCTACGCCGGGCTGCGCATGGACCCCCTCTTCAACGACTCCACCGCGTACGTCGAAACGCTCGCGACCCGGCGGCTCGCCTTCCAGGAGAACGCCGCCAACGGCGCCGATGGATGGGACATCCTGGGCATCGTCGTCGAGCTCGACGTCGCCACGATGCTCGGGGGGGCGCCGGGAACGCTGTTCGCCGTCGCCGCGGAAACGGTCACGGCCGGCAAGTTCCCGGTGCGCCTGGAGCGGTTCGGGCGTGCCTTTGTGAAGGGCCAGATGCTCGGCGAGCTCGGAGACGACACGGTCAACAGCGACCTCGACGTTCGTGAGCTCTGGAACCAGGAAGACCCCTTCGAGCTGGCGCCGAACTACCTCGGCGCCTACCGCGCCCGGCTGAACTCCAACCTGGCCGTCATGGACGGCATCGACGGAAAGATCGACTGGCCGCTGCAGCCGGATGGGACCCACCCGCTGACCGAGCTGTACCTGGGCGACTACCAGGTCGTGGACGTCGCGAAGCCGTACGCCGAGGACAGCTACCTCGAGATCGAGCAGGCGCTGCTGCAGGGCCGCCCGCACGCGACCTGCGGTGGCCGGTCGCTCAACGACGACGCGGGCGACGCGAATCTCACGTTCGTCATCACGGGCGGGAATGGCCCGCGCATCAGCGACGGTGTCGACCAGGCGACCGTGCGAGCGTCGGAGCAGCTTCCCCTACCTGGCGCCGCCGAATCCCGACCCGGTCGCCGCCGGCAGGATCCTGGCCCCCTCCAAGGTCGCCGACCAACTCGGCTTTCTCCAAGCAGCCGGTCTGGCGAGCCGCTGATGGCGGACAGCGGGCCTGTGACGACGGCGGGGGTCATCGCCGTCGGGAACCTCGAGGCGCGGATCGACGGTCAAGTCTCACGAGCGACGGCGGGACGGCTCACCGTCGGCGAGCGCGCCGAGCTGGTCGAGTTGATCGCGTTGCGGGGCCACGTGCTGGGCCGCATTGCCGACTCCGAGCGGGCCGCGGCGATGGCGGACGAGCTCGTCGACCAGGTGCCGAGCGACGCCCGGTCCTTCGTGGCGCGCGCCAGGATGAGGGGCGTCTTCCACCGGTTCGCGCCGGCCCTGACGGACCTCGACACCGCGGCCGCCTTGGGGGGCGACCGCGTCGACCTCGATGCGGAGCGCGCCGCGATCTATCAGGCGCTCGGACGCTACGACGAGGCGCTCGCGATCCGTCGACTGGCCGTTGACGGTCATGCCGACTTCAGCGCGCTGGCAGCTCTCGCAGGGGTCTACGGCGAGCGCGGGGAGATGGACGAGGCGGAGCGCTGGTTCAGGGCGGCGACACGTTGCTACCGCGGCACCTCGCCGTTCCCGCTGGCGATGCTGGAGTTCCAACGCGGCAAGCTGTGGATGGAGCACGACGATCTCCGCCGTGCCCGCGCCTGGTGCGATGCGGCGGTCCGCCGGCTTCCGGCCTACGTCCCCGCGCAGGGCCACCTGGCCGAACTCGACGCTGCCCTGGGGGAGACGGCGGCGGCCATCGCCCGCCTTCGGCCGCTGGCGCTCGCATCCGACGATCCCGATTACGCGACGCAGCTCGCCCGCATCTTGCGCAGACGCCGGCCAAACCGAGGAGGCGCAGACCTGGCGTGGCAAGGCGGAAGCCCGCTACGACGAATTGCTCGCGCGTCACCGAGATGCGTTCGCCGATCATGCCGCCGAGTTCTGGCTCACGATCGGCGGCGATCCCGAGCGAGCGCTCTCGCTCGCGCGGCAGAATCTTTCACTCCGCCAGACCCCTCGTGCCCGCGCGCTCGTGCGCCGCTCGAGCCCGTGACGAGCACGGTCTGCTCCACAAGCGGCCTCATCCGCGGCGCTTCACGTACATGTCGTGGTCGGGCGTATCCGGCCGTCCGGCCGACGCAGGGCCCGCAGCGAGCTCGTGACGCAGCCAGACCAGGAAGGTCGGGTCCTTGCCCTCGGTCGTCGAATCGAGCTCGACGAAGCGCAGGTACAGCTCGGTATCGAGCAACCGTGCCAGCAGCCCGTCGAACGCGTCGGGCTCGGTCCGCTTGTTCTTGAAAATCCAGTACGCCTCGTCGTGGAGCTCGATCGTCTGAAGCAGCCTCGGGTCGCTGGTGTGGCGCTCGGCGACTCGGCGGGCGAGCACGGCGTGATCGTTGTCGCGCGACCAAGGACGGTCGCGCCGAACCGCCCACTTCATGGAGTCGTGCACAAGCGCGACGAAGCGCAGAGGCTGAGCGCAGCTCGTCGTCCGGGCCGATCTTGCGGAGGATCGCGGCGACGTGCGCCCCGACCAGACGCTCCGGATGGCCCGTGTCCTGCACGCGGAAGGCCCAACCGCGTCGAACATCGGGGTCGGACGCCACCGCGCGCTCCAGCGCGGTTTGGGCGCTGAAACCCGGCACGAGCTCCTCGCAGGCGGTGTCGGTGCCTCGGCTGGTGGTCATCGTGCTCATCGGGCGCGTGCGCCGTCACGCGTGCGCTCGGTGCTGAGCGCGTCGAGCGCGTCCATGTCCTCGTCGGACAGCGTGAAGTCGAAGATCTGCGCGTTTTCCTCGATTCGGTCGCGGTGCGTCGACTTCGGGATGACGGGAAGAACTCGCTGCACGGACCAGCGCAGAAGCACCTGGGCTGGAGTACGCCCCACGCGCTCGGCGATCTGCCGCACACACCGGTCCGAGAGATGCCGGCCGGTGCCGAGCGGGCTGTAGGCCTCGAGCGTCACGTTGCGCTCCTCGCACGCCTCGAGCAACTTCGGCCGGTACTCGAACGGACTGAACTGCACCTGATTCACAACCGGCGGGATCTCGGCTACCGACATCACCTCGTCGAGCTCGCCCACGCCGTAGTTCGAGACGCCGATCGAGCGCGCGTAGCCGCGTTCATGGGCACGTTCCATCCCGGGCCAAGCCCGGGTCGGCCGGCCCTGCGGCCAGTGGACGAGGTAGAGGTCGACCTGGTCGACGCCCAGCCGTTCCAGGCTCCGCTGCGCCTCGGCCTCCGCGTCGCGCCGCGCGGGGAGGAACTTCGTCGTGATGAAGACGTCCTCGCGTGGTACGCCGCTCTCCCGCAGCCCGCGGCCGACGCTCTCCTCGTTGCCGTAGAGCTGCGCCGTGTCCACGTGGCGGTAGCCGAGCTCGAGCGCCCAGCGCACCGCGTTCACGCACTCCGGCCCGTTCGGCACCTGCCAGACGCCGAGGCCGAGAAGAGGGATCTCGTTGCCGTCGGCGAGCACGCGCCCGTCCGCGGTCACTCTTTCGGTAGACATTGCGGGCTCCTCTCTTGAGTCAGTCCAGAACCTGGTGAGGTTGCTTCGATAGTGCCGCCACGAGGACGGCTCCGCATCGTGGTGTCCCCCCAAGCCGCTCCGAAGTGTTCGCCGGGCCGCCAATCCAGGATCGTGCGGGCCGGGAGCGGACCCGCGCGGCGGGGACCGAGCTCGCTCTGGGTAGAGCGTCGGTTTCGACGACCGAAGGTCTTACGCCAACCGCCGTTGGGCTGTGTCCTGACCCGACAACCAGGGCAGCAGAAAGGGCCATTTCGTTCGCACCTTGTTCCCACCCAGGCGATACGAGCGCGCCCACGCGACCGAGCTTTGGCTCTGTAGAGCCGTTCAGGAAGCGCGCCCGACAGGATTCGAACCTGTGGCCTTCGGTTCCGTAGGTCGCCAGAGCTCGGTCTGTCAGGCCCTGAGACCGCTTCCTAGATCGGCTCAGGTTCACTCAGGTTGGCCCGGATCTGCTCGGAATTGAACCACGTTTGAACCACGGCGCGCACAAGGCGCCGGTGGCAACGGTGGTGCTCCGCTCATATGCTGGTGGCGAGCGCGCATGGACTCGTCGGACCGCGATGTGGTGGGTCGAGAGGAGGAGATCGCTGCGCTCACCGACTTCCTCGACGGGCCGCCGAGCTTGCCCGGCGTCTTGCTGTTGGAGGGAGAGGCCGGTATCGGCAAGACGACGCTCTGGCGACATGGCGTCGAACTGGCGTCTGAACGCTCGTACCGCGTGCTCTCGTGCCGGCCGTCCGGGTCGGAGGCGCAACTCTCGTTCGTGGCGCTCGGAGACCTTCTCGAGGACGCGCTCGAGGAGGTTCTGCCCGTCCTCCCGGGGCCGCAGGCCAAGGCGCTTGCGGTGGCGCTGCTGCTCGGTGAAGCCGATGGCTCGCCTCCTGACCAGCGGGCGATCGCGCTGGCGTTCCTGGGGGCGCTGCGCGTGCTGGCGCGGGCCGGACCGGTCGCGGTGGCGGTCGATGACATCCAATGGCTCGATCGTTCGTCGGCGTTCGTGCTGGAGTTCGCGTTGCGGCGTCTCGGCGGGGACGCGCTCGCCTTTCTGCTCGCCTTGCGGGACGAGGGTGCGACATCGCCGCCGCTCGACCTCGAGCGTGCGCTGCCCGATGAGCGGCTACGGCGCCTCCGAGTCGGGCCGCTCAGCTTGGGCGCCGTGCACCGGCTGGTGAACGAACGGCTCGATCTGGTGCTGTCGCGTGCCACGACTGCGACGGCTGCGCGAGCTGTCGGGCGGGAACCCGTTGTTCGCTCTGGAGCTGGGCCGCGCCGTCGGCCGCGGTGCGATCCGACTGGAGCCCGGCGAGCCGCTGCCCGGATCGCTCGCGACGCTCGTCGGTGACCGCCTCGCGGTGCTTCCGGCCGATACCCGCGCCGCCCTGGTCGCCGCGGCCGCCGTCTCGCACCCGACACTCGAGCTCGTGGGGCGCGCGACCGGTGGACGAGCCGAAGAGCGGCTGGCGCCGGCGCTCGCGGCGGGCGTCATCGAGCTCGAGGGGGATCACATCCGCTTCTCCCATCCGCTGCTCGCGTCCGGCGCATACGCGCCGACCGGCGGCAGCGATCGCCGGGCACTTCACCGGCGTCTGGCCGAGCTGCTGCCCGAGCCGGAGGAGCGCGCGCGCCACCTCGCGCTCGGCGCCGAGGGTCCCGACGCCGACGTCGCCGATGTGCTCGAGGCTGCGGCCCACCGGGCCCATTCCCGCGGCGCGCTGGCCGCCGCAGCCGACCTGTCCGAGCAGGCTCGCCGGCTGACGCCGGCGGACATGGAGGACACGGGCCACCGTCGAACGATCCAAGCCGCGAGCTACGCCTGGGAGGCCGGAGAGAGCGGTCGCGCGCGCGAACTGCTGAGCGACGCTCGAGCCACCGCTTCGCCCGGCCCCGGGCGCGGGGAGGTCCTCTTCTGGCTGGGCACGTTGCAGGAGTACGAGGGCGACCGCGAAAGCGCGGTCGAGCTGTACCGCGAGGCTCGCTCGGAGGCGGGCGACGACATCGCGCTCGGTGCCCGCATCGAGGAGGGGCTCGCCAGTGCGCTCTTCATGATGCGCAGGGACCTGCCCGCGGCCGCCGATCATGCCCGCGCCGCCGTCACCCTCGCCGAGCAGGCGGGTGAGCCGGCGTACGCAGATCGCGGGGCTGAGCCAACTGGGCCTGGTCGACGCGGTGCGAGGTGGGCACGAATGGAGACCGGCGCTCGAGCGCGGACGAGAGCTCGAGGATCGAGCCGGGCCGTTCCGGTCGCCGCCAGCGCGACCTTCGGTCTCGCGGTCGTGCTTCGGCTGGGTAGACGAGTTCGCGCAGGCGCGCGAGCTGTTCGGCTCCCTCCGCGAGTACGCCGAGGAACGTGCCGAGGAGAGCGCGCTGCCGTGGATCCTCGCGCAGCTCGGTTGGGTCGAGTTCCTCGCCGGCCGCTGGGCCGAGGCGAGCCGCTACGCCGAGGAGGGGATAGAGATCGCGCTCCAGACCGACCAGGAGCCGCAGCGCCTCTTCGCGGTCGCGGTGCGCGCGCTGTTGCGGGCCTCCCGGGGCGACGTGGAAGGCGCACGGGGCGACGCGGAGACCACGGTCGCGCTCGCCGACGAGCGCGGAGTGATGATCGCGAGCATCCTCGCCGCGTCCGCGCTGGGCCTGCTCGAGCTCTCGCTGGGGAATCACGACGCGGTGCACCGGCTGCTCGGCCCGCTGCGAGCGCGCTCGAGCGAGGGCGGCGTCCGGGAGCCCGGCTCGATGCGCTTCGTGCCCGACGAGATCGAGGCGCTGATCGCGCTCGGTCGGCTTGGAGGAGGCCGAAGCGCTGCTCGATCGGCTCGAGGGGCAGTCGACCAGGCTCGACCGGGCCTCCGCGCTCGCGGCGGCCGGCCGCTGCAGCGGTCTGCTCGCGGCCGCGCGCGGCGACATCGAGGGCGCGCTGGAGCTCGCTGCAGAAGGCGCTCGCCGAGCACGAGCGCGTGTCGATGCCGTTCGAGCGCGCCCGCACGCTGCTCGCGCTCGGCTCGACGCGAAGGCGGGCCAGGATGAAGCGGCCGCGCGCGAGGCGCTCGAGCAGGCGCTCGCCGTCTTCGAGGAGCTCGGCGCCGCGATCTGGGCCGAGAAGGCACGCGCGGAGCTCGCACGCATCGGCGGCCGTCCTGCGGCCACGGGCGAGCTGACCCCGACGGAACGCCGCATCGCGGCGCTCGTCGCCGAGGGACGCTCGAACAAGGAGATCGCGGCGGCGCTCTTTGTGACGCCGAAGACGGTCGACACCCAGCTCTCGCGGATCTACCGCAAGGTCGGCGTCCGCTCCCGCACCGAGCTCGCCAGGCACCTGACGAGCGACGCCGAGACGCCCAAACTGTAGGCCTTTGCCGACTTTCTCACGCGCCGCGGCCGCCGTAGGTTCGGCTGCATGACGACCTTCCTCGTCGAGGCGTACACACCGGCCACGACCAGGATCGCGGACGTTGAGGCGCGGGCCCGCTGTGCCGCCGACCACCTCGCGCAAAACCGGACGCGACATCCACTACGTGCGCGCGATCTACGTGCCCGAAGACGAGCTCTGCCTGCACCTCGTCGACGCTACCTCGCTCGAAGCGGCTAACCAACTAGTGCGGCGAGCCGGAATCCGCCAGACCGAATCGTCGAGGCAGGACCGTGAAACCTGCCCCAATGGGTCGCGGGGTGAGGCTGCGACGGCGCGTGCCCTCTTGGAAAGGAGAGGAAATGAGGATTCCATTTTCGCGTCGCGCTGCCAGCGTCGCCGTGGCTTCACTTGCAGCGCTTGCGGCGCTCGTACCCAGCGCGGCTGACATCCGAAGGAAGGACTCGAGATGAAGCTCGGACAGCAGCATCGGCTCGCCCGCTCCGTCGCATCTGGCCTCGCGATCGGAGCTCTCGCCGCCCCCAACGCGGCAGCGCATCACTTGGAGTTGAAGGACTCGGACGGCCGCGGCAGCGAGTCCTCGCACCCGTCGGGCGGAAATCGACGGGGGCCTTGTGGCCATCGGAGCGGTCGGCCTGCTTCGGACTCACCGTCGGCGCAGCCATGGTTGTCGCGCCGCCGTGAGGACGCTGCCCGCGGCGCCCAACCGAGCGTTGCGAGCGACCGGCTGAAAGGAGTAGCACCATGAGAAAGAGGCTCACAGTGGGCGCCGCGACCGGCCTCATGCTGGCCACCGGAGCCATCGCAGTCGGGGCAACCTCGGCGTCCTCGGACCGGTCGTCAGGCGACGTTCTCCGACTGGTCGGGAAGGAGGTCTCCTCCCAGTTCCTCGACCTCGGCGAAGCCGACTTCAGCGAAGGCGACCAGTTCGTCTTCACGAACGACCTCTTGCGCGGGGACACGAAGGTCGGGAGGACGGCGGCTGGTGCATGGTACGCGCCTCACGGATGAAGGTGCCGCCACCGTCGAGTGTGACGGTGTCAACTCGCTCCCCGGCGGCCTGATCACGGTCCAGGGGATCGTCACCTACGCCCCCGGCGAGGAGATCAAGGCCGAGCCGTACCACTTCGCCATCAGCGGCGGCACCGGCAAGTACCGGGCGGCTGGCGACACGGTCCGGATCGAGGAGGTCAGTGGCGAGGAGCTCCGCCTGACCTTCCGGCTCCGCGACTAACGGCGCCAAGGCGATGAAGAGCTACCCGGTCGAGCTCTACCAGCCGCGGCCGGCGTCGGCACCCGGCCCGGCCTCCAGAGTTGTGGCCGACTTCGACCGGGGGGCAGCCGCGGTCAGGTGGCCGCGTCGGAAAGCGAGACGCGCGCCGAGGGCATCGTCGTGTGCCTAACACCGCGCCAGAAGAGGCGATGGCTATTGGAGAGAGGAACAGCGATGTTCAGAATTACTTGGCAAACAGCTGCCGCGTGTGCCGTCGCTTGTGGCTGGCTTGCGGCTGTCCCGTCAGCGTTCGGAGCCATGGCTTACGAGCGCACCGACTTCCAGGTTGGAACCGGCCCGAGCGGCGTGATCGTTGGTGACTTCGACCGCGATGGTCATCGCGACATGGCCACCTCGAACTTCTCCTCGAACGACGTGTCCGTTCGGCTCGGGAATGGCCTGGGCGGGCTCGGGTCCGCCGTGAACTACCTCGTCGGCGGGGGTCCGTCGTCGCTTGCGAGCGGCGACCTCGACCACGACGGCGATCCGGACATCGTCACCGCGAACCACGACACGAACAATGTGTCCGTCCTGCCGAATCTCGGCAACGGCCAGTTTGCGCACTCGTCGCACACGCACGTCGGGATCGGCCCCAGCGCGATCTCCCTGGTCGACCTGACGGGCGATGGCAACCTCGACATCGTGACCGCCAACGCCGGCGCCAATACCGTGTCGGTGCTGGTCGGCAACGGCGGAGGCGGCACGGATCCGGCGGTCGACTATGTCGTGGGCCCGACTCCGCAGTCGATTGCTACCGGCGACTTCAACGAAGACGGGCTGGTCGACCTGGCGATCGCCAACGCCGGTGACGCGACGATCGCGGGCAGCATCTCACTCCTCACCAACGATGCCGCGCACCCCGGCAGTTTACTTGCCGCGGTGTCCCTTTCCACCGCCACCTACCCTCACTCGATCGCGGCCGGCGACTTCAACGGCGACGGCGCCGTCGACCTGGCGACCGGTAACTTCCTGTTCGGCAGGATTGTCTTCATCCCCTCCCCCGGCATCGTGTTCCGCGGCGCTGCCGATGTGCGGGTTTACATCAACAATGGCAGCGGTGGTTTCGCGGCGGGCGGAACGACGGTCGTGTCCGGCTCCGACTTCGGCGGGTTCAACCCACGTGGGCTCGCCACCGCGGATCTGGATGGCGACGGCAACGACGACCTTGCTGTCGCCGGTGTGGCGCCGACCATCGAACACGCTCCCGCCCCACCGACATTCCAGGGCACGGCGTCAGTGTTGCTAGCCGGCGACGGCGTCGGCTTCGCACAGAAGGGCTCCTTCGCTGTCGGGCTGGACCCGCGATCCGTCGCGATCGGCGACTTCGATGGCCACTATCAGCCTGACATCGTGATCGCCAACGCAAGGAGCAACACCGTGTCGCTCCTGCGGTCACTCTCGCCCCCGGTGGTCAGCCAGTCGCCAGGCCGCGTCGAGTTCGACGACCAGACGGTCGGGACGAGGTCGGCGTCGCGTTCGGTGACGGTTACGAACACCGGCGACCAGGCGTTGCATGTCTCGGCGGTGAGGTTGGCGGGTGTAGTGGACGACGAGTTCACGATCAGCGGCGAGGACTGCACTGCCGACCCGCTTCCTCATTCGGGTAGCTGCACGATCCGCGTCAGGTTCTCGCCCGTGGCGGAGGGACCGAACACCGCGGCGGTGCAGATCCAGAGCGACGCCCTGAACAACGCGGCGCCCGTGACGCTCGTCGGCAACGGGACCGCGATGTCCGGTGAGCCAGGGACCCCCGGCGAGCCTGGACCCCCGGGGCCAGCCGGGCCCACCGGGCCGGCGGGTTCCGCCGGACCAGCAGGTCCCACGGGTCCCGCCGGATCGGCAGGTCCCACAGGGCCGCGCGGTGCGACAGGCCCTCAAGGCCCGCCCGGCCAGGTGATCTGCCGCAACAACAAGGCAGCCAAGCTGGCCTGCGACCTGATGTTCCCGCCCGGTACCTGGAAGGTCGCCGGCGCGGCGACGACGGCGCGCGTGACGCTGTCACGTGACGGCCGCGTGTACGCGCGCGGCAAGGCGCGCCTGTGGGCGAAGGCAGGCGTCTGCGCCTCCGGCTCGAGCTGCTCAGGCGGCCGCGGCCCGGCACGTACCGCCTGGCGCTCAAGCTCGACGGCGGCAGGTACGCCACGGTGCTGCGCCGCACAATCCGGATCGGCTGAGCCGAGCGGGCCCAGTTCGAGCAGCGGCGCCCCCAGGGGCGCCGCTGCTGTGAAATTTGAACCACGGCTCGATGACGCGCCGGCCCTGCACGCAGGAAACCCTGGCAATTGCGGGGCCTTTAGCGCGCCCGACAGGATTCGAACCTGTGGCCTTCGGTTCCGTAGACCGACGCTCTATCCAGCTGAGCTACGGGCGCCCGGGTGGAGAGGGTAGCGGGCGTCTCGGCACTGGAGCGGCGCGAGCTCCACACGAAACCGGACGTATTTTCCCGTTTCGTGAGGAGCTTGAAACGGAGAGGGAGGGATTCGAACCCTCGATGGAGGTTGCCCCCCATACTCGCTTAGCAGGCGAGTGCCTTCAGCCACTCGGCCACCTCTCCCGGGGGCCGATGGTAGCCGATGGGCTAGGCGAGCACGCCCTCCAGCCGCAGCAGGAACTCCTTGCGCTCGACACCGCCGGTGTAGCCGCCGAGCGCGCCGCCGCTGCGGAGCACGCGGTGGCACGGCACCACGACCGGCATCGGGTTCGCCCCCAGCGCGTTGCCCGCGGCACGCACCGCCCGCGGGCTGCCGGCCTCGGTCGCCACGCCGGCGTAGGTGCTCGTCTCCCCGAAGCCGATGCGAGCGGTGGCCTGGAGGACACGGGTCTGTGAACCCCGCGGTCATCGCCCAGTCGATCGGGAGGTCGAAGTCCTTGCGCCGGCCCTCGAAGTACTCGTCGAGCTGGCGCCGCTCGGCGTCCAGCCGCGCGGGCGCCTCGAGCACGCGCGGGGAGAGCTTCCGCGCCAGCTGCTCGAGGACGTCGTCCGCGAAGCCCGAGTAGGCGACGCGCACCAGCCCTCGGGGAGTGGACGCGACCACCAGCTCGCCGAGCGGGGAGCCGACCGTCGCGTAGGCCACGTCGAGCAGGCCCTCCTCGGCCGCGCGCTCGGCGAGGAGCCGGTCGAGCTCGGGGTCGGGTGGCGCGGCGGCCGAGCCGCGAAGCGCGGCCTCCAGCTCGTTGATCGTGGGCTGTTCGTTCATGCGGTCCATCCTTCTCTCAGAGCTTCTCAGTCCTTCGAAGACGTTTCGGCGAGCCGCGTCCTCCGACGACTCGAGCAGGCGCGGCGAGTTCGTCATAGGGCATGCCGAGCACGGTGCGGCAGAACGACCGCGGTGCGCTGCTTCGGAGGCAGCGAACGCACGGCAGCCCAGAGCTCGGGCTCCTCGGCGATGGCGACAGCGGCGGGCGACCGCCCGCTCGGGCACCGACTCGACCGGCACCGGCCGCCGCCGCGCGCGCGGTGGAGGTCGATCGCCTTGTTCTGGGCGATTCGGAGCAGCCAGGCGCGCAGGTTGTCGGCGCGGCGCAGCTTCGGGTAGGCGCGCAGGGCGGCGATCCAGGTCTCCTGGAAGCAGTCGTCGGCTTCGGCCGGCCCGGCGCTCGCCACGCAGAAGCGGTAGACGTCGAGGCGGTGCTCCTCGAGGAGGGCCTGGAACGGCGGAAGCTTCACGTCAAGGGAACGCTCGCAGAACGTCCGCTGTGAGATCAGGCGCGGATGAAGACCGGCGCGCCGAGCGGGATCGTCCGGATCAGCCAGCGGGCTGTGCCGGAGGAGATGCGCATGCAGCCGAGGCTCACCGGCTGTCCGATGCTCGACTCGTCGCTCGTGGCGTGCACGGCGAGGCGGTCGCCGCCGGGCCAGTAGTCCGGCAAGCCGGGTCTGGTGGCCGGTCAGGGCGAGCACGCAGCAGCCGTAGGGCGAGGCCTTGTCGGTGACGCGCAGCTTGTCGGTCACGCTGAAGCGGCCCTTCGGCGTGGGGTTCGCGGCCCTGCCGATCGCGATCCTCATCTTGCGGATCGTCTTCCCGTCCTGGCGTACGAGCAGCCTGCGCTTGGAGAGGTCCGCGTGGAGCGACCAGTTGACGCAGTCCGTCTGCGCCTGGTCGCGCCGCATCCACGCGATCTCGCCGTTGCGGAGCTCCGGCGCCTGCACGCCGAGCCAGTCGCCCCGCTGCTCCACCACGCCGAGCACGCGCGGCGAGCCCCACTCGGTGCGCGGCGTGATCCTCACTCGCTTGGCGCCGCCGGGCTCGCGGCGGAGCACGATCGGACCGGGCACCGCCGGCGGTCGAGTAGCAGGAGACCGTCTTCGGATCGGTCGGGAAGGGCGCGGCAAGCGGGCCGCCCCTGTCGGGGATGAAGTGGCGGGTGCCGTCGTCCCCGCCGCCGCCGCCGGACTGCACGATGCGGGTGCTCGTGTCACCGAACTGCGTGGCGCCGACCACGCCCGCAGCGCCCACGAGCGATGCGATCCCGAGACCGAACAGCGCCACCGGCAGGGTGCGCTTCGGCGCGTCGGACGCCTCGGCCTCGCGCGCGGCGAGCATCTCGAGGACGGGCTCGCCGGCGGCGGCTGCGGCCGGTTGCGGCGCGGCGCCCGCGGGCTGCGCGAGCGGGGCCTCCGGCGGCTCGCCCTCGCGGCGGCTCGGCCCTCCGGCGGCTCGTGCCTCCGGCGGCTCTGCCTCGGGCGCGGACGGCGCCGGCGCGGCGACTTCCTCCGCGGCGGGCGTCCCGTTCCCGGACGCGTCGGCGGGCGCCTCGGGCGCCGCCTCCTTCTCGGCCTCCGCGGCCTCCTCCTCCGCCTGAGCCGGCACCGGCGCGAGCGCGGGCCCGCTGGCCTTGATCTCGGCGTCGTCGGGCGGCGGCACCGCGGTGAGCCGGCCGCCTCCGGCGCTGACGGCGAACTCATCGCCGACCGTGGCTGCGACCGCGCTCCAGGTCTCGGCCTCGAGCAGAGCCTTCAGCACCGCGCCGAGGTCCTCACCGCGCTGGAGCTCGAGCTCGTCGGCGAGCTTCTCGATCGCCCGCGCGCGGCGGCGGGCGACCTCGGTCGGCTCGCACTCGTACAGGCGGCCGAGCGCCTCGTCCGGCACCCGGCGCCGAAGCGACAGCGAGAGCAGCTCGCGGTCACGCGGGTGGATGCGGTCGAGCGCCTGGGCGAGCTGTTCTGGACGAATCACTCTGGGTCTTCCCCGCGCGCGGGCAGCGTCGGGCAACCCCCGCAGGCGGCTCTTCAAGCGTACTCAGTGCTCATGTCGGAGCCGCAAGGTAGCGTCGGCCCTGCGAGTGCTGGCCTTCGTCTATCTCCTCCGCTGCGCGGACGGCACGCTCTACTGCGGGTGGTCGACCGACCCCCACCGGCGCCTCGAGCAGCACCAGGCGGGCAGCGCCAGCCGCTACACACGCTCGCGCAGGCCGGTGGAGCTCGTATGGACGCTCGAATGCGCCACGCGCTCGGAGGCCATGCGCGAGGAGGCGCGGATCAAGCGACTGCCCGCGGCCGAGAAGCGCGTCCTGGCCGCCGGCCGGAGCTAGGCGGCTACCAGGCCTGGCCCTGCCCGCAGGCCGGGCAGGTCACGCACGTGGAGACGGCCGCCGTGAACGACTTCCCGCACTCGCACGTGTAGAGGGCTGAGTCCTCAGGCACGGTGCTGCGCGGGCGTGGCCTCCGGGCGGCGCCCCGGCGGAGGAGGGGATGCGGTCGGTGGGAGCGGGAGCGGAGCAGGTGCGTGCGCATTGGTGCGGGCCACGTATTGGTTCGCCGCGTACCGCGAAGTCGCGCCTGCTCGGCGGAGCGGAGGGGGTGGGATTCGAACCCACGAGAGACCGGGATGGCCCCTAACGGTTTTCAAGACCGTCGCATTCGACCGCTCTGCCACCCCTCCGTGCTCTCCAATCGTAGGTGCGCGGGCGCGTAGGCTGCACGCGTGCAGCCGGCCGACATCCGCCGCTCCTACGCGGACGCCGAGCCGCGCCCGTTCTGGCTGACGCACGACGACCGCGCCGGCGCCGGCCGATCCGCTCGAGGGCGTGCGGGAGGCCGACCTCGTGGTGATCGGCGGCGGCCTCACCGGGCTGTGGACCGCCCTGCTCGCCCGCGAGCGCGACCCGCAGCGCGAGGTCGTGCTGCTCGAGGGCGAGCGGATCGCGTTCGGCGCCACCGGGCGCAACGGCGGGTTCATGGACGCCTCGCTCACGCACGGGATCGAGAACGGCGTGGCTCGCTGGCCCGACGAGATGGTCGAGCTCGAGAAGCTCGGCGTCGAGAACTTCGAGGCCATCAAGGAGGCGATGGACCGCCACGGGATCGACGCCGGCTTCGAGGAGACGGGCGAGCTGGCCTTCGCCACCGCGCCGTACCAGGCCGAGTGGATCGCGGAGATCGTCGAGACCGCTCAGCGCTACGGCTGGCGCGCCGAGGGCTGGAGCGCCGAGCAGGCCCGCGAGGAGGTGCACTCGCCCACCTACCACGGCGCGGCCTACCTGCCGGACGGGCGCGCGGTGGTCGACCCGGCGCGGCTCGCCTGGGGGCTCGCGGCGGCCGCCGCCGCGGGCGGCGTCTGCGTCTACGAGGGCAGCCCCGTGACCTCGCTCGAGCGCGACGGCGACTCCGGTGGTCGCGGCCACCCCGGCGGGCCGGGTCCGCGCCCGCCGCGTGGTGCTCGCCACCAGCGCCTTCCCGCCGCTCGTGCGCGCGATCCGGCGCTACGTGGTGCCGGTCTACGACTACGTGCTCGTGACCGAGCCGCTCGACCGCGGAGCGGCGCGAGTCGCTCGGCTGGGCGCGCGCGCCAGGGGCTGACCGACATGGCCAACCAGTTCCACTACTACCGGCTGACGAGCGACGACCGCATCCTGTGGGGCGGCTACGACGCCGTCTACAACTTCCGCAACGGCATGGGCCCCCACCTCGACGAGCGGCCCGAGCCACCTTCGAGCTGCTCGCCGACGCACTTCTTCGAGACGTTCCCCCAGCTCGAGGGCGTGCGCTTCACCCACCGCTGGGGCGGCGCGATCGACACCTGCTCGCGCTTCTCGGTGATGTTCGGGAAGGTGCTCGGCGGCCGCGGCGTGTTCGCGGTCGGCTACACCGGGCTCGGCGTGGCGGCCAGCCGCTTCGGCGCCCAGGTGGCGCTCGACCTGGTCGACGGCCACGACACCGAGCGCACCCGGCTCGGCATGGTGCGGAGCAAGCCGGTGCCCTTCCCGCCCGAGCCGCTGCGCTGGGCCGGCATCACGCTGACGCGCCGCGCGCTGGCGAAGGCCGACCGCAACGGCGGCCGCCGCGGCCCCTGGCTGAAGACGCTAGACCGGCTGGGAATGGGCTTCGACAGCTGAGGGCGCCCCGAACGGGTGCAGCACGGACGGGAATCTCGACCGTCCCGTCCTCGCGCTGGTGGTTCTCGGCGATCGCGATGATCGTCCGCCCCACCGCCACCGCCGTGCCGTTCAGCGTGTGCACGTGGCGCGGCGCGCGCGCCCTCCTCGGGCGCGGTGGCGCACGTCGAGGCGGCGCGCCTGGATAGTCGGTCGTGTTCGAGCAGGAGGTGAGCTCGCGGAAGCGCTCCTGCCCGGGCAGCCACGCCTCGAGGTCGTACTTCTTGGCGGCCGAGTTGCCCAGGTCGTCGACCGCGATGTTCACCACGCGGTACGGGATGCCGAGCGCCTGCAGGATCTCCTCCTCGATCGCGAGCAGCCGCTCGTGCTCGGCCTGCGACTCCTCCGGCTCGACGAACGTGAACATCTCGACCTTGTCGAACTGGTGCACCCGGAAGATGCCCTGGGTGTCCTTGCCGGCCGCGCCGGCCTCGCGCCGGAAGCAGGACGAGAAGCCGGCGTAGCGGCGCGGCAGCCGGCCCGGAGCGAGGATCTCGCCCGCGTGCAGCGAGGCGAGCGGCACCTCGCTCGTGCCGGCCAGGAACAGCTCGTCGTCGGGCACGCGGTAGATCTGCTGCTCGGTGTCCGGCAGCATGCCCGTGCCGAACAGCGCCTGCTCGCGCACCAGCACCGGCGGCACCACCGGCGTGAAGCCCTTGCCCTCGAGCAGCTCGAGCGCCCACTGACGAGCGCGAACTCGAGCCGCACCAGCGGTCCCTTCAGGTAGACGAAGCGCGAGCCCGCCACGCGCGCGCCCGCCTCGAGGTCGAGGTGCTCGCCGAGCAGCTCCACGTGGTTGCGCCCGGTGCGGCCCGCCTCGCCCTCCTCGCGCAGCACCTCGTCCTCGGCGGGCGCGGTCGGGTCGGGCAGGTTCGGCAGCGCCGCCAGGGCGGCTGCGCGACGCTCCTCCACGTCGCGCAGCTCCTCGTCGAGCTCGAGTTCTTCTCGCGCGCGGAGACGCGCCGACCTCGGCGATCGCCTCGGACGCGTCCTCCCCGGCGCGCTGCAGCTCGCCGATCCGCTTCGAGGCCTCGTTCTTGCGCCGCCTCAGCTCCTCGAGCTCGGGCAGCAGCGCGCGCCGGCGCTCGTCGAGCTCGAGCGCCTCGTCGAGCAGCGCGACGTCGAAGCCGCGCCGGGCAGCGCCTCGCGCGCGGACTCCGGGTCCTCGCGGATCTCCCTGAGGTCGAGCACGACGACCCCGCCCTCCGGCTACTCGCCGGTCTGGCCGGAGGAGGTCGGGTCGTTCGTCGCCGCTCTCCCCGCCGGAGTACTCGGCGAGGAAGTCGGCGACCGCCTCGGCGTCCTCGCCGACCACGATGTTCGCGGGCATGAGTCGCCCGGAGAAGCCGCCGTTGCGGATCGCGAAGAGCACGTCGTCCCGGTCTCCTTGCGCACGTTGAAGTTCGGCCCGTTGGTGCGCTCGCCGCCCTGGAGCGACCCCGGCGGCTTGGAGCCGTAGGCGTTCGCGGCGTCGAGCGAGTGGCAGCCGGAGCAGCGCTCGTAGAAGAGCTCGGCGCCCTGGCGGGCGGTCTGCTGGTCCTCCGGGACCTCGATCTCGCCCCCGCAGCCGGCGAGCACGGCGGCGGCGGGCGCAGAGGATGGCGATCGGGCGGCCCACGGCGGCGCATAGTATCCGCTCCCTCATGCGACGCCTCGCCGTCCCCTGCCGCGATCCTGCGGTCGGCGGGTGCGGCGGCGACGATGACGGAGGCGAAGCCCGACAGCGTCACGGTGAACCCGAACACCAGCCTCCGGGTGAGGCGCGCGAGTACTCGTTCGACCCCGATCGGGTGGTGGTCCGCGGCGCCGGGCCGCTCACGATCGAGCTGCGAACGACGGCGACCTCGCGCACAACCTGCGGCTGAGGCGCGACGGCGAGGAGGTCGGCGGCACCCCGGTTTTCCCGGGCGGCGGGTCGGCGGGGGCCGCGTGCAGCTGAGCCCGGCGACTACGAGATGGTCTGCACGGTCGGCGACCACGCGGAGCTCGGGCATGAAGGGCGAGCTCGAGGTGAAGTAGTGCCCCGACGGCGATCCGGTTCGCCGCCGATGCTGACGACCTCCGGGCGAATGCTTCGCCGGGGTCGTCGGCATTCGGCGGCGAAGGCCGCCGGTCCGGGCTCAGCACGCTGCTCGGCCTGAGCCGCTTGACCAGCCGCAGGCGGGTTCCGCTGTCGCCCGCGCGCAGCTCCACCTCGTCCATCATCAGCCGCATGAACTCGAGCCCGCGGCCGCTCTCGGGCATGTCGCCGCGGCGCGTCACGCGCGGCACGAAGCGGCCGGTGTCGAGCACCTCGAAGACCAGCGCCCCGGACTCCTCGGTCACGAGGATGCGGATCGGGTCCTCCGGCGAGCTCGAGCCGTGCTGGATCGCGTTCGTGACCGCCTCGCTCAGGGCGAGCTTGACCTGGTAGCAGGCGTCCGAGGCGAGGCCGAACTCCACCGCCGCGCTCTCGGCGAAGTCGCGCGCCTCCTTCAGGCGCGCCAGGTCCGCGCTGATGGAATGCTCCCGTCGGCGGAAGTGCGATCATCGGCGTTCGACGGGCTCGAACGCGGAAGTTTTCGCGCAATCCGTGATCCGGATCGCGGACCGCTGCGAAGAGAGAGGGCAGCGGGAGGCGGGGCCAACCCGGGCTCCGCCTCGTCTCGTTGCAAGAGGAGGACTCGCTCATGCGCAAGCTGCTGATCGCGCCTGCGGCGCTCACGGCCGCCGCCATCGCGGTCACGCTCGGCTTCGGCTCGAGCCACCGCGAGGCGCCGGGGATCACGCTCGATCCGACGGCGGACAACACCGACACCTACGCGTGGACGGCAAAGGACGCGCCGGGCGCGCTCACGGTGGCGGCCAACTGGATTCCCGGCCAGGTGCCGGCGAACGGCCCGAACTTCTTCGGGTGGGACGACCGGGCCCGGTACTACATCCACATCGACAACACCGGCGACGGCAAGTCCCGACGTCAGCTACCGGTACCAGTTCAAGACGACGATCAGGAACAAGGAGTCGTTCCTGTACGCCCTGCCGGGCGCGAGCGGTTACGACGATCCGAAGCTGAACGTCATCCAGCGGTACTCGATCGTCCGCGAGACGCACACGCTACAAGGGCAAGGGTCCCGTGCAGGCGACGACGAGCGCGTGCTCGCGCGGGCTGCCGTCGCGCCGCCCAACATCGGTCCCAAGACGTTCCCGAACTACCAGGTGTTCGTGGACGGGGCCGTCAAGACGATCGGCGACGGCACGAAGGTGTTCGCCGGCCAGCGCGACGATCCGTTCTTCGTCGACCTGGGCGCGACCTTCGACGGGATCAACGTCCGCAAGCTCACCGGCAACCAGGGCGAGGGCAAGGACGACCTGAGCGGGATGAACACCCACTCGATCGTCATGCAGATCCCCGAGCGGCTGGTGACGCAAGAACGACAAGGCCGTGTCCGGGCCGGACGCTGGCAACGCGGTCGTCGGCGTGTGGTCCACGACCGAGCGCAAGCGGCTCCAGGTGACGGACGGCTCGGCCGCCAAGCGCAAGCACAGAAGGCGCGGCCGTCGGGCGACGACTGGGTCCAGGTCTCGCGCCTCGGCAACCCGCTCGTCAACGAGGTCGTCATCCCGCTCGGCAAGAAGGACCAGTTCAACCGCACCACGCCCGACCGTGACGCGGAGCTCTACGGCAAGTACGTCGTGAAGCCCGAGCTCGCGGCGGTCCTGAACGCGCTGTTCGACATCAACGCTCCGGAGAACGACCGCACGGACATCGTGCAGGCGCTGCTCCAGGGCATCCCGATGCTGAACCAGCACGCCGGGATCGACGGGCCGCCGGCGGTCGACACGATCAAGCTCAACCTCGGCGTGCCTCCGGCTGGGCATCGGAGGACCGCTTCGGGGTGATCGGCGGCGACACCGCCGGCTTCCCGAACGGCCGCCGCCTCGGCGACGACGTCGTGGACATCGAGCTCCAGGTCGTGGCCGGCTTCCTGCAAGGACAACAAGGTGCCGCTGGGAGACGGCGTGGACCAGAACGACAAGCCGTTCCTGTCCTCGTTCCCGTACCTGGCGTCGCCGCACGACGGGTTCGACTCCGCGCCTTCGACGCGGGTCGAGCCCGGCCATCCGCCGGTGCCCGGCGGGCGGCTAGCCCGACACCGAGACGGAGGGGAGCGCCCAGGCCGGCGCTCCCCGCCTCGCTCGGGAGGCCTTCGACATGACCCTCTCCCCACCCAACTCGATCAAGCTGCTTGGCGCTCCGCTCGCCGTGTTCGCCGCGGTCCTGGCCGTGCTGCTGGCGGTGAACGGCGGCGACGCACCGGCGCTCCGGTCTCCGCCGACCCGGGCGCCCCACCGGCGACGCGGTCCGCGACTTCCAGCGCGCGGTGCGCGCGGCCCCCGGCAGCGCGCCCGCCTACGCCGGGCTCGGCGACGCCTACCTCGCGCGCGCGCGCGAGACCGGCGACCCGGGCTTCTACTCGCGCGCGGAGCGCGCCTTCGACGCCGCGCTGCGGCGCGACCCGGGCGACCTCGGCGCCCTGATCGGCGCCGGCACGCTGGCCGGGCTGCGCCACGACTTCGCGCGAGCAGCTGCGGCTCGGGCGCGAGGCGGCGGCGGCAGGCGCCCGCGCTGGCGCGGCCGTACGACGGTGATCGCCGACGCCCAGGTCGAGCTCGGCCGCTACGACGGCCGCCGGCGCGCTCGATCCAGCGGCTCGTCGACTCCAAGCCGGGGCTCGCCTCGTACGCGCGCGCGTCGTACTACCGCGAGCTGTCCGGCGACCCGCGCGGCGCGGTCGCGGCGATGCGGCTGGCGGTCTCCGCCGGCGGCGCGCCCGAGAACGTGGCGTACGTCCAGGTGCTGCTCGGCGACCTCGAGCTTCGGCGCGGCCGCGTCGGCGCCGGCGCGACTGGCGTACACCGTCGGCGCTTGCGCTCGCTGCCGGGCTATCCGGCCGGGCATGGTCGGACTCGCACGGGCGGACGCGGCGGGCGGCGATCTGGGAGGAGCCGCCGCCCGCCTGCGTCGCGCCGCCGCGCGTGCTGCCGCTCGCCGCGACGCTGACGCTGCTGGCCGAGGTCGAGCGCGCGCTCGGACGGCGCGCGGCGGCGCGCGGCGCGCTGGCGCGCCGCGCGCGCCCAGCAGCGGCTGCTTCCGGGCCGCCGCGCACCGCGCCGGACGCCGAGGCGGTGCTCTTCGAGGCCGACCACGGCTCGCCCGCGCGGGCGGTCGCGCTGGGCCGGCGCGTGTGGCGCGCCGCGCCGAGCGTGCGCTCGGCGGACGCGCTCGGCTGGGCGCTGACGCGCGCGGGCCGGCCGGCGGCGGGCTACGCGCTTCGCGCGGCGCGCCCTGGCGCTCGGCTCGCGCGACCCCGCCTTCCGGCTGCACGCCGGGATAGCGGCCAGGAGGCGGGGCTGGCGGCGCCGGCCGCGCGGCACCTCGCGATCGCCGCCGCCGGCCGAGCCGCGCTGCCGCCCGCGCGCGGCGCGCTGCTGCGGGAGGCCGGGCGATGAGCGCCGCTCCGCGCGAGGAACGTGACGCGTTCTGGTCGCGTCGCTCGTGCGCTGGCGGCAGCGCGGCTCGCCTCGCGGTTGGCGCCTCGGCCGCGCGCCCACCCGCTCGGCAACTTCTCGCGTCAACCACCTCTCGACCGTGCAGCGTCTCGGAGGACCGCGTCGACGTGCGCTACGTGCTCGACCAGGCCGAGATCCCGACGGTGCAGGAGCGGCGGGCTCGGTCGCGCCGAGGTGCTCGAGCGCAAGCGCGCCGAGGTGCGAGCGGGCTCGTGCTGGCGTCGACGGCCGGCGCGTCGCGCTCGCGCTCGCGGGCGCCGCCGGCTGCAGCTTCCCCGCACGGCGCCGGCGGCCTGCGGACCACGCGGCTCGAGCTGCCGCTGCGGGCGGCGGTCGACGCGCCGCGCCGCGTGGAGCTGCGCGACGGCACCTTCCCCGGCCGCGTCGGCTGGAAGGCGATCGTCTCGGCCCCGGGCGAGGGCACCGCGGTGCGCAGCACGGCGCGCCGAGCGGCGACCCCACGCACGGCCTGCGCCGCTACCCGGAGGATCTGCTGTCGCAGCCCGCTCGACCGGCGCGACGCGACCTTCGGCGTGACGCCCGGCGACGGGACGCTGGTCGCGCCCAAGCGCCGAGGGCGGCGAGCTCTCGACCGAGCGCGCGCGGAGACGGACGGCTTCGCCGGCCTGTTCGAGGACGCCGGCCTCGGGCGAGGGCGTGCTGCTGCTCCTGCTGCTGGCGGCGTTCGGCTGGGGCGCGCTGCACGCGCTGTCGCCCGGCCACGGCAAGGCGATGGTCGCCGCCTACCTGGTCGGCACGCGCGGCACCGCCGCGGCACGCGGTGGCGCTCGGCGCGACCGTCACGGTCACGCACACGATCGGCGTGTTCGCGCTCGGCGTCGTGACGCTCGCGCTGTCGCAGTACGTGCTGCCGGAGGACCTGTACCCGTGGCTGACGCTGGTCTCGGGCCTGCTGGTGGTCGTGGTCGGCGTCGGCGTGCTGCGCTCGCGCGTGCGCATGCGCAGGCACGCAGCCCACGCGCACCACGCACCACCACCACCACCAGCACGACCTCGAGCTGGAACGCGGCCTCGTCGGCATGGGCGCCGCCGCCGGCCTGATCCCCTGCCCGTCGGCGCTCGTCGTCCTGCTGGCCGCGATCTCGCAGCACGAGGTGGCGCTCGGGCTGCTGTCTGATCATCGCCTTCAGCCTCGGCCTGGCCGGCACGCTGACGGTCCTCGGGCCTGGCCGTCGTGTCCGCGCGCCGGACAGGTGATCCCGCCGCGCTTCTCGGCCAGCCGGGCGTCTGGCCGCAGTTGCCCGCGGCGTCGGCCGCGCTGATCGTCGGCGTCGGCTGCGTGCTGACCGCCAAGGCGGTCCCGGGCGCGCTCCTATGATGGCGAGGAGGACTCGACGATGAACTTCGATTTCCTGTTCAAGCCGCGTCGAGGAGCTCGACTCGCTGCTCACCGGCCTGTTCGACGGTGCGCCGCTGCTGGTCGCGCTCGGCGATCGCGTTCGTGCTCGGGCTGCGACACGCGTCGGACCCCGACCACCTCGTCGCGGTCACGTCGCTCGTGGCCGCCGAGGGCGGCGACACCCGCAAGGCCGCGCGCCTCGGCGCCTGGTGGGGCGTCGGCCACGCCGGCGCGCTGCTGGCGATCGGCATCCCGCTGATCGCGTTCAAGACCGAGCTGCCGGCCGTGGCTCGAGTCGGCGCGGAGAAGGCGATCGGCGTCGTGATCCTGCGTGCTCGCCGCTCCGGGTGATCTACAAGTGGGTGCGCGGCGACTACCGCGCCGACGCGCACGCGCACGACGACGGCCACGAGCGAAGCGCGCCACCTGCGCCGCGGGCGACGACCACGCGCCACGTCAAGGTGCGCACGCCCGGCGCAGGCGCTCTCGATCGGGCTGCTGCACGGTCTGGCCGGCACCGGCGCCGTGGTGCTGCTGCTGATCGCCGCGCTGCCGAACCAGCTCGAGGCCGCGGCTGGCGCTGGCGGTCTTCGCGCCGATGTCGGTCGTCTCGATGGCGGCCTGCACGGCCGCGTTCGCCTGGGTGCTGACGCGACCGATCATCGAGCCGGTCTACCGCACGGTCCTGATCCCGGCCTCGGCGTGTTCGGCGTGATGTTCGGGCTCTGGTACGCCGGCCTGGCCTAGTAGTGGCCTAGCCGCCCGTCTGGTACGCGCGCAGCGCCAGCGTCAGGATCAGCAGCGCGCCCGACGGTCATCACGCCCATCTCGCCGAGCGCGACCCGGCGCGCCAGCGCGATCTGCTCGGAGCGCTCGAGCGCGTCGACGTCGTCCACGTCCTCGAGCTCGCGCTGGGCGACGCCCGCCCGCATCGCCTCGCTGCACCAGCGAGACGAACAGCGGCGCGACGCCGTAGGCCACGTGCAGGCCGTCCGGCGCGGAGGCGCCGCGCGCCAGCAGCAGGAAGCCCACGACGGCCTGGACGACGACGGTCGCCTGGGCGATCGCGGAGCAGCGGCCAGAAGACGATCGAGGCGCGCGCGTCGCGGCGCAGCCAGCCCACGGCGCCCCAAGCCGGCGGCCACCGCGTTGGTCGCCAGCACGGCGATTCCGAGCGCCATGTGAAACCCGCTCAACGGGTGTCCTTTCGCACTATGTAGCACCGCCGCACAAGGATCCGTTATACCTCCCGGCTGGAGTGCTGAAGAGCTACCTGCCAGCCCTCGTCTTCCTGGTGCTGGGAATCGGAATCGGCACCGCCTTCACGCTCGCCAACAGCGTGCTCGGACCGAAGCGCCCCGGCAAGACGAAGAGCGAGCCGTACGAGAGCGGGCTGCCCTCCGAGGTCAGGAAGAGCTTCCGCTTCGGGATCAGCTTCTACCTGATCGCGATGCTGTTCATCCTGTTCGACATCGAGGTCGTCTTCCTCTATCCGGTCGCGCTTCAGCTCGATGCGCTCGGGGTATTCGCCCTCGTCGAGACGATCGTGTTCGTCGTCCTGCTGCTGATCGCGTTCGTCTTCGTCTGGCGGAGGGGAGCGCTCGAATGGAAGTGACGCGCACCAAGGTCGACGACCTGCGCGTCCGCCAGCTCAAGGCCCAGCAGATGCTGCGCGGCGAGCTCGCCGGCCGCGACCTCGACGAGTTCGTCGAGGAGCGCCTGCTGTTCACGCAAGCTCGAGACCGCGCAGAACTGGGCCCGCAAGAACGCGCTCTTCCCGCTCGGCTTCGGCCTCGCGTGCTGCGCGATCGAGATGATCACCGTGATCGGCTCGCCGCGCAACGACCTCGCGCGCTTCGGCGCCGAGGCGATCCGCTTCACCCCGCGCCAGGCCGACCTGCTGATCCTGTCCGGCCGCGTGTCGATCAAGATGGCGCCGATCATCCGCCGGCTCTACGACCAGATGCTCGAGCCGAAGTGGGTGATCTCGATGGGCGCGTGCGCCTCCAGCGCCGGCATGTTCAACAACTACGCGGTGGTCGCCGGCGCCGACAAGTTCCTCCCGATCGACGTCTACGTGCCCGGCTGCCCGCCGCGGCCCGAGGCCCTGATCTACGGGATCATGAAGCTGCAGGACAAGATCATGGGCGACCCCGGGATGGGCTGGCGTGAGCGCTACGGGGCGGAGGGGACCGGGGAAGTTGCCTGACGCGACCGGGCTCGAGCTGATCGCCCAGCGCGTCCGCGAGAAGGTCGGCGACGAGGCGGTCACCGGCACCGTCTACTTCCGCGAGCAGGCCACGCTCGAGGTGGCGCCGGCGAGCGTGCACGACGTGCTGGCCTACCTGCGCGACGCCGACGACGAGCCGTGGGCGGTCCTGATGAGCCTCCACGGCTGCGACTACCTCCCGGAGGAGCCGCGCCTCGGCGTCCACTACCAGCTGCTCTCGATGGAGCGCTGCGACCGCCTCAACGTGAAGACGCGGCTCGGCACGGACGACCCGCATCTGCCCACGTCGTCGACCTCTTCCCCACCGCCGACTACCAGGAGCGCGAGGTCTACGACATGTTCGGCGTGGTCTTCGACGGCCACCCGGACATGCGCCGCATCCTCATGCCCGAGGACTACGAGGGCTTCCCGCAGCGGCGCGACTTCCCGATGGGCGGCGAGCCCGTCCTCTACACCTTCAACGAGGGCAAGTACCCGCGCTGGTATGACTGATCCCCTGGGCGTTCCGTACCGCGAGCGCGAGCGCTCGGTGACGATGGAGCGGATGGGCGAGCAGCCCGTCTCCGGCACCGAGGCGACCGTCGAGGGCGACCGCCACGACGAGCTCTTCACGCTCAACATCGGGCCGCACCACCCGGCCACCCACGGCGTGCTGCGGCTGCTGACCACGCTCGAGGGGGAGGTGGTCCGCGACATCACGCCGATCATCGGCTACGTCCACACCGGCATCGAGAAGAGCTGCGAGGACCAGCAGTACTGGAAGGTCGTCACGTTCGTCGAGCGGATGGACTACCTCGCCTACTACTTCAACGCGATCGCCTTCTGCATGGCGGTCGAGCAGCTGCTCGGCGAGGAGGTGCCGCCGCGCGCGCAGTACCTGCGCGTCGCGCACCTGGAGCTGAACCGGATCGCCTCGCACCTGTTCGCGCTCGCCACCGGCGCGCTCGACCTCGGGCGCGATCACGATGCTGTGGTGGGGCTGCCGCGACCGCGACCTGGTGCTCGACCTGTTCGAGATGTCGTCTGGCCAGCGCTTGCACACGCGCTACTTCCAGGTCGGCGGCGTGATGGAGGACATCCCGCCCGGCTGGGAGCAGAAGGTGCGCGAGTTCCTGAAGGTGATGCCGCAGCGGCTCGACCAGTACGAGGACCTGCTCGACCGCAACGAGATCTGGCTCCAGCGCCTCAAGGGCACCGGGCTGATCTCCACCGAGCGCGCGCTCGAGCTGGGTGTGACCGGTCCGCTGCTGCGGGCCACGGGCCACCCGTGGGACCTGCGCAAGGCAATGCCCTACTCGTCCTACGAGCACTTCGACTTCGCGGTGCCGGTCGGCATCCACGGCGACAACTACGACCGCTTCAAGGTGCGGATCGACGAGATGCGCGAGTCGATCAGGATCGTCGAGCAGGCGCTCGACGGGCTGCCCGAGGGACCGTGGATCACGGACAACCGCAAGATCGCGCTGCCGCCGCGGCACGAGCTCGCCACCTCGATGGAGGCGCTGATCCACCACTTCAAGCTCGTGACCGAGGGCTTCCGAGTGCCGCCGGGCGAGGCCTACGCGGCGATCGAGTCCCCGCGCGGCGAGCTGGGCTGCTTCGTGGTCGCCGACGGGTCGGCGAAGCCGGCCCGGGTACACATGCGCGACCCGAGCTTCGTGAACCTCCAGAGCCTCCCCGACATGGCGCGCGACTCGCTGATCGCCGACTTCATCGCATGCGTCGCGATGCTCGACCCGATCCTCGGGGGCATCGACCGGTGAGCACGGGGAGCCATCCGCGCCGCGCGAGCTCGCCGCCCGGCTGGGACGAGGCGCCGTCCGGCTCGACGGAGGACCCGGCCACGATCCCGGACTCGGCGTCCGCGTCGTACGTGCCGCCCGAGCTGCGCGCCGAGATCGAGGCGCACATGGCGAAGTACCCCGATCGCCACTCGGCGGCGTTGCCCGCGCTCGGAGCGGCGCAGCGCGTGCACGGCTGGTGCTCCGCCGAGGCGATCGACCAGGTGGCGGTGGTGATGCAGGTGACGCCGGCCTACCTGTCGAGCGTGGCGACCTTCTACGACATGCTGCGCACCACCCCGGTGGGCAGCCGCTACGTGTACGTCTGCACGAGCGTCGCCTGCCACGTGCGCCGGGCGAAGGACGTATACGACGCCATCGCCGAGGAGGCCGCCGACCAGGGGCTCGAGGACGTCGAGCTGCGCGAGTTCGAGTGCCTCGGCGCCTGCGACCTGGCGCCGATGGCGTCGATCGACGGCCGCTTCGTCGGCCCGCTGACCACGGATGACGCGCGCGAGCTGGTGGCCGAGGTGAAGGCGGGCAGCCAGCCCTTCCCGGGCCGCGGGCTCGGCGACCCGGAGGCGCGCGAATGACCGAGACGCGCGTACTGCTCGCGAACATCGACGAGCCGGACCTCCACAAGATCGACGTGTACCGGCGCTTCGGCGGCTACGCCGCGCTGCGCAAGGCGCTGATCGACATGACCCCCGCGGAGGTCCTGCAACAGCTGGAGGAGTCCGGCCTGCGAGGCCGCGGCGGCGCCGGCTTCGCGATGGGCAAGAAGGCGTCCTTCATCCCGAAGGGGAGCATGGACAAGTTCCTCTGCTGCAATGCCGACGAGTCCGAGCCGGGCGCCTTCAAGGACCGCCTGCTGATGCAGAAGAACCCGCACATGCTGATCGAGGGCTGCGCGATCGCCTCGATCGCGGCCGGCGCGAACAAGGGGTTCATCTTCATCCGCGGCGAGTACTCGCTGCAGGCCGACATCCTCGACGCCGCCGTCGCCGAGGCCTACGAGGCGGGCTTCCTCGGCGAGAGCATCCTCGGCCGCGAGCACACCTTCGACCTCGTGGTGCACCGCGGCCAGGGCGCCTACATCTGCGGCGAGGAGACCGCGCTGCTCGACGCGCTCGAGGGCAAGCGCGGCAACCCGCGCCTCAAGCCGCCCTTTCCGGCCAACCAGGGCCTCTACCAGGGCCCGACGCTGATCAACAACGTCGAGACGCTCTGCAACACGCCGCTGATCATCGAGAAGGGCGCCGAGTGGTTCAAGGGCTACGGCGAGGGCAACTCGACCGGCACGAAGATCGTGTCCGTGTCGGGCAACGTGCAGAGGCCCGGCAACTACGAGATCGAGCTCGGCATCCCCGTGCGCGAGATCATCTACGGGCTCGCCGGGGGCCTGCCCGACGGGCGCGAGCTCGAAGTGCTTCTTCCCGGGCGGCTCTTCGGCGCCGGTGCTGACCAAGGAGCACCTCGACCTGCCGTTCACCTACGAGGCGATGGCCGAGGCCGGCTCGATGCTCGGAACCGCGTCCGTGATC
>CAWFWX010000008.1:0-263643 GCA_963819635.1 uncultured Thermoleophilaceae bacterium
AGTGGATCGCCTGGTAGCCGAAGCGGCCCTTGTCGCAGAGCCAGCCGTCGTCCACGTCCTCGTTGTCACGCGCGAGCACGCGCACGACCTTCCGTCGTCGCGGACGGTGAACTTCACGTTGCACTGGCTCGGGCAGAGCATGCAGATCGAGCCCGAGTCCTCGATGTCCCACGGCCGCGCGCGGAAGCGGTAGGCGGTGGACGTGAGCGCGCCCACCGGGCAGAGCTCGATGATGTTGCCGCTGAACGGCGCGACGTACGGGTGGCCGTCGTGGGTGCCGACGAACGTGTGGTCCGCGCGCTCGAGGAACACCAGCTGGTAGTCCTCCGCCACCTCCTGCGAGAAGCGCACGCAGCGGTAGCAGAGGATGCAGCGCTCGCGGTCGATCGCCACGAGCGGCGACAGCTCGAGCGGCTTCTTGAAGTGGCGCTTGGGCTCGATGAAGCGCGAGCGGCCGGCGCCCCAGCCGAACGAGATGTCCTGCAGCGGGCACTCGCCGCCCTTGTCGCAGACCGGGCAGTCGAGCGGGTGGTTGATCAGCAGGAACTCGACGATCGCGTTCTGCGCGTGCTTGACGCGGTCGCTGGTCGTGGTCACGACCATGCCGTCCTTGACCGGCGTGGAGCACGAGGTCTGCAGCTTCGGCATGCCCTCGATCTCGACGAGGCACATGCGGCAGGCGCCCACCGGCGCGCCGAGCTTGCGCTCGTAACAGAAGTAGGGGATCTCGACGTCGCCGAGCTTCGCGGCGTCCACGAGCATCGTGCCCTCAGCCGCCTCGACCTCCCGGCCGTCGATCTCGAAGGTGATCAGCTTCGGCTCTGGGCGAGCCATCAGCCGGGCCCGGCCTCTCCGGTCGCTGCCAGCTCGGCGGCGTCGAACGCCGGTGTCTCCTCGAGCTCGCGCCGGGCCCTGGCGCGCTCGATGTGCTCCTCGAACTCGTCGCGGAAGTGGTGGATCATCGACCCGACCGGCATCGCCATCGAGTCGCCCAGCACGCACAGGCAGTTGCCCATGATGTTCTGCTGGACCTGGGCCATGATCTCCAGGTCCATGGGCGTGGCGTCGCCCTCGTCCACGCGCTCGAGCATCTTCACGGTCCAGTTCGTGCCCTCGCGGCACGGGACGCACTTGCCGCACGACTCGTGGCGGTAGAACTCGGCCAGGCGCAGCGCCAGGCCGACCAGCTCCACCGAGTCGTCGACGACGATGATCGCGCCGGAGCCGAGCATCGAGCCGGCCTCGGCCATCGCCTCGAACGTGTACGGCAGGTCCAGGTGCTCCTGCGTGAGCACCGGCGCCGACGAGCCGCCGGGGAAGAAGCACTTGAGCTCGCGGCCCTCGGGCAGGCCGCCGGCGATGTCGTAGATGATCTCGCGCACCGGGATGCCGAGCTCGATCTCGTAGTTGCCGGGCCGCTGCACGTTGCCCGACACCGAGACGATCTTGGTGCCGGTCGAGTTGCCGACGCCGAGCTCGCGATACCAGTCGGCGCCCTTCTCGATCACGAGCGGCGCGTTGCACAGCGTCTCGACGTTGTTGATCAGCGTCGGCCCCTGGTACAGGCCCTGGTTGGCGGGGAACGGCGGCTTCAGCCGCGGGTTGCCGCGCTTGCCCTCGAGCGCGTCGAGCAGGCCGGTCTCCTCGCCGCAGATGTACGCGCCCTGGCCGCGGTGCACCACGAGGTCGAAGGTGTGGTCGGAGTCGAGGATGCCCGCGCCGAGGTAGCCCTTCTCGTACGCCTCGGCGACGGCGGCGTCGAGGATGTCCGCCTGCAGCTCGTACTCGCCGCGGATGAAGATGAAGCCCTTGTTGGCCCCCGCCGCGATCGAGCCGATGATGCAGCCCTCGATCAGCAGGTGCGGGTTCTTCTGCATCAGCAGCCGGTCCTTGAAGGTGCCGGGCTCGGACTCGTCGGCGTTGCAGGCGAGGTACTTGTCCATCGACCCCTTGGGGATGAAGCTCGCCTTCTTGCCCATGGAGAAGCCGGCGCCGCCGCGGCCGCGCAGGCCGGAGCCCTCGAGCTCGCTCAGCACCTCCTCGGGGCTCATCTCGAGTAGCGCCTTGCGGAGCGGGCCGTAGCCGCCGAGCTCCTCGTACACCTTGATGGTGTTCAGGCCCGGCTCGTCGATGTTCGCGAGCAGCACGCGCCTCTCGCTCACGCCGCGCCTCCCTCGGGGGTCGACGGCGGCTCGCCGCCCGCCTGCGCCGGGCCGTTCCAGGGCAGCCGGTAGTCGGAGTCCTCGAGGCCGCGGCCGGGCAGCACCGTGCGCTTCGCCTTGACGGCGGACACGAGCTCGGGGGCGTCAGAGATGTCCAGCGGGCCGACGTAGCGCCCGTCGATCGAGGCCATCGGCGCCATGTCGCACGCGCCGAGGCACTCGAACTCGCGCACCTCGACGTCCTCGAGCCCCTGGTCGCGCGCCTGCTCGGCGATCGCGTCGTAGACGGCCTTCGCGTTGCGCCCGTAGCACGCGACGCTGGTGCAGACGTAGACGTAGCGGCTGCCGCTGGGCTTGGTGCGCAGCATGTCGTAGAAGGTCGCCACGCTCGAGAGGTAGGCGGGCGTGACCTGCATGACGCACGCGACCTGCGTGATCGCGAGCGGCGAGCACCAGCCGTGGTGGTCCTGCGCGGCGCCGAGCGCCGGCAGCGCCGCCGAGTGGCGGTCGGGGTACTTCGCCATGTGCCCCTCGATCGCCTCGCGCAGCGCGCCCGGGACCTCGACCTCGGCCGGATCGGGGATCGTGGCCGGGTCGTCGTCGAGCCGGACCGCCTCGTCCCAGCCGGGGGGCGTGGGGGCGGAGCGCAGCGCGCCCTCGTCGCCGGCGGCGTGCATCTGCTCGTGCTCGGAGCTCACCGGTCCACCCCGCCGAGGATCGGGTCGAGCATCGCGATCGACGAGATGAAGTCGGCGATCAGCCCGCCCTCGCCCATCTGCTTGAGCGCCTGGAGGTTCACGAAGCTCGGGTCGCGCATATGCACGCGCGCGGGCTTGGCCGAGCCGTCGGCGACGATGAAGCAGCCGAGCTCGCCGCGCGGCGACTCGATCGGCACGTACGTCTCGCCCGGCGGCACGCGGAAGCCCTCGGTCACGAGCTTGAAGTGGTGGATCAGCGCCTCCATCGAGGTGGCCAGCTCGTGGCGCGGCGGCAGCGCGACCTTGCGGTTGTCGGTGATGGTCGGGCCCTCGGGCAGGCCGTCGAGGCACTGCTCGACGATCTTCAGCGACTCGCGCATCTCCGCGATGCGCACGCGGTAGCGGTCGTAGTTGTCGCCGACGGTGCCGACCGGGATCCTGAACTCGAAGTTCTCGTAGCCCGAGTAGGGCATGGCCTTGCGCAGGTCCCAGGGGTTGCCGGACGCGCGCAGCAGCGGCCCGGTCACGCCCATGGCGAGCAGGTCCTCCTCGGGCACGATGCCGGTGCCCTTCAGGCGCTGGAGCCAGATCTCGTTGCGGTCGAGCAGCGCCTCGTACTGGTCGAGGCGGGTGGGCATCAGCTTCACGAACTCGCGCACCTTGTTCTCGAAGCCGGGCGGGATGTCCTCGAAGACGCCGCCGACCTGGAAGTAGCGCGTGTGCATGCGCTGGCCGCTCGACATCTCGAACATGTCGAGCACGAGGTCGCGGTCGCGGCAGCCCCACCAGAGCATCGTGATCGCGCCGATGTCGAGCGCCGCCGTGGCGATCCAGAAGAGGTGGCTGGAGATCCGGTTGAGCTCCAGGTGCAGCACGCGCAGCCACTGCGCACGCTCCGGGACCTCGACGTCCAGCAGCTTCTCGGTGGCCATGCAGAACGCCATCGCGTTGTAGTAGTAGGCGAGGTAGTCCATCCGCTCGACGAACGTGATGGCCTTCCAGTACTGCTGGTCCTCGCAGCTCTTCTCGATGCCGGTGTGGACGTAGCCGATGATCGGCTTGACGTCGCGGACCGTCTCGCCCTCGAGCGTCGTCAGCAGGCGCAGCACCCCGTGCGTGGCGGGGTGGTGCGGGCCGATGTTGACCGTGAAGAGCTCCTCGTCGAGCGCGTGGTCGCTCTCGACGGTGGCGGCCGTGCCGGAGACCGGCTCGTCGCCCATGTGCTCCATCGTCACGGAGGCTTCCCGCTCCCTGTACGGGACCTTCAGGGGGTCGTTCTCAGTCATACCAGCGGGGGAGCTTGTGCTCGTTGAAGGTGAACAGCACCGGCTCGCCGCCCATCGGGAAGTCGCGCCGCTGCGGGTGTCCGACGTAGTCCTCGGGCATCAGGATCCGACGCATGTCCGGATGCCCGTCGAAGACGACGCCGAACATGTCGTAGACCTCGCGCTCCTGGAAGTCCGCGGTGGGGTAGAGGTCGATGACGGTGGGGACGTGCGGGTCGTCGACGCCGACGCGGGTCTTCACGTTCATCCGGTCGCAGCGCTCCATGGAGAGCAGCTGGTAGTGGATGCCGAGCCGCGGCTCCTCCGGCAGGTAGTCGCAGCCATGCAGGCTGGCGAGGAACGTGAACGGCTCCTCGTCGCGGTCGCGCAGGTAGGCGATCACGTCGTGCACGGACGCCGGCGCCACCTCCAGCGTCGCCTGGCCGCGGAGGAAGAAGGTGCCCGTGACCGCGTCGTCGCCGAGGTCGTCGCGTACCCGCTGGGCGATCAGCTCGAGGCCGGTCGCGTCAGGCAATGGGGTCCTCGACTTCTTCCGTTCCGTAGGCGTCGTAGCGCTCGCGCCAGCCGAGGCCCGGGTCCCCGGTGATCTTGTCCTGCAGCTTCATGATCCCGTACATCAGCGCCTCCGGCCGCGGCGGGCAGCCCGGCACGTAGACGTCGACGGGCAGGAACTTGTCCACGCCGGCGACGAGCGCGTAGTTGTTGAACATGCCCGCGCTCGAGGCGCAGGCGCCCATCGAGATCACCCACTTCGGCTCCAGCATCTGGTCGTAGATGCGGCGGATGACCGGCGCCATCTTCACCGACACGCGGCCGGAGATGATGATCATGTCGGCCTGGCGCGGGGTGAAGCGGATGACCTCGGCGCCGAAGCGGGAGAGGTCGTTCCGCGGCGAGCCGATCGTCGTGATCATCTCGATCGCGCAGCAGGCGAGGCCGAAGCCGAGCGGGAACAGGGCGTTCTTGCGGGCCCAGTTCTGCGCGTCCTCGAACTTCGTGAGCAGCAGGCTCTTCTCGACGTGCTCCTCGAGGTCCTTGTCATCGAGTTCGCCGCGCAGCATCTGCTTGGCGCGCAGCTGCCGGGCGCGGAAGTCGCCGTCCAGCTTGGTGCGGGTCACTTCCATTCGAGGGCTCCCCTTCGCCAGACGAACACGAACGCGATCAGCAACAGGACGACGAAGATGATCGTCTCCACCAGGGCGAAGGTGCCGAACGCCTCCAGCTGGAGGGCGACCGGGTAGAGAAAGACCACTTCGATGTCGAACAGGATGAAGAGCATCGCGATCAGGTAGAAGCTGATTCCGAAGCGGAAGCTCTTCTTTACGTCCGACGGCAGGCCGGACTCATATGGCTCGCGTTTGACCTTGGTCGGTCGCTTCGGCCCGAGAGCGTCGTTCGCGAGCGTGAATGCGGTGCCGATGCCAAGGCCCAGGAGCAAAAAGACGAGGGCTGGCAGGTAGCTCTTCAGCAAGGTGGGGGCCGATGTATAACGGTCCTTGTGCGGCGGTGCTACATAGTGCCAAAGGAAGCTTTGTGAGCACCGTTCATATGGTGCTCGGAATCGCGGTCCTCCTGGCCAACGCGGTGGCGGCCGGATGGGGTGGTCTGACGTGGCTGCGCAAGCGCCCGCGATGGTCGATCGGCTTCTGGCCGGTGCTGCGCGTGGCGCAGGCGCTGGTGGCGGTCCAGGTCGTGCTCGGCCTGCTGCTGGTGGCGCGCGGAGCGTCCGCGCCGGACGGCCTTCACATCGCCTACGGCATCTCGCTGCTCGTGATCTCCCTGGTCAGCGAGGGGATGCGCGCGGGCGTGGCGCAGCGCGAGCTGGAGGGCGTCGAGGACATCGACTCGCTGGAGCGCTCCGAGCAGCTCGCGATCGCGCACCGCGTCGCGCTCGCGGAGGTCGGCGTGATGACCGTCGGCGCCCTGCTGATCCTCACCCTCGCCCTGCGGGCGTACCAGACAGGCGGCTGAGCAGCCGCCGCGCGCGCGGCGCCTGGAGTGGCGAGAACGCCGGGTTGATCCTCAGCGCGCGGGCCAGGTGCTCGCGGGCGAGCGCCTTGCGACCCGTCGCCAGCGCGGCGACCCCGGCGTGGTACTCAAAGCCGGCGTAGCGCGAGCCGATCCGCATCGCCTTGCGTGCGAACGCGAGCCCCAGCTCCGGCCGGCCGGAGCGCGTCAGCGCCCAGCCGAGCGCGTCGGCCGAGGTGACGCTCGGGGCGGCGCTCCACACCTTGCGGCCCAGCCGGACCGCCTGTGCGGGATCGCCGTGGGTCGCCTCGATGTTCACGAGCCCGGCGTCGGGGTTGGCGCCGCCGCGCAGCAGCGCCGCCTCCTTCGCGCGCGCCGCCGCGATGTGCCGTCGGCCGTCGCCCGCGCGCCCGAGCGCCAGCTCAACCTCGCCCAGCAGCACGAGATGGTCCGCGTCGGGACGGTCGCGCACGACGGCCAGCAGGCTGCGGCGCGCCGGCTCCAGCGCGCCGGCCTGCACCTGGGTGCGCGCGAGGCCGAAGCGGGCGTCCACGTAGCCGGGCAGCCGCGAGAGGGCGAGCCGGTACGCGTCGGTGGCGGCGGGCAGCTCGCCGTGGCCGAGGTGCAGGTCGCCGAGCAGCGTCTGCACGTAGGCAACCTGCTCGGGGGCGTCCCCACCCGCGGAGACCGCGAGCGCCATCGCGCGCAGCGCGCCGGCGTGGTCGCCGTGCAGCTCGCGGTAGTACGAGGCGCGCGAGTACGAGGCGAGGTTCGGCCTGAGATCGATCATCCGTTGCAGCGACCGGCCGGCCGCCTCGTAGCGGCCCAGCTCGATCTGCGCGTCGACGAGGACGGCGTATGGCCGCACCAGGTCGGGTCCCGCCCGGCGAGCGCGGAGGCCCAAATCGAGCCCGGCGCGGAAGTCGTGCCCGTTCAGCGCCACCAGGCCCTTGCCGGTGAGCGCGTCGGAGTCGCCGGGTGAGCGCCGGAGGGCCGCGTCGAAGGCGCGCTCGGCGCCGGCAATCAGCGTGCCGCCGGGGTCGCCGGTCTCGCGCGCCCGCTGGATGTAGGCGTTGCCGCGTGCCGTGTAGGCGCGCGCTTCGGACACATGGGGCTGCACGCTCCGCTCGACCGAGGGCTCGGGTGCGCCGTTCATGGCGCCGAGCACCAGCGCGACCGTGAGGAACGCGAGGGCCGGCGCCAGCAGCGCGAAGGGATTGAGGTGGCGAAGGGTCATCGAAGGCTCCTTTCCTCCCGGTGAGGGGAGCGCCGGGCCAGCGGCGCTCCCCTCGTGCCGGAGGTGGCGTCAGCCGCCCGCCGGTGTCGGCGGATGGCCCGGCTCGATCCGGTTGGACGGATCCGAGTCGAAGCCGCTCGTCGGGGCTGCCAGGTACGGGAACGCGGACAGGAACGGCTTGTCGTTCCGGTCCACCCCGTCGCCCAGCGGCACCGGGTTGTTCTTGAGGATCCCGGCCACGACCTGGAGCTCGATGTCGACGACGTCGTCACCGAGGCGCCTCCCGTTCGGGAAGCCGGCCGTGTCTCCGCCGATCACGCCGAAGCGATCCTCGGCGCCGCTCGCGGGCGGTGTGCCGAGGTTCACCTTGATCGTGTCGACGGCGGGCGGGCCCTTGATCCCCTTGTGCTGGTTCAGCCCGGGAAGGCCCTGGAGCAGCGCCTGCACGATGTCAGTGCGGTTGTTCTCCGGGGCGTTCACCTTGAACAGGGCGTTCAGCACCGCCGCGAGCTCGGGCTTCACGACGTACTTGCCGTAGAGCGCCGCGTCGCGGTCGGGGGTGGTGCGGTTGAACTGGTCCTTCTTGCCGAGGGGGATGACCACCTCGTTGACCAGCGGGTTGCCGAGCCGCGAGACCTGGACCCAGCGGCGATGGGTGCGCTTGCCGCGGTTCGTGACCTTGAGCTTGCGCCGCTCGGTCGTGGACCAGACGCCGACCACCGCGTTCGAGGCGCCGGGGCCCGACACCTCGCGGTGGTTCTTCGTCACGCGCGGCTCGGGGATCTGCATGACGACGCTCGACGTGTTCATGCCGGCGAAGTCGTCCTTCCCCTGGCCTTCGTTCCCTGTGCCCTTGCGCACGTTGATCGCGTCGAAGGTCGCTCCCAGGTCGACGAAGAACGGGTCGTCTCGCTGCCCGACGAACACCTTGGTGCCGTCGCGCAGCCGGCGAGTCGACGCGTTCACGAACGCCTGGTAGTTCGGGAACGTCTTGGGGCCGATGTTCGGCGGGGCCACCGGCAGATTGCGGGCGATCGTGCGATTGCCACGACGGGTCTCGCGCACGATCGAGTAGCGCTGCACCACGTTCAGCTTCGGATCCCTGAACCCGGACGCGCCCGGGAGCGCGTAGAGGAACGAGTCCTTGTTGCGGACCGTGGTCTTGAACTTGTACCGGTAGCTGATGTCCGGTCGGCCGTCTCCCGTGTTGTCCAGGTGGATGTAGTACCTGGCCCGGTCGTCGAACCGGAAGAAATTCGGTCCGTTGGCCGGGTTCTGATTCCGGATCCAGTTGGCCGCGACGGTCAGCGCGTCCGGTGCGTGGCCGCTGTCCACGCGTACGTGTCCGCGTCGTCGGCGGCCGGGTCGAGCATCAGGTTCGGGCTCTCTCGATGGCTCGAACCGATGCTCAGGGGCACGGCGATTGCCGCAGCGACGAGCGCCGCGGAAGCGGTAAGCCGCTTCATGCGAGTCCTCCTCTTCCAGGAACTTCGGGGGCGGGGTCATGAGGGCCAGCTCCGCCCCCGCCTGACCACACAATTCGTGGCAGGCCTCCGACCGGATCAGTCGGCGGCCGATAAAGCCGCAAGACTTTGGCGGCTACTGCGTTTCAGCCCGTGTGACGGCGACTTTCGAGAATCGCGACTACGAGATTCTGCGCCGACCTGGCCTGCGTCAAGCAGGCCCGGGACTTCGCCGAGCAGGTCGCGATCGAGTTCGGATTCGACCCCGACGTCCGCTACCAGCTCAAGCTGGCGATGAGCGAGGCGGTCACGAACGCCATCCAGCACGGCTCGTCGTCGCGGGACGACAAGGTGTGGATCGAGGCGATGGACGAGAACGGCGCGCTCGCCTTCTACGTACGCGACACGGGACGGTTCGTGCCGCGGGTGAGGCGCGGCGGCCATCTGTCCGAGAGCGGGCGCGGGCTGGAGTTCATGCGCCGGCTGATGGACGAGGTGGACCTGCAGCCGGGTAACGACGGCACGCTGGTCCGCTTCGCGAAGCGCCCCTGAAAGAAACCCCGGCGGCTGCCATTCGCCGCCGATGCAAGACGACCTTGGGCGAATCGTTCGCTGTCCGGGCCGTCAACAGGCCGCCGCCGGGGCAGCGGCGGATTCGCCGCCCCCGGCGTGACTCCTACTTCACCTCGAGCTCGCCCGTCATGCCCAGGTCGGCGTGGTTGCCGACCGTGCAGATCATCGTGTAGGCGCCCGGCCTGAGGTTGACGGTGCCCGAGCGGGCGTCGCCGCCGGGGAAGGTCGGGGTGCCGCCCAGATCGCGGTCGCCGTGCTCGATCCTTGAGGTTGTGGGCGAGCGAGCCCTGGTTGTCCAGGGTGATCTTCAGCTTGCCGCCACCGCCCGTCACGACGACGTTCTCGGGGTCGAACGAGTACTCCTTGCCGACCACCTTGAGCTCCTCGCCGGCGCCGACGGTGACGGCGGGAGCGGGCTTGTCCTCGTCGTCGCCGCCCCCGCAGCCGGCGAGCAGCAGCGGCGGTCAGGGCCTGTGAGCACTATGAGTCGACGCATGGGGCGGCGGATACTATGCGCGCCCGTGACCCGCCCCACCGTACTCGCCGGACGCTCGCCGCGCTCGGCTGCCTTGCCGCGGTCGGTGCCGCCGGCTGCTCCCAGGGCAAGATCGAGGTTCCGGAGCCCAGCCCATCGAGCGCGCCAGGGGGCGGTGCTGTTCAACGAGCACTGCAGCGGCTGCCACACGATCGACGCCGCCAACGCCTACGGGTCCAAGCCATCGGGCGAGCTGCAGCCGGGCGAGCGCACCAATGGGCCCGACTTCAACGTCCGCCACAGGAGCCGCGACGACGCGCTGTTCGCGATCCGCAACGGCGGGTTCTCAGGCGCGATCATGCCGGCCAACGTGGTGGTGGGCGAGGACGCCATCCGGTGGCGGAGTTCCTGGCCAAGTACTCGGGCAAGAAGAAGTAGCCGGAGCAAGGGGGGCACGTGCTCGACCTCAAGCGGCTGATCCGAGAGGACCCGGACCGAGTCCGCGCCGCGCTGGCAGCGCCGCGGCGACGCCGACGTGCTCGACGAGGCGCTCGCCCTCGACTCGCGGCGGCGGGAGCTGCTGCCGGAGCTCGAGCAGCTGCGGGCGGAGCAAGAACCAGGCAGTCCAAACGGATCGGCGAGCTCCAGCGCTCGGGCCAGGACGCGTCGGCGAAGCGATCGCCGCGGTCCGCTGCGCTCGGCGCGCCAGAAGGAGCTCGAGGAGGAGCTGCGCGGAGGTGGAGGAGCGGCTGAGGTCGACGCGGGAGGGGCTGCCGAACCTGCCCATTCCCGACGGTGCTCTCCGAGGAAGAGGAGTGGTGCGGAAGGTGGGCGAGCAGCGGCCAGCCCGGCCTCGACCACCTCGACCTGCGGCGACCTCGTCGACCTCGAGGCGCGGCGCGCGGGTGTCCGGGTCGCGCTTCGTCTATCTCAAGGGGCCGCTGGCCGATGCTCGAGTTCGCGCTCGTGCAGTGGGCGATGGGGTGCTGTCCGAGACGGGATTCACGCCGGTGATCCCGCCGGTGCTGGTGCGCGAGGAGGCGCTCTACGGGACGGGCTCGGGGCCGACACCGAGCAGCAGATCTATCGCGTGCCCGACGACGACCTGTATCTGGTCGGGCACCTCGGAGGTGCCGCTGGCATCGCTCCACGGCGGCCGAGATGCTCGAGCGGAGCTGCCGCGCCGCTACGCGGGCTTCTCGACTTGCTTCCGCCGCGAGGCCGGCGCGGCCGGCAAGGACACGCGCGGCATTTTCCGCGTGCACCAGTTCGACAAGGTCGGTAGATGTTCATCTACGGCGCCGGGATGAGTCGCCCGACGAGCACGAGCGGCTGCTCGGCGGTCGAGGAGTGCTGCTCGGCGAGCGAAGATCCCCTACCGCGTGGTCAACATCGCGGTGGACGAGCTGGGCGATCGGCGGCGAGAAGTACGACGTCGAGGCGTGGCTACCGGGCAGCGAGTGATACCGCGAGGTCACGTCGGGCTCGAACACCACCGACTTCCAGTCGCGCCGCCTGGACGTCGCTACCGCCCGGCGGACACCAAGGGCCCGCGCCACTGCACACGCTCAACGGCACCGCCGTCGCCGTGGGCCGCACGCTGATCGCGATCGTCGAGAACCACCAGCAGCCGGACGGCTCGATCGCGATCCCCGCCCCCCTGCACCGCTTCGGCGCGCCGGAGACGATCTCAGCCGCGGGCTAGCCTGAAGCCATCCCGGAGGGGTGGCAGAGCGGTTGAATGCGTCGGTCTTGAAAACCGATAGGGGCCGTCACGGTCCCTCGTGGGTTCGAATCCCACCCCCTCCGCTAGAGCTACGGCGCGTGCCCTACTTCCGCGTGCCGACCGAGACCAGGTACTCCTGCTCGAGCGTGCGTCGTCGCTGCCGAGGTTCTGCACCTCGGTGAAGTCGTTCATCGCCTTGATCAGCTCGTCCTCCTTGCCGTTGTTGCGCGCGTTGTTCACCGTCACGATCGTCGGGCCGTAGTGCTCTATGAAGTGCGTCGCGTAGTCGTGGGGGTGGTCGAACTGCGGGACGTCGAGCATGGCTCGCTCGTGCGTGCGCCACTTGACGCGGTCGCCGAACAGCTCGGCCAGGTGACCCTCGCCGCCCCACAGCGCGGCGGGGCGGCGCCGGCCGGCGGGGGCGTTTCGACACGGGCATGGTCTTGAACAGCTCGCCGATCATGCCCTCCGGGGTCCAGCTCACGACCGCGATCCGGCCGCCGGGCTTGGTGACGCGGACGAGTTCGTCGGCGGCGTGCTGGTGGTGCGGCGCGAACATCACACCGACGGGGCTGACGACGTCGAAGTGCTCGTCGGCACGGGCAGGTTCTCGGCGTCGGCTTCCGCCCAGTCGAGGGAGACGCCCTCGCTCTCGGCGCGCGCGCGGCCCGCGTCGAACAGCTCGGGTGTCAGGTCGCTGGCGGTGACGGTGGCGCCGGTGGCGGCGGCGGGGATCGACGCGTTGCCGGTGCCCGCGGCCACGTCGAGCACGCGGTCGCCCGATCCGATGCCGGCCGCCTCGACCAGCCGCGGTCCCAGCGGCAGCAGGAACGTCTCGACCATTGACGGGTAGTCGCCCTGATGCCCACATCTTGCGGTGGCGGGCCTTCAGCTCGGAGTCCTGTGCAGTGGCCACCGGACCCTCCTTCCAGGTTGACCTGAAGACCCTCGCAGCACCCGACTTGCTTGGCAAGGACCCGGGTATAGACCGCGCGATTTCCACCCCAGCAGAGGAGGCGTCCGTGCGCGAGGAGTTCCGTCCCGAGGCGGCGTTCGAGACCCTGTCGGAGGGCATCGGGCGGCGTGACCTGTTCCGAGCGGCGACGGCCATCGGCGCGGGGGCGATCGCGCCGGCATGGATGCTGTCGCCCGGCGTCGACGAGGTCGCCGCGCAGGCCGGCGGCGACGGCCCCGGGCCGCGGATCCTGCAGAGCGGCCGCGGGCGGCGGCCCGGCAGCTACATCACCTCGACGCCCGACGCGATCCGCTGGGGCCACCTGCCCAACCGGACCGCCAAGGCGGTCCGCACCGTGCGCTCGGGCTCGGTGGTGACCTTCGACACCGTCTCCCACGAGGGGATCCTCGAGGACCAGGGGCGCGACCCCGTCGCCTACTTCGCGCGCAAGGGCGTGCGCGAGAGCAACGTCCTCGACGACGCCCGCGCGATCGCCGCCTCGGACCTCGAACACGACTTCGACAAGGACGGCCCGCACATCATCACCGGGCCGGTGAACGTCATCGGCGCGCGGCCGGGCGACGTGCTGCGCGTCGACGTGGTCGGGCTCACGCCGCGCGTGTCCTACGGCGTGGTCTCCAACCGCCACGGCAAGGGCGCGCTGCCCAACGAGTATCCGCTGCGCCCGAGCCGGACCCCAACGCGAGCGCCCAGCGCCCGGAGCTCTACAACAACGTCTCGGTCTTCACCCCGGTGCGGCGGATCCGCGGCGGAGTTCCGCGGCGTGCTGCCGGTGTCACAGCGCCTGCGGGCGGAGTTCCCGATCGACCCGTTCATGGGCGTCATGGGCGTCGCCCTGGACACCGCCGAGCGGGTCAACTCGATCCCGCCGACGCCGGCGGGCGGCAACCTCGACATCCGCGACCTGACCGTCGGCTCGCGGCTGTACCTGCCCGTGTTCGTGCCGGGCGCGAAGTTCTTCGTCGGCGATCCGCACTACCGCCAGGGCGACGGCGAGGTCGCGCTGACCGCGCTCGAGGCGCCGCTGCGCGGGACGTTCCGCCTGACGGTGCTCAAGCAGGGCGCGAGCGCGATCCCCGGCGGCCGCGGGACGCTCGACATGCCGTTCGGCGAGAACGCCGACTTCTGGATGCCGGTCGGGCTGAACGCCGACCTCGACGAGGCGATGAAGCAGGCCGTGCGCGAGGCGATCGAGTTCCTGCACGGCGAGCACGGGATGTCCGCGCGCGGTCGCCTACGCGTACATGAGCGCGGCGACCGACTACGTCGTCAGCCAGGTCGTCGACCGCACGAAGGGCGTGCACGCGCGGATCTCCAAGGCGCACTTCGTGAAGAGGCGCGGCCGGCGGTAACCGCACCTGCCACCATCCGGGCCATGCCGAGGATCTGGTGGTGCTCGCCGCAGCCGTGCTCGGACTCGTCGCCTGCGGCGAGGACGAGGCCGAGCGCTCGGCCGCGCCGCCGGAGACGGCTCCGAGGCGGAGGCCGAGCCGCCGGACAAGCCGGACAAGCCGGACAAGGAGCAGTCGAAGACCCGAGGCGGGCACCGAGATCGTGCTCGCCGGCTCCGACTTCGGCGACATGCTCTACGACTCGCGCAAGCAGGCGATCTACGTCTTCGAGCTCGACGAGAAGGCCAAGTCGAACTGCTACGACGAGTGCGCCGTCGCCTGGCCGCCGGTCTACGCCGAAGGGCGAGCCGGTGGCCGGCTGGGTGTGCGGGAGAACCTGCTCGGAACGACGAAGCGCCGCGACGGCCGCAGCCAGGTCACGTACGCCGGCAAGCCGCTCTACTTCTACGCGCACGAGGAGCCCGGCCAGGTCCTCTGCCACGACGTCGACCTGAACGGCGGCCTCTGGTGGGCGTCGGGCCGGACGGCGAGCCGCGGCCCTAGGCGGCGGCGCTCACCGAGTACACCGGCGGCAGCCGCGTGGCCGCTCAGGCCGACCAGCTCGCGCCCGCGTCGCCCGAGGCGAACACGTCGCCCGACGTGGCGCCGAAGTAGAGGCCGAGCGAGTCGCCCTCGCCGGCCCAGTGAGGGTCGCGCAGGATCGTAGGTGCACGCGTGCTCCTGCGGCAGGCCCTCGCCGACGTGGCAGTCCAGCTCGCCCCGGCGTCCCGCGTTCGTACACGCGCACCTTCGCGTCCGGTGTGGTGCGGTCCATGTCCGCGGTCAGTGGGATCAGGTACGCGCTGTCGGGATCGGCGGGGTGGACATCGCGAGCGGGAAGCCGAAGTCGGAGGGCAGTCCCTCGGCGATCGACGTCCACGACTCGCCGGCGTCGTCGGAGCGGTACACGCCGCCGTGGAACTGCATGAACATCCGCTCGGGTTGCTTCGGCGCGCGGTGGATGCGGTGCACGCAGAAGCCCATCTCGTCTTCCGGCGTGTCCTCGGGCAGGTAGCCCGCCATCAGGCCGCGGTTGCCGCGCCGCCAGGTCTGGCCGCCGTCGTCGGTCAGCCACATGCCCGCCGCCGAGATCGCGCACGCGAGCCGGTCCGGCTCGCCGGGCCAGGTGACGATCGAGTGCAGGCACAGGCCGCCGCCGCCCGGCATCCACTTCGACCTGGTCGGGTGCTCCCACAGGCCGCGGTTGAGCTCCCAGCTCTCGCCGCCGTCGCGGCTCTCGAACAGCACGCCGGGGTCGCCGCCGGCCCATAGCTGGCCGTCGGCCTCGCCGGGCACGATCACCCAGATCCGCTCGAGCGCCTGGTCGCCGCCCTCGGGCAGGGCGATGCCGCTCGCCTGCTCCCACTCGCCGCCGACGTCGTCGGTGTAGAAGATCTTCGGGCCGTAGAAGGCGCTCGTCACGGACGCGAGCACGCGTCCCGAGCGCCGGTCGCGCACCGCGTACTCCACCGGCTCGCCCGGCGAACGCGCGCCCGGCTACCTCGAACGGATCGCCCGGCTCGCCCTCCAGCGCGAACAGCCCCTTCTTCGTGCGAGCATCAGCTCCGTCATGTCCTCATCCTCCCGAGATCGCCGGCAGCACGTCGATGCGGTCGTCGTCGCCCACGGCCGTCTCCGCGTCGCCGAGCTCGCCGTTCACGAACACGTTGATGTGGCGCCTGATCTTCCCTCGCTCGTCGGGATCCAGCCGCCGGTGGCGGGGTGGTCGCGCTCTATCGCCTGCAGCAGCTCCAGCACGGTGGCCCCGTCGATCGCGTGCTCACCGCGCTCGCCGGCGAGGCGCGTTGAGGGGACCGCGAAGTCGTACCGTCGTCACTGTCCGACGACTTGGAGGACCGACGCCGACGTTGCCCGCCGGGTACTTCGAACCAGGCGATGTCCGGTCCCTGGCGTCATCACCCCGCGCTCGTCGGTGATGCCCTCGTCGTGCTCGAAGGTCACCCGGCCTCGGTCAGCTCGCTGTCACCGCGCGGTCGATGTCGTCGACCACGAAGTCGTGCGTCGTCTCTGGCGTTGCGGGCTCGTGGTCCGTCTTGGGGTAGACGAACACGTAGTCGCCGTCGCCGATGTGGACCTGGAGGAAGCCGGCCTCGTCCTCGGTTACCTCGAGTCCGAGCGTCTCGCCGTAGAACCGCTTCGCGGCGGGATGTCGTCCACCGAGCACGCCGCTGAATGCTCTGTGTAGGTCGACATGGTCCGCATGTTCTACCACACAGTTGGAAATTCCAACTAGCGGCCGTGCCGCGCCCCGCCGCCCGAGCGGCAGGCACAGTGGGGTGCCCTCCCACGGGATGCGGCACGACCTCGGCCTCGATCCCGTCGACGGCGCCGACCGTCGGCGGTGACGATCTCCGCCGGCGGCCCCTGGGAGTGGATCCGCCCGTCGTCATCGCGACGATCTGGTGCGCGTAGCGCGACGCCTGGTTGAGGTCGTGGAGGACCAGCACGACCGTCCCCCCGCTCGTCGCGCTCGTTCAGCTCCTCGAGCAGGTCGAGCACCTCGACCTGGTGGGCGAGGTCGAGGTAGGTCGTCGGCTCGTCGAGCAGCAGGACCTCGGTGTCCTGGGCGAGGGCCATCGCCACCCAGGCGCGCTGGCGCTGGCCACCCGGAAGCTCGTCGAGGGGGCGGTCCGGAACGACTGCGTGCCCGTCACCTCGAGGGCCCAGTCGACCTGGTGCTGGTCGTCGCGCGACCACTGCTGCAGCGAGCCTCTGGTGCGGGTAGCGACCCCGCGCGACGAGGTCCTCGACGGTCAGCCCGTCCGGCGCCGACGGCGCCTGGGGCATCAGCCCGATGCGCCGGGCGACCGCGCGCGTGGTGCCAGCTGGCCAGCTCGGATTCGCCGTCGAGCAGCACCGCGCCGCAGCGGGGCTTCAGCAGCCGGATCAGGCCGCGCAGGAGCGTCGACTTGCCGCATGCGTTCGCGCCGATGATCGCGGTGACGGCGCCGACCGGATCTCGAGTCGAGAGGCATCGGCGATCCACCGGGGTACCGTCGTAGTCCAGGGTCAGTTCTCGGCGCGCAGGTCATGTGGGCGACCCGCCCGCACGGGCGGTTGGAGCGGTAGAGCAGGTACAGGAAGAACGGCGCGCCCAGCATGGAGGTGACGATCCCGACGGGCAGCTCGTCCGGTGCGATCACGATCCGCCCGATCAGATCGGCGGCGAGCACGAGCGTCGCGCCGCAGATCGCTGCCGCGGGCAGCACCGCGGCGCCCGGAGCGTCGGTCAGCCGGCGCGCGATGTGAGGGGCGACGAAGGCGACGAACCCGATCGGCCCGGCGGCCGCGACGGCAAGCGCGGCGAGCGCCGCCGCGAGCACCACGAGGCCGAGGCGCGCGCGCTCGACCCGCACGCCGAGCCCGCGCGCCGTCTCCTCGCCGAGCGCGAGGGCGTCAAGCGAGGGGGCCAGCGCCACGAGCACCGGCACCAGCGCCGCGATGCCGCCAAGCAGCGGCCAGACGTCGGCGAACGTGCGCCCGTTCAGGGACCCGACGAGCCACACGTAGGCGTCCACCACGAACTCGATCTGCCCCTGGACGAGCATGTAGTAGATGCCGGCTACCCCGATCATCTGGATGCCGATCCCCACCAAGACGAACCGGTACGGGGAGAGGCCCCGGCGCCAGGCGAGCGCGTACACGCCGGCGCGGGCGGCGACGAGTGCGCCCGCGAAAGCGGCGAACGGGAGCACCACGCTCCCGGCGCCGAGGATGAAGACGCTCACGCCGGCGAAGCTGGCGCCGGTCGTGATCCCGATGATGTCGGGCGCGCGAGCGGGTTGGCGAGCGTCTGGAGGATGCGCCGGCGATCGCGAGCGCGGCGCCGGTGAGTACGGCGACGAGATCCCCCGCGGGACGCGCAGCTCGAGCACGATGAAGCTCGGCGCCGGTCGGCCCGCGCCGACGAGCGCGGCGAGCACGTCGTCGAGCGGGCGATCGGGAACTCGCCGTGGCCGAGATGGAGCGCGAACACCGCCAGCTCGCCGCTCCCACGCCGGTGCACGCGACGCCGAGCACGCGCAGGTCCGGCCCGCAGCGACACCGCCGACGCCGGCCTGACCATCACGGCGCGCGGCTCACAGCTCCGCGCCCGCGGCGCACCGCGCCGATGAGACCGGGCGTGCCGATCACCGCCGTGACGATCCCGACCTCGCCTCGGCGGGCGCGCGATCGATCCGCCCCGCGACGTCGGCTCGTCAGCAGGAGGATCGCGCCGAGCAGCGTGCTGTCGGGGATCGATCCAGCGGTAGTCGGGGCCGACAGCGCGCGCGCGGCCATGTGCGGGACGGTCAGCCCGACGAACGCGATCGGCCCGGCGGCGGCGACCGCGCCGCCGTCGAGCAGGATGAACCGCGCTGGCCGCGGCGGCTCTGCGCCCGGTCGCACCCGCTGGCCGAGCGATCGCGCGACGTCCTCACCGAGGGCGAGCGCGTTCAGGCTCTTGCCGGCGACGAGCGCGATTGCGATCCCGACGCCGATGAAGGGGCGACCTGACAGGCGCGACGCTCGAGGTCGCGGCCGGCGATCGAGCCGACCACCCAGAGGCGGTACTCGTCGAGGCCTGCGGCGTGAGCGGCGAGCACCGCCCAGGTGAGCGCGACCAGCATCGCGCGACAGGCCGCGCCCGGCGAGCGCGAGCTTGATCGGCGTCGCGCCGTCGCCGCCCGACGCGCCGAGCGCCGTAGACGACCAGCGCCGCGACCACCGCGCCGACCAGCGCGAACGGGATGTAGCCGGCGACGGTCGTCACGCCGAGCAGGAAGATCGCCACGACGACCGCGAACGCCGCGCCCGCGTCGATGCCGGGCGCCCCGGGGTCTGCGAGCGGGTTCCGCGTCACGCCCTTGCATCACCGCGCCGGCCAGGCGCCGAGCGACGCCGCCGACCGCGAGACCGATGCGCGTCCGCGGCACGCGCAGCGTCGCGGATGACGCGTGCGCGTCGGTGTCCTCGGGCGTCGTGAGGGCGTCGATCACGTCGCCGATCGGGATCTTCAGCGACCCGTACCGCGATCGAGGCGAGGCAGACGATCCCGAGCAGTCCCGCGACCGCGGCCAGGCCGCCGGCGCGCGCTGCCGGACCCACCAGCGGCGCGGTCCGGGAGCGGGTTGGCGCCTCTATCACCACGGCGAGTTAGGCTAACCTAAGCCGCCCTTTCGCCCGCCCGTCCCGTGCGCTTAGACTCGCACCGTGGCGGCAACTTCATCTCCCGCGGCTTCACGGGGCGCCGGCGCGTCCCGGAGGAGCTGGCGGCGACGGGTCCCGCCGGGCCAGTACTTCGAGCGCGGCTTCCCGGTGCTCACGGCCGGCCCGACGCCGCGGCTCGAGACCGCGGCGTGGAGCTTCCGCGTCGACGGCATGGTCGGGACGAGCGCGAGTGGAGCTGGGAGGAGTTCCACGCGCTGCCGTTCGAGACGGTGCCGTGCGACATCCACTGCGTGACGAAGTGGTCGAAGCTCGGCACGAGCTTCGGCGGCGTGTCGCTCGACGTGCTGCTCGAGCGGGGCCGAGCCGCTCGGCGCGTACGCGATGGCCTACTCCTACGGCGGCTACACGACGAACCTGGCGCTCGAGGACCTGACCGACGGCAAGGCGTGGGTCGTGACCGAGCACGAGGGCGAGCCGCTGCCGCGCGAGCACGGCGGCCCGGCGCGGCTGCTCGTGCCGCACCTGTACTTCTGGAAGAGCGCGAAGTGGGTCGCCGGGCTGCGGATCATGGACCACGACGAGCCCGGCTTCTGGGAGGCGAACGGCTACCACAACCGCGGCGACCCCTGGAAGGAGGAGCGCTATTGGACGGACTGACCGCCGGTCGCGCCAGCGCGCGCCGGGCCGCTGGCAGATCGCGACCGTCGACGGCGATCAAGCACGAGACGCCGCGCGTCAAGTCGTTCCGGCTCGAGCTGCCGATGTGGATGCCGCACCTGCCGGGCCAGCACTACGACGTGCGCCTCACCGCGCCCGACGGCTACACCGCGCAGCGCTCCTACTCGATCGCCTCCTCGCCGCTGGACGAGGGCGAGATCGAGCTGACGATCGACCGCCTGGACGACGGCGAGGTCTCGCCGTACTTCCACGACGTGCGTGGAGGCCGGCGACCAGGTCGAGGTGCGCGGGCCGTTCGCGTCGTACTTCGTCTGGCGCGGCGAGGCGCCGGTGCTGCTGGTCGGCGGCGGCTCGGGCGTCGTGCCGCTGATGGCGATGCTGCGCCACCGCCGCCGCACGATGCCGGACCTCCCGATGCGGCTCGTCTACTCGGTGCGCGCGGCCGACGACGTGATCTACGCCGACGAGCTCGGCGACGACGCGGTGCTGACCTTCACGCGCGAGCCGCCGGCCGGCTGGACCGGCCACACGGGCCGCATCGACGCCGAGCTGATCGCCGCGGCGGCCGCCCGAGGCCGGGACGGCGTTCGTCTGCGGCTCGAACGGCTTCGTCGAGACCGCCGTCGCAGCTGCTGCTGGAGGCCGGGTTCGACGCCGAGTCGGATCCGCACCGAGCGCTTCGGCCCGACCGGCTAGCGCTTCGTCATCTTCGCCTTGCGCTGCAGCTCGCGTGTGCGGCGCACCTCGACCTGCCCGCGCTCGTCGGCGGCCAGCGCGGGCGGCTTCCAGGGCGGCCTTGCGGGCGGCCTGGTCGGCCTCGGCGATCCGCCTGCCGCTCTCCTTCCGCGCACCTCGCTCGCGGAGGTCTTCGTGCTGCTCTTCCATCTGTACTTCCTCACCGCTCCCGACGGGTAAGACCACAGGGGGGCGAGGGAGCCCGACACCCGACGTGGACGCGTCCCGAATGAGGGTACTCCCCTGTCGCGATCGCGGAGCGGCTTGACCTGGCGCTTAGCGTCGGATAGGCCTAGCGAAGTAGGGCCACGATGTCCTGATCCTCGGTGGCGGGACGGCCGGCTGCGTACTCGCCGCGAGGCTGAGCGAGGATCCGGACCGGGAGGTGTGCCTCGTGGAGGGTGGTCCCGACTACGGACCCCACGCCTCCGGTGGCTGGCCTCCGGAAGCTCCTCGATGTTCGCGGCATCGCGAACACGCATGACTGGGCCGACGCCGGCGGAAGCCTCCAGGTCGCGCGTGTGATCGGCGGCTGCTCGGCGCATAACCTCGGGTTCTGGGTCCATCCCGCGCGCGAGGACTCGGAGCAGTGGGCGGCAGCAACCGGCCACGCCGGCTGGTCAATGGACGCGGTTGCGCCGGCGATCCGGCGCGTCGAGCGGATGCCGGTCACGCTGGCGGCCGGCGACGACCTGAACCCCTGGCTGGCGACGATGATGGAGGCGGCCGAGCAGATCGGCCTGCCAACTGGCCCGGATGTCAACCGGCTTGACGAGGGCGTCGCGCCGATGCCGCTCAACGCCGACGGCACGACCCGGTGGAACGCCGCCTTCGCCTACCTCGACGAAGCGCGCGGACGCCCAAACCTGACGGTCGTCGACCGGACGCTCGTGGATCGCGTCCAGCTCGAGGGAGACCGCGCGACGGGGGCTGTCGTCCGCACGCCGACGGGGGAGAAGTCCATCTCCGCCTCGCTCGTGATCGTCGCCGCCGGCGCCTATGGATCGCCGGCGGTCCTGTTGCGCAGCGGCGTTGGTCCCCAGGATGAGCTGCGCAGGCACGGAATCGCGCAGCGGGCGGAGCTGCCCGTCGGCACCCGCCTGCGTGATCACATGGCCGTGCGATTCCGGCTCGCACCGAGCGAGTCGATGCAGCGCCGCATCGATGACTTCGAGGCGCGCGCCGCGGGGTTCGTGGTGCAGGGGCTGCTCAAGGGCCGCAGCTCGCGTTGTCCCGAGGGGCTCTGGGACCTTCACGGCGTGATCCTCGCCATCCCGGCCGCCGATGGCGGCTACCCGGAGCGCGACGGCCATGTGGTCGGGCTCAGCTCGAGCCTGGTCAAGCCGGCGTGGAACGGCACCGTACGACTGCGTTCCTCCGATCCCGCGACGCTCCCCGAGGTGACCCCGCACGGGTTCGGCACGGAGGACGACATGCGGTGCGTGCTGGACGGCCTGGACCTGTGCCGCCGGCTCGCCGAGGCGCCCGCCGCCGAGGGTGAGTAGCAGCTAGCCCGACCCCGCCCTCGACGAGGACGGGCTACGCCGCCACTGCGAGGGCAACGCGCTGCCTTACTTCCATCCCGTCGGGACCTGCGCGATGGGCCGTCCCGGCGACGGCGTGTCCACGGTCGACGCCGAGGGGCGGGTGCACGGCATCGAAGGCCTGCGCGTCGTGGACACGATCATGCCCTCGATACCGCGAGCGAACACGAACATGCCGACGCTCGTGCTCGCCGAGCGAATTGCGGAGTCGATCTAGCCAGGCCGGGCGGAGCGGTCCGGGTGCCACCGTACGATCGCTTTCGTGCGTCGACGGCCGTCCGCAGCCACCGTGGTCGCGTTTATGGCGCTGGTCGTCGCGCTCTGCGGCACCAGCTGTGCCGCGGTCACGATCACCGGCAAGAACGTCAAGAACAGCTCGCTCACCGGCAAGGACGTCAAGAACGAGTCGCTGACCGCGGCGGACTTCCGCGGCATCGGTACGCGGGCCCGCGGGGCCGGACCGCGGGCGACGGGGGCGACCGGGGCGACGGGCGCCACGGGCGCGAGGGGTCCCCAGGGCGTCTCCGGCGTCACCAACGTGACGCGGCTCGCAGTCGTCTACGGGCAGTTCGATGGCGTCCTGAGATCGACTACGCTGCCTGGCTGCGAGACGTGGGGCCGTTCACGAAGCAGCCAGGTCGGCAGTCGGATCAAGCTCCACTGGAATGGGCGCGGTCAGCGGCGACGGCACGGGTGATTGGCTTCTGTGACTTCCAGCTTCGGATCGATGGCAGCGCTCGCCTGGTGGCGAGGGCGGCCGGGGGTCGTGCTCGCGAACGGATCAGCCGCCATTACGCAGAGCGTCATCTCGCCGTCGCCTACTTCGACGGGCTGTCGCCGGGGCTCATCAGGTGGACATCTGGGTGCGGGGCAATCCGGCGACTCACGACGTCGCTGCGCGGTCCGCCGGGGGCGGTTTCGAGGACGAGATCTTCGTCGAGGAGATGCCCCGCTAGTCCACCAGGCCGGACGGCCTTGCCCCGTACGCGGCGGTCCGCCAGCGCGTCGAGACGTCGTTGGGGCGCCGGCCCAGCTCGCCTCGAGGCCGATCTCCACCCGCAGCCGGCCGTCCGCGACGAGCTGCAAGCAGCGTCGCCAGGTTCGCTCCGGCCTCGTGCTCGTGCCGGGCGGAGAAGTACGACTCGACCTCGCCTCACGGCCCGCGAACGTGCGGAAGTCCACCTCGCCCGGCTCGCCGGCGCTGTTGCCGAACACGACGATCCGGCCGCCGTGCGCGACCGTGTCGACCGCTGCCGCGAGCGACGCGCCGCCCGCCGACTCGAGTATCAGGTGGTAGCTCGTCGCCCGGCGCGCCTGGTCGCTGTCGACACCGCCGTCGACGGTTGCGCCGCCGAGCGCGGCGAGCTGGACCGCGAAGCGCCCGACGCCGCCGGAGGCGCCGGTCACGAGGACACGGGCGCCGAGCAGCGGCGGGCCCTCCCGCAGCACGTTCGCGGCGGTCGTGCCGGCCATCGGCAGCGCCGCGGCCTGGACGTCGGTCACGCCGTCCGGCAGGACGGCGATGCGGTTCGTCGGGACCGGGACGCGCTCCGCCCAGCCGTGCCACTCGGCGAGACCGGCGACGCGCGTCCCCACATCCGGGCCGCTGCCGTCGGCCGCGCGGCGCACCACGACGCCCGCGACGTCCTGCCCCGGCATCGCACTCGTCGCGCGTGGCGACGAGCGTCAGCTCACCGCGGTTGACCGCGAAGGCGCGGACCTCGACGAGCGCCTCGTCGGGCGCGGGCTCGGGCTCGGGGACGTCGTCGCGCAGCTCGGTGCGGGTGGGGCCGTTGGGCGTGCCGACGACGGCCTTCACGCCGTGGATTCTCCTAGACGCGGGCGCCGCGCAGCGTCGGGCAGCACCTGCTCGCCGTACACGCGCAGCGCACCGTGGGGGTCGGCGCCCGAGCCGTTCTGCAGGCATACGACGGTCGCGCCCAGCGCCTCCACCTCGCGGATGCGCTCGGCATGGTGCTCGGCGTCCGAGGAGACGATGTAGCTCTCCTTGAAGTCGTCGTCGGAGACCTGGCCCTCGGCGTGCCGTACATGTCGGCCGGCACGCTCCAGTCCTCGGTGAAGAACTCGGGCGGCTGGGTCGCCTTCCACACGCGCGCGCCCTCGAGCGCCGCGTCGTCGTCCTCGGCCCAGGAGAAGCCGGTCTGGAGGATGATCTCGCCGGGCTCGCGGCCGGCGTCGTCGCAGGCGCCGCGGTAGGCCTCGATCACCTTGGGCGCGTTCTCGGGGTCGGCGAGCGTCCACAGGCCGTCGGCGCGGCGGCCGGCCACCTCGGCCGCCTGCGGGCCGAACGCGGAGATGTAGATCGGCACGCCGGCGCTCGGCGCGCGTGTGCGAGGTAGGCATGCCTCGTGCGGAAGAAGCGGCCGTCGTGGTCGAAGCGCTCGCCGTCGAAGAGCCGGTCGATGATCTCGAGCGCCTCGTCCATGCGCGCGATCTGGTCGCCCACGGCGGCCATTCCATCCCGCAGGGCGTCTCGTTCAGCGACTCGCCCGAGCCGATGCCCAGGAAGGCTCGGCCGGGGTTCTGCTCCTCGAGCGTGGCGAACGCCTGCGCGACCACCGCCGGGTTGTGGCGGTACACCGGCGCGGTGACGCCGGTCCCGATCGGCACGCGCTCGGTCGCCTGTCCGATCGCGCCCAGCAGCACCCACGCGTGGCCCGACTCGCCGGGCTCCCACCACGGCTGGTAGTGGTCGCTGACGTTGACGGCGTCGAAGCCGGCCCGCTCGGCTCCGACGGCCTGCTTGACAGGTCGCTCGGCGGGAACTGCTCGGTGGCCAGCTGGGTCCAATAACGGGTTTCGGTCATGTCCTTCGCTTTCCCGCTGCGAGCGCGGATATGCGTCAGAAACCCGTCCTGCTCCGACGATCCCCCTCAGTACGCTGTCCGAGGCCGCCGCCAGCGCCCTGCAGGGACGCCGTGGCTGGCGGCATGTGCCGTGATCAGCCCAGAACAGCTCACCGCCGCCCTCCAGCGGCTCGATCCCCGCGACTGGGAGGTCCTCGACCTGTCCCTGCGCCGGCGCGTCCCTGACGAGGCGCTGGCGCGGCTGTTCGCCACCGAGGCGCCGGATGTGGCCGCGACGCCGCGCGTCCGCAATCGAGCACCTGGCGGACGAGCTCAGCGTGCAGCGCGGCGAGGACCTCGGGGCGGTGCTCAAGGCGCTGCTCGAGCCGGCCACCTGGGCGCAGGCCGAGCGCGAGCAGGACGACGACGGCTGGGAGGGATTCTCGGACCCCGACCGGCCGCCGGCGCCGGCGCCGCCGGTGGACGAGGAGCCGGCCGCCGCTGAGGCGCCGGCCGCGGCCAGGAGCCGCCGCCGCAGCCGCTCGATCCGCCCCTGGAGCCGCTCGAGCCGTCCGTGGAGCCGCGGACCTCGGAGACCGCACGACATTTCCGGCTCGCGCCGCCGCCCGAGCTGCCGCCGCTCGACCTCGAGCGCGATCCCGAGCCCGCGCAACCGCGGGCAGGCAGCACCGCAGCCCGAGGTGGAGGAGCGGCCGGAGACCGATCACGAGCGCCCGTCGCACCTGGCCGCGGTGCCCCCGCCGGACGAGCCGGACGTCGAGGACGAGGCGGCGGCGGAGCCGGAGCCGGAGGGCGACGCCGAGCCGGCGCCCGAACCCGAGGCGGACCCCGAACCGGCGCCCGAACCCGAGCCCGAGGCGGACACCGAACCCACGCCGGAGCCCGAGCTCGAGGCCGACGCCGAGCCCGACCCCGAGCCCGACCCCGAGGCTACGCCCGACCCCGAGCCCGAGGCGGACGCATCCGCGCCTCCACCGGCCGCCGCACCGCCGCCCACCAACGGCGGCATGCCGCGGGCGCCCGAGCCGGTGCTCGACATGCTCGCCGAGCGCGACCAGGAGGAGCGCCGCCAGCGCATCCGCACGCCGCTGCTGTGGGCGCTGGCGGGTGGCCTCGGAGCGATCGGCTTGTTCGGCGCGGGCTACGTCGGCGCCACCCTGTTCGGCGACGACGGGGGCGCGGACCGGCCGCCGGTCGGCGGCGACGGCAATGACGCGCGCCGCTTCCTCCCCAACGCCGGCGGGCCGGTTGCCGCGGAGCCGTTCCCCTCCGATCCGCGCGACGCGTCCTGCTATCCCACGGCCGCCGTGAGGGGCTCGGTCACGCTCCACCAGCGGCCCGGGGGCAAGCGGACGCTGAAGGTTCAGGGCCGAACTGAGTGGGGCTCGGCGCGCGTCTTCAGCATCGTCGAGCGGCGCGGCGACTGGATCGCCGTGCTCGCGCCCGAGCTGCGCAACGACGAGGTCGGCTGGATGCGCGCCAAGGGGGCGCAGCTCGATTGCGTGCGCTGGTCGCTGCACGTCGACCTGTCGAAGCGCCGCCTCTTCGTCCGCAAGGACGGCCGCACGATGCGCAGGATGACCGTCGCGGTCGGCGCCAAGGGGCACCCGACGCCGAAGGGACGCTTCGCCGTCACCGACAAGCTCGAGGTCGTGGACAAGGGCTCGCCCTACGGCTGCTGCGTGCTCGCCTTGACCGGCCACCAGACGCGCCTGCCGGCGGACTGGCCGGGCGGCGACAGGCTCGCGGTGCACGCCACGAGCGACCTGTCGAGCATCGGCAAGGCCGTGAGTCTCGGCTGCATGCGGTCGAAGCCGATGGAGGTCGCGTGGCTGATCAAGACCGTCCCGCTCGGCGCTCCGATATTCATCAAGGCCTGACCTCACAGCACGCGCCTGCCCGCCGTTCAAAGGGCATGGATCTCCCGCCCTTTCAGTCGCTGCTCGACGCGCACCGCGGCGACGTCTACCGGTTCCTCGTCGCGAGCGTCGGTCCCATCGACGCCGACGACTGCCTCCAGGAGACGTGGATCGCGGCGCTGCGCGCGTACCCGCGACTGAGGCGGACGGACAACCTGCGCGGCTGGCTCCTGAAGATCGCCCAGAACAAGGCGGTCGATCAGCACCGGGCCCGCGCCCGCAGGCCGCTGCCCTCCGACTCGCTGCCGGAGACGGCCGCCGCCCCGGCGGCGCCGGCCGCCGACGACGGCGAGCCGGCGCTCTGGGCGGCGGTCAGGCGGCTGCCGCCGAAGCAGCGAGCGGCGGTGTTCTGCCGCTCCGTGCTCGGCATGCCGTACGCGCGAGCTCGCCGAGGTGCTCGACGGCTCGCGAGGACGCGGCGCGCAGGAACGTGCACGAAGGCCTGAAGGCCCTCAGAGAGGAATGGACACGATGAACGACATCGAGAACAAGCTGCGCGAGGCGGCCGCGACCTGCCGCCCGCCCCGCCCGGCGACGCCGGGCTCGCCGAGCGCGCCGTAGCCGAGGGCCTGCTGGACGTGGCCTACGCGACAGCGCGACTCGCCGCTCGGCCCGCTCACCGGTGGCCGCGACCGAGCGCGGTCTGGTGCGGCTCGCCTACCCGGGCCTCGACGCGTCGACGAGGTGCTGCAGGAGCTCGCCCGCGGCGTGTCGCCGCGGGTACTCGAGGCGCCCGCCCGGCTCGACGAGGTGCGGCGCGAGCTGGACGAGTACTTCGAGGGCAAGCGCGAGCGCTTCGACATGCCGCTCGACTGGGCGCTGATCGCGAGGATTCGCCCGGCAAGGTGCTCCAGGCCACGGCGAGGATCGGCTCGGCCAGGTTCTCCACCTACAAGGAGATGGCCGAGCGCAGCGGGCAGCCCGCGCGCGGTTCAGCGCCGCCGGCGACGCCGCTCGGCTCGAACCCGATCCCGGTCGTGGTCCCGTGCCACCGCGTGCTTCGCACCGGCGGCAAGCTCGGCGGCTACACCGGCGGGCTCGACAAGAAGGAGTACCTGCTGACGCTCGAGGGCGTCCTCGCCGGATAAGAGCGAACGCTGCGCACTCGGCCGAGCCAGCGCTTGCCAACGACAGCTGGCGGACCACGGCCTCGACCACGAGCTCGGCGAGCGGCCCGGCGGGCACGCCCGCGACGGAGCCGCTCGCCGTAGTCCACGGCTCGACCTCGCCGTCGCGGCTGACACGCGGGCCTCGATGTCGAGGGGTAGTCGGCCTCGGTCGCCTCCACGGGCAGGTTGCCGGCCGCCAGGTCGCCGAGCATCCCGCCGAGCGGTCCGCCGGCACGCGAGCCGAGGAACGCCGGCCACCTCGCGCGGCGGACGTCTCCGCGGTCATGCTCACGCGGTAGTCGCCGCTCGCCCTCGGCGCGGGCTCAGCTCGAAGGTCTCCACGTCGAGCGGGTCGGCCCGGACGTCCGTCAGGCGCGACGTCCACGCTGTCGAACCCGTCGAGCCGTTCGAGCACCCCGCTGCTCCTCCGTGACGTCGACGTCGAGGCCGCCACCGCGCACGCGCAGCGAGTCGCCGTCGCCGCAGCAGCAGCCGCGCCGCCGGGAACGCGGACACTCGACACGTCCGCGGTGCCGTCGTTCTCCTCGATGCGGTCCTTGACCTTGCGCTCGGCGAGCGGCGGCACGACGAACTGGCACACCGCGAGCGCGAGCACGAGCAGCGTGCCGAGCACGATCGGGACCCATTGGCCATCCCTGAAGTGTCGCGGACGGAGTTCGACCGTGTGTCGAATCCCGGCAGGCGATTTCCATACGTCCGGATAGTGGAGAAACCGCTGCATATGGCAAACATGGCAGCGTATGAGGGGGAAGGCCGTCGAGCGCCACGCCCGCCGTCATGGCCGTCGCCGCGCCGTTCGGCCGCGACGTCGAGCGCTGCCTGGACCGGCATCGAGCGCAGCGTCGCGCGCGCCCGCGCGCGAGGGGCCGCCTCGTCGTGCTGCCCGAGTCGGCGCTCGGCGGCTACCTCTACGAGCCGATCGTCGCCGGCGCGCCGGCGCCGTGCGCGCCGCCGCCGGCGCTGCGCCGCGACGGCGACGAGATCGCGCGCGATCGCGCGGCTCGCCGGCGACGTCGTCGTCTGCGTCGGCTACACCGAGGACGCGCCCGGCGGGCCGTACTCGAGCGCGGTCTGCGTCAGCGGCGACGGGATCCTCGGCCACCACCGCAAGGTCCACCTGCCCGCCGGCGAGCGCGGCGCGTTCGGCGCCGGCTCGGGCTTCGCCGCGTTCGACACGCCGATCGGCCGGATCGGGATGCTCGTCTGCTACGACAAGACCTTCCCCGAGTCCGCGCGCCAGCTCGCGCTCGACGGCGCCGGCCTCATCGCCTCGCTGTCGGCGTGGCCGGTGTGCCGCGTGCGACCCGGCGCTGCGATGCGCCGCGACCTGCAGGTGCGCCACTTCAACCTGCTCGACCAGACGCGCGCGCTCGAGAACCAGGTCGTGTGGGTCTCCTCGAACCAGGTCGGGCGCTTCGGGCGGCTGCGCTTCCCCGGCCAGTCGAAGGTCGTCGACCCGCGCGGCCGCGTGCTCGCGAAGACCGGCGCGCGCGCGGGCGCGGCGTCGCGCGCGTCGACGCGCCGGGCGTCGTCGCCGCGGCGCGCGAGCGCCTCTCCTACCTCGACGACCGCCGCCCGCACGCCGTACGCCGACGAGCGGCTGTCCGCCTGATGTGCGGCATCGCCGCGATCTACGGCGCACGACGCCGCCGGCGAGGCGACGGCGGATGCTCGGCCGGCTGCGCCATCGCGGGCCCGACGACGAGGGCGACGTCCACGTCGACGGCGCCTGGCTCGGGCACCGGCGGCTGTCGATCGTCGACGTCGACGGCGGCCACCAGCCGTTCGCCAACGCGACCGGCGACGTCTGGCTCGTCGGCAACGGCGAGGTCTACAACCACGAGCAGGTGCGCGCCGACGCTCGCGCCGGCGCCGTTCGCGACGCGCTCGGACAACGAGGTCGCGCTGCACCTGCTCGACGAGCGCGGGCCCGGCGGCGCTCGACGAGCTCGAGGGGATGTTCGCGTTCCTCGTCGCCGGCGACGACGGGCGCTTCATCGCCGCCCGCGACCCCGTCGGGATCAAGCCGCTGTACTGGGCGCAGCGCGACGGCAGCGTGCGCTTCGCGTCGGAGATCGCGGCGTTCGCGCCGGACTGGATGCCGCACGTCGAGGCCTTCCCGCCCGGCTGCCACTGGACGCCCGGAGCGCGGCGTCGAGCGCTTCGCGAGCGCCGTGCCGCAGCCGGCGAGGGCGCGCCGGCGGCGCGTGCGGTGTGGAGCGACGCGCCGAGCCGCCCGACGACGGCGCTCGCGCGCGACGCGCGAGATCGTCGTCGCGTCGGTGCGCCGCCAGATGATGGGCGACGTCCCCGTCGGCGTCTTCCTGTCCGGCGGGCTGGACTCGGCGATCGTCGCCGCGATCGCCGCGCGCCACTGCGGCGCGAGCACGGCGAGCGGCTGCAGACGTTCGCCGTCGGCACGCGAGGGCAGCCCCGACCTGCTCGCCGCGCGCGTCGTCGCGCGAGCCACCTCGGCTCCGAGCACCACGAGCGCGTCTACGACGCCGCGCGAGGCGCGTGCGCGCGCTGCCGGCCGTCGTGCGCGCGATCGAGCACTTCGACCCGTCGCTCGTGCGCAGCGCGGTGCCGAACTTCCTGCTCGCCGAGATGACCGCGCAGCACGTCAAGGTCGTGCTGACGGGGGAGGGGGCCGACGAGCTGTTCGCCGGCTACGAGTACCTGCGCGGCTTCGACGACCCGGCGAGCTGCAGGCCGAGCTCATGCGCACCGTCCACGGCCTGCACAACCTCAACCTCCAGCGCTGCGACCGCGTGACGATGGCCCACGGCCTCGAGGCGCGCGTGCCGTTCCTCGACCGCCAGGTCATCGCGTTCGCGTTCGGCCTGCCGATGGCGTGGAAGCCGCCGGCGCCCGGCGAGCCCGAGAAGCGGCTGCTGCGGCGCGCGTTCGACGGCTGGCTGCCCGACGAGATCCTGTGGCGCGAGAAGGCGCGAGTTCGGCGACGGCAGCGGCGCGAAGGACGTGCTGCGCGACGACGATCGAGGACGGCGTCTCCGACGGCGACTTCGAGCGCGAGCGCGACGCGATCGACCCGCCGCTGCGCACGCGCGAGGAGCTCGCCTACCACCGGATCTTCGCCGAGCACCTGCCCGGCGTGACGCCGGAGCGCACGCTCGGGCGCTTCGCGACGACGTAAGTCGTCACACGCGGCGCGTAGATCCGTAACGCTGCGGAGCGCCACTCTCGGCGCCATGAGCGAACCACGCGGATTGGTTCCGGAAACCGAAACCAATGCGCAGTAGTTCGCCTCGCGGAGCGGCAATGGGGCGTGGTGAGCGGCGCTCAGCTTCGGAACGTCGGGCTCAGCAAGGCAGCGATATCGCGGTGGACCCAGGCCGGTCGGCTCCATCGGGTCCATCCGGGCGTCTACGCCGTAGGCCACCGGACGCTTCGCACGGAAGGCCGCCTGGCCGCCGCGCTCTTCTACGCCGGACCCGGCGCGGCGCTGAGCCACGCGACCGCTCTGTGGTGGTGGGCCCTGCGGAGAGGGACACCGCGGGTGATCCACCTCAGTGCCCCGGGTCGCGGCCAATCGATCGACGGGATCGTGGTTCACCACCCGCACAGCGTCGAACGCGTCTTCCACGAGCGCCTTCCGGTCACGCCCGTCGCCCGCACGCTCGTCGACTTCGCGGCCGGCGCGGCGTTCGACGACCTCCGCGCCGCCCTCGCCGAGGCCGACTTCCGCGGGCTGCTCGACGTCCGCGAGCTCGAGTCGGTCAGCGGACGCGGCCTCCCCGGCAGCGCCGCGATCCGCCGGGCGCTGCGAAGGCACCAGCCGCGCTTCGCCCACACCCGCCGCGAGCTCGAGAACCAGCTCGTGATCCTGTGCGAGAACCACGGCCTCCCGATGCCGAACATCAACGTCTGGGTCGCGGGCTTCCTGATTGATGCCGTTTGGCCAAGACAACAACTGGCCGTGGAGGTCGACGGCGGACCGGGCACACCGGAGTCAAGGCGATGGAGGAAGACCGCGACCGCGACCTCGCGCTCAGGCCCACGGCTACCGATCCTCCGCTACACCTGGCGCCAGGTCACGGAGCAGCCCGAGGCGGTCGCCGCCGACCTCACCCGGGCGCTCGAGCAAACCAACCTACAATCCGGGCTTCTCGCGGAGAGGTGGCCGAGTGGCTGAAGGCACTCGCCTGCTAAGCGAGTAGGGGCGCAAGCTCTCTCGCGGGTTCGAATCCCGCCCTCTCCGCCTCGTGGGATTCCTGGACAAGCTGCTCCTCGGCGGCGGGAAGCTCAAGCCCGAGCTGCGCGAGGAGCTCGAGTCCGAGGGCCTCGTCCTGATCGAGGAGGGGCTCTCGGGGAGCGTGCGCTACACGCACTTCAAGGCGCCCGGCAAGCGCTTCCACGGCAAGGTGACGCCGCAGCGGATGGCGATCGGGATCAGCGAGGAGCGGTGCGTGGTGTACGGCCAGGCGCAGCTGATCGACTCGCCGTTCACGGCGCCGAACTTCGACTGGGTCGACGTCGGCCTCCACGACGACGAGAAGGTCTCGTTCCGGATCGACTACGACCGCGGCGACGTGAAGAACGTCTCGGGCCAGGTCGAGGTCCGGGCGAAGACGCCGAACGCGGCGGAGATCGTCGAAGAGTTGCGGACGCGGCTCGGGCGCGCCTAGGCGCCGGCCGCCTGCTTCTTGCGCCACTCGGCCTTGTGGGCGCGCTTGGCGGCCTGGTACTCCGCCAGCGCCTCGGCCGAGTCGACGTCCCCGAGCGTCGGGTGCCACGGCACCAGGTCCTGGGCGACCTCGACGCCGAAGCGCTTCGCGAGCACCGAGCCGAGCGCCTTGACCTTCATCTCGCCGAAGCCGGGGAGGCCCTCGAGGTTCGCGCGCAGCTCGGCCGAGTCGGCCGCTCGGTCCACACGCGCGCGGCGTCGCCGTCGTAGTCGTCGACCACGTGGACGGCGAGGTCGTGGACCTTCTTCGCCATCGAGCCCGGGAAGCGGTGGACGGCGGGCGCTCGCGGAAGACGGCTCGAGGTCCGCACCGGCGAGCGTCTGGCGTCGATCGCGCCGAGCCGCTCCTTGATCGCGAGCGGTCCGGAGAACGCCTTCTGCACCGTCACCTGCTGGTCGAGCGCGAAGCCCACGAGCAGCGCCATCGGATCCGAGGCGATCAGCGCGTTGGCCTCGTCGGACTCCGTGAAGTAGAGGCGATCGGGCATCGAGCCGATCGTAGTCGATTGCTCCGGGTCACCCGACTGCTTCGCGACGGTCCCCCAAATCGGGTCTAGCGTGGCTGAGTGAGGGGGCATTCGCGCGCGGGTACGGTCGCAGTTTTCGTGCTGGCCGTCCTGCTGCTGCCGGCCGCCCCGGCGATGGCCGTCGACTTCACCGTCAGCGTCGCGGCGGACACCCATGACGCCGTCCCCGGCGACGGGTTGTGTGAGGACGTCAACACGGACTGCAGCCTGAGGGCGGCCGTCGAGGAGTCGAATGCCCTGTCGGGGTCCGACGACGCCATCGACCTGCCGACGGGTGACTACCTCCTCGATGGCAGCCTCGGCGCGCTGTTCATCGGCTCCGGCGGTGCGCTGGACATCAACGGCGCGTCCGCGCGCGACACCACGATCCGCCAGGAGACCGACGCGGGCGGCGACGGCCTCGATCGGGTGTTCGACGTCGGCGGCGCGGCCACGGCCGCCATCCGGCACGGTGACGATTGCCGACGGTCGCGCCACGGACGCTGTCGGGTTCTTCGGCGGCAACATCAGGAGCTCCGGGAACCTGACGCTCGAGCAGGTCACGATCAGGGGTGGCTGGGCGTCCTCGGGCGGCGGCATCTCCAACGCCGGCGGCTTTCTGCGGATCGTGGACAGCACGATCACGGACAACCACGCCCCTGACGGCGGCGGCGACTCCGGCGCGATCCAGAACTTCGAGCCGGACGGGGATCCGGCGGAGCCCTCCCACGCTGGAGATCGAGAACAGCACGATCACCGGCAACAGCGCCCGCAACGTGGGCGGGATCTTCAACTGGGGCGGGTCAGGCGCGACCGGCGGCACCGTGACCATCAGCGACAGCACGATCACGGACAACAGCTCCACGGTGGTCGGCAATGCCGGCGGTCTGCACATGAGCAGCAACGGACCCGCGACGGTCGACGCGGACGATCGTCTGGGGCAACGTACTCCGCGGGCACGCCCCAGGACTGCTCCAGTGACGGCGGCGGGTCGATCGTGTCCGGCGGCAACAACCTCGAGACGACCACCGAGTGCGGCTTCACCGGCACCGGCGACCTCCAGAACGCCAGACGACCGCTGCTCGCGCCGCTCGCAGACAACGGCGGCGAAACCGACACGCACGCCATCCCCGAGGGCAGCCCGGCGCGCGACGCCGCCGGCGGCGTCTGCGCGGCCACGGACCAGCGCGGGATCTCGAGGCCGCAGGGAGCGGCATGCGACATCGGCTCCTTCGAGCTCGAACTGGCCGCCTTCGCCACGATCACCTCGACGGGGCCGCTCACGAGCATCAGTCTCGGCAGAAACCTCGAGTGCCAGGTTGAGCTGGCCGGGGTGCCCCAGATCTTCGACGGCGGCCCGCTCGGATCGTGCACGACCGGCCTGGTCGGAGTCGACCTCGCGCAGGTGAGCCAGACGGTCGTCGAGGGCAGCGGGACACCCGGCAGCCCGTACATGGTCGTCACGCAGATGTCCAATGGCTCGGGGATCACGCTGGAGCGCACCGACACCTACGTGACCGGCGAGCGCTTCTGGCAGTCGCAGGTGAGGGTGAGCAACGGATCGAGCACCGATTTCAGCGGCGTCCTCTGGCACGGGCTCGACTGCCTCGTGGCCGGCAACGACGCGGGCTACGGGTTCTTCGCCGCCGCCACCGGAGCGGTCTACTGCGCCGAGCACCAGGCCGGCGGGGACATCATGCTCGGCCTGGAGCCGATCAGCGGCGGCTCGAACTATCACTCCGGCGACTTCGGCATCGCCACCAACCCCGGGCCAAGCGGCTTCGGAAACACCTGCTCCGGCGACCTCATCGACAACGGCGTCGGTCTCAGCTGGCCGGTCAGCGTTCCGGCCGAAACCAACGTCACGCGGAGCTTCGTGACCACCTTCGAGGCGGGCGGCGCGCTCTGCGGAGCGTCCGATACGACCGCCCCCGACGCCGCGATCAGCCTGGCGCCCGCGGCCTCGACGCCGTCGCGCGACGCCACGTTCGGCTTCGGCTCCTCCGACCCGACCGCCACGTTCGAGTGCAGCCTCGACGGTGGGGCGTTCGCGGCCTGCACGTCGCCGACGTCCTACACCGGCCTTTCGGAGGGCCCCCACAGCTTCGTGGTGCGGGCAATCGATGGCGCCGGCAACGAGTCCACCGCCAGCCACAGCTGGACGATCGCCGCTCAGGCGCAGCGCAAGACCCTTGCGGACCTGCCCCCGCCGGTTGTGGGCAAGATGGCGAACGTCGAGCCCGTCAAGGGGACCGTGCTGGTGGCGATCCCGGCCGGCAAGGCCTCCGCGGGCGGCGCGGCGCGGGCTAGCCAGAAGGGGCTGCGGTTCGTGCCGCTTGAGCGAGGCGCGCCAGATCCCGGTCGGCTCGTTCCTGAACACCCGCAAGGGCACGGTCCGGCTCAGACGGCGCGCACCGGCAGCGCGGCGACGACCCAGAGCGGCACGTTCGCCAGCGGGCTGTTCCAGGTGCTGCAGTCGCGCAAGCGAAGGCCAAGGGCCTGACCGAGCTGCGGCTGAAGGGCGCCAGCTTCAACAGCTGCAAGCCGCGCAAGCGCAAGCAGGGCAAGCGCGCCCAGGCCGCCCTGTCGCAAGAAGGCGATCCGGCGCCTGCGCTCGAACGCCAACGGGCGCTTCCGCACCCGCGGCCGCTACAGCGCCGCCACCGTGCGCGGCACCAAGTGGACTGACCGATCGACCGCTGCGACGGCACCCTCACCAAGGTCACCCGCGGCACGCGTCGCCGTGCGCGACTTCCGCCGCAAGAAGACCGTCCTCGTCGCGCCGGCAAGAGCTACCTCGCCAAGGCACAGCGCTAGCGCTCCGATCTGCCGCAGGCGAGCGGCTACCCTAGACCTCCGAGCGCCCGTAGCTCAGCTGGATAGAGCGTCGGTCTACGGAACCGAAGGTCAGAGGTTCGAATCCTCTCGGGCGCGCTTTCGAATCCCAGTGCTGTAGGGGATTTCCGGCCGGTGGCGAACGCCGCAGGGTGGCAACAGCGGGGGCAACGGGGCAACAGTGAGGTGTTGCCCCTCGAGCGGACCGATGCGCCGGGCATCTACCGGCGTGGTTCGAAGTACGTGGTGGTCTACCGCGTCGAGGGTCGTCAGCGCAAGCAGTACGGCCGACACGCTGGCCGAGGCTCGCGCGATCAAGCTCGAGCGCGACGGCGAGGCGCGGGCGCTGCGCCGCGGCCCGACGCTGCACGAGTTCAGCCTCTCGTGGCTTGATCGCTACGCCGGCACCGGGCACGACAGCGTGCGCGCCAACACGCGCCGCGAGTACCGTCGCCTGCTGGTCAACTTCGCGCTGACCTACTTCGACCGCGAGGTCCGGGTGCGCGATCTCGATCGCGCCGCTGTGCAGCAGTTCGTGGACTGGCTGACGACCCGCCCGGGCCGCGACGGGCGGCTGTGTGACCGCTCGATCGCCAACGCGCTCACGCCGCTGCGCCTGGCGCTTGACGCGGCGGTCGCCGAAGGGCTGCTGGATGCCAACCCGGCCGAGCAGGTCGTGCTGCCGCGGCGGCGGGCCGGTCGCGCGTGGTCGACGCGCGAGCGGCGCTTTCTGACGCGGGCGGAGCTCGTGCGTCTGCTCGACGAGGTACCGGCCAAGTGGCGGCCGCTGTTCGAGCTGCTCGCCGCGACCGGGCTGCGGATCTCCGAGGCGATCGGGCTGCGCTGGAGCGATCTCGTCCTCGACGGGCCGACGCCGCATCTGCAGGTGCGCCGCGCGATCGTCAAGGGCGCGATCGTGGCGCCCAAGTCTCGCCACGGCGCCCGGCTGATCCCGCTGACGCCCGAGCTCGCTGCCACGCTGCGCGCTCATCGGCCTCGCGATGCCGTCGACGACGCGTTCGTCTTTCCCGGTCGCGACGGCGGTGCGTCGATCAGGGCAGCCTGCGCCGCCGCGTGCTCGTCCCCGCCGCCGAGCGCGCCGGACTGACCGGTGTCGGCTTTCACACCCTGCGTCACACGTGCGCGTCGATGCTGATCGAGTCCGGTCTGAGCCCGCTGCGCCTGCAGCGCTGGATGGGCCACCACTCGCCCGCGTTCACGCTCGAGACCTACGGGCACCTGATCGACGGCGACCTCGGACCCGCACTCGACCTCCGCAAGGAGCTGGCATCGGCCGAGCGAAAGTCCACCCCGCGCAACGTGAGGGGCAAATGATCCTAGTCCCGTCACGCCCGGCGTGGCAGGCTCGACACCTCGACCGCTTTCAGCCAACAGCGAGAGCGGCAACAACCTAAGGGTCACGAGCGGATGTCGTCCTTGCTGTAGCCCCGGCGCCTCCGCGGAGACGCCTCCTTTCATGGGAATCCAACACTCTGGGAGCCGCGCGCTCGCGCCGCCGGCCGAGTGTCGCAACCACGCGAGAGCGCAAGCGCGGCACCCGGCGTCGAGAGTTCCGTCTCCACAGATGGCATAGGTTCGTGGCGCGTCACGGGTCGCGCCGCTCGAGCGCGGCGTCGACGTCGTAGCCGAGCGCGAGCGCGACCTTCGGGGCGCACTGGACGACTCGCGCGGTGCCCGTTACCGGCGTCACCGCCTCGAGGCTGGCGACGATCTCGTTGCTTGTCGCCCCGGCTGCGAGGGCGAGCGCCACGGCGTGCTGGAACGACGAAGGGGCCGCATCGACGGCGATCGTCGCAGCGACGCGCACGAGCGCCGCGGTCCTCTCGTCGATGGCCGTCGTTGCGAATGAGCCGCCATCCGTCGCGATCGCTTCGAGAAGCGCCTCGTCGTGCACCGCGAGCCGACGCAGATGCTGCTTGTACTCGTCCATTGCCTCCGTGCGTATCCAACCCGACCGGGGCTGCCGGCGCATCATCCCTCCGGTATGAGATTTGCCGCCGGCGGGTAGACCGAGCTCTCCAGGAGCCCGACCTCGACGGCACGCTCGATCGCCTCACTGCGAGATGAGACACCGAGCTTGCGGTAGATCGAGACCGCTTCGCTCTTGACGGTGTTGCGCGAGATGAACAGCCTGCTCGCGATCTCCGGAAACATGAGATGGGTGGCGAGGAACGGAAGCAGGCGGAGCTCCGCGCCCGTCAGGCTCATCGCCCAGGCGCCGCCCGAGCCGGAGGTCTCGGCGACGCGGTCGCGGAGCTCCCGTGCATCCTCGACGAGCGAGCCCATGTGCGGACGGAGCTCGAGCAGCTGCTCGGTCTCGGTGAGGACCGTGCGGGCCGCGCCGGGCTCGGCGAGCGCGAGATGGGCGCGCGTGAGCTCGAGGCCGACTTGGATGGTCAGCCAGGGGAAGACCGTGATCGAGCAGTGGCCGCAGACGGTGCGCGCGGGTCAGCGCCGCGCGTGCATCCTCCTGTCTCGCCTCGTGGAGTGCGACGCGCGCGGTCGCCACATGCGCGAGCGCGCTCGTCGAGTAGTCGCCGAGGCCCGCATCCTCGACGAGCGCTTGTGCCGCCGCCTGCGCGTTTCGCTGCCTCGCCCCAGGCTCCCTGCGTTGGCCGCGAGGAGCGCGAGTTGCGCGTGTGCGAGGATGACCACTTCCGCAGCGCCGCCGCGGAGCCCGCGTCTCGATCGCCGCGGTGAGGTCGTCCGTCGCACGATCGGTTACGCCGAGCAGCGCGTGCGCCGTGCCTCGCAGGACGAGCGCGGCCGGTCTCCAACCACTCTCCGGCGGGTAGCTGATTCAGCGCCAGATCGGCGTCGGCGACGCGCCTGCTCGACACCGTCGGGCATCATTCCCGCCCGCAGGGTGGCGACCCAGGGCTCGATCGCGGCGCTGCCATCCGAGAGCGGGATCGATCGAGGTTGCCCCGTCGGCGAGAGCGAGCCACCGCTCGGCCTCAGCGGGCCGCCCCGTCAGCGCTCGGACCCAGGCTCCAACAACGGCGAGCGCGGGGTAGCGCCGCAGCTCGTCATCGCCGAACCACGCCGAGCCACTCCTCCAAGGTCTCCATGCGGCCGTCGTAGTGGACGGCCAGCGCAAGGGCGTCGACCAGGCCGGCGACGGTGTCCGTCTCACCCGCAGCGTGCCCGTAGACGACCGCCGCCTCGGGCAGGTCGTTGGCGATGCACCAGGCCATCGCCCGACGGTTGAGCTCGGGCACGATGTCAGGCTCGCTGCGCTCGAGCTCGGTGCGCAGCAGCTGGCCGAACAGGTGGTGGTAGCGATACCACTCGCCTCGCCGGTCGAGCGGCACCACGAAGCGGTTCGTACGCTCGAGCGCCTCGAGCGCGTGTGCCGACCGCGTCGTCTCGAGCACGGCGTCGCACAGCCCGCCACACATCCGATCCAGCACCGAGGTGTACTTGAGAAAGTGCGGCGTCTGCCGGCGGCAGCCGGGACAGGAGCTCGTAGCGGAAGTACTCGGACACGAAGCGGTCGTCGCCGTTGAAGCCGGGTGCGCCCTCCGAGCTCGGTGCGCCGGCCTGCAACGACAGCGCTGCGAGGTACAGGCCGGCGGGCCATCCTTCGGTGCGCTCGGTCAACTCGGAGAGCTCGCTCGCGTCGAGCTGGACTCCCGCAGCGTGCAGCAACCGCTCTGCTTCCTGCTCGTCCAGCCGGAGGTCCGCCACGCCGATCTCGTCCAGCCGTCCATGCGCCCGCCAGCGGGCAAGCGGCAAAGCCGGGGCTTCCCTGCTCGCGATCGCGATCTGCGAGCCGCGGGGCACGTACTCGAACAGCGCCGCGAGCACGTCCAGGCAGGAAGGATTCGCAACGGCGTGCAGATCGTCGAGCACCAGCACTAACGGACGCTCTAGTGCAGCCAGTGCGCTCCCGACACGCGGGACGCGGCTCGACCAGGTCGACCCCCCTGGGCCCGACAACGCGTCAAAGACCTCAGGCGGAACCGGTTCAACGCGGTTGATGGCTGCCGCGATGTACCGCAGGAAAACCATCGCATCGTCGTCCCGGCCATCGAGCGCGACCCACGCGAAAGGGCGCGAATCAGCCTCGGCCCACTTCGCGAGGAGGGTTGTCTTGCCGTATCCAGCTGGCGCGACCACGGTTGCGAAGGGCCGGGTCGACGTGCAAAGCCGTTTGATCAAGCCCGTCTTCGCCACGGTTCCTGTCCTGGCGAACGGCGCACTGAGCTTGACATCAACGAGCGTCGAAAGGAACTTCCGATACGGCCATTGGACGACGAATGCTATGGCCCTGTCGCTCGCGAAAGCCAGCGGTCAGCCTCGAATTCAGCCCCGGATTTCATCCCGTTGGTATGACGAACGGCAGACCGCGCACGCTTACGGTGATTCCGCAATCTCAAGTCGTCGCCTGTCCACGGCTCAGAGAGCCGGATCAGGTTCTGGCTTCGCGCCGTATCCATACCCCAGGAGTGACAAATGACCGTTTCCAGCGAGACGCTTAACGCCATCTCGACGCCAGAGCACCTAGACAGTCGGCTCGGGACGCTCGAGTTCGTCGACGGGGTGCCGACCGCCGAGACCGCCGAGCTCGTGTACGACCACCTCGACTTCGTGCACGCGCTGAACGTGTTCCTCAACGGCTACGCCGGCGCATCGACTTGCGCGATGCGGAAGGGCTTCCACGATGCGGGACTGAACGACAACGAGATACTCATCTTCTCGGAGCTGATGGGGTCGGAGTCGCTGTTCCTGACCGCGAACGCCGACACGGTCTACTTCGTCGGCGTCGTCGACCTCACCTCGGGCCCGATGGTGGTCGAGACGCCGCCGCAGGCGCTCGGCGCTGTTCGACGACATGTGGTTCCAGTGGATCGTCGACTTCGGGCTGTCCGGGCCCGATCGCGGCGAGGGCGGCCGGTTCCTGCTCGTCCCGCCGGACTACGACGGCTCACTGCCCGAGAGCGGCGTACACGTCAGGCACTCGCGCACGACCCGGGTGCTGCTGCTCGGCCGGTCGTTCATGGTGGACGACGACCCGGCGCCGACCGTCGAGCTGATCAAGAGCACGCTGAAGCTCTACCCCTATGCACCAGGGTGGCTTCGGCACGAGCGTCGGAACGCTGCTCGAAGGCGGACATGGGCTGCCCGCATGCACCAGCGGCCGTTCCCGAGACGACGTTCGTGGAGGGCAGCGGGAGGGCGTTCAACACGATCCCGCCAGCCGGCGTGGCCTTCTACGAGCTCCTGAACGAGCTCGTGCAGGAGGAGCCTGCGGGCAGCACGGACATCGAGCTGATGGGGCAGCTGGCCGCAATCGGGATCGTCAAGGGCCAGCCGTTCGAGCCGGATGACCGGATGCGGGGCATCCTCGAGGATGCGGCTGCCGTCGGGAAGCGCGACCTCGCGGGCGCTGGTCTTCGAGGCGCGAGCAGCGGAAGGGTTCGCCTACTACGACGAGGGCTCGGCCTGGTTCACGAACCTCTTTGTCGGCGGGTACAACTTCGAGACGCCGCCGCCGCTCGTCACGAAAGAGGGGATCAAGCCGCTCCCCGCGACCGGCGTGCGAAAGCTGCATTCGCGAACCGCGTTCTTCTACGGCTACACCGGAATCACGCCGGCGATGTGCATGCGGCTCACCGGGATCGGGTCGCAGTACCTGCTCGCCACCAAGGACGCAGCCGGGAACCGCTTCGACGGTGCGAAGACCTACCAAGTGACGCTACCCCCGGACATCCCGGCGGCGCGCTTCTGGTCGTTCACCCTGTACGACACCGAGACGCGATCGATGCTCCAGACGCCGCAGCGCTACCCGCGCGCCGGGAGCCAGTCCTACCCGACACCGGCGGCGACCGCGAACGACGACGGCTCGACGACGATCACATTCGGCCCGGAGCGGCCCGCGGACAGCCCGGAGGGCAACTGGATCCAGACGACCGAAGGCAAGGGCTGGTTCGTGGCCCTGCGCCTCTACAGCCCGCTCGCGCCGTTCTTCGACAAGTCCTGGCGCCCCAGCGAAATCGAGCCCCTGGCCTAGAACGGCCCGGACGAAAGGAAGCACCATGGCCCGGTCGACAGATGAGACCCCGCTCCTCGACCTGCTGAAGGACATGACCGCGTCCTCGCTGGACGCCACGAATCTCGACGAGCAGACGCTCATGCTGGTTCGCCTCGCTGCGCTGGTCGCGGTCAATGCCCCGCCGGTCTCGTATGCGATGAACCTCGAGGCGGCAGGCGAGGTCGGTGTCGACGCCGAGCAGGTCCGTGGCGTGCTTGCGGCGATCGCACCGATTGTCGGCACGACCCGAGTCGTGTCCGCGACGAGCAGCATCGCCGGGGCCCTCGCGCTCGAGGTCGAGCTCGCGGAGCTCGACGGGCAAAGCGCGCAGTAGCCCCAGGAACGAGCAGAGAGGGAGCGCGAGGTGGCCGCCGCATTCGGCTGGGGGACCCTGGCGGCTTCGTCGCTCGTGATCGGCGCCGTTGTCGCGCTTCGTCTTCCGCATCGGCCTGCGCGCGATCGGGCTGATCATGGCGTTCGGCGCCGGCGTGCTGATCAGCGCGGTCGCGTTCGACCTCGTCGAGGAGGCGGTCGACAAGTCATCCGGCCACGGATGGGTCGTTGCGGGCCTCTTCGCCGGCTGCGGGGTCTTCTTCGGCGGCGACCTGCTGATCGACCGAATGGGCGGCGGCGACCGCAAGGATGCGGACGGCGACCAGGAGGGCGGCTCCGCGCTCGCGATCGTGCTCGGAACAGTCCTCGACGGGATCCCCGAGTCGATGGTGATCGGCCTGACGATCTTCGAAGGCGGGGCGGTGGGCGCCGCCTATCTGGCCGCGGTCTTCATCTCCAACCTGCCCGAGTCGATCTCCTCGACGTCCGGCCTCGTCACCAGCGGCTGGGAGAAGTCGCGCATCCTCTGGATGTGGATCGCGATCGCGCTGATCTCGGGACTCGCGTCGCTGGCCGGCTACGGCCTGTTCCAGGACTCCTCGCCGGACACCGTCGCCTTCGTGCTCGCGTTCGCGGCCGGCGCGATCCTCACCATGCTCGCGAACACGATGATGCCCGAGGCGTTCGAGCACGGAGGCAAGCTCGTCGGCGTAGTGACGACGCTCGGATTCGCGGTCGCCTTCGCAATCCACACGCTCGCCTGACGCACAACGCCGAGGGCGACCGGGCGCGAACACGCCGGACCGGCCGTCGCTGCCGTCTGTCGCTCAGGCCCTTGGGCAGCGATGGATCGCCACCTAGCGGCTGCCCTCTGCTGCGGTTCGAGGCTTCCAAGCCGCTTCCAGATGATCGCTACTGCTGGCACGCCGAAGCAGTTCAAAGCGGCTCTCGTCGAGGGCTAAGAGCCCCGGCTACGGTGCTCCCATTTCATACCAACGGGATGACGACGGCGGACGCGCCCCCGTCGACACTCGGATTCTTGTCTACGACTCCAGATGGGAGCGGAAATGGCCACGCGTACGTCTTCGTGCAATTGCGGGCAGCTCAGCCTCACGTACGAAGGGCGCCGACCCAGAGCGCATCTCCCTGTGCCAGTGCTACGAGTGCCAGAGGCGGACGGGCAGCGTGCTCAGCGTGCAAGCGCGAATCCCGAGGGAGCAGGTGACGATCGAAGGCCAATCGACGACGTGGACGTTTCCCGTCGAGGGCGGGAAGCCGGCCGAGTTTCGCTCCTGCGACAGCGGCGGGGCGACGTATCACTTCTGCCCTGAGTGCGGTTCGACCGTGTATTGGGATATCCCGGTCGCGCCGGACGTCGTCGGGGTCGCAGTCGGCGGCTTCACCGACCCGACGTTTCCGCCGCCGATGATTTCCGGCTTCGAGGCGTACGGGCATCCGTGGGCGATGAACCCCTCGGAGCTTCCGATGCCGCATTACGACACCGACGGCACAGAACACGGCGGGGCACGAGCGTGACTACGTGGACGACGATCAATCAATCATCGAACCCTGGGAGAGCCTTGTGACGCCGACGCCGAACTTCAACACCCCGATCCCGGCGAAGATCATGACGCCGGATCGGGTTTCGACCCGGATCGGCACGTTGGAGTTCTTCGACGGGATGCCGACGGAGGCCACCGCAGCGATGCGTGCTGGAGCATCTGACGTTCCTGCGGGCGGTCGAGGTGTTCCTCAGCACGATCCCGGCTGCGTCGCTGGAGGCGATGCGCGACCGGGCTCGGCGAGTTCGGCGCGACAGCGCGAACAAGGTGGTGATCTTCGACGACCTGATGGACTCCAACTCGTTGTTCCTGACCGGCAACACCGACACCGTCTACGCGTTGGCCGTGCTCGACCTCGACCGTGACGGGCCGACGGTCGTCGAGATCCCGCCGGGGTGCGGGCCTGGCACGGTGGACGACGCCTGGTTCCGTTTCGTGATCGACATGGGCGCACCCGGGCCAGACCGCGGCGCAGGGCGGCAAGTACCTGATCCTGCCGCCCGGGCTACGACGGCGAGGTGCCCGACGGGTACTTCACGGCGGAGTCGACGAGCTACATCAACTGGATCGCCCTGCGCGGGTTCCTCGTCGACGGCAAGCCCGACGCCGCCTCGCAGATGTTCCGCAACGGCCTGCAAGATCTACCCGCTCGATCGCCGGGACGATCCGCCGCGCGATGGAGTTCATCAACGCCTCCGGACAGGTGTTCAACACGATCCACGCCAACAACGTCGAGTTCTACGACGAGCTGCACACCGTCATCGACCGCGAGCCGATCGACATGATCGATCCGGAGACCCGCGGGCTGCTGGCCAGCATCGGCATCCGCAAGGGCCAGCCGTTCGAACCCGACGACGCACTGCGGGCGATCCTGATCGACGCCGGCGGCCGTCGCCAACGCCACCGCACGGGCGACGTTCTTCAACACGCCGGAGCCGGACAACTACCTGTACGAGGGCAGCTACTGGAAGCGCGGCTTCTTCGGCGGCAACTACCAGTTCCTGCTCGACGGCGAAGCGGCGTACGCAACCTCGACGCCCGCACCGCCTTCTTCTACATGGCGACCGTCAACACACCGGCGATGGCGGCGAAGATGATCGGCCGCGGCTCCCAGTACGCCTGGGGCGACCGGGACAGCACCGGCAACTACCTCGACGGAGCGAACAACTACCGGCTCCACATCCCCGCCGACGTCCCGGCCAAGAACTTCTGGTCGCTCGTCGTGTACGACCCGCAGACCCGCTCCGAACTGCAGACCGGGCAGCCGTTCCCGAGCAAGAACAACGCGAAAGGCGGCCTCACCGACAACGCCGACGGCTCCGTCGACCTCTACTTCGGGCCCGCAGCCGCCCGAGCGACCACGAGGCGAACTGGATCCAGACCGTTCCCGGCAAGGGCTGGTTCTCCATCCTGCGCCTCTACGGCCCCCTCGACCCCTGGTTCGACAAGACCTGGCGACCCGGCGAAATCGAACCGCGCTAAGCGGCTCCCGCAACGGACGACCTGCAGGAGCGCCGCCCAGCTGGAAGCGGAGTGTCGCTTCCCCATGAAGGCAGCACTCTTGCGTCGCCCGTGACCTCAAGGGATGCGAACAGGCGCCGAGTCGAGCACAGCTGCATCCCGGCCGCGATGGGGTTTACCCGTTGCCCACCGCTATCTCGCGTTACTGAGATTGCCCGACAGAGCCGCAGGAAGCGTAATGCCCGTAATTCGTTGCAGCGCCCGTTGCAGCGCAGCGAGTGCGGCATTGCTCTAAGAAGCGGCTTAGCGCCAATTCGGCTGCGGTCTACGGAACCGAAGGTCAGAGGTTCGAATCCTCTCGGGCGCGCTGGAACGTCCCTGATATTGCGGCGGCTAGAGCCCGAGCAGGATTCGAACCTGCGGCCTACTCCTTAGGAGGGAGTCGCTCTATCCGGCTGAGCTATCGGGGCTCAGACGGAGACGATAGCCCCGGCCGGTTCCAGGCGGGGGTGGTGCAGCTCCGCCGAATCCACCAGCGTGTCCACCAGCTCCTCGATGTCGGCGGTTCGCTCGATCTGGCGCAGGTCGTCGGGCTGGCCGCGCGTGACGGCGAGCTTCGAGGAGAAGAGCTGGCAGCAGTCCTCGTCGGGAAGGATCGAGATGTCGTAGGTGCCGAGCTGCTTCGCGATCTCGACGATCTCCTGCTTGTCGCGGTCGATCAGCGGGCGCAGCAGCGGCAGCTCGGCCGCCTCCTCCACGACCGCGAGGTTCGGGAGCGTCTGCGAGGCCACCTGTCCCAGCGAGTCGCCGGTCACGAGCGCCTCGGCGCCCTCGCGGCGGCCGAGGGCGGACGCCACCTTCACCATCAGGCGCCGCTGCGAGAGCACCTGGAGCCTGCCGGCCCCAGCGGTGGCGAGCCGGCGCTGGGCCGTGCCGAAGGAGACGACGAACAGCCGCGAGTCGCCCTGGAAGCGGTCGAGCCTGCCGGCGAGCGCGTAGGCCTTGTAGACGGACTCGGGTCCCGTGAAGGGCCGCCCGCTGAAGTGCACGAAGTCGCAGCGCAGGCCGCGCTTCATCATCCGGTAGGCGGCCACGGGCGAGTCGAGCCCGCCGGACAGGAGGACGAGCGCGCGTCCGCTCGAGCCCACCGGCAGCCCGCCGGCCCCGCGCAGGCGGTCCACAGACACGAGCAGCTCCTTGTGGTCCACCTCGACGTAGGCAGCGAGGTCGGGGTTCGAGAGGTCCACGGCGAGGCCGAGCCGGACCCGCACGGCGTCGCCGATCACTCGCGAGAGCTCGATCGACCGCAGCGGGAAGCGCTTGTCACGGCGGCTCGTGCGGATGGCGAACGTCTGTCCCGGGCGCCCGCGCAGAAGCTCGACGGCGGCGTCAGCGGCCGCCGCGACGTCGCGGTCGCAGCGAAGGGCCGGCTGAACGACGCTCACTCCGGGCAGCCCGAGGCAGCGCTCCACCAGCGCTTCCTGCGGCATGCTGCCCGAGACGATGAAGACCCCGCCGCGGTTCCGCACCTCGAGCGGCCCGAGGTCCGAGGTGAGCCGCCGCAGGTTGCGTTCGAGCGCGTTCACGAACAGCGGGCGGTTGCGGCCCTTGAGCGCGAGCTCGCCGAACTTCAGCAGCACGCAGCGCTGTCCACGGAGCTCGTCCATCGGCATCCGCAAAAGTAGCGCCACAAGTACGCTACGGCCAGCGGCGTCATGAGCGATGCGCGGATCCCAACGAGCCTCGTCGGCTCCTACGCGCAGCCGAACTGGCTGATCGACCGCGAGCGCCTGCGCGGGCGCTTCCCGCCGCGGGTGCGCGCGACGGAGCTGTGGCGGATCGACCCCGCCTACCTCGAGGAGGCGCAGGACGACGCCACCCGGCTCGCGATCGCCGACCAGGAGCGCGCCGGCCTCGACATCGTCACCGACGGTGAGATGCGCCGCGAGAGCTACTCGAACCGCTTCGCCACGGCGCTCGACGGCGTGGACATCGACAACCCCGGCGAGGCGCTCGACCGCAGCGGGCATCCCAACCCGGTGCCGCGCGTCGTGGGCGAGATCTCACGACGCCATCCGGTGCAGGTGCGCGACGTCGAGTTCCTGAAGGCGCACACGAGCCGGAGGACGAAGGTCACCGTTCCGGGCCCGTTCACGATGTCCCAGCAGGCGCAGGACGATCACTACGGCTCACCTGACAGGCTCGGTATGGCCTACGCGGAGGCGGTGCGCGGCGAGATCATCGACCTGTTCGAGGCGGGCGCCGACATCGTCCAGGTCGACGAGCCCTACATGCAGGCCCGCCCGGAGCCGGCGCGCGAGTACGGCCTCGACGCCCTGAAGCACGCGACCGACGGGATCGAGGGGACCGTCGCCGTCCACATCTGCTTCGGCTACGCGGCGATCATCCACGAGCGGCCGAGCGGGTACTCGTTCCTGCCCGAGCTGGCGGCGACCGAGGCCGACCAGATCAGCATCGAGACCGCGCAGTCGGGCCTCGCGCTCGACGTGCTCGACTCGCTGCCCGACAAGACGATCATCCTCGGCGTGCTCGACCTCTCCAGCGACGACGTGGAGACGCCGGAGACCGTCGCCGAGCGCATCCGCCGCGCGTTCCCGCACAAGACTCCCGAGCAGCTCATCGCCGCGCCCGACTGCGGCATGAAGTACCTGTCGCGGGAGGCGGCCTACGGCAAGCTGGAGTCGCTCGTCGAGGGCGCCCGGCTGGCCTACTCGTCCTCGTAGAGCGACTCGCGCGCCAGCTCGGCGCCGCGCGCGCCGTACAGGCGGACCTCGATGTAGTCGCCCGTGTAGGCGTCGAGCGACACGAGCGTGAAGCGGTCCTCCACGAGCGTGCACTGGTCGGTCGTTGTCGGGCCCAGCTCGGTTGTGGCCGCCGCCCCGTTCGGCACCAGGGCGACGCCCCAGACGAGCGTGACCACTCCGCGCCTGCCCTCCGGTCCGCGCCAGTGGCCGATCTCGTGGTCTGAGAGGTCGAGCGTCCAGTCGGGGTTCTCCGCCGACGTCTCGTCCGTGAAGTCGGCCGCTGCCATGAAGTCCGCGGCCTGCGCGCCCTCGTGCTCGCGCGTATACGACACGTAGCCGAACACCTCGCCGCCCTCCTCGGCCGGCGCGGTCGCGGGCACGTACGTCCGGCCTCCCCAGGTGCGGTCGGGGAACCAGGTGATCTCCCCGATGGCGGCCTCGGCGGCGCGCGCGAAGTGCTCGGCCAGCGCTTCGCCCCAGCGGCCGTAGGGCAACGGCTCCTGCGGCGGCTCGGCAGCGAACATCGGGACCTGTCTCGGCACGGGCGGCATCGGCGGCGGGGAACCTAGCGCAGCGCAGCCGTTGCTTACGGCTCGGCGTCGCGAAGCCGCTGCGCGGCGTCCTCCGGCGCCAGCACGTTGAGGTGCACGCCGGTGCCGATCTCGAGCCCGGCCAGCTGGGCGAGGCGCGGCATGATCTCGATTCGCCAGCAGAAGGTCGCGGCGTCCCGTGGAGCAGTGCGCACCCACATGTTGAGCGGCGGCAGCGTCCCGAGCGCGGCCCGCAGCCGGTTCAGCACCTGGTGGAGCAGCCGTCCCCCGAGCGGACCGTCGTCGGCGAACCGCGCGACGGGCCGCCGCGGCGCCAGCAGCAGGTGGAAGGGCACCCGCGCCGCGAACGGCGCGATCGCGACCGCCTCGTCGTCGATCGCCACGATCCGCTCGCGCCGGCGCACCTCCTCCTGCACGAGGTCCTCGAGCAGGTTGCGGCCCTGGGTGCGGTCGAAATACGCCGTGAAGCGCTCGCGCTCCCGGGCCACCGCGGCCGGCACGAACGGCAGCGCGTAGAGCTGAGCATGCGTGTGCGGGAGTGACGCGCCCGCCTCCTTGCCCTCGTTCACGATCACGTGCACGTAGGCGGCGCCCGCGTGGGTGCGCATCCGCTCGCGCCAGACGGACATCGCCGTCTCGACCTGCTCGGGCCGCAGCTCGGCGAGCGACGTCACCGGATCGGGCGCATTCACGACCACCTCGTGCGCGCCGCGCGCCGGGCGGCTCGCGAACAGGTCCGGCTCGCCGCGCCCAGTCGCGAGCGGGTCGCCGTCCGCCTCGCCCATGCCGTCGTCGGAGGAGAGCGCCGGATAGAGATTGGGCACGACCCTCACCTGCCAGGCGCCGTTCTCACGTAGCGCGTAGACCTCCGGCGGGGTGCGGTCCTCGTGGCCGGCCGCGAACGGGTCGCTCTCCGGGTCGATCGGCTCCCGCGGCGCCACATCGAGGAACGCGCCCGGCCGCGAGCCGCGCTCGCCCGCGACGATCACGCGCAGGCCGGTGAGCGGGTCGAGGCGGAGCTCAGGGCTCACAGGCGCTTCTCCATCGCCACGTGCTCGATTCCCTCCTCCACGAACGTCGGACCGTACTCGCGATAGCCCGCGTTCTCGTAGAGGCTCTGCGCGTAGGTCTGGGCGTGGAGCGCGATCGCGTCCACACCTGCCTCCAGCGCGATGCGGTCCGCCTCGCGAAGGATCGCGGCCGCGATCCCGTCGCCGCGCCGCTCCGGCTCGACCGCGAGCCTCCCCAAGCGCGCCACCTGCCCGCGGAAGAGCAGGCGGCAGGTCCCGATCACGGCGTCGTCGTCGACCGCGACTATGTGCGTCGCCTCGGGGTCACGGCCGTCCTGGTCGGCCTCGAACGAGACGCCCTGCTCGTCGCAGAACACCCGGGAGCGCAGCGCGAGCGCCGCTGTCACCTCGTCGTTCGTGAGTGCCTCGCGGACCTCCACCGTCAGCGGGCGTAGCGGTCGATGTCCTCCGCCAGGGCGTCCTCGCTCGCGTATCCGCCCTGGTGCACGAACGCCAGCTCGCCCTTCGAGTCGTAGAAGGCCGTGCTCGGGAAGGCCTGTACGGCGTTGAAGACGGCCGCGATCTCGAGCTTCGGGTCCTCGAAGTGCTTGTAGGGAACCGGCTCCTCCTTCAGGAACTCCTCCGCGTCGCCGCGGTTGTCGTTCGAGTTCACGCCGATGAAGAGCACCTCGCCCTTGCGCTTTTTGGCCTGGTCGCGGAAGAAGGGAAACTCGAGCCGGCAGGGACCGCACCAGCTGGCCCACTTGTTCACGACGATCGGCTTGCCGCGCTCGCGCTCCAGCACCTTCTCGAACCTGTCGGAGCCTCCAGGCACGAAGTTCGCGGACGGCGGCGCGTCGTCCGAGTTGCACCCGGCGAGGACCGAGAGGAGGAGGAATACGGCAGCCAGCCGGCGCACGGGCGGAAGGATGGCAGAGCCTCGGCTGACCCCATTTCGAATCACGGTGTGCTTCAATAGGTATACGCCAAGCGTCCTCCCAAGGGACCTGGTCCGTCGTTACTCGCGGGACTCAAGAGAACGACGTTGGACCCCGGGCGTACCCAGCTGTCTCCTGACGAGCAGCTCGGCATGCCCCCTCTATTGAGATCGCCTTAACCATGGCTCAGAGAAGCTCCGTGGCCGATGCCTCGCCGGTCTCCGGCGATGACCTGAAGCGCGCCGAGGAATTTGCGCGTGAATCCTTCGTGCTCGAAGGCGAGGACGCCGCGACCGCCCTCGCCGCGAACAGCGCTCGCCGTGCGGCGCTCGACGCCGCGCTCAGGGAGCTGGACGCGGGCCGGACCGAGCCGTCCCTCGAGTGGCGGCGCGAGTTCTCGCTCATGCTCGGCCTGGAGCGGCTGCTCGCCGAGGACGAGCCGCATCTGGCCGATGGCACCACGCTTTCGGCCCATCAGGTCGACGCCCTGTCCGGCACGCTGATCGCGCTCGAGTCCGAGCTGCTGATCAGCCGCAACGGCAAGGGCGGCAGCGCGCTCGAGGAGCTCCACTCGGGCGAGGTCGAGCTCGAGGGCGACGAGCTGCCTGACGAAGAGCCGCTCGACTGGGACCCTGACGAGGAGGCCGAGGAGGAGGCGGCGAGCGAGGCCGTCGAGGAGGATCCGGGGGCGGCACGCCGCTTCTGGTTCGAGCACGCGACGGGGGCCGGCAAGACCGTGGCCGCGCTCGGCTTCGTGGAGGCCTCGCGCACGGGCGGCATCCTGATCCTGACCCACCGGCGCAATCTGGTGGACCAGTTCCTCGGCGAGCTGCGCGACCGCGGCTACAAGAAGCGCATCGCCGCCCCGCTGCTCAAGAACGGCGGCGGCGAGCCGCCCGCGGGCGGCCCCGTGACGGTCGAGACCTACCAGTGGTTCGTGCGCAACGCCGGCAAGGTCTCGGACGCCTACACGATCGTCATCTGCGACGAGGCGCACACCGCGCTCGGCGAGAAGACGAGCGCTTCGATCCGGCAGTGGATCGGTCCGGTGTTCGTGGGGATGACCGCGACCGGCGCGCTGATCGCGCGGCACGTGACGGACCTCTTCCCGACCCAGACGTCGCGCTTCGACCTCGCGCAGGCCGCGCGCCGCGGCGTGATCGCGCCGCTGCGCTCCGTGCGCATCCCGCCAGGGGTGGGCGTGCGCTCGATCGCCAACGTGCCACTCCGGCGCGGCGAGGTGGACCAGGACTTCGACCAGGAAGAGCTGGCCGCGCTGCTGGACCAGACGCCGTTCAACCTGGCGGTGGCCGACCTCTACAAGACCCGCTTCAGGGACCTCCCCGGGGTCGTCTATTCGGCCGGCGTGAAGCACGCCCACAACGTCGCCAAGGCCTTCCAGGACGCCGGGATGAAGGCGAAGGCCGTCTCGGGCGAGACGCCCAAGCGCGAGCTCACGCGCGTGCTCGCCGCCTACGAGCGCGGCGAGATCGACGTGCTCGTGAACGCCCAGCTGCTCGCGGAGGGCTGGAACTCGCCCCGGGCCACGGTCTGCATGCACCTGGCTCCGACCGCCTCCAAGCGCATCTACCAGCAGCGCGTGGGCCGCGTGACTCGCCGCACTCCCGGCAAGGAGTCGGGGATCGTCGTGGACTTCGTGCACCCCGCCACGCCCAACGACGACCCGGTCGTGACGCTCCACTCGCTGCTCGACCGCGACGTGTACCGCGGCGGGGCGATCGTCGTCGGCCCGGTTCGCCGCGGGCGCGGCCGCCGGCTCCGCGTGGAGCGCCGCGTCGTGCCGGTCACGGCGGATGCCGAGCGGCGCGCGCAGGTGTTCGAGCGCGAGCTGTGGCGGATCGCCGTCGAGCACCTGAGCTGGGGCGAGCAGCAGGCGTGGGCGATGCTGGCCGGCGCGCGCGTGGCGTCGAACAACTGGCGCCGGGCGAAGGCGATGCTCCACTTCGACTCGACCGGCGAGCTGCGGCGGCTGTTCCTGGTCACCTGCCTGCGCCGCAACCGCAACACACAGCTGCGCGTGCGGGCGCTCGGCGAGGTCGGCAACCTGCGCGACGCGGAGGCGTTCGACGACGCCGTCGAGATCGTGGGCGGCTGGTCGCGCGACGAGCGGCGCGAGGGCGTGAAGGTGCTGCTCCAGGCACTGACCGAGCGCCAGATCGGCCGCCGCGACCAGGCCGCGCGCTGGCTGTGGCACCTGGCGGAGTACTCGCGCGAGGTCCACGAGGAATATGCCGTGCAACGGTGGCCGGAGACCAAGCGCCTCCTGGGCCTGCTCGTCAACTCCGCTGGGGCGGCGCACGCCCGCAACGCGCGCCGGCTGGTCCAGGCGGCACGCAAGCAGGACAGGCGCCTGTCGGCGGCGCTGCTCGCGGCGGCGCTCGCGCACACGCCGGAAGCCCAGCAGGTGCTGGACGGAGCGCGGATGCGCATGGCCCGCAAGCCGAGCGCGCTGGCGCGCGAGCTGCTGCGGAACTTCCCGAAGGGCAAGCGCCGCCGCGGCGGCCGCCGGCGCAAGAAGAAGGGCGCGGGCGAGTCGAACGGCGCGCCGGACGCCGTGACCGCGAAGGGCGGCGCCGCAGTGGACGACGACTCCACGGACGCGCCCGACGTCGAAGTGAACGGCAGCGGTGAGGGCGGCGACGAGTCCGGCGGGGACGAGCCCGGCTGGGGATCCGGCTCGGACGCCGCCGACCGCGACTCCGCCGACCGCGACGCGGCCTAGCCGCGCCGGCTCGTCGGCCTCGCCCGCCGGGTGCCACGAGAAACCCATGACAGTCATGGGAAAGTCGTGGCACCGCGAGGACCTAACGCAGCAGGTGCACTTCTCCCGCGTCGAGTGTGACGCGACCGTTCCCTGTCTCCACCACGAGCGCGCCTGAGTCGTCGATCCCGTCGGCGATGCCCTCGCCGTCCGCCCAGCGAATCCGCTCACCCTTCAATGCGTCCAGCTCGCGCCAGGCGGCCAGCACCGTGGCGTGCGGAGCGCCGAGCCAGCTGGTCCAGCGAGCGGACCAGCTCCGCGAGCACTCGCTCGGGGGTGGAGTCCACTCCGGCCAGCCGCAGCGAGGTCGCGCTCTCGGCAAGCTCCGCCGGGAAGGCGTCCGTCGTCACGTTCAGGCCGATGCCCAGCACCGCCCACCCCTCCTGTGGCCGTCCCTCCACCAGGATCCCGGCGACCTTGCGCCCGTCGATCCAGACGTCGTTCGGCCACTTGATCGCCGCCTGCGCCGGCAGCGCCTCGCAGACGGCGACCGCGGCGCCGATCGGCAGCAGCTCGTCCAGCTCGCGCAGCACAAGTGACATCAGGAGCGCCGAGCCGGCGGGCGCCGTCCAGGCGCGGCCCTGGCGGCCGCGTCCCGCGGACTGCTCGTCGGCGGTCACGAGCGTGCCGTGCGGCGCGCCCGCGATCGCGAGCTCCTTGGCGCGCTCGTTCGTGGAGTCCGTGAGGCGGTGGTGTACGCGCGGCGTTCCGATCATTGCGGGCGCAGTCGCACCTCCGCGTCGACGCCGAGGCCGAGCGTTGCCGCCGCGTCGCCGCGGTTGATCGCGAGCGCGAGGGTGCGGTAGGCGTCCTGGTACACGAGCAGCTCGCCGGGGCTCACGTCCGCGAAGGTGTGGGCGTAGGTGGCTCTGTAGCGCTCTCCGTGGGCCTCGACCGTGACCTGGCCGCCGAGCGTGATGCCGGTGCCCGCCAGCCGGTCATGGTCGACGTTGAGGCCGACATTGCCGAAGCGGTCGATCACGAGTGCGTGGGCCACGACCGCGCCGTCCTCCTCGCGGGGGGCTGGCAGCTCGACCCGCGCGAGCGAATCCGGGTCGAGAGGGTCGCCGGCGTCCGCCAGCTCGGCCCCGGAGGCCAGGTGGGCCGCCACCGGCGCGAAGATGTCCCGCCCGTGGAAGGTCGCCGAGACCGGCTCGAGCCGGTGCGGCGAGCGGGTCACGTCCACCGCGAGCGCGACCCCGTCGCAGCGCTCCCAGGCGAGGCTGAGCAGCCCGTTGTCCGGCCCCACCAGCAGGCGGCCGTCACCGGTGCGAAGGGCGATCGCGCGGCGTTCGGTGCCCACCTGCGGGTCCACCACCGCCACGTGCACGCCGACCGGCATGTAGGGGAGCGTGTTCCGGAGGACGAGTGCTCCCTGGCGCACCGCGTAGCGATCGATGCCGTGGGTGATGTCGACGATCTCGGCCCCGGGGTGGATCCCGCGAATCACCCCGTGGCAGACCCCGACGAAGTCGTCGTCGCGGCCGTAGTCCGTGAGCAGCGTGACGATCACGCGGGCACCCGGCGGCGCGCGGCGTCGCCGGTCAGCGCGTCGACGAGGCCGTCGATGTCGTGGCGCTCGGCCTCCACGTCGACCGTGAGCCCGAGCTCCTCGGCGGTGGCCGAGGTGACCGGGCCGATGGAGACGATGCGGGCGGTCGCGGGAGGACGCGCGCCCGAGTCGAGGAGGAAGCGGACGGTCGAGCTCGAGGTGAAGGTCACGTAGGTGGCGCGCTCGAGGGCGGCGAGCTGGGCGTCGCTCAGCGGCTCGGCCACGGTCTCGTACAGCGCCACGTCGTCGACCTCGGCGCCGCGCTCGCGCAGGGCATCGGGGAGAACCGACCGCGCCTCGGCCGCCCGCGCCACCAGGACGCGCCGCCCCTCGACCTCGACCTGCCCCAGCGCCTCCACGAGCGCCTCCGCGACGAACCGCTCCGGAACCACGTCCGCCCGGATCCCATGACGAACGAGCTCCGCGGCGGTGCCCGGCCCGATGGCGGCGACCGTTGCTCCGGCAAGCGCGCGGGCATCGCGCCCGCCCGCGTGGGCCCCGACCGCGCTCGCTTCGCCCCCGCGCGCGTCCCCTTCGCCCCCGCCCAGCGCGTCGAAGAAAAGTCGCACTCCGTTGGGACTCGTGAAGCAGACGAGCGCGTACTCGTCGATCCGGTCGAGCGCGTCGCGCAACTCGCCCTCCACCGGGCGCGGCTCGATTCGGATCGCGGGCGTCTCGACCACCTCGGCGCCAAGGTCTCTGAGCCGCTCGGCCAACCCGCTCGCCTGCGCGCGGGCGCGCGTGACCGCCACCACCTCGCCGTGGAGCTGGCGCCCCTCCAGCCAGGCGATGGTCTCGCGGAGCCCGGCGACCGCACCAACGATGGTGATCGCCGGCGCCCGGACCTCCTCGACCTCCACGCGAGCGGCGATGCCCTCGAGCGCGTCGACGATCACCCGCTGGCCGGGATGGGTGCCGCGCTCGACCACGGCGACCGCTTCGTGCGGATCGCGGCCGGCTGCCACGAGCCTCTCGGCGATCCGAGGCAGCTGCCTGACCCCCATGTAGAAGACGAGCGTGCCCGGGAAGCGCGCGAGCGCGTCCCAGTCGAGCGCGGACTCCGGCTTCTCCGGATCCTCGTGGCCGGTGACGAACGCGACGGCCGACGCGGCGTCGCGGTGGGTGACCGGGATGCCCGCGTAGGCGGACGCCGCCACGCCCGCGGTCACGCCCGGTACGACCTCGAACGGGACGCCGGCCGCGGCCAGCGCCTCGGCCTCCTCGCCGCCGCGCCCGAAGACGAACGGATCGCCTCCCTTCAGCCGCACCACGCGCTTGCCGGCGCGGGCGAGCTCCACGAGCAGGGCGTTCGTCTCTTCCTGCGTGAGGGCCGGGGCGCCCGGCTCCTTGCCCACATAGCGCAGCTCGGCGTCCGCTCGCGCCCCGTCGAGCGCGCCCGGGGGGATCAGCCGGTCGTAGAGAATCGCGTCCGCGGCCGCGATGAGGTCCAGCGACCGGCGCGTCATGAGCCCCGGATCGCCGGGCCCGGCGCCCACGAGGTAGACGATGCCGCTCACGCGGAGAACGCTATCCGGCGGCCACCGCGCGCTCGGCCTCCGCGAGCAGCTCGTCGGCGCCCGCGGCGCGCAGCCGGTCAGCGACGTGGCGGCCGACCAGATCCGTGGCGTGCGGATATGGCATCTCGAGCTCGTCGCGTATCCACCGCGATCCGTCGGGAAGCCCGACGAACGCCACAACGCGGATCGACTCCTCGCCACGCACCACCGCGTGCACGCCGATGGGCGTGTTGCAGGTCGCCTGCAGGAGGCGCACGACGTTCCGCTCCTCGTGCAGACACATGTCCGTCATGTCGGTCTTGACGCCCCACATGCCCGGGAACCCCGAGAGCGCCTCGTTGCCCGGCTCGTCCGCGTCGCGGATCTGCACGGCGAGGCAGCCCTGACCGGCAGCCGGCACGAACACGGCGGGGTCCAGCGGGGCTCCCTCATCGCCTCGCCCGAGCCGGTCGAGGCCGGCCTGTGCAAGCACGATCGCGTCGAAGTCGCCATCGGACAACCGCCTGAGGCGCGTGTCGACGTTGCCTCGAAGGTCACGAACGTCGAGGTCAGGTCGTACCGCGGACAGCAGCGCGCGCCGGCGAAGGCTCGATGTTCCGACGACCGCGCCCTCCGAGAGCTCGTCGAGCGAGTGGGCCCCGCAGAGGGTGTCGCGGGGATCGGCACGGCCCGGGAGCGCGTACAGGAGCAGACCGTGGGGAAAGTCCGCGGGCACGTCCTTCGCCGAGTGCACCGCCACGTCGATCTCACCGGAGAGCAGCGCCTCCTCGAGCTCCTTCACAAAGCGCGACTTGTCAGGGGTCAGACCCCTTGAGTCAGGTGCACTTAAGGGGTCAGACCCCTTATGGTCACCCGTCGTAGTGATCGGCACGATCTCCACCTCGCCCGCCAGCCGCTCGGCCACCCAGCGGGCCTGAGCGAGGGCCAGTGCGCTGCCGCGCGTGCCGAGTCTGATCACCGGCCGCCGCGCTGGCGGCGGCGGGCGTCGAGGCGCGTGACCTCGGCGGGCGCATCCTCGAGCGGCGTCAGCGCGCCCTCCAGGCCGAACAGCTCGTGAAGCGCGTGCACGTAGCGGTAGGACGTGCCCTCCCCGGCCGCGCCGCGGAGCACGCTCGTCGGCTCGTGGAGCAGACGGCTCACAACCGCGCTCGCCAGCGTCGCCACCCGCTCGCGGTCGACCTCGGAGAGCGACTCCCAGCGCGACTCGTTCTCGCGCAGCACCTGCTCGACGATCTCGTCGCCGCGCCGGCGGAGCGCGGAGATCGTGGGCACCACGTCGAGGCTGCCGAGCCAGTCCTCGAAGCGCGCGACCTCCTGGTGCACGATCACCTGCGCCTCGTCGGCCTCCGACTGGCGCCCGCTCAGGTTGCGCGCCACCTCCGCCTGCAGGTCGTCCATGTCGTAGAGCGCGATGCCCGGGCAGTCGCGCACGCCCGGCTCGATGTCGCGCGGCACGGCGAGGTCGATCATCACGAGCGGCCGCCCCATGCGAGACGCGGCGACGAACTCGAGCTCCTCGCGCCCGACGATCTGGTGCGGCGCCCCGGTGGCGCTCACGACGATGTCCGCGTGCTCCAGCTCGCCCGGCAGCGAGTCGAAGGGGATCGCCCGGCCTCCGTAGCGCTGCGCCAGCCCGAGCGCCCGGTCGTAGCGCCGGTTCGCGACGAAGAGGGTCTCCACGCCGCGGTCGCGCAGCGCGCGGGCGGTCAGCTCGGCGTTCTCGCCGGCGCCGATCACGAGCACGCGCCGGTTCGCGAGGTCGCCGAGGAAGTCGGCTGCCAGCTTCACGGCCACCGACGAGACCGACACGCTCGAGCGCGCGATCCCGGTCTCGTGGCGGACCCGCTTCCCCGTGGCGAGCGCGTCGCGGAAGAGCCGGTTCGCGACCGGCCCGGTCACGCCCTCGACCAGCGCCATCTCGTACGAGCGCTTCACCTGTCCCTGCACCTCGGCCTCGCCGACGATCATCGAGTCGAGCCCTGCCGTGACCGAGAACAGGTGCTCGACCGCCGCGCCGCCGCGCAGCGCGTAGATCGCCCCGAGCAGCTCCGTGGGCCGGAGGCCCGCCTGCCGCGACAGGATCCCGAGCGCCACGTTCTCGGCCTCGACCGGGTCGGCCGTGACGAGATAGAGCTCGGTGCGGTTGCAGGTCGAGATGGCCACGGCCTCGTGGACGGCGTCGTGGCCCACGAGCTCGGCCAGGACGCGCGCCGCCCGCCCGTCCGGCAGCGCCAGCTTCTCGCGCAGCGGGAGCGGCGCGGTCTTGTGGTTCGCGCCGAGCGCCAGCAGCTCGCCCGTCACTCGTCCTCCTCCGCGGCGACCAGCTCGGAGATCTGGCGGTCGATGCGCGCGATCTTCGCCCCGATGATCGCCACGTAGATCAGGATCAGCGCGATGAACACGACGTACGCGCCGGCGACGTACTTGCCCGCCTCGTCAAGCGGCAATGCGGGCACGGTTCCTCAACCTCTCGTTTCTCAGCTTCTTCAGCTGCATCGACGCGTGCTTGGCGGTCAGCTCGAGCTTCCACAGCGTCACGAACAGGAGCGCCATCCCCAGGAGCGAGACGAGGAAGGTAAGGCGCATGTCGCCGGGCAGGTCGCCTCCCGTCTGGGACAGGACGCGGGGATGGGTGAACGATTCGGCCATGCGCACCGCCACGAAGTTAAGCGGTACGAACGCTCCGGCCGTGATCGCGAATACCGAGGAGTAGCGCGCTTGCCGCGAAGGGTCCTCGATCGAGAAGCGCAGCGGGTAGTAGACGCAGTAGAGGAGGAAGACCACCAGGAACGAGACGAGCACCGGCTCGTCCCACACCCACCAGTGGCCCCAGGACGCCTTCGCCCAGATCGCGCCGGTGACGAGGACCCCGAGGCCCAGGATGATCGACTGGTGGATGGCGACGTAGGAGCGCATGTCCCAGGACGAGTCGCCGCTCCGCAGGTGCTTGATCGCGAACACGCCGCCCGCGACGAACCCGCAGAGCGCCACGATCGCCATCGGCACGTGCACGTAGAAGATCTTCTGGACGAAGCCCTGGTCGGCGTCGTTCGGCGCGTAGAAGAACACCAGCGCGAACGCCGTCGTGAGGGTCACGACGGTTGCCGCAGCGAGCGGAGCGAGGCCCTTGGAATACATCAGTCCTCGAGCAGGAAGTCGAAGACCGCCACTGAGAGAAGCACGAACACCACATCGTAAAGAGTGAGGAGCAGAAGCCAGCGGCCGAGGTCCTCGGGCCCGGCCGCCTGACGGAAGAGCGGCTCCGTGGCCTGAGCGCAGGCGATCAGCAGCGGAACGAGCAGTGGAAGCAGCAGGAGCGGGACGATCAGCTCGTGCGCCCGTGTCTCGGCCGCGAGCGCGGCGACCAGCGCCCCGACCGCCGCCATGCCGAGGTTGCCGAGCAGGAGCACGGGAACGAGCTCCGGGAACGCCCCTCCCAGGCCGGGGCCGAGCAGCAGCAGCGCGAACGCCGGTACGGCTACGAGCTCGACGGCCGTCAGGAACACGAACAGCGCCGCCGCCTTGGCGAGGAAGAGCGCCGTGCGGTCCACGGGCGCCAGCAGCAGGCCGTCGATCCCGCCCTGCTCGCGCTCGGCCGCGAACAGGCGCGACACGCCGATCACGGCAGCGAGCAGGAGCGTCACCCACAGCACGCCCGACGCCAGCTCGCCGTCGAGCGCGTCGCGGTCGAGCCCGAAGTGGAACAGGACGTAGACCGTGATCGAGAACAGCACCATGGCCGGCACCGACTCCTTCGTCCGGAGCTCGATCAGGAGGTCCTTGCGGAGGATCGTTCGGGCGGCCGCGATCACCGGTAGAGCTCCGCGTCCACCGGCGCGGGGCGACCGGCCTTCAGGCCGAGGGCCACATCCGACTCGGCGAGCGCGCCCTGCACGTCGTGGCTCACGAGCACCCTGGTTCGACCCGAGGCGCGGCCGATGAGCGGCTCGACCAGCTCGGCCGCCGCCGGGTCGAGGTTGGCGCGCGGCTCGTCGAGGAGGAGGAGAGCGGGCTCGTGGAGGACCGCCCGCGCGACCGCGAGGCGCTGGACCAGGCCCTTCGAGAGATCGCGAACCGGCTCCTCCGCGCGATCGGCCAGGCCCACCTCCGCGAGCACCAGCTCGACACGCGCGTCGGGCACCCCGTGCAGACGCCCGTGATAGCGCAGGTTCTCGCGTCCGCTCAGCTCGCGGTAGAGCAGCGGCTCGTGACCCAGGTAACCGACCTGCGCGGGGAGCTTCCAGCGCTCGTCCGGCAGCGAGGCGCCGAGCACGGTCGCCCGCCCGCCCTGGGGACGCAGCAGCCCGGCGAGCACCCGCAGCAGCGTGGTCTTCCCTGCCCCGTTGCCCCCGAGTACGGCGAGCGTCTGACCCTCCTCCACGCGCACGCTCACGCCGACGAGCGCGACCCGCTCGCCGTACCGCCGCTCGAGGCGTTCGAGCTCGATCGCAGCCACGCGCCGAAGCCTATGCTGAGGCTGTGGCGCGAATGGTCGGTATCAACCACATTGCGCTGGCGGTCGGCGACGTGGACGAGGCCGTCGAGTTCTACGGGCGCATCTTCGACCTCGAGCTGCGCGGGCGCGTGCGCGGGATGGCGTTCCTGGACATGGGGGATCAGTTCCTCGCGCTCGCCGAGGGCGACGACCCGGTGGCCGACCGCCACCGCCACTTCGGCCTCGTCGTGGACGACCGCGGGCGGGTGCGGCAGGCGCTCCAGGAGGCGGGCGTCGAGATCGAGCCGAGCCGCGGGCTCCGCTTCCGCGACCCCTGGGGCAACCTGGTCGAGGTGGTCCAGTACTCGGACGTCCAGTTCACGAAGGCGCCGCCCGTGCTTGCGGGCATGGGGTTGGACCAGCTCGGCAAGTCCGACTCGGCGAAGCAGGAGCTGCGCCAGAAAGGGCTTGGCCCCTAACTTCGCTCCAGGAGCTGCGCCGCGTGTTCGAGCGTCGGCTCGACGATCGGCCAGGACTGCTCGATCGCCTTGGGGTTGCCCGGCAGGTTCACGATCAGCGTGCGTCCGCGCACGCCGGCCACGCCGCGGCTGAGCAGCCCGAGCGGCGTGTGCTCGCGCGAGTCCGCCCTGATCGCCTCCGCGTAGCCGGGCGCCTCGCGCTCGATGACGGCTCGCGTGGCCTCGGGCGTCACGTCGTCGAGCGTGAGCCCGGTGCCGCCGGTCGTGAACACGAAGCGCACGCCGTCGTGGTCGGCAAGCCGCTTGAGCGCCGCGACGATCGATTCGCGGTCGTCCGACACCACCTCGTGCTGGACCTCGAGCCCGGCCTGCTCGCAGAGCCGCACCAGCGCGGGCCCGGAGACGTCCTCGCCCTCGCCGTTCGCCAGCGAGGTGGAGATAGTCACCACGGCCGCGCGCGAGCTCACTGCTCGCGGCGCCAGTCGTGCCGGCCGCCGGACTTCTCGAGCAGCACGACCTCGGCGATCTCGACGCCGCGCTCGATGCCCTTGACCATGTCGTAGACGGTCAGCGCGGCCACGGAGGCGCCCGTGAGCGCCTCCATCTCCACGCCGGTCTGGCCGCTCGTACGCGCCTCCGACACGATCTCGACGCGGTCCTCGTGCACCTCGATCCGCACGTCGACGAACGAGAGCGGCAGCGGGTGGCAGAGCGGGATCAGGTCGGCGGTGCGCTTGGCGGCCTGGATGCCGGCGATGCGCGCAGTGCCGATCACGTCGCCCTTCGGAGCGTCGCCGCGTGCCACGGCGGCGGCCGTGTCCGGCGCCATTCGCACGACCGCTCGCGCGACGGCGCGCCTGTCCGTGACCTCCTTGTCGCCCACGTCGACCATCCGGGCGCTCCCGGCCTCGTCGATGTGTGTGAGCTCGTCAGACAGGCTGGCCGGCCGTTCGCTGCGCCGCCGCGATGAGGTCGCGCACCGCCCGCTCATCGCCGTGCCGGAGCAGCTCGATCGGGTCGGGGTCGCCGTTCACGATCGATTCGAAGAAGACCTTGCGGTCCTGATAGGTGGCGAGCGTGCCCTTCGCCCAGCCGCGCACCTCGTTGAGGAGGATCGCGAGGCGCGCGTAGGGCTCGCCGTACTCGTCCGCGATCTCGTCCCGGATCCGCTTGGCGAGCGCGGGCGAGGCGCCCGCCGTGGAGATCGCGATCGCGAGCGGGCCGGTCCGGATGATCGCCGGGAGGATGAAGTTGCAGAGCGGTGGCACGTCGACGACGTTCACCAGCATCGCCCGCCGCTCGGCGTCGTCGTAGACCGAGATGTTGACGTCGGTGTCGTTCGTCGCCGCGATCACCATGAAGACGCCCTCGAGGTCCGCGGGGCCGGCGTACTCGCGCGGCTCCCAGCGGATCGAGCCCTCGTCCGCGAGCGCGCGCAGAGGGTCGATCATCTCCGGCGCAATCACGGTCACCTCGCCGTCGCAGGCGAGCAGGCCCTCGACCTTCTCCAGCCCCACGTCCCCGCCGCCGATCACCACGCAGCGGCGTCCCGTGAGCTTCAGGCAGGCGATGTAGAAGGGGGTGTCGAGCATCCCCTGAACGCAGCTCTGGTCGCAGATCCCCTTCCGGAGCTGGCAGACGCATTCCTTGCCCGCATAGGCCTGTGCCGGCATTGGGAAAGAGTCTAGGCATGCCAAACGTCTACGCCAGTCTGCCTCTGAGCGGCCCCGCGCGGGTCTTCGGCCGGGAGCTGCTGCGGGGCGCCGAGCTCGCCCTCGACCGCCCCGGGAACGCCTCGGTGGAGCTGCTCGCCCTCGATTCGGGCGGGGAGGCTCGCGAGGGGCGCGCGGCCGACGCTGCCCGCCAGGCCGCCGAGGACCCGGACGCGCTCGCCTACCTTGGCGACTTCCACTCGAGCGAGGTCGCCGCGAGCAGCGCGATCCTGGGCCCGGCGGGACTGCTCCAGGTCGCGCCGGTCGCCACCTGGGCTGAGCTTGGTGGCCCCACGCTGATCCGGCTCATGCCGCACGACGGCGTCGGAGCCCGTGCGATCGCGGACTGGCTTGTCGGCGCCGGGGTGACCGATCTGCTCGTGGTGCACGACCACGACCCGTACTACGGCGTGCCCGTTGGAGGAATGTGCACCGACGCGGCGCGAGACCGCGGGCTCGCAGTGCGGTCGCGGCCGATCTGGAATCACGACGAGGAGTGGCGGAGCGATATGGACGGCGCACAGGCCCTCCTCTACGTCGGGGTCGCGGGATCCGGCGCCGTGGGGCTCTGGCACGACCTCCATGGCGCGAACCCCGATCTGTGGCTGCTGGGGACCGAGGGGGTGGCCGAGCCGTGGCTAGCGGAGGCGATGAGCGTCTCGGCCGCCGAGCGCACGCGCTTCTTCCGCGCCCAGCGCGCGCCGTTCGGCTTCTACGGCTACGAGGCGATGGCGCTAATCCTCGACGCGGTGGCGGAGGGCGGTGGGGACAGGGCGGCGACCGTGCGCGCCGCGCGCGCCACCACCGATCGCGACTCCATCCTTGGCCGCTACTCCCTGGACGACCAGGGGCACACGACGACCACTGCCTACGGATGCCTTGCGGTCGTCGACGGGGAGCTTGTCAGCGCTTGAGCTGCCGCCGGGGGCGTGGTTTCGCCTACTCTCGCGTCGCATGTCCACGTCCCACCCGGTCCCGAGCGATCCAGCGTCGAGCTACCGGGCGATCGAGAACCTGATCGCGAGCTACGCGGAGCTTGTGGACGACGGTGATTTCGCCGGCGTTGGCACCCTCCTCGCGGACGCCACCTTTATCGGCGCGGCCGGGACGGTGAGCGGCCGGGACGCGATCGAGAGGATGCTGCGGGACAGCCTGATCGTCTACGACGACGGCACGCCACGGACCAAGCACGTCACCACCAACATCGCGATCGAGATCGATGAAGAGGGCGGCAGGGCGGATTCGCGTTCGTACTTCACCGCGCTGCAGGCGCTGCCCGGGCTGGCTCTGCAACCCATCGTGAGCGGTCGCTATCAAGACCGCTTCGCGCGTCGCGACGGGCGCTGGCGCTTCGTGGAGAGGCGCGTCCGAACCGATCTCGTCGGCGACGTCAGTCGGCATCTGCGCGCGGCCGCCGCCGACCAGTAGGTCAGCGCTTGAACACGTCGCGGAGCGTCTTGCGGCCTACGCGCGCCAGCGGCAGGATGCCGCGCCGCAGAGCGCCGGCCTTGTCCGCGTCGCGGCCGTAGAGGAGGCGCGCCGACGCCTGCATGGCCTTCCCGAGCGCCTCGTCGTACGGGTGCCACCAGAAGTCCCGTGTGCGCGACGGCTCCCAGGTGACGAGCTTGATGTTCACGCACTCGTAGAGACCGAACTTGGAGTGGGAGCGCCCGAGGCCGGAGCTCTTCACGCCGCCCCACGAGCACGAGCAGGCGCCGTGGCTGAACATGTGGTCGTTCACCCAGACCATGCCCGCCTCGACGCGCCGGGCCATTCGCTCGCCCTTGGCGCGGTTCATCGTCCAGACGGACGCGCCCAGGCCGAACTCCGAGTCGTTCGCGAGGGCGATCGCCTCGTCCTCGTCCTCCACGGTCACGATCGGCACGACCGGGCCGAAGATCTCCTCGCGCATGATGCGCATGTCGTGCGTTACGCCGGTGAGGACGGCGGGCCGGAAGAAGGGCTCGTCCGCGCCGCCGCAGTGGAGCGTCGCGCCGTTCGCGACCGCGTCGTCCACCAGCTCCTTGACGAGCTCGAGCTGCTCCTGCGAGACCATCGGGCCGATCTCCGTATCCCACTCGAGCGGGTCGCCGACCGTGAGCGCCTTCGCACCCTCCACGACGCCCTCGACGAAACGCTCGGCCACGTCCTTCACGACGTAGACCCGCTCGATCCCCGAGCAGGTCTGGCCGGCGTTCGCGAACCCGCCCCAGAGGCAACCCGAGATCGCGTTCGCGAGGTTGGCGTCGGCGCAGACGATCATGGGGTCCTTGCCGCCCAGCTCGAGCACCGAGCCCTTCATCCGCTTCGCGCACTCGACGCCCACCTGGCGCCCCACGTCCACCGAGCCGGTGAAGAAGATCTTCGACGCCGTCGACTCGACGAGCGCCTGCCCCACGGCGCCGCCGCCGTGGACCGTGCGGACGAGGCCCTCCGGCACTCCCGCGCGCTCGAAGACCTCCTGGATCCGCTGCCCGATCAGCGGCGTCAGCGACGCCGGCTTCAGCACCACCCCGTTCCCCGCCATGAGCGCGATCGCCACCTCGCCGAACGGGATCGACCAGGGGTAGTTCCAGGGCGCGATCACGCCCACCACGCCGAGCGGCTCGTAGGTGAAGCGCGCGCGCTTCTGCTTCAGGAAGATCGGCAGCGGGATGCGCTCGTCGTCGAGGATCTCCGGTCCGGCGTCGGCGAGCCAGCGCAGCGAATCGATCGTGGGCAGAAGCTCCATCACGTAGGACTCGTTCAGCGCCTTGCCCTGCTCGCGCGAGAGCAGCTCCGCCAGCTCGTCGATCTGGTCGATGATCGCCTGCGCGGCGCGGCGCATGTAGCGAGCGCGATCGACAAGCGGCAGCTGAGCCCAGAAAGGCTGGACGCTCGCCACGTCGTCCACCACCGACTGGACCTGGGCCGGGGTCACGGTCGGCACCGCGCCGATGTGCTTGCCGTCGAGCGGGCTGAACGACTCGAGCTCGGTGGCCTCGGCCGGCCGCAGTGCAGCTTCCATGGGCCGGGATTCTGTCAGTCGCGGCCGCGTGCGCGGCGGATCTTGTCGAGGCGGTCGCGCAGCGCGGCCTCCTCACCGTGCTCCGACAGCTCGAGGAAGCGCTCCCCGACCGCGTCCGCCGGCATCAGCTCCTGATCGGAGACGCCCTCCGGACGCGAGTGCGGATAGTCGTAGTCGAGGCCCCTGCCGAGCTTCGTCGCACCGGGATAGGCGGCGCTCCGGAGCGCCGCGGGCGGCTCCGGCGTGCCGTGCTCGCGCACCCAGGCCCGCGCTCGCTTGATGCCCTCGTAGGAGGCGTTCGACTTGGGCGCCAGCGCCAGGTAGACCGCCGCCTGCGCCAGGTTGAGCGCACACTCCGGCATTCCGACGTGCTCGACCGCGTGCGCCGCGCTCACGGCCACCTCGAGCGCACGCGGGTCGGCATTGCCGATGTCCTCGCTCGCCAAGACGACCATGCGCCGGGCTATGAAGCGCGGGTCCTCGCCGCCCTCGATCATCGCCGCCAGGTACAGCAGCGAGGCATCGGGATCGGACCCGCGCGTCGACTTGATCCACGCCGAGATCAGGTCGTAGTGCAGGTCGCCGCCCTTGTCGTACAGGATCGCGCTGCGCTGGAGCGCGTCCTCCGCCACTCGCAGGGTCACCGCGCCGGCGTCGCCGACGGTCTCGGCCGCCAGCTCGAGCGCGGACAGCGCCGTGCGGGCGTCGCCGGCGGAGCGCGCTGCGAGGAACTCGAGCGCGTCGTCGTCCACCTGCGGCGCGTCCGCGATCCCACGCTCCGCGCCCAGGGCGCGGCGGAGCAGAGCGAGCACGTGCTCCTCGTCGAGCGACTGCAGTTCGTAGATCCGGCAGCGCGACAGCAGGGCCGAGTTGACCTCGAAGTAGGGGTTCTCCGTGGTGGCGCCCACGAGCACGACCGTGCCGTCCTCCACCGCGGGCAGGAGCGTGTCCTGCTGCGCCTTGTTGAAGCGGTGGATCTCGTCGAGGAAGAAGATCGTCCGTTCCCCGCTCGTCGCGAGCCGGTGCTTCGCGCGCTCGATCACCGCACGCACCTCGGCGCGGCCCGCGTTCACCGCGGACGCCTCCTCGAAGGCCGCACGGGCGTTCACGGCCAGCAGCCGCGCCAGCGTCGTCTTACCGGTGCCGGGCGGCCCGTAGAGGATCATCGAGTGCGGGCGCCCGTCCTCGATCGCGGTGCGCAGCGCGGAGCCGCGGCCGAGCAGGTGCTCCTGCCCGACGAACTCGCCGAGCGACTGCGGGCGCATGCGAGCCGCAAGCGGCTGTCCGGCGATCTCCGGGGCGTCCGGAGCCGCGGCCGGCTCCTCCATCTCGAACAGGCGTTCTTCCACTCAGGGAAGTCTCGCAAGGAAGCGCACGAGCGCCTCGGCGCCCTCGGCGGGCGCCTCGTCCCAGACGAAGTGCCCGGTCCCCTCGACCACCACCAGCTCCGTGTCCGGCAGCTCACGCTCGAAGCGATGGGCGCCCGCAACGGGCGCGAACTCGTCGTCCTCGCCCCAGACGAGCAGGACCGGGACGTCCAGGGTCGCCAGGTCGTACTGCTCGAGCTTCGAGAAGTCGCCGGAGCGGTAGAGCTCGAGGTGGCCGGTACGGCGTGTCGCGTCGGTGTACGCCTTCCAGTACTCGTCTAGCGCCTCGTCGCTCACGCCCGCCATCGACTGGCGCATGACGCTCGCGAACGTCGCGCGGTCGATGGCCCCGATCATCTGCTCGCCGGTATGCGGCTCGCGCAGGGCCTTCGCCATGCCGTGCCACTTCCCGTCCGGGAAGAAGCCCGTCGAGCTGATCACGAGGCCGCGCACGGCCTCCGGGTGCTCGCACGCCCAGCGCAACCCGATCAGCCCGCCCCAGTCGTGCATGACCGGCACGCAGCGGTCGATGCCGAGCTCGCGGCGGAAGCGCTCCAGCGACTCGATGTGCCGCTCCCAGGTGCCGGGCGGGTCGGGCGGCGAGTCGCCGAAGCCCGCGAAGTCGGGAGCCACGGCGCGCCAGCCGGCGTCCGCGACGGCGGGCATGACGCCCTCCCACATGAACGAGGACTCGGGGTAGCCGTGCAGCAGGAGCGCCACCGGCCCATCGGCAGGACCGCTTTCGCGGTAGGAGAGTCCTGCGGCGAGCATCTAACCTTGGAGCATGACGGCCCCGGTTCCCGACGACAAACTCAGGCTCGGCGGCATGGCGCTTCGGAACGGACTTCTCGTGCACGGGCCGACCCATTGGGCCGCCGCCGTGCGGACGGAGAGCGGCGAGCTGAAGGTCGCATCGGGCCGCAAGCCGGACCTCGGCGCCCGCGCGGCCGAGCGCGTGCCGGGCGTCCGCGGCGTGATGAAGCTGGCCGAGGCGCTGGCCGTGATCCCGATCGTGAAGCGCGCGCTGCCTGAGGCGCGCCTCCCGATGCAGGACATCAGGACGCTCGGCTCGATGGGCGCCGCGGCGCTCGCGGGGCAGGCGATCCGAACGGCCGGCTCGCGCACACCCGGCTCGCGCACCGCGGGCCGCGAGGCGGCGGTGGCGCTCGTGAGCGTGGCGCCGGCGCTGCTCGCGCTCCGGAGCGGCGACCTCGCCGCGTATCACGGCGTGGAGCACAAGGCGATCGCCGGATACGAGGACGGCTCGGACGCCGCCGAGGCGGACAAGGAGCACGACCGCTGCGGCTCGCACCTGGTCGCGCCGATGCTCACGGCCGCCGCGATCGGGAACGTCGCCCTGCGCCGCGCCGGCCTGCGCGGCCCGGCGGCCGAGGCCGCCGTGGGACTCGGGAGCGCCGCGGTGGCCGTGGAGATGTTCGCCTGGGGCGAGCGCCACCCCGACTCGGCGCTCACGAGGCTCATGCGCCGGCCCGGCTTCGAGATCCAGCGCGCCATCGGCACGCGCGAGCCGACCGAGGAGCAGCTCGAGGTCGGCAAGGCCGCGCTCGCGGAGATCCTCCGGGTCGAGGGCGGCCAGGTCGAGGGTGGCAAGTAGCGCGCCTGCCCGCGAGCGCCTCGCCCCTGAGGTCTTCAGGCTTCCTGTAGAGCGGATCCGCGCGGGCTACTACAGCGACGCGTACTTCAACCTCACGCGCCGGCTCCTCGTCGAGACGGGCCGCCGGCCCGCCGTGACGGTCCAGGTCTTCCAGAAGGAGCACTCGGTGCTGGGCGGCATCGACGAGGCGATCGCGGTGCTGAAGCTCTGCTCCGACGACTGGAGCAGCCTCGAGGTGCAGGCCCTCCACGAGGGCGACGGGATCGAGCCGTGGGAGCCGATCCTCCAGATCGACGGCGACTACGCCCAGTTCGCACACCTCGAGACGGTCTACCTCGGCGTCCTGTCGCGGCGCACGCGCATCATGCGGAACGTGCGCAGGGTGGTCGAGGCCGCGAACGGCAAGCCGATCCTGTTCTTCCCCGCACGGCACGACCACTGGCTCGTCCAGACCGGGGATGGCTGGGGGGCGCACGTGGCCGGCGCGATCGGCGTCTCGACCGACGCGCAGGCGTCCTGGTGGGGCGGCCGCGGCGTGGGAACCGTCCCGCACGGCCTGATCGCCGCGTACGGCGGCGACACGGTGGCCGCGGCGCGCGCGTGGGCCGATCGCTTCGCCGACGAGATGAACGTGACGGTGCTCGTGGACTTCGAGAACGACTCGGTTCGCACCGCGCTGGAGGTGGCCGACGCCCTCGGCGATCGCCTCTGGGGCGTTCGTCTCGACACCTCCGAGCTGATGGTCGACCGCTCACTCTGGCCCGATATGGGCGACTTCAGGCCGACCGGCGTGAACGAGGTGCTCGTGAGGCGGGTGCGCGACGCTCTCGACGAGGCCGGCCATCGGCACGTGCACATCGTGGCCTCCGGCGGGTTCGACGCCGAGAAGATCACCGCGTTCGAGAGAGCGGGCGCACCGGTGGACGCGTACGGGGTCGGATCGTCCCTCGTGCAGGGCGCGAACGACTTCACGGCCGACGTCGTTCGGGTCGAGGGTCGCGACTGCGCCAAGGCGGGTCGCCGCTTCAGGACCAATCCGCGGCTAGAGAGAGTCCTTTAGGGCTCATGTCGCGGCCGCGGATGGCCGATTGGGGTACTGGATGAGGCGGACCCTCCGCAGCCTGCCCCTGCTCGCTCTCCTGGCGCTGGTACTGCCGGCTGCTCCGGCGGGCGCGGCCACCGGTGGCTCGGCCGCCTGCACGGTCCCATTCGAGATGGCCCGCAAGCAGCAGCTTGGCGAGGTGAGCTTCGAGCGCGGTCCCTACAAGCTCACCGTGCTCGACAGCTCTCAGCTTGCCTGTGCCGACGCGCACGACGAGCTTCGCCGCGTCCTGCGCGAGCCCGGCGCCGAGCTGCCCGACGGCTGGAAGTTCGACGCCGCCTCCCGCGTCGTCTCGCGCGAGAACGGGACCGACGGCTTCAGGGTCGAGGCCGACGACACCGAGGCGGCGGCCAGCGGGAAGGACGACAGCTCCTTCTGGGGCGGCCTCGAGGGCTTCGCGCTCACCTGGCTCCCGATCATCTTCATGGGCCTGATCGCGGTCGCGGTCGTATGGATGGTCCAGTACATGCCGCGGACGAAGCCGCAGGAGATCGCTCCGTCCTCGTCGAGCTCCGTGCGCTGGGACGACGTGGCCGGCGTCGAGGAGGCCAAGGACGAGCTCCGCGAGGTCGTGGAGTTCATGCGCGACCCGAAGCGCTTCAAGAAGCTCGGCGCCAAGGTGCCGAAGGGCATCCTGCTTCACGGGCCGCCGGGCACTGGCAAGACGCTCCTCGCAAAGGCCGTCGCCAACGAGTCGAACGCGAAGTTCTTCGCCCAGTCGGCCAGCTCCTTCGTGGAGATGTTCGCCGGGCTCGGCGCGGCCCGCATCAGGCGCCTGTTCCGCCAGGCGCGCAAGGAGGCGCCGGCGATCGTGTTCATCGACGAGCTCGACGCGGTCGGAGCCACGCGCGGCAGCGACATCTCGGGGGAGAAGGATCAGACGCTCAATCAGCTGCTCGTCGAGCTCGACGGCTTCGGCGGGGCGGACAACGTCGTCGTGATCGCGGCGTCGAACCTGCTCGAGAAGCTCGATCCGGCGCTGCTCCGGCCCGGCCGCTTCGACCGCCAGATTCTCGTGACGCCGCCCGACCTGAAGGGCCGTCGCAACATCCTGTCCGTCCATACCCGCGGCAAGCCGCTCGCCGAGGACGTGGACATGGAGGCCATCGCGCGCCAGACCAGCGGCATGACGGGCGCCGACCTCGCCAACATCTGCAACGAAGCGGCCATCTTCGCCGGCCGCGAGCACCGCGACTCCCTGAGGACGAAGGACTTCCAGTCTGCGCTCGAGCGCGTCGTCGCCGGCATGCAGTCGCGGCGCGTGATCACAGACCACGAGAAGAGGGTGGTGGCCTACCACGAGGCGGGCCACGCGCTCTGCTCGGAGCTGCTCGAGTCGGTGGAGAAGGTCCACCGCATCTCGATCATCCCGCGCGGCAAGGCGCTCGGCTACACGCTGAACCTCCCCGAGGAGGACCGCTACCTGAAGACGAAGGAGGAGCTCCTCGACTACATGGTCGTGCTCCTCGGCGGGCGCGTGACCGAGCACCTGATCTTCGGCGAGATCACGACCGGCGCGGCCGACGACCTGCGCAAGGTCCACGAGATCAGCCGCTCGATGGTCACCGTCTACGGCATGGGCACCGAACTGATGTCGAAGCAGATCCCCACCGACGACTACTCGATGTCGGACTACACGCGCCGCCAGGTGGACGAGGAGCAGCAGTACCTCACCGACCTGGCGCACCGTCGCGCGCTCAAGATCGTTCAGGACAACAGCCCTCTGCTCGAGGCGCTCGCCGTCACGCTGCTCGAGAACGAGGTGCTCGAGCGAGAGGACATCGAGCGGCTCGTCTCGGGCTACCGCGGCGACGGCGACGGCGGCGACTCGAACGGGAAGCCGGCCTCACCGGTGGTGCCCGTGGCGGAGCCGGGCGCGGCGCGCGTGGCGGCCGCGGAGCGTCTCGAGGGTCAGCCCGGCGGCGACTCGCCGTCGTAGTAGTCGCGCCCGTCCTCGCGCCGGAACCACATCCGCAGGCCGCCGCCGTCGGGCCGCCGCTCGGCCGCTCCGATCTTGCCGGAGTCGAGCTGGAGGATGATGTCGGGCTCGCCGCTGGGGCTGAAGGCCAGGAACCGGATCGGCTCCTCCGTCCTGTTCACGATCTGATGGGCGCCCTGCTCGCCGCGCAGAAAGGTCACGACCTCGCCCTGCTCGAGCTCGCGCCAGCCGTCCGGCGTCCGTAGGCTCGGCCGGCCCTCGAGCACCACCACGATCTCCTCCTCGGTGAGATGCGCGTGGTACGGGTAGGCCGCCTGCCCGGGCTCGACCTCCCACAGGCTGAGGCCGAGCCGCTCGGCGCCGGCCTGCCGGCTGAGCCGGGCGCGCTGGGCGCGGAAGCCCTCCTGCTCGCGCGGCTCGTCGAAGTCAGGCGTCTGGATGTTGATTCCCATGTGCGTATTCTGCTCACCCCGTGTTCGGACGGATTGATCACATCGGAGTCGCGGTCGAGGACCTCGACGCGGCGATCGAGCTCTACGGCGAGCGGCTCGGCATGCAGCTCCAGCACCGCGAGACGGTGGAGGAGCAGGGCGTCGAGGCGGTGCTGCTCGGAGTCGGCGAGAGCCACGTGGAGCTGCTCCAGCCGCTCGGCCCGGACACGGCGGTCGGGAAGTTCCTCGCCCGAAGCGGGCCCGGCCTTCACCACGTGGCCTACGGGACGGATGACATCGACTCGGCACTCGAGTCCGTCCGTGGCGCCGGCCTCGAGCTCATCGACGAGCGGCCGCGGATCGGAATCCGCGGCAGCCGCGTGGCGTTTCTGCACCCGAAGTCGACCGGCGGCGTGCTCACCGAGCTGGTCGAGAGCCCGGAGGGCCATTGATGGCTGACTACCCCCGACGCATAGACATCGGCTTCCAGGGCGGGCAGGTGCTGTCCGTGCGCGTGTCGCAGGAAGTCCACGACGCCTTTCGGAAGGCGCTGGCGGACTCGAACGCGGAGCGCTGGTTCGAGCTCCACACGCAGGACTCCGAGGTGCACATCGACCTCTCGCAGGTCGTGTACGTGCGGCTCGACACCGACGAGCACCGGGTCGGCTTCTAGGCGTTGAAGGCACTCGCCGCGCTCGACCTCAGGCTGCTACGCCTGCTTCGGACGCGCGGGCACACGCCGGCGATCGAGACGGCGCTGATCAGGCTGGCGCGGGCCGGCGAGAACGGCTTCGTCTGGAACGCCATCGCGGTGGTGGGCGGAACGCTCAGCGCCCGCCGCCGGGACGACTACGTGCGCGCGGTCGAGATCGTGCTCCTGACGCTCCTGCTGAACACGGCCGTGAAGTACGCGGTGCGCCGCGCCCGCCCCGTGCTCGAGGAGGAGCTTCCGGCGCTCACGCCCGTCCTGTCGGGGCGCTCGTACCCGTCGGCGCACGCGTCCACCTCGTTCGCCGCCGCGCGTGCGCTGGGCGCGGCGGGGCTGCCCGAGGCGCCGCTGCGCGCCGTCGCGGTGGCGATGGCGCTCTCGCGCCCGTACCTGGGCGTCCACTACCCCAGCGACGTGCTGGCCGGCGCGCTCCTCGGCGATTCGGTGGCGCGCCTCATGACCCCCTGACGCGCGAGATCACGCGCGCGATCAGGTCATTGAACTCCATCCCCGCCGCCTGCGCCGCGTAGCGGGTCGGCCCGGTCTCGGTGAGCCCCGGGATCGTGTTGATCTCGAGGATCTGGGGCACCTGGTGCTCGTCGAGGATGAGGTCCACGCGGCCGAGGTCGCGGCAGCCGGCGGCCTGGTAGGCCTGCGCGGCCACGGCCTCGACGCGCTCCCGGACGCCGGCGTCGAGCTCCGCCTCGCGCATCGTGGCCGCGCCGGGGTCGTAGTGGGCGCGGAACGTGTAGAACGGCTCGTCGGTCTCGATCTCGATCACCGGCAGGATCTCGGGCGCCTCGGCGGGGCCCAGCACGGTCACGGCCAGCTCGCGCCCGGCGACGTAGCGCTCGATCACCACGCGGTCGTCGTAGCCCAGGGCGCCCACGATCGCCGGGCCGAACTGCTCGGGCGTCTCGACGAACTTGATCCCGAGCGACGAGCCCTGGCGCGCCGGCTTCAGCACGAACGGAAGGCCGAGCTGCTCGGCGAGCTGATCCAGGCTCTCGGCCGCGCCGAACTCCGAGAACGCCTCGCGGTTGAAGGAGTGCCATTCGGGCGTGTCGAGGCCCTGCGCCTGCATCAGCTGCTTGAACGAGTGCTTGTCGAGGCAGCGTCCGGACGCGTGCACGTCCGAGCCGGTGTAGGGCACCCCGAGGATCTCGAGCAGGTCCTGGAGGGTGCCGTCCTCGCCGCCGCGCCCGTGCATCGCGACGAAGACGAAGTCCGGCGCGAGCTCGCGTATCCGGCGCACGAAGCGTGCGTCGGGATCGAGCACGGTCACGTCGTAGCCGAGCGTCGCCAGCGCGTCCGCCGCCCGACCGCCCGAGCGGAGGCTCACCTCCCGCTCGAGGCTCCGCCCCCCGCTCGCCACGGCCACGCGGGTCCCCATCCGCCTAGCGCCTCTGGTGCTCGGCGATCAGCACGGACTCGAACGTGCGTGTGGTGGCGCGGCGCTCGGCCGCCTCCGCGAACGCGATCTCGAGAAGGGTGTCTGCCAGCTCGTCGAAGGGCAGCCCGGCCGGCTCGAACAGGTAGAAGGCGAACGAGCCGGGAACGGTGTTCGGCTCGTTGAGGATGATCTCCGGCGCGCCGCCTGTGTCCTTCAGGAAAAAGTCGTAGCGCACCACGCCGAACAGCTCGAGAGCGGTGTGAGCGGTCTTGGCGGTGGCCACGAGCGCGTCGGCCGCCGTGTCCGAGATCGGCGCAGGGATGAGCCTGTCGGCGCTCGCCATGCCCTCTGAGGTGCCACCCGCTTTGGCGCCGCCGCCCGCGGACTTGCCCTCGCCTCCCTTGCCGCCGGCGCGCAGGTACTTGTCCTCGAAGGACAGCGCGGACTCCGCGTCCCGCACCGGCTGCTCGACCGCGGACGCGCGCAGCTCGGTGCTGCGTGCGCCGATGATCGCGACGTTCACCTCCACGAACTCGTCGAGCGCGGGCTCCACGAGCGCCTTCCGGTCGAGCTCGAAGCAGAGCTCGAGCGCCTCCTCGAGCTCCTCTGGATGCGTGACGCGCGCCACGCCGATCGACGAGCCGAGCGTCGCGGGCTTCACGTAGCAGGGCATGCCCTGGCCGCCGGCACGCTCCAGCACCCTCTCCCGCTCGCCGGTGAACTCCTCCCGGCGGATGAGCGTGTGCGGGGCGACCTGGATACCCGCCTCGGCGAGCACGAGCTTCGTGAGGTGCTTGTCCATCGAGACCGCGGCCGCGGTCACGCCGCCGCCCACGTACGGCAGGCCGCTCAGCTCCAGCGCTCCGAGCAGGCTGCCGTCCTCGCCGCCGGTGCCGTGGATGGCGCAGATCACCGCGTCGACCTGCAGATCGCGATCGCCCTTGAAGCGCGAGCCGCCCGGCGCCGCGAAGGGCGAGCCGTCGCGGCCGAGCCGCAGCTCGCAGGGCTCGGCGCCCTGCGGCGCGTCGCGCCCGAACGCGCCGATGTCCCTCAGCGCGTCGCCGGTCCACCAGCGGCCGTCGCGGGCGAGATAGACGGGAATCGGCTCGTGCCGAGGCTCGAGGACGGCCATCAGCTGCTGCGCGCTGATGATCGACACGTCGTGCTCAACGGAGGGGCCGCCGAACGCGACGGCGACCCGGAGGTCCTGCTGCGTCATGGGCGCGGAAACATACTTCCCGAGCCGTTGCCGGCTTCTGCGTAGAGGTCCGGGAGGTCGTTCTCGAACAGCACGACGTCGCCACGGCGCGTGGTCTTGGCGAGCAGCGCCTCCGCCTCCGAGGAGTTCGCCACCACGTGTATCTGCGAGTCGGGGAAGGACGCGGCGCTCAGGCCGGCCAGGATCGGCTTCGAGCGCTCCTCGCCGACCAGCACGACGAGGTCGCAGACCGCGGCGGCCTGGGTGCCGAAGCGCTCGTTCTCCTCGGCCTCGCGCTCGCCCAGCTCCACCATCCCGGGAGTGACCAGGACGCGCCGCTCCGCCTGATGCGACGCGAGCACCTCGAGTGCCGCGGCGGCGCCGACGGGGTTCGAGTTGTAGGCGTCGTCGATGACGACGATCCCCGCCTGGCGGTTCAGGATCGGCGCGAGCCGGTGGGCGGGCGGCGACACCCGCGCCAGCGCGCGGGCGACGGCGTCGAGCGGCATGTCGAGGCTCGTGCCCACCGCGGCGGCCGCGAGCAGGTTGGCCACGTTGTGGCGGCCGAGCAGCCGCGTGCGGACCGTCACCTCCTCGCCGGCCCGCGTTCGCAGTGTGAAGCGCGTCGTGCCCTCCGCCATCGCGATGTCCGTGGCGGTCAGGTCGGCGTCCGGGTTGCCCGCGGCGCTGAACAGGACCACGCGCGCCTCTGTGCGCTCGGTGGTTCGCACGCAGCGTTCGTCGTCGAGGGTGGTCACGTAGACGCCGTCGCCGGGCAGCTGCTCGGCGAGCTCGCCCTTGGCCTTCTCGATCTCGTCCAGCGAGCCGAAGCGCTCGAGGTGCGCCGGCCCGATCGCGGTGAGCACGCCGAGCTTGGGGCGGACGAGCTCGCACAGCTCGGCCACGTCCCCGCGCCGGTACGCGCCCATCTCGGCGATGAAGGTGCGGTGCCTCGCCGTGAGACCCTCGTTGATCGCGCGAACGACGCCCAGGTAGGTGTTGTACGAGGCCGGGGTGGCGTACGCGGGGCCGCGGAGCTCGGCCACCGCGGCGATGCACGCCTTCGTGGTCGTCTTGCCGAAGGAACCGGTGATGCCGATCGTCAGGGGGGCGATCTCCTCGAGCTTGCGCTTGGCGCGCTGTACGAAGCGGCGGTTGTCGAGCTCCTGGATCGGCTTGACCACTGCGTTGGCGATGAAGAGGAGCTCGGGAGCGGCAACGATCGCGAGAAGCGCGGTCGCGGTGCCGATCGCGGCCGCGATCCAGGGGGCGGCGCCGGCGATGACGGCGACGGCTGCGAGCACGAGGATGAGCGCGGGCAGCGCGAGCGCCACCGCGAACAGGCGCCGCGCGCGGGCGGTGAAGACGAGCGGCTTGGTCTGCGGCCGCCGGAGGACCCTCAGGCCGGCGAGCGCCAGCGCGAGGCCGATACCGGTGCCGAGCGACAGCGTGAGCCCGTCGAGGCCGGCGGCGGTGACCGCGACGAGAACGGCGCCGGCCACGGCACAGAAGCCGAGCATGGTCCAGTCGACGCGCGCGCTCCGGCGCTCGACCCAGACGCGCAGCCGCGCCGGCTCGTAGTGCTCGAGCTGGAAGAGGTGGAGCATGAGGTGCAGGCGACCGGCGATGAGGACGAGGAGCCCGGCGGCAGCGGCGATAAGGCCGGCGGCGGTCACCGCTTCGCCACCTCGCGCGGCTGGTCGATCAGGAACCGGCGCGCCACGGCGCCGAACTGGCCGGGCGAGTCGGCGTAGCTGTAGTGGCCGGCCCCTTCGAGGACCACCAGGCCGGCGTCCGGGATCAGCTCCTCCATTCGCTTGCCCATCCAGAGCGGCGTGTCGTCGTCCTGCTCGCCCCAGACTAGGAGCGTCGAGGCGCGGATTCGCGGCAGCCGGTTGGTGAGGTTCGCCGCGACCACCGCCCGGAACGTGCCGCGCATATTCTCGGAAGCCTCGAGATAGTCACGCGATGCCACCCGGGCGCGCATGCGCTCCTGCAGGCGGCGGCCGGGCGATCCGCCGGCGGCCCCCACCAGCCGGCCCAGCTTCGCGACCGCGACCCTGCGCCGGTAGCGCCAGCCGCGTCGCGGCGGAATGCCCGCTGAGTCCACGAGCAGCAGCCGCCCGACGCGCTCGGGCTCGTCGGCGGCCAGCGCGATCGAGACGCGCCCGCCGTGTGAGTGGCCGACCAGGTGGGCGCGCTCGACGCCCAGCTCGTCGAGGAAATGGATCATGAAGCGGGCGTAGGCGTCCACGTCCCACGCCCGGTCGGGCGGGTCGCTGTCGCCGAAGCCGGGCAGGTCGAGCGCGATCAGCTCGGAGGCGCCCTCCAGCGCCGAGAGGATGGGGCCGACGGCCTCGATGTGCGCTCCCCAGCCGTGCAGGATCACGATCGGGAGGTCGCCGGGCGGGGCGTCGGACGCCTTCCGCCTCACGTAGCGCACCTTCTGCGCGCCGACCTGCACGGTCTGGCCGTCCTCTAGTTTCGCGGAGGCGAGCATGCGGTTGCGAGTATGAAGATAGGCATCGTTGGCATGCCGAACGCGGGGAAGTCCTCGCTGTTCAACGCGCTCACGCGCGCTGGGGCACAGGCCGCGAACTACCCGTTCACGACGGTCGAGCCGAACGTCGCCGTTGTCGGGGTCCCCGACGATCGCCTCGAGCAGGTGGCCGCGACGGTCGGCGCGCGGCCGGTCGTGCACGAGACGATCCAGTTCCACGACATCGCCGGCCTCGTGCGCGGCGCGCACCAGGGCGAGGGGCTCGGCAACAAGTTCCTGGCGAACATTCGCGAGACGGACGCGATCCTGCACGTGGTCCGCGTCCACGACGACCCGCAGGTCGTCCACCCAGAGGGCCGCGTGGACCCGCTCGCGGACGTCGAGGCGATCGAGACGGAGCTGCTGTACGCGGACCTCGAGCAGGCGGAGCGGCGCCTCGAGCGGGTGTCGAAGCAGGCGAAGTCGCTCGACAAGGTGGCGGTGGCCGAGGAGAGGTGGCTGGCCCAGGTCGTCGAGGCATTGAAGGAGGGCCGCGCCGTTCGGACCGTTCCCGAGCCACCGGGCGCCCCCGGAGCCGCGATTCGACTCTCCGCCCTCACTTCAAAGCCCGTCCTCTATGTGGCCAATGTCGCCGAGGGGGAGCCGCTCGAGCCCCCGCCGGAGCTGGTCGCCTACGCGGAGGAGCGGGACGCGCGCGCGACCGCGGTCAGCGCACGCCTCGACGCCGAGCTCTCGGAGCTCGACGAGGACGAGGCCTCGGCGATGAGGGAGGAGCTCGGAGTGGCCGAGTCGGGTCTGGAGACGGTCATCCGCGAGGCCTTCGAGCTGCTTCACCTGATCCAGTTCTTCACCGGCGGGCAGGACAAGGAGGCGCGCGCCTGGGCGATCCCGCGCGGCACCCGCGCCCGCTCGGCGGCCGGGGCGATCCACACGGACATGGAGCGCGGCTTCGTCGCCGCGGAGGTGACCCCGTGGCGGGACCTGGTCGACGCGGGCGGCTACACCGCGGCCCGCGAGCGCGCCCTGACGCGCGTCGAGGGGCGCGATTACGTGATGCAGGACGGGGACGTTGTGACGTTCCGCTTCACGCCGAGCTGAGGGCTCGTTGCATTGAGGCGTGGCCCGGGCGACCCGTCTCCGTGGTGCCACGAGTTATCCATGACAGTCATGGGTTTCTCGTGGCACCGTCCCCAGCGGGTGGCAGAAATCGTCCGGTTTGTGCCCTTGCGGCCATGGCCGCCGGGGCGGATTATGGGTTCATGCGCCGCGTTGTCATCGTCGTCTACCCCGGGGTCCAGACGCTCGATGTCACCGGCCCGGCCGAGGTGCTGCGTGCGGCGAGCCTGCTCCGGCCACCGGGCTACGAGGTGATCGTGGCGGCCACGCAGGCGGGGCCGCTCGCCACCTCCACCGTGTCTTTCGTCCCGGATGCGCGCCTGGATCAAGTCCACGGCCCGATCGACACGCTCATCGTCGCGGGCGGCCATGGCGCACGGCGCGCGGAGAGCCATCCGTGGCTCACGGATTGGATCGCCGAGGCCGCCACCCGCTCGCGCCGGGTTGCGTCCGTGTGCACCGGCGCCTTCCTGCTCGCACGGGCCGGCGTCCTCGACGGCCGCCGCGCGACCACCCACTGGGCGAGCTGTGCCGAGCTCGCGCGGCGCTTCCCGGCGGTCTCGGTCGACCCGCAGCCGATCTTCGTGCGCGACGGCAACGTGGCCACCTCGGCCGGGGTGACGGCAGGCATGGACCTGGCGCTCGCTCTCGTGGAGGAGGACCTCGGGCGCGAGGTCGCGCTCGAGGCGGCTCGCCACCTCGTCGTGTTCCTCCAGCGCCCCGGCGGCCAGGCGCAGTTCAGCGCGCAGCTGGCGACGCAGGTCGCCGACCGAGCGCCGCTGCGCGAGCTCCAGGCATGGATCCCGGACCACCTCGCCGAGGACCTGACCGTGCCGGCCCTCGCCCGGCGCGCCTTCATGAGCGACCGCAACTTCGCGCGCGCCTTCCGCCGCGAGACCGGCATGACGCCCGGGGCCTACGTGGAGAGCGCTCGCGTCGAGCGCGCCCGGATCGCCCTCGAGACGGGCGATCTTCCCGTCGAGGCGATCGCCGGGCAGGCCGGCTTCGGCACCGTCGAGACGATGCGCCGCGCGTTCCGCCGGCGGGTCGGGGTGAGCCCGGCCGACTACAGGACCCGATTCCGGAGGCAGGCAGCATGAGAATCGCCATACCGCTCTACGACCGCTTCACCGCGCTGGACGCCGTCGGCCCCTACGAGGTGCTCGCGCGGCTCCCCGGCGCCGCCGTGACCTGGCTGGCGCACGAGCCGGGCGTCGTGAGGAACGACAACGGCATGCTCGGCATCGAGGCGCAGGCCGCCTACGAGGACCTGCCGGATCCGGACATCGTGCTGGTCCCGGGCGGGACTGGAACGAACGACTTCCTGGAGGACGAGCGCCTCGTCGGCTGGATCCGGCGCGCCCACGAGACCTCCCAGTGGACCACCTCCGTCTGCACCGGATCGCTCCTGCTCGGGGCCGCGGGCGTGCTCGACGGGCTCGAGGCGACCAGCCACTGGCTCGACCTCCCGGAGCTCGAGCGCTACGGCGCGCGCCCGACCGGGCGCAGAGTGGTCGAGCAGGGCAAGGTGATCACCGCCGCGGGCGTCTCGTCTGGAATCGACATGGGACTGGTGCTCGCCGCCAAGATCGCCGGCCCGGAGATCGCCAAGGCGATCCAGCTCGGCATCGAATACGACCCGCAGCCACCCTTCGACGCCGGCTCGGTCGACAAGGCGCCGAAGGAGACCGTCGAGCTGGTCCGCAGCATCGCCGCGGCTCGCACCTGAGCGGGCGGCTAGCGCACGCGCACGACGGGACCCGTGACCGCGCCGTAACGAACGCGGTACACGCCTGCCATCGCCAGCGGGACGCGATAGCGCCCGGAGCGTGACGTGCGAGCACGGGTGACCAGGCGGAAGCGGCCGGCGGCACCGCGGCGCTCGACCCGGAGCACGTGCTTGCGCGGCGCCGGCTGGAGCTGGCCCGAGATGCTGCGGAGCGGCGGACGCGGTCCCCAGCTCGCCGGCCGCGCCGAGCGCGAACGCCGCGCCGAGCTCGCCACGCGGTAGTGCGTGAACCACGTGTCGCGCAGGCCGAGCGCCGCGCGGACCTGCGGCCCCGTCACCGTGCGCGTGCCGGCGGAGCCGACCACCTGGGCGCGCACCACACGCGGCGACACGCCGCGCTGGAGCACCTTCAGCCGCTTGAAGGCGCCGGGCGCGCCGAGGGCTCGATCGAGCCGCGCCGCCGAGAAGCTGAGCGTCCAGCGGTGGTAGGGCGACTGGGTGTCGTACGGGTCGGGCACGCCCACGAGCCACGGCTTCGACAGCGACCCGACGAACGAGAACTCCACGTTCTCGGTGTGACCGCCGGAGGTCGAGAAGTAATAGGTCACGGCCGGCGCGCCGCCGTAGGTGACGATCTGCCCGGAGGTTGCGCTCACCGCAGGGTCGCTTCGCACGCTCTCCCCGGTCACGCCGCGGTAGACCTGCGAGCGCGTATCGGGGTACTGGTCGAAGAGGCCGGACGTCTTGCGCGTGGCGAGCGCGTACGTCCGGGCCGCCACCGCCTGCACCTTCAGCGCCTCGAGCGGCCACGTGCTGGGCATCTCGCCGGCCACCACTCCGCGCAGGTAGCTGTCCATGTCGAGCTCGTTGACGGCGGTCACGCCGCCGCCGTCCAGGCTCACCTCGATCGATCCGCGATAGAGGCCGCTGGTCACGCCGTTCAGTGCCGGCCCCATCAGCCGCATCGGATCCGCCGAGCGGAACGTCACGTCGCTCGAGGCGAACCGCGCGACGCGCTTGCCGCTCTCCGTCGTGACCACGATTCCGCCACCGCTGCGCTTCGCGACGTAGAGCCTGCTCGGCCGGACAGCGCGCCCGCCGACCGACGTGGCTCCGCGGACGCGGATGTACGGGTCGACCGGCTGGAGCAGTACGCGAACCGGCCGGCTCGGAGCTGTCGAAAGGCGGGTGCCCTTGTAGTAGTGGGCCAGGATGCCCGGGTACTTGGCGCCCTCGAGCGCGTAGCCGTACGCGCCGTACTGGCTCATGCCGATCCCGTGGCCGAACCCCGCGCCGCGGATGACGTGGCGCACGGCGGCATCCGCCGTGGCGGGCACGGCGAACAGAAGGGCGGCGGCTGTCAGAAGGGCGGTACGGCGCATTGGGTCCCTGAACTCGACTACGGGTTCAAGGTAGCGGTCGGTATTCCGGCCAACTTCTTTAATTGGCGGCGTAGAGGCGCCACTCTCCGGGCACGCCTCGCAATTCGCGCTGGCCCCGGTCCTCGAAGTCGATCCCGGATCCCACCACGAGGTCCTTGACCGTGCCGGAGACGAGCACCTCGTTTGGCGCGGCTGCGCTCATCACGCGCGACGCGATGTGCACGGCAAGCCCGCCCACGTCGCCGTCCATCACCTCGAGCTCGCCGGTGTGGAGGCCGGCACGGATCTGGAGGCCGAGCGACCCCATCGCGTCGGCGAGCGACGCCGCGCAGCGGATCGCGCGGGCGGGGCCGTCGAACGTGGCGAGGAAGCCGTCGCCCGTGCGCTTCACCTCGCGCCCGCGGTGGCGGTCGAGCGCCTGGCGAAAGAGCGCGTCGTGGCGCTCCAGGAGGAAGCGCCAGCCGCGGTCGCCCATCTCGGCGGCGCGCGCGGTCGATTCGCAGATGTCGGTGAACAGGACCGTCGCGAGCATCCGGTCCGGCTCGCGCTCGTGCCTCGTGCCCGTGAGGAACTCCTCGATCTCGCCGCTGATGGCCTCGCTGTCGCCGATCGAGAACATGTTCTCGTCGCCCTCCAGCTCCACGTAGCGCGCGCCCGGCACCTTCGAGGCGATGTAGCGCGAGTGCTCGACCTTGATGAAGCCGTCGTCCGCCCGGTGCATGACGAGCGTCGGTACCCGGATCGATGGCAGCACGTCGCGGACGTCGAACTCGCCGATCAGGTCGAAGATGCGGCGGATCGTCCCCGGACTGGCGGCCAGGCGCTCGAGTCGCCCGGCCCACTCCATGAAGCCCGGCTCCCCGCGCTGGCTCGGCGCGACCGCCGACGCAATCAGCCCCTCGCCCCAGTGTTCGACGAGCGCGTCCATCTCCTGGTTGCGGCGCTCGGCGGTCCACGCCCAGTCGTAGTCGGGCGCCCAGATCGCGCGCGCGAAGGTGGCGTAGAGCACGAGCGCGCTCGTGCGGTCGGGGTGCGTCGCGGCGAACAGAGCCGCCATCGGGCCGCCCTCCAACGTCCCGCAGATCGCCGCGCGCTCTGACCCGGCGGCGTCCATCACGGCCAGGACGTCGTCCATCTGCTCCTCGAGCGTCGGCGCGCCGAGGAACGGGTCCGAGAGCCCGGACCCGCGGCGGTCGAACGTAATCAGCCTGGAGAACTGCGTGAGCCGCTGGCCGAACCGCTCCAACGACGGCTCGGCCCAGAGATACTCCACGTGGGAGATCCACGGCGGTATCCAGACCAGGTCGATCGGCCCGTCGCCCTCCACGGCGTAGGCGATATGGAGGTCACCGCTCTTCGCGTAGCGCGCCACGGGTGCCACCAAGCGGACGTTACAGTCAGAGCGCGGTGGCCAAGCGCAAAGCCAGCGACGTCTTCGTCGAGTGCCTCGAGGCCGAGGGCGTGAAGCACGTCTTCGGGATTCCGGGCGAGGAGACGCTCGACCTGAACGACTCGCTGTCGCGCTCCTCGGTCGAGTTCGTGCCGGTTCGCCACGAGCAGGGCGGCGCCTACATGGCCGACGTCTGGGGGCGCCTCACCGGGCGCGCCGGCGTCTGCCTCGGGACGCTCGGCCCGGGCGCGCTGAACCTCGTGACCGCGGTGGCGGACGCATACCTCGACCGAGCGCCGCTCGTGGCCCTCACCGGCCAGGGGGACCTCGAGCGGATGCACAAGGAGTCGCACCAGTACATCGACGTGCCGCGCGTCATGCGGCCGATCACGAAGTGGAACGCGCGCGTGGCCGACGCGGCGATCATCCCGGAGGTGGTCCGCAAGGCGTTCAAGGTCGCGGAGACCGAGAAGCCGGGCGCCACGCACATCGAGCTGCCCGAGGACGTGATGGCAACGGAGGTCGACGCCGAGCCGCTGCCGCGCCGGCGCTCTGTCCAGCCGGAGCCGGCGGCGCGCGAGCTCCTCCGCGCGGCCGAGATGGTGCGGGGAGCCGTGCAGCCCGTGGCGCTGGCCGGCAACGGCGTGATCCGGGCGAAGGCGGCGCCCGCCCTGCGCGAGTTCGTGCGCGCCACGGGCATCCCCGTGGCCGAGACCTTCATGGGCAAGGGCCTGCTGCCCCCCGACAACCCGAAGGCGCTCGGGTCGGTCGGGCTCCAGTCGGGCGACTACAACATGGCCGGCTTCGACGACGCGGACGTGGTGCTCGCCATCGGCTATGACCTCGTCGAGCACTCGCCGGAGCACTGGAACCCGGGGCGCGACAAGAAGGTCATCTGCATCGACTCGGTCCCGGCCGAGACGGACGCCTACTTCATGCCCGAGGTCGAGCTGATCGGCGACATCTACACCATCCTCACCCGGCTGGGCGAGGAGTGCAGGCACGTGCCACACCAAGGCGGGTCGCAGCGGCTGCGCGACGTCGTCCTGGGGCGGTTCGAGCAGGCGAAGGACGACGACGCCTTCCCCGTGCAGCCGCCGCGCGCACTCTGGGAGATCCGCCAGGCGCTGGGGCGCGAGGACATCCTGATCTCGGACGTCGGCCTCCACAAGCTCTGGATCGGGCGGATGTTCCCGGCCTACGAGCCGAACACCGTGCTGATCGCCAACGGCCTGGCCGGGATGGGCTTCGCCGTCCCGGCGGCGGTGGCCGCGAAGCTCGTGCATCCGGACCGCAACGTCGTGACCGTGAACGGCGACGGCGGCTTCCTCATGAACTGCCAGGAGCTCGAGACCGCGGTGCGCATCGGCACGCCGTTCGTGAACGTGATCTGGGAGAACAGCCAGTACGGCTCGATCGTGTGGAAGCAGGACAAGAAGTTCGGTCGCCACTTCGGCACCGACTTCACGAACCCCGACTTCGTGAAGCTCGCGGAGGGCTTCGGGATGGCGGCCTGGCGCTGCGAGTCCGCCGACGACTTCGGCGAGCGCCTCAGGCACGCCCTGACGCTGGACACGCCGTCGCTCATCGTGCTGCCGATCGACTACTCGATCGACGTGGCCATATCTGAGGAACTGGGAACGGAGACTGTTGCGACATGAGCATCGCCACTGAGGAACAGCAGGTAGTCGAGAAGGTCCAGAACAAGCTCTACATCGGGGGCGAGTGGCGCGACGCCGGCGGTGGCGGCACGCTCGAGGTGATCGACCCGGCGACCGAGGAGCCGCTCGTCGAGGTGGCCGACGGCACGCCCGAGGACGCCATGGCGGCGCTCGACGCGGCGGTGGAAACCCAGAAGGAATGGGGAGATTCGGCCCCGAACGATCGCGCCGGCGTGCTCTGGAAGGCATTCGAGCTGCTGATGGAGCGGGCCGACGACCTGGCCACGCTCATGACGCTCGAGATGGGCAAGCCGGTGGCGGAGTCGAAGGCCGAGATCGTCTATGCGGCCGACTTCTTCCGCTGGTACTCGGGCGAGGCGCTGCGGATCGACGGGAACTACAAGCAGTTCGCGAACGGCACGAGCAGGGTGCTGGTGATGAAGCAGCCGGTCGGGCCCACGCTGATGATCACGCCCTGGAACTTCCCGATGGCGATGGGCACGCGAAAGCTCGGCCCCGCGATCGCGGCCGGCTGCACCAGCGTCGTGAAGCCGGCCCAGCAGACGCCGCTCTCGATGCTCGCGCTGGCGCAGATCCTCGAGGAGGCCGGGCTTCCGGGCGGCGTGGTCAACATCCTCACGACGTCCTCCTCGGGCAAGACGACAGGACCGCTGATCGAGGACGGCCGGTTGCGGAAGCTGTCCTTCACCGGATCCACCGAGGTCGGGCGCTCGCTCATCGAGGCGTCGGCCAAGAACGTCCTGAACGTGTCGATGGAGCTGGGCGGCAATGCGCCCTTCCTCATCTTCGAGGACGCCGACCTCGACGCCGCCGTCGACGGCGCGCTGCTGGCGAAGATGCGCAACATCGGCGAGGCCTGCACGTCGGCAAACCGCTTCCACGTGGCCGAGCCGATCCGCGAGGAGTTCACGAAGCGGCTCGCGGACAGGATGGGCTCGCTGAAGATCGGGCGCGGCACCGAGGAGGACGTGAAGGTCGGGCCGCTGATCGACGAGCCCTCCCGCGAGAAGGTGAAGGAGCTGATCGAGGACGCCCTGTCGAAGGGGGCGAAGACGGTCGTCGGCGGCCAGATCCCCGACGGGCGCGGCTACTTCATCGAGCCCACCGTGCTCGGCGACGTGCCGGACGACGCCCGCGTCTTCAGCGAGGAGATCTTCGGCCCGGTGGCGCCGGTGGGCGGCTTCGACTCCGAGGAGGAGGCGATCGCCCGCGCGAACGACACCGAGTACGGCCTCGTCGCGTACGTCTTCACCCGCGACATCAAGCGGGCGCTCCGCGTCTGCGAGGGCCTCGACACCGGGATGGTCGGCCTGAACCAGGGCATGGTCTCGAACGCCGGCGCCCCCTTCGGAGGCGTGAAGCAGAGCGGAATCGGCCGCGAGGGCGGCCACGAGGGCCTCGAGGAGTTCCTCGAGACGAAGTACGTGGCCGTGAACCTCTAACCCTCAAGGGGTCTGACCCCTTGAGGGTTCGCAGGATCCTTCCCACCTGTTGCGTCCGTCCGAGGGCGATCCGAGAGTGAAGGTGTGCCCTTCAGCCGGAAGCTCTCCGGTGGAATAGCACTGGCGCTTGGATGTGTGTTGGTCTTTTCCGCCCCAGTCGCCGCCGGCCCCAAGGTCGCGGCAGTCCAGGTCGCACTGAAGCGACTAGGTCTCTATAACGCCACGGTCGACGGAGTCAGAGGTCCGATGACCAAGTCGGCGATCGCCACCTTCCAGCGCCGCCGCGGGCTGTCGGTTGACGGCGTCGTCGGCCCGCAGACGCGCCGCGCGTTCGGCAAGCGCGGCCGGCCCGCGTTCGGCAGCCGGACGATGAAGCTCGGCGCCCGCGGCTGGGACGTCGCCGCCATGCAGTACATCCTCGCCCGCCGCGGCTACCCGCCCGGCGCGATCGACGCGGTCTTCGGCCCGATGACCGCCACGGCCCTGAGGAACTTCCAGGGGGCGTTCGGGCTGTCGGCCGACGGTCTCGCGGGTCCCCAGACGATCTCGGCGCTGCGGCGCGGGAAGGCATCGAGGGGGACGCCCGGCAGCACCACTCCCGTCAGCGGGCCCGTGCGGCTCCTTCGGCCGGTGCCCGGACCGCTCGGCGACCGCTTCGGCGCGCCGCGCGAGGGCAGCCGGACACACACCGGCCTCGACTTCCCGGTCCCGGCGGGCACGAGAGTCGGCGCCGCCGGCGTGGGCGTGACCGAGTTCGCGGGCTGGAACTCGGGCGGCTACGGGAACCTGGTGGTGGTGCGCCACCGGCTCGGCTACACCACCTGGTACGCCCATCTCTCCTCGATCACCACATGGGTGGGCGAGAGCGTGAGCGGAGGCACACGGCTCGGCTACGTGGGCTCGACCGGCCACTCGACCGGCCCGCACCTGCACTTCGAGCTGCGGAAGAACGCAGTGCCGATCGACCCGTTCCCGTACCTGCTGCAGGCAGTGGCGACGAGGGCCAGCAGCAACGGTGGCGCGGGAGCGCCGAACGGCAGCACCGGAGGCGGGGTGGCCGCGCGCGCCTGCCCGATCCGCGAGCCGCTCGTCCGTTACAAGAAGGCACCGCTCGACGCCTGCCGTGCGAAGAACCTGACACGCGCCCGCTAACGAGCGGCCCACGAGCCCACGGCGTTGCAGTTAGCCGCGCAATAGGCGGCAAAGTGCAACCGCGTGGCCGAGGGCGCACCCTCAATGCCGCCGTTCGCCGGCGCCAGCGAAGCGGCTACGAGGACTCGGACGTCGAGGACCCGCGCGCCATCGCTCGCAAATCGAGGGCCTTGTCGAGCGTCTCCTCGTCCACGCCCTTCTCGATCGCCACCTCGCGGATCGTCCGGGCCGACTTCACCGCCTCGTTCACGATCTCGGTGCCGAGGTCGTAGCCGATGTACGGGTTCAGGGCCGTGGCGATCGCCGGGGTCGACTCCGCGTTCCGGCGCAGGCTCTCCTCGTTCGGCTCGACGCCGTCGATGACCTTCTCCGCCAGCAGCCGGCTCGCCGAGGTCAGGAGCGTGATCGAGTCGAACACGTTGCGCGCCATCATCGGCACGCGCACGTTCAGCTCGAAGTTGCCCTGCGTCCCCGCGACCGTCACCGCGACGTCGTTCCCGATCACCTGGGCCGCCACCTGGAGCACCACCTCGGGGATCACCGGGTTGACCTTCCCGGGCATGATCGACGAGCCCTTCTGCAGCTCCGGGAGCCGGAGCTCGGCGAAGCCGGTGCGCGGCCCCGAGCCCATCAGTACGAGGTCCTGGGCGATCTTGGTCAAAGACACCGCGACACCCTTCAATGCCCCGTGCAACTCAACCAGGCCGTCCCTGTTGGCCTGCGCCTCGAAGGGGTCGAGCGGTGGCGACCCAAGGCCCAGGCGAGAGCGGACGCGCTCGGCGAACTCCGGGTGCGTGTTCAGCCCGGTTCCGGTGGCGGTGCCGCCCAGCGGGATCTGGGCGGCGCGCTGAAGAGAGTCGCGTATCGCGGTCGTGCCCGAGCTGGATCTGGGCGGCGTAGCCGCCGAACTCCTGCCCGAGGGTGACGGGAACAGCGTCCATCATGTGAGTGCGCCCCGCTTTGACCAGATCGGCGAAGTCGTCGCTCTTTCGTGCCAAAGACGTGGTCGAGTTGTCTGCAGGGATGGCAGGAGCTCCTGCTGGACTGTGTCGACCGCCGCCAGGTGCACCGCGGACGGGAACACGTCGTTCGACGACTGGCCCATGTTCACGTGGTCGTTCGCGTGCACGCCCTCGCCGGCGAGGTTCGCGATGACCTCGTTGGCGTTCATGTTCGAGGAGGTGCCCGAGCCGGTCTGGAAGACGTCGATCGGGAACTGGTCGTCGTGCTGGCCCGCGGCGACCTCGTCGCCGGCCGCGGCGACCCGCTCGGCGATCTCGCCGTCGAGCAGCCCGAGCTCGGCGTTCACCCTCGCGGCCTCGGCCTTGATGCGACCGAGCCAGCGCACGACCGGCGTCGGGACGCGCTCGCCGGACACGGGAAAGTTCGCGATGGCCTTCGTGGTCTCAGACCCCCAGAGCTCCTGCTGAACCGCCAATCCATCTCCTCGGTAGCTGTCACTGCAAGCGTACCGGCGCGGATTTCGCACAGGGTTCGGCGCCGAACCGGTGCATTCGCCGCGCTACGCGGGCGGCGCGGTCGCTTCCGTGTTGTGATCGCTCAGCGTGACCGCTCTCATTCGGATCGACCGGTCGTGGGCGCCGCAAGGCGAGGGACGGCCAAAGCCGATTCGCTTCTGCTCACGCTGCGGGCACCCCGCGGAGGACCCGCCGGGGCGACCGGAGCTGCGCAAGCGCGTCTGCGACCGCTGCGGCATGGGGATGATCCTCACCTGTCCGCGCGACGCGCTGCCCGGTGAGGCGGCGGCCTTCCTCATCCTCGACTACGAGCTCCACGTGAGCGCCGTCAGCGAGGCCGGTGAGCGCTTCTTCGGCAACGAGAAGCAGCTGATCGGGACCAGCCTGCTCGACCTGGTCACGTGCCCGCTCGGCGACGATCAGCTCGCGCGCAGCGCGAGCGTGGCCGCTCAGCGAGCCTGCGACCCGACGGTCATGCCGGTGCGCCTCGTGAAGCCGACCGACGCCGCCGGCGCGATCGGGACGCTGGCCGCCCGGATCGCCACCTGCGGGCCGCCGCGAGCCGCACTTCTCACGGTCGAACCGAGCGAGTTCGGGCGTCGCTGAAGCCTGAGCGGCTGTGCAAGAACGACTGCACGAGTTGCGCAACATCTGATGAGCGGGCAGAAACTTGCCTCAAGTTGCTCGCGCTACGACCGAAAACCTGTGCAAGAGCGCAGGCCTGCCCCAACAGGGGGGCCTGACGTGGGAAGTAATGGCGGGACAGTTCTGCGATTCACCCGGGACGGAGGCGACGTGAGCGGCATCAGGACCAACGCAGCGGCAGAGCTCTTGGGGGTAAGCCCCAACACGCTGCGCAGCTGGGAGCGACGCTTCGGCTATCCGAAGCCGCGCCGCACCCAGGGCGGTCACCGCCAGTACGACCTCACCGAGCTGGAGTCGCTGCGCCGAGCCCTGCTCGAGACGCACAACATCTCGTCCGCCATCGAGCTGGCCCGCCAGCGCGGTGAGGGCCCCAGCTCGCCCAGCCGCCTCCTCGACGCCTTCGACCACTTCGACGAGACGCTCGCCGACCGCATCATGGAGGAGAGCCTCGCCGTCCGTTCCGTCGAGCGCACGGTCGAGGAGGTCCTCCTTCCGGCGCTCGAGCAGGCCGACGAGCGCGACGGGCGCGACGCCGAGCGCGAGCTCGCCCTTCGGTGGGCGACCGGCTGGCTGCACGCCGCGCGCCGGGTGGTTCCGCCGGCGAGCCGCCCCCAGGGCGTGCTCCTGTTCGATTCGAGCCCGCGGCTCGACGTGGAGTCGCTCCACGTGCAGGCGCTCGAGCTGGCCCTTCGCCGCGCCGGGTTCCGGACGCTTCTGCTCGCCTTCGACCTGCCGCCGGAGCGCGTCGTCCGCGCCATCCGCGCTCTCGACCCCGTCGCGTTCGTCTTCTGCGGTGGCGAGGCCACGCTCGAGGTGGTGGGCCGCCTGGTGTACACGGTCCGGCAGGTCGGCTCGGCCGCGCCGGTGTTCGAGTACCGCGAGGCCATGCCGGTCACGGGCGACCACGGCATCCCGTCGCTCGGCTCGATGCCGGTCGAGGCGTCCGAGCGCCTGAAGGGCTACGTGGACAGCGGCCGGATCGAGCAGGTCGTGGTCGTGCCCGAGCCGGAGGCGGCGCAGGGCACCCGCATCAGCGTCGCCGCCCGGAACTCCGCCTAGGCCGCGAGCTTCCTGCAGAGCTCCGAGAAGGTCCGCTTCTCGGATTCGTCCAGGTTCCCGAATGCGGCCGTGACCCGCTCCGAATGGGCGGGGAAGAGACGCTCGACGAGCGAGCGCCCGACGGGCTCGAGGTCGACCACTACGACGCGCCGATCGTCCGGGGCGCGGCGCCTCGACACGAACCCGCGCGCGGCGAGCGTGCAGGTCACCTCCGTGGCGTTCGCCTTGCTCCAGCCAAGCCGGCGGCGGAGCGTCTTCAGCTCGAGCGAGCCGCCCGCGGTCGTGAGCACCACCAGCACCGAGAAGCCCGCCGCGGTCACGCCCTCGCGCTCGAGCTCGAGCGCGAGCCGCTTGCGAACCGTGGACTCCGCCCGCAGCAGCGCCTGGAGGGCGCGGTGAGCGAGCGGGTCGCCTAACTCAAAAGAGGACATCTGGGCCGCGATCGTAGGACGCGCCCCGGACGGGTCCGACGGTCGCGGACCCGTCCGGGATGCCGGCCTCTAACGGCGGCCGACGTGAGCGACCCACATGGTCGCCATCCTGCGTCCATAGCGGCCACGGGCCCGGCCGACGCCGATTCGGGTGAATCGGCGCGACAGGAGCACGGCTCTGTGCGGCGGCGAGGCCATCCACCGCCACACGGCCCTGCGCGGCGACAGGCGCCACCCCGAGTGCCATTCGATCGTCTCCCCGGCCGCCCGCCAGCGGGAGGCAACGGGAATCCGAGACATGTGCCCGAAGTAATCCGAGCGCATCATGCGACGCGAGTAGAGCCGAGCCGATGCGAACAGCGAGTACGCCGGTCGCAGGCCCGGGAGTCCATACGCGTGTCTGACCTTGTTGATGGTTCGAACCATCTTCACTTCCGCCGGTCTCGCCGACGCAGGCGTCGCCGACAGCACGACACCCAGTCCCACTGACACGGCCAGTAGGGCTGCGATCCTTCGCAAGCGAGCCTCTCTTTCCTCCGGCCTACGGGGTTAGCTGTCGGGCTAGCGCAGGAAAGATCGCGCTCCGGCCAGGTGCCACCTCGGCCGGTTCGCCCCGTACTACTTGGGTCCCCCGTCCGCCCCGGCCCTTCCGGGGCAGTTCGGCGATTCGGCCGGAGGTCTATCACGCGTTCGGGCGGAATGTCATCCCCCCGGGGGGATGCTGGGGTCGCGCTCGTAGAATCGACGGCGGTGTCCCTCCATCGCCCGGTTGACCCTGCCCAGTCCTTCCCCGAGCTCGAGCAGCGCGTGCTCGAGCGCTGGCGCGAGCGCGACGTATTCCACGAGTCGATCCGCCGCCGCGAGGGCTCTCAGCCGTTCGTCTTCTACGAGGGCCCGCCGACCGCGAACGGGCGCCCCGGCTCCCACCACGTCCTGGCGCGCGTCTTCAAGGACGTGTTCCCGCGCTACCAGACGATGCGCGGGCACTTCGTCCCGCGCAAGGCGGGTTGGGACTGCCACGGGCTGCCGGTGGAGCTCGAGGTCGAGAAGGAGCTCGGGTTCCACAACAAGCACGACATCGAGCGCTACGGGGTCGCCGAGTTCAACGCCAAATGCCGCGAGTCCGTGCTCCGCTACATCGACGAGTGGAACGAGCTCACCGAGCGGATCGGCTTCTGGATCGACACCGACGACGCCTACTACACGCTCACGAACGAGTACGTGGAATCGGTCTGGTGGTCGCTGAAGCAGGTGTGGGAGAAGGGGCTCCTCGTGGAGGGCAACAGGGTCGTCCCCTACTGCACGCGGTGCGGCACGGCGCTCTCCTCGCACGAGCTGGCGCAGGGCTACCGCGACGTGATCGACCCGTCCGTGTTCGTCAAGTTCCCCCTGCTCGACGAGCCGGACGTCGCGCTGCTCGCCTGGACCACGATGCCGTGGACGCTCGTGCCGCACGCCGCGATCGCGGTCGACCCGGAGGTCACCTACGTGCGCGCCCGGCTCGGCGACGACCGGCTGATCCTCGCCGAGGCGCTCGTCGAGCGGGTGCTCGGCGAGGACGCCCAGATCGAGGCGCGCATGCCGGGCGCCCAGCTGCTCGGGCTCCGCTACCTGCCCCCCTTCCCGTACATCACCGACTACGGCGAGCGCGGCCACACCGTCCTGGCGGGCGACTTCGTGTCGATCGAGGACGGCACCGGCGTGGTCCACACCGGGGCCGCGTTCGGTGAGGACGACTTCAGGCTCGCCACGGACAACGGGCTCACGATCCACAACCCGGTGCGGCCCGACGGCACCTTCGACGAGCGCACCGGCCCGTTCGCGGGCATGCACGTGCGCGAGGCCGACGCGCACATCGTCGAGGCGCTCCGCGAGTCCGGCCGGCTGTTCCGCGCCGGCGATTACGAGCACTCCTACCCCCACTGCTGGCGCTGCGACACGCCGCTCATCTACTACGCCAAGTCGAACTGGTACGTCCGCACGACCGAGATGAAGGACGAGCTGCTCGCCGCCAACGAGACGATCAACTGGTACCCCGACCACATCAAGCACGGGCGCTTCGGCAAGTGGCTCGAGAACAACGTGGACTGGGCGCTGTCCCGCGAGCGCTACTGGGGGACGCCGTTGCCGGTCTGGCGCTGCGAGGAGGGGCACGTGGTCTGCGTGGGCTCGCTCGCGGAGATCGCCGAGCGCGGGGGCGAGCCGCCGGAGGACGTGCACCGCCCGTTCATCGACGAGGTCGTGCTCACCTGCGAGGACTGCGGCGGGGAGATGCGCCGCGTTCAGGACCTGATCGACGTGTGGTGGGACTCCGGCTGCATGCCGTTCGCGCAGTGGCACGCGCCGTTCGAGAACGAGGACAAGCTCGAACAGCGCTATCCCGCCGACTACATCTGCGAGGCGCTCGACCAGACGCGCGGCTGGTTCTACTCGCTCCTCACGGTGAACGTCCTGCTCGGCCGCGGGGCGTCGTACCGCACCTGCCTCTGCCTGGGGCTGATCCTCGACCCCGAGGGCCAGAAGATGTCCAAGTCGAAGGGCAACGTGGTGGTGCCCTGGGACGTCCTCAGCGAGCACGGCGCGGACGCATTCCGCTGGTACTACTTCACCTCGAAGCAGCCCTGGGACGGCTATCGCTTCTCGCTCGAGACGGTCGGCGAGTCGGTGCGCCAGTTCCTCAAGCCGCTCTGGAACACGTACGCCTTCTACGTCCAGTACGCGAACCTGGCGGCGGAGCCGTCAGCCTCCTCCGAAAGCGATCTCGACCGCTGGATCAGATCACGCCTGTCAGCGACGACAGAGCGCGTGATCGACCGGATGGAGGACTACGACACCACGTTCGCCGGCCGGGCGATCGCCGAGTTCATTGACGACCTTTCGAACTGGTACGTGCGCCTGTCACGTAGGCGCTTCTGGCGTGGCGATGACGCCGCCGCCTTTCAGACACTGCGCGAGTGCCTGCTCGGCGTGGCCAAGCTGCTCGCCCCGCTCACCCCGTTCATCACGGACGAGATCTACGACAACCTCGACGGCTCCGAGCCATCGGTTCACCTCTGTGACTTTCCCGAGCCTGGTGCTCGCGACGAGGAACTCGAATGGCGCATGCAGGTGGTACGGGATGCGGTCGAGCTGGGCCGGGCGGCCCGCGGCCACGCGAAGATGAAGGTTCGCCAGCCACTCCGAGAGGCGGTGGTGGTCGCGGCCGATCGTGAGCGGCTCGCCATCGAGAGCTTGGAGCAGCTGCTCAAGGACGAGCTGAACGTGAAATCGGTCCGCTACGTGTCCGAGGCGGACGAGCTGGGGCGCTTCGAGCTGAAGCCCAACTACCGCGCGCTTGGCCCCCGCTTCGGCAAGCAGATGCCACAGGTGGCGGCCGCCATCGCCGCCCTGGATCCCGCGCGGCTGCGTGCCGGCGAGCGGGTCGGGCTGAACTTCAACGGCCAGGAGCACGAGATCGGCCCGGACGACGTGACGATGGTGCTCCAGCCGCTCGAGGGCTATCAGGTCGAGCGCGCCGGAACGCACGCCGTGGCCCTCAACCTCGAGCTCGACGACGAGCTGCGCCGCGAGGGCCTCGCCCGCGAGGTCGTGCACGCGGTGCAGGCGGCGCGCAAGAACGCGGGCCTCGACGTGGAGGACCGCATCTCACTCGCGCTGGCCGGCGACGAGGAGCTGCTGACCGCGGCGCGCGAGCACGAGGCCTACCTGGCCGGCGAGACGCTCGCGACGTCGCTGGCGTTCGACGGTGCAGGGAGCGAGTCGGAGAGCGCCGAGATCGAGGGCAAGCACCTGTCGATCTCGGTTACGCTCGCCACGTGAAGCACCTGCCGCCGCTGTTCTTCGACAGGCCGTTCGCGCTGCAGCTCGTGGGCGGCATCGTGGTGCCGGCGGTGTTCGGGATCCTCGTCGGATTCACCCTGAGCGTCCACGAGATCCTCTACTACGCGCTGTCCGGGCCGATCGCGATCGCGGGCGGCTTCCTCGCCGGCGTCGAGCACCGGGACACGGGCGAGGGCTTCATACGCGGGGCCGTGGGCGGCCTCATATTCGGCAGCTTCATCCTGCTCGGGAACGAGATCCTGAATCCGGACGAGACGAAGGCGCACCTCCCGGACCCGCAGTCCGGACTGGTCTTCGTGACCAGCATCGGAGGGGCGATTCTCGGCGCGCTCGGCGCGCGCTTCAGGAATCGCCAGGAGCGCCGCGCCGCACTAAGCGGCTAGCGCCGGCTCGAGCTCCTGCACGAGCCGGCTCTTCGGCATCGCGCCGATGATCTGATGCACCGGCTGGCCGTTCTTGAAGAGGAGCAGCATCGGGATCGACATCACGTTGTACTGGGCTGCCGTCTGCGGGTTGTCGTCCACGTTCAGCTTCACGATCCGCAGGTCCTCGCGCTCCGACTGCAGCTCCTCGAGGTGGGGAGCGATGATCCGGCACGGACCGCACCAGGGGGCCCAGAAGTCAACCAGCACAGGCTTGTCGCCCTCGAGCACCTCAGCCTGGAAGTTGTTGTCGTTGACCTCGTCGAGATTGCCAGCCACGTTCGCTCCTTTGGGGACAGAGTCGCTTCAGAAAATATAGCGTCAGCGCCGGAATCTCAGCGCAGGTACCTTCCAGACCGCCTCCAGCGCGATGCGCGGAGTCATCTTCGACTCCCCCTCGCGCCGCTCCCTGAACCGGATCGGCACCTCGGCCACCGTGAACCCGGCCTGGACCGCCCTGTAGGTGAGCTCGATCTGAAAGCCGTAGCCGTTCGCGTGCACGCCCTGCAGGTCGATCGCCTCCAGCACGCGCCTGTTGAAGCACTTGAAGCCGCCGGTGAGGTCGCGCACGGGCACACCGAGCACGACGCGCGCGTACCACGAGCCTCCACGCGACACCATCCGCCTGAGCCCGCCCCAGTTCTCCACGCCGCCACCGGGCACGTAGCGCGAGCCGAGGACGAGGTCGGCGGCGCCCGCCGCGGCGATCAGGCGCGGCAGGTCGGCGGGGTCGTGCGAGAAGTCGGCATCCATCTCGAGGATCAGCTCCGCGTCGTGCGCGAGCGCCTCCTCGAACCCCGCGATGTAGGCGCGCCCGAGGCCCTGCTTCGCCGGCCGGTGCATCACCCTTAGCTGCGGATGCTCCCCGGCGAGCCTGTCCGCGATGTCGCCGGTGCCGTCTGGCGAGCCGTCGTCGACCACGAGGATCGTGTGCTCGAGCCCGGTCGTGGCGAGCTGCTCGAGCGCGGCGACCACGATCGCCTCGATGTTCTCCGCCTCGTTGAAGGTCGGCAGGATGAGCCATGCTCCCGGCAAAGCGGCGCGTAGGCTAACCCCCGATGCGCAATGGCGAGATAGCCGAGGCCTTCGAGGAGCTGGCGAGCCTCTACGAGCTCGACGGCGCCGTCGTGTACCGAGTGGTGGCGTACCGCAACGCCGCGAAGGCGATCCGCGAGGCGGGCGTGTCCGTCGAAGAGCTGGCGAATCAGGGCCGCGCGGCCGAGCTCGCCGGTGTCGGGAAGACGATCGCGGAGAAGATCGACGCCCTGCTCGAGACCGGGTCGATCCCGTCGGCGGACAAGCTGAAGCAGCGCATCCCCTCCGGCCTCGTCGAGATCACGCGCATTCCGGGCCTGGGGCCCAAGCGCGCCAAGCTGCTCCACGACCAGATCGGCGTGAGCTCGATCGAGGAGCTCCGCGAGTCCGCCGAGGACGGGCGCCTGAAGGACGTCAAGGGCTTCGGCAAGAAGGCCGAGGAGAACGTGCTGGCGGCGCTGGCGGCGGGAGCAGACGGCAGCCCCAGGGAGCGGATGCTGCTGTCGAAGGCGCTGCCGGTGGCGGAGGAGCTGGTGGGCGTGCTGCGCGAGCATCCCGCCGCTATCCGTGTTGAGCTGGCGGGCAGCGCCAGGCGGCTCTCGGACACCGTCAAGGACGTGGACATCGTGGCGGCTTCGAGCGACCCCGCGGCACTGGCCGAGGCCTTCGCGGGGCTCGGCTCACTCGACTCTGTGTCGACCTCCGGCGAGGCCGGCGCCAGGGCCGTGACCCACTCCGGCCTGCCGGTGGACCTGAGGATCGTCCCGGAGGAGGCGTTCGGGAACCTCCTGCAGCACTTCACCGGCTCCGGCAGGCACAACGAGGCGCTCCGCACCGAGGCCGTGCGGCGCGGCCTGCACGTGAGCGAGTACGGCATCTCGGACGACGCGACCGGCGACTCCGAGGCGTACACGACCGAGGAGGAGGTCTACGAGCGCCTCGGCATGCAGTTCATCCCGCCCGAGCTCCGCGAGAACCGCGGCGAGCTGCAGGCCGCGCGCGAGCACCGCCTGCCGCGGCTGATCGAGCTGGGCGACATTCGCGGCGACCTCCACATGCACACGACGCTCTCGGACGGGCACGCCAGCGTCGAGGAGATGGCGTCCGCCGCGCGCGAGCTCGGCTACGAGTACGTGGCGATGACGGACCACTCGGCCTCGCACGGCTTCGGCAACGACGTTCAGCCCGACGCCCTCCTGCGGCGCCGCGATGAGATCCGCGCGCTCCCCGACCTCGGCATCACGGTGCTCGCGGGGACCGAGACGAACGTGCTCCCTGACGGCTCGCTCGACTACGCGGACGACGTGCTCGAGCAGCTCGACTGGGTGGTGGCGAGCCTCCACACGTCGTTCCGGCTCTCGGAGAAGGAGCAGACCGAGCGCATGATGCACGCGATGGAGCACCCGTTCGTGGACGTCATCGGCCACCCCACCGGCCGGCTGATCGAACGGCGTGAGGCCTACTCGCTCGACCTCGACCGGGTGATCGCGAAGGCGGTCGAGACCGGCACCTTCCTCGAGATCAACGCCAACCCGGACAGGCGCGACCTGAACGACGTCTACGCCCGCGCGGCGGCCGAGGCCGGCGTGACGCTCGTGATCGACAGCGACGCCCACTGGCCGCGCACGCTCCTGAACATGCGCTACGGCGTCGCCACGGGCCGGCGCGCCTGGCTCACGAAGGAGCAGGTGGGCAACACGCGCCCGTGGGCCGAGCTGGACGCGCTGCGCAAGCGCGGCAGCTAGACGGGCTCGATCCGTCGGAGGCCCGGAAGACGCAGGAGCTTCGGCGGGCCGAACGGCGACGTCTTGTCGAACCAGAACTCGGCGCCGTCGCGCCCTTCGATGGCCTCGATGGCGCTCGACTGGCGCCGCCACAGGAGGGCGACCAGAAGGAAGAACCCGGTGGCCACAACCGGCACCTGGGGGAAGAAGAAGCCGACGGCCCCCGCGAGCACGGTTGCCACGGCGACGGGCCACAGCCGGTTGAACAGGATCGAAGCAGGCTCGAGCTCGGGCAGGGAGTTGGTGGTCCGCGCCGCGGCGAGCAGGCTCGCGATGCCCTCGGTCGTCTCCGGGCGGCGGCCGAGCCAGAGCCCCACGAGCACCGCCACACACCACCAGACCGCGGCCACGTAGACGAGCGTGTTCGTGTCCTCGCGCGTGGCCCCGACCACGGACACGATCGCTAGCGCCGTGGCCGAGGCCCCGTAGATGAGCACGGACACCCGCAGGAACTCGCGGAACCTCACGACTCGTCGAGCTCCGCCAGCACCCGCTGCATCCCGGGGATCCCGTCCACCACGAGGTCGGCCCGCTCCACGATCTCGGCCGGGCCCTCGTCGGAGCGAACGCCGACCCGGACAGGGAATTCGACCTCTCCCAGAGCGTCGAACGCATCCAGGTCGGTCACATCGTCGCCCGCGTAGAGCGCGGCGCGCACCGGCGTCCGCGACAACAGCTCACGCACGGCGCGGCCCTTGCCGATCGGCACCGGGGGCCGGATCTCCAGCACCTTCCGGCCCCAGTGAGTCCACAGGCCCTCCGCCTCCGCCTCCTCGGCGATGCGTCGCACGCGGGCATGGGCGGCGTCCTCGTCGGGCGCCCCGCGCCAGTGGAAGGTCATGATCGGGCCCTTGTCCTCGATGCGCACGCGGAGCGCGCGCAAATCCGACGAGTCGCGCTCGCGGGCGAAGCGCTGCACCTCCGGCATGTGCCGGGCGAAGTCCGGCATGACCTCGGCCTGCTGGCTGTTCGGCTCGAGCAGCTCGGCACCGTGCAGGCCCGAGTACTCGATGCCGCCCACGCCCACGAGCCGGCGCACGTCGGCGGCCGCCCGCCCCGAGATGCACGCCACGCGCGCGTAGCGTCGCGACAGGCGCGCGAGCCGCAGCGCCGTCTCCTTCGGGACCTGGGCGTCCTCGGCGCGCTGCACGATCGGCGCGAGCGTGCCGTCCACGTCGAAGAACAGCGCCGAGCCTGCCGGATCGGCCTTGAGCGGGTCTAGAGCCTCCACAACGCGCCGTAGTATGCCCCGGTGCGGCTGGCAATCATCGCGACCGCCGCCGGGGCGTTCTCGGGTCTCTTCGGCGTGGGCGGCGGCACGATCATCGTGCCCCTGCTCGTGCTCTGGATGGGGTATGGCCAGCGGGAGGCGACCGGGACCTCGCTGAGCGCGATCGCGGTGATCGGCGCGCTCGCCGCCGCGGCGCACGCCCTGTACGGCAATGTCGACCTCGCCAAGGGGCTTCTGGTGGCGGCTCCGGCCATCGTCGGGGTGCTCGCCGGCACCGCCCTCCAGCAGCGGGTCTCCGAGCGAGCCGTCGCCGGCGCGTTCGTCGTGCTGCTGCTGGCATCGGCCGCCGTGCTGGTGCTCTGATGGACGCGCTCGACCTCACGGGCCTGCTCGCGCTCGGCTTCGCGGCCGGACTGGCGAGCGGCCTGCTTGGCGTCGGCGGCGGAGTGCTGTTCGTCCCGGCGCTCGTGATCTTCGCGCACCTCTCGCAGCTCGAGGCGACCGCCAGCTCGCTCGTCGCCATCGTCTTGGTCGCCGTCGTGGGCGCCGCGCGGCAGCGGGAATACGGCAACATCCGGCTCCGCGACGGCATCCTCATCGGAGTGCTCGCGCCCGCCGGAGTGCTCGCCGGCACCGTCCTCGCCAACGCCGTGCCCGAGCGCGCGCTCGAGCTGTCCTTCGCGGCCGTGCAGGTCGCGTTTGCCTGGCAACTCGCGGGAAAGGCGGGGTTGCGCTAGGTTCACGCCACGTGGAGATCCTCGACGTAGAGACCGAGGACCGCAACGGAACCGTGCACGTGGCCCTGAAGGGAGAGCTCGACCTCTCCAGCGTCGCCAAGGTGCAGGACGAGTTGCGGCGAGTGGAGGAGGACCAGCCGGCCGTAGTGGTCCTCGACCTCTCGCGCCTGACGTTCCTGGACTCGACCGGGCTGCGCTGCCTGATCACCGCCGACGAGCGCGCCCGCGAGGCGGGTCGCCGTGTCGTGATCGTGCGCGGTCCCGATCCGGTCCAGCGCGTCTTCGCCATCACCCGCTTGGAAGAGCGGCTCGAGATGGTGGATGACGCATCCGCCGTGACCTGACCCCCACCAGGTTTCGCATCGCCCCGAAAGGGTGATATGTGACACGTGACACCAGCCGTCATGTTGGGGGAGCCGGCGGCTGAGTCTCCGGAGGCAAGGAGACTCGAGGACGACAGGCTCCTTGCGCGCTATCACTGCGACGGAGACCTCGACGCTCGCGATGAGCTGGTGGTCCGTTTCATGCCGCTGGCGCGCCAGCTGGCGACGCGATACCGGCACGCCGGCGAGTCGCTGGAGGACCTCGTCCAGGTCGCCTGTGTCGGGCTCATCAAGGCGGTGGACCGCTACGACCCGGAGCGCGGCAACGGCTTCACGCGCTACGCGGTGCCGACGATGCTCGGCGAGATCAAGCGCCACTTCCGCGACAAGGGCTGGTCGGTCCACGTGCCGCGAGCCACCCAGGAGCTCGTCCTGAAGGTGGGCGAGGCGCTCGGTGAGCTGCCCGGCAAGCTCGGGCGCTCCCCGACCCCCCGTGACATCGCGGCCGCCCTGGGCGCATCCGTGGAGGAGGTGCTCGAGGCGATGGAGGCCGCGACGGCGTACGAGGCCGTGTCACTCGACGCGCCACGCCCGAACGGCGGCGACGAGGAGGGCTGGACGCTCGCCGACTCGCTGTCAGAGGACGAGCAGGGCTTTGAGCTCGTCGAGATAGGTGAAACGCTGCGCGGCACCCTGGAGGCACTGCCCGCGCGCGAACGGCTGATACTCCGCCTGCGTTTCGAGGAGGACCTCACGCAGGCGGAGATCGCCGAGCACGTCGGTGTATCGCAGATGCACGTGTCGCGACTGCTGCGGCGCTCGCTCGACCGTCTGTCCGCAGCGGGTGCGGCTGCGGCGTAGCATTGGCTGCTGTGGCGCAGGAGCTCACCTCACGTCCTGAGGTGGCGGCGCTCATCGCACGCGCCGAGGAGCGCGGCTGCCTCAACCTGTCCGATCTCGAGGAGCTCGCGCAGACGCTCGAGCTCCCAGACGACGACGTCGACGCGCTCGAGGCGCACCTCGAGTCACAGGGTGTCGATATCAGCGACGACTGCGGGCGCAGCGGCGTCGAGCCGACCGTGTTCCGGAACGGCGAGCTCGCGGCGGCTACGACGGACGCGCTCCAGCTGTTCCTCAACGAGATCCGCCGCTATCCGCTCCTGACGGCCGACCAGGAGGTCGAGCTGTCGAAGCGGATCGAGCAGGGGGACCTCGAGGCCAAGGAGCGCATGATCAACTCGAACCTCCGCCTCGTGGTGTCGATCGCGAAGAAGTACCAGGGCCAGGAGCTGTCGCTGCTCGACCTGATCCAGGAGGGGATCTTCGGCCTTATCCGCGCGGCCGAGAAGTTCGACTGGCGCAAGGGCTACAAGTTCTCGACGTACGCGACCTTCTGGATCCGCCAGGCGATCCAGCGCGGTCTCGCGAACAAGGCGCGCACGATCCGGATCCCGGTCCACATCGGCCAGCGCGAGCGCAAGATCGTCCGTGCCGAGCGCGATCTCGCCGCGAGGCTGGGCCGCGATCCGACGGACGACGAGATCGCGAGCGAGGCGGAGCTGCCGCTCGACCAGGTCGAGGAGGTGCGCGATGCCGCGCGGACGGTCACGAGCCTCGACCGCCCGGTGGGCGAGGAGGGCGACACCGCGCTCGGCGACCTGCTCGAGGGCGGAGCGCCGCCGGTGGACCAGGAGGTCGAGGTGAGCCTCTCGGAGCAGCTGCTCCACCGCACGATCGAGGAGCTCCCCGACACGGAGCGTGAGGTGATTCGGCTGCGCTTCGGGCTGACCGGGGAGGACCCCCAGCCGCTCCGGGAGACCGGGCGCCGGCTGGGCCTGTCCGCGGAGCGCGTACGCCAGATCGAGTCGACGGCGCTCAAGCGGCTGGCCATGCGCCGCGAGCTTGAAGCCCTGCGCGAAGTGGCCTGACCAAAAAGGGCCATCCGTCTCCGCGCGAAGTCCCCACGGGTCCGATCGCACGGCTCCGGATGGCCTTTCCCCAGAGCTACCCGGCGGGGAGAGCGTGAAACTCGGGCAGAGCCACGTCCGGCGTGCGCACGATCCCGAGCGCCGCGACGAGGAAGTGGAGCCCCGGCGCGAAGCGCGTCGGCCGTCCGTCGCCCTCGGGCGAGTAACGCTCCCGGGCGTCGAGCAGGCCGAGCACCCACCTGCATATCGGCGTCTGAGGGGCATCGTCGCCGACGTCGCATGAGAGCCGCACCAGCGCAAGCGTCTCGGCGGGCTCGACGCCATTGAACATCTGCCCCAGAGCGCTCACGAGGTACGAGTAGACGCGTTCGAGCAGGGGATCGTGCGGCACGCCTGCGTCACCGGGGGCGGGGCCGAGGTCGAGCGGGTCCTCGCCGGCTACGAGCCGCAGCGCCTGGCCGCCGGCCACGGCTCGGGCCTGGTCGGCGTCGAGGCCCACCTGAAGAGCGTTGCGGATCGCCATGACGGCGGCCCACACCGGCGAGCCGTAGGGCGCGTCGCTCGCCATCAGGATCTGTCCGGGCGGGACGAGCGCGAACAGGGCCTGCAGGTCGGCGGGCGCCCACCAGGCCGTGTCGAAGAACAGGTTCGGGTGATCGGGGGCCTCGCGCCAGATCCAGGACAGATCGGAGATGCCGGCGTGGGCGAGGATGAGGCGCATCCCAGGATGCCGGCCCGTCGCCTCCACCGAGTGCCGGCCCAGCGCGGGGATGCCGCGCCCGGCGTGGACCAGCACGGGGATGCGCCGCTCGTCCGCCAGCGCGAACACCGGCGCGAGGCCGGGATGGTCGAGCGTGAACTGCTCGGCGCGCGGGTGGAGCTTGATACCGCGGGCGCCGCGGGCGAGTGCCCGCTCCGCCTCCGCGAGCGCGTTCTCGGCAGGGTCGAGGCGGCAGAACGGGAACAGGCGACCCTCGCTGCGCTCCGCCTCCTCGATGACCATGTCGTTCGCGGCCGGGTAGCCGTCCGGCTCGTGCATCGGGAAGACGAACGCCCGCGCGTCGATCCGCTCGAGGGCGGCGATGAGCTGCTCGCGGCTGCACTTGTAGCCGTCGGGGTCGTTGGACCCGATGTGCGTGTGGGCATCCAGCGGCTGGAGGCCGGGGACCTCCTCGCGCAGCCGCTCGAACCACGGCAGCATGCCGGAGTCGGGTATCACCGCCGTGAGACTACGAAGTCTCGAGCACGAAATGCGCGGGCTCGCCGTTCTCACGGACGAGCGTGAGGGTGCCGACCACCGGAACTAGCAATCCCTGGGCGTGCACGTAGCCGGTCTTGATCGGGGCCGACTCGATCTTGCCGGCGAGCATGTCCTTCATCTGCTCGCGATGCTTGTCGAGGTTGGCGCGGTCCATGACCGGCGGCCAGATCGCCTGCTGGAACTCGCTCTCGCTGTAGCCGACGAGGTCGCTGAACGCCTGGTTCAGCTCCCGGAAGCGCCCGTCGAGCGCGATCATGGCCATCGGCTGCTTCGCGTCGTCGAAGCCGGGCCGCTGCTCGCGCGTGGGACCGGTGTCCTTCTTCTCGAACAGCGGCTTCCGGGCCGCGGGGGCCTCCTGCGCCGGGGGCGCCCCGTTGGCCGGGGCGGCTGCCGCGCTCTCGGCGGGCTGCATCGGGTGTGCGGCTGATGCCGCGAACGACTCGAAGCGGCTGATCACGCGCAGCTCCTCGCCGGTGCGGTGAGCGCTCGCTCCGGCCTCGTCCGCCGCCTGGCGCGCAACGCCCGCCGCCTTGTCCGCCGCCGCGGCTGCCTCGCGGGCCTTCTCCGCCTCGCGCTCGGCGGCGGCGGCCGCCTCGGCCAGGCGGCGCGCGGTCTCCTCGACGGCGCCCGCCTGCTCGCCCGCCCGCGCGGCGTGGCGATCGGCGCTGCCTGCCGCCTCGTTCGCGCGCGTCAGGTGCCGCTCGACGGCGGTCACCGCGGCTTCCGCCCGCTCGGCTTGGCGCTCGACCCCGGCGGCGCGCTCGTCGACGCGCCCGACCTTGGCCTCGACCTCGCCCGCGACCTCGGCGCTTCGCTGCACGGCCGCTTGTACCTGCTCGGCCGCGGCCCCGACGCGCTCCGCGTCGCGTTGTACCCCTGCTGCTGTCTCTTCGGCGCGCTCGATGCTCTGCTCGATCGCCTTCGCCGCCGCTCCGCCGCGCTCGATGTCCTCCTCGATCCTGGAAGCGAGCTCGTCGCCGCGGGCAATCGCGTTCTCGGCGCGCTCGGCGGCGTGCTCGGCGCGCTCGGCGCCGGCGTGCTGGTCGGCCGCTGCCTTTACGACGCGCTCCGCCTCCGCGCTCACGCCGGCGGCGGCGTGCTCGGCGCGCTCGGCCTGGTCGGCCACCGCTCCGGCGGCGGCCTCGGCGCGGCCGGCATGTGCCTCCGCTGCCGCGACGACTTCCTCGGCGTGCTTGACCTGGGCCTCGACGGCCCCGACGATCTCGCGGGCCTGTGAGGCGTGCGTCTGCACGGCGGCGACTGCGGCCTCGGCCTCGACCGCGCGCGCACCCGCGGCTTCGGCGGCGCCGCGAGCCCCGGCGAGCTCGGACTCGATCCCGCCGAGCGCCTGCTCTGCCTCGGCGACCCGCTGCTCAACGCTGGCGACGCTCTCGGCCGCACGCACCGCCTGGGCCTCGGCGGCGCCGGCAGCCTCCTCGGCCCTGCTCGAGCGCGCCTTTGCCTCGGTCGCGGCGTCCGACGCGCGCGCCGAATGGTTGCGGGCAGCGTCCGCGGCCTGCTCGGCGACGGCCGTGAGCCGCTCCACCGCCGCGACGACCGCGGGCGACATGGCCTGGCTCTCGCCGGCCGGGGCCGCTCCCGCCGAGCGGAGCTCCGCGAGCTCCTGGCGCAGGTCGCCGACCAGGGAGCGAGCCTCGTCGGCGCGCTGGCGCTCGTCGGAGACGGCGCGGACCAGCGCGTTCAGCTTTGCATGGGTGTTGGCGAGGTCGCCCGCGAGCACGCGGTGCTCCTCGATGCGCTCGCCCGCCAGCGATTCGAGCTTCGAACGGACCCCGTCCAGCTCCCCGCGCAGCTCATCGTGCCGGCCGGCCTGGCCGCGTGCTTCGGCGAGCTCCGCGGCGATTCGCTCGTCCTGCTCGCTCGCCTCGCGCCGGCGCTGCTCGCGGTCAGCGACCTGGGCGGCGAGGTCGCTCGCCAGCTCCTCGACCCGTGCCCGGGTCTGCTCGAGCTCCGCGTGGAGCTCGCCTGCCTGCGCGCCTTCGCCTGCGGTGCTCTCGAGCTCGTCGAGGCGCACCGCGGTTCGCTCCACCAGCTCGCGCAGCTCCGGCGGCACCTCGCTGTCCGCGCCCTCGACCGCGGCGAGCCGGTCGCGCAGCTCACCAAGTTCGTCGGCGACGGTCGTCTCGCGCACGCGCGCCAGCTCGCGGGCGAGTGCCTCCACTCGCTCGCGCATGCCGGTGAGCGCGGACTCGACCGCCTCGTCGTCGCCACTTTGCTCGCGCGTTTCCGCCAGCGCGACCTCGAGCTGCTCGACTCGCGCACGGGTGTCCCGCAGGTCCGCCTCCGCGCGGCGGCGCTCGTCGCCGGCCCCCCTCTCCTTCAGGACCTCGGCCTCGAGCGCCTCGACCTTCTCGCGCGTCGCTCGCAGCTCGGCGACGGTCGCACGCGTCTCCTCGAGACGTGCGCTCAGGTTCTCCTGTGCCTTGGGCGTCCCGGCGAGCTCGCGCTCCAGCCGCTCGGCGATCTCGCGCGTCTCCTCGACCGCCGCGCGGGTGCGCTCGCGCTCTTCCTCGGCCTGCGCGCGCATCTCATCGAGCACCCGCCGCGTGTCCGACAGCTCGCTGCCGAGGGAGGCGATTTGCTCGGTGGCCTTGGCGATCTCCCCGCGTGCGGCCTGTGCCTCGCCGCGCGCCTCCTCGAGCTCTGCCGTGGTGGCCTCGAGAGCGTGCTCCAGACCCTCGGAGCGCCCAAGCGCCGCCTCCACGGCGTCGGCGATCTGGCCGGCGGCGGCGGCCGTGGCGGTGTGGTCGGAATCGAGCTCCTCGTCCGGCGGCAGTGGTGAGGGCGGCAGCTCGACGAGCGGGCGAAAGGCGACGATCGTCCCGGCCGCGAGGTCGTCCTCGTCGAGGCGGGCCTCGCCGCGCATCGCTGAGTTGATCCAGTCGACTACGGTCTTATGGCTGCGCTGAAGCTGTCGCAGCGCGTTGCCGCGCGGCGCGGCGATCTCGAGCGCCTCGAGGAAGCCGTTGAACTCGAGGCTCTGGCTCATCCCGACGGGGACGAAGGTGAGGGTGAGCTCCAGCTCGGTCCCGTCCTTGCGGCGCGCCACGGTCTGGACGAGGCCGCCGAACTCCGGCAGCTCGCCCGCCAGCGCCAGCGTCTCAACGAGCGGGCGGCCGAGCATGCGCGCGTTGGGCCAGCCGAACAGCTCCTCGGCGGGCCGGCTCCAGCGCGTGACGGCGCCGTCGCGATCCGTGAGCACGAAGCGGGCGTCTACGAGCTGACGCAGCAGCTCCTGGACTGCCTCCGCCTGGGCGGTCGCGGGACTCGACTCTTCTACGGACACCTCCCTGTCCCGGTCGGCGGAGGCGCTTCGTAGCGCGACCGCAGGCGCCTCGCTATCGCCTATTCGTCCAGATCACTCAAGACCGTGCTCCAGCACACCCTTTACGCCCGCGTCGAGGGCGTTCAGGCGGTACAGAGCCAGTGCCTCAGCGGAGCGGAAGCGCCTGCCCGGCAGCCCATCGGTCCCGTGGTGGGCCAGGATGCAGTGAGAGAGAGCGTGCAGCTTCGCCTCGGGGAAGCCGTCGAGATTCCGTGCCCGCTCCGTCACGAGCTGCTGCCCGAGCGCCACGTGGCCGACCAGCGCGCCGGCCTCACTCAGGGCTATCTCGGCGCCGAGCTGGAACTCGAGCGTCTTGCCCGCGTCGTGGAGGAGCGCGGCGGTGAGCAGCAGGTCGGAGTTGAGCCGCGGATGGAGCGCGCAGGTCTCGTACGCGAGCGTCGCGACGGCGACCGTGTGCTCGAGCAGGCCGCCCAGGTAGGCGTGGTGCCCCGAGCGCGTGCACGGGGCGCGGCGGAACTCGGCGCGGAACGACTCGTCGCCGAGGAACGCGTCCACCAGGGCGCGCAGGTCCGTGTCGAACACCTCGCGCGAGAGATGCTCGAGGAAGCCGTCGAGCTCCTCCATGTCCCGGTATGCCACGGGCAGGAACTCCGAGGGGTCGGGCACCTCGTGGGCCGCCCGTCTGATCGACTTCAACGCCACCTGGAGCTCGTCGCGGAAGCGCTCGACGCGACCGGTCACCGCCACCAGGTCGCCGCGCTCGAACTGGCCGGCGAGGAAGTCGGCGTCGCGGAAGGCCCGACCGGGGATCGCGCCCGTTCGATCGCGGAGCTCGACAGCCAGGTAGGCGGCACCGTTCCGGGCGGTCAGGCGGTCCTTGCGCGTGCACGCGAACACCCCCTCGACCTCGCCGCCGGGTCTCAGCTCAGCGATAGTCACGTTCGAATGGTGATCGCCGGATCGGACGTCGGGTACCTTGACGTTGATGACGGATTTGATCTGGCGGGAGCGTCCCGAGCTGCGTGCACCGGTGATGGTGTGCGCGTTCAAGGGCTGGAACGACGCCGGCGAGGCGGCGTCGGCGGCGCTCTCGTACATCAAGGGATCGTTCGACGCCCACGATGTGGGCGAGATCGACCCCGAGGAGTTCTACGACTTCACGGCCGTGCGTCCGACCGTCCGGCTCACCGACGGCGACGTGCGCGAGATCGACTGGCCGGAGAACTCGTTCTCCGTGGCCGAGGTGCCGGGCGCCGACGGTGACCTCGTCCTGCTCCAGGGCGTCGAGCCCTCGCTGCGCTGGCGGCGCTTCACCGCCGACGTGATCTCCGCGGCGCACGAGCTCGGCGTGCGGATGGTCATCACGCTCGGGGCGCTGCTCGCCGACGTGCCGCACAGCCGGCCGGTCGGCGTCACGGGGATCACCTCCGACGAGTCGCTGGTCGAGCGGCTCGGGTTCGAGCCGCCGAGCTACGAGGGGCCCACCGGCATCGTGGGCGTGATCCAGCGCGCGTGCGCGGAGGAGGGCCTGCCGGCCGTGAGCCTATGGGCCTCCGTTCCGCACTACGTGGCCGCGTCGCCGAACCCCAAGGTCGCGCTGGCGCTCGTGCGGGCGTTCGAGGGCGCGGCGGGCGTGGCCGTGGACGGCGGCGAGCTCGAGGAGGCGGCCGAGGACTACGAGCGCCAGGTCACGGCCGCGGTGGCGAGCGATCCGGAGGTGAAGGCCTTCGTCGAGCGGCTCGAGAACGCCCTGGACGACGCCGTGGCCGAGAACCCGCCGGACGAGGAGCAGCTCCCCTCCGCTGACACGATTGCTCGTGATTTCCAGCGCTTTTTGCGTCAGCGCGGTCCTGAGGAGCCTGGACAGGCGTCGTAGTTTGCCGCCCGCTCGTCGTGGGCAATCTGACCCCATGACGATCGGAGCATCGATATTCCTCATCGCCGTCGGCGCGATCCTGAAGTACGCGGTTGACGTCACGGTGTCCGGCCTCGAGATTCAGACCGTGGGTCTGATCCTCATGATCGCCGGCGTGGTCGGCCTGGTCATCGGCCTCTTCCTGCTCACGCAGACGGAGCGCCGCAGGCCCGTGGTCTACGAGGACCGCGACCCGGTCGTCCGCTAGCCGCGGCTACTTCTCGGCTGCCGGACAGATGATCCGGTAGTCGCAGAAGCGGCAGACGTCGGGAGACGGCGTCGGCTCGAAGCGCTGCTTGAGGATCCCGGCGGCGATCTCGGTGACGGTCGAGCGCACGCGCTCGAGCTCCTCCTCCGAGTGCGCCACCGGGACCTTCTCGCCTGTCAGGACGTAGAAGTAGCTCTGCGCCGACGTCTCGAGCCCCCACGACTCGCGCGCGCCCATCTGGTACACGGACAGCTGTACGTCCTCGCGCAGCTCCTGCTCCGTCTTGGCGCGCCCGGTCTTGTAGTCGATCAGCTCGAACGTGCCGTCCGGGTGGCGGTCCACGCGGTCGATGCGCCCGCGCAGCAGGTGCGGGCCGATCTTGAAGGCGAACGAGCGCTCGAACCAGACCGCCTCGGAGTCCGACTCCCGGTCATGCGCGCCAGTAGCTCTCCAGCGCCGCCACGGCGCGCTCCCGGAACTGGAGCTCGTCGTCCGTATCGCCGAAGCCGGCGCGCCGCCAGGAGGCGTGGAACAGCTCCATCAGCGAGTCGAGTGAGCCGCCCTTCTGGGCGTGGAAGCGCTCCAGCACCTGGTGGAGAACGATGCCGAAGCGCTGGTGGATGGTCGGCTCCTGCGGGATGCGGAAGACGCGCGCGAACTTGTACTTGAGCGGGCAGATCCGGTACGTGTCGATGTCGGATGCGGAGAGCATGAGGCCGCGGCCGCGGCGCGGGATGAACGGATCGAGCGAGGGCTCGGCGCCGTTCTGGGCGGCGGTCGGCCGCTCCGCCGGGTCGCGCTCGGTGTCGCGCAGCCAGCTGTCGAGCCCGGACTGCTCGAGGATCTCGCGCTGCTCGGGCGTGGCGCACTGGAGCAGGATCTCGTTGAGGGCCGGCAGCGCGGCGTCGAGCGACTGGCCCTCCTTGGCGCGCTCGATCAGCGCCGCCACCTTGATCAGCTCGAGATAGCGCGACACGGCCTGGTCCACGTCGAGGTAGGTGTCGAGCCGCATCTCGCCCAGGCGGCCGCCCATGCGTGCGACCGTGTCGAGCAGCTCGTCGCGCATGATGCGGAAGGTCGAGTGAAGTCCCTCGGCGGGGCCGAACAGCTCCTCCTCCAGCACCTCCTCCTCGACTCCCACGGCGGCCATCGCCTCCTCGTAGAACGGCGACGGCCGCGCGCCCGGTCCCGGTTGCGTGCTCTCCGCCCAGGCCAGCACGAGACCCTTGCGGGCGCGGGTCATCGCGAGGTGGAGGAGGTTGCGCATCCCGGCCTCGTGGGCCTCGCGGCCCTCGCTTCTGCGCCCCCGCTTCAGGAGCTCGGGCGGGATCCCGTCGGCCTCCTCCCGGTACGGGCCCGGCATCTGCGCGGCCGAGAGCCCGAGCACGAAGACGTGGTCGAACTCGAGGCCGCGCGCCGCGTTCATCGTCATCACCTGCACCGCCGGCGCGGTTGGCGTGCCCCTGGCCTCCTCCTCGCGAAGGCCGGACTCCGCGACCGCCGCGAGGTAGCGGGTGAAGTCACGCGCGGTCGCGTGCGGCTCGCGGTGCATGTAGGCGGTGGCGAGCTCGGACAGCTTCGCGATGTTGTGGAGCCGCTCGACCGTGTCGGCGTGTGTCGCGAAGACCTGCTGGCGGCGCAGGCCGATGCGCTCGATCAGGCGCAGCACGAACGCGTCCGGGCGGCGGTCCTCGAACGCGTTCGACGCGGAGCGGTAGAGGCGGAGGAACACGCGCGCCCGGTCGCGGCCCTCCTCGGAGAGCTGCGGGCCCTCGAGCGCCGCGGCCACCGCCGACGGCATGTCGAGCTTGCGCCGCCGGGCCAGCTGCGTGAGCCGCGCGACGTCGACCGAGCGCAGCTCGACGGGCGGCCGGCTGAGCGCGCGCACCACGGCGCCGGAGTCGTTCGGGTCGGCCAGCGCGCGCAGCCAGGCGAGCACGTCGCGCACCTCGGCCCGCTGGAAGTAGGCGGCGGCGCCGCAGGTCCGCGCCGGCACGGCACGCTCCTCGAGCGCGGAGGCGATCGTCGCGCCCTCGCTCTTCACCGACCTGACCAGCACGGCGATTCGCTCGGGCGGCACGCCCGCGGCGATCAGCTGTTCCGCCTCCGCCGCAACGGCCTGCGCCTGGGCGCGCTCGGACCGGGCGCGCCAGAAGCGCACGCGGCCGCCGCTGACCCCCGTGAGCCGGCCGGGGAGTACCGCCGTCGCCGCTTCGAGGATCCGCCGGCCGGAGCGGCAGTTGCGCTCGAGCTTCACCACGCTCGCGTCGGGGAGCTCCTCGAGGAAGCGGGCATCCGAGCCGACGACCGTGACCTGCTGGTGCTCCTCGATCAGGAGACGGAGCAGCATGCCCTCGGCGAAGGTGGTCTCCTGGTACTCGTCCACCAGCACGTGCCGGAGGTGGCTGACAACGCGCTCGCGCACGTGTGGCCGCTCGTGGAGCAGCTGGAAGCCGCGCAGCACGAGGTCGCCGAAGTCGAGCGCGCCGCGCTCCGCCAGCAGGCGGTCGTGGTCGGCGTAGAGCCGCGCGAACTCGAGCTCGCGGGCGGCGCGGGCGCGGGTGGCGTCGCCGGTCGCCTCGGCGGCGAGGCGCTCCGCGTAGGCCTCGTAGTCGGCCGGCGAGATCGTCTCGTCCTTCAGCCGGTCGATGCGCGAGACGAAGCTCGCCAGGAGCGGCGCGGGGTTGCCGCGGATCTCGTGGGCGCGGAGCGACAGGTCGTCGAGCCGCTCGAGCAGGAGGGCCAGCCGGTCGGCCGGGGTGACCGGCGAGAGGAACGGATCGACGCCGGCCTCGAGCGCCTCGTCCTGGAGGAGGCGGAGGCAGAAGGAGCGGAAGGTCTCGACGTGGAGCTCCTCGTAGGGCGCCTCCAGCACGACCTCGAGCCGCTCGCGCAGGTCGGCGGCCGCGGCCGCGGAGAAGGTGAGCGCGAGTATCTGCTCAGGGGCAAGCCCCTGGTCCACGAGCCACGCGAAACGGTGGACGATCGACTGCGTCTTGCCCGTGCCGGCGCCCGCGACCACGACAAGCGGGCCGTCCGCATGCGTGACGGCCGCCTCCTGCGCGCGGTTCACGCCGTCGATGGCTAGGGGCATCGGCGCCTAGGATACGCCGCAGCGTGCCCTTGCCTGACAGCACCGATTGGCTCGGTTTCTGCCGTCGAGCGGCGGGAGCGGCGAGGGATGCGGTGCAGGCCTACGCAACGACCGCCGAGCGGGCGGTCGAGACCGGCAGAGGCAAGGGCGGCGACACCGCCTACGTGATCGACCGGGCGGCGGAGGACGCGGTGTTCGCGGAGATCGAGGCGCTCGGGCACCCGGTGACCGCGATCTCGGAGGAGCGCGGGGAAATATCCGTCTCGGGGGGCAGCGAGGTCCGCATCGTCATCGATCCCGTGGATGGCTCTCTGAATGCGAAGCGAGGTCTGCCCTTCGCGTGTGTCTCCATCGCCATCGCATCCGGCCCCCGCATGGCAGACGTCGATCTCGGCTGGGTAGCGGAGCTCGATCCACGCCTCTCTGAAGAGGACGAGCCGCGGCGTGGGCGCGACTGGTGGGCGGTCAAGGGGGAGGGTGCGTTTCGCGACGGCGAGCCGCTCGCGCCGCTGAGCCCCGGTCCCCTCGAGGTCCTCGGTCTCGAGACAGCCCGCCCGGAGCTGGTCGCGGCGTCCGCCTCGGCGATCGCGTCCGTGGACGCGCGCCGCCTCCGCGTGCTGGGCTCGGTGGCGATGACGCTCTGCCTGGTGGCCGCCGGCCAGCTGGACGCGATGCTCTCGCTGCGCCCGATCCGCTCGGTGGACGCGGCGGCCGCACAGCTGCTCGTGACCGAAGCGGGCGGAGCGGTCGCATTCCCCGCAGCGGACGACCTCTCATTGGAGATGCGCTCGCCCGTCTTCGCGGCCCGCTCGCGGAGCTCCTCGAGCGCCTGCGGAGCACCTTTACGTAACGACTTGCATTGAGGGGGTGGGGTTAGGCGCTTTATGAACCCTGTGGGGTACAAAAGTCGACTTACCCCTTCGAGCCCACCCCTTCAATGCCGTCGTTGGCCGAGATTGAGCCGCGGCAACAGCGGGCAACAGAACCCCTCCATGGCCCGCCTGAGAAAAGCCGACTGCTCCGGTCCCGGCATTCGCCGGCGCCGGCGCGGCAGGGGCTTCGAGTACCTCGATGGCGATGACCGCCGTGTCACCGAGCCGTCGGTCCTCGAGCGCATCCAGGAGCTCGCCATCCCGCCCGCCTGGAAGGACGTCTGGATCTGCCCGTACCCGATGGGCCACATCCAGGCCACCGGCACGGACGCGGCGGGCCGCAAGCAGTACCGCTATCACGACAAGTGGCGCGAGCGCCGCGACGCCGAGAAGTTCGAGGAGATGATCGACTTCGCCCGCGCGCTGCCGCGCCTGCGCGAGCGGGTCGACAAGGACATCGCCCGGCGCGGCATGCCGCGCGAGAAGGTGCTCGCCGTGGCCATGCGGCTCCTTGATCGCGGCTTCTTCCGGATCGGCTCCGAGAACTACGCCGAGGAGAACGACACCTACGGCATCGCGACCATGCGCAAGCGCCACGTGACGGTCAGCGGCGACACCGTGACCTTCGACTACGAGGCGAAGGGCGGTCAGCGGCGCGTCCAGGCGATCGGCGACGCCCAGGTCGCGAACATCGCACGGACGCTGAAGAGCCGCCGCGGCGGCGGGCGTGAGCTGCTCGCCTACAAGGCCGGCGGGCGCTGGGTGGACGTGAAGTCCGCCGACGTCAACGCATATCTGAAGGAGGCCACCGGCGGCGACTTCAGCGCCAAGGACTTCCGCACCTGGAGCGGCACGGTGCTGGCGGCGGTCGCACTCGCCGTGGCGGGTATGGCGTCGAGCTCCAAGACGTCGCGCAAGCGCGCGAAGACGCGGGCGGTGAAGGAGGTCTCGCGCTACCTAGGGAACACGCCGGCCGTCTGCCGCGCGTCCTACATAGACCCGCGCGTCTTCGACCGCTTCGACGGCGGCCTGACGATCGGCGGCGCGCTGCCGGAGCTCATGGAAGACACCGGACCATGGCCCGACGTCCAGCGAGCGGTCGAGGAGGCCGTGCTCGACCTGATCACGGACAACCGCGAGTCCGACCTCGTCGAGGAGGGCGTGGAACTCGCTGCGGTCGCGTAGCGGCGGCATGGGCTAGCCCCGGCGGCCGAAGTCGGTCGTGTAGGTGGCGCCGCCGCCGCCCGACGGAATGCCGGCGGCGATGCCGATGCCGATCGAGCTGAACGACGAGCTGAGGATGTTCGCGCGGTGCGGCGGGCTGTTCATCCAGGCGGTGCCGATCGCCCGAGGCGTCGACTGGCCGCCGGAGCCGTAGGCGATGTTCTCGCCGATGTGCCACCTGCGGGCGCCCGACAGGTATCCGGTGCGGCGGATCCTGTCGATGAACGTCGCCCCGTTCGGAGAGGTGTGCGAGAAGAAGCGCTTGCGGGCCATGGCGCGCGAATGCCGGCGGGCCGCCGCGCCAAGCTTGCGGTTCAGCCGGAGCGGACGCAGCTTGTGGCGCACGCGCTCCGCGTTCAGGACGCACAGCGTGGCGCGCACGAGGGCGCGCTTGCTCGCCTGGCCCGCCGCTGCGTTGGCGGCATCGCACGCGCCCGCGGCCGAGGCGGACGGCGCGGCAACGAGCAGCATGAGAGCAGCGGCGACCGCAACAAGGGGTCTGGAAGAACCCATTCACTACTTCAGTCGTCATGCCGGGAGAGGGCCTTTAGGGGCGCGGTCGCTCGCCCTGGACGGCTGTACGACCCGGTTTTGACAATACGCGCGCGGGTATCGGTCGCCGATGCCTCCCGCGGCGATCCTCGACATCGACGGGACGCTCGTCGACACGAACTACCACCACGCGATCGCGTGGTACCGCGCCTTCCGCCAGCACGGCATCGTGCTGCCGATCTGGCGCATCCACAGGCACATCGGGATGGGCGGGGACCAGCTGATCGCGGCGCTCTGCGACGACGCGACCGAGAACGAGAAGGGCGACGACATCCGCGCCGCGGAGAAGGTGCTGTACGCGGAGCTGATGCCGGAGGTCGAGCCGCTGGCGGGCGCCCGCGGCCTGATCGAGGACCTCGACCAGCGCGGCCACGCGGTCGTGCTGGCCAGCTCCGCCAAGCAGGAGGAGGTCGACCACTACCTCGACCTCCTCGATGCGCGCGAGCTCACAGACGACTGGACCACGTCGGCCGACGTGGAGGCCACGAAGCCCGAGCCGGATCTGGTGAGGGCGGCGATGGAGAAGGCCGGCGGCGGCGACGCCGTCATGGTGGGCGACACCACCTGGGACTGCGAGGCCGCGACGCGCGCCGGGATCCAGACCGTGACCGTCCTGACGGGCGGCTTCTCCGAGGCGGAGCTGCGCGACGCCGGCGCCGTCGCGGTCTTCCGGTCGATCGAGGACCTGCGCGAGGCGCTCGACGAGACGCCGCTTGCGGCAAGCTAGGGGCGTGGCGGACAGGCTCGGGTCCTACAAGGCGAAGCGCGACTTCGGGAAGACGCCCGAGCCGAAGGGGGCGCGCGGGAAGAAGACCGCGGCGCCCCGCTTCGTCGTCCAGGAGCACAACGCGACCAACCTCCACTGGGATCTCCGGCTCGAGCACGAGGGGACGCTCGCGTCCTGGGCGCTGCCCCGCGGCGTCCCCGAGCATCCCAAGGAGAACCGGCTGGCCGTGCACACCGAGGACCACCCGCTGGAGTACCTCGACTTCCACGGCGACATCCCCAAGGGCGAGTACGGCGCCGGCACGATGCTGATCTGGGACCGCGGTACCTACGAGGCCGAGAAGTTCCGCGACGACGAGGTGATCGCCACCTTCCACGGCGAGCGCGTCCACGGCCGCTACGCGCTGTTCCAGACGGGCGGGAAGAACTGGATCATCCACCGGATGGACCCGCCGGAGGACCCGGCGTACGAGCCCTTCCCCGAGTCCGGCAGCATGCGCCCGATGCTCGCCCGGAGCGGCCCGCTGCCGCCGAAGGAGAAGCAGTACGGCTTCGAGGTGAAGTGGGACGGGATCCGCGCGCTCCTCTTCTCGGACCATGGCCACGGCGAGCTGCGCGGCCGGAACGGGAGCGACTTCACCTCGCGCTACCCGGAAGTGCGCGCGCTCGCGCGCTCGCTCGGCTCTCGCCGCGTTGTGCTGGACGGTGAGGTGGTGGCCTTCGACGAGCAGGGACGGCCGAGCTTCGAGCGCCTCCAGTCGCGCATGCACCTGGCCTCGGACTCGGCGGTGCGGCGGCGCATGCGCGACATCCCGGCCACCTACGTGATCTTCGACCTCGTCTACCTCGACGGCCACTCGACCCTCTCGCTGTCCTACGAGGACCGCCGCGAGCTGCTCGAGAGCCTGGAGCTCGAGGGGCCGGCCTGGCGCACGCCCACGTATCAGCGCGGCGAGGGCAAGGCGCTGCTGGCGGCCACGCGCGAGCTCGGGATCGAGGGCGTCGTCGCGAAGAAGCTCGACTGCCCCTACCAGCCGGGCGCGCGCGCATCGCACTGGATCAAGGTGAAGAACGTGCACACCCAGGACGCTGTGATCGGCGGCTGGACGCCCGGCGAGGGCGGTCGCAGCTCGAGCCTCGGCTCACTCGCGGTCGGCGTCATGGAGGACGACCGGCTCGTCTACGCGGGCAAGGTGGGCACCGGCTTCACGGAACAGACGCTGGCTCTGCTGAAGCGAGAGCTCGAGCCGCTGCGCCGCGACAGCTCGCCCTTCAGCGGCCGCCAGCCCCCGAAGGGCACGATCTTCGTCGAGCCGCGGCTCGTCGCGCATGTCGAGTTCCGCGAGTGGACGAAGAGCGGCACGCTGCGCGCGCCGTCCTTCAAGGGCCTCCGTCCCGACGTCTCACCGCAGGAATGCGTGCGCGATGAAGGTCTAGAGACCGCCGACGGGTAAATTTGTACATATGCCACGCGCAATTTGGAGCGGTGCGATCAGCTTCGGTCTGGTCAACATCCCGGTGAAGCTCTACAGCGCCGTCTCGCGCAAGACCGTGCGCTTCCACCAGATCGACGCCGAGTCGGGTCAGCGCATCCGTCAGCAGCGGGTCAATCCCGAGTCTGGTGACGAGATCCCCTACGAGCGGATCATCAAGGGCTACGAGATCAGCCCGGACAAGTACGTGACGATCACGCCCGAGGAGCTCGAGTCGCTCGAGCCGCAGAAGACGCGCACGATCGACATCGAGGAGTTCGTCGACCTCGAGCAGATCGACCCGATCTACTACGACCACCCCTACTACCTCGCGCCCGACAAGGGAGCGGCGAAGGCCTACAAGCTGCTGCTCGACGCGATGGAGCAGGCCGACAAGGTGGCGATCGCGCGCGTGGTGATCCGCTCGAAGGAGAACCTCGTGGCGCTGCGCTCCTACAACGGCGCGATCACGCTGGAGACGATGCTCTTCCCCGACGAGGTCGTGCCGCCCGACTCCATCGAGGAGCTGGCCGCGGCAGACGGCAACATCAAGACGACCAAGCGCGAGCTCGACATGGCCAAGCAGCTGATCGAGTCCCTGTCGGGCGACTTCGATCCGACCGAGTACCGCGACGAGTACCGGGAGCGCGTGCTCGACCTGATCGAGCGGAAGGCCGCCGGCGAGACGATCACGATCGAGGCGCCGGAGCCGGAGCGCAAGGAGGTCCCGGACCTGATGGCGGCGCTCGAGGCCTCGATCGCCGGCGCGAAGAGCCCGCCGAAGAAGAAGGCCGGCTCCGCCAACGGCTCGGGCTCCGCCACCAAGAAGAAGAAGACCGCGGCGAAGAAGTAGTTGGCCGCACGCGTCACCGTTGACGTAGCCGGAAAGGAACTCTCACTTTCCAACCTGGACAAGGTGATGTACCCGGAGACGGGATTCACAAAGGGCCAGGTGATCGACTACTACACACGCATCGCGCCCTGCCTGCTGCCGCATCTGCGCGATCGCCCATTGACCCTCAAGCGCTATCCGAACGGCGTCGAGGGAGGTCATTTCTATGAGAAGCAGTGCCCCTCTCACCGCCCTGAGTGGGTTCGGAGCGAGCCGGTGGAGCTCAGCTCCAAGACGATCGACTTCTGCGTCTGCGACGACCTGCCGACCCTCGTCTGGCTGGCGAACCTCGCCGATCTCGAGCTGCACCCGTCCCTCTCGAAGGTGCCCCACGTGGAGCGGCCGACGATCATGGCGTTCGATCTCGACCCGGGCCCCGGCACCGGCCTCGGCGAGTGCTGCGAGGTGGCGCTGATCCTGCGGGAGGCGCTCCGACACCTGGGGCTCGAGTGCTTTCCGAAGACGTCCGGGTCGAAGGGGATCCAGGTGTACGTGCCGCTGAACGTGCACGACGTGGACTACGACCACGGGACGAAGCTGATCTCGAACGCGCTCGCCCGGCACCTGGAGGGGGAGCATCCGAAGCTGATCGTCTCGTCGCAGAAGAAGGAGCTCCGGAAGAACAAGGTCCTGATCGACTGGAGTCAGAACGACGAGCACAAGACGACCGTCGGCGTGTACTCGCTGCGAGCGCGCGAGCGGCCGACCGTCTCGACGCCGCTGTCCTGGGACGAGGTCGAGGCCGGCGACCCGGAGGCGCTCGTGTTCGAGGCGGACGAGGTGCTCCAGCGAGTCGAGGAGCACGGCGACCTGTTCGCGCCCGTGGAGGAGCTCCAGCAGCGATTGCCCGATCTCTGACCGGCTACCGTTCGGGGCCGAATGGTTGATTGGGGGCTAGCTCGTCAGATCGCGGCGTTGGCGGCGGGACGAGGCACTGAGGAAGAGCCCCCGTTCGATCCGGCTGCGTTGTCTCGTGAGATGGAGGCGCCGGTCGCCGCGTACACGCGATTGGCGCTGTCGTCGCCCACTCCGCCGGCCGAGGTGGTGGGCCGCGGCGACTGGGCGTCGGTGAACCTCGACACGCTGTCGCAGATGCTGGACCCGGTGGCCGAGCGGCTCAACGAGCGCCTCGGCTTCGCCGGGCCGCTTGCCGGCGCGCTGCGGGCCGGGGCGTCGGCCACGCTGGCCGCCGAGGCCGGGCTCGTGATGGGCTACATGTCCTCGCGCGTGCTCGGCCAGTACGACGTCTCCCTGCTCGGCGCCGAGACGGAGCCGCGCCTGCTGTTCGTGGGGCCGAACCTGGCGGGCGCGGTACGCGATCTGGACGTCGACGCCGAGTCGTTCGGGCGCTGGATCTGCGCGCACGAGCTCACGCACGTCTTCCAGTTCCAGGGCGTGTCCTGGCTGCGTGAGCACATGAGCGGGCTGCTGCGCGAGTACGTGAGGACGCTCGAGGTGCGGATCGAGAAGGGCTCCGCCGGGGGCCTGCCGTCGCTGCCGGATCCGAGCCGGCTGGTCGAGCTGTTCCGGGACGGAGGGCTTGCCGCGCTGGTGCAGAGTCCGGAACAACGGGCACTGATGGATGAGGTTCAGGCGGCGATGTCCGTGGTCGAGGGCTATTCGGAGCACGTCATGGACGCGATCGCGGCGGAGTTCATCCCGGAGCACGAGAAGCTGCGCGCGGCGATGGACCGCCGGCGGCAGAGCCGCTCCGCGCCCCAGCGGGTCATCGAGCGCCTGCTCGGCTTCGACGTGAAGCTGCGCCAGTACGAGGAAGGGAAGCGCTGGGCCGACGGGGTGGTCGGCTGCCGCGGGGATCGAGGGGCTCAATCGCGTGTGGTCGTCCCCGGAGGCGCTCCCCACGTCGACGAACTGCAGCACCCAGGGCAGTGGCTCAAGCGCACCGAGCCACCCCGGCTGTCCGCCGCCTAACCGGCGGGTGCCACGAGAAACCCATGACAGTCCTGGGTTTCTCGTGGCACCGAGGGTGCACCCCCTTCACCGCGGCCGTTAAGCGCTTGTGCCGTAGCGCACATGTAACGGACGACCGGCCGAGGTTTACGTACATGTGTTCGCGGTATACTTCTATTGAAGTTAAATCTAATAAGGTCTCAAGGAGAGATGTCCCCCATGGCTACCCAGACCCAGACCCGCACCCAGACCCAGCGCAAGTCAGCCGCTCAGAAGGCCGCTGCAACCCGTCGTCGCAACGCTGCAGCTCGCAGCCGCTCGGCCAAGAAGGCCGCCGAGACGCGCGCCAAGGCGGAGCTGAACACGCTCCAGGCCGTTCAGCAGCAGGCCGAGCGTGCCGCGCTCATCCCGCTTGGTGCCGCGCTCACCGCGCGTGACGCCGTGGTCGAGGCCGCGACCCCCTACGTCGCCGGTCGCGAGAGCGCAGAGCGCGAGTTCGGGAAGGTCGGCAAGCGCGTGCAGACGAGCCTCAAGCGCTTCGAGCGCCGTGGCTCGACCGCCCGCAACCGGGCGGTGCGCGAGGTCAAGCGCACCCGCACCCGCGTGGAGCGCGAGCTGCGCCAGCGCCGCAACTCGGCCGTCCGCACGGTCAAGCAGAACCGTCGCGAGGCCGAGCGCCAGGTGAAGTCGGCGCGCCGCCAGGTCGAGCAGCGGGTGACGTCGCTCGTCTAAGCCCAAGCGACTTACCCCCGGCTGCCCCTGAGGAGAGGGGGAACCCGGGGAGAGGCTGCCGGCGACGTTTGCCGGGAGTGCAGTATCTCTCCTCCCTCACCAGCGCCGTCCCCTCGGGGGCGGCGTTGGTCTTTTGCTTAACTGAGACGGCATGCCGACGCGTGAACAGATCGAGGACGCGCTCCGCGGAGTGATCGATCCCGAGCTCCGGAAGGACATCGTGTCGCTCGGGATGGTCCGCTCCATCGACCAGCCCGACGAGAGCACGGTCAACGTCGTCGTGTCGCTCACCACGGCCGGCTGTCCGATCCGCAACCACTTCCAGACGGCCGTGGTCGAGAAGGTCCAGGGACTCGGCGTCGCCAACGTCGGCGTTGGCTTCGACGTGCTCTCAGACCAGGAGAAGCAGTCGCTCGCGCAGCGGCTCGGCAGGAACGGCGGGCTGCCCCAGGGAGCGCTCGCGGCGGTCAAGAACGTCATCTGCATCGGCTCCGGAAAGGGAGGGGTCGGGAAGTCCACCGTCACGGCCAACCTGAGCGCCGCGCTCCAGGCGGAGGGCAAGAGCGCCGCGGCGCTCGACGCCGACGTCTGGGGCTACTCGATCCCGCGCATGCTCGGCGTTCATGGTCGCCCGAAGGTCTCGGCCGAGCGCAAGATCCTTCCGCTGGACAGCCCGTCCGGCGTCAAGGCGATCTCGATCGAGTTCTTCCTCAACGAGCGCGATCAGGCGATCACCTGGCGCGGCCCGATGCTCCACAAGGCGATCCGTCAGTTCCTCGAGGACGTGGACTGGGGTGAGCTCGACTATCTGCTGATCGACCTCCCGCCCGGCACCGGCGACGTGTCCATGACGCTCGCCCAGCTGCTGCCGCAGGCGAAGTTCGTGATCGTGACGACGCCTCAGCCGGCCGCTCAGAAGGTGGCGGCGCGCGCGGCCGAGACCGCCCTCCGGTTCGACCTCGAGATCGCCGGCGTGATCGAGAACATGTCCGGCTTCACGACGCCGTCGGGCGAGCGCTTCACGATCTTCGGCGAGGGCGGAGGCCAGCTCCTCGCCGACGAGCTCGACGTGCCCCTGCTCGGGAAGATCCCGCTCCAGGAGGAGCTGCGGCTCTGCGCCGACGAGGGCACCCCGCTGGTCCTCGAGGATCCCGACGCGCCCGCCGCTCAGGCGCTCTACCACGCGGCGCGCGGCATCATCGCCGCCACGCCTCAGGAGCTCGGAGTGCTGCAGGCGCCCTCGGGACCGCCGATCCCGGAGGTCACCGGGACCGCGCTGCCCATGGCTCAGTAGCTAACCCGACTAACCCGACTGCTTGTAGTAGTCGTTGTTGATCTGGATGTACTGCTGCCACTCGTCGGGCAGCTGATCCTCGGCGAAGCAGGCGTCCACGGGGCAGGCCTCGACGCACGCGTCGCAGTCGATGCACTCCTCGGGGTCGATGTAGAGCTGCTTTACCTGGTCGTAGTCGGGCTCGTCCGGCGTCGGGTGGATGCAGTCCACCGGGCAGACCTCGACGCACGAGTTGTCCTTCGTATCAATGCAGGGTTCGGCGATGACATAAGCCATGGAGCGGCGCATTCTACGTGCATCCCTTAACGCGTACGCCCGCTCTGCCGAGTAAGAAGCGGATGGACAGGATCAGTTCCTGGCTGTGCCCGACCGAGCGCCACCGGGCTCGTGCTCTCGAGGCCGGCGAGCGCGTGCGCACGGCGCGCACGCTGGCTGCGGCGGTATGCGGAATCTGCACCGTGGCGGCTGCGCCGTTCCTGAGCTGGTGGCTCGTCGTCTTCGTCGCCGCGACCGCGGTGGTGCTGGCCACCGCGGACCGCCGCCTCAACCGGTCGGAGCGGCCGGAGCTCGTGATGGCCCTGAACGGACTCGTGATCCTGGCGATCCTCACGCTCGCCACCGGGGTCAGCGGCGGCGAGGCGAGCGCGGCGCTGCCGTGGATGATCCTCCCCGTCGCGCTCTCGGCAGCGCGCTTCCGCCCGCAGGTGGTGGTGGTCGGCGCGGGTCTTACCGCGGCCGCGATGGCGGGCGTCTGCGTCGGCGTCGACGCACAGGCGGTGGTCGACGACCCGACCCGCCTCATCTCCTCGCTCACGCTGCTGATCGCGATCACGGCGATCATGACCGCGCTCATGGAGAGTGAGCTGGAGCATCGCGACCGCGCTGTGCTCGACCCGCTCACCGGCCTCCTGAACCGGGCCTCGCTCGGCGCGCGCGTCCACGAGATCGAGGAGCAGGCCCACCTGACCGGTGGGGCCGTGTCGGTGATCGTCCTGGACCTGGACGGGTTCAAGCGTGTGAACGACACCTACGGCCACCAGCGCGGCGATGCCGTGCTCCGCGAGGCCGCCTATGAGATCCGCAAGTCGCTCCGGAGCTTCGAGCTCGTGTACAGGACCGGCGGCGAGGAGTTCCTGGTTCTGCTGCCGGGCGTGGACCTGGATGCGGCGCTCGAGATCGCCGAGCGGGTGCGCCACGCCGTCGAGGTCGCGCGACCCGGGGACCTCGACCTGACGCTGTCCGCCGGCGTTGCCGCCGACGCGGGCGGCGACATCCGCTACGACGAGCTGTTCCGCGCCGCTGACGCCGCCATGCTCGACGCGAAGCGGAGCGGCCGCAACCGCGTGGAGACCGCCGGCGGTCTGTCGCGCCTGGCGCTCGCCGGGATGCGCGAGTTCGCCGGCGACCCCAGCGCCTGCCCTCTGCCCCGCGTGAGCGGGGGACCGGGGGCTGCCAGGACGTAGGCTCCGCGCCCGTGATCCTTCTGACGGGCGCCACCGGCACCGTGGGCTCAGCGCTGCTGCGCCGCCTCACAGCAAATGGCCGCCCCGTGCGCGCCCTGGTGCGCGACGGGCAGGGACTCGGCGATCAGCGCGTGCGTGTCCAGATCGCGCTGGGCGACCTCGCGGACCCGCCGTCGTTCCGGAACGCCCTCCGCGGGGTCGACACCGTGGTGCACCTCGCTGCCTCGATCCGTGACCAGCCAACCGCGTCGATCGAGGAGCTGAACGCGGTTGCGACGCTCCGCCTGGTGCGGGCGGCCGAGCGCGCCGGCGTGCAGCGCTTCGTCTTCTTCTCCGCGCTGAATGCCCACCATTACTCCCGCACGCGCTTCTTCCGGGCGAAGGCGCTGGCGGAGGAGGCGGTGGAGGCCTCCTCGCTCCAGTCGACGGTCTTCCGGCCGTCGATCATCTATACGCCGGGCGACCCGTGGCTGACGCTGCTCGACCGCCTCTCGCGCCTGCCCGCGGTGCCCGTCTCCGGGTCCGGGAAGGCCCTCTTCCAGCCGATCTGGGCCGAGGACGTGGCCGACGCGGTGGTGGCCTCCCTCTCGAACGGAGCTCCTTCCATCTTCGAGCTCGCCGGCCCCGAGGTGCTCTCCTACGACGACATCGTGCGCACGGCGTTGCGTTCAGTGCACAGACGGCGCAGGCTCGTGCACGTCCCGTTGCCGATCGTGCGCTCCTCGCTGAAGACTGCTCCGCCGGGTGGGAGGACCGAGGGTCTTCGCCACCTGGGAGGAGGCGGAGCTGTTCGAGGAGCCGATGGTCACAGAAAGAGGAACGGCGGACATCGAGAGCCTTGGCGTTGAGCCGCTCTCGATGCCCGCCGTCTTAGGGGTCTGACCCCCGTGATCGGGGGTCAGACCCGAGGGACCGACCCCGTACGGGGTCAGACCCCATGACTACCTACATCATTCCGTCCATACCGCCCATGCCGCCCGGCATTCCGCCGCCGCCGTTCTGCTCGGGCATCTCGGCAATGATCGCCTCGGTGGTGAGGATGTTCTTGCCGATGGACGCCGCGTTCTGCAGCGCGGAGCGGGTGACCATCGCCGGGTCGATCACGCCGGCCTTGACGAGGTCGACGATCTCGCCGGTGTCGGCGTTGAGACCGTCGTTCTTGCCCTTGGCGTTGCGCACGTCGTTGACCACGACGGAGCCCTCGAGCCCCGCGTTGTTGGCGATCTGGCGCAGCGGCTCCTCGAGCGAGCGGAACACGATCTGCGCGCCCGTCCGCTCGTCGCCCTCGAACGCATCCAGCTTGATGGCGTCCTGAGCGCGAAGGAGCGCGACACCGCCGCCCGGCACGATGCCCTCCTCGAGGGCCGCGCGGGTGGCCTGCAGCGCGTCCTCGACGCGGTGCTTCTTCTCCTTCATCTCGGTCTCGGTGGCAGCGCCGACCTTGACCACCGCGACGCCGCCGGCCAGCTTCGCCAGCCGCTCCTGCAGCTTCTCGCGGTCGAAGTCCGAGTCGGTGTTCTCGATCTCGGCCTTGATCTGGTTGATGCGGCCCTTGATGGCCTCGCCGTCACCGGCGCCGTCGACGATCGTCGTGGTGTCCTTCGCCACGACCACGCGGCGGGCACGGCCGAGCTGCGAGAGCTGCGTGTTCTCGAGCTTGAGGCCCATCTCCTCGGTGATCACCTCGCCGCCCGTGAGGATCGCGATGTCCTCGAGCATGCGCTTGCGGCGATCGCCGAAGCCGGGAGCCTTGACCGCGACGCCGGTGAAGGTGCCGCGGAGCTTGTTGACCACGAAGGTCGCGAGGGACTCGCCCTCGACGTCCTCGGCGATCACCAGGATCGGCTTGCCCGACTGGATGACCTGCTCCAGCACCGGGAGCACGTCCCGGACCGAGCCGATCTTCTGGTTGGCGATCAGGATGTAGGGATCCTCGAGGACCGCCTCCATGCGCTCCTGGTCGGTGACCATGTACGGCGAGATGTAGCCCTTGTCGAACTGCATGCCCTCGGTGAACTCGAGGTCCATGCCGAACGTCTGGCCCTCCTCGACGTTCACGACGCCGTCCTTGCCGACCTTGTCGATCGCGTCGGCGATCACGTCGCCGATCTCGTCGTCAGCAGCCGAGATGGCCGCAACACGAGCGATCTGGTCCTTGCCGGAGATCTCCGTGGAGACCTCCTTGATGCGATCGACGACCTGGTCGACCGCCTTCTCGACGCCGCGCTTCAGGGCGAGCGGGTTCGCGCCCGCTGCCACGTTCTTGAGGCCCTCGCGAACGATCGTCTGCGCGAGCACGGTCGCCGTAGTAGTGCCGTCGCCGGCCACGTCGTTCGTCGCCGTGGCGACCTCGCGGACCAGCTGAGCACCCTGGTTGGAGAAGGGATCCTCGATCTCGATCTCTCGAGCAATCGATACCCCGTCGTTGGTGATGGTGGGAGCACCGAACTTCTTGTCGATGACCACGTAGCGGCCCTTGGGGCCGAGCGTGACCTTGACGGCGTTCGCCACCGCGTTCACGCCGTCTTCGAGCGCCTTGCGCGCGTCGACGTCGTACTTCAGTTCCTTGTGAGCCATTCTGTGTGTCCTTCCTAGCCCGCGACCTTGGCGAGCACGTCCGACTCACGAAGTACGAGTAGATCCTCGCCCTCGACCTCGACCTCGGTGCCGCCGTACTTGGAATAAAGGACCGTGTCGCCCTCGGCCACGTCGAGCGGGATGCGCTTGTCGCCATCCTCGTCCCACTTGCCCTCACCGACAGCTAGGACCTTGCCCTTGACGGGCTTCTCCTTCGCTGTGTCGGGGAGGACGATGCCGCTGGCGGTGGTCTCGTCCTCTTCGATCGCCTTGACTATCAGGCGATCGCCCAGAGGCTTGAGATTCATGCGTTGCTACCTCCTGGAAAGTTTCCTCGTCTTTGGCACTCGTCCAGCCTGAGTGCCAGCTGGCACTCTAGCAACGAGAGTGCCAAATGTGGAGGTTTTTCCGCTTAGTTCTGCGCGGGAGCGCTGGGGCGCATGCGCTCGTGGATCTCGGAAGGGCGATCCGAGATCTGCGAGAAGCGAACGACGGTGACCATGTCGTCCATCTCGACCTTGCGGCCGTAGATCTGCTCGAGGAAGTGGACCATCTCGTCGAGGCGGCGGAACTCCGGGTTGTCGTGCTCGATGTCGCGCGGGGAGAGGTCCCGTACCTGCTTGACCTCGACGCTGTCGATCACGGCATCGAAGATCTTCTGACGCGGCGAGTGCTGGAAGCCGACGGTGATCATCACGACCTCGCCCTTGCGGTACTTGTTGCCCTTGTCGCCGAGGCGGATCGTGGCGGTCTTGCGGCCGCGCTTCAGCTGGTCCACGAAGACCGGTGAGTAGAAGTTCAGGACGAACACGGTTGCGGCAGACTAGCTTCCCTGCGCCACGCGCGACAGCGCCGTCTGCGCGATCTCCTTCTCACCCTTGTAGGCGAGCCGCTCCGGCGCCTCCTCGAGCGGGATCCAGAGCGCCTCCTCCACCTCGTGGTCGTGGTCGGCGAGCCGCCCCGACCGGTAGCGGAACAGGAAGAAGCTCACCACCTTGAGCACGCGATCGCCGTCGCGGGCGTACCAGTAACGGATGTCGCCGAGCTTCTCGACTGGAGTCGCCCGGAGGCCGGTCTCCTCGCGCACCTCGCGCAGCGCGGCGTCCTGTGAGGACTCGCCCTTCTCCGGGTGGCCCTTCGGCAGGGCGAGGATGTCGTCGCGCACCCGCACGACCGCCACGTGCGGACGGCCACGCAGGTTGCGGATGACGACGCCGCCGGCGGAGAACTCGCGGATCACTCGCCGGACACCAGGGGAACGAACCGCACGCCGGCTATGGCCTCCTCCGTACCGTCGCGGAAGCGCATGAGGACCTCCCGCCCGCCACGGTCGACGGGGCAGACGAGCACAGCGCCGGGCGCGAGTTGTTCGAACAGGGCCTCCGGCGGACGCTCGCGCGCGGTGGCCGTCACGGAGATCCCGCCGAAGGGTGCGAGCTCGGGGGCGCCGCGGGTGCCGTCCCCGACGCGCACGACGACGTTGTCGTAGCCCAGCGCACGGAGTGCCTGCTCGGCCTGTACCGCGAGGGCCTCGAAGCGCTCGATGGTGATGACGGTCCGGCATAGGCGCGACAGGACCGCCGCGGCGTAGCCCGAGCCGGTGCCCACCTCGAGCACGGTCTCCTCGCCCTTCAGCTCGAGCACCTGCGCCATGCAGGCGACGATCCAGGGCTGGGACATGGTCTGGCCCTCGCCGATCCGCACGGCGCCGTCGCGGTATGCCCGGCGGCGCTGGGCCTTCGGCAGGAACAGCTCGCGCGGCACCTCCGCCATGGCCGCGAGCACCCGCTCGTCGTGTATCCCGCGCCGCCGCAGCTGGCGCTCCACCATCCGCTCTCGGTCAGTGGATGTAGTTCCTGAGTCGCGCGGGGTCATGCACGGTCACCTTGCCACGTCCAAGCGTGACGATCCCGGCGCGCTCGAGCGTCGCGAGGAAGCGGCTGCAGCTCTCTCGGGAGGTGCCCGCCAGGTGGGCGATCTCCGCCTGGGTCGAGCGGATCAGCACTTCGGAGTCGGGCGCGCCGTCCGCCTGGCGCGAGATCGTCTGCGCGAGCAGGGCGCTCGCCACGCGGCCGGCGACGGTCTGGAACGACTGCTGGAGCAGCCGCTCGTTCGTGCGACTGACTCGCTCCGCGAGGCTCGCCAGGAGCTTGAGAGCCAGATCGGGGTTGCGGCGGATCAGCCGCTGCACGTCGCTCGCGAGCAGCGCGGCCGCGGTGGCCGGCTCGACGACCTCGGCGGTCGCCGAGCGCGTCTCGCCGCGGAACATCGCCAGCTCGCCGAACAGCATGCCCGCCCGCATCTCAGCGAGCGCGACCATGCGGCCGTCCTGGTGCTCGCGCGTGAGCACCACCGCTCCCGAGCGGAGCAGATAGCAGGTGTCCCCCACATCGCCCTCGCGGAAGATCACCTGGCCCCGGTCCCAGGTGCGCGGCACCGCCACTCGCGCGACCTCCTCGAGCTCGCGCGGCTCCACCTCGCCGAAGACCTCCGTGGCCGCAAGGAGGCGAACGGTTTCGTCCACACTCGCCATGAGGCTCATAATCCCACCTGGAGTGGCCGTTGCCCCGGAAGAAGCCGTCACCTTCGCGGATGTGGAGGGCGCGGCCCGCGCGCTAGCGGGCCGGGTCCGCGAGACCCCGCTGCTCTCGGCCGGCGAGCTGTCGCGCCGAGTGGGCGCGCGCGTCCTGCTGAAGGCTGAGAACCTCCAGCTGACGGGCTCGTTCAAGGCGCGCGGCGCCACGCACATGATTCGCGGGCTGTCGCCCGAGGCGCTCGCCTGCGGCGTCGTCGCGGCGAGCGCCGGGAACCATGCCCAGGCGGTGGCGTTCGCCGCACGCGAGGCCGGCGCCCGGGCGGTGCTGGTGATGCCCGAGCAGGCCCCGCTCGCAAAGGTCGCCGCGGTCCAGCAGTACGGCGGCGAGGTGCGCTTCGTGGACGGCGGCTACGACGAGGCGCAGGCGGAGGCGGGCCGCCTCGCCGAGGCGGAGGGGTACACGCTGGTGCACGCGTTCGACCAGCCCAAGGTCGTCGCCGGGCAGGGAACGATCGGCCTGGAGATCGCCCGTCAGGCACCCGAGGTGAAGCTCGTGGTGGTGCCGCTCGGCGGAGGCGGCCTCGTCAGCGGCATCGGGCTCGCGCTCCACAACGCGCTGGACGGCGTGCGCGTGGTCGGCGTGCAGGCGGAGGCGTGCGCCCCCTACATCGACTCCCTGGCGGCGCACAGGCCGATTGGTGCACGCTCCGCGAACACGATCTGCGACGGCATCGCCGTGAAGCGGCCGGGCGACTTCACGCTCCCCCTGGTCGAGCGCTACGTGAACGAGGTGGTGACCGTCTCCGACGACGAGGTCGCCCAGGCGATGGTCCTGCTGCTCGAGCGCTCGAAGCTCGTCGTGGAGGGCGCCGGCGCGGTCGCTGTCGCCGCGCTGATGCACGGCCGGGTGCGCCCGCCGGATGAAGGGTCGGTCTGCGCGGTGCTGTCGGGCGGCAACGTCGACGTGTCGCTGCTGTCCGAGGCGATCCGGCTGGGAGAGACCGCGGCGGGCCGACGGATGGTGCTGTCGACCGTGGTCCCGGACAGGCCCGGCGCCCTCGCCGGGCTCCTGCGCGTCGTCGCCGACCGCGGCGGGAACGTCGTGGACGTGGAGCACCTCCGCGACGGCATCGAGATCCACGTGCGCGAGACGGCCATCAAGCTCGTCCTCCAGACGCGCGGGCGCGAGAACAGCCAGGAGATCCTCGACGCGGCGCGTGCCGAGGGGTTCTCGGTCAGGGTCGAGAAGGACGCTTGACCTCGGTCGCGCCGGAGGTGGCTGAGGCGCTCGCCGACGGCCGCCCGGTCGTGGCGCTCGAGAGCGCGATCATCACCCACGGCCTCCCGAGGCCGCGCAACCTCGAGGTCGCGCGCCAGGTGGAGGAAGCGGTGAGGGAGGGCGGTGCGGTGCCGGCGACCATCGCCATGGTCGCCGGGGATGTCCATGTGGGCCTCGACAAGCAGGCGCTGAGGAAGATCGCCGAGCGGGACGACGTCGTGAAGTGCGGCGTGCGCGATCTGGCCCCTGTCGCAGCCCGCGGCGGCTACGGCGGCACCACGGTCGCCGCGACCGCACAGCTCGCGTCCCACGCGGGCATCCTCGTGTTCGCGACGGGTGGAATCGGCGGCGTCCACCGCGATGCGCGCGACACCTGGGACGAGTCCGCCGACCTCGAGACCCTCGGTCGCGTGGGCGTGGTGGTCGTGTGCGCCGGCGTCAAGTCGATCCTCGACGTGCCCGCCACGCTCGAGCGGCTCGAGACGCTGAACGTGACCGTCCTCGGATTCCGCACCGACCAGTTCCCCGGCTTCTACCTCACCGATTCGGGACATCCCGCGCCGTGGCGTGCCAACTCCGTGCCCGAGGTCGCGACGGTCGTCCGGCTCGGTGAGGAGCTCGGCACCGACGGTCGCGCGGTGGTCGTGGCAAACCCGCTGCCACCCGAGGAGCAGCTGGACCCGGTGCTGCACGACCGCGTGCTCGCCGAGGGCCTGATCGCCGCCGAGGCGGCGGGTGTGAAGGGCAAGGACGTCACTCCCTTCCTGCTCGATCACCTCGCCGAGGGGACCCAGGGCGCGAGCCTCGACGCGAACGTGCTGCTGGTGGTCCGGAACGCGCGGCTGGCGGCGGAGATCGCGGCCGAGCTCGCCGCGTGAGCCGCATCGTCGTCCTCGGCGACGTGATGGTCGACGTCGTCGTCCGGCTGTCGCAGCCGCTGGCGCGTGGCAGCGACGCGCCGGCCGTAATCCGCTTCCACGGCGGAGGCTCGGCGGCGAACACAGCGGCCTGGCTGGCGGCCGCGGGCGCGGAGCCGGTCCTGGTCGGAGTGGTGGGGGATGAGGAGCGCGGGCGCGAGGCGCGCGGCGGGCTGGTGGCGCAAGGGGTCGATGCGCGGCTGGCCGTCGACCCCGAGCTGCCCACGGGCACGTGCCTCGTGCTCGTCGGCCCCGACGGCGAGCGCACGATGGCGCCCGATGCCGGGGCCAACGACGCGCTCTCCGAGGGTGATCTGCCCGACGAACTGCTCGGTGAAGGAGGCCATCTCCACGTTTCCGGCTATTCGCTGCTCCGCGCCGGGTCGCGGCCGGCGGCTGTGGCCGCGGTAGGGCGGGCTTTGACTGCCGGGATGAGCGTCTCCGTTGACCCGTCTTCGTCGGCGCTTTTGTCAGCCGAGTTCTTCGACTGGGCGGACGGCGCGGGCCTGCTGATGCCGAACGCCTCCGAGGCGCACGCGCTCACCGGCGACTCGGACCCCGAGCAGGCGGCCCGCACCCTGGCGGAGCGCTTCGGCGAGGTCGTGGTGACGCTCGGGCCGGCGGGCGCGCTCTGGACGGACGGCGACGAGGTGCTGCGGGCGGCGGCCGTCCCGGTCGAGCTGGTCGACAGCACCGGCGCCGGCGACGCCTTCGCGGCGGGGCTGCTGAGCGCCCGCGCCGCCGGGATGTCGACCGCGGAGGCGCTGGCCGCGGGGTGCAGGCTGGCCGCGCGGGCCGTCAGCCAGAACGGGGCGCGGCCGAACGGCGAGCACTGAAGGAGGGTCGGTGCCACGAGTTATCCATGACTGTCATGGGTTTCTCGTGGCACCGAGGACTGCGGCCGCTGGTGCCGGCGGGGTCGCGCGCCACCGCTCCGGCCGCTTCTAGCTCGGCCAGGGCGGTCGCGGTGGCCTCCAGGTCGGCGTCCACGAGGTCGCTCGGGCGCATCACGCTCGCCGCCTCGGCGGTGGTCAGGCCCTCCGGGAACGCCGTCAGCGCGGCGAGCACGTCGTCGGGGGCCGGGCGGCGCTCGAGGAGCGGGTCCAGGTTCGCCAGCGCCGTGTCGTAGGCCTCGAAGGGCTGGAAGCCGCCCACCTCGTAGCGGCCTCCGTTCTCGTGCTCGAAGATGACCGAGGGCGCCGTGTAGCGCACCGGCCCGTCGCTCGTCGAGAAGCGGCCCTGGGCGTGCGTCGGAGAGCCGTCGGCCGAGCGCGCCCGCGCGCGGTCGGCCTCGTAGAGCGCGACGATCTCGGGGTCGTCGATGCGGGCGACGATCGCGTCCGCGTCGAGCCCCGGCACCTGCGCGAGCAGCTCGCGGATGTCGCCGTCGTCATCGAGCAGGCGTGGCGTCGTGAACTGGAGCGCTTGAAGCGCTCGCAGGGCCGCCTCGCCCAGGGCCGGGTCGACCTCGCGTGCGGCGACGATCGCCCGGCAGGCGCGCGCCGTGCCGGCCATGCGCGGCTTGCGCTCGAAGCTGTAGGGCATCCCGAAGCGCGTCGAGAAGCGATGCTGGGTGTCGAGCAGGAAATCCGGCGTGTAGCCGCGCCGCTCGTACGCGTCGGCGGTCTCGCTGAGGCCGATCAGCACCAGCTTCCAGTCGATCTGATCGCCGAAGCGCCACCTCAGGCGGGCGTGCGCGGGCCTGAAGGAATATGCCCAGGGGCAGGCTGGATCGGTGAAGTGAGTAGCTGTGACCCAGCCCACAACCACGAGGATAGGGACGGGGGCTAGGCGAGCGCCGACTCGCGCTGGCGACGGCGAACGACGCGCGCGCCGAGCCACCCCAGGAGTGCGAGGAGCGCCAGCGGCAGGGCCACCGCAAGCGCTCTCACGATCACCCCGGCGGTCGCCACGAGGATGTCGCCCGCGTCGCCGACCGCGTCGTCGAAGGAGCCACCCCCGGCGCCGCCTCCCTCACTGCCGTCGTTCGGCAGGAGGCTCACGGTCACCACCGAGTAGTCCGTGCGCAGGCGCAGGTTCCGGAGCTGCCCGCGGAGGCCGTTGATCTCGCCGGCGACGAGATCGAGCCGGCGCCGGATCGCCTCGGCCTCCTCGTCGGTCGTGGCGATCTCGAGCCGGCGCAGCAGGCTGCGGCGCTCGGCGCGCGCCGCCCGAAGCCGGTCCTTCGCCGTCACGTGCTCACGCGTCACGTCCCGTCCGGTCTGGCTCTGCGTACGCACGTCGGCGAGCCCCGCGAGATCGCGCAGGGCGGGACGGAGCCGCGTGGCGGGGATGCGCAGGTCGAAGTCTCCGCCCGCGGAGTCGTCGCCCGTGGACACCGAGGAGCTCAGCACGAAGCCCCCGTGCCGGTTCGTGACCGCGGTCACCTGCTCGGCGACGCGGGCCATCTCGTCCACCGGCATCTCGAGCTCGAGCGACACCGACCGCTCGATCTTCCGGTCGCTGCGCCCGGGTGCGAAGCCGCGCCCCGACGGCGGAATCGCGACGCCCGGCGCCGATCTGGCCAGGGCCCGGTCGGCGACGCCCCCGCTCTTCGCCTGCACGTTCGGCTCGACGGGCGCGGGCTCGGCCCCGCCACCACCGCTGTCGCCGTCCGCCAGCTCGGCGCCACCGCCGCCACCACCCCCGTCGTCTTCGGACGATCCGCCCGACAGGCCGCCGAGCGCGACCGACAGCACGAGCACGGCGGCGGCGACCATCCCGACCAGGGCCGCCGGCTGCAGCACGAACCGCTGCCACCAGACCGGCTTCGAGCGCGGCTTGTCCGGGAAGCCCGCCTCGACGCGCCTGTCGAGCCACTCGGCGTACTCGTCGCTTGGCTCCGGCGCGTCGGCGCGCAGCAGCAGACCGAGCTCCTGGAGCTCGCGCAGCTCCGGATCGTGGTGCGCCGCGAGGCCCGTCTCGAGGGCGTCGTCGATCGCGGTCAGCACGTCAGTCATGGCAGGCCTCTCTCAGCTTCGTGATGGTGCGGTGCAGGCGGGTCCCCACGTTCGACTCGGACATGCGGAGCACGCGCGCGATCTCCCCGTTCGAGAGCCCGCCGGCGAACTTCAGCGCGATCAGGTCGCGCTCCTGGCCGTCGAGCGACGCAAGGGCCGCGCGGACGGCCTCGCGGCGCAGCGCGAGCTCCGCCTGGTCCTCCGGCGCGGGCGTCGCGGTGTCCTCCGGGTCGGCCGCGAGGGTCGCGCGCCGCCTGCGCTTCCGGAGCTCGTCGAGCGCGGCGTTGCGGGCGATCCCGAACAGCCAGGCGTCCATCGAGCCCCGAGACGCGCGGTAGGTGCGCCGCTTGCGGTAGGCGCGCTCGAACGCCTGGGCGGTCACGTCCTCGGCGGCCGAGCGGTCGCGCAGGAGCGAGGCCACGTACGCGTACACGCGCGGGAACGTCCGCTCGTACAGCTCTGCGAACCCCTCAGTGCGTGCCGTGGCGCCAAGCGGCACGGCCTCGACGACCGCCTCGTTCACGCCCTAACTACGCGCGGGCCTCGAATTCATCACGAATTCCAGTCTCCCACGCTCAAGTGAAGCTGATGCGTACCCGATGTAGCACGCGTAGTGCCACGACTTGCCGCCCCAACGGTTCTGATCGCCTGCGCCGCCTCCCTCCTGGCGGTGCCGTCGGCGTTCGCCGCCGATCTCCCCGCCGGAGCCGACGCGCCGCCGGAGCTCCCGGCCGGCGTCGTCGTCGCGGAACACCCGACGCTGAGCGCCGAGCGGGGCCAGGGCGGCGAAACCCTGGTGGCCGGCGCGGCACGCTCTGCCTCCAAGCGGTCGGAGGCGGACGACCGTCAGCTGTGGGCCACCGTCAACATCTGCGACACCAAGGGCTCCCCGAACTCGCTCGGCGTACGCACGAGCGTGCCCGGCAACGGCACGAGCCAGCGGATTTTCGCGCGCTACACGGCGCAGTGGTGGAGCGCCGCGAAGCAGGAGTGGCTGACCGTCGGCGGCAGCGGCGTGACCGACTGGGTGCTCATCGGCGACGCGGACATGTCCGCGCGCCAGGCGGGGTGGACGTTCCGCTTCGTGCAGCCGCCCGAGGGCGCGACCTACGTCATGCGCGGCGTCGTCGAGCTGCAGTGGCGCGAGGCGATGCAGAGCGCCAGGAAGGCACGCAGGGCACGGGAAGGCGCGGCACGCACGGCGCGGCGAGCGGCGACAGCACGCGGCGAGGGGACGCAGGTTCCTTCTCGACGAGCGCCGCCGGGGCGTCGTCCGGGAGCGCACGCTGCTCACCGAGACCGGTGTGAAGGGCGTCCAGGGCGGCGACCCAGCGGGCCTCTCGAAGGCCATGTGCCTCATCTGGTAGACCCGCGTGGCGACCGCCGGGGCCGGCCGCTAGGCTGGTCCCAATGGCCCGCAGGTGGAGTGCCCTCGTTCTCGGCGCCATTCTTGGTGCAGCGGCGGTCGCGATGCCGGCGCAGGGTGCCGGATCCGACGAGCTCACGAGCACGTGGGCCCAGGTCAACATCTGCAACGCGAGCCAGCTCGGTGCGCGTGCGCAGCTCGCCGGCGACGGCTCGAGCGACCAGATGCAGGTGCGCTTCACCGCCCAGTGGCTGAGCCCGGACGGCTGGGTTCCGCTCGCCGGCCAGGCCACCTCGCCCTGGCAGAACGCCGGCTCGGCGGAGTTCACCTGGCAGCAGGCGGGCTGGACGTTCTCGCTGAACGTGCCCCAGAGCGGGGAGGCCTACCAGCTCCGCGCCGTCGCGGAGATGCAGCTCGGCTCGGGCCGGACCGCGACGCACACCACCGGCAGCTGCACCGTCGGCGGCTAGTCGAACAGGCGCGGGTCGTTCGTGATCACGCCGTCCACGCCGAGCTTCTCGAGCGCCCGGATCTTCGCCGCATCGTCCACGGTCCAGACGTAGAGCTGGCCGCCGGCGCGGTGCACCGCCTTGACCAGGCGGCTCCCGACCAGGATGTGGTGCGACATGATCGCCTCGCAGCCGCCCGCCCCGATCCTGGCCGCGGCGAGCGACGGCATTCGCGCGCGCATGTACGCCGCCATCGCGTAGACCGGCACGCGCACCGCGATCGGCGCCTTCAGGTAGTTCCGCTGGACACGCGGCACCGACCAGCCGCGGCGCAGGCTCGGCTCGAGCTCGCCGAGCCGGTCGAGGCTCTCGACGTACATCGTCGAGACGAGCGAGCGCTCCACGAGCCCGTGGCGAGACAGGCCCTCAACCACGTCGCGCTCGTAGCCGGGCAGCTTCAGGTCCACGTCCAGCTCGATGCCGGCGTACGCCTCGCCGGCGAAGTGCTCCAGGCCCTCCTCGAGCGTGAGGCACCCCGGCCGCTCGGCGTCGGCGTAGTCGTGGGCGAGGACGAGGCGCCCGTCACGCGTTCGGAGCACGTCGAACTCGATCATGTCCACGCCGTGCTCGAGCGCCGCTTCGAAGCTTGCGGCGGTGTTGCCGGGCGCCACGTGGTCGGCGCCCTTGTGGCCGACCCGGATCAGGCCTGACATCCGGGACACCAGTAGCTCGTGCGGTTGTCGTCGCCCTGGCCGCGCGCGCGGATCGTCGTGCCGCAGCGGTTGCAGGGGCGCCCGTGGCGCTCGAAGACCTGCGGTTCACGGACATGCCCGCCTCCCTGCGCCGAGCGCAGCATGAGCGGCCGCACGGCGTGGATCGCGGCGAGCGCCTCGTCGTCGCTCACGCGCGCGACCGGCCGCCACGGGTCGAGCCGCGCGAGGTGACAGGCCTCGGCCCTCCACATGTTCCCGATGCCGCACACGTTCCGCTGATCGAGCAGCGCGTCGCCGATGCCGCGCGTGGGGTCGTCCTCGCGCAGGCGGCGCAGGAAGGCGGCGTCGTCGAACTCCTCCGCCAGGATGTCCGGCCCGAGCCGGGCGATGCGCTGGTCGAAGCGCGAGCGCGAGTCGGTCATCAGCTCGAGCACGGGTCCTCCGAACTGCACGACCTCGTGCTCGTCGGTACGGATCACGAGCCAGGCACGGCTGGGCGCCTTGCTCCAGCGGCGGCCGCGCTCGTACACGCCCCACCAGCCGTTCATGCGGAGGTGCGAGTGAAGCGTGAGGTCGCCCTCGAAGCGGATGAACAGGTGCTTGCCCCTCGTGTCGACCGCCCGGACAGCGCGACCGCCGAGCCGCTCCGGCCAGCGGTCTCGCTCGAAGCGCCTGTGGGGCGTCTCGATAGACGCGGATGTCCTTGCCGACCAATGCCCCGCGGATCCGCTGCGCGGCCCCGTAGATCGTGTCGCCCTCGGGCATGCCCCGATCCTAGGGGCAGTTTGTCAGCGGACGGTGAAGCCGAAGCGGCCGGCGCGGCGGATGTACACGCGCTCGCAGCGCGTTGCCGCCGGGCAGATCGCGTCGCGATAGCGGACGACGCCCCGAAAGCGGCCGCGGCACCAGCGGCCGCCCTTGGTTCGGCGGGGGTCGAGCACCGCGCGGAGCGTGCGGCCCGGCGGGCCGTACGAGAACCAGGCCTCGTTCTGGATCACGCACGCGGTCTTCAGCGGACCGTGAACCGCCGCCCAGTAGCTTCGCTCACGTCGTCCGCGGCGGCCGGTCGGGTGGGTGGAGCGAAGCGACAGCTCGAAGCGGGTGCCGGGCCTGCCGCCGAGCGGCCGGACGCTCACGGCGACGGGCGGCGTGGGGCCGAAGCGGAGGCTCTCGGCCACGCCGAGCAGCACGCGCCGCTGCCGCTCGGTGGTGCGAGCGCCGGCTGCGGCCTTCACCTCGATGAGTCGCCCATGCGCGCGGAACGAGCTGCGCAAGCCGACGACCCCGCGCCGGCTCAGGCATGGCCATGGCGCGTCGCCGACGGCGAAGCGCCGCGGGCGCCTCGGCAGGTTGCCGGGCTGTGCACTCAGCTCTTCCGTGACGATGAGCAGGACGTCGTCGGCGCCGAGCCTCACGTGAGGGACGTCCGGCCGAGATCCGCAGATCGGCCGACGCGTGACCGAGGGCCGGAACGTCGCCAAGGTCAGGATCAGGTGCGGGTCCGCGACTCGGGGGACGACGTTCGCGCGCGAGCGGTGCCAGCCGGGCGGGAGCGTGACGCGGAGCGCGCGCGACCGGTCGCGAATGTCACGCACTCCGCCGTCGCCGCTCTCCGCCGGGCGCGTCCCTGCGTCGCGCTTCTCCGCGGCGATCGCCACGGTTGCTGCCGCGCTCACGGCGACGATGCGATGCGAGGCCGGCCGCGCGACGGCTCATGCTGCGGGTACGGCGTGGACCGCGCTGGCGGTCCGGCCCGTTAGGCGCTGAGCGTCAGCCGCCGCGGGCCCTGGCGGAAGCCGAGCTCAAGCAGGAGCTCTCCGGCCTCGGAGCCCACAACGGGCTCGCCGTCGAAGCGCTCGATGCCCAGGCGCGGCACCCGGCCGCGCTTCACCTCGCCGGCCAGCGCATCGAGCGCCGGGCGCAGCCACTCCTCGTCGGGCTGCTTCAGCGCCAGCAGTCCCTTTCCGCCCCGCTCCACGTAGAGCACCGGCTCGGCGTCCAGCGTCACCACATACGCCCCCGGGACTCGCGCCGGGCGCCGGCCGTGCGCAAGCGCCGGGCCGTGCCCGGCGCGCAGCGACGAGTTCCGGTCGTCGTCGTCGCGCTTCGGCCACGGCAGGGTCGCGCCGAACGGGTTCGCCGGGTCGGTCGCCGCGAGCACCAGAGGGCCGGCCGCCTCGTCGGCTCGGAGGCCGCGCAGACGCTCGATCGCGGCCGGCAGCGCGAACTGGGCGCCGCCGAGGCCCTCGACGAAGTAGCCGCGCCGCGCTGTCCCGAGCGTCTCGAGGTTCGCGAGCTCGGAGTAGAGCGCGGCGAACCCGCCCGGGATGCCCTCGGCGAGCACGGCCTCGCGTGTGACGATGCCGTGCCGCTCGAGCAGGAGCTCCGAGATCGCCCGCATGCGCGGACCGTGCGACGGCGCCCCGGCGAACAGCGGGGCGGTGAGCGACCAGCGCCCCTGGACCTGAGGCGCGCCCGGGCGGCGGCGGCGCGCGAAGCGGCGGCCCGCCTGGCGGTCGCCCTTGGCCACGGACAGCTTCGGCGCGCGCAGCGGGGCGAATGCGTCGTTGGTCACCTCTCCCGCCCAGGCGAGATCCCAGAGCGCCTCCTGGAGCTCGGCGGGCTCCGCCTCGCTGAGGTCGGCGAGCAGGTCGGTCCAGAAGGCTGCCCCCTGGGTGAGCCGCTCGCGGATCGCGTCGTGAAGCGGCTCCGCCGGGCTGTCGCCCTTGAACGGCGGCGGCCCGAGCCAGCGCGCGTCGTCCCGGAACAGAAGCGCCACGCGGCCCGAGTTGCGCCCGAGCGCTCCAGCACCGACCCACACGAGCTCGCCGCTGGCGCAGAGCTGGTCGATCCACGCCGGCGAGTAGGCGCCGACGCGCCGCGGCAGCACGTCGCGCTCCCAGACCTGCGGCGACAGCGCTAGGCCCTGGAGGGGCACCAGCAGCTCGCGAAGCCGGTCGACTCCCGCGCCCCCGGGCGGCGCACGGTCCACGCCCTGCCATTCGGGCAGGAAGCGGGCGAGCGTCCGCTGCTCGGCGGGCTCGACCTCCTTTCGAAGCGTGGCGAGCGACGCCCTGCGCAGGCGCCGCAGCACCTCGGTATCGCACCACTCGCGCTCGCTGCCCTCCGGCCGGAGCTCGCCGCGCACCAGATTGCCCGCCCGCTCCAGCTCGCGGAGGACCGGCCCGAAGTCGATGCCGTAACGCTCCGAGACCTCACGCGTGGTGAACGGGCCGTGGGTGCGGGCGTAGCGGCGCGCCAGGCGCGCGAGCGGCTCCTCGACCTCCTCGAGGAACACCGCCGGGAGGCCGCCCGGCGGGACAGCGCCGAGCGCGTCCCGGTAGAGGCCCGCGTCCTCGGAACTGGTCCAGCGCTCCTCGCCGCCGATCCTCATCCGCACCGCGCGGCGCTCCTTCTCGAGCTCGGTGAGGATGCGGCCCGCAGCGACGACCGGGAGGCAGCGCGCCTGCGCCTCGTCGCCCGTGAGGTCGCCCACCGCCCGCAGTACGTCGTGAAGGCCGTCGGCGTTCGCGGCGCGCGTGCGCTCGCTGGTCCGCTGGAGGTCGGCCTCCACCTCGTCGAGCGCGCCGGGGTCGATCAGCTCACGGAGCTCCTCCTGGCCGAGCAGCTCGCGCAGCAGGTCGCGGTCGAGGGACAGGGCCGCCGCGCGCCGCTCGGCGTTCGGCGTGTCGCCCTCGTACATGTAGGTCGCCACGTAGTCGAACAGGAGCGACGAGGCGAACGGCGAGGCGCGCTGGGTCTCCACCTCGACCAGCGACAGCTCGCGGGTGTGAAGGCCGGTGAGCAGCTGCTGGAGCCCGGGCAGGTCGAGCACGTCCTGGAGGCACTCGCGGTACGTCTCGAGCACGATCGGGAACTGCCCGTAGCGCTTGGCGACCTCGAGCAGCGACTGCGCCTTGAGGCGCTGCTGCCAGAGCGGCGTCCGCTTGCCCGGTCGCGCGCGCGGCAGGAGGAGCGCGCGGGCGGCGTTCTCGCGGAAGCGGGCGCCGAACAGCGCCGAGCTCGACAGCTCGCGCACCACCATGTCCTCGATCGCGTCCGGCTCGATCATCAGGAGGTCGACCGAGGGCGGCTCGTCGGCGTCGGGCAGGTGGACGATGATCCCGTCGTCCGACCAGATCGCGTCGGACTCGAGGCCGTGCTCGTCGCGGATCCGCGCCGAGAGCGCGAGCGCCCAGGCGGAGTGGACCCGCCCGCCGAACGGCGACAGGATGCACAGGCGCCAGTCGCCGATCTCGTCGCGGAAGCGCTCGACCACGATCGTGCGGTCGCTCGGCACCACTCGGGTCGCCTCGCGCTGCTCGCGCAGGAAGGCCGACAGGTTGTTCGCCGCGCGCTCATCCAGGTCGTATTCCGCCGCCAGCTCCGACGGATCGCGGTCGACGGACTCGCGCGCGAACGCGCCGATGGCCAGCCCGAGCTCCTTCGGCCGGCCGATCCCGTCGCCCTTCCAGAACGGCACGGCGCCGGGGGCGCCGGGGGCCGGCGTGACGATCACGCGGTCGCGTGTGATCTCCTCGATGCGCCACGTGGAGGCGCCCAGCAGGAAGGTCTGTCCCGGCCGCGCCTCGTAGACCATCTCCTCGTCAAGCTCGCCGACTCGGCGGCCGTCGGGGAGGTGCACTCCGTAGAGGCCGCGGTCGGGGATCGTGCCGGCGTTCGTGACCGCGAGCTGCAGCGCGCCCTTCCGCGGGCGAATGGTGTCCTCGACGCGATCCCACACGATCCGTGGGCGCAGCTCGGCGAACTCCTCGGACGGATAGCGGCCGTCGAGCATGTCGAGCACGCTGTCGAGCAGCTCGCGCGAGAGCTCGGCAAACGGGTAGGCGCGGCGGATCGTCTCGTGAAGCGCCGGCACCCTGAGCTCCTCGCCGGCGGCCGTCATCGCGACGATCTGCTGCGCGAGCACGTCGAGCGGGTTGCGCGGCACGACCGTCGGCTCGATGTCGCCGTCGCGCATGCGGCGCGCCACGACCGCGCACTCGAGCAGGTCGGCGCGGAACTTGGGGAAGATCCGCCCGCGTGAGACCTCGCCCACGCCGTGACCCGCCCGGCCGATCCGCTGGAGCCCGGCGGTGACCGACTTGGGCGACTCGACCTGGATGACGAGGTCCACCGCGCCCATGTCGATGCCGAGCTCGAGCGAGGACGTCGCCACGAGGCAGGGGAGCTCGCCCGACTTCAGCAGGTCCTCGACGATCAGCCGCTCTTCGCGCGCCAGGGAGCCGTGGTGAGCGCGGGCGATGTAGGCGGGCTCCGCGCCGTTCCCGTCCTCGCCCTCCTCGGCCGCGAGCTCGTTCAGCCGTACCGCGAGGCGTTCCGCCCCGCGGCGGCTGTTCACGAACACGATCGTCGAGCGGTGCTCGCGGATCAGGCGCAGGAGCTCCGGGTAGATCGCGGGCCAGATCGAGCGTGACGTGGCCGTCGTGGGGGCCGTCGCGAGCCCTGGGCCGATCAGGTCCCCGCCGCCCGCGGCGGTTCCCTGGCCGCCGTAGGCCGGGTCGGTCACGTCGTGGGCGTCCGGCTCGCGCATGCTCTCCACCGGCACGTGGATCTTCAGATCAAGCGGCTTCCGCGCGCCGGCGTCGATCACCGTGCACTCGCGGCCGGGGCCCACCAGGAAGCGCGCCACCTCCTCGAGCGGCCGCTGGGTGGCCGAGAGGCCGATGCGCTGGAGCGGCCGGGAAATCGAAGGCTCGCGGGCACCGCCCGCTCGCAGGCCAGCCTGCTCCTCCAGCCGCTCGAGCGTGAGCGCGAGATGTGCGCCGCGCTTCGTGCGCGCCACGGCGTGGATCTCGTCGACGATCACGGCCTCCGTGTCCACCAAGAACTCGCGCGCCCGCGAGGTGAGCATCAGGTAGAGCGATTCGGGCGTGGTGATGAGCACGTCCGGCGGCCTCCGGAGCATCGCCTGCCGCTCCTTCTGCGGCGTGTCGCCCGTGCGGATCGCGACCGAGACGTCGCCGCCGATGCCCATGAGCGGGGCGCGCAGGTTCTTCTCGACGTCGTAGGAGAGGGCCTTCAGCGGTGAGACGTAGACGAGGCGAGTGCGGCGCTCGCCCTCAGGCGAGGGCTTCGATACCAGGCGGTCGAGTGCCCAGAGGAACGCCGCGAGCGTCTTTCCCGAGCCGGTGGGTGCGGACACGAGCACGTTCTCCCCGCGCGCAATCGCAGGCCACGCCTTCGCCTGAGCCTCGGTCGGACGCTCGAAGGAGCGCGTGAACCAGTCACGTACCTGCGGGGTGAACGATGCGAGCGAGTCGAAATCCACTGAACCCACGAGCGTACCGCGTGGCCCCCGTGGGTATCCCTCAACCCGTGCCCATCTCACGCAAGCTGACCGCGCTCGCTGCCGCCGGGGTTCTCTGCCTCCCGCTCGCCGCCTGCGGCGAGGACGACGTCGACCAGGCCCGCGAGGACGTCCAGCAGGCGGCCGACGACCTCAAGGGCAATCTGGACGACGTCTCGAAGGACAACCTCGAGGACGCGCTGAACAAGGCGGAGGACGCCGCCAAGAACGGCAGCGAGGACACGAAGCGCGAGGCGCGCGAGCTTCAGGAGAAGATCGAGCAGGAGCTGGACAGCCGGAAGTAGTCGGCGGCCGGGGAACCGGCGCGCCCCTGAAATCTCCCCTGTAGCGTCCCGAAACGGGAGCTAGTGGCAGTTGCATCGTGCGGATGCGCAGGGGCTGACACGTGAGGCCTGAGCCAAAGGGCCTGTGGAGAGCGGGGGCGATCGCCGCCGTTCTTGGCGCGTCCGCGCTCGTGGCTCTTCTGCTCTTCACGGGCGCGGGCCAGGGCTACTCGGTCAAGGCTCGCTTCATCTCCGGCAGCCAGCTCGTCAAGGGCAACCATGTCGACATCGGCGGCACGAAGGCCGGCCTCGTCAAGGCCCTCCGGATCACGCGTGACGGTGAGGCCGAGGTCACGCTCCAGATCGACGACCGCTACGTGCCGCTGCGCCACGGCACCCGCGCGGTCATCCGTGCCAGCGGCCTCTCCAGCGTCTCCGGCCGCTATGTGCAGCTGATGCTGCCGTCCGAGGAGGAGGCGGGCGATGAAATCCCTGACGGCGGAGTCATCGACGCCGACCACACGACCACCCAGGTCGATCTCGACCAGTTCTTCAACATCTTCGATCGTCCGACCCGCAAGTCGCTGCGCCGCTTCTACAAGGGCGGGTCGCGCCAGTACGCCGGCCGCGGGGACGAGGCCAACGCGGGTCTCCCGTACCTGAACCCGCAGCTCGCCGCCAGCACGCGCCTGTTCCAGGAGCTCCGCCACGACCCGCCGGTGCTCGAGCGCTTCCTGGTCGACTCGTCACGCTTCGTGACGGCCCTGGAGTCGCGCCGCGACGACCTCGCCGCACTGATCGGCAACCTGAACTCCACCACGCGCGCGCTCGGGAACGAGAACGTGGCGCTCGCCGAGGCGATCGGACGCCTGCCCGCCTTCATGAGGCAGGCGAACACGACCTACGTGAACCTGCGCTTCACGCTCGACGAGCTGGACCCGTTCGTCGCGGCGTCGAAGCCGGTGGCCAAACGGCTGCGGCCATATCTCGCCGAGCTGAGGCCGTTCGCGCGCGAGGCGGTCCCGACGGTGCGCGACATGAGCGCCCTTATCCGGGCGCCGCCCGCGGCGAACGACCTGACGGAGCTGAACCGGACCTACCCGGGGCTCAAGGACATCGCGCTGGTGGAGCGGCCGCGCAAGATCGACTTCGGCACGGGCCTCGTCGATGTGGGCAAGCGCCGCGCCGCGTTCCCGGAGCTTCAGGAGGCGCTGACCGCCAGCGCCCCCATCGTCGCCCACGGCCGGCCGTACACGACCGACCTGTTCGGCTGGTTCGATGACTTCTCGCATACGGGTGCGTACGACGCGCTCGGGTCGTTCAGCCGGGTGCAGACCTACTTCAACGCGTTCACGGCCTCGGACGGCCTCCCGGACCGTCTGCTCCCACTGCCCGACAGGGCTGACGCCTTCCGCGAGATCGCCAAGCTGCGCCAGGTCAAGCGCTGCCCGGGGGCAAGCGAGGAGGCCGCGCAGGACGGCTCGAACGTCTGGAGCGAGGCCGAGCAGAAGGAGCTCGACTGCATCGACGCCCACCGAGCCACGGGGCCGATCGAATGAGGCGCGTCCTGTCGGCGCTGGCGGTGGTGGCGACCGTGGCGGGGGCCGCGCTGCTGACGGGCGCCAGCGATCCCGAGCGCTCGCTGAAGACCTATGAGATCGAGTTCGACAACGCGTTCGGGCTCGTCGAGGGCGGCGACCTCAAGATCGGCGGAGTCAAGGCGGGCCAGACCACCGGCTTCCGTCTCACGAAGAGAGAGCCCTACCGGGTCATCGTCACAGGGCAGGTCTCCGAGCCGGGCTTCGAGCGGCTGCGACGGGACGCGGAGTGCGCCGTGCGCCAGCAGTCGCTCATCGGCGAGTACTTCGTGGACTGCGAGCTGGGCTCGCGCGACGCGCCGGAGCTGCCCGACGGGGGCCGCATCCCGGTGAGCCAGACGTCCTCGACGATCCCGCCGGACCTCATCAACACCGTCATGCGGCGGCCCTACCGCGAGCGCTTCCGGCTGATCATCAGCGAGCTCGGGGCGGGACTGGCGGGGCGCCCGGAGGACCTCAACGAGGTGATCCGGCGGGCGCATCCGGCGCTCCGCGAGACGACGGAGACGCTCGCGGTCCTGCGTCTCCACAACACGCTGATCCGCGACTTCTTCGAGGACGCCGACCGCGTGAGCGCCGCGGTCGAGCCCGTGAAGGAGGACGTGGCGCGCTGGGCCGAGGAGGCGGCGGACACCACCGCGATCCAGGCCTCGCGCTCGGAGCGGCTCGCGCGCTACTGGAACCGGCTGCCGGAGTTCCTCGGCGAGCTCGAGCCGACGATGGCCGAGCTGAGCCAGACCGCGCAGCGGCAGGTGCCCACTCTCCGCAAGCTGGGCAACGCCGCGCCGGAGCTGGAGCGCTTCCTGCGCTCCGCCGTTCCATTCGCGCGCGAGTCGCGGGAGTCCGTCGACGATCTGGGCCGGGCGGCTGACGCGGGCTTCGCCGCGGTGCGGGAGTCGCGGGAGGAGGTGGCAGAGCTGGCAGAGCTGTCGGGCGAGGCGCCGAGGCTGGCCAAGCCGCTGCGGCAATTCCTCCAGACGATCGACGACCGCCGGCGCTCCACCGAGGACGACCCGCTGGCGAGCCAGACGGCACCTCCCACGCCGGACAGGACCGCGTACGCACGCGGCCAGGGCTTCACCGGCATGGAGGCCTTCTGGAACTACGTCTACTACCAGACGCTCGGCATCAACGCCTTCGACGAGTTCGGCCACCTGCTGAGGATCGTGGCGTTCACCGCCGGCCCCTGCTCCGGCTACGCGGCGAACCCGACGAAGCAGCAGGTCGACCAGTGCGCCTCCTGGCTCGGCCCGACGCAGCCGGGTGTGCTCGGCCAGCCGGACCCGACGGAGCGAGCGGAGGCGGCTGAGCTCGAGCGCGCAGCCGCACGCGAGGGCGACGCCGCGCCGGGCCGCCACCGCGGCGCGGGCGAGCCGCGTGCCACGGACCCGTTGCCGGGCGGGCGCGACATCTCCAAGCCGCAGATCGTGCTGCCCGAGGACGTGCAGGAGCTGCTGGACCGCCTCGGCAAGCCGCGGCCCGGCGCCGAGCTGCCGAGCAACGTGCCCGCGCCCGAAGTCCCGACCGAGCTACTCGACTACCTGCTGGGAGCATGAGGCGCCGCCGGGGGACAGCCGCGCTCGCCGCAAGCCCGGTTCTGGTGGGGGCCGTCGCCGTGCTCGTGACGTGCGTAGCGGTGATGATCTCCGTCCAGGCGAACTCGGGCCTTCCGTTCGTGCCGACCTACGACGTGAAGGCCGTGATCCCAGGTGGCTCGAACCTCGTCCAGGGCAACGAGGTGCGCATCGGCGGATTCCGGATCGGCGTGGTCGACAGGATCGAGCCGAGCGTGAGCGAGTCAGCGGACGGCCGGGCGGTCGCGGTGATCCACATGAAGCTCGAGAAGAAGCACGGGCAGCTGCCGCGCGACACCGAGCTCGCCATCCGGCCGCGCTCCGCGCTCGGCCTCAAGTACATCGAGCTGCGGCCCGGGAGCTCACGGGAGGCGCTTCAGCCCGGCGAGACGATCGCGCTCGACCAGTCGACCAAGCCGATCGAGCTGGACGAGTTCTTCTCGACCTGGGACGCAGACATGCGGCGGGACCAGCGCACGACGCTGGAGGGGTACGGCAACGCCCTCTCCGGCCGCGGGCCCTCCATCAACACCGCGATCGAGGAGCTCGTGCCGTTCATGACCTCGCTCGAGCCGGTGATGCGAACGCTGTCGGACGACGGCACCGAGCTGCGCAACTTCTTCCCGCAGCTCCGCCACACCGCCGGTCAGATCGCGCCGGTGGCGGACACCTACGCGGACCTGTTCGTGAACATGGCGACGACGTTCGAGGCGCTGAGCCGTCACGAGCAGAGCCTGCGCGACACGCTCGAGCGGGCGCCGGACACGCTCGAGGCGGGAATCCAGAGCTTCCCGGTGCAGCGGCCGTTCCTCCATGACTCGGGTGAGCTCGCCGTGAAGCTCGAGCCGGTCGCGGAGGAGATCGAGCGCTCCCTCCCGGTGGTGGCCGACGCCTTCGACACCGGCGCGCCGGTGCTCGACAAGGCGCCGCCGTTCTACGAGCGCACCGAGCGCGTCTTCCACTCGGTCGAGGGCCTGATGGAGAACCCGAACACCCTGCTGGCGCTGCGCGACCTCGACCGGACGCTCGAGGTGGCCGCGCCGCTGGTCGAGTTCGTCGCGCCCTACCAGACCGTCTGCAACTACTGGGTCTACTACTGGACGGGCATCAGCGAGCACGTCTCCGAGCCGGTGCGCGGCGGCACGGTGCAGCGGACCAACCTCAAGTCCGACAACCGGACCCAGGACAACCGGCTCACTACCTCCGAGGCGGAGCGTCCGGTCGACGTTCCCAAGGACCAGGACCCGCACGATGCCAAGGCCCCGAACGGCGACGCGCTCCAGGCGCTTCACGGCGGGGGCTACGGGTCCGCGATCGACGCGCAGGGGAACGCCGACTGCGTCGTCGGCCAGCGCGGCTACCTCGAAGGGCCGATGCAGCCCGGCGGCCGCTACGGGCCCGGCGAGGACGGCGGCCAGCACGTGGTCTGGGGCCCGTTCGACCTGCCCGGGCTGACGGGCGGCACCTACAAGGCGCGCGAGCTCGGCATCGACAACCTGGAGGACGTGCCGTGAGGCGGGGAGCGCCACAACGGGATCGACCCGTTCAGGGCCGGCGTGCTGGCGCTGGTCGTGATCGGCCTCTTCACCTGGTTCGGCTTCTCGAAGCAGAACCCGTTCGCCAACCCCTACGAGCTGCACGCGGTGTTCGACTCGGTCAACCGCCTGCAGCGAGCGCTCGCCCGTGCGGATCGCGGGCGTGAACGTCGGGAAGGTCACGAAGGTCGAGCCGCTCGACGACGGCTCCGGCAAGGCGCGCGTGACGATGGAGATCGACGACGTCCGGTCTCCCGATCAAGGAGGACGCCGAGCTGAAGGTGCGCTCGCGGCTGTTCCTCGAAGGGAACTACTTCGTCGACCTCCACCCGGGACGGCCGGACTCGCCGCAGCTCGACTCCGGCTCCACGATCGGGCCGAACCAGACCTCGGCGCCCGTGCAGTACCTCCAGGTGCTCACCGCGCTCCAGTCGGAGACGCGTCGCGACCTCCAGCGGCTCCTCAAGGAGTACTCGAGTGCGCTGCGGGGCCCCGGCGCGCGCGGCTTCAACAGGGCGATCAGGCATTGGGAGGAGGCCTGGCGCACCACCTCGCAGGTGAACGACGCCTACCTCGGCCGCGAGCCGCACGACCTCACGCGCGTGCTCGACGGCCAGGCGCGCGTGTACGGCGCCCTCTCGTCGAACGAGGCAGCGCTCAAGAACCTCGTCACGGGCCTGAACGTGACCATGTCGGGCTTCGCGCGCCAGGAGGCGAACCTGCGCGCCGCGATCCCGGAGCTCCGCGACGTGCTCCGCGAGGGGCGTCCGGCGCTCGCGTCGCTCAACAGCGCACTGCCCGAGATCCGGGGGTTCGCGCGCGACGCTCTCCCGGGCGTGCGCTCGTCGAAGGCGACGCTCGACGCGCAGCTGCCGTTCATCGCGCCAGGCGCGCAGGCTGATGTCCGAGGATGAGCTCCGCGGGCTCGCGCGGCGGCTCCGCGCGGCCGTGCCCTACCTGGTCCGCCTGAACCAGGGCACCCGCCGGACGCTCGAGCAGAACCGCGCGCTCGCCTCCTGCCAGAACAACGTGCTGCTGCCGTTCGCCAAGACGCCGATCCCGGACCCGGACTTCGACGTGGCACACCGGCGAGCCGTGGTACGAGGAGTCGCCGCGCACCTTCGTCGGACTGTCAGGGGAGAGCCGCATCTCGGACGCGAACTCGCCCATGTTCCGCGTGCTCGCCGGCGCCGGCCCGAGCACGGTCGTCTCCACACCCGAGACGATGGACGGGCCGGTATACGGCCAGACGCTGGTGCCGTTGGACGGCGTTCGGCCCGTGAGGCCGACCAAGCGGCCGGTGTTCCGCCCGGACATCCCCTGCGAGACGCAGGAGGCCCCTGACCTGAACGCGCCCGGCGGCCCGGCCGACGAGCAGGTGCGCGCGAGCGCCGACCAGCCGGTGAGCACGGCGGAGCGCGCGCAGCGCGAGCGGGCCTACGGCCAGCTCCAGGAGTTCGTCGAGCGCTCGCGGAAGGGACTCCCGGCCATGGACCCGTTCGCGTGGTTCGACGAGGGGCGCCGGCTCCAGGCGAAGCGACTTGGGATCAAGCCATGAAGCACGCGATTCGTGCTCACCTCCGTGACTTTCTCGCAGTGCTGGGCCTGCTCGTCCTCGGCGTCGCCGTAGGCGCCTACATCCTCTCGCAGCAACGCCTGCGCTTCCCATTCGTCGAGGACGGGCCCAGCCACGTCTACGTGGAGCTCCAGAACGCCCAGGGCGTGACGCCGGGCCAGGGGCAGACCGTGCGAGTGGCGGGCATGCGGGTCGGCGACGTCGGCGCGGTCGAGCTCCACGAGGGCCGGGCGCGCATCCGCCTGGACCTCGATCGGGAGCACGAGGGCCTCGTGCGCCGCGACGCGACCGTGCTGCTCCGGCCGCGGACCGGGCTCAAGGACATGTTCCTGGCTCTGGACCCGGGCTCGCGCAGCGAGCCGCCGGTGCTCGAGAACGGCACGATCCACGTGGACAACACGCTGCCAGATGTGAACTCCGACGAGATCCTCGCGGTGCTGGACGCCGACACGCGCGCCTACCTCAAGCTGCTGATCGGGGGCGCCGGCAAGGGTCTCCGCGGCCGCTCGGACGACCTGCGCGAGGTCTTCCGCAGGCTCGGCCCGCTGCACCGCGATCTCGCCGCGATCAACCGGGAGGTCGTGAAGCGCCGCCGCAACCTCTCGCGCCTCGTCCACAACTACGGCTCCACGATCTCGCGGCTCGGCAGGGAGGACGAGGACCTCACCGCGCTCGTGGCAAACGCGTCGCGCGTCTTCGGCCGCCTCTCCGAGGAGGACGCGCAGATCTCGGCCGCCGTGGCGCGGCTGCCCGGCGCGTTGTCGCAGACCGAGGAGGCGCTCGTGAACGTGCGCGAGCTCGGCAACGTGGCGGGACCGGCCTTCCGGGCGCTCAGGCCCGCCGTGGCGCAGGTCGACGAGGCGAACGCCGAGCTGCTCCCGCTGGCGCAGGAGGGCGAGCCGATCCTGCGGGAGAAGATCCGGCCGTTCGTGCGCGCCGCGCAGCCGGTGGTGGACGACCTGCTGCCGGCGGCGCGCAACCTGTCGAAGGCATCGCCCGACCTGCGCGAGTCCTTCTACGGGATCAACCGCTTCTTCAACATGGCGGCGCATAACCCGGGCGGCCGCGAGCGGCTCACCGGAGACGCGGACGCCGACCGTGCGCGCGACGAGGGCCTCCTGTTCTGGCTGGGCTGGGTCTCGCACAACTCGAATTCGATCTTCAGCACCGCCGACGCATCCGGCCCGTTCCGCCGGATCGTGCTGATGGCCACCTGCACGACCTACCAGCAGATGCTCGACCAGTTCGGGTCGTCCGCGCCGCTCGTAGAGGACACGCTTGGCATTCGTGAGCTGCTGGCCGACTCCGACCTCTGCCCAGCGTCATGATCAAGAAGGCCCCGACAGTCATGCAGCTGGCGGCCATGACGGCCTTCGTCCTCTCGGTGGTGGGCCTCCTGATGATGCTGTGGCTCCAGTTCGGCGGGTCGATCCCGCTGAGGGCGGAGAAGTACCGCTTCCAGGCATCGTTCGACGAGGCGGCGCTGCTCGTGGAGCAGGCGGACGTCAGGATGGCCGGGATCGACGTCGGCAAGGTGGTCGACAAGCGGCTCGTCGACGGTCGCTCGCTGACGACGATCGAGCTCGAGGAGCCGTTCGCCCCAATCCCGCGCAACACCCGAGTGCTGTTGCGGACCAAGGCGCTGCTCGGGGAGACATACGTCGAGCTGACGCCTGGGGAGCCCGACGCGGGCATGCTCGACGACGGCGACACCCTGCCGCGCGCGGCCGCGCAGGAGGCGGTGCAGATCGACGAGATCGTGCGCACGTTCGACGAGCCGACGCGCGAGGCGTTCCAGGGCTGGATGCACGAGCTGGCGCGAGCCATCCGGCTCGGTCGCGGCGAGGATCTGAACGACGCTCTCGGCAACCTGCCCGGCTTCGTGGCGAGCGGCGAGGACGTCCTGCGTGTGCTCCACGAGGAGGAGCCCGCCCTGCGCGCCCTGATCCGCAACAGTGGGCGCTCGCTCGCCGCGGTGAACGAGCGGCGCGGACAGCTGCGCGAGCTGATCGTGAACGCGAACAACTTCATGGGCGCCTTGGCATCGCGGAACGAGTCGCTCGCCGAGGCCGTGGCGATCCTGCCGACCTTCCTGAGCGAGTCGCGCGCGACGCTCCAGCGGCTGCGGGACTTCGCGGTGGACACGCGCCCGCTCGTGCGCGACCTCCAGCCGGTGGCTGATGACCTCCATCCGACCCTGCGCGACGTGGGACGCCTGGCGCCCGATCTGCGACGCCTGTTCCGCAATCTCGACCCGCTCATCGAGGAGTCGGAGCGGAACCTCCCGGCGGCCGCAGACTTCATCGCGGGGGCCGAGCCGGTCTTCGAGGCGCTGCACGTGTACCTGCCCGAGCTCAACCCGATCCTGTCGTTCGCCAACTTCGAGCAGGCTCAGCTTGCCGACTTCATCACCAACGGCGGGGGATCGCTGTCGGCGACCCTGCCGCCGTTCCCGGGCGAGGGGCCGCGCCATTACCTGCGCCAGTACGGCGTGATCAATTCGCGCGGCCTCGGCATTGCGCGAACGCGGCCCGCGTACGAGCGCGCCAACGCGTATCCGGGGCCGAACTACATGACGCGCGCGAAGGCGCTGGGCATCTTCGAGGCTTTCGACTGCAAGCCCTCGGGTGGCACGGTTCGTGAGTCGAAGAACGGCGAGCCGCCCTGCTATGTCCAGCCGCGCTCGCTGTTCGACGGCCGCTACTTCCCGCGGCTCGTGCGCGGTGGGGCGCCGCTCAGGCCGCCTCCTCCCGGAACGCTCGGATCCGAGCCGGCGAACCCCTAGCTCGCGCGCGGTGGGGGGGCGTGCTCGGCGACCACGCGGTGCAGGTGGACACCTGCTGCCAGCCCGGCGACGGCCAGGACGGCGAGGGCGGCGGTTTCGGGGCCGCCCACGAGCGCGCAGGGGAGCACCGCGATCGCCGCCGCGCCCACGATTTTCCAGCGTCCGGCTCCGAGGCCGGCGATCGACGAAAGCAGGAGCAGGAGCAAGACGGCCAGGGCCATGGTTCCTCCTAGAGTCCCTCGGGGTGGCGCCCGTGGTAGCCGCGGGCGGAGCGCATCTGCTCACTCCAGCGGTTGCCCGTCTGCTTGCGGGCGCTCGTGTCGAAGCGCAGGCCGGCAACGATCATGTAGGCGTGGCTGGGGTTGCTCCGGATCGTCACCCAGCTGCCGCGTCCCGCCTCGCCCCAGCTCATGAAGTCGGTGGAGTCGAGCGCCTGGTCGAGGAGCCCGGCGGCATGGAGGACATAGCTGACCGATCCGGAGCAGTCGTAGCCCGTGTCGTTCCAGCGCCCGTGCCCGCCTCCGTACTTGTAGGGCTTGGTTGCGATGGCGTTTCCGGCCTCGATGATCGCCTTGACCTCATCGGGAGCCGAGGCGGGTGCGACGGCAAGGCCGTCCGCTGTGAGGTACGCCTCCTCGGTTGGCGTGGAGGGGGCGGGCGCCGGCGCCGCGGCGCTCGCACGTGCCCGCGCGATCCGCTGTTCGGCGCGCGAGGCGCGGCCGTTGGCACGCCGCTGCTCGGCCTGCTCGAACGACATCACGCTCCGCCGCGTGGCGGGGCCGAATGAGCCGTCGGCGGTCGTGTCGTACCCGGCCTGGTCGAGATAGCGCTGAAGCGCCCGCACGTCGGACCCGCTCGAGCCCACCTGCAGGGTGCGGGTCGCGTAGCCGGCGCCGTAGGCGTTGGCTGTGACGGTCAGGCTGAGCACGGCGACAAGCGTCGCCGGCCACTTCCGAGGCATGGGGTCCCTCTCTTCTCAGCGCCTACGGGGTTAGCTGTCGGGCTCGCGCCAGAAGAGCGGCGCTACGCAAGCAGGCCTCGCGATTCGCCCCGAACTGCCTTGGGTCCCCCGTTCCCCGGCCGCCATACGGACGGGGACTCGGCTTTGGGTTCTTATGCCCTACTGGCGCGGCACCATAACAATCTCTCCGGCGATCTGAGCCGCGCGCGTGAAGACCGCGTCAAGCATGGGCTCCGTGAGCTTTCCGGTGAAGGTGTTCTGCTGGCTCGGGTGGAAGGAGCCAAGGAGCACAGGGCCGTCCTCGACCTGGAACTCCGCCAGGTGGCCGAAGGCGGGACGCGGTCGCACCGAATGCAGCAAACACGCCGCGTCCCAGGCGAACTTGCCGAGGCAGACCACGACCGCCGGCCGGATCAGCCGCAGCTCCTCGGCCGCGTAGGGCAGGCAGTTGTCGCGCTCGGCCGGCAGCGGCTTGTTCGCGGGGGGCGCGCAGCGGACGGCCGCGGCGACGAAGGCTCCGCGGAGCTCGAGCCCATCGCCCGCGTGCTCGGAGCGCGGCTGGTTGGCGAAGCCGGTGCGATACATCGATCCGAACAGCCAGTCGCCGGAGCGGTCGCCCGTGAAGACGCGGCCGGTGCGGTTCCCGCCGTGCGCCGCCGGTGCCAGGCCGAGCACGTACACGCCCGCCTCGGGGTCTCCGAAGCCCGGCACGGGCCGCCCCCAGTACTCCTCGTCGGCGAACGCGGCCCGCTTCTCGCGCGCCACCCGCTCGCGCCACTCGACGAGCCGAGGACAGCGCCGGCAGCCCGTTACGCGCAGCTCTAGCTCTTCAAGCGCTTGCCGGTTGTGAAGAGGTGCTGAGCCCACAGGTAGGCCGGGACGGCGAGCGCGGCGGTGACTCCGAGCGAGAGCAGGATCGACACGTCGCTCTCGCCCAGGAAGCCGTAGCGCACCGCGTTCACGAGGTAGAAGATCGGGTTGAAGTGGGACAGCTCCTCCCACGGCGACGGGAGGATCTCGACCGAGTAGAAGACCCCGCCCACGAACGTCAGCGGCAGGATCACGATGTTCTGGATGAAGCTCGTGTGGTCCCAGGTCTCCGCGTAGATGCCGACCACGAGGCCGAGCGAGGCGAACAGCACGAGCCCCAGGCCCATCGCGAGCGCGAGCTCGAACGGGTGCGTGACCGGAACGTCCACGAGCAGGGCCGCGAGCACCAGCAGGGCCACGCCGATCGCGAGCGCGCGCACGACCCCGCCGATCGTGAACCCCAGCGACATCTGCCACGGCCGCATGGGCGCCGACAGCACGTCGTTCACGTAGCGGTCGAAGCGCGCCTGGAAGATGGTGGAGGCGTTGTTCTGGAAGGCCGCCTGCACCATCCCCATCGTGATCAGGCCCGGCACGATGAATACCTCGTAGTCCACGTCGCCGACCTGCTTGATGCGCCCGCCGAGCGACAGCCCGAAGACGAGGATGAACAGGATCGACGACACCACCGGGGCGAGCACCGTCTGCGTCCAGAGCTTGGAGACGCGGAGCGTCTCGCGGCGGCACAGCCAGACGAGCCCGGTCACGAGGCCATCGCCTTGACGTAGACGTCCGTCAAGCGGCTCACGCCGAAGTGCTCACGGAGGCCTTCGGCGGAGTCCCGCGCGATGAGGTGACCGGCTCGGATCAGCGCGATCTCCTCGCAGAGCTCCTCGGCCTCCTCGAGGTAGTGCGTGGTGAGCAGGATCGTCGTCCCCTCCGCGTGCAGCTGCTGGATGTAGCGCCACAGATCCATGCGCAGCTCGAAGTCCACGCCCGCCGTCGGCTCGTCGAGGATCACGAGGCGCGGCTTGTGCATCAGGGCGCGGGCGAGCAGGAGCCGCCGGCGCTGGCCGCCGGACAGCTTGGGTGCCCGGACGTCCCGTTTCGCCTCCAGGCCGAACGCGTCGATGAGCTCGTCCGCGCGCGAGTCGGGATCGGTCATGCCGAAATACCCGCCGTGGTAGACGAGCGTCTCCTTCACCGTCAGGAAGCGGTCCAGGTTGATGTCCTGCTCCGCGAGGCCGACCCAGGAGCGCGCCCGCAGCGTGTCGTGCGGCTCGCCGAAGACGAGCACCTCGCCGTCCGTGACCCGCAGCAGGTTGCAGACCGCGCTGATCAGCGTGGTCTTTCCGGCGCCGTTCGGCCCCAGCAGGCCGAAGAAGGCCCCAGCGGGGATCGTCAGGTCGAAGTCCTCCAGCGCGAGGGTGCCGTCGTCGTAGCGCTTGGTCAGACCGCGCAGCTCGAGCGCGGGGGTGTCGTCACGGAACACCGCATCGACACTAACGATGCTCGAGTAGCGCCCGAGCCGACTCGGCCTGTCCCTCGGCGACCATCAGGTCGTAATGTCCCGCGGCCAGGGTGCGCAACGACGTGAAGTCGCGCGCTCCGCGCGTCGCCCAGTGCGCGACGAAGCCGAACACGGCGCCCCAGGCGGCGCCGATCACAACGCCGCCGAGCACCAGACCGAGCCACTCGGCGCCCGTTGTGAAGAGCCCGACCAGCAAGCCGATGAAGAGGCCGAACCAGGCACCGGTCCCAGCGCCGGCCAGGGCCGCTCGCGCGGTGGTCAGGCGGCCTGTCACCCGTTCGACGAAGCGCAGCTCGCGGCCCACGATCTCGACGTTCTCGACCGGGAAGGACGCATCCGAGAGTCGATCGACCGCGCGCTGCACCTCCTCGTAGCTCTCGTAACTGGCGACCTGCTTCCAGCCGACGGTGCTGGAGCTGCCTGCGATGCTGAGGCCGGACCCAGGCAACGAGCTCATCGTGTCTCCTTCCGCTTCACCTGTAGACGGTCTGCTTCAGAGTGACGGGGTGGGGGACTCGTCGCATCCGTAGAGGCCCCGGCCTGGACCCTGGTCCTTCGGAAACCGACTCAGCCCAGAGCGCGGCCGTAGTGGCGCTCGTAGTACTCGCGGTACTCGCCCGAGCGGATCGGGTGCCACCAGTCCTCGTTGTCGCGATACCAGTCGACTGTGCGTGCCAGGCCGTCCGCGAAGCGCATCTCGGCCTCCCAGCCGAGCTCCGAGCGCAGCTTGTCTGAGCTGAGCGAGTAGCGGCGGTCGTGGCCGGGCCGGTCCGTGACGTGCTCGATGAGCGACTCGTCGCGGCCGGTTTGGTCGAGAATCCGGCGCACCACGTCGATGTTCTCGCACTCGTCGGGGCCGCCCACGTTGTACGCCTCGCCCGGACGGCCGTCCTCGAGCACGGTGTGGATGGCGCGGCAGAAGTCCTCGACGTACAGCCAGTTGCGCACCTGGCGACCGTCGCCGTAGACGGGCAGCGAGTCGCCGTGCAGCGCGTTCAATATCGAGAGCGGGATCAGCTTCTCGGGGTACTGGCGCGGGCCGTAGTTGTTCGAGCCGCGGCAGATCACGGCCTCCGTCCCGTAGGTGTGGTGGTGCGCGGTCACGAGCAGATCGCCGGCAGCCTTCGTCGCCGAGTACGGCGAGGACGGGTCGAGCGGCGAGCTCTCGGTGAACGAGCCCTCGGGGATCGAGCCGTACACCTCGTCGGTCGAGACCTGGAGATAGCGCGGCACGCCCAGCTCGCGGACGGCGTCGAGCAGCACGCCGGTGCCGATCACGTGGGTGCGCGCGAACACGTCCTGATCGGCGATCGAGCGGTCCACGTGCGACTCGGCCGCGAAGTTCACGACCGCGTCGACTCCCTCCGCCACCTGCATCACGAGCCCGCGGTCCTCGATCCCGCCCACCACGAGCTCCACGTCCTCCGGCACGTTCTCGCGCCGGCCGGCGTACGTGAGCTTGTCGAGCACCACGACCGCGTGGTCATCCCGGAACAGCCGCACGTAGGTCGAGCCGATGAAGCCGGCGCCGCCCGTGACGAGGAGCCTCACCGCCGCACCCCCATGAAGGCGTCGAGGCCGTCCTGCCAGGCCGGCAGCGCCGGCGCGCCGCGCTCGCTCGCGAGCACGGCGTTGGGTGGCCGTCGCGCCGGCCGCGGGAACTCGTCGGTCGCGCATGGCCGCAGCTCGGCGTCCACCCCGGCGTGAGCAAAGATCGCGACGGCGAAGTCGAACCAGGAACAGGAGCCGCCGCCGGCCACGTGCAGGACGCCGCGCTCGTCGCCGTCTGCAAGTGCCACGAGCGCCTCGGCGAGGTGCCCGGTGAAGGTCGGGGATCCCACCTGGTCGTTCACCACGAGCAGCTCGTCGCGCTCGCGTCCGAGCGCGAGCATCGTGTCGACGAAGTTCCGCCCGCCGGGCCCGAACAGCCACGACGAGCGCACCACCAGGGAGTTCTCGTTCGCCGCTGCGGTCTCCCGCTCGCCCGCCAGCTTCGAGTGGCCGTACTCCTGAAGCGGGCCGGTCGGATCGGATTCGACGTAGGGCTCGCGCTTCGCGCCGTCGAAGACGTAGTCGGTCGACACGTAGACGACCCGCGCGGCGGCCTGCGCAACGTTGCGCGCGCCCTCCGCGTTCACGGCGTAGGCGCCCTCGGGGTCACTCTCGGCGCCGTCGACGTCCGTGTAGGCGGCGCAGTTGACCACCGTGGCCCCGTTCAGGGCGGCGGCCACGGCCGCGCCGTCGGTCACGTCGAGCTCGGCACGGGTCAGGGCGACGGCGCGGTCGCCCGCTGCGCGCACCAGCTCGCGTCCCAGCATGCCTCCTGCCCCCACAACGTGGATCGTCACGGGCCGGACTCTAAGGAAGCGTGACGGCCGCGCCACTCCGATTGCCGTGGCGGTCGCGCGCGGCCCCGGCGGGCACGCTCACGGCCGCGCCGTCCGGGCGCGCCACCTCGAACACGGTCCCGCGGGCCCGCACCACGACCGTCTTGCCGCCCACGCGGAAGCGGACGACTCCTCCGCGGGCACTGGGCGGCCGGTGGCGCAGGTCCACGTCGCGCACGGCCTGCGGGTAGTCGAGCGCCACGGCAGCGCGGCCGGCGGAGGCCGCGACCTGGCGAACCTGGATCTGCCGCGACGGCCGTACGCGGAAGCTCCTCGAGGTGAGCCGGTACCGCTTCGCCCGCACGCGCAGCCGGTAGCGGCCGGTGCGGGCCTCGCGCGGGATCTCCCAGAGCGCGCTGTGGTTGCCCTGGTCGTCGACCTTCCACAGCATTCCGAGCCCCAGGTCGCTGTCGACCGTGCGCCAGCGGCGACCGGCGCGGCGCTGCACGAGGACGAACGCGCGGCCCACCGGGCGATCGAGCCCGACCGGCCCGCCGCGCCAGTCCAGCTGGGCGCGCTCGAAGCGCCGCACCACGCGGGCGGGCTGATTCTCAATCGTGCCGCTTGCGGCCCCGCGCCCGTACGGCTCCGCGTTCGGCGTCACGCCGTTGGTCGGATCGAGCGGATAGGCCGCCTGCGCGGGCTCGCCGGCCACCAGGCGACGTGCCAGCTCGGTCAGCTCCTGGCGCAGGAGGTTCGATGAGAGCGGGCCGTAGAGAGTCGATCCGCCCTCGTAGTGCTGGCGGTCGTACTCCTCCGGGGTGGTGAAGTACTGGATGAACTCGCCCGCCAGCCCGGACACGACGATGCGGTCGAGGCCGGTGGACCGCCGCACCGAATCGCGGACGCGCCTGCCCACCTCGGTGGTCGGCTCGCCCGGCAGCGTGACGATCAGCCCGTTCCCGACCCGGAGCGCCGTCAGCGGGACCGCCTTCGGCACGGTCGACTGATCAAGCGGGATGCCCTGCTTGTGGCCCTGTCCGGGCACCGGCAGCGGGTTCCGCGTCCCCTCGAACGGCTGGTGGGTCACGTCGAACAGCGGACCGCGCTCCTCCTCGGAGCCGGTGAGGAAGGGGTAGCCGATCATCGGATAGTCCGCGACGTTGCCGCCCTCTGTGGCCTGGCCGCAGAAGCAGGTGCGGGTCCAGCGCACGTCGAGCTCCGGGGTGGGGGTCAGCGCGGCGCCGGCGCGTCGCCACGCGCGGACCATCGCGGCCGCCTCCACCCGGCCGACGTAGTCGGACGCCGCCGGTCCATCGCGCACCAGTCCCGCGGACTGGTCGCCCTCGTTGGAGTTTCCGTAGACGTTCAGCACGAGCTGCCGCCGCGGCACGCGCCCGGCGCGGCGCACGTGCCGCTCGAAGACCTGGATCGCCGAGGCGTGGTGATCCTCGTTGTAGTACTGGAAGCTCGACTTCGTGACGGTGCCGTGATCCGCGAACGTGGACCAGCCGCCGATCGGCACCCGGCGTCCGCGCACGACCTTGTCCACGCGCAGCACGTTCACCTGGGGGTCGATCGTGTGGTCCACCCCCTCCGGGTCGTCCGCGGCCGACCCGTTGCCGCGTTCGCGGATGATGCTGTGGTCGGCCAGGTGCGCCTCGATGCTGCGATTCATCGTCAGCCCGTGGATCTCGGCACTGCCCCAGCCGGCGCGGGCCGGACCGAGGTTTGCGTCCGCACGCCGCACGGCGGCGGTCACCTGGCGGACGAGGAAGGTGTACAGCTGTGGGTCCGCCGGCGGCGAGTCGAGGAACCGGTAGAAGCTCACCGGGTCGGTGGCTGTGGCAACGCCCGGCGCTGCCGTGTTGAAGGTGCTGAAGTTGGCGTACCCGCCCGGCCCGGAGTGCGTGTGCGAGGCCGACACGAGCAGGTTGGACTCGGAGAACCCGCGTGATGCGAGCGCGTCGCCGACGTGCTTCACGAGCCCGCCCGGGACCATGAAGAGGTCGACCGCCACGAGCGCCACCTTGCGGTCGCCGCGCTTCAGCACGAGGGCGCGCGACCACAGGCGCGTGTGCTGGCCCTGAGCGACCCGGTCCTGGCGCGTCCAGCCGCCGAGGTAGTAGCCGGTCCGCGGCGTGATGTCGGCCTTGCCCACGCCCGCGCGCAGGTTCGCCGCATGCGCCGACTCGGCCGCGGCGAGCGGCACGAGCAGCACGAGCACTGCCAGCAGGCGCCTCACGGGCGCCGACCATACCCCGGCGCGGCGGGGCTCGCGCCGGTCGGCTGGCTACCGTGCACGCCGTGCTCGAGGTGCGGGACCTCACCAAGCGGTACAAGACGACCCTGGCCGTCGACGGCCTCAGCTTCACGGCACAGCCCGGCCGCGTGCTCGGCTTCCTGGGGCCGAACGGCGCCGGCAAGACGACCACGCTGCGCATGCTGCTCGGGCTCGCGCTGCCCAACGTCCGGCTCGACGGCGGTCGAGGGGCGGTCCTACCGGCAGCTGAAGGATCCGATCACGGTCGTCGGCGCCGTGCTCGAGGGACCGCAGTTCCACCCCGGCCGCACCGGGCGCAACCACCTGCGTGTCGTGGCGACGGCGGCGGGCCTTCCGCGCAGCCGCGTCGAGGAGGTGCTGCGGCTCGTGGAGCTCGACGGCGCCGGCAACAAGCGCGTCAAGGCGTACTCGCTCGGGATGCGCCAGCGGCTCAGCCTCGCCGGCGCGCTGCTCGGCGACCCGCGCGCGCTCGTGCTCGACGAGCCCGCCAACGGCCTCGACCCACAGGGCATCCGCTGGCTGCGCGACTTCGTGCGCGCCCAGGCGGGCCAGGGCCGGACGGTCCTCGTGTCGAGCCACGTCCTCGCGGAGATGGCGCAGACGGTCGACGAGATCGTGGTCATCAGCCGCGGGAAGCTCGTGGCGCAGGGCTCGCTCGACGAGCTCACCGCGGGCGCGGAGGCGCCGGTCTGGGTCCGGACTCCCGAGCCGGACCGTCTGCAGGCGGCGCTGAACGCACTCGACGGCGTGACCGCCGAGCCGGGCGAGGCGGCCGGCGGCTGGCTGGCGGTTCACGGCCCGTCGCTCGAGACCGTGGGCACCACCGCCGCCGAGAACGGCATCGCCGTCTACGAGCTGTACCGGCCGCGCCAGACGCTCGAGAACGTGTTCCTCGAGCTCACGTCCGGAACGGAGGCCGGCAGGTGACGCGGCTCGTGAGCGCGGAGCTCCTGAAGCTGCGCACCACGCGAACCTTCTGGGCGCTTGCCGGGTCGGCGGCGGCGCTCGTGCTCCTGCTCGTCGTGCTGACCCTGATCCTCGACGACCAGCTGAACAGCCGGGACGACGTCGAGTCCCTCCTGTCCACGGGCGGGATCGCCGGCCTTCTCACCCTGGTGCTCGGCGTGGTCGCGGCGGCCGGCGAGTACCGCCACGGGACGATCGCGTCGACCCTGCTCGTGACGCCTCAGCGGCTGCGTGCCGTCGGTGCGCAGGTCGCCGGGTCCCTGATCGGCGGCGTGTTCATCGGCGTGATCGCGAGCGCTGTGATCGCTGCCATCGTGCTGCCCTGGCTGAGTGCAAAGGATGTGGCGCTGCTCCCCGCGGGCGAGACGCTCGGGGTCTTTTTCGGCGCCACGCTCTTCGCCGGCCTCGCGGGCGCCCTCGGTGCGGCTCTCGGCGCGCTGATGCGCAACCAGGTCACCGCGGTGGTCACCGTCCTGGTTCTGCTCTTCGTGGTCGACCCGACGCTCTCGGCTCTGGTCGAGAACGTCGCTCCGTTCACGCTCAACGGGTTGAGCTCGGGCATGACCGGTGGCGACGACGGCTCGATCGACACTCTCTCGCGCGGTGTTGCCGCGGCGGTCTGGGCGCTCTACACCGTGGTGCTCGCGGGCCTGGCGGCGATCCTCACGTCCCGCCGCGATATCTAGCGGTCGAGCCGCGTACCAGGAGCTCGGCGGGCAGGACTATGCGCCTGCGGGTGCGCTTGCCCTCGAGGCGCAGCTCGAGCAGCTCGAACGACTTCGCCCCGAGCAGCTCGGCGTCCAGGGCGACTGTCGTGAGCGGCGGCTCCAGCACGCGCGCGAACTCCATGTCGTCGAAGCCGACCACCGACAGGTCGTCCGGGATCCTGGTGCCCCTCTCGCGCGCGGCCAGGTACACGCCGGCGGCGATCACGTCGTCGTCGCAGAACACGGCGGTCGGCTCTTCCTCCAGCAGCGAGATCGCATTCCGGCGGGCGTCCTCGATCGTGATCGGGGTCAGTACACGCGGCTGCGCGTCGGGGTCCAGGCCGGCCTCGGACAGCACTCGCCGGCGGCTCTTCTCGCGGTGCTCGAAGGTGAGCGCGCGGAAGGCGGCGGCGAGGTGGCCGATGCGCCGATGCCCGAGCGCGACGAGATGCTCGAAGGCGGCCGCCGCCCCGCCCTCGCCGTCGAACCGCACCGACGGCCGCCCGGGCGCCTCGGTCTCCATCAGCACGACGTTCTCGTCGGGTCCGAGCGCGTCGGGCTCGGTTACCTCGAACAGCATGTAGCCATCCACCGGACCCGCCCGCAGGGCCTCGAAGGACTGCGACTCCCAGTGGCGGTCGTTCTGCGTGTCGACCAGGATCACGATGTAGCCGGCCGCGGCCGCGGCGCGCTGGGCGCCCCGGAGGACGCGGCTGAAGAAGGGGTTCGTCATGTCGGGCACGAGCAGCGCGACGGCCCGCGACGCGCCGAGCCGCAGCGCCTGAGCGGCGGCGTTCGGCCGGTAGCCGAGCTCCCGCGCGCAGCGCCGGACCCGCTCCTGGGTCGCCTCGGAGACGCGGCCGGGCCCCTTGCCGGAGAAGACCAGCGAGACCGTCGACTGGGAAACGCCCGCACAGCGGGCGACATCGATGCTGGTGGGCCGCTCGATGGGCGAATGCAAGCAGGTGGGGCGGGTGGGGGTGTCCGGCTGAGGGGCTTGACGAATGGAGTCATACGTAGTATGCTCATACGTATGATGCAGATCGGAACACACATCGCGGCAGTCCTGGCGGCGGGTGCCGTGGCCACTGGTGTGGCCTTCGGTGCCGAGGCCGGGGTTGACGGCGACGGTGGCGCCGCTCCCAGCGCGCTCGTGATCGACGCGTCGCTCGCCAGTCACGGGCGCGAGCTCGTGGACCCGCGGCTCGAGGACGTGGACGCCGAGGTGCGGCTCCCGCGCGACGCCGACGAGGCGCGCACCAACGTGCGCTACTTCGACGCGCTCGACTACCGCGTCTACGTCGCGGGGGCGACGGCCACCGCGGCGGCGGAGCGAACCGGCGTGGATGCCATGCAGGCCGGCGACCTCGACGGCGCGCTGGCCGCGGCCCGCTAGAGGAGCTGCACGTCGGCGCTGTCGCCGACCACGAAGCGGTAGGCCTTCGGCAGGGCTGGGCCGCGCGCGATCGTCACGTCCTTGCCGATCAGGCTCGCCTCGATGCGGTGGTCGACCTGTGAGATCCGCGAGCCCGACATCACGATCGAGTGCTCGAGCTCGGCGTTCTCGATCGTGACGTTCTCGCCGATCGCCGTGTAGGGGCCGATGTACGCGTCCACGAGCCGGGAGCCGGCCCCGATGACGGCCGGCCCGCGCACCGTGGTGCGCTCCAGCCTCGCGCCCGCCTCGATCACAACGCGGCCCTCGACGCGAGCGTCGATGAGCTCGCCGTCCACGCGCGGCGTGAGGTCGTCGAGGATGAGCCGGTTCGCCTCCAGCATGTCGTGCACCTGGCCCGTGTCCTTCCACCAGCCGTGCACGATGTGCGGGTCCACGCGGAGGCCGCGGTCCACGAGCATCTGGATCGCGTCGGTGATCTCGAGCTCGTTGCGCCCGGACGGCTCGATCGACCGCGCCGCATCGAAGATCGCCGGGGTGAACATGTAGACGCCGACCAGCGCGAGGTCGGTCTTCGGCTCCTTGGGCTTCTCGACGAGGCGCGCCACGCGGTCGTCGCCGTCGAGCTCCGCGACTCCGTAGTTCTCGGGATCGGGCACCGGCGTCAGCAGGATCAGCGCGTCCGGCTGCTCGCTCCGGAACGTGTCCACGAGCGCGACGATCCCGTGCCTCAGCAGGTTGTCGCCCAGGTACATCACGAAGGGCGAGTCGCCGAGGAACTCCTCGGCGGTCAGGACCGCGTGCGCCAGCCCCAGCGGCGCGTCCTGCTCGATGTACTCGATCCGGACGCCGAAGCGTGAGCCGTCTCCGGCCGCCTCGCGGATCTCGCCGCCGGTCTCGGGGGCGATGATGATCCCCAGCTCCTCGATCCCGGCCTCGGCCATCGCCTCGATCCCGTAGAAGAGCACCGGCTTGTTCGCCACCGGCACGAGCTGCTTCGCGCTCGTATGGGTGAGCGGCCGAAGGCGGGTTCCCTTGCCGCCCGAGAGGATCAAGCCCTTCATGGCCGGGGACGCTAGTAGACGCCGCCGAGCTTGCGGTGATCCCAGCTCACGGTGCGCGTCGGGACGAAGGTGAGACCCACGCGCTTCTGCGCCTGCTTGGCGACCATGGCGCGGACTTCATCGTTGAGATCGCCGGCGTAACGGGCGAACAGCTCCAGTCCGAACTGCTCGACTCTCTCGGGATCGCGCTCGAGCAGAACGTCGCATTCCAACATCACACCACGCAGCTCGTGGTATTGGACGCCTTCTTCAAAGCCCAAGGTGGCGCGCGGATCCCGTTCCAGATTGCGGGCTTTCTGTGACTTTGCGTATGTCCATGACCGCACTGCGGGATTGGGAACGAACCACAGCGCCACCATGTGCGGCAGGCCGTGCGGCCCGTTCGTCGCGCACTGCATGACCATCTTCTCCTCGAGGAAGGCACGCACCTCCTCGCCGGTCATCTCGATCTTGCTACGCCGCGACGGCAAGGTGCTCAGCGGCCTCCAGAACGGCGCGGCGCGCCTCCTCCGGCTCGAGCACCACGGCGTCGCCGGCCTCCTTGAGGATCTCGCGCGCGAGCCACTCGTAGGACGCGAAGGTGCGCTCGAAGATCAGCGACCCGTCCGAGAGCTCGGTCCCGGCCGGGTGGTCCTCGCGCACCCAGCGGGCGCGTTCCGGCGACACCCAGATCTTCGCCTTGGAGCCGGACTCCACCTCGCCGGTGGCGAGCCAGCCGTGCACGTCGGGCTCCACGCCCGGACGCGGCTCGAACTGCTCGCCCGTCACCTCCACCTCGCGCACCCGATCGAGCCGGTACGAGCGCGGCTTGTCCTTGTCGAGGTCCCAGGAGTGGATGTACCAGCCCTCCTGCCCGTTCACGAGCTTGTAGGGCTCGATGGTGCGCTCGGTGAACTCGTCCTCGTTCTCTTTGTAGTACTCGATGCGCAGCTGGCGGCGGGCCATGATGGCCCCGGAAACCACGCGCGCCACGTCCGAATCGTCGCCCTTCGCGGTGGTGATCTGGAGCCCGTCCTCGGCGGGGTCCTGCCCGAGCGCGTCCACGATCTTCTTGCGCGCCGACGCGAGCGAGCCCTCCGGCAGGTGCTCGCCGATCAGGTCGATCGCCGCCACCAGCGCCTTGGCCTCGAGCGGCAGCAGCCGGGCGGGTTGAGCGAAGTTGTCGCCGTAGGGCTCCGGGTCGACCTCGATCTGGTCGCCCTGCACCTCCGCGTAGAGCACGTACGAGCCGCCGCCGAAGTTCACGACGTTCAGCACGTCGATGTCCTGGCGGAGCTCCTGGTCGTTCACCTGGAGCGTCTCGCAGAGCTCGGTTACCTCGAGCTTGCGGCTCTCGCGGGCGGCGTCGATCAGGATGCCGGCGAGCGTGACGAGCCGGGCGAAGCGCTCCGGCCGGATCGGCGACTCGTGGCCGTCGTCCTCCTCCTCCGGCTCGGCCTGCTTGCGCCTGCGCGCCGGCTTGGCGAGCTCCGGCGGCTTGGCATGGCGCTCCGTCACGAGCTCGAGCCGCTCGCGCGCCTCCGCGGCCAGCTCCTCCGGACCTTCGATCCGCGCCTGCTCGCCGAGCCCGAGCACCCACGACACCATCTGGCGGGAGTTCGCGTAATCGGTCTCGAAGATCACGCCGCCGTCGGCGTCCTGCACCTCGCCGGCGTGGCCGAAGTGGCGCAGCGCAAGCCAGTCGATCCGGTCCGAGAGCCAGATGCGGGCGCGCCCGACCGGGTCGCCGAGCTGCCAGTCCGTGCGCGTGGCGTACACGCGCGGGTCGAAGTCCTCGGGGCGGTTGAAGTCGTGCTCGGCCTTCGACGAGTAGCCCACCTTGCCCCGGATGCGCGACACGCGGAAGACGCGCACGTCGTCGCGCTCGTGCGAGTAGCCGATCAGGTAGAACTGGCCGCCGCGGTAGAGCAGGTGGTAGGGGTCCACCTTGCGCTTCTCCTGGGCGTCGCGGCCGATCGTGTAGTAGTCGAAGACGATCGTCTTGCGGCGGAAGATCGCGGTCTCGACCTTGGACAGCCGCTGCGAGAGCTCCCTGCCGCCCGCGCCCGCGGTCACGGCCAGCGCCACGCTCCGCTGCTCGGGCGCGTCGAGGGGCGACGGCTTGCCCCACGACAGCTGCTGCAGAGCCAGCCGCAGCGGCTCCGCGTAGGCGAACTCGCCGTCGAGCAGCGACAGCGACGTTCGAAGCGCGCCGAGCTCCTTGTCCGTGAACTCGATCGCGGGGAGGTAGAAGTTCTCCGGCGGCAGCGAGTAGTTCTCGGCCTCGTAGTAGCCCTCGGCCGGCTTGTCGACCTTGAGGTGGATCCCGAGCGACTCCAGCTCGGCGCGGTCGGCGTAGAAGCGCCGCGCGAAGGCCTCGTCGTTCATCTGCGAGTAGCCCTCGACGTCCTGCTTGATCTCGAGCGCCGTGACGGGCCTTCGCTCCGCCATCAGGAACGAGATCAGGGACAGCTGCCGGATGAGCTTCTCGGTGTCCTTCGCCATGAGGTGTCAACGAGGATAAGCGGGAAACCCGCTTGGGGTAGCCCCCTCCCGGTTCTAGCGCGCAATTTGCGTGTAGTCGTCCCAGGTGTCGACGTCGCGCGGGATGGGGCCGTCCACCGGAACCTCGACCGCATCCTCCGCATGCCGGTCGAGCAGCTTCCAGACCGCCTTGTCGCCGTGCAGCGTCTCGAGCTCGGGGAACAGGCGGCGGGAGAAGGCGAGCGGATGGCCGCGGCCATCCGAGTAGCGGCACACCGCGATGGGGGCCTCGCCCCGCCCGGCGAGGAGCCTCGTGACGCTCGCGGCGGTCACGCCGGGCTGGTCGCCGAGCATGAGCACGAGCACCTCGCAGCGCGCGTCCACGGCCTCGAGCGCGGCGGCGATCGACGAGGAGCAGCCCTCCCCGAACTCGCTGTTCTCGGCCAGCTCGACGCCCTCGAAGTCGACCGCGGCGCGAACGGCGTCCGCCGCGCCGCCGATCACGCACAGCAGCTGGTCGAAGCGGCAGGCGCGGGCGGTGTCGAGCACGTGATCGAGGAGAGTCGCCGAGCCGTACGGCAGAAGCTGCTTCGGCTGACCGAGCCGGCTCGAGCCGCCGGCCGCGAGCACAAGCCCCGTGACCACTAGCGCCGCCGCCTCGCCATCTCCACCGGGACGTCAGCCGCGATGTTGACCGTGCGGCAGCGGCCGCACTTGATCCGGACCCGCCTGCCCATGTGCTCGGGGTTCATCCCGGCGGCGAGCAGGTTCCCGCATTCGGCGCAGACGTAGTCGTGCGCGCCGTTGCCGCGGAAGACGGGCCGCTCGGGGTCCTCCTGCAGCGCCGTTCCGCCGTCGATCGGAACCTCGCCGTCGCGTATGCGGCGCATCGGCTTGCTTGCCATCAGATCGTCGCGAGCTTCCCGGTGAAATCCTTGATCAGCGCGTCGAGGACGCTCACCACGACGCCCTCGCCCATCGAGGCGGCCTTGCCGGTGATCTGCGCCGCGGTGTGGATCGTGCCGCCGCCGTCCGCGAGCGCGAACGTCACGTCGGCGTTGGCGTAGCCCTGCCCCCCGGCCTCCCTGGACTTCACCTGCATCACGGCGCGATGCTCGGCGGGATCCTGCTCGACCACGGCGACCGTCCCGCTGAACGTCATCGACATGGCGCCCATCTTGACCTTGATCTCGGCTTTGACCTCGTCCGGCCCGGTCCGCTCCAGCACCCTGCCTCCCTCCACGCACGGGACCAGCCGCTCGAGGTCGAGGATCGCCTCCCAGCTCTCGTCGAGCGGCTTGTCCGTCGTGAAGGAATGGTCCAGCTCAACCATGTGGCGCCTTCCTTGTCTTAGGGTTCACTCATGCCTCCGGGTGCGCAGACGTTCGGGCCCGAGAACGCCACTCTGACGGTCCGGACCAAGCGGACGGGCGCTGCTTCGAAGGCGGGCCACGACCTGCTGATCGAGGTGACCTCCTGGTCCGCCACGCTCGACCCGGAGGCACACCCGGCGCTCACCCTCAGCGCCGACTCGCGCTCGCTGCGCGTGCTCGACGGGACCGGCGGCATCCAGACGCTCGACGACGGCGACAAGGCCGGCATCGCGCAGACGATCCAGGATGAGGTGCTCGAGGGGACCTCGATCGAGTTCCGCTCGACGAGCGTCGAGGGCGGCGACCCGATTCGCGTCCAGGGCGAGCTCGAGCTGTGCGGCGAGCGGAGGGCGATCGCCTTTGAGCTCGTGGCCGGGGAGGATGGCGCCCTCACCGGTACGGCCCTCGTGAAGCAGACCGACTGGGGGATGAAGCCGTACACGACGCTGTTCGGGACGCTCAAGGTCGTGGACGAGGTCGAGGTCGCGGTCGAGGCCAGGCCCGAACCCCGCTAGTCGCGGTACACGGTCTGCGCGTCGAGCCCGCCCTCGACGCCCGGGGGCAGCGCACCGGAGCTGTGCGCGTACAGCGCGAGGTCCGCGATCGTCTGCGCCTGCGCGCCGTCGCCGGCGGCCACGAACGCTCCGCTGTCCCAATTGAGGCTCTCGGGGGCAGCCCCGAGCGCGGCGCCCGCGAGCTGCTGCGCCTTGTCGCGGATCTTGCCGGTCGCGCTCACGATCGCCGCCTCCGTGCCGGCCGACGGGCTCGTGTTGAAGCCGTGGCCCTCGCCGAAGCGATCCGTGTCCGCCGGTACCACCTTGACGTCCAGCGACGGGACCCCGAGCTGCTGCCCCACGACCTCGGCGTACTGCTCCTCGTTGCCGTCGGGCTCGGTGGTCAGGCTGAGCACCATCTTTCCGGTCGGGTGTACGCGCAGGAAAACCGCGCGGTATGCCTCGTCAGCCATCGTCCTTCCTCTCTTCCTCCAAGCGCCGGCGCTCCTGGTGTGCGCTCAGAGCGTTGTGTTCCTCAAGCTCGCAGAAGCTCGGCTGCGGTCCGCCAAGCGGGTGCGCGGGCGCCGCCGGGCGCTCGCAGCCGGGATAGATGCAGGTCTTCCCCTGCGTGTCACTCGCCTCCATTGGATCCCCAACCCGGCGTGGTCCTGCCCCGGCTCGGCCCGTAACCGCTCGGCATCGCGACGGAGCTGCCCTGGAGCGGGGTGGCGCTCGCCCAGCTCCTCCTCCGGCTCATCGATGGGGACAGGCTTAAGCCTGTCCCCATCACGCTTGAGCCTGTCCCCGTGTACGTCCTCGGAGGCCATCGCATCCATCACCTCGTCAAGCGCGGCCAGGCTGTGCCCGCTGACCAGCGCGTCGCAGTGCGGAAGGGCGGCGGCCATGCCGCCCGCGCGCGGCGAGAACCCGCTCGCGGCCGCCCGCGGGTTGACCCACACGATTCGATAGGCGAGGCGCGAGAGCCGCTCCATCTCGCGAGCCACGAGCGCCGGGTCGCCGCGCTCCCAGCCGTCGGAGAGGATCACGACGAGCGCCCCGCGCGCCATCCCGCGCCGGCCGTGGCGGTCGTTGAACGCCTTCAGCGCGTCGCCGATGCGGGTCCCGCTCGACCAGTCCGGCGCGGCCTCGGCGGCGCGCTGGATCGCGCGCTCCGGGCCGCGTGAGCGCAGCGCGCGGGTCAGGCGCGTCAGGCGCGTGGCGAAGACGAAGGCCTCGGCGTTCGGCCCGCTCCCCGCGGCGCACGTGAGGAACTGCAGGTACGCGCGCGCATACGGCTCCATCGAGCCCGAGATGTCGCACAGCATCACGATCCGGCGCGGGGTTACGCGCCGTCTCCGGCGCGCCAGCCGAATCGGATCGCCGCCGGTCCTCATGCTCCCGCGAAGTGTGCGCCGCATGTCCATGCGCCTGCCACGGCGGTGCCGCTCCGAGCGGCGCGTGCGACGCCGCGGCGTCGCGACTTCGAGGCGCGCCATCAGCCGGTAGAGCTCGGCCAGCTCACCGGGCGCGAGCGCGTCGAAGCGCTTCCCACGCAGCACCTCCTCGTCGCTCGCGGCCACGGGTACCGCGACGTCTCGGAGCTCGCCGGCCTCCTGCGACGCCGCCGCGTCCGCGGAGGCGCCGCCCTCTGCCAGACCCGGCATGGCGCTGCTCTCAGGTGCCGAAGCCTGTTCCCGCGCTGTCGAGGTCTCCAGCTCCTCGGGCTCGAACTCGGACGGCGTCCGCCGCGAGCCGAAGACCGAGAAGAAGACGGAGTCGAACGCCTTGACCTGCGCCGAGTCCGAGACGAGGACCGCCCGCGCGGTCCAGTAGAGGCGCCGCCGCGAGACGGGCTGGACCAGCCTCAGCGCCCGCGCGAAGCGGGCGGCGCGCTCGGCGGTGGTGGGAACGCCGGCCTCGTGCAGGCGGCGACTGAAGGCGCCTGCGAAGGCCGGCAGGTCGAGGTGGAGGGTTCGCAGCGTGAGGGCGGGATCGGCCATCACGTCACGAGCTGCTCGAGCCCCGCGGCCCGCACGAGCTCCTGGTCCTCGCTGTACTTGAGCACCGAGCCGAGCGTCCGGTCGACCGCCGCCTCGTCGAGCTCCTCCACCCCGAGCAGGTCGAGTGCCGCGACCCAGTCGATGGCCTCGGCCACCCCGGGCGGCTTCTGAACGTCGCTGTCGCGGATGCGCGCCACCGCGCCCGCCACCTGGACGGCGAGCGTCTCCGAGACACCCTTCACGCGCCGCCGCACGATCTCGACCTCGCGCTGCGGGCTCGGGTAGTCGATCCAGTGGTAGAGACAGCGGCGCTTCACCGCGTCGTGGAGGTCGCGGGTGCGGTTCGAGGTCAGCACGATCACCGGCGGGTGAGTCGCGCGGATGGTGCCGATCTCGGGAATCGTGACGGCGGCGTCCGCGAGCAGCTCGAGCAGAAACGCCTCGAAGTCGTCGTCGGCCCGGTCGATCTCGTCGATCAGGAGCACGGCCGGCCGCGGCCCGGGATGCTCGAGCGCCTGGAGGAGGGGACGGCGAATCAGGTAGTCGCGACCGAAGAGGTCCTCCTCGCTCAGCTTCGTGCCACTGGTGTCGGCGAGCCGGATGCTCAGGAGCTGGCGCGGGTAGTTCCACTCGTAGAGCGCCTCGGCCGCATCGATCCCGTCGTAGCACTGCAGCCGGATCAGCGGCGTGTCGAGCACCGCCGCCAGCGACCTGCCGGCCTCCGTCTTGCCGACGCCCGCCTCGCCCTCGAGCAGCAGCGGCTGCGGCAGCCGCAGGCTGAGGTACATCGATGTGGCGAGCCCCTCGTCGGCGAGGTAGTCCACCGCCCCGAGGCGCCGGGCGAGTGTCTCCACGTCCGGAACGAGCTGGCGGATCTCGCCCGCCGCGTCACCCGTCGCTTCGCGTGAGCTCACTCCGGTCCTCGGACTGGGGGCTGCGGCGCACCTCGACGATGCGGGCGACTATCGACAGCGCGACCTCGGCGGGCGTGCGAGCGCCGATGGCGAGTCCGGCGGGCGTATCCAGCCGCTCGACGAGCTCGTCCGCGACGCCCTCGGCGCGCAGCTCCTCGATCACCGCGGCGCCCCTCTTTCGGCTCGCGACGAGGCCCACGTACCGGACGCCGGCCTCGAGCCCCGCCCGCAGCGTGGCCACCTCGTCGCCGCCGTGGGCCGCGACCACGACCGCGAGGTCGTCCGCGCTCGGCTCGAGCACGCCGTCCTTGATGTCGTGCGCCGCGACGATTTCGAGCCCGACGTCGGCGCCCAGCGCGCGCAGCGCGGCGACGATCGGCGAGTCGCCCGCAACGAGCACACGCGGGGCCGGCAGGACGGGCTCGAGGAAGATCTCGAGCGCCCCGCCGGACAGGCAGTGGTTCCTGACGGTGACAGCGCCCTCGTCGCGGACGATCTCGTCGGGGCCGTCGGGGACCACCCGCAGCAGAAGCGGAGTACCGCTCTGGATCACCTCGAGTGCGTGGACGCGGACGCTGTGCTGGGCGCAGTGACCGCCGATGAACCCGTCGATGGTGCCGTCGGCCTGCACCAGCCCGACGTTGCCGGGCTCGACGCTCGCCGGCCGCTCGACTCGCACGACCGTCGCCACGACGAAGGGCGCGCGCGCCTCGGCGAGCTCCTGCGCCCTCCGGTTGAGCTCGTCCCGGATCACTGCGGAGGCTCTGGCCTTCCCTGCATCGCGGCCCATACGCGCGCCGGCGTGCAGGGCATGTCGATGTGGGTGACCCCGTGCGATTCGTGCAGCGCGTCGATGACCGCGTTGACGATCGCGGGCGGCGAGCCGACGTTCGGCGACTCGCCCACACCCTTCGCGCCGAGCGGATGGTGCGGGCAGGGAGTGACGGTCTCGCCGAGCTCGAAGTCGGGACACTCGAGCGCGGTCGGGATGAGGTAGTCCATGAAGGACCCGTTGAGGCAGTTGCCCTCCTCGTCGAACGTGATGACCTCCATCAGGGCGATGCCGATGCCCTCGGCCAGGCCGCCGTGGATCTGGCCGTCGACGACCATCGGGTTGATCCTCACGCCGCAGTCGTCCACGGCGATGAAGCGCCTCACCTTGACCTCGGCCGTCTCGGGATCCACGTCCACGACGGCTATGTACGCGCCGTAGGGATAGGTGAGGTTCGGCGGGTCGTAGATCACCTGGCCGTCCAGGCCGCCCTCCATCCCCTCGGGCAGCGCCTCGCCGCTGTACGCGCGCACGGCGATGTTCTCGATCGGCGCGCCCTTCTCGGGGTCGCCCTTGACGTACCAGCGGCCCTTCTCCCAGGCGAGGTCCTCGGGCCGCGTCTCCAGCATCGTCGCGGCGATCAGGCGCGCCTTGTCGCGCACCTTTCGCGACACGACCGCCACCGCCGCCCCCGAGACGGGTGTCGAGCGGCTGCCGTATGTGCCGAGCCCGTACGGGGACCTGTCGGTGTCGCCGTGGCGCACCTGGATGTCCTCCGGCGGGATCCCGAGCTCCTCGGCCACGATCTGCGCGAACGTGGTCTCGTGACCCTGACCCTGCGTCTGCGCGCTGATGCTGACCACGGCCTTGCCGGATGGGTGCACTCGCAGGTCGGCCCCGTCGTTCATCGCCAGGCCGAGGATGTCCATGTGCTTGCGCGGGCCGGCGCCGACGCCCTCGGTGAAGAACGACACGCCGATGCCCATCAGCTCCCCGCGAGCCCGCTTCTCCGCCTGCTCGCGGCGCAGGTCGTCGTAGCTCGCGATGCCCATGGCGACCCGCATCGTCTCCGCGTAGTTGCCGGAGTCGTAGGTCCAGCCGGTCGTGGTCTCGTAGGGGAACTGCTCGGGCGCGATGAAGCTCTGCATCCGCAGCTCGATCGGGTCGACCTCCATCTCCAGCGCGAGCGCGTCGACCATGCGCTCCACGAGGTACACGGCCTCCGTGATGCGGAACGAGCAGCGATAGGCCACGCCGCCCGGCGCCTTGTTCGTGTAGACGGCCTTGACCTTCACGTGCGAGGCCTGGAGGTCGTACGAGCCGCAGACGATGTGGAAGAACCCGGCGGGGAACTTCGTGGGCTGCGCCGTGCTGTCGAAGGCACCGTGATCGGCGATCGCGTCGACGCGCAGCCCGGTGATCTTGCCGTTCTTCGAGCAGATCTCGGCGTGCATCACGTAGTCGCGCGCGAAGCCGGTGGACATCAGGTTCTCCGAGCGGTCCTCGATCCACTTGACCGGGACGCCCGCCACGATCGACCCGGCGATCGCGCAGACGTAGCCGGGATACACCGGCACCTTGTTCCCGAACCCGCCGCCGATGTCGTTCGTGCGGATGCGGATCATGTGCTCGGCGAGCCCCGCTACCTGGGCGTACACGGTGCGGTGGGCGTGCGGCGCCTGGTTGCCGTTGTAGATGTCGAGCTGCCCGGTCTCCGGGTTGAAGTCGGCGATCATGCCGCAGGTCTCGAGCGGCGCCGGGTGGCAGCGCGGATAGATGATGTCTCGCGTCACGACCGTGTCGGCCTCCGCGAACGCGCGGTCGGTCGCCTCCTCGTCGCCGGCCTCCCAGGTCGGGCTCGCGAGGTTGTCGTCCTGGCCCGCCTTGTCGTCGCGGATCAGCGGCGCGTCGGGATCGAGCGCCTTGCGCGCGTTGACGATCGCGGGCAGCGGCTCGTACTCCACGTCGATCAGCGGGAGCGCGTCCCGCGCGATGTACTCGTCGGTCGCGATCACGAACGCGACCTCCTGGCCCTGGAAGCGAACCTTGTCGCCCGCGAGCACCGCCTGGGTGTCGTAGGAGATGGTGGGCATCCACGCAAGCCCGAGCGTCTCCAGGTCCTTCGCGGTCACCACCGCGGCGACGCCGGGAAGAGCGAGCGCTCGGCTGGTGTCGATCGAGAGGATGCGCGCGTGCGCGTACGGGCTGCGCAGGACGGCGCCGTGGACCATCCCCGGCAGCCGGATGTCGTCGAGGTAGGTGCCCTTGCCGCGGATGAAGCGCTCGTCCTCCTTGCGCTTGAGGCGACCGAACCCGATCGGCCGTTCGTGCGTCGTGCTCGGGAGGTTCTCGACGGTGGCCATCCTCATACCTCCTGTCGCGTGGGGGCGTGCTGTGTGGCGGCCTCGTGCTCGGCGGCCCACTGCACCGCGGCGACGATGTTCTTGTAGCCGGTGCAACGGCAGATCGCTCCGGAGATCGCGGTGCGGATCTCCTGCTCGGTCGGATTCGGGTTCTCGTCGAGCAGCGCCCGGCTCGTCATGAGCATCCCCGGCGTGCAGAACCCGCACTGGAGTGCGTGCTGCTCGTGGAAGCCCTGCTGGACGGGATCCAGCACCCCGTCGACCTCGAGTGACTCGACGGTGCGAATCTCGTGCCCGTCGCACATGACGGCGAGCGTCGTGCACGACTTCACCGGCTGGCCGTCCATCAGGATCACGCACGCGCCGCAGTTGGACGTGTCGCAGCCCCAGTGCGTGCCGGTCAGCCCGGGCGTGTCGCGGATGAAATGGATCAGCAGCTGGCGCGGCTCGACGTCGCGCGAGACCCGCTCCCCGTTGATGTTGATGGTCACCTGCATCTCAGGCCTCCTGGTGCAGCGCACGAGCCGCGGCGCGGCGCAGGGCGCGTTTCGTGAGCACGCCCGCGAGGTGGCGCTTGTAGTCGACGGGCCCGCGGCCGTCCGGGAGCGGGGCACAGTCCTCCGAGGCGATCGCGCCCGCTTGGGCGAACAGCTCGTCTGAGGGCGGCTTCCCGCGCAGGAGCTCCTCCGCCCGTGAGATCTGGACGGTGGTCGGCCCGACCGCGCTCAACGCGATGCCCACCTCGGCGATCGCCCCGCCGTCGATCCAGAGCGCCGCCGACGCGGCCGCGACGGCCCAGTCGCCGGCGCGGCGCTCGACCTTCTCGTGAGCGCTGCCCCCGCCGGAGCGCAGCGGCAGGCGGATCTCGGTCAGCATCTCCCCGTCGCCCACGGCGGTCGTGAACGGGCCGATGTAGAACTCGTCCAGGCCGACGATGCGCTCGCCCTCGGCGCCGCGGATCACGACCCTGCCCTTGAGGGCGGAGCAGACCGCCGACAGGTCCTCGGCTGCGTCCGCCTGGCAGAGCGAGCCGCCGATCGTGCCCCTATTCCGCACCACCGGGTCGGCGATCACCTGCTCGGCGTCCCGGAAGATCGGGAAGTTCAGCGCGAGCAGTTCGGATTTCAGGAGATCCACGTGGCGCGTGAGGGCGCCGATCCGGATCCCGAAGCGGTCCTCGCGGATGAACGCGAGCTCGTGGAGGTCGTTGATGTCGATCAGGTGCTCGGGGTTCGCCAGCCGGAGCTTCATCATCGGCAGCAGGCTGTGCCCGCCGGCGATGATCCGGGCCTCGGAGCCGAGCCGCTGGAGCGCCTCGATCGCGCCCTCGACGCTGCTGGCGCGTTCGTACTCGAATGAGGCAGGGGTCTGCACGGCTAGCTCCTGTCGGTCGCGTCGGCGTTGTCGCCGCCACTTGGGTCGATGCCGCTCTCGGTTGCCGGTGCGTCCGATCCGGTTGTCTCTCCGAGGACCGGCGCGTCGGTTCCTCCGAGCTCGGCGGGGACGATCCCCTGGACGGCGGTCTCGGCCCAAGGCCCCTTTTCACGGAGCTCGGCGTCGTCCGGTGTGGTCCCGCCGCGCTGCTCGCTGGGCGCGTACTGCACGGGCGCGCCCGTGCCGATCACCGGCGATCTCGGGAACCGCTTCGGGCGCGTCTGACGGGTCTCCGGATAGAGGGAGCGTGCGTCGAGGCTTCCGCCCTCCACGTTCCGCAGGACCGGGCCGGCGGGGCTGGCGACGGCGATGGGCGCCTCTCGACCGAGTCGCGCAAGCGTGAGCGTGCCCTTCGTGTACACCTCCGAGATGCGCGGGGGTGTGATGGTGCGGCTGTCGGGGAAGTTCCGCAGTCCCTGCCGCGCCGCGCCGGGATACAGCCCGTCGATCAGGCCCACGGCGTCCTCGAGGCCGGCCTTCTTCACCAGCAGGCCCTCGAGCAGGTCGACCCCGGCATCGAGGTTTGCGTTGATGTCCTTCACGACCGCCGCCACGGGGGCGCTCTTTTCGATGATCTCTCCCACTCCCGCGATCGCCTCGTCCAGCCCCGACGCGATCTGTCGCAGCGCGACGATCGTTGAGACGAGGTAGTAGACCAGCGCGAGCACGATCAGGACGACCGCGACGATCAGCACCACGCCTGCTGCCGGCATCGCTAGGCCTCCTTCGCGTCGTCGATGATCACGTCGAGCGAGCCGCCGTAGTTGGCGACCACCTCGACCGTCTGCCTGACCTGCTCCTGGGTCGTGAGCAGCAGCGGGACCGCGTCCAGGTCCCGCGACCCGGCGTTCGCGGCCGCCGCGATCCGCCCGACGCTCGGCACGATCCCGCGCGCCGCGTCGAGCACGCCCTTGAGCAGGTATACGACGACCGGCAGCACCACCACCAGGAGCACCACGTCTCCGATCCACCAGAGCGTCACTGGGGCCTCCTCTCGGCTACGACCGCGGCCTTGGCGGCGATGCCCGGCATCGCGCCGATGATCACGTCGAACTGCGCGTTGATCGCCTTCACCGCCGGCTCCAGCGGGCGCAGGTGCTCGGATTCGACGGTCTCGAGCGCGGCGCCCAGCGTGGCGAGGTTCTTCGATGTGGATTCGAGCCGGCTCCGGACACGAATCAGGGCGAGCGCCACCACGGCCACCGCCACGACGGCGAGCAGGACGCTCAAGAGGACGAGCACGTCGGTGTCGCTCATGAGTCGCCGTACCCGTCGGTCAGCGCGTTCATATAGCGGTCTTGGACCACGGCTTCCTCCACGATCAGGCCCAGCACGGGGGCCGTGGCCTCGAGCTTCGGGATGTGAGCGGTGTTGCCGGCGACCTCGCCGGCGACCTGGAGCAGGGAGCCCACAGATCTGTCGATGTCGTCGACGGCCCTGACCAAGGTGAGCAGGAGGAACGCGACGACCAGGGCGGCTGCCAGACCGATGCCGAGCGATATCGCCCAGAGCGTGTTGGCCGACACTGCCAGGGAGAGGGTCATTTGCCCACCGCCACCTTCCGCAGCGCGCGTGCCGAGTGGAGGATCCTGACCCCGGAGTCGTTGATCCGCTCGACTCCCGCGAGCTCGTCGGTCTGCGCGCGAACGACCTCGACGCCCTCGACAGCCCCGCGCGCCTGTCCCCGGATCCGCAGCGCCAGCATCACGATCGCTATGACGATCACCGCCGCCACGGCTATTACGACGACGCCCAGCACCAGGCCGATCCACCAGCCAGTGGAGGCACCGATCACAATGGCCATCTCACACCTCCGAGGTCGTTGATCAGACAATAACCTCAGTGCTGGTGCGCGGCCAGCGCATCCTGCAATTCCCCGGCGAAGTCGTCCGCGGTCATCACCTCGGAAAACATCGGGTAGTCGAACTTGATCGCGTTCTCGTGCTCCTCGGCCGAGGTGGCGGCGACGCAGTCCGACAGCGTGATCACGTTGAAGCCCTTCTCGTAGCCGCTGCGCATAGTCGACTCGACGCAGCAGTTGGTCAGGAAGCCTCCGAGCGCGATCGTCTCGATTCCGCGGGCGCGCAATATGAAGTCGAGGTTCGTCGTGGCGAATGTGTCCAGCCCGCGCTTGCCCTCGACCACGACGTCGCCCTCCTGCGGCGCGAGTGCGTCGACGATCTCGGCGCCCCACTCGCCCTTGACGAAGGCGCTCGAGTCCACGACGCCCTTGAGGATTCCGTAGGGCTGATCGGAGAGCTCTCCGTAGCCGGGAGCGAACGTGATCGGTGCGTGGACGATCGTCGCTCCGGCGGCGCGCGCGGCCTCGACCAGGCGCCGCGTGTTGTCCAGCATGCCGGTGTTCTCCATCACGTCATGGACCGCACCGTGCAGGGCTCCGCCCTCCGACGTGAAGTCGTTCTGGTACTCGATCAGGACGACGGCGGTGCGCTTGGGATCGAGTGGCATGAGGGCCTCCTTGCCGTGGGGTAGGGCGTTAGCCGAACTCTACGGCCCGCTCCGCCCCCGCGACCAGCTCCGCGACGATCTTGGCGGCTGGCTGCACGTCCTTGATCAGGCCGACCGTCTGGCCACTGAAGGCCACGACCTCATGCGTTCGCCCCTCGCGAAGCGCTCCCATGATCTCCCCCTGGAGGCGCTCGGCTTGGGCGCCCGCCTCGGCAGGTCGTGACTCCCACTCGCTCACGAAGTTCGTCCGGATCACGCGTGGCACGACGTCGTAGGCGCCCGGCGGGCGGGGCGGCATGATCGCGCTCCAGGTCTCGAAGCGGACGGTGTCCTCCGACTCCGCCTCGAGAATCCGCTGCTTCCAGCGCTCGTCCACCGAGGCCTCCTCTGACGCGAGGAAGCGGGTGCCCACGTTCACCCCCGAGGCGCCGAGCGCGAGCGCGGCGGCAAGCCCACGGCCGTCCGCCACACCACCCGCGGCGAGCACCGGGACCGGCGCGACCGCGTCCACCACCTGTGGGACGAGCACCATGGCGCTCACTCCGCCCGCCATGCCCTGGCCGCCCGCCTCGCTCCCCTGCGCGATCACGACGTCGACGCCGAGCGCGGCCGCCTCCCGGGCCTGGCCCACGGTGTGAACCTGGTGGATCACCTTGACGCCGGCGGCTCGGGCCCGCTCGACCAGCCGGCCGGGGTGGCCGAGCGCGAACGACACGGCGGCGGGTTGCGCGTCGAGCGTCGCCTCGAGGGCGTCCTCGTCGAGCGCGGGCACCACGTGGTTCACCACGAACGGGCGGCCGGTCAGCGCGCGGACGCGCTCGATCTGCTCGCGCACTTCGTCCGCGGTGCTGAAGAGCCCGGCGATGCTCCCGAGCGCGCCGGCCTCCGACACGGCCGCGACGAGCTCCGGAGACGTGGCGGGCCAGATCGGCGCCTGGAGAATCGGCGCGTCGATCTCGAAGAGCTGGCTGAACGGCGTGCGGAGCACGCCGGGAAAGCTACGCCGCCTCTTCGCGCCGCGCCTGCTCGCGCGGCCCGAAGAACGCCGACGCCGAGATCCCGCGGTCGAAGTCCGACCAGCTGGCTCCGTCGGCGAGCGTCTTCTCGATGCGATCGAAGCTGCCGAGGTTCCCGCCCAGGTTGTCCACGAAGTGCACCAGGGTGGCCTCGCGCGTGCACGGCACGACGGGGCTGCCGTGCTCGAGCTTGCCGTGGTGGCTCAGGATGATGTGGAGGAGGCCCTCGGCCTCGGCGGCCGGGAAGCCGTCGATTCGCTCGATCTCGCGCCGGACCTTGTAGTAGCCGAGCGGGATCTCGCCGAGCAGCTTTCCGAGGTCGGTGAGCTCGATGGCGCCGTTCACCGTGGAGTAGACCTCGGTCTTGCCGATGTCGTGCAGGAGCGCGCCGGTGACCGCGAGCTCGCGATCGACGCCGTTGATGAACGGTCCGGAGGCCAGCGCGTGGACGCCCTGGGCCACCGAGAGGCAGTGCTCGAGCAGCCCGTGCTTGTAGGCCTGGTGGTAGTACTTGGCCGCCGGGGCCGCGTGGTAGGCCGCTCCCGTCGGCGTGGAGCGGTCGATCAGCCGCGTGAGCAGCTCCGTGAGATGGGGCCGGCGGATGGTGTCGACGAGCTGGTTCAGGCCGGCGACCATCTCCTCGTACGAGACGGGCGGGGCCTCGGTGAGGTCGCCCAGGTCGTACTCGTGCTCGGCGGCGACGCGCATTCGCTTGACCGTCACCGCCGCGCCGTAGCGCTCGTCCACGGAGTAGCGCCCGAGGATTCGGACCACCGACCCGGACGGGCAGATGGGCGCGAACGTCTCGACGTCGTCCCAGATGACAGCCTCGACGGCGCCGCTCATGTCGCCGAGCTGGAGCTTCAGAAAGGGCTCGCCGTTGCGGCGCTGGCGCCTCGTATGGGCCCGCACGACGAACACCTCGTTCAGCTCCTGGCCGTCGGCCAGGTCGCGCACGAAGCACCGCGTGTGTGTCAGCGTCGTCTGCTCCATCGGGATTGCCAAGGTAAGACCGAAGCCGGACGGTTTAGCCTCCGCGCGCATGGGTGTGCTCGTAGCCGGCGGCACCGGGGCTCTGGGGAGCGCGGTGGTCCGCGAGCTGCTCGACGCGGGCTACGACTGCAGCGCGACCTGGATCGTCGACGTGGAGCTCGAGCGAGGGCGCGCCGAGTTCGGCGACCGAGCCAGCTTCATCCAAGCCGACCTGACCGACCCCGGTGATGCCGAGCAGGCGATCGCGGCGGTGCCCGACCTCGAAGCCGTAGTCGACCTCGTGGGCGGCTTCAGCTCAGGGCCGCTGGTGCACGAGACGGCGCCGGAGGACTTCGAGCGCATGATGCGGCTGAACCTCACGACTTCCTTCAACCTGGCCCGCGCCGCGATGCCGCGGCTGCTCGAGCGCGGCGGGGGCGCGTTCGTCGGGGTGTCCGCCAGGACCGCGCTGCGGCCGTTCGCCGGGCGGGGCCGCGTACAGCACCGCGAAGGCCGCGGTGCTCGCGTTCGTGCAGGCGCTCGACGCCGATTACCGCTCGAAGGGACTGCGCGCCAACGCCATCCTTCCGAGCGTGATCGACACGCCCGCCAACCGTGCCGCGCAGCCCGATGCCGACTACTCGAAGTGGGTGCAGCCCGCTGAGATCGCGAAGAGTCGTCCGCTTCCTGGTCTCCGAGGACGCGGCCGTGGTGACGGGCGGCGCGATCCCGGTCTACGGGCGCGCGTAGTCTGGCGGCGTGGCCGGCACGCTCGTCTTCATCCCCGCTTGGAACGAGGAGAGCTCACTGCCCGGCGTTCTGGCCGAGGCGCACGGCGCGCTGCCGGAGGTGGATCTGCTGGTCGTCGATGACGGCTCGACCGACGGCACCGCCGCGGCGGCGCGCGCCGGCGGGGCGGAGGTCGTGTCGTTCGGCGAGAACCGTGGCCTGCGCGCTGGGATCGCGGAGGGCTACCGCCAGGCGCTCGAGCGCGGTTACGACTACTGCGGGCGACTCGACGCCGACGGTCAGCACCCGGCGGCGGAGTTGGCGCGGATGCTCGAGCTGGTGAAGTCGGACGTATGCGACGTGGCTGTCGGGTCGCGGTTCCTGCCCGACTCGGGCCGCGACGGTGAGCGCTACAGGCCCGCACCCGAGCGCGTATTTGGCACGTCGCTGCTGCGGCTGCTCATGAGGCTCAGGCTGGGGCAGCCGATCTCCGACGGCACGAGCGGGATGTACGCGGTCAACCGCGGCGCGCTCGCGCTGCTCGCGGATCCGTACGTGTGCGAGGCGCCGGAGGTGGAGGCGCTGGTTCGCATCACCGACGCCAAGCTCCGGCTGGTGGAGGTGCCCGTGCACATGCGCCAGCGCGAGCACGGCGAGTCCTCCTTCCGCGGCCGGCGCGCCGTGGAGCTGGTCGTGACCATCGGCCTCACCCTGTTCGCGGGCGGGCTGCTGCGCCGCCGCCATCAACGCCGGCAGCGCGGCCTCGCGGACCGGCTGCCGTGGCGCGGCTGACGGCGATCGAGCCGAGTACCAGCAGCGCCGTCCCCGCCAGCTGCCAGCGGCGCCCGAGCTGACGGGCACCTGCGAGGGGCCACAGCATCGGGGTCGGCGCGGCCCGGTCACCCGCATCGTGCAGCAGATGCGAGACAAGTCCGCCGAACGCCGCCCACCCGTGCACGGGGCCGGCCACCACGCCCACGAGCCCCCCGGCGCAAAGAGCCGTGAGCACGCTGTGGGTCCGCGGCCGTGTGGCAAGCGAGGTGGTTGCCCGAATGCGAAGGGACCGCGCGGCAACAGCATGATCGACATCGATCACCCAAGCCGCGACAACCGCGGTACGCGACGACCCGCGCACCGGCCCGCGGAACCAGCGGCGCAGAAACGGCCGCCGCGATCAGCGCATGCTGAAAGGGATCGCTATAGACCTGCAGGCGCGAGGGGGTCGAGCGGCGGCGGGAAATGGTGCGGGCCAGAATCGACAGCGAATCGATGGTACCTACGGGCGCGCGTAGTAGCTGAGCGCCCTCTTGCCGAGGTCCTTCGTCACCCCTCCGTTCTGGATGGCGCCGATCGGCGCGCCGATGAACGGGATCAGCCTGCCGGCGTAGCGGCGCGCGAGGCGCTTCGCGATGTACTTCGCGAGCCTGAGGTGGAGGGCATCGGTGCGGCGGCCCGACAGCGCCCGCTCGGCCATCGCCTGGGCCATGTGCTTGCCGACCCCGTCGAGCGCCTCGCGCGCCTGGGCCGGCGTGTCGTAGAGGCCCTGCAGGGCGAGGTACTCGGCCGGGCGCATCGGGTGCAGCGGGTCGTAGCCGTACGCGGCCGCGATGTAGAACACCATCCGGGTCTGGATCCAGATCAGCGCGACCAGGTCCGGCGCCACCGTGATGGCGCCGCCCACGCCGAGCGCGCCTCCCTCGAGCCTGGCGAGCCGTACGTGCTTCTTGTAGGCGATCCGGGCCAGCTGCTCGGGCGTGTGGCCGGGTCCGGCGATCCGGACCCAGTCGGCCGCCTGCGGCCCGAAGCGCTCCGCGCCCGCCAGCGCGACGATCTCGAACACGCGGTCGGGCTCCGCGAGGATGCGGTCCCAGACCCGCTTTGGCGGGCCCCCGATCTGCTCGATCTCGGCTGTTTCCGGCACGGCGCGCAGGGTAGCCTCAACGCATGGCTACAGACATGGGAACAGGCACACGGCACGGCATCCTCAGCGATGACAAGAAGGACGATCGCGAGCAGCTCATCGAGCTCCTCACGCGCGCGTACTGGATGGAGATCGAGACCGTGATGAGCTACATCTCGAACTCGATCAACCCGGACGGCGTCCGCGCGCAGGAGATCATCGAGTCGCTCGACAAGGACGTCCAGGAGGAGCTCGGCCACGCGCGCCAGTTCGGCGCGCGGATCAAGGAGCTGTACGGCGTGGTGCCGGGCTCGCTCGACTTCCAGGCGGAGCAGTCCTACCTCCAGCCGCCGGACGAGCAGACCGACATCGTCCACGTCATCAAGGGCGTGATCGAGGCCGAGTCGGGCGCGATCGAGCACTACAACCGGATCATCGAGTTCTGCGAGGGCCGCGACCCCGTCACCCAGGACATGGTGATCGCCATCCTCCGGGACGAGGAGGGCCACCGCCGGCTCTTCGAGGGCTTCCTCCGCGAGTACAAGGCGGAGGGCCTCGCCTAAGGGGTCAGACCCTTAACAATGTGAAGGGTCTGACCCTTCACATTGTCGCCTCGCCTAGAGCACGTCGGCGATCAGCACCACCGCTCCGAACAGGCCCGCCGCGGCGGCGATGACGCCGACCACGCGCGGGTCGGGGCCGCCGTGGATGCCGGTCTCGTGCACGGCCGCGTGGCCCTTGCCTCGCTGGAGGAGCCAGCGGTTGACCGGGTAGGCGAAGAACCCGGCGATGAACAGCGCGAACGAGAGCGAGCCCCAGAACAGCACGTCGTCCAGCCCCGCGTCCATGGCGCCCGGGATCACGAGGATGATCGCGTTGTCCACGATCTCCATGACGGCGATCGAGAGGGTGTCCGAGGCGAACGCGATCGGGATGACCGTGGCCAGGGCGAGGCCGGCACGCAGCAGCGGCCAGCTCGTCAGGGAGTAGCCGAAGACGAAGGCGAGGGCGATGGCGAGCGCGATCGTCGCGGCATTCGACCAGCCCAGCGCGGTCCCGATGACGACGCCCACGACCTCGCCGATCGCGCAGCCCGTGAGGCAGTGAAGCGTGGCGCTGAGCGCCATCCTGTTGACGTCGACGTCATGTGCCGCGTGCGAGTGCAATGGCTCCTCGATCCATTATCGGTCCCGTACCGTTCCGTCACACTCTGTCCAGTGTTCGATCCGGTCCTGGACTCGACTTTCGCAGGCTGCCGCATCGAATCCGTAGCCGGGCGCGGCGGGATGGGTGTCGTCTATCGAGCCACCCAGCTCGGGCTCGACCGGGTCGTCGCGCTGAAGCTCGTCGCCCCCGAGCGGGCGGCAGACGCGAACTTCCGCGCGCGGTTCGAACGTGAGTCCCGGGTGGCAGCGGCGATCGAACATCCGAACGTCATCCCCGTGTACGGCGCCGGTGAGGAGGACGGACAGCTCTACCTCCTGATGCGCTGGGTGCCGGGCACGGACCTGCAGGCGCTCATCCGCCGGTCGGGCCGGCTCGGTCACGTGCACGCCGCGACAATCGTGGCGCAGGTCGCCGCCGGGCTCGACGCAGCCCACGCCGTCGGTCTCGTACACCGTGACGTCAAGCCTGCAAACGTGCTCCTCGAGGGCGAAGACGGCTCGGGGCACGTTTACCTCAGCGACTTCGGGCTGACACTCGACCCGTCCGCCGACACGCGCGTGACGGGCAGCGACGAGTGGTTCGGGACGGTCGACTTCATGGCGCCGGAGCAATTCGAGGGGGATAGCCCCGACGCCCGGACGGACGTGTACGCGCTCGGCTGCGTTCTCAATGCCGCGCTCACAGGTGAGCCACCGTTCGCTCGCGGGTCCGTCCCCGGCACGATCCTTGCCCATCTGCATGATCCGCCGCCGCGCCCTTCCGACACGGCGGGCGTGCCGAAGGCCTTCGACCACGTCGTGGCGCGTGCGCTGGCCAAGCGCCCGAGCGACCGCTATCGATCCGCCGGCGAGCTGGGCAGAGCTGCGCTCGCCGCGGCCGGCACCGGGCAGAACGGCGGGGAGCGGACGGGGGAAAGCAGCGACACCCTCGCGCTGACGAACGGGTCGCAAGTCATACGGACCTCCCGACGACGAGCGACCTTCGGGGGTCAGCGAGCACCGTCGCGTGACCGCGCGACTGAGACGGGCGTCGCGCCGCCCCACCTCTGCGGTGCTCCTCGCGGCGGGCACCCTGTTGGCTGGCAGTCGTGGCGGTCGCGGCGCTCCTGGCTATAGGGCCGCTCGGCACACGCGACGAATCCGGGGCGGTGACGACGACGGACGTGCGGGATGCCGTCGAGGCGTTTGCGACCGCTTACACCCAAGAGGATGCCGACGCGCTCGCGACGCTGCTCACGCGCGAGGTGAGCCGCGTCACCCCGTCGGACGTCCAGCGCGGCCGTGAGAGTGTGGTGAGGGAGTACCGGCGTCAGTTCGCCGACAACCCGACAGAGCGCTACGTCCTCACGGCCGTCTCGGTGCGACCGGGCCCGATCGGCCGAGCGAGCGGCAGGTACGTGGTGTCGAGGTTGGGCCGAGACCCGATCACGGGCCGGGTCGCATTCGGCGTGCAGCGCGAGCAGGGTCGTCCCCGGGTGGGGCTCATCGCCGCCACTCCCGATCGCTGAGTCCGGCTCAGCAGGCCTTGGCGACGGTGAGGTGGATACTGGCTCCCCTCCGCACGTCGCCGCCCGCAGGAGGGTCGCTTGTGCAGACGACCCAGTCGCCCCCGAGCAGGGCATCCAACAGGCCGCCTTCCTCCTCGACCTCCGCGCGAAGACCAAGAGCGCCGAGCTCGTCGATCGCATCAGCGCGGGTCGCGCCGATCAGATCGGGCACGTTCACCAGGACCTCTCGCGTGACTCGCAGGGCATTCCAGGCAGGGGCCGCGCCACGGGCACTGGCACCGACGTCGATCAGGTTCGATCCCACACGGAGAGGGACCACCGCGCGGAACTCACCCCGGGCAACACGGGCGGGACGGCCGAGGACGAGCACGCGCGCCCCCCGGGGGTGAACGAGCCCACGTACCTCGACGGTCCCGTCCTGAACCACGGCGGCGTCCGCCGGCGCGGTGATTTCGAGCCGAACCGGCCTCTCGGGCGGGTCATCGCCGCACCCGGAAGCCCATCCGCCGGCGAGCAGGAGCGGGAGCACCAAGCCACAAGCGCGCGCGGGCCGTCTCGCGTTCATCAGCATCCTTCGATGAGGCTAGCGTCCGCCTGCGGGCCGCCATCCGAGCGGTTCACCCGCTCCGGGTGATTGCAGCCATACGTCGTGGAGGTACCGTCTGACCGGACTCGACTGGTCGTGACGGACAACCCCCACAGCACAGGCGCTCGCCCGCCGGAGGACAGTCGGGGCCTGCTCGGCTTCGCGCTGCGCCTCGGTGGCAGCGCGGCGGGCACCGCGTTGCGGCCGGCGGTTGCGGTCGTGGCGCTCGGCCGCGGAGTTGAGCACGGCATTCGCGATCGGGTCGGTCGGCGCCTCGGAGAGGGCGTGCTGTCGGCTGTGGACTCCGTGCTCGCCTCCGAGGTTGCAGCGGCGGCAATCGACCGGGTCGTCGCGAGCCCGCTGGCGGAGCGTGCCCTGGCCGGCGCGCTCGAGGGACCGCTGGTGGACGCGCTGGCGCGCGACGTCGTGCGTCATGCCGTCGTGGAGAGGTTGGCGGATCCGCTGCTGAGCGCCGACGTGCTGGAGGCGGTGCTGGAGCGCGCCGATCAAGCCAAAGTGCCGCAACGCCTGACCGAGCGGTTACTCGCCGACGGGGTGATCGAGTCGGCCGTCACGAGAGTCCTGGACGGACCGGAATTGGAACGGGTGGCCGCGGCGGCGCTCGACAGCCCGGCGGCCGAACGACTGGTCGGGCGGGTGATCGAGAGCCGGCTGCTCGACGAGGCCGTCGTGCGCCTGCTGCAAAGCGACGACCTATGGCTGATGGTCGACGAGATCGCCCGCAGTCCGGCTGTGACCGAGGCGATCACACAGCAGAGCCTCGGCTTCGCGGACCAGGTCGCCGGCGGAGTGCGGGCCCGCTCCCGCAGCGCCGACGTGTGGCTCGAGAGCGCCGCCCGGCGCGCGCTGCGGCGCAGGCCGGCTGGTGAGCTTCCTCCCGACGGGGAGCACACGCAGTGAGTCACGCCGCGTCGGGCGAACCGAACCGCGCAGCCTTCGTGCCAGCCGGCGTCCAGCGGGCCTCCGAAGCGCGCCCCGAGACCGCCGCGCCCCCACTCGCTCCGGAGTACGTCGGCCTGGTGACGCGCGCAATTGCCTTCACGCTGGACGCCGCGCTGATCAACCTCATTGCGATCGTGGTAGTGGCCGCGGTAGGCCTCACCCTGTCCGTGCTCTCGGTGCCCGACGCGGTGTCGACCGTGGCGATCGTGAGTGGCTGCGCCGCCTTCGTCGCCTGGACGATCGGCTACTTCGTGACCTTCTGGTCGACGACCGGCCAGACGCCCGGCAGCCGCCTGCTCCGGATCCGAGTTTGCCGGGCGAGCGACGGGGGCGTGCTGCGGCCCCGTCGGGCGCTGCTGCGACTGGCGGGACTCACGCTGGCCGCGATTCCCCTCGGCGCCGGCTTCCTGCCGATACTCGTGGACGACCGCCGCCGCGGCCTCCAGGACATGCTCGCCGGCACGGTCGTGGTAGGCGTCGACCTTCCCTAGCGGGGATCGCGGGCGCATCCCCTGGAAGGGTGAAAGTGCAAGTCGTCGAAGTAAGCCGCCATGTCGGCTGAAGCCCGACCCCGTGCGGCAGCCGGCAGCGCGATGGCTGCATGGAGCGCGAAGGCGCTCCTAATCGCCGCGGGCGTGTTCCTGGTCGGTGGGGCGATCTGGTACGCCCGGTCGGCCACCGTTCCCCTGATCGTCGCGGCGCTCATCAGCACGCAGCTGCTGCCTCTCATCGAGTTGGCGACGCGCCGCGGCATGGCGCGCTGGCTGGCCGTAGCGGCAAGCCTGCTGGGCGTAGTCGTGATCGGCGTGGGATTGGCGTGGGTATTCACCGACGCGCTCTTCGGCAACCTGGGAGGCGTCGGCGAGGACGTCAGCGAGGGTGCCGACAAGGCCGTTGCCTGGCTGGGCGACAACAACGACTGGGTCGCGCAGCACGAGGACGCGATCCACGACTTCCTCAAGAGCATCCTGCCCGCCGCGAAGGACGCCGCCGGCGGCGTCCTGGAGGGTGCGCTTGGCGTGCTTTCCCTCACCGCACAGCTGGTCAGCGGCGCCCTGCTGGTGCTCGTCTTCCTGCTCTACATGCTCACGAGCGGCGACGCCATCTGGGGCTGGATCCGGGACCGCTTCAGCCCGGACCGCCGCGATCGCGTGGCCGGTGTGGGCCGCGCAGCCTGGAACGCCGCGAGCGGCTACATCCGCGGCATCAGCCTCATCGCGCTCATCGACACCACGGTGATCACGCTGGGCATGCTCGTGATCGGGACCCCGCACGTCGGCACGCTCGCGCTGCTCAGCTTCGTGACGCTCTTCGTCCCGATCCTCGGCGCCTGGGTCTCGGGCGCCGTCATCGTCCTCGTCACTCTCGCGTCCGTCGGCACCGGCGCCGCCGTGGCGATGGCCGTCGTCATCCTCGTCGCCCAGCAGCTCGACAGCATGTTCGTGACTCCGCTCGTCTACCAGCAAACGGTCAACCTGCACCCGATCGTCACGCTCACCGCGGTCATCGTCGGGAGCCAGCTGCTCGGCATCGTCGGCGCGTTCCTGGCCGTGCCGATGGTCGCTGTCGGCTGGTCGATTTACAAGGCGCTCGAGCAGCGAGACCCCGAGCCGGCGAGCGCTGTCACGGGAGGGTGAACCATGTCCACGAACCCTGCTGACAACCTGCGCTCCGTCACGAGCTTCTGGTGGCTGTTCGTGCTGTTCGGCGTCGTGACCCTTGGTGTGGGCCTGTTCTTCGTCGTCTCGCCACATGAGACGCTCAGCACGTTCACGGTCATCGCCGGCATCTTTCTGCTGGTGGACGGCGTGCTGGCGATCTTTGCCTCGATCTTCAGCAAGGGCGACGGCCGCGGCCTGCTCGCGCTCATCGGCGTGCTCAGCGTGCTTGCCGGCCTGGTGCTGATCAAGAAGCCGTTCGACACGCTCGTGGTCTTCACCCTGATCGTCGGCCTCTGGTTCGTCGTCGCCGGCATCGTGCGCTTCGTGGTCGCACTGGCATCGCCCGAGGACCGCGGCGGGAACATCGTCACCGCGATCCTCGACCTGATCGCGGGCATCGTGATCCTGTCCTGGCCGGATCTCGGCCTGGCGACGCTCGCCGTGATCATCGGCATCGTCCTGATCTTGCGCGGACTGCTTTTCATCGCCTCCGGCTGGCAACTGCACAAGCTGACCAGCGCAAGTGAGCACAGGCAAGACAGGGGCGCAGGCCGGAGCCACACTGGTCTTGCTCACCCTGGCCTCCGGCCAGTTTCTGATGACGCTCGACACCTCGGTGATGAACGTCGCAATCGCGACGGTCGCCGAGGATGTCGGGACCGACGTCACCGGTATTCAGACCGCGATCACCCTCTACACGCTGGTGATGGCCACGCTGATGATCACCGGCGGGAAGGTGGGCGCCCTGATCGGTCGCAAGCGGGCGTTCGCGATCGGCTGCGTGATCTACGGCGCGGGATCGTTCATCACGTCGATCTCGCAGTCGCTGCCGGTTCTGCTGGTCGGGTGGTCGCTTCTCGAGGGTGTCGGCGCGGCGCTGATCCTCCCCGCGATCGTTGCGCTCGTGGCGGCCAACTTCGGGGCGGAGGGCCGACCACGTGCCTACGGCCTGGTGATGGCGGCGGGCGCGATCGCCGTCGCGGTCGGCCCGCTTATCGGCGGACTGTTCACGTCCTATCTGAGCTGGCGGCTGGTGTTCGCCGGTGAGGTGCTGATCGTGCTGGGAATCCTGGTGCTGACGCGGCGCATCGCAGACGAGCCCCCGGGGCAGCGGCCCAAGATCGATCTGGTGGGGGTCGTGCTGTCGGCGGCCGGGCTCGGCCTCGCCGTCTTCGGCGTGCTGCGCTCGAGCGTCTGGGGATGGGTCGCCCCGAAGCAGGACGCGCCGGAGCTGTTCGGCGTATCGGCCACGTTGTGGCTGATCCTCGGCGGGCTCTTCGTGGTCTGGATGTTCTTCGAGTGGGAGTCCCGGCTCGAGGAGCGCGGCGACGAGCCGCTCGTGCGCCCGTCGCTTCTCAAGAACACGCAGCTCGTCGGCGGCCTGCGGATCTTCTTCTTCCAGTACTTCGTCCAGTCGGGCGTGTTCTTCATCGTGCCGCTGTTCCTGTCGGTCTCTCTCGGGCTCTCGGCGATCGACACCGGGGTCCGCCTCCTGCCGCTGTCGGTGACGCTGTTGCTCGCGGCCGTCGGGATCCCGCGCTTCCGCCCGGACGCGAATCCACGCCGCGTCGTGCGGCTCGGGCTGGTCGCGATGCTGGCCGGCACCGTCGTGCTGCTCGCCGCCATCGACGAGGACGCCTCGGCCGAGATCGTCACGTTGCCGCTGCTGCTGCTGGGACTGGGAATCGGCGCCCTGGCCTCCCAGCTCGGCAGCGTCGCAGTGTCGGCCGTGCCCGACGAGCTAAGCCCCGAGGTCGGCGGGCTTCAGAACACCGGCACCAACCTCGGCGCGTCGCTCGGAACCGCGCTGGCAGGCTCGGTCCTGATCGCCAGTCTCACCGCGACGCTCATGACCGGCATCGAGCAGAACCCGGCTGTCCCACCCGAGGTCCGCGACAGGGCGGACGTGCAGGCTAGCCAGCGGTGTTCCCTTCCTCTCCGACGCCGATCTCGAGTCCGCGCTCGATGAGGCCGACGTGCCGGACGAGGCCGCATCGGCGATCGTCGACGAAAACTCGAAGGCGCGGCTGCGCGCGCTGCAAGGCGCGCTGGCGGTCATCGCGATCGTCGCGGCGCTGGCCCTGTTCTTCACCAACGGGATCCCGACTCGCCAGCCCGGATCAGTGGCGGCCGACGCCCAGCGAGCGCCGCCGCGCACCGACGACGCCTGACCTCAGCAATGTCAGTCAGTTACTGCCGCGCCATCGCGACTCGCAGGAGCTCCTCCGCGCTGATCAGGTGGTCCACGTCCTCGGCCGCCTCGTCGATGTCGATCTGGACCCAGCGGACCCGGCCGGTGAAGGCATTGTCGGAGCCGTGGTCGTCGCTGACGGGTGTCGCGCTGTCGCGGCCCAGGTCCGTCGTCTCGTCCCCGGAGAACGCCATCGGCACGCTGTGCTCGACGCGGCCGTCGCCGACCTTGTCGCCGTCCACGTAGAGCGTCACGTCGCCGCCCTTGGCCAGTCCGCCGCCGTCGTAGGCGAACTCCATCCGGACCTGGTGCTCACCGGGCGGCACGGGCCGCTCCCCGCGGACCTTGAAGCGCTGGAGGCCGAAGAAGTTGTAACAGTAGGTCGGCCGGCCCTCGTGGAGGTAGAGACTCCAGCCGGCGTAGGCGCCGCCCTGGGCGATGATCACCCCTTCGCCACCGCCCTCCGGGACCTCGATCTGCCCAGTCACGGCGTGCGACTTGTTCTTGATGACGAGGACCGAGTTCTCGGACAGCCGGCCCATTCCCTCGTACAGCAGCTGCGACTTGCCTTTGACGAGCTGCGGGCGCCCGGCGATGTCCGCGTTGAAGCGCTCGAAGCGACGGTCGTCGAGCGGGAGGACGTTGTAGCGGGCGGCCTCGATCAGGAACAGCCGCTGGAGCTCATGGAGCCTCTCGGGCTGTTCCGCGGACAGGTCGTGGGCCTGGGTCCAGTCGTCCGGGGCGTACAGCTCCCAGACGTCGTCGTCGAGGGCGGGCATCTCGGTCGGCTTCCACGGGATGCTGTGGCGGGTCACGGCGGTCCAGCCCTTGTGGTAGATCCCGCGGTTGACGAACATCTCGAAGTACTGCGTCTCCCGGTGCTCGGGTGCCGCGGGGTCGTCGAAGGTGGGGGCCATGCTCTTCCCGTGCAGCGGCATCTGCTGCACGCCGTGAACGAAGGTCGGCTCGGGCAGGCCCGCGACGTCGAGCACGGTCGCCGCGATGTCGATCACGTGGCTGAATTGGGCGCGCACCTCACCCCGGGCGTCGAAGCCATTTGGCCAGTGCACCACGGTCCCGTTGCGGGTGCCGCCCCAATGCGAGGCGACCTGTTTGGTCCACTGATAGGGGGTGTCCATTGCGTGCGCCCAGCCGACGGCGTAGTGGTTGTTGGCCGCGATGGTGCCGAACTGGTCGATCCGCTCGGCCATGAACTCGGTGGTCTCGATGCCCGCGGCCCCGTTGAGCGAGATCATCTCGTTGAACGTGCCCTGCGGCGTCCCCTCGCCCGAGGCGCCGTTGTCGCCCACGATGTAGTAGATCAGCGTGTCGTCGAGGACCTCGAGATCCGCGAGCGCGTCGACGAGCCGGCCGATGTGATGGTCCACGTGCTCGAGGAAGCCGGCGTACACCTCCATCTGGCGCGCCAGCACCGGCTTGAGGTCATCGGGCATGTCCTCCCAAGCCGGGATCTCTTCCGGCCGGTCGGTCAGCTCGGCCTCGGGCGGGATCACGCCAAGCTCCTTCTGGCGCGCGAAGGTCTCCTCGCGAAGCGCGTCCCAGCCCCTGTCGAAGCGGCCCTTGTACTTGTCCGACCACTCGACCGGGACGTGGTGCGGCGCGTGCGTGGCGCCGGGCGCGAAATAGGCGAAGAACGGCTTGTCCGGCATCAGTGCCTTCTGCTGGCGGACCCAGTCGATCGCGCGGTCAGTCATGTCCTCGGTGAGGTGGTAGCCCTCCTCCGGGGTGCGGTCCGGCTCGATCGGAACGGTTCCGTCGTACAGGGACGGCGCGTATTGGTTGGCCTCGCCGCCGATGAAGCCGTAGAAGTGCTCGAACCCGCCGCCTCCGCTCGGCCAAGCGTCGAACGGGCCCAGTGGGCTCGTCTCCCAGACCGGCACCTCGTGGCACTTGCCGAACTGCGCCGTGGAGTAGCCGTTGAGCTTGAGCGTCTCCGCGAGCGGCGCCGCGGTGTTCGGGCGGATCGAGTTGTACCCCGGCGCGGACGTGGCGATCTCAGTGATGCCGCCCATCCCGACGGAGTGGTGGTTGCGCCCAGTCAGCAGCGCCTGCCGCGTCGGCGAGCACAGCGCGGTCGTGTGGAAGCGGTTGTACTTCAGCCCGTTCTCGGCCAGCCGTTCCGCGACGGGGGTCGAGCACGGTCCTCCGAACGCGCTCGAGGCGCCGAAGCCGACGTCGTCGAGCAGCACGATCAGCACGTTCGGCGCACCCGCCGGCGGGCGCAGCGGCTTGATCGGCGGGAAGGAAGTGGCGGGATCCTTCGCGTCGTAGGTGATCAGGCCCTCATGCGGGCGGTCGGGCATCGGTAGGACGTCGCGCTGCATTCGAGTCTCCCTTGACAAGTTGAACGGGACTCTCGCTACCCGTGGGGTGACGCGCATCACCCGACCCGGGTGATGCGCTCGCACCCGCCCCGCGTCTAGCGTGAGCCTCCTTATCTGCGACCGCGCGACGACGAATGGAGGCGTGGATGGAAGCGCACGAAGACGAGCTGGGCCCCATCGACATTCTGGTGATCGAGTTCCCCGCCGACGCGCCGATGACCGGCGAGGCGGTGCCGATCTTCCTCGATCTCGTCGATCGCGGGACTATCCGCGTGCTCGACGTGCTGTTTGTCAGGCGGGGCGAGGACGGAACGGTCTCGGGCTTCGAGGCCAGCGATCTGGACGCCGACACGATCGGTGACCTGAAGGTCTTCGAGGGTGCCTCGACGGGGCTCTTGGGCGACGACGACGTGGGGACCGTGGGCGAGTTGCTGGAGGCCGGAAGCGCCGGGGTGATGATCGTCTACGAGAACCGTTGGGCGGCTCCGTTCGCGGCCGCCGTGCGTCGCAACGGCGGCGTGGTGGTGGCCAACCAGCGGATCACGGCGCAGGAGCTGATGGATGCGATCGACACCGCCGACGCGGTGTCCTGACCGGAGGGATCTCTCATGCCAGGTTTGCTTCGCGGGATGGCCCGCGTCGCCGTTGTGTCGGGCACCGCAACCGCCGTCTCCAATCGCGTCAGCCGTCGCCAGGGGAACCGCTGGGCCGCTCAGAACGAGGAGGCGTACGCCCAGCAACAAGAGTACGCTCAGCCACAGGCGCCTCCCCCGGCCGCCGCGCCTGCCGCCGGCGGCGAGAGCCGTCTCGAGCAGCTGCAGGCGCTCGGTGAGCTCAAGGAACAGGGCGTCCTGAACGACCAGGAGTTCGAGGCCGAGAAGGCCCGCATCCTCGGCTGACCGACATCTCCGCTAGCGCACCTGCTCCGTCGGGCGAACCAGCATCTCGTTGATCGCCATGTGTCGCGGTCGGGTCACGATGTAGAGGATCGCGTCGGCGATGTCCTCGGCCGCGAGACTCTGGTCGACCCCTGCCGGGAGCTGGTTGCGGACTTCCTCGCGGACGTGGGTGACGAGCTCGGTCTTGGTCGCGCCGGGCTCGATCAGCGACGAACGGACGTGGCGAGCCGTGACCTCCTGGCGCAAGGCCTCGCTGAAGGTCCCGACGCCGTGCTTGGTGAGCTGGTAGACGCCGCCGTCGGCTCCGACGCGTCGGCCCGCGACCGAGCTCACGTTGACGAGGTCCGCGACCCGGCGCGGCCCGCTCTCGGCGGCCCGCAGGAGGTGCGGGAGCGCTGCGTGGGCGATGTAGAGCAGCCCCTGGAGATTGAGCTCGATCATCCGATCCCACTCCTCGATGGGGGCGTCGACGATCGGGCCGAGCAGCATCACGCCGGCGTTGTTGACCACGATGTCGAGCCGGCCGAGCTCCTCCGCGGTCCGCTCGACGGCGGCCAGCGCCTGCTCACGGTCGGTGACATCGGTCTCTATCGCCAGCCCACCGATCTCGGCTGCGAGCGCGTCAAGCCGCTCCTTGCGGCGCGCGGCAACGGCCACCGTCGCCCCCTGAACCGCGAGCGCACGCGCGGTCGCCTCGCCGATGCCGCTGCTCGCGCCCGTGACGAGCGCGACCGTGTCCCGAAGTCCATTGCTCATGCCGCCAGGTATACCGACCGCGACGAGATGACCGTTTCAGGAATGGCGAGGGCCAGAATCGAACTGGCGACACCACGATTTTCAGTCGTGTGCTCTACCAACTGAGCTACCTCGCCGTGAAGGAGCAGACGATGGTATCGGCTACTTCGCGCCGGTCCAGAGCGGCGCCGGGACGCCCATTGCCCGGTTGAGACACCAGGCGGCCGCCGACAGGAGCAGCACTCCGGTGAGCAGGATCGCGCACTCCTCGACGGTCGTCAGCAGGCCGATCGAGACGATCACGGTGGTGGCTCCTGCCGGTGGGTGGGCGGCGCGGAGGAGACGGAGGATGCCACCGGTGAAGGCGAGTGAAAGGGCGACGCAGGCGACGCGGTCGGCGGCGAAGCCGGCTGCGATGGCCGACGGTTCGCCCACCAGCCCGAACACCTCGAGCCAGAAGAAGGCGACCAGCGTTCCCACCGTGTGCCCGATGATGGTGTTGCGGACGCTCGCGACCTCCGCCATCGGGGTCTCGAAGAAGAGGAAGGCGGTCGCGCCGAGCGACGGGAACACGAGCGGCTCGTCGAGCGCCCAGGCGAGCAGGCCCGAGAGACCGATCGTGAGCAGGCTGCCGATCGCCGTGTAGATCGCGTTGCCGCGGTTGCCCCACTTCTCGTAGAGCCACCTGTTGATGCCGGTGCGGCCGACGACCGGCGCGAGCGATCCGGTCCGCACCATCTGGCGGATGCCGGAGTCGGCGTACTCGGCGATCTGGTCTATTTCGCGCTGCTCGGCTCCGAACACGGCGCGCCATGGTAGTGAGGAAGGGCGCCGGCGCCACCCATTAGGCGAACGCCTACCGGCGCTTAACCGCGGGCGCGCACGCTGGCGCCATGCACTCGATAAGCCGGTTTTCGATCAGCGTCGTCGTCGCTGCGCTCGCGGCCCTGCCGCTCGCGCAGCTCGCGGACGCGAAGCGCCCCGCCGCACCGCACGTCCCCAGCACCATTCGGGTGGGGGAGGGCTACACGCCCTTCCTCTCGGGGCACGCGGTCGGCGTTCAGATCTACTCGTGCAACGCGACCGCGGGCGGCCACGCCTGGGGGCTCGTCGCACCGCAGGCGAATCTGTACAACGACAAGGGCAAGCTCATCATGAAGCACTACGGCGGCCCGACCTGGGAGGCCAGGGACGGCAGCAAGGTGGTGGGCGCGCGCGTCGACCAGGCGATCGTCGACCCATCCGCCATTCCCTGGCTGCTCTTGCGCGCCGCCTCGACGAGCCCCGGCCCCGATGGGGACCGTCTCGTCAAGTCCGCGTACATCCAGCGCATCGCCACCACGGGTGGCCTGGCTCCGGCCGCGGCGAGCTGCAACGCCGGGACGGCCGGCGCGCAGGTCGAGGTCCCCTACACCGCTGACTACTACTTCTGGAAGGAGAAGGGTCGATGAGGAAGATCGCCGCAGGCGCTCTCGTCGTGGGCCTGATCGGCCTCGGCGCCGGCCAGGCCGCGGCCGGCTACACGGCACAGGTACAGGGAGGCATTCTCCGGATCAATGGCGACTCGGCGAGCGACACGTTCGTGCTCGTCTCGAACGGTCCCAACGAACTGGTTCTCGACGTGGGTGGTGACAACACCATCGACCAGACCTTCGACCGCAACACGTTCACCGCGGTCGAGGTGCGCGCCGGAGCCGGCGACGACACGGTCCGCATGGTCGGCGACCTCGCCGACGAGGCCATCACCATCGACGGCGGCGGCGGTAACGACACGCTCGCCGGCGGGTTCGGAGACCAGACCCTGATCGGCGGATCCGGCGACGACGTCGTCGACGGGAACCTCGGCGCCGACGTCGCTCAGCTGGGCACCGGTGCGGACACGTTCGTCTGGGACCCGGGCGACGGCAGCGACACGGTCGAAGGCGGGGGCGGCAGCGACGCCCTCAACTTCCACGGCTCGAACATCGGAGAGATCATCGACATCACCGCGAACGCCGACCGGGTGCGTTTCCAGCGCAACATCGCGAGCATCTCGCTCGACCTGAACGACCTCGAGCGGGTCGGGTTCGCCGCCCTGGGCGGTGCCGACACCGTGACGGTCGGCGATCTCGGCGGCACCGACGTCAAGACCGCCGACGTCGACCTGAACGCCACCGGCGGTGGCGACGACGGCGCGGAGGACACCGTGATCGCGCGCGGGACCGACGGCGCCGACACGATCCACACGAGCCTCGCCAACCCGCTCGTCGTGGCCGGTCTCGCCGCCCAGACGCGCGTGACCGGCGCTCAGCCGACCGACGTGGTCCGTGCCGCCGGCGCCGCCGGCGAGGACACCGCGATCTACGACGGCACGGCCGGGCCGGACACGATCCAGCTCGTGCCGTTCGGCGGTGACCACAGGGTCATGTCGGAGGGCATCGCGCCGTTCTCCACTGCGGAGGTCGAGGAGCTGCGCGTGCGCGGCAACGATGACGCGGACACGCTGGCGTTCATCACGGGCGCGCCGGCGCCGGCGCACGTGTCGCTCGAGGGCGGCAACGGCGGCGACGTGCTCCGAGGCGGTGGCGGCGCCGAGCTGCTCAGCGGAGGAGCCGGCGACGACGTGGTCGACGGCAACATCGGCGCGGACGTGGCGCAGCTGGGCACGGGCGCCGACACGTTCGTCTGGGATCCGGGCGACGGCAGCGACACCGTCGATGGACAGGGCGGCAGGGACACCCTGGACTTCAACGCGAGCAACGCCGGCGAGAACATCGACATCTCGGCCAATGCGGACCATGCTCGGGTTCAGCGCAACATCGCCAGCATCGACATGGACCTGGTTGCGGTCGAGGAGCTCGGGTTCGACCTCTTCGGCGGCACCGACGCGCTTCAGGTCGGTGACCTGAGCGGCACCGGGGTCAAGGTCGCCGACGTGGACCTGAGCGCATCGATCGGCGGCGGCGACGGCGCCGCGGACACGGTGACGGTCAACGGGACCGAGAAGCGCGACCAGGTGATCCTGCGGCGCTCAGGCGCTCAGGCGATCGCCACCGGCGTGCCGGTCGAGACGCGGATCGGCGGAAGCGAGGCGGCCGCCGACACGCTGCGGATCAGCACCCTCGGCGGTGACGATCTCGTCGCGTTCGAGGACGCGCTCGACGACCTGATCAAGCCGGTGATCGACCTCGGGGCCGACGGATAAGGAGAACGAGCCCACCGAGCCCCGCGGCCGGCAGCAGCGCGAGCCACGGGAAGCCGCCGCCGTCATCCGCCGGCTGGGCACTCGCCCGGCGCGGCGGGGCGGCGGCGGGCTCGGGCGGGGTCGCCGCGGGCTCGCCGGGCTCGCGGACCGCGAACGTCCGCGTATTGACGATCGCCACGAGGCTGCCGGCGTTGTGCACGCGGAGCTGGCCACCGTCCTTGCTGAGGCTCATCTCGACCAGCGAGACGTCGTCCACGGGCGGGAGCATCTCGAGGTCGATGCACGCCGCGGTCCGCCCGACCGTGTCGAGCGCGTGGATGAACGACTCCTCGCCCCCGCTGTACAACGTGTAGGCCCAGCGGCCGTCGCGGCTCATCTCGCGGGTGAAGGGAAGTCCGCCCATCTGCTCGTCGGGCTCGCGCGGGTCGACGACATCGCGCGTGGCGAGCTTGCCCGTGGTGGTATCGAGGGCGCGCACGCGGTAGTCGAGGACGTTCTGGCCCTCGTACTGGATGAGGTACGCCCAGCGGCCGTCAGGCGAGACAGCGTCGAGGGTGAAGAACCCGGGCAGCGTGATCGTGCGCCGGATCGTGAGTTCGCGCGCGTCGACCACGGCGAGCTGAGTCTCCGTGGGCGGGAAGCTGCTCTCCGGACGCGGCACAACCAGGACGCGACCGTCGGCGGACAGGCCGGTGTTCGCTCCGTCGAAGGTCGCCGGCGCGATCCGCCAGTGACCGTCGATCAGCCCCGAGCGCAGCACCTCGCGATCGCTGCGGCGGACCGCGACGACGAGCGTCTGCTCGCCGGACGCGCGACGCGTGATGAGGCGCTCGTCTCCGCCCGGCGCGACCACTCCGGCCCGCCCCGTCGCCGACGACGGCAGCGGCGGCCCGGCCGCCCCGGCGGACTGAACAGGCGCGCAGGCGGCGCAGAGCACGACGCCGATGACGAGACGTCGGGTGGCGGCGTTCATGTGGCTGTTACACCGCCCCCTCGACGGAGGTTCCTTTAGCTTCTGGGAATGGCCAACTCAATGAGTGACGAGCAGGTGCAGGCGCGTATCGAGAAGCTCGAGGAGGAGGAGCGCCGGCTGCGCCACGACGAGGGCGAGGCGCGCACTGCCGCGGGCGACCGGGTGGCCGCCGACGCCGAGCGTCTCGAGGTCGTCCGTGTCGAGCTGGACCGGCTCTGGGACTACCTCCGCCAGCGCCGGGCTCTGCGCGACGCCGGGAAGAACCCGGATTCCGCCGAGATGCGCGACGCCGGTACGGTCGAGCGCTACCTCGGCTGACGCATCCCGGATCAGGCCATGGCGGCGCCAGCTAGGCTGCGCGCCGCCATGCGACGCCTTCTCGCCATCCAGCTCGCCGTCATCGGCCTCCTGATCGCCGGGTGCGGGGGCGGTGACGACTCGGGCAGCGCGCTCGACTCGGCGCTCGCATACCTGCCGAAGGACACGAGCTTCGCCGCCGCGGTCGACACCGACGCGGACGGCGACCAGTACAAGGCGGTCAGCGCGCTGATCGACAAGTTCCCGTTCGGGGACCAGGTCAAGTCGGCGCTGCGCGGGCAGCTCGAGCAGCTCGGCGGGGGCATCAACTTCAACGACGACGTCAAGCCGATCCTCGGCAACCCCGCGGTGATCGGTGCAGGCGATGCCGAGGCAATCACCGGCGACTCGAACAACTTCGTGCTCGCAATGCAGGCGAAGGACCAGGGCGCGCTCGAGGACCTGATCGACAAGCAGAAGCCGCAGAAGGCCGGCGAGGTGTCGGGCGCGACCCTCTACCAGGACGGCGACACGTTCTTCGCGGTGGAGGAAGACCGGATCGTCTTCGCGAACGACGAGGGCCAGCTGAAGAGCGCGCTCGAGCGCGCCGACGGCAACGACCACTTCGACGAGGACACCTTCAATGAGGCGCTCGACGGCCTTCCGGACAGCGCGCTGGCGCGCGTCTACACCGACGTCGAGGGACTTCTGAAGAGCGACCCGGGGTCGGTCGACGCGCGCAAGGTCAAGTGGATCGCGGCGCTCCGCACGCTCGGGCTGACCGCGAGCGCCCGCGATGACGCGGTGGACATCGACTTCCGCCTCCGCACCGAGGGAGACCTCTCGGACGAGGACCTTCCGATCGCACCCGGCGACGAAGCGCCGCCGGTCATCAAGCGCGAGGGCGAGATCGGACTCGGCATTCGCGACCTCGCCCACATCGTGCGCTTCGCCGAGAACGCGGGCCAGGCGATCGACCCGGCGGGCTTCGGCGACTACGCGCGGGCCAAGAAGACGATCGACACACAGCTCGGTGTCAGCCTGGACGACGACCTCGTCGCGCAGATGAGCGGCAACGTGTCGGCCAGCCTCTCGATCGACGGCGGCTTCGGCGTGCGCGCCGAGCTGAAGGACCCGGAGGCGTTCAAGCGGACGCTCGCCAAGGTGGCCGACGTGCTGCCGAGCTTCGCCGAGGGCGCCGGGTTCGGCACGGTCGCCCTCTCGAAGCCGAGGGCGGGCGAGGACTTCTACGCGCTGGCGCAGCCGGACGGCGACTCCGTGATCTTCGGCGTCGTGGACGACGTGCTCGTGGTCGCGAACAGCGCCCGGCGGGCGGGCGTGCTCGCCGGCGAGGAGCCGACCGACGTGGAGGGCGCGAACGGGTCCGTCGTCGTCGGCGCGGACGCGGAGCAGCTCGTGAACACCCTGCTCGGCGCGTTCGGCCCGGCGCTCGGCGTGCCCGACCTCGGCGGGCTCGGCACCGGCCTGCTCACCCGGCCGCTCGGCGACCTGAACGGCTACGTCAACGCGAGCACGAACGAGCTGCGCGGCAAGCTCACGCTGAACGTCGAGGGCTAGCGGCTCTCGCGCGCCGGGGCGCCTAGCGCCGCGCGCGGGCGAGGTAGCTCTTCCCGGCCTTGACGACGACGTTCTTCTTGCGGCGGAAGTCGCGCACCACGACGGTCCCGCGCTGCACCTTCGTCAGCGTTCCGTCGCAGCGGTCGATCGTCTCCCAGCGGGTCCCGCGCACGGTCGCCGAGCTGTTGCGGCCGCTGGTGCGGAAGCGGCCGCGGGCGTTGGAGCGCAGGCGGCGGACGGTGCGGCTCTGCGCCGCGCCGGCGCGCTTGCCGCGGGCGGTGCGGCAGCGGCCGAAGTTGCCGCCCTTCAGCACCAGGTCGGTGAGCCCCCGGGCGCTCCGGCTCTTCGACTGGCGCACCTGGAAGATGGCGGACAGGAAGTCCCCGGTCTGGCGGTCGCCGGCGGCATTGGTGGCGCTCTGAAGGCGAACCGTGCCGCGCGTCGTGTCCAGGAAGGAACCCACCGGGATCTGCTGCGCCGCCGACAGCGGCACGAACGTGACGCCCTTCTGGCTCGCTCGCCCGGAGCGTCCCGCCTGAGCGGTCGCGGCCGAGCTCGGGATGCCGATCAGAACGGTCCCGGCGACCTCCTGCACGTTGATCGTCACGCCGGGCTTCGGGTCGGGGAGCTCCTCGACCGTCTCCGCCTGGACCTCGAACTCGAACACGCTGGGAGAGGGATCGGCGTTGCCTGCTCCGTCGACGGCGCGGACCGTGAGGGTGTGCTTTCCAACCGGAAGGTCGCCCGTCGTGAAGGGTGAGCTGCAGGGGGCGAAGGGACCGCCGTCGACGCTGCACTCGAACTGTGAGCCTGTCTCCGCGGCGGAGAAGACGAACGTCGGCGTGTTGTCGGTGGTCGGCTCGGTCGGTCCGGAGTCGATCGCGGTGTTCGGCGGCGCGGTGTCGACGCTGAATGCGCGCTGGGCCGGGGTCGCGTCCGCGTTCCCGAGCGCGTCCGTGGCGCGCACCGCGAACGTGTGCGCTCCGTCCGCGAGCGCGGCGGTGGTGTGGAGGGAGGTGCAGGCGCTGAACGCCGCGCCGTCGACGCTGCACTGGAAGGTCGAGCCCGGCTCGCTCGAGGAGAAGCCGAACGTCGGCGTCGAGTCGGCCGTCGGCGCCGGACGGGCCAGAGTCGATCGTGGTCTGGGGCGCGCCGGTGTCGACCGTGAAGCCCTGCTGGGCCGGCGTGGCGTCCACGTTGTCGGCGGCGTCGGTGGCGCGCACCGCGAACGTGTGGGGTCCGTCGGAGAGCGCCGCGGTCGTGTGTTCAGAGGTGCAGCCGGTGAAGGCCGCGCCATCGACGCTGCACTCGAACGTCGAGCCGGCCTCGTCGGAGGAGAAGCCGAACGTCGGAGTCGAGTCCGCCGTCGGGCCGGTCGGCCCCGAGTCGATCGTCGTCTCGGGCGGATCGGTGTCCCCGTTTCCGTCGGCCACCGAGAAGGCGGTCAGGAAGGAGCGGGTCTCCGACTTGCCGGCCGGCAGGTCGAAGTCCCAGCTGATGCCCATGCCGTTGTCAAACGGCTCCGACTCGATGCAGCAGAAGTTCGGATATCCGTCGCCGGGCGGGTTGAACACCTGCTCGAGGTCGCCCGCGAACCACTGGGCGCCGTCGCTCACTGGAACGAAGCCCTCGACCCGTCCGGGCGGCGCGTTGTTCTTGTTCACCGAACAGAAGATGCCGCCCGACGCGTCGTCGTGGTAGCCGAAGCCGTCGTCGTTGTCCTGAAGGAAGCAGTCGGCGGCGTGGAACAGGAGCGCCGAGACGTCCATGTCAGTGGGGTTCACCACCGTCACGTCCGAGCGGTAGAAGTCCTCGCCCTCAACGTAGGTGTCGGTACGCGTCACGTCGAGCGCGAATTCGTCGCCTGGCTCGCCACCCTCGTTGATGAGGGCGAGGACGCGCGTGACCACCTTGAACGGGTCCCCAGGGGTTCCCTCGCCCGTGACCTCCGACTGCTCGATCGGCAGGTTGGAGGCACCGACTCCATTCGCTCGGAGGAAGGTGGCGCAGTCGCCGATGCGACCGCCGGCGAAGGCATTCAGCTCGTCCCCGGTGCGGTGGACCTGACAGCGGAGGTCGCCGCCGAGCCAGATTCTGTCGAGCGGCCCCGCGGACGAGATCTCCGCGGGCTGTGACTCGAGCTCGAAGGCTCCCTTGTCGCACGCCGGGCCCTGCGGCCGCGGCACGCGGCGCTGGTCCACTCCGGGGCACTCGCCGCCGATCGTGTCGATCGCCGGGCTGTCCGGCAGGAGGGCATGAGTCAAGGTCGGCCCACCGTTCTCGTCGAGATCGCCCAGCAGCGGGTCGGAGTTCTGATCGTCTCCGGTCCCGGTGAAGCCGCAGTCCGCCTGGTCCTCGAGGTTGAACCCGACCGAGTTGATGCTCGACCCGGGGTCCGCGGAGCAGTTCTGGTTGTCCGGCGAGACCGACGTGTTCTTGGCGATGATCGAGCTGTCGACCGACGCGGTTCCGCTCCCGATCGCCAGCCCGCCCCCGAAGCCGCGGTCGCCGGAGTCGTTGAACGCGATCGTGCTGGTGGAGATGAAGACGGCGTTCTCCGGGTTGTTGTAGCTCGTCACGCCGCCGCCCAGCCGCGCCTGGTTGCCGCTGATCGTCGAGTTCTGGATGAAAAGCGTGGCGGGATTCTCGGTCCCGAAGTTGAGGATGGCGCCCGCGTCACCGCCGCCGTTCAGCGCGGTGTTGCCGTAGACCGTGCTCCTGCTCAGGATCAGCGTCCCGCCCGTGTTCGCGATCCCGCCGGCGGAGTAGGCGCTGCCGGCAGTGATCTCGCTGTCCTCGATGCGCAATGTGCCCGCGCTCCGGATGTTGCCGCCGAAGAAGCCGTTGCTCGGATTGGCCTCGCCCTGGTGGACGGTGATATTCCTGAGCGTCAGGTCGGCGCCCGCCTGGACGTCGAACACGCGGTCGCCGCTACCTGCGTTCAGCGGAACCTCCTGGCGGACGCCGGTCGTGCCCTCCTCGTCGCCGAGGATGGTCAGCTCGGATGAGACCTCGATCGCTCCACCGAGAGCGAGGTGCAGCCCGACGTCTTCCACAGCCAGGTCCACGACGTCCGCGCCTGCGAGCGCGTTCGCCTCCTCGATCGCGGCACGAAGTGTGCAGATCGGCGGGTCGGGGCTGCTCGTGACGCTGCATACCGCGTCGCCCGGGTTGACGTCCCCGCCGTCCCCGCCGTCCTCGACGACGAATATGGCCGCCGACGCGGGCGCGCAGAAGACCAGCGTGAGGACGACCGTCGCCAGTCCGGCGAGGCGCGAGGCACCCGACATGTCAACGAAACGGGCAACCCGGCGCGGTTTTTCCGCGCCCGCGGTGGGTACGGCTCGGATGTGGGGTTGCTAACGGCACCGCTGACTCTGGCCCGCGCGTCCCTACGGCTCACGCTCCGGGCCTGGGAGTTCGGCCTGTCGGCCGCGGCCGAGGCCGCCCACATCGGGATGGAGCTGCTCGACCCCGACCGCGGCGCCCGGCCGGCGGACTTCGCCCGCCGCGATAGGCCCCCTCCGCAGGATTACGCCTACAACGGCGTCGCCCCGGACGCTCCGCCGGCGGTGCCGGACGAGCTGATCCCAGATCACGTTGACGAGGAGCTGGTGCTGGTCGCCGAGGTTGCCGAAGAGGGCGCCGAGGACGGCGCCGGCGCCGAGGTGCACGTCGACCCGCCCTGGGACGGCTACGACCGCATGACCGCCGCCGACATCCGCGACCGCCTGGCCGCGGGCACGCCCGTCGAGGCCGCGGCGGTCGAGCTCTACGAGTCGACCCACAAGGGGCGCCGAACGGTCCTGGACGCCGCCGAGCGCGCCCTGCGCAGTTAGACGCTCACGCGTTCGCCATCCGGCTCAGCAGCTCGGTCGCGCCGCGCTTGCTGAGCGGCTCGTTCAGGTTTCCGCACTTCGGCGACTGGACGCAGGACGGGCAGCCGCTCTCGCATGGGCACTCGGAGATCAGGCGAAGTGCGTCGCCGACCAGCGCTTCGAAGCGCTCGAAGCCGGCCCGCGTGATCCCCACCCCACCCGGGTGGCCGTCGTAGATGAAGATCGTCGGCACGCCAGTCTGGTGATGGAAGGCGGTCGAGAGGCCGCCGATGTCCCAGCGGTCGCACATGGCGATCAGCGGCAGCACGGCGATCTGACCGTGCTCGGCCGCGTGCAGCGACCCCTGGAGCAGCTCCAGCGGAAACTCCTCTCGCACGAGCGAGTCGGGCAGCTCGTACCAGAGCGCCTGGGTCACGAAGTCCTGCTCCGGCATGTCCACGGCAAGCAGGTCGAGCACGGAGTGGTCCGAGACGCTCTTCTTCTGGTAGGCGACCACCTGCTCAGTCACGGAGACCACGCCGAACGAGAGCGTCACCCCGCAGGTGTGGCGCTGGTCGCGCACCTGCTCGATCCAGGTCTCGGACTCCTTCTTCGGCTGGGTGTACCAGTCGCCGCTGAACGGGCGCACCACGGCCCGGTGCTGGGCGAGGTCGAGCTCCTCGACCTCGAACGCGGCGCCCATGTGCAGATAGACGGCCCCGGGGTGAACGGCCGAATGGGCGCGCGCGCTCTCGACCGTGCCGATCACCTCGCCGCCCTCCGCCTCCACGATGGCCACCGAGTCCGGGGACGCCGAGCGCAGCGCGATCCGCGCGGCCGGATAGCCCGGGCCGCGCGGCAGGTAGCGGCCGCCGCGCTCCCGCAGCGCGCCCTGCTGGACGAGCCGGCGCGCGTGCTCCTCCCAGCGCGGCCCGAAGATCTCGCCGTCCTCTGGGGTCAGCGGAAGCTCGTACGCGGCCGCGGCCAGATGCGCGCCGTGGATCTCCTCGGACTCGTGGTCCAGGATCGCCCGCTCGACCGGCCGCTCGAGGAACTCCGTCGGGTGGCGGCAGAAGAACTGGTCGAGCGCGTCCTCGCCGGCCACGTACATGGCGAGGCCGGGGTTGCGCCGGCCGGCCCGGCCCCACATCTGGCGCAGGCTCGCGACGGTGCCAGGGAACGTCACGCACAGCGCCGCGTCGAGGTCGCCGACGTCGATGCCGAGCTCGAGCGCGTTGGTGGCCACGACGGCGAGCAGATCGCCATCGGAGAGCCGCTGCTCGATCTCGCGCCGCTGCGCCGGCGTATAGCCGGCGCGATAGGGCGCGATCCGCTCCGCGAGGTCGATCCGGCCGGCGTCCTCGAGCCGCTGACGGGTGAAGCGCTGGATCAGCTCCACGCCGCGGCGGGACTTGAGGAAGCAGATCGTGCGGATCTCGCGCTCCACGAGGGCGGCCAGCAGATTCGCGGCCTCGCCCAGGGCCGAGGCACGCCGTCCCAGCTTCTCGTCCACCAGCGGCGGGTTCCACATGGCGATCTGGCGCTCGGCTCGCGGCGCCCCGTCGCGATCGACCAGCTCGACACTGGTTCCGGTCAGCCGCTCGGCCAGCTCGGTCGGGTTCGCGATCGTCGCGCTCGTGAGCAGGAAGCGCGGGTCGCTCCCATAGGCGCGTGCGAGCCGTCGCAGCCGACGCAGGACGTTCGCGACGTGTGAGCCGAACACGCCCCGGTACACGTGCGCCTCGTCGACGACGATCCAGGCCAGGTTCGCGAGCACGTCGCCCCAGGAGCGGTGGTTCGGGAGCACCCCCACGTGCAGCATGTCGGGGTTCGTGAGGATCAGGTTCGAGCGCTGGCGGATCGCGCGCCGCTCCTCGCGCGGGGTGTCGCCGTCGTAGATCGCGTGGCGCAGGTACTTGCCCCCGATGCGCGCAAGGCCCCGGGCCTGGTCCTGGGCGAGCGCCTTGGTCGGGTAGAGGTAGAAGGCGCGCGCCGCCACGTCGCTCGCGAGCGTGTCCAGCACGGGCAGGTTGAAGGCGAGCGACTTGCCGCTCGCCGTGCCGGTGGTGACGATCGCGTGCCCCCGCCGGGCGGCCTCGAGCGCGTCCGCCTGGTGCGCCCAGAGCGCCTCGATCCCGGCGGCGGCGAGACCCTCCCGGAGCGCGGGGTGCAGGTCATCCGGGATCGGCTCCGCGAGGCCCGCCTGCTCGCGCTCGCGAGCGGTCGCGACGAGCTCCTCGTCGCGACCCGGGTCGAGCACGGCCTCCCACGGATAGCTGGTCTGAGCGCGGGGCACGGCTGCGATAGTACGCGGGGTTGATTCGGCGCTTTCACCACTCCGAGTTCGACCTTCAGCGTCTCCTCGACCACAAGCGAGAGCCGATCACCGTCGTGCTGCCCGCGCGCGAGGTGGCAGACACGATCGGGCCGATCGTCGAGGGGCTCCGCGGCCTCGACCCGCTGATCGACCAGGTCCTCGTCGTGGACGCGGACTCGCGGGACGGGAGCGCCGAGATCGCCGCCCGGGCGGGCGCCGACGTGCACTCGGAGACCCGGCTCGTCCCCGAGCTCGGGCGGGTGCTCGGCAAGGGCGACGCGATGTGGCGCGCTATCGGCGCCGTGCGCGGCGATGTCGTGGCGTACCTCGACTCGGACACGCCCGACTTCTCGCCCCATTTCGCACTGGGCCTGCTCGGCCCCCTGCTGCTCGAGCCTGAGCTCCAGTTCGTCAAGGGCTTCTACCGGAGGCCCTATCTGCGCGACGACGGGACGGAGCTGCCGCTCGAGGGTGGGCGCGTGACCGAGCTGACCGCGCGGCCGCTCCTGTCGGCCTTCTTCCCCGAGCTGGCCGGGTTCGTCCAGCCGCTCGCGGGCGAGGTGTCGATGCGGCGCGGGCTGCTCGAGCGGATGCCCTTCGCGACCGGCTACGCGGTCGAGACCGCGATGCTCCTGCACGCGCGCGACGCTCTGGGGGGAACCGAGGGGATGGCACAGGTCGACCTCGACGTGCGCCTGAATCGCCACCAGCCGCTGCCCCAGCTCGGACCGATGGCCTACGCCGTGCTGCGTGTGGTCCTCGACCGGCTCCGCGCCGAGGGACGCCTCACGGGCGAAGAGGCCCTCCCGCTCCAGACGGCGGAGGGCGGGCTCGTGCAGGTCGAGGTGGTCGAGCGCCCGCCGTACGCCTCGCTCCGCGCGGCCGTCTAGTGGCCCTCAGATGCGTCTACACGGACCTCGACGGCACCCTCCTCGGACGGGGCGGGTCGCTCTTCCGCACCGCGGAGGGCGACTTCACCCTGCTCGCCGGCCGTGCGCTCGAGGCCTGTCACCGCGCCGGCGTGGAGGTCGTGATCAAGTCCGGGCGGCGGCGGGCCCAGGTGATGGAAGACGCGCGGCTGATCGGGCAGAGCGCGTACATCTTCGAGGTCGGCGCGGGCCTCGTGATCGAGGGGGAGTCCACGTTCCTGACCGGGGACTTCCAGCCGCGCGACGGTGAATCCGTCCACGACCAGATCGCCGCTACCGGAGCGCCCGAGCTGCTCCTCCGCCGCTACGCCGGGCAGCTCGAGTACCACGCGCCGTTCCACGAAGGTCGCGAGGTCTCGCACGTGTTTCGCGGAGCGGTCGACGCGCGCGAGGCGAACGAGCTGCTCGCCGCGGAGGGGCACGGCGAGCTGAGGCTGGTCGACAACGGCGAGATCGCCCCGGACACGCACACGTTCCACCTGATTCCGGCCGGTGTGTCGAAGGCGCGCGCGGTGGCCGCCCACATGCGCGCCCGCGGGTACGCGCGCGAGGACTGCATCGGGGTCGGCGACTCGCGCGAGGATCTCGATGTGGCGGAGGTCGTCGGACGGCTCTTCCTCGTCGCCAACGCGGTGGCGGGCGACACGTCCGCGTTCACGAACGTGGAGCGCACGGAGGCCCCGATGAGCGAGGGCTTCTACGAGGCAGTGATCCGCACTCTGGCGGAGACCTAGTCGGCGCCCGTCGCTTAGTGTTTTCGTATGGATCGCCTAGCAGAGGACGTGGTCGACGCCATCAACGACATCTCTGGGAGGCACGACGGCGAACGAGCCGCTCACGCCAAGGGCGTTCTCATGAGCGGGACGTTCACGCCGTCGGACTCGGGGCTCACCACCGCGGCGCACATGCAGTCGGAGCCGGTTCCCGTGACGGTCCGCTTCTCGAACGGCGGCGGCGACCCGAACATCCCGGACTACGCCAAGGAGGGCCGGGGGCTGGCGGTCAAGTTCTACCTGCCCGACGGCTCGAAGACGGACATCGTCGCGCTCTCACTGCCCTGTTTCTTCGCGCGCACACCCGAGGACTTCCTCGACTTCACACTCGCGCGCAAGCCCGACCCGGAGACGGGCCAGCCGGACTTCGAGAAGGTGGGCGCCTGGCTCAAGGACCACCCCGAGGCGGGCCCGGCAATCCAGGCTGCGCTGTCGGCCAATCCACCCGAGAGCTACGCGACCGTCGTCTACAACTCCATCCACTCGTTCCGCTGGATCGACGCGGACGGCAAGGCGCAGTTCGTGCGCTACCAGTTCGAGCCGGAGGCCGGCGAGAGCGCGCTCTCCGAGGAGGAGGCACGCGAGCGCGGCCGCGACTACCTGCAGGGGGAGATCGTCGCCCGCGACTCGACCGCCTTCCGGATGGTCGCGGTGCTGGCCGACGAGGGCGACCCCGTGGACGACCCGACCGTGGCCTGGCCGGACGAGCGGTTGCGCGTGGTGGTCGGGAGGCTGGAGCTGACAGGCCCCGACACCGAGCGCGAGCAGGGCGACGACATCCTCGTCTTCGACCCGACCCGCGTGACCGACGGCATCGAGCTGAGCGACGACCAGATCCTGCGCTTCCGCCCGCGCGCGTACGCGGCCTCGGTCACGCGCCGCTCCGGCGCCCCCGCGCCGGAGTCGGTGAGCGCGGCCTACTCGTAGGTCACGAGCGTCAGGTCGTCGAAGCGGAGCGGCTTGTCCGTGTCGTCGGTCGCCATGGCGACGATGGTCACCTCGAGCCGCCTCACCTCTCCGAGCCGCTTGACGGCGTCCGTGATGTCGAGCGTGACGTTCTGCGGGGTGAGCCGGTGCTCCTGGCGCATGTCGAAGGGGTTCGTGCGCTCGGGCACCTCGCAGTGGCCGTCCGTCCCCCAGCAGATGCCGTGCGCGAAGACGCTGAAGCCGGCGGCGAAGCGCTGCGCGGGATCGCGGCCGGTGGTCTCGTCGGCCTTCTTGTTGTTCACGTAGACGAGCGCGACGTACGAGCTGCCGTCCTGGCGAACGCCCTCGAACTCGAGGTCCACGCGCGCGTAGGGCGCCTGCGGATCCACGGGGAGCGGCAGCGCCTTCGAGGTCCAGCGCTGCATCAGCCACCCGGTCCCGGGACGGTGGCGGCGGTGCCCGCGTACTCGTAGCCGAGCGCCTTGACGTCGAGCGTCTGCCGCACGGTCATCCCGCGCGGCTCGCAGCGGCTCGTCGAGGATCTCCTGCGGGGGCCGGGCGCCGGGATGGTTGTGCTGCCAGATCCGCCAGGCGCGGTCGACCATGGCGTGGTGGGCCCAGAAGATCGGGTCGTACGCGGCCCAATCCTGCATGCCCATGGTGCCCGCGACCCAGACGTGGACGTTGTTGTGGAGCAGCGTGATGCGGCGGTCGAACTCGGTGAAGGAGGGGGCCGCCTGCGCCCAGTCCCAGCGGTCCTTCCACGGCGGCGGGAGGGCGAGCGGGAGGCTGCCGACCGCGCGGCTGGTCTTTCGCGGCCAGGATGGGTCGCGGCGGGCGGTCATCGGCTCGATCGGCACGGAGTTGAGGATGTTCTGGCGGCGGCCGACCCGCGTTCGGGCATATGCGGGCGGGATGTCCTCCGAGGTCGCCCAATCCCACCAGGGCAGCGTGACGGTCGGATCGATGTCCTGGAGCGCCAGCTCGAAGTAGTAGAGGTAGGCGCGGTGCCAGGGCAGGAAGCGCGGGTTGAGGTGCCAGCAGAAGTCGAATGGGACCCCGTGCCAGCCCGCGAAGAACTGGTACCCGCGGTCATCGCGCGTCGCGAGTGCCGCCTTCACGACGCGCCGGAAGTTCTCGTACCAGGCGTCGCTCAGCTTCGTCGCGCTGCGCCTCAGCTTGAGCCGGGCGCGCGTGGTCTGGGACGCCTGGGCGACTAAGGTCACGGCCAGCCGATCCTCTCGGAGAGGTCCTCAATAGTCAAGGTTCATGGCTGATCGTCGACGAGCGCGGTCGCGGCGCTCTTCAGCTCCGCGAGCGTCGTCGCCTCGGTCACCGAGGCGAGGTCGATGATGCGCTCCTCGAACGGGTCCAGCCTGTCGCGGCCGACGATGGCGTGGCAGGCGACCCCGCGCTGACGGCAGCGCGTGGCAACCTCGCCGACGATCTTGCCCTGGAGCGTCTGCTCGTCGAGCGAGCCCTCGCCGGTCACGACGAACGCCGCGCCGCGCATCCGCGCGTCGAAGCCGATCGCGTCGAGCACGTAGGGCGCGCCCGGCACGAGCTCCGCGCCGCGTGCGGCCCACAGCCCGCCGGACAGCCCGCCGGCGCAGCCCGTCATCGGCACGCCGCGCGGGTCGCGCGGGAAGCCCGAGGCGAGCGTGTCGAGCCGCTGCTCGAGCCGCCTGACCAGCGCTGGATCGGCGCCCTTCTGTGGCCCGAACACGCGCGGCGCGTCCTCGAAGGCGACGCGGACGTCGCAGACCACACGCATCTCGATCCGGCGGTCCAGCTCGTCGAGCACCTCGAGGGCGCCGGCGCCACCATCCGTGGTCGCCGAGCCGCCCACCGTCACGACGATCGGCGCCGCGCCCGCCTCGGCAGCGGCGGCGATCAGCTCACCGGTCCCCCGAGTGGACGCCGCCCAGGCGTCCCGCTCGGCCTCCGCCACGAGCGAGAGTCCGCTGGCCTGTGCCATCTCGACCACGCCGGAGCCGTCGGGCAGAAGCGCGAAGGCCGCATCGATCGGACGCCCGAGCGGGTCGGATACGCGGGCGGTGCGGACCTCGCCCCCCAACGCCGCCACGAGCACCTCCATCGTGCCCTCGCCGCCGTCGGCGACGGGCAGCTCGACCGCCTCGCGCCCGGCCGCCCGCAGCCCGCCGGCCACGGCCGCGGCCACCTCGCGCGCGGAGAACGTCCCCTTGAAGGAGTCGGGAGCAACCAGTGCCGGCAGCGTCAAAGCGCGTCGCGGAAGGCGCGTTCCGCCGCGTCGCCGTGCACGGCGAAGACGATCCGCTCGAGAGCGCCGGAATGCTCGCGCGCGACGGGCACCATGATCCTCGCGGCCTCCTCCATGGGAAAGCCGCCCACCCCGGTGCCGAACGCCACCAGAGCAAGCGAGCGCGCGCCGAGCTCCTCGGCCTTGGCGAGCGCCGAGCGGGTGGCCCTCTCGATGATCTCGGCGGAGGTGGGCCCGCCGGGCTCCATCGTGGCCGCGTGGATCACCCAGCGCGCCGGCATGTCGCCCGCCGTCGTCTCGATCGCCTCGCCGAGGCCGATCGGCGCCTTCTCGCTCGACTCGCGCTGCACGGCCGGCCCGCCGGCGCGCGAGATCGCCCCCGCCACCCCGCCCCCGTGCGCGAGCTGGGTGTTCGCCGCGTTGCAGATGGCGTCCACCTCGAGCTGCGTGACGTCCGCCGCCATGACTTCGAGCTTCGCCACCGGCCACATCCTGACGCAGGACTGTCGATCTCGTGGTGTGCCGTTCGTGGTTAGGGTGAACGCGACGACTGGCGTCGCGCAACGAGAGGAGCCCAACGTGAAGTACCTCTGCACGATCTACGGCGAAGAGGGCCAATGGAGCGACGCGACCCCGGAGCAGATGAGCCAGGTGATGGCCGCGTACGGGGCGTTCAGCGAAGAGGCGGACCAGGCCGGAGTGATCGTGGCCGGCGAGGGCCTCGAGCCGACCTCATCGGCCACCACGGTCCGGGTCCGCGACGGCGAGCGCATGCTCTCCGACGGCCCGTTCGCGGAGACGAAGGAGCAGCTCGGCGGCTTCTATCTCCTCGAATGCGCCAGCCTCGACGAGGCGATCGAGTGGGCCGCCAAGATCCCGGGAGCGTCGAGCGGCTCGGTCGAGGTCCGGCCGGTCATGAACTACGACGCCGTCGGCGGCGAGGACGCGCAGCAATCGGCCGCGGCCCAGAGCTAGCCACCCCCGGCGCGGTCGTCGACCGCCTGTTCCGGCGCGAGTCGGGGCGCGCGGTCGCGGCGCTCATCCGCGTCCTCGGCGACTTCGACCTCGCCGAGGACGCGGTGCAGGAGGCGTTCGCGACCGCCGCCTCGCGCTGGCCGCGCGAGGGCGTGCCCCCCAACCCAGGCGGCTGGATCACGCTCACGGCGCGAAACAACGCGATCGACCGGCTGCGCCGTGACCGTCGCTACGCCGAGAAGCTCCGCGAGATCGAGCGACTGGGAGCCGGGGAGACGCCGGAGGCCGAGATGAGCGCGATTCCCGACGACCGGCTGAGCCTGTTCTTCACCTGCTGTCACCCGGCGCTGGCGATCGAGGCGCGCGTCGCGCTCACGCTCCGGACGCTGGGCGGGCTGTCGACTCCCGAGGTGGCGCGAGCCCTCCTCACGAGCGAGTCGGCGATGCAGCAGCGGCTGGTTCGCGCAAAGCGGAAGATCCGCACGGCCGGCATTCCCTACGAGGTTCCCGATGAGGAGCAGTTGCCGGCTCGGCTCGGGGCCGTGCTCGCCTCGCTCTACCTGGTCTTCAACGAGGGTTATCTCGCGACGAGCGCCGACACCCTGGTCCGGCGCGAGCTGTGCGACGAGGCGATCAGGCTGGCCCGGGTGCTCGCCGGCCTGATGCCCGGCGAGCCGGAGACGACGGGTCTGCTCGCTCTGATGCTGCTGCATCACTCGCGCCGCGACGCGCGCGTGGACGCCGAGGGCGAGCTGGTGCTGCTGGAGGACCAGGACCGCTCGTTGTGGAGACGAGAGGAGATGGAGGAGGGGCTCGCGCTCGCCGCGCGCGCCGCCGAGCGGGCGCCGTATGCGATCCAGGCTCAGGTGGCGGCGGAGCACGCGCGGGCAGCGACCGCGGACGCGACCGACTGGGCGCGGATCGCGGCCCTCTACGACCGCCTCGAGCAGGCCGCCCCCTCGGCCGTCGTGACGCTCAACCGGGCCGTGGCGGTGGCGCTGGCGGACGGCCCGGCGCATGGCCTGCGAATACTCGACGAGCTCGCCGCGCGAGGGGAGCTCGACGACTATCACCTGCTCCACTCCGCGCGGGCCGACCTGCTGCGGCGGCTCGGGCGCGGCGACCAGGCCGCCGCGGCGTACGCCCGCGCGCTCGAGCTGACGGCCAATCCGGTCGAGCGGCGTTTCCTGGAGCGACGCCTAGCGGCGTACGCGAACGCCGCGGCGCACGACCGCTGAGCGATTGCCGGCCGTGTCGCTCGCGCGGAGCCGCAGCGAGACTCGCGGCCGGCCGCCGCGCCGAAGCGCGCGCCGAAGCAGGCGCGCGCCCCGCGGTCGGAGCAGGACACGCAGCCGCACGCGTTCGTTCGCGCTCAGGTTCGAGCGGCCGTGGCGCAGGAGCAGCTTCCGGCGGCCGATGAGAAGCGTTCCACCCGCCTCGAGCACACACCCCTCGCTGCAGCGCACGTAGACGATCGCTCCGCGCAGGCGGAGAACCCGCTGGCGTCGCGGAGCGCGGGCGCTGAGACCCGGAGCGGTCTGGTCGGACGCCGGTGGCGGCGGCCCGGCCGCGACTTCGATCCGCAGGATCTTTCCGAGCAGCGAGCCCGGATTCTGCGCGTCGCCCTCCGGGTCGCCCTGAGTTCCGCCGTCGCCCGTCGAGAGGTAGAGCGCGTTGTCGGGGCCGAACAGGAGCTGGCCGCCGTCGTGGTTGTCGGCCTGGTCGTGCTGGATCGTCAGCACGGGCGTGCGCGTCCCGCCACGCAACTCGTCGACCTGCAGGTCGCCGCCGTTGTCGACATAGAAGATGAAGATGCGTCCGCTCACCGCGTAGTCCGGCGCGACAGCGACCGAGAGCAGCCCCTGCTCACCGCTGTCCGCGACGATGCTGCGGATGTCGATCACCTCGTTCGTCCCCGATGGCGTCCAGCGGACAAGCCGTCCCGCCTTCTCCGCGATGAAGAGCTCGTCCGTGACGCCTGGTGCCGCGGCGACGGACACCGGCTGGGTGAACGATCCGATGCTCGCCTTCGTGAGCGTGCCGCCGCTTTCGCCCAGCCGGTAGACCTCGCCGGCGAGCGAGGTCGCGTACAGGTGGCCGACGCCGTCCTCGCCGAAGCCCGAGACGCTGGCGACGTTGAGTCCCGTGTCCTCGGCCGGTGGCGCGGCGTGCGGCCCCAGCTTCATGATGATGCCGGTGCTGAAGCGGCCAAACAGGTACTGGCCGGTGAACGTCGGCAGCGCCGGGTCGCGCACGACGTAGCCACCGATGACCACATCCGGGCCGCTCGGATAGGTGTACTGCGGCGGGAAGTAGTTGGAGGGCGTGCAGCCCGACTGTACGTTCGTCCCGGAGAAGCAGTTCCAGCCGAAGTTGGCGCCGTGGAAGCCGGCGGCCGGCACGTAGGTGACCTCCTCCATGCTCCCGCCGACGTCGCCGACGTAGGCGTCGCCGGTCTGCCTGTCGAACGACCAGCGATACGGATTCCGCAGCCCCGACGCGAAGACCTCGACCGGCGTCTGAGCGGCGGCCGGCGCGGCGGGCACGAGGAGCAGCAGGATCAGGAACGCAGCTGTGAGATATGGCATTCGCTCGGCTCCTTGTCGTCCCGCCAGCGGAGGAGCTTTGCCCCGTGCCGGATCCTGTGGCCGGTTATGTGATCGAAGGCGATCTCGACGACGAGCTCGGGGCGCAGGCCCTCCCACTGGAGCTCCTCCTCCGACTTCCAGCGGCTGGGCCCGCCAGAGCCGTGCTCGTGCGTGCGGTAGGGCTCGAGCTTCGAGAGCAGCTCGCGCTTCTCCTTCGCCTTGAAGCCGGACGTGTGGCCGACGATGTGCAACTGCCCGTCGTCGTCGTACATGCCGAGGATCAGCGAGCCGAGCGTGCCCTCCTCCTTGCCGAACCGGAAGGCGGCAACCACCGCGTCCGCGGTTCGAACGCGCTTGATCTTCACCATGCCCGTGCGCTCGCCGGGCCGGTACGGCGCGTCGGCCTGCTTGGCAATGACGCCCTCGGAGGTGCCGGTGAGCCACTGGCCCGCGTCGTCCGCGTCAGGCGTCATCGGCGTGAGCTCCACGGGGTCGGCCACCACGGCGGCGAGCCGCTCGCGCCGCTCCAGATAGGGCAGCGCGCAGAGCACCTCGTCCCCCTCCGCGAGCAGGTCGAACGCGACCAGCCCGGCCGGCGTCTCCTCGCGGAGCCGCTCGACGCGCGAGGCCGCCGGGTGGATGCGCTGCGACAGGAGGTCGAACTCCTGCACGCCGTCGACGACGACGATCATCTCGCCGTCGAGCACGAGCCGGTCGTGCGGCAGCTCGAGCACCTGCTCGACCACGTCCGGGAAGTAGCGGTTCATGGGCCGTCCGTTGCGGCTCTGGAGCTGTACCTCGTCGCCGTCCCGGAACACGATCGTGCGAAAGCCGTCGAACTTCGGCTCGTAGCACCACGCGTCGCCGCGCGGCAGGTCCTTGGCGGACTTCGCCAGCTGCGGCTTGACCGGCGGCGTGAGCGGCAGGGTCATCGCGGCGCCGCGCTCCTGCCGAGGATCCGCCTGAGCAGCAGGTCGCCGATCCGCGGTGAGACGCCGTTGGCCACCCGGAGCGCCCGCACGAGCGGCGGGTAGAAGAGCTCGCGCCGGTCCTTCTCCACCGCGTCAACCACCTGCTCGCCGAGCGGTCCCGCGGGCGCGCGGCGGTCGAGCCGGTACCACGCCGGCATGCGGTCCAGCTCGTGGTCGTGGAGGGACGTCTCGATCTCGCCCGGGTACACGGTCGTGACCGAGACCCCCGTGTCGTGCAGCTCGTGCCGAAGTGCCTCGGCGAAGCAGCGCTGCGCCGCCTTCGTGCCGTTGTAGACCGCCGCATGCGGGAAACCGCGCACGCCGCCGCCCGACGAGACGATCACGAGATGGCCGCGCCGGCGCTCGAGCATCCGCGGCAGCGCGGCGTGCACCGTGTGGATCGTGCCGAGCCAGTTCACGTCGTTCATCTGGCGCGCCTCGTCGAGCGGAAGCTCGGCGAAGGGCCGGTAGTGCGTGATGCCGGCGTTCGCCACGAGCACGTCCACGTCGCCGAACTCGGCGATCGCCGCGGCGATCGAGTCGGCGTCCGCCACGTCGCCCGCGAGCGCGGCGTGCCCGTCACCGGGAAGCTCTCGCGCGAGCTCCTCGAGCGCCTGACCGTCGCGCGCCACGAGCCCGAGCGTCGCGCCGCGCGCCGCGAACGCCTGGGCGATCGCGCGGCCGATGCCGCGCGAGGCGCCGGTTACGAGGACACGAGTGCCAGGGGCGAGCTCCATCGGCGCGGAATCCTTGCACGAGCGCAATCGCGCCTGGTTTGACTACCCCATAGAGGTAGGCATAGGATGCCGGGCGCTGCGGGTTGGGGGATGTACCCCGCGGCCAAAGGGGAGAGGGTCTTACGAGGGGAGCATCGATGCTGAAGCGCTGGTGGCGGGTGGCCGTATTGGCAGTAGTTGCCGTGCCGTTTTTTGCGGTGGTGGGCTACGCCGGAACGAGCTCGGGAGCAACGAAATCGTCGTCACGCGACTACTCGCGTGCGACAACCGGCGCTGGGGAGGTCAAGGCCCTGCAGCACGGCGGGCTAGACCGGCACCTGGCGCCGACGCGCGACAACATCGAGCTGGTCGGGAAGCTCGAGATGAACACGCCGCCGGAGTTCAGGTTTGCCCCGCCGGTCACTCCGGGCGAGTCGCCCGACCCGAGCCAGCCCGCGGTGGTGGAGGGCCAGATCGCGGACGTGGGCGTCTACAAGACCACTGCCTACCTCCAGTCCTGGTCAGAGGAAAGCTGCAAGCGCGGCGGCTTCTTCTCCGTCGACATCTCCGATCCGGCGAACCCGAAGCAGCAGGCGTTCGTGCCGGCCCTGCCCGGCACTTACCACGGTGAGGGCGCTCAGGCGCGCACGATCAACACGACCTTCTTCAACGGCGACATGCTCGCCGTGAACAACGAGCCGTGCGACACGACAGGCGTCGGCGGCTTCGATCTGTACGACGTGAGCAATCCGGCGGATCCGAAGATCCTCGTCCAGGGCGCGGGCGACCAGTCGCCAGACGAGCCGCCGAGCGGGCAGCCCGAGGTGGGCTTCGCCGACACCACGCAGGATCCCGCCAAGGTGCCGAACAGCGCCCACTCGATCTTCATCTGGCAGGACGGCGCGAAGGCCTATGCGGTGATCGTGGACAACATCGAGGTCCACGACGTCGACATTTTCGACATCACGAACCCGAGCGCCCCGGTGTTCATCGCCGACGTGGACCTGGTCGGGCTCGCGGACGCCGCCGGCCTGGACATCATCGGGAACTCCGCGAACGGCGACAACGTCTTCCTCCACGACATGGTCGTGAAGGAGATCAACGGCGTGCAGACGATGCTCGTCTCGTACTGGGACGCCGGCTACCTGAAGCTGAACGTGGAGGACCCGGCGAACCCCGTGATCACGGGCGACATGGACTTCGGGACGAACGACCCGCTGGTCGTCGACCCGGGGACCAGCCAGGGCTTCGAGCGGCCGGAGGGCAACGCCCACGAGGCCGAGTTCAGCCACGACAACCGATTCGTCCTGGCGGCGGACGAGGACTTCGGCGCATTCCGGCCCGACTCGTTCTCCATCGTCTCCGGCCCGAACGCCGGGGAGTACGAGGCGGCGGTCGTGCCCGGCGGGCAAGGCCCCACGATCCTGCCCGACCGGACGCTGAACGGCCCGGTGGCCTACGGCGGGTACGGCTGTCCCGACTCGAATCCGAACGCCGGCGTCACGCCTCAGCCCGTCCCGGACGCGGACACCGTGTTCCCGCCCGCCTCGCTCGGCCCGGGCGAGGAGCAGATCCTCGTGCTGCAGCGCGGGCCCGCGTTCGACCCGGGCGAGGACTACGACGGCGACGGCGTCACGGACAACGATCCCGATGACGCGTGCTTCCCGGGCCGCAAGGCGCATAACGCCGTCGTGGCCGGCTGGGACGCCGTCGTACTCGCGAACCGGCATCAGGGGCCACCCAACGACACCCAGGCAAACGACTCGGTGAACTGCGGCTCCGGCGACTTCTCGGACATCGTCGTCGCGCTGTGCGTGTCGCACGAGACGCTGCACCGTATGTTCGACGACCCGCCGGAGTTCGACTCGCCGTATGACCACGAAGCCGATCTCGTCACGATTGGGACGGAAGGCAACGAGATCGCGGCGACATCGGTGTTCGACGGCTGGGGCTACACGCACCTCTACCGCAATGAGCCCAGCGGGCTGGTCGCGGTGGACCACTTCGCGATCGACGAGGCGCTCGACGAGCGCTTCGGCGGCGGCGACTTCGGCGACCTGTCGGTGCACGAGTTCGCCACCGACGCAACCGAGAACATCGCCTACAGCGCCTACTACGCGGGCGGCATGCGCGTAGTGAGCTTCGGCGATAACGGCATGGAGCAGGTGGGCGCGTTCATCGACCAGGGCGGCAACAACTTCTGGGGCGTCGAGCAGTTCACGACGCCGCAGGGTGACCGCCTGTTCGCCGGCTCAGACCGTGATTTCGGCCTGTACCTGTTCCGGTACACCGGGCCGGGCGCGGCGCAGAAGCCGGCCTGCTCGGACACCACGGCGCTGGTGCCGTTCAGGGGCAGCACGAACGTGTCCCTGGCCTGTGCCGACGCCAACGCCAACGCGCTGACCAGGTCGATCGTGACGGGCCCGACGAGGGGCTCGCTGAGCGGCGACGCGAACAGCGGGACGGTCAGCTACAGGCACACCGGCAGGACCATGGGTGCGGTCGACGCGTTCACCTTCAAGGCGAACGACGGTGCGGCGGACTCGAACACCGCGACGGCGAGCATGGTGGCGGTGGCGGGGAACTCGGGGCGCTGCTCCAACCCGTTCAGGGGCACGCGCCGCCGCAACATCATCCTGGGCAGCCGCTTCGGCGACAGGATCAGCGCGCTCGGCGGTGACGACGAGCTCGAGGGCCGCGGTGGACGCGACTGCCTGTCGGGCGGCCGTGGCGACGATGACGCTCTCGGCGGCAGCGGCAACGACAGCCTCTCGGGCGGCCGCGGGGCCGACGAGCTCGAGGGCGGCGGCGGCAACGATGTGATGCGCGGCCAGGTCGGCAACGACCAGATGAAGGGCGGATCGGGCCGTGACCGCTTCTCCGGCGGTTCCGGGAACGACCGGATCAGCGCCGCCGGCGGCGGCCGGGACCGGATCAGCTGCGGCGCCGGGTTCGACCGCGTCGTGGCCGACGGCAGGGACCGCGTCGGCGCGGCCTGCGAGAGCGTCGTCAGACGCTGAAGGCCCGACAGAGGAAGCCGGACGGGCGGGGGCCATGCGGCCCCCGCCCGGTTTCCCGAACTACGATTAGGCCGATGGCGAGAGCTCTCGCGATCACGGTCGTGCTGGCGCTTGGCGCCCTGGCCACACCTGCCGCCGCGTCGGCGAGCGGGTACAGCGCGGCCCACACGGACATGTGTGGCGGGGGCGGCGGTGGGGGCGCCGGTGAGGGCGAGTTCCGAGCGCAGGACGCATCGATCCCGCCGCCGCCGTACGACATGGACTGCGACCTCGTGGGTGACGGCCCGAATGATCCGGACGGCACCGGGCCGGTCCGAGCCGGCCCTGACAACTGCCCGACCGTGCGCAACGCCGATCAGCGCGATACGGACGGCGACGGGCAGGGCGACGCGTGCGACTCGGACGACGACGGCGACGGTGTGGGCGATCTCGGCGACAACTGCCGCACCGTGCCGAACCCGGGCCAGGAGGACTCGAACGGCGACGGGCGCGGCGACGCGTGCCCGCCGGCCGACACCGACGGGGACGGCCTACTCGACGACGTCGACAACTGCAAGAACGTGCCGAACCCGGATCAGGTGAACTCAGACATCGACTCCCAGGGCGATGCCTGCGATTTCGACGACGACGACGACTACCTCCCGGACGACACGGACAACTGCCCGCTCGCGTCGAACCAGGACCAGGCGAACGCCGACAACGATGCGCTGGGCGACGCCTGCGACCCGACCCCCGGCATCGTCACCCCGGGCCCGGGTCCGGGAACGACCGGAAACGACCACACGAAGCCGCGCGTGCGGGTGCGCCTGGCGCGCGATACAGCGCCTCAGCGACCTGCTGGGCGGCATGGCCACGTCCGTGCGCTGCTCCGAGGCCTGCGCCATCACCGGTCGCCTCATGCGCGGGCGCAGGTCGATCGTCGCGAAGGGAACCGCGACACTGGCCGGGGCGGGCCGCACCTGGCTCTTCGTCCGGCTGAAGAAAGGGATGGCCAGGAGGCTTCGTCGGCGACGGACGGACGCTCCGCACGACGCTTCAGCTGAAGGTGATCGACGCGGCGGGCAACGTCACCCGCGCACGCCGCACGGTCATCCTCGCAGCCTGATCAGCGGCATCCGCCGCTTGGCGGAGTTGCCTGCGCTGTCGGTCGCGACCACGGTTAGGCGCGCCACCGCGCGCCGCCGCGTGCGCAGGGCGCGGCGCGCCACGCGGAGCTCGCGTCCCTTGAGCTTCACCGTGAGCGTGACCCCGCCGCCCGCCACGCTCACTCGCCGCCGGTTGCTGATCAGCGGCAGCGACAGCCCTCCCGCGTCGAGGAACCCCGAGGCGGCGATCGTCCCGCGCTCGCTCGAGCTGGCGGCGATCCGGATCCGCCCTCCTTCGCCGAGCCTCTGCAAGGTCGCGACCGCCCGCCTGCACCTTCGGCCGCGTGGTGTCGTCGCCCGAGCTCCAGTCGCCGGGCGGCGGTGGCGTCGCCACGCGGGTCACGCCTTCACAGTCGTCGGCGATCTCGTCGAAGGTGTCGGCGTCGACCTGGTCGGCACCGCCACCGCAGCTGACGTTGTCGGCCAGCCCGTCGCGCGAGCGGAGATCGTCGCTCCCGTCCTCGCCCGCCAGCCGGTCGAGACCGAGTCCCGCCTGCAGGACGTCGTCGCCCGCTCCTCCGGCCATCCGGTCGTTTCCGTCCCCGCCCGCGATCTGGTCGTTGCCCCCGCCGCCCGCCAGGGTGTCGTTGCCGTCGTCGCCGCTGACCGTGTCCGCGCCGTCGCCGCTGGTGAGCGTGTCCGTCCCGAACCCCCCCGAGAGGAGCACCGGCAGCGTCACCGAGAGGTCGGCGTGGTCCTCGCGGTCGCCGAGGCTGACCCTGATCCGGGTAAGGCCGCCGACCGGGCAGAACACCTGGATGATCCAGGAGTTGGCGTCGTTCGTGAGCTCGCCGGGGCGGCACGGGCCGGGGTCCATGCCGCCGTCGACGGTCGGGTCCCGGATGTCCAGCTCGCCCCCGGACGGATGGATGTTCAGGCTGTTCAGGGAGGTCGCGTCGGCGGCCACGTAGCTGAGCTCGCCGCCGCTCACGCGCACGAGCGAGTGCGCCGCGGCGCCGGCGGGAAGGGCGAGGCACGCCGCGATGACCGCTGTGATCGCCGCCGGGCGCGTCACGGCTCGAACACGGCCTCCCAGCGCCGGCCTCCGTCGGTCGTCTCGACGATCGTGCCGTCGCTGAGGGCGAGGTAGAGATGCTGATCGTCGATCACCTTGAACTTGTAGGGCTCGCCGTCCACACGCCCCACGTCCTCCCAGGTGTCGCCGCCGTCGTCCGAGACGCGGACCGTGCCGTCCCGGTCGGCGCGGTAGAGCGACTCCGGCCCCGCCCATGCCAGGCGGATCCCGGGCGCTCGCGCGATCGGCCGCCAGGTGTCGGCGCCGTCCTCGGAGCGGAACAGCTCGTCGTCGTTCGCCGCGACCAGCCGGTCCGGGTCGTTCGGGTCGACGTCGAAGTCGATGATCAGGCCTCGCGGCGTGAAGTGCTCGGTGAACGTCCTGCCGCCGTCCTCGGAGATCACGATTGCACTCAACACGGCATCGAACGCGTACATGCGGTCGTGCCGCAGAACGATCTTGTGGAGGTCCGCGGCGCCGTAGCGGGACACGACGTGCCAGCTGCGGCCGCGGTCGTCCGAGCGGAGGAAGCCGAGGAAGGCGGCGAGCTTGCCCTGCGTATCCGGGTGACCCGAGCCGATCAGCGAGCGCGGGCCGTCCACCTTGGCGAGCAGGAAGGTCCCGATCGTGTCGCTCTTCCCCTTGTGCGTGATCGTCGAGCGGATCCTCGTGGCGCGGTCCTCGTCCGGGTCGATCCGGTAGAAGCCGCGGTTGGTGGTCAGGAGGAAGTCGCCGCTCTGGGGATCGATGTCGAGCGAGTTCACGAACGGCGGCTTCTTCGAGAGGTCCACCAGGCGCGTCGACTCGCCGCCGCTCGTGTCGCCGCCGCACCCGGCGAGGGCCAGCGCGACCGCGGCGAGCACGCCGGGGACGAGCGCCGCGCGCCTCATGTTCCCGCCTGCGCCAAGAGCCACAGCGCGAGTGTGGTGAACCCCACCATGATCCCGAGCATCCAGTACTGGGACCTGACCGCCATCTGCGTGTCGGGGTAGATGGCGAGCGCCCGGTCGTGCGCCAGCGTCAGCGCGGCGGCGTGCCCGAGCACGACGAACGCGACCTCGAGATACCACGCGTTCTCCTGGCTCAGCACGCCGTAGTCGATGCCGCTCGAGGCGGTGCCGAACAGGTCCCAGCCCTGCCCGAACGGGTCTGACGCGAGGTAGCCGATCGCCTGGCCCTCGAAGATCAGGAAGGTGAGGTAGTGAGCGGCCACGTACACGAGGGCGATCGGCACCAGCGTGTGCACGAACGTCCTCCTCAGGCCCTCAACCGAGAAGCGCCCGCCGACGGACCTGGCGCCGATGATGCCGAGCGTGTAGAAGCCCGCGACCGCGAGGACGCACGCCAGGAGGCCCAGCGTGTCCATGATCTTCTCGGCGCTCGACAGCGACGTGCCGAGCGAGACGAGATCGTCCTCGAGCGGCGTCGCGATGTCACGCCAGACGGCCCCCTGGCTGAGGCCGTCGAACGTGACTGTCCCGATCATCACCAGCACGAAGGCCACGGTGCCGGGAACGACGTCGAGCTTCGGCAGGCCGCCGAGCGGCGGACGGACGCCCACGGCACGGTCGCGCGTCTCGAACGGTGAGATCCGCGAGAAGAGGTTGAAGTAGACCGAGAAGGTCTCGCCGCGCGTGGACCACGTCTCGGTGCCGTAGACGGCCATGCCCACCCAGGTCAGCACGGTGTAGCCGCAGACGGCGGTGACGAGCGTGCGCGGCTCCTGGCCCCAGTCCGACGCGAGCTCGATCCAGGTGAACGCGAGCAGGCCGAGCACCGCGGGCCAGCGTCCAAGCCGCTCCGGATACGGCCGGTGCACCGGCGGCCGGCCGCTCCGGAGCCTGGTGGCGAGCCAGCCGCTCGCCCGGCCCACGGCGCGCCAGGGGCTGAAGGCCCGGAACAGGTCACCGAACAGGGCGCTCGCGAACGCCATGCCGACCCAGAAGGTGATCAGGATGAAGGTCGGCGCGAAGTTGCTCTCGGAGTTCGCGCTGCCGAGGTAGCCGGCCCCGATGACCACCGCCAGCAGGCCGGCGCCGACCGCGCCGCAGGCGATCTCGACCGGTCTGCTCCCGAGGAGCTCGCCGACGCCGCGCGGCAGCGGATGCCAGGTCACCTCCTGGAGCTTCGGCCGCGGCCAGAGCACCGCCAGCGCCACGAACGACACGATCAGCACCGCGGCCGCCGCCCAGCCGAACAGCCACTCGGGGATCGGCAGGTTCGCCCTCTGGATGAGGCCGTGCGCGTCCGCGGCCGCGGGCGAGAGGAGCGCGAGCGCCAGGGGAACCGCGGCAGCGACGGCGGCCGCCCTGGCCGTGTGGCGGGCGCTCACGCGGCGGCTCAGCGGCGGATCGCGTAGTACACGTGGATGCCCTTGGCGCACCGGAACCTGAGCGCGGAGTTCTGGTACGTGCGGCAGCTGTAGCCGCTTGGCTTCCAATGACTGACGAGGTAGCGCTTCGCGTAGCGCCGCGCCGGCCGGCAGCGGATCTGGTCGGCCTTGATGTTGTAGGTGCGTCCGTGCACCGAGAGATTCCCGCAGTTGCGGGGAGGCACGATCGCGCTCGCGGACGACACCGCGACGAGTACGGCAGCCGAAAGGATGCAGACGCCAATGAGCTTCAAGCGCGCCGAGTTTAGCCAAAGATCACGTGAGCACCCGAGTAGGATGGCGCCATGTCCCAGGAGCAGGTGACCGTCGCCGAGGAGGAGTACCTCCAGATCATCTACTGGCTCCAGGAGGCCGGTCTGCCCATCACCGGCGCGAACATCGCACGCGCGATGCAGGTTTCCGCGCCGACGGTGCACGAGATGATCGGCCGCCTCGAGGCGGACGGCTACGTGACGCGCGCAGCGGACAAGTCGCTCGAGTTCACGCAGTCCGGCCAGGAGCACGCGGCGGGAATCGTGCGGCGCCATCGCCTGATCGAGCGCTTCCTCACCGACGTGTTCGACATCCCGTGGGACCAGGTCCACGAGGAGGCCGAGCGGCTCGAGCACTGGATGTCGCCGATGGTCGAGGAGCGGATGCTGCGCGCGATCGGCGATGCCAAGACCTGCCCGCACGGCCACCCGATCTTCGAGGGCGAGCGCGAGCTGGGCGTGCCGCTCGCCGACGTGAAGGAGGGCGCGCGCGTGCGCGTGCTCCGATTCGAGAACGAGGCCGAGGACCTGCTCCACTACCTGAAGGACACGGGGCTGACCCCCGGACTCGAGGGCACGCTCGCGCGCGCGGGCGAGGACGAGCTCGTGGTTGACGCGAGCGGCTCGACCCACACGGTCACGCGCAGCGTCGCCGAGACCGTCTCCGTCGTCGCCGATCCCTCGCCGCCGCCGCGCACCGCGCTCCCTGACCAGCTCGTGCTGGGCCGCGAGCGCTACGGCCGCTGACGCGGCGGTGAGCCTCCTCGAGGAGTGCCTCTCCGCCTACGGCGGGCTCGATCGGTGGCGGGCCGCGGACGCCGTCGAGGTGAGCATGTCCGCCCGCGGCCTCGCGTTCGCCCTGAGGGGCAACAGGCATCCGGTCACGGACACACGGGTGCGCGTGCGTACGATCGGCCAGCACGTGGAGTTCTCGGACTGGCCGGACCCCGGCGTGACGGCGGTCATGACCAGCGAGGAATGCCGGATCGGCGACGCGAGCCGCCGCGAGCCGCGCTTCGGCAGGCGGTGGGACGAGTTCGACTTCCTTGCCTTCGGCGGGGCCGCGATGTGGACGTACATGGCGCTCCCGTTCGTCCTTGCGGAGTGGGGCGCGGAGGAACTGCCCGGCCGGCGGCTGCGGTTCACCGTTCCCGAGCCGATCAGGAGCCACTGCCGCGAGCAGACCCTCCACCTGGACGACGCCGGTCTGATCGTGCGGCATCGGTACACGGCGGAGGCGTTCGGCCCGTGGGCGAAGGGCGACCACCGAAGCACGCGGCTTCATCACCTTCGACGGACTGCCCGTCCCCACGCGCCGGCGCGTCCGCCTCTCGCCGTTCGGCCCGGTGGTCGTGAAGGTCGACGTGTCCGACGCGGCCTGGGCCTAGCGGCGCGCCAGCAGGTCGTAGTAGAGGAGCGTCGAGTAGAGCGCCACGAACGGTGCGGTGACGGACGTGGTGATCGCCGAGCCGATCAGGGCCCAGACGGCCCGGTCGGTGCTCTCGGCGATCGCGGTGAAGGGCGCGAGGAGCACGAAGCCCGGAATCGCGATCGCCACGTTGGCGAGCAGCACCAGGGCGAATGTCCGCCACCAGAAGCCCTCCACGAGCCGGCCCGAGCGCGACAGCGCCTGCGAGCCGCGTGCTCCCTCGATCACGACCGTCTGCGGGACGAAGAACCAGCGGACCGCGAGATAGACGCCGGGCAGGATCAGCGCCACGAACCCGAGCGCGATCCCCACAGCCGCCAGCACGACGGCGGCGAACAGCGGCGTGAACGCCTCGAAGCCGGCCACGAAGACCTGGCCCGGGCGCGGGCGCTCGCCGGCCGCGATCTGGTGGAGCGCGTAGATGCAGATGGCGGCGATGATCGGCGTGACGACGAGGAACTCGACGATGGTGGGAACGGCCGCCTCGGCGATCGACGGAGATGAGTCGTAGGAGCTCGTGAGCATTTCCAGCCCGACCCCCTCCACGATCAGCTCCGCCGGGATCACCACGGCCGCCGAGAGCGTGATGAACAGCCAGACGTGGCGTCCGAAGACCGCCAGCGTGTCGCGGAACAGCGCTCCTACGTCGCGCTGCTCGCGGAGCTCGAGCGTTCTCACGCAGCCGCGCCGGCCAGGTCGCGATAGGCATCCGCCACGCGAGCGATGCCCTCCTCGATCTGGTCGGGCGGCACGGCGGAGTACGCGATGCGCAGCGAGCTCTCGCCGCCCTGGATCAGGAAGTCGGTGCCCTTCACGAACACCACCCCGCGCTTGAGCGCCTCCGCCTCGAGCGCGGCCACGTCGGAGCCCTCGGGCAGGTCGACCCAGAGGAAGTAGCCGCCCTCCGGCTTGACGAAGCGCGCGTCCGGGATGTGACGCTCGACGGCGTCCGCCGTGGCGTCGCGGCGCTCGCGGAGCGCCTGCTTCACCGTCTCGATCGAGCGCTCGATGGCGCCCGAGTGGCAGAACTCGGCGACGATCGACTGAGCGACCATGTTCGGCGAGATGTAGGTGTTGGTGGCGAGCTTGCGGATGCTCGCCGTCACGTCGGAGGGGCCGATCAGGTAACCCACGCGGATGCCCGGGCAGATCGTCTTCGAGAACGACGACGCGTAGAAGACCGTGTCGGAATCGTCCATCGACAGCATCGTCGGCAGGGGCTCGCCCTCGAAGCGGAGCTCGACGTACGGGTCGTCCTCGAAGATCGTGAAGCTGTACTCCGCGGCCAGGGCGAGCAGCTTGCGCCGCTTCTCGAGCGACAGAGTGCAGCCGGCCGGGTTCTGGAAGTTCGGGATGATGTGGGCGAGCGACGGCCGGGCGCCCTCGCGCAGGGCCACCTCGAGCGCCTCGACGTTGATGCCGTCGGCCTCGAGCGGGATGGCCAGGATCTGAGCGCCCAGCTGGCGCAGCGCCAGCAGCGTCCGGTCATACGTGGGCGCCTCGACCACGACGAGGTCGCCGGGCTCGACCAGCGTCTGGAACAGGAAGGCGTCCGCCTGCATCGAGCCGTTCGTGGCGGTGATGCAATCCGTGGACACGCCGTGCTTCGCGGCGATCCACTCGAGCAGATGCGGGTAGCCGGCGGAGGTTCCGTAGGCGAAGGTCCCGCCGGGATCGCGCTCGAACGCGGCCTGCGCGGAGGCGCGCAGGTCGTCCACGGCGATGATGTCGAGCGACGGAGCGCCGCGCGCCAGGGAGATGTTGGTGAGCTCGGCCAACCGCGTCGTCACGATACAGCGCAGCGCGCGCTGTGACGCATCCCGCGCCTGGCCGTAATAGAGGCGTGTGGTGACGCGTGCGTCCTTCCGCTCAGTGCTCGCGGTGGCAGTGCTGGCGTCCGCCGGATGCATGGATGGCACGCACAGCGACGAGCCCCCGCCGCCGCCGCGCCCGGACCTCCAGGACGCCGCCCGTCGGACCCTCGCGGCCGGTCCGGCGCGCCTGGTCGCGACCGTCCGCTCGGGCACGGTTTCCTACCGTCTGAGGGGACGGTGGGACCCGACCGGCGGCTATCGGGTGTGCGCGCTGATCGAGGAGGCCCCTACGTCTTACCTCGAGCGGCGAGTGCTCTGGCTCGAGGGCCGGGCGCGGCAGTACGGCACGCTCACCGCCCACGGCGCCGACTGCCGGAAGCGGGGGTCCTGGTTCGACGACCATGCGCCCACTCTCGAGGTGTTCGGAGCCCACACCCGTCCGGGCGCCGAGGACTATCTTCATGCCGCCCTGCTCGCCCTCGCCGGCATCCCGGGCCCCGCCCTCGTGAGCGACCGGCCCGCAATCGACTTCCGCACCTTCGACCGGGAGCCACCGAGACGGGACGAGGACGGATGGACGCTCCGGCCGCTGCTCCGCCGGCTGGGCGTCCAAGCCGTCGAGATTCGGGTCGGACGAGACGGCTACGTTGAGCGTCTTCGCCTTCTCGGGCCGGTCCGGGTGGAGCTGTCCCTGGCGGACTTCGGCGAGGAGAGGCGAGTTCCGTACGCCCGCGCGTACGCGATCGAGTAGCTCTACACGCGCGTGCCGAGGATCTCGACCGCGATCTCCGACACCTGGGTGGGGTTGCGCCCCACGCGCACGCCCTTGGCCTCGAGCGCCTCCGCCTTGGCCGCGGCGGTGCCCTTCGAGCCGGAGACGATCGCGCCGGCGTGCCCCATCGTCTTCCCCGGAGGCGCCGTGAAGCCCGCGATGTACGCGAGTACCGGCTTCGACACGCTCTCGGCGATGTAGTCGGCGGCCTCCTCCTCGGCGCTTCCGCCGATCTCGCCGCACATCACGATCAGCTCGGTCTCGGTGTCGGCCTCGAACAGCTCGAGCATGTCGATGAAGCTCGAGCCGGGGACGGGGTCGCCGCCGATGCCGACGATCGACGAGTTGCCGAATCCGCGCTGGGCCAGCTCGTTACCGATCTGGTAGGTGAGCGTTCCCGAGCGCGACACGAGGCCGACGTTGCCCTCCTTGAAGAACTGGGCGGGAATGATCCCCACGTTGGCCTTGCCGGGGGACAGGATCCCGGGGCAGTTGGGTCCCACCAACCTCGAACCGCCGCGGAGCAGATGGTTGTAGACACGCAGCTCGTCGTGGGCCGGGATCCCTTCGGTGATCGTGATGATCAACGGGATTCCGGCATCCTCGGCTTCCAAGATGGAATCGGCAGCGAACCGCGGCGGAACGAACACCATCGCCGTGTTCGCGCCAGCCTTCTCAACTGCATCGTGGAAGGTGTTGAAGACGGGGATTCCATCCACGTCCTGACCACCCTTGCCGGGCGTGACACCAGCGACGACATTGGTCCCGTAGTCGCGGTTGCGAAGGCTGTGGAACGTGCCCTCGCGCCCCGTTATTCCGGAGACCACCAGGCGCGTGTCCTGATCGACCAGGATCGCCATCAGGCCGTTCCCGCCAGCTCGACGACCTTCTCGGCCGCGCCCAGCATCGTCGCCTCGGTGTGGACGTTCGGCAGGTTGGCCTCCGCGAGCAGCGCGCGGCCCTCCTTGTCGTTCGTGCCGTCGAGTCGCACGACGAAGGGCACGTCCGGCTTGACCTGCTCGAACGCCTCGATCAGCCCGCGTGCGACCTCGTCGCAGCGGGTGATCCCGCCGAAGATGTTGAACAGCACGGCCTTCACCTTCTCGTCGGACAGGATCACCTCGACGGCGCTCGTGATCGCCTCGGCCTTCGAGCCGCCGCCCGCGTCCAGGAAGTTCGCGGGGGTGCCGCCGGCCTGGGCCACCACGTCGAGCGTGGACATGACGAGCCCGGCGCCGTTGCCGAGGATGCCCACGTTGCCGTCGAGCTTCACGTAGGTCAGGCCGCGCTCCTTGGCCATCCGCTCCTGCGGGTCCTCCGCCGAGAGGTCGCGCATCTCGGCCACGTCCGGGTGGCGGAAGAGCGCGTTGTCGTCGACCGTGACCTTCGCGTCGAGGGCCACCACCTCGCGCGCCTTCGTGATCAGCAGCGGGTTCACCTCGACGAGCGTGGCGTCCTCGCGCACGAACACGTCGTAGAGCCCGGCGAGCATCGCGCCGACCGGCCGGATCACGTCCTCGGCGATCCCGGACTCGAAGGCCAGCCGGCGGCCGTGGAAGTCCTGGAAGCCGAGCAGCGGGTCCACGTGGAGCATCCGCATCGCCTCGGGGTCCGTGTCGGCGACCTCCTCGACGTCCATCCCGCCCATGCGGCTGAGCATCGCCATCGGCTTCTTCGCCGAGCGGTCGAAGACGATCGCCGCGTAGTACTCCTCGTCGATCTCCGAGGCCTTCTCCACGTAGAGCTCGTGGACGGTGAAGCCGCGGATGTCCATTCCGAGGATCGCGGTCGCGTGCTCCTCGGCCTCCGCGCGGTCACTCGCCAGCTTGATCCCGCCCGCCTTGCCGCGCCCTCCGATCTGGACCTGGGCCTTGATCACGACCGGGTAGCCGAGCTCCTCGGCGGCCTCCACGGCCTCCGGGACGCTGGTCGCGGGACGCCCGTCGGGCACGGGCACACCATGCTTGGCAAACAGCTGCTTGCCCTGGTATTCGAGAAGGTCCATCGAGGGTAGGTACTATCAACCGCCGCGCGGGAGCAGCCCCAGCGGGGGCGCAGCACCCTACCTCAACTCTCCTCATGGCTCTACCGAAAGACGTCAAATTCGTCACGTTCGACTGCTACGGCACCCTCATCGATTGGGAAACGGGGGTGTACGAGGCATTCCAGAAGGAGGCCGACCGCGACGGCTTCACGATCGACCGCGAGGTTCTGATCCCGCGCTTTATCGATATCCAGCGCGATATCCAGCGCGGCTCGTACGAGCTGTACGCGGAGGTGCTGCGTCGGACCGCGGTCCGCGTCGCGAGCGAGCTCGGCTGGGAGCTCGAGCCGTCGCGCTCCAACTTCCTCCCGAACAGCGTGCCGGCGTGGGCGCCCTTCAGGGAGACGAATGCCCAGCTCGAGCGCTTCGGCAAGAAGTACGAGCTCGGGATCCTCTCGAACATCGACGACAAGCTGCTCGGGGCGACGCGGCGCCACTTCCGGGTCGACTTCGACCTGGTCGTGACCGCCCAGCAGGTGCGGAGCTACAAGCCGGATCCCGCCCACTTCAAGGAGTGCGCGCGGCGCATCGAGGGCCTGAAGAAGAACTGGGTGCACATCGCGTCGGGCTATCCGACCGACGTGGAGCCCTGCCTCAAGTCGAAGGTCCCCGTGATCTGGGTGAACCGTCACGGCGAGGAGCTCGACGGGCGCAAGAAGCCGGACGCCGAGGTCAAGACCTTCCGCGACGCCGGCAAGCTGCTGAAAGCCGCTTGAGAGCCGTCTCGGTCCACCCTGACGTCCTCGTCATAACCAGCCGGCTCTGGCAGACCAACGCCGTCGCCCTGCGTGCCGACGCTGAGGCGATGCTGGTGGATTCGCCGTACTTCCCAGACGAGCTCGAGGCACTGCCGGGGCTGCTCGCCGGCGCGGGCTTCGAGCCCGACGCGCTCCTCGCCACGCACGCCGACTACGACCACCTGCTGGGCCGGCTCGCCTTTCCCGGACTGGCTCTCGGGCTGGGTGAGCCGAGCGTGATGCGGCTGCACCAGGAGCCCGGCGCGGCGCAGCGAGCGCTGCGCGACATGGACGACGAGCTGTACGTGGAGCGGCCGGCGCCGCTGGCCCTCGGCGAGGTCCAGACCCTGCCCGTGCCGGGCAGCGTCGAGCTCGGCGGCGCGGAGCTCGAGCTGCACCCGGCCGATGGCCACACCGCCGACGGGATGGCCGTGATGGCGCGCTGGTGCGGCCTGCTGTGCGCCGGCGACTATCTCTCGAACGTGGAGATCCCGATGGTCGAGTCCGGCCTCGCTGACTACCGGGCCACGCTCGCGCGGCTCGGCCCCCTGGTGGAGGCGGCCGACACGATCGTGCCGGGCCACGGGCGGCCGAACGGACGCGACGAGGCGCTGCGGATCCTCGACGAGGACGTGGCCTACCTGGACGCGCTGGAGCGCGGCGAGGAGAAGCCCGCTCTGCCGAAGGGCCGCGACTCGCGCGGGCAGCGGAAGATCCACGCGGAGAATCTCGCCCGCGTTTAACCCGGGGTGGGCCCGGGGAGCCCGAAAGCAGGTGTTGCGCAAGACTCTGATCGGGCTCGTCGCGCTCCTTGCCATCGCTCCGGCGGCGGCTTCCGCCGCGCCCGAGCTCAGCATCACCGACCGGCTCCAGGATCGCCGCTACATCGCCTCGTCCGAGCGCGCCTACGCGATCGGCTTCGAGGACGGGCGCTTCTACGCCAACGGCTGGCACATCACGGGCGAGATGGGCGGCGTCTGGACGCCGCCGCTGAAGCTGGTGGACGGCGTCTGGTTCGGCGTCGACGATCAGTGGGTCGGGCAAGCGACCACCTTCCGGAGCGGCTGGGGCTACACCGAGATGGACCTGCCGCCGACCGCCGGGCTCCAGCTCAGCCGCACCGACTTCGCGCCCGACGGTGGCAGGGCGGCCCTGTTCGGGCTCCACGTGCGCAACCCGGGCGCAGCGGCGCGGACGGTGCCGGATCAAGGTCGACGCGCACTCGGAGCTCATGGGCGCGTATCCGTGGGGCTTCGACGGCGTGGCGCCGAACGCGAGCGACAACCTCGCCGACACCGCGGCGTTCGACGGGAATGCGCTCGTCTTCCGCGAGCAGGGCAAGCTGCCGCACCCGAACGCGGAGACCCACGACTGGGCGGCACTCGTGGCCGCGAACCGGAAGCCGGTCGCGGGCGAGACGGGCGCGACGCAACCGCGGCGACCAGGGCGACAACGTGTGCAGCGCGCAGGAGCCGCCGAGCCAGTGCGACGACGGGCCGTTCGGCCGCGGCAAGGGCGGGCAGCTCCGCTACGAGCTGACGGTGCCGGCGGGTGGCACGCAGAACGCTCTGGGTGGCCGTGGCGGGCTCGGACGAGGGTCTCCAGCGGGCGCGGAGGGAGCTCGCCGCCGCCCTCGACGACCCGACCGGCGCGCTCGAGCGCAAGGTCGCGCGGCGCGAGCGGCTGGCCGGCCGAAGCCGGGTGTCGCTGCCGGGCGACCCGCGGCTGGCGCAGGGCGTCGATTGGGCGAAGCAGAACCTCGCCGACTCGACCCAGTACGCGGAGGACCTCGAGATCCGCTGGGTCGACCAGGGCAAGCAGTACCCGCCGGCCGCGGGCGAGCTCGCCCGCGCCCGCTGGCTGGGCGCCGGCTTCCCCGACTATCCGTGGCTGTTCGGCACGGACGGCGAGTACACCGCGTTCCCGATGGTGGCGATCGGCCAGTTCGGGCCGATCGAGGACCACATGCGCGCGCTGCGCGAGGCGTCCGACATCGTCAACGGCCGCTCCGGCAAGGTCGGGCACGAGTTCGTCTCGGACGGCTCGATGTGGTTCGGGCAGAACGCCGATCCAGGCAATACGGACGAGACGACCAAGTTCCCCAGCGCGGTGGCCCTGATCTGGCGCTGGACCGGCGACAACGGCTTCCGCGACGAGATGTACGACTTCACGAAGCGCAACCTGCGCTACGTGCAGCGCGAGCTGGACGAGGACGGGGACGGCTGGCCGGAGGGCCTCGGCAACGTCGAGCGGTCAGGGATGGGCCCGGAGAAGCTGGACAACACGGTCTACTTCATCCGCGGGCTCTACGACCTCGCCGACATGGCGCGCTCGAAGCACGACGGCGCGACCTACTCGTGGGCGACGAACCTGGCTCGCCGCCTGCACCGGCGCTTCGAGGCGGAGTGGTGGATGGACGACGAGAGCCTCCACGCGGACTCGCTCGGCGAGTCGAACGAGAAGATCCAGCAGAAGCACTGGATCACGGTCACGCCGATGGAGGCCGAGCTGACGGTGAAGGGACGTCCGGCGCCGGGGTTGGCGACGTTCGACCACGGCACGCGCTCGCTCGCGCTCCACGAGACGGACTGCTTCAGCGGCGAGCTGCCCTACAACCGCGGGCTGTTCCACACGGGCTGCGACGGCGGCCCGATGGGTCAGGGGGAGCGCACGATCTTCGGCCTGAACACCGCGATCCAGTCGGTGGGCGAGGGCAACTACGGGCGGCTCGGGCCGGGGCAGCAGCAGCGCTACACCGAACGCTGAGACCGAGCCGATGTTCGCTGAGCCGTGGACGAAGGGAACCCCCGACGAGCAGCCGGGCGCCCTGCCCGAGATTCTGCCTTCGCCGGACTTCGACCCGGCCGACGGCCCGCTCGACGCGAACATCGACCGCTGCTGGACCTGTCGCGCGATGTTCCTGCAGGCGTGGGGCCACTACGGCAGCGTCTGGCCCGTGGTGCACCAGCAGCTGGGCGTTCAGCCGGACATGGGCCGCGGCCGCCTGGCGGTCGTGCCCCAGGTGCCGCCGGGCCAGCCGCGCGTGGCGGGCGAGAACATCCGGATCGGCGACGGGGGCGTGGACGTCACGGCGGCGCACTCCGGCAACGCCTACCGGACGGCGGTGGCGCTGCACGCGGACCTGGCCCGGTTCACGATCGGCCACACCCTGCCGCGCGGGTCGTCCGTGAAGAGCGCGCGGCTGGACGGGCGCAGGGCCGACTACACGACGCGCGTGACGAACCGCGGCCTCGAGGTGCTGGTGCGAGCGCCGGCAGGTGGCGCGCACGAGCTCGTAGTAACCGCCCGGTAGACGAACTACAGCATTGAGGGAATGAGCTGTCCTGCCTAGAGGCCCTATATGGGCCACAACCCAGGACAGTCCCTTGCCCTCAATGCTGTCGTTGAACCCGGCACTCGGCCGGATCCGGCTAGACGCCGGCCATCGTGACCTGCGTGAGGCGGAACGAGTTGCCGGAGGGGTCACGGAAGCCCGAGTCGATGCCGTACGGGCGCTCCTCCGGCTCCTCCGTGAACTCCACGCCGCGTGCCTTCAGCTCCTCGTAGGAGGCTCGGACGTCGTCGGTGGTCAGAAAGACCGTCCCGGCGAAGCCCTTGGCCATGAGGTTGCGCACCTCGCCGGCGGTCTGATCGTCCATCACCGGCGCGCCGGGGATGGCCATGAGCACGATCGCGATGTCCTCCTGGCCGGGAGGGCCGACGGTCAGCCAGCGGAAGTTGCCCATCTCGGGCAGCGTCACGTCTGAGCGGACCTCCATGCCGAGCTTGTCGGTGTAGAAGGCGAGTGCCTCGTCCTGGTCGTGGACCCAAAGCTGTGCGGTTGAGATCTTCATCATGGAAGGGACGCTACGCGTCGCCGGACCGGGTGTCTTCTCCAGATGTGCTGTGTTGCGGACGGCCGAAGAAGTGCACGACGCATGCGGGAACGAGCGCGCCGGCGGCGGCCGGCGGGAACGAGGCGCGGTACTGCGTGGGCGTGACCCCGTAGGTGCGCTTGAAGCTGGTCGTGAAGGAGCCGACGCTCTGGAGACCCACGGACATGCAGATGTCCAGGACCGACCGGTCGGTGTTGCGAAGCAGCGCGGCGGCGCGCTCCATCCGGCGCGTCAGCAGGTACGTGTGCGGCGATTCGCCGAAGGCGGCGCGGAACTCGCGGCTGAAGTGGGCGCGAGAGAGGCCGGCGACGCGCGCCATGTCGTCTACGCCAAGCGCCTCGGTGTAGCGGGCGTCCGCGAGGTCCTTCGCCCTGAGCAGGTGGCGCGCAGCAGGGACGACCGTCGTCACTTGATGACGGCGATGGTGTCGCCGGTGGCGATCGAGCCGCCCTCGGAGACTCCGAGCTCCTCCACGGTGCCTGCCGACGGTGCGGTGATCTCGTTCTCCATCTTCATCGCCTCGATCACACAGATTAGGGCGCCCTCGTCGACCTCCGCGCCCTTCTCGACGGCCACCTTCAGGACCGTCCCCTGGAGGGGCGAGACGAGTTCGCCAGGTGCCCCGCCGCCGCCACTCTTCTTTCGCTCCCGCCTCGGAGCTTTCTTCGCGGGCCCCGCGCCGTTCGCGCCGAGCGCGTCGCCGATGACGGTCACGTCGAAGCGCCGCCCGGACACCTCGACGGCGTACTCGCGCGACACCTTCTCCGGCTCGTCCTCGTCGGCGGTCTGCTGCGGCGCCGGGAAGGCCAGCTGCTTCAGCCACTCCTTGTCCTCCACCAGGTCGCGGCAGGTCTCGCCGTTCGCCCACTGCTCCGTGGCGAGCAGCGCCTCGTGGAAGGGGATGAGCGTCTTGAGGCCGCCGATCTCGTACTCGCCGAGCGCCCGGATCATGCGCCTCGTGGACGCCTCACGGTCCACGTCCCAGACGATCAGCTTGGCGATCATCGGGTCGTACAGGGGCAGCACCTCGTAGCCCTCCTCGGCGCCGGAGTCGACGCGGACGAACGGGCCCGCCGGCTCGCGGTAGGAGCCCACGCGGCCGGGCGCCGGCGCGAAGTTCTTCGACGCGTCCTCGGCGTTGATCCGGCACTCGATCGCGTGCCCGCGCACCACCACGTCGTCCTGGGTGTAGGCGAGCGGCTCGCCCGCGGCGATCTTGATCTGCTCGCGCACGATGTCGATGCCGGTGACCATCTCCGTCACGCAGTGCTCGACCTGCACCCGCGTGTTCATCTCGAGGAAGAAGTACTCGCCGTCCTGGAGGAGCCCCTCGATGGTGCCGGCGGACTGGTAGCCCACCGCCCGTGCCGCGTCGGTGCCGATCTTGCCGATCCGCTCGCGCAGCTCCGGGTCGACCGCAGGGGCGGGCGACTCCTCGATCAGCTTCTGGTGCCGGCGCTGGACCGAGCAGTCGCGCTCGAACAGGTGGATGACGTTGTCGTGCCCGTCGGCGAGGACCTGTACCTCGACGTGACGGGGGTCCGGCAGGTAGCGCTCGACGTAGACGGTGGCATCCGAGAAGAACTTCTCGCCCTCCCGCGAGGCGCCCTCGAACGCCTTCTCCAGCTCGTCCTCGGACTCCGCCACGCGGAATCCCTTCCCGCCTCCGCCGCCCGCGGCCTTGATCGCCACGGGGTAGCCGATCGAGTCGGCGATCACCTTGCGCGCGTCCTCGACGGTGTCCACCGGGTCGGTCGTGCCCGGAACGATCGGGACCCCGGCCTCGGCCATGATCTCGCGGGCGCGCGTCTTCGAGCCCATGGCCTCGATCGCGCTCGCCGGCGGGCCGATGAAGACCACGCCGGCCTCCTCGCATGCCTTGGCGAAGGCGGCGTTCTCGGCCAGGAACCCGTAGCCGGGATGAACCGCTTCGGCACCCGCCTGCTTCGCGACCTCGATGATCTTCTCGACCACCAGATAGCTCTCGCTCGCGGGCCCGGGGCCGAGCAGGTACGCCTCGTCGGCGCGCCGGACGTGCGGCGCGTCGCGATCCGGCTCCGAGTAGACCGCGACGCTCGCGATTCCGAGCTCTTCGAGCGTCCGCATCACGCGGATCGCGATCTCGCCGCGGTTGGCGACTAGTACCTTCTGGAACATCTGGGGGCGGGGAGGTTATCGGCCGGTACTGATCGTCTGCCTCGTCTTGGCGGGCGCCGCCCTCGCGCCGCCGGCCGACGCCGCGCTGCGCTTCAAGCGCTGCGGCGGATACGGCTTCGCCTGCGCGCGGCTGAGCGTTCCCATGGATCGCACGGGCGCCGTGCCGGGACGGGTGTCGCTCCTCGTCGAGCGGGTGCGCGCCCGGCGGCGCGGCGCGCGGGCGCGGCCGCCGCTGTTCGTGCTGGCCGGCGGGCCGGGGCAGTCGGCGACCGAGTCGTTCGGCGGCGACTCGCTCGGCGTCCTCTACCCGGCCTACGGGCGCCGCGACCTGATCGTGTTCGACCAGCGCGGCACCGGCCGCTCGGGCCTGCTGCGCTGCCGCCGGCTCGAGCGCTCCAACCTCCTGCGGGCCGGCTCCGCGGCGGCTGCCTGCGCACGCTCGCTCGGCACGCGCCGCGCCTTCTACACGAGCCGCGACTCCGCCGACGACATCGAGGCGATCCGGCGGCGGATCGGGGCCGAGCGCATCGCCCTGTTCGGCACCTCCTACGGAACGAAGCTCGCGCTCGGCTACGCCCAGCGTTATCCGGACCGCGTCGACCGCATGGTGCTCGACTCGGTGGTGGAGCTCGACGGTCCCGACCCCTACTACCTCGACTCGATCGCGGCGGCGCCGAGGGCACTTCGGTCGCTGTGCCGAAGCCGCTGCCAGTGGACCCCCGACCCGGTCGCGGACCTGTCGCGCCTGGTCGACCGGATCGCCGCGCGCGGCTCGCTGCGCGGGCGCGTGGTCGACCCCCGGGGGCGGTTGCGCGCCAGCCGCCTGTCGCGCATCGACCTGTTCACGATCCTCGTCGCCGGGGACTTCGATCCCGCGCTGCGAGCGGCGTTTCCCGGTGCCGTGCGCGCGGCGCTGGGTGGCGACGCCACGCCGCTCCTGCGGCTGCGCCGCCGCGCCTTCGCGGTCGACGCCGAGCCGCCGCCGCCGTCGCTGCTCAGCTCGGGCGTGTACGCAGCCACCACCTGCGAGGAGGTGACATTGCCGTGGGCCCGGACGGCGCCGCCGGATCCGGGCGAGCGCCACCGCCAGGCCGCGGCGCACGCCTCCGCCATCCCGGGGTCCGCGTTCGAGCCCTTCGACCGTGCGACGGCGCTCGGAAGCGACACGCTCGCACTCTGCGAGAGCTGGCCGAACGCCCCGCTCACCCCGGCGTTCGGCTCCGGGCCGCTGCCCGACGTGCCCGTCCTCCTCATCGACGGGGAGGACGACCTGCGCACGCCGGTCGAGAACGCGAGGCGAACGGCGGAGCTGTTCCCGCGCTCGCAGGTGGTCGTGGCGCCGGCCACCGGCCATTCGGCGATCGGCTCCGACTTCAGCGGCTGCGCGCACCGCGCGTTCGCACGCTTCATGCAGCTGCGCCCCGTGCCGGCGCGCTGCGAGCGCGTCCGGCGGGCGTTCGCGCCGGTGCCGCCGCCGCCGCCGAGGCTCGCCGACGTCGCACGGCTGAAGGGCACGTCCGGGATCCGCGGGCGAACGCTGGCGGCCGTGAGCCTGACGCTCCGGGACGTGGCCGAGGACGCGGTCACCGAGCTGATCCTGGACCCGCGCGACCCGGACATTGCCCGCGGTGGCGGCCTGCGCGCCGGCCGCTACCGGATCGACTCGAGCGCCGCGCTCGAGCTGGACCGGGTCGCGTTCGTCCCGGGGGTGACGCTCAGCGGGAGGATCGAGCGCTTCGCGAGCGGACGCCAGCGCGGACGCCTGCGGATCGCGGGCGGGGCGGCGCCGCACGGCCTCCTCAGGATCAGGCGCCAGGAGGTGAGCGGCCGCCTCGGGGGGCGCCGGGTCAGGACGGCGTTGAACGCGCCGGTCGCGATCGTGGCTCTCAGCTCACTGCGCGAGCGCTGGCCGCTCCCCGCCGGGCCTCGCTAGGCGGCGACCGCGGGACGCTCACGCACGCGGCGCTCTACGACGAGCTCGCCGCCGCGCTCCGGTGCGAACACGATGGCCCGCCGCACGCGGCGCTCGGGCTCGGCGCGCGCGGCGCGGATGTCCAGCCGGGCGACCAGCTCGCGCAGCACCACCTTCATCTCGAACTGGGCAAAGCTCGCGCCCAGGCAGCGGCGCACGCCGCCGCCGAACGGGATCCACGTGTAGGTGCCCGGTGGCTTCTCGAGGAAGCGCTCGGGCCGGAACGCGCGCGGCTCGTCGTAGACGTCGGCGCGCCGGTGCAGCAGGTAGATGCAGGGGGCGAGAGTCACCCCCGCGGGCAGCAGGCGTCCGCCGATCTCCATCGGCTCGACCAGGCGGCGGAGCACGAGGGCGATGACCGGCCGCAGCCTCAGCGTCTCCTTGACGACCGCGTCGAGATAGGCGTCCTCACCCGCGTCGATCTCGTCGCGCAGGCGCTCGAGCGCGTGCGGGTGGTGCGTCAGCGCGTCGAGGGCCCAGGCGAGCGCCGTGGCGCTCGTCTCGTGTCCCGCCACGAGGAGCGTCATGAGCTCGTCGCGGAGCTCCTCATTCGTCATCTCCGTCCCGTCCTCGTGGCGCGCCTGCAGGAGCAGCGACAGGACGTCGGTCCGCTCCGCGAGGTCAGGCGCTCTGCGCCTGGTCTCGATCTCCTCGTAGATCAGCCTGTTCGCGGGCTCGAGCACCGACCGGATCAGCCCGAGCTGCGCGATGCGGCGCGGGCCCAGCACGGCGAGGAGAGCCATCCGCCGCGGCTGCGCGGCGAAGGCCAGCGTGTCTCGAAGAACGTCGCCGAGCTGCTTCACCCGTTCGCTGTCCTGGACGCCGAAGACGGTCCGCGTGATCACCTCGAGCGTGATCGCCTGCATGGTCGGCCACGCCGACAGCGGCTCACCGGCCGGCCAACGCTCGATCTCGCGTGCGGCGACGCCCGCCATGGTCTCCTCGTAGCCGCGCATCCGCTCGCCGTGGAAGGAGGGGAGCATCAGCTTGCGCTGCGCCATGTGCGCGTCGTCGTCGAGCAGGAGCACCGAGTGGCTGCCGAGGACCGGCAGCAGCACGATGTTGGCCTCGCCGGCGTGCAGGAGGCGGGGGTCGCCGGTGAAGATCTGCTTCACCGAGTCCGGATCGCTGATGAACACCCAGGTGCCCTCGTTGGCGATCCTGAGCGTGAACATGTCGCCGTAGCGGCGCGCGGCGTCCTCCATGAAGGCGGCGGGCCGGGCGATCCAGCGCGCGGTCTGGAGCGCGCGGGGCGTCTTGGGACCGGGGGGTAATTCGTTACGAACGGCAGCGGTGATGTGGGTCACGGTACCGGTGCCACGAGTTTCCCATGACAGTCATGGGTTTCTCGTGGCACCCTTGGCTAGGCGAGGCTTCGACCTGCCAGCTTGGCGTGCGCCGCCACCTCGGCCGCGAACTCGGCGAAGTCCGCGGTGTAGAGCTGCTGCGGGCCGTCGCACAGCGCAAGCTCCGGATCCTCGGCCACCTCGACGATGATGCCGTCGGCGCCGACCGCGGCCGCGGCGCGTGACAGCGGTCCCACCAGGCGGCGGTCGCCCGAAGCGTGCGACGGGTCCACGATCACCGGCAGGTGCGTGTGCAGCTTCAGCCAGGGCACGGCGCCCAGGTCGAGCGTGAAGCGCATCGCGTTGTCGAACGTGCGGATGCCGCGCTCGCACAGGATGACCCGCTCGTTGCCCTCCTTGAGCACGTAGTCGGCCGCCTGGAGCAGCTCGTCGAGCGTCGAGGACAGCCCGCGCTTCAGGAGCACCGGCTTCCCGAGCTTGCCGACCACCTCGAGGAGGCCGTAGTTCTGCATGTTGCGCGCGCCCACCTGGATGACGTCGACGGCATCGCCGAAGGAGTCGGCGAGATCGGCGGAGGTCATCTCGCTCACGATCGGCAACCCGGTCTCGGCGCGGGCCTCACGCAGGATCTCGAGCCCCTCGATGCCCAGTCCCTGAAAGGCGAAGGGGGAGGTGCGCGGCTTGAACGCGCCGCCGCGGAGCATCGAAGCGCCGGCCGCGGCCACGGCGCGGGCAACCCCGAGCGTCTGGTCCCGCGACTCCACCGTGCACGGACCGGCGATGAGGGAGAAGGTGTCCGGCGCGCCGATCCGGTGGCCGCCTACCTCGAAGATGGTCGGCTCGTGATGCGAGAGCTCACTCGATGCCAGCTTGTAGGGGCGAGAGATCGGTACGACCCGATCGACTCCGGGCAGTCCTTCGAGCCCCATCTCACGCACGCCCTCGGGGTCGCCGATCGCCCCGATGGCGGTCGTCAATTCGCCCGGCATCACCTTCGCGTGCACGCCGCCCGCCTGCAGGCGCTCTACAACCGCGTCGATCTGGGCGGGCGTCGCCTCGGGTGTCATCACGACCATCACGTGCCGACCTCGGTGCGCGTCTTCCGCGAGCGGTACATGGTCACGAGCAGCAGGCCGACGACCGCGAGCGGGAAGGGCACGATCACCGCGACCGGGATGTCGAGCCCCGCCTTGATGAGGAGCGCAAGCCCGGCGCCGATCAGCACGACGGCGAGGGTGAGGCGGAGCACGGCGGGGTCGACGCGCACCGACCAGTGGCTACCGAGCCAGACGCCCGGCACGGAGCCGATCAGGATCGTGCCCGCGAGCCCGAAGTCCACGTTGCCGGCCACCACGTGCGAGAGCCCGGCGGCCCAGAGCAGAATCGCCGCGTGGAAGACGTCCGTGCCCACCACTCGCTGCGGGGACAGCCTGAAGAGCAGGATCAGCCCGACCGCGATGAGAGCGCCGCTGCCCGCCGAGGTCACGCCGAGCACGAAGCCGACGCACAGGCCGAGCACCACCGCGGCGATCTTGTGACGGCGCTCCATGTCGATCGTGTCTCGCTCGCGCTCCTGCATCCGCTTCAAGAGCGCGCGCACGAGCGTGGCCGTGCCGGTCAGGAGCAGCGCCCCCGCCAGGAGGATGATCACGCCGTCCTCGAAGTCGTCCCCGAGCCAGTCGTCGAGCAGCGTCAGGACGTACACGCCGAAGACCGCGGCCGGCACCGAGCCGATCGCCATCCAGGTCGACAGCTCGAGGTCGACCGTGCGCTGCTTCCAGTGCTTGTAGCCACCCACCGTCTTCGTGACCGCCGCGTAGGCGAGGTCGGTGCCGATGGCGGTGGTGGGCGTTACGCCGAAGACCAGGATCAGCATCGGCGTCATGAGCGACCCTCCGCCGATTCCGGTCATTCCGACGAGGATGCCGACGCCCAGACCGAACGCTACGAGGGCGAAATCCACCCGGCCAGCCTAGAGGCGTTAAAGCACCATGCCCGCACCGACGGTGTCGTTCGTCGACTCGTCGATGAGGATGAAGCTGCCGGTGGCGCGGTTGCGCCGGTACTCGTCCACGAGCAGCGGCGCGGACAGCCGGAGGCGGAGCTTGCCGATCTCGTTCAGGCCGAGCTCGCCGGCGCCCTGGTCGCGGTGGAGCGAGTTGACGTCGATCCGGTAGATCACCTCGTCCACCTTCGCCAGCGCGGTGCGGCTCGTGTGCTTGATGCGGTAGCGCCCCGCGGGCGAGAGCGGGCGGTCGGACATCCAGCAGACCATCGCGTCGATGTCCTTCGCCTCCTTCGGCCGGTTGGCCGGACGACAGATCATGTCGCCGCGCGAGACGTCGACGTCGTCCTCGAGCCGAAGCGTCACCGAGAGAGGCGGGTACGCCTCGTCGAGCTCGCCGTCGAAGGTGTCGATGCCGGCGATGCGCGTTGTGCGCCCCGAGGGGAGGACCACGACCTCGTCGCCGGTGCGGAACACGCCCGAGGCGACCTCGCCCGCGTAGCCCCGGTAGTCGTGCAGCTCGTCCGACATCGGCCGCGTGACCCACTGGACCGGGAAGCGGGCGTCCTGGAGGTTGCGGTCGGACGCCACGTGCACGTGCTCGAGGTGGTAGAGGAGCGACGGCCCCTCGTACCACGGCATGTTCTTCGAGCGCTCGACCACGTTGTCGCCGTGCAGCGCCGAGATCGGGATGAAGGTCACGTCCTGCACGTCCAGCTTGGCCGCCCAGCCGGTGAAGTCCGAGCAGATCGCATCGAAGACCTCTTGGTCCCAGTCGACCAGGTCCATCTTGTTCACGCACACGACCAGGTGCGGAATGCGGAGCAGCGAGGCGATGAAGGCGTGGCGGCGCGACTGCTCGAGCACTCCCTTGCGCGCGTCCACGAGAACGAGCGCCAGGTCGGCGGTCGAGGCGCCGGTGACCATGTTGCGCGTGTACTGCTCGTGACCGGGCGTGTCGGCGATGATGAACTTGCGCCGCGGCGTGTGGAAGTAGCGGTAGGCCACGTCGATCGTGATGCCCTGCTCGCGCTCGGCCCGCAGGCCGTCCGTCAGGAGCGCGAGGTTCACGTAGCCGTCGCCGCGCCGCTTCGAGGTCTCCTCGACGTGCTGGAGCTGGTCCTCGAAGATCGACTTGGTGTCGAACAGGAGCCGGCCGATCAGGGTCGACTTGCCGTCGTCGACGGAGCCGGCCGTGGCGAAGCGAACGAGCTCCGAGGGGCGGGCGGCCCGGGGCCGCCCGTTGGTGGCCGCGCCCGTGGCCACGGCTAGAAGTAGCCCTCCTTCTTGCGATCCTCCATCGCCGCCTCGGAGATGCGGTCGTCGGCGCGCGTCTCGCCGCGCTCGGTGATCCGCGTGGCGGCGATCTCGGCGACCACGTCCTCGAGCGACTTGGCCTCCGACTGCACCGCGCCGGTGCAGCTCATGTCGCCGACGGTGCGGAAGCGCACCCACTTCTTCAGCGGCTCCTCGCCGGGCAGCAGCTCCACGTAGTCCGAGACGGCGTACAGCATGCCGTCGCGCTTGAAGACGTCGCGCTCGTGCGCGAAGTAGATGCAGGGCAGCTCGAGCTTCTCCTCCGCGACGTACTGCCACACGTCGAGTTCCGTCCAGTTCGAGAGCGGGAACACGCGCACGTGCTCACCGGGCTTGACGAAGCCGTTGTAGACGTTCCAGAGCTCGGGGCGCTGCCGCTTCGGGTCCCACTGGCCGAAGTCGTCGCGGAAGGACAGGATGCGCTCCTTCGCACGGGCGCGCTCCTCGTCGCGGCGGGCGCCGCCGAAGGCCGCCCTGAAGCCGTGCTCCTCGATGGCGTCGAGCAGGGTGACCGACTGCAGCCGGTTGCGCGACGCGCGCGGCCCGGTCTCCTCGACGACGCGGCCGCTGTCGATCGAGTCCTGCACCGAGGCCACGATCAGGCGCGCGCCCATCTCCTCGACGAGCTTGTCGCGGTACTCGATCACCTCGGGGAAGTTGTGCCCCGTGTCCACGTGCATCACCGGGAACGGAAGGGCGCCAGGGTGGAAAGCCTTCCGCGCCAGATGCAGCAGCACCGCGCTGTCCTTGCCGCCCGAGAACAGCAAGACGGCGCGCTCCAGCTCGGCCGCTACCTCGCGGATGACGTGGATCGCCTCTGATTCCAGAGCGCGCAGATGTGAGATCTCGTAGCTCAACTCTTCGTCGCGCCGCACAATAGGGGGCGCTGGGCTGGTGGTCGCATGCACGGAACTAAACGTGCAGACCGCACTCAGTCTTGTCCTGCCCGGCCCAGCGGCCCTCGCGGCCGTTTCCGGGGAGCGTGCAGGGAGCGCAGCCAATCGACTCGTAGCCCCTGTCGTGGAGCGGATGGTAGGGGAGATCGTGCTCGTGCACGTAGGTCCACACGTCCCGGTCGCTCCAGTCCGCGAGCGGATTGAACTTCCAGAGGCCGCGCGCCTCGTCCCATTCGATCTGCTCAGCGTTCGCCCGCGTGGCCGACTGCTCGCGGCGGATCCCCGTGATCCACGCCTGCGTGTCCCGGAGAGCCTGCTCGAGAGCGTCGACCTTGCGCCTGCCGCAGCAGTTCGACGCGCTCCACGGCGTGCCGTTCGGCGGGGTCGCGTCCACGACCTCGACGCGCAGCCCATAGCGGTCCTCGACCTTCCGCCAGACCTCGTAGGTCTCGGGGAAGAGCACGCCCGTGTCGATCGTGAACACGCGTGCCGACGGCTCGATCCGCATGAGCATGTCGATCAGGACCGACTCCTCCTTCTGGAAGGAGCAGGCCATCACGAGCGCCGGGTGGTGTCGCCCGACGGCCGTGCGAAGCGTTTCCTCTGCTGTCTCGGCTACACCGCGCATTCGCCCTCTCCCCTGATGACCTCGAAGGGCTCCTTCTTCTGCCAGTCCATGAAGAACTGCATGTTCTGGAGGCCGAACTCGACCGGCATCGAGAGCTCCCGGACCTCGTCCTCGAAGCGCGTCTGGCCGACACGCTCGGCGAAGTCGTTGAACAGCTCGCCGTCCAGGCGCTCGGCCTCGTACATACGCACCCAGCGCTCGACGGCGTCGGGCACGCGCTTCGCCGGCAGGCGCACCTTCAGGCGCGTGCCGTAGATCACCTCTCCGCCCTCGTAGTTGCCGCCGATGTGGGCGACGTACGCGGGAATCGTGTGCTCGCCGACCTTGATCGACGCGCCGTAGAAGCCGATGTTGGCGATGTGGTGCTGGCTGCAGCCGTTCGGGCAGCCGGACATCTTGATGTGGATCCGCCTCGTGAGCGGGTCCTCGATGCCCATCGACTCGACGCGCTCGCGCACCGCGTGGTTCAGGCCCATCGAGCTCGTGATGCCGAGCTTGCACGAGTCGGTGCCGGGGCAGCTGATCACGTCGTTGATCTCGTCCGCGCCGGTGTCTCCCAGGCCCAGCTCGGAGAGCGCGCGCCAGACCTCGTAGACCGTCTCGTCCCGCACCCAGCGCAGCACCAGGTTCTGATGGACCGTGGTGCGCGCGTACCCGCCCGAGTAGGCCCGCATGAGCTCGGCGAGCCCGCGGAACTGCTCGGGGGTGAGGTCGCCGCGGACGACCTTGATCTGGACCGCGGAGAAGCCCGCCTGGCGCTGCGGGACGACGCTCGTGGCGCGCCAGCGCTCGAACTCGCTGCCGTCGCCGTTCGGGCTGGCGTATGTGGAGGGCGCGGGCGGAGCGCCGGCCTCCTCGTCGTCCACGAACAGCAGCGGCTGGGGGTCGAAGTCGCGCTCGGCGACCCAGTCCCCCTTCAGCTCCTCGTCGACCTGCCGCTGGAGCTCCTCGATGCCGTACTTGTCGACGAAGACCTTGATCCGCGCACGCGCGCGGTTGGCGCGCAGCCATTCCTGGCGGTCGAAGATGCGCATCACCGCCTCGGTGACCTTCAGGTACTCGCCGTCGTCGGCGCTCACGAACTCGCGCAGCGTCGGCGCGACTCGCGGCATGATCGACGTGCCGCCGCCCACGCGCAGCTCGAAGCCCTTCACGCCGTCGCGGATGCGCGGGATGAAGGCCACGTCGTGGATGCCCGTGATCGCGCGGTCCTCGTCCGTGGCGGTGAAGGCCGTCTTCACCTTGCGCGGCATCAGCTGGGTGGTGGGGTGGCGTACGAAGTAGCGCACGTACGCGCCCGCGTAGGGCGTCGGGTCGAACAGCTCGCCCTGGCAGATGCCGGCCCACGGGTCGCCCGTCACGTTGCGCATGGTGTTGCCGCAGCCCTCGCGGCTGGAGAGGCCGGACTCTGAGAGCTCGCGGATCGCCTTGGCGGCGTCGCGCAGGGGGATGTGGTGCAGCTGGATGTTCTGCCGCGTCGTGATGTGGCCCTTGTTGAGCGGCGCGTACTTCTCGACGACGTCCGCGAACGCCTCCATCTGCTCGGGCGTGATCCCGCCGAAGGGGAGCTTCACGCGGATCATCTGGACGTCGGCCTGGCGCTGGCCGTAGACGCCCTGCTTCAGGCGGAACCCGATGAACTCGTTCTCGGGCGTGTCGCCGCCGAGGAACTTCTCCGCCTCGTTGTCGAAATCGTCGAACTCACGCTCGAGGATCGGGATGATGTGGCCCGGGACGTTCTCGTATACCTCCGGGTTCTCCAGGGACCCCTGCTTGCCCTTGCGCTTGCGCGTGGCGCCCTCCGGCGGCGCGGAAACCGGTTCCATTATCGAGAAAGTACCAAAAGCCAGTCGGGATTCCTGCCTTTTATCGGCAGCGGTAGCGTAAGCCTTCATGGACGCCACGGAAATGGCCAAATTGGTGCGGTCCGGCGCGGCCTCGCCCGCCGAGCTGATCAAGACCGCGATCGAGCGCATCGAGGCGCTCAACGGCGAGCTGAACGCCGTGATTCACCCTCTGTTCGAGAAGGCGCTCGCCACGGAGCCGGCCGACGGGCCGTTCCGCGGCGTGCCCTTCCTCATGAAGGACCTCGGCTGCCACTCCGCCGGAGACCCGATGCACGAGGGCATGGGCTTCCTGAAGCGGATCGGCTGGGTCGAGGAGGAGGACACCTGGCTCGCCCGCCGCTTCCGCGAGGCCGGGCTCGTGCTCCTCGGGAAGACGAGCACGCCCGAGCTCGGAATCCTGCCGACCACCGAGCCCACCGCCTACGGGGCCACGCGCAACCCCTGGAGCACCGACCACTCGACCGGCGGCTCGAGCGGCGGCTCGGCCGCGGCGGTGGCCGCCGGGATGGTGCCGATCGCTCACGCGAGCGACGGCGGCGGCTCGATCCGCATCCCGGCGTCGGCGTGCGGCCTGGTCGGCCTGAAGCCGTCGCGGGGGCGCGTCTCGATGGCGCCGGAGTTCGGCGACATGATGTCCGGGCTGACCACGGACCTCGTGGTCTGCCGCTCGGTGCGGGACGCGGCGGCCATGCTCGAGTGGGTCGCCGACCCACCGCCAGGCGAGCCCTACTACGCGCCCGACCGGGCGCGGCCCTACACGGACGAGCCGGGCGCCGATCCGGGCCGGCTGCGGATCGGGCTCACGACGCGCCCGCCCGGCGGCCAGTTCGAGGCGCATGCCGACTGCGTGGCCGCGGCCGACGACGCCGGCCGGCTGCTGGAGTCGCTCGGCCACCACGTCGAGCCGTCCTATCCCGACGTGCTCGACGACGAGGGCTACATCGAGAAGTTCCTGGTCCGCTGGACGAGCGGAGTCGACTACGGCCTCCGCTACTGGGCGCGGAGGACGGGCCAGCCGATCGGCCCGGACGACGTCGAGCCGCTCACCTGGGCGCTGGCGGAGCAGGGCAGAACGCACACCGCCGGCGAGTACCTGGAGGCGATGGAGTACGCGCAGGTCGTCGGGCGCGCGGGCGCCGAGTGGTGGGAGAGCCACGACCTGCTCGTGACCCCCACGATGGCCCTGCCGCCCGCTCCCATCGGTGAGATCGGCAACGGCGACGAGGACAACCCGCTGATGCCGATCGTGCGCGCCACCCCGTACGCGATCTTCACGGCGGGGTTCAACAGCTCGGGCCAGCCGGCGGTCTCACTGCCGCTCCACTGGTCGGACGACGGCCTGCCGATCGGCGTCCAGCTCGTCGCGACGTACGGGCGCGAGGACCTGCTGCTGCGCGTCGCGGCTCAGCTCGAGGAGGCGCGGCCGTGGGCGGACCGCTGGCCGGAGCTGGCTGCGGCGCCGGCGGGTTAGGAGCTGACCGCGCGCCTGTAGCGGTAGACGGCGAACGTCGAGAAGACCGCGATCAGGCCGAAGCACCAGGCGAACGCGCCCCAGACGTCGTTGCCCGCCGGAGCGTTCACGAACAGGGCCCGGGTCGCGTCCACGATCGTGCTGATCGGGTTGACCTCGGCGAACCATTGGATGGCCGCGGGCATCGACTCCGGCGGCACGAAGGCCGACGAGGCGAACGTCAGCGGGAAGATCACCATGAAGCCGATCGCGTTCGCGGCCTCGACCGAGCCCGCGAGCAGCGCGACGCAGGCGAACACCCACGAGAAGGCGTATCCGAACAGGAGCATCAGCGCGATCCCGGCCACCACCTCGAGCGGGCTCGACGTGAAGTTGAAGCCGACGAGCAGGCCGACGGCGATCATCACGGTGAGCGAGACCCCGTTCGTGGCGACGTCGGCAAGCGTGCGTCCCGCCAGCACGGCGGAGCGCGCCATGGGAAGCGAGCGGAAGCGATCAATCAGCCCCTTGCTGAGGTCGTCCGAGAGGCCGATTGCGGTGACGAAGCCGCCGAAGGCCATCGTCTGGACGATGATCCCCGGCATCAGGAAGTCCACGTAGTCGGGGTAGCCCGGCGTCTGGATCGCGCCGCCGAAGACGTACACGAACAGCAGCACGAACATGAGCGGCTGGATCGTGAAGGAGACCCAGAGGTCCGGCTGGCGCGGGATGCGCAGGAGGTTCCGCTTCGCGATGACGGCGGTGTCGGCGACGGCGTAGGCGAGCGCGCTCACGCCACGGCCTCCCGCTCCTCGCGGTCCTCCTCGTCGTCCTCCGGCAGCTCGGCGGCGTGGCCGGTGAGGGACATGAACACGTCGTCGAGCGTGGGGCGCCGTAGCGCGATGTCCGCGATGTGCACGTTCGCGGCGTCGAGCCGCCGGACCGCCTCGGCGATGTCGCCGCGCGCCTTGTCGAGCGGCATCACGAGGATCCCGTGGTCGCACTTGGGGCGCTCGTCGGCCAGCGGCGTCAGCGCCGCTATCGCGGCCGCCTCCTGGTCGTAGTTCTCGAGCGTCACCTCGAGCCGCTCGCCGCCCACGCGGCTCTTCAGCTCGTTGGGAGTGCCCTCGGCGATCACCTCGCCGTGGTCGATCACCGCGATCCGGTCCGCGAGCCGGTCGGCCTCGTCCAGGTACTGAGTGGTCAGCAGGACGGTGGTCCCGGCGGCAACGCGCGCCTCGATCGTCTCCCAGAGCTGGAGGCGGCTGACCGGGTCGAGCCCGGTCGTCGGCTCGTCGAGGAAGAGCACCGGCGGGCGCGCCACCAGCGCCGCGGCGAGGTCGAGCCGCCGGCGCATGCCGCCCGAGTAGGTCTTGACGAGGCGCTCGGCGGCGTCGGTCAGCGAGAACCGTTCGAGCAGCTCGTGCGAGCGCTCCTTCGAGGGCCCGCGGCCAAGGTGGTAGAGGCGGCCGACCATCTCCAGGTTCTCGAACCCGGTCAGGTTCTCGTCGACGGCGGCGTACTGCCCGGCGAGCCCGATCTGGGAGCGCAGCTGGGCGGCGTCCTTTACGACGTCGAGCCCGGCCACGCGCGCCGTTCCGCCGTCCGGCGGAAGGAGCGTGGTGAGGATTCGGACCGCGGTCGTCTTCCCCGCACCGTTCGGCCCGAGTAGGCCGAGAATCGTGCCGGGGGACGCGACCAGGTCGATTCCGCAGAGCGCCTGGACATCCCCGAAACGTTTACGTAGTCCCTCTACTTCGATCGCTGGATCTGCCACCCAAGGGACTGTATGCATCGTTGATGATTGTCCAATGAGTCACCTCAGCATCGATAATCCGAACTTCACATACGACCCCGAGGACCCCGAGGGATTCCGCGCCGGCATGTACCGGCTCGGCACCGAGGTCGGCGCCGAGCGGACCGGCGCGACCGTCTACGAGCTGCCGCCCGGGCAGCTCCTGTGTCCGTACCACTACGAGTACGGCGAGGAGGAGTGGGTGCTGGTTCTCTCAGGCCGCCCGTTCGTGCGCACGCCGGAGGGCACCGAGGAGTTGAAGCCGATGGACGTGGTCTTCTTCAAGCGCGGACCCGAGGGCGCGCACCAGGTGGGCAACCGCACCGACGAGCCCGCGCGCGTGCTGATGTGGTCGGACCTCGTCTGGCCCACCGGCACGGCCTACCCCGACAGCGACAAGGTCGGTCTCTGGCTGGCGCCGGGTGACTCCCTGATGGTGGAGCGCTCCTCCGGCGTGGAGTACTACCGCGGCGAGTCGGCGTAACGACGACAATCCTGGATTACCCACGCATACGGTGGCCCCTTTACCGCTGCCGTTCGCCGCGCGTAACCGCCCGGATCACGGCCCCGAGCGCGCGCTGCAAACCCACCGGGATCCGGGCCAGGTAGAAGAACTCGTCGCGGTAGTCGGCCATCAGTCGAGCCGTCTGGCCCGGGCTGGGCCCGAAGTCGAGCTCGGCGAGCTCGGTGAAGAGGCCCTCGAGGCGCATCGGCGGCGAGAAGTAGGCGCGGAAGTGCGCCTCCTCGCCCGTGTGGTTGACGAACGTGTGCGGCGCCCCGGCCGGGATCGTGAAGCTCTCGCCGGCGGAGACCACGTGTGACGTCCTGCCCAGCCGCACCGTGATCGCGCCCTCGATGACCTCGAAGCGCTCCGACTGGTGCAGATGGCGGTGCAGCGGGCCGGCGCCGCCGCCCGACGCGGCCCAGGTCTCGCCGATGAGGACGTCGGGGTCGTCCGAGGGGACAAACCGCCCGCGGAAGCCGAGCGAGGTCTGGACGGGCTCTGGGAGTGTCTGTGTGTCGGTCATAGCGATATCATCAAGCGATTGAACTAAATTGTCAAGTGTCTGAACTATCTGACAAGCACATCGGGCAGCTCCTACGCGACGCCTTCGCGCGCTTCGAGGACGAGTTGATCGAAGGGACGCCGCCCTTCAAGGGGCTCGAGCTGCGACCTACGCACAACCACGTGCTGCGCCACCTCGACCGCGAGGGCACGCGGGCGAGCGTCATCGCGGAGCGCTCCGGTCTCACTCGCCAGGCGATCACGATGATCGTCGACGAGCTCGAGGAGGCCGGGGTGCTTGCGCGCGAGCCGGATCCAGAGGACGGCCGTGCGAAGCGCATCGTCTACACACCCGACGCCCTGATCGCGTTCGACGAGGGCCGGAAGGTGATCGCCTCGATCGAGCGCCGCTGGAAGCGCGAGCTGGGCGCCGAGCGGTGGGAGGCGCTGAAGGCCGCGCTGGGCGACCTGGCCGGCTAGGCGCTTCCCCAGCGCTCCGGCTCGCCCCACGGCGAGGGGCCGGCGGGGTCGCGGCCGGTTCCCGAGTAGAGGCCAGCGCGCAGCCAGGGGCTCATGCGCGCACCAGGCGCCGCGGGTGGCGGCGCCGTGTCGCGGATGAACTGCTCGATCGCCGCGGCGATCGCGGCGGCCTCCTCGGGCGATGCCGCCTGACGCACCTCGATGCGCGGCCGCGCCGGGCTCTGCTTTCCATTGCGGCCCATTAAGAGCAAACTACGGGGTCAGACCCCTTGAGGGTGGTTGAGGGTTAGCTTTTCGCTGATGCCCGAGCTCCTCGTCTTCCCGCAGGAGACCGTCCTCCAGGCCATCGAGCCGGGGGAGGCCATCGACCGGGTCCGGGACGGCTTCGTCGAGTACGCCGGCAACGAGTGGCAGATGCCGCCGAAGCTCTACCTCGACGCCTATCCGAACGGGGACTTTCGCGCGATGCCCGCCAAGGGAGCGGGGCTCGCGATCCTCAAGTGGGTCACCTCCTTCCCCCGCAATCCGGAGGCCGGGCTGCCGGTGGTGATGGGCATCATCTGCGTCTCGTCGGTTGCCGACGGCGAGCCGCTCGCGCTCGTGGACGTGCGCGCGGTCACGGCGCTTCGGACGGGCGCGGTCGCGGCGGTGGCCGCTCAGGAGCTCGCGCGCGAGGACGCTCGCAGCGTGGGAATGATCGGCTGCGGGCTCCATGGCACCTGGGCCGCCCGCTGCCTCGCGGCAGCCGAGTACGGACCCGGCATCTGCTTCGACCCCGATCCGGAGGCCGCCGGCCAGCTCGCGGGTGAGCTCGGCTGGGAGGCCGGTACGCGCGAGGACGCGCTCGCCTGCGACGTGGTCACCTGCGTGACGCCGGGGAACGAGCCGGTCGTCTTCGCGGGCGACCTGCGGCCGGGCATGCACCTGAACATGCTGGGCGCGGACGGCCCGGGCAAGGCGGAGGCCGAGCCCGAGGCGGTGGCGCGCTGCGAGCTCTTCTGCGACGAGTGGGCACAGGCGAGCCACGGCGGCGAGCTGACCGGCGCCGTCGAGGCCGGGCTCGTGGACCAGGATCAGGTCGTCGAGCTCGGGGCCGTCCTGACGGGACTAAAGCGGGGCCGTTCCGCTCCCGATGCAATTACCCTGTTCGACTCCACAGGTCTGGCGATCCAGGATCTCGCGCTCTGCCTCGCGCTCATCGAAGCGCACCGCGCCGGGCGCGTACGTGCGGACACCGTCCGGCTCTAAGCCTTCACCCGACTCCGAGGCCAAAATGCGCAAACTGGTTCTGATCCTTGCCGTGCTGTCCACGATGGCCGTGGTCGCGGCCGGCTGCGGCAACGAGGAGCAGTCCGCCTCGAGCGCCACGGAGCTCGTCCCGGCCGGCGCCCTGATGTACGGCGAGGCGACGCTCAAGCCGGAGGGGGACCAGAAGGAGGCCGTCGACTCCATCCTCGCCAAGTTCCCGGGCGGCGGGCAGGCGGGCGACAAGCTCAAGGAGATGATCGAGAAGGGCCTCCGCGAGTCGGACGCGCCGCTCAGCTTCAAGGAAGACATCGAGCCCTGGCTGGGCGACGAGGCGGCGTTCTTCGCCACCTCGGTAGGCAGCGACGACGAGCCGAAAGCAGGCGTCGGCCTGATCGCAACCGATGACGAGGACAAGGCCGCCGAGGCGCTCGAGAAGTCGGCCGAGGGCAAGATCACCCGCCACGACTACAAGGGCGTGGAGTACCTGACCGACGACAGCGGCGAGGCCGGCGCCGTGCTCGAGGGCTTCCTCGTGCTCGGCACGGAGGCCGGCGTCAAGGCGGTCATCGACACGACCAAGGGCGGCAAGAAGCTCTCGGACGACGAGACCTACAAGCAGGCGCTCCAGGACGCGTCCGAGGACCGGCTCGGGCTCTTCTACCTCAACTCGCCGCAGTTCGCGAAGATGGCCCAGGGAACCGCCGCGCTGCCTCAGTCGTTCCAGAAGTTCTTCAAGGAGCCGTTCGTGGCGACGGTCGACGCCGACGACGACGGCGTCCTCATCGAGGCGAAGGTCCCCGAGGAGACCGCACAGACGTTCGGGTTCGTGGGGCAGGGGAGCGACCTGCTCACCGAGCTGCCGGGCGACTCGTGGCTCGCGATGGCGCAGACCGACTTCGGCAGGCTGATCGACTTCTACGTCGACGCGTTCGCGGGCCTCGCGGGTGGGCGCGACGCGATCGAGCAGCAGCTGCACGCCGCGACCGGCCTCGACCTCCAGAAGGACGTGATCGACTGGATGGGCGACTTCGGCGTCTTCGTGCGCGGCGCGAGCCTGTCCGAGCTCGACGGGGCGCTCATCATCGAGACGAAGGACGAGCAGGCCTCGGGGCGCCTCATCGACGCGGTCGCGCGGCTCGCGAGGCAGCAGGGCGCCGGCGCGGAGGTCCGGGTCGGGCCCCTGTCTGCGCCGGGTGGCGGCAAGGGCTACACGCTCACGGACCCGAGCGTTCCCAAGCCGATCCACTTCTTCCAGAAGGACGGCCGCGTGGTGGTGGCCTACGGCGACGCGGCGGCGAAGGATGCGATCGACCCTGGGGAGAAGCTCGGCGACAACTCCGAATTCGCCTCCACGCGCGACTCGCTGGGCGACTACGAGGTGTCGTTCTACGTCCTGCTGCAGCCGATCTTCGACCTCGTCGAATCCACGGGGGCCGCCAACGACGCCGACTGGCAGGAGGCGAAGCCCTACCTCGAGCCGCTGCGCGCGTTCCTGGCGGGCACCTCCGGCGAGGGCGACGACCTGAAGTCGGCGGTCAAGCTGATCGTGAAGTAGCCCGGGATAGAGTCGGCGCGTGACCCTCGAGGAGCGCGCCTTCCGGAAGGCCACGCGCCGGCTCATCCCGTTCCTCTTCCTGATCTACGTGGTCGCGTACCTCGACCGCGTGAACGTGAGCTTCGCGCAGCTCCAGCTCGAGGACGACCTCGGCTTCAGCGACACGATCTTCGGGATCGGCGCGGGGATCTTCTCGCTCGGCTACGTGATCTTCGGCCTGCCGAGCAACCTCGCCCTGGCGCGCTTCGGGGCGCGCCGCTGGCTCGCGGCGATCATGGTGGTCTGGGGGCTGATCTCCGCCTCGATGATGTTCATCGACAGCGCGGCGAGCTTCTACGTCATGCGCTTTCTGCTGGGTGCGGCAGAGGCGGGCTTCTTCCCCGGCATCATCCTGTTCCTGACCTGGTGGTTCCCCGAGCGCGAGCGCACGCCGGCGCTCGCGTTCTTCCTCAGCGCGGTGTCGGTGGCATACGTGTTCGGCGGTCCGATCTCGGGCGGCCTCCTGGAGCTCGACAACGTCGCCGGCCTCGACGGCTGGCAGTGGCTGTTCCTGCTGGAGGGGCTGCCCGCCATCGCGCTCGGGTTCGTGACGCTGCGCTTTCTCGACGAGCGCCCCGACGACGCCGCATGGCTCGAGCCCGACGAGCGCGAGTTCCTGACGGCGGAGGTGGAGCGAGAGCGGGAGCTGCGCGAGCAGCTCGGCGGCCAGCGCATCCGCGACGCTCTCGCGAGCGGCCGCGTCTGGGTATTCGGCCTCGTGAACCTCGTCCTGCTCGCGGCGGGCTTCGGCCTCACCTTCTTCGTTCCCGACCTCGTCCAGGACCGGACCGGCTACTCGGACTTCGAGGTGGGGGTGCTGGCCGCGATCCCGTTCGGCTTCGCGACCGTGGCGATGATCGCGGCGTCGCGCCGGGGCAGCGGGCTCGCCGTGCCGATGCTCACCGGCGCGGCCGGCACGGTCATCACCGCCTACGCCCAGTCGCCGCTCCTGCTCACGGTCGGGATCACGCTCGGCGCCGTCGGCCTGCTGTCGGCGCTGCCTCGCTTCTGGGCGGGCCCGACGGCGTTCCTCGAGGGCAGGGCGGCCGCGGCTGGAATCGCGCTGATCGCGGTGCTCGGGAACCTCGGCGGCTTCCTCGGCCCGGCCTTCACCGGCATAGCCGAGGACCAGAGCGGCGGCTACGAGCTGCCGCTGACGGTGCTGGCGGCTCTCCTGCTCGTCACAGCGGGATGTTGCCGTGCTTTCGCTTGGGAGTCTCGACCCGCTTCGTCTTCAGCCGCTCCAGCGCCCGAATCAGCTTCGGGCGTGTCTCGTGCGGGATGATCACGTCGTCGATGTAGCCGCGCTCGGCCGCGGAGTAGGGGTTGGCGAAGCGGGCCTTGTAGTCGCCGATCAGCTTCTCCCGGCGCTGGTCGGGCGTGGGTGAGCTCTGGATGTCGCGGCGGTGGATGATGTTCACCGCGCCCTCGGGGCCCATCACGGCGACCTCGGCGGTCGGCCAGGCGAACACGAAGTCGGCCAGCATGTGCTTCGAGTTCATGACGTCGTAGGCGCCGCCGTAGGCCTTGCGCGTGATGACCGTCAGCTTCGGCACGGTGGCCTCCGTGAAGGCGTACAGCAGCTTCGCGCCGTGGCGGATGATCCCGCCCCACTCCTGTGAGGTCCCGGGCAGGAAGCCGGGCACGTCCATGAACGTGAGCAGGGGGATGTTGAAGGCGTCGCAGAAGCGCACGAAGCGGGCGGCCTTCTCGGAGGCGCTGATGTCGAGCACGCCGGCGAGCTGCGAGGGCTGGTTCCCGACCACGCCGACCGGCATCCCGTTCAGCCGCGAGAAGCCGATCACGATGTTGCGCGCGAAGTGCTCCTGCACCTCGAAGAACTCGCCGTTGTCGACGATCAGGTGCACCACGTCGCGCATGTCGTAGGGCTTGTTCGGGTTGTCGGGGACGATCCGGTCGAGCTCCTCGTCGGCGCGATCGGGATCGTCGCCCGTCTCCATCCGCGGCGGCAGCTCGAGGTTGTTCTGCGGCAGGAACGCCATGAGGTAGCGCACGTCCTCGAGACAGCTCTCCTCGTCGTCGGCGGCGAAGTGCGCGACCCCGGACTTCGAGTTGTGCGTCATCGCGCCCCCGAGCTCCTCGAACTCGACCTCCTCGCCGGTGACGGTCTTGATCACGTCGGGGCCCGTGATGAACATGTGCGAGGTCTCCTTGACCATGAAGATGAAGTCGGTCATGGCCGGGGAGTAGACGGCGCCGCCCGCGCAGGGCCCCATGATCACCGAGATCTGCGGGATCACGCCGGAGCACTGCACGTTGCGGACGAAGACGTCGCCGTAGGCGCCGAGCGAGACCACGCCCTCCTGGATCCGGGCGCCGCCCGAGTCGTTGATGCCGATGACCGGGCAGCCGATCTTGGCCGCCAGGTCCATCACCTTCACCATCTTCTCGCCCATCGCCTCGCCGAGCGAGCCGCCGAAGACCGTGAAGTCCTGTGAGAAGACCGCGACCGGGCGCCCGTCGATCGTGCCGTGCCCCGTGACGACGGCGTCTCCCCAGGGCCGGTTGTCGAGCATTCCGAAGTCGCTTGTGCGGTGGCGGACGAAGGTATCGAGCTCCTCGAACGAGCCCGGGTCGAGCAGCTTGTCGATCCGTTCGCGGGCGGTCAGCTTGCCCCGGTCGTGCTGCTTCTCCTCCGCCTGCGGGTTGGTGTGGATTGCCTGCTCGCGCAGCTCCTGGAGATGGGCGAGCTTCTCCTCGTAGGTCTCTGGCGACTTCTCGCGCATTGACGCCGCAGGTTATCCGCCGCGCTACTTGCCGCCGTACCAGGGCAGCCGTCCGCCGGCGCGGTCGACGACCTTCCCGAGCAGCTCTCGGACGATCCCGGGGTGGCTCCCCGCGACGTTGCGGTTCATCCCCGGGTCGCGCCGGAGGTCGAACAGCTTGAAGTTGCCGGGCCGGTTGAACCCCCACAGCATCCAGCGGCGCGAGCGGATGTAGAACGAGTCCGAGTAGCCGCCCCAGGCGTAGTGGCGCTCCGGGAGCTTTCGGCCGTGGAAGACGCGCGAGAGGTTCGCGCCGGTCATGCGGTCGGGTCGCCTCACGCCGGCCATCGAGAGCAGCGTTGGAGCCACGTCGTGGGTGGACGCGAACCAGTCGCTCGCCTGACCGGCGCGACGGTGGTCGGGGTGAACGACGATCAGCGGCACCCGCGTGAGCACGGGGTAGAGCGCCGTCTGAACCTTGCCGGTCCAGCCGTGCTCGCCGAGCGAGATCCCGTGGTCGGCGACCAGCGCGATGACGGTCTCGCGCTCCAGGTTCAGGTTGTGAAGCCGGTCGATGAGCTGGCCGAGCCACCAGTCGGTGAGCGTCACCTCGGCCGCGTACAGGTCGCGCATCCGGCCGAGCACGCGACGCCGCTGCGAGCCGTGGAGCCAGCTCGATGCCCGGCCGTACTGAGGCATCGACGGCTCGCGGCCGTGCCAGCCGCCGTAACCGTCGAGGAAGCGCGCCGGCGGGGTCCAGGGCTCATGGGGCTCGTAGGTGTCCACGACGAGCGCGAATGGCTCGCGGCGCGCCGCGGCCACGTCCAGCTCGCGGATGGCGTTGCGGAAGACCCGGCCGGCGAAGGTGTGGTCCGGGCCCTCCCACGGGTGGCTGTTTGCCAGGTAGAGGCCCACCCGGGCGCGGACCTTGGCGCTGTCGTAGGCCGGGTGGACCCAGTGCCGAAGGATGTGCGGCGGGACGCTCGAGGCCTTCTGGTGGCCGCCGATCTGGCCGCCCGTGCGAACGAACCTGTGCATGCTGTGGCGAAAGCGCCCGTAGGGCGGCGCGTAGCCGAGGAACGGGTTGTCGGTCACGCAGGCGGTCCAGTAGCCCGCCCGCCGGAAGGTGGCGAGCAGGGAGCGGTCGACGTGATCGAACGGCTCCCAGCCGGGCGCCTCGAGGAGGCCGTCGCGGTCGTACCAGCCGCGGAACGGAAACTGGCGGCGGCCGGTGTGGATCGTGTTGCGAGCGGGGACGGTTGGCATCGCCTCCGGGAAGGCCTGCGTGAACCGGACCCCGCGCCGGGCCAGCGCGGTCATGTTGGGTGTGCGAGCCCAGTCCTCGTAGACGGCGTCCGCCCGCAGGGAGTCCACGATCACCAGCAGGACGTTCGGCCCGTCGGGCGTCTTGGAGAAGGCGGCCGGCGCCCAGGCGGCGCTGGCGGCGGCGGCAGCAGCCGAGCGCTGGACGAAGCGTCGCCGTGTGACAGGACCAACCATCCGTGTAACGACAGTGTCCCGTCAGCGCAACTTTTTCGCGCTAACCGCGCGAGAACGGCCGGTGATGCGCGGCCCCGAGAGCGTCGAGCGCCTCGTCGAGGACGGACTGCGCGCGCTCGGGATCGAGGCTCGGATCCAGCTCTTGCTCGGGATCGAGCTCGGGCTCGGGCTCGATCACCACGGCGTCGACTTCGACAGTGACGGGCTCGGGCGCGCGGAGGACCGCGACCGGCTCGGGCTCGGGCTCGATCGGCTCGGGCTCGGGCTCGATCGGCTCGGGCTCGATCGCCTCCGGCTCCGCTGTCCTCGTCCTGAACAGCCAGGCCCAGAATCCGCGCGACTTCGCGGTGGCGGGTGCGGCCGGCTCCGGTTCGGGCGCGATCGCCACCGGCTCGGGCTCAGGTTCCGGCTCGGTCGGCTCGGGTTCCGGCTCAGGTTCGGGCTCCGGCTCAGGTTCCGGCTCCGGCTCGGGCTCGGCCGTCTGGGGCAGCTCGGCGTGGAGGGTGACCTTGGTGCCCCATCCTGAGGGCTCGATTGAGACGGTGCCGCATCCATGCTCGCCCTCCCAGGCGACCGTGTGCTCCGGCTCGAGCTTCGTGATCTTGATCTCGCCGAAGGCGCCGAGGTGCTTCATGAGGCCTTCCACCTCGCTCAGCTCGTCCCACAGCTCCGGCGGCGACTTTACGAGGGTGCGCTTCGCGGTTAAGTCCGGCATTGCCCCCGGTTTCGATCAGGGGCGGCGGTCTCCTTCCGGCGAACGGTGCCACCCTACGCCGCCCATGCTCGGCGACGACCTCGGCGAACTTCTCGGCGATCGCATCCCGTCCGACCACAGCCGGCAGGTGCTCGCCGACCACTACGCGGATCGGCTGCGGGCGCGGCGCGTGCTCGACCTCGGCTGCGGCGCCGGCGATTCTGTCGACCTGTTCCGCTCGGTGGACCCAGCCGTCAGCTGGGTGGGCGCGGACATCGACGACTCCGCGGAGGTGGCCGCACGGACCCGCACCGACGCCGACTTCGTGACCTTCGACGGCCGCCGGCTGCCGTTCGACGACGCCGGCTTCGACCTCGTCTACTGCAAGCAGGTGCTCGAGCACGTGGAGCATCCGCGCGAGCTCGTCGCGGAGGCGGCCCGAGTGCTCCGGCCGGGCGGCCACCTGGCCGGATCCACATCCCAGCTCGAGGCCTTCCATTCGCGCAGCACGCTCAACTGGACCCCATGGGGCTTCACCAGGATCGCGGAGGACGCCGGGCTGGAGGTCGTCGAGCTGCGCCCGGTGATCGACGGCTTCACGCTCGTGGCCTGGCGCGCGCTCGGGCTGCCGCGCTTCTTTCACCGCTGGTGGGCGCGCGAGTCGCCCCCGTACCGGCTGATCGAGCTCGCCGCCCGTGCGGCACGCCTCGACGCGCGCACCCGCAACCAGATCAAGCTCGTGCTCGCGGGGCAGTTCGCATTCCTGGCGCGCCGGCCGTAGCCTCGAGCGCGCTGCGGCTCAGGCTTCGGAGTACTCCCCGAACTCCTCGCGCATGACCCCGCAGACCTCGCCGATCGAGGCGCGCTCCTTCAGCGCGGCGCGCATCGGCTCCAGCAGGTTCGTGTCGCCGGCGCAGGCCTGACGGAGCTCCTCGAGCCGCGCGTCGACGCCGGCCTGGTCGCGCTCCTCCTTGAAGGCCTTCAGCCGCTCGACCTGCTCGCGCTCGGACTCGGGGTCCACGCGCAGGATCTCGACCTCGTCGACCTGGTCGGTCACGTACTCGTTCACGCCGACGACGATGTCCTGCTTCTGCTTGTAGCGCTCCTCGTAGCCCCAGGCGGACTCCTCGACCTCGGCGCGGATGAACGGGATGCAGTTCACCGAGCCGCCCATCTCCTCGACTCGGTCGATCAGCTCCTGCGCCGCGGCCTCGATCTCGTCCGTGAGCGCCTCGATGAAGTAGGAGCCGGCGAACGGGTCCGCGGTGTCGGCGGCACCCGACTCGTGGGCGAGGATCTGCTGCGTGCGGAGCGCGATCCGCGCGGCCGTCTCGCTCGGCAGGGCGAGCGCCTCGTCGAACCCGTTCGTGTGGAGAGACTGCGTGCCCCCGCACACGGCGGCGAACCCCTGGAGCGCCACGCGCACGATGTTGTTGTGCGGCTGCTGCGCCGCGAGCGTGACGCCGCCGGTCTGCGTGTGGAAGCGCATCTTCAGCGAGCGGTCGTCCCTGGCCCCGAAGCGCTCGCGCATGATCCGCGCCCACATCCGGCGAGCGGCGCGGAACTTCGCCACCTCCTGGAAGACGTTGTTGTGGCCGTTGAAGAAGAAGGCGAGCCGCGGGCCGAACTCGTCGACCTGGAGGCCGGCGTCGATCGCCGCCTGCACGTAAGCGATCGCGTTGGCGAGCGTGAAGCCGACCTCCTGGACGGCCGAACAGCCCTTCTCGCGCATGTGGTAGCCCGAGATCGAGATGGTGTTCCACTTCGGGATGCGCTCGTGGCAGTAGGCGAACAGGTCCGTGGTGAGCCGCATCGCCGGGCCCGGCGGGTAGATGAAGTTCCCGCGCGCTATGTACTCCTTCAGCACGTCGTTCTGCGTCGTGCCGGTGAGCTGCTCCGCCGCCACGTCCTGCTCCTCGCCGACCAGCTCGTAGAGGAGCAGCAGCACCGCGGCCGGCGCGTTGATCGTCATCGAGGTGGACACCTGGTCGAGCGGGATCCCGTCGAAGACCCGCCGCATGTCGTCGATCGTGTCGATGGCGACGCCGGTGCGGCCCACCTCGCCCATGCACAGCGGGTCGTCGGAGTCGCGGCCGAGCTGGGTCGGGAGGTCGAACGCCATCGAGAGGCCCGTCGAGCCGTGGTTGATCAGGTAGTGGAAGCGCTCGTTGGTCTCCTTGGCGCTCGCGTAGCCCGCGTACTGGCGCTTCGTCCACGTGCGGCCGCGGTACATATCCGGGTGGATGCCGCGCGTGAACGGGTACTCGCCGGGCTCGCCGAGGCGCTCCTCGAGCCCCGGCGCGACGTCTTCGGCTTCGTAGACGTGCTTGACCTCGATCCCGGAGTCGGTGAAGCGGCGCTCGTCGTCGGGACCGACGATCGGCGCGATGCTTGGCTTCTCGTCCGGCTTAGTGGCCATTGAGGGTCCAAGGATACGGTTCGGCTCGTGAGCGACGCCGCGAAGATCTTGCTGGCCCTGGTCGCTCTCATGTGGGCCGTCGAGGTCGTGGACGTGCTGGCCGACCATCAGCTCGATCAGTACGGGATCGAGGCGCGCGAGCCCGAGGGGCTCGACGGAATCGTGACCGCGCCGTTCCTGCACGTC
>CAWFWX010000009.1:0-17560 GCA_963819635.1 uncultured Thermoleophilaceae bacterium
GACGAGCAGCTCCCCGGCCTTCGGCTCAGGCTCGGGTCGCTCGGACAGCTCCGCGCTGTCCGGCCGGCCTGGGATGACGGTCATGGCGCGCATTGGGTGCCCTCCTCCGCGGGTGGCTCGAGGCAGGCTACTCGGGAACGAACGCCACCAAGGGTTCTCGGCGGGATACTGAGCGGGCGATGTCGGAGGAGACCGTCGAGCTCTTGCGCAGGTCCATCGAGGAGTTTCGCAAGCACGTGAGCGACACCGGGGAAGGACAGGTCGCCAAGATGCTTCCCCTGTGGGACCCGGATATCGAATGGGATATCTCGCTGGGGAATCTGCCCGACACTGCCGCCGGCGGCGTCTATCGGGGGGCAGATGCCGTGCGCGGCTACGATGCGCGGGCGCTTCGCGGGCATCGAAGTGTCATTGGGAGAGTACGCGCAGGTCGCCACGTTCAGGGACGGCCTCATCGTGCACTGGAAGCTCACCCGAGCCAAACCGAAGCCCTCGAAGCCGCGGGAGTAGCTCCCGTTGACCCTCCCTAGCGCCCCGGGCAGGACTCGAACCTGCGACCCCGCGGCTTAGAGCGCCGCCAGACAACCGGGCCGCAGAGCCAAAGGTGGGCCGTGATGCGACCCCGATGAGGCCACCTCGTCGGTGATCGCGTCCTCGGTCATCGCCGACAGCGCCCGCCGCACGTTCGACCGCCTCGACTCCCGGCCGATCGAGCTCGAGACGACGCGCGTCATCGAGACGCCGCGAGCGACGCACGTCTGGTACCGAGTGGTTGGCAGGGCCTCCTACCCCAGTCGGTCTCGACCGCGAAGTCGACGATCCGGTTGAAGTAGCTCTCGAGCCGAGCGACGCGGATTCCGGCCGGCTCGAGCCGTGCCCTCGTGCGGGCGTTGTCGAAGCGTACGCCCATATCGAAGTACGGGAAGTACACCTCGCTGCGCTGGAGTGCGCGGCGTCGCGAGCCGCGCGCGGCACGCAGCAGCAGCGGGTGCATGACGCGCCGGTACAGCGCCGGATCGACGACCTGCGGCGGTGACCTCCGGAAGTACGCCGCCGCCCAGTCGATCAGCTCGCCCACCGTGGACGCGTCCGCCGACGCGGTCAGATGGTGCGTGCCGGTGGCGCCAGACCGCCCCGCGAGCTCGACGATCGCGTCGGCCGCGTAGTCCACCGAGATCACGTCCACCGGCGCGTCTCTGCGCGCCGGGATGACGCGATATGCGCCAGCCGCGAATGCCCGCAGCGGCCAGTAGAGGACGTTGTACGAGCGCGTGCGCCCGGTGCTCTGGTCCCCCACGATGATGCTCGGGCGGAAGACCTGCACGGGCAGTGCGTCCGCGTACGCACGCAGGGCCAGCTCGGCCTCGAACTTGGAGCGCTCGTACGGGTTTCGGAAGCTCTGGCCGACGTCAAGCACGTCCTCTCCGAAGCGCCCCTCGCGGGTGCCGCAGACGTAGGCGGTCGAGACGTGCGCAAATCCCTCCAGTCCGCCGTGCTCGTTGCAGAGGCGGGCGAGCTCGAGCAACCGCAGCGTGCCATCGACGTTGACGGCACGCGACTTCGGGAGCGGTAGCGAGAACGACACGGACGCGGCCGAGTGCACAATCTGCGTGACCTCGTCGGCAACCTCTCGCACCCGTTGAGGCGCGAGCCCCAAACCCTCCTCGGTGACGCTTCCGCACAAAACAACGAGGCGGTCTGCGTAGGCCTCGGGCGCGAGCCCGCTCTCCCGCAGCATCCCTGTAAGCCGCTCGGCGGCCTCGCGCTCGGAGCGACCGCGCACGAGGACGAAGACGCGTCGCGAGCTGCGCTCCAGGTAACGCTGAAGCAGCTCCATGCCGAGGAACCCAGTCGCGCCCGTGAGGAGCAGACCACCGGTCACGACCCGACCCCGTTGGCGGTGGCCGGGAGCAGCTTGAGTGCGGCACGGCGACGGGCGGCGAGGCCGCCCGCGGACTCGCCCAGCGCGACGATCGCCGCTTCGAGCGCCTCGGGAAGCAGGCGCGCCTCAGGCAGTACGAAGGGCTCGGCGTGGATGCCGAAGAAGACGTCGTCGCGGTAGCTGAAGATTCCGATCGACAGAGCGTGTCCCTCGGAGAGGGGGACGATCGGGTAGGCCTCGTCGAGCTGCGCCCCGAGCATGTAGAGCGGGAAGCCCGGCCCCGGGATGTTCGAGACGGTCAGGTTGTAGACGCGCGCACTGCCCGCGGCGCGCGCCACCGGCCCCTTCAGCGGGGCCGGTAGGAGGCCGACCGCGTTCATTACGGCGGTGACCCCTTCCGGCCGGCCCGCGCGCTTGAACTCGCTCGTCTGACGATTGATTTCGGCGAGGCGCTGTCGTGCGGAGAAGCGGTGGACCGGCAGGTCGATGAACGCGAAGGAGATCCGGTTGCCCAGCTCGAGGCGCTCGTCTTCCTGGCGGACGCTCACGGGAACCATCACCTTCAGCGGCGCGGGCTTCACGCGTCTCTCGAGGGCGAGCTCGCGCATCGCCCCGGCCACCGCGGCAAGGCACACGTCGTTCAGGGTGACCCCGGCCGCGCGCTTCACCGCCTTCAGCCGCTCCATGCGCGTCGCGTAGCGCACGAGCGTCCGCCGCGGGCCGATCTGCGAGTTGACGAGCGCGGCCGGAGCCGGCCGAAGCACGTCTTCGGCCCCCAGCGCCGCGCGCCGCAGCGTTCCCGTAACCCGCCCGGCCGCGCCCAGTGGCGACGCGGCCAGCCGGCCCATCCCCCGCAGAGCCCGGAACGACTCGATCACGCCGTTCTCGACAGACCCGAGAGCGAGCCGCGCTGCTCCGGGCACCGGTGCCGGCGACCATTCATCGGGCGCCTCCGGGGTCGCGTCGGGGCTCAGATCGAAGAGCAGCGTGCCGACCTCGACCGCCGACTTCCCGTCGACCATCGCGTGGTGCATCTTGCAGACCACCCCGACGCGCCCGTCAGCAAGCCGCGGGGCTAGGTAGACGTGCCAGAGCGGCCGACTGCGATCGAGCGGCTCCGAGAGCGCCGTGTCGGCGAGCTGCCTGAAGCGGGAGTCACTCAGGCGCTCCGATGCCAGCAGCGACACGTGGCGCGTCAGCTCGAAATCCGGATCGTCCACCCAGCATGGCTCACCCAACCCGAGCGACGGGAACGCCAGACGGCACCTGAACAGCTGGGCATGCTGGAGGCGGCCCGCGATCGCCGCGCGGAGCGCAGCAAGCGTCGGGCGCCGGCCGCCCGAGGGTGTGAACAGCCCGACCCACGCCACGTGCATGTGCGCATTGGGCGTCTCGAGGCGCAGGAAGGACGAGTCGAGGGGCGTCAGGCGAGGCGGCATTGCGCCTGGAAGGATGCGGGCGACGCGCGCACTCCGGTATGGACCCCTGTCGGAAATCGCGACGCTCCGATTCGACGGCGTGGCGAACGCTGTCGATTTTGGCGCCGGCCATTCGCCGCCATGTGAAAGGACTGACAACGAGCCGAAGGGGTCGGGATGAGAAGGGTCGTTCTCACGATGCACATGTCGCCCGACGGCTACGTCGCGCCGCTCGACGAGGAGGCGGAGAGGGTGCCCTACTCCGCTAGAAGTTGTCGGCGACCATCGAGGCGATGCCCTTCAGCGTCCATGGCGACACCGAACCTCCCTCGGCGTCCATGGCGCGCAGCTCCAGCTTCGCCTCGTCCTCGGTACGGATGGCCGCCACCACCAGAAGCGTCTCGAGCTCGGCCTCCTCGCCGTACTGCTCTCTCAGCTGGTCCATGAACTGCATTGCGAACGTCCCGATTTGCTGTGAGTCGAGTGCCATAGCGCCCCGGGCAGGACTCGAACCTGCGACCCGCGGCTTAGAAGGCCGCCGCTCTATCCAGCTGAGCTACCGGGGCGGGTGGTGCTGAAAGCGTAGGCGGGCGGGCGGCGCGTGGCGACGCTCGGCTACAACGACACGCGCTGACCGGCGCCGAGCAGCGCGAAGGGCTGCCCGAGACGGCGGCACTCGGCGATGAACGCGTCGGGGCTCGCCGTGTTGAACTCGAACATGTCGAAGTGGCATGGAACTACGAGCCGAGCACCAATCGCGTGGGCCAGGCGGGCCGCCTCCGGGCCGTTCATGTTCCCGAGCGCCCCATTGATCGGAAGCAGGGCGAGACTCGTCTCGGCCGCCCGAAGCCGGTCGGTCATGCCGTCGTAGACAACCGTGTCGCCGCTGTGGTAGATCCGCCTGCCCCCACAGCTCACGAGGTAGCCGGAGTACTCGGGCCCCGGCTCCGGATGTGCCGCCGGCACCGCCTCGAGCTCGAAGCCGGCGACCGTCGCGCTGTCGCCGTCCTCCAGGCACAGCCCCGGCTCTCTGCCGAGGCGCTCGAGGGCGAGCTCGCGGTTGGCGAGCGGACAGACCAGCGTCGCGCCGGCGGCGACGATCGGCTCGAGCGTCTCGGCGTCCATGTGGTCGGTGTGGCTGTGCGTAGAGCACACCACGTCGACGAAGTCCAGCCGCCTCGGGTCGACGACCCGACGCGTCATACGGACGTGCTCACGTTCCGTGCCGGCGTACTTGCGAGTGAGCGAATCGGACAGATACGGATCGATCAGGAGGTGTCGCCGCCGCCACGCGATCAGGAAGCCGCTCTGGCCCAGCCACCACACATGGACCTCGCCCCTGTCCGCGGCCCGAGTCACGTCCAGGAGGAAGGCATCGTCGGCAAGCGCGGGCTCGTTCACGACAAGGACGCACCGTCATTCTCCAGACCCTTGAGGTACGCCAGCCCCTCGCGCACGAGCGCGTCGCTGCTCGGCGCGAGGTCCCGCCAGATGCAGGTGGCGCCCCGCATGGCGTCCGACATCTCAGCGAAAGACTCGAGGCCGACGTAGCCGCGGTAGCCCGCGTCGACGAGGGCGCCCATGATCGCCTCCCAGTCCACATTCCCGCGCCCCGGGACGCCGCGGTGGCTCTCGCTCAGGTGAAAGTGCACGAGGTGCTGGGCCACGCGCTCGACCGGAGCCCGGAAGTCGTCCTCCTCGATGTTCATGTGGTACGCGTCGAGATGGATCCCCACGTTGCGCTCGCCGATCAGCTCCATCAGCTCGAACGCCTGGGCGGCGGTGTTCACGAGGAACGACTCGTAGCGGTTGACGGGCTCGATGCCGATGGTGACGCCGCGGTCCGCGGCGTGTACGGCAACCTCGCGCAGAACCTCGGCCGAATGCTTCATGTCGGCGGGGTCGGGCCGCCGGTCCAGACGGCGCCCGAGGGCCGAGTACGTCACGCCTGTGAAGACGGTCGCTCCCATAGCGGCGGTCGCCTCCACGCATCCGAGGAGGAAGTCCCGCGCCGCCTCTCGCACGCCGTCTTCCTCACTGGAGGGGTCGGTGTCCTCGGCGCACGCCACGGAGGTGATGAGCTCCATTCCGGCCCGCAGCGCACGGACCCGGATGGCCTCGGGATCAACCGCATCCAGCTCCATGAGCGGGATCTCGACGGCGTCGAGTCCAAGCGCCGCGGCGTGGTCGATGATCCCCAGGTCGTCGTTGCTCCAGCTCGACGTCCACGCGTATGCGTGCACGGCATACCTCATCGTCACCCTCCGTCCGGTCTCGCGAACTCGGCCTCGGCGGCGAGCACGCGCAAGTCGTCGTCCGAGATCGGACGCTGGAAGACCTCCTCCATCACGGAGCTCCAGCCGTTGATGAAGTAGATCCAGCCGTCCTCGACCGTCAGCCCGCGCGCGTCCGACTGGGCGCGCGCCTGTTGCAGGAAGTCGAGCTCACCGCGGTAGTTGAGCTCCCACACCACGGCCCCCTCCGGGAAGCGGGCGGCCTCGCCGAGCGGCGATCCCTCGAGGTCCTTGCCCATCCCGGTGGCGTTCACCACGAGCGACCGCGCCGGCAGCTCCTCGAGCAGCTGCTCGTGCCGGTCGGCATCCGCCAGCTCGACCGTCGAGTCGTGGTCGACCCGCGCGAGAATCGCCCGGAGGCGCTCGAGCCGCTCGGGCGAGCGGTCGGTCATGACGAGCCGGCCCGGGTGGTCGCTGCCCGGCCGGCGTGCCAGCAGGTAGAGGGCGATCGCGGTGCCGGACCCGCCCGCCCCCATGCACAGCGCGTGGCCGCCGCCGTCCGAGAAGTGGCGCGGGGAGAGCACCAGCTCGAGTGTGCGGCCGGCGGCGACCGGGTCCTTGGCCCAGCCGTATAGGCCGCCGTCGCGCTTCGCGAGGCAGGAGACCTCGCCGCAGAGCTCGGCCAGGTCGTCCACCCCCGCGAACTGCTCGCGGCCCTCCTGGTAGACGCCGATCTTGTGGGTGGTCACGAGGGCGCCGACCGCACCCGGGTCCTCGATGAGCTCCCGCACGGCCTGGTGGTAGGCCTCCGGCGGCGCGCCCACGGCTATGTCGCGGCCGACCAGTTCCACGTCGTCGCCGAGCTGAAGGACGTCTCGCCAGCGCGGCCAGATCCGCACGATCGACGAGCTCCCCGTCGTGACCCCCACGAATATGAAGCGGCGGCCGCTCACGCAACCGCCTCGCTGAAGCTGCGCGCCCGCCGCGTGAGCTCGTCGAACCGCCCGGCGCCGATCAGATCCGTGGAACAGAGCTCGCCGCCCACCCCGACCGCGAGGGCGCCGGCGCGCAGCCAGGTCACCACGTCTTCGAGCCCGATGCCCCCGGTCGGCACGATCGGCACGCCAGGGAACGGGCCCAGCAGGGCCCGCATGTGCGCGGGTCCCGCGGTCCCGGCGGGGAACAGCTTGACAACCTGCGCGCCCGCATCGAGGGCGGCCGCCAGCTCGGACGCGGTGAACACGCCAGGCATGGCCGGCAGCCCCGTGGCCAGGCAGGCTGCGAGCAGATCCCTGTCGAGATGCGGCATGACGAGGAAGTCGGCGCCGGCACCTGCGGCGGCGGCCGCCTCCTCGGGTCGCCGGATGGTCCCGGCGCCGAGCAGGATCTCGGGATGACGCCGGCGCGCCACGTCGAGCTCGACGGCCACCCCTGGTGTCGTGAAGGTGAGCTCCACCGCGCCGATCCCGCCTTCGACGAGAGCGTCCATCGCGGGCTCGACCAGGTCGGCGCTCGCCACCCGGAGCACCGCCACCACGCGGGCCGCGCCCAAGCGAGAGCGCACGTCATGCACTGGCGCCGTCCACGGGATGGCGCGGCGGGCGGCCCTCCAGCACGGCAAGGAGGTCGTCGAGCGCGCCACGCCCCATGGCGGCTCGGGCCTCGTCGGTACTCGCTCCGCAGTGGGGGGTCAGGATCAGGTTGGCGCTCTCCAGCAGCGGGTTGCCGGGGCGCGGCGGCTCCTCGCGGGTCGCGTCGAGGGCGGCCCCGGCCAGCCGGCCATCCCGGAGCGCACGCGCGAGGTCCTCCTCCACCACCAGCTCGCCGCGGGCCGTGTTCACGAGAAATGAGCCGGGCTTCATCCGCTCCAGGAAGCCGGCGTCGACCAGGTCGCGCGTGGCCTCGGTCACGGGCGCGTGCAGGCTGAGGAAGTCGGCCTCGGCGACGACCTCCGCCTGGCCGGCGAGCCTCGCCCCGGCGCGACCGGCATCCTCGGGCGAGACCGCCGGGTCGTGCGCGACCACGTCGCAGCCCAGCGCCGCCGCCCGGCGCGCGACCTCGCTGCCGACGCGCCCCAGCCCGATCAGGCCCACGGTGCGCCCGCCCAGCTGCACGCCTGACGACGCCCGGTAGTCGCCGGCCCGCACCCGGCGGTCGCCCTCGGGGATGCTCCGGGCGAGCGCGAGCATCATCGCGATGGCGAGCTCGGCCACGGCCACGGCGTTGGCGCCGGGCGTGTTCGTTACCACCACCCCGCGCCGGCGCGCGGCCTCCAGGTCCACGGTGTCGGTCCCGGTCCCATGACGCGCGATCACGCGCAGCCGCGGCGCGGCTTCGATCGCGGCGGCGTCGAACTGGTCGACGCCGGCGATCACGCCGTCGACGTCCGTCAGCTGCTCGCGGAGCTCGGCGCTCCCCAGCGGGCGCCCCAGCTCGTTCCAGCGAACCTCGCGGACCGCGCCCTCGAGCTCCTCGCGCAGCTCGGCTCGGTCCTTTCCGAACGAGCGCGCCGTCACCAGCACCACGGCGTCGCGCGCGCTCACGTGGCCCACGGCTCGATGACCACCTTGAGCCGCTCGCCTGCGCGTGCCGTGGCGAACGCATCCGCAGCGGCGTCCAGCGGCTCGCGGTCTCCCACCAGCCCAGCGGTGTCCACCCGGCCCGAGACCACCAGCTCGAGAGCCTCCCGGCAGTCCTCGGTCGTGTTCGCGGTGGTCCCGGTCACGACCAGCTCGCGGTAGTGGATCAGGTTCGTATCCAGCTCCACCTGCGAGCGGTCGCGCGGCAGGCCGCCGAAGAAGTTGATCCGCGCGCCCGGAGCCGCGAGCTCGAGCGCCTGCCGCTGCGCGGCCGGGGCGGGCGCAGCGGTCACGATCACGTCGGCTCCGTCGCCGACCGCCTCGGCGAGCTGCCCTGGCTCGACCGTCACGTCCGCGCCGAAGCGCACGGCCTCGGCCCTCCGCGCGGGGCTCGGCTCGCTGACGATCACCCTGTCCGGGCTGCGCAGGCGCGCTAGCTGAAGGTGCATGAGCCCCACCGGGCCGGCGCCGACGATCACCACCACGTCGCCCTCGGCGATCCGGCAGGCCTTCGATCCACGCAGCGCGCAGGCCAGCGGCTCGACCAGCGCCAGCGCCGCCATGTCGCGCCCGTCCTCGACCAGCAGCACATTCCCCTGGGAGACGAGCGCCTCGTCCAACAGGACGAACTCGGCAAAGCCGCCGTCGTCGGTGATCCCAAGGCCACGCGGCGTGCGGCACAGGTTGACGCGCCCGGCACGGCATTCGGGGCAGTGTCCGCAGCCGATGTTCGGCGCGACGAATGCGCTCGCCCCGACCGGCAGGTCGACGCCGTCGCCGACCGCCTCGAGCCGGCCCGCGATCTCGTGCCCCGGCACACGTACGGTCCCCTCCGGATAGGCGCGGTGTGCTCCCGCCGCGATGCGCAGGTCCGTGCCGCAGATGCCGCAGGCCTCCACGCGCAGCAGCGCCTCGCCCGGGCCCGGCTCGCAATCGCGCCGCTCCTCGACGCGCAGGTCGTCGACGCCGTGGTAGACGAGCGCCCTCAAGCAGGGTCCTCCTCTCTCACCTGCACCGGCCGGCCCTCCTGCCAGGAGCGGTTCGCCGCGAGTACCGCGGCAACCGCGGCTCGGCCGTCCGCGCCCGTCACCACGGGGTGCCCGCCGTCAATCGCTGTGTCGACGAAGGAGCGCATTTCCGCCCGGTAGGCGTCGCGGAAGCGGTCGGGCCAGGTCCGATGCAGCGGCGTCACGGTTCCGACGTCACGGTCGCGCGCCTCGATCAGCGCCTGGCCGCGGAGGTCGCCGATCACCAGTAGGCCCTCGGAGCAGACGATCTCGACGCGCGCGTCGTACGCGTAGTCGGCCGGACACGTGCCGTCGATCGTCCCGAGCGCCCCGCTCGCGAGACGCAGGGACACGACCGCGTTGTCGTAGAAGTCCCGCACGTCCACGCCGCGGGCGGCGCCCTTGTGGTTCGCCACCTCCGCGTAAACCCGCTCGATCTCCGACCCGGCGAGCCAGCGCACGCTGTCAAAGTCATGGCTGTTGACCTCGGCGAGCATGCCGTTCGAGCGCTCCAAGCTCCACGCCCACGGCGGCGGCAGCCCGGGGCCGCGAGTGAGCGACTTGATCACCATCGGCTCGCCCAGGTCCCCGGCCTCGATGCGGCGTCGCGCCTCCACGAACTCGGGCTGGAAGCGGCGCATGAAGCCGATCTGCAGCGCGACCCCGGTCCGCTCGGCGGCCGCGATCATGTCATCGCACTCGGCGACGGTGAGGGCCATCGGCTTCTCGCAGAAGACGTGCTTCCCGGCCGCCGCCGCCTGCACGGCGAGGTCGCTGTGAGTGAAGGTCGGCGTCGAGATGACGACGGCATCCGCCCGCTCGAGGGCCTCAGCCAGCTCCGCCGGCGGCCCGAGCGCTTCGGCTGCGTCGCGGCGCTCGTCGACGACCGCTACCACCTCCGCCCGCGCGCCATAGTCGGCGAGGTTGGCCGCGTGGACCGACCCCGCGCGGCCGGCACCGACCAGCGCGACGCGCAGGCGGCTCATTTGAGCGCCTCCGGGTCGATCGCCTCCAGCAGCCGCGCGTAGCGAGTCGCCTGGCGCGTGTAGACCTCGTGGTCGGCCGCCTCGGGCTCGAAGCGGCGCTCCACGGCGGTGGCCCGCGTCGCCGCCGCCGCCAGGTCGCGGAACACCCCCACCGACCGCCCGGCCACGAGCGCCGCCCCCCAGCACGAGAACTCGCCGCGATCCAGCCGCGCGTACGGAACGCCCAGCGCGGACGCCTTGATCTCGTTCCAGGTGTCGCTGCGCGCGCCCCCGCCGACCACGCGGACCTCGCGCAGGTCGAGCTCCGGATGGAGCTCGCCGAGCACGCGCAGGTACTCGGCATACTCGTACGCAACGCCTTCGAGCACCGAGCGGACCAGGTGCGAACGCGAGTGGTGGCGACTGAGACCTACCCAAGCGCCGCGCATCTCCGGCCGGCTCGGAAGCAGCCGCCCGTCCACGTGCGGTACGAAGATCAGTCCGTCCGAGCCGGCCGGGGCGCTCCGGGCCGCGCGCGCCAGCTCGTCGAAGTCGGGCGCCTCGCCCTCCCACAGGGTCTCGCCGACCCACGCGAGTAGATCGCCGGCGGACAGGTAGGCGAGCGAAACCCACTGCCCCTCCACAGCGCCGTGCATCACGATCAGCGTGCGATGCTCGACGTCCGGCACGAAGTCCGTGCCGCTGGCGGACAACACCGCTGCCGTGCCGGCCACGTCCAGCACCTGGCCGGGCGCCACGATGCCGGCGCCCAAGACCCCGGCCGCGGTGTCGCCGAGGCCCGCCGCGACCGGCGTGCCCTGGACCAGCCCGCACTCGCGCGCCGCGTCCGGACGCAGCCCGCCCACCTTGGTCGCGGGGTCGACGATGCGCGGCAGCTTCTCCAGCGGCACGCCTACCGCGTCGGCGAGCTCCTCCGACCAGGCGCCTGCGAGCGTGTCGGCGACGCCGGTGAAGTGCAGGTAGCTGTGGTCCATGAACGCCTCGTCGGCGGCGAGCCCGGCCAGCCGGCCGGCGACGTAGCCGCTGGGCACCACGAACTTCGCGACCGCGTCGAACGCCTCGGGGTGCTCGCGCCGCCACCACCGCATTTTCGGGCCGTGATTGACCATCGCGGGGCACCCGGAGAGCTCGACCAAGCGTGAGCCGAGCTCGCTGTCGAGCGCCGCGACGTCGGGGCTGCAGCGCAGGTCGAGCCAGGAGTCGTAGGGCGTCGCCGGGCGCCACTCGCCGTCGATGCCGAGCACGCCCGCCATCTGGCCGGTCACCCCGATCGCGGCAACGCTCGCGGGGTCGCTTCTCGAGCTCTCGACGCAGTCGCGGATCGCCCGCACGGTCGCCGCATAGAAGTCCTCGGGGTCCTGGTCCACCTCGCCCGGACCGCGCCAGCGCAGCGGCGTCTCGGCGTTCGACTCGGCGAGCGCCTCGCCCTCCGGCGAATAGAGCGCCGCCTTCGTTCCAGTCGTCCCCAGGTCCACGCCGACAAGCAACTCGCTCATCGCCGGTAGCGCGGATTGGTCACGACATCGGGCAGGCCGTCGCGGTCCATGATCAGGATCGGGAAGCCCTGCTCCTCGATCGTCTTGTAGTCGTAGCCCGCATCGGCGGGGAAGGCCGCGAGGAACACGAGCGGGTCGGTGCCCACGTTCACGGACCGGTGTGCCCAGCCGCCCGGCACGTAGTTCACGGTCCCGCGGCGCATGGGCTCGACAGCGGACTCGCCTGCCTCGGTCGCCATCAACAGCCGCCCCTCGCCGGCCAGCGTCACGTAGATCTCGGCACGGTCGATCTTGGCGTGGAAGTGCCCCTTCGTCATGTGGTACTCGCCACCGACCGTGCCGGGCTCGATCGTCGTCGTCGACGACAGCAGGTTGCCCTCCTCGAGCGGCGCCGGGATCTCGGAAACGCAATAGACAACCTCGTCGAGGCGGTACTCGGGGACCGGGACGGCGTACATGCCGTCCATGTCCCCGAGCGTGCGCTCGACGAGCTTGCGCTCCGGCGTGATCGCCCCATCGGTCAGATCCAGCATTGTCGTGAAGGGCGTCAGGAGGCTCATGCCGTCTCCAGGCGCGCCTGACGGCGCCGCCACTGGTCGAGTGCGACCACCGCGATGATGATCAGCCCGTTCACCACCCGCTGCCAGAACTCGGCAACGCCGAGGATCTGCAGCCCGTTGCCGATCACGGCGATCACAAGGATGCCGATCACCGTGCCGCTGACCTTGCCCTCGCCGCCGAACAGATTGGTCCCGCCGATCACGACCGCGGCGATCGACTGCAGCTCCATCCCCTCGCCCATGAGCGCGTTCGCGCTGCCCTGGCGGCCGGTGAGCATGAACCCGGCCACGGCGGCGAACAGGCCCGAGAGCATGTAGATCCTGAGCTTGCTGCGCTCGACCCTGATGCCGGACACGCGCGCGGCCTCGGTGTTGCCGCCGATCGCATAGGCGGCCCGGCCGAGCGTCGTCCTGGCGAGCACGAACCCACCGACCAAGACGCAGATGAGCGCCACCACGGCGATCCACGGGATGTCGCCGAGGACGTTCCCCGAGCCGAGCGTGTTCACGGACTCCGGGATCGTGCGGCCTTCCTGCGCCTTGTCGAAGTCGGGCACCGGGAGCCCATCCGTGATCAGGAGCGCGACGCCGCGCACGGCCGAGAACGTGCCGAGCGTGGCGATGAAGTCGGGGACGTGCAACTTGGTGATCACAAAACCGTTGAAGGCGCCCACGGCGAACCCCGCGGCCACGCCGAGCGCGAGAGCGGCCGGCTCCGGCCAGCCCCAGTGCGCGAACGCGACGCCCATCAGGCTGCCCGACAGCGCCGACGTCGAGGCGACCGAGAGATCGATCCCGCGTGAGACGATCACGATCGTCTGCCCGACCGCGAGGATCATCGGCACCGAGTACTGGCGCAGGATGTTGAGCAGATTCTGTTCGGTGAAGAAGTTCTCGGAGGCGACCGAGAAGCCGATCACCAGCGCGATCAGGATGATCAGCGCGCCGCCGCGGCCGCCGGCGGCGGCCGCCACCCGCGCCACCCGCACTGTTACGCCACGAGCCGGCGCCTCGGTTGCCGCCTCAGACACGCGCGCCTCCAGCGGCCGCCATGATCTCCTCCTCCTCCGTCTCGGGCGACACCTGCTTGACGATCCGCCCGTCTGACATCACGAGCACGCGGTGCGCCAGCGCGCGCGCCTCGCGGATCTCAGAGGTCAGGTAGAGCGTGGCCACCCCGCGCGCCGACAGCTCACGCACGAGCCGGAAGACCTCCTCCTTCGCGCCGACGTCGATCCCGCGCGTGGGATCGTCGAGCACCAGCACTCGCGCCTGGGAGCAGGTCCAGCGTGCCAGCACCACCTTCTGCTGGTTGCCGCCGGACAGGCTCTCGACGGGCGCGTCGATGGAGCGTGCGCGGATCGCCAGCTCCTCGGCGTAGCGACGTGCGATGTCGCGCTCGGCACCGAAGTCCACCACCGGCCCGCGGGCGACCTCGGTAAGCGACGCGAGCGTGATATTCGACGCCACCGACATGCGCGGCACCAGGCCCGCGGCGCGGTCCTCCCCCACATACCCAAGTCCGGCCTCGATCGCCTTGACCGGCGAGTCGACCCGGACCGACCGCCCGCCGACTTCCATCTCTCCGTCCGTTGCCGGCTCCAAGCCGAACAGCGTTCGCGCGAGTCGCGTGCGGCCCGCACCGACGAGGCCGAACACGCTGACGATCTCTCCTTCGCGCAGCTCCAGATCCACCGGCTTCAGCCGCGGCAGGCGGCTCAGCCCGCGGGCTCGCAGGGCGACCGGCGCGTCGTGCGCCGGAGGCGGAGCCTCCGTTCGCTCCCCCATCCCGGTCTTGCGGCCGACCATCATCTGCGCGAGCTGCGTCTCCTCGACGCCCCGCGCCCCCACGGTGTCTACGAGCTCGCCGTCGCGCAGCACGGTGATGCGATCGGCGATCTCGAGAATCTCGGTGAGCCGGTGCGAGACGTACAGGATCGCGACGCCGTCCGCCCTCAGCTCGCGGATGATCTCGAAGAGCCGCGTCTGCTCGCGCTCCGACAGCGCCGACGTCGGCTCGTCGAGGAGGAGGACGCGCACGTCAGTGGAGAGCGCCTTGGCCAGCTCCACCTGCTGGCGCTCCGCCATGCCGAGCTCCGCGAGCGGGCGCGTCTCGTCCACCCCGAGGCCCACTCGATCCAGGTGCCGGCGAGCCTCGGGCCGGAGCCGCTTCCAGTCCACTGTCCCGAAGCGCGTCCGCGGCCAGCGCCCGAGCACCACGTTCTCGGCGACGGAGCGCTGCGGCACCAGGCTGAGCTCCTGGTAGACGATGCCGATCCCGCGAGCGCGGCTGCGCTCGGAGTCGCCGAACGGCACCTCGTCGCCGTCGAGCTCGAGCCTCCCTCCGTCCGGCGTCACCGAGCCCGCGATCACCTTCATCAAGGTCGACTTGCCGGCCCCGTTCTCGCCGAGGAGGGCATGCACCTCGCCGGGGTCGACACTGAGATCGACCCCGGCGAGTGCCTTGACCCCCGGGTAGCTCTTCTCGATGCCCTGGGCGTCGAGCAGCGGCACTAGCTCTTCATCCCCTAGCAGTCCGCCTTGATCTTCTTCCAGTCGATCGGCGGCAGCTGCGGTTCCGGGTAGAACTGATCCGCGTTGCCCTGGTAGACCGTCCGCGGGCGGATGTCCTCTGTCTTCGGGACCTCCTGGCCGCAGACGAGCTTCACGGCGAACTCCGTTCCGAACCAGCCCCACTCCGGGAAGCCGTGATGCGTCTCCGCGATCAGCTTGCCCGCGCGGATGGCGTCCGTCGACTCCGGGGTCACGTCGTTCGTGAAGACCGCGACCTTGCCCTTGGCGGGCGGCGTCTCGCCGCCGGAGTCGTCCAGCACACCCTTGCGCTCGGCCGTGTTGATGGCGCCGAGCCCCATCTCGTTCGAGGCCGCCCAGATGAAGTTCATCTCGGACGGGCTATACCGCGACAGGAAGTTCTCCGCCGCCTTCACGCCCTTCTCGCGGTTCCAATCCGCGGCGATCGGCTTGCCGAGGATCTTGATGTTCGGGTACTGGCTGACCACCTCGTTGAAGCCGTCGAGGCGCTCCTGCGAGAAGAAGGTCCCCGCGATGCCCTCGATGATCGACCCGGAGGCCTTCGGGGCGTTCTTGTCGGCGTCGGCGTAGTTCTGCTCCCACCACTCGAGGTCGAGGTAGTCCTCTGGTGAGACCTCCACCTTCGGCCCTGTGCCGAGCACTCCGGGGCCGCCGTAGTAGTCGAGCACCGCATACGCCGAGACGGACGCGGCCTCGGAGTTGTCGAAGCCGATGTAGCTGGCCACCTCGATGTCGTCCTGGGGCTCCAGGAGGTTCACCATGATCACCGGGATGCCGGCGTCGTTGGCTCGCTTGATCGCCGGCTTGACCGCCTCGGTGTCGGCGGGCGAGACGGCAATCACGTCGACCTGCTGGGAGATGAAGTTCTCGATGATCGCCAGCTGGTCGGCGAACGCGGTGTGAGTGGCCGGCGAGCGGCTGACCACCTTCACGTTGAAGCCATTCTTGTTGGCGTCGTCGGCGGCGCGCTCGAAGAAGTCCGTGGCCGTCTTGAAGACGCCTGTGATGTCGGGCGGCGTCCAGCCGATCACGATCTCCTCTTCCGAGCGGCCGCTTCCACCGCCACCGCCACCGCCGCCCCCGTCGTCGTCATCGCCGCAGGCCACCGGGAGCGCGCACAGCGCCAGGGCACTTGCGAGCGCGAGCAGTCGCTTGACCATCACGTTCCTCCTCGTTCAGGTGGCGGTGTAGCCACCGTCCACCACGATTTCCGTCCCCGTCATGAAGGACGCCTCGTCGCTCGCCGCGAACACGATTGCCGCGGCGATCTCTCCCGGGGTGCCAAGCCTCTTCGCTGGGCGGCTGTGGGCCAGCCGCCGCTCGTGGGCGGCGGGGTCAGCCGCCCTCTCGATCGCCGCGTCGACCAGCGGCGTCCGCGTGGTTCCGGGGCACACGCTGACCGCCCGCACACCGTCGGCCGCATGGTCGACGGCGATGCATCGGGTCAGCATCACGAGCCCCGCCTTCGTCACGTTGTAGGCGACCTGACCGGGGATCGCGACCAGGCCGGCCTCACTCGACACGTTCACGACCACGCCGCCGCCGTTCCCCCGCATGTGCCCGACTGCCAATCCGGCCAGGCGAATCGCCGCCCGCAGGTTCACCGACAAGAGCGTGTCCAGGTCGGCGTCGTCCAGCTCCGCGACGGTGCCCTGCGTGTAGAGCCCCGCGTTGTTGACGAGGGCATCGAGCCGGCCGGCCTGGTCGAGCGTTTCCTCGACCAGCCGCCTCGGCGCGTCCTCGTCCGCGAGGTCGGCAGTCACGTGGCCTCCCGGCCCTTCGAGGCGGGTCACCGTCTCCCGTGCCCGGGACTCGTCGCGTCCGGCCACCGTCACCCACCAGCCGGCCCGGCTGAGCGCTTCCGCCGCCGCGCTGCCGATCCCGCTCGTGGCCCCGGTGACCAGCGCCGTCCTCACCGCTCGCTGAGCCTCAGGTTGGTCGGGTCGAGCCCGGCGGTCTCCGCCGCGCGCTGGCCGAGCACCTGCACCTCGATCGTGGTGCGGTCGGAGCGGTGCCAGGCGCGGTAGCACTCGAACGGCCTCATGCTCGCGTCCCAGGAGACTGCCTGGACGTGAAGCACCGCGGCGCCCGGGTCGATCTCCAGCAAGCTTGCGAGCTGGTCGCGGGCGGTGGTCGCCTCCACGACGCGGCGGCCCCCGGCGACCTCGAGGCCGCGCCGTTCCTTGAGCGCACCGTAGAGCGATCCGGTCTCGAGCTCCGTCTCCAGCACGACGTCACCGAGCTCCTCGAGCAGGTGGCTCTCGACGTACATGACCAGCTCCCCGTCGACCGACCGCAGCCGCTCCACGGTCACGCCGCTGCTGCCTGCGGGCAGGTCGAGCGCCAGCGCGGCCCACTGCGGCAGCGGCTCGATCTCGCGGCGCATGAGGCGCGACGTGACGACCCGGCCGGCGCGCGTCGCCTCGTCGTGAAACCCGTGCGAGGACTGGAGGAACCACGAGCTCGACCGCGGCTCCGCGACGAACGTGCCGCGGCCCTTCAGCTTGACCAGGAGCCCGTCGGTCTCGAGCTCGGCGAGCGCTTGCCGCACCGTCGTGCGCGACACGGCGAAGTGATCGCAGAGCGCATGCTCGGAGGGAATGCGCTCGCCGGGCAGCCAGCGCTCACCCGCGATCTCGTCCCGATCAGCTGCTTGAGCTGAAAGTAGAACGGGACGGGCGAACGGCGGTCGATCCTGGCGGCGGTTCGATCTAGCACGGACATCATCCTGTAATGACAGGATGATGTCTAACCGCCGCTGACTCCCCTGTCGAGCAAGGGCCCGGGGCGAGTTGTGGTGAAAGCGGCGGCGGGGCGACGGCGCCTGACGAGTCAGCGGCCTCCG
>CAWFWX010000010.1:0-79565 GCA_963819635.1 uncultured Thermoleophilaceae bacterium
ACGCGCGGCCTGACGTACTACTTCTTCCTACGCCGGGCGGGCGTGGATGTGCAGCTGCGCTACGGGCTCGGCCAGCCCATCGGCGAGACCGATGGGCACTGCTGGCTCGTCCGCGACGGCGAGCCGTTCCTGGAGCGGACCGACCCGCGCGGGCGCTACGTCGAGACGTACACCATCCCTCGCGCGCACGCTCGCGTGTGAGCGTGCTCGAGTACGACCTCCACGGCGTGCGGCTCGCCGTGGACGCTCCCGCCGGCGCCGCACGCGAAGCGATCGACGCCCGCCTCCAGCGCTGCCGCGCCACGACGCCGGCGCCTGCGGACATCGTCCTGCGCATCGGCCGCGAGCCGGTGGAGCGCCCGGCGGGCGACGGCCGGCCGGTGTATCCGTGGGAACCGGGCGAGGTGTCGTGGTTCGACGGTCCCGGGCTGCTCTACATCACCGTCGGCGAGGACGTGCGCCTGGTTGCGGCGCCCGCCGCGGGTCGCGCGACCGTCTGGGCGAGCGATGCGGCGTTGCGCGACGCGTGGTTGTTCGCGCGACCGCTGCTGACGCTCCCGCTCGTCGAGATGCTCAAATGGAAGGGGCTCTACAGCGTGCACGCCGCGGGAGCGGCCTCTGACGGCGGCGCCATCGTGCTGCCGGGACCGAGCGGCTCCGGCAAGTCCACGCTCGCGCTGGCCCTGGCGCGTCACGGGCTGGACTACATGGCCGACGACATGCTCTTTGCGACGCACCGCGGTGCGGATCTGCGGCTGCACGCGTTTCCGGAGGAGGTCGACGTCTCCCCCTCGTCGTCGGCGTGGTTCGACGAGCTCGCAGCGTTCACGGGCCCGCCCCCCTCAGGGTGGCCGAAGCACCGCATCCACGTCGACGAGGCGTTCGGCGCGCGCATCGCCGCGTCGGCCTCAGCCAGGGCGCTCGTGTTTCCAGCGATAGCCCCGTCCGGACGGACGACGATCGAGCCGCTCACGCCGGCCGAGGCGCTGATCGAGCTGGGCCCGAACGTCCTGCTCACGGACGCCGCGATGGCGCAGCGCCACCTCGACGTGCTGGGCGAGCTGGCGCGCTCCGCGCCCGCGTATCGCCTCGCCGCCGGACGCGATCTCAGGCACGCCGCCGGCCTCCTCGCGGCGCTCATCCGGCCATAGAAAGCAGAAGGCGCGCGCCGGTGTGGCGCGCGCCTTCCCAGACCCGGCGGAGTGCCGGAGCTTGGCTTTAGTTGGCGATCATGATCGTCGCCCGGCCGCCGGCCGTGCCGCGGCCCTGCAGCGTGACCTTGTTACGTGCGCCCTTGCGCAGCGCGGACGCGATGCGAACCCTGCGCGTCTCGCCCGGGCGCAGGTTGCGCACCACGAACCGCCTACCGTTGACGGAGACGGTGACCCGCGACAGGCCCGGCCGGCCGTTGCGGATGGTGACCACCTTCTCGTTCGCGGACACGCGATAGGTCCGTGCCCGCGCTCTGCCTTGGAGCGAGGCCCTTGCGCGCAGGGAGGTGAGCACCGGGTCGCAGATGCTCTTGTTGCCGCCCACGTCGGTCACGATGATCTGGATCCGCGACCCGGCGCCCCGAACGATCTCGGTCGCCGTCAGGTGGACGTTGAACGTGGTCCCCTGGAACCAGTTCACCCCCGGCACGAGCGGTGACACGTTGAGGTTGTGGATGGCCAAGATCTCGATCGTGTCGATCCCGCCGGCATCGCTGATGTCCTGGTCAGCGGTGCCGAGACCGTTGGCGTTGAAAGCGAACGTCGGCGGCGGGCAGTTCGGAGGGGTCTTGTCCTCCTGGATCTTGAACGCGTCGTACTTGCACTCCTTCGGGTCGGCGGGGTACCCGAAGTTGACGGGATCGCCCTGCTTGTCGAAGCCCGTGAGCTGGCAGACGGCCAGGATGTAGACGCCGCCGTTGTTGGTCGTGTCGGAGTACGGGAACAGACGGATCTTGAGCTCGTTGTTGTCGTTGACGTCGATTCCCTGATCGTGCGTACCGCCGTAGGCGGAGATCTCGCCGTTCGTCACCGTGAAGATGCGGTTCGTGTACGGATCGAAGTCGTCCGACAGGTTGCCGTCGGTGCGCGGCTTGGGGAACGTGTTCGGCGGCTGGTCGTTCGGGTCGTGCTGCGTGCCTGGTACCAGCACGGCGAAGAAGTAGGTGCCATCGGAGAGGCCGTTCTTGTCCGGGCCGCCGTTGATCCACACGAACTTCTTGGCGAAGTACTGGTTGCAGTTGACGTTGCCGTTGCCGTTGTGGCAGAGCCCCTCATTGGCACCGGTTCCGCCGCCATCGGCGGTACTGTTGATCGTCGTGTAGGCTGCGCCGCTGGTGGCCTGTGCGCTCGTCGCGGCGACCAGCAGGCTCGCGATCGCAAGCACAAGCGCCAGCACGCGCGTCGAATTCCTCGAGGGTCCAGTCCTCATCGTCGCTGTGTCCTTTCAGCCACGCCGCCGCTTGGGCACGTCGCCATTGGTTCTCCGGGCGAGCGTACCTGCGTTCTCCGAGCTGCCGGGTACCGCTTTCGTCTGAATCGCCAGGCGAGTACGACTTTCGTCGGAACTGCGATCCGACGCCGGAGAGGATGCGTTGTTGAAGCGAGATGCAGCTACTCAACCGAACCATGATCAGGCGGCTCGCCCCCTCTCTAGCCATCGCCGGCGCACTCTTCTGCGCAGCCCCAGCCGCTGCACAGAGCGACCTCGACCGCATCCAGGTGGGCGTGCCCGGCACGGTGACACGCGCCTATGCCACAAGCCTCTCCCTGCGGCTCAACATCCCGTCGGGCTTCACGCGCGATTGCTGCTACGACTTCGTGTCAGGCGCTTGGATCGGCCCGGAAGTCCGTTACGCCGAGCGGCCGGACGGCTCTGAGCCGCGTGGCCTGGGAGGTCCGCTTCTCCCGCACGGGCCGCTCGCTCGCCTCGGTGGCGCGGGCCGCGGGTTGGGCGCGGTACCCGCAGGTCACCGCAAGGAAGCGCACCGTCCGCCACGTGCTGGGCGGTCGCCGGCTTGGGAAGGTTCGCGCGTACTCGGCCGTGGACCAGCAGGCCGGCTTCGCAACGGCTCAGGCCGCGCTCGTGATCGACCTGGGCCGCCGCGTCAAGGCGACGATCCTCTTCACTTCACCGGCTCCGCAAAGCGACACCGACTCCTCGGGCGGCGCCGTGACGGTCAACGGCCTCGCCGCGTCGGCGTGGAACCGCCGCGCCGCCGAGCTTGCCATGAGGTCCATCGCGCTCGAGGGACCCCTGCCCATCAGCAGGGTGAACGCCCGCGCGCGTGGACGCAAGTTGACGGGCAGGGTCACCGACATCGCCGGTGACGCGCTGGGTCAGGCCGAGCTGGCGCTGCAACGCCGTGCCGGAGGCTGGCGCACGGTGGCTACGGGCAAGTCGACGCTCGCCGGGACGTTTTCGCTGACAGCGCCGTCGTCGGGCCGATACCGCGTCGTGGCGACCCTCACGGGCAGGTCGGTCAGCAGCCGCCTGGTCGAGGTCCGTTAGGTGCAGTCCGAAAGTCATACCCACCGCCGCAATGATGCGCTGTATCGTCGTTTGACCGCACACGGATGTCTGCGATGAGATGTGATGCCATGGAAAAGACAGGCTCGATGACCCGCCGCCCTTACAACACGCCAAGGTTGATGCGCCTCGGGCTCCTGAGGAGCCTGACCCGCTTCAGCTGCCCGCCCGGCGCGTGGGGCAACGACTGCATCGTCCCGTCCCCCCGGCAGAATACCCCCCCGACCTACCTCCCGTAGCAGCCCCGCGGGGCCTAGGCTGCGTGCGTGGTACCCGACGCGAGCGGCAAGCACCAGGATGGCCCGTGGTCACGCCTCGGCGAGCTGGTTGACCGCGCGCCAAGCGTCGTCGACATCCTGGACCACCGGCTCGGTGCGGTGGCGGCGCGCCACTGGCGCGCGCGGGGCCGCGCACTCCCCCCGGCTATCCTCGAGGAGGAGCGGTATGCGTCCTCGGCGGGGCTCGCGGCCCCCGTGCTCCTGTCACGCATCACACGCGCGTGGGATGGCGCCGTCGTGGTGCTCAAGGGGCCCGAGGTTGCCGAGCGGTACCCCGAGCCCACGATGCGTCCGAGCCACGACCTCGACCTGCTGGTCGAGGACTCAGCCGCGGCGTTCGCGGCTCTGCGTGCCGCCGGGTGCGTGGTGCTGCCTTCCAACGAGGCCGCGGCACAGCACGAGCCGCCGCTCGCGTTTCCCGACCTCCCGCTGAGCATCGAGCTGCACCGCGCGCCGAAGTGGCCCGAGTGGGCGGGGTCGCCGCCGATCGCCGAGCTCTTCGCGGAGGCGGTCCCCTCCCGGCTCGGCGGCGACGTCCTGGCGCCGTGTCCGGCGCATCACGCCGTGGTGCTTGCCGTGCACTCCTGGGCCCATCGCCCGCTCGCCCGCATTCTCGACCTCGCTGACGTGTCGGTCATGCTCAACGAGGCCGGGCGCTCGCGAGGCCGAGGCCGTAGCGCGCCGGTGGGGCGTCGAGCGCGTCTGGGACGCCACCCTGCGCGCGAGCGACGCGCTCTTCGGCGAGGCCGCAGAGCCCTGGATGCTGCGCACGTGGGCCCGCAACACGCCGCGGGTACGCCGGCCGACCCGGTGGGAGGAGCTGCTGGAGCGCTGCCTCTCGCCCTTTGCGGCGCTCCCGCCCCGCGACGCGGCGCGCGTCGTTGCCGCCGCCGTGGCCGTGATGGTCGGCGAGCGCGTGAGGCCTGGGCGCGCGGAGCGGCTCAAGCGGGTGCGACCCGAGCATCCGGCGAGCGTGGCCGCACGCGAGCGCAGGAGCGCCTGAGCGCGCTCAGACTCCAGCCGCGCGGGCCCAGCGGGCAGGATTCGGCGGTTCGCCCCCGAACGCCTTTCCGACCGATCCGAACCGTAGGTTCGGCACCCGATGGGCACCGTTCTCGCAGTCGCAAACCAGAAGGGCGGGGTGGGCAAGACCACCACCGCCGTCAACCTCGGCGCCAGCATCGCGGACGCCGGCTACCCGACGCTGCTGGTCGATCTCGATCCACAGTGCAACGCAACGGTTGCGCTTGGGCTGCCGAAGGACGGCGGCGCGAGCATCTACGACTGCCTCTCGGGCGAGCTGGCGCTGACCGCGGCGGCCGTTCCCAGCGGGATCGACGGCCTCGACGTGGTCCCGTCCACGCCGGACCTGGCCGGCGCCAACGTCGAGCTGCCGCGCATCGAGGGGTCGGAGACCACGCTGCGCGACCGGCTCGGCAGCGTGCGCGACCGCTACCTGTTCACGCTGCTCGACTGCCCGCCGTCGCTCGGGCCGCTCACGGTCAACGCGCTCGTCGCCGCGGATCGCGTGATCGTCCCGGTCCAGACCGAGTACTTCGCGCTCGAGGGCCTCGCCCAGCTGCTCGACACGCTCTCGCTGATCCAGCGCGAGCTCAACCCGCGCCTCACCGTGCTCGGGATGATCCTGACGATGCACGACGGGCGCACGCGGCTCGCGCGCGACGTCGAGCGCGAGGTCCGCGAGCACTTCCCGACGCTCGTCTTCGACACGGTCGTGCCGCGCAACGTCCGGCTCGGCGAGGCGCCGAGCTTCGGGCTCCCGGTGCTGCGGCACGCACCGCACAGCCCCGGCAGCGCGGCCTATCTGAAGCTGGCCAAGGAGGTGGCCGCCCGTGGCTGAGCAGCAACGCGGAATGGGGCGGGGGCTGGCGGCGATCCTGCCGCGAAGCGACAAGGTCGAGGACGGCCTGCGCGAGATCCCGCCCGACCTGATCCAGCCGAACGCTCGCCAGCCGCGCCGGACGTTCGACCAGGCGCGCCTCGCCGAGCTGGCCGAGTCGATCCGCACGCGCGGCGTGCTTCAGCCGATCGTCGTGAGGCCGCTGGCCGGCGGCAGCTTCGAGCTCGTCGCCGGCGAGCGCCGCCTCCGCGCCGCCCAGATGGTCGAGCTCGCCACGATCCCGGCGCTCGTGCGCGACACGGACGACTGGGAGCGGCTCGACCTCGCGCTCGCGGAGAACATGGCGCGGGTCGACCTCAACCCGATCGAGGAGGCGCGCGCCTGCGCGATGCTGGTCGACGACCTCGGGCTCACGAAGCAGGAGGTCGGCGCGCAGGGTCGGCCGCAGCCGGGTCGCCATCTCGAACCTGATCCGGCTGCTCGAGCTGCCCGAGGAGGCGCTCGAGCTGATCGAGAGCGGCGCGCTGAGCGAGGGCCACGGCCGCGCTCTGCTCCTGCTCTGCAAGGACCACGCGGCGCGGCGAAGCCTCGCCCACGAGGCGCGCGACGGCGGCTGGTCCGTGCGCGAGACGGAGCGGCGCGCACGCGAGGCTGAGGGTCAGCCCGAGCCTGAGCCCAAGCGCTTCACGCGCGAGATCCACCCCGACCTCGCCGAGGCGCTGGCGGCCGCAGAGGACACGCTGTCGACCGCGCTCGGCCAGCCTGTGAAGGTGCGCCCACGCGGCAACGGCTGCCGAATGGAGCTCGACTTCGACTCGCCGGCGGACGCCGTCGCCCTGGCCGAGCGAATCCTCTCGCGCGGCCCACCTGCGGGCCGTCTGAACGACGGAGGCCCCCGATGATCGGGGGCCCCGGCACTCGCCTGTTAGGACCGATTGTATGGGCGATCCTGGACTCGAACCAGGGACCTCGTCCTTATCAGAGACGCGCTCTAACCGGCTGAGCTAATCGCCCGGCGAGCGACGATTGTAGCGGCGGCGTTCCCCCTTCCCTCCCGCTCTAGACTGTCCACTGGATGCAGGAGATGGTGATCTACGGCGTCAGCTTCGACATGGTCGGGAAGCAGCCGATCGTGCTTCTGAAGACCCGCGACGGCAACAAGTTCCTCCCGATTTGGATCGGCCACCCGGAGGCGGCGGCCATCCTCATGAAGCTCCAGGGAGCGAACACGCCGCGCCCCATGACGCACGACCTGATCAGCGAGATGCTGTCTGAGCTGGAGGTCGAGCTGCACGCGCGTCGCGGTCACCGAGCTGCGCGAGAACACCTTCTACGCGGAGGTCACGCTCCAGCTGAACGGCCGTGAGATCCCGATCGACTCGCGCCCTTCCGACGCGCTCGCCCTCGCGGTTCGCACCGGCGCGCCGATCTTCGCCGCCGAGGACGTGATCACCGAGTCCGCCATCGAGTTCGAGCACGAGGTGGAGGACACGGAGGAGGTCGTCGAGAAGTTCAAGGACTTCCTCGACAACGTCACGCCCGAGGATTTCGCGAACGGCGAAGAAGAAGAAGAAGAGACTCAGTAGCCGGCGCGGCGCGCCCGCTCCGCCCGGTCCGGCAGCCGCAGGACGTCGGCGCCCTTCTCCTCCGGCGGCAGCTTCACGGCCTCGAGCTCTCCGGTCAGCGTGCCGTAGAGCTGCACCTGCTCCGTGACCACCTCGCCGATCCGGCGGATGCCCTCGCGGATCGCGTCCTCGTCCGAGCCCGAGAAGTTCAGCCGCATCGCGTTCCGGCCGCGGCCGTCGAGGAACGCCGCCTCGCCCGGCACGAACGCCACGTTGTCGTGGAGCGCGCGGGCGAGCAGGTCGGTCGTGTCGATGAAGTCGGGCAGCGTCGCCCAGATGAAGAGCCCGCCCGAGGGCCGCGTCCACTGCGCCTGCGGTGGGAAGTGGTCGGCGAGCGCGTCGAGCATCGTGTCGCGGCGAGCCCGGTAGATCTCCGTCAGCGACTCCACGTAGTCGCGCCAGCGGCCTTCGGCGAAGTAGGCCTGGACCATCAGCTGCGACAGGGTCGACGTGCACAGGTCGGTCGCCTGCTTGCCGAGATTGATCTTCTCGAGCACGGGCGGCGGCGCCACCACCCAGCCGAGCCGGATCCCGGGCGACAGGATCTTCGAGAAGGTGCCCAGGTACATCACGTACACGCCTCCGTCGATCGACAGGAGCGGCGGCGGCGGCTCGCCCTCGTAGCGCAGCAGGCCGTACGGGTTGTCCTCGAGCACGAGGAGCTCCCGCTCGCGCGCGATCTCCACGAGGCGTCGCCGGCGCGGCTGGGACATCGTCACGCCGGCCGGGTTCTGGAAGCTCGGCACGGTGTAGACGAACTTCGGTCGCCGTCCCTCGCGGTCGAGCCGGTCGAGCGTCTCGTCGAGGAGGTCGACCCGCATCCCGTCGGCGTCCATGTCGATCTGCACGACCTCGGCCTGGTAGGAGGTGAAGACCGGGACGGCGCCGGGGTACGTGGGCCCCTCCGCGACGACGACGTCGCCGGGGTCGATCAGCGTCTTCGTCACGAGGTCGAGCACCTGCTGCCCGCCGGTCGTGACGAGCACGTCCTCGGGATCGGCGTGCATCCCCTCGGCAGCCATCACCTCGGCGATGCACGCCTTCGTCTCCGGGAGGCCCTCGGTCGGGCCGTACTGGAGCGCCTTCGCGCACGACTCGGTCGCGATGCGCTGCGCCACCGCCGCGAACGTGTCCGGTGGGAACGTGCTCGTGTCGGGCAGGCCGCCCGCGAGCGAGATCACCTCGGGGCGCGCCGTCACGGCCATCAGGTCGCGCATCGCGGAGGACTTCATGACCTTCGTCCGCGCGGCGAACAGGTCGGCGTAGCGCTCGATGTCGCGGGAGAAGCTCATGAATGAGCGCGAGGCGCTCGCCGGCGCACCGGCGTTAACCTCACGCCGCAGGGTACCGACCCTCACGCCCGCCCCCATGAGCCTCTTCCTCGACATAGGCACCGGCGCAGGTCTGTCGTCGGCGACCGGGGTGCGGCCCTACCTGCCGCCGCTGCTCGCGGGCGGCCTGGCGCGCGGCGACATCGGGATCGATTTCGACGGCACCGACTTCAGCTTCCTCGAGTCCACCGCCTTCCTGGGCGCGATCGTCGCCGTCGGCGTCGTGGCCTTCCTCGTCGAGCGTTCGGTGGCGAACCGCGCCGCCGGAGACAGGCGCCGCGGACAGGCCGCGCGATCCAGGCGACGTGCTCGCACTCCTGCTCGGTCTTGCGTTCGGTGCGCTGTTGTTCGCCGGCGCACTTGCGGACAACGGCCACGACACGTGGATCGGGCTCCTGTTCGGGCCGTTCTGCGCCCTGCTCGGCTGGATCGCGATCGGTGGCCTCATCGAGCGGGTGCGCAACCGGCTCGAGCCGGACCAGGCGGCGCTCCTGACCGCGTACGCGGACGGGGCGGCCCTCCTCCTCGCGGCCATCGCCATCTTCGTGCCCCCGCTCGGCTACCTCGCCATCCCAGGGTTCGTGCTGCTCCTGCTCGGCGGTCGTCGCCGCGAGGGCGGGAAGTACGCCGGGCTGAGGATCCTTCGGTAGTGCAGAAGAAGCTCGTTCTCGCGGTCATCGACTCACTGAAGCCGGAGATGCTCGACCAGGCGGTGGCCGAGGGCGAGGCGCCCGCGCTGGCAGCGCTCCTCGACCGCGGCACCTACATCCGCGACTGCGTCTCGACCTTCCCGTCCGTGACCCCCGTCGCCTCGGCGGCGATAGCCACCGGCTGCGGCCCGGGCGAGCACCACATCCCGTCCATGAACTGGTTCCATCGCGGCGAGGAGCGCTACGTCGAGTACGGCTCGTCCCTTCCCGCCACGCGCGCGTTCGGGATCGTGCGCTCGCTCTACGACACCGTCTACAACATGAACCTGGCCCACCTGAGCCGCGCGCACAGGACGGTCTTCGAGCACCTCGACGATGCCGGTTTCCGCACCGCTTGCACCACCTACCTGATCTACCGCGGCCGCACCCGCCACGACCCCTCGGGCGCGAGTGTCTACAGGCGGATCGCCGAGGCTGCGCAGTTCCGCCATCCCGTGTACGGCGCACGCGAGCTCTTCTACGCCGACCTGTTCGACTCACGCGACACCGGCTGCACGTCGGCGCTCGGGATGCCGGGCCAGCGCGACCGCCACACCGGCTGCGTGGGGGCCTACCTCGTCGAGCATGGCCTGTTCGACTTCCTGCTCTTCTCGCTGCCGGACAACGACACCTACTCCCACAAGGTCGGTCCCGACGGGCAGGTCCGCTCGATAGCGGAGGCTGACCGCGCCCTCGAGCGCATCATGCACGTGGCCGGCGGGACGGAGGCGTTCCTCGAGGAGTACGCGGTGATCGTGATGTCCGACCACTCGCAGACGACGGTCGAGACGGGTATCAACCTCGCCGAGGTCCTTGCCGATGCACGCGTGCTCATGCCGTCCGACCCGGCCCCGACCGAGGCCGAGCTGGCGGCGTGCCCGTCGGCACGCTCGGCGATGGTCTACGCGCTCGACGACGGCCGCCGTGACGAGCTCACGCGCCGCGCGGCCGACACCCTGCTCGAGGCCGACGGCGTCGAGCTCGTGATCACCCGCGACGACGACGCCGCCGTGGTTCGCTCGGCCCGCGGTGAGCTGCGCTTCGCGCCCGGCGCTGACCTGCTCGACCGCCGCGGGCTCCGCTGGTCGCTCCAGGGCGACGAGGAGGTGCTGGAGCTGAGCGCCGGCGGCGGCGGGGTCGAGAGCGCCACGTACCCCGACGCCCTGGGCCGGCTCTGGTCGGCTCTGTCGTGCCCGCACTCCGGTGACGTGCTCGTCTCGGCGGAGCTCGGCTCCGAGTTCGTGGACTGGGGCGGTGCCGACCACGTGGGCGGCGGCAGCCACGGATCGCTCCACCGCGACGACTCCGAGGGCGTCCTGCTGCTCAGCGGCGTCGAGGCGCCCGAGCGCGACCAGTGGTCGCTCGCCGACGTGACCCCGCTGGTGCTCGAGCACTTCGGTGTACCGTTGGGCCGGTGACCGACGAGGCCAGAGCAGCCATCGCCGACCGCCCACATGCCGTGCACCTGCGCTTGCGCGCCGGACTGCGCAAGCCGCACAACTGGGTGCAGCTCGTCAAGTTCTGTGCGGTCGGCGCCTCCGGCTACGTGGTCAACCTGTGCGTGTTCGCCGTGTTCGTCGGCGTGCTCGACACCCACCACCTGGTGGCGGCCACCGCGGCGTTCGTGGTCGCCGTGCTGAACAACTTCTGGTGGAACCGTCACTGGACGTTCCGGGCGGGCGGCGGCCACGCGGGCTTCCAGGCGGCGCGCTTCTTCACGGTCAGCATCGCCGCGTTCCTGTTCGCGGCGGCCATGCTGGAGGTCCTCGTGAGCGTGGCCGGCGTCGCGGAGCTGCCCGCGCAGGCGATCTCGATCGTCGCGGCCACGCCGCTGAACTTCGTCGGGAACAAGATGTGGAGCTTCCGCATCGAGCTGTCGCGCGACTAGCAGCCGTCGCGCTGGCGCTCGCCGGGTGCGCCGTCGTGCCCGCGACCGCCGCAGCGGCGGAGCTCGAACGGCCGTCGTCCGAGACGAAGCCGCCCCGCTTCTTCGAGCGCAGCGCCCGCGATGTCGAGCGCATCGCGTCCGGGGCCGAGAAGGTCCGCGAGGCGCGCGACGACGGTCCCCTGCAGCCGACCGCGTACACCAAGGGTCCCGGCCGCTGGCAGGTGAGCTTCTTCCGCGACAAGAAGGAGGTCGTCCAGGTGCAGGTCGACGATCGCAGCGGCGCGGTCGTGGAGCAGTGGTCCGGGGACCAGGTGGCCTGGACCATGGCGCGCGGCTACGCCGGCGCGTTCGGGCGGAAGCTGAACGCGCCCTACGTGTGGATCCCCCTGTGCGTGCTCTTCCTCCTGCCGTTCGTCGACGTGCGGCGCCCGTTCCGGCTGCTCCACCTCGACCTGCTGGTGCTGCTCGCGTTCGGCGTCTCGCATTACTTCTTCAACCGCGGCGAGATCGGCGTGTCCGCGCCGCTGGCCTATCCGGTGTTGCTGTACCTGCTGGGCCGGGTCCTCTTCGCCGCGTTCCGCCCGCGCCGGCCTGCCGGGCCGCTCGTGCCGCACCTGCCGCTCATCGTCCTGGTCGCGGGGCTCGTCTTCCTTGCCGCGTTCCGGATCGGCCTGAACGTCGCCGACTCGAACGTGATCGACGTGGGCTACGCGGGCGTGATCGGCGCTGACCGGATCGTGGACGGCGACGAGCTCTACGGGGAGGGCTTCTCACGGGACGTGGAGCGCGGCGACACCTACGGCCCGGTCACCTACCTGCTCTACGTGCCCTTCGAGCAGGCGCTGCCGTGGAGCGGGCGCTGGGACGAGCTGCCGGCCGCGCACGGCGCGGCGATCGCGTTCGACCTGCTGGCGATCGGCGGGCTGCTGCTGCTCGGCCGGCGCCTGCGTCCGGGGCGCGACGGCACCGCGCTGGGCGTGGCGCTCGCGTACGCGTGGGTCGCCTATCCCTACACCGCGTTCGTGCTCGAGTCGAACTCGAACGACACGCTGGTGGCGGTCGCCTGCATCGGCGCGCTGCTCGCTGCCGGGATGGCGCGCGAGCGGGCCTCGGCGGGCGCCGCCGCGGTCGCGATCGCCCTCGGCGCCGCGGCGAAGTTCGTGACGGCCGCGCTGGCGCCGCTGTTCGCGCGCCGCGCGCCGCTCGTCTTCGCGGGCACCCTGGTCGTGGTGGTGGCGCTCGTGGTCGTGCCCTTCATCCCGGACGGCGGGCTCCGCGAGCTGTACGACCGCACGGTCGGCTATCAGGCGAGCCGGCCGTCGCCCTTCAGCATCTGGGGCCAGGTGGAGTCGCTCGGGTGGCTGCAGGACGTCGCCAAGGCCGGAGCCGGCGCGCTCGCGCTGCTCGCGGCGTTCGTCCCGCGCCGGCCCGACCTCAGGCAGACGGCGGCCCTCGGGGCCGCGATCCTGATCGCGGTCGAGCTCACGGCGACGCACTGGTTCTACCTCTACGTGGTCTGGTTCGTCCCGTTCGTGTTCGTGGCGCTGTTCGCGGCGCACGAGCGGACGCTGCCCGAGTCCGGCGGCCGCCGGCGCAGGCGGGAGCGCGAGGCGGTGCCGGCGTGAGGCGCGCGGCGCCCGTCGCCCTGGCACTGCTCGGCGTGGGCTGGGCGCTGACGCTCTGGGTGATGCCGTGGTCCGACGAGCGGGTGAACGACCTGTTCGTCTACCGCTCGTTCGCGGAGCCGGTCCTGGCGGGCGGCCTGCCGTACCGCGACGTGCCGTTCGAATACCCGCCGCTGGCGGCGCCGGCGATCGCACTGCCGGGGCTGGCCGGCACCGGCGAGGAGGCGTTCCGGTGGGCGTTCGCGGTCTGGACCCTCGCCGCGGCGGTCGCCGTGGTGCTGCTCTGCGGCGCGCTTGCCACGGTGGGTGCGGCCAGCCGTGGAGCCCCCAGTCGGCGCGCCATGTTCGCCGCTGCGCTCATGCCCCTCTTCTGCGGCGCGCTGCTTCGCACGCATTTCGACCTCTTCCCGGTCGCGCTCCTTCTCGCCGGGCTGCTTCTCGTCGCCCGGGCGCGGCCACGTGCGGGCCTTTCCATCCTCGGGCTCGGCGCCGCAACCAAGCTGTTTCCTCTTGTCGCGGTTCCCGTTGCACTTGCGTGGCTCCTCGCACGCGGGCAACGGCGGGAGGCCTGGCAGGGAGCCCTCGCGTGCGCGGCGGTGATCGCCGTGTTCGCGGGCGCTGCGTTCGCGATCTCGCCGGACGGCTCCCTCGACGCGGTCCGCTACCACGCCGATCGCCCGGTTCAGGTCGAGAGCTCGCCGGCGCTCGTGCTCCTGGCCCTCGATGCCGTGGGCGCCGGCGAGGCCACGAGCGTGTCGAGCCACCGCTCGGACGGTCTGCTACACCCCGCCGCCGATGCCGTCACATCGCTGTTCCTCACGGCCCTCGTCGCCTTCGTGGCGCTTCTGTGCGCCTGCGTGGCGGGTGGAAGGAGGGGGCCGCGCGAGCTCGTAATCGCGAGCCCTCGCCGCGTGCGCGGCGCTTCGCGCTCTTCGGCAAGGTGCTCTCACCGCAGTTCGTCATCTGGGTGCTCCCGCTCGGGGCGCTCGCCTTCGCGTGGCGGCTGTACGCGCTCGCCGGCGCGGTGGCCGTGGCCGCGCTGCTGACACAGGTCGAGTTCCCCGCCCACTACTTCGACGTCGTCGCGCGCGAGCCGGCCGCGATCGGGCTCGTGGCGCTCCGCAACCTCGCACTGGGCGCCGTCCTCGTACTCAGCGTGCGCGAGCTACTGCCGCGGCGCCGGCATGAGGAGCTGCTCGATGCTGGTCGCGCGCCCGTCGCCGCCGGCGTCGATCAGCACCGCGTTGAGCCACGGGTCCTCGGCTGAGGTCTCGAAGCGCACGTTGGTCAGCGTGAGGAAGCGCTCGAGCGCCAGCTCGCGCTTCACCCCGATCACACCGCCGCGCGGGCCCGTCATGCCCACGTCGGTCACGTAGGCCGTGCCGCCCGGCAGCACGCGGGCGTCCGCCGTTGGCACGTGCGTATGGGTTCCCACGCACGCGGTAACGCGCCCGTCGAGGTGCCAGCCCATCGCGACCTTCTCGCTCGTGGCCTCGGCGTGCATGTCCACGAGCACCGCGTCGGTGCGGCCGCGCAGCTCCGCGAGCGCCGCGTCCGCGTCCGCGAACGGAGAGCGCACGGCCTCCAGGAACACGAGACCGGACAGGTTCACGACGCCCAGGCGCATCCCGTCGCGCTCGATCACGGTGTGGCCGCGGCCCGGGCTCCCCTTCGGGTAGTTCGCCGGCCGCACGATGCGCGGCTCGCGGTCGAGCATGTCGTAGACCTCGCGATGCCGGAACGCGTGGTTGCCGAGCGTGATCGCGTCGGCGCCCATCTCGAACAGCTCGCGTGCCGTCTTCTGCGTGATCCCCACGCCGCCGGCCGAGTTCTCACCGTTCACGATCACGAAGTCCGGTTCGTGCGCAGCGCGGATCTCCGGCAGCAGCGCGGCGAGCGTCCGGCGTCCGATGCCGCCGACGACGTCGCCGACGAAGAGAAGCTTCACTGCCGGCGATTCTGCCAACCTGCGCCCGGTGGAGACGGCCACCGTAACGCTCGCGGCGCGCGACCTCGTCAAGCGCTACGGCGACAGGGAGGCGCTGCGGGGGGTGTCGCTGTCCGCCGGGCGCGGTGAGCTGGTCGCCGTGATCGGCCCGAACGGGGCCGGCAAGACCACGCTGCTGTCGATCCTGGCCGGCATCCAGCAGCCCGACGGAGGCGAGCTGACGGTGCTGCCCGAGGAGGTCGGCTGGGTGCCGCAGCAGGCCGCCGTCTACGGCAAGCTGACCGTCGAGGAGAACCTGCAGCTGTTCGCCCGGCTCGAGCGGTGCCCGGACACCCGCGCGACCGTCGACCGGATGCTCGCGCTGTCCGACCTTCGCGAGCGCGCGCGCGACCAGGTCGGCACGCTCTCAGGCGGTAATCGCCAGCGCGTGAACATCGCGATCGGGCTGCTCGCGGAGCCCGACGTGCTCCTGCTCGACGAGCCGAGCGCGGCGCTCGACCCGCGCCAGCGCGCGCGCCTGTGGGAGTTCATCCTCCGCCTCGCGGAGGAGGGCACCACGGTCATCTACGCCACGCACAACATCCAGGAGGCGGACCGCTACGCCAGCCAGCTGATCGTGCTCGCGGACGGCGAGCTCCTGTTCGACGGCGCTCCGCGCGAGCTCGAGCAGGAGGTGGGTACGACCGGCCTCGACTTCGAGGAGGCGTTCGTCGAGTTCCTCCACCGGCGCGGCCACTGATGCGCTGGCTGCTCCTCAAGGATCTGCAGATCCTGCGCCGGTCGCCCCTCCTCGTGGCCCTGCTGATCCTGTACCCGGTCGTGATCGCCGTGCTGATCGGCTTCGCGCTGTCGCGAGGGCCCGACAAGCCGAAGGTCGCCTTCTACAACGGCCTGGCCGGCCAGTCGGCGGTCGTGGAGCTGGGCGGCGACCGGATCGACCTGGCACGGCAGGGCCAGCGCCTCTTCGACGCGATCGACCCTGTTCGCGTCGACAGCAGGGCGGAGGCGATCCAGAAGGTGCGCGACGGAGATGTGCTCGGCGCGCTGGTCATCCCGGAGGACCTCGCGACGAACATCCAGTCCTCGCTCGAGCCGGGGACGGTGGAGGTGTACTACAACGCCGAGGATCCGGCGAAGCGCCAGTACGTCGAGAACACGATCAAGGCGCAGGTGCAGACGGCCAACGGCGCCCTCACGAAGCGGGTGGCCAAGGAGGCGCTCCAGCTCCTCGACCTGATCAGCACCGGCGGCGAGTACACGTTCCTCGGCCAGAGCTTCGACGTGCTGGGCCTCGAACGCGCCGAGGCGATGCTCACACGGGCGCGCGCCGAGCTCCCGGCCGGCTCCCCGGAGCGTGCTGAGCTCGACCGAGTGATCGCGTTCGGCAAGCTCGCGCGCGAGAACCTCTCCTTCTCGGACGAGGTGCTCGCCGTGGTGGGCGAGCCGATCCGCGTCAAGGCCACCCCGCTCGACGGCGGCACGACCTCGCTCACGTCGTTCGCCGTGGCGCTCGCGGTGGCCGTCTCGCTGATGTTCATCACGCTGCTGCTCGCCGCGGGATCGCTGGCGCTGGAGCGCGAGGAGAACGCCTTCTCGCGGCTCGTGCGAGGGCTCGTGTCGAAGACCGGCCTGCTGGCGGAGAAGGCCGGCCTCGCCGCGGGCTGCTCGGTGATCGTCTGCCTCGCGATGATGGTCGGCCTGGGGCTGTTCGTGGACCTGGACTGGGGCCGCTTCCCGCTCTGGCTGGCGGCGCTGGCGGTCGGCGCGCTTGCGTTCGCGGCGCTCGGGCTCGCGATCGGCGGGCTGACTCGCGACGTCCGCGCAGCGTCGCTGCTCGCCTTCATGCTGTGCCTGCCGCTCGCCTTCCTGGCGCTCGTGCCATCGGGCGCCGTCGCGCCCGCGCTCTACGACGTGATCCGCGCGATCTCCGCCGTCTTCCCGTTCAAGCCCGCGCTCGACGCGCTCGACGCAGCGCTGAACGACGCGGGCGACCTCGGCGGGCCGCTGCTGCACCTCGCCGGGCTGACGCTGGCGTTCGGAGCCCTCAGCCGGATCGCGCTGACGCGGTTCGCATGACGCTCGAGGAGACGATTCACACCGCCTACAGGGCGTGGAGCAGGCGCGACATCGACGCCCTGCTCGGTGTGGTCCACCCGGAAGCGGAGGCCCGGCCCATCCTCGGGGCGAATCTCGGCGTGAGCGTCTACCACGGCCGCGAGGGGCTCCGGGACTGGTTCAAGGACCTCCATCAGGAATGGGAGACCTTCGAGACCCGCGTGACCCACATCGAGGATCGTGGCGAGCGGGCGCTGTGCACGATCATGATCCACGCCCGCGGGCGCGCGAGCGGCGTGGCGATCGACGGCGAGATGTATCACCTCCTCGACCTGCGCGGCGGGCTGATCGCGCGCCTCGAGGCCTTCAGGGATCTCGACGCCGCCCTGCGGGCGCTCGACGCCGCCTAGACTGACTGTCCGATGCCCTTCCCGGCCACACGCCTGCGGCGGCTTCGCAAGACAGGGGTGCTGCGCGACCTCGTCCGCGAGACGACGCTCACCGCCGCGGATCTCGTCTACCCCATGTTCGTACAGCTCGGCGAGGGGCGGACGCCGGTGGAGGCGATGCCCGGAGTCGAGCGGGTGTCGATCTCGCACGCGGTCGAGGAGGCCGGCGAGGCGCACGCGCTCGGGATCCCCGCCGTGCTGCTGTTCGGCATTCCCGCCGAGAAGGACGAGCAGGGCTCGGGCGCCTACGACGACGAGGGCGTCGTGCAGCTCGCCGTGCGGGCGATCAAGGAGGCGCATCCCGAGCTGCTCGTGATGACCGACGTGTGCCTGTGCGCCTACACGTCCCACGGGCACTGCGGGGTCGTGCTCGAAGACGGAACGGTCGAGAACGACATCAGCCTGGAGCTGCTGGCCAAGACCGCGATCTCCCACGCCCGGGCGGGAGCGGACGCGGTCGCACCGAGCGACATGATGGACGGCCGCGTCGGGGCGCTGCGCGCCCAGCTCGACAGCGAGGGTCACAAGGACCTGCCGATCGTCGCGTACAGCGCCAAGTTCGCGTCGGCCTTCTACGGGCCGTTTCGCGAGGCGGCGGGCTCGACGCCGGCGTTCGGCGACAGGCGCAGCTATCAGATGGATCCCGCCAACTCGGACGAGGCAGTGCGCGAGGCGCTCCTCGACGTCGAGGAGGGCGCGGACATGGTCATGGTGAAGCCGGCGCTTCCGTATCTGGACGTGATCCGGCGCGTGAAAGACGCGACACGCGTCCCGGTGGCGGCCTACAACGTGAGCGGCGAGTACGCCATGGTGAAGGCCGCGGCCGCGGCGGGCTATCTGGACGAGGAGTCGACCGTGCTGGAGAGCCTCACGGCGATCCGGCGAGCGGGCGCCGACATCGTGATCACCTACCACGCGAAGGATGTGGCCCGATGGCTCAGCCGGTAGCAAAGGTTCGGAGCCGAAGGGACGGTTCCGCCGTCCCGCTCGACGAGCTGGACAAGCGGCTCCTCAACCTGCTCCAGGGCAGCTTCCCGATCGCGCGGCGGCCGTACGCGCGCGTCGCGGAGCTGGCGGAGCTGCCCGAGGAGGAGGTTCTGGGCCGAACCAAGCGCTTGCTCGACGAGCGCATCATCCGCGAGATCACGCCGATCTTCGACACCCGCGTGCTCGGCTACAGCTCGATGCTGGTCGCGGCGAAGGTGGATCCCGACAACCCCTGGCGGGCGGCGAAGATCATCAACTCGCACCCGGGCGTGTCGCACAACTACCTGCGCGACCACGACTTCAACATCTGGTTCACGATCGCGACGGAGCCCGACTCGCGGCTCGGCCTGGAGGGGTCGCTCGAGGTGCTTCAGCACCTCACGGGCGCGGAGTCGGTGCGGCAGCTGCCCACGTTGAGGCTGTTCAAGATCCGGATGGACCTCGAGATGGAGAAGGGCACCGAGGCGCTGGCCGCCGTGGCGGAGGCAGTGGACCACAGGGAGCCCGAGGCCATCGAGCTGTCGGAGCTCGACCTGGCCGTGATTCGCGCCACCCAGGGACCGATGGAGGTCCTGCCGGAGCCCTTCGCCGCGCCGGCGGCCGAGCTCGGGCTCGACCAGCGGCAGCTCTTCGACCACCTCGAGTCAATGCGCGAGCGGCGAGCCCTGCGGCGGGTGGCGGCGATCCTCTTCCACCGCCGCGCCGGCTTCTCGGCGAACGGCATGGGCGTCTGGGGCGTGCCCGAGGAGCGCATCCTCGAGCTCGGCCCGCGGATGGCGTCATTCCGCGGGATCTCCCACTGCTACCAGCGCCCCACCTACGCCGACTGGCCGTACTCGGTCTTCACGATGGCCCACGGACGCTCGAAGGAGGAGTGCGACGCGATCCTGGACTCGATCGCGGCGGACACCGGGATCGACGAGCGGCGGACGCTCTACTCGTCCACCGAGTTCAAGAAGATCCGGCTGCGCTACTTCACCGACGAGCACAAGCGGTGGGAAGCGGAGCACGCGTAGCGGCTGGGCGCTCGGCGCACGCCTACGAGCGGGCCCTCGAGCTCATGCCGGGGGGCGTGAACTCGCCCGTTCGCGCGATGCGCCAGATCGGCCGCGATCCGATCTTCGTCGCGCGCGGCGAGGGCGCCGAGCTGATCGACGTGGACGGCAACCGCTACGTCGACTGGGTCATGTCGTGGGGACCGCTGATCGCCGGACACGCGCATCCGGAGGTCGTGTCGGCGGTGACCGCGGCCGCCGCGGCGGGCACGAGCTTCGGTGCGCCGACAGAGGCCGAGGTCGAGCTCGCCGCCGAGGTCGTCGACCGCGTGCCGTCCGCCGAGATGGTCCGCATGACGTCGTCCGGGACCGAAGCGTCGATGAGCGCCCTGCGGCTGGCACGAGCCGCCACCGGCCGCGACAAGATCGTGAAGTTCGCGGGCGCCTATCACGGCCACGTGGACGGCCTGCTGGCCGAGGCCGGCTCCGGTCTCGCCACTCAGGGCATTCCGGCGAGCCCGGGCGTGACCGAGGCCCAGGCGGCCGACACCGTCGTCATGCGCTGGAACGAGTGGGACACGCCTGACGCCGCGCTCGCGGCCATCATCTGCGAGCCGTTTCCGGCGAACATGGGATTGGTCCCGCCCTCGCCCGGCTTCCTGTCAGGTCTGCGACGGATCGCCGACGAGCTGGGCGCGCTCCTGATCTTCGACGAGGTGATCAGCGGCTTCCGTGTAGCCCGCGGCGGCGCCCAGGAGCTCGAAGCGGTCACTCCGGACATCTCGGTCCTCGGAAAGGTGATCGGAGGCGGCCTGCCCGCCGCCGCGTACGCCGGCCGCCGCGAGCTGATGGAGCTGATCGCTCCGGCGGGCGACGTCTACCAGGCCGGCACGCTGTCCGGAAATCCGCTCGCCACGGCCGCGGGGCTCGCCACGCTCCGCCTGCTCGACGAGCACGCGTATGCCCGGCTCGGCGAGCTGGCGCGAGACCTCGCGGACGGTCTGGACGTCGCGGCGCGCGAGGCGGGCGTCCCGGCGACGGCCGTTGCCAAGCCGGGGCTCGTAACGCTGTTCTTCGCCCCCGAACCACCGCGCAACTACGACGAGGCCAGGGCGTGCGACCTCGAGGCCTACGCGGCCTTCTGCCGCGGCATGCTCGACCGGGGCATCTACCTTCCCCCCTCGCAGTTCGAGGCCTGGTTTCCGTCGCTGGCGCACACCGACGCACACGTCGAGCGGACGCTCGCCGCGGCACGCGAGGTGCTCTCCGAGCTGTGAGCACGCTCGCCCAGGTGATGGCGGCCACCGACCCGGCGCTCGCCCCCTATGCGGTGGACGAGCCCGAGCGCGGGCGCTTCGCGGACATGGAGGGGATTCGCGGGTTCGTGCTCGAGGCGGTCTACGAGGGCTATCTCATGCACTACGGCGAGCCGCGTGCCTTCAGGGGGATGGATCCCGACCTGCGCCTGCTCGCGGGCGACGCCCTTTACGCGCTCGGCCTGTCGCGGCTCGCGGACGCCGGAGACCTCGAGGCCGTGGCGGAGCTGTCGGACCTCATCTCGGGCTCCGCCCAGGCCCACGCGGAGGGCCGGCCGGAGGACGCCGAGGCGCTCTGGCGTGCGAGCTCGGATAGGCTCCGCCCCCGCTCGTGCGCTCCGTAACCATGTTGGCATTAAGCCCCGCCGCGCGGAACAATCCCTAGCTCACCCGTGGCCGACACACCGCAGAAGGTCGACAAGAAGTCCCGCTATACGGAGGGCCGCGGCATCGCGGGCGCCTTCGAGGGCGAGACCGTCACCCGCCGCCGGATGATGGAGGGCACCGCCCTCGCCGTCGGCGGAATCGCGACCATGGCGTTCGCGCTGCCCGGACTCGGCTTCGCGCTCGGCCCGATCTTCGAGGACACCATCCCGACGCGCTGGCAGGACGTGGGGACGGAGGACGACTTCAACGATGCCAGCTACGTCCCGCGGGTGATCAACATCGATGCCGAGATCGGGGACGCGGGCAAGACGACGGTCTACGTCCGGCAGTTCAACCCGGACATCGACGCGGTGGTCGAGGGCCAGGACCCGCAGCCGTACGTCGTGATCTCGACTCGCTGCGCCCACCTGGGCTGTCCCGTCCGCTACATCCAGGCGTCGCAGAAGTTCGTCTGCCCCTGCCACGGAGGCGTCTACGACCTGCAGGGCAAGGTTCAGGGCGGCCCGCCGGTGCGCCCGCTCGACCGCTTCTACACGCGCGTCGTGGACAGCCGCGTCGAGGTCGGCGACCGCTTCTCGCTGAACTCCCAGCTCGAGCGCTTCTCGCCGCGTGACCCGTCGAACCACCTGGACGGCCTCTGGCAGTACCTCTACCCGTCGAGGCCGACCACATGAAGCTGCCGACGCCACTGAGGCGCACGCCCCGGCGGCCCGGCGGGAACAACGGGCGTAACGGCGGGCGGAACGGCGCCGGAACGGTGCCGGCGACGAAGCCGGCCGCGAAGGATCAGGCGGTCGAGGGCGTCGCGAGCGTCGTCGGCTGGCTCGACGAGCGCACGGGCATGAGCCCGTTCCTGCGCGGATTCCTCTACAGGAAGGTCCCGAAGGGCACGAACTGGTACTACACGCTCGGCTCGGCCACGATGTTCGCCTTCCTGTCGCAGGCGGTCACCGGCGTCTTCCTGGCGATGTACTACGAGCCGGACCCCACGCGCGCCTACGAGTCGGCCTCGCGGATCACCAACGAGGTCTTCCTCGGCGAGTTCGTGCGCGGCATGCACAAGTGGGGCTCGACCGTGATGATCATCCTGATCTTCCTCCACATGGGGAGGGTGTTCTTCTTCGGCGCGTACAAGTACCCGCGCGAGCTCAACTGGATCATCGGCGTGGTCCTGGTCGTCCTGACGCTGATGATGGGCCTGACCGGCTACCTGCTGCCGTTCGACCAGCGCTCCTTCTGGGCCACCGTCGTAGCGGTCAACATCAACGCATCCGGGCCGCTCGTGGGCCCGTATCTCGCCGACTTCCTCCGTGCGGGCTCGGAGTTCGGACCGACCACTATCACCCGCTTCTACTCGCTGCACATGCTCCTCGTCCCGGGGCTGATCGCGGTGCTGATCGGCGCGCACCTCTACCTCGTGGCGAAGCTCGGCACCACAGCCCCGCCCTGGCTCAAGGCCGAGAAGAAGGACCTCCTGAGAGAGGAGGTCTGACCGATGGACGCAGAGGAGAGGGACCAGTACCTCCGCGAGTACTCGATCCTGAAGGGGCAGGGCAAGCCGTTCTTCCCGTACGCGATCGCGAAGGACGGCGCGATGGCGTGCGTCACGCTCGCCGTGATCATCGCGTTGGCGATCCTGTTCGGGGCCGAACTGGGCCCGAAGGCCGATCCGACGACCACGACCTACACGCCGCGCCCCGAGTGGTACTTCTTCTTCCTCTTCGAGCTGCTGCGCGTGGTCAAGCCGCCGGAGCTCGTCTTCCTCGCGACGATCGGCATCCCGACGATCTGCCTCGTCCTCCTGCTGATCCTGCCGTTCATCGACCGCGGCCCGGAGCGCAATCCGCTGCGCCGGCCGATCGCCGTGACGGCGGGCATCGCCACGATCGCCGCGATGGCGTACCTCACGGTGCTCGGGGCGCTCGCCGGGTCGCCCACCGAGATCGACCAGCCCGCGCCGCCGGGTCTCGAGAAGGGCCAGGAGGTGATGGCCTCGTCTGGGTGCCTCGGCTGCCACAAGGTGGGCGAGAACGGCAACACGCTCGGGCCGAACCTCAGCGACATCGGGGACGTGCTCGGGAAGGACGCGATCGCGCGCACGCTCGTGAACCCGACGCCTCCGATGCCGTCCTACCGGCAGCTCCAGCAGCAGACGCCCGACCAGTTCAACCAGCTGGTCGACTACGTCGCCTCGCTCAGGAAGGAGTAATGCCGTCATGACCGGGGGCACGCCCGCGTCGGGCACGCTCCCCGACACCCAGGTCAAGGCGATGTTCGACCGCATCGCGCGCGTCTACGACCGCATGAACTCGCTCATGACGGCCGGGATGCATCACCGCTGGCGCGAGCGGGCCGCCGACCTCGCCCGGGTCGGCCCCGGCGAGGCGGCGCTCGACGTCGCGACGGGCACCGGCGATCTCGCCATCGAGCTCGCCCGCCGCGGGGCGGAGGTGACCGGATCGGACTTCGCCCCGGCGATGCTCGAGCTGGCGCGCCGGAAGGCGCCGGGACTCAGCTTCGAGGAGGGCGACGCGCTGAATCTCACCTACGCGGACGACTCGTTCGACGCGACCACGGTCGGATTCGGAGCGCGGAACTTTGCCGACCTCGATCGCGGCCTGCGCGAGATGACGCGCGTCACGAAGCCGGGCGGACGTGTCGTCGTGCTCGAGATCACCACGCCGCAGAGGCCGCCGCTGTCCTGGTTCTTCCATGCGTGGTTCGACACGGTTGTGCCCCAGCTGGGCCGCCTCGCGGGTGACTCGGACGCCTACACCTACCTGCCCAGCAGCGTGCGTCGCTTCCCCCTGCCCGAGGAGCTGGCCGCCCGGATGGCCGCGGCGGGCCTCACGGACGTGCGCTGGATCCTCACGGCCGGGGGCATCATCGCCATCCACGCGGGGACGAAGAGCTCGTGAGCAACACGGCACAGGCACAGCTGGGCGCGGTGCTGGCCGCGGGAGGGAGCGAGCTGGCCGACCTGCTCGCGCGCACCGAGGTCCGGCTCGCGGAGGTGGCGGACGGCCACGGCGGCGAGCTCGCCCGCCACGCCGGCGGCACGCTCGCGGCGGGCGGGAAGCGCCTGCGGCCCGTGCTCGTCTTCCTCTGCGCCGGCGAGGCCGGCGAGCGGGTGGTGGCGGCGGCCGCGGCCGTCGAGCTCCTCCACATGGCCACGCTGGTGCACGACGACGTGCTCGACGCCGCCGAGCTCCGGCGCGGGCGGCCGACGGTGTTCGCGGACGGCGGCCGCGGCGCCGCCACCGCGACGGGCGATCTCCTGTTCTCGCGCGCATTCGCCGAGCTGGCGGCCACCGGGAGCGAGGCGGCTGTTGGGGCGCTCTCCGCCGCGTCCTCGGCGCTCGCGCGCGGAGAGCTCATGCAGCGAGCGGACGCCTGGAGCGACGACGTGACGCCGGAGCGCTATCTCGAGAGGTGCCGGCTCAAGACGGCAAGCCTGTTCGAGGCGTCCTGCCGCCTCGGAGCGCTGTTCGGCGGCCGCCCGGAGCTGGCGGGCGCGCTCGGCAGCTTCGGCGAGCGGCTGGGCGTGGCCTTTCAGATGCTCGACGACGTGCTCGACGTAGCCGGGCCGCCGGAGCGCACCGGGAAGCCGCGCGGGGCGGACCTCCTGGACGGCACGGTCACCCTGCCGCTCATCCTGGCGCGCCGGCGCGACCCGTCGCTCGCCGGCACCGTGAGGTGTGCCGAGGAGGCCGCGGCGGTCTGCGACCGGATCGCCGCAACCGGCGCGCTCGAGGAGGCACGCGAGCAGGCGCTCGGCTACGTCCGCGAGGCGAAGCGGGCCCTCGACGGCCTCGAGCTCTCAGAGCACCGGACACGCGCGCTCCACCTGGTGGCGGACGGCGTGGTCGAGCGCTACGCGTAGAAGTCTTCGGGAAGGATCGCGCCAGCCTCGAGAGCGCCGACGAAGCGGTCGATCTCCTCGGCCATGTTGGCGCGCATGAGGCGCTTGTAGTCGCGGGCCAGCACGTCGGCGCCGCGGTCGAGCTCCTCGTCGAACAGCTCGACGTTCTCCTGGGTGAAGACGCCCTCGCGGAACACGTCGCAGTTCGGGCAGTGGAGCAGCACGCTCCAGTTCTCCGGCCCCGCCTCTTCCCACTGCACGGGGTAGACGAGCTCGGAGTCGCATTCGACGCAGAGGTGCAGGTCCTGCTGCGGCTCGGCGACGGGTCGGGCGGGGAGGTGGGCCTCCGCGCCCTCGACGAGCTGAGCCTCGTCGGCGAAGTAGACGACCTCGATCGTCTTCCCGCTGGGAAGCGTCACACGCTTCGTGAAGTGGGTGTTGTCGCCGGTGGGCTCCATCGCGTCCATCCTCTGCCACCTGTATCGGAAATGGGGCGATGAACTTGAAACGAATTTCATGCAGTTTCCGGATTCGTGCCCGGGCCGCCTTCGTAGCGCGATTCGGTCGCCTCCGCCTGGCTCTGGTAGTGGCTTCCGAGGTCCGGGTGGCCGTAGGGCCGCTCCGCGGCCTGGTCGAGCGCCATGAACGACAGCTGCGCGATCGGCTTGCCGGGCCAGAGGACGATCGGGACGCGGGTGAGGTTGGTGATCTCGAGCGTCAGCGTGCCGCTGAAGCCGGGGTCGACGAAGCCGGCGGTGGCGTGCACGATCAGGCCGAGCCTTCCGAGGCTCGACTTGCCTTCGATGCGGGCGACGATGTCGTCGGGCAGCTCCACCCATTCCACCGTGCTGCCGAGCACGAACTCGCCCGGGTGGATGACGAAGCTGGCGTCGTCGTCGATCTGGACGTGCTCGGTGACGCCGGACGGAGGCTGGGCCAGGTCGATCGCCGGCAGCCGGTGATTGTGGAACACCCTGAACGACGTTCCGAGCTTGAGATCCACGCTTGCCGGCTGCACCATCGCCGGATCCCAGGGACGGATCTTGATGCGCTCCTCGTCCACGAGCCGGCGAATCGTCCCGTCCGACAACACGGAGGTCACCACACCGCCATCCTCGCAGCTACCATGGACTGAGCGATGTGGACCCCTGGGCCCCTAGAGATCATCATCATCCTGGTCATCGTGCTGATCGTGTTCGGCCCGAAGCGGCTGCCCGACCTGGGCCGTTCCCTCGGTCGCGGGATGCGCGAGTTCAAGGATTCGGTCACCGGCAAGGACAAGGACGAGCTCGAGCCCGCCCCGGAGGGCCCGGCCGAGAAGCCTGAGCCGACCACCGTCACGCCGGCCGGCGAACAGAAGACCTAAGCGCGGCGCGCGGTCGTGCGGCGCATTCGGCCAATCTCCCACGAGGACCGGCTCTCGATCGTCGATCACCTCGACGAGCTGCGCAGCCGGCTGATCATCTGCGCGCTCGCGTTCGTGGTGGCCTGGGGGCTGACGGGATGGCAGAACGACCTCGTCCTCGAGATCGTCAACGCGCCGCTCCCCGTGGACCACACGACCGGAAAGCAGATCGAGCCGATCACCCTCGGCCCGGCCGAGGCCTTCTACACGACGCTCACGAACGCCGCCTACTTCGCGCTGATCATCGCCGCGCCGGTGATCCTGTACGAGCTCTACGCGTTCATCCTGCCGGCCTTCAGCCCGACCGAGCGGCGCGTCGCCACGCCGCTCCTGTTCCTGGTCCCGGTGCTGTTCATCACGGGCGTGGTGTTCTGCTACTTCATCGTGCTCACGCCGGCGCTGGACTTCCTCCTCAACTTCAACGCCGACGAGTTCAACACGCAGGTGCGCGCGCGCGACTACTACTCGTTCGTGACGCTCCTCATGCTGGCCATGGGGATCGGGTTCCAGATACCGGTCGGCGTCCTCGCGGCGTGCAAGCTCGGCCTGACGAACGCCGAGAAGCTCCGCAGGAGCCGTCGCTACGCGATCGTCGCGATCGTGGTGCTCGCCTCGCTGCTTCCGACGCTCGACCCGCTCACGCTGATCCTGGAGTCCATCCCCCTGTATCTCCTCTACGAGCTGAGCATCCTCCTGGCCGCGCGCTTCGGCAGGCCCGCCTACGACCTGAGCGACGAGCCCGCCACGGAAGGGCTCTAGCTAGCCTTCGTCTCAGATGCTGTTCGACCTAAGAGGACGCCGCCGCAGGGCGGTCCAGGCGACCTACCTGATGCTTGCCCTTCTGATGGGCGGCGGCCTCGTGCTGTTCGGGATCGGCGGCGACGTCTCCGGCGGCCTGCTGGACGCCTTCAAGGGCGGCGGCGGGGGAAGCGCCGACAGCGCTCTCCAGGACCGGATCGACAAGCAGAAGGAGCGGCTCCAGGCGGACCCGCGCAACCAGGTCGTCATGCAGAGCCTGGTGCGCGACTACTACTCGCTCGCCACGAGCCAGCGCGAGAGCGGCACGACCGGCTTCCCGCCCGACGCGAAGGACGACCTGCGCGAGGCCGCGTCCTACTGGAAGCGCTACCAGGCCGCGGCCGACACCCCGAATCCGGACACCGCGGGCTACGCGCTTCAGATCTATGACGTGGGAGCGCTCAACCGCCCGAAGGAGGCGCAGAGCGCGGCAGCGATCCTTGCCGAGGACGCGAACGACACGCCGTCGTACCTGCGTCTGGTTGCATACGCGGCACGAGCAGGGGACACGCGAACGGCCGATTTGGCCACCCAGAAGGCTATGGACCTGGCGCCGAAGGACCAGCGGAAGCTGATCAAGCAACAGGCGGAGGCCCTAAAGAAGGCGCCACAGGCGCAGCAACCGAGCGGCTGACGTACGCTACGCGCACTAATGGCCCTCCCCGGACACGGACTAGGCAGGGAGAACTTGTGAACTTTCACATCCAAGACGAAGCGGTAGACGACACGACGCATGTCATCGAGCTGGGTGGCGAGGTAGACCTCTACACGGCGCCCGAGTTCAAGGAGCGCATGGTCGAGCTGATCGAGTCGGGCAAGAAGCAGATCGTGGTCGACCTCTCGAAGGCGACCTTCATCGACTCCACCACGCTCGGCGTGCTCGTGGGCGGCGTGAAGCGCCTGCGCCCGGCCGGCGGGTCGCTCGCCCTCGTCTGTACCGACGAGAACATCACGAAGATCTTCGAGATCACTGGACTCGACCGCGTCTTCCCGATTCACTCCTCGCGCGAGGAGGCGTTGGACGCGGTGAGCTCGGGCGCCACTGACTAGACTCGCCCGTTCGGGCCGTTAGCTCAATTGGCAGAGCAGGAGACTCTTAATCTCAAGGTTGAAGGTTCGATTCCTTCACGGCCCATGTGGACGGCCCTAGCCGTCGGGCCCTGATCAAGCGCGCCCCAGCCAGGAGTCCTCGAGCAGCGAGAAGAGCGACTCGCTCGGACCTGAGAGCCACCTCTCCTCGACCTCATCGGGGCTGTAGGCGCTCACCGAGCGGTGCCAGGTCAGCGCCCGCGCGATCTTCCCCACACGGCACGCGAGCTCGAGCAACTCGACGAGCTCGTCATGCGGGGCCAGGTCGTCGAATGGGCCGAGGTAGGCGTCGCGGAGGCGCGTCCGGGCAGCATCGCTCATCGGCACCCAACCGAGCGCGAGCATGCTCGCGAACGGATGCGCGAGGACGGCATCTCCCCAGTCGTAGAACCGCGGATCGGACCCGTCGCCCAGGATGTTCCAGGCGTGCAGGTCGTTGTGGTCCAGGCTCGGCTCGACGACGCTGCCCGCGAGCCGGTCACACCACCCGGCGACGGTCTCGCGCATTCCGGCCACTTCGCTGAGGCGCGCTCGCTCCGCTTCCACGCCGCGGCGCCCGACATAGGCCCGCACGGCGTCCACGGCCTCGTCGAAGCGCGAGGGCATGATCGCGGGGCGCATGTCGCTGACCCCGAGCTCCAGCAGCTCCCGAGCGTGCGGGATGAGATCGCGCTGGAGGCGGGCGTACGCGGGCAGCGCCGCGCCCAGGGCGGCGACGAGAGGCGCCCCCTCGAGGCGATCTCCGAACGATGGACCGCCGTCCGGCAGCAGGATCCAGGCTCGCTCCACGGAGACGCCGAGCGGCGTCAGCACCCTGTCGGGGGCGACGCTCTGAAGGAGCCCGTACAGGCCCACCTCGAACCGCGCCTGCGGGCCGGTCGCCTTCAGCCACACGGGTCCGCCGGACGCGGGAACGCGGAATACCGCCGCCCAGGGGCGCATGCTGCGTTCCTCCGGCTCGCCTGTGCGGCCAAGACCGGCATCCGCGAGCCGCTCGTCGACCCAGGAGATCGCGTCGCGGATCCAGCCCTCCGACGACCAGACGGCGACACCGTGCTCGAACTGCTCCTCGCTCACGAGCCTGCCAAGATAGGCGGCCATGTCGAACGAGGTCGCTGCGCCCACCACCACCGCCGAGCTCGCGTGCGTCGACGGCAGCTTCATGCCGTCGCAGCAGGCGACCATTCCCGCAACCGACGAGGGCCTGCTTCGCGGGGACGGGGCGTTCGAGGTGATTCGGGTCTATGACGGCAGGCCGTTCGCGCTGGCGGACCACCTCGACCGAATCGAGCGTTCGGCGGCGAACCTTCGGCTCGACGACGTGCCGCGGAGCGAGCTCGAGAGCGAGATTCCGGAGCTGCTCGACCAGCGCGGCGGAGCCGAGTTCGACGGCTGCCTGCGGATCGTCCTCACGCGTGGCGGGCATCGGCTGCTCTTCACCGAGCCGCTGCCGGCCTCGCCCGAGCGGATCCGGCTGGGCGTGGTCGAGTACGCGCCCACGCGCGTCCTGGACGGCATCAAGTCGCTCTCCTACGGGGCCAACATGCTCTGCGGCCGCCTCGCGCGCGAGCGCGGCTTCGACGAGGCGCTGCTCGTTACTCCGCACGGGCGCGTGCTCGAGGCGCCCACGTCGTCGCTCTTCTGGGTGGATACGGACGGCGCGATCCTCACGCCGCCGCTCAGCGAGCACATCCTCGCCTCGATCACCCGCGACCGCGTGATGAAGGTCGCGGACGTGGAGGAGCGGCCCTGCACGATGGAGGACGTCCGCGCGGCGAGCGAGGCGTTCCTCGCATCGACCACGCGCGAGGCGCAGTCGATCGCTCAGGTGGAGGACATCGAGCTGCCGGACGGTGAGCGCACGCGCGAGGTCGCCGCCGCGCTGCGGCAGCGCATCGAGCAGGAGCTGGCTGCCGGCTGATCGTCACGGTCATTGGAAACCGCCCGCAGTTCGTGAAGGCGGCTGCGGTCTCACGCCGGCTGCGCGAGCGCTCCGACGAGGTGATCGTCCACACCGGCCAGCACTACGACGACGAGCTGTCGCGGATCTTCTTCGATGAGCTCGGCGTCCCCGCGCCGGCGTACGAGCTCGACGCCGGCGGCGGCAGCAACACGGCCCAGACCGCGCGCATCCTGGAGCGGCTGGAGCCGATTCTGGCCGAGCTGAGTCCCGAGCTCGTGCTCGTGTACGGCGACACCAACTCGACGCTCGCGGGCGCGCTCGCCGCGCGCCAGGCCGGCATCGCCACCGGCCACGTCGAGGCCGGGATGCGCTCATTCGACCGCGCGATGCCCGAGGAGCTGAACCGCGTGCTGACGGACCACGCGAGCGACCTGCTGCTCTGCTCGACCGACACCGCCGTCCGCAACCTCGAGCGCGAGGGAGCGGCCGGCGAGATCCATCTGGTCGGCGACGTCATGGCGGACGTCTCGCTCGCGTTCCGGGAGATCGCGGAGGAGCGCTCCCCGATCCTCGAGTCCCGGAACCTCGAACCGGGCGAGTACCTGGTGCTGACTGCGCACAGGTCGGGCAACGTGGACGACCCGGACCGACTCGCCCGGCTGGTCGAGCTGATCGAGGCGATGCCCCTGCGAGTGGTCTTCCCGGTGCACTTCCGCACGGAGGCACGGCTCGAGGCGGCTGGCCTGTTCGACCGGCTCGAGCGCGCCGAGCACGTCGAGCTCACGCCGCCGCTCGGCTATCTCGACTTCCTGAAGCTGGCCCGCCACGCGCGCGCCGTGCTCACCGACTCGGGCGGCGTGCAGAAGGAGGCGTATCTGCTGGGGGTGCCATGCCTGACCCTGCGCGATACCACGGAGTGGGTCGAGACCGTGGAGTCCGGCTGGAACGTCCTCGTGGACCTGGACCGCGACGCGGCGCTCCGAGCTCTGGAGCGGGACCCGCCCGCCGAGCGTCCCGAGCTCTACGGCGGCGGCCACGCCGCCGAGCGCGTTTGCGAGGTCCTCGGCGCCTACACTCAGCGCCTATGAAGATCGGAGTAGTGGGCCTCGGCTACGTCGGCCTGCCGCTCGCGGTGGCGTTCTGCGAGGCCGGGCACGACGTGGTGGGGGTGGACACAGACGCGCGCGTCGTGGAGGCGCTGTCGGCGGGGCGCTCGCACATCGAGGACGTTCCGGACGAGTCGCTCGGCTCGATCGGCGATTGCCTCCACGCCACCACGCGCTACGCCGACCTGGCGAAGGTCGACGCCATAGTCGTCGCCGTGCCCACGCCGCTCACGCGCAACCGCGAGCCGGACCTCCAGCCGCTGATCGCGGCCGGTACCGCGCTGGCCGGGGTGCTCCAGGCGGGCCAGCTGGTCGTGCTCGAGTCCACGACCTACCCGGGCACGACGCGCGACCAGTTCGTGCCGCTGCTCGAGGAGTCGGGGCTGGCGGCCGGGCGCGACTTCCACGCGGCTTTCTCGCCGGAGCGGATCGATCCCGGCCGCACCGACTACACCATGCGCAACACGCCCAAGGTGGTCGGTGGTCTGACCGACGACTGCCGGCGGCGCGCGGTGGAGCTGTACCGGGAGGTCTGCGACGAGGTGGTGGAGGTCTCGACGCCGGAGGCCGCGGAGCTGACCAAGCTGCTCGAGAACGTCTTCCGCTCCGTGAACATCGCGCTCGTCAACGAGCTGGCGATCCTGTGCGACCGCATGGGCATCGACGTGTGGGAGGTGACCGAGGCCGCGGCCACCAAGCCGTACGGCTTCATGTCCTTCAAGCCGGGGCCGGGCATGGGCGGCCACTGCCTCCCGGTGGACCCCTTCTACCTCGCGTGGCGGGCGCGCGAGTTCGACATGCAGACCGAGTTCATCGAGCTCGCCGGCGAGGTGAACCAGCGCATGCCGTACTTCTGCGTCGAGCGCGTCGCGCGGGCGCTGAACGACCAGTCGAAGTCGGTGCGCGGCTCGCGCGTCGGGATCTTCGGCGTCTCCTACAAGCCCGGCGTCGGCGACCTTCGCGAGTCGCCCGCGCTGCGCATCATCCGGCTGCTGCGCGAGCAGGGCGCGGAGATCGTCTACCACGACGACTACGTGCCGGAGCTTCCGGAGCACGGCCTCCGCTCGGAGTGGCCCGAGGACGTCGACTGCGCCGTGATCGTGACCGCACACCCGGGGCTCGACCTCGAGCGCGTGGTGCGCGAGGCCCCGCTGGTGGTCGACTTCCGTGGAGTGACTCGCGGCATCGAGGCCCCGAACCTCGTGCGTCTGTGACGACGGTCGGGGTCGTGGGCCTCGGCTACTGGGGCCCCAACCTCGCCCGCAACTTCGACAGGCTCCCCGGTGCGGAGCTCACCTGGCTCTGCGACTCAGACGAGGGGGCGCTCGAGCGCTGGGGCGCGGCGTTTCCCTCCGCGCAAACGACCACGCGGCTCGACGACCTCCTGAGCGACGACTCGCTCGACGCCGTGGTGGTGGCCACGCCGGTCCCTACGCACGCGGAGCTGGCGCTGCGCGTCATCGAGGCCGGCAAGCACTGCTTCGTCGAGAAGCCGCTCGCGCGCAGCGAGGAGGAGGCTGAGCGCGTGGTCGAGGCGGCCCGCGCGGCCGACCGGGTGCTGATGGTGGGGCACCTGCTCGAGTACCACCCCGGGGTCGCGAAGCTCGAGGAGCTGGTGCGCTCCGGCGAGCTCGGCGAGCTGCACTACATCTACTCGAACCGGCTGAATCTCGGCAAGCATCGCGCGGACGAGAACGCGCTCTGGTCGCTGGGCGCCCACGACGTGTCCGTGATCCTGCGGCTCGCGGACGAGGAGCCGTCCAGCCTGGAGGCGCAGGGCCAGAGCTACGTCAAGCCCGGTGTCGAGGACGTGGTGTTCGCGCTGATGCGCTTCGAGTCCGGCCTGATCGCCCACATGCACCTGTCCTGGCTCGACCCGCACAAGGAGCGCCGCTTCACCGTCGTCGGCTCGAAGCGGATGGCGACGTTCGACGACATGGCGATCGAGCGCAAGCTCACGGTCTACGACAAGGGCATCGACGAGGACTACTCGTCCTACGGCGAGTACATCGCCCGGTCCGGCGACGTGTTCTCGCCGCAGGTGTCGAACGAGGAGCCGCTGCGAATCGAATGCCGGCACTTCATCGAGTGCGTCAGCGAGGGCAGGGAGCCGCGCACGGGCGGCGAGTCCGCGCTGCGGGTCGTGCGGGTGCTCGAGCGCCTTCAGCGCGATCTCACGAAGACTTCGCATGTCGCCAGAGGCTGAGCTCCGCCCCTCCGACCGCGCGCCCGGCCTCCTCCTCGGGGAGGGCGTCGAACTGCCCGACGACGTGGAGCTGGGCGGGAACGTCGTCGTGCACGCCGGAACGTCGGTTGGCGCCGGGGCGCGGCTTCAGGACGGCTGCGTGATCGGCAAGCCAGTTGCCCTGGGCGCGAGGTCGAGCGCCGCGGCCGGCGAGCCGCCCGGTCCGGCGGCGGTCGGGGCCGGGACGACAGTCGGCGCCGGCGCCGTGATCGTGGCGGGCGCCCGCATCGGCGAGCGGTGCGTCGTGGCCGACCAGGCACACGTGCGTGAGCGGACCGAGATCGGGGACGAGTCGGTCGTGGGCAGGGGAGCGTCGGTTGAGAACGACGTGCGTGTGGGCGCGCGGGTGCGCATGCAGACCGGTGCCTACGTGACGGCTTGGTCGATCGTCGAGGACGACGTCTTCATCGCGCCCGGCGTGATCTTCACGAACGACCCGACGGCCGGGCGGCGCCCGGCGGACGTGGAGCTGCGCGGCCCAACGCTGCGGCGGGGCTGCCGCATCGGCGCCGGAGCGGTGCTCCTGCCCGGCATCGAGGTCGGCGAGGATGCGTTCGTGGCGGCCGGCTCGGTGGTCACGCGGGACGTGCCGGCGGGAGCGCTCGTCATGGGCGTGCCGGCCAGGGTGGTGCCGTCGTGAGGCGCCGTCGTCCGCTCGCGCCCGGCCGCGGCACGATGGCGCTCGGAGCGCTGGCGACGGCCGCCGTCGCCACCGTCGTCGTGACCGAGCTGCGGCGGGTCTGGAGGCGCGGCTCGCAGCCGGCCCTGCGGGACACGGACCACCCGATCCAGACGGCCGAGGAGGTCGTGGCCGAAACCGCGCGCGTTGCGCGCGCGGGCTACCGCGAGGTGTCGACGCGCGAGAACTCGATGTTCAACCTGCTCACCTCGTTCGCGGCCACCTTCATCCTCGTGCGCTCGGTGACCTACGGGCTCAGGCGGCGCCGGACGGTCGGGCCGTTCCGCAGCATGCGGGTTGGCCGGCGCCATATCCACCACTTCGTGCCCGGGATCGTGATCGCGTTCGTGGCGGGCGCCGCCGCGATCCTGAGCCGCGACGAGGACGTCGAGCCGCTCCTGGCGGTGCCGTTCGGCATCGGAATGGGGCTGACGCTCGACGAGTCCGCGCTGCTGCTCGAGCTCGACGACGTCTACTGGAGCCGCGAGGGCATTCTGAGCGTCCAGATCACGCTCACGGTGATGGCCATGCTCGGCGCGCTGGCGCTCGCCTTGCGGTTCCTGAGGCGCGGTGAGGAAGTCGTCCTCGAACCGGCCGGAGCGCCGGGCCAGCTGGTTTGATTCTGCGCCATGGAGACGCCGCGGCAGCCTGATCAGCCCGGGCCGGAGCAGCCGCTCACCCCCGCCACCCGGCCACCGCCGCCCGCCGGGCCGCAGGCTCCGGCCTCGGCTGAGGTCCCGCCCGGAGGCTGGCAGCAGCCGATCGTCTCGCAGCAGCCCGCCTGGGTGGGGCAGCCGCTCGCCAGCTGGGGCAGCCGCGTCGCCGCCTGGTTCATCGACCTTCTCATCATCGCCATCCCGGCGACGATCATCTTCTGGACGCTGGTGGCCGGTGCGATCGGGCTCAGCGGGGACGACAGCAGCGCCGGCTTCTGGGCGCTCGTGGGCGGCGCGATCCTGTCCGTGCTGATCTTCGCCGTGATCGCGCTGATCTACGCCCCTACGACGATGGCGCGTCAGGGTCGCCACAACGGACAGACCTGGGGCAAGCAGCTGATCGACATCCGTGTCGTTCGTGACGCCGGCCAGCCGATGGACTTCTGGTGGGCGGCGCTGCGCGAGGTGGTCGTCAAGGGCCTCTTGGTCGGCTTCGCCTCCTCGATCATCCCGCTCATCCCATGGCTCCTGGACAACTGCTGGCCGTTATGGGACGACCAAAACCGCGCGCTGCACGACATGGTCGTGTCCACGCACGTGGTGCGGGCGTAGGCGCTCAGGCGGCCGCAGGCCGCAGGCGCTCGGCGGCGCCGGTCCAGATCATCTGCTCACGGCCGGGGCCGACGCCGACCATGACGATCGGGATCCCGAGCGTCTCGGAGATGAAGTCGAGATAGGCCTGGGCATTGGACGGCAGCTCGTCCATAGACCGGCAGGCGCGAATGTCCTCGTGCCAGCCGGGCAGCTCGATGAAGTCGCCGTGGACCCGGTGGACGATCGACTGGTGGTAGGGGAAGTCGTCGAAGGTCGCGCCCTCGGGACCGAGATAGCGGATGCCCACGTTGAGCGGGTCGATGCCGGTGAGCACGTCCAGCTTGGTCACGACGAGCCCGGTGAGGCCATTGATGCGGGTGGCGTACTTCAGCGCAACGAGGTCGAGCCAGCCGGTGCGCCGTGGCCGGCCGGTGGTCGTGCCGAACTCGCCGCCCGACTCGCGGATCTGCTCGCCGAGCGCGTCGTCGAGCTCGGTGGGGAAGGGACCCGCGCCCACGCGCGTGGTGTAGGCCTTCGCTATGCCCCAGACCTCGTCGAGTGCGCCGGGCCCGACGCCGGCGCCCGGGCCGGCCGCGCCCGCGACCGTGTTGGAGGAGGTCACGAACGGGTAGGTGCCGTGGTCGATGTCGAGGAGCGCGCCCTGGGCGCCCTCGAACACGACGAGGCCGCCCTCGTCGAGCGTTCGCCAGGCGATCGGGGGCGTGTCGGCGATGAACGGCTCGAGCCGGTGGCCGTGGGTCCGGTACTCCTCGGTCATGGTGTGGAGGTCGAGCTCGGGGAGCTTGGCGTAGGGCCGCAGCATCAGCCGCTTGGGCTCCATCGCCGCGTAGATCTTCTTGCGCAGGATCCCCTCGTCGAGGAGGTCCTGCATCCGGATGCCGAGCCGCGCCGCCTTGTCGGCGTAGCAGGGGCCGATGCCGCGCCGGGTGGTGCCGATCTGGAGCTTCCCGAGCTTCGCCTCGCCCTCCTGGTCGAGGAGCTTGTGGTAGGGCATGATCAGGTGCGCGTTGGCCGAGACGCGCAGGCCGCTCAGGTCGATGCGCCGCCGCCGGAGCTCGTCGATCTCGGCCGTGAGGACCACCGGGTCGACCACCACGCCGTTCCCGATCGCGCACAGCTTCCCGGGATAGAGGATCCCCGACGGGATGAGATGGAACTTGAAGGTCTCGCCGTCGCGGACGATGGTGTGGCCCGCGTTGTTGCCGCCCTGGAAGCGGATCACGAGGTCGGCCTGCTCGGCGAGCAGGTCGACGACCTTCCCCTTCCCCTCGTCGCCCCACTGGGCGCCGACGATGACCACTCCTGGCATGGCGAGACGAGTGTAGGCCGCGACCCTCTAGAAAGCGCTGTCGCCGTTCGCGGGCGGCATCGGCTCGGCGGCGCGGTCGCGGTAGAGGTTCGCGAACTTCGGATACTTCGGGAGGAACGTGAGCGCGACCTCCCCGATCGGCCCGTTCCGGTGCTTGGCGACGATCACGTCCGCCTCCCCGAGCCGCTCCGACTCCTTGTTGTAGTACTCGTCGCGGTAGATGAACATGACGACGTCGGCGTCCTGCTCGATGGAGCCCGATTCGCGAAGGTCCGACAGCATCGGGACGGGCGGGTTGCGGGACTCCACGGCGCGTGAGAGCTGGGAGACGGCGATCACGGGGACGTCGAGCTCGCGGGCCAGGATCTTCAGGCCTCGGCTGATCTGGCCGATCTGCTCGACGCGGCTGCTCTCGGGGCGTCCTTCGGGACGCATCAGCTGCAGGTAGTCCACGACGACCAGACCGAGGCCGTGGCGGGCCGCCAGGCGGCGCGACTTCGCGCGCAGCTCGAGCACGCTCATGTCGCTCGAGTCGTCCACGTAGATAGGGGCGCGGGCGAGCTTCTCCACGGCCTGGAGCACCTTGGGCCACTTCTCCGCCCGCACGCGGCCCTTGCGGAGATCGTCGCTCGACACGCGCGCCTGCGAGGCGAGGAAGCGGTGCGCCAGCTCGGTCTCGGACATCTCGAGCGAGAACAGCGCGACCGGGACGCCCGCCTCGACGGCCGCGTACTCCGCGATGTTCGTGGCGGCGGCGCTCTTTCCCATCGACGGCCGCGCGGCGAGCACGATCAGGTTGCCGGGCTGGAAGCCGCCCGTGAGCGAGTCCAGGTCGGTGAACCCGGAGGGGGTGCCCGTGAGCCCGACGTCCGTCTTCGAGAGCTCCTCGAGCTTGTCGATCTCGTCGTGGAGGATCGCCTCGAGCGAGCGCATCTCCGACGTGCCGCCGTCGTGGCCGATCTTGAAGAGGACCGCCTCGGCACGCTCGATCAGCTCGCGCGCGTCGCCGCGGTGACCCGCGACGTCGTCCTGGATCTCGCGCGTGGCCTTGAGGACGCTGCGGAGGAGCGAGTGCTCCTTGACGATGCGTGCGTAGTCGAGCACCGCGCCGACCGCCGGCACCACAGTCGGGAGCGAGTGGAGGTAGGCCTCGCCGCCGGCCTTCTCGAGCTCGCTGCCGCGGCGGAGCTCCTCGGCCACCGTGAGCGCGTCCACCGCCTCCGGGGTGGCCTTCTCCTTCAGCCGGATCATGGCCTGGAAGATCGCCCCGTGGCGAGGCCGGTAGAAGTCGTGGGGGCGGAGCCCCACCTCGAGCAGGACGCCGTCGAGCGCCTGCTCGGTCAGCAGGATGGCCCCGAGGACGGAGGCCTCTGCCTCCTCGTTGTGGGGCGGGACGCCGGCCGCCGCGGCGGGCGGGACGGCGACGGCCACGCTAGGCGGTTGGGGTGACGATCGTCTTGATGTCGGCCGTCACTCCGTCGGAGACTTCGACGGAGACCATGTGAGTGCCCGTGGTCCTGATCGGCTCATCCAGCTGGACGCGGCGCTTGTCGAGCCGCACTCCGCGCGCCTGCCGGATCGCGTCCACGATCTCCTGGGAGGTGACCGAGCCGAACAGCCGGCCGTCGTCACCCGCCTGATGCGAGATCGTCAGGACGGTCTTCCGCAGAAGCGCCGCTGTCTCCTCCGCCTTGGCCGCGGCCTCGGCGACGGCCCGCTCGGCCGCGTCACGGCGCCGCTCGGCGTCCGCGATCGAGGCCGGCGTGGCCGGCTGCGCCAGCTTGCGCGGCACTAGGAAGTTGCGGAGGTAACCCGGGGAGACGTCGATGACGTCACCGCGCTCCCCGAGCGTGTCCACGTCCTTCAGGAGGATTGCCTGGGCCATGTGTCCCGTCGCCTACCTGTCTGCGACGTACGGCAGGAGTCCCAGCTCACGCGCCCGCTTGACCGCGGTCGCGAGCTGGGACTGGTGACGGCGGCAGGCGCCGGTCACGCGCGACGAGCGGATCTTCCCCTTGTCGCTGATCGCGCGACGCAGCGCCGAGAGATCCTTGTAATCGACGACGTCGATCTTCTCCCGGCAGAACGGGCACGGCTTGAACCGCCCGCTGGGGGCGTTCTTGCCGCGCGGGCCTCGCTTGCGGTCCCGCGTCTGGGTTCCACCACGCTGCTTCGCCACTTGTGCTCCTGCGTACTCGCTACTCGGGGATCAGAACGGAATGTCGTCGTCCGTCGTTCCCCCGGCGGCCACCGGCGCCTGAGCGAAGTCCGCCGTGTCGGCGGGCACATCGCTCTGAGGCGTGAAACGGCCACCGTTCTCGCCGCCCTCGCGTGAGCCAAGGAACTGAACGGAATCGGCAATGATATCGATCGCCTGCCGCTTCTGGCCGTTCTCCCCCTCCCACTCGCGCCACTCGAGGCGCCCGTCGACCGCCACCGGCCGTCCCTTGGAGAGGTACTGGGCGCAGTTCTCGCCCTGGGCGCCCCATACGGTGACGTCGAAGTAGTTCGGCTTGTCGACCCACTCGCCGGTCGACTGGTCCTTCCGTCGCGTGTTCACGGCCACCCGAAGGCTGCAGACCGCGGTGCCCCCGCCCGTGTGGCGGAGCTCCGGATCGCGCGTGAGGTTGCCCGTGATGATCACGCGGTTGATGTTGGTGGCTGCCATGAGGCTGCTTTCCTCCTGTCCTGCTCGAAGACGTCGATCGAGCCTACATACGGGTTCGGAGCGCTCGGCTGCCGGCGCCCAAGAAGTTGCCGAAAAGTGCGGGGTCTTTCGCGTGCAGGAGGCGCGAGCGGGCCCGACGGCTACTCGTCGTCGGCGGAGGGGACGGCGACCGGCTCGGTCTCGGCGGGCTGGCCGGCCTCGTCTTCGTCCGTCGGAGGCGCGTCCGCGGCCGCGCGGGCGGCGACCTTCGTGTCCTGGGCCTCGCGCTCCTCGCGCCGGCGCGGCGCCTGCTGGTCCGGCGGCGGCGGCGTGGGCTGCCCGGGCTTGACCTTGATGATCCGGAAGCGAAGGACGCCGTCGAGGATCCGCAGCCGCTGGTTGAGGCGGTCGAGCAGGGCGTTGTCGCCGTTGAACTGGTACAGCCGGTAATCGGCCTCGGGCCGGTGGTCGATCTCGTACGCCATCCGGCGCGTGCCCCAGTCATAGCTGCCGACGAGCTCGCCGCCCGAGTTGATCATCGACTCCGCCTCCGAGATCGCGGCGCTGCGCCGCTCCTCTGGAGCGGTCGGATCGATGAGCAACATGAGGTCGTAGAAGCCCGGCATGCGACGGGCCACGATAGCGAAAGCGGGGCGAACCGCAGCGAGGCCGCCCTTCACGGGCCGTGGGGAGGAGGCGGGTCAGGTGGAGGAACGTGGCGCGGCTGGCGTGCCTCCTGGCGGCCGGGGTGCTGATCGCGACGCACGGACGCGGGGAGCCGCCGCCGCGGCCGATCCAGCGGGAGCGCCCGGTTCCGGCGCCCCCCGCGGTGCAACGGCTCCCGCCGCTGCGTGACATTCCACGCCTGGTTTTGCCTCGGCCGCGTCAACGACGGGCATTGAAGGGTGGAAATTCGGGCGGGAGAAGGGGGGCTCCTGGAGTTAGCCGTGTATTACGCGGCCAGAAGCAGGAACCCCCGGCCAAACGCCCGACCCGACCCCCTTCACCGCCGCCCCCGCCGCCTCGACCAGCGTCGGGCGAGTTCACGCCAGATCCGGCGCCCTAGCCTCGCGCTTTCGCTCGATGTCGCTCAGCTGGTCGTCGACCCAGTCGCCCGGGTCGCGGGCGGTCACGATCCGCTTCAGGCCCTGGGCGCGCCATGAGCGCTCCTCGGCGGACATGGTCAGCGCGCGGTGGATGGCGTCGGCCTGCTCCTGGACGTCGAAGGGGTTCACCGACAGGGCGAACTCGGCCAGCTCCTCGTGGGCGCCCGTGTTCTCGCTGAGGAGCGACACGCCGTTCCGCTCGTTCACGAGCGGTCCCTCCTTCGCGATCAGGTTCATCCCGTCGAACATCGCGTTGACCATCAGCAGGTCGTAGTGCTTGTAGGCGGCGATCGCCTCCTCGAGGTTCTCGCGCAGGCGCAGCTCGATCGGCATCCAGTCGGTCGTGCCGTGCCGGTGGTTCACCACGGCGACGAGCGCCTCGATCCGCTCCAGGTACTCCGCGTACTCGGGCACGTCCTGGCGCGACGGGATCAGGTGGGCGATGAACGTGACCTGCTCCTGGAACTCCGGGTGCTGCTCGAGGAAGAGGTCGAAGGCGGTGAAGCCGCGCAGGATGTTCTTCGACAGGTCGGCCCTGTCCACGCGCAGGATCAGGTGCTCGCGCCGTCGCCGCAGGATCTCGCGCTCGTACTGGTGGACGGCGGGCCGCTGCGCGGTCCTCTGGAAGGTCTCGGCGGAGATCGGCAGCGGGTACGAGCGCACCCACACGTCGCGCCCGTCGAACTTCACGACGCCCGCCTCTTCGTCGACCTCCAGATCGAACAGGTCACGGCAGCAGAGCAGGAAGTTGCGCCGGTACGACCGCGTGTGGAAGGCGATGATGTCGTTGGAGAGGATCCCCTCGTAGATGTCCTCGCGCATGTCGGCGGGGAGCACGCGCCAGGCATCCGGCTGCGTCCACGGGATGTGCACGAAGTGGTGTAGGAAGAGGTCGGGGCGCTCCTGCCGGATGTACTTCGGCGCGACGTAGAGGTGGTAGTCGTGGAGCATCACGACGGCCTCGCTCTCGTCCTCCACCTCCTCGAGGACCGCCCGCGCGAGATCCTGGTTCACCACGCAGTAGCCGTCCTCGTACGACTGGACCTCGTGCTGGCGGATGTCCGGCGCGTTCGAGAGGTCCCACAGGTAGTGCTGGATGAACCACAGCATCGGGTTCGCGACGACGTTGTAGAAGCGGTCGTAGGCGTCTGGATCGCTCGTGACGAGCTTCACCCGGAAGGTGTCGCCGTCGACCTCGACCGGGAACGCACGCCCCCCGTGCTGCTCCGCCACCTCCGCGTCCTCGTCCGACATCGCCGAGGCGACCCAGACAGCGTCGCGGTGGTGCACGAGGCCCTTCAGCGCGGTAACGAGCCCGCCGCCGCCGCGCCTCGCCTCGCCCCCCTCGAACGTCGCGGGCCCGCGGTTCGAGACGAGGACGAGGGGCGCGTCGCTCATCGGTGTTCCCGGAAGAGCTTCAGCCAGTCGCGGAGCAGGCGCGGGGTCAGGAAGTGCGTGCGCACGTGCTCCTTGCCGGCCCGGCCCAGGCGCTTGCCGAGGTCGGGCTCCCTCAGGATCCGGAGCGAGCGGTCGGCGCACTCCTCGGGCGACGACACGAGGTAGCCGGTCTCGCCGTCCTCCACCTGGAGCGGGATGCCGCCCACGTCGCCGCCGATGAACGGACGACCCTTCCAGAGCGCCTCGGACACGGTCAGCCCGAAGCCCTCACGAGTGGACTTCTGGATCACCACGTCGGCCTGTGACTGGAAGGCGTTCACCTCGATAGCGCCCACGTTGTTCAGATTGTTGAGGATATGGATGTCCGGGTCGCCGTCGGCGTAGGCCATCGTCGAGTTGAAGAACTCCCAGCCCTCCGGGTCGTCCGTGGCCATCGAGCCCACGAGCGCCAGCTGCACGTCGGGCATCTCCTCGGTGACCTTGCGGTAGGCGTCGATCACGCCCATCGGGTCCTTCCAGGGGTCGAAGCGCGACACCTGGCACATGAGCGGGCGGTCCACGTCGATGCCGAACTGGTCGCACACGAACGCGGCGTCCTCGGGGGAGAGCGCCATGTTCTTCGGCGACAGCGGATCGATCGCCGGCGGGATGATGTGGACACCCCCACGCGCGCCGTCGAGGTTCGCCGGCACGTACTGCTGGAGATGCCAGACCGACGCGTCGTAGTCGCGCACGTAGGGCACGATGTGCTCGATCGCGTCGGGGTTCGGCGTCGAGAGGTCGATGTGGCAGCGCCAGACCCAGGTGGCCGCCTTCTCCGGCACGTGCTTCCGGATCGCCGCCGGCTGAGGGTCGTGGACGATGATCACGTCCCAGCCGCCCTCGATCTCCTTGGCGTTCAGCTCGTTGTAGCGCTCGAAGATCGCCCACTCCTCGTCGCTGAGCGAATCCGGGTTGCCCTGGAGCGCGTTGTGCAGCCGCTTCGTCGCGTTGTAGAACTCCTCGCGTCCGAGCATCACCTGCCACTCGGCGGCGATCCCGACGTCGTTCATCAGCGGGACCAGCGTGTAGAGGATCTCGGAGACCCCGCCGCCGAAGGCGGTGGCGGACAGGTGGAGCACGCGGAGCCCCTCGAGGTCCTTCGCGAGCTCGCGAATCTCCTCTACGAGCGGCCTTCCGGCCAGGTGGGTGTAGTCCGCGAGGCTCTTGTTGCCTACGGAAACCGGCGTCAGCACAGCGCGCCAGACTAGCCGGTCTCGTTCAGGTACTTGACAAGCCGAGTACGGCCGCCGGTGAAGTCCGCTTCGTCGACCGTCGCCTCGATGATCGCGCGGCTCAGCTCCTGCTCCGAGCTCGCGACCGGGCCGGCGGTTCCGTCCAAATCCATCAGCAGCCGATCGTCCCCCAGGTGGAACGAGAAGTTGAGCCGGCTCTCGTCCTCGAGGCCGCGCGTCTCGTCCACGAAGTCGTTCGCCGCCTCCGTGATCGCGAGCTTCAGATCGGCCACCTCCTCCGGTGAGAGGGGGGTCAGGCGGCACACGGCGGAGAGCGCGAGCCGGGCCAGAACGAGGTAATCCGGCCGGGCGGGGATCGTCAGCGAGACATCACGGGAGTCCGTCGCCTGAGATGCGTCCACCTCCGGCACCCTACCCGGAAACGCCGGAGAAGCCTGCATCGAGGGCCCTCAGAATGGCCTCTTGCAAGGCGGGATTGCCGCTGGCGACCACCGACATCTGGAACTCGTGCGCGGAGCCGAGCAGCGGGCAAGCTGAGAGCGAGCGGCCGTAGGCGTCCGTGACCACGGCGCCCGCCTCCTCCAGGATCAGCGTGGCCGCCGCGAGGTCGTACGGCGAGTTGTTCAGGACCGAACCCCCGCCCACGCGCTCGAACTCGGCGCGCATGCCCGGCAGCTCGTCGACGAGCCTCGGGCCGGGCTCCACGTACGCGTCGAGCTGTCCCGTCGCCACGCGCGTCATGTCGAACGCAGCGGAGCCGAGCTCGAAGGTGGCGCCGCCCACCGATGACGCGTCGATCAGGTCGCCGAGGACCTCCACCATCGGGCGCGCCGGCCGCCCGCGGAAGCCGTAGGTCCAGAACATGCGCTCGAGCAGCACGTTCTCGGACAGGCGCACCGGCGGGCCCTCGACCACGCCGGCGCCGCGCTCGGCCAGGAAGACCTGTCCGGAGGGGATCTCGACCACGCAGCCGACCGTCACGTCGCCCATCGCCGGCTCCCCGTGAGATCGACCGCTCGCGCGCGCCGCGCGCTCGCCGTACAGCGGCGCGGCCGCCACGGAGACGCAGCACGACTCGAGCCCGGCGAGCGCGGGCCGCGTCCCGTCGATGGGGTCGACCACCAGCACCGCCCGGGCGCCGCCGTCCGGCTCCACGAGTCCGCGGTCCTCCGAGTAGAAGGCCACGTCCGGTGCGCGCTCCGAGAGGAACGCCTCCAGCTCGCGCTCGGCGTCGGCGTCGATCGCGAACGTCACGTCGCCACCCGCGGCAGCCGCCTCGTGCACGCGCCCGGCGTGCGACCCGAGCTGCGGGAGCACGCGCTCGCGGAGCGCGAGGGCCAGGTCGCGGACGAGCTCGCGCACGCCGCTAGGGGTTCGCGCGGGCCGGCCGCCGGCCGAGCTCGACCTCGACGGTGCGCCGCTCGCCGTCGCGGATCAGCGCCAGGCGCACGTGGTCGCCGGCGCTGTGCTGGCTGATCTCGTCCGCCAGGTCGTGCTCGCGCGTGAGGTCCTTGCCGTTCACGCCGACGATGAGGTCTCCGCCGGTGGCGATCCGGCTCTGCCCCTGGAACGAGATCTCGTCGTCGCCTGCCTCGATGGCCGCGTCCTCGGCCGGGCTGTCGTCCACCACGTCCTGCACGAGCGCGCCGGTGTCCACGTCCAGGTTCAGCCGCTCGGCCAGCTGCGGCCAGATGGTCAGCGTCTCGACGCCGAGGTAGCCGTAGTCCACCCGGCCCCTGGCGCGCAGCTCGGTCAGCGAGCGCCGCACGGTGTCCACCGGGATCGCGAAGCCGACACCCTCGCCGCCGCCCGACTGGGACTTGATCTGCGCGTTGATCCCGAGCACGCGCCCCTGCGAGTCGAGCAGCGGCCCGCCCGAGTTGCCGGGGTTGATGGCGGCATCGGTCTGGATCGCGTCCCCGATCTCGAACTGGGTCAAAGACTGGATCGTGCGGTCGAGCGCGGAGATCACGCCGATCGACAGCGACTGCCGCTCGCCGAACGGGCTGCCGATCGCCGCCACCGGCTCGCCGACCGCGATCGAGTGCGACTGCCCGAGTCGCAGCGGCGTCAGCGAGAGCCCCTGCGGGTCGACCTTCAGCAGCGCCACGTCGGCGTTCGGGTCGTGGCCCACCACCCGCGCCGCGACGCGGTTGCCGTCCGAGAACTCAACGAAGACCTGGTCGGCCGCGACCGTGGAGTCGCCGCGCTCGGTGGTGACCACGTGGGCGTTCGTGGCGATGTAGCCGTCGCCGTCGATCACGAAGCCGGAACCCTGGCCGCCCTCGCCTCCGTCCTCGAGCAGGCTGGTGCCGCCACCGAAGATCGACAGGATCGTCACGACCCCGGGCGAGAGGCGGTCGTAGATCGCGGCGGGGTCGAATCCGCCCTCGGAGCCGAGCCCGTCCACCACCTGCACGCGCGTGGTCGTGACCTCGCTCGGCCCGGCCGACTCGTCAGCGCCGCCGTCATCGCCGTTCACGTCGCAGCCTGCCGCCAGGAGGAGCAGTGCCGCGGCGGCCGCTGCCGCCGCCCTCCTCACGCGCCGTTACCGTCCGCGGGCAGCTCGAGCGTGAACGCGGTGCTCCCGTTTTCGGACGAGAGCACCAGGCGGCCGTCCATCCGCTCGGCGAGCTCGCGCGCGATGGCGAGCCCGAGTCCCGCCCCGCGCGCCGCGTCGCCGGTGAAGAAGCGCTCGAAGACCTTGCTGCGCGCGCCCGCCGGCAGGCCGGGGCCGGTGTCCGCCACCGTGAGCTCGGCGGCGCCGTTGTAGCGAGATGCGCTCACGGTCACGTCCGTGCCGTCCGGCGTGTGCCGAAGGGCGTTGTCGAGCAGGATACGCACGATCTGAGCGACCCGTTCCCGGTCGCACGAGGCGGCCGGACCCTCGGCCGGAATGTCGAGGACGAGCTCCGTCCCGTGCTCGGCGAGGCGCGGATGGAACTCGCCCGCCACCGAGCGCGTGAGCTCGGCCAGGTCGACCGGCTCGGTGTGGAGCTCGACCGAGCCGGAGTCGAGCCGCGAGAGGTCGAGCAGGTCCACCGAGAGCTTCTGCAGGCGCTCGACCTGCTCGCTCATCGTCTCGAGGAACTCGCGGCGGGTGTCCTCGTCGAGGTCCTCGTCCTGGAGCAGCTCGACGAAGCCGCCGAGCGAGAAGATCGGCGTGCGCAGCTCGTGCGAGGCCGTGGCGATGAACTCCTTGCGGGCGACGTCGACGCGCCGGAGCTGCTCCTGCATCTGGTTGAAGGTCTCGGTGAGCTGGCCGATCTCGTCCCTCGAGCGCACCGGCAGCGGGTCCATGAAGCGCCCGCGCGCCACGTGGCGCGCGCCGCGCTCGAGTCGCCCGACGCGCCGTCCCAGCCGTGCCGCCACGAGGAATCCCCCGAGCAGCGCGATCAGGAGTGCCCCCGCGCTCGCGATCAGGACGCGATCGCGGACGAATGCGACCGTCGTCTGGACGTCCTCGAAGTCGCGCGAGTACACCGCCACTCGCGCCCGCCTGCCCGGGCTCTTGATCTTCTGCGCGATCAGCCCGACCTCCTCGTCCCGGAAGGTGCCGTACCCACGCTGCATGTGGCGGGTCACGATGGCCTCGCGGGCGAGGACCTCGTCGAACGGCACCCCGAGCTCGTTCGACTCGTCGACGGGGTAGAAGCCGGGATTGCGGTCCTTGCTGCGCTGGCGTTGCCAGTCGCGGACCGTGACCTGAGCGTCGGTGGCGTCCTCCGCGGCCCGGATGCGGCGGGCGAACTCATGCGCCGGCGACGGCTGGCGCCCACCCAAGAGCGGAGCTTCGAGCGCCGGCTTGGCGTCCCTCGCCTCGTCCTGGAGGTTGTCGAGCCGCTGCACCTTCAGGTTCTGCTCGAGCTGCGGTACGACGACGAACCAGATCGCCGCGAATGCGGCCGCCGTGACGAGGAAGAAGATGAACGCGATCTTGTAGCGGAGCGACGCCAGTCTGCTCATGAGTCTCGGAACCGGTAGCCCACGCCGCGCACCGTGAGGATCAGCTCCGGTGTCTTCGCCTCCGCCTCGAGCTTCTCACGTAGGTGGCGGATGTGGACGTCGATCGTCCGCGGGTCGCGGTAGGCGGCGTCACCCCAGACCCGCTCCAGCAGCATCGTGCGGCTGAAGACGCGTCCGGGCGCCCGCGCCAGCGCAGCCAGGATCTCGAACTCCACGTAGGTGAGCCGGGCGGCCTCGCCGCGCACCACGACCGTGCGCTTCTCGAAGTCGATGTGGAGGTCCCCGGCGTCGATCGGCTCCTCGAACTGGGCCTCCGGCTGCGCCAGCGCCGCGCGTCGCAGCACCGCCTTCACCCGGCTGCGGAACTCGCGCACGGAGAAAGGCTTCGTGATGTAGTCGTCCGCCCCGAGCTCGAGGCCGTGCACCTTGTCGGTCTCCTCGGTCTTCGCGGTCAGCATGATGATCGGCACCGTGCTGCGTGAGCGGATCGCGCGGCAGACGTCGAAGCCGTCCATCCGGGGGAGCATCACGTCGAGCACGACCAGGTCGAAGTTGTCCTCGCGCAGCCGCTCGAGCGCCTCTCTGCCGTCGAGCGCGGGAATGACGTCGTAGCCCTCTTTACGCAACGGGTAGGTGAGGAGCTTCTGGACGGCGAGCTCGTCGTCCACGAGCAGGATGCGTGGTGCTGTGGTGCTCAACCTTCGGAATTGTAGGTTGCGCTCTCTTGATAGAGCCAAGGATCTATCGCGCGGCGTTCATTCCCGCCCTGCTGGCAGTCGTTCTGACGATGTTCTCCTTCCAGAGCCGGCCGGGTCCGCTCGACCAGGGGCTCGCCGCGGACGTCCTGTTCGACGGCAACCAGGCGACCGTGCTCGCGGCCCGGATTGCGGCTGACGCGCCGGACCGGCGGCCAGGCTCGCGCGGCGACCTCGGGACGGCCCAACTCGTGGCGGGCACCTTTGCCGCGCGCGGATTCGGCGGTGGCGACGGCGCGCGGCCGATCCTGCAGCGCTTCACGCACGCCGGTCACGACCTGGTGAACGTCGTCGGCCGCCGCGCGGGCAGCTCCCGGCGCCAGATCGTGATCGTCGCCGCCCGCGACGCCGCGACGGTGCCCGAGGCGCCCGGCAGCGCCGCCGATACTGCGGCGCTCATGCAGCTCGCCCGCGTCTACCAGGGCCGGCCGTCCGAGAAGACGCTCGTGCTGGCCTCGGTGGACGGCTCGAACCTCGGCCAGGTGGGGGCGCGCCGGCTCGTCGACGTGCTTCCCGCCCCGGACCTCGTGGACGCCGTGCTCGTGATCTCGGACCTGGGCTCGCGCTCGACGGACGGCTCGGTGCTGCAGGCGTGGTCGAACGACTCGAGCCGCGCCGGCATCGGCCTCCAGCGCACGGTCGCCGAATCGATACGGGAGGAGCTGGGCAGCTCCGGCGGCAGCGGCGCGCTCGGGCAGCTCACGCGGCTGTCGTTCCCGATCGGCATCGGCGACCAGGGCGTGCTGCTCGAGCAGGGCTATGACTCGGTCCGCATCTCGGGCAGCGGGGAGCTTCCGCCGCCGGGCAACGGGCCGGTCGACGCGATCGACCCGGACCGGCTCGGCAGCCTCGGCCGGGCGACGCTGCGCACGGTGACGGCGCTCGACCAGGGCCCGCGTCCAGAGCACGGTCCGAAGAGCTACATCCAGGCGGTGAGCCAGGTGCTGCCCGGCTGGGTGCTGTCCCTTCTCGCCGGCTCGCTCCTCCTGCCCGTGCTGGTGGCCTCGGTCGACGCATTCGCGCGGGCGCGCCGGCGGCACGTCGACGTGCTCAGATGGATGCGCTGGCTGGGCGCCTGGGTCGCGCCCTTCCTCGCCGCGCTGGCAGTCGCACAGTTCCTGGCGCTGGTCGGGGCCACCCCGCCGCCGCCGCCGGCGCCCGTCCCGCCCGACGTCCTCCCGCTGGACGGGGCGGCACTGGGGGTGCTGGCCGGCGTCCTCGTGAGCATGGTCCTCGCCTTCCTGTTGGCGCGCTGGCTGGCCGCCCGGCCGGAGCCCGAGCTGATGGAGGAGCTCGACCTCGGCGCCGGCGTCGCGCTCGGCCTGGTCGTCGCCGCGGGCTCGCTGCTCCTGTGGCTCTCGAACCCGTACGCCGGGCTGCTCGTCGTGCCGGCGGCGCATCTCTGGATGCTCCTCGCGCTCACCCGGCCGCTGCCGCCGCGCCGCGTGCGCGCCTTGCTGATCGCGATCGGCGCGATGCCGGCGCTGATCGTGGCGATCTACTACCTGTTCGCCCTGTCGGTGGATCCCCTGTCGGGCCTGTGGTACCTGCTGATGCTCGTGACCGGGCAGAGCGTTCCGCTCTTCACGTCGCTGATTGCGTGCGTGATGCTCGCGGCGGCCTGCGCCACCGTCGAGACGGCGATCAGATGGCCGGATGTCCAGGTGTGAGGTTCCGCGACTCGGGCCGATAACCAGGGGCGTCACCAGGAGGTGCGAGGGATGTCATGCAGGGGCATTGACCCGACACTCCAGACCAGCGTGGAGAAGGGTCACTACATAGTCGATTCGCGCGAGGTCGCCGAGGCGATCGTTCGCTCATGGATGCTCGTAGCCACGGAGCCCGGACACGGGCCCCTCCGGGCCGATGAGGAGGAGCCCGCGTCCCGCTGACGCCTCGCCGATCCACGTGAGCGGTGCCGCTCGCTCCGCGTCTTCGCGCCGGTCGGGCGGCACCGCCACGAGCAGCTCGTAGTCGTCGCCACCGGTGACCGCCTGTTCCGCGCTGACGCCGGGTGGTCGCGGCACGTCCTCGAGGCGCACGCGGAGCTCGACGCCGCTCCGGTCCGCCACGTGGCGCGCATCCGTGGCGAGCCCGTCGCTCACGTCGATCATCGCGGTGGCCCCCGCCTTGGCGAGCGCTCGGCCCTCCCGGAGCCGCGGGCGGGGGCGGAGGTGCCGCCTCGCGAGCCCGTCGGGGTCGTCGCCGCCCGTCTCGAGCAGCACGCGGCCCGCCTCGGAGCCGCCCAGCTCGCCCGTGACCGCGACGAGGTCTCCAGGACGCGCTCCGTCGCGGCCGACCAGCTCCTCCTCCGTGTCAGCCCAGCCCGTGACCGCGACGGTCAGGACGAGCACGGGGCCGCGGGCCACGTCGCCCCCGGCGATCGTCGCGCCGCATTCGGCCGCGAGCTCCTCCATCCCGCGCACGAGCTCGAGCGGCTCGTCGAGATCGTCGGGCAGCACCACGGACACGTAGGCCTCGCCGATCTCGGCGCCCATCGCCGCGATGTCCGACAGGGCCGTCGCGAGGGCCTTCCACCCGATGTCTCGCGGTTCGTGCGTCTCGCGGCGGAAGTGCACTCCGTCCACCAACGTGTCGATCGAGGTGACGGCGAACGGGCGCGCCCGCGTGACGGCCGCGTCATCGCCCGTCCAGCGAACGAGCCGGCCACTCCTGTCTGCGAGCGCGCTCTCGATCGCGGCGATCAGCTTGAGCTCGCCCACCGCGTCACCCGCCAGGACCAGGATCAGCCGGGCGCGGCGGTCCCGTCGCCGTTGCCGTTCCCATTGCCGTTCCCGTTGCCGTTCCCGGGCGCCGGAGCCTCGGGAGCAACCTCCTCGGGCGGTTGCTGGGTCTCCGGCGCGTCGAGCGGCGCCTGCTCGTAGAAGCGCGGGTCGTACTGCTCGTCCGTGCCGTCTGTGGTGCCGCCGGTGCCGGGGCCGTAGTACTGGCCGGTACCGGCCGACCCGGTCGACGAATACTTCCCGAAGAACGGCGAGAACGTGGCCGGTTCGGTCGGCTGCGGGAAGTCGTCGCAGCTGTCCCCGTGCGCGGGGACCATGAAGGCGTGCCAGACGGGCGCGGCGTAGGTACCGCCCTGAGCGCCCGGCATGGCGATGCCGGCCTTCGGATAGCCAACCCACACGGCGGCTGACAGCTTGGGCGTGTAGCCCACGAACCAGGCGTCCTTCGCCTCGTCTGTCGTGCCAGTCTTGCCGGCGGCCGGACAGCCGTAGTTCGCCGCGGTGCCGGTGCCGGACTGCACGTTCATCTCGAGGATCCTGGTGACCTCGTACGCCTCGCCGTCGGTCAGCACGCGCTTGCCCTGCGAGTTGGCCAGATCCTCGCTCTTGCCGTCGGGGAAGACGACCCTTTCGATCCCCGTCGGCCGGTGCCGGATGCCCCCGCTCGCGAGCGTCGCGTAGGCAGCCGCCATCTCGAGCGGCGTCACGCCGAGGGTCAATCCGCCGAGGCCCTCGGCCGGGTAGCAGTCGAGGTGCGTGGTGATTCCGAGGAGCTTGGCCGTCTCGCACACCTTCTTCGGCCCGAGGTCGAGGATCAGCTGCGCGTAGACGGTGTTGTCAGACGACAGCGTCGCGCGCGTGAGGCTCACGTTCCCGATGTAGCTGTTCCCGAAGGTCTTGACCTCCCAGTGCCCGTAGTCGGGATCGTCGATGTCGAGCGGCTTCGAGGTGTACGAGGTCGCGTCGGGATCGACGCCGGCGCGAACGGCCGCGGTCAGCACGAACGTCTTGAACGCGGAGCCGGGCTGGCGGTGTCCCTGGGCGGCGAGGTTGAAGTTGCTCTGCGTGTACGTCCCGGTTGACGCCATCGCCCGGATCTTCCCGTTGTTCGGGTCGATCGCCACGACCGCGGAGCTCGGCCCGGCGGGATCGGCGTAGTAGGCGTTGGCCGCCTCGCGCGCGGCGTCCTGGAACTTCGGGTCGATCGTCGTGTGGATGCGGAGGCCGCCGCGGCGTACGACGCCCACGCCGTAGCGCTCGATCAGCTTCTCCTGGACGTAGTCGAAGAAGTAGGGCTCCCGCCGCTGGATGTAGCGAGTGCCGTGGCGCAGGCCGAGCCCCCGGTTCGACGCCCTCTCGAACTCGGCCCGGGTGATGTACCCGTTCTCGAGCATCTGGCGGAGCACGGCGTTGCGGCGCGCCAGCGCCGCCTGCGGATTGCGGAACGGGTTGTACTCGGAGGGCGCCTGCGGAAGGCCGGCGAGCAGCGCCGACTGGTAGAGGCGGAGGTTGCTGGCGTGCTTGTCGAAGAACGTGACGGCCGCGGCCTCGACGCCGATCGCCGTGCGGCCGCCGACCGTGCCGTAGGGCACCGAGTTCAGGTAGTTGTGCAGCACCCAGGTCTTGGAGTGCTTCTCCTCGAGCTCGGAGGCAAGCTTGGCCTCGCGGATCTTCCGGGCGAAGTCGCGCTTGGGGTCCTTGATGTAGAGGGCGCGCACGAGCTGCTGTGTGATCGTCGAGCCACCCTGCACCGTCTTACCTGACTCGAGGTTCTTGATGCCGGCCCGGACGATCGCGTTGAGGTCGACCCCGCCGTGCTTGTAGAAGCGCTCGTCCTCGATCGCGACCGTGGCCCGGCGCATCTCCAGCGGGATGTCCGCCCAGGGGACCACCCGGCGCAGGACATCGGACTGGATGAAGCCGAGCCGTGAGCCGTCGGCCGCGTAGACCACCGACAGCTGCCCCTTGTCCGCCGGCTTCAGCTCGGAGAGGTCGGGCGCGGACGCGGCGATGGCGAGGACGTAGCCGACCGCCGACAGCACGCCGATGACGGCGACCGTGGCGAGCACCGCGAGGCCGAGCAGCACCGAGCTGCGCCCGGTGTGGCGCCTTCGCCTTCTCGACTTTCGCTGCCGTTGAGTCATGAGAAAGTTCGGTGCCGAACCCGCGCTCAGGCCTCGGTTGAGGATAGTGAGTGCTCCCGCAGCCGACGCAGCCAGCGCGCGCGCAGCTCGGCCGCGGTCCTGCCGCGCTCGGCAGGGCTCGACGCCCAGGTCGTAGCGCTGAGGCGGACGCCCTCCTTGTCGACCTCGGCGATCGTGACCGCGATGCCCGCGTCCTCGTCGGCGACCAGCTCCATGGCCTTGTCGAGGTCGGCGTCGGCCGGCAGCCACACCGACACCTCCACCTGCACGCGCGCGTCGAGGATCGTGTGGTTCACGACCGAGCTCTGGGCCAGGCGCTCGTTCGGCACGATCAGGCGGCGGCCGTCGTCGAGGCGGATGTAGGTGTAGGTCAGCTTCATGTCCTCGACCTCGCCGGTCTCCTCCTCGAACGTCACGAGGTCGCCGATGCGGATCGGCTGGGTGATCGCGAGGAGGATGCCCGCGATCGCGTTCGCGAGCGTCTGACGGGCCGCGAAGCCGATGATGAGGCCGAGCAGAGCCGACGACGCGAGGATGGCCCTGGCCACGTTCTCCAGCTCCGGGAACTTCGAGGCCGCCACGGCCGCGCCGATCAGGAGAATCCCCGCGCTCACGAGCCGGCGGACGAGGCGCAGGCGCGTCCGGGTGGCCGGGGAGAGCTCGCCGCGCGTGACCAGCTCGCTCACGCTCTCGCCGCGCTTCGCGATCACATGGTCCACGATCCGAGCGATGATGATCGCGACCAGCAGCGATATACCGGCGTCGATCCAGTCGTCTCTGCTGGCTGCCGCTGTGTAGAAATGGACTTCCGGCATGGCGATTGAGGCTACCCCCGTGCGCGCAGGACGGGTCGCGGCAGTCCGCGACTCCGAGGCGTTCCGGGCCGCCATGCGGATCGGGCTGTCCTCCCGCATGGCGGTGCTCCTGGTGGCGATCTTCGCCGCGCTCTCGTTCGGTCCTGCGAGCGGCGGCCTGGCCCGCGAGAACGCCGGCAAGTTCGACGATCCAGCCCTCACTCACGCGATCGCCGACCCGCTGCTGGCGCCGCTCGCTCGCTGGGACTCCGTCTGGTACCTCCGGATCGCCGATTCCGGCTACGGGGACAGCGCCCCGCGGGCGGCCTTCTTCCCGCTCTACCCAGTGCTGGTGCGGGGCGTGGGCACGGTGTTCGGCGGCTCACACGCGGCTCTCCTCGTGGCGGCATACCTCGTCTCGCTGGCCGCCTTCCTCGCGGCGCTCGTGCTGCTTCACCGGCTGACGGAGCTGGAGCTCGGGCGCCGCTCGCTCGCCCGGCGCTCCTCTTGCTCGCGGTCTTCCCGGCGGCGGTCTTCTTCGGCGCGCCGTACTCCGAGAGCCTCTTCCTGCTGCTCGCTGTTGGCGCGTTCTACGCCGCGCGGACGGGTCACTGGGCGTGGGCCGGGGCCTGCGCGGGACTCGCGTCCGGGACGCGCAGCTCAGGCCTGCTGCTCCTGCTTCCCCTCGCGATGATCTGGTGGAGCTCTCGGCCCCGGCGGACGGCCGACGCGGGCTGGCTCCTGCTCGCACCGCTCGGCATCGCCCTGTACGCGGCGTGGCTCGGCCTCGTCGAGGGCGACGCGCTCCGCTTCCTCGACGTCCAGGAGGCGTGGTCGCGCGAGCTCGCCGTGCCGCTGGCGGGGGCGTGGGACGGGTTCGTGGCCGCCGTCGACGGGGTCAGGCAGCTCGCTTCGGGGTCGCGCTCGCCGGTCTACTTCGAGGCCGCGGCGGGTGATCCGTTCCGGATCGCCGCGATCAACGTGATGCTGTTCGCGACGCTCGTCTTCGCGGTCGTCGCCTGCGTCGGCGTCCTTCGGAGGCTGCCGCGGCCCTACGGGGTCTGGGTGGCGGCCTCGCTCGTGCTCCCGCTGAGCTTTCCGGTGACGCCGCAGCCGCTGATGTCGCTGCCTCGCTTCGTGAGCGTCCTGTTCCCGGTCTTCATGTGGCTCGCGCTCGTGTGCGAGGAGCGGCGCGTCACGGATCTGGTGGTGGCCGCCTCGGCGGTCGGCCTCGGCCTGTTCACGGCGCAGTACGCAAGCTGGCACTGGATCTCGTGACGCCCGTACGCGCGGTGCTTCTCGATGCGCTCGGCACGCTGGTCGAGCTCCAGCCGCCGGCGCCGCGGCTGCGGCGTGTGCTCCGCGAGTCCGGGTTCGAGGTCTCCGAGGAGCTGGCGGCGGCGGGCTTCGCCGCGGAGATCACCTACTACCTGGACCACCACCTCGACGGCTCTGACTCGCAGCGACTCGAGCGGCTCCGCGACCGCTGTGCCGAGGAGCTGCGGGGCGCGCTCGGCATCCCGGGCCTCGACCACGCCACCGCGCGCCGCGCGATGCTCGGGGCGCTCGAGTTCACCCCCTACCCGGACGTATTGCCCACGCTCGGTGAGCTGCGCGAGCGCGAGGTCGTGCTGGTGATCGCGAGCAACTGGGACTGCTCGCTGCCCGAGTGGCTTCGTCCCACGGGGATCATGGAGCTGGTCGACGCCGTGGTGACCTCGGCGGAGGTCGGGGAGGCAAAGCCGAGCCCGCGCGTGTTCGAGCGCGCGCTCGCGCTCGCTCGCGTGGCACCCGGTGAGGCGCTGCACGTCGGGGACAAGGTGGACAACGACCTGGAGGGCGCCGCGGCGGCCGGCGTGAGGGGCGTGCTCATCCAGCGCGAGGGGGACCCGCCGCCCGGGGTCGAGGCCATCCGCTCGTTTTCCGAGCTTCTCGCCCTACTCTGACACCCGTGCAGCACGCCGCGTTCGACCCGCCGCCACCTCCTCCACCCGCGCGTCCGGAGCTGCCCGAGGGGGCCACACCGCGCTGGCCCGCCTGGTACGCGGGCGTCGGCTTCCTGGTTGCGCTGATCGCCACGCTGATCGTGGTGGGGATCGTCGCGGCGGCCACCGGCGCGACCACGGACGACGAAAACCCCACCTTCACGGTCATCGCGACGTTCCTGCAGGGGCTCATCTTCATCGGCACCGCGGTCATGTTCGCCTCGTTCACCAGGCGGCCCCGTCCCGAGCACTTCGGCCTGCGGCCGACACGGTTCTGGCCGGCCGTGGGCTGGGCGGCGCTCGGCATCACGAGCTTCTACGTGGCCGTGGCGATCTACACGGCGATCGTCCAGCCGGACGCCGAGCAGTCCGTCGCGCAGGACCTCGGCGCCGACCAGGGCACCTTCGGCATGATCGCGGCGGGCTTCATGGTCATCTGCGTGGCGCCGGTCGCGGAGGAGTTCTTCTTCCGCGGCTTCTTCTACAAAGCGCTCCGCAGCCGCTACACGGTGCTGGCGGCCGCGGCCATAGACGGCCTCCTGTTCGGCCTCATCCACTACGACTTCTCGGGCGCCGATGCTCTCCTCATCCTGCCGCCGCTCGGCGTGCTCGGCTTCATCTTCTGCCTCGTCTACGAGCGGACCGGCTCTCTTTACCCGGTGATAGCGCTGCACGCGCTCAACAACGCGATCGCGTACGGGGTGACCGTCGAGGACGCCTCCGTGTCGCTCGTCCTGGGTCCGCTCGTGCTGCTCGCCTGCGTCCTCGTGCCGCGAGCACAGCGGACGGCCATGGCATAGTGAGCGCCTCAATGACGACGAGTCGCCTCCTCCCGGTCCCGTTGATCGTGCTGGCTCTCGCCCCGGCGGTGCACGCCCAGACACCCATCACGCCCGTGCCGCCGCCCCCGCAGCCGGCGGCGGGCAAGGCCTCGCTGGCCGTCAAGGGCGGGCTCGCGACACGCAAGGCGCGCTACTTCGCGCCGTCGCAGGAAGTCGTGGTGCGGGGTGTCGTGAAGCCCTACGTCCCGGATCAGGCGCTCACCCTGTACGCGATCCGGCGCGGGAAGGCGAGCAAGACAGTGCGCCGCGCGGTAGGGCGTCGCGGCCGCTACGAGTTCCGCTTCAAGGTCGGCAATCCCGGTCCGGTCCGGCTGGTGGTGAAGCACCGCGCCAGTGACGGCCAGGCCGCGTTCCGAACGCGCAGCGAGACGATCCAGGTGGTCGACTGGGACGCCGGCGCCGGCACGCGCGGCCTGAAGGTGCTGCTCCTGCAGCGCGGCCTCCTGAAGCTCGGCTTCGCGACGCCCGTCACGGGCTACTTCGACGGGCTCACGGCGAACGCGGTGAACGTGTTCCGCAAGACGAACGAGCTCGGCCGCGACGGCTTCGCGACGAAGTCCGTCTACGCGATGGTCATGCGCGGCGAGGGCGCCTACAAGCTGCGCTACCCGACCTCGGGGACCCACGGAAAGCACGTGGAGTTCGACTGGTCGCGGCAGGTGCTGGTGCTGGCCGACCGCGGCAAGCCGTACCGCGTCTACCACACGTCGTCCGGTTCGCCCGTGACGCCGACCGTGTTCGGCAGCTACAGCTTCTACCGCAAGGACTACGGCACGAACGCGAAGGGGATGGTGCACTCGTCCTACTTCATCGGCGGCTACGCGATCCACGGCTACCCCTCGGTGCCGAACTACCCAGCGAGCCACGGCTGCCTGCGCGTGCCGATCCCGAACGCCCTCTCGATCTTCAACTGGATCGACCTGGGCGACCCGATCTACACGTACCAGTAGCGCGACTGCCGCCGGGAGAACGCAAAGGCCCCGCCCTGGACGGACGGGGCCTCCGCGGTTCCCCCTGGCTGCGCCGGCCCACCGGGCCGACGGGGCTTGAGCTACTGGGCGGCGGTGGTCACCGAGGCGTCGGCCGCGGGGGCCGGAGCGGTCTCGGCGGGGGCAGCCGGAGCGGTCTCCGCCGTCACCGCGGTCTCGACGACCGGCTCGGCCGGGACCGTGGTGGCCGGCGCGGGCTCCGCGCTGACCGTGGCCTCCACGACCGGCTCGGCCGGGACCGGAGCGGCCTCTGCCGTTACCGCCGTCTCCACGACGGGCTCGGCCGGGACCGTGGTGGCCGGAGCAGGCTCCGCGCTGACCGTGGCCTCGACGACCGGCTCGGCCGGGACCGGAGCGGCCTCCGCCGTCACCGCTGTCTCGACGACGGGCTCGGCCGGGACGCTCGCGGTCGCGACGGGCTCCGCCGCGACGGTGCTCGCCGGGTCAGCGGGAACGGTCGTCTCCGCCGCGACGGTCGCAGCCGGGTCGACGGCGACGGTCGTCTCAGCCGCCGGCTCCGCCGGCACGGTGGCCGTCGTGTCGGTCGTCACGGTCCCCTGGGTGGCCGGGTCGGCCGCCGGCGTTGTCTCCGCGGCGGGCTCCGCCGGGAGTGCGGCCTCGACGGTCGGATCGACCGGGATCGTCTCGGCGCTCGACTCTGCCGGCGTGAACTCGCCCGCGGTGCCGGGGGCGGACGTCGCGGTGGTCGGCCCGATCGCGGAGCCGGTCGACGTGGTCGTTCCCTGCTGCAGGGACTCCTGGCCCGTCGAGCTCGTCCCCGACTGGGTCGCCGTCGCCTGCGTGCCCGCGGACGTCGTCGCGCCGGGCTTGCTGGCCCCCGCGACGCTTGTCGACTTGCCGGCGCTTGCCTTCTGGGTCGCGCTCGCCGACTGGCCGGGGATCGTGGCGCCTCCCAGGTACGGCTGCGGGTTCTGCGCCTGGCCGCCGACGCGCGTCTCGAAGTGCAGGTGCGGGCCGGTGCAGCTGCCGGTGCAGCCCACGTATCCGATCACCTGCCCCTGCTGGACGCGCGCGCCGTTCGAGACCCCGAAGCGCGAGAGGTGCGCGTAACAGGTCGAGAACTGGCTCGTGTGCGTGACACAGACGATGTTCCCGTAGCCGCTCTGCTGGCCGGCGAGGCTCACCGTTCCGCACGCGGCCGCCCGGACGGGCGTGCCGGTCGGCGCAGCGATGTCCATGCCGTCGTGGTTCCGGCCCCCGCGGGGCCCGAAGGGCGACGTCACGGTGCCGCGGACCGGAGTCGAGATCGTCGAGGACCCGCACGCCTGGCCGCCCGGCACCGGGGCGGGAGTGGAGGTGGTCGTCTCGCTCCCACCGGTCGTGCCCGGCGAGGTCGTGCCCGCGTCGGGTGTCGTGCCGGCGCCCGGCGTGCCCGTCCCGGTGCCGCCCTCGACCTGGCCCTGCGCGGCTAGCTCCTCGCCCGCCTGCGCGACCGTCTGCTCGACGTGCTCGCGCGCCTGCGGCGGGATGTTCGAGCCGCCGATCGAGGCGCCGCTCGCCGTGTTCGCCTCGAACAGCGAACCCCAGGTGGCGAGACCGACGATCCCGTCGACCTCGAGACCCGCCGCCTGCTGGTAGCTCCGCACAGCGGCGTCGGTCTGAGGGCCGAACACGCCGTCGGCCGTCACATGAAGCTTTCGCTGGACCTCGGCAACCAGCGCGCCCTCGCTGCCCACCTGGAGCGGCAGCCCGCCCTCGCGGATCTCGATCGCGCGGTTGGCGGGCGACTCGGCTGCGACCTGGGCGCTCACGTTCCCCGAGACCTGGGCGGCGGCGAACGGCGCTCCCGGCCCCGCGACCATCGCGGTGGCCAGCGCGGCCGACATGTGCTTCCTGCGGTTGCTCTCACGCCGTGCCTTGGGCAGGAGCTCACGCCGGCGCCGTGAGCGCTCGGTCGAACGGTTCCACAACTCAGGCGTGGCCAGATCCCGGTGGGCGTGCGTCATCTATGTCCCCTTCCGTTTCGGCCTACGGGGTTAGCTGACGGGCTCGCGCTGGAAGATGCGCTACACGGAGCTCATGTCCGCGATTCGCCCCTGGGCGGCACGGCCGCCGCCCAAACTTTGGTTCCCCCGTTCCGGTCGCCTGGGAAGCGGCCGGACTCGGCGCTTGACTTGCTTTCTACGCAACAGCCCCGGGCAGGGGAAGTTGCGCGGAGGCAGCGTAGCGAATGCCGGTGGGGGAACTACTCCGAAGCGGTGCGCCAGTCGGCGCCGTGCTCGCGGTGCTTGGGCAGCATGTTCGCGAGCATGCCGAGGCAGAAGCCGTATAGGAGTATGCCGAGCAGGGCGGGCACTCCGTGCGTCACCCAGGTGTTGTCCGCGCTCTCGACGAGGGCGGCGAACGGTCCGATCAGGACGTCATTCGCGTCCTCGACGGCCTCGCGGAAGGAGCCGTTGAGGGCCTCGCGATCGCTCTCCTCCTCGGGCGAGGGGGCCACGGGCGGCGGATCGGCCTCACCCCTGAGCTCGCTGTCCAGCGCGTTCTGCTGGTTCTGCGAGCCACGGCTCAGCTCGTCGGTCGCGAAATACGCGAATCCGAGCAGGACGAAGCCCGAACAAACGATGGCCAGGAGGCGGATGAGGGATCCCATCGCGGCTACTATCGGCCGCCGCCCGTGGAACCTGATTTTTTCATGCACATCTGCACACATGACTGAAAGCGCGCGTGACCGCCTGATCGCTCAATTGCGCGAGCACGCGCTTGTGATCGGCGAGGTGACGCTCACGAGTGGCCGGAAGGCGGCCTACTACGTGGACGCCAAGCGGGCGACCCTGCTGCCGGACGGCTTCAGGGCGCTCGGAGAGCTCGTGGCGGCTGAGGCCGAGCGGGTTGGCGCCGGCGCCGTGGGCGGAACGACGATGGGCGCGGACCCGGTCGCGTGCGCGGCACTGGCCGCCGGCGCGCCCGTGAAGGCCTTCTTCGTGCGCAAGGAGCGAAAGGAGCACGGGCTCCAGCGCTGGATCGAGGGGCCGGAGCTCGAGCCGGGGGAGCGCTGTCTCGTGGTCGAGGACGTGGTGACCACGGGCAGCTCGACGATCCACGCGATCGAGCGAGTCAAGGGCGAAGGCTTCGAGGTCGCCGGCGTCGTGAGCGTGCTGGACCGGCTCGCCGGCGGGGCGGAGGCGATCCAGGAGGCCTCAAACGGCGCTCCGTACACGCCGCTGACCACGATCGACGACGTCTATCCGGACCGCCCCGACCGCTAGCGCCCAGCCAGCCACGCGTCGATCAGCCGTCGCGCGATCGAGTACGGAGGCGCGAGCATCAGCGGACCCTCGCCGCGAGCCGCCCGGTCCACCTCGTCGCGCTCGAACCAGCGCACCTCAGCCAGCTCGTCGTCGCCCGGAGCCGGGTGGCCGCGGGGGGCGATGGCGCTGAAGCCGAGCATCAGCGAGCTCGGGAACGGCCAGGGCTGCGACGCAACGTAGGCAACGGAATCGAGCTCGACGCCGGACTCCTCGAGCACCTCGCGCCGGACCGCCTCCTCGAGCGTCTCGCCGGGCTCCACGTAACCGGCCAGAAGCGAGAAGCGGCCCTCCGGCCAGCGCGCCTGGCGCCCGAGGAGCATCGCGTCGCCGCCGTCCGTCACGCGCACGATCACCACGGGGTCGGTGCGCGGGAAGTGGTGTGCCCCGCACGCCGGGCAGACGCGCTCGTGGCCGCCGTCGCGCGACTCGGTGGTGGCGCCGCAGTTGGCGCAGAAACGATGCCGGCGGTGCCACGCGAGCAGGGAGCCCGCGTACGCGGCAAGGGCGGCCTCGCCGGCGGGCAGCTCGGTGGCGGCCTCGCGCAGGCCGGCGGGATGGCCCTGCTCGGGATCGGCGTCGCCGATGTGCTGCGCGAACACCGGCACGTCGTCCAGCAGCCCGAGGAAGACGGCATCGGCGGTCGGTGCCTGCCTGACCAGGCGGCCCCCGTCCAGCAGCACCCCGTCGTCCGCCATCACGACCGATCTCGCCCGCGGGTCCGCCCGCCGCGCCTCGAGCCACTCCGGCTCCCGGCGCCGGGCGGCGGCGCGGTCGAGCGCAGCGCCGGAGAAGACGATCACCGCGCAAAGGTAGCCCGGCGAGCGCGCGGTGCGCGCGAGCACTCGATCTCCCTGGGCTCAGGCCCGGCAGACCGCACAGTCCGGGTCGCGCGGCACCGGCTCGTCCGTGACGCTGAGCGTCCGCGTGTCGAAGACGCGGACCATCCCCTTGCTCGCGGGTCGGCACAGCCCCGTGAGCTCGTGCACGACGTCGAGGGCGACCTGGCCGCCGACAAAGGCGCAGACCGGCCCCAGCGTCGCCGCCGGGGAGGGCGAGCCGCGGCGCTGCTCGATGATGTGGTCGTAGAGCTCGTACGACTCGCGGTAGGCGCGCTCCTGGCAGTTGAAGCAGCCCGTCTCGCCGGGCACGTACATCGGGCCGACGCGTGCGAACGGCGGGAAGTGGCTCATCGTGATGTACGGAACGCCGTGCTCGAAGCAGGCCGCGTTCACCCAGCGCTCGATGTCGTGGGCGGGGCGGTCGGCGGCGTCGACCACGAACGAGCTGCCGCGCACCGCCTCGGCGATCTCGCCCGGCGTCCCCAGGTTGCGCACCACCGGTTCCACGTGGATGCCCGGGTTGAAGCGCCGCAGAGCCGCGGCGGCCACAGCGGCCTTCGGCCTGCCGATGTCGTCCTCCGCGTAGAGGACCTGCCGGTTCAGGTTGCTGAGCTCGACAGCGTCGCCGTCGAAGAGCGTGAGCTCCCCTACGCCGCAGCACGCCAGGCTGAGCGCCGCCCAGCTCCCGAGGCCGCCCACGCCGAGCACGACGACCCGCGCCTCGCGCAGCCGCAGCTGGCAGCCGGGCGCGGACACCCCGTCCGGCGCGACGTCGGCGAAGTAGCGGAGCTGACGGTCGTAGCGCCCGCGCTCAGCGTTCGTGAGAACCGAGTAGGCGCTCGCGTCCTCCACGAGCCCCTCGCCGTCGAGCAGCTCGAGAAGCTCGTCTACCGGTTCGGCGCCGAACTCCTCCGCGAGTGCCCCGCGCGAGCTCCGGCCGTCGAGCCGCGCCACGAGCTCGCGCCCGCGCTCGCCGGCGCCCTCCAGCACGAGGTCGGCGTCGGCGCTGGGGCGGAGCAGGCAGATGTCGCCACCGGGCGAGCTGAACACCTCGGTTGTGGTCTTCAGACGCGGTCGGTGCATTTTCGACCTCCTAGGGGCTCGATCCGATGCGAGGACCGAGCCCCCCTCGCGGAGCGGCCCACTAGGCGGCCTTGGTGACGGACTTGGCGGGCAGTAGCCGCTTGTCGCTCTTCTTGAGCGTCATGGAGTGTCACCTCCTCTCGCGACTCGCTGGGCGAAGTAGACGAGCTTGTGGTGAAGGTCCTCGTCCGCGAGCTCGTCGAGCGAGCCGTCGGGCAACTGGCCGAAGACGCCCGCGGGACTGAGCCCGGCGAGGGCCAGCGCCGCTTCGATCGCCGGTCGCGGGTGATGGCGCTGGGCGTGGCGGGTGGTCACCCGCTCGTAGAGGCCGGAGCCGTCCTCGCGGAAGGCCTCGATCACGAGTCCGGCCAGGCAGCCGGGCTCCTCATCGCCCTCGCACTCGCCGTGCCAGACGAGATAGAGGCCCGGACCGTCGATGATCGCGTCGCGCGCGAAGGTGGTCCGGTAGGTCGAGACCGTGTTCACGTCGAAGACGAGCACCCCGTCCGGCGCAAGGTTGGCGGCGAACGAGGCCAGGGCGTCCTCGAGCTCGTCTCCGTCCAGCAGATAGTTGACCGAGTCGTCGAGACAGGTGATCAGGTCGAAGCGGCCGAGCTCGCCGAGGGCGCGCATGTCGGCCACGAACGGCTCGACCGCGGGCGCCTTGAGTCGTGCCAGCTCCACCATCGCCGGCGAGATGTCGCAGGCAGTCACCTCGTAGCCACGCCCGAGGAACGGCAAAAAGCTCTTCCCGGTCCCGCAGGCGGCGTCGAGGAGCTTGCGGCCAGTCACTCCGAACCGGAGGGCGGCCTGCTCCAGGTGGTGAGTCCAGCTCTCGTAGTCGTGCTCGTGGGTCAGGTCGTCGTAGACGGGCGCGAGACGTCCATAGGTCTCGGCAGCGGAGCCAGCGAGTGGTTGCATCGCCAGTTATGACCCCTGAAACACTGCAGAAGGTTTCATCGACTTCCTGGGACTGGGCGGAAATGCGCAACTTTTGCTTCAGCCAGGCACTCCGAGTGGTGGGCTGTCCGGACACCGCGGAGGAGGCGGCACAGGAGGCGATGGTGCGGGCCTGGCGGCACCAGGCGAGCTGCCGCGAGCCCGACCAGCCCTTCGGCTGGCTGAGCCGGATTGCCCGAAACGAGGCGGTGCGAGAGGCATCCCGGAGGCCGAACGAGGTTCTCGTCGACGAGCCGCTTGCCTCCTCGAGCGGACGATCGGAGGAGCACGACGCGCTCGAAAACCGCTTGCTATTCAGCGGAATCCTGGGCACGCTGTCTCAAGCAGACCAAGAGCTAGCGCGCCTGAGGTACTACGAAGACCTGACATGCGCCAAACTTGCTGAGCACTTCGGGCTCAGCGAGGCGACCGTTAAGGTGCGTCTACATCGGCTCAGGCAGCGACTGAGACAGAGAATGGAGGCTCAGATTTGAAGCGTCAAACAGCGAGCGCAGTGGACTCCCGGCTCGCGAAAGCACTGGCCCACCCGCTCCGAGTGCAGCTGCTCGCCGCGCTCAACCAGGGAGTCGCCAGTCCCAACGAACTCGCGAAGAAGCTGGACGAGCCTCTGACGAACGTCAGCTACCACGTGAGGATGCTGCACGACCTCGGCACGATTGAGCTCGTGGACACAGAGCCGCGCCGGGGCGCGCTCGAGCACTACTACCGCGCGATAGTGCGCCCGTTCTTCTCGGACCGCGAATGGAAGCGGCTGCCGAAGAACGCCCGCGGATCGATCTCGGACGCCGTGCTCCAGCTTGTCTGGGACGACACGGCCGAGGCGATCAAGTCCGGCCAGTTCGACGAGCGCGAGAACAGGCACCTCAGCCGAACGGTTCTGGCGGTAGACGAGCAGGGCTGGGACGAGCTGAACGAAATGCTGTTGGAGATGATCGACCGCGCGATGCAGGTCCAGGCGGACAGCGCCGCGCGCGCCGCAAAGGCCGACGGCGAGACGTTCTGCGTGAACCTCGCGATGATGACCTACCCGACGCCGAGCTCCGCGAAGGAGACGACCGCCCCCTCGTCCGGCACGCGCAAGAAGCGCCGCGGCGGAGGAAAGAAGGCGGCGGCGAAGGCCTGAGGCCCTCGTCAGGCGGCCACCAGCCGGGTGGCCGCCGCCTTCCAGGTCGCGACGACACGGGTGCCGGGCCGCAGGCCCAGGCGCTCCGCCGATCCCGCGGTGATCTCCGCCGCCAGGGGCTGCGGGGCCGCCAGCCCCAGTCGCACGCGGTTTCCGACGGTCGTCAGCGAGAGCACCTCGACCGCGAGCCGGTTCTCGGCGGATCCGTGCGGCTCGCTGTCCGCCGGCTCGATCGTGATCTCCCAGGGGTAGACGCTCACGGCGACGACGCCCTCGGCGATGTCGGTGCTCGTGACCGTCCCGCCGCCGTCGAGCTCGACGCGGGTCACTCCCTCCGGCGACCGCCGCGCGACACCGGTCAGCACGACCGCCCCGGTGAAGTCGGCCACGAAGGCCGAGGCCGGCTCTGCGGCCAGTTCGCTGGGCGTGCCGAGCTGGACCACTCGGCCGCGGTCGATGATCCCCACGCGGTCGCCGAGCTGAGCCGCCTCGGTGAAGTCGTGCGTCACGAGTAGCGTCGGGGCCTCGCTGTCGCGCAGCACGCCTCCCAGCTCGCGCGCCGCGGCCGCGCGGGTGCGAGCGTCGAGCGCTGACAGCGGCTCGTCGAGCAGCAGCACCTCGGGCTCGCGAGCCAGCGCCCTCGCCACCGCGACGCGCTGGCGCTCGCCGCCGCTGAGCGTGTCGGGGCGGGCGTCGGCGAGCGCTCCGAGTCCGAAACGCTCGAGCAGCGCGGTTGCGCGCGTGCGCCGCTCGGACCTGGCGAGTCCGCGCAGCGGGTACGCCACGTTCTGCCACGCGCTCAGATGCGGGAAGAGGGCGTAGTGCTGGAAGACGTACCCGCAGCGGCGCAGCTCAGCCGGCACCTCGACGTCGTGCTCCGTGTCGAGCCAGGTCTCGCCGTTCGCGTCGACGCGGCCGCGCTCCGGGCGCAGCAGGCCCGCCGCGATCCGGAGCACGCTCGTCTTCCCGGCGCCGGACGGGCCCGCGAGAGCGAGGCACTCGCCACGCCCGACCGTCAGCTCCACGTCGAGCATCAGCGTGCCCAGCGTGTGCGTCGCATCAACGCGGAGCAAGGCCGAGCACCTCGCCGCCCCCGACGAGCTTGACCGACAGCAGGATCGCCGCGGAGACCGCCACCAGTACAGCGGAGAGCGCCAGGGCGGACTCGAAGTCGGTGGAGAAGCGGTCGTAGATGGCGAGCGGCACGGTCTGGGTGATGCCGCGGAATGAGCCCGCGAACATCAGCGTCGCCCCGAACTCGCCGAGCGCACGGCCCAGCGCCAGCGCGGTTCCGGCAGCGAGGCCCGGGAGCGCCACGGGGATCATCACTCGAATGAAGCCGCGTGCCTCGGAGGCGCCGAGAGTGCGCGACGCGTCGAGCAGCGTTCGGTCCACCGCGGCGAAGGCCGCCATAGCCTGGCGCACGTAGAAGGGAGAGGCCACGAACGTGAGCGCCACCACGACGCCGGCGGTCGCGAAGGAGAGCTCGATTCCCGCGGCCTCGATGGGGTCGCCGAGAATTCCTCCGCTTCCGAGCGCCGCCAGCAGCGCGATCCCCGCGACCGCGGGCGGGAGCACGAGCGGCAGCTCAATCAGCGTCACCACCGCCGCCTTGCCTCGGAACGAGCGCGTTGCGAGCAGGTAGGCGGCCGGCGTTCCCACGATCAGGATGATCGCGAGCGAGGCCGCCGTGGTCCGGAGGCTCAGCCAGAGCGCGTCGAGCGCGCCGGGCTCGCCGAGGCTGTCGATCAGGTCGCCCGGGCTCCGGTCCACGAAGATGGCCACGATCGGCAGCGTCAGGAAGGTGAGCGCCACCCCGAGGGAGAGCACGAGCAGCGCCGGGAACCACCCGGAGCGTGTCACGGCGCCGGGCCGAAGCCGGCGGCGTCGAGCGCGCGGGCGCAGTCGCCGCCGGTCAGGCCGTCGACGAACTTCCGTGCCAGCTCGGGGTGCTCGGCCTTGTCCACGACACCCGCGCCGTAGGTCACGTCCGGCTCGAGCTCCTCAGGCAGCTCGATGGCTCTGAGCTCGCCGCCGGTGGCGTTCACGTCGGTCACGTACACGAAGCCCGCGTCGGCCGCGCCCTGGGTCAGCTTTCCGACGATGCCCTTCACGTCGGGCTCGTTGGAGCGCACGTTCGCGAGGATCGCCTGCTCCTGGGCGGGCGGAAGCTTCGCGAGCGTCTCGCGCGTGTAGCTGCCGATCGGCACCGACTCCGAGCCGATGACGATCGTGGTGCCGTCGCGCGTGAGGTCGTCGATCGAGTCGATGTCCGAGTCCTTCGGCACCGCCAGCACGAACTCGTTGGTGGCGAACTCGACGGGCTTGTCGAGCAGGCCGTCGGCGTGCAGCTCGTCCGGAAGCCTGGTGTTGGCCGCCGCGTACGCGTCGACCTTCGCGCCCTGACGGATCTGTGCGGCCAGCTCGTCCGAGCCGGCGAATGACAGCCTCACGTCCGCGTTCTCGGCGTCGCCGAAGCTCGGCGCGCACTCCTCGAGCGCCTCGGTCATGGAGGACGCGGCAGACACGACCAGGCGCGTCGGCGAGCTCGAGCTTCCGTCGCCGTCATCGTCATCTCCGCAGCCGGTTGCCATGGCCACGCACGCGATCAGAGCGCAGGCCCACCGGAGCGCGTTCACGACGGGCTCCTCTCGACCATCACCGACGTGGCCTTCACCGCCGCGGTCGCCTCGACACCCTCCGCGAGCCCGAGCTCCTCGACCGCGTCCCGCGTGACGGCGGCGGTCACGAGAAACGGGCCCGCCTCGATCTCGACGAGCGCCATCACCCCGTCAACCTCAACCGAGCGCACCACACCCGGGAACCGGTTCCGCGCCGAGAACGTGTCACCGGCCTTGTGCCGCGCGGGATGCCCGGCCAGCCGCTCCACCTCCGCGCGCGGCACACGCCGGCGGTTGGCCGAGTCGCGCCGGGTGCGGATCTTCCCCGCGCGGTCCCAGCGCCGGAGCGTGTCCTGGCTGACGCCGATGGCTCGTGCGGCCTCGCTCAACAGCATGCCCTCGTTCTTCGCCATGTACATAAGCATTGCATAGGCAGACGCGCGTGCCTCGCTTCTAAATTTGCGGTGCCGCACGACTGCCCCGATACTGGTTGCGTGGCTCTCCGGTCGGCGCTCTCCCGACTCCTCGCGCTGGCCCTACCGCTGGCGATCCTGATCGCGGTGCCGGCCCAGGCCGTCGTGCCCGCCGGGAACCTCGTCGTGAATCCCGGCGCGGAGGCCGACGTCGGGTCCCTGGACGCGAATTGCGGCGGAGACCTCGACATCTCGAACTGGGATCCGGAGACCGGTGCGTTCAGCGCCGTCCAGTACGGCACCGGCGCCTTTCCGAGCGCGGCCGAGGGCCTCGAGATCGGCGGCGGCAGCAACCTCTTCACCGGAGGGTGCCCCGCGGCCGGCAACGTGTCGACCGGCGAGCAGACCGCGGCCGTGACCGAGGCCGCGCCGGAGATCGACGCGGGTCAGGTGAGCGCCACGGTCGCGGGATACCTCGGCGGCTTCGGGAGCCAGGACGACCAGGCCAAGGTGGAGGTCTTCTTCGTGGATGGTGGCGGCGCCGATCTCGGCAGCGCCGGCGCGGACGTCGCGATCGGCCCGGTGACCGCGGCCGACCGGGCGAACGTCACCGACATGCTGTTCCGGAGCGCCAACGCAGGCGTGCCCGCGGGCACGCGGTCGATCCTCACGCGCGTGACGCTGACGAGGTTCGCCGGCAGCTCGAACGACGGCTACGCGGACAACCTGAGCCTGACCCTTGCCTCGACCGGCAGGGCCCGGTCCTGGTCCAGGGCCAGGCCCGTCGGTCTCGCCTCCTGTTCTCGGCAGCGCCGTCAACGTCGAGCCGGTGCGAGGCGAGGTGTTCGTGCGCCTCCCGGGAGGGACGTTCGTTCGCCTCGAGGAGCTGGACCAGGTTCCGCTCGGCGCGGTGTTCGACACCCGCCGGGGCACCGTGAGGCTGACGAGCGCCCGCGACGGGAGCGGCAACACCCAGAGCGGGGAGTTCTCGGGAGGCCTCTTCCAGGTGAGCCAGTCGAGTCGCGGCTCCACCCGCGGCCTGACGGAGCTTCGTCTCACCGGATCGAGCTTCGCCGGCTGCGGGAAGCGCCGCGCCGGGAGAAGTGGCGTGGTCAGCGCCGCGGGCTCGCGCCGCGTGGTCCGCCGGTTGCGTTCCACCGCCAACGGGCGCTTTCAGACGCGAGGCCGAAACAGCGCGGCGACCGTCCGGGGCACCACCTGGGAGACGATCGATCGCTGCGACGGGACGCTCACACGCGTGCGGCGCGGCAGAGTGGCGGTGCGCGACTTCCGCCGCCGCAAGACGGTCCTCGTACGGGCGGGCAAGAGCTACCTGGCCCGAGCGCCGGGTGCGGCCAGGTAGCACCCCGGGCGGGTAGGGCCTCTACAGAAAAGGGTGGTGCCGGCCGACTAAGTCGTGCATGGAGTCGCGTCGCGCCATACAGAGCGTCGTCGATCTCGGCCTGCGCGACGTGGGAGTCAGGAACGAGCCACGCCGCTTCGCCGTGTACTTCGCGAAGTGGTTCGTACCGCTGGCGGCCGTGGTGGCCCTCTCGATCGCTGCGCTCTGCGCCGTCGTGATCAAGACCGACGTCGGCGCCACGAGCGCCGTCGTCGCGTTCATGCTGACATGGACCGTCGGGGGGTTCCTGCTGGCGGTTCGGATGGCCAGGCGATCGCCTCCGATGGTCGTCAAGGTCAGAGCCGACGGCGCCAACCAGGCAGCGTGGCTCGTGATCCTGCCGTCCCTGCTCCTCATCATCCCGGCGGTGGCGACCGGGGACGCGCTGGTGATCCCGCTTCTGGCGTTCACGGCGCTCGTCGTGCTGCTCGTGTGGCGAGCGCGCGGGCGCGTGCCCGAGATGCTCTGCACGCTGCAGCCCCTGCTCGCGTCGGGCGAGTCGGTGCTCGGCGACGGCATCGGGGTCGTCCGCGGTAGGCGCAACCGGAAGGACGCGCTCCGGCTGGTCGTGGCGACCGACCGCCGCCTGCTCGTGGCCTCCTCGGACCGCTCTCCGGAGCGGTTTCTCCTGATCGACGCGCCCTATCGGCTCGTGAGCCGGTTCGGTATCGAGTGGAACCGCTTCGTCCAGACAGGCGAGCTCTCGCTGACCGCCCCCAGCGTCGACGGGTCCGGTCACGAGACGCACGTCATCGCCTCGATCGCGCCGGGGAACCTCCTCTCGCTCGCGCGGGCGCTCCAAGCACATGGCGTGCCCACCGATGACGCCGGCGCGGTCTCGGGGATGGTGCACGAATGGGAGGAGGCGCAGCACCAAGGCGACGAGCCTCCACAGCGCCTGTTCGACCGCGCTGTCATGAGCACGCGGGAGTTCGATCGCGGCTTGTGGCTGCTCCTCGCGCTGTGCGCGTTCACCTTCTACCTCAACCCGTTCGGCATCGGCCTCGGGGTGTCCCGAGGGGGTCTCCTGGCCGTGCTCGCCGCCGTCCTCGGCGCATGCGTCATCTCCGGCTACGCCTCGGGAACCAGGGCGTCGCTCGCCTACATCGCGCCGCTCAACCTGCTCGTGGCACCCGCCTTCTTCTTCGTGGACGCGGCCGAGGTGATCGCCTTCATGCTCGTCGTCAGCTCGCTGGCGGCGCTCGGCCTTTCCGCTGGGTCGGCGCTGCGCCGCGCGACGGGCGCGCGGGCGGATGCGATCGCCGAGCAGGGGCCCGGACCCGCGCGCGGCCTTGTTCTGATCCGGATCTCCGGTGTGATGCTCGCGGTGCTGGTGACCCTCGTCGCCGTCACGGCCGCCGCCGGCGTCGAGCTCTCCTCGCTGGGCGCCGACGAGCCGACCGTGGAGCGGCTGCCGGCGGACGGCAGATCGAACCTGAGCGGCAGGGCCGCCTCGCTCACCTACACGCGCGTCCCGGACCTGCGCGAGGTCACCGTGGACGAGCACTGGGACGCCGGCCCGCACGACGGCGCGCGCTGGGAGCTCCGCTCCTCGCTCGCCGCCGGCAACGTGCTGTCGCTCGCGCACTACATCTTCACCGAGCCGCGCCTCGACGACGAAGCGGCGGTTGCGGACTTCGTCGCGGAGAAGGACGACGAGCACGCTGACAGCGCCGGCCACCCCGTGAAGCACACGGAGCGCGTCGTCGACGGGCGCAGCGGCTACGTCTGGACCCACATCGGCCGTGACGGCTACTGGCTATACGCGGCGTGGTTTCCCCACCCGGTCCACAGCGTGCGGTTCGAGTGCGTCGCCAAGAGGCAGCTCCCCCGCTTCAAGCGCCTCTGCGCCGAGGCGATGACCTCGCTGAAGTTCCACTAGCCGCCACGTGGGAGAAGCATCAGTGCGCCGGCGAGGAAGCAGGCCGCGCCGAGGGCGGTGGTCCAGTTGGCGGCGGCCAGGTCGAGAGTCGACCCCGTCGACGGCACGACGTAGGACGCCACCGCCGAGATCCCGAAGAACACGCAGCCGGCCAGGTTGACCGCGGCCATCGACCAATTGCGGTCGCGGCGCACGGGCAGCAGGTGCGGCCCTGTGGCCACGCGATAGGCGAGCACGCCAGAGATGAGGAAGGCGGTCGACCCGAACACATCCGGCGACCAGACGAGGCGATTTTCCTGCTTCGTGGAGAGCCCGTCCTGCATGGCCGCGAACGTGCTGAGGTTGAACAGCAACGTCCCCGCGAACTGGACCGCGGCGCTCCACCAGGACGGATCTGAACCCCAGCGGCTCCCCCGCCTGAGTGTGGCCTCCCGCAGCTCGAGGCCGGCGGCCAGCGTGAAGAAGATCGAGCCCGCGAAGAAGACAACTCCATCGGCCCCCGGACCGACGAGCTGCACGAACCCCGGGAACGGACCGACGAAGAAGCAAGCCGACCCGACCACGAACCCGGCCGCGATCCAGCGGTCCCAGACCTCCGTCGCGAGCTGCCGGGGCGCGACGGCTAGCGAATGGCCGATCAAGGTCGCACCAGTCCGAAAATTCTAGGCGCCCCGAGCGGGATTCGAACCTACGGCCTACTCGTAGGCAAGGGCACGGTCGGTCAGGAGATCCCTGCAAAGCGCCACAGGCCGCGATCGCTGCGCGCCCGGTGTTCGGCGAGCAACGCTAGTACGACCCATCCGCGGAGGGGTAGCGTGTTGCTCTGCGTGGATCTCGACCAGACTGAGCCCGAGCTGCCGGCCGCTGAGCCGGTAGTGCCAGGGGCGGGTTCAACGCTTCAGCTGCCCGGCGACCCGGCACGGCCGGCCGTGGCGGACTCAGACAATCGGGCGCTCGATCGCCGCATGCGTCGCGAGCTCACCAGAGCGATCGTCGCCGCGAACGCAGTAGGCGCGCTGCTCGTCTTCGTCTTTCTCAGCTTCGTCATTTCGACCCCGGTCGACGCGGACCCGGGCAATGCCCTCCTGCTCAACCTGCTCGTCTTTCTGGGGTTCATGCCGATCGCCATGGCGATCGGCGCCTTCCTGTCGATGCGCACCGGCCCACATGTGAGCTCGTGGTTCGTCGCCGGCCGCCAGCCCGACGAGCGAGAGCGCGACTTCGCGCTGCGCCAGCCGATCCGCTTGGCGAGCATCTCCGCGGGGATTTGGGCGGCTGCGGCACTCCTGTTCGGAGCGCTGAATACACCGCGCTCGGCTGTTCTTGGCCTCCAGGTGGCGATCACGGTCCTGCTCGGTGGCCTTGCGACCTGCGTCCTGATCTACCTCCTCGTCGAGCGGATCGAACGTCCGGTCATCGCTCGCGCGCTGGCCGCAACCTTGCCGTCCCGGCCACAGCTCCCGGGTGTGACCACCCGCATCGTCCTCGCGTGGGCGTTCGGCACGGCTCTGGCCGTTCTCGGCTCCGCGCTGGTTGCCGGCGCCTTCCTGCTCGGTGATAGCGCATCCCCGGAGCGGCTCGCCTCGACTGTCCTTTTCCTGAGCGCGACGGCGCTCATCGCCGGACTTGCGACGGCGGTGATCGTCGCGCGCTCGGTCGCCGATCCGCTCGACTCGGTGCGAGGTGCCCTGGCCGAGGTCGAGGCAGGCAACCTCGCGGTCCACGTCCCCGTCTATGACGGCAGCGAGGTCGGCCTGCTCCAGGCCGGCTTCAACCGCACGATCATCGGGCTACGCGAGCGGGACGCCATCCGCGACCTCTTCGGCCGACACGTGGGCGAGGACGTCGCCCGGCAGGCCCTCGGCCGCGGCCTTGAGCTCGGGGGCGAGGTCCGTGAGGTCGCGGTCCTGTTCGTGGACATAGTCGGCTCGACGAAGCTTGCGGCCACGCACGATCCGGCCGAGGTCGTCGCGAGGCTCAATCGCTTCTTCGCCATCGTCGTCGAGGTCGTGGCCACGCACGGCGGCTGGGTCAACAAGTTCGAAGGCGACGCCGCCCTTTGCGTCTTTGGAGTTCCCCTGCCCCAGCCCGGTTTCGCCACCTCCGCGCTCGCCGCGGGACGTCAGCTCGACGCCAGGCTGAGAGCCGAACTGCCCGAGGTCGAGGCGGGGATCGGGCTTTCGGCAGGCTCGGTCGTCGCCGGAAACATCGGCGCTGCGAAACGCTTCGAGTACACGGTCATCGGCGACGCCGTAAACGAGGCCGCCCGGCTGACCGATCTCGCCAAGACGAAGGACCTACGGCTGCTTGCCTCCGACGCGATCGTTTCGCTTGCCGACGCCGCCGAAGCAAAGCACTGGCGGCTTCGCGAGCCCGTGCTCCTCCGCGGCCGAAACGCGCCAACGACGCTCGCAACTCCCCGCTGACTTCCGGACGTAGGCTCCTCTAACTGCCAGCGCCCCGAGCAGGATTCGAACCTGCGGCCTACTCCTTAGGAGGGCGCGGAGGGGGCGAACGGACGGCAAGCGAGGGTCCGAGCGGCCAGGGAATCGCTGCAAGCACCTCCATTCGGCAGGGTCCAGCGTGGCCTGGCTGCAGCGCGGTTGGCCGGGCGTGTGTACCCGTTTCGTACCCTGGCGATGGGTGCTGACGCTTCTCCCTTGCGCGAGGCGACCGGAGGGGTACCGGGGGCATCCCCTTTCGCCGGCCGCCGTCGAAGGCGCTAGATGGATCGGTGGATCGTCGCGAGCCTGTCTACGCCAGGGGGCGCGAGAGCATCATCGGCGCCCAGGATCCCGATCACGAGTGCGTCAACCTCCATGGCCCCGATCGCGCGGACGGTCCCTGCTGTCGCTGCGAGTCCGCTCGTACCCGCGAGGACACCGTCGATGAGCAAGATCGCGTCCGCTTGCCCGGGAGTCCAAAGTCGGAGATCCGCCGAGCAAAATGCCATCGCACCTGCGAGCGCATGGCCCTCCGGAGAGGCACCGTGCAGGAACATGTGGCCCATGAAGTGCGCAGCCTCGACCAGGCCCCGCACGGTGTCCTCCAATCCATCTCCCCCGAGGATTGCGTGCGTCTCGCCCCGCGCAGCGAGCACGCTTTGCAAAATAGGCCCAAAAGACGGATCTGCCGTGAGGCTCTCCGCTTCTGGCACAGGACTTTGCAAAACTGTGACCATAGGTGTGAGGCTAGGTGGCGAGTCGGACGACCTAGCGCAAAACTTTGCAAAGCACACTGTTCCTATCCGTGTCCGAAGCGGCTTCCCGCTTGGGCGTTTCCGCGCAAACGATCCGTAACTGGGCCCGCCAGCAGACACTGACCGGCCAGCAAGATGCCAAGGGACGTTGGTCCATCGATGCGGCGGCTGTCGAGAAGCGGTTGGCCAGCGAGGGCCGCAAGCCTCCCCGCACGGCCGATGTCAACCGCCTAGCCCAGCGGGTCGAGGATCTCGCCACAGCCGTCGAAGCCCTCACAGCAAGGGACTCTCCCCCCGAGCTCCTCTCGGCGTTGGAGCGAGAACGGGATCAATACCGCGCCCAGGCCATGGCGGTGCGTGGGGCTGCCTTGAGTCTCACGTCGGCCGCCAGGGAGGTGGACGGAGCCGTCAGGCTGCTTCTCGGCGTCTTGGAGCAGCAAGCGGATGCCTTAGTGCAGTTGCTGGGCCCCGCTTCACCGCACGATTTGGACTGAGTTTCTCAGGGGACCAGGCCTGCGAGCGCAGCGGCTGCCGCCTCAGGCGAAGCATCCGGCAGCTTGTTCTCCGCCTCGGTTTCAAGTGCTGCCTTACTTCCGGCCGGTGTGCGACTGGCGAGGTCCTGGCCGCTCTTGAGCAGGACGTTCTCGATCTCGTCCCGAGCAACCGCAGCAAGAGCACCCTCTGCAAGTAACCGCAATCGCGGGCCCTCGTAGTTGTTCGGCCGGTTGGGTCGGTCCGCGCGACGCACAACCACACGGTCCGGTGACAAGCCCGACATGCGGCCGCGCAGACCGTTGGCGAGGTCGCGAAGCTGTGTTGGGTCGTCCTCGTGACTACTCGTCAGATCGAACGTCGCCACGACGCTCGGCTTGTCCCACGAGCCGTCCAAGACCACACAATGAGCGGTAGGTCGTCCCTTCCGCGCTATCTCGACGGCGATCCCCACCGAGCGCATGTCAGCGACCGTAATGTATTTCGAATGGTCAAGGCTCCTGGGACGATTATCGACGCCCGCTACAAGGTCGTGCAGTTCCGGGGGCAGGGTTCCTTTGGCGAGGTCTATGAAGTCATCGACAGCTATCAGGGAGCCACCGTTGCGTTGAAGTTCCTCAACAGTACGCCGGGGCCCGGTGGTATTTGGGAGGAGGCTCAGCGACTCACGGAGCTGCGCGGCGACTACATCCTGCCCGTCTGGAACGCGGACTTCGACGCCGGCGTCCCGTACATCGTCACGGAACTCGCCACCGAGGGATCTGCCGATACGAAGATGACGCCGGCAGTACCACCTCGACTCGCCGTGAAATGGACTCGCGCCGCTTGCCGTGGTGCGGCCCGGACTCACGATGCGCAACTCCTGCACCGGGACATCAAGCCCGCGAATCTCTTTTTGAAAAGCGATGACCGCGCAGTTCTCGGTGACTTCGGCATCGCGTGCCTCATCGATGCAAACGGCGAAGGCCCGTTTGGGGGTACACCGGAGACGATGGCTCCAGAAGTAGCGGCGGGTGGGAATACCAGCGTCGCGAGCGACGTCTATTCACTTGGCGCGACGGCCTTTGCGCTATTGGCCGGGGAGTACGCCCACACGCACCCGGACCCCTTCGAGTGCATGAGACTCGTCGCTACCCAGCGACCGCCTCGGCTTCGGGATCTTGCGCCACACGTCAGCCAGGCGCTCGCTCAGAGGGTGGAAAAGGCGATGGCGCGCTCGCCCGCCGATCGCTACCAAAGCCCGGCTGAGTTCGATGCCGCGCTTGGGGACCTTCCGGGTGTGTCGCGGGACTGGTGGCGCAGCGACGAGCATCCCGGTCACTTGAAGTGCTTTCGGGGCGAAGCAAAGGGGAAAGCTGACGCCACGGTGTGCCTGGTTCCGGCCGGACCCAAAGCGGAGGTCCTCGGTCAGCACCAGCCACTCGGCCGACGCATCGTTGCTGCGTGTCGGCCGGCCGCCCCACCGTCGGCGCACGCCAGGAACCTGCGGGCGGCGATGGGCGCAGTCAAGTGAAACGAGCTGGAAGACGCGCCGCAGCTGCCTGCTGAGGAAGCGATTTGCGCGGCGACGCAAGAAGAGGCGCCACCACGGGGGAGCAGCACGCGCGGCGGTGCGGGATCCGTGATGACGCGAGTGTTGGAACCACGCGAAAGCAGCAGCGGCGGTTCTTGACAGTCGTTAGCGCATCTCCCCGCTCGCGAATCCCTCGACAGCCTGAGCCAGAATCGAATCGTCTAGCTCGAAGTAGTCGAAGACTTCGAAAAGAGGCGTGACCAAAGTCTTTACGCAGTCGACGAGCTGGGTCTCAAGATCGTTGAGCGACACCTCGAGGGTCGTTTCGATCACGTCCTCCACGCTGGTACGTCCCGGGTGCGTCATGCGGAGAGTGTTCGCGCCACCCGCATCTCTCGTCCCGCCAAGCCGCCGTGACGGAGGCGGACTCGCACGCGGTCCGTGTCGCTGCCTCCAAGCCTGCGGTAGAGACGGTTGAGGAGCAACAGCGACTCGGTCACGCGCACCGAGCGTGTGTCCCAGAAGAGAGCATTCTCGGCTCGGCTGTCCTCGAACAAGCTGAGGAGGGTGTAGAAGCGGCCGTCGCGAAACAGCTTCCAGAAGTATAGGTAGTCCGGTCGAGTCCTGGCTGGCCGGGCATCGGGATCTCGGCTTCGATCCCGTCAGCAGTAGGTCGGGGTCTGTACTCGTCACGTCCGTCAAGCACTACGCCGATCGGCCAGCCGAAGGTGTGCGCGGATGCGTCACGCATGGCGCTGAAAAGATCGCGCGGGGGCGCATCCAGCCGTGGGCTCACCGACGCAGTCACCTCCCTGGTATCCGGTGAGCTCAAGCTCCTCTAGCCCGCGGAGGGCACGCTCCCGTAGTGGCTCCGACCAATCGTCGCCCGCCTCCGGAAGCAGATAGTCGGCGGTCTGTGCGGTATCGACCACGATGCGCGCCCGACGCTGGAAGCGGTCCGCCAGCGCATCGCGGAAGGAGGGCAGATCGTCGGGGTCCCAGAAAAGGATGTCGTAACCCTCGGAGATCGAAGTGGATCTTCGGTCCCTCGCGGTTGTAGTTGGGGCTGCTGTGGTGATGGTCTTCACGAGCCGTGAGAATCAGGTTCGCTTTCTTACCGAGGCCCATGGCGTAGCCCACCTCGAGATAACAGTTCGGTCGCTCGTTGGTGAGGTCAGCGACTATCAGGCGCGAGCGCTCGATGAACTGAACGATCTCGCTCTTGAGCAGGTCGCCCATGTTGTGGCGATCCACGCGCCTAGCGGTGAAGCCGGCGTCTTCGATCGCCATAACAATCGCCTCGTCGCAGAGCCGGTCGAGCTCCTCGTTGCCGATCTGCATGATGATGAAGACCTCGTCCAGCGGGAACCGAGCTCCTTTGGCGCAGCGCTTCTGCCAGGTGAATATAGGTATATCGCCCCCTTGCGCCGGAAATCGGCGAGACGGGGCTGCTCTCTGGGCTGCCGTTACTCGACCGGCGAGTCGAGTGCGCGGCGATCGGGTCCGTCGAACTGTGGCGGCAACTGCCCGACGGCCTTCCGCTCCGCCTATGACGAGCGAGCACGCTTGAACACCCCCTCGCTCGCGCTCTGCGCGAGAACCAAGAGCGCCGTCTAAGTCCTTCCGGCTGCCGCTTTCTCGCGCGCAAAGCAGAAGCACTTCACCGCTGCGCTCCGCACGCTTACCGTTCGCGACGCCCCGCTACGCCGCGACCGCTGACGGTATCAAGTGCTTGACACTGTCCGTCATGCAGCGATACATTTCGGTCATGCACCAAGTCAAGGTAGATTCGCTCACTGAACGGCGAAAGATCGAAGACGAACTCCTTGCTCTCGGAGTCGAGCGCGAAGCGCTTGGACAACAGGACAGCTGGAACCGCGAGCGTATCCGGCGACCGTCGCGCCAGCTCGCCAGCTTGGGATCACCGTCCGTGACATAGCTCGGTTCACCGGCCTAAGCACGCAAACACTTCACGCCTGGATGAAGAACAACATGCGACCGATTCCCGAGGTCCACCTCGGAATGGCCGGACCTGTTCCACAGCAACTAGAGGAGGCGGTCCTTAGGACGATGGGCCAGGACTGCGGCCGCGATTGGATCGCGGGCGATGTGCGCGAGAGGATACGGCCGAATGGCCCACCGGCACGGTCGACGAGGTGGACAGTGCGATGGAGCGCCTAGCACGCTGTCACATGATTTGGGACGGTGAGGTCGGCTACCGCGTCGCGCCGCCGGAAGGCATGCCGTCCTGAGGTTCTCTCCACCTTCGCGCGAAGCGACACAGGCGGCGGCTCGATCGCGTCGGACCCGGGAGCGACTGAGTCGCCCGTGTGGCGGCCTACTCTGGAAGGCGACCTCGTGTTTCGCCGGATGACCATCGATTACGAGAATCAGTTCCACGAGGTGGAACTCGCGGACGGACGGCGCGCCCGCGAGTCCCTGAGCGCGCGCACGGCTGAGCGTCCCGATCGAGTTCAAGCGGGAAACCTTTGACTTTTCCACGGGCCTACTCGCCATCGTGCTGGCTGCCGGCGACGAGGTCGAGCTCGAGATCGGAACCGGCGATACCTGTCGCCGACCAAGGTGGGCGGCCGATCATCTATCTCGACCAGAACCACTGGGTGACGCTCGCTCGGGCCAAGTGGGCGCCAGAGCAGATCGACTCGCCCGAGGAGCTTGACGCGGCGATGCGCCTGATTGTGATGGCCCGCGAGCGGGCGGTCATCCTCCCGCTTTCCTCGGCGCACCTAGTCGAAGCGCCGACGCGAGGCCACCGCCGCCACCACCTAATCACCACGATGCTTGAGCTTTCACACGGCTGGCAGATGGTCAACCCGGTCAAGGTCCGGCGCCAGGAGCTCGACGCGGTGCTCCGCGGGTCAGCGGCCGCGGCAGAAGGCGTCTTCAGCCTCGAGCCCGGAGCCATGTTCATCTCCGACACCCAGCCGACGCGAGTGTCATCTGAGCTTCCCGGCCGCGCTACGCAACCTGCACAACCGGCTGACGAGCGCCGCCGCTTGGGCCGCGGCGGCACTTGACGACGACAGCGAGGCCCGCGCCGACGAACTGGCGATCAAGTGGGGCCAAGCACACCACAGTCTGGCCGAGTTCATGCGGCGACAACAAGTTCGGGCCTGAGCACGCCCGCATCAACGCCCGGGCGGTGATGATGGCCGACATGCAGCAAGACATCGTGGATGCCGCCACGAGGATGGGGGTGGGACAGGGCGAGTTCGAGGTCTGGCTCGAGCGCGACTTCGAGGCCTCGTTACGGCAGATGCCCTCGGTGGGCCGTGTCTACGAGGTCCTCTACCGGAGGCTTCGCAACCCCCAGCGTCCCGCGAAGCCCGGGGACCTCAATGACGTGTTCTACCTCTGTTGCGCCGCCGGCTACGCCGACCTCGTCGTTGGAGAGAACGACACCTGCCACCAACTCCGCCAAAGCACCCCTCGCGTGGAACCTGGGGCGGGCATCAGCTCAGGCTTGCCCGGGCTGATCGAGCAGCTGCGGGACCTTGTGCAAGAACGGATCACCGCCTAA
>CAWFWX010000011.1:0-573612 GCA_963819635.1 uncultured Thermoleophilaceae bacterium
CCGCGGCCTGCTCCCGCACTCGCTGGTCCTTCGCTCGGGCGGCGTCGAGCCGCTTCTTCGCGCTCGGTGAGGGTCGCCGGCGCCTTGCGCTTCGGGATCTTGGCCACCGGTTGCACGCAGACCGGGCACGGCTCACCCACGGCGAGGGCGCCGACGAGCCCGTCCGCGGCGTGGTCGACCCGCAGCGACTCGAGCGCCCGCTCTGCCTCGGCGAACGCTTCCGACGCCGCGCTCACCTGGGCTACGGCGGCTTCGGCCGCGTGCCGGCGTCGGCCCGCGCGCTTCGAAGCTGCTCGAGCTCGGCGGGGCGGCACGTGCCACGACGAGCGGGTCGCGGGCGCCCAGACCGGCGAGCGTCTCCTGGGCGGCGGTCACGCGACCGGCTGCGGCAGCCGCTCCCTCGGTCGCGTCGTCGAGCACGGTGCCGGCCCGGTCGCGCTCTCGCGCGAGCTTCGCCACCGAGCCCGGCATCGTCGCCTGCTCCAGCCGATCGATGATCTCTCGTTCGCGCGCCGCGGCGGCGGCCGCCGCTTCCTCGTCACGCCCGAGCTTGGTCAACGTTGCTCGTGCGCGCGCACCTGCTTCCGCAGCTCCCGGTAGAGCGCGACCCACTGCTCCCAGACCTCGAGCTGTTCGGGGGAGCAGTCGGCGAGCCGTTCGAGGCGCTGCTCCGCCAGCTTCACGACGCTCTCCTGCTCGGCCGCGCGCTGCGCCCGCTGCGCATCATGCGCTCGTAGACGTCGAAGCCGAGCAGCTTGATCAGGAGGTCCTGACGCCGGCCGGCTTGTCGTGGAGGAACCGGGCGAACTCGTTCTGGGGCAGCACCACGGCCCGGGTGAAGTGGTCGAACGTCAGACCCAGGAGGCGCTCGACTGCCTCGTCCATCTCGCTCACCGAACCCGCGAGCACGTCCCCGTCGACCGCTTCGAGCCGGGCTTCTCTCGTGCTGGCGCTGTTGCCCTTCCCCCGGCGCACGACTCGCGTCGCGATGTACCGGCGCCCGGCGGCCTCGAACGTCAGGCTGACCCGTGCCTCGATAGCACCCATCGTGACGATCGGCGCCACGCTGCCCTTGTTGCCGTAGCGGGAGACGCTGCCGTAGAGCGCGAAGCAGATCGCGTCGATCACGGTGGACTTCCCGGATCCGGTCGGGCCGACCAGCGCGAACAGGTCGGCGCCTTCGAAGTCGATCTCGGTGGGCTCGCGGAACGCGCCGAAGCCCTGCGCTTCGATCCGGACGGGTCTCATCGGGTCAGCTCGTCGTCGAGCAGCCGGGCGAAGAGCGCGTCGAGGCGATCGTCTTCGACGTTCTGCTCCGCGAGGTACGCGGAGAAGAGCTCGTGGGGACTGCGGCCGCTTCGCTCCGCGGCGGCCGGTGATCGGTCGCGGTCCGCCGCATCGATGCGGACGTCGACGACCCGGTCGCCGAGCAGCGCGCGGACGTCGTCGGCGAGGCCGGCACGGGCCGGCTCGGTGACGTGCACCCGCAACCACGCGCGGGTGAGGTCCTCGGCCGATGCGGTCGTCCTGAGCTCCTCGAGCGAACCGGTGAGCGTCCGCAGCTCCTCGCCGGTCGTGAGCGGGACCTGCTCGATCGACGCGGGCCGGCCGGGAGCCGCGTCGACGACGAGGACGTGCTTGCCCGCGCCCGCCTCGCCGAAGTCGACCTGGATCGGGGAGCCGGAGTACCAGATCGGTGGACCGCCCGGCATCTTCTGGGCGAGATGCAGATGACCGAGCGCGACGTAGCCGGCGGTGCCGGGGAACGAGCTCGCGTCGATCCAGTAGTCGTCACGCGCGCGGGTCTCGGCGTCGCGTTCTCCGCCGCCGGTCTTGCCGCCCCGCACCATGCCGTGGGCGACCACGAGGTTCACCGCGCCGGACCCGAAGTCGGCTGTGAGCGCGGCGCAGGATGCCGCGGACCTTCTCCGCGTAGAGACCCTCGTTCTGGAACGCTTCCAGGCTCATGAGCTGCGCGGCGCGCACGGCGTAGCGCTGCGAGCAGAACGGGAGCAACGCGAAGGTGCGCGCGCTGCCCCCGCCGCCGTGGTGTGCTCCAGCACCCCGCCCGCCTCCGGCCTCGCGACGTGTCCGAGGACGGTGATCCCGAGCTCGCCCATCAACGGCCGGATCGCTTCGAAGCGAGCGGGGTTGTCGTGGTTCCCGGCGATGACCACGACCTTGGCCCCCGTGTCGTGCAGGTCGAGCAGTGCCCGCAGCACGACGGTCTCCGCATCGGCGGTCGGTGCCGCCGACTCGTAGAGGTCCCCGGCCACGAGCACGAGGTCGACGTTGCGGTCGGGGCCGTCGCGGCGATCTCGGCGAGGACCCGCCGGTGCTCGTCCAGCCGCGAGATCCCTCGGATCGTCTTGCCGACGTGCCAGTCCGACGTGTGGAGAATCCTCACGTGCTGCTCTTCCGAAGGTCTCCCACGGCCGATCGCCGAGCCGCGAATGCCGGACGGCCGTGGGCGGTCTCCCGAAGATCTCCCACGGCCGATCGCCGGACCGCGAACGCCGGACGGCCGTGGGCGGGTCCTCATGTGCCCGGGAGACCCGCGAATGGATCCGGGTCTGTGTCACCCGTGAGATCGGCGTCGACGCGTCCGCCGCGGACCTCGTCGGGGCGGGTCGCCCACGCGGGGAACGGGAACTCGGCCACCAGTGGCACGGGGATCTCCGGTTGCGCTGACGAACATCGTGCCCGGCTTCGCGATCGGGCCCGCTCCCGGTGTGTGGTCGCGGAGGAAGCCGTACTCCGGCCGCATCGCCTCGGCGGCGTCGAGCCGGCCGGCGACGCGGAACGCCGAGTTGGCGATGATCCGCCGTTCGACCTCGCTGGCGGTCTGCTGCGGCGCCGATCAGGATGATGCCGAGCGAGCGGCCCCGCTCGGCGACGTCGAGCAGGATGTCCTTGATCGGGCTCTGCCCCTCGCGCGGCGCGTACTTGTTGAGCTCGTCGAGGACGACGAACAGCAGCGGCCGGGGCGCGCCCGACGCCTCCTTCTCGTCGAAGGCGCGGCGGAGCGTGACGCCGACGACGAAGCGCTTCGCGCGGTCGGGCAGGTTGTGGAGGTCGACGACCGTGACCTTCGCGGACTCGGCCGTGCGGATCTGCCGGCTCGGACGCAGCGGGACGTCCGCGCGCATGAGATGGCCGAGCGCCCGTTGCGAGGACAGCAGTCGTCGAATGAACGCGTTGATCGTGCCCGTCCCGATGGCCCGTCCGGCCCAGTCCAGCTCGTGGCGTCGTCGGTGACCCGCTCCACGATGAGCTCGACGAGCTCGTGGTAGGTGGTGACCGTCTCGCCGTCGATCTTCCAGATGCCGTCGTCACCGATGCGCTGGCCGTCGACCTTGAGCTTCCGGACCACGTTGTGGATCACCATCGTGTACTGCTGGCGCTCGTCCTCCGCGTCGGCGAACACGAACGGAAGGAGCTCCTGCTCGACGAACTCGGCGATGGTCCAGTAGTAGGTGCTGACCCCGATCGTGCGCGTGGCGATGTCCGGGCCGTCGTGGGATCGGCGCCTTGCGCGGCGAGCCGTAGACGGCGACCGAGTCGAACGGGTTCGGCTCGAGGCCCAGACGCCGGTAGCGGTCGTGCTGCAGCTCGTTGAGCCTGGAGTTCAGGTGGTCGAGGAACAGCAGGTCCTCGCCCTTCACGTTGAAGATGAGCGCCTTGGTGTTGATCGCCTCCGCGCCGAGCACGCCCGAGTGGAAGAGCGAGTAGAGGAGGAACGTGGCGTAGGTGGTCTTGGTCGCCACGCCCGAGATGCCGCTGATGTTGACGTGCGCGCCGCGTGTCCCGTCGAGGAACTCGAGGTTGAGGTACAGCGGTCGTCGTCGTGATCGAGCCCGATCGGGAGCTCGGCTGCTCCATCTCGTCGAAGTAGAGGGCCTCGTCGCGCTCCTTGCCCTCGGCGCGGCGCACCTCGGCGCCGGGCAGCGGCGGCACGTAGATCTCGGGCTCGACCCGGCTGACGGTGATCTCGGCGACCTCGATCGCCTCGCGGGGAGGATGCCGTCCTCGACGAGGAAGACGTCGGAGTCGAAGTGCGCCCCTTCGTGGCGCGCGTTGATCTGGCTGACGACGCCGGAGACCGTGACGGTCTGGTCGTCGGGCAGCGGACGGGCGCACACCACGACGTCGTCGAGCTGCAGGTAGCGCTCGGGCTGAGCGCGACCGAGAAGTGCAGCGGAGTGCTGTCGTCGGTGCCGACGACCCGGCCGACCGGCCCCGCGTGCTCCTGCTCAGCCATCAGGGCGAACGCAGGCCGGAGTGGGCACGAAGTGCGGAGGCAGGAGCGACCATCATCGCCGAGCGTATCGAGCGCTTGGGACAGGAACGGACCCTGTCGGAGCCCCGCTCAGGGTGATTCGGCGACGACGAGCGAGTCGAGGACCTGCTCCAGCACCGCCCGGAGGCGGGCCCGGAGCTCCTCGGTCGTGACCCCGAGCTGGCGGCGCCCGCGGCGTCGCCGTAGATCGCGACCGCGATCGAGGTGGCGAGGCTGAAGACGTGCGCGGCGTCCGCGTCGAGATCGGGCGGGATCGTGCCCTCATCGGCCTGCGCGGGTAGCGGGCGCGGGTCGCGTCGAGGAACGGGAACGGGTGGTAGTCGGGGTCGCCGTCGAGCGCGAGGAGCGCGGGCGAGGCGTAGGCGCGGTCGTTCACCGATCACGTCGAACATCCGGGTGCGGCGCTCGACGTACGGGAGGTCGCCCATCTCGCGGATCGCCGTCGCCAGGTGGTCGGTCTCGCGGTTGAGCGCGGCGCGGAGCAGACCCTGGCGCGATCCGAACAGGTGGTAGATGTTCGCGGGGGTGACGCCGCACGCGGTCGGCCACCTCGCGCAGGTTCAGGCCCGCGAGCACGCCCCGCTCGTCGAGCAGGTCGAGCGCCGCGTCCATGAGGGCGTCGCGCTGTCGAGATCTCCGGGCCGTCGCCGCCGCTGCTCATCATCCCCAGGCTCTCACTCCGGGCGGTAGACGACGAGCAGGTCGCGGACGCGACCCGAGCTACTTGCGGCGGAGCAGGCCGCGGCCGGGGACCAGGGGCAGGTCGAGGACGGACAGCAGCCCGGGCGCCGCATCGCAGACCGCCGGGATCGCGTTGACGAGCCGGGCCGCGGTCCCGCACGAGACCGCCGGTGTTGTGGTCACCGTCGTCGCCCATCATCTGGACGTCGCAGGTGTAGCTCGGATTCCCGGTCACGATGACCCGGTAGCCGCTGTGCCCGACGGGCTGGGGCCAATCCGGCGCCAGGCGGTCGTCGAGGCGGGTCACGTGCTCGAGGACGATCCGGGGCTCACCGTCGATGATGCCCTGCACCTCGAAGCGCATCGCGGCCGTCGTCCCCTTCTCGACGACGCCGAACCCGAGGTCGAGCGTCTCTTCGGCCGGCAGCCGCTCGTGCACCTCGCGCAGCTCGTCGACCTCCACCCCGAGCCCCGCGGCCAGCACCTTCACCGTGCCACCCCACGCGAACGAGAGGACGCCGGGGATGAGCAGCAGTGGTGTTGCGTCGAGCGGTTGCCCGAAGCCCATCGTGTCGAAGAGCACCGTCGGCTGCGTCGTAGGTGCGCGTAGTTGACGACCTCCATCACGCGCACCGAGTCGATGTACTCACACTGTCCGGTGAGGACGAGCGGCAACAGGTCGTTCGCCCATCCCGGGTCGATGCCCGACGTGAAGCACGAGACGGCCGCAGCGTCGCACGCGCTCTTCGAGCGGCTTGCGCATCGTCGGCGCGACGTGCGGCGGGTAGACGAGCGGCACGACCGAGCTCGAGACGATGTTCTTGCCCGACGCCACGATGCGCGCCATGTCGGCGATCGCCTCGGCCGGCCGCAGGTCTGCGGTCGCGGTGTAACAGACGCAGTCGGCGTCGAGCGCGAGCAGCGCGTCCACGTCGTTGGTCGCGGTCACGCCGACGGGGTCGATGCCGACGATCTCGCCCGCGTCGCGACCGGCCTTGTCCTCGCTGTGGACCCAGAGCCCCACGAGCTCGAGCTCCGGATGCTCGGAGATCAGGCGGACGGCGTGGCGCCCGACGTTGCCGGTGCTCCACTGGATGACCTGGTACGTCACGATTCCTCATTTCCGGGGTCGAGTGGCCGGAGCGTAGGCCCGGCAAGCCCGATCCGTTGATTCTGCGCCGCTTTCCCACGTTATGGGTGTGCATTCGGGCATGGATGACCGGGCAAACGGGTAGGCCGCTCCGGTGCCCCACTTGGCGGTCCCCGCCGACCTCCCGGTAACCTGAGCGCTTCCGTGACGTCCCGCATATCTCCTTTCGTTGCGCGCGGCCCAGCGGTTGGCGGTGGCCCTGCTGGCAGTGACCTTCGTGCTCAGCGCGCCCACCGCAGCGATGGCTGCGTCGCGCCCGGGTGACGCGGCGAGTGACGCCGACAGTCGGGTCGAGTCGGCCCGTCGGGCGGCCAACGCGGAAGGCAGTCGGTACATGGCCGCGTGAGTGCCTTCGAGGGGCTGCGCACGCAGGCCGCGGGTGTCGAGACCGAGATCTCCGAGGGTGAGCGACGCGCGGCGTCGCTGCGACGCATCGTCCAGAAGCGCGCTGGCCAGCGCGTACAAGCGCGCCGGATCGAGCTTGCCGTCACTGCTGGCGGTGGGTGACGTCGCCGACATGATGCGCAGCGACAAGCTGCTCGCGAAAGCGAACCTGAACGACTCCGACGCGCTCTCGTTGCTGAACGCGGAGCAGGAAGATCTCCGCATCCGGCGCGCCGACCTGCAACAGCTGCAGGAGCAGCAGGGCAACGCGCTCTCGGCGCTGCAGCGCGGTGAGCAAGCGAGCAGACGCACTGCTCGCGTCGGCGATGCAGAGCCGGCAGGACGTCCGGGCGCGACTGGCCGCCCAGGCCGCGGCCACCCGCGCCACGCAGGGACCGCGAACGTCGAACCGTCGCACCACCGCTCCGATCGCTGCGGTCGTTCCCGCGCCGAACTCGGCCCCGTCGGGTGCCCAGGGCGCCGACCCGTTCCTCGCGTGCGTCCGTCACCGAGAGAGCCGCGGCAACTACAGCGTCGTCAATCCGAGCGGCCCGTACTACGGGGCGTACCAGTTCCTCACGTCGACCTGGAACGTGACCGCACGCCACGCGGGACGCCTCGACCTCGTCGGCGTCATCCCCTCGCAGGCATCACCGGGTGACCAGGACGCGATGGCCTGGCACCTCTACCAGTGGCAGGGTTCCGGACCCTGGGGCGGGGCCTGCTGACCGGTGCGCGCACTGAGGCTCACCGAGTGGCAGCACGAACCCGAGCTCCTCGAGATCGCAGATCCTGAGCCCGGCCCCGGCGAGGTGCTCGTCCGCATCGGCGGCGCGGGTGCCTGCCACTCGGACCTCCACCTGCTGCACGAGTTCCCACCCGGACTGCTCCCGTTCGATCCGCCGTTCACCCTCGGTCACGAGAACGCGGGCTGGGTCGAGGCGGTCGGCACCGGGGTCACCGGGCTCGAGGTCGCGCCGGCACGACCATCGAGGTGACGCTGCCGGCGACCGAGGCGGAGCTGCCCGACGAGCCGAAGGCCGACGAAGGCTCCGACGGCGCCATGCAGGGCGAGACGATCCTCGTCGTCGAGGACGAGGCCGCGGTGCGGCGCCTCACCTGCCGCATCCTCGCGCGCGAGGGATACACCGTCCTCGAGGCCCCGGACGGCCGTCAGGCGCTCGACACCTGGGACGCCCACCCCGGCGAGATCGACCTGCTGCTCACCGACGTCGTGATGCCGGGGATGAGCGGCAAGGAGCTCGCCGAGCGCCTGGGAATCGAACCGGTCTTCATGTCCGGCTACACCGACGACGTGATGCTGCGCCACGGCATGGAGGGCCTCCGCCTGGTGCAGAAGCCCTTCGACGCCCAGACGCTTCTCGGCGTGATCCGCAGCGCGCTCGACGCCTAGCCCTCGAGCAGCGCCCCGTCGGGTATCTCGGCGGGCCCCTCGATATGCACGCGGCCGCGCACGCGGACGTCGCGGCCGAAGCGCACGTCGCCGTCGACCTCGAGGCGGTCCGCCTCGATCAGCGAGGGCGGGCCGGCGGGGAAGCGCGACTCGAAGTCGCGCAGCAGCTTGAACTCGCCGGACAGCTCCACGATCGGCGCGGCCTCGCGCCCGGGCGCGAGCTGGACGGTCCAGTCATCGGCCAGCTCGTACGCGTCGGAGCGAACGACGAGCAGATGGCTAGTCGTCTTGACGGGCGCGAACCGCGCGCGTGGCACGTGCACGGCGGCGGCGCCGTCGAAAACGCCGATCGCCGCACCCATCGCCGTCTCGAGCTGAATCACCTCGGGCGAGGACGGGTCGCTCGGGTCCACGGTCTTCCTGTTCACGATCATCGGAAGCCCGAGCACGCCGTCGCGCTCGTCGAGCGCCCGCTTCAGGGCGCGCAGGTTGACCCAGATGTTGTTCGCGTTGAAGAAGCGGTGCCGACCGATGTCCTCGAAGGCGTCCTGGTCCTCGTCCGGGACCTGGGCCGTCTCGCGGAGCACGAGGCCGCCGTCATCGCGGCGCCGTGCGAGGTGGCCCCCCTTCCGGTCCGCCTCGGTGCGGTCCACGACCTCGGACAGGAAGGGCAGCTCCTCGCGCGCGAACCAGCTCAGGATGCGCGGCTCCAGGACCGCGCCGAGGTTGTCCGAGTTCGAGAGGAACAGGTACTCGTAGCCCCGGTCGAGCAGCGTGTCGAGCGTCCCCGACGTGGCGAGCGAGGTGAACACGTCCCCGTGCCCGGGCGGCGCCCACTCGAGCGCATGGTCCCGCTCCCAGCTGACCGGCTCGAAGCCGTCCGCCAGCAGCTTCGGCACCTTGCCCTGGACGAAGTCGAGCGGCAGCCCGTCGAGCGCCAGCTCGGGGTAGCGCTCGAGCGCGGCGAGCGTGTCGTCGCGGGTGGCGAAGCTGTCCATCAAGAGCAGCGGGATCGGCGCGTCGTGGCGCTCGCGCAGGTGGAGCACCTGGCGCGCGATCACGTCGAGGAAGGTGTACCCGTCCTTCACCTCGACCAGCGACTTGGCCCTCGTCATTCCCATGCTCGTGCCGAGCCCGCCGTTCAGCTTCAGCACGACCACGCGCTCGAGGTCCGACTCGTCGGCGTCGGGAAGCGCATCCACGCCCGGCACGTCCGTGAGCGGCTCGAGCTCGGCCTCCGGCAGCGTGCCCTGGTCGCCCTGGCGCAGCAGCTCCTCGTAGTGCGCGAAGGTGTCGATCGCGATCTCGGGCAGGCCCTCGCGCCGCATCTTCTCGGTCGCCTCGCTCACGGGCGGCATGCTAAGCGGCCAGGTATCGTCGGCGCCGTGATCGCGATCGTCACCGAGGACGACCTTCCCGATCTCCTCCCGCTCATGCGTGGCTACTGCGACTTCTACGAGGTCGCCCCGACCGACGACGCGCTGCTCGAGCTGGCGCGCGTGCTGATCGAGGACCCTGAGCGGCAGGGGCTCCAGCTCATCGCGCGCGACGACGAGGACGGGCGCGCGCTCGGGTTCGCCACGATCTTCTGGACCTGGTCCACGCTGAGCGCGGACCGCCTGGCGGTGATGAACGACCTGTTCGTGGCCAAGGACGCTCGCGGCGGCGGCGTGGCCGACGCCCTCATCGGAGCCTGCACCGAGCGCTGCCGCGAGCGCGGGGTTCCGGAGCTCGCCTGGCAGACCGCCAAGACCAACCTTCGAGCGCAGGCCGTCTACGAACGCGTCCGAGCGACTCGCGACGAGCGCTGGCTCGACTACTCGCTGGACGTGGCGCCGGGCGCCGCCACACGGGACGCCCTCTAACCATCGAGAGGACTCACATGACCGCCGAGCTCGAACCGGCCAACGTGAACGTCAGGGTCAAGATCGCGGCCCTCTGGACCTCGATGCTGTTCGTCTTCGCGTACGTCGACATCTTCGGCCTCTACCGGCCCGACGTCCGGGCCGACCTCGAGGCGGGGGAAATCAGCGGGTTCACCGTCAACCAGGGATTCCTCCTGGGCACCACCATCTACGTGGTCATCCCGAGCCTGATGATCTTCGGCTCACTGGTCCTGCGACCACGGGTGGACCGGCTCGCGAACATCGCGCTGGGCAGCGTCTACGCGCTCACCATCGTCCTGGGCGCGATCGGCGAGTGGGGCTTCTACATTCTCGGCAGCGCCATCGAGGTCGCGCTGCTCGCCGGCATCGTGTACTACGCCTGGAACTGGCCGCGGTCCGGCACGAGCGCGGTGCGCGAATCGGGCTAGGTCAAGCCCACTTGCCGCGCGGTCGCTCTACCAGCTCCGCGACAGCGCGAGCCCGGTCCTCACTCCAAACCACGTCACACCGCCACGGCATCCCGTCGCGGAAGGTCCAAACGTGCCAGAGCGTCTGCTCCAGTCGGAGTAGGGCCCGGCCCGCCCGGTCACCCGCTAACGCTGCTGGACTCCTCGAGCCGCCGGCGCCGTTCCAGCTCGGCGGCGGTCGGCTCGTCGAACTCGAACGACCCGGTGTCGATGTCGCCGGTGGGCTCGTAGACGTTGAACGTCACGCCGGTCTTCGACACCTCGCTGTGCGCCAGCTTGAGGGCCGCGGGCACGGCGCCGTCGCCGAAGAAGCGCTTGCCGCTCGCCAGCACCACGGGGAACACCCACAGCCGGAACTCGTCGATCAGGTTGTGGGCCAGCAGCGTCTGGATGAGGCCCGGGCTGCCGTGGACCTGGATCTCCGGACCGTCCTCCGCCTTGAGCCTGCGGACGTACTCGGGCAGGTCGCCCTCGATGAGGGTCGAGTTGTTCCAGTCCACCCGCTCGAGGGTCCTCGAGGCGACGTGCTTCCGCGTGCTGTTGAGGTGGTCGGCAATCGGGCCCTCGTCGTACGGCCAGTGCGCGGCGAAGATCTCGTACGTCCCTCGGCCCAGCAGCAGCTCGTACGGAGCCGACTCGGCCATCCGCGTCATCATCTCGTCGTCGAAGTAGTTCACTCCCCAGCCGCCGTGCGTGAACCCACCCGTGGGGTCCTCATGCGGGCCGCCGGGCGACTGCATGACTCCGTCAAGGGATATGAAGGTGTTCACCATGAGCTTTCTCATGCCCATGTAGACCGAGCGTTCGCCCGGAAGTCATCGGGCCGGCATGCGCATAGGCCGCCGCGAAGCCCTGGCGCCAGCTGGGGTAGCGCAGCTCCCAGCCGAGCTCGCGCTTCGCTTTCGCGTTCGAGGAGCCGCGGGACTCGGTTCCGATCATCACCACCGCTTCGCCCGCGAATAGGCGTGCGAGCCAGCGGGGAACGTGGCGGGGCGACTTGGAGCCCAGCACCTCCGCGAGCACCGGCAGCCACTCGCGGACCGGGGCGGGCTCGTCGTCGACGATGTTGTAGGCCCCGCGCCGGTCCTGTTCGAGCGCGAGCACGGTGGCCGCCGCGGCGTCATCGAGGTGGATGAACGAAGTGACGCCGGCCCCATTGCCGACGATCGGGAACAGCCGCTTGCGCACCGGCTCCACCATCCCGTCGTTCGCGGCGCCGTAGAAGCCGCCGTAGCGAAGCACGGTCCCGCCGGCATTCATGACCGCCTCGTCGAGGTATCGCATCGCGGCCACGGTCTCGCGCATCGCCGGCACCGGGTTCGAGTCGAGCGGATCCTCCTCGGTCTTGACCGGGCCGCCCTCGCGTGCGTACAGCGCGCTGGCGTAGCTCTGCGCAAGGAAGCGCCGCACGCCCGCCTCGCGAGCCGCGGCCATCAGCGCGTCGAGGCCCTCGGTCCGCAGACGGTTCGTCTGGGCGAAGCTGCGGTCGAAGTGCTTGAAGTCGCGCAGTTCGGCGAGCGCGGTCGCCTGGTGGACGATCGCGTCGGGCTCGGTTGCGAGGACGGCCTTGTGCACAGCCGGAGCGTCGAGCAAATCGAGCTCGATCGGCTCGGCCCCGAGTGCCCGGACACGCTCGGCGCTTCCAGGGGACCGATGGGTCCCGATCACCTCGTGGCCTCGTTCGACGAGCTGGGGAACGAGCCGGCTTCCGATCGCTCCGCTTGCCCCTGCTACGAACACTCGCATCGTGTTCTCCTTTGTCGGGTTGTCACACGGCCCGGGTTTGGCGGGTCATACCTTTGTGACCCAACGTGACGGAGGAATGTGACCGGTGGATGAGAGGGACTTCCTGGCGCAGCGCTTCGAGGAGCACCGGGGCCGCCTGCGGGCGGTGGCGTACCGGATGCTGGGCTCGGTCAGCGACGCCGACGACGCGGTTCAGGAGTCCTGGCTACGGCTGAGCCGGACGGACGCGAGCCGTGTCGAGAACCTCGGCGGCTGGCTCACCACCGTGGTGGCACGCGTCTCGCTCAACATGCTGCGCTCGCGGAACGTGCGGCGCGAGCAGCCGCTCGTCCACATACCGGAGCCGATCGTCGACCCGGCCGACGGGACGGACCCGGAGCACGAGGCGCTGCTGGCCGACTCGGTCGGCCTCGCCCTGCTCGTGGTCCTGGAGACGCTGAGCCCCGCCGAGCGGCTCGCGTTCGTGTTGCACGACATGTTCGGCGTGCCCTTCGACGAGATCGCGCCGATCGTGGACCGCTCGCCGGACGCGGCGCGCCAGCTGGCCAGCCGGGCGCGCCGTCGCGTTCGGGCGGAGAACACCATGCCGGACGGCGACCTGCAGGCCCAGCGCGAAGTGGTCGACGCGTTCCTCGCGGCGGGGCGCGACGGGGACTTCGATCGCCTGGTGGCCGTGCTGCACCCCGATGTCGTGCTGAGAGCCGACTTCGGCCCCGCGGCCGGCTCGAGGGAGGTCCGCGGGGCGGAGAACGTGGCCCGCCAGGCGGTCATGTACTCGCGCGTCGGGCTGGCCGTGCGCGTGGCACTCATCAACGGCGCGGTGGGCATGGTCACGACCCGCGACGGACAGCTCTTCTCCGTCGGCGGCTTCACGATCACGAACGGCAGGATCGCCGCCATGGACATCCTGGCCGACCCCGAGCGCCTGCGCCGGCTCGACCTGACGGTGCTGGACTAGCCGAGCTCAGCGCAGCTCAGACGTCCGCGTGACACACCTCACAGTGAGCCGCGGCCGGACGCGAGACGCTGGCGCCATGGAGATCATCGTTTTCTGCGTGCTCATGCTGGTCGGGGTCATCTACGGCTATTACACCGCCGAGGGAAGCGGGATCGCCGAGCATCCCTACCACGACGTCTACGGCGGCGCGCCCGGCGCCTTCGCGCCCGCGAGCGCCTCCGGCCGCGACCGGACCGCGCTGATCGCGAACTGGTCCCGCGGCACGCGCTAGCCGCTCAGCCCGCGTAGGCCTCCAGCCGGTCCGCCAGCTCGCCGGGGCGGGCCAGTGCGGGCAGGTGGCCGGTGTCGATCACGTCGGGCTCGACGCCGAGGCGCTCCGCGGCGAGGCGCTTCATGAACTCGAGCGGGAAGAGGCGGTCGTTGCGGCAGGCGATCACCTTCGTCGGGACGTCCGGCCACGCGTCGAGCGGCCAGGGCTGCTCGAACGGCTTGTCCGCCTGGCGCGGCTCGCCGCGGGCCGCCACCTCCGCGACGATCTCGTCGGGCACGTCGTGCATGAACGCCGACCGCCAGTCGAAGGGCGCGTCCGGGTCGCGGCCCTCGCGCGCGTCCTGCTCGCGCTGCGCGGGCAGCTGGCCGCTTCCCTGCCACCACCCGCCGGGCGACTCGCCGGGCGCCGGGATCATCGGCGCCACCAGGATGAGCATGCGGACATCCACGCGGTCGCACAGGAGCGGCGCCACGAAGGCGCCCATCGACTGCGCCACCACGATCAGGGCGTCGCGGTCGCCGACCGCATCCGCCACCGCGTCCGCGTACTCGCCGAGCCCGGCGTCGTCATCGGCCGCGGGCAGGTCGGGGCTAACGACCTCGTGGCCGCGTTCCCGCAGCCTCGGCGCGACCAGGTGCCAGTACCAGGACTCCCCGCCCGCGCCCGGCACGAGCACAAAGGTCGCGCTCACCCGTAGGGCGCGTAGCGGTGGTGGAGCATCAGGTCATTCCCGTCCGGGTCCGTGAAGAAGGTCATGTGGCAGACGCCGGTGTCAAGGACGTCGCCCGCGAACGTGACGCCCTTGGCCTCCAGCTCGGTGCGCGCGGTACGAACGTCGTCCACGTGGAGCGCGAGGTGAGCGTTCTTCTGCGCCGCGAACGGCATGCCGAACTTCTCGGGCTCCCAGATGCCGAGGCAGGTCTCCCCCACCCAGAAGTCGTACGGCGCGTTGTGGTCCTGGCGCAACCCGAGCGTGTCGCCGTAGAACTGCTTCGAGCGCTCAGCGTCCTGGGACGGGACGCCGACGAAGTCGAGTCTTGTGATCATCCATCGATTGTCCCAGCACGGGCCGGCGCCCGTCTGCGAGCCAGGCGCCGTCCACCGGCGGCCAGGAGCAGCAGCGCGGCCGTGGGCGCGGCGAGGGGCAGCCACGAGCTGCCCGCGTCCTCGCTGCGCGGCGCGGACGGCTTTACGACTCGATGAGTGCGCCTGTCGATTCGCGCGCGCACATTGCCGGAGCGGCCGACCACGTCGAGGTGCGGGCCGTTAAGCGCGAGCGTCGTGCCCCATGCCCTCGGCAGGTCGTCGAGGTCGATGCAGACCGCCGTGAGCCCGCTCGTGTCGAGCGCGTGGACGAACGGATGCTCCGGACTGTCATAGAGCGTGTACGCCCAGCGGCCGTCGGGACTGGCGGCGCGCGTTACCGGCACGCCGTACATCTCCTCGTCGGGCTCGCTCGGATCCACGACGGGCTCACGGAGGAGCCGGCGGGCGCGGAGGTCATAGGCGCGCACCTGGTACTCCCCGAAGTCGCGCGGGTTGTACTTGACCAGGTACATGAGTCGGCCGTCCGGCGAGATCGCGTCGAAGCTGAAGTCCCCCTCCAGCACGAGACGGCGGCGGATCGCAAGCCGACGGGCGTCCACGATCGCGAAGGTCGTGCGCTTGCGTGGATAGCGCACACGCGGGCTGATCAGGACGAGCGTCCTCGCGTCGGCCGACAGGCCGCTCGGCGATCCGTCGTAGGCCACCGCCGGAATCGAGAGCGAGCCTCGCAGCCGCTGCTCGCGCAGCGGGCCGCCGTAGCGGGCGCGCTCGATCAGGCGCGTGCTGTGCTTGTCGCTCTCGGTGACGTACGCAACGTCGCCACCGGGGAGCGACAGTGGCCGTGCGTCGATGCCCACGGCGGGGAGCCCGTCCGCCGCGGCGGAGGCCGGCAGCAGGGCGAGGAATACGAGGCCGATCAGGACGATGGGCAGCATGTCCCTGGTACGCCCCGGACGCCCCGCCGAGTCCCGGGCGGGGCTAGGATCGCCGTGCAATGACGGACCGGACCGAGACGGTCGTCGTCGGTGGCGGTCAGGCCGGGCTCTCGGTCAGCCGAGAGCTGACGCAGGCCGGCGTGGACCACGTGGTGCTCGAGAAGGGCAGGATCGGTGCAGACCTGGCGCGGGCGCTGGGACAGCTTCTGTCTGGTCACGCCGAACTGGAGCGTCCAGCTGCCCGGGCATCCCTACGACGGGGACGATCCCGACGGATTCATGCCGCGCGACGAGCTCGTCGGCTATCTCGAGGACTACGCGTCGGCGTCCGGGGCGCCGGTGCGCGAAGGCGTGGAGGTCACCTCGCTCCGGCGGCTGGGCGACGGCGACTTCGCCCTCGAGACGTCGGCCGGAGACGTGGTCGCCCAGACGGTGGTGCTGAGCACGGGCGCCTATCAGCGTCCGCACCGGCCCTCAGGGGCGGCGACCCTGCCGCCCGAGCTGCTCCAGATCGACGTCCGCGACTACCGCAACCCCGGCGAGCTTCCCGACGGGCGCGTGCTGGTGGTCGGGAGCGGCCAGTCCGGCTGCCAGATCGCCGAGGAGCTCTACCAGGCCGGCCGAGACGTGATCCTGGCCTGTGGGCGCGCCGGATGGCTCACGCGGCGGATCGGCGATCACGACGTCGTCTGGTGGCTCCACGAGGCCGGCGACCTGGACGACGGCCTCGACTCGCTGCCGAACGAGGCCGCGCGCCTGGCGGCAAATGTCCAAGCCAGCGGACGCGGCGGCGGCCACGACCTCCACTACCGGACCCTGCACGCGATGGGCGTGACGCTGGCCGGCCACTTCATCGACGCGCAGGACGGCCAGGCGCGCTTCGCACCGGACCTCGCGGAGAGCGTCGCCTGGGGCGACGAGCGTCACGCGAAGGTGATGGACGGCTTCCGCAAGCACGCCGCTGCGCGCGGGATCCCCTGGGCGGAGACGCCGGCGCCGGAGCCGATCGAGGCGACCCCGCCCGAGCGCGTGAGCCTCGCCGAGCTGGGCGCCGTCGTCTTCGCGGGTGGCTTCCGGCCCGCCTACGCATCGTGGGTGCACTGCCCCGGCGCCTTCGACGAGCTCGGCTTTCCGGTCCACGACGAGGGCGCCAGCACCGCCGTCCCCGGTCTCTACTTCGTCGGCGTGCACTTCCTGCGGAAGCGCAAGTCGTCGCTGTTGATCGGCGTCGGCGAGGACGCGGCGATCGTCGCCGGCCAGATCGCCGCCGAGGGGCGCTAGGCGGCGACAGCGGCGCCGGACGGCAGCTCGAAGCCCTCGGCGACCTCGCCGAGGATCTCGAGCATTGCCAGTGCGGCGGGCGAGTGGTACCGGCCGGCCAGGGTTGCCGCGGCGATCCGGCGCGCCGGCGCCCGGCGGCCGAGCGAGCGGATCGCGATGTCCTCGCGGACGTTCGTCAACGCGAGCCCCGGGAGCAGCGAGATGCCCACCCCGGCGGCGATCAGCCCCTGGACGACGTTGTAGTCGTCGGACTGGAACCCCACCTTCGGATCGAAGCCGGCGGCCTCGCAGCAGGCCGCGTGGAATCCGCCGCACCAGCTGTGTGCATCGGTCTCCTGGATCCAAGTCTCATCGGCGAAGTCCTCGAGCCGCACGCGCTGCTTGCGCGCGAGCCCGTGGTCATGCGGCAGGGCCAGGTACATCGGGTCGTCCACGAGGTGATGCAGCTCGATCCCCTCGTACAGACGCGCGAACTCGGGCTGGTTGACCTCGCCGTACTCGAACACGATCGCGATCTCGAGCTCGGCGGCGCGCAGCATCTGGGCGGCCTCCTCGGGCTCGTGCTCGACGAAGCTGAGCTCGACATCCGGGTAGCGCTCGGTGAACAGGGCGACGGCCGGCGGCAGCAGCGACGCGCCCGCGGTCGGGAACGACGCGAGCCGCACCCGTCCGCCGCGGATGCCCGCGATGGCGTCGAGCTCCGCCTCGGCGGCCGCCAGCCGAGCGAGCACGACCTCGGCGTGCTCGACGAGCACGCGACCGGCGTCGGTGAGCCGCACGCCGCGGCTGCCGCGGTCGACGAGCGTGGTCCCGGCGCGCTTCTCGAGCGCGGCGATCTGCTGGGAGATCGCGGGCTGGGTGTAGGAGAGGGCGTCCGCCGCCGCGGAGAACGAGCCGTGCTCGCCGACGGCGCGGAGGACGCGCAGCTGCTTGACGTCGAACATAACCAGAGCTTATCGCAGACCTCACAAGTCCGAATTTGAACTTATGAGCCCGTTTGCCGACAATGTTTCGAGAGAGATCGAACCAACAGACGAGGAGCCCAACATGGAGAACATCACCATCCGCCGTGCTACTGCCGCCGACGAGCCCGCCGTCCGCCGCCTTGCAGTCCTCGACAGCGCCTTCCCGCCCACTGGCGACGTGCTGCTCGCGGAGATGGGGGCGGAGCTGTGGGCCGCCGTCTCGGTCGACAACGGACACGCCGTGGCCGACCCGTTCCGCCACAGCGCCGACCTCGTCGAGCTGCTGCGCCTGCGCGCCTCGCGGACGCGCGGCGAGTCGCGGGCACATGGCCGCGTGCTCGCCCGCGTGCTTCCGCGCGCGGCCTAGCCGGAGGCCGTTCCCCAGGAGCTCAGATACTCGCGCTGCTCGGGCGTGAGCGAGTCGATCGCCACGCCCAGCGACTCCAGCTTCAGCCGCGCGATCTCCTCGTCGAGCTCCTTGGGGACGGCGAGCACGCGGTTCTCCAGCTCCGGGCCGTGGAGCTTCAGATGCTCCACGGCCAGGGCGAGGTTCGCGAAGCTCATGTCCATGACGGCGGCCGGGTGGCCCTGGCCCGCGGCCAGGTTCACCACGCGGCCGCTGGCGAGCAGGTGCACGCTCCGATCGCCCAGGTCGTACTCCTCCACGAGCGGCAGCTCCTGGCGGACGCGGCCCTCGGCCAGCTCGCGCAGGCCGTCCAGGTCGATCTCCACGTCGAAGTGGCCCGCGTTGGCCAGCACCGCTCCGTCGCGCATCCGCTCGAAGTGCTCGCGCCGCAGCACCGCCCTCGACCCCGTGACCGTCACGAACAGGTCGCCGCGCTCGGCGGCGTCGAGCGCGGGCATCACCTCGAACGCGTCCATCCGCGCCTCCAGGGCGCGCAGCGGGTCGACCTCGCAGACGATCACCGTCGCGCCCGCACCGCGGGCCCGCTGGGCGATGCCCTTGCCGGTCGCGCCGTAGCCGAACAGCACGAGCGTGCGGCCGGCGAGCAGGATGTTCGTGGCGCGCAGGATGCCGTCGAGCGCCGACTGGCCCGTGCCGTAGCGGTCGTTGAAGGTGCGCTCGGTGCGCGACTCGTTCACGGCAACAACGGGGCACGCGAGGCGGCCCTCCGCCTCGAGGCGGCGCAGCCGGAGCGTGCCGGTGGTCGTCTCCTCCGCGCCGCCGCCCACCGCCTGGCCGCGCTCGTGGATCAGGATCAGGAGGTCGGCGCCGTCGTCGAGCGTGATGTCGGGCTTCCAGTCGGCGAGCGCGTGCACGTGGCGCGCGTAGCTCTCGACGTCCTCGCCGCGGCGCGCCAACACGGGCACGCCGAGGTCGACGAGCGCGGCCGCCACCTCGTCCTGGGTCGTCAGGGGGTTGGCCGAGCAGAGCGCAGCCTCCGCCCCGCCGGCGACCAGCGCCTGCATGAGGTTGGCCGTCTCGGCCGTCACGTGGAGGCAGGCGGCGACCTTCGCGCCCTCGAGCGGCTGCTCCTCCCGGAAGCGGTCGCGGATCGAGCGGAGGACCGGCATCTGGCCCTCGGCCCACTCGATCCGCCGCAGCCCCTCGGGGGCGAGCGACGGCGTGGATATGTCGGGGCGCGGCCGGCCAGGCATCGGCGGGGGGCGCGGGGGACGTGAGCCCCCGGGCTAGTACCGGTAGTGCTCGCTCTTGTACGGGCCCTCGACCGGGACGCCGATGTAGGCGGCCTGCTCGGACGTCAGCTCCGTGAGCCGTGCGCCGAGCGCGTCGAGGTGCAGGCGGGCGACCTTCTCGTCGAGGTGCTTCGGGAGCACGTAGACCTTCGTCTCGTACTCGTCGTTCTTCGTGAACAGCTCGACCTGGGCGATCACCTGGTTCGTGAACGAGTTCGACATCACGAAGCTCGGGTGGCCCGTCGCGTTGCCGAGGTTCAGCAGCCGTCCCTCGGACAGGACGAGGATCGCGTGGCCGTCGTCGAAGACCCACTCGTCGACCTGCGGCTTGATGTTGATCCGCTCGATGCCGGGCACCCGCTGCAGGCCGGCCATGTCGATCTCGTTGTCGAAGTGGCCGATGTTGCCCACGATCGCCTGGTGCTTCATCCGGCTCATGTGGTCCGCGGTGATGATGTCCTTGTTGCCGGTGGCGGTGACGAAGATGTCGACCTCGCCGACCACGTCGTCGAGCCGCGCAACCTGGTAGCCGTCCATCGCGGCCTGGAGCGCGCAGATCGGGTCGATCTCCGCGATCAGCACGCGCGCGCCCTGGCCGCGGAGCGACTGCGCGCAGCCCTTGCCCACGTCGCCGTAGCCGCAGATCAGCGCGGTCTTGCCGGCGATCATCACGTCGGTGCCGCGGTTGATGCCGTCGATCAGCGAGTGACGGCAGCCGTAGAGGTTGTCGAACTTCGACTTGGTGACCGAGTCGTTGACGTTGATGGCCGGGAACAGCAGCGTGCCCGCCTCCTGCATCTCGTACAGGCGGTGGACGCCGGTCGTGGTCTCCTCGGTCACGCCATTCACCTGCTCGCCGATCCGCGTCCACTTCTGCGGGTCTTCGCCGAGCGTGCGCTGCAGCAGCCGGAGCACGACCTGGAACTCCTCCGAGTCCGCGGACTCGGGGTCCGGCACTGCGCCGGCCTTCTCGAACTCGGTGCCCTTGTGGACGAGGAGCGTGGCGTCGCCGCCGTCGTCGAGGATCATGTTCGGGCCCTCGCCGTCGGGCCAGGTGAGCGCCTGCTCGGTGCACCACCAGTACTCCTCGAGCGTCTCGCCCTTCCAGGCGAACACCGGGATGCCGGCCTTGGCGATCGCGGCCGCGGCGTGGTCCTGGGTGGAGAAGATGTTGCACGAGCACCAGCGCACCTCGGCGCCGAGAGCGTCGAGCGTCTCGATCAGCACCGCGGTCTGCACGGTCATGTGGAGCGAGCCCATGATCTTCGCGCCCTTGAGCGGCTGCGCCGCGCCGTACTCCTCGCGCATGGCCATCAGGCCGGGCATCTCGTGCTCGGCAAGAGTGATCTCCTTGCGGCCGAACTCGGCGAGCGAGAGGTCGGCGACCTTGAAGTCCTGTGTGGCGGTCTCTGTGACTGTCATGCGGGGGTTGGCTCCGTGAGTCTCGGGGTCGAGTCCATCGCGAGGAGGCGCTCGTGCTTCTCCTGCTCCCAGGAGAGCCAGTCGCCTGAGGCGACGCCCTCCGGCAGCTCGGGCCGCTCCTCGAACCACTGATCGAGCGCGGCGCGCAGCTCCGGGTCGGAGGCGTGGCGCTTGGCGAACGCGACGTCGGAGAGTGCGCAGTCGAACCGGGCGAGCAGCTCGCGCAGCGTTCGCAGACGCTGCAGCTCGCCCGGCCCGAAGATGCGGTAGCCCTTCGGCGTGCGCTGAGGCTCGATCAGGCCGGCGCTCTCTATGTAGCGCAGCATCCGAGGCGACCATCCGGTCGTCTCGGCAGCCTCATTGATCGTGAGCCCTTCCATCGCGACGGACAACTTTAACACGATCGTGTCAAGGTTGTCGGTTGCCGGCAGGGCTAACTACGGCATTGAGGGGGTGGCTCTGGCGGGGCTGTCCTGGATAGGGGCCCTATATGGGCCACAAGGCAGGACAGCTGCGTCGGAAGCGCCTCATTCAGAGCTGTCGTTTGAGGCGGTCGATGGCCTGCACCGGCGTGGGATCCACGCCCGCCAGCGCCGCCATGTAGACGCTCACCAGGTCGCCCAGCAGGACCGCGGAGAGCACTCGCTCGAGGCGGCTCTCCCCCACCGTGTTGACCTGCAGCGCGGGCGCGCCCACCCGCTCGAGCTCGGCCGCGGCGAGGTCCACGTGGCGCTTCACGCGCGGGTGCTGGTCGTCGTCGCACAGGAAGACGCCGGAGAAGGGGGCGACCTCGCGGCCTCGCTCCCACGCGCAGATCTGGTTGTGGTTCGCCTCCGGGAGCTCGGTCCAGAACGCGGGCGCGTCGGCGTTCTCGTTGATCTGAGTGCTCCAGCGCCGCGCCGGCGGTGTCGTGCTCGCCGCGCCGTGGATCATCGGGATCGTGCCGTCGAGCTGTCGGGCGAGCGACTTGGCGAGCGAGTCCTCGGGCGCGCCGGGACCCCACTCCTCGACTAGTCGTTCGAGAAGCGCGGTCGCGGTATCGATCTCCGAATGCAGGCCCGGAGCCGCGCCGCAGAGCGACGCGCACTCCAGCACGCCGACCGTCATGTAGATCACGGCGGCTCGCGGCTGCATGCCCGCCGGGACGCCGATCACGGGCACGCCCTCCTCGCGCGCCAGCTCGGCGAGCTTGCCTCCGGTGGTGAGGACGACGCGCTGGGCGCCGGCCGCGCCCGCGCCCTCGAAGCAGGCGAGCGTCTCCTCGGTGTTCCCCGAGTAGCTCGCGCAGAGCACGAGCGAGTCCGGGAGGATCCATGACTCGAGCGCGTAGCCCCGAATCCCGGTGATGGGCCGCGTGGCGCGGTCGCCGAGCGCCGCGGCCGCAAGGTCGCCCCCGATCGCGGAGCCGCCCATGCCGCACACGACCAGCCCGCCGGGCTGGTCGCGCGAGCGGATCCCGGCCGACTGCGCCCGCCACAGCGCGTCGCCGAGCTGAAGCGGCTGCGCGAGGACGTCCCCGAGCATCCCGGCCGGGTCGATCGCCTCGATGCTGTCCTTATCGAGCGAGTGCAACGGTCTCCCCTGGTTGTACGCGTGCCCCGGTCGGCACCACCGTGTCGGCCGGGACGGTCGCGCCGGCCCCCACCATCGCCCCGGGTCCGATCCGCGCCCGCTCTCCCACGCGGACGCGCTCGGCCAGCACCGACTCGACGATCGCGGCGTCCGCGCCTACGACGACCCGGTCGTGGAGCACCGAGCGCTCCACGCGCGCGTCCGTGCCCACCGAGCAGTTGCGGCCGAGCACGCTCTGCGGGCCCACGTGCGCGCCCGACACCAGGCCGTTCTCGTACACGAGCGAGCCGGTCTCGTCGCGCGGGGGCAGGTTCGAGCGCGGGCGCCCGGCCAGCAGGTCCCAGGTGGCCTCGAGGTAGCGCTCGGGCGTCCCGATGTCGATCCAGTAGCCGGGGGCATCGAAGCCGTAGAGGCCGTTGCCCACGAGCGCCGGGAACACCTCGCGCTCGAAGGAGACGGCCCGGCCGGCCGGTATCGACGACTCCACCACCTCGCGCTCGATCACGTAGCTGCCCGCGTTGATGTGGTTGGTGGGCGCGTCGCCGCCGCCCTTCTCGATGAACGCCTCGACCTGGCCGTCCTCCGCGGTCGGAACCACGCCGTAGCTCGACGTGTCCTCGACGGGGTGGAGCGCGAGCGTCACGCGCGCCCCGGTGCGCCGGTGCTGCTCGAGCTCCGCGGTCAGGTCGATGTCCGTGAGCACGTCGCCGTTCAGGACGAACAGGCGCTCCTCGAGCAGACCCTCGTCGTAGGCGAGCCGCACCGGGCCCGCGGTGCCGAGCGGATCCTCCTCGACCACGTAGCGCAGGCGCATGCCGTCGAAGATGTCGCCGAGCACGCGCTTCACCGCGTCCGACATGAAGCCGCAGGAGAGGATCACCTCGTCCACCTTGTGCGAGCGCGCCCAGTCCAGCATGAAGGTGAGGAAGGGCTGGCCCGCGAGCGGCATGACCGGCTTGGGCGTCGTGTAGGTGAGCGGCCGCAGCCGCGTGCCCTCGCCTCCCGCGAGCACCAGCGCCTGCACGGCTACCGCCCGATCCCCTCGTAGGTGAACCCGGCCGCGACCAGCGCGTCGCGGTCGAGGAAGTTGCGCCCGTCCACCACCAGCGGCACGCGCATGCGCTCCTTCACCTCGCCGGTCCAGTCGAGCTCCCTGAACTCGGGCCACTCGGTCACGAGCACGACCGCGTCGGCGCCGTCCACCGCCTCGAGCGCCGAGCCGGCGATCCGCGCGCCGGCGAGCATGTCCTCGGCCTTCTCGCCCGCCACCGGGTCGTACGCGCGCACGCTCGCCCCCTCGCCCGCCAGGCGCCCCGCCAGCACGACGCTGGTGGCCTCCCGGATGTCGTCCGTATGCGGCTTGAACGCCACGCCCAGCAGCGCTATCTGCTTCCCCGGCAGCGGGCCGAGGTGCTTCTGGAGCTTGCTGATCGTCCGCCGCTTCTGGAGCTCGTTCACCTCGACGACCGCCGTCAGCAGCTGGAAGTGGTAGCCGGTGTTCCCCGCGAGCTGCTTGAGGGCCTGGACGTCCTTGGGGAAGCACGAGCCGCCGAAGCCCACGCCGGCCTGGAGGAACTTCGGCCCGATGCGGTCGTCGAGCCCCATGCCGCGCGCGACCTCGCGCACGTCCGCTCCGAGCTCCTCGGACACGTTCGCGATCTCGTTGATGAAGCTGATCTTCGTGGCGAGGAACGCGTTCGAGGCGAGCTTGATCATCTCCGCGCTCGGCACGTCCGTCCGCACGATCTCGCCGCCGAGCGGTGCGTACAGGGCCTCGACCCTGTTCGCGTACTCATCCGAGTCGGCGTTCGCGCCCACGACCACGCGGTCGGGGTGCATGAAGTCCTGGACCGCGCTCCCCTCTTTCAGGAACTCGGGGTTCGCCACGTAGCCCAGCCCGTCGCGGCGACGCTGGATCGAGCGGCCTGTTCCCACCGGCACGGTGCTCTTCATCACGAGCGCGTGCTCGCTCGACTCGCCCAGCTCGGCGATCACCGCCTCGACGCGCGAGAGGTCGGCGTCGCCCGAGTAGGTCGGCGGTGTGTCCACGCACACGAACAGGAGCTGGGCGTGCTCGAGGACCTCGCCCATGTCGGTCGTGAAGTGAAGGCGCTCGGCGTTCTTCTCGACCAGCTCGGGAAGGCCGGGCTCGTGGATCGGCACCTCGCCCCGCCTGAGCGAGTCGATCTTCTCGGGCACGATGTCGCGCGCCCACACCTCGTGGCCGAGCTCGGCGAAGCAGGCGGCCGTGACCAGTCCGACCCACCCGACGCCGATGACGCCTATCGGTTCCCTCTCCATGCGGCCGGGGAGGGTACCTAGCAGCAGCGCCTCACGGAGCGGGCAATCGCCATCATCTGCCGCTTCGTGAGCGTCTGAAGGAGCGTGTTCGAGACCCAGTAGGCGGCCTTGGGGGTGCGCCACCCGACCAGCCGGAGGCGGTCGCCCGCGAAGAAGAGCAGGTACTTGCGGCCCTTGATCGTGCGCTCCTCGCTCGGGTCGTCGAGGATCGGCGGGTCCTTCCAGGTCGTGCCCTGGACTCCGTAGTACTCGCCGTTCGCGTTGGTGCGGTTCATGACCATCCGGTACGCGCCGTACCTCTTCCCATCGGGGCCGCGCAGCTTGTACACGCGCGGCCCGTAGGAGAACTGGGACGAGTTCAGGAGCAGCGTCGGGTAGAAGACCGGCAGCGTGCCGCCCGCGCCGGCCTTGACGGCCTGGAGCCCCTGGTCCTCGCCCGTGACCGAGGCGTCATACAGGCCCAGGGAAGCCGCGTCGCGCTTCTGCTTGCGCTTCGGCTTGCTCGCAGGCGTCTCCCCGGGCGCCCTCCCGCGCGGGCCCGGTGACTCCTCGGCGTTCAGGAACCGCTGGACCAGGTTCTTCACCTGCGCGTTGCTCGCCTCCACGAAGCTCGCGCCGATCTCACCCTCGAAGTGGATCTCCTGGATCGGCTTGCCGGCGGCCGCCAGGGCCAGCTTGAGCAGCCGCAGGACCTCGGACCTGCTGCGGAGCTCCGCGTCGGTCGCCGTGTTGCGGCCGAAGATCGTCACGAGCCGGTCGTGCTTCGAGATCAGGTCCGTGTAGGTCACCTGCTGCTTCATCTGGCGCAGGAAGTCCTGCTGGCGCGCCGAGCGGACTATGTCGTCGTCCGTATGGCGGTAGCGCACGTACTGGAGCGCCTGGCGCGCGCACAGGCGCTGGTAGCCCTGGTTGACGTCGATGTAGGTGAACTCGGCGCTGTCGTTGAAGTAGTCGCGGTCCACGTCCGTGTAGACGCAGCCGATCGCGTTCACGGCGCGCCAGAAGCCCTTGAAGGTCACGTTGACGACGTGGTTGATGTTGAGCCCCGTCAGGCGCTTGACGGTCTCGAGCGTCAGCGCCGGCCCGCCCGCCTGGTAGGAGGCGTTGATCTTGTCCACCCCGTAGCCCGGAATCTCGCACCTTCAGGTCGCGCGGCAGCGACATGATCGCGGTCGCGTCCTTGTCGGGGTTCAGCCGCACGAGCATGATCGTGTCCGAGCGGGCGCCGCTCGCCCCCTCGGCATTGGTCCGCGCCCTCCGGTCCGACCCGAGGATGAGGATCGTCTGCGGCTTGCCGGGGTCGGAGATCGCGAGCGCGTTCTTGCCGAGCTTCAGCTCGGGGTTCTCCTTGAGGGCGTCGACGACCTTGTCGACCTCATGGAACGCGGCCACGGACGTCGCGGCGGCCGCCGCGAACACGATCAGGAAGCCGCCGAGCAGGAGGCGCTTCCAGAGTCCGGGGCGGGGGATGTCGTCCAGCATCAGGCGATCCGGAGCCGGCGGTCGTCCTCACCGCCGCCGGCGACGCGGGCAGGGATCAGGTTCACGAAGGCCACGAGTGCCGCCCGATATTGGCCGAGCGACCGGATCGACACCCACTCCTCGGGCCCGTGGTGGCCGTCGCCGAGCGGGCCGCATTCCACGGCCGGGACGCCCGCCTCCAGGAACGAGATCGCGTCCGATGCGCCGTCGCGGCCCACGCCGAGCCGCTCGCTGGTCGGCTCGCACACGGTCGAGATCGCCTCGCCGAGCGCCTGTACGTACGGGTCGTCGCGCCGGACCATCGCCGGATGCCGGTGGAGGATCTTGACCACGTGCACGTCCGGCATCGCCTCGACCGTGGCCCTGATGGCCTCGGGGTCCTGGCCCGGGAGGTAGCGGATGTCCAGGTCGATCACGCACAGGTCCGGCACCTTGTTCATCGCGTCGCCGCCGACGATCCGGCCGAGGTTGATCGACGGCCGGTCGAAGAGATCGGACGACTCGCGCGTGAACGGCATGCTCTCGATCTGCCGGAAGGTGTCGATCGCCTTCAACACGGCGTTGTCGCCCACCCAGGGCGTCGAGCCGTGCGCAGCGGTGCCGCTCACCTCGACGCGGAGCGCCAGCACGCCCTTGGCCTGGATGCCGATGTGGAGGTCGGTCGGCTCGCCGGTGATCGCGAAATCGCCGAGGTAGCCCGCTCTCACGAGCTGGTCGGACCCGCGGTCCTCCATCTCATCGGACTCCTCGTCCGCGACGCAGGCGAAGTGCACGCGCACGCGCTCCTGCGTGGCCACGTCGCGGAACGCGCACATCATCGCCGCGAGGCCGCCCTTCATGTCGTAGGCGCCGCGGCCGTAGAGGCGGTCGCCGTCGATCCTCGGCTCGAACTGCTCCTCGCGCCCGGGCACGACGTCGAGGTGCCCGTGCAGGACGAGCGTCGGCCCGCTTTCGGGTCCGACGGTCGCGGTCAGCACGGGGCGACCGTTGTGCTGCGTGCCGATCACCTCGACGTCCCGCGCCTCGAGCCAGCCCTTGACGAAGCCCGCGGCCGCCTGGATGCCCTCGAGGGTGGAGGTGTCGTAGGTGATGAGGCGCTCTGCGAGAGCGCGTTCATCCATCCTGCGGCGAGGATAGTGCCTCGACCTCCGGCCGGACCCAGCAGCCCGCCAGGTGGTCGTTCACGACCCCGCACGCCTGCATCGCCGCGTAGACGGTCGTGGGCCCCACGAAGCGGAAGCCGCGCCGCTTCAGCTCCTTGCTGAGAGCGGTCGACTCGGGCGTGATCGAGGCCAGGTCGTCGGGCGAGCGGGGCGCGCCGCGGACCGCCGGCGCGTGCCCCCAGATCACCGCGGCGAGCGACTCGCCGGCGGCGTGCATTGCCCGTGCCGCTCGCGCGTTCGCGATCGCGGCCTCGATCTTGCCGCGATGGCGGACGATCCCGGCGTCGCCGAGCAGGCGCGTCACGTCGCGCTCGCCGAACTCCGCCACCGCATCGATGTCGAAGTTCGCGAACGCGGCGCGGAAGTTCTCCCGCTTGCGCAGGATCGTGAGCCACGAGAGGCCGGACTGGAAGCCCTCGAGGACCATGCGCTCGTACAGGCCGCGCTCGTCTCGAACGGGCCTGCCCCACTCCTCGTCGTGGTAGCGCTCCATAACGTCTCGCTGCGCAGCGGGCACCGCCCGCTGCTTGCGCAACGGCGCCGAAGTGGACGCACCCCACCAGCAGCGGGCGTTCCCGTCCGCTCCTGTCACGACCGAGTCCACGCGGGTCACCGTATAGCCTCGCTGACCGTGAACTGGCGACCGGACGCCCCGGCGATGTGGCGGTCGCTGGCCGCCTCCGACACCGGCCGGGCGGCCGGCATGGCGGCCGCCGTGATCGCCGCCAACGTGATCGCGCTCGTGATCACCGTCGTGTTCGCCCGGCTGCTGGGAGCGTCCGGCTACGGCTCGCTCGCGGCGCTGATGTCCGCGTTCATCATCCTGATGGTCCCCGGCTCCGCGCTCCAGATCGCCGTGGCGCGTGAGGTCTCGCACCCGGCCGGCGCCGGCGCCGGGGCAGGGGTCAAACCGTGGCTCGCGCGGCTCGGGGTCGCCACCGTCGCCGTCGCCGCTGTCGCCATCCCGGCGCGCGAGCTGATCGCGTCCGCGATCGGCGTGGAGGAGGGCTGGGCGGCGGCGGCCGTCCCCGTCACGGCGATGCTGTGGATGCTCGTCGCCGTCATGCGCGGCGCGCTTCAGGGGTTCGGGCTCTACCGGACGGTGGCGCTCAGCATCGTCGGCGAGGGCATCGCGCGGCTCGTGCTCGGCCTGGCCCTCGTCGGAATCGGCCTCGATGTGACGGGGGCGTTCCTCGGAACGCCGCTGGCGCTCGTGAGCGTGGCCGCCGTGCTCGCCGTGACGCTGACGCCGCACCTTCCGGCCCCGACCGCGGGCGGTGTCGCCCGCCTGCGCGACCTGCTCGCCGGGGCGCGTGCTCCGGTTGCCGGTCTCACGCTGCTGTTCGTGCTCCAGGAGGTGCACGTGATCGTCGTGAAGCACGAGGCCGACGGTGATGCCGCCGGCTCGTACGCGGTCGCGGCCGTCGCCGCGAAGGCGATCATCTGGGTGGCCGTGGGCCTGGGCCTGTACCTGCTTCCAGAGGTGGCGCGGCGCGCCGGCGGGGGGATCGACGCGCGCCCGGTGCTCACGCGCACCCTGGCCCTGATCGGCGTGCTCGCCGTGCCGATGGTGCTCATATACGCCGTCGCGGGGGATCCGCTCCTTCGCATCGTGTTCGGCGACGATCTCGCGGAGGCTTCCGGCGCCCTGCCGCTGCTCGGCGCGGCGATGGCGCTCCTCGCCTGCACCTACCTGTCGGTCCAGTATCTGCTGGGGCTCCACCGAGCTTCGTTCATCTGGGCGCTGGCGGTCGCCGCGGCGGTGGAGATCGCCCTGCTCGCCTGGATCGGCGCCGACCTCGAGCGCGTGGCGCTCGCGCTGCTCGGGCTCCAGGTGGTCTGCGCGGCCTTCATGATCACGACCTCATTCCGCACCGGGCCCGGCGATGCCCAGAACCTCGTAGGAACCGAAGCGAGCGAGGCGGTCGTAGCGCCGCGCGAGGTAGCGGTCGAGAATGTGCACTCCGCTCGACCGGCCCGCTCCGTTCCGCTCGGCCTCGGAGGCCACGGGGCTGAGCCAGCGGACCACTAGCTCGGTGCGTGAGTCGCGCAGGTCGCGGACGATCTCACGCTGCACCCCCGCGGTGGTGACCACGCCGGGCTGCATCACGTCGTAGCGCGTCGGATTCGGGCGATCCACGAGCACGTAGACGAGCGGGTTGCCGACGTGGACGAGGTCGTGGCGCGGGTTCGCGACGAAAACGGGCCGGCCGGGCGGCACGCGGCCGCGGACGTAGCGCACGAGCTGCTCGAGCGCGCGCCCCTCGGCCGGCGGGGCCTTCACGCCGTCGGCGACATCCAGGTGGATCGTCCTGAGCGGCCCGGAGTCGACGAGCTCGATCCGGTTCTGGTCGAGGCCGTTGAGGGCGATGAGCACGACCGGAACAGCGAGGGCGAGCGTCCAAGGCGCGGCTCGCGCGTGTCCGGCGAGGCCGGCGAGCAGCACCGGCAGCACGGCGGCCAGGGGCACGAGGTGGAACAGGTCGGCGCGCGCGAGCAGGTAGGCGAGGCCGGCGAGGGCGAGCGGGAGCGCCGCCCAGAGGCGAAGCGGTGGGCGAAGCACGGCGGCCGCCACCAGCCAGAGCGCGAGCCCGCCCATCAGCACGTAGGGCATGTAGAAGGCGAGCATCTTGTTCGGCTCGAACCCGCCCTCCCACGCGCCCGGCAGCGGCAGGCGCTGGAGGCTCTGCTCGTCGAGGACGAAGCCGAAGGTGTCGTCCCAGAACTCGCCCGGCGACGCGAGCACGAACGGCAGGACGAGCAGGGCGCCTGTTGCGACGGCCGCGGCCGACGCGCGCAGCGCGCCGTCCCTGCCGCGGGCGGCGCCCGCCGTCAGCGCGGCGCCCAGCGCGGCGGCGAGGCCCAGGTCGAAGCGGAACGCGAAGGCCACACCGGCGAGCGCGCCGGCGCCGGCCGGGGAGCGGCGAGCCAGCAGCAGCGCCCCGAGCGCGAGCGCCAGGGCCGTGGCGTTGGGGTGAGGGATCTTCGGGTATGCCATCGCGGCGATGGCGGCCACCCAGGCGAGGATCGCCAGCGGCGCCGGAGCCTCGCGCCGGACGAGCGCGTACACCAGCGTCGCGACCAGCGCGTCCAGCGCGACCCTGAGGATCCGCCAGTACAGGAGCGAGGGCCCGAACGCGAAGTCGAGCCCGCCGAGGAGGTAGTACTGGCCGGGCCCGTAGTTCGCGTAGAAGTCGCGATACGGCAGCTGGCCGTCGACGATCCTCGCCGCCGCCTGGAGCATGAGCCCCTCGTCGTGCGGGTTTACGCCGTGCAGGATCGTCAGCCCGGACAGGACCGCCCCGGCGGCGAACAGCAGCGGGTAGCGGGCGCGGTCGAGCGCCGCCGCGACCGCGGCGCGGTCAGGCACGGTGCCGGAGCGCGCGCGCGAGGTGGCGTCGGAGCGCGCCGGCGGCTTCCCCGACGCCGCCGTGCCCGCGCAGATCCGAGAGCACGTCCCTGTATTGCCCGAGCGTCGCCCGCGCCACGGTGCCGCGCGGCGGCCGCCGCGGCGGATGTCCGGCGGGCTCGACGCAGAAGTCCAAGAGCGGACGCGCGCACTCGGACCAGCGCAGCGACGGGGCCAGCTCGCGCACACGCCGGCTGACGGCGGCGTGCCGCTCGCCGTCGACGAGCAGCTCGGCGAGCGCGGCCGCGAAGGCCTCGTCGTCACCCGGAGTCACCGCGCGGCCGAGCCCGCGGCGCTCCACGAGGTCCCCGATCGAGTCGCCAGACGAGACGACGGACGGCAGGCCGGCCCAGAAGTGGTCGAGCACGCGCGTCCGGAACGAGAAGCGCGCCTCGAGGTGGTCGTGGTGGGCACACACGCCGACGTCGGCCTCGAGCAGGTAGGCCCCGCGCTCCTCATAGGGCACCCAGCCGGGATTGAAGTGCACGCAGCGGCCCTCGAGGCCGCGCTCGCGGGCGAAGCGGACCGCCTCCGCGTCGCTCGTCGGCACGTCGCCCGGCTCGAGGGCGGGCCGGCCGGTGCCCAGGAACACAAGATGCAGCGACGGGTGCTCGTCGCGCAGGCGCTCGAGCGCCCGGATCGGAGTGATCGCGTCGAGCCAGCGCCACACTCCGCCGGCCCAGAGGAGGACGCGGTCGTCAGCCCCGATCCCCGGCCAGACCCCCTTCAACACGGGCGCGTCGTGGCGCGGAGGCTCTTCCGGGAGGCCGAACGGGACCACGTCGACGAACGCGCGGAAGGTCGGGTCGGCCCGGTAGCGCTCGGGATCGACGAGGCCGGCGAGGGCCATGCCGCCGAGCCACAGGTCGCGCTGCTTCTCGCTCGCGCACATGACCAGATCGGCCACGGCGCACTGGCCCAGCATCGAGCGCCAGGCCCGCCGCGCCGACGACTCGCCGTCGCCGGCCGCCGCCTCCAGCACCTCGATCATCTGCGGGTTGTAGAGGTCGGCCACGAAACGCACCGGTAGGCGCGCCACGTAGCGGAGCAGTTGCGGTGGGAGCCGCTGGGCTACGACCACGTCGTGCCGGCGGAGCGCCGCGAGCAGGGCGTCGAAGTCGGACAGGCCGGCCTCGAGCAGCTCGCCCGGCACGACGTCCGGGTCGCTCGGAGCGGGCGCCGCGACGGTGACCTCGCAGCGGCCGGCGAGCGCCCGCGCCAGCTCGACCACGCGGATCGCGGGGCCCGCCATGGCCGCGCCCACGGGCTCGGCCGACACGAACAGGACGCGCGTCATGAGCCGGCCGGCGCGCGCCCGCGCAGGCGGAAGAAGAAGCGCGGCTTGACGACCCCTGCGCTGTCGAGCCAGCGGTGGAGGGCGCGCAGCGGCTGAGGAAGCACGAGCCCCCCGAGGTGGCGGTCGATCGGAGCCGTCTGCTCGACGACGGAGCTTCCGAACACCTCGTCGAGCAGGCCCCGGAGCGACGCCTCGGTGAAGAACTGGCGGTGGTCGACGTCGAGCATGTGGCTGAACTCGACCGGCACGTCGCCGAAGTCCTGCGTGCAGTTCGGCGTCGTCACGAGCACGCCCGCGCGCGCGACGCGCCGCGCCTCGCGCAGGAGCGCGGCCGGGTCGTCGAGGTGCTCGAGCACCTCGAGCAGGATGACGGTGTCAACGGACCCGTCCTCGAGGGGCAGCCGCTCGCCGTCGTAGAGCTCGGCGTCCACGCCGATGGAGCGCGCGCGCTCGACATAGTCGGGCACGACGTCCAGCGCGCTCACCTCGAAGCCGCGCTCGGCGAGAGCGCGCGAGTAGCCGCCCAGCCCGCAGCCGAGGTCGAGCACGCGCCGGCCGGCGTGCTCCGAGACGAAGTCCACGAGGGCGGCGTCCACCTGATCCATCGGCTCGGCGTCGCGGTACCACGTGCGGGTGTCGCGCGGCCCCCTCCTCATGTGCGGAGCCCCGCCACGAGCTCGCGGCTCGCCGGGCTCGTCAGCCCCATGAGCGCGACGTAGATGGCCGCGCCGAGCGGCACCAAGAGCAGCACCGGAGCGTCGCGGAGGCCCCACAGGACGGCGGCCATGACCCCCGCGGCGAGCAGCGCCGGCGCCAGCGTGCGCGGAGCGGGAAAGAAGTCGAAGTAGCGCCGCATGAGGACGTACGACCCGGCGAGTATCAGCAGTTCCGAGGCGAGCGTCACGACGGCGGCGACCACTATGCCGTAAACCGGCACGAGCGCCAGGTTGAGGGCGACGTTGAAGACGAGGGCGCTCACGTTGAGCCACAGCGCGCTGAGCTGGCGGTCCTTTGCGATCAGGGCGTAGCCGAAGACGCCGTTCACCCAGGCGAGCGCGCCGGCTCCGAGCAGGATGCGCAGCGGCGTGGCGGCCTCCTCGAAGTCGCTGCCCGCCGCCAGCTTCACGAGCTCGGGCGCGAGCACGAGGCCCCCGGCCACGAGCGGCACGCCGAGGGCGACGAAGAGCTCAGTCGAGAGCTGGAGCATGCGCCGCGCGCGCGGCTCGTCCTCGGTCACGGCCTGCGACAGCAGCGGAAAGGTCGTGGTGAGGAAGACGGTGCCGAACACGAGCGTCAGCTCCAGCATCCGGTAGGCGAGCGTGTAGAGCCCAACCTGGTCGTACGGCTCATACAGGGAGATGATCAGCGTGTCGGCGCGGAAGTAGAGCTCGTTCACCGCGAGCGCCACGCCGAGCGGAAGCGCGGTCACGAGCAGGCGGCGCCAGACGGCCGGCTCGGACAGCGGCCGGATGCGCGCGATCCGGCGGGTCAGGAGCATGGTCACGACGGCCGTCGCCAGCGCGCCGGCCGCCGCCGTTCCCATCACGGCGAAGAAGCCGAGGTCCAGCGCCACAACCAGGCCCACCGCGCCGAGCGAGACCGCGCGACCGACGATGTCTCCCACCACCGCTCGGCCCATTCGGAGCCGCGCCTGAAGCACGGTCACGAACGTGCTGTTCAGCATCCCGAACAGGAGCGGCAAGCCTGCGAGCAGGATCGCCACCCTCACGTCCCGGTCGTAGGGCAGCAGCAGGCTCACGAGCGCGGCGATCGCGATCGCCCCCGCGCTCAGCAGGAGGCGCAGCGTGAGCGTGTTGCCAACGAGTCGCTCGGTGCGCTCCGGCCTGCGGCTGATCTCGCGCACCACGATCGTGAACAGGCCCACGTCGGCCAGCACCGCGAACAGCTGCATGTACGTCAGCGCGAGGGTGTAGCGGCCGTAGTCGTCGGGGCCGAGGTAGCGCGTGACGATCGCGATCGAGGCGAGCCCGATCCCCAGCGTCACGGCCTTTCCGGCCACCTGGACGGCGGTGTTCGACGCGACCAGCCGGCGCGTCGAGCTCACGCGCGCCTCCGGAGGGCGCGAAGCGAGCGCCAGCACGCGGCCATCAGCAGCACGAGTGCCACGACCCCGACCCAGTGCGCCCAGATCAGCTCGGTGCTGTACTCGAAGTTGAAGCCGCCGCGGTCGCGCGGCGAGATCAGGAAGTAGAGAGCCGGGACCGCCACTCCGAGGAGAAGCGCGGCCGCGAGCGCGAGCGCCTTCGGTCCTATGCCGCGCCACAGGATGAGCGTGAGCAGCGGGAAGATCGCCGGGGACGTGCGCAATGCGAACAGCAGGGCCAGCGGGACCGTCAGGACGAGGGCGATCAGCGCCGCGCGCGGCAAGGGCATTCCCGCCGGGCGCTCGTCGGGCAGCTGACGCTCGTCGGGCGCCGCGGCAGCGAGCTGCCGGCGCCGCGCCGCCGCGCCCTCGCGGCGGCGCGCGACGAGCGGCGCGCCGATCAGGAAGGCGAGCAGAAGCGCGCACGCGAGCGCGGAGATCGCGTACCCGAGCCGAACCCCGCCCTGGGGCGCGAAGGAGAACTCCGCCTCGCGGCAGTCGCGCGGCGCGCGCCAGCCGTTCGCGTAGGCGTTCACGGGGCGCGGCTCGCCGAGGTCGCGGCCGTCGCAGCTCGCCCGCCATCCCTTCGAGAAGCTCTGGCCCAGGACCAGCCACGCGGGACGGTCGAGCGCGACGCGGACGCCGTCCACGGAGCTGCCGTGCAGATCGCCCGCGTCGATCACACGCCCGGGGCTCGCCGGCGCCGGCCCGGGCCGCGGGGCGGCCGATCGCAGCCGGAGCAGGTCCACGGTGAAGGTCGCCGGCTCGGAGCTGACCCGTTGCACGCCGTCGCCCATGGGGACGGGCCCGGAGCACGTTTCCGCCCGGAGCGGACGCCCGGCCTTCGAGGTCCGCCAGCGTGCCGCGTGGAAGCAGCCGGACCTCGCGGCCTCCCACGCGCGCTCGCGCGTCGCCGCAGCGGACCGCCAGCGGCCGGTCGCCCGCCGCCGGGCTTCCCGCGCGCGCGGGCGCGACTCCCGGCACGCGCAGCGATCCGATCCCCACGGCTCGCGTCGCGCCGCCGCCGGGAGCCGGCCGTGTGCCGAGCACGGTCAGCCTGAAGCTGCGGGCGCGAACGCGGCGGCCCAGGTCGACGCTCCCGTCCTCCCCCACAGCGAGCGGCCCTGTCGCGCCGCCCGGCCAGCTCAAGCGGACCAGGGTCGGGCGCCGCGCCGGACTCGGGGCGGGGTCGAGGCTCAGCCGCGACAGCTCGAGCGGCCGTGCTGAGGACCATGAGATCCACGGGGCGGGTGCGGACGGCCGCGCCCAGATCCCGAGCCACGCGGTTCGCGCGCTGCGGTCGAACGCGCTCGAGGCGCGGTAGCGGGGCTGGTTGTGGAAGCGTCCCGAGGAGTCGAATGCCACCGGTCCGCGCACGCCGGCCAGCCGGTCGAGCTCGGCGTCGCGTGCGTCCAGTGCGGGGTACACCCACGCATCCGCTTCGTACGTCCGGGCCGCCGGCGCGAACACCAGGCGGTCGAGCTGCGCTTCCGTGTCGCGCCGGTTCGAGGCCAGCTCGAGCAGTGGGCTGCCGGTCTGGCGGTCGCGGCGGAACGGCTCATCGGCGGTCGTCCGTTCGAACAGGTAGGTGAGCCCCACCCTGCTCAGGTCGCGCCCGGCGAGGGCGCGCGCCACGAGCACAGGGGGCCGCAGCGAGCTCCGCACCCTCACTCCCGGGATCCGTATCTCGCGGAACCCGCCGGCTCCGCGCAGGTCGCCGGGCGGCTGGTCGACGCGCGTGATCGTGAGCCTGAGCGAGCTCACGTCCTCCAGCCCCAGCCGGACGCGATTGCGGCCCGTGTGCAGCCTCGCGCGCACCCCGCCCACCTCCACCTCGCGGACCGTCCCGCTCCAGTCGCGCACGGGATAGAGGTCCACGTACGGCACGTCGCGCGGTCGCTGGAAGCCGATCTCGATCCAGCGCTCGCTCGGGTCGAGGTAGCGGTCCGCGGCCCAGACGGTCGAGAGGTCGCCGTCGAAAGCGGCCGCCGCGCCGTACTCGGGGAACTCGAGCAGCCCGCCCTCGTTCGGCGCACGCACGTAGCGGGCGCCACCCACCAGGGCGACGGTCTGGGCGTCGGCGCCGCGCTCGGGGAAGGGCTCGATCAGCGCGAAGTTCGCGCCGACGGTCTGATCCTGGGGCAGCGTCGCGCCCAGGTTCTGGTGTCCGTACTCGGGCACGAAGCGGCGCCGGCGATTCGAGTCGCTCACGACCACCTCGGCGCCGCGCGCGGCGATTCGCCTGAGCTCGGCCGGCTCCAGGTCGCCCGCGTACAGGATGGGATCGCGCTCGGGCAGCGCGCCGAACGCCGCCAGGCCCGCGAGCCCCTCGGCCGACCCGTCCACGACCGTCGGCCGGGTCGCCGGCGCCACGCTCACGAGACCGCGAACGCGCGGGATGTCGTAGCGACGCACCTGAGGCAGCTCCGCCACGGGCCCGAGCTCCCGCGGCGGCGGGGCGACACGGCGCACGTGGCCGTAGCTGCGGGCCGGCTCGTCGAGGCCCTGCCCCGACAGCTCCTCGGCGGCCGCGGCGGCGTTCATGCCGCCGCTGCGCGAGATGTCGTCGTCGCTCCCGGTCACGACCGCCCCGGCGCCCATGAGGCGCAGCAGCGGCGCCAGCTGCGCGGGGACGAGACGGCGCTGCTGCACGAGCCTGTCCACGGTCCACAGGAGGTCCGTCGCGTGCGGGTCGGCGTAGGGCGTCTCGAAGCGCACGGCCACGGGCCGCTCGGTGAGGCGCGGGAGGATCGCGTCGATCGTGCCGCCCCAGAGGTAGTACGCGAAGATCTGCCCCGGGAGCACGACCGCGCGGCTGTTCCGCGGCAGCTCGCGGTCCAGATCGCCGCCGGCGCGCTCCCACGCGGCGGGGATCTTCTTCCACGCGAGCTGCCGCTCCACGCCGTCACCGCGCACCAGCGGCAGTGCGGCGAGCAGCACGAGCACGGCAATTCCCGCGGCCAGGACGAACGGCGCCGCACGGCGCACGCGCCCGCCCCGGACCTGCCGCGCGTGCGCCAGGCCGACGTGCACGAGGAGCGCGAGCAGACCCCCGACGCCGATCGCCACCAGCGGGGCCGCCTTCTGCGTGGTGCGCAGGAAGCGCAGTACGGAGACTTCGCGATAGACCCACTCCATCGCCTCGCGGGCGGGCGTCCCGTTCGGGAATCCCGCCACCTCGATCGCCGTGCCCACCAGCAGCAGGAGCAGGAGGAAGGGCGCGTAGCGATACCGCCGCGTGACCGCGTAGCCCGCGACGGCGAGAGCGGGCAGGGCGAGCGACGCCCCCACCGCGAGCGGGTTGAACAGGAGGGTGCCCGCCTCGCTGTAGAGGGCGTGCTTCGCGCCGTAGAAGCCGACCCCGATGTAGGAGGTCCAGTAGGCCATCAGCCGCAGCGCCTCGGTCGCGCTGTTCGTGCCCCAGATCGCCCGCGGCTGCTCGGTGAACTGGAGAAAGTCCACGCCGTAGCGCACGTGAACCAGGAGCGGCGCTATCCACCAGATCGACACCAGGCCGCCGAGCACCGCGATCCGTGCCAGGAAGGCCCCCGCGTCTCGCCAGCGCACCGACCCGACCAGCGGCTCGTATGCCAGCAGCAGCAGCGGCCCCACCAGCATCCAGGCGACCACCGCTGCGTTCACGCCGCCGCCGGTCGAGGTGAGGATGAGCGCGAAGGCGGCCGCCCACCACCAGCCGCGCCAGTCGCGCCAGCCGGGCGCGGCCCTGACGCCCCTGTGCACGACCAGCAGCAGCCAGGGCAGCGCCGCGTAGCCGAGCAGCACCACGCTCGTGCGGGCGCTGAAGATCACGGTGTACGGGTTCAGCAGGTAGAACCCGGCGCCGATGGCGTGCGGCAGGCCGCGCGGCCGCCCCAAGATGGCGTCCAGCAGCTTCAACATCCCCCAGGCGGATGCCGCGAACAGCAGGCCGAGCCAGATCCGGTGCGCCACCCACGGACTCAGGCCGATGGCGTCGAGCACGGCGAACACCGGGCCCATCGGCCAGAGGTAGCCGCTGTACTGCGCGCCCTGCACGGCTCCCAGGTCGATCGACGGGGCCCACACCGAGGACACGTCGGCCAGGAAGCCGGCCGGGTCCACGTGAAGGTCGATCTTCGTGTCGCTCGTCGCCCAGCCGGGGCGCTGAAGGAAGGCGAGACCGAAGGACGCGGCGACGAAGCCGAGCGCGACGAGCCCGTCCCGCGTGAGCGCGGCAGCCGGGCCGGCGCGCGCGGCCTCCGCGCGCGCCGCGGTTCGAGCGCTCAACCCGAGGCGCGCCGGGCGCTGGCCTCGGGAGCCACCGCGGGGTGCACCCGGGCCTGGCCGCGCACGCTCCTGCGCGCGGCGAGCAGCTCGCGGACGGCGGGTACCAGGACTCGCGGGATCGAGAGCTTCGATCCCTCGCGGTCGGCCCACTCGATGCCGACCTCGCGTACGCGGAAGCCGAGCCGGCGCGCCAGGCCCAGGGCCTCGGCGTCGAAGACCCAGCCGTCGAGCTGCTGGCGCGTGAACACCGCTTCCGCTGCCGGCGCGCGCCACAGCTTGAAGCCGCAATAGATGTCACGGACCGGCTCTCCCATCAGCGCCCGCGTCAGCGCGATGAACGGCCAGCCGACCAGCCGCCGGCGCAGCGGCTGCTGGCGCGCGACCTCCGCGCCCCGCGCGACCCTGGAGCCCACGGCCACGTCGACCTCGTCGACTGTCTCGAGCATGGCCGGGAGCGAGCCGAGCGAAGGCGTGCAGTCCGCGTCGCAGAACAGGCGCAGCTCCCCGCTCGCGTCGAGCATGCCGCGGCGCACCGAGAACCCCTTCCCGCGGTTCACCTCGTTGCGCAGGAGCCGGACGCGCGTGCCGTCGAGCAGCGGCTCGACCGCGGCGACGGTCCCATCCGTGCTGGCGTTGTCCACCACCACGATCTCGTACGGGCGCCCGAGGCCCTCCAGGCGCTCGCGCAGGGTGCCCAGGAAGCCCGCGACGCCCGCCGCCTCGTTGTAGACGGGCACGACCACCGAGAGGCTGGGCGCGTTCACGGGGCCGACCATACTCAGTAGGGCCAGGGGTCGCCGTCCGGGAGCCCGAGCCGCCGCGCCAGCGGGCGCTGTCCGGCGACGAGCGCGACCTTGATGAGCCCGTTGCGAACGAAGTAGGGCACGCCGCCGAGCTGACGTGCCGCGTTCCTCAGCCAGGGCAGGCCCGAGAGATCCTCGCGGCGATACTCCGCCAGGGAGCGCGTGCGGCCGAGATAGCGCCAGCGACGGGACGGCACGAGCAGGCGGAACTGGGCCAGCATGACGCCCACCGCGTTGTAGGCGTCGTGCACGAGCATGGTGCCGCCCTGCGCCGTCCGGGCGCCCCACCGCTCGATGTCCGCGCGGGCCGGCCCATAGCGATGCGCCCCGTCCACGTAGAGCACGTCCTGCGGGCCCTCGACCTCGCCGAACGCGTCCTGGGAGGCACGTCGCACGTGGCGGACCTGGCCGTCCACACCGGCCGTCCGCAGGTTGGCGTGAAAGGCCTCGTGGTCGGCCTCTCCCCGGCCGGCGTCCGCCGAGATCTCGCGCGGCCCGCGGTCGCTCCCCCCGTGCGGGTCGATCGCGACCAGCTCCACGCCGGGGTCGGCCGCCCGCCTCAACACGATCGTCGAGCGTCCCCGGAACGAGCCGATCTCCACGATCCGCCCGGGCGCCCGGACACGGGCGGCGGCATCCCAGAGACGATCGGCCTGGTCGGGGCTGAGCCAGCCCTCGACTTCGCCCGCCTCGGCTAGCGCTTCCCGGCCACCCAACCGGACGCCTCGAGGGTCGAGCCGTTCGAAGCCGGCGCGCCGGGCGCTTCCCCGGCGTGCGCGGCCGGGCCCCCGCCCGTGCGGCGCAGGACCTCCAGGAAGGTGGCCGCCGACCTGTCCCAGGTGAACGACCGCGCCCGGCTCTCCGCGGCGTGCCCGAGGCGCTCGCGCAGCTCGGTGTCCTGGAGCAGCTCTCGCACCCGAGCGGTGAGCTCCGGCACGTCGCGGGCGAGGAAGCCCGTCTCGCCGTCGATGATCGACTCGGTGAGGCCCCCGACCGCGAGCGCCGCGCTCGGAGTGGCGCACAGGGCGGCCTCCATCACCGTGAGCGACCAGCCCTCGGACGCCGACGCGGTCACGTTGACCCAGGCGCGGCCGTAGAGCTCCGCCTTGCGCGCGCCGTCCACGTAGCCGTGCATGTGAACGCGGTCGCCCAGCCCGCGCCGGGCGACCTCGGCCTCGATGTCCGGGCGGTGATCGCCCTCGCCGACGACGTCCAGAGTCACCCCGGGCAGCGCGTCGAGCACGTCGAGCAGCAGCTCCACGCGCTTGTAGGCCTTGAGACGCCCCACGAAGATCAGGCCTGGCTCGGGCGAGCGCTCGACCGGCCGGAAGCTCTCGGGCTCCACGCCCAGGTACTCGACCGTGATGTTTTGGCGCGGGATGCCCTCGCGCACGAGGTCGTCGCGCGCCGCGTCCGAGATCGTGAGGAAGGGCGTGCGCCGGTAGAACAGCCGCAGCGGCCAGCGCTCGAGCAGGCGGAAGAGGAGCCCACCGGTTCGCGGGAACTCCTGCATGAAGAGCTCGCGGTGGACGTGGTGGATCATCGCCACGCGCGGCTTGCGCAGCCACAACGGCGTCAGGAACGTGATCCCGTTGATCACCTCGAGGACGACGTCGGCGTCGCGGCCGACTCCTCGGAGCACCGCCACCATCGCGCGCGGGAACACCGTGGCCCGCGTGCCCATCCGGTGCACGACCAGGTTGGGGCCGAACCGCTCGACGCGCTCCCCGCCGGGATACTCGCCCGCGACAACGGTCACCTGGGTACCGGCCGCCACCCAGCGGCTTATCTGCGCCCAGAGGTTGGCGCCGTTGCCGCCGGTGTCGTTGTGCTTCCAGTCCCGGTCCGCCAGAACCAGGACGTGCAGCGGTCGCTCCTGGCCGGCCGACTCCATCCGGCGCGGAAAGCTAGCGGACCACCCGGGCCGATCCGGTTATCGTGCTGCCCGCATGGACGCCAGGCTGTGGCTCTTCTTGCCGACTTATAACGAGGCGGGGAACATCGAACCCGTGGTCCGCGCCGCCGCGGTGCAGCTCGAGGAGCTCGCGCCCTCGGACTGGCGGCTGCTCGTCGTGGACGACGCGTCTCCTGACGGCACCGGCGAGCTGGCCGAGCGGCTCGCCGAGGAGATCGACGGCGTCGAGGTGCTGCATCGACCGGCCAAGGAGGGGCTCGGCCGCGCCTACCTGGCCGGCTTCGCTCGCGCCCTCGATCGCGGAGCTGAGCTCGTGATCGTGATGGACGCCGACTTCTCGCACGACCCCGGGCATCTCCCCGCCATGGTCGCCGCCGCGGAGAACGCCGACCTCGTGCTGGGCTCGCGCTACGCCGACGGCGGGCAGATCGCCGACTGGCCGCGGCTGCGCCGCGCGCTGAGCCGGTTCGGCTCGATGTACGCCCGCCGGGTGCTCGGCGTCGAGGTGCGCGATCTGACGAGCGGGTTCCGCTGCGTGCGGCGGCGAGTGCTCGAGACCGTCGAGCCGTCCACGCTGCGCGCGCAGGGCTACGTGTTCAACATCGAGCTGACCTATCGCGCGCTGCGCGCCGGCTTCGAGGTGCGCGAGGTCCCGATCTGCTTCCGCGACCGCAGGGCCGGCGAGAGCAAGATGTCGCTGCCGATCGCGTTCGAGGCGCTCATGCTCGTGCCGAAGCTGCGCTGGCCGCGGCTGGCCGGCCCGCTGCCCGCGGCGACCGGCGCCGAGCGGGCGGGCGAGCCGTCGGTGGGCGACGCCGCGGACGGGGCCATGGCGCAGGACACGGTCGGAGACGCGTCGGCCTCGTAGTGATCAGACGGGTGCCGGTCGCCGGCTGGGCGTTCGCGCTCTACCTCGCCCTGTCGCTCGTGTTCTTCGGGCTGCCGATCGTGGACGGCCTCGGCTCCACGGCGATCGCGGCGGACGACATCGACGCCAGCGCCTACATGTGGTTCTTCGCGTGGTGGCCGCACGCGCTGCTCGACGGCCTCGACCCGATTCGCACGGAGGTCATCTTCGTGCCCGACGGCTACAACCTCGCCTGGGCGACCGCCATGCCCGGACCGAGCCTCGTGCTGGCGCCGCTCACGCTGGCGGGTGGGCCCCTGGCCACGTGGAACACGATCATGCTGATCGGCCCGGCGCTGGCCGCCTGGACCGCCTTCCTCCTCTGCCGGGAGCTCACGGGAGCGGTGGCCCCCTCCCTCGCCGGCGGATACCTTTTCGGCTTCTCGCCCTACCTGCTCGGCAACCTCCAGGGCACGCCGAACATGGTGCTGGTCGCCCTGCTGCCCGTGTTCGTGCTCCTGGTCGTGCTACACGCGCGCCGCGGGCTGGGCGACCGCACGTTCGCCGGCCTCATGGCCCTGGCGTTGACGCTCCAGTTCCTGACCTCGACGGAGGTGCTCGCCATGGCGGGCGTGTTCGGCGGCGTCGCGCTCCTGGCCGCATTCGCCCTCCTTCCCGACTGGCGTGACCGCCTGCTCCGCACGGTCAAGCTGCTCGCCGTCGCCTCGCTCGCGGCGATCGTGCTGGTCAGCCCGCTGCTGTGGTTCATGCTCTTCGAGCCGCATACGGACCCCGAGCAGGCGCTCAAGGGCTTCCCGGCCGACCTCGCCTCGTTCGTCGTACCGAGCCCGTACATCCAGATCGCGACGACCCACGACCCGACCGGAGGCCCCTCCTACGCCAACGGCTTCGCGTACCTCGGGGTGCCGCTGGCCGTCCTGCTCGCGCTGTTCGCGCTCGAGGCGCGCCGCCGGCGGGCCGCCCGCGTGGTGCTGATCGTGCTGGTGGCAACCGCGGTCGCCTCGCTTGGGGACGAGCTCGAGGTGGCCGGCCATGAGACGGGCATCCCGATGCCGTGGGCCCTATTCGATTGGCTGCCGGCGCTCGAGTATGCGATCCCGGTGCGCTTCACCGGGTTCACGGCGCTCGCCGCGGGGGTGGCGCTGGCGCTGTGGCTGTCGTGGCGCGGCGGACGCGCGCGCTGGGCGCTCGCGGCCGTGGCGCTCGTGTTCGTCCTGCCGGACGTGGGCAACACGATCTGGCGAACCCCGCTCAGCGATCCGGCCCTGTTCGCGGACGCCTCGGCGCACGACGCCGTCATCGGCGAGCGCGACCGGGTGCTGACCGTTCCGGCCTGGGGAGCCAACATGCGCTGGCAGGCGAACTCGGACTTCGACTTCCGGATGACCGCCGGGTACGTGGGCGCCTTCCCCTTGAGCTATCAGCGCTATCCCGCCTGGCACATGATCCTGAGCGGCCGGCTGCAACCCGGCTACGCGCGCGAGCTGCGCCGGTTCGTGCGCGACAAGGGAGTGACGGTCGTGCTCCAGGACGCTCGCTACCGGCAGCCCTGGAACAGGCTGTTCGCCACGCTGGGCGTTCGCCCGCAGCAGGTGGGGGGCATGCTGGTCTACCGTCTGCGGCCGCTATGAGCGCGCCCGAACGTGTCCCAGGACTGTCGATCGTCCTGCCCGCCTATAACGAGGAGCCGAATATCGCGGCGGTGGTCCAGCAGGCGCTCGACTGCCTCGAGAAGCTGGCCGAGCAGTACGAGGTGATCGTGGTGGACGACGGCAGCCGCGATGGCACGTCGCAGGCCGTCGAGTCGCTCCTGGCCGAGCACCACCCGCGCCTGAGGCTGCTCCGCCACGAGCGCAACCAGGGCTACGGCGCGGCGCTCCGCACGGGCTTCAGCCGCACCCGCTACGAGTACGTCTTCTATACGGACGCCGACCGTCAGTTCGACGTCGCCGAGCTCGAGTACCTGCTCCCCCTGATCCGCGAGTACGACGCCGTCGTCGGCTTTCGCGTCTACCGCTACGACTCACCCACCCGCCTGGTGGCGTCGATGATCTACAACTGGATCGTTCGCATCCTCTTCCGCGTGCGCGTCCGCGACGTCGACTGCTCGTTCAAGCTCTTCAGGCGCGAGGTGATCGACAAGATCACGATCGAGTGCACGGACTTCTTCGTCGACACGGAGCTGGTCGCGAAGGCGCGCAAATGGAACTTCCGGATCGTCGAGAAGGGCGTGCGCCACTACGCGCGCATGGCGGGCGAGACCAGCGTGCGCGCCAGCGACGTGCCGCGCACCCTGCGCACGGTCGCGCGCATGTGGCGGCGGATTCACAAGCCGAGCGCGGCGCAGGTCGAGGCGGCCGAACGCCTGCGAGCCGCGGTCGCCGCGGCGTCCGTGGAAGTGCTGCCGGAGCGCGCCCGTGCCGCCTCCGCCCCCGAGTAGGCTGCCCTCGCTTGGACGCCTGGCGTTATCGCGAGCTGTTCGAGGTCGAGGAGCGCCACTGGTGGTTCCGATCGCGCCGGGCGGTCGTGCGCTCGCTCCTCGCCCGGGCGGGAATGCCGCCGTCCCCGCGGATCCTCGACGCCGGCTGCGGTACCGGCACCAACCTGCTCGAGTACCGCGGGCTCGGCGAGGTCCACGGCGTCGACGCGTTCCCCGACGCGATCGAGCTGTGCCGCGAGCGCGGCCTCGACACCGTGCTGGAGGCGCCGGTCGAGCAGCTTCCCTTCGAGCCGGGCAGCTTCGACCTGATCTTCGCCACCGACGTGATCGAGCACCTCGAGGACGACGTGCTGGCCCTGCGCGAGCTGCGCCGCGTCGCCGCCCCCGGCGCGCGGCTCGTGCTCACGGTTCCGGCGTACCCGTGGCTCTGGAGCGACCACGACGTCTCCGTTCATCACAAGCGCCGCTACACGGCCGGCACGCTCCGCGACAGCGTGCTCGCCGCCGGGTGGACGCCGGCCGTGGAGACGTACTTCTTCGCCACGGCGCTCCCCGTGGTGGCCGCGGTACGGACGCTGCGGCGCGTGCGCGCGAGCCGCAACGGCAGGTCCGACCTCAGCATGCCGCCCGCGCCCGTCAACCGCCTGCTCGAGCTCCCGACGCTCGCCGAGGCCAAGGCGATCGAGCGCGGGGCCCGGCTGCCGGCCGGCGTGTCGGTCGGAATGGCCTGCGTCGCCGCCTGATGCGCCTGCGACGACCGGCTCTCGCCGCGGCGGCGGTCTACGCGCTCCTCTCGGTGATCATGGTCGGCCAGGGGCTCCTCCCCGGCTGGACGCTCTCACCGTCGGACACGCTGTGGAGCGCGGCGCCCTGGACGGAGCTGCGTCCGCCCGACGTTCCCCCGCTGGGCACGAACTTCGAGCTCGCCGACGCCAGTGAGGTGTTCATCCCGTTCGCTCGCTGGAGCCGGGAGCTGATCCCGGGCGACATCCCGCTCTGGAACCCGCACATCATGGCCGGGCGCCCCTTCGTCGGGAACGCGCAGTCGGCGGTGTTCTCACCGTTCAGCGTCCCCGGGTACGTGCTGCCGTTCTGGGACTCGCTCGCGGTGGCGGCGGCGCTCAAGCTGTTCGCCGCGGCCTTCGGCGCGTATGCGCTCGGCCGGCTGCTCGGCATGCGCTTCGGCGGGGCGCTCGCAGCCGGGGTGGTCTACGCGTTCGGCACCTTCTTCATCGTCTGGCTCGCCTGGCCGCTCACGAGCATCTTCGCGCTCGTGCCATGGCTGCTCGTGCTCGCCGAGCTGATCGTCCGCCGCCCCGGCCCGCTGCCGGCCGCCGGGCTCGCGGCGCTCGTGGCGCTCCAGTTCTTCGGGGGCCATCCCGAGTCGAGCTTCCACGCGCTGTTTGCAACGCTCGTCTTCTTCGCGTTCAGGCTGATCGTGCAGCTTCGGGACGGCGGCGAGCCCGTCCGCGCGGCGCTGCGGCCCACCCTGTACTTCGGCGGTGCGCTGCTCGCGGGTGCCGCCCTGGCTGCCGTCGCGCTCGTCCCGTTCCTCGAGCTGCTGTTCAGGTCGGGCGATCTCGAGCGCCGGCTCGACGTGGAGGCCGGCCACTGGCCCGCGAAGTACCTCGGTGCGCTGTTTCTGCACGACTACTGGGGCCGGCCGACGAATGGCTCCACGATCGAGCCGTTCATGGTCATCCGCGGGTGGTACGCGGGCGCTGCCACGCTCATGCTCGCGGGGGCCGCGCTCCTGCTTCGTCCAACGCGAACGCGCCTGGCGGTCGCCGCCTTCGCCGTCTTCTGCGGGCTCATGGTCGTCGGGGCCGATCCGGTCTTCTGGCTCGTCACCCAGCTCCCCGGCTTCAGCGCGGCCCACAACCAGCGCCTGCTGATCTACGTCCTGCTGGGCCTCGCGCTGCTGGCGGGCTGGGGCCTCGACGAGCTGGCGAGCGAACGGCGGCCGCCACTCGCTCGGCGACGTCTCGTCCTCGCGACCTGTGCAGGGCTCGCAATCGTTCCGGTCGTGTGGATGGCGGCGGCCGGGACGCTCGCCCTGGGCGAGCTCGGTCGCGGGCTCGAGGTTGCTTGGGGCTTCGCCGACCCGCCGCCGGTCGATCGCCTGGATCCGGGCAACGCGGCCGCGGACGCGGTGCGCATGAGCGCGCTGCTCCAGTGGCTGCCGCTTGCCGGGCTGGCGCTGGCGCTGATCGCGTGGAGGCTGTGGCCGGCGCGGCGTATCCCGGCGGCGGCCTTTGCCGTGGCGATCGTTGCGCTGCTGGCGCTCGACCTATTCCGGGCGAACATGGGATTCAATCCCGCGATTCGGGAGCGCAATGCGGTGCAGCCGGTGACCCCGGCGATCGAGTACCTGCAGTCGCGCCGGCCGGCGCGCTTCGTCGGCCTCGGCCCCGGGCTCGCCTACCAGCCGCTCGCGTCCGATCTGGCGATGACCTACGGGCTCTACGACGCCCGCGGCTACGACTATCCCGTGGAGAAGCGCTTCGACACTCTGTGGCGTCACTCGGTGGCGCGGAACATCGTGACGATCACCCAGCCCGTGGAGTACGCGACCGCCACGCCCGCGGCGCTGCGCGCGCTCAGCCTGCTGAGCGTGGCCGACCTCCTGCAGGAGACGGGCGACCGGCCACTCCGCCGGCCCGGTCTCCGGCTCGCGTACCGGGGGAGCGATGCGCGCGTGTACTCCAACGAGCGCGCCCTGCCGAGGACCTTCCTCGTGGGCGGCCAGCGCGTGGTGGGCAACGAGGACGAGGCGCTGCGCGCCGTGACAGCACCGGGGTTCGACGGGCGCCGGGTGGCCATCACCGAGACGCCGGTGGAGGGCCTGCCGCAGGGTACGAGCGCGCAGGACGCCGGACGGGCGGAGCTCGTCTCCTACGAGCACGAGCGGGTCGTGGCCGAGGCCAGCGCGCGGCGCCCGGCTCTGCTCGTGCTCACGGACCTGCACTACCCGGGCTGGAAGGTGCGCGTGGACGGTCGCGAGACGACGCTCGAACGGGTGGACTACCTGCTGCGCGGCGTGAGGCTCGGACCCGGACGCCACCGCGTCGAGTTCCTCTACGAGCCCGCGAGCTGGACCGTGGCGCGCGGTGTCAGCCTGATCGGCCTGCTCGCCCTGGCGGGGGCGTTCGCGGCAGGGCTCCTCCCGCGGCTCCGCCGCCGGCCGCGATGAGCGGCTACCGCCCCCAGGCCCTCTCCGAGCGGGTCCGCGAGGCCAGGGGGACGCGGGGGCTCGTGCCGGTGGTCGCCGACCTCGCCCGCTATGGAGCCGGGCTGGTGGCGGGCCTGCCCTGGACGGCGCGTGGCCGGCGCGGCCGCTTCACGCTCGACGGCGAGGCGTACCCGTATCTGTTCCACCGGTACAAGGCCACCTGGCTCACCGAGCGCGCCGTGGAGGTGCCGTTCGTGCAGCGGATCGTCGACCGCGAGCCCGGCCGGGTGCTCGAGGTCGGCAACGTCCTGTCCCACTACCGCTCCCAGGAGCATCTCGTGGTCGACAAGTACGAGCGCGCGCCCGGAGTGCTCAACCGCGACGTCCTCGAGCTTGCGGACCTGGGCCGCTTCGAGCTGGTCGTGGCGATCTCGACGCTCGAGCACGTGGGCTGGGACGAGGAGCCACGCCGGCCGGACGCGGCGCTCGCGGCGCTGAGCGCGCTGCGCGAGCTGCTCGCGCCGGGGGGCCGGCTCGTCCTGACCCATCCCGTGGGCTACAACCCGCACCTCGACGCCGCATTCCGTGACGGGGCCGTGCCGCTGGCGCGGGCCGCCGCGCTCCGCCGATCCCGCCGGCGAACGCGCTGGACACAGGTGCCGCCTTCGGAGGCCTGGCGCGCCCCGTATGACTTCCTGCTCTACTCCGCCCGCGCCGTGGTCTTCGCCGAGGTCACGTGAGAGAGCTCGTCCGCCCTGTCAGCTCCGCACTGCTGCTCGCCGGCGGCACGGTGCTGGCGTTCTTCTCGGGCGGCTTCTTCGACCAGCCCCGCCTCATCGCAGCCATCTGCGCCTGGCTGCTCGTGGCCGCGGCCGCCCTGGCCGCCGAGCGCCCGCTGCCGCGCACCCTCCCGGGCCGCCTGGCCCTGGGCGGGCTCGCTGCCCTCACGGCACTCACGATCGCCTCGATCGCGTGGGCTCCGCTCGCCGGCCCCGCGCTCGACGACGCCCAGCGTGTGCTGCTCTACCTCGGCTTCTTCATCGCCGGCGTGGCCTTCCTGCGCGCCGACCGCGTCATTGAGCCGGCGCTTGCGGCGGGGGCGCTCGTGGTGGTCCTCTACGGCCTGTCCGAGCGCTTCCTGCCCGGCCTCGTGGAGCTCGACCGGAGCCGCACCGCCGGAGGCCGGCTCGAGCAGCCGATCACGTACTGGAACGCCATGGGCGCGGTGGCGGCCATCGGTCTCGTGCTGTGCGCCCGGATGGCGGCGGACGAGCGCCGGCCGCTCGGGCTCCGCGCCGCGGCAGCCGCCGCGACCGCGCCGCTCGGGGCGGCCATCTACCTCACCTTCTCCCGCGGCGCGATCGCCGCGGCCGCCGTCGGCCTGCTCGTCCTGGTGCTCCTCGATCCGCACCGCGCGGGACTGCGCGCCGCGGCGGTCGCGCTCGGCACCGGGCTCGCCGCCGCGGTGGCGTGCGGCCTGTTTCCCTGGGTGCGCTCGATGTCGGAGCACGGCCTCTCGAACGGCCTCCAGGGCCTCGCGGCGCTCGCGCTGGTCGTGTTGGCCGGCGCGGTTGCCGCGGCGCTCACGCTCCGGTGGACGGCGGCGACACACGGCGACACCGCTCCCCCGGCGAGCCCCCGCGCGCGGATGGTGATGGCGGCCGGCGTGGTGCTCGCGCTCGTGCTCGTGACGGCGGCCATCGAGGGCAGCCCTCAGGGCAGCTCGCCTCAGCCCGGCGCGCAGACCGCACGGCTCAGCTCGCTCGACAGCATGCGCTACGAGTACTGGCGCGTCGCACTCGAGACCTTCGCCGACCACCCGCTCACGGGCACGGGCTCGGGAGGCTTCCGGGTCGAGTGGCTGCGCGAGCGCCCGGAGCGCGACTCGGCCGGCGACGCGCACTCGCTCTACCTCGAGACGCTCGCCGAGCTCGGCCTCGCCGGCGCCGCGGCGCTGCTCGCCCTGCTCGCCGGTCTGGCGCTGAGCGCCAGCCGCGCGCTCGTCGCGGAGAGGGCCGCGACCCTGGGCCTGGTCTCGGTGCTCGCCACCTACCTCGTGCACGCCGCCCTCGACTGGGACTGGGAGATGCCGGCGGTCACGCTCCCCGCGCTGGCCGCGGCCGCCGCGATCGTGGCTACTGCCGATCGGGCGGGCCGCGACGTGCAAGCGGGTTCAGCCGCAGCGCCTCGCGCGTCGCTCGTCGCGAGAGCGGCGGGTCGACCCTGAACGCCGCCTGCCTGAGCACGAGCCACGCCTCGTAGTTCTCGGGCTCGCGCTCGACCACGTCCTCGATGACCCGCACGCCCTCGCGGTCGCGGTGGGCGACGACGAGCAGCTGCGCCTCCCGGATCACCGGCGTCGGGTCGGGGTTGAGGCGGCGCGCGTCCTCGAGCTGGGCGAGCTTGTGCTCGAGATCGGCGGCGGAGATCCTGGTGGAGTCAGACGGCCGCTCCGCGTCGGCCTGGAGGCGCGAGGCACGCAGGCCGGCGAACAGCCACAGGCAGGCCGCGAGCGCGGCGACCGCGAGCACGGCGCGAGCGGCCACCTACCCGGCCCCGAGCCGCTTCGACCCCCAGCCGGGACGCCGAGCCTGCGGCAGGCGGCGCGGGATCCGGGGCCACGACTCGACCCGCTCCGGAGGCCCCTCCCTGAGGGCGGCCTCGACCTCGCGCGGGAAGGACTCCCGAAAGACCGCGGAGTCGAAGCGGCGAGCGTTCGCCACGCAGTCGGCCGGGTCCACCGAGCCCGGGTCGAACGCGGCGACCGCGTCCGCGAGCTCGTCGGCCCCTCCTTCCCAATAGCGCCCGGTGACTCCGTCCACGACGTTCTCGAGCAGGCCGCCCGCCGCCCGCGCGAGCACCGGCCGCCCGGCCGCCTGCGCCTCGACGGCCGCTATCCCGAACTCCTCGCCGGCGGTGACGACGAGGGCGCGGCAACTGGAGAGGAGGCTCGCGACCTGCTCATCGCTGACTCGCCCGGCGAACCTGATCGTCGGCCCGGCCAGGCGCCTCAGCCGGCGCCTGTCGGGACCGTTGCCGGCGATCACGAGCGGCAGGCGGAGCCGGTTGAAGGCATCGATAGCGACGTCGATCCGCTTGTGCGACACGAGCTCAGACACGACGAGGTAGTGCTCGCCTACGGGTCCCGGCGAGAAGCGGTCGGTCGCCACGGGCGGATAGACGATTCCGGACTCGCGCCCGAAGTACGCGCGGATCCGGGCCTGCGTGGTCCTCGAGTTGGTGATGTAGCGGGCCACTCGCTGAGCGGCGATCCAGTCCCACTCCCGCCAGCGCCTGAAGAGGCCTCGCAGCATGGCGCGCGAGACCGGGTCGGCGCGCTCGGAGAGTGTGCGCTGACGCTCGTTCCAGGCGTACCGGAAGGGGTTGTGGCAGTAGCTCACGTGGACGCTGCTCTCATCGCAGATCACGGCGTGCGCCCACGCGCTCGAGCTCGAGACGACGAGGTCGTAGCCCGACAGGTCGAAGGACTCGATCGCGGCCGGATAGAAGGGCAGCAGCGCCCGGAACGTACGCGCGGTGGGCCGGGCACGCTGAAGGAACGAGGTGTGCACGCGGCGATCGGCGAAGCGGCCCTCGGTACCGCGCTCGTCGTAGACCGGCGTGAAGATGTCCGCGTCGGGCCAGAGCGCGCAGATCTCGAGGAAAACGCGGTCGGCGCCCCTGATGCTCACGAGAAAGTCGTGGATTAGGGCGGTGCGCGGCATGCCCCCGCCTGGGACACCGTGGCTGCTCACCGGCGGCAGTCTATGTGCCGGGTAGGCTTCCGCCCACGATGCGGGTCGCCGTCGACGGTCGGAGCTTTCGGGCGTCCGGCCGGGGCCGGGGAGTCTCCGTGTACCTCGACTGCCTGCTCTCCGAGTTGCGGCGAGCACACGCCTCCGACCGCTTCGAGCCCGTCGTGGACGGCAGGATGGGGCGCTTGGCGGCGGCCACCGTACGGCGCCCGCGCCTGGACCGGCTCGCCGGCGGCTGCGACGTGGTGTGGGCGCCCGCGCCGGCCCCGCTGGCGATCTCGGCGGGGGTGCCGGCCGTCCTGACGCTCCATGATCTCTCGTTCGAGCACAGGCCCTCCGACTACGGGGCCTACGAGCGCCTGTGGCACCTCGCCGCGCGGCCGCGGGCGCTGGCCAGGCGGGCCGCGCGCGTGATCACCGTCTCGGAGGCCGTGCGCGGCGAGGCGCTCGAGGAGTGGGGGCTCGACCCGGCGCGAGTGGTGACCGTCCTGTCGGGCCCCGGGCGGCCGCGCGGCGCGGCGGGGCCGCTCCCGGCGGGCCTCGAGCCCGGCTTCGTGCTCGCGGTGGGTGCCGTGGAGCCGCGGAAGCGCCCGGACCTGCTCGTCGAGGCGCACCGGCGCGCCCGCGCGCGCGGGCTCCGCGCGGAGCTCGTCTTCGCCGGACCGGGAGAGCCGCCGCGCGCCGAAGCCGTCCGCGTCCTGGGGCGGGTCGACGACCCCACGCTCGAGGCGCTCTATTCCGGTGCGCTCGTGCTGGCGTGCCCGTCGCGAGAGGAGGGCTTCGGGTTCACGCCCGTCGAGGCGGCGGCGCGTGGCACGCCGGCGGTGGTCGCCGCTCTCGCTCCGTTCAGGGAGACCCTGGGCGACGCCGCTCTCGCGGTCGCGCCCGGCGACCCGGAGGCGCTCGCGGACGCGCTCCTGCGAATCGAGCGCGAGCCGGATCTGCGCGAGCGGCTCGCAGCCACGGCCGGTGACGCCGCGCGGCGCCTGTCGTGGGAGCGCGCCGCGGAGGAGACGCGCGCGGTGCTCGCGGCTGCCGCGGAGGAGGGCGCGTGAGCGACTTCGCGGTCGTGACCGTGACGCACAACTCCGAGGCCGATCTGCGCCGCCTGCTCGACTCGATCGAGCGTGAGCTGAGCGAGCCGCGGCCGCAGATCGTGGTCGTGGACGCCGCGTCCTCGGACCGTTCCGCAGCGCTGGCGGCCGAGCGCGGCGCCGAGGTCCTCGCGCTCGAGCGGAACGTCGGCTTCGGGGCGGGGTGCAACGCCGGCCTCGCCGTGGTCGAGGCTCCGGTCACGGCACTCGTGAACCCGGATGTCGAGCTGCTCGACGCCGGGCTGGCGGAGCTCGCTGGCCGCGCGGACGCCGGCGACGCCCTGCTCGCCCCGCGCCTGCTGAACGCCGACGGCAGCATCCAGGACAGCGCGCACCCGCCGCCCGGACGCGCCGACGACCTGGTCCCCGCGCTCGTTCCGCGGCCGCTTCTCCCGCCTCGCATGCGCCGCCGTTACGAGCCCTGGCGCAGCGAGCGCCCCACCCGGGTGGGCTGGGCGATCGCGGCCTGCCTGGTCGCCCGCACGAGCCTGTTTCGCGCCCTCGGGCCCTTCGACGCCGGCGCCTTCCTCTTCTACGAGGACATGGAGCTCTGCCTGGCTGCTGCGCGCGCCGGCGTCCCCACGGTGCTCCACCCCGACATCGCGCTCCGGCACCTGGGCGGAACCGCCACTCGGCGGGCGCTCGAGGCCGAGGAAGAGCTCGTCCTCCGCGCGAGCCGGCGCCGCGAGGTCCTGGCGCGCGAGAGCAGGCCGCGCCTCGCGATCGACGACGCGGCGCAGGCCGCGACCTTCGCCACCCGGGCGGCGGCGCGCACGCTCGTGCGCCGCGGTGGCGGTTACGAGCGCGCTCAGCTGCGCGCGCTGCGTGCGGCACGACGTGCCGGGACCCGCCGCTAGGCTTCCCGCCCATGCGTCGATTCGTGCCGCTGCTCCTAGCCCTGTTGTGCCTCGTTCTGCCCTCTGCCGCGCTGGCCCAGAGCGCGGGGGACGAGCAGTACGCCGACCCCTTCGGGCAGGTGGAGGAGCCGAACGGTTCAGACGGCCAGCAGGCACAGGCGCCCGAGACCGAGGCTGCGCCGGCGGAGCCGGCGGCCCCTGCCGAAGAGGCGGTCGCAGCGCAGGACACGGCTGCGCCGACCCTTCCAGCCACGGGCCTCCCCGCCCTCCTCCTCGCCGGCAGCGGCGCGCTCCTCCTCACCGGCGGCACCACGTTGCGCCGGCTCGTGTCCTGACGCCGGCCGCGGTCGCGATCAACGCCCGCGCCGCGGCCCGGCGCGAGATCGGGGGCGTGGAGCGCTGGACGCGCGAGCTCGCGCGGCTCCTTCCCGAGCTGCGGCCCGAGCGCTACTCCGTGATCCGCCCGCCCGCCGCCCTGGCGCATCGCGCGGGCCACGCCTGGGAGCAGCTCGCGCTTCCGCTCGCCGCGCGCCGAGCCGCTCTGCTGCTCTCGCCCGCGAACCTCGCTCCGCTCGCGTATCCACGCAACGTCGTCGTGATCCACGACAGCGCGCCGTTCCGCGAGCCGTCCTGGTACACGCGCCTATACGGCGCCTGGCACCGCGCGGCGATCCCGCGCATCGCCCGGCGCGCGCGGCTCGTGGTCGCGCCTTCCGAGTACATGCGCGCCGAGCTGATCGAGCTGTTCGCGCTGGCCGGCGACGCGGTGGCAGCGATCGCCCCCGGCGTCGACGCGTCGTTCTCCTTCCCCGCGGATCCGGTATCGCTCCGCCGCCGCCACGGGATCGAGCGGCCCTACGTGCTGGCGGTCGGCACCGAGGGCCCGCGCAAGAACCTCGCCCTGCTGGACAGGATCGCGCCGGAGCTCGCGCGGAACGGGCTCGACGTGGTCATCGCCGGCTCGAGCCGGCCCTACCTCCCGCGGGGCGCCGCGGACGGAGCGGCGCGGCGGCTCGGCTACGTAGCCGACGAGGACCTGCCAGCGCTCTACGCGGGCGCCGCGGTCTTCGCCATGCCGTCGCTCTACGAGGGCTTCGGGCTGCCGTGCGTCGAGGCCATGGCGGCGGGCACGCCCGTCGTGGCCGCCGACCGCGCTGCGCTCCCCGAGGCGTGCGGCGGCGCCGCGCTGCTCGCCGACCCCGACGATCCCGACGCCTTCGCGGCAGCTCTGCTCCGCGCGGCCGGCGCCGAGCGCGACCGCCTGGTGGCCGCGGGCCGCGAGCGCGCGGCCGGCCTCACGTGGCGGCGCACCGCCGAGGTGCTCGACGGGGCGCTCGAGCCGGTGCTCGCTACTCGCAGACGCCCGTGATCGTCTTCGTGCAGCCCTGGAAGCGGCGCGCCGAGCGCTGGTAGGCGGCGAGGGCCGGCTGCGGGTCGAAGCCGCCGTCGTCGAACTGCTGCAGCCCGGCGTAGTTGAAGACGCTGCCGCCGCGGCCGTAGGGCGAGGACCACGTGTACCAGAACACCTTGCCGACACCGAGCGCGCGCCGGCGCGCGACCATCGCGCTGTACACCTGGCCGACCTTCGCGGCCATGCCGCGCGGCGTCTCCTGGCGCTGGTACTTGATTCCGTCGGTCCGGCCCTTGGATGCCGGCCAGGTGATCTCGGTGAGGTAGATCGGCTTGCGCCCGTCGCCGCGCTTGCGGAGGGCGTCGCGGAAGAACCTGGTCGCCTTGACGGCACGCTTCACCGTCTGGGGGAAGATCTGAAGCGCAGCCACGTCGAAGTAGGGCTTGATCCCGTGCTGGTAGAGGACCTCGATCTCGTCCCACGCCCGCTGCGTGAGCCCGGCCATCACGATCTTCGCGCCGGGGTCGAGGCTCTTCACGATGTTGTACGAGGCACGGAGCAACAGGGGGTAGTTGCGCGCGTACCCGTACGGGCCCTTCTCGGGCGCGTCCCAGTAGGCGGGGAGGTGCGGCTCGTTCCAGATCTGCCATTCGCGCAGCGGCCGCTTCGGCAGCTCGGGGTGATCGCTCCAGAACGTGCCCTCCGGCCCGTAGCGCTCCACGAGCGCGGCGAGATAGGTCACGTAGTCCGAGCGGTTCTTCGGCGGCGACGTGAACCGGTCCCGGTAAGCCCGCGCCCAGCGCGGCGCGTAGAACACGATCGGGAGCACGTCGAGGTTCCGGAGAGCGGCGCGCCGCACGACCCCGTCGGTGCGCTCGAATTCGAACGCGGTGCCGCGCCCCCTGGGCTGCGCAGCCCCCCAGTCGAAGACCGTCCGCACCGTCTCGACCCCCGACGAGGCCATCAGGTCCCACTGGGGGTCCTGCACGTCGTCGCGCGCCTTCTCGATGCCGTGGTCGTACATCACGCCGAAGAAGCCCTGCGGAGCAGAGCGCGCCGCCGACGCGCCCGGCGCGGCGAGGAGGAGCGCGGTCAGCACCGCGGCGACTGCTGCGAGCGCTTTCACGGTCAGGGCGTGTGGTTCAAGGTGACGGTGCAGGGACGTCCGTTGTCGGAGACCGTCTGCCCGTCGATGTTCTTCGGCGTGATCGTGAGCTTGCTCGCCGTAACCGTCACCTGGCCGTAGCTGAACTGGTCGAGCACGGAGCACTGCATGCCCACGCCGCCCGGCGGGGGCGGCGTGAAGAACGCCGTGTCGACCAGGCCGCCGCTGCCCTCCTGCCCGGTCGTGTCGTCGATCTCGATCCCGAAGTTCGCGGTCGCCACCGGGCCGACGGTCACGTCCAGGATGCCGCTGTTCTGCGCGCCCGCCCTGCTCGAGCGTCTGGAAGCGGGCGTCGTTGATCAGCGTCGCGTGCACGTCGGTGGTCAGGAAGATCACGTTCTTCACGCTCTGGAGCTCGCGCAGTATCTGCTGGCGCTCGGCCTCGAAGCCCTCCCAGCGGTCGTACGGGAGCACGTAGTACTGCTGGATCGGCATCTCGTTGATGATCGCCTTGAAGCGCGCGTTCGAGCGCTTGATCGCCTTGAGGAAGCGGTTCAGCTGGCGCTTGCCGAGGAAGGTCCGGTCCGTGCTCCTGATGCGGTCGAGACAGGCCTGCGACACAGGCTGGGCGAGCGACGGATCGACGAGCGCGAACAGGTTGCGCGTGGTCTGCGGGGCCGTCGGCGCCACGTCGGGGCGCCCGGTGCTCGGGTTGTTGCACACGCCGCCCTCGTCGGCGTTGGCGCTCCGGAAGGAGCGCTCGTCGAGGAAGAAGAGCTCGAGGTTCCTCCCCCAGCGCATGCTGCGGTAGAGGCCGTCGCGCTTGGTGAAGCGCACGGGCGCGTAGTCGCGGAAGGCCTGCACGCCGCGCCTGTAGAGCGTGCCGCCGTTGACGTTCACGTTGTTGTCGAACGAGTTCTCGGCGGGCGAGAAGTCGTTCACGAACTCGTGGTCGTCCCACTGCGAATAGAACCCGGCGGACCCGCGCAGAGCGCGCAGGGCCTTGTTCTGAAGGTTGATCTTGTACTTCGCCCACTTCTGCTTGACGCTCAGCGCGATCGGATTGAGCCGCCCGGGAACCTCGCTGTCCGAGTAGATCGTGTCGCCGAGCATGACGTTGAAGTTGTTGCGCTCCGCCTTCATCAGGCGCAGCACGCCGCCGTCGTTCCAGAACGGCTTGGTCTGGCCGGGCTCCGGGTTGAAGTCCTGGTCGCCGCTCCAGGCGAACCTGATCGTCTTGCTCTGCGACGCCTTCGGCGCGGTCAGGAACGTCCCGACGTCGCTGCGCCTGCCGCCCTTTCCGACGAACCGGAACCAGTAGCGCTTGCCCGGCTTCAGGCGCCCAACCCGCTTCTGGACGGTGTTGTCGTGGCCCTTCCGGGCGCGGACGGAGACGTCCTTGGCGTTCCTGAAGCCGCGGTTCTGCGCGACCTCGAGCGAGTACGTCCCGCTCCTCGTCGCCTTGCCCCAGAGCACCGCGCTCGAGGACTTGACCTCGCCGGCGGTGACGCCGGACGAGAAGCCCCGCGCGGCCTGCGCGGCGGGCGCCGCGACCAGGAGAAGGGTGAGCAGGGCCAGAGGAAGAAGCCGATTCATGCGCATGGGAACCCGGCATCCTATGGAAGGTTGCGGGTGCCCGACTGTAGGCTCCCGTTCGCAGATGGAGATCTCAGAGGCCGGCGGCACGCACGCCGTCGAGAACCAGGCGCCGCCGCTGACGCCCTACAACGTGTTCTCCGCCGATCTCCCGCTGCGCGAGGCGCTCGAGCGCGAGGGCGGCGGCTGGGGCGTCGACAGGCTGCGCGAGACCGGGGAGCTGGCGGGCTCGCCGGAGGCGCTCGAGCACTCCGAGCGGGCCGAGCGCAACGAGCCGATCCTCCGCACGCACGACCGCTACGGGAACCGGATCGACGAGGTGGAGCTCGACCCCTCCTGGCACTGGTGCCTCCGGCAGGCGATCGAACGAGAGATCCACTCCCTGCCTTGGAGGGACCCGCAGCCGGGCGGACACGTGGTCCGGGCGGCGCTGTTCTTCGTGTGGGGCCAGGTGAACTCCGGCGTGATGTGCCCGGTCTCGATGACCTACTCGGCGATCCCCGCGCTCCGCGAGGAGCCGGACATCGCCGCCGAGTGGGAGCCGCGCATCACACGTCCCAGCTACGACGACGCCGTCCTCGTGGGCATGGCGATGACGGAGAAGCAGGGTGGCTCCGACGTTCGTGCCAACTCCACCCGCGCCCTGCCGAACGGCGACGGCTGGGAGATCACCGGGCACAAGTGGTTCTGCTCCTATCCGCCCTGCGACCTCTTCCTGACGCTCGCGCAGACGCCGGCCGGGCTGTCCTGCTTCGTGATCGAGGGGCGCGATCCGGGCTTCCGCATCCAGCGCCTGAAGGACAAGCTCGGCACGCGCTCGCTGCCGTCGAGCGAGGTGGAGTTCCACGGCGTGCGCGGCCAGCTGGTCGGCGAGGAGGGCCGCGGCGTGCGGACCATCATCCGGATGGTCAACCACACCCGGCTCGACTGCCTGATCGGGTCGTCGGCGGGCATGCGCTGGGGCCTGGCGCAGGCCGTCCACCACGCGCGCCACCGGAGCGCCTTCGGCAAGCTCCTGATCGACCAGCCGCTCATGCGCAACGTGCTGGCCGATCTCGCGCTCGAATCGGAGGCGGCCACCGCCGTGACCCTGCGCGTGGCGCGGGCCTACGACGATGGCGACGCTCCCTTCCGCCGGATCGCCACCGCGGTGATGAAGCACTACGTGTGCAAGCGAGCGCCGGGACATGCCGGGGAGGCGCTCGAGTGCCTCGGCGGCAACGGCTACGTCGAGGAATCCGGCATGCCACGCCTCCTGCGCGACTCGCCGCTCAACTCGATCTGGGAAGGCTCGGGGAACGTGTCGGCCCTGGACGTGCTGCGCGCCCTCGTGAGGGAGCCCGAGGCGCTGCCTGCCTTCCTGGCGGAGTGCGAGCTCGGCCGCGGCGGCAACGCCGCGCTCGACGCCCACCTCGACCGCATCGCCGCCACGCAGCCCCAGGATCCGGAGTTCGAGGCGCGCCGGGTGGTGTCCGACCTCGCGGTCGCGCTGGAGGGAAGCCTGCTGGTGCGGCACGCACCCGCCGCCGTGGCGGACGCGTTCTGCGCCTCGCGGCTCGACTCCATCGGCCGCTCGTACGGCACCCTGCCGCCCTCGGTGGACACCGACGCGATCCTGGCGCGCACGCTCGCGGGCTGAGCGACCCCGTGACGCCGACGACGCTCCGCTACGAGGTCACGGGGCGGGTCGCGCGAATCACGCTCGACCGCCCGGAGCGGGCGAATGCCATCACGCTGGCGATGCCGCGCGAGCTGGCCGAGTGCGTGGAGGAGGCGAACCTCGACCCGTCGGTTCACGTGATCGCGTTGGCCGGGAGCGGCAAGGGCTTCTGCGGCGGCTACGACCTCGTGGAGTACGCCGAGACGCAGGCGCCGAACCACGACCCCGCAGAGCCGTGGGACCCGGTCGTCGACTGGCAGATGATGAGCCGCAACCTGCGCGGCTTCATGAGCCTGTTCCACTCCGACAAGCCGGTGGTCTGCAAGGTCCACGGCTTCTGCGTAGCCGGCGGAACCGACCTCGCGCTCTGCTCAGACCTGCTGGTGATCGCGGACGACGCGCGCATCGGCTACCCGCCGGCCCGCGTCTGGGGCGTTCCGACGTCCGCGCTGTGGGCGTTCCGGGTGGGTGACCAGCGCGCCAAGCGCCTCCTCTTCACCGGCGACCTGATCGACGGCCGTACCGCGCTCGAGTGGGGCCTGGCCGTGGAGGCGCCGCCGGCCGCCGAGCTCGACGAGCGCTTCGAGGAGCTGGTCGAGCGCGTAGCGCTCACGCCCGTCAACCAGCTGGTGATGATGAAGCTGCTGATCAACCAGGCGCTCTTCGCGCAGGGCCTCAACGCGACCCAGGCGCTGGGCGTCTTCTTCGACGGGATCGCGCGCCACACGCCGGAGGGCCACGCTTTCCAGCGTCGCGCCGCAGAGCTGGGCTTCAAGGAGGCCGTACGTGAGCGCGACGAGCCGTACGACGCGGCACAATCCCCGCCGTGAAATCCCGTGTAGCCGCAGATCAGCTTCGTGATCTCCAGGCCATCACGGACGCCGCGCTTGCGTATCTGCCCCTCGACGTGCTTCTCGACGAGCTGCTCACGCGGGTGATCGCGATTCTCGGGGTGGACACGGCGGCGATCCTCCTGCTGGACGAAGACGAGACCACACTGGTCGCGCGCGCGGCGAAGGGCCTCGAGGAGGAGGTCGAGCGCGGCGTGCGGATTCCGGTCGGTCGCGGCTTCGCGGGCCGGATCGCGGCGACGCGCCAGCCGGTCCGCATCCCGAACGTCGCCGAGGCGGACATCTACAACCCGATCCTGCGCGAAAAGGGCCTGCAGTCGCTGCTCGGCGTGCCGCTGCTGGTGGAGGGCGGGGTCATCGGGGTTCTCCACGTCGGCACGCTGAGCGCGCACGCCTTCGACGACGAGGAAACCGACCTCCTCCAGCGCGCCGGGGACCGCGCCGCGCTCGCGATCTCCAGCCGGCTGACCGAGCACGAGCGCGGGCTGGCCGACGCGCTCCAGCGCAGCATCCTCCCTCGCCTCCCCGACCTGCCCGCGGTGTCGCTCGCGGGCCGCTACCTGCCCGCCGCGGCAGCCCGTCTCGGCGGGGACTGGTACGACGCCTTCGCGCTCCCCGATGGACGGCTGGGCCTCGCGATCGGCGACGTCGTCGGCCGCGGCTTCCACGCGGCCGCGATCATGGGCCAGCTGCGCAGCGGCCTCCGGGCCTATTCGATCGACGGATTGCCCCCGGACGAGGTGCTCGAGCGCCTCAACCGCCTGCTGCGCCAGCTCGAGCCGGGCCGTACGGCCACGCTGGTCTACCTCGTCCTCGACCCGCACGGGGGCGGCCTCGCGATCGCGGGCGCCGGCCACCCGCCCCCGCTCGTGAAGCCTGTCGACGGGCCGCCCTTCTACGTCGAGCTGCCGGGGTCGGTCCCGCTCGGCGCCGCCCGCTACGTCCACTACGACGCTCAACACCTCGAGCTCGAGCCGGGCTCCGCGCTCGTGCTCTACACGGACGGCCTCGTGGAGCGCTCCGGCGAGCCGCTCGACACCGGGCTGGAGCGGCTGGCCGCCACGGTCGGCGCGAGCTCCGACGACCTCGAGCATCTGGGCGACACCCTCATCGACGTGCTGCTGCCCGAGGGGCCGGGGGACGACGACGTGGCGCTGCTCATGGCACAGACGATGCAGATCGAGGAGACGCTCGTGGCGCGCTTCGCGGCCGAGGTCGACTCGATCCCGGTGATGCGCCGCCTGCTCGCCCGGTGGCTCGAGGAGGCCGGCGCGACGCGCCCCGAGGTGGAGGACCTGATGCTGGCGACGGCCGAGGCGGCCGCCAACGCGATCGAGCACGCGTACGGACTCGAGCTGGGCGCGGTCGAGGTGCGCGCCTGGACCTCGAAGAGCGGGGCCGTGAAGGTGGCGATCCGCGACTTCGGGAACTGGCGCGCGCCGCGCGGCACGCACCGCGGGCGCGGGCTCCAGCTGATGCAGGGCCTGGCCGACGAGGTCGAGGTGATCCGTAGCGCCGAGGGCACGACCATCGAGCTGTCGCGGCAGCTGGGCATGGAGGCCGCGTGAACGACCGGCAGCACCCGTATGTGGACTACCACGACGCCGTGGGCGTCGTGCGCCTCGAGGGCGCCGTGGACATCGTCCAGGCCCACGAGCTGCGCGGCCGGTTGCTCGGCGCGGTCCGCAACGAGGACCTCGGGCTCGTCGTGGACCTGAGCGAGGCGACCTACATCGACAGCGTCGGGGTGAGCCTCATGTTCGAGCTCGCGGAGAGGCTCGCGGGACGGCAGCTGCGCCTCGCGGTCGTCCTACCTCAGGGTGGGCTCGTCGAGCGGGTGCTCGGGATGGTCGACCTGGCGTCCGTCGCGGAGATCCACCCTGACGTCGCCGAAGCGCTCAGCGCGATCCGCGCCGCCTGAACGTCGCGATGCCCGCGCCCGCCAGGACCACCCCCGCGAGCGGGAGGAGCCACGGGCCGACACCGTTGCCGGCGTCCTCGCTTCGCTTCTCGTCCGCGACGATGAACACCTCCGGCGGGCGCGGGTCGCTCGCCGTCGCGTCATCCGACCCGGGCGCCATGTAGACGCCGCCTCCGCCGTCACGCGCTGCCTCGCTCCCGACCGGGAAGGAGACGTAGTCCTGGGGGACCTCGCCGGACCCCACGTTCACGGCCGGGAAGCGCATGCGGCGCTCGCCGGCCACGAGCGTGAGCTTCCAGCGTCCCTCCGCGGGGAAGACGGTCGTGACCCTGAAGGCGCTGGCCCCGGCGATGCTGGAGGCGGCCTTCTCGACCGTGGCGGTCACCGTGCGGTGAGCTCGCCTGGCGACGAGGGCCGGCCGCGGCACGCCGCGGAACTCGTTCAGCTCGATCGTCGCCACCCAGGCCTTGCCGGGCTCGACGGCCTCGTTCCCGGCGGTGAGCACCGCGTGCGGGCCCTTGGCGATGGCGGCCGGCGCGAGCACCAGACCTGCGAGGAGGAGCACGACCAGTGTGCGTGTCATGCCCTCTCTACAACCGCCGCGGCGCGGCGGTTCCATGGTCGGGATGCGCAACCACATGGTTGCAATAGACTGACCGCGATGCGGGTGGTGTTCATCGGGGGAACGGGGCCGGTCGGTCAGTCCTCACTGCCCCACCTGCTTGGCGCCGGCCACTCTGTGGCGGTGGCGCACTCCGGCGCGCACGAGCCGCCGGACCTGCCGGACGTCGAGCATCTCCATGGTGCGCGCGAGGAGTTGCTCGCGGCCGGCGGTCCGGTTGAGCGGTGGGCGCCCGATGCCCTCGTCGACACCTTCGCCGGTGGCGCCACGGCGGCGAAGGCGCGTGGGCTCGGACTGCTGGCCCAGCGCTGCGGCGTGGAGCGCATCGTCGCCGTCAGCTCGATGGACGTCTATCGGCACTGCGCGGTCGCGGGCGTCGACGGCCATACTCCGCTCGATCTCCCCCTGGACGCTGTGCCGCTTCCAGAGTCCGCTCCGCTCAGGAGCGGGCCCAGCCCCGGCGGTGGGACGCGCCACGACAACGTCGCCGCAGAGGGCGCGCTGCGCGGCGCCGACTTCATCTCCGTGCTCAGGCCCGGGGCGATCTACGGCCAGTATCTGCACCCGCGCGTGTTTCGCGAGTGGTATCTCGTCGGCAGGGTCGCGCGCGGTGAGCACCGCCTCGCGCTGCCGGACGGCGGCAGCCAAATCTTCCAACGGGTCGCCTCCGAGCGCGTGGGGCGGGCCGTCGCGGCGACTCTCGAGCGAGCCCCCCGGGGACGCTGGGAATGCAACGTCGGCGATCCGCGCGATTTCACCTTCGGCGCGCTCGCGACGCTGGTGGCCGAACACCTCGACTGGTCGTGGGACCCCGTCTTGGTTCCGTGGCACGACGGCGACCATCCATGGAACGTGCGCCATCCGGTCATCGCGGACACCTCACGGCTGCGTGACGTGCTCGGCGTCACCGAGCCCGATCCGGCCGCCGCGACGATCTCCCAGATCGAGTGGCTGTGGGAGCACCGCGATGCGGCCGCGAGCGTCCCGGACTAGTCGTCGAAGCGGCCGGCGACCAGCGCGAAGATCGCCCCCTGCGGGTCCTGAGCGACCAGGATGCGTCCGCCCGGCACCTCGAGCGGCTCGACCATCACCGTGGCGCCCGCTGAGGCGATCCGGCCCGCTGCGTCGTCGAGGTCGTCGATGCCGAAGTAGACGAGCCAGTGCGACGGCATCGGCGCTCCGGGTGGGAGCGGCATCATCCCGCCGTTCAGGCGCTCGCCGCGATAGATGCCCCAGTAGGGCGTCTCGGTGTTCCCCACCGATTCGAAGCGCCAGCCGAACAGCTCGCCATAGAAGCGCTCGGCGGCCTCCGTGTCAGAGGTGTTCAGCTGGTTCAGGCTGAGGGCGCCGTGAGTGTTCACGACCTCGGCGCCGATGGCCCTGCGCGGCCGCCAGAGGCAGAACACCGCGCCCGTCGGGTCCTGGATGGTCGACATGCGGCCCGCGTCCATGACCTCGAACGGCTCGGCGAGGACGTTCGCGCCCAGCTCACGAGCCCGCTCGGTCGTGGCGTCGACGTCGTCGACGGTGACATACGAGGCCCAGGCGGGATGGCGTTCCGTCGTCTCGAACATCGCCGCCGCGGCACGGCCGCCGATCCTCGCCATCACGTAGACGCCGTCCCCGGGGATCGGGTTGTCCTCGAACTCCCATCCGAACAGCCCGCCGTAGAACTCCTTGGACCCCTGCGCGTCCGGAGTGGAGAGGTCGGTCCAGGAGAAGGTCCCGTGCTCGTGTCGGTCGCGCTCGCCCATGCGCCGACCCTAACGGGCCGGCGCATGCGCTCCCTCAGCTGCTGGTCGGCGCCATCTCCTGCGCCTGCTTCTGACCTTCCTCCTTGACGGTCTCGGCGGCCTGCTCGGCAACGTGCTTGCCTCGCTCCATGGCCTCCTGGCCCTTCTCCTTGGCCTGCTCCTTGACCTGGTCCGCCATCGGGCCGATTCGCTCGTCCTCGACCTTCGTCGACGGGATCAGCAGCCCGGCGACAAACCCGACGGCCGTGGCGCCGATGGCCAATCCCAGGGGATTCTCCTTCGCCATTCCCACGGCCTGCTGTGCTCCCTGCTTTACGTCACCGCTGCTCGGGGTCGAACCCGAGAACGTCGACTTCACGCTCTCGACCTTGCCCGAGATCGCCTCGCGGGTCCGGCCCGGAACATCGGCCTTGTGGCCGAGCGCCTCCGCCGTGTCACCCATCCGGGCGCGCGTCGCCTCTATGTCATTCCTGATCTGGTCCGGGTCTTGGCCCATTGGACGTCCTCCTTCACGCTGTCGATTGTCTGTTCAGGTGCGACCGGGGTCGCTTCCCTGACCTTCTGCCTGCCCGTCAGGGCGAGCACACCGGCGATCGCCGCGTAGACCGCCGCCACGATCAGAGCCGCGGCCCAGATCGGTACCGCCCCGTCCAGCAACGCGATGAAGAAGGCGGTCAGCGCGAGGAAGGCGCCCAGCCCGAACAGCCCGGCGCCACCGAACATCCCGGCGCCGATGCCGGCCGGCTTCGCCTTCGCGGCGAGCTCCGCCTTCAGCAGGTCGATCTCCTGCTTGACGAGCGTCGTCGTCTCGGTCGAGAGCTGCTTGAGAAGCTCCCCGGTGGACCGATCCGTCAGCTCGTTGTCCGGCGCGGTCATGTCCCGGGTTCGGTCGAGACGATGGCCTCCGGCTCACGGTCGAATCGGGCGCCCGTGGTGGCCGCGCCCGAGGGCGCCGGCTCGACCGCGAGCGAGCGATTCTGGCCGTTCGAGCTGAGCCCGTTCGCCTGCGAGACGCGGTAGCGCTGGCTGCTCGACGCCTTGAGGAAGCGCGACGCCACGAGCCCGAGCGCGAGCCCGCCGGCCGCCACGGCCCACGGGTTCCGCCGCGCGAAGTCCTCGACGTCGCGCACGATCTGATCGCCGTCGGACTCTTCGAGCCACTGTCCCGCGCTCTGAACCCTCTCGGCCGCCTGTTCGGCGTATCGCGCGGGCGTGTCCTTCCCTTGCGTGCGCAGCTCCTCGGCCACCGAGCGGACGTCGCTCGCCACGGTCGTGATCTGCTGGCCTGCCTCGGTGGAGCGCTGGTCGACCTGCTCCTTCAAGCGTCCCTTGGCCTGGCCCGCAACCTCTCTTGCTTTCTCCTGGGCCTGTTCCGTGTCCTGCACGGCGGTCCCTCCTCCATTTGGGGTCTATGAGTCCGTCTGGGGTACCCGGCGTCCTGCCGCGAGAACTCCGACCGTCGAAGTTGATTGCCCCTTGGGTCAGGGGGTAGGAGGAGGCTGGGCCACGCCATGAATCCGCAGCGTTACGCCGCCTACCGATCCCTGGTCACCGAGCTCGACGAGTGGAAGTCCGCCCGCGCGCTCGAGGCTGAGGCGCACGAGGACCTCCGCGACGCGGCCGAGGGCCTCCTCCTCGCCCGCGGCGGAGACGAGGCCGACGAGCCGCTCGCCCGCGCGAGCACCACGGTGCTCGGGATGCTCGCCCTCGACGAGCTCGACGAGCAGAACGCCTCGTGGCTCCTCGATTCGCTCCTGTGCTGCGGGCCTCGGATGGCCGAAGCCCTGAGCGACGCCGCCTAGGAGGGTCTAGCCAGACCCGGTAGGCCGATGGGACGGTAGGCACGACGGGCATTGAGGAACCGGGCTTTCGGCCGCGCGGTTGCACTTTGCCGCCTTATGGGCGGTCAACTGCAACGGCGTTGCAGTTAGCCCCGTATTAGGGGGTTAACGTCACGGGCGTGCGGGCGCGTTGCGACTTTCGCTAACCCCTACTAGTCGAGCTGCCTGCATGCTGAAGTCGTAGCGGATGCCGTGCGAGCTCGTGACTCAATCGATCGACCTGCCGGGCGGCGAGCTGCGCGTGCTCCAGCCCCAGGAGGCCGCGGAGCTGCCGGACGCGGGCGCCGTCGAATGGGCGCCGATCGCGCCCTACTGGGCGGTGCTGTGGCGGAGCGGCGTGGCGCTCGCACGCGAGCTGGCCGCGGTGCCGCTGGGCGGCCGGCGGGTCGTTGAGCTCGGCTGCGGCCTGGCGGTGCCGAGCCTGGCGGCCGCGCGGGCCGGGGCGAGCGTGCTGGCCACCGACGACGACGCCGAAGCGCTCGAGCTCGTCGCGCGGAACGCGCGGGCCAACGGCGTCGAGGTCGAGGCGATGAGGGTCGACTGGCACGAGCCGGACGCCCTCGCCGCGAGGGCGCCATTCGACCTGGTTCTGGCCTCGGACGTCCTCTACGAGCGGCACAGCGTCGCCCCGCTGCTGGCGCTCCTCCCCCGCCTCGGCCCGGAGGCATGGCTGGCCGACCCCGGCCGTCCCGCCGCCGGCGCGTTCCTCGAGCAGGCTCGACGCCGCTGGACGGTCGAGACCACGACCCGTGGTGTGGTCGGAGTTCACCGGATCACCGATCTTTGAGCGCGCTCCAGGTGTTCATGCAGGCGCAATGCGCAAGCTGTTCGCCCTCCTGGCTCTCGGCGCCGCGGTGTGCATCCCCGCTCCCGCCGGCGCCGTTCACGAGAGCTATCACGGGCCGTTCGTGGGCCGGACGGCCCAGGGCGAGCGGATCGTGATGCGAGTCACCTCGCACACGAGAGTGGGGGTCCGGTTCCGCTGGCGAGGAACCTGCGAATCCGGCGGCGTGCTTCGAATCGCGCGCTTCCGGAACGTCCCGGTGGACGAGAACGGCAGGTTCTTCAGGCGGAGCTCCTCTGGGGTGGGAGTACGGGGGAAGATCGGATTCGACCCGATGGGCAATCCGGTCTTCCCCACTCCCTTCTCGTTCGCGAACAACGAGGCGAAGGGCCGGCTGAGGGCGGCCGTGACGTTCCCCGGAAAGGGCGTCTGCAGGTCCGGAACGGTCACATGGGAGGCGCGCCGCTAGCGGTAGCCGTCGTCGCCCGGCGTCGCGTCCGGGTTCTCCACGACCTCGACCATGTAGCGCCAGCAGTCGGGACGGGTCCCGTCCACGTCGGTGAAGCCGTAGACCTGTGCGAGCTGGCCGCTCGAAAGGGACTGGCCGCTCCAGCGCGACACGTCCGCGTCCCCGGCCAGGGCGGCCACGGCCCGGCCCACGAACCGCGGGCTCTCCGAGATGCAGAAGTGCGGGGTGCGCTCGGTCGCGTCGCGCCAGTTCGACTCGCTCACGCCGTGGTGCTCGAGCATGAGCTCGGACCGCATCCATCCCGGCGTGATGGCCACGGCGGTCGCGCCGTGCTCGCGCAGCTCCTGCGCCTGGCCCCATGCGAACCGGATCACGGACGTCTTCGCAAGGTCGTAGAACGCGTTCACGCGGTAGTGGTCCGCGTTGTATCCCGCCGTGCCGTCGGTGACCTCTACCACCAGGCCGCCGGGCTCGCGAACCAGCAGCGGCAGCGCGTGGTGGCTCGTGATCAGATGCGTGTCGACGGCGAGCCGGAGCAGCCGCAGGCCGTTGTCGAGGTCGTGCTCCCACAGCGGCGTGTTGAACTTGAACAGGTGCTCGGAGCCCCAGATGTCGTTCACGAGCACGTCGAGCCGGCCGTGGTCGGAGTCGATCCGGTCCACCAGCGCGGCGACCTGTGCGGGATCGAGATGGTCGACCGCCACCGGGATGCCCTCCCCACCCGCCGCGCTCACGAGCTCGGCGGTCTCCTCGATCGTCTCCGGGCGGTCGATCTCGGAGCGGCGCTCGCGCGTCGTGCGCCCGGTGCAGTACACGGTCGCGCCGGCCTCGCCGAGCGCCACCGCGATGCCCCTCCCGCCGCCGCGGGTCGCTCCCGCCACCAGCGCGATCCTTCCCTCGAGCGCTCCCGTCATGCCGCCGCCCTCCCCGTCGCCTCGGGCGGACGGTAGCTCGCGAGCACCAGCACGGCGACCAGCACGAGCGCTCCGCCGACCAGCTGAAGCGTGCCGAGCAGCTCGCCGAAGACGATGAACGCGAGCGCCACGGTCACGACCGGCTCGACGGTCGAGAGGATCGAGGCGGTGGTGGGCCCGACCCGCTTCAACCCCGCGAAGAACAGGCCCGACCGCGGCCACGGTCGACACGAGCGCGATGCCGGCGAGCCAGCCCCAGCCGGCGAGGGTGACCTCGCCCGGACGCAGCTCGCCGAGCGCCGCGGACCCGGCCGTGAGGCTGACGGCGGCGCCCGTGCACACGAGCGCGGACAGCACGGTCGGGCTGAGCCGGCCGGCGATGCCCTGGCTGACGAGGATGTAGGTCGTGTAGATCAGTGCCGCCCCGAGCGCGAAACCGGCCCCGAGGGGATCCAGCGCGCCCGGCCTTGCGCTCGCGAGCACCAGGACCAGCCCGGCGGAGGCGAGCGCGAGGGCCCCGAGCCGCGCCGGGTCGGCATGCTCGCGGCCGAGTGCGATCGCGACCACCGCGACCATCGCGGGGAACGTGTAGAGGAGCAGCGACAGGAGCGACGCGTCGATCCGCTCGAGGGCCGTGAAGAAGCAGCCGGCCTGGGCGGCGTAACCCACGGCGCCGAGGCCGAGCGCGATGGCCACGTCCCGGGCGCCGAGGGCCCGGAGCTCCGAGAGCGTGCCCCTGGCGCCGAACACGAGCGCCCAGAAGAGCGCGGCTGCGATCGCGAACCGGACGGCGAGAAGCGTGCCGACGGTCGCGCCGCTCTCGTACGCGAGCTTGCCGAGCACCGCCATGGCGCCGAAGCCGGCGGCGGAGGCGAGGCAGAGAAGAGTTCCCGTTGATCGCATGGCCACATCCTGCATCGCCGATCCTTCAGTATCGACTCCGATTTATGGCGTATCTTCGGTAGATTTCCTTCACAATGCTCGAGCTCCGCCGACTCCGGCTGCTCCGCGAGCTGCACGAGCGCGGCACGATCGCCGCGGTGGCGGACGCGCTCCGCTTCACGCCTTCGGCCGTCTCGCAGCAGCTCGCGATCCTCGAGCGCGAGGCCGGCGTCCGGCTGCTCGAGCCGGCCGGGCGCGGCGTCCGGCTGACGGACGCGGCGCTCGTGCTCGTGGATCACGCGAAGGCGCTGCTCGACCGCGCGGCGGTCGCGGAGGCCGACCTCGCCGCCGCGGCCGGCACGGTCGCCGGCCGCGCGCGCATAGCCGGCTTCGAGTCGGTGGCGCTTCGGCTCGCGCTGCCGGCGATGCAGCGGCTGGCGCGCGAGGCGCCCGCGCTCCGCTGCGAGCTCGTGGAGTCGGAGCCGGAGGACGCACTCCCGGCGCTCGCGCTCGGCGACATCGACCTCGTCCTGGGTGACGAATGGCGGCACGACCCGCGCGTGCTTCCGCCCGGCGTCGAGCGGCACGAGCTGATGAGGGACCGAGTCCGGGTCCTGCTCCCGGCGCGCCACCCGCTCGCACGGCGCCACCCGGACGCCGTCCCGCTCGCGGAGCTCGCGGGCGAGGCATGGACGACGGGTCATGTCGGCCTCGGCTGGGACGAGATGACACGCCGCACCTGTCAGGAGCTCGGGGGATTCGCCCCGGACGTGCGGCACCGGACGAACGACGCGACGATCAGCCTCGCCGTCGTGGCTCACGGCCTCGCGGTCGGCATGCTCCCGGACCTCCCGCTCCCCCGGCGGCTCCCGGGCGTGGCGCTGCGCGACATCGCGGACGCCCACGTGAGCCGCGCGATCTTCGCAGCCACCCGGACGAGCGACGCGGCGCGCCCGTCGACCCAGGCGGTACTGGCCGCGGTGCGCGACGCGGTGGCCGAGCTCGGGGTCTGACCCCAACGCGCCGAGCTCAGGGTCTGACCCCGAACGCGCCGAGCTCAGGGTCTGACCCCTAACGCGCCGAGCTTAGGGTCTGACCCCTCGCGGGGTCTCAACAGCTTGGGGTCTGACCCCTCGCGGGGTCTCAACAACTTGGGGTCTGACCCCTCGCGGGGTCAGACCCTAGGATGGCCGCGTGGCAGACCTACCCGACGCTCTGCGGCGCACGGCGGAGCGCGTCGCCGACTACCGCGGCCGCGTGGGCGACCGGCCGGTCGCGCCGGCGGTGGACCGCGAAGCGCTGCGCGCGGCGCTCGGCGGCGAGCTACCGGTCGAGGGCACGGAGCCGGACGCGGTCATCGAGCAGCTCATCGCCGCCGTCGAGCCCGCGCTGACCGCCTCGGTCGGCCCGCGCTACTTCGGGTTCGTGGTCGGAGGAGCGCTCGAGTCCGCCACTCGTGCGGACATGCTCACGACCGGCTGGGACCAGATGGCGTTCAACGCCGCGAGCTCGCCGGTCGCCGCTCTCGTCGAGGAGGTGACGGGCGGGTGGCTGAAGGAGGCGTTCGGCCTGCCCGGCGACGCGTCCTTCGGATTCGTGACCGGCGCCCAGGGTGCGAACACGGTCGGCCTCGCGGCGGCGCGGCACCGCGTGCTCGCCCGGGCCGGGTGGGACGTCGAGGCGCGTGGGTTGGCGGCATCACCCGGGGTGCGGGTGGTAGCGAGCGACGAGCGCCACGCGACGATCGATCGCTCGCTCCGCCTGCTCGGCGTCGGGGCGGGCGCGGTCGAGGCCGTGGAAGCCGGCCCGAACGGGGCAATCGACATCGAGGCACTCGGTCGGGCGCTCGAGACGGGCGGCGACGTTCCGACGATCGTCTGCCTCCAGGCGGGCAACGTGAACACCGGCGCGTGCGACGACCTGGCCGCGGCGTGCGAGCTCGCGCGCGCCCACGGCGCCTGGGCCCACGTCGACGGCGCCTTCGGGCTGTGGGCGGCCGCGAGTCCGTCGAAACGGCCGCTGGTCGCTGGGCTCGAGCGAGCCGACTCGTGGGCGGTGGACGGGCACAAGTGGCTCAACGTGCCCTACGACAGCGCGTACGTCTTCTGTGCCGATCCGGAGGCGCACGCGTCATCGATGTCCTTCACCGCCGCGTACCTCGAGGCCGGCCTGGCGGGCGCCGCGAGGTCGCCCGCCGACTACAACGCCGAGGCGTCGCGCCGGGCACGGGGATTCGCAACCTGGGCGGCGCTGCGCGAGCTCGGACGCGACGGCCTGGCGGAGCTCGTGGACCGCTGCTGCGCGCTCGCGTCCCGCTTCGCCGAGCAGCTCGCCGAGCTCGACGAGGTCGAGATCGGCAACGAGGTCGTGCTGAACCAGGTCCTGGTGAGCTTCGACAGCGACGAGCGCACGGACCGCGTGGTGGACGCCGTCCAGCGGGACGGCACCTGCTGGATGGGCGGCACGACCTGGCACGGGCGGCGCTACATGCGCATCTCGGTCTCGAACTGGTCGACGACCGAGGACGACGTGGACCGCTCCGTCGCAGCGATCCGCCGTGTTAACGCCGTATTAGGGGTCTGACCCCTTACGTTGCGCCATCAGGTCGCCAGCGTAACCAAGCCGGCCAGGATGAACGCGCTCGCCCAGAACTGGTCGGAGTTGATCCAGGCCTTGCGCAGGAAGGTCAGCCCGAACTTCTCGTAGACGAGCAGCGCGACCACGCCCATCACGGCGAGCATCGCGGCCACGTGGACCGTGATGGCCAGCATCCCCTCGCCGACGCCCATGGTCGCGACCGGGTAATCGTGGACGTGGCCGGCGTGGGCGTCGGCGCTCTCCGCTCCGCCGGCGCCGAGCAGGACCGGCGTCACCATCAGGCCGGCGCCGTGGGCGCTCGACATGAGGAATGACCACCACGTGAGCTCGCCGCGGGTGACCCTCATCGTCGTCCAGCGCGGGTGCGCTCGCGGCTTCCAGAAGCGGAAGAGGCCGAACGCGATCAGAGCGGCCGCCGCGAAGAGGTGGAGCGGGCGCGGGTCCGCGATCGCACCAAGGCCGACGACCAGCGCCACAACCAACGCGATCGCCGCCTCGTGGCCGATCGCGATCGGCGGCAGGGCGCGGAGCACCGAGCGCCGGTCCCGGTCCTGCATCCCGAGTCCGACCGCGAACAGCCAGCCCATCGCGGGGTTCAGCCCGTGATAGGCGCCGAGCAGCCCGACGGTCACCAGCGGCAGGGTGTCCAACGGTCAGCCCCCGTTGGGGAAGCAATACGAGTCCGACGAAGCGTCGCCGCCCTGAAGGCGCACCTGGTGCGGCCGCTCCCCCTCGGGGAACTCCACGAACAGGTCCGGATCGACGGTCAGGGAGCCGTCCGCGCCGGCGTCCAGCTTGGCGAGCCAGCCCCTGATCCCGTCCGGATAGAACTGCTCGTCCCAGGACTGGTAGAGCGAGTTCGTCAGGTAGACCCGCCTGCCGTCGCGGCTGAGCTCGACCATCTGCGGACCGCCGTTGACCGGCCCGGAGGCCGGATGCGGCGAGCGCCCGACGATCCCGCCGAGCCGGACAGACCCGGTCTCGCGCGGGCTGTGCGGGTCGCTCACGTCGTAGCGCTTCAGCTCGCCCGTTCCCCAGCACGACACGTACAGCGAGCGATCGTCCACCGACAGCGCGATGTCGCTGACCAGCGGCGGCACGGCGCCGAACGGCTTCAGCGCGTCAGGGAGCTGGTCGGCCTCGGCCGGCTCGGCCGGGATCGAGATCACCTTCTTCGCCCCGAAGCCGCCGTCGGGACTGCGCTCCCAGAGGAACACGGACGCCGAGAGGTCGGCCGTGGACACGACGCAGCCCACGAACCCGTAGGCCTTGTCGGGATCGTGTGCGGGCCGGAGCTCGAGCACCATCTGGTGCTCGGCGCCCAGGTCGATCTCCTGCAGGTGACGGCGCCGCTTCATGTCCCAGACGTGAAGGCGGTGGCCGTACTTGTTCCCGAGCAGCAGCTCCGGGTTCACACCGGCCTCGACCATGTTCGGCGTGCCCCACTCGCTCGTGATCACGCGGTCGTAGCCGAGGTGCCACCAGAAGTCGTAGGCCAGCTCCTGCGGGCCGCGGTCGCTCTCCCAGGCTCCCTTCACCTCGAACGTGTCGTGGTCGAGCATGAAGATGCCGCCGGGCCCGTCGCCCTCGGGATTGCCGAGCGCGTTCACGTAGATCCCGTCGGGACCGCAGTGGACGGTGTGGGCGCGGCTGTAGCCGGTCTTCTTCGCGATCTCCTCGGGCTCGATCGTCCTGACGATCCGCGGGCTGCGCGGGTCGTCCTTCGTGTCGAGCACGTACACGCGCGACGAGCGCAGGCCGGGGACGACGAGGTAGCGCCGCTCGACGTGCGGGTGCGGCATCCAAGGGCATAGCGCCGACGAGCAGGCGTTCCAGCCGAAGTGGTGCAGCTCGTCGCCGACGTTCGGCATCTCCGTGCGGCCGACGAGCTCGCCGTAGGTGGGCGAGCTCTCGTCCAGGTCGAGCACGCCGAGCGCGTCGGGCGGCGTGTCGCCGTTCTGGCCCACGCCGATGGTGGCGACGTAGGCGAGCTGCTCGGGAGCGGCTGCCGCCGCCTCAGTCGCCGTCGCGTAGAAGCTGGGGTCAGGAGTCAAACGGGGCATCTGTGCAAACCCTCCGAATCACGTAATGGGGTTTAGTCATTTGACTAAGTCAGTTGACCAAATAGTCCGGCACCTGTCAAGGCAGCGACCTCCTTATCTCGCATGTGGTCGCGCGGTCGCGCGCGGCGCCGCCGATGCACGTGTCTCGCTGAGGGCCGCCGGCCAGACGGTCGCTGCCCTTGCCGCCGGACAGCACGTCCCTGCCGCGGCCGCCGCAGACCACGTCCCTGCCGCCACGGCCGACGACGCGGTCGTTTCCGCCCAGGGCGGCGATCACGTCGGCGCCGCGGGTGCCGCGCAGCCTGTCGCGGCCGGCGGTGCCGACGATGGTGGCCCGCCTGCCGCCGCAGCGTGCCGCGGGCGGCGGAGCGCCGCCGCCGGCGTCGGGCTGCACCGCCGGGGCATCGAGTGTCAGCTTCACGTTGTCCGCGAGCGCCGACGAGTACGTCTTGTCATCGTCGATGGACGTGACGGTCACCCGGATCTGCCGGGTGCCCGCCGGCACGGGGCGGCTCCCCTGCCGGCGCAGCAGCGTGGTCAGGTTATTGCGGTCCGCAGCCGTGACCGGGCCGATCTGGAGGGAGTCCAGCGCCTCGCCGCCGCCGCCGAGGTAGTCCGCGCGAGCTGCGATCCGGTCGTTGAACGCGAGCGCTCCGCCCAGGTAGGCGGACAGGCTCGCCGTCGCCCTTCCGGCGTCGATGGAGGCGCCCGCGGTCGACACGTCGACGGTCTGGAACGCCTCGGTGACCCCGTCCGTGGCCGAGCTGTTCCCGCCCCACAGGAGGCTCAGGCCGCCCGTCGCGTACCACGGCGACGCGAGCAGCGAGGGTGAGAAGGCATGCGAGGTCAGGCCGTAGCGCGCGAACGTGATCCCGCCGCTGCGCTCCCAGCCCGGTATCGCGGGTGACTCGGTGAACACGCCGGCCGCGCCCGAGCCCTCGAATCCGCCGTTCGCCAGCAGGTTGCCGTCGAGCGCCGGCGAGGAGGAGCCGTAGCGGACACTCACCAGCGCTTCCCCGTAGCGCGGCGCGGCGAGATCCAAGCGGCCGTCCGCGTCGAAGTCCGCGAGCGCGAGGTGGACGGGCCCCGCTCCCACCGGCACGTCGTCGGCCGCCCGGAAGCCGCCGGCGCCGTCTCCGAGGCGCACGCTCACCGTCTCGAGGCCGGAGTTCGCGGCCGCGAAGTCCTCGTTGCCGTCGCCGTCGAAGTCGCCGACGGCCACGGCGTACGGGTCGTCGCCCACGGGCACATCCGGTCCGCCGCTGAACTTTCCGTCGCCTGTCCCGAGGCGCACGCCGACAGCGGCGTTGCCCGAGAGGGCGGCCGCGACGTCCTGACGCCCATCGGCGTTGAAGTCGCCGACAGCCCATCCGGCGGGCGTGTTCGCCGACCCGGGGAGCGCGATCTCCGCTCCGGCCACGAGGTTCCCGCCTCCCGTTCCCAGGAGCACGCCCGCGGGCTTGTTTCCGAAGGCTCCGTAGGCGAGGTCCTCGTTCCCGTCCGAGTTGAACTCGCCGACCACGAGGCTCGCCGCCGGCGCGGCGACCGTGCCACCCGGCGTGAACGTCCCATTCCCGGCGCCGAGCCGCACCGTGACCTCCTGGGCCGCGGCGGCGTCCGACAGCGAGATCGCGAGGTCATCCTTGCCGTCCGCGTTGAAGTCGCCGGCCACCACTCCGAACGGCACCTTGCCGAGCTCGACGTCGGCGGCGTTCGTAAACGTTCCGTCCCCTTTGCCGAGCCGCACACTGACGTCCTTGTCGCTCGTGTTGCCCACGGCCAGGTCGTCCTTGCCGTCACCGTTGAAGTCGCCCAGCGCCAGCCGGTTCGGGTCCTTGCCCACGGACACGATCTCCGCCGGAGCGAAGCCCCGACTCGCCGCCGCAAGGTGAACGAGTACCTGCCCCCCGCTGCTGCTGACGGTCGCGAGGTCGGCCCGGCCGTCCGCGTTGAAGTCGCCGGCAGCGACCGCGTACGGGCTTGCAACCCCGAGCTCTTCACCTGAGCCGAAGAAGCTCTGCGCACTGGCCGGCCCGGCCGACACGAGCAGGAGCAGCGCAGCCGCGGCAAGGAGCGCCGCCGCTCTCACGCCGCCTCCGAGGCGACCGCGCCCCGGCGGGCACTCCCTGCCCGGATGGCCGGCTGGAACTTGGTAATAGGGCAGGTGGTGCTCGTGCATCGCGCGGTCTCCTCGGCGTGGTTTCGCCCTAGTTGACCGCGGCGCGGTTGGCCGCCGGTAGGCGCTCGGTAAGTGCGCTCAGCCGCTCTCGGCAAACAGGCCCAGCTCGGAGGCGCGCCGCGCCGCCTCGCGGCGGGTGGAGGCGCCGAGCTTCGTGAGCACGGCGGCCACGTGATGTTCGGCGGTTCGCTGCGAGACGATCAGCCGGTCGGCGATCTCGGCGTTGGTGAGCCCCTCGGCGAGCAGCGCAAGCACCTCCAGCTGGCGCGCGGTGAGGCCGGCAGGGTTCGCCCGCGTCGCCTTCCGCGGGCCGCGCGGAACGCGGATGCCGAGCTCGCGCATCCGCGTGGTCACCCGCCTCGTAAGCGGCTCCGCGCCGAGCCGCCGCGCGGTCTCGATCGCCTCGGCCAGCGCTCGCGCATCGTCCGTCAGCGACTGCATCAGCGCCCGCTCGTAGCGCCACCCGAGCTCGCCGAACGCGTCGGCCGCCGCCCGCCAGTCGCGGCGCACCATGGCCGCGTACGGGCCGGACGCGGGAGCGTCGAGCTCGATCTCGACTCCGGCCACGGCGGCCCACGCGGCCAACCGGCCCGCATAGCGGCCGCGCAGCCCTCCGTGCGCGCGCATGCGCTCCGCGAGCTCCTCGAAGCGCTCGCGCGGCACCGTCCCGCCGCTCGTCAGCGCGAGCTCGGTCTCGAGCTCGATGACGGGCGTGATCCGCTGCGGCTCGCCGGCGCGCTCCGCGTGCTCGGCCAGCTCGGCCACCCGCTCACGCGCGTCGGGGTCGCCCCTCCGCACCGCGAGCTCGGCCAGGACGGTCGTCGCGTGCAGCTGGACGATCGTGATGCCGCGCTGGATCTCCGCCCGCGTGGCGCTTTCCGCCTCGTCCCAGTGGCCGCCCCGCAGCCGCAGCCACGCGAGCGTCGTGGCCACGTACGAGACGTACGTGTGCACCTCGTACTGCTCTGCGTACGCGACCGCCTGCTCCGCGTAGCGAAGCGCCGGCTCCGGCATCGCCCAGGACATCAGGACGTAGGCCAGGTTCCCGAGCGCGCGGGTCGCGTCCTCGCGCTCGCCGGCCACGTCGGCGAGCGCGTGCGCCTCGAGCAGGGCGCCGCTCTCAGCCGGATCCAGCTGCACCTTCGTGCAGGCGATGTTCACGAGCGCGTGCGCGCGGGTGCTCTCGTCGCCCAGCCGGGTCGCGAGATCGAGCGCCCGCTTCCCCCACCTGAGCGCCTCGCCGGTGTCCTCGCCGAGCATCGCGAGCTGTGCCACGCCGCTGCAGGCGCGGGCGAGCTCGATGGACTCGCCGAGCGGCTCGAGGATCGTGATCGCCTCGAGCGCCTTGCCGCGCGCGGGCTCCCCATCGCCGACGAACCAGTGCAGCCGCGACAGCACGCGGGTGCAGCGGCCGACCGCCGCCGGGTCGCCGAGGTCGCGGTGGATGCCGATCGCGCCTTCGATCGCGCCGAAGGCGTCGTCCAGGCGCCCGACGAGGTATGCGGCCGTCGCGAGCTCCTCGAGGAGATCCGCCTGCTCGAGCTCGGACAGCCGGTCGGCGAAGTCCGCGGCGCGCCTGTAGTGCGAGTAGGCCTCGCGGTTCGACTCGAGCGCGGCCGCGCGCCGAGCGGCGATCAGCGCGTACTCGCTCACCACGACCTCGTCGCCCGCGGCCTCCGCGTGGTGCACGATGTCGGCCGGGTCGGCGCCGGCGGCGCGCAGGGCGCCGAGCACCTGCGCGTGCACGCGCCGCCGGGCCACTCCCGGGATGCTCGACAGGACCGCGTTGCGCGCCAGCTCGTGGCGGAAGCGGACGTGGCCGCCGGCCAGCTCGAGCAGCTGGCGGCGCTCGGGCTCCTCCGCTGCGACCGGCCAGCCCGGCATCAGCTCGTCGAGCACCGCTGCGCTCACGCGATTCGGCACGGCCGAGACGAGCTCAACCAGGCGGCGCGCGGGCCCGTCGAGGCGGGCGACCCGCGCCGAGACGGCGCTGGCCACCGACGGCGGGGGGTCCGTGCCGTCGCGCGAGGCGAGCAGCTCCGTGAGGTAGAACGGGTTCCCGCCGGTCGCGGTGTACAGCTCGTCGGCGTCCTCGCCCGCGAGGGCCGCCACGGCATCGCGTGACAGCGGGAGAAGCTCGAGCAGCACCACGTCGTCCGGGCGGATCGCACCGAGCGCGGCGTGGAGCGGGTGACCGGGCGGCGCCTCGCCGCCGCGGTAGGTCACAACGAGCAGGGCCGGGAGCGCGCCGATGCGCCGTCCCAGGACGGTGACGGAGTCGAGCGTCGCGTGGTCCGCCCAGTGGACGTCCTCCAGCACCAGCACGGCCGGGTGCGGCGGCTGCTCGAGCTCGGCGATCAGCAGGTCCTGGATCTCGTGCGGGGCGGCGTCGGCGGCGAGCGCCGCCTCGAGGGCCGCCGACACGTTCCCGGCCAGGTCGCGAAACGGGCCGAGCGGACGCGGGATCGAGAGGTCGTCGCAGGTGCCGAACAGGACATGCCCGCCGTCGAGATCGTTCAGGAACCTCCGGACCAGCGAGGTCTTGCCGATGCCGGGCTCGCCGGTGACGCACACCATCCGGCCCTCGCCGCGGGCGGCCGCGGTTCTCGCGTCAGCCAGCGCCGCGAGCCCCGCTTCGCGCTCGAGCAAGTCCACGCCGACAGTAGACACGTAGGTACCCGGTGGGTCAAACATAGGTAGTCGGCACCGATGACGCGACCCGCGCGCCTCCGTAGCTTCGGGCTCTCAAATGCAACCAAGGAGAGAGCTGCTGTGACTGTTGAGGAGCTGAAGCGGGCGCACCGTGCGACCTGGGCCGCCGGGGACTATCCGGCGGTGGCCGAGATGATCGATGAGGTGCCGCCGCGCGACCTGCTCGAGCGCGTGGACATTCGCCCGGGCGAGGACGTGCTCGACGTCGCGACGGGCACCGGGAACGCCGCGCTGCGGGCGGCGGCCGCCGGGGCGAACGTGGTGGGCCTCGACCTGACCCCCGAGCTGTTCGAGCGGGCGCGCTCGCGCCAGACCGAGTTCGGCGTCGAGATCGACTGGGTCGAGGGCGACGCCGAGTCGCTGCCGTTCGGCGACGAGAGCTTCGACGCCGTGCTCTCGATCTTCGGGATCCAGTTCGCGCCTCGGCACGACGTCACGGCGGGTGAGCTGGCACGCGTGATCCGCCCGGGCGGGCGCATCGGGCTGGTCAACTGGACCCCGGACGGGCTGATCGGCGAGCTGTTCAAGATCATGGGCAAGTACATGCCGGCGCCGCCGTGCTACGCCTCCGCGCCCCCGCTGTGGGGCAGCGAGCAGCACGTTCGCGCGCTGTTCGCGGGCACGGGCGTCGAGTTCGAGTTCGACCGCGGGCACAACCCCTGGCAGTACGACTCGGCGGAGCAGTTCGTCGAGTTCTTCGAGACGAACTACGGCCCCACGCTGAAGGCGCGCGAGCGGCTCATGGCGGAGGGACGCTGGGACGACTGCCGCAGCGAGATGCTCGCGATGGCCGAGCGCCACAACGAGGCCGGCGACGGCAGCCTGCTCATGCAGGCCGAGTACCTCGTCGCGGTGGGGACGAAGGCGGCCTAGCGGTGCTCGCACGCCTCCTCGGCCCGCTCGAGATCGAGCACGCGGGGCGCCCGGTCCCTCTCGGCGGCCGGGCGCAGCGCGCGCTCGTGGCGCGGCTGCTGCTCGACGCGGGCCGGGCCGTGCCCGTGGACCGGCTCGTCGAGGATCTCTGGGGCGAGGAGGTGCCGGCGAGCGCCGTGAAGATGATCCAGATCCACGTGTCGGCGCTCCGCAAGGTGCTGCCGGAGGGGGTTCTCGTCACGCGCCCGCCGGGATACGCGCTCGAGCTGGACCCCGAGGCTGTCGACCTGGCCCGCTTCGAGCGCCTCCGCAGGGAGGGCCAGGAGGCCCTGGCCGCCGGATCCGCTGAGCGAGCCGCCGAGCGCCTCCGCGAGGCGGTGGCCCTGTGGCGCGGGCCGGCGCTCGGCGAGTTCGTCGAACCGTTCGCCGCGATCGAGTCGGCGCGCCTGGAGGAGCTCCGGCTGGCGACGATCGAGGACAGGATCGACGCGGACCTCGAGCTCGGCCTTCACGCCGGTCTCGTCGGCGAGCTCGATGCCCTGGTGGCCCGCCACCCGCTGCGGGAGCGGCCCCGCGCGCAGCTCATGCTCGCCCTCTACCGCTCGGGACGCCAGGCCGAGGCCCTGGACGGCTACCGGCGCCTGCGACAGCTGCTGTCTACCCAGCTCGGGATCGAGCCCTCGCCGGCCCTGCGCGAGCTCGAGCGACGGATGCTGCAGCAGGACCGGAGCCTCGACCTCGCTCCGGCGCGGCGCCCGACCCGCGGGCCGCTACAGCGCCCGGGCGCGATCGGTCCCGTGCGACTGCGCGGCAGCCACGCCTGGAGCCCGCTGCGCCGCGCCTGCGCGGCCGGCCTGCGCGCTCGCTGAGCGGCGCACGGCCGTCGTTAGCCTCCGGCCCATGTGGCCGCCCGAGGCACTCGACTTCCTCCGGGAGCTCGAGGCCAACAACGACCGCGACTGGTTCAAGGCGAACCGCGCCCGTTACGACGCCCATCTGGTCGAGCCCGCGCGTGAGCTCGCCGCCGAGCTTGCGGACCTGGGCGAGCCGCACCTGTTCCGGCCCTACAACGACACGCGCTTCCATATGCGGCCGCCGATCAAGGAGCAGCTCGGCCTCGCGATCGGCTACGGCGGCGCGGGCGGCTACTACGTGGAGCTGTCGCTGGACGGGTTGCTCGTGGCGGCCGGCCTCCACGCGCCGGCGTCCGACCAGCTCGACAGCTACCGCCGCGCGATCGCGGACGGCCGCCGCGCGGCCGCATTCGAGCGCGCGATCGCCGCTGCGCGGAAGGCCGGCCTCGAAACCGCGCCGCCCGAGCTGAAGCGCGCGCCGCGCGGCTACCCGATCGACCATCCGCGGATCGAGCGGCTCCGCATGAAGGAGATCACCGTCTACCGCCGCCACGAGCTCGAGCCCTGGCTCCACAAGCCGAGCTCACGGCGGCGCATCCGCGCGGAGCTGGAGGGCGCTCGCCCCATGGTCGGCGTGGCTGGCGAAGCACGTCGGGCCGTCCCGGCGGCAGCGGGACTAGCGTCCGCGGCCCCAACCCGCGACACTTGGAGCGCACCAAGTTCTTCGAAGGCAAGGAGCCGCAGATGTGCCGCTGGATGGCCTGGTCCGGGCAACCGTTGATCATCGAGGAGCTTCTGTTCAAGACCGAGCACGGCCTGGTGGACCAGAGCCTTCACTCCCGCATGGGCGTCGAGACCACGAACGGCGACGGCTTCGGCCTCGGCTGGTACGGCGGCGGCGAGGGACCCGCCCTCTACCGCAGTATCGCCCCGGCGTGGGGTGACGAGAACCTCCGCGAGCTGGCCGCGCACGTCGAGTCGCCGCTGTTCATGGCTCACGTCCGCGCGACGACCGGGACCGCGATCCAGCAGACCAACTGCCATCCGTTCCGCCACGGCCGCTGGCTGTTCGTGCACAACGGAGCGGTCAACGGGATCCACGAGATGCGCCGCGACCTCATGCTGGCGATCGACCCGTCGCTGTTCCCGGAGATCGAGGGCTCGACCGACTCCGAGGTCATCTTCTACCTCGCGATCACATTCGGGCTCGAGGACGATCCGATCGGTGCCATCGAGCGCTCGATCGGCTTTGTGGAGGCGACCGCCGAGCGCCACGGGATCAAGAATCCCGTTCAGGCCAGCATGGGACTCAGCGACGGCGAGCGGCTATGGGCGTTCCGCTACTCCAGCGAGGGCAAGTCACGCACCCTGTTCAGCTCATCCGATGCCACGTCCATCCGGAGCCTCTACCCCGAGAACGAGCGCCTCCAGCGGCTGCTCGACGAGGACCGCATCGTCGTGTCCGAGCCGCTCGCGGACCTGAAGGGCGTCTGGGAGGGCATCGACGAGTCGACCGTGCTGGTCGTACAGCCCGGCCCCGACGAGCATCGGCCGTTCCGTCCGCAGGTGCCGGCTCAGGTCGCGGCGATCTGAATCAGGTTGCCGCAGGTGTCGTCGAGTACCGCGGTCGTGACCGGGCCCATCTGAGTCGGCTCCTGGGTGAAGCGCACGCCGCGCTCCTTCAGGCGCTCGAAGGTCGCCTCGACGTCCTCGACGGCGAATGAGGTGAACGGGATGCCGTCGGCAACGAGCGCGTTCTTGAAAGGCGGCGCCGCGGGATGGCCATCCGGCTCGAGGACGAGCTCGGGGCCGTCCGGATCCTCCGGGGAGACCACAGTCAGCCAGCGGTGCTCCCCGAGCGGGACGTCGTTCTTCTTCACGAAGCCGAGCACGTCGGTGTAGAACTCGAGCGCCTTCGCTTGGTCGTCGACGAGCACACTCGTCAGGTTGATCTTCATCTTGCCTCCGATCGACCGGGCTCGAGCCAGCGATCGGCGATGCGCGCGAGCGGTCCCGTGTCGAGGTCGTGGAACTTGTAACGGCCCTCTCTGCGCGACTGGATCAGGCCGGCGCCTTCGAGCACGTCGATGTGCTGGGAGATCGCCTGCCGCGATGAGCCGAGCTCGTGCTTCACCGCGAGCCTGGAGCAGATCTCGAACAGGGTCTGACCGTTCCGGTCGCTGAGCTCGTCGAGGATCTTCCGCCTGGTGGGATCCGCGAGGGCCTTGTAGACATCACCCACGCGCTCGGACAATAGGCAAGTGATTACTTGCCTGTCAAGCCTGCCGCCAGTTCGATCTGACGCGGCTCGTCGCCCAGCGGCCACAGGTGGACGCGCTCGCAGCCGGCCGCCGCATAGCGCGAGAGGAGCTCGGCGCACTGCTCTGGTGAGCCGACGCACAGCTGGTCGCGCAGCGTCTCGGGGTCCCGCCGCAGCAGCGGGGCGAGCACCTCGCGCAGGACCCGGTCGGCGTCGCGCGCGTCGGGCGTGATCCAGGTCCACATCGTCACCAGCGCGTTGGGGAACGCATCCGGCAGGGTCGCCCTCGCCGCCGCGAACGCCTCGGGGCTCGTGTTGTAGGCGGACGCGAACCAGCCGTCGCCGAGGCGCGCGACGCGCCGCATCCCGGCCGCCGAGCCCCAGCTCGCCAGCCAGATCGGAACCCCGCCGCTTCGCGCCGGCGCCGGAGCGAGCGGCGACTCGGCACCCAGAAGGTCGCGCAGGCGCGTCACCGACCGCTCGAAGCGCGGCCAGCGCTCGTCGAAGGGCACCTCGGCGATGTCGTAATCCCGCTCTGAGGAGCCCGGCCCCACGCCCGCGATCAGGCGGCCGCCGGAGAGGAGGTCGAGCGCGGCGAGCGCCTTCGCGAGCTGGACCGGGCCACGCAGCGACACGAGCGCGACCGTCGTCGCGAGCTCCATCGAGCCGGACCGGTCGAGCACGGCGGCCAGCGCGGTGGGGCCGTCGAGCCAGGGCGTGGCGAACAGGAAGTGGTCGTTGGCCGAGACGGCGGCGAGGCCGCACTCACGTGCCGCGTCGACGGCCGCCGTGAGACGGTCGAGCGACAGGCCCTCGTCTCCGAACTCCATCAGCGGCATGTGGATCCCGAGCTCCAAGCGAGCTCGATCCTCTCATCGCTTCACGCGGTAGTCGATGAAGGTCGCGTGCGCGGACTGGCGCACCCCGAGCTGCTCGAGTTCGAGCGACTTCGTGAAGCCGTCGAACAGGTGCTTGCCGCCGCCGAGCGTGACCGGCGCGATGATGATCGACAGCTCGTCGACGAGCCCCGCCTCGAGCGCCTGCCGGATCGTGTCGGCCCCGCCCATGATGTGGACGTCCTTGTCGGCCGCGGCCTCCTTGGCGCGCGCGACCGCCTCCTCGATGCCGGCCACGAAGGTGAAGTCGTCGCCCTCCGGCTGCTCCTCTGGCCGGTGCGTGAGGATGAAGAACGGCAGGCCCCACGGGTTCTCGTCGCCCCAGTGGCGCGCCGCCTCGTAGGTCCAGCGCCCGCCGATGACGGCCCCGATCTTCGAGGAGACCTCGTTGAGCCACGCCGCGTCCTCGCCGCTCGGCTCGCCGCGCGGCTCGCGTCGTAGGTCCATGGCCCGCCGAAGACCCAGTAATGGAGGCGCTCGCCGCCCTCGCCGAGGCCCTTGCCGGGCCCGTCGTCCGGCCCGGCGATGTATCCGTCGATCGATGTGGTGATTCCCGCGATTACCTTGCTCATGTCCACAGGGACCATTACCCGGGGCGGAACTCATCGCATGCCGTAGAACTCCTGGGCATGGCAAAGGCCGACGCCACGATGGTCGACGCGGGCGGGCGCGAGGTCCGCGTGTCGAGCCCCGACCGGGTGATCTTTCCCGCGACCGAGCGCACCGGCCCGGTCACGAAGCTCGACGTGGTCAGGTACTACCTGTCCGTCGAGGACGGCATCATGCGCGCGCTCCGGCACCGGCCCACCACGCTGGAGCGCTGGCCGAAGGGCGTGCACCCGGGCATCGTCCTCTCGACGCGCGAGAAGGGCGGCGGCGACGCCTTCTTCCAGAAGCGCGTCCCCAAGGGAGCGCCGGACTACCTGGAGACATGCCGGATCGAGTTCCCGTCCGGGAGGCACGCGGACGAGATCTGCCCTACCGAGATCGCCGTCGTGGCCTGGGCCGGCCAGATGGGCACGATCACGTTCCATCCCTGGCCGGTCCGCCGCGACGACGTGGACCACCCGGACGAGCTCCGGCTCGACCTCGACCCGCAGCCCGGCACGGACTTCGACGACGCGGTGCGTGTGGCCGGGACGGCGCGCGAGCTGCTCGGCGACCTCGGCTACACGGGCTTCCCCAAGACGTCGGGCGGGCGCGGAGTGCACATCTACCTCCGCATCGAGCCGCGCTGGACGTTCACGGACGTCCGCCACGCGGCGATCGCGTTCGGGCGCGAGCTGGAGCGGCGCATGCCGGGCCAGGTGACCACCAAGTGGTGGAAGGAGGAGCGCGGCGAGCGCATCTTCGTCGACTACAACCAGAACGCGCGCGACCGCACGATCGCGTCCGCCTACAGCGTCAGGCCCAAGCCGGGCGCGCCCGTGTCGGGGCCGGTCACCTGGGACGAGCTCGGCGAGTGCGCGCCGGAGGACTTCACGGTCGAGACGATGCCGGCGCGCTTCGCCGAGGTGGGCGACCGGCACGCGGCGATCGACGACGTGGCGCACTCGCTCGAGCCGCTGCTCGAGATGTACGAGCGCGACGAGGCGGAGGGAGAGGGCGACATGCCGTATCCGCCCGACTACCCGAAGATGCCCGGCGAGCCGAAGCGGGTCCAGCCCTCGCGCGATCGGGACCGCAAGACGTAGCGCCGCCTCAGGACTGCGGCAGCTTCTTGGCGCCGCGCTTGGTCACCGGATTCGACGGCGGCGGCACGACCGGGCCGATGTCGCCGTCCGGCGCCTCGTCGAGGTCGACGATGACCGGCGCGTGGTCGCTCGGGCCGCTGCCCTTGCGGGCCTGCCGGTCCACCCATGCCGCCTGGACACGGCCGGCCACCGGCCCGCCGGCGAGGATCAGGTCGATCCGCATGCCGAGGTCCTGGTGGAACATGCCGGCGCGGTAGTCCCAGTACGTGAAGACGCGCTCGTTCGGCCAGTGGTCGCGCACGACGTCGTGTAGGCCGAGCGCCTCGAGCTCGGCCAGCGCCGCGCGCTCCGGCTCGGTGACGTGGGTCTGGCCGACGTAGGCGTCCGGATCGAATACGTCGTCGTCGGTCGGCGCGATGTTCATGTCGCCGCAGACCACGATGTCCTCGGGCCCCGCCGCCACCACGTCCTTCAGCGCGCGCAGCCAGGCGAGCTTGTACTCGTAGTGGTCGGACCCCGGCTCGCGGCCGTTTGGCACATAGACCGAGACGACGCGGATGCCGTCGCACGTGGCCGCCACCGCACGCGCCTCCGGATTCGGAAACCCCGGCGCTCCGTCGAGCCCGACGCACCACGTCGTCCAGTCCGACCCGCGACAGGATCGCCACGCCGTTCCAGGTGGCTTCGCCATGCGCCGCGACCTCGTAGTCGCGCGTGGCGAGCTCGTCCCCGAGCAGCTCGGCGAGCGCGTCGTCGGCGAGCTTCGTCTCCTGGAGGCAGACGACGTCCGGCTTCCGCTCATCGAGCCACGGCAGGAACCGCGGCATCCGCTGCTTGAGCGAGTTGACGTTCCAGGTCGCGATCCGCACGGCCCCTCACGGTACCCTGCGACCGTGATCGAGCGACTGGCCGATATGCCCCCCGGCACGCTCGGCTTTCGGGCGACTGGCGAGATCGAGCGCAAGGATTACGACGAGGTGCTGGTGCCCGAGCTCCACCGAGCACTCGAGGCCGGCGGGCTGCGGACGCTCTATGTGATCGAGGACCTCGAGGAGATCGAGCCTGGCGCGTTGTGGGCTGATTCCAAGCTCGGCTTCGACCTGGGTGTCCGGCACCACGAAGCGTGGGTCCGCTCGGCGATCGTGACCGACATCGCGTGGATCGCGCGCGCGACGAACCTGTTCCTGTGGATGATCCCCGGCGAGGCCCGCATCTTCCCGCTTGGTGAGCTGGAGCAGGCGAAGGCCTGGGTCGCCGGCGAGGCGTCCTAGCGTCAGGCGCCGGGGGCGCCCAGGGCCGAGCCGAGCTGAGCGAGCATGTCCTTCTCCCCCTGGCTGACGCGCTCGGCGTGGAAGCCCAGGAAGCCTCCCTCCTTGGCGGCGTCGGCTGCGCGCTGCGCGCACTCGAGGATCCACGCGCGGAAGGCCTCGGCCTCCTCGGGCGTCGCCTTCGCGGTGACGATCTCGCCGGCCCGCGTGATCTCGTCCACAACCTCCTTGCCGGCCAGAGCGCCACGCGGCTTGAAGTCCCCGACCGGATTCGTGCGCTGCTCCGCGAGCGAGCGCACCTCACGCGCCACCTCACCCACCAGGTCGTCACGGTCCTCGCTCGCCGAGCCGGTCACGAACTTGACGACGGCGGACGTCTCCTTGACGACCTCGATGGGCCCGCCCGGGTCGGCCAGCGTGATCGCCATGCCGGCCACGATCGGCGAGCGCAGGACGGTCGCCCACTCATCCTCGGTGAAATCGGCCTTTGCGGTCATCGGTGAGCTCCTTTGTGGGCGGTTGCCGAGCCCAGCCTACGACGTGTAGGTTCGCATCAAGAGGAAGGAGCCACTGAGCGGTTAGCCATGGCCGAGCTCGCACCAGGTGATCAGGTCGCCGGCTACCGCATCGAGTCCGTGGCCGGACGCGGCGGGATGGGCGTGGTCTTTCGCGCCGTCGACGTCAACCTCGACCGCCTCGTCGCGCTCAAGCTGATCTCCGACGAGTTCGCGCAGGACGACAGCTTCCGCGTCCGCTTCAAGCGCGAGTCGCGACTGGCCGCGTCGATCCGGCACCCGAACGTGATCACGGTGTTTCAGGCGGGCGAGGACGACGGGAACCTCTTCATCGCCATGGACTACATCGAGGGCACCGACCTCAAGGCCCTCATCGCCAGCCGCGGCGTGCTCGAACCGCACGCCGCCGCGCGCATCGTCTGGCAGGTCGGGCAGGCCCTCGACGCCGCGCATGCGAAGACGCTCGTGCACCGCGACGTGAAGCCCGCCAATGTCCTGATCGCCGATCAGGACGACCAGCCGCACGCCTACCTCACGGACTTCGGCCTCACGAAGAACGTGGGCTCCGAGACCGGCATGACCAAGACGGGCGCGCTGGTTGGCACGATCGACTACATGCCACCCGAGCAGCTTGCGGGTGACCCGGTTGACGCTCGGGTGGACATCTACTCGCTCGGGTGCGTGCTGTGGGAGGCGCTCACGGGCACGGTTGCCGTACGAGCGCGACTCCGCGGTGGCGAAGATGTATGCGCACGCGCACGAGCCGCCTCCGTCGCTGCGCGACACGAGACCCGGGCTCCCTGCAGCGCTCGACGGCGTGGTGACGCGCGCGATGGCGAAACAGCCGGAGGACCGCTACCTCTCCGCCGGCGACCTCGGCGAGGCCGCGATCGCGGCGGTCGAGGGGAGAGCGATCGAGCTGAGCGAGCGGAGCGTCGCGGTCGGGGCCGCCGCACCGGGCCACCCGACCGTGGCGGCCTCGGCCTGCCCCGACCGCCATGCCGGAGCCGGACGGAGTGAACGGAGGCGGTCCCGGCGCCTGCTGGGGGCGGGCGCTGCCGCCGTCGCGGCACTGGCTGTCGCGCTCGTGCTCCTGATCTCGGGCGGAGGCGACGACGGCGGGAGCGGGAGCGGCGGCAACCCGAAGCCGCTCTCGAAGGACGCCTACCAGGATGCCGTGATCGACGCCTCGCAGGACCTGACGCGCGAGTTCGCGACCGTGTCCCCCGCTCTGCCGGCCGACCTCAGCGATCCCGCGAAGGCACAGCAGGCGGCTCGGAGCCTGACCAGGCTGCGCAACACGGTCGACCGCTTCGTCGGCCGGCTCGAGGCCATCGATGCACCCGCAGACATCAGGAGCGTGCACGCGGAGCTGATCGGGATGGTCAAGCAGATGAGATCCGACGTCGCGGACGCGGCGGCCGCGGCCTCGTTCGGCGACAACGCGGTCTACAAAGCGGCGCCTGAGCAGCTCCAGCAGGACACGGCCGAGCTCGACGGGCTCGCCGACGACTTCAAGGCAAGGGGCTACGAGCGGCTGACCATCGGCGCCGGGTAGGCATGCGTTCGCGTCCCCCCAGGCCTACGGCGATCCGGCGGTAGAACCCAATCGGTCGCCCAGCGGGCGTCGTATGAGTGTTCTTCCGAGAGGGGTGGGCTACGCGACGCCCACACAATTCGGCGAAGGGCCGCCTTTCACGTCTTATTGCGTGGCGGCCGGTCCGGTCGCTTGTCGGATTGGGCGGGTCAGCAATCAGATCCTAGTCATCCAACATTCCCTTGAACTTCACATCCCAAGGGTCCAATAGGTACCGATTCTCTGCGACCACTTCGTCAGCAAGATAGAACTTCACGATCGGTTGACCCAAGCCATTTTCGGCAGCGATGTCAACGAGTTGGCCGTTCATTGTCTTGATCGTCGCCTGAGCCTCCAGTTTCGACAATGATGCGAAGCCCAAGTTCAGGCTGACATGGACGACGCCTTCCGCGCTTCCAGGATCAATGCTGTCGATGACCGTCGCCCCAGCACTCGTATTGATCGTCTTCGCGTAGTCAGACAGAGCATCGAACGACTTCTGGCGCGTATCAGCCTCTTTGGCCTCCTTGGTCGTCCCCCCGGAGATCGTCGTCGCCGATTGGGCCTCCAACCATCCATCCGTCGTTTCACCGTTGATCGTGACTTCAACCATCTTCACGACCATCTCGACCTTCGTGCCGTCCTGCCATCCATCCGCATCGGACTCATCGACAAAGACAGCGAGGTCGTGCTCCCTCCTTCGTCTTCAGCATGACCGAGAAGTCCCCAGATGCCCCAGTCGTCCAAACGTCGGATCCAACCAGTTCGCCAGTCACCCTGAACTGATCCCCGACCTTGATTCCGCCCATGCCGGCTGAGTTGAGCTTGTCGAGTAGCTCATCAACGGTGATGTCTGTGACCGTCGGTTCGGCGGGTGGCGCGGTCGAAGCCGTGGTCTGCGCCGCGCTCGGATTGGGGGTGTCGCCTCCACTTTGTGTCCCGACAACGATGCCGATGATGCCCGCAACCAGGATCAGTGCGCATGACGCGACCAAGACCAACTGCGTCTTCGGCTGCAATCGTCGGAAGGCGGCGACGAAGCTCAGGAGGTAGGCGCCGAACGTCTTCGGCTTCACCCGGCGGAAGTTCAGCTCCGTCCGCAGCGTCCCTCGATTCTCGGAGACGAACTCCCAGCCTTGGTCCTGCCACTTTGCCTTCGCGCTGCTCTCTCTTCCACGTAGCGCTTGCACGGACTTGAACTCGTACTGCACGTCGTCGTCAGCCTGCTTCGTCGTCCAGCTAGAGCGCTGTTCACTAACGGGGGTCATAACCCCTTAGTCGACCCCGTGCTACCCAGCTTGAGTCATGCGCCCATCGCGCGCTAGGGCGACGAGGAACGGCTCAGAGCGGCTTCGATTCGTTCGAGACGGCTGTCGAGCTGACGGAGTTGCTCTGCCATCGCGGCCTCGGCAGCCGAGGGCTCATGCCGTGAGCGCGACACGAAGGTGCTCGTGATCGAGGCAGTGATGACGGTCAGGAAGCCGATCCCCAAGAGCATGACGAGCACCGCGACGAGCCGTCCCGCGAGACTCATTGGAACGTTGTCGCCATACCCGACGGTCGTGACGGTCTGCGCGGCCCACCAGAGCCCGGTTCCGATCGACGGAAAGGACCCGCTGTCGACGAGGGTCACCAGGAGCCCAGCGCCGACGGTCATCAGGGTCGACACCGTGGCGATCACGACCGCGGCGCCGCGCGGCGTGGTCGCGCGAGCCACCGCCCTGTCGAGCCGCCGTTCGAGCCTCGACTCGTCCGCCACCTGTCTGGGTTCGCGCTCGCCGGCTCCAGTCCTCCTAGTGGACCTCTGGCTCACGCGCGACCGTACGGTGGGAAGAGTGAAGCTTCGGAAGTTGGCTTGGGGGTTGGTCGCCGCGGTCCTCGTCACCGGGTGCGGTGCCGCCGGGACAGTTGCGCCGGAGTTCAAGTCGAAACGCCAGGGCCCACGCATAACCGACGTACGTCATGGCTACAGCGTGGCCCTGCCGGCGGGGTGGTATCGGGCGCGGCGCAACCTGACTCCCGCGCTGGTGGATCCCCGCGAAATTCTGTCGGTCGCCACCTATCCGCTCCGCTACAAGCGCCGGGCACGTTGTCGCATCTCGGGCTGTCCGACACCTGCGCTGAACGGGTTTCGAGCGACCGACATCCTCATGTCCATCCAGGAGCGTGTGCACGCAAGGACGACGACCAAAGACGTCGCGATCGACCTCGAACGACGGGAGGCGAACCCGCGAGCCGGACCGGCCAGTTGCACCCGCGCTCGAGTCGCCTGGTACGCCTTCGAAGCCTTTGCTGAAGCAGGCCGCAGCCTCTACGTGCTGGTGGTGATGGGCAAGCGCGCCCCTGCTAGGGCGCGGGCCGACCTGAAGCGAGTGCTGGCTTCGCTGCGCTTCAGCCCGCGCGACGGAGCCGCTCGCTTCCTCAACGCGGTCGGGTAGCGGTCGAATCGGCACGCGCAGGTGCCGCAGCCGAGCTCCGGGGCCGTGGCAATCGTGCGCGGGCCGCTACTTGCCTGTGCGCTCGCGGTGCTTGCACCCCGGCCAGCAGCAGGGGCGGCGCTGGCCTTCCTCCAGCTCCTCCTGGGTCCTCCGAATACGGCGCGCCCGCGTGGACTCCTGCTTGGCATCCTCGACCCAGCAGATGAACTCGTTGCGGGCCAATGGCGTGATGTCGCTCCAGGCATCGAGTGCCGTCGCGTTGACCAGCAGCGCCGCACGGAGGTCCGGGGGCAGTTCATGGACCACCCCACCGGGCACTCCCTGGCCGCTCACCACCGCCCCGCGCCGCTAGCTCTGCTGCCCGGCCTCCAGGAAGGCCTCGTAGCGCTTCACCTCGCGCTCCGCGCGGGCCTTCTCCTCGGAGTCGTCCTCGGCCTGCTCGAGCGCTTGCTGGGCCTCCTTCAGGCGCGACTCGAAGGCGCCTCGGTCGATCTCGTCGGGCGGGATCGCCTCCTCGACGAGCACGAGGGCGCGGTTGTCGGCCACCTGGAGGTAGCCCTCGCCCTGCGCGAAGCGCACCACGTCGGACTCGGACTTGTAGAGCCTCAGCTCGGTCGGCTCGAGGATCGCCATCAGCGGGGCGTGGCGCGCCTTGATCCCGATCGAGCCGGTCGTGGTGCGGGTGGAGACCAGTTCCACCTCGTCGGCGAACACCTGCCCCTCGGGCGTCAGGACCTCGACTTTGAAGGATGAGGCCATCTAGCTCTCGTCCTTCTCGTCCTTCTCGTCCTTCTCGTCGTTCTCGTCCTTCTCGTCGTTCTCGTCGTTCTGGTCGCCCTCGTCGCCGTCCTCGCCCTCTTCCTCGACCTGCTCCTCCTCGCGCGCACCGCCGGCGGCCTCGACCACCTCGTCGATCGTCCCCTTCAGGAGGAACGCTCGCTCGGGGATGTCGTCGTGCTTGCCCTCGAGGATCTCCTTGAACGAGGCCACGGTCTGCTCGACCGGCACGTACTTGCCCTCGAGCCCCGTGAACTGCTCGGCGACGAAGAACGGCTGCGACAGGAAGCGCTCGATCTTGCGCGCCCGCTGCACCGTGAGCCGGTCCTCGTCCGACAGCTCCTCGATTCCGAGGATGGCGATGATGTCCTGGAGCTCGCGGTAGCGCTGAAGGATCTCGCGCACGTCGTTGGCGACCTGGAAGTGCTCCTCGCCCACGATGTCCGGCTTCAGGATCGTCGACGTCGAGTCGAGCGGGTCGACGGCCGGGTAGATGCCCTTCTCCGAGATCGCTCGCGAGAGCGTCGTCGTGGCGTTCAGGTGCGCGAACACCGAGGCCGGGGCCGGGTCGGTGAGGTCGTCCGCCGGAACGTAGATGGCCTGGATCGACGTGACCGAACCCTGGCGCGTGGAGGTGATCCGCTCCTGGAGCTGGCCCATCTCCGTCTCGAGCGTCGGCTGGTAGCCCACCTGAGACGGCATGCGGCCGAGCAGGGCGGACACCTCGGAGCCGGCCTGCACGAAGCGGAAGATGTTGTCGATGAAGAGCAGCACGTCCTGGCCGCCCTCCTCGCGGAAGTACTCCGCCATCGTCAGGCCGGACAGCGCGACGCGCATGCGCGCGCCGGGCGGCTCGTTCATCTGGCCGAACACGAGCACGGTCCGCTCGAGCACGCCGGACTCCTTCATCTCGAGCCAGAGGTCGTTGCCCTCGCGTGAGCGCTCGCCCACGCCGCAGAAAGCGGACAGCCCCTCGTGCTCCTCCGCGATGTTGCGGATCAGCTCCTGGATGAGCACGGTCTTGCCCACGCCGGCGCCGCCGAACAGGCCGACCTTTCCACCCTTCGCGTAGGGAGCGAGCAGGTCGATGACCTTGATGCCGGTCTCGAGCACCTCGCGGGTCGGCGTGAGGTCCTCGACGCTCGGCGCGGGGCGATGGATCGGCCAGCGCTCCTCGGTCTCCACGTCGCCGCCCTCGTCGATGGGCTCGCCGAGCAGGTTGAAGATGCGGCCGAGCGTCTCCTTGCCGACGGGCACGGTGATCGGCCCCCCGGTGTCGCGGACCTTGGTGCCGCGAGCGAGGCCGTCGGTGGCGTCCATCGCCACCGCGCGCACGCGGTCGTCGCCGATGTGCTGCTGCACCTCGAGCACGAGCACGCCCTTCTCGGCGGCCACCTCGTCGCCCTCGTCCCCGTACCGGTCGAGCTCGACCTCGAGGGCGTTGTAGATCTCGGGCAGCTGGTCCGAGAACGCAACCTCGATCACGACACCCTGGATCTCCTCCACGGTGCCGAAGTTTCCGTCGCCGTTCTTCTTCTGCTCCTGCTGATCTGACTTGGTTGCGGCTTCCATCGAATCTCCTTGCGTTCCCTATCGAAGTCCCTCTGCCCCGGCCACGACCTCCATGATCTCCTGCGTGATCTCCGCCTGTCTCTGGCGGTTCGCGGCGAGCGTGAGGTCGTCGATCAGCTCGGCGGCGTTGTCTGATGCGTTGCGCATGGCGCTCATCCGCGCGCCGTGCTCTGAAGCCGTGGATTCGAGCATCGCCCGGTAGATCGAGATCTCCACGTAGTCGGGCACGAGCCGGGCGAGGATCTCCTCGGCGTCCGGCTCGTAGATCCAGAGGGCGCGGTCGTGGATGTGCTCGTCGGAGGATGAGGGGTCAGACCCCTCGCGGGATGAACGGTCTGACTCTTCGCTCGTTGAAGGGTCTGACCCCTCGATCGTCGTCGTCGATCACGTCCGCCTGCTGCAGCGGCAACAGCGTCTCGTGGCGCACCTCCTGGTTCACCGGCGAGATGTAGCCGTTGTAGAAGACCTCGACGCGGTCGACCTTGTCGTCGACGTAGGCGGCGACCAGCCCGTCGGCCACGCGACGGGCGTCCGCGAACGCCGGCCTGTCGGTGAAGCCGGTCCACGACGCCCCGATCTCGAGGTCCCGGAAGTTGAGCGACGAGACGCCGCGCCGGCCCACGGCGTACCAGAGGACCTCCTTGCCGTCCGACCGCAGCTCCCGCAGGCGCCGGTTGCCGGCGCGCAGGATCTGCGAGTTGAACGGGCCGGCCAGTCCACGGTCGCCGGTGATCAGCAGGATCCCGACCGTCTGCACCTCCTGCTTCTCCTGGAGGATCGGCAGGTTGGGGATGTTGTCCGCGGCCTGCGCGGCGCGCGCCGTCATCCGCCGGAGAGCGTCGGCGTACGGGCGCAGGTGCTCGATGCGCTGCTCGGCCTTCCGCAGGCGCGCGGCGGAGATCATCTCCATCGCGCGCGTGATCTTGCGGATGTTCTTGACCGACGAGATGCGGCCGCGGATGTCCTTCAGGTTCGCCACGCGCGATTAGGCCTTGGCCGTCTCCTGCTCGCGGTCCGAGGGGTCAGACCCTTGCCCGTCGCCGGACGAGGAGTCGGAGTCCTCCGGGGTCTGACCCCGGTCGCCCTCCTCCGACGACGTCTTGCGGCCCTCGTCGGTCCGGGCCTCCTTCTCGCGCTCGTCCTCGGACATGATGCGGTCCGACTCGCCCTCCTCGAGCGGATTGCCCTCCGCGTCGAAGTCGGGGCCGAAGTCGTCGATCCCCTCGGCGATGCAGTCGCCGAGCTGTGCCTCGATCGAGTCGTCCCAATCGCCGTCGCCGATCTTCTTCATCAGATCGCCGCTCTCGGCGTGGAGCCGCTCCAGGAGGAACTGGAGGAACTCGCGCACGCGCTCGACCTTGATGCGGTCGAGGTAGCCGCCGGTGCCGGAGTAGATCGACGCGACCTGATCCTCGATCGGCAGCGGATGGCGCTCCTCCTGGTTCAGCGCCTCGACGAGCCGGGCCCCGCGGCTGAGCGTGGCCTGGGTGTCGGCGTCGAGGTCCGAGCCGAACTGGGCGAAGGCCTCGAGCTCGCGGTACTGCGAGAGCTCCAGGCGCAGCCTGCCGGCCACCTTCCTCATCGGCGTCGTCTGCGCCGAGCCGCCCACGCGCGACACCGAGATGCCGACGTTGATGGCGGGCCGCACGCCCGAGCGGAACAGGTCCGCCTCGAGGAAGATCTGGCCGTCGGTGATCGAGATGACGTTCGTCGGGATGTAGGCCGACACGTCGCCCGCCTGCGTCTCGATGATCGGCAGCGCGGTGAATGAGCCGGCGCCGTGCTCGTCGGACAGCTTCACCGACCGCTCGAGCAGGCGCGAGTGCAGGTAGAAGACGTCGCCCGGGTATGCCTCACGGCCCGGCGGGCGGCGGAGCAGCAGCGCCATCTGCCGGTATGCGTACGCGTGCTTCGTCAGGTCGTCGTAGACCGCGAGCGCGTGCTGCTCGTTGTAGAGCCAGTGCTCGGCGATCGCCGCACCCGCGTACGGCGCGAGGAACTTGATCGGCGCCGCCTCGTCTGCGGGCGCGGCCACGATCACGGTGTTGTCGAGCGCGCCGGCGTCGTCCAGCTGCTGCGCGACCTCGACCACGGTGGACATCCGCTGCCCGATCGCGACGTACACGCACTTCAGGTCCTTGTCCTTGTTGTTGATGATCGTGTCGATGCAGATCGACGTCTTGCCGGTCTGACGGTCGCCGATGATCAGCTCGCGCTGGCCTCGGCCGACGTTCGTCATGGCGTCGATCGGCTTGATGCCCGTCTGCATCGGCTCCTTCACCGGCTGGCGGTGCACCACCCCGGGAGCCTTGAACTCGGCCGGACGCGTGTGGTCCGTGTCGATGTCACCCTTGCCGTCGAGCGGGCGGCCGAGCGGGTCGACGATGCGCCCCAGCAGGGCCTCTCCCACGGGCACCTCGAGCAGGCGGCCGGTGCGCTTCACCTGGTCGCCCTCCTCGATCTGGTCCCACGGGCCGAACAGCACGGCGCCGACGTTGTCGGACTCGAGGTTGAGGGCGAGGCCGGTCACGTCGTGCGGCAGCTCGAGGAGCTCACTCGACATGACGTTGTCGAGACCATGGACGCGCGAGATGCCGTCCGCCACGGACAGCACGGTTCCCACCTCTGACAGGTCGGCGCCGCCGTCGTCGAGGCCCTCGATGCGGCTCTTCAGGATGCTGGTGATCTCGTCTGGCTTGATCTGCACTTCAGAGTCTCCTTAGGCCTTCGTGACCTGCTTGCGTAGTCGTTCAAGTCTGTTGCGAACCGTGCTGTCGAGCACCATGTTCCCGACGCGGACCATCAAGCCCCCGAGCACGTCGGGGTCCACGTTCGAGGACAGCTCGACCTTGCGGCCGGTCTGGTCCTGGATGCGCTTGCCGATGTCCTCGATGAGGCTCTCGTCCAGCTCGACCGCGCTCGTCACGGTCACCGGCAGCAGCTGGTTCTCGTCGGCCCAGAGGGAGTCGAACTCGCGCTTGATCCTGAACAGGGCCGGCATGCGGTGGCGCTCCGCCAGCAGCTCGAGGAAGTTCACCGTGCGCTCGTCCGCGTCGCTCACGATCTTCTTCACGCCGTCGCGCTTCTCGTCGGACGAGAAGTAGGGCGAGAACAGGAACATCTGGAGCGTGCGGTTGTCGTTCAGCGCCTCCGCGAACTCGCCGAGCTCGTCGTGAACGCGGTCGAGCACGTCGTGGTCCATGGCGGCCTCGAACAGCGCCCGCGCGTACACCTCGGCGATCTCCTCCATGGGCTAGCGCCCGTTCCCCTTGGTCGGGGCGAGCGCCTCGAAGTCCACCTCGGTGAGGGCCTCCTCGATCAGGCGGCGGTGGTCCTCCTCGGTGAGCGACTTGCGCGTGATCTTCTCGGTCGCCGTGACCGTCAGGTCCGCGACCTCCCTGCGCAGCTCGTCGAGCGCACGGCGCGTCTCGTGCTCGATGTCGCGGCGGGCCTGGGCCAGCAGCTCCTCGCGCTGCTTCGTGGCCTGGGCCTTCGTCTCGTCCTGGAGGTTCTCGCCGGCCTTGCGGGCGCGCGAGACGATGTCCTCCGCCTGCTCGCGCGCTTCGCGAAGGCGGGCGCGGTACTCATCGAGCAGCTCGTCGGCCTCGCGCTTCGCCCGGTTGGCGGCCTCGATCGACTCCTCGATCGCCAGCCGGCGCCTGTCGAGCGCCGCGGCGATGCGCGGGAACGCGAGCTTGGTCAGCAGATAGAGCGTGATGCCGAACGCGAGCAGCGTCCAGATCATCAGCCCGACGCTCGGGCTGACCAGGAAGCTGCCGCCCCCGGAATCCTCGCCGCCGCCGCCCTCCGCCTGCGCGAGCAGGAGTATGTCCGCCAGCGTCGCCACTTAGAGGAAGAACGCGATCAGGCCGAAGATGAAGGCGTAGAAGACGATCGCCTCGGTGAGGGCGAAGCCGAGCCACTGGATGCTCGTGATCTCCTCGCGCATCTCGGGCTGGCGGGTGACCGACTCGATCACCTTGCCGAAGATGTAGCCGACGCCGATGCCGGGGCCGATCGTGCCGAGCCCGGCACCCACGCCGAGCGCGACTGCCTTGAGGCCGTCCGTGGGATCGGCCGCCTGTGCGATGGGAATCAGGACTGACAGGTCCATGGGTCCTCCTTAGTGGCCTCCGGCGCTTGCCTCGCCGAAGTAAATGGACGTGAGGGTGGCGAAGATGAAGGCCTGCAGCGTTGCGATCAGGCCGACCTCCAACAGGAAGAAGGCGAGTGCGAAGGGGAGAGTCAACCAGCCGAGCGCGGCGATGCCGAGCAGCACGGCGAGCCCGCCGCCCATGAACAGGATGAGCAGGTGGCCCGCGAGGATGTTCGCGAACAGTCGCACCGAGAGCGAGATGATCCTCATGAACTGCGAGATCACCTCGATGAAGAAGATCGGAACCGCCGCGACGCCCGTGACGCCCGCCGGCAGCCAGCCCTTGAGGTGCTGGATGAAGCCGTGCTTCCGGATGCCCTCCCACTGGTAGCCGCCCCAGACGACGAGCGTCAGGACGAGCGGGACCGAGAGGTTCGCGGTGGCCGCGTATAGCGCGAAGGCCGGGAAGTCGATGCCGAAGATCTCGATCGTCTCGTGCGTGTTCGTCGGCAGCGGGATGTAGCCGAGCATGTTCGAGAACCAGATGAAGAAGAACAGCGTGGCCACGAACGGGAAGTACCTCGCCGCGGTCTCGCTCGGCATGTTGCCGCGGGCGATCTGCGTGTAGGTCAGGTCGTACGCCCCCTCGATCAGCGTCTGGACGCGGTTGGGGGGGTCGTGCATGCGCTTTGCGATGTAGATCATCACGCCGGTCGTTAGCGCGCAGGCGAGGAACAGGTAGAGCACGGCCTTGTTGATCGAGAGGTCGATGCCCCCGATCTTCAGGTCGACCCAGGGCTCGAGCTTGAACTCGTTCTGCGGCTTGAACTCCTCGTTCTTGCCCTCGCTGCCGACGATCGCGTACAGCAGGAGCGCGGGCCCGAGCCAGATGAAGATGCCGATCAGGACCTTCGCACGCGTGCTCAGCGTCTTCATCGCTTCGGCTCCTCGAACGGCCGCGTGATCATCTGGCTCGTGAAGTAGAAGGTGAACAGGGTGATCGAGAGAATCGCGGCCGCCAGGCCCGCCTCGCGCTCGGACAGGCCGACGACGAAGATCGAGCCGGCGACGATCCAGCCGCGCGCGATCATGCTGCCCGTGAGGAGGCCCGCGACCGTGCGCGGGTCATCCGACGCCCTGGCCCGCTTCTCGATGCCGTACTGGATCGCCCGCTGGACCGTCCACCCGACCGCGGCGCCGGCCCACCCGAGCAGCGGCAGACCGGCCGCGACGAAGATCGGCAGCGCCAGAAGCAGGACCACGAAGTCCAGATACCGCAACACGCGCAGCGGCATGGGGGTATCGGATGCTTTCAAAGCGTGCGTCGTCAAGAGTTGTCCAGGGAGAGCGATGGGCGGGCGGCGCTTGCGTGCTCTCTACCCGGGCGTCGAAGGGTACATGTTCCGTCGACTTTGTGACTACTTTGTGACACTTGGCTCGCGTGGCCACACGCCTTCTCGCTGCTTGCCATCAGGCGGACGCTACTGCGACTTACCGGTAGCCGGGGAAGCGCGTTTCGCGGCGCTCGCCCGGGTCTACCCCGCCGTACTCCGACCGGCGCACGAGTGTCTCGCCGCTTCGCGGCTCGAAGGTGTGCGTCCGGAGGTAACCGTGGCGCTCGGGCTCGATCAGCTCGCTGAAGCCGCCGTCCACCACCGCCGCAAGATCCGGCGGAGTTGGTCCTCCCAGTCGGGGTCTGGGCCATCACGATCCGAGTGAAGCTCCTCTGTAGCGCCCCAGTCTTGCTCCGGACCGTCGGGCCCGACCGGGCCCGTGAAGCGGGCGAATTGCAGCACGACCCATGACTCGTACGGACAGACTTCCACGTTGACGGCACCGCCCCGAAGCGGCGCCATCGTGACACTGGGACCCCACCCTGTGTCCCGGTCCGCGTCCAACCACTCGAGCTCGGCGAGTCCTTCAGACACCAGGGGTTCAGCGACCTGCCGCACGATCGCGAACGCGCGCTCCCGCACCTGGGCTTCGAGAGCCTCGCGCTCTCGCTTGCGTCGGTCGCGCTCGCTTCCTCGTCGCTGCCGCCGCCTCTCCCACCAGTCCAACGCCACCAGCTACTTCTAGCGCAGCGCGCGCTCATGTTCCCGCTTCGAGATTCTCTGCGACCACTCGACATGCTGCGGGACGCGAAGGCGCGGCTCGACCGGCTTGCGCTTTACCCCGAGCCGGTCGATCTGCGCGGCGTTCGGCTGGTCGTCGCGCCGTGGCTGTTCGCGGTTCCAGGGTTCCGTCGCTTCCGCGGTTACGCCACCCGTCACCTCGTTCTGGTGAAGGGACCAGAGGTCGACGAGGAGCTCGTGGTCCACGAGCTCTGCCACGTCTGGCAGCTCCAGCACCGGGCCCTGCGCGTGTGGCTCTCGTACGCGCGGCCGTCGACCTTCGCCCGCGACCGGTCGCGCTACCGGGCGAACCGCTACGAGCGCGAGGCGCGTTACGCGGTGGAGGCGACGCGCGGCTAGGCCTCCCCGGATTGCTCGGAACCCCGGCCGCCGCGGGCCAGGCTCGCGACGCCGATCACCGCCACCAGCGGGATGAACAGGCCGACGATTCCGGTCCGCCACCTCCCTCGCAGCAGTAACAGGATGGAGAGCACCACTCCGAGCACCTGCCACGGCACGAGGTACGCCGCGCTCTCGCTGCCGGTGAAGCGCTCGCCGCCCACGCCGAGGAGCAGCAGGAACGCCTCGTAGACGTCGATCCAGAACTGGAGACCGAGCAGGGAGAGCCCGAGCAGGGAAGCCACGATGATCACGGCGTCGATCGACTGGCGGCCCTTCTCCGACCAGTACACGTCCTCGAGGTTCAGCCAGAGCGCGAATTCGTCCAGCGTCAGGCCGATGCCCACGCCGAAGGCGATCGCGGTCAGCTCGAGCCAGGGGCTGCCCAGGTCGACCGCGAGGCCGAGGTAGCCCATCGTCATCAGGAGCAGGATCCCCCACACGAGGTGGTGGATGTGGGTCCCGCTCTTCGTCTCGACGTTGCCCGGCCACCAGCTCACCTGAGCCCGGATGAGATGGGCGCTCGTCCGGATGAAGCCGAACGAGACCGTGAAGGCGACGAGGATCAGGAAGTCGACCTCCTTGCCGGCGGCCTCGATGTGAACCTGGTAAGCGCGGTTGAGGTCGTCGAAGAACTGCTCCACGGGCGTCGATGCTAGATCGCGGCGCGCGGCGTCCGGTTGCCGCTCCGGCTAGGCGACGCGGCGGAGGCGGCGGGCGTGGCTTGCGTCGAGCGTGCGCAGGAAGGCCTCGACCACGCCGGGGTCGAACTGCGTGCCCGCGCCGGCCTCGAGCTCGGCGCGCGCGGCCTCCTCGCCGAGGGCGGGCCGGTAGACCCGGTCCGCCGTCATCGCCTCGTAGGCGTCGGCGACGGCCAGGATGCGCGCCTCCACGGGGATGTCCTCGGCGCTCAGCGCGCGCGGATAGCCGAGCCCGTCGGGGCGCTCGTGGTGCGCGAGGATCCAGGCGCGCAGGTCGTCGAACTCGGGCCGCGACAGCAGGCGCGCGCCGATCTCGGGGTGCGTGTACATCTCCTGCCATTCCTCGGCGTCGAGCGGGCCGGGCTTCGAGAGCACGCGGTCCGGGATGCCGATCTTCCCGATGTCGTGGAGCACCCCGGCGAGCCGGACACGCTCGACGTGGTCCTCGCCGAAGCCGAGCGCGCGCGCCATCAGCTCGGCGTAGCGGCCGACGGTGTGCGAGTGCTGCCCGGTGCCGGTGTCGCGGATGTCGAGCGCCTCGGCGAGGGCGATCACGGTGGCCAGCTGGAGCTCGCCGCTCGCGTGCCCCGTCTGCGCGAGCGTGCGCGCTACCTCGTCGCTGTAGATGACGGTGCGGTCGCCGCCCAGGTCCTTCGCCGCGGCGGTGGCGCCGTCGGCCGCGGCCAGGAGGGCGACCGGGTCGGTTCCGTGCGTCGGCGCCGTCGCGACGCCGAAGCTGAAGCTCACCCCAATCGAGGAGTCCACGAAGCTGCGGTGCATGGCGCGGCGAAGCCGCTCGGCCACGATGAAGGCGCCGCGCTCGTCGGTCTCGGGGAGCAGGAGCGCGAACTCCTCGCCGCCGATGCGGGCCGCCTGGTCGATGCGCCGCTTCCACTTGAGCGCGTTGTGAGCGACCGCTTGAAGGGTCGCGTCGCCGACCGCGTGACCCTGCTGCTCGTTGACCAGCCGGAAGCCGTCGATGTCACCCACGACCACGGACAGCGGCCGGTCCGCGCGCATGGCACGCTCGAGCTCCAGCTCGAGCAGCTCCTCGAACGCGCGCCGGTTCAACAGCCCGGTGAGCGGGTCGGTGCGGTTGGAGTCGGCGATGCGCGCCCGGAGGCTTCTGATGCGCCGGTGCTGCAGCACGCCGACGAACGCCAGCACGATCGCGCAGACGGAGGGTAGAAGCGCAGCGAGAATGCCGCCCGGCTCCATTTCCCCGTTGTTATCGGTGGAAAGCGCGCGTCCCTTGAAGGGGTGAGCGCGTACTCAGACGGCTCTCAGGAGGGCGTCGACCACGTCGCCGCGGAACTGGCGGCCGGCCCCGCGGCGCAGCTCGTCGGCAGCGTCCTCGGCGGTGTAGGCCGGGCGGTAGGGACGCTCGTTCGTCATCGCCTCGTACGCGTCCGCCACGGCGATGATCGCCGACTCGAGCGGCACCTCGTCCTGACCACGCCCCTCGGGATAGCCGCGGCCGTCGGGGCGCTCGTGATGGAACAGGATCCACGAGCGGATGTCCTCGTACTCGGTCGTCTCGACCATGCGCGCGCCGATCGCCGGGTGGGCGCGGACCCACGCCCACTCGGCCTCGGTGAGCGGCCCGTGCTTGAGGATCAGCTCGTCCGGCAGCGCCACCCGGCCGACGTCGTGCAGGATGCCCGCGAGCCTCACCCGCTCGACCGACTCGGGCGGCAGGCCGAGCTCGCGCGCAGTCAGCTCGGCGAAGCGGCCGACGCGCTGGGAGTGGGACGCGCTGCCCGTCTCGCGGATGTCGAGCGCCTCGGCGAGGGTGAGCAGCGACGCGAGCTCGACGTGCGCCTCGCCGTTCGCGGAGCGTGACGTGCGCGCGAGGATGCCGGGCACCTCGGCGCTCGAGATGACCGAGCGGTTGCGGCCCAGCCGCTTCGCGGCGTAGAGCGCCTGGTCGGCGGAGCGCAGCAGGCCGTCCGCCGACTGGCCGTGGAGCGGGAAGGTGGAGATCCCGAAGCTGATCGTGAGGTGCGTCTCCTCCTGCTGCTCGGACACGGCCTCGTGCACCGCGGCCCGGATTCGCTCGGCGAGCATGTACGCGCCGTGCTCGTCGCAATCGGGCGCGAGCACCGCGAACTCCTCGCCGCCCACCCGCGCGGCGCTGTCGAAGCCGCGCTTCGCGCCGTTGATCGCCTCGGCGACCCGTCTTAGAACGGTGTCGCCGGTCACGTGGCCGAAGGCGTCGTTGACTCGCTTGAAGCGGTCGAGGTCGCCGACGATCAGGCTGAGCGGCTGGTCGGCGCGCCGGGCGCGCTCGAGCTCCATGTCGAAGCCCACCTGGAAGCCGCGGCGATTGAGGAGGTCGGTGAGCGCGTCGTGATGAGCGGCATCGCTGAGGCGGCGGATCAGGCGGCCGAGCCGGTCACGGACCACGGAGACGAACAGGCCGGTCACGAGCAGCGTGACCACGGTCGCGACCCAGCCGTCGAGCGGGTTCTCGGACGGGTCCTCGAGGCCGAGCGCGAGCGCGTAGCCCGCGGCCATGAGGGCGAGGTGCACCAGCGCGGCGCCGCGGGTGAAGAAGTAGAAGGCGAGCAGGGTGACCCAGACGAACGGGAGCGGGCCGTAGGCGGACTCGGAGCCCCAGCCGTAGGCGGCGGCCGTCGAGATGGCCGTCCCGAGGAAGACGATCGGGTGGAAGGCCCATTTCGGGATGCGGTCGTAGACGATCAGGAGCAGCGCACCGAGCAGCGCCGCTGCGGCGGCCGCGATGAGCAGCACGCCGTCGTCGAGCTGCGCGTCGCCGGGCACGAACACGCCGACCAGACAGACCACGGCGGTCGCACCGGCGAGGAGCGCGGAGGTACGGGCCATCATCGCCCGCGCGGCGGGCGCCTCGACACCGTTTTCCGACGCGTTCCGCCAGCGCAGCCGCTCGCGGAGGGGCGGCTCCATGCTCCTCCTCTGGCCTAAGTGCACGAGTCCCGGGGGGCTGCGGCCACACTATGTCCGCTTTGCCGTTCCCGCCAGAATGGTCGGCGTGTGGATCCAAAAGCAGATCGAGCTGCGTCCGAGACCGCGCGGGTTCCACCTCGTAACCTCCGAAATCCTTGACGCGGTGCCGGACCTGAGCCGGCTCGCCGTGGGCATCGCAACGGTGTTCATGCAGCACACGTCCGCGTCGCTGACGCTGAACGAGAACGCCTCACCCGATGTTCGGCGCGACTTCGCGGCCTGGTTCGACCGCGCGGTGCCCGACGGCGCGGACTACTTCGCGCACACCCTCGAGGGTCCCGACGACATGTCGGCGCACATCAAGGCTTCGCTGACCGGCTCCTCACTGACGATTCCCGTGTCGCGCGGCTCGCTGGCGCTGGGCACGTGGCAGGGGATCTACCTGGCCGAGCACCGCGACCACGGCGGCGCCCGGCGGGTGGTGTTCACGGCGTTCGGCGAGGAGAGGGTCTAAGCGCTGCGCCCGATTGAGAACAAGTCGGTAATCGGCGGGTCTTCGTGCCGGTGCTCGTCCGACTCGGCTGCGGATTCGGACGTTGGCCAGAGTAGAAGCACCGCGAAGCCCAACGCGGCAGCCACGGCTACGCCGAGGATTACGAGGGTGAGCACGCTCAGGCCAACGTAGCACGCGTTTCGCCAGTCCTTGCCGCCCGCGCCCATTCGGGCGCGCGCGGCTTATCGGGAGCCGTCTTCGTCTTGTGCGAACATGTGTTCGTGCGCTGGGACAACTTGAAGGTCGACGCCGAGGAAGCCCGCACCCTCCCCGGCTACCGCGAGCCGGCGACGGTGCGGACCTTCGACGCACCCGAGGCCCTCGACACCCGTTTCTACGAGGTCCGCGCGAAGTCGGCACTCAACAGGGTTCCGAACGCATCCCGGATGCCCTTCCGCTGGACGATCAACCCGTATCGGGGATGCCATCACGGCTGCAAATTCTGTTTTGCCCGGCCCACGCACAGGTATCTCGACTTCAACGCCGATCGTGACTTCGATAAGGAGATCGTCGTCAAGGTCAACGTGCCGGAGGTGGCTCGGGCGGAGCTGATGCGGCCGTCGTGGAAGCGGGAGCACGTCGCGCTGGGGACGAACACGGATCCGTATCAGTGGGTCGAGGGGCGCTACAAGCTGATGCCGGGCATCTGGGAGGCGATGCGGGATTCCGGGACGCCGTCGTCGGTGCTCACGAAGTCGCCGCTGCTGCTCCGGGACATCGAGCTGTTCAAGCAGATCCACGAGGTGGCCGGGTTCGCGGCCAACCTCTCGATTCCGACGCTGGAGGAGAAGGCCTGGCGCGCCAGCGAGCCGCACACGCCGCATCCGCGTAAGCGGATCGAGGCGGTGGCGGAGCTGAACCGGGCCGGGATTCCCACGGGCGTCCTGATCGCGCCGCTCATGCCCGGCATCAACGACTCGCCGAAGCAGGTCGAGAAGATCCTCGAGCTGTGCGGCGAGGCCGGCGCCGTGAACATCGGCGGGATCCCGCTCCACCTACGGGGCGAGGTGCGCGACATCTTCTTCGAGTGGCTCCGCTCCTACCGGCCGGATCTCGTGCCGCGCTACGAGCAGCTGTACGCGCGCGGCGCGTACGTGGGCAAGGAGGAGCGCGAGCGGATCCAGGCTCTGGTGCGCCAGGGGCCGGGATCAGACGAACGACGGGCAATGAGGAGGTCGGGCCCCGACGTGGATCCGGTCACCATCCCGGCCGCGCGCCCGCCGCGCGAGCCCGCCCAGACGAAGCTCTTCTGACGCCGAGCGGCCTACGCCGGCGCCGGACCGAACACCGGCTGGCGGCCCGCCGCCGACACCAGCTCGCCGAACTTCACGCCCTCGGGCGCGCTCTCGTACGGCACGTAGATGTCGACCGCGTCGGCGTCGGCGTGGTCGAGCTCGAGCTGCACCGCGTCGGTGGTCTCGCCGCTGTCCGGGTCGGTCAACGTCACGTCGGCCGCGATTCCGGATGCGCGGATCGAGCCCTGCGCGGCGTCCTCGCCGAGCTGCGTGCGCAGCGCCAGCAGCAGGTCGACCACGTCCGGTTCCTCGTCGCCGAGATCGGCGGCGACCGCGGCCACCTCTCCGTCCGCTCCAACCGCCGCGGCGTAGGGGTAGAACTCGCCGTCCTTGTTCAACTTCTCCTCCGCGAACGGGAGCAGGAAGTTGAGCAGCGCCTCGATCTCCTCTTGGGGCTCAGCCATTGGTCTCGCGTGCCCGGAACGACTCGGCCCGAACCGTGCGATCAGTCGCCGCGGACGGCCTCGAATTCCCCGGTCTCGACCTCCCGGTCCACCTCGTCGGAGATCTGCTCGGCGGTGAGCGCCGGCATCTCACCCGTCTCGACCTGGCGCTGGATCTCGCGCTCGCGGAAGCGGCGGAACTTCAGGATCTCGAGCACCACCACCAGATACACGCTCGCCGCGAGCGCCACGAGGCCGAACGCGACGATCACGAGCGTCCAGCCGATGTTGAGCGTGCCGTCGTCCTCCGAGTACGGCACGAAGCGCATCGCCAGGGCGAGCGCCGCGAGCGACAGGGTCCAGCCGTACAGGTAGAGCACCGTCCGCCGCTGCGAGAAGCCGATGTTGGCGAAGCGGTGGTGGAAGTGCCATCGGTCCGCCGAGTAGACGGGCCGCCCGTACTTGATCCGCTTCGCCACCACGAAGGTCGCGTCGAGCGCCGGCACGGCGAGGATCAGGAGCGGGAAGAACAGCGCGACCACCGCGGCGGTCTTCAGGACGCCCTGGATTGCGACGCACGCCAGCAGCAGGCCGAGCAGGTTCGACCCTGCGTCGCCCATGAAGATCGAGGCCGGGTGGAAGTTGTGCCACAGGAAGCCGAGCGCGGCTCCGGCGGTGAGCGCGGCGAGGATGCCCGCCTCGTCGCGGTTCAGCGACAGCGCGATGATCGCGAAGGTGGCCGCCGCGATGGTGCACACGCCCGCGGCCAGTCCGTCGGCGCCGTCGGTGAAGTTCACGACGTTCATCACGGCCACGATCCCGACGAGCGTGAGCGCCTTGCCCGCCGTGTCGCTCAGCTCGAACGGATCGAGGAAGGGCAGCGTCACGTGGTCGACCCAGACGCCGCCCGCCACCGGAATCGCCGCGGCCGCGAACTGCCCGGCGAGCTTCACGGCGGGGTGCAGCCCGCCCTCGCGCCAGTCGTCCACCGCGCCGACGAGGGCGATCGCAAGCGCTCCCCCGACGATCCCGCGCGTCTCCCCGTTCCAGGGCAGGAAGGCGAGCGCCGAGACGACCGCGGCAGCGAGGATCGCCAGCCCGCCCAGGCCGGGCACGGGCCGGTCGTGCAGGTCGCGGTCGCGCGGATAGTGGATGACCCCGAGCCGCCGCGCGAGCCGGGCGACCGGGGGCGTGGCGGCGAACGCGATCAGCGCGGCGACGAGGAACGCCCAGAGGGCATCGAGCTCGTCCATTGGGAGGGAGGCTAGTGAGGGCGGCGGAGGTTCAGCTCACGTGTCGCGCAGCTGGTGCGCCTCGGTGAAGAAGCCCCGGTATCCGAGCGACACCGCGATCATGCCCGCCAGCGCGACCGCCCCGAGCAGCACCCAGAGGAGCACGATCTGGAGGCGCACCGCGTCGACTGGCTCCGCGCCCGCCACGAGCATTCCCACCATCGTGCCCGGGAAGAAGACGATGCCGGTCGTCTTCGTCGAGTCGACCAGCGGGATCATCCCGGAGCGCAGGCTCCGCGCCACGATGGCGCGCGACGCCTGGAACGACGTCGCTCCGAGCGCGAGCATCGCCTCGATCTGCCTGCGGCCGTCGTGCATCTCGTCAGCGAGCCGGTTGAGCGCGACGGCCACGGCCGTCATCGAGTTGCCGATCACCATGCCGCCGACGGGCACGAGGTAGCGCGGTGTCGCCTCGAACACGCCCAGCGCCAGCACCAGGCCGAGCGTGACGGCCGCGCTCACCGCCAGCCCCAGCAGAATCGGCCCCGTCACGTTCGGCACACCCTTGGCACGCCCGCGCGCGGTCCAGGTCCCGAACCCGACCATGCCGGCCAGGAGCGCGGCCACGAGCCAGAGGCTGTCGGTGTCGAAGATCGCCTGGATCACGTAACCGACCGCGGTCAGCTGAAGGAACGAGCGCAGGACCGCGACAGCGATGTCCCCCTCGAGCTCGGCGCGGCGCCAGAACGAGACCGCGATCGCCACGGCGATGAGCACCAGCGACGCGGCGACCTCGCCGAGCGTGATGTTCACCGTGCTCACGTCGTGACCCGCCCGTCGCGGAGCCGGATCGTTCGCTCGGTCAGCCGGCCCGCCTGGTCGCGGTTGTGTGTCACGAGCACGAGCGAGACGTCGCGCAGGTGGCGCAGGGCTTCCTCGACGGCGGCCGTGGCGGAGGGATCGAGCGACGCCGTCGGCTCGTCGAGCAGGAGCACCTCGGGCTCCAGCGCGAGCGCCCGCGCGAGCATCACCCGCTGCTGCTCGCCCACCGACAGCCGCGAGGCGTCGCGCTCCAGGAACGACGGGTCCAGGCCGGCGAGCCGCACCGGACCCTCGGGGTCCACCTCCCGGCCCTCCAGCCGCGGGCCGAAGCGGATGTTGTCGGCCACGCTTCCCGGAACCGGCGCCGGCAGCTGAGGCACGAGCCCGACGCGGCGGCGCAGCTCGAGCGGATCGAGCTCCCGCACGTCGGTGCCGTGGAACCGCACCGAGCCCGCGTCCGGCTCCGCGAGCCGGTTCAGCAGCCGCAGGAGCGTCGACTTGCCCGAGCCCGAGGGCCCGAGCAGCGCGGTGGAGCCCGCCGGGATCGACATGCTCACGTCGCTCAGCACCGGCCGGCCGTCGCGCGCCAGGCTGATGCCGTCCAGCTCGAAGATGGCGTTACGCGACCGCGTGCTCGGCCAGCTGCGGGTAGAGCGGATACTTGTCGGCGAGGGCGCGCGTGCGCTCGCTGAGCTCGGTGCGATGCGCATCTGAGAAGTCGCCGGTGAGCGCCTCGCCGATCACGCGGCCGACCTCGCGGAAGTCATCGGCCTGGAATCCGCGCGTCGCAAGCGCGGGCGTCCCGATCCGCAGGCCCGACGAGACCGCCGGCGGGCGCGGATCGAACGGCACGGCGTTCCGGTTGACCGTGATGCCGACCTCGTGCAGCCGGTCCTCGGCCTGCTTGCCGTCGAGCTCCGAGTCGCGAAGGTCGGCCAGCACCAGGTGGACGTCGGTGCCGCCCGTGAGCACGTTCACGCCTGCCGCCACCATCTCCTCGGCGAGGACCGCCGCCCCCTCGCGCGTGCGCCGCTGGCGCTCGCGGAACAGGTCGGACTGCGCGATCTTGAACGTGACCGCCTTGCCGGCGATCGTGTGCATCAGCGGCCCGCCCTGGTGTCCCGGGAACACGCGCGAGTCGATCTTCTTCGCGTACTCCTCGCGGCACATGATCATGCCGCCGCGGCCGCCGCCGAGCGTCTTGTGCGTGGTGGTCGTGACCACGTCGCAGTACGGCACCGGGCTCGGATGCTCCTCGGCTGCGACCAGCCCCGCGAAGTGGGCTATGTCGGCCATCAGGAGCGCGCCGACCGAGTCCGCGATCTCGCGGAAGCGCTGGAAGTCGAGCTGGCGCGAGTAGGCCGACCAGCCCGCGATGATGAGCTTCGGCTTCGAGTCCTCGGCGATCTGCGCGAGCTCGTCCATGTCGAGCCGCGAGTCCTCCTCGCGCACGCCGTAGGCGACGATGTCGTAGAAGAGCCCGGAGAAGTTGATCTTCATCCCGTGCGACAGGTGGCCGCCGTGGTCGAGCTTCATGCCGAGGATCCGGTCACCCGGGTCGAGCAGGGCCATGTAGACGGCCGAGTTCGCCTGCGCGCCGGAGTGCGGCTGGACGTTCACGTGATCGGCGCCGAACACCTCCTTGGCCCGGTCAATGGCGAGCTGCTCGGCGATGTCCACGTACTCGCAGCCGCCGTAGTAGCGCCGGCCCGGGTAGCCCTCGGCGTACTTGTTCGTGAGCACCGACCCCTGGCAGTCGAGCACCGACTGCGGCACGAAGTTCTCGGACGCGATCATCTCGAGCGTCCGCTCCTGCCGCGCTGCCTCGTCCTTCAGCACCTCAGCGATCTCAGGATCGACCTCGGCGACGGGCTTCGTGAAGTAGTCCGGGCTCAGCTCACTCATTCGAAGACGGACGCTACCACCGCCTCAAGCGGCAACGCCCCCTCTCTGACGAGCTCGAACGTGCCGCCGAGCTCCCACGCGGAGAAGTCCAAGACCGTGGAGGGCGTGCCCGGCAGCTCGCCGGCGTCGAGCACGAGGTCAACGCCCTCCAGCAGCTCGGGATCCACTTCCTCGACCCGGCGCGCGTCGGCGCCGCCCGAGCGATTCGCGCTCGACTGCAGCACCGGCCAGCCCACGGAGGCCAGTGGCTCGAGTGCACCCTCGAGGCGCGGCACGCGGATCCCGAGCTTGTCCGGCTCGATTCCGCACGCGAGCGGGAATCGGTGAGCGGGGTTGGGGACGAGCAGTGTCACGGGGCCCGGTAACAGCGTCTCGATGACGGCTCGAGTCCGCGGGCCGAGCTCGGGGAGCGCGGCCAGCGCGGCGCCGACCTGGAAGAACATGACCGCGGCGGGCTTGTCCAGGGCGCGGCCCTTGAGCCGGTAGAGCCTGTCGACTCCCTCGCGCGAGTCCGGCTCGGTGGCCAGGCCGTAGACGGTATCGGCGGGGAAGATCGCCACGCCGCCCACCGAGATGCACCGCTCGAAGGTCTCGACGTCCTCCGGCGTCACGGCGCGCGGCCGACGGTGATGCGATCCCAGTTCGAGAGGTCCGGGTAGGAGACGGCGTCGTCGAGCATCTCGCGAACGGCGTCCGCCTGATCCTCGGCGTGCTCGAGCGCGACGCGCGTCCCCGGCGGGATCGCCGCCATGAGCTCGCGGATCGCGTCGAGGCCATCCACGCCGCCCGTGAGAGCCACCCGCGGCTCGTAGCGGTTGATCTCGGGCATGAGCACTTCCCAGCGGTCGTCCCGGACGTAGGGCAGGTTCGCGATCACGAGGTCGTAGTCGCCGGGCGGCAGGCCGTCGGCGACCTCCACCTCGAGCGGCAGGCCGAGCAGTTCCGCGTTCTCGCGCGCGAGGTCGGCGGCCTCCGGCGAGACCTCCGAGGCCGTGACGCGCAGGTCAGGCCGCTCGTCGAGCAATGCGAGGGCGATCGCGCCGGACCCCGTCCCCACGTCGTGCACGCGCGAGCCCTCGGGCAGGTCGAGTGCCGCCTCCACGAGCAGCTCGGTCTCCGGGCGCGGAACGAGAACGCGCGGGTCCACCTTGAGCTCGAGGTTGCGGAAGCCCTTCTTGCCGAGGATGTACGCGACCGGCTCGCGCTCGTTGCGGCGCCGCACGTGCTCTGCGATCACGCGCGCCGCCGACGGCGTGACCTCCATGTCGGGATCCAGGAACAGCTGCTCGCGGCGTACCCCGAGCGCGTCCGCGATCAGGAGCTCCGCGTCGAGCCGCGGCGACATGCAGCCGGCCGCCTCCAGCGCGGTGGTGGCCGCATCGAGCGCGTCGCGGGCGGTCATGAGCCCACCGGCGCCGCGGCCTCGAGCATGCGCCGCTTCTCCTCGGCCTCCAGCGCGGCCGTGAACTCGTCCAGCTCGCCGCTCAGGACCCCCGGCAGGTTGCCCTTGGTGAGCCCCACCCTGTGATCGGTCACGCGGTCCTGCGGGAAGTTGTATGTGCGGATCTTCTCGGCCCGCTCGCCGCTGCCCACCTGCGCGAGCCGCGCCGCCGCGACCTCCGCCTGCTGCGCCGCGATCTCGCGCTCGAGCAACCGCGCGCGCAGCACGCGCATCGCCTTGTCGCGGTTCTGGAGCTGCGACTTCTCGTCCTGCATCGAGACGACGAGCCCGGTCGGCTTGTGCGTGATGCGCACCGCGGAGTCCGTGGTGTTCACGGACTGCCCGCCGGGCCCAGACGAGCGGTACACGTCCACCTGGAGGTCGTTCGGGTCGATGTGCACGTCCACGTCCTCGGCCTCCGGCAGCACCGCAACCGTCGCGGTCGAGGTGTGGATCCGGCCCTGCGACTCGGTCTCCGGCACCCGCTGCACCCGGTGCGTACCGCCCTCGTACTTGAACACGCTGTAGGCGCCGTTGCCCTTCACCGCGAACGTGAAGTGGCCGTCGCCGATCTCGATCGGCTCGGTCTTGAAGCCGCGGCGCTCGGCGTAGCGGTCGAGCATCCGGTACAGGTCGCCCGCGAACAGCCCGGCCTCCTCGCCGCCCGCGCCCGGGCGGATCTCCACGATCACGTCCTTGTCGTCGTTCGGGTCGGGCTCGACCATCGCGAGCCTGATCTCCTCCTCGAGCTCGCCGAGGCGCTCCTCCGAGTTGCGCAGCAGGTCGCGCAGCTCGGGGTCGTCGCCGTCCTCGGCGAGCAGCTCGCGCGCGCCGGCGGCGTCGTCGGTCGCGTGGCGCCACTCCTGCGCGAGCGTGTGCGCGTGCTCGAGCGCGCGATAGGCGCGGCCGACCTCGGCATAGCGCCGCTGGTCCGAGATCACCTCGGGGTCCGACATCTGGTCCGAGAGCTCGGCGAAGCGGCCCTCGATCTGCTCCACGAGCTTCTCGATCACGAAGAGAAGGGTAGGGCTAGCGGCCCCAGCCCACTCGCTGCGCGTATCGGATGAGCCGGTGGAAGTAGGACTCCACCCTCGGACCGGGCCCCAGGCGGCGGTCGTCGAAGCGAACCCGCATCGCGAAGTAGGGGAAGTAGACCTCCATGCGGCGCAGCCCGCGGTACCTCCGCCGCAGCCATGGGTGCACCCAGCGGCGGTACAGACTCGGCGGCAGGACGGTCGGCTCGCGGCGGCCGAGCTCCTCCGAGGACAGCTCGAGCAGCCTGCCCACGGTGGTCGCGTTCCGCCCGGCCACGAGGTGGAAGGTTCCGTTCGGGCCGTGGCTCGCCAGCTCGTGGACGCGATCCGCGACGTAGTCGACCGGGACGATGTCGACCGGCGCGTCGCGTCGCGCCGGGATCGCCGGGATGGCGCCGCGCGCGAATGCCTTCAGCGGTCCGTAGAGGACGTTGAACGCCGTGGTGTGGCCCGTGGTGCTGTCGCCGACCACGATGCTCGGGCGCAGGATCTGGAGCGGGAGGTCCGCACCCTCGCGGTGGAGGGCCTGTTCCGCCTCGAACTTCGAGCGCTCGTACGGATTCCGAAAGCGCTGCCCCACCGCGAGCTCGTCCTCCCGGAAGAGCCGGCCCGGCTCACCCGCGACGTAGGCGGTGGAGACGTAGCTGAAGCGCTCGAGCCGCCGGCAGCGCCGCGCGAACTGGAGCATCCGGCGTGTCCCCTCGACGTTCACGCTCCGCGACTCGTCGAGCGGCATGTCGAAGGACACCGAGGCGGCGCAGTGCAGCACCGTCGTGACCTCGCGGCTGAGCCGCTCGCTCGCCTCGCGCGAGAGTCCAAGGCCGTCCTGCTCGATGTCGCCGGCCACGGCGGTCAGGCGTTCGTGCGCCGGCAGCCGTCCGGCGGCATCGGCTTCGGTTGCGGCGCGCACGAGCGCGAAGACATGACGATCGTCGCGCTCGAGGAAGCGCGACAGGATCTCTCTTCCCACGAATCCCGTGGCGCCCGTGAGGAGCACGGCGCCCACACATGGAGCCTCTCGAAACGACGCCGGGGCTAAACCTACGCCACGACTTCCATGCCGACCTTGTCCTCCTCCGAGGCGGCGAGTGGGTTCTCCACCGCCAGCACGGCCTCGAGCGCGGCAATAGCCACCGCGAGCTGCGACAGGTCGGGCTCCCGCGTCGTGAGGCGCTGGAGCTGGATGCCGGGCCACATGAGAGCGCGCGCCCAGCGCTTGGTGCGGTTCTTGCCGAACCACTTGATGAGCTCGAACGCGAGCCCGGCGACGATCGGGATGCCGACGATGCGCGAGATGAAGAGCCAGTGCCAGTCGAGCTTGCCGAGCGGCGCGAACACCACGATGGCCACGATCATCACCAGGAGCAGGAAGCTGGTGCCGCAGCGCGGATGGAAGCGGGAGAAGCGCTGGGCGTTCTCGGGCGTGAGCTCCTCCCCGGCCTCGTAGCACGAGATCGTCTTGTGCTCGGCGCCGTGGTACTCGAACACGCGCTGGAGATCGGGCATCCGCGAGATCAGCGCGAGGTAGGCGAGGAAGATGGAGATGCGGACGAGCTTCTCGATGACCACGAACACGAAGCCGTTCGGGATCGAGTCGGAGGCCAGGTTCGTGAGCCCGGCGGGCAGGAGGAAGAACAGCCCGACCGCGAACAGGAGCGCGAAGGTGACCGTGCCGATCCAGGCGCCGCCGCCGATGTCCTGCTGCTTGCCCTCGGCGTCCGGCGGCATCTGGGCGTTCGCCGAGATGCCGAGTGCCCTGAAGCCGATCTTCAGCGACTCGGCGAGCGCGACCACGCCGCGCACGATCGGCACGCGCAGCAGCCGGTGCCGCTTGGTCCAGGACACGAGCGGCTCGGAGATCACGTCGATCTCGCCCTTCGCGCCCTCCTTCGAGTCCGCTCCCCCCGCGTCGAGCTGCTCGGCCGACGGCTTGCGCACCGCCACCGCCCAGGTGGAGATGCCGCGCATCATCACGCCCTCGAGCACAGCCTGCCCGCCGATGGGTGCGTCCTTGGTGGCCTCCCTCGGTTTCACCGTGTCCATCGTATCGGCGGTCAGCCGGTCTTCCTGAGCGCCGAGCAGGGAAGCTCGTGGACGTTGTCCACATCGGAGCTCTCCGCGATGGCGTGCTCAGGGTCCACCTCGAGCCTTACGAGGCGGGTGCATTCGGGCCCGCGAATCACGATTGCGCGGTGCTCACCGGGCGCGAGCGAGGCGATCGTGACGGTGTCGACGATGTTGCCGTCGACGGTCAGCCGGACCGGCACCGCGGACGCGGCCGCCCTGCCGGCGTTCCCGACGTTCACCTCGTAGCGGACGACGCCCTGGACCTTCGTGCGCAGCTCCGCGGCGATCCGGGCGAACAGATTGGGAAGCTCCTCGAACTGGCGGCAGCGTGCCGAGCGGCGCGTGGCGCGAGCCAGCTCCGTGCCGTCCTGCGCGTACCAGCGGTAGTCCACCCGCACGCGATGGCTCGCGTTCTCGGGAAGCTGCCGGAAGCCCTGCCGGAACCCGAACGCCTTCACGCCCGGCCTGGAAGAGCGCCAGCGGCTGAGACTGGGGACCTTCACGCGCGTGGGGCGCTCCGCGCCGGTCTCCTCGAGCAGCCTGAAGCGGAGCGCCATGCGGCTCGTGCCGGGGACCTGCTGCATGCGTGCGTAGAAGGCCGCCTCGTGCTCCTCTACCGAGCACTTCACGAGCTTCACGCTGGCGGGTGCTGGAGCAGCACCAGCCGCCGCCGGCAGGAGAGCTCCTGCGGCGACGGTCAGTGCGACTGTGTAGAGCGCACGGCGCATGCGTCAAGTGAACGCTTGCTGAACGCGTAAGTTGCGGGAACGACGGGGTCAGACCCCTTCGGGGTCAGACCCTAGCCTCGCCGGGACCGCGCTGCGCGGCGGCGGAAGCGCTCGACGCGCCCACCGGTGTCGACGAGCTTCTGGCGGCCCGTGTAGAAGGGATGGCAGTTCGAGCAGATCTCGACATGCAGCTCCGGCTTCGTGGACCGCGTCCAGAACTCGTTCCCGCAGGTACAGCGAACGTGCGCGGGGCCGTACTCGGGATGAATATCTGCCTTCATAACTCCTAAGAGTCTAGTCGCCGGCTGCCGAACATCCGGGCGAACCAGGACCTGACGCGCGTCCACCAGGTACTGGGCCGGCCGAACCGCGCCGGCGCCGGCTGTTTCGCCCTCACGAGCGCCACCCAGTCGTCCACGGGCAGGGTTCCCTCGATGAGCCGGGCGAGCGCGGAGGTCACCGGCGCCTCGACGCCGGCGCGCTCGATCGCGCGAGCCAGGACGGGCACGGTCTCGAGCGCCTCGACCGCCTGCCCCACGCGTTCCGGGATCTCGGCGGCGGGCACCCCGGCCGCGAGCAGCTCGCCGGCGCTGCGGTTGCGGGACATCGGCGCGAGCGCGGTGGCGACCAGGTCGCCGGTGCCGGCGCGGCCCACGAAGGTGCGCGCCTGGCCACCGCTCGCCGCCGAGAGCGACAGCACCTCGAGGAAGATGTCGGCGGCCGCCATCCCGGCGGCGTTGAGGCCCTGGGCCTGGGTGGCGCCCACGGCCACGGCCGCCGCGTTCTTCGCCACACCGGCCAGCTCGACGCCCACCGGGTCGTCGGAGACCTCGCACACCACGCCGGCGCGCTGGAACGCCTCGGCGACCCGGTGGGCGAGCGCCTCCGACCGCGAGGCGCAGACGAGGCCCGCGCCCGACTCCACCATCTCGCGCGCGTGCGCGGGGCCCCCCACGCACGCGACGCGCTCGGGCCCGAACGCGACGTCGAGCAACGCGGTTGGCGTCGCGCCGTCGGGCGGCACGAGCCCCTTGGCGAGCGAGACGATGCCGGCACGGTCCGACACGCCCAGCCGGCCCAGCTCGGTGATGGCCACGCCGATGCTCTTGGACGGCACGGCGAGCAGGATCAGATCCGCGCGCGCGACGGGCTCGTCCTGGGCACCGAGGGTATGAATTCTGAGGTCGCGCGGCAGCTCGACGCCCGGCAGGTAATGCCTGTTCTCGTGGGCGGCGCTCAGCTCATCGGCCTGCTCGGCCGTGCGGCAGAGCAGCGTGGTCCGAATCCCGGCCCGCTCGAGCAGCACCGCCACGGCGGTGCCGAACGACCCGGCCCCGACGACCGTGGCACGACGCGGATTCTGGCCCGGGTAGCGGATGGGCGGGGAAGGTAGCGGCTGCGCTCGCGGTGTTACGCCGTCGGTCGCTCAGACGAACGGCAGCGGTGAAGGAGGCGGGTTCCTTCGGGGCTGTCCTGCTTAGAGGCCCATATAGGGCCACAAGGCAGGATTGCTGGCCGCGGCCCGGGGCCTACGTCGCCTGGTAATTCGGACCGTCGCCGCCCTCCGGCGGAGTCAGGCGTCCGCCCTTCGCCGTGATCGCCCCGCACTGCACGCAGTTCGAGGGGGTGATCTCCAGCTTCACCTCGCGCCCGCCGTCGAGCTTTCCGTTGCTGTCGGCCTTCGCCGCCTCGAGCTCCTCGTCCGGCACCTCGTAGACCTGCGCCGGGCACATGTTCTGCCACATCAGCGCCACCTCGAGCGGCACCTTTTCCTGAATTCGGATGTGGTTCGGCGCGTCGTCGCGGGTTGCGTTGCCCGTTGCGAAGACCGACGAGAGCTTGTCGAAGGTCGTCTTGCCGTCCGGCTTCGGATAGTCGCGCTCCGGCCCGACGAAGACGGGCACCGTGGCGTCGTCGTGCGTCGGCCAGTGGCCGCCCGGGATGCGACCGCCGGAGACGGTCATCATGCTCGCGATCGCGCCGCCGATGAAGAAGCCCTTCGCGAACGGCTGGCGCGCGTTGCGGGTGCGGTAGGTGTCCGTCTGGATCTCGGACCCCTCGACCTTCTCCTCGTAATTCGACAAGTCCGTGACCTCATTGCCGCTTTTCAGCCGCTCAAAAATCGCCTCCGCCGCGAACATGCCCGCGTGCATGGCGTAGTGGACGCCCTTCAGCGTCGGCACGTTCACCATGCCGGCGCCGTCGCCGACGATCGCCATGCCGGGCGCCCAGAGCCGCTTGGGCCGCGCCCAGAAGCCGCCCGACGGGATCGTCTTCGCGCCCCAGCCCACGCGCTTGCCACCCTCGAGCCGCTTCGCGAACAGCGGGTGCGTCTTCATCTGCTGGAGCGCGTCGTGCACGGAGAAGCGGGCGTCCTTGTAGTCGAGGCCCACCACGAAGCCGAGCGAGACGCGGTCCTCGCCCATCGGGTACATGAACGAGCCGCCGAACTCGCGGTACTTCGCGGCGAACTTCAGCGGCCAGCCCATCGTGTGGATCACGCGGTCGAGCGGCTGCTCGACCTCCCAGATCTCCTTCACCCCGAGCTCCCACTGCTGCGGATCCTCGGAGCCGATGTCGAAGTGGCGGATCGCGGCGCCGGTCAGGTGCCCCGCCGTGCCCTCGGCCAGCACCGTGGCCTTGGCGATCAGGTCCGAGCCGGGCTCGAAGTTCGAGAGCTCCGTGCCATCGCGTCCGCGGCCCTTGTCGCCCGAGCGCACCCCCACGACGGTCCCGTCGTCCACCAGCAGCTTCTGACCGCTGGTCTCGCCGAGGATGTAGACGCCCGCCTCCTCGGCCTGCTGGGAGAGCCAGCGGCCGAGCTGCGCCACGGACGTCACGTGGTTGCCGTGGTTCTTGAACGGCGGCGGAATCGGGTGCAGCGGGATCGAGCGCTTGCCGTTCGGGAGCAGATAGACCGAGTCCTTGTTCATCGCGCCGTACGTGGGCCACTCCGACTCGTCCAGATCCGGGAACAGCTTCCGCATCGCCGACGGGTTCATCATCGCCCCCGACAGGAGATGCGACCCCGGGCCCTTGCCCTTCTCGACCAGCGCCACCGGGACCTCGCCGAGCGACTCCATCAGCGCCTCGTCCTCGGCGAGCAGCTGCGTCAACCGGATCGCGCAGGCGAGGCCGCCTGGCCCGCCGCCCACGATCACAACGCCGACCTCGATCCGCTCGTCCTCGGGATCGGTCGGCGCGCCTACGAACTCCTGGGCGGAGTCGACGGGCGGCGGGAACTCGATCGGGGCGGTTGCCATCCGGCCTAGCCCTTCTTCGCCTTCACGGCCTCAGTGAGCTTCGGCAGGATCTTGTTCAGATCGCCGACGATGCCGAGGTCCGAGAACTCGAAGATCGGCGCGTTCGGGTCCTTGTTGATCGCGACGATGTTCTCCGAGCTCTGCATGCCGACCTTGTGCTGGATCGCGCCGGAGATCCCGGCCGCCAGGTACAGCTTCGGTGCGACCGTCTTGCCGGTCTGACCGATCTGGGCGGCGTACGGATACCAGCCGGCGTCGACCACGGCGCGCGTGGCGGCGACGGCGCCGCCGAGCGCCTCGGCCAGCGCCTCCGCCAGCTCGAAGCCCTCCGCCTTCCCGAGCCCGCGACCGCCGGCCACGAGGATGTCGGCGTCCTCGATGTTCACGTCGGCGCCGCGCTGCTCGCCGCGCTGGACCATCACGGCCTTTGTCGAGTGGTCCTCGTACTGGACGTCCACGTCCACGACCTCGGCGGAGCCCTCGGCGGACTCCTCGATGTCGAACGCGTTCAGGCGGCCGATGATGATGCCCGGCTCGCCGACGTAGCCCACGTCGACGATCGCCGAGTCCTGGAGGATCGGCCGCTCGGCGACCAGCTTGCCGTCCTGAGCCTTGACCGCAGTGACCTCCATGGTCACGCCGGCGTTGAGGCGCGCGGTGAGACCCGCGCCGATCTCGAAGCCGAGCAGGCCGCCGCCGAACAGCGCGTACTTGAAGCCCTCGTCCTGGATGACCTTCGCCATCGCGTCGACGACCGGCTGCGCCAGGCCCTCCGGGCCCTTCGCGCGGTAGACCTTCGACGACGCCGTACTTGCCGAGCGTCGCGCAGAGATCGTCCGTGAGGTCGTCGCCGCCGACCACGACGGCCGCGGCCTCGCCGCCGATCTCCTTGGCGAGCTTCGCGCCCTGCGAGACGGCGCCGAGCGAGTTCTTGTTGAACTCGCCCTCGTAGTGAAGTGCGTAAACGAGGACGCTCATGCGAGCAGCTTCCTTTCCTCGAGCCAGGCGACGATCTTCTCGACCGTCTCGTTCGTGTCCTCGTCCTCGATGATCTCGCCGGCCTGCTTCTCCGCCGGCGGGTTGATGGCGAGGACCTCGGTGCGGGAGCCCTGCTCGCCGACCCGGTCCGCCTCGATTCCGACATCGCCCGTGGACTTGGTGTCGCGCGGCTTCTTCTTCGCGCCCATGATCGCCTTCAGCGACGGGTAGCGAGGCTCGTTGATGGCGTCGCCGACCGAGATCACGGCGGGCAGCTCCACCTCGACGGTGTCGTAGCCGTACTCGGCCTGGCGCTCGCAGCGGAGCTTGCCGCCCTCGACGTCGAGCTTGATCACCTGGGTGAGCGACGGCATCTTCAGGTGGTCGGCCACGACCGCGCCGATCGTGTAGCACTCGCCGTCGGCCGACTGCTGGCCGAGCAGCACCAGATCGGGCGACTCGGCCTCCAGCACCTTCGCGAGCGCGTAGCCGGTGGCGGCCACGTCCGAGCCCGCGAGCGAGTCGTCGGTCAGGTGAACCGAGCGGTCCGCGCCGAGCGCCACAGCCTTGTTCAGGGTCCGGCCGGCCTCGGAGGGCGCCATCGTCACGGCGACGATCTCGTCCACCTCCACCGCGCCGCCCTCACGTATCTGCATGGCGGCCTCGATGGCGTGGGTGTCGAACTGGTTCAGAGTGGTCTCGCCCGAGCGGTCGAGGCGCTTGGAATTGGGGTCCATGCGCTTCTCTACCGCTGCGTCGGGCACCTCTTTTACGAGGACGCAGATCTTCACGGATGCTTCTCCTTGGTCTGTCTGGAGGCGGGCGCCGCGGAGGCGTGGGTCCTCCGTACCCGCGGGCGCCGGATGTTACCTACCCCGTTGACTGATGAGTCAATCGGGGTAGGTAACCAGCATCCGAAGCGGGTTCCGCTTACGCGGCGATCGGCTGGACCACGGGCTCGCCGGCCTCCGGCACGTACTCGGGCTCGACCTCGATCGGGGCCTCGCGCTCGATGTCCTCCTCGCGGACGAGCCAGAGCGCGAAGACCGCGCCGACGACGGCGATGATGCCGCCGAGCATGAGGATCTCGTTGATCCCCGTGAGGAAGCCGCTGCGTGCCGCGTCGGCAACGCCCGACCGGGCGCCCGGAGGCACGTTCGCGAGCGCCGAGTCGAGGTTGCCCGACGCGACCGCCTCTATGAGCTGACGCGGACGCTCGCCCGTCGCCGCCGGCGTTCCGGCCGCGACCTCCTCGACGTGGGCGGCGCCGCGACCGAGGAAGATCGCACCCCACGCCGCGATGCCGATCGCGATCCCGACCTGCCGGAACGTGTCGTTGATCCCGGAGGCCATGCCGCTCTGCTCCTTGGGCACCACGGAGACGGCGACGTCGGCGATCGCGGGGTTGATCAGGCCGACCCCAGCGCCCGCGAGGAGGAAACCGGCGAGCAATCCGGTCCAGTTGTCGGTCGGATCGATCCCGCCCATCAGGAGCAGTCCAAGTCCTGTGATCCCGAGGCCGGCGCTGATCAGCACCCGCGCCTGCACCCGCGACAGCAGGGCGCCGGTGGCCGCCGAGACGAAGAACGTCACCACGGTCACGGGCAGGTACCGCAGCCCGGCCTCGATCGGGTCATGGCCGAGGTAGCCCTGGAGGTACAGCGTCAGGTACAGGAACAGGGCGAACATCGAGGACGAGACCGCGAGCGCGGCGAGCTGCACGCCCGTGAACGCGGGCTTCTTGAACAGGTGCAGCGGCAGCATCGGCTCCTTGACGCGCGTCTCGATTACGAGGAACGCGGTCATCAGCACCGCGGAGCCCGCGAGCAGCGAGACGATCAGAGTTGAGCCCCAGCCCTCGTCGTTGCCGCGGAGGAGTCCCAGCACGAGGAGAAACAGCGAGCTCGAGAACGTGACGAGCCCGGCCCAGTCGATGCGCGAAGCGTTTGGGTCGCGCGACTCCCGGAGGCGCAGGTATGTGATCGCGATCGCCGCGATCCCGATCGGCACGTTCAGGAAGAAGATCGACTCCCAGCCGAGCCATTCGGTGAGGACGCCGCCGACCAGCGGCCCCACGGCGACGGCGATGCCGATCGTGGCGCCGTAGACGCCCATGGCCATGCCGCGCTCGCGGCCGGCGCTGAACTCCTGGGCGATCAGGGCGAGCGAGACCGCGAACATCACGGCGCCGCCGACCCCCTGGAACGCGCGGGCCAGGTTCAGGAAGGTCGGGTCCGTCGCGAGACCCGCGAGGAGCGAGCCGAGCGTGAAGATGCCGAGGCCGGCGGCGAAGACGCGCCGGCGCCCGAGCCGGTCGGCGAGCACGCCGGCGGTCAGTACGAGGGCAGCGAGCGGGAGCGTGTAGGCGTCAACCACCCACTGGAGGTCGGTGAAGGTCGCTCCGAGGTCCTCCTGGATGGAGGGCAGAGCGGTGTTCACGACCGTGATGTCGAGCAGGAGCATGAACGTCGCGACGCTGACCGCGAGCAATGTCCACCACTTCCGTTCCATGTGAATCCTCCGGTACAATTGGTCAGGTCACCTTGTCAGGCGACCTTATCAAGTACCCTGACTACTGGTCAAGTGGCCTTACCAAGTTCTCAACAAACAGCCGTAACTCCGGAGATGCCGCCCCGGGCGCTCCCAGCGCTCCTCATGGAGGTCAAGAACGCGGGCCTGCGGCGCTTCTTCAGCCGGCTTCAGGAATCCGGCTTCGAGGACGTGCGCGAGGGGCACGGCTGCGTGTTCGGCTTCATCGACGTCGACCACGGCTCGCGCCTCACCGACCTCGCCGAGCGGTCGGGGCTCACGAAACAGGCGGTCGGCGAGGCGGCCACCGAGCTCGAGCGGCTCGGCTATCTCGAGCGGGTGCCGGACCCGCGCGACCGCCGCGCGAAGATCATCAGGCTCACGCCGCGCGGCGTCGAAGCCGTTGCGACCGGCCGGCGCCTGTTCGCCGAGATCGAGAGCGAGTGGGCCGAGGAGTTCGGCGACGAGCTGCTCGCGGGCCTACGCGAGGCGGTGGAGCGGATCTCCTGCGCCGAGCGTGAGCAGAGTCAGACCGGCACCGCGCCGCGGATGTAGTCGACGATCCCCTGCACCGGCGCGCCGGGGGTGAAGACCTCGGCCACGCCGACCTTCTTCAGCTCGTCGATGTCGTCGTTCGGGATCGTCCCGCCCACGACCAGGACCACGTCCTCGGCGCCCTCGTCCTTCAGGAGCGACGCGATCCGCGGGACCAGGGTCATGTGGGCGCCGGAGAGGATGGAGAGGCCCACGGCGTCGGCGTCCTCCTGGAGCACGGTCTCGACGATCTGCTCGGGCGTCTGGTGGAGGCCCGTGTAGATCACCTCCATGCCGGCGTCGCGCAGGGCGCGGGCGATGATCTTCGCCCCGCGATCGTGCCCATCGAGGCCGGGCTTGGCCACCACGACGCGGATCTTGCGGCTGCTCATTGCGGCGGGAGGTTACCCGCGCTCTGCCGCACGGCGGCGAACAGCGATCCCCAGCAGCAGCATCAGGCCGCCCAGGATGAGTAGCGCGCCGGCGTCGGCGCCGCTGTTCGGCAGCGTCGGACCCTGGTCCTGAGCCGCCGTGGCGCCGGTGTCGCTCGCCCCACCGGTATCCCCACTGCCCGAGGCGCCGCCCGACCCTTCGGTCTGGGCTGCCTGCACGACCACCGTCCCCTTCATGAACGGGTGGGGGGTGCAGATGTAGGCGAAGGTGCCGGCCTCGCTGAACGTGTGGGAGCGGCTCTGCCCCTTCGGGAAGATCCCCGTGTCAAACGCTCCGTTCGACGAGGTGGCCGAGTGCGGCGTGGGCCCGTTGTTGACCCAGGTGACCGTGTCGCCCTGGTTGATCGTGATCGTGCCCGGGCTGAAGTTGAAGTCCACGATCGTGACGGAGCCGCTCGCGGCGGCGACCGCCTTCGGCTGGGGGTCAGGCGCCTCGGCGCGTTCGTCGGCCAGGACCTGCGGCTCAGGCGGCGCCGGAGCGGGCGCGGGCTCCGCCGGGGCGGGCACGGGCTCCGCCGGCGCCTGCTCGGGCGGCGCCGCCTGCTCGGCCGGCGCCGTCTCGGTCGCCGCCGGGGCGGTGTCCTCCTGCGCGAGGATCGAGCCGGGCAGTACGAGCGCGGCGATCAGCGCGTAGACCGACGCAAGCAGGGCCAGATGCTTCATGAGCGCAGCACCCTATTGGGTACGCGGAGCCGCAGTGAGCGGTTCAGTCGCGGTCGTGCTTCTTCTTGAACTGGAACTGCGCGGTGTGGACGCTGCCGTCGTCGAGCTTCAATACGAACTCGCGACAGGTGCCGGCCCACTTCCTGTCCGTCTTCCACAGCATCACGTACTGGTCCACGCGCCGGAGGTACTCGAACATCGGCTTCTTCTTCGACGCGCGCGCGATCACCTCGGTGTCACCGCCGCCGCACCTGGTGGAGCGCGGGTAGCCGTCGGCCTCGGGCTTGGGCCCGCGATAGCCATGCAGCGAGAAGCGGATCGGCACGGGCAGGCCGGCCTTCCACCTGTTGACCTTCGGCGGGTTCTTCACCGGCCAGAGGAAGCCCTTGAAGTCGTACGCGACGCTGTAGGTGACGACCTTGGACGCGGTGTTGCCGGCCTTGTCCGACGCCTTCACCTCGAACGTGTGCTGACCGAAGCTCGAGGTGTCGATCGGCGCGCCGTTCGCCACCGTTCCCGAGCAGCTCGCCACGCCGGCTCCACCGGCCTGGTCCTGGCACGAGTACGAGGCGAGCACGCGCTCGCCAAGCGCGTAGACGGCGCCCTCGGTGGGCCTGGCCAGCGTGATCGCCGGCGGCGCCTGGTCCGCGACCGTGTAGGTCACGGTCTTGGAGGAGGCGTTGCCCGCCTCGTCCGTGGCGTCGACCCTGAACGTCTTCTCGCCGACACTCGAGGTGTCGATGGGCGCTCCGTTCGCGACCGTGCCCGCGCAGGTCGCGACGCCCGCGTCGTCGCTGCATGTGTAGTCCGCGGTCACGTGCTGGCCGAGGCCGTAGACCGCACCCGAGACCGGGGTCGTCAACGTGATCGCCGGCGGCCCCTGGTCCGCGACCGTGTAGGTCACGGACTTGGAGGAGGCGTTGCCCGCCTCGTCCGTGGCGTCGACCCTGAACGTCTTCTCGCCGACACTCGAGGTGTCGATGGGCGCTCCGTTCGCGACCGTGCCCGCGCAGGTCGCGACGCCCGACCCGCCCGCCTCGTCGGTGCAGGCGTAGTCGGCCGTCACGTGCTTGCCGAGGCCATAGACCGCGCCGGACGCCGGGGTGGTCACCACGATGTCCGGCGCAGTCGCGTCGACGACCGTGTAGGTCACCGACTTCGAACCGGTGTTCCCTGCCCGGTCCGTGGCCTCAACGGTGAAGGTGTGCTCGCCCAGGGTGCTCGTGTCGACGTCGGCGCCCTGCGCCACGTCTCCAACGCAGGACTCGATGCCGGAGCCGTTCGGCTCGTCCGCGCACGAGTAGTCGGCCGTCACGTGCTCGCCGCGGTCGTACACCGCCCCGTCCTGCGGGCTGTCGATCGTCGCGACGGGATCGGTCTCGTCCACGACCGTCACCGTGTGCGTGACCACGGTCTCGTTCCCCGCGTGGTCGCGCGCGGTCACGGTCACCGACACGTCTCCGAGCTCACTCGTGTCGAGCAGCGCGCCGGACGCCGTAGTGCCGACGCAGGTGTCGAGTCCCGAGCTGCCCTCGTCGGCGCACGAGAAGTCCACGACCAGCTCGGCGCCCTGCGCCACCTCCGCGCCGTCCACCGGGCTGCGCAGGTCGACGGTCGGCGGCGTCGTGTCCGGTGGCACGCACGCCGTCGTGCCGGTGAGCGTGATGCGGTACAGCCCCGGGCCGCCCGGCGCCCGGCCGTTCCAGCCGATCAGCGTCTCGGCGGCACCGAAGCCATTCGCATCGAGGACGCCGTCCGGATACTGGAAGCGGTTGAAGAAGTCCTGGAAGATCTCGCCCAGCGAGCTCTGCGGGTCGCGGTTGTAGGAGCTGATGCCGAGGAAGTATTCGCCGCCGGCGCCCGGCGAGAAGCGGTGATGCGCCGGCAGCATGGATCCGCGCGAGCCATTCCAGTCGTCGTTCGCGTAGACCCCGAACCCCTGCGAGTCGAACAGGAACATCTGGGTGTCGAGCGTCGTCGCGCCCACCGTGGTCGCGGAGAACGAGGCACCGTCCGCCAGGCAGAAGCGGTACATGTCGACGTCCTCGGCATCCGTGAAGCTGCCCCAGATCGTCGGGACGGCGGCATCGCCGAAGTCGTTCGCGGTCGCGCGGAGATCGCCGGCGTCACCCTGCTCGAACGCGGCGGATGCCCCGGGTGCAACAGCCAGGGCGATGGCGGTTATGACTGCGAAGACTGTGAGTCGCGTGAGACCAGGTGTCACGGGTTCCTTTCCCGCGGCACGGAGGGAACTGCCCTTTGCATCGGCTAAAAGGGCGCAATCCTTGAAGGGGGACGCGTCTAGAAGACGGGTGTTTCGGTGTAGGTGCCGAACACGCGCTGGAGCGACTGGACGATCTCGCCCTCGGTGGCGTGGGCGCGGGCGCAGTCGAGCAGCGGCTCCATGAGGTTCCGGTCGGCGGCCGCGGCCTCGCGGAGCTCGGTGAGCGCGGCCTCGACCTGCTCGCCGTCGCGGCTGGCGCGCACGGCCTGGGTGCGGCCGATCTGCTTGCGCTCGAGCTCCTCCGGGATGCGCAGGATCGCCAGCTGGCGATCGTCCTGCTGCTCGTAGCGGTTGACGCCGACGATCACGCGCTCGCCGCGCTCGATCTCCTCCTGGAGCCGGAAGCTGGCGTCGGCGATCTCGCGCTGCGGGTAGCTCTGCTTGATCGCCTCGACCATCCCGCCGAGCTGGTCGATCTTGCGGAACTCCGCGTAGGCCGCCTGCTCCATGCGGTCCGTGAGCGACTCGACGAAATAGGAGCCGCCCAGGGGGTCGATCGTGTTCCCCACCCCCGTCTCGTGCGCGATGATCTGCTGCGTCCGCAGCGCGACCCGGACCGCCTCCTCGGTCGGCAGCGCGAGCGCCTCGTCGTAGGAGTTGGTGTGCAGCGACTGCGTGCCGCCCAGCACCGCCGACAGCGCCTCGGTCGTGGTCCTGACGATGTTGTTGAGCGGCTGCTGCGCGGTCAGCGACACGCCGGCCGTCTGCGAGTGGAAGCGCATCAAGAGCGAGCGCTCGTCCCTGGCGCCGTAGGTGTCCCTGAGCTCCCTGGCCCAGATCCGCCTGGCGGCCCGGTACTTCGCGATCTCCTCGAAGAAGTCGATGTGCGCGTTGAAGAAGAAGCTCAGCCGCGGCGCGAACTCGTCTACCTCGAGACCGCGCTCGAGCGCCTGCTCGACGTAGGTGAAGCCGTCCTTGAGCGTGAACGCCAGCTCCTGCTGCGCGGTCGAGCCCGCCTCGCGGATGTGGTAGCCCGAGATCGAGATCGGATGCCACCTGGGCATCTTTCGCGCGCAGAACTCGACCATGTCCGTGACCAGCCGCATCGCCGGCTCGATCGGGAAGCACCACTCCTTCTGCGCGATGTACTCCTTCAGGATGTCCGTCTGGATGGTGCCCGCCAGCTGCTCCGGCGGCGTGCCCTGGCGCTCGGCGGCGACCACGTAGAACGCCAGCATCACCGCCGCGGGAGCATTGATCGTCATCGACGTGGAGACGTCGCCCATCGGGATCCCGGCGAACAGCGTCTCCATGTCGTCGAGCGTGTCGATCGCCACGCCCTCGCGGCCCACCTCGCCCTCGGAGCGCGCGTGGTCGGAGTCATGACCCATCAGCGACGGCATGTCGAACGCCGTGGACAGCCCCGTCTGACCGTGCTCGAGCAGGTAGCGGAAGCGCGCGTTCGTCTCCTCGGCCGTGCCGAAGCCGGCGAACTGGCGCATCGTCCAGAGACGGCCGCGGTACATCGACGGGTACACGCCCCGCGTGAACGGGAACTCGCCGGGGAAGCCGATCCGCTCCTCGAACGAGCCCACGTCGTCCGGCGTGTAGAGCGGCTCGACCGCCTCGCCGCTGAGCGTCGAGAACAGCGCCTCCCGCTCCGGGGTGCGCGAGAAGCGCTCCCTGAACCAGCGCTCGGCGTCTGTCATGGCACGCGGCTCGACCGCCATTCCCGCACAGTCTAGGTGCGGGCCAGCTCGTGCAGGCATACCGCCGCGGTCCAGGCGAACTCGCGCGAGCCCAGTCCGCGTCCCGATTCCGGCGCGAAGTACTCGCGCATGCCGCCGCCCTCCACGGCGCCCAGCATCCGCTCCCGCAGCGTCTGCGCGGCGGGCTGCTCGCCGTGACTGCCGAGGCCGTGCGCGGCGAGCCAGGTGACGTTCGCCCACACGGGCCCGCGCCAGTAGTTGCGCGGCGAGTGCTCCGGATGGGCGGCGTCGAGCGAACGCACGCCGTACGGGGAGGCAAGCGCCCCGTGGAGGACCGCCGCGCGCGCGGCCCCAACGTGCTTGTCCGTGAGACCCGGGGTTAGGAGCGCGAGCGCCGACCCCGCGCTCGTGACCTCGAGCGGCGAGTCGACACTGGCGTCGACGGGGCGGATCAGCCCGTCGGCGTCGGCACGGGCGCGGAGCGCGGCGGCGACCCGTTCCGCGGCCGAGCGGCTCTCATCCGCGACGCGCGCCTCGCCGAGCGCGTCCGCCAGCTCGGCGAGGTCGGCGCACGCGCGCGCGAGGATCGCCGAGAAGCCGGCGTCGAGGACGCGAAAGTCGCCGCCCGTCGCGAGCTCGCGCTGGTTCCAGCGTGCGGCCGTGCCCCTGCGCACGAGCGTGAGGAAGCGGCGGTAGTGGTCGAGGCTGGGTCGCTCGGCCGCGTCGACGTGGTCGGTGTCGCGCCGGCGAACGGCCCTGACCTCCGGCATCACGCGCCGGAGCGGGCCGTCCCACTCCACCGCGTTGTCGCGCCCCGACTCCCAGGGGTGGATGAGCACGGGCTCGCCGAGGCCGCGCGGGTCGCGCGCGTCGAGCAGGAAGCGGTGCCAGGCGTGGAGGGCGTGGAGCAGCGGGCGGGCGCGGCGCTCGTCCGGATGGCCGTCGAAGAGCAGGCGCATGCAGGTGGCCGCCAAGGGGGGCTGCGTGATCCCGGAGATGCGCCGGCCGTCCGCACCCAGACGCCTGCCCCACCAGCGCGGGCCCGGCAGGTAGCGGCCGGTCAGCCGGAACCCGCGGCGGAACGCGATGTGCGGGATCATCCCCTCCCGGTCACTCGCGCCCGCGAGCGCCTCGAGCTCCGTCCACGCCCGCGCGGGATCGAGCTCCGCCCAGCCGAGGGCCGCCAGCGCGGAGTCCCAGTTCCACTGGTGCGGATAGGTGGTCCGCGACGGCAGGGTGTAGCGCCCACCGTCGTTTGCGCGCAGGACGGCGGTCGCGGCCGTAACCATCCAACCCGCGGGCCTCTCGTGCGTTCCAACAACCATGAAGGGCACAATCATCACCGCCGCCGCATTCCTCGCGGGCGTGGGCGCGCTCGTTGCAACCGTCGTCCCCGGCGTCGACGCGGCCAAGCCCACACCGGGCGCCCTCACCATGAGCGCAGCGCCCGCGGCGCTCAAGTCGGGCGGCAGCGTGACGCTGTCGGGGAAGCTCACGGGGACGAACGTCAGCGGACGCAACGTCCGCGTCGAGCAGGATCCGTTCCCGCTCGGGTCCTTCGACACGGCGGGAAGCGCGACCACGAACGCGAGCGGCGACTGGTCGCTCGTCGTCAAGCCCACGGCCAACACGCGCTACCGCGCCGGCTCGGGCAAGGTCGACAGCCCGGTCGTGGACGTGACGGTGCGCCCGTCGGTCACGCTGAAGCTGTCAGACCGAACGCCCGCGCGCGGGCAGAGGGTGCGCTTCTCCGGGCAGGTGTGCCCCGAGCACGACACCGTGGCGATCGCGCTCCAGCGCCGTTCGAAGAGCGGCTGGCGGACGGTGGCGAGTCCGGTGCTTGCCGACGTCCCCGGTGCCGGCTGCTCTTCGTTCGCGCGCCGTCTGCGCGTGCGCCGCGACGGCGCCTACCGCGCGCGCTTCCCGGGCGACGCCGATCACGCGGCCGGCAACAGCCGCGCGCGGCGCGCGTCCGTTCACTGACCTCTCAGGTGGTGGGGCAACCCCAGCGGCGCCGCAGGGATGCGGCGCCGCGGGTCCTTGGCTAGCGCCGCAGCAGCCGCCGCCGCGGGCGGCGTGCGCGCGCGGCCACGTAGCCGCCGCCCCCGCCCACGAGCGCCACGCTGCCCACCGCGGCCGCCCACTTGAGGCGACGCCCGAGCTTGTCGAAGCGCATGATCCGCCAGCCCTCCTCGCGCGCGACCCGCTCGAGAACGCGGTCGGGGTTCACGGCCACCGGGTGCCCGACCGTGCGCATCATCGGCAGGTCGGACTCGGAGTCGGAGTAGGCGTAGGACTCGGACAGGTCGATGCCCTCTCGCTCGGCCAGCTCGCGGATCGCCTCGGCCTTGCCCTCGCGGTAGGTGAACGGTCCGGCGGCCTTTCCCGTGTAGACGCCGTCGTGCACCTCGCTTCGCATCCCCACGCCGCCGTCCAGCACAAGCACGTGTGCGAGCACGTCGGCCAGCTCCTGCGACGCCGCGGTCACGATGTAGACGGGCCTGCCGGCGTCCTGATGCGAGTACGCCTCGTCCAGCACCTCGCGGTAGAGGAGCGGCAGGATCCCGGCGAGGACGTCGGGGCCCATCCGGGCGAGGTCCACGACGCGCGTCCCGGCGATCGACGCGAGGATCCGCTCGCGGAGCTCGTCGGTGCCGGCGTCGGTCGAGCCGTTCAGGCGGAACTTCAGGTTGGCCCAGACGTCACTGGCGAGCTGGCGGCGCGAGACCATGCCGGCCCTGTACGCGGCGCGCCCGAAGTGGAGGGCGCTCGAGCCCTCCATGAGCGTCTTGTCGAGATCGAAGAATGCGGCTCCGGCCATGCGCCGGAGGCTAGAGGGCGTCCGGCTAGGCCCCGTTCACCTCGACGATCACGGCGTCGCCCTGGCCGCCGCCCGAGCAGATCGCCGCGCAGCCGAGCCCGCCGCCGCGGCGGCGCAGCTCGTTCACGAGCGTCATCAGGATGCGGGCGCCGCTGGCCCCGATCGGGTGGCCGAGCGCGATCGCGCCGCCGTTCACGTTCACCTTCGACTCGTCGACGCCGAGCATCCGCATGGAGTTGAGCGCCACCGACGCGAACGCCTCGTTGATCTCGAACAGGTCGATGTCGTCCACCGACAGGCCCGCCTTTTCGAGCGCCTTCGTCGTGGCGTTCGCGGGCGTGCGGGCCAGGTATGGGAACTCGTCGGCGACAGCCGCCTGAGCCACGATCGTCGCGAGCACCGGACGGCCGTTGGCCTTGGCCCACTCGTCCGAGGAGAGCACGAGCGCGCCGGCGCCGTCGTTCACGCCGGGGGCGTTGCCGGCCGTGTGCGCGCCCTCCTTGTGGAACGCGCCGCGCAGCTTCGAGAGCGACTCGAGCGAGCTCTCGCGCCGCGGTGCCTCGTCGACCTCGACGGTCGTGTCGCCCTTCTTCGAGCTGATCGTGACGGGCACGATCTCCTCGGGCAGGCGGCCCTCGTCGGTCGCCTGGATCGCGAGCTCGTGCGAGCGCAGCGCGAACCTGTCCATGTCGGCGCGCGTGATCTCGAGCTCCTCACCGACCTCGTCCGCCTCCTCCCCCATGTGCTTGCCCGTGAAGGGATTCGTGAGGCCGTCGTGGACCATGGCGTCGAGCGCCTTGGCGTCCCCCATGCGGAAGCCGAAGCGCGCCTGCTTCAGCAGGTAGGGCGCGCTCGACATGGACTCCATCCCGCCCGCGACCGCGACATTGAGGTCCCCGGCGCGGATCGACTGGTCGACCATCCCGGCCGAGCGGATGCCGGACGCGCAGACCTTGTTGACGGTCTCCGAGGAGACCTCCTTCGGAATGCCGCCCTTGATCTGAGCCTGGCGGCTCGGGATCTGCCCCTGGCCCGCCTGAAGCACCTGGCCGAACACCACGTGCTCGACCTGGTCCGGCGCGACCTCGGCCCGTTCCAGTGCGGCGGCGATCGCCGTGCCGCCCAGGTCCGTGGCGTCCTGCGAGGCCAGCGCCCCGCCCATCTTCCCGAACGGCGTCCGCGCGGCGCCGAGGATCACGGTCTTAGGCATGTCGCGGAACGCTACCGACTGGGTACAGCGTCCGTATGCGCGCAGGGGTCGTGACGGTGATGGTGGCTGTCCTGCTGCTCGCGCTGCCCGCGGCAGCCGGCGCGCAGGGTCTCGACACCACCTGCCAGTTCTCGCTGACCCGACTCGACGCCAGCACCACGAACGTGCTCGCTGTCGACACCAACGCGGTCTACTGGGGCGGCACCTACGCCGGCCTGCCCGGGACGCGCATCCGGATCGAGGGCCGGTTCCCGCACGCGCGCTATATGAGCTGGAACCTCTACGACTCGGCCGCGCGCCCGGTCGACGCGCTTTCCGACGCCCAGCTCAGCCCCGTACCGGACGGCGGCTACACCGCGTTCATCGAGTTCGGGGCGCGGCCGGCGCAACCCGCGCCGAACACGATCTACAGCGGGGACGCGCGCGGCGGGACATTCCTGTACCGCGTCTACGTGCCCGACCCTGGCCAGGACGCGAAGGGCGGGGTGCCGCTTCCCAAGGTCAGCCTCGAGCCCGCCGGCGGCAGCGGCGGCGCTCCGGGGATCGACGCATGCCGCGAGCTCCAGGCGCCCTACGCGTGGCAGCTCAACAGCCTGATCGAGAGCGGCCCCGCGATGCCGGATCCCACGGACGACGGCAATGGCTTTCCGGGGCGAAACCCCCCGAGCTGGCGGCTGTTCACGAACCTCTGCGCCTCGGCAGTCGACGTGATGCTCGACAACGAGGACGGCGAGCAGTTCCACCCGAACGCGACTGAGCGCTGCGGCGACGGGCCCGGCTTCCTCTCGAACCGCGACATCGCCTACATCTTCGCCCCCACCTCGCGCGGCTTCGGCGAAGTGCTCACCCTGCGCGGGCGCGCGCCGCGGCCGGGACAGCTCCGCTACTGGTCCTTCTGCCAGTACGAGCCCGCCAGCCAGCGGGTCATCGCCTGCCGACGGGACGACGGCGTGAAGGTGGGGCCGCGCGGCTACTACAGGATCGTCGTCTCAACGGCCGAGTCGCGGCCCTCGAACGCGCGCCGCGCGTGCGGCGTCACCTGGCTGCCCTGGGGCCCGCAGCCGCAGGGTCTCCTCATCTACCGGCACATGCTCCCGGCGCCCTCGTTCAGGCGGGCGATCCAGAGCGTGGGCGAGCCCGGCAAGGAGAAGCAGGTGCTGGGGCCGCTCTACCCGCGCGGCAGATACCTGGAGGACGCGGCGGCCTTCGAGAAGCGGGGCTGCGGGCGCCGGTAGACTGCCGCCGCTTATGGCGAGTATCACGGTCAGCGCACGCTCAGGGGCTCCGGAAGACACGGCAGCCGACACCCGCGTGGTCGGCGTCTTCGAGGACGACTCGCTTGCGGACCCGGCGCTCCAGCGGCTGATCGAGCTCGGCGAGGCGAAGCGGGCGCTGAAGAAGGTCGCCGTCGCTCACGAGGACGCTCCGGGCGGCGGCCAGCGACGCGTCCTGATCACGGGCCTGGGCGCGCGCGATCAGTTCGGGCCCGAGCAGGCGCGCGTGGCGGCGGCGGCCGCCGCGGGGCGCGCGAAGGAGCTCGGCGCCGTCTCGCTGTCCTGGGCGGCCCCGGGTGGAGACGGCGTCGCGGGCGCGCTGGTGGAGGGCACGCTCCTGAAGCTCTACTCGTTCGACCGCTTCAAGTCGCAGCCGAACGGTGACGGCGACGGCGGGCTTGAGTCGCTCGAGATCGCCGGCGATGCGGTCGACGGAGACGAGGTCGAGCGAGGCCGGGTCGTGGCCGTGGCCGCCAACGACGCGCGTGACCTCCAGAACCTGCCGGCGAACGTCGCGACCCCGAGCTTCCTGGCCGAACGGGCCACCGAGATCGCCGACGAGTACGACGCGCTCGAGGTGGAGGTGCTCGACCGCGAGGCGATCGTGTCGCGCGGCATGGGCGCGTTCGCATCGGTGGCCCAAGGGACCCACGTGGAGCCGCAGCTGATCGTGCTCCGCTACCGGCCGTCAGGGGCGAGCGGGCCGCACCTCGGCTTCGTGGGCAAGGCGGTCACGTTCGACACCGGCGGAATCTCGATCAAGCCCTCGGCGAAGATGCAGGAGATGAAGTTCGACATGTCCGGCGGCGCCGCGGTGATCGAGTCGATGGCCGCGATCGCCGAGCTCGGGCTGCCGGTGACGGTCACCGCTGTCGTCCCGTCCACCGAGAACATGCCGAGCGGCCACGCGGTGAAGCCGGGCGACATCGTCACCGCCATGAACGGCAAGACGATCGAGGTGAACAACACGGACGCCGAGGGGCGCCTGATCCTGGCGGACGCCCTCTGCTTCGCGATCGAGCAGGGCGCCGAGCGGATCGTGGACCTGGCGACGCTGACCGGCGCGATCATCGTGGCGCTCGGCCACACCTACGCCGGGCTGTTCTCGAACGACGACGACTGGTGCGCCGAGGTCGGCGCCGCGGGTGACGCGACCGGCGAGATCGGCTGGCGGATGCCGCTCCACTCCGAGTACTTCGAACTGACGAAGGGCCAGTACGCGGACCTCACGAACGCGGCCGACCAGCGCGTCGCGATGTCTAGCTACGCCGCGGAGTTCCTCCGCCAGTTCGTGGACGATCGCCCCTGGGTCCACATCGACATCGCCGGCACCGCGTGGGGCATGAGCCGCAACTACGTCGGCAAGGGCGCGAGCGGCTTCGGAACCCGCCTGCTGATCGAGCTGGCCCGCCGCACCGCCGCCTGAGCTAGATCCGGTCGAAGAGCCGGAGCTGGTCCCGGAAGCGGACGCACCCGCTCGCCCGCTGAGGCAACGGGACCTCCTCCCCGAAGCCCCCGGTCTTCACCGCGGTCCAGCAACTGCCGTCGAGACGCACCCGGTATGTGGCCGACCCGCTGTTCGACTCGTCGTAGACCTCGCACACCCACACGTCCTGCCCGCGGTCGCAGGCAGAGACGCCAAGAGTCACCGACCCATCGACCTCACGCGTCACCGAGTAGTTCAGCGCTTGGGCTGATGGACTTCCAACGGCGGGAAGAAAGGAAAACGCCAGCACAGGCAACGCCAGCACCAGGAGCAGGGCGAAGCCAACGAGGAACGCCACCCTTCGCAGCGGGCGGGGTCGGTGGCGGTTACGAGCAGCTGCCATCAGGTAGAACACGGAGTGTGACGGCCAGCCGGGCGGTGCCCAACATCAGCTCCGATCGGCCCGCGGAGACGCGCGAGTTCTTCGTCGACCTGCTCGGCTTCGAGGTGGCGATGGACCTCGGCTGGGTGGTCACCGTCGTGTCGCCGGCGAACCGCTCGGCCCAGGTGACCATCATCAGCACCGACGACCCGGCCGCCCCTGGCATCTCGGTGGAGGTGCCCGACGTCGATGCCGTCCACGCCAGGGCCGTGGAGAAGGGCCTCGAGATCGCCTATTCGCTCCGCGACGAGGAATGGGGAGTCCGGCGCTTCATGCTCCGAGAGCCGAGCGGCACGATCGTGAACGTCGTCTCCCACCGCCCGGACTGACTCGCCAAGGACAGTCGAAGCGCGGGCCGCGTGTAGCTAGCGGTCTCGGTCGCTGTCGCGCTGCTGGTCGGCGTAGTAGGCAATCGCCGCGATGATCCAGAGGACGCCGATGAAGACAAGCAGCACGAATGAGGCGAACTTGATGAAGTCCGGAGCGCAGGGGCCTTCGGTGCAGTCGGGGTCCGGTATGAGCTCCGACAGAACGATCCCGGCGGCCAGTACGGCCCCCTTGCCTTTGATCGCTTCAGCGTCTCAGATTGCTCGCTATACAGAGAATGACCATGTGTGACATAGATCACACTCTGGTTTAGATCGCGAATTCAATGGCTACGGTCTCCGGGTAAGCCGGAAACCGGCCTTGTTCGCGCCGGGGGAGGAGCGCGCGCGAACTCGGCAAGTCCTGGTCCTGCCTAGACGAACGCGCAGGTCAGGCAGTCCCACCCCTTCGGAGGTGGTTTTTTTGAAGAAGGCAGCGATGCTGCTGGCATGCGCTTGCGTTGTGCTGGCAGCTGCGACGACTGCGCTGGCCGCCGTTGGGCCCACGCAGACTGATACGAACACGACAGCGAACGCGGCGTCAGCGCCGCAGGCAAAGGCGGCCGGTGCTCGTCTACAGGCGCGGTACCGCCGCGTGCGAAACAAACTCGAGCGCCATGGCGTGTGGCGGGGACGCAACCTGATCCGCGCCGCGGCCAGCAGTGACCGGGCGCCGAGCGCCCGCGAGCTGCGTCGCTCGATCCGACGCATGAAGCACCGGTTCGCGAACTGGTCCCGGACCTACAAGGGCCGGGCGACGGTGCACCGCTTCAAGGTGCGCCACATCCCGCAATGGGGCAAGCAGCACCTCCGCTCCATCGCGTGGTGTGAGTCGCGGAACAACCCGCGCGCCGTCGGTGGCGGCGGCAGCTTCCGCGGCATGTACCAGTTCACGTTCAGCACCTGGCGTGCGGTTGGCGGATGGGGCGACCCTGCCGCCGCGCCGCGCACCGAGCAGACCTGGAGGGCCTGGATGCTCCTCAAGAACGAGGGCAGCGGCCACTGGCCGGTCTGCGGCTAGGCGAACAGCACGGCGGGGTGCGCGGCTGACGCGCACCCCGCCTCCTGCTGTTGCCTCCCGTCAGCGGTCCGTGCGGGGCTGCTCGTACTGCTCGTCGCGCACGACCTCGCCGTCAGCGTCACGCTCGAAGCGGTGCTCCCGCTCGGTGTCCGCGTCGGCAGTGCGCTCGTAGTGCTCGACGCTCTGGTCGTCCGCGTCGAACTCGGCGGCCGCCTGGTCCGGATCCGCATCCGGATCCTTCTTCGCCGCCTCGATGTGGCGCTCGCGCGCCTCGGCGTGCTGGTCGTCCGCGGTCGCCGCGCGCTCACGCGCGAGTGCGTCCTGGCGCTTCGCCTCGGCCGCCTGCGCGTCGGCCTCGGCGCGCGTTCTGTCCGCCTGGGCGCGGCCCACCTCGGCCTCGCGGCGGATCTCACGCGCCTCGACGCGGCGCGTCTCGTGCCTGCGGCTGCGCCCCGTGCGGGCCAGCATCCACAGCAGCGCGAGCAGAATCAGCACTCCAACGACGATTGCGATTATCACTCCGGTATCCATACCTGTACTCCTCCTCTGGGTCTGGGGAGGGGTACCCGGAATCGACCCGGTAACGCCTACTTCGCCGCCTTCTCCTCTTTCTCTTCCTCGACCAGCTCCCGCTTGAGGACCTTGCCGGTCGCGTTGCGGGGCAGCTCGTCCATGAAGACGAACTCGCGCGGCACCTTGAAGTTCGCGAGGTTCTTCTTCACGTAGCCCTTCAGCTCGTCCTCGGTCGCCTTCTTCCCGCTCTCGAGCACGACGAAGGCCTTGAGCCGCTGGCCGAACTTCTCGTCGTCCACGCCGACCGCCGCGACGTCGCTCACGGCGTCGTGGCGTGAGAGCAGGTCCTCGATCTCCTTCGGGAAGACGTTCTCGCCGCCCGAGACGATCATCTCGTCGTCGCGGCCCTCGACGAACATCCGGCCCGCGTCGTCGAAGCGGCCGACGTCGCCGGTCGCCATCAGGTTGCCGATCACGTCCTTCGAGCCCCCGCCCGTGTAGCCCTCGAACAGCATCTCGTTGCCGACGAAGATGCGCCCGGTGTCGCCGGGCTTCACCTCGACGCCCTTCTCGTCGTAGAGCGTCACGACCGTTCCGCGCGGTGGGCGCCCCGCGGTGCCGGGCGCGGCGCGCAGGTCGGCCGGCGTCGCGATCGTCGCCCAGGCCACCTCGGTCGAGCCGTAGAGGTTGTAGAGCGTGTCCCCGAACTCGTCCATCCAGCGCGTGGCCAGGTCCCCGGTGAGGGCGGAGCCGCTCGCCGCCACGACCTTCAGCGACGAGGTGTCGTACTTCCTCCGCGTCTCCTCCGGCAGCTCGAGGATGCGCTGCATCATCACCGGCACCACCGCGAGCGCATCGGCGCGCGTGCGCGCCACCTCGGCGAGGCACTGCTCGGGGTCGAACTTCCGGCGCAGCACGTACGTCATCCCGAGGATCAGCCCGAGCGAGAAGTGGGCGAAGCCCCAGGAGTGGAAGAGCGGCGCCGCAACGTGGATCGTGTAGCGGCTCCTCATGGGGATCTTCGACAGATAGGCCACCACCGGGTCGATCGACTCCGGATTCCCGCGCGAGGCGCCCTTCGGCGTGCCCGTCGTGCCCGAGGTGAGGATCACCGCGCGGCCCTCGCGCTCGGGCGGCACCACTGGGCTCGGATCGCCGTCGGCCATCAGCTCGTCGAGCGTCGGGTCGTCGCAGCTCGGCGAGTCGTGCCAGGCCACGAAGCGCTTGCGGCGATGGCCGGCGTCCGCGAGCAGCTCGTAGAACTCCTCGTCGAAGAAGAGCGCCTTCGGCTTCTCGCGCTGCACGACCTCGACGAGCTGCGGGCCGGCGAAGGCGGTGTTGAGGTAGAGCGCGTCCGCGCCCAGCTTCGAGAGGGCGATGGTCGCCTCGACGAAGCCGCGGTGGTTGCGGCACATGACCCCGACGCCGTCGCCCTCGACTATGCCGGCGTCCGACAGAGCGTGCGCCAGGGCGTTCGTGCGCGTGTCGACCTCGCTGTAGGTGAGCGTGCCGAGCTCGTCGACGATCATCGTGCCGTCGGGGTAGCGCTCGGCCAGCGAGATGGCTCCCGCCGCGGGGCTGCGGCCCCACTTCTGCAGCGTCCGGAGCACGCCCCAGAGCCGGTCCGGGCGCATGGGCCGGATCACGCCCGCCTCGATCAGCACCTTCGCGCTGCCCAGCTCGTACGCCACCCGCCCGGGGAGGCTCTTGCCCTCGTCGCCCGTCACCTGTTCCCTGACCTCCTCGTCATCCAGCTCGAGGGCAAGATTCTTCAGTGTTTCCTCGAGCGTGGTACCCACCATGGGCTGCGCGACCCGGTCGGCCACGTCGCCGAGCAGCCCTCCCGGTGAGTCCCACGAGAGCCTCAGGGTCACCTTCGTGCGCCCGTCGTCGGCCTCGCGGAGGCGCCAGCGCACGCGGTGATCGATCCCGGTGATGCTGGTCCAGGCCATGTCCTCGCCCTCGTAGAACTCGACGATCTCCACCAGGCCGCCCACGTCGGCCGAGCCGATCCGCATACGCATCGCGAAGCGGGCGCCGAGTCCCTCCTGATCGTTCTTGCGATCGAGCCGCGTCAGCTGGTGCCAGAAGCGGTCGTAGTTGCCCGGCTCCTTGACGATCTCCCAGATCTCCTCGGGCGAGGCGTCGATCAGGATGTCGCGCTCGACCCGCATCAGCCGAGGATGGGCAGGGAGCGCTCCTCGGCGAGCCCGGTGAGCGCCGTCTGCATCCGCCCCGTCACGAGGTCGTAGGCCTCGTCCACGTCCATGCGCGACACGTCGATCGGCTCGAGCACCTGGATCGTGATCTTCGCCGGGAGCGGGATGTGGCCGAGCATGTCGCCCACGTTGAGCCCCCAGGGCAGCGCCAGCGAGATCGGCAGCACCTTGAGACGGAACATCCGGTCGAGCCCGAACAGCTTCGCGAGCCGCTCGCCGCGCGAGAGGAAGAGCGCCGTCTCCTGGCCGCCGATCGCCACCACGGGGACGAGCGGGACCTGGCGATCCTTGGCGAGCCGGATGAACCCTCTCCGACCGCCGAAGTCCACGCGCCCGGACTCCCAGCTCGGCCGGTGGACCTCGTAGTCGCCGCCCGGGTAGACGAGCAGCGCGGCGCCCACGTCGAGCGCCTTCGCCGCGTTCTCCGGCGTGGCAGCCACGGTGCCGTACTTCCGCAGGCCCGCGAGGCCCGGCATCGAGAGCACGAGGTTGTGCGCGAGCTGGTGGAAGCGCCGCTCGACCCCGAAGTAGGTGCTGAAGGCGAGCGTGAAGACGTGGGTGTCCGGCGTCAGGTTCCCGCCCGAGTGGTTGCCCACGAGCAGCACCGGCCCCTCCTCCGGGATGTTGTGGAGCCCGCGCACGTCGGCCCGGAAGTAGAGGCTCGCGAGCATCCAGAGCCCGGGCAGCGTCTCGCGGATGTAGTCGGGGTCGCGCTCGTCGAGGTCAGCGGTCGGCACGCGCCGCTGCGCCTCCTCGGCGATCGCCCCGATCACGCGGCCCACCACCTGGATGAGCGAGCTCGGGCGCGGCCGCGCCTCGGAGGGCCCGCCGCCGTTTGACGACCCGTAGGCAGTGGAGGTGCTCACCGCTCCCCTCTCACGCAGCTCGTCTGACGGCGCTGCGCATGTCGGGCCAGCTCGAGGGTGGCCCGGACGGGCGGCTGATCTTGTGCGGCTCGCCGCTCGGCAGTCCGCTGAGGAGCTTCCGGAGAGCGGGATTCCTGAGCTGCTTCGCGACCGTCTCCTCGGCGGTGTCGATCACGTCCTGGCGGCGCTCGCTGCTCATCCAGTTGTGGCCCATGGCCGCGTGGTCCTCGGCCGTCGGCTCGATGATCACGACCTCGGTGCCGTAGCGGCGGACCTTGCGCTCCTCGCGCAGGAGCCGGCCGCGCGACGCCCGCCGCGTGAGCGACGGGAGGAAGTCGAGCGCGCCGTTGATCGCCCCGCCCGCGACGCCCGTGACGCCGCCGCGGCCCTTCCGCTCGCCCTCCGAGCGGCTCGTGAGCGGGTTCAGGCAGATCACGAGGTCGAACCCGCGGCCCGCGACGAGGTCCATGTTCGACACCGAGCAGACGCCGCCGTCCACGTAGCGCCGCCCGCCGATCCGCACCGGGCGGTAGAAGCCCGGGATCGCGCAGGAGGCCGCGACTGCGTCGGCGATGTGAGCCCGCGGGGAGCCGAGCCGCCCGAAGGGGGTGCGGCGACCGCTCTCGTAGTCGCACGCGACAGCCCAGTAGTGCGGGTGCTCGACCCAGTCGCCCGGGACGGCCCGGACCACCGTCTCCTTCAGCGAGTCCGTCGAGACGAAGCCCGAGGGGAGCCAGCCGGCAACCATCTGTAGCGGCGTGTGGCGGAGGGGATTGGACAGCGCGGTGAACGCCATCCGCAGCGACCCGGGGCCGATCGCCGGTACGCCGCGGTGGAGCCGGAAGCTCGCTCCGGCGGAGCGGTCGGCGTCGGCCGCAGGACGCCCGTCGGGGCCCACCAGGCCGTCGAAGACCTCGCCGCGCGAGTGGGCCACCATGAACCAGGGCGGTATCCCCGAGGACAGGAGCGCTCCGATCATCGAGCCCGCGGAGGTGCCGACGATCTGGTCGGAGCTCCCCGGGTCCCAGTCCGTCTCGCGCGCGAGGGCGCTCAGACCGCCGACCAGCCACGCGCCTCCGAGCACGCCACCCGCGCCGAGCACCAGCCCAACCTTCACTCGGACGCGCTTCCCCTCGAACGGCCGCACGCAAACGCCGGCCCCCACGAATCCATGACCGTTCCAGGGTAAACGCGGTTGGCGCGAATCGCGCGCCTCGGCTTACCTCAGGCGAACGGCAGCGGTGAAGGAGGCGGGTTCCTTCGGAGCTGTCCTGCTTAGAGGCCCATATAGGGCCACAAGGCAGGATTGCTGGCCGCGGGCCCGGGACCTGCGGCTCCGGGACCATCCCCTCAATGCCGTTGTTCGCCGGCGCTCAGGAACTGCCGCTCTCCGGGTCCCCGTAGACCCCCTTCCGCCAGGGCGGCCTCACTCCCGGTTCCCGGGGGGTGTAGCGGCCGCGGTCCAACGTCTCGAGCGGGACGAGGCGGAGACCCTCGCCGGTGGTGGTCCGCTCGTGCAGGTCGCGGCCGGGGATGAGCGGGACGCGCCGGGGAGGGCCGGCTCGCGGCACATATCTGCGCGCGCCGGTCTTCTGGGGGTCCACCCAGACAGGCGCGCTGCGATAGGGCACGTGGCCGGCGTGGCTGCCGCGGGAGACGCGCACCCAGCCGCTGCCGCGGGCCCAGCGGTCGTGGCAGGCGCGCCACTTGCACCCCTGGACGTCGCCGTGCGAGGTCGCCCGGACCCACGTGCTCCCGTCCGGGTCCACGCGCACGAATGCGCCCTCCCAGTCGTCGCGATGGAAGCCGGGCTGGTCGGAGCTGCCGGCGATCAGCCGGCGCAGGCGCGGGAGCACCCACGAGCGCTTCCAGAGCACGTCCGAGCCCGCCAGGGCGGTGTTCGAGTCGGGGTAGTAGAGCCAGAACTGGACGTAGAGCCGACCGCCGCGGCGCACAACGTGGGTGAAGGCGGTGGCGCGGCGGCCGCGCGAGCCGCCGCCCACGTGGGCGTCGAGCGCAGGATCGTCAGCCGTGGCCGCGCACGCGGGCCGGCGGCATTCCCGCCAGTCGACCGGAAGCTGGCGCTCGCCGCGCTCGTAGACGAGATTCGGGGCGAGCTCGCGGACCGCGGCGGCGTCGCGAGCGCCGTAGGCCTCGACGAGCTCCGCCTCGTCGCGATCGCAGCGTCCGCTGACGGCGCACGAGAAGTGGTGCGCCATGAAGCCGCCGGCTGACCGCCCGTCGAAGCCGCCCTTGAGCGCGAGCAACGCACCGAATGCGAGACAGGCGAGCAACAGCAGTGCGACGAACTCCACGCTCGCCTGGCCGCACTGCGCTCGTCCGGCGGGGTGGGTCACGGGGCGCCGCGCTGGAGCATCGACCAGTCGCGGACCAGGTCCACCGGGCTCAGGCAGTCGTTCGCGATCCGGAGGACCTCGGTCGGCGGCATCGTGTAGCCGGGGAAGCGGCTCTCGGGGTGAAGGAGCGCCCATCGAAGCCGCTCGTAGACGAGGCACGCGTACCAGGCGCGCCGCCACGCGCTTCCGGCACCGCGGCGCACGCGCGCGGCGAGCTCGCGGCCACCGGCCCGCCGCGCCCAGCGCGTGAGCGCCCCGCTGCGCGGGATCCGCGGCACCGACCGAGGGCCGACCGGCGCCGGGTGCGGCACGAGCGGCGGGGCGACGAAGGCCCTCGAGCCGGGAAGTGGGGAATCGCCCGGCTTTCCGGCCGTCCGGTCGGTCTCCGGTCGGGTGATCGAGTGCGCCAGCGCCGTCGCGAGCGGCCTGCCGTCCGCGTGCGGGGCGAGCCGCGACAGGGCGGCCAGTGCGAGCGCGACCAGCAGCAGGAGACCGATCCACTCGACCGTCGCCTGCCCGCGCTCGCTGCGCATGCCCCGAACCTAGGACGCTGCGGCGCACCCGTGGGCGCGCGCGGGTCACGCGGCGGTTACAGCGCGACTACGGCCCGCTCCTCAGAGCTGCGTCGCGCCGCTTCGATGATCCGCAGCGTCTCGACGCCGGCCGCGAGGGGGACGGGCGGGGGAGCCGCGGAGCGGATCGCCCGCTCGAGCTCCTCGTAGAACTCGACGTAGCGCCCCGGCTCTGTCTCCACCAACTCCGAGGCGTCCTCGGTTCCGAGGCGACCCCATGCCTCGCGCGGCTCCTCGCCGAAGCCGGGGTCGCGCGGGCGCGCGCCGGAGCGCAGCGCGTCCTCCTGCACGTCGAGGCCCCACTTCACGTAGGCGGCCTGGAGCCGAGCGCCCTGAAGCGCGGCCCCTCCTGGGCGGCCATCATCGTTCCCCACAGGTGCGAGCGCGCCCCGGATTCGTGCTCCAGCGCCAGGAAGAAGTCGTCGTCGACCTGAGCGCCCGGCCGCAGCGTCCGCACCTCCGCGTACACCGAGCCCGCCGGTCCCAGCAGCTCGAGCGCCTGGTCGATCACGTGCGGGCCGAGGTCGAAGAGGACGCCGCCCGCGTCCTGCGGGGTCGGCGCCCTCGCGCCACCTGTCGGGGTCGACCTCGGGCCGCCAGCGCTCGAAGCGCGACTCGAAGCGGTGCAGATCGCCGAGCGCCCCGTCCGCGACCAGCCGCCGCAGGGTCAGGAAATCGCCGTCCCAGCGCCGGTTGTGGAACACGCTCCCGACCACTGGGGCGGCGCTCGCAGCGTCGGCGACCCGCCGGCCCTCCTCACTGCCTGCGGCCAAGGGCTTGTCCACCACCACGTGCAGCCCGGCATCGATGGCGGCGAGGGCTAGCGAGGCGTGGTGACGATTGGGCGCGGCGACGACCGCGACGTCGTGCTCGCCCGCGGCGGCGAAGAGATCGTCCGCCGAGGGAAGGACCTCCGCGCCCGGATGGGCGGACCGTGCCTCGTCGGCGTGGCCGGCGGTCACGATCGACGCGAGCGCGAGCCCCGGCACGGCCTCGACGAGCGGCGCATGGAACGCCGACCCGGCGAGGCCGTAGCCGATCAGCCCGACGCGGAGCGGGGTCAGACCCGTCCTGCCGCCTGACGCTGGCTGCGCGCGATCGCGTCGATCACGACGGCCAGGAGCAGCACGGCTCCGGTGACGATGAACTTGATCGACGTCTCGAGACCCAGGAGGTCCATCCCGTTCGAAATCGACGTGATCACGAGCGCCCCGAGCAGCGCGTGCCAGACGCTCCCGCGGCCGCCGAACAGGCTGGTGCCCGCGATCACCGGTCCTGCGATCGCCAGCAGCAGGAAGTCACCCGACCCGGAGGACTGGTTGACTGCCAGGAGCCGCGACGCCGCCATGATCCCGCCGACCGCCGCCATCGTCGACGCGATCATGAACACGATCACGCGCACGCGCGTGACGTGGATGCCGGCGCGGCGTGCGGCCTCCGCGTTGCCGCCCACCGCGAAGATGTGGCGGCCGAACGTGGTCCGCGTCGTGACGTAGAAGAAGAACAGGCAGAACCCGACCAGGATCAGCGCAGCCAGCGGCACGCCGCGGTCGTCGTTCAGGACCCACACCGCGACCAGGACCGCGACGCTGACCAGCGCGACGCGCAGCACTACCAGGCCGAGCTGCGGCGCTGCCAGGCCCTCCGCCACCCGGCTCTGCCGGCCGCGCAGCGCGAGCACGGCGTACACGCCGATCGCCACGAACGCGAAGATCCAGCCCACCGTGTCGCTGTAGAAGGTGCTGGTGAGCCCGGTGATCTTCGGATCGTTCAGGTTGACCGTGCCCGTCTCGCCCAGCACCTTGAGCTGAAATCCGGGCCACGCTAAGAGCCCGGCGAGCGTCACGACGAACGACGGCACCACGAAGCGCGTGAACACCGACCCCTGGAAGAGGCCGATCGCCGTACCGGCCAACACGGCGGCGGCAATCGCCAGGTACGGCGACCAGCCGTGCTGCACGTTCAGCACCGCCATGATCGAGGCGCACAGGCCGCTCACCGCTCCGACCGAGAGGTCGATCTCGCCCAGGAGCAGCACGTGCACGATCCCGATCGAGACCAGGCCGACAGCGCACGTCTGGAGCACCAGGTTCGACAGGTTGACCGAGCTCATGAAGCGCGGTTCCTGGAGGTAGAAGACCACCCAGATCACCGCCAGCGCGAGGACGACCCGCAGCTCGGCGAGGTCGCCCTGTACGAACCTGCGCAGAAGGTCCAGCCGAGGGCCGCCGGCCTCGACGTCCGTCGTCTACCGTCGCATCGGCGGTGCTCATCGCTGCCCCCTCCATCCGCGGTCCCTACGGTGATCGCCCGGACCACCTCGTCCTGACTGGTCTCGCCCGCCTTGAAGTCGCCCGCCATCCGGCCGAGCCGCAGCACGACGATGCGGTCCGCCACCTCGAAGACGTCCGCGAGGTTGTGGCTGATCACCACCACGCCGTACCCGCGCTCGCGCAGCGTCTTGATCAGCTGGAGCACCTGCGCGGTCTGGCGCACGCCGAGCGCGGCGGTGGGCTCGTCGAGCATCACGAGCTTCGGCTCACCCAGCAGCGAGCGAGCGATGGCGACTTGCTGCCGCTGCCCGCCCGACATCGTGCCTACCTCGGCCCGCACGCTCGTGATCGTCACCGCCAGGTTCTGGAGCAGCTCGCCGGTCTGCTTCTCCATGTCGACCTCGTCGAGCTGACCGACGAATCCGGCCGGCCCCTCCGACTTCTCCTCACGCCCGAGGAAGAGGTTCTCCACCACATCGAGGTTGTCGCACAGCGCGAGATCCTGGTAGACCGTCGCGATCCCGAGCTGAACGGCGTCACTCGGGCCGTGGATCGTCACCTCGTTGCCCTCGAAGCTGATCGTGCCGGTGTCTGGCGCGTGGATCCCGGCGATCGTCTTGACCAGCGTGGACTTGCCGGCACCGTTGTCGCCCACCAGCGCGACCACCTCGGCGGGCCGGACCTCGAAGTCCACGTCGCTGAGCGCCTGGACCGGTCCGAAGCTCTTGCTCACCCCCTTGAGGGCGAGAACGGGTGTGCTCCCGTTGGCGTTCAAATTTCAGCTCCTCCCAAGACGAAGAACGAGGGCGCCCGAAGGCGCCCCCATTCTCCACCACAGCACCTACTGGATGCCAGCCGCCTTGCAGCCGGCCGCGTACTTGCCGGTGCAGATCTGGTCAGCGGTCCAGAACTGATCCTTGATGATCGTGTCGTTGATGTTGTCCTTGGTCACTGCGACCGGGGTCAACAGGATCGACGGCACCTGCTTGGTGCCGTTGTCGATCTCGTCGTCCGCCCCACTCGGCGTCTCGCCCTTGGCGAGCGACACGGCGAGCTCCGCCGCCGCCTCCGCCTCGGCCTTGATCGCCTTGTAGACGGTCATGTACTGCTCGTCGATCAGGATCCGCTGGATCGCGGCCAGCTCGGCGTCCTGTCCGGTCGTCGGGATCTTGGTCGGGTCGACGCCGTTGCCCTTCATCGCGGCGATGGCGCCGCCGGCCGTCCCGTCGTTCGCGGCGTAGACGCCCACGAAGCCGTCCTTGCCGACGGCCGTGATCGCCTGCTCCATCTCCTGCTGCGCCTTGTCCGGGCTCCAGTCAGGCGTGTCGTACTCCTTGGCGACCTTGTAGTCGCTCCCGTCGATCACGCTGTGCGCGCCCTCCTTGAACAACTTGGCGTTGTTGTCCGTGGGAGCGCCGTTGATCATGATGATGTCGCCCTTGGCTCCATCATCCGTGAGCTTCTTGACGAGGCTCTCGCCCTGGAGCTTGCCGACCTGCTCGTTGTCGAACGAGATGTAGTAGTCGATGTCGGCGTCCGTGATCAGGCGGTCGTAGCTGATCACCGGGATCTGCGACTGCTTCGCCCGGCTCACGATCGCCCCGGCCGACGCGGCGTCCACCGGGTCGAGCACGAGCACCTTCGCGCCCTTGGTGATCGCGGCCTCCGCCTGCTGCTGCTGTTTCGCCGCATCCTGGTCCGCGTTCGAGTAGATGATCGGACAGTCGGAGCAGAGCTCCTTGACCTTCTTCTCGAAATTCGGACGATCCTGCGACTCGTAGCGAGCGGTCTTCGACTCGGGCAGGAGCAGGGCAATCGAGCCGCCGCTTCCTCCGGACTCACCACCACCGCCTCCGCCGCCGCCGCCGCCATCGTCGTCGTCGTCACCGCACGCCGCGAGCGCGAGCGCCATGACGCCCACGAGTGCGGCGATGACGGCGAGCAACCTGAACCTGCTCATGCCTGACCTCCTACTTTCGTTGCCTTCGTCTGACTGACCGCCGGAGCCGGCCCGCTCCAGGCGGGTCCCGCTTCGTGGAGCACGAACGCGACCGCGCCGAGCAACTCGGCACGCTCCCCGAGCTCGCCGGGGACGATCTCCACGTCCTCGGCCGCGCTCGGTATCGCCCGCAATCCGACTGCCTCTCTGAGCGGGTCGAGCAGCACGTCTCCGGCGACGGCCATGCTGCCCCCAACGACGATCCGCTCGGGGTTGATGAGGTTGCAGAGATCGGCGACCGCCGCGCCGATGTGGCGGCCGGCGTCCGCGAGGGCGCGCCGGCAGCCGGGGTCGCCCTCGACGGCGCGCGCCAGCACGTCGTCGAGGGTCAGCGGTTCCGCGAGACTGCGGCTGAGGAGCCCGGCTATGGCCGTGCCGCTGGCGTAGGTCTCGAGGCAGCCGCGACTCCCGCAGCGGCAGACGTCTCCCGTCTCGTCAAGTGAGGTGTGGCCGATCTCGCCGGCCGTCCCGCCCGCGCCTTCGAACAGTCGCCCCTCCAGCACGATGCCGGCCCCGATGCCGGTGGCGAGCTTGAGGTAGACGAGCCCGTCGGCGTCCCTGCCGGCGCCCCAGGTGGACTCGGCCAGCGCGCCCAGGTTCGCGTCGTTTCCGAGCCAGACGTCCATCGACAGCCGCTCGCTCATCAACTCGGCCGGATGCGTTCCCGCCCAGCCCGGCAGGATCGCGGACGAGCCGACGATGCCCGTGCGGTGCACGGGGCCCGGCAGCCCCATGCCCACCCCGAGCACGCGGCCGGGGTCGGCCCCGGACGCCTCGAGGACCAGCTCGACGAGCTCCGCCGCCTGCGCGAGGCCCGTGTCCGCGTCGTAGTCGTCCGCCATCTCGCGCCACTCCTCGGCCAGGAGCTCGTGGGACAGGTCGGAAAGGGCGACGGCGAGGTGGCGCTTCCCGAAGTCGATGCCGATGGCGAATCCCGCACCCGGATCGAGCGCGATCAGCGCGGGCGGGCGGCCCCCGCCGCTTGCGGCGCGGACGTCGCCATCGCGGTCGACGACCACGCCCTCGGCCTGGAGAGCGGCGACGATCGTCGAGACCGTGGAACGCGACAGGCCGGTCCAGCGCGCCAGGTGCGCTCGGCTCGTCACGCCGAGCAGTTGGAGCGCTTGGATCACGCGTAGGCGGTTGGACGCACGCAGGGACGGGGCGGAGCCCGGCTCGTCCTCCATCCGGGCGATCCTCGCCCACCCCATCTTGGTTTGTCAAGCGCTCGGCCGAAGTTTCCATGAATCTGGCGTTAATTTGTTCGAGTTCGCCGTATCGGCCCGAAACGGTCCGATGGTTCGGCCAGCATTTTCAGTGGTATTGGTTAGTGATGGCGACCGTGACATCGCGCGGAGCGGCAGCGGCGGATGCGATCGCCTCCCTCGCCGACCGGTTCGACCCGGACGTGATCGACCTCCCGCGCGGACGCGCTCGCGTGCGCCTCGAGGTCACCGGGGGCAAGGCCTGCGACGCCGTCCTCGCGGGGCGCCGCCTCCGGCTGCGGGAGCCGAACGACAGCGCCGATCCCGACAGCGTCCTGAGCGCGGACGCGGCCACCTGGAGGCGCATCGCCGCGGACCTGCGCGGGGGCATGGAGGCGTTCCGCGCCGGCCGCCTGAGAATCCGCGGAAGCCTCCACGTCGGCGTCGGGTTCCTCGCCGCGACGAGCGGGGCCGACGGGCCCGGCCGGCTCGAGTTCGACAGGTTGAAGACGCGCGGCTTCGGCACAATCTCGATGCTGTCGGCGGGGACCGGCCCGGAGACGATCGTGTGCACCCACGGGCTGGGCGGGACCAAGGCGTCGTTCCTGCCGACCGTCAACGCGCTGGCGGACGACTATCGCGTGGTCGCGATCGACCTGCCCGGGTTCGGCGAATCGGACAAGCCGATCGGCGCCCCATACGACGCTCCCTGGTTCGCCCGCTCGGTGTTCGCGGCGATGGACGCGCTCGGAATCGAGCACGCGCATATCGCCGGGAACAGCATGGGCGGCCGCGTCGCCATCGAGGCGGCCCTGACCGACCGCGAGCGGGTCGGCGCGCTGCTGCTGCTCAGTCCGGCCCTGGCGTGGCTGCGGGCCCGTCCGTGGGCGCCCTTCCTCCGCGCTCTGCGCCCCGAGCTCGGCCTGATCCAGCCGGCGCCGCGGCCGGTCGTCGAGGCGATGGTGCGGCGGCTCGTGCCGTCGGCGAACGGCGGCTGGACGGCCGCCGGGATCGACGAGTTCCTGCGCGCGTACCTGACGCGCAGCGGCCGGGCCGCGTTCTACGCCGCGGCGCGCAACATCTACCTGGACGAGCCACACGGCGAGCGCGGCTTCTGGACGCGTCTCGAGTCGCTCCAGAGCGACTCGCTGTTCGTGTGGGGCAGGAACGACACGCTCGTGCCGATCGGCTTCATGAAGCACGTCGAGCGGGCCCTGCCGAGCGCTCGCCACGTGGAGCTCTCCTGCGGTCACGTGCCTCAGGTGGAGCGCCCGCGGGAGACGCACGCGGCGATCAGGAAGTTCCTGGCAGAGTTATAGGGGTGGACTTCCCGCCCGGGCCCCGGATGCCGAGCCTCCTGCAGGCGGCGATGGTCACGGCCTCGCCCTACGGCTGGATGGTGAAGCGGTGGCGCCGCTACGGCGACGTCTTCTCGTCACGCTTCCCGATCTTCGGCCGGGTGGTGTACGTGGCGGAGCCGACGCTCGTGAAGGAGGTCTTCACCGGCGACCCGGCGACGTTCCACGCGGGCGAGGCGAACACCCTGGCGCTCGGCGACGCGCTCGGGGAGCACTCGCTGCTCACGCTCGACGAGGAGCGCCACCTGAGCCAGCGCAAGCTGCTGCTGCCGCCGTTCCACGGCGAGAGCGTGCGCAGATACGTCGAGGTCATGGCCGAGGCCACCGCGCGCGAGGTGGCGCGCTGGCCGGTCGGCAAGGAGATCCAGCTCCGGCCGCGCATTCAGGCGATAACGCTCGACGTGATCCTGCGGGCGGTCTTCGGCGTGCGCGACGACAGGCGCATGGACCTGTTCCGCGAGCGCATCCCGCCGCTCGGCGAGACGACGAGCGTGCTGAACTGGCTGCCGTTCATGGACCGCGACCTGGGCGGGATCACCCCCGCCGCGCGCTTCCGGCGCGCGCTCGCCGCGGTGGACGAGCTGATCTACGCCGAGATAGCCGACCGGCGCGAGGCGGGCGGCGGTGAGGGGCGGGACGACGTGCTCTCGCTGCTGCTCAGCGCCCGCTACGAGGACGGCTCGGCGATGAGCGACACGGAGCTGCGCGACGAGCTCATGACGCTTCTGACCGCGGGGCACGAGACGACCGCGACCGGGCTGGCCTGGGCATTCGAGCGCCTGCTGCGCACCCCCCGGGTGCTCGCACGCCTCACCGCCTCGCTGGACGACGACGCCTACGTGGACGCGGTGGTCAAGGAGACCCTGCGCGTGCGCCCGGTGGTGGTGGACGTGGCCCGCAAGCTCACGCGCGAGACGGAGGTGGCCGGCTGGCGGCTGCCGGCGGGGACGCTCGTCCTCCCTGCGATCGCGGTGCTGCACGCACGGCCGGATCTGTACGACTCGCCGGAGGAGTTCAGGCCGGAGCGCTTCCTGGACGGCGCCGCGGAGTCATACGCGTGGATCCCCTTCGGCGGCGGCGTGCGCCGCTGCATCGGCGCGTCGTTCGCCCAGGTCGAGATGAAGACGGTCCTGCGCGAGGTGCTGCGCCGCGTGCGGCTCCGCGCGCCGACGCAGCGCGCCGAGCGCGGAGTCATCCGGCACGTGACCGTCGTGCCGGGCCGCGGCGCCCGCGCGGTCGTGGAGGAGCGGCTAACCGTCGAGCCGGCGGCGGAACTCGCCGGCGCCCACAACGGCCGCGCCGGCCGCGCGGACGCGCCGGGCGAGGTCGCCGTCCGAAGTCACGACTGAGAGCTCGCCCGGCTCCGGATCGTTCCGACCGGCGAGCGGGCGGTGCCCGCGAGCATCGTTCTCCACCAGCGCAGCGATGTCGTCGTCCGCCGCGTTCGGGCCGCGCCGCGAGGCGAACATGACCTCGACACGGCCGCTCTCGAGCTCGAACGGCTTCCCGTCGAACACAACGGTTACGTCGTCGCCACTCCGCTCGCCGAACGACTCCAGCTCCTCCACGAGCGTGCGCATCGCGCCCGGACGGTCACGCCACCAACCCGTGGGCCGCGACCCGATCACGTTCATGCCGTCGACGATCCAGCGCGTCATCCGCCCCGGCGCCTGACGAAGACGACGATCGCTCCCACGACCAGCAGGCCGGCGCCGAGCTGGGCGGCCAGCTGCACGCCCGCGCTTTCGTCGCTGGTGGCGTTGCGGATCGCCGCGAACAGGATCGAGGCGCCGAAGAAGACGACGAGCGTCCACATCAGGGTGTTGCGGTCCACCGGGCGGCACCATACCCACGGCTAGTCTCGGTCCGCGTGACTGATCGACCGGTCCTGGCGGGGGTGCTCGGCGCGCTCGTGATCGCCTTCTCGGCCATCCTCGTGCGGCTGGCGGACGTGTCGCCCTCGACGGCGGCCGTCTTCCGCTGCGCGTATGCGCTGCCGGTGCTCGCGCTGCTCGCCTGGCTCGAGCGCCGCCGATACGGCGCCCGGCCGCTGCGCGAGCGCATGCTCTGCTGGGTGGCCGGCGTCCTGTTCGCCGCCGACCTCACCTTCTGGCACCACTCGATCGAGGCAGTCGGCGCGGGGCTCGCGACCGTGCTGGGAAACACCCAGGTGGTCCTCGTGGGACTGCTGGCCTGGCTCGCACTCGGCGAGCGCCCCGCGAACCGCTCGCTGGCCGCGATCCCGGTCGTGTTCGCGGGCGTGGTCCTGATCTCGGGCATCGTCGGCAGCGGCGCCTACGGCGACGACCCGTTGCTCGGAGTCGTCTTCGGCGTCCTCACCGGGATCAGCTACGCGCTCTTCCTGGTGATCCTGCGCCAGGGCAATGTCGACCAGCGCCGCCCCGCGGGGCCGCTCTTCGACGCGACGCTCAGCGCGGCCGTCTTCTCGGCCTTCGGAGGCATCGCGGTCGGCGACCTCGATTGGGTGCCGGGGCTCGAGTCGCAGGCCTGGCTCGTCCTGCTCGCCCTCTCCTCGCAGGTGCTCGGCTGGCTCCTCATCTCCATCTCGCTGCCGCGCCTCCCCGCGGCGCTCACCTCGATCGTGCTGACGTTGCAGCCTGTGTGCACGGTGCTGCTCGGCGCGATCCTGCTCTCAGAGGCGCCGTCCACGCTTCAGCTGACGGGCGTGGCGATCGTGATCGCCGGCATCGCGGTCGCGACGGTCCGTCCGCGGGAGCGCGCGCCCGCTCCCGTCTAGACCCCCTTGTCGACAGGCAAGGTGTGTGGCACATTGGGATGCCCCAGCCGCTTTGGAGATGGCGCTTGGACTCGCCCCGCGTAGCTCTCATCCGCAGGCTGTTCCAGCTCATGGAGACGAGCGACATCGCGCGCGCGGCCGAGGAGCTTCTGAGCAACTCGGCCGAGGACGCGGTGTTCGAGCCGCAGATCGCCATGGGCCGGGAGATCCGCGGCCATGACGAGCTGCGCGAGTTCTGGTCGCGCTTCGAGGAAGAGGGACGGCAGCTGCGAGCCGGCGCGTACTCGATCACCGAGGAGGACGACTCGGTGGTCGCGAGCGGCTGGGTGCGCACCATCGACGAGGGACGGCTCGCGGACACCCAGGCGCGCTGGATCTACCGCTTCGACGACGAGAACAAGGTCGTCAGCGCGCGCGTGGAGCGCGTCTAGGCAGCGGCCTCGCGCGGCTCCGGCGAGGCGTCATGGCGCGGCGCCAGCAGCGCGCCGCCGAAGCAGAACTCGCGCCCGAGCGCGAGGTCGGCGTCGAGGATCTTGCGGTAGTCGCGCGCGGAGACCATCGCCGCCTCGTCGCGCTCCCAGCGGTCCGCCGAGATGCGGGCGACCCAGCCACGGCCGTAGGGCTGGGCCAGCAGCGCGTGCGGAGCCCGGCGGAGCAGCGGGTTCAGCTCGACCAGCGTGCCGCTGACCGGTGAGCCGACCGCGACCGTGCGGCTCGAGCGGCCGCGCACGGTGGCGATCGTCTCGCCCAGGTCGACGCGGTCGACGGCCCAGTACTCGATCTCGGGCGTATACCAGAGCACCTCGCCGAGCGGCGCGCTGACGCCGATGGTGGCGATGCCGTCCTCGATCTGCGCCCACACGTGCCGGCCGGCGAGGTACTGGCGGTCGGAGGGAAGCGCGAAGCGAGCGGACGGGGCGGTGGCGAACGCGGAGATCTCGGCCACTCCGCGAGCCTCCCTCCTAGCCCGGACGGAACGGGACCCCTAGCGCGCGTTCACGATGCGCCAGGGCGCCTCGGCCGGCCCGTCCAGCGCCAGCGTCCAGCGCTCGGTGAAGGTGGTCGCGGAGTCCTTCGAGCCGCTCACGACGGCTGCCGTATCGCGGTTCTCCACGTAGCGGCGGCCGCCCAGCTCCACGTCGATGGTCATCGTGGCGGGCTCCCGGTCGACGTCCACGGCCGCGATCTGGATGCGCTTGACGCGCGGCCCGCGCACGACCAGCCGGGTGCCGTGCGTGGCGTCGCCGCCGTAGAGCAGCTCCGCCACGGCATCGGCCGACGCGACTCGCTCGAGCGCCTCGTCGTCGCCGTCCACCGCCTCGGCCCACGCGCCCACGGCGCCGCGTGCCGCGGCCGCGAGCACGTCGGGCCCGAAGCGGGCGTCGGCAACCGACAGGTCGAGCGCTCGAGCACGCGCGTCGCCCTCGAACCCGACCTCCGCGAGGTCGGCCGTCGTGAAGCCCTCCGGCAGGGCGTCGGCGACCGCGAGCTCGGTGAGCGCCTCGTCCGCGAGACGCTGGTCGTCGGACCAGGGCGAGGCGACGATCGCCTCGTCGAGATGATGGTCGCCCTCGGCGCGCTGCTCGATCGACTGGACCATCCACTGGCCGTTCCGGCGGGACAGCGTCCAGTACTCCACCAGCGTCACGAGCTCGTCCTTCTCGCCCTTGCGCATCACCTTGTTGCCGTTCGCGTCGAGCACGAAGGCGCGCAGGCTGGCCTCGACGCGCACCACGGCCCGGTCCGCGCTGTCGTCCTCGAGGTTGGTGAGGCCGACGTAGAGGACCTTCGGGTCGCCGAGCACCTCCACGCGGTTGTGCCAGCCCTTCGCGTCGAAGTCGTCGAGGCGACGGTTCCACTCGACCAGTAGGTCGGGGCTCACCAGCCGTGCGAGCGCCTGCCGGTCCCGGGCGTCCCATGCCATCTGGGCCGCCCGGAAGAGCGTGACCGCGTGCCGCTCGAGCTCGTCGGAGGCGAAATAGGCGTCGTCCTCCGCGGCCTCGGCCGACGCGGTCCGCACACGGCTGTCGCGCTCGCGCAGCTTGCGGCGATAGCGGACGCTGTGCAGGAACAGGTAGACCACGAAGACCCCGAACAGGCCGAAGACGACGACGGCGACGATCGGGTCGCCCTGCCCGCTTCCGGACGAACCGCCGCCCCCGAAGCCGCCGCCCCCTCCGCCCCCGCCTCCGCCTCCCCCGAATCCGGAGCTTCCGCCGCCCGCCTGGGCGATGATCAGGGTCAGCAGGCCCATCGCGCGGCCAGCATAGAACCGAAGCGGAGGCCCGGAAACCGTGTTAGCGTGCCTGATGCCTTTCAGACTTGCCGCTTCCGTCTCCGTCGCCGCCGCGTTCCTCGCCCTGCCGGCCGCAGGGGAGGCAGCGAACGTGGTGCGCCCGAGCTCCATCACGGAGCGCACCGTCGTCCCGGCAGGCGACACGGTCACGGCGCGGCTCCGCTGCCCGGCGCCGTCCGTCGCGCTCAACGGCGCAGTGACTCGCCAGGGGGCCGGGGTGACCGTGCGGCGCTCCACTCCCGGCAGCGAGGCCGGCGACTGGAGCTTCAGGCTCTCCGCAGCCGCCGGCGCCCAGAGCCGGGCGGTGACCATGGTGCTGCGCTGCGTACGGCTCGCGGTCCCGCCCGGGATGTCGGGCGCTCGCCTCGACGTGAGCACCCGCAGGCGACCCGACGTCGCCGTCCCGGCCGGCGGCTCGACGCTGATTCGGCTCGGCTGCGGACAGGCCTGGACCGCGACCGGCTATGGCCTCGATCGCGGCTCGCACGACGGCTTGGTGCTTGCGGCGGTCGTCCCTCGCGCCGCACGGCTGGCGATTTCGCGTCGAGAACACGGGTTCCACGCCGGCCACGGCCGGCGTCACCGCCCGCTGCCTGAAGACGCGCGTGACGGCAGACGGCGACGGCTCCGCGGAGCTCACCTTCGGAGTCACCCGCCCGTCGTTTGAGGCGACCTTCGCCGCGGGCGAGGGGCGACGCACGGCCTTCCGCAACTGCGGCACGAGCCGGTTCAGCCTCGCCGCGGGAGTCGAGCTGGACCCGGCCGCTGGGATCGAGTTTTTGACCGGAGGCCCGACCGGCACGCGCGGGAACCGCTGGCTGTTCCGGAACGTGACGAACGGCGACGGCTTCACGGCCTTCCTGGTCTGCCTGCGAACGGGGAGCCGCTTCGGCTAGGCGGCCCGGTCGAGCGCGGGCAATAGCATCCCGCGCCGCATGCAGTTCGACCTGAGCGAGGAGCAGCAGCAGATCCGGCGGCTCGTGCGCGACTTCGCGGACGGCGAGGTCCGCCCGGTCGCCGAGGAGCTCGACCGCGAGAAGCGCTTCCCATACGAGATCGTCGCGAAGCTGGGCGAGCTCGGCCTGATGGGCATGCCCTATCCCGAGGAGTACGGCGGCGGCGGCGCGGACAACCTCAGCTACGCCATCGCGGTCGAGGAGCTGGCCCGGGTCGACTCGAGCGTGGCGATAACGATGGCGGCCCACACGTCGCTCGGCACGTGGCCGCTGTACGCGTTCGGCTCCGACGAGATGAAGGCCGAGTGGATGCCGCGGCTCTGCTCGGGCGAGCGGCTCGGCGCGTTCGGGCTCACCGAGCCCGAGGCCGGCTCGGACGCCGGCAACACGCGCACCCGCGCCGAGCTGGACGGCGACGAGTGGGTCGTGAACGGGGCGAAGCAGTTCATCACGAACAGCGGCACGGACATCTCGGGCTTCGTGACGATCACCGCCCGCACCGGCGACGGCGAGGTCTCGAACCTGCTCGTCCCGAACGGCACTCCCGGCTACGAGATCGGCGAGGCCTACCGGAAGATGGGCTGGAACGCGTCGGACACACGGCCGCTCTCGTTCGAGGACTGCCGCGTGCCGGAGGAGAACCTCGTGGGCCCGCGCGGCCAGGGCTTCAAGCAGTTCCTGCAAACGCTCGACGGCGGCAGGATCGGGGTGTCGGCGATGGGCGTCGGCCTCGCCCAGGGCGCACTCGACGAGGCGCTCGCCTACGCGAAGGAGCGGATCGCCTTCGGCCAGCCGATCTCGAAGTACCAGGCGATCCAGATGAAGCTCGCCGACATGGCCACGGAGATCGAGGCCGCGCGCCTGCTCACCTACCGGGCGGCGGTCGAGAAGGACCTCGGCCGCAGCTTCTCGCTGACGGCCGCCCAGGCGAAGCTGAAGACGGGCCGGCTCGCGGTGCGCGCCACCGAGGAGGCCGTGCAGATACACGGCGGCTACGGCTACATCGAGGAGTACCCCGTCTGCCGCTTCTACCGCGACGCGAAGATCCTCACCATCGGGGAGGGCACCGACGAGGTGCAGCAGATGGTGATCGCCCGCGCGCTCGGCTGTTGAGGTAGGTTCGGCTCACACCCGACCCAAGGAGGAACCATGGCTGATGCTGGCCTTTTCATCGGCTGGGGCGACGTAGTACGCGGGCGGGAGGATCGCGCGCTCGACGTCTTCAACGAGACGGTTGAGTTCTACGGGCAGCTGCAGTCCGACGGCCGCATCGAGGACTTCGAGGTTGCCCTGCTCGAGCCGCACGGAGGCGAGCTGCAGGGCTATGCGCACCTGCGCGGGAGCGAGGATCAGATCGCCGCCATCCGCCGCGACGAGGATTTCGAGCGGCTGATGACGAAGGCGTCGCTCATCGTCGACGACCTCGGCGTGATCGGGACGGCGATCGGCGCCACCCTCGGTCGCGCGATGTCGATCTACCAGGAGGAGCTCGCGATAGCGCACTAGACGTCGCTGGCTAGGGTGCGGCGCCGGATGCGTCGCACCCTCGCCCTCTGGCTGCTGCTGTTCGGCGTCTACGCCGCCACGCTCGGGCTCCACGCGTTCGGCAGCTCGGAGTACGGCGGCGACGAGCCGCACTACCTGCTCGCGGCCGAGTCGATCGTCCACGACGGCGACGTCGACGTTCTCGACGAGTACGCGAGCCGCGCGTACGCCGGCTTCTACCCCCACCGGCTGCAACCGCATGGGCAGGAGACCGACGGGCGGCTGAACGAGCCGCACGGGGTGGGCTTCCCGCTGCTGATCGCCCCCGCGTACGCGCTGGGCGGCGCGAAGGCGGTCGAGCTGTTCCTCGCCGCCATCGCGGCGCTCGGAGTGGCGCTGGCGTACCGGCTCGCGCTCCGCGTGGCACCGGATCCATGGGCGGCCGGTGCGGCGCTCGCCGTGGGGTTGAGCCCGCCGCTCCTGGCGTACAGCACCGCGGTCTATCCGGAGCTCGCCGCGGCGACGGCACTGGCCGGAGCGGCGCTGCTGGCGGTGCGGCTCGACACGCGCGTGTCGTGGCGCGATGCGTCGCTGTGCTTCCTGCTCCTCGGGACGCTGCCGTGGCTCGGCACCAAGTTCGCGCCGGCGGGAATCGTCATCGGCGCGTTCGCGGCACGGTCGATCTGGCGGGCGCGGAGGCGGACGCTGGCGGTGGGCGCCATCGAGCTGTCGCTGTTCTCGGTCGCCCTCTACGTGGCGATCAACGAGGCGATCTACAGCGGCCCGACGCCCTACGCGGCCGACGTCTCTGGCGAGACCGCCACAGGCGCGGACTTCCCGGTCGGCTATCTCGAGCGGGCGTACCGGCTCGTCGCGCTGTTCGCGGACCGCGACTACGGCCTGCTGCGATGGGCGCCGGTCTTCCTGCTCGCATTCGCCGGGCTCTGGTGGCTGTGGCGCTCGCGGCGCGAGCTGCTGGCGAGGGCGGTGCCCGACGTCCGCGAGGCCGAGCTCGCGGGCGGCCTGTGCGCGGCGGCGCTCGGCGCGCAGGTGCTGGTCGCGGCGTTCCTGGCGCCCACGATGTTCGGCTTCTGGTTCCCGCCCCGTCATCTGATGGCCGGGCTGCCGCTCGCCATCCCGCTCGTGGCGTGGGGGCTCCGGCACCTGCCCCGGACGGGCGCCGCGCTGGCGGCGCTCACGGTCGGCGCGTCGGCGTGGCTCTACGCGGACGTTCGCTGGGGCGACGGCTCGCTGGCCGCCGACCGGCCCGATGCGCCGTTCGGACCGCTCACGGACGCGCTGCCGCTCTTCACGAGCGGAGGCGGGTGGCCGTTCTGGCTGGCCGGAGCGGTCGCGATCGCGGTCACGGCCCTTGTCCTGCGCGAGGCGCTCGCGGCGCGCCACTCGCGCCAGACGGCGGGCGCGACCCGCGCCAGGTACTCCGGGTAGCGGACGAAGGAGCGGCCGGTCGTGCGGCGCCGATAGGCGATCGGCACCTCGACGGGCTCGATGCCGTTGCCCCAGAGCGACAGCGTGAGCACCTGGGCGTAGTTGTAGTCGTGCGCGATCCGGGCCACGGCCAGCGCTCGCGCGGAGAAGGCGCGGTAGCCGGTCTGGCCGTCGCTCGTCACCGTGCGCATGAGGAAGCCGAGCAGGGCGCTCGCGGAGCGGTTGGCGAGCGTGCGGTGCCAGCTCATGCCGTCGCGGCGGCCGAGGAAGCGCGAGCCGAGGACGTAGTCCGCACGGCCGCGCGCGACGGGCTCGAGGACACGAGCGAAGTCCGCGGGGTCGTACTCGCCGTCGCCGTCGAGGTAGACCGCGGCGGCGTAGCCCTCCTCGCGGGCGATCTCGAAGCCCGAACGGAGCGCCGCTCCCAGCCCACGCGAGTCCGGATGCGAATGCACCCGCACGCCGTGGCGGCGCGCGATCTCCGGAGTGGCGTCGCGCGAGCCGTCGTCGACGAGGAGGACGTCGACCGGCGATGCCCGCACGCTTCCGACGCGGAGATCACGGCGAGGACGCCGCCGACGGCGGCCTCCTCATCGCGCGCCACCACGATCGCAAGGCAGCGGTGAAGAACCCGCTCGGCCGCAGCTGTCCTGCCTAAAGGCCCTATACGGGCCCCAAAGCAGGACAGCTCCTGCGAAAGCTCGCCTCCTTCACCGCTGTCGTCCGCCGGCACCAGCGGGCGGCCGCGGGCGGCCACCGGCGCGGGCAGGCCCAGCAGACGCGAAATCGTCGCCGCCAGCTCCAGCACCGAGCGGGGCTCGCTCGACACGGCGCCCGGCACGGCGCCCGCGCCCCAGATCACGAACGGAACGGGGCGCTCGCCCCAGTCGAGGTGGCCGTGGCCGCCGATCCCGCGTCCCTGGCCGTGGTCCGCCATCAGGATCACCGTGGCGTCCTCGAGCTTTCCGCGCGCCTCGAGGAAGTCCAGGAACTCACCCACGCGGCGGTCGGTCTCGGCGAGCTGATCCAGGTACTCCGGGCTGCGCACGCCGCGGACGTGACCGAGCTGGTCCGCGGCCAGCAACTGGAGCACCAGCAGGTCGGGATCCTCCTCGTCGACCACCCGGCGCGCCTCGGCGCTCAGCGAGCGGTCGATCTCGCTCGTGGGCTGCACCGAGGTCACGGACCTGACCACCTCTTCGCCGAACGGATCGAGCAGATGCGCGATGCCCACGAGCCGCCCGCTACGCCCGTCCCGCTCGAGCACGTCGAAGATGGACTCGCAGCGCACTCCGAGCCGCGGAGCGAAGTTCGAGCGCATGCCGTGCTCGGCCGGAGTCGCGCCGGTGAGCATCGACGAGAAGCACACGACCGTCCGGGCGGGGTATGCCGGCTCGACGGCGAGGTACTCGGTTCCCTCACGCGCAAGCCTGTCGATGACCGGCGCATCGGCCTGCCACAGCCGGCCGCGGTTGCAGCCGTCCACGACGATCACGTAGACCCTCCTCGACACGGCCGTGTCCGCGCCGTGGTGCGTGGATTCGTCGCGCTCCGGATAGCTCGGCAGGCGCTTCGCGAATCGTCGCGCCGCCAGCGCGCCGAGACCGGCGGCTATCGCCAGCGCACCGGCCACGCGCGCGATCGACGCCCCGCCCCACTCCTCCGCCAGCAGCGTCGCCGCGCTCAGCGCGATCAGGAGCTTCGGAAGCTGCTCGAGCGCGTTTCCGCTGGTCGGGTCCGAGTTCGTCAGGACGAGGCGCCAGAAGCGCAGGCCGTTCGTCCACGGCGCGCCCGTGCGCAGGTGGTAGTAGACCGAGCCCCAGACGACGACCGTGAAGAACGCGTAGCCGGCGAGCGCACCGAGGAGCAGCCAGGGTGCACGCCAGGGCTCGAGCAGCGGCACGGCGGCGAGCGCGGCCAGCCACAGGAGCGCGCGTCCCCGCAGCGGGAAGGAGAAGCGAGACAGCACAAGCGACGCCGCCGCGGCGCCGACCAGCGCGGCCGCGAGCGACCCGCCCGGCGCCAGGCCCACCGCCGCCGCCGCCAGGAGCACCAGCAGCGGATACACGACCCCGAACGGCCGGCCCTCGTTGAAGACGTTCCACGCGCGGGCGGCCCAGACCTCGGCGAGGCGAGCGGGACGGTCGTTGCGGCCGGGCATCCCCGGCATGTTATTAGGGTGCCCTAACTTCCGTCTGCCGGGCGTCCCAGAGCCGCTCGAGCCGGCGCACGAACGCCGAGGGCTTGTCGGCGTACAGGAGCGCGCCCAGGTGGAATGCCCGCGCCTGGAGCTCCTCTCGACGCCGCTCCACGGCCTCGTAGAACTCCGGATCGGCGTCGGCGTGCGTGCGTACCCACTCCGCGAGCACCGCGAGGTCGTGGTCGTCGCCGAGCAGGTCCGACAGCTCGTGCTCCTGGTCGCCGATCGCGTTCATCACCGGCGGCCACAGCTCCCGCAGCAGCGTGTGGTGGTACCAGAGCTCCTTCGCCCGCTTGCGCCACTCGTGCAGCGCCTCGACGGTGGGATCCGAGCGCGCCGCCTCGAAGTCGCGCCGCCCGCGCTTGTACGTACGCTCGAGGCCGCCGGCCAGCGCCTCGAACGAGTCCCGCTCGAGCGGCCACTCGGCGACGCGCCCGCGCGCCTCCTTGAGAATCGTCACGGCGCGGCCCGCCGCCGCCTCGCGGTCGCCGCCCCCATTCCGCTCGCGCGCCGTCAGGATCAGCTTGCGCAGCTCCCAGCGGAGGCCGGCCGGCAGCTCGAGCCGTTCGAGCGTCTCGAGCATCACGTCCGAGTCGCGCGTGCCCGACAGCTCGCGCGCCGCGTCGCGGTAGCTGACGTTCTCGCGCTCGAATGTCCGCTTGCCGAGCTCGCCGCGCGCCAACCGCAGCAGCGCGCGGAGCTTCTTCATGTCCTTGCGCGCCTCGTGGACGGCCTCCTCCGGACTGCTGTCCGACTTGCCGCGCAGCTCATCGATGGCGTGGTCGATTCGTCCGCGCGCCGCCCGGGCGACCCCGTCGGGAAGCGACTCGTCCTCCTGCAGCCGGTAGGCGCGCGACGTGCTCACGTGTCTACGCTACCTGCCCTCGCGCTCCAGCAGCTTGGCCGCGGCGCTGGCGGGGTCGAGCCGTCGCGAGACCACCTCGTCGAGGAGCTCCTGCACGGCGGGGTCGTCGCGCACCTCCGCCTCGAGCCGTCGCCTCAGCCGGCCTGCGGCCAGCGCCACGACCTCGTTCATGAGGTTGCGCCGGCGCCGCTCCGCCAGCTTGCCCTCGGAGGCGATGAAGTCGCGGTGCTCCGCCATTTTCTCGGCGAGCTCCTCGACCCCCTCGCCGCGGCTCGCCTCGGTCTTCACGATCGGGACGCGCCAGCCCTCCTGCGCTCCGAGCGAGAGCACGCCGCGGATCTCGCGCACCATGGTGTCGGTGAGCGGGTGGTCGGCCTTGTTGACGGCGATCACGTCGGGAATCTCCATTACCCCGGCCTTCAGTGCCTGGATCGAGTCGCCGCTGCCCGGCATGAGGACGAGGACGACGGTGTCCGCGTGGTCGATGATGTCCACCTCGGCCTGGCCCACCCCCACGGTCTCCAGGAACACGTCGTCCTTGCCGCTCGCGTCCATCAGGAGCGCCGCCTGGAGCGTCGCCTCGGACAGGCCGCCCAGCGAGCCGCGGGTCGCCATCGAGCGGATGTAGACACCGGGATCGAGGAAGTGGTCGGTGAGCCGGATGCGGTCGCCCAGCAGGGCGCCCTGCGTGAAGGGCGAGCTCGGGTCGATCGAGAGGACGGCCACCTCCCGCTCGCGTGCGCGAGCGTGCTCCACGAGCCGCCCGATCAGCGTCGACTTGCCGACCCCCGGCGGGCCGGTGAAGCCGACCACCGAGGCCCGGCCGGTGCGCGGATAGACCTCGCGAACGAGCGCCCAGCCCTCCGCGTCGTCGTTCTCGACGAGCGAGATCGCGCGCGCGAGCGCGCGCTTGTCGCCGGCGAGCAGGCGCTCGGCGAGATCCGCGGCGGTGCGTCCGGGGGCGGGCACGGGCGGGAACTCTACGGAGCGGCCGAGCGCAGCTCGAAGACCCTCACGCTTCGCGCGATCCGGCCTGGCGGGGTCGGGGAATGCGACCAAGAGAGGTGCAGATGCGGCGCGCAGCCGAAGCGGGGCTTGCAGACGGACGGGTGGCCGTGGTTGTAGTCGCCGTTCCAGCCGACGAAGCGGAACGGGGGGCGCGGCCTGTTCTGGCTCGGCTCGGCCCAGCGGGCGAGGCGGGAGACGTCGTCCCAGCTGCCGCCGGCGCCCGGCTCTATGTCGACCGCCAGGCTGAGTGGATGCTCGCCGTAGTGCGTGTGGCCGACGGTTCCGTAGCCCTCGGTGATCCGCACGTGATAGCGGCGGATCAGGTACAGCACGTCGGGCAGGATGCGGCTGTCCACGAGCGCCCAGCTCTGACCCGGGAGCGGCACGCGGCGGCCGTCGCCCGTCATCCATCTGAGCCGCCCCACCGAGCCGGCCGGCCCGTAGTCGACGCGCTCACAGCCAAGGTCGAGCGAGTCGAGCACCTCCGCGGTAACGGAGTCGCGGCCGCTTGAGCACCAGACCGAGTCTTCCGCCTCGTTGGCGACATCGACAACGTCGCGACCGGGGCCGGCGTCGACGACCGCGCCCGACGGTGTGCCGATCGTCACCGAGTCGTCACGATCGCCGGCGAACACCTCAACCGCGGCATCCACGGGCGCGACGCACGTGACACCGACGTTGCTCTGCGTGCAGCCGGAGCCGGTCGTGAGCGGCGCACCGGCGTCCGTGATCACGAACGAGCCGGAGGTATCGGTGGCAACGGAGAGCTGGTTTGCCTCCCCTACGGCGGCGGTGATGCTCAGGAAGGACCCGTCGACCGTGACGGTCGCCGCACCAGCGGGTGATGTGAGTGTGAGAAGAATCGCGCTGGCGACGGCAATGGTCTTCCGCATCAGCGCAGGTGCTCGCTCACGTCCCAGGTCCACAGCTCGACCACGTTGCCATCCGGGTCGGTCACGTAGGCCGCCCGGCCGGCGCCCTCGAAGGCGATCTCCTCAACGTCCTCGCCGCGCTCGCGCAGCAGCGCGACGGCGGAGTCGTAGTCGGGCTCCTCGATGTGCATCGCGAAGTGCACGTGGAGGCCGCCGCGCCCGCCGGCCAGGCCGACCTGCGGTCGCCACAGCCCGATCCGGGTGCGCTCGCCCGCCATCAGCCAGATCGCCTCGCGAGCCGGCCAGCGCTCGACCACCGGCAGGCCGAGCACGCCCGCGTAGAAGGCCTCGGCCGCCTCAAGGTCCGCCACCTCGAGCACGAGCTCGGACACCCCGCTCACCCGGACGCCCTCGGGCGCCTCGGGCGCCTTCACCTCGCTCTCCGCCGGCTCGCCCGCGTTCGCCCGCTCGCGGCTCACATGCTCTCCGCCGGCTCCCACAGCTCGAAGCGGTTGCCCTCCGGATCCACCGCCCAGCCGAAGCGGCCAATGCCCTCCTGCTCCTGCGTCTCGTCGTCCACCTCGGCGCCGGCCGCGCGCAGCCGCTCCAGCACGGCATCCAGCGCGGCGACCCGGAAGTTGATCATGAAGCCCTGGCCGGAGGGGCCGAAGTACTCGGTGTCCGAGGGGAAGACACCGAAGACCAGCCCGTCCGAGCGCATCAGATCCTCGCTCGGGATGCCCAGCGCGTCCTGGTACCAGGCTCTCAGCGCGTCGGGGTCGCGCGCGCGGAAGAAGACGCCGCCCAGGCCCGTGACCGCGTCACTCATACGCCAATGCTCTCAGCACGTCGAGCCGCGAGGCACGGCGCGCCGGCCCGATCGCCGCGACCACGCCGGCGAGGGCCGCGAGCACGAGCAGGAGCAGGAGCGTGCCGACCGGATACGAGAGCTTGAAGCCCTCGTCCGCGAGCGGGCGCGACACGAGCACCGCGAAGATCACGCCGAGGATCGTCCCGAGGATCGCGCCGATCAGCGCCGTGATCACGGCCTCGTAGCGCACCATCGTCCTCACCTGGCGCCGCGACATCCCGACGGCCCGCAGCATTCCGAGCTCGCGCGTCCGCTCGTGGATGGACAGCGCGAGCGTGTTCACGATCCCGAACACGGACACGACGATCGCGAGCGACAGCAGTGCGTAGATCAGCCCCAGCAGCTGATTGACCTGCTGCTCCTGCTGGTCCTTCAGCTGGCTCTGGTTCTTGACCTCCACGGTGGGGAAGCGGTTCTTCAGCGCGCCCTCCATCGCGTCCTGCACGTCCTTGGGCGAGGCATCCGACGCGAGCCGCGCGAGCGCGAAGTTGGGCTGGAGCCGGCCGAACTTGCTCGTGGCGCTCTCGTCGATGACCGCCTTGCCGAGCAGGTCGAGCTCGCCCTTCACCGTGCCGACCACGCGGAACGTCGCGACGCGCTCGGTCGGTGTGCGCACGCGAAGCGTGTCGCCCACCTGGAGGCCCTGGTCGCGGGCGAAGTTCTCGTCGAGGATCGTCTGGTTCGGCGCGAGCCGCGGGAACGCGGACGGGTCGCCGCTCTGGAAGTCCAGCGCCAGCACCTGGCCGAGGGTCGAGGGGTCGACGGCGGCGAGCTGGATGCCCTGGCCCCCGGAAAGCTCCCCGGTGGCGTACGTGATCGAGGAGACCGTGGAGACGCCGTCCACGCCGCGAGCCACGTTGAGCGCATCGCGCGGGATTGGCGAGAAGCCGTCCGTGTTCTGGAGCACTATCTCGCCGCGGAAGCTGTCGTCGATCGTCTTGGCGATCGAGCTGTTGATCCCCGCCGCGAAGACGGTCACGAAGACGATCAGCGCCAGCCCGATCATCAGCGCAGCGGCGGTGGTGGCCGTCCGCCCGGGCTTGCGCATCGCGTTCTCGCGCGCCAGCCGGCCGGTGATCCCGCGGAGGCGCTCGAGCGGACGCCCGACGACCGACGCCAGCGGCCGCACCAGACGCGGCGAGAACAGCGAGACGCCGAACAGCATCAGCGCCGCGCCGCCGCCCAGGAGCCCGGCCGCGGTGCCGGAGTCCTCGATCCCGCCGAACAGGCCGACGAGCATCATTCCGAGGCCGATCACGCCCAGCCCGACCGCGACGGCGGTCACGACACGGCCGCGCTTCTTCGTGTCCTGAAGCTCCGCCTCGCGCAGCGCCGCCATCGGCGTCACCCGCGTGGCGCGCAGCGCCGGATTCAGCGCGGCGGCCACCGTTACGACGATGCCGACGATGAGCGAGACGATCACGGTGCGCGCCTCGATCACGGTGCCCGTGTTGGGCAGGTCGATCCCGACCGCCTTGAAGAGCTCGTTGATCGCGAACGCGAATCCGACCCCGCCCGCGATTCCCGCGATCGCTCCCAGGATCCCGAGGACCAGCGCCTCGATGCCCACCGAGGACAGGATCTGGCGCCGCGACGCTCCGAGGGTCCGGAGCATGCCGAACTCCCGCGTGCGCTGGGCGACCGTGATCGAGAACGTGTTGAAGATCTGGAACGAGCCGACGAACAGCGACACCCCCGCGAACACCAGCAACGCGATCCGGAAGAAGCCGAGGTTCTGCTCGATGTCGTCGGTCTGACGCTTCGCCGCCTCCTCACCCGTCTCCACCTGCACCTGGCGGGGCATGACCTTCGCGATCCGGTCGCGCAGCTGCTCCGGCGTGACGCCGGGCGCGGCCGCCACCGAGATCTGGTCGAACTGCCCGACGCGATCCGTGATCTCCTGAGCCTGCGGGAGCAGCACCTGGGCGATGCCGGCGCCCCCGAAGCTCGTGTCGCCGAGCTTCGTCAACCCGACGACCGTGTACGTCTTCGCCTCGTGAGCGCCGGCGAGGCGGAGCTTCGAGCCCAGCTTCAGGTCGCCGGTGTCCGCCGTCTGCGTGTCGATCGACGCCTCGGTGGGCGTGCGCGGCTTGCGGCCCTCGACGTAGTCGAGCGACTCGAAGCGCGGCGGCAGCAGCGAGGAGATGAAGTTCGGCGCGAAGCTGTTGCCGATCGGGTCGCCCTTGGCGTCGATGAAGCGCCCCGACGCGAACACCGAGCCCGCCGCGGCCTCCACGCCGTCGACCGTGCGAACCCGGTCCAGCAGCCTCGCCGGGAAGCCCGGCGGCATGTCGTCCTGCGTCTGGACGTCCTGACGGGACGAGATCGCCACGTCGGTGCCCTTGAGCGACTCGGTGAAGATCTCCTCGAACGACCTGTTGATCGTGTCGGTGAGGACGTAGGTGCCGGCGACGAGCGCGACGCCCAGAAAGATCGCGAGCCAGGTGGTGAAGGCGCGCAGCTTGCGCGCGCCGATCCCGCGAAGGGCGACCTTCGTCACGCCACGTCCTTCATCAGCTCGATCACCTGCTCGGCGGTGCCCGCGTCCCCGTCGTGCACGACGAGCCCGTCCCGCAGCACCACGAGGCGGTCCGCGTAGGAGGCCGCCTCCGGGTCGTGCGTGACCATCACGACGCTCTGGCCGAATTCGTCGACGGCGGTGCGCAGCAGCCCGAGCACCTCCTGGCTCGAGCGCGAGTCGAGGTTGCCGGTCGGCTCGTCGGCGAACACGACGGCCGGGCGCGAGACGAGCGCGCGCGCGACGGCCACGCGCTGCTGCTGGCCGCCGGAGAGCTCCGCCGGGCGATGGGTGAGCCGGTCACCGAGCCCGATCGTGTCGATCAGGCGGGCAAGCCAGTCCGCGTCCGGCTTGCGGCCCGCGATCGAGAGCGGGAGCAGCACGTTCTCCTCTGCGGTCAGGACCGGGATCAGGTTGAAGAACTGGAAGACGAAGCCGAGCTTGTCGCGGCGCAGGCGCGTGAGGTCGGCGTCATCGAGGCCGGTGATCTCCTCGCCGTCGAGCGTCACGGAGCCGGACGTAGGACGGTCGAGCCCGGCCAGGATGTGCATCAGCGTCGACTTGCCCGAGCCGGATGGGCCCATGATCGCGCTGAAGCGGCCGCGCTCGAACCCGACTGTCACGCCCGCCAGGGCGTCCACCGCGGCGTCGCCCTCTCCGTAGCGGCGCCGGACGTCCGCCGCGGTCACGATGGAATCCATGCCGTCAGAGTGGCAAACGGCCCGGTTGCAGACAGTACGGATAACCCGCCATAGTCGTCCGCATGGATCCAAAGACGATGTGGGATGCCGGAAACTTCGCGGCCGTCGCCGAGCACATCCTCGAAGTAGGTGAGGTGGTTGTGGATCGGGCGGGCGTCGAGCCGGGGATGGACCTGCTCGACGTCGCGTGCGGGACGGGGAACGCCACGATTCCCGCCGCCAAGGCCGGCGCCCGGACCACGGGCCTCGATTTCGCGCCGGGGCTGCTCGCGGTCGCGCGCGAGCGAGCCGCGGACGCGATGGTCGAGATCGACTTCGTGGAGAGCGACGCCCAGGACATGCCATTCGACGACGCCAGCTTCGACCGGGTCGTCTCGACCTTCGGCCATATGTTCGCCCCGGACCACGAGCGCACCGCCGCGGAGATGCGCCGGGTGTTGCGGCCGGGCGGCGTGATCTCCTTCGCGTGCTGGACGCCTCAGGGCGCGATCGGAAGGCAGTTCCGCACGATCGCGGAGCTCGTGCCACCCCCGCCCGGCGCGCAGCCCGCCGTCCTCTGGGGGACGGAGGAGCACGTGAACGAGCTGTTCGGCGAGGCGGAGTTCGAGCGGCACGAGATCGAATGGAACGACGAGTCCGTCGAGTCGTTCGCGCGGTTCATGCTCGAGAGCTTCGGTCCGCTCCTGAACGCGCGCGAGGTGCTCGGCGAGCGCGAAAGCGAGCTCGACGAGGCGTTCCGGGCCTTCCTCGAGCAGGAGAACCTGAACGACGACGGCACGCTCAGGTTCCGCGGCGAGTACCTGGTATCCGTGATCCGGCCGTAACCGCTAGATGGCCGCGCGCTCGAGGACCTCGATCTCCTCGGTCGCCCGGCCCGCGCCCAGCACCACGCAGGTGAGCGGGTCGTCGGCAACCGCCACGGGCACCCCGGTCTCGGCCTCGAGCCGCTCCCGGAAGCCGCGCAGGAGCGCGCCGCCGCCGGCCAGCAGGATCCCGGAGCGAGTCAGGTCGGCCGCCAGCTCGGGCGGGGTGTTCTCGAGCGCGTCCTTCACCGAGTCGATGATCTCGACCACAAGCGGCTCGAGCGCCTCGCGCAGCTCCGCGCTCGAGATCGCGGCCTCGCGCGGCAGGCCGCTCACCGGGTCGCGGCCGCGCACCTCGGTCGTCGACTCGGTCTCGTCGGGATAGGCGCCGCCCACGTCCAGCTTCACGGACTCGGCCGTGGTCTCGCCGATCGCGAGCCGGTGGTTGCGGCGGATCCAGCCGGCCACGGCGTCATCGAAGTCGTAGCCGCCCACCCGCAGCGAGCGCGACAGGACGATCCCGCCGAGCGAGATCACCGCCACCTCGCTCGTGCCGCCGCCGATGTCCACGACCACGTTCGCCATCGGCTCCTCGATCGGGAGCTCGGCGCCGATCGCCGCCGCCATCGGCTCCTCGATCAGCTGGACCGAGCGCGCGCCGGCGCCGAGGCAGGCCTCCACGAGGGCGCGCCGCTCCACGTCCGTGATCCCGGACGGCGCGCACATGACAAGCCGCGGGTGCGCGAAACGGCTCTTGTGCACGCGCCCGATGAAGTGCCTGAGCATCGCCTCGGTGACCTCGAAGTCCGTGATCACGCCGTGGCGCAGCGGGCGCACCGCGGAGATGGAGGCGGGCGTGCGGCCGATCATGCGCTGCGCCTCCTCGCCGACCGCGTGCACGTCGTCCGTCCGCGTGTCGACCGCCACGACCGACGGCTCCGACACGCGGATGCCCTCGCCGCGCACGTAGACGAGCGTGTTGGCGGTGCCGAGATCGATGGCCATGTCGCGGCCGCCGATCCGCATGCGCCGGCGCCGGCGCACCGCCCCGTGGTGCGATACGGGCCCGCCGCTCACGCCCGTAGGAACGCCAGCACCGCCAGCACGCGGCGGTGGTCCTCGGGGGCTGGCGCAAGCTCGAGCTTTCCGAAGATGCTCGTCACGTGCTTCTCGACCGCGCGCTCGGTCACCACCATCTGCGCCGCGATCGCGTTGTTCGAGCGGCCCTCCGCCATCAGCTCGAGCACCTCGCGCTCGCGCGGTGTGAGCTGTTCGATCGGATCGTCGCGGCGCGCTCGTCCGACCAGCTGGGAGACGACCTCGGGGTCGAGCGCGGAGCCACCGTCCGCCACGCGCCGGACCGAGTCCACGAAGCGCTCGACATCGGCCACGCGATCCTTCAGCAGGTAGCCCACGCCGCCCGCCGACTCGCCGACGAGATCGAGCGCGTAGCCCTCCTCGACGTACTGAGAGAGCACGAGCACGCCCGTGTCGGGGAGCTCCGCCCGGATCTCGAGCGCGGCCCGCAGGCCGTCGTCTGTGTTCGTGGGAGGCATGCGGATGTCCACAACCGCAACGTCCGGCTTGTGAGCCCTCACCTTACGGATCAGGTCCTCGGCGTCGCCCGCCTGCCCCACCACGTCGAAGCCGTTCTCCGTCAGGAGGCGCACCACGCCCTCGCGGAGCAGCACCGAATCGTCCGCAACCACTACGCGCATGGGATCCGCGCCGTCACGATCGTTCCCCTGCCGCTCTCCGAGTTGATCTCGAGGCGGCCCTCGAGCACGGCGATCCTGTCCGCGAGCCCGCGCAACCCGGTGCCGTTCTCCGGATCCGCGCCGCCCACGCCGTCATCCACCACCTCGACCACGAGCCGGCCGTTCTCGCGCGCCACCTCCACGGTCGCGTGGGTCGCCTGCGCGTATTTCGCGACGTTCGTGAGCGCCTCGGCCACCACGAAGTAGGCCGCCAGCTCCACGGCCTCGGGCAGCCGCTCGTCGGGAAGCTCCGCGAGCTCGACGGGGACGGGCGCGCGATGCGCCAGCGTCTCGAGCGCCGTGCCGAGGCCGCGGTCGGTGAGCACCGCGGGGTGGATGCCGCGCGCCAGCTCGCGCAGCTCGGCAAGCGCGGAGTCGAGCTCGTCGCCGGCGCTCGCGAGCAGCTCGTCGGCGGCGAGCGGGTCCTCGTTCAGCTTCGCGCGCGCGAGCCGGATGTTGAGCGCCATGGACACGAGCCGCTGCTGGGCGCCGTCGTGGAGGTCGCGCTCGAGCCGCCGCCGCTCCTCGAGCCCGATGCGGAGCATCCGCTCGCGGGAGCGCCGGAGCTCGTCTACCTTGGCGCGCAGCTCCGCCTCGAGGCGCTCGTTGTGCATCGCGAGCAGGGCGGCCGCCCCGACCGCCTGAACATGCGTCTCGGCCTCCTGAAGGGTGGCGTCGTAGATGATCGCCGCCACGCACTGGTTGTCGCGCGTGATCGGGTGAACGGCCCGGCACGGGTCATCCTCGGGGAGGTCATAGGGGCGGCCGCGGAAGTCCACGTAGCGCTGGCCCTCCGGAAGCCAGTAGACCAACTCGACCGAGGGATCCTCGAGCGCCTCGGCGATCGCGTCCCGCAGGCCGCCCGCGCTCGGCGTCTCGTTCAGACGCCGCATCAATTGCGTCACAGATCCGCTTTCGAGCAGGCGCGCACGCACCAGCGAGCCGAGGAAGAGGTACGGCACGAGCGCGAATGGGATCAGCGAGATGACGAATGCGACGTCGGCCGCGTTGCTGTTCGAGTTGGCCGACTGCAGCACGAGGTTCCCGATCAGCGCGATCATCAGCGCCACGCCGGCCGCGTACATCGGCGTGTAGAGCCGGCGCTCGGCGCGCGTGGCCGAGCGCCACCGGCGGACGAGGCTGCGAAGCACGAGCGCCACCAGCACGACGCCGATGAGGTTGATGACGATGCTCGCTACGTCCACCATCGTCTGGCTGTCGTGGATCAGGAAAACGTTGTCCGGGCAGTTCGGGCATTGGGACGACGGGTCGAAGAAGAGGTAGAGCGGCAGAACCCCCACCGTCACCAGCAGGTAGGCGGCGGTCACGATGCGGCGATCGCCCGGGGCGAGCCTCCCGTGGGGGGCCGCGAGCAGCGTGTGCATGGTCGTGACGATGTAGACCGAGCTGAGGAAGGCCCCGACCGTGAAGACGACGGGGATGTTCGAAGAGCTCAGACCGGCCACCAGGAACGCGAAGCCGGTCAGGGTCATGAGCGAGCCGAGGCTGTTCTCCGGCCGCCGCGCCCACGCGAACAGCCCGGTGCCGATGAAGCCCCAGCCGATCGTTAACCCGAGCACGGCGACCGCGCCGCGCAGGTCCGTGTGATCGCTCGTCAGGACGACCGCGACGACGATTACGCCGAGGGCGAAGCCGGCGCCTGCCAGGCCCCAGAGGGCCCGCTTGAGCGATCTCAGAGCAGCGCCTCCAGCGCGGCGCCGGAGAGCTCTGCCTTTGGAATGAAGCCGCGCACATCGCAACGGTCCCGCACCGGGCCGAGGTCCGCAAGGTCTCGGCTCGAAGTGAGGACGATCGCCGGAGCCGATCCGTTGGCCGTGAGCCGGGCAGCGACCTCGATTCCGTCGATGTCGGGGAGCTGCACATCGAGCAGGACGATGTCCGGATGCAGCTCCTGGACCGCTTGCAGCGCGGACTGGCCGTCCTCGGCCTCGCCGATCACCTCGTAGCCCTCGGCTTCGAGCAGCATGCGAGCGCTCGCCCGGAAGCTCGGGTGATCGTCGACGATGAGGACGGTCCTGGTCATTGCAAGCGCAATTGTGAAGGCGATCGTGCAATCAGCCAATACGGATAGCCACACCTATTCTGTTGTCCGCCATGGAGAGCGCTACCGAGCCGATCGCAGCCCCGCCCTCGGATGTACCCGAGGAACTGCGCGGACCACCCCCGCCGCGGTCGGGCGGACTCCTGACGCTGCTCCGCTTCCTGCGGCGCCACGGGATGCTGAACCTGAAGTACGGCCGCCTCATCGCGAGGCTGGGGCTCATCAAGCTCCGCCTCCGGTCGCGGCTGAGGCTCGACGGGCTCGCCTTCGTCGGCCCAGGCTGCAGCCTCGAGATCCGCAAGGGAGCCACGCTCGAGCTGGGCCGCTGGTCGTGGGTCGGCCACGGCTGCAAGATCCGCTGCCACGAGGGGACGGTCTCGATCGGCGCGAAGTCCGTCCTCGGGCAGGAATGCACGATCTCGTCCTACCAGCACGTCTCGATCGGGCGCGAGTGCGTGATCGCGGACCGGGTGATGCTGATCGACTTCGACCACGGCATCGTTGAGGTGGACCGCCCGATCCGGCTCCAGGGCATCTACAAGCGCGACGTGCGCGTGGGCAACAACGTCTGGATCGGCTACGGAGCCTGCATCCTGCGCGGCGTGACGGTCGGGGACAACGCCGTGATCGGCACGAACGCTGTCGTGACACGCGACGTGCCCGCCAATGCCGTCGTCGCGGGCGTGCCCGCGCGGATCCTCCGCATGCGCGAGGAGCCGAAGCGGATGCGCTTCGACTAGCGCCCGTCCGGCCTACCCCACCAGCTCCTTGAAGGCAGGGTCGTCGCGAATCGCATCGAAGTCGGAGTCGCCGGCGGCGAGGGCGCGGGACCGATCCGAGCGCTCGATCGCCAGCCGGAGGTGCTCGATCGCGTCGGCCTTCCGTCCGGCGAGGCTCTCGCAGCACGCCACGTTGTAGAGCAGCCCCGGGTACTCGGGGTGAGCCTCGGCGAGCTCCAGCCCCCGGTCGGCCGCCTCGCCGTACTCGCCCGCCTCGTAGAGCGGATTGAGCGGCGCCCAGATCTCCCAGCCGTCGGGCTCGTACGCCCGTCCCGGGCTGCCGCCGATGGCGATGATGGTCGTCTGGGGCTCCTCCGCGAACGCGGTGCGCTTTACGCCGGGGCCGACGAAGACGAATGTGCCCGCGGCCGCATCGACGCTGTCGCCGTCGAGCTCGAACCTGGCCCGGCCACTCTGAACGAGGTAGAGCTCCTCATTCCCGTCCTCGTCGGACTCGTCGTGCTCGTTGATGATCCGGTCGCCCGCGTTCTGCCCTGTCCACGCGTTGACGCCGAAGGAACGGATCCCGAAGTGGTGCCGCACAGGCCGCCAGGGCTCCCGCCCGTCCGTGATCTCCGCAATTTCCTCGAGACGCGCCAACGCGTAGCCACTCATGCCTGGGTTCTACAGCCTGGTGCGGGAAGCCGCACCCCGGCGCGCCGCAAACCGCACCCTCAGACGCCAGCAGACCGCATATGAGGCGGCCCCGAGAAAACGGATGCTGCTCGGCATGAGAACTCGGCGCAGCACCCACACCGACAAGTCCAACCACAACCTCGCCGCGCGGGTGGGACGCTGGAGCGTCCAGCACCGCCGGAAGGCCATCCTCGGATGGCTTGCTTTTGTGTTCGTATCGCTCGTAATCGGCTTCAACCTCGTCCCGCAGAAGAACCTCGAGAACGGCGAGGGCATGCCCGGCGAGTCCGGCAAGGCCAGCCAGCTCCTGAAGGACGCCTACCCGGACAAGGCGGGCGAGCAGGTGCTCATCCAGTCGAAGTCGCTCAAGGCGACCGACTCGCAGTTCAAGGCCGCCGTCGCTGATGTGACGGAGCGGCTGGAGGGCACGAAGGGTGTTGGCAAGATCGACCCCGCCGTCGTCTCGAAGGACGGCCACTCGGCGCTCGTCGACGTTCGAGCTCCCGGGTAAGTCGGATGTGACCGAGAAGTCCGTGGTTCGCTCGCTCGCCGCCGTTCACGCGGCGCAGAAGGCCCATCCGGAGCTCCGCATCGACGAGTCCGGCGACGCCAGCATCTCGAAGGCGGAGCTCGACAAGTCGAACGAGGAGATGGCTCGGGTCCATGTTCATGTCGCTTGGACTGACCCTCATCATCCTGCTGTTCACCTTCGGCGCGCTCGTGGCCGCCGGAATCCCGGTGCTGCTCGGCCTCACCGCCGTGCTCGCCACCCTGGGCCTGCTCGGCCCCGTCAGCCAGCTCGCACCGGTGGATCCATCGGTGATGCACGTCGTCCTGCTGATCGGCATGGCCGTCGGCGTGGACTACAGCCTGTTCTACATCAAGCGGGAGCGCGAGGAGCGCGCCGCTGGGCGTGACAGCAATGCGGCAATCGAGGCCGCGGCCGCGACGTCAGGTCGCGCGGTCGTGATCTCGGGCTTCACGGTCATGGTCGCCATGGCCGGCATGTACCTGGGCGGGATCTCGAATTTCGCCTCGTTCGCCACCGGCACCATCATGGTGGTCGCAGTCGCCGTCGTCGGCTCCCTGACCGTCCTGCCGGCCACGCTCTCGAAGCTGGGCCATCGGGTCGAGAAGGGCCGTGTGCCGTTCCTCGGCCGGCTCCAGAAGCGCGTCGGCGCTGTGGGCATCTGGTCCCGCATCCTCGACCGTGTCCTCCGCCGTCCGCTCGTCTCGGCCGTCGTGGCCGCCGGCGTCCTCGTGGCGCTCACGGTCCCGGTGCTCGGGATCGCAGACCAGCCTCGGGGGCACCGACGACACGTCGCGTGACCTCAAGGTGATGCGCACCTACGACCGGGTCCAGGCCGCCTTCCCGAGCGAGGGCAGCGCGGAGATGGTCGTGATCGGGGCGGATGACGCCACCTCCTCCGAGGTCACGTCCGGCATCAAGGCCCTCGAGGCCGGTGCCGCCGCCCGTCCGGCTCTGTTCGAGGGCAAGCCCAGCCTCGAGTACAGCTCGGACAAGTCGGTCGCCATCGTGACGCTCCCCACGGTCGGGGAGGGCACGGATGCGAAGGCAACGCAGGCCGCCGACGTCCTGCGCGAGGACATCGTCCCGAGCACCATCGGCGAGGTCGACGGTGTGGAGGCGTACACCTACGGTGAGGCATCCGCGACCGGCGACTTCAACGACGCCATGATCGGCCACCTGCCCTACGTGTTCGCGTTCGTCCTGTCGGCGGCGTTCCTGCTGCTGCTGGTCACCTTCCGCTCGATCGTCATTCCGATCAAGGCGATCGTGCTGAACCTGCTGTCCGTGGGCTCCGCCTACGGCCTGCTGACCCTGGTGTTCCAGAACGGGCTGGGCGAGGCGCTCGGTCTCGGCAGCGGCCCCATCGCCGCATGGCTGCCTCTGTTCCTGTTCGTGATCCTGTTCGGGCTGTCGATGGACTACCACGTGTTCATCCTCACCCGGGTCCGCGAGGCGTTCGATCGCGGCATGAGCACGGAGGACGCCGTGGCGCACGGGATCAAGAGCACGGCCGGCGTGGTCACGAGCGCAGCGATCGTCATGGTCGCCGTGTTCTCGATGTTCGCGATGTCGTCCGAGCTGCAGATGCAGCAGATGGGCATCGGCCTCGCGGCCGCCGTCCTGATCGACGCGACGATCATCCGCGGGGTGCTCCTGCCCGCGACGATGACGCTGCTCGGCGATCTCAACTGGTACCTGCCGCGGAAGCTCCGCTGGCTGCCGCAGGTGACGGTGGAGAAGGAGGTGGCGCCGGCGTACGGATAACCGAACCCCCAGACACCGGAAGACCGAACGGGAATGGCGGCCAGCGGCCGCCATTCTCGCGTTCATGGACTCCTCTCCCCGTAATTTGGCCGCGCGCGCCGGCCGCTGGAGCGCGCAACACAGGAAGAAGGCGATCTTCGGCTGGCTCGCCTTCGTGATCATCGCGGTGTTCATCGGCGGCTCGGTTGGGACGAAGACGCTCGAGAGCGACGATCTCGGCGTCGGCGAGTCCGGCCGCGCCGATGACGTCATGTCGGAGCACTTCCCCGAGAAGGGCTCCGAGAGCGTCCTGGTGCAGAGCCGCGACGGCGCCCGGACCGGCGACGCTCAGTTCCGGGCGGTCGTCGGCGAGGTCGTCGGCAGGCTCGAGCACGACGCAGAACGTCACGGACGTGAAGAACCCCTACGGCCCGGACAGCGCCGGGCAGCTCTCCGACGACAAGCGCTCCGCGCTCGTCACCTTCGAGCTCCCGGGCGCAAACCCCGAGGACAAGGTAGACCCGTCGCTCGACGCGGTCAGCGCGCTCCAGAAGCAGCACAGCGGCTTCCGCATCGAGCAGTTCGGCGACGGCAGCGCCGACAAGGCGCTCTCGCAGGCCTTCGAGGACGACTTCCGCAAGGCGGAGGTCACCTCGCTGCCGATCACGCTCGTGATCCTGATCCTTGCATTCGGCGCCCTGCTGGCGGCCTTCGTGCCCCTGCTGCTCGCCATCACGGCCGTCGCGGCCGCCGTCGGCCTGATCGGCCCGATCTCGCAGATCTGGCCGGTGGACGAGGCGATCAGCTCGGTCGTGCTCCTGATCGGGCTCGCCGTGGGCGTGGACTACTCGATGTTCTACCTCCGCCGCGAGCGCGAGGAGCGCGCCCGCGGGCGCACGGAGGAGGCCGCCCTCGAGGCAGCCGCGGCCACCTCCGGACGTGCCGTCCTCGTGTCCGGCATCACCGTGATCGCGGCGATGGCCGGCATGTACTTCGGCGGCGCGCCGACGTTCCTCTCGTTCGCCACCGGCACGATCCTCGTGGTGGCGATCGCCGTGATCGGCTCGCTGACGGTGCTCCCCGCGGTGCTGTCGAAGCTGGGCGACCGCGTGAACAAGGGGCGCGTGCCCTTCCTCCGGCCCGAGAAGCGCACCGGCGAGGCGCGCGCGTGGGGCTGGGTGCTCGACAGGGTGCTCCGCCGTCCGGCCGTCTCCGTGGTCGTGGCGGGAGCGGTGCTGGTGGCGCTCGCCATCCCCGTGTTCCACATCCACACCGCGGACTCGGGCGTGGACGGGCTACCGCGCTCGCTCGCGATCATGCAGACCTACGACCGCATGCAGGCCGCCTTCCCGGGCGAGACCTTCAGCGCGGACGTGGTGATCGAAGGCAAGAACCTGGACGTCGCGCAGGTGCGCGAAGGGGCGCAGGAGCTGCGCCAGGTCGCGCGCGAGTCCGATCAGTTCCAGGAGCCGGTCACGGTCGACGTGAGCCCGGACAAGCAGGTCGCGGTGGTCGAGGTGCCGCTCGCCGGCTCCGGCACGGACGAGCGCTCGATGAACGCGGTTCGCACGCTCCGCGAGGACGTCGTGCCGGATGTGTTCGGCGGCGTGTCGAGCGGGTCGGTGGTCGGCGTGGCCGGCTTCACCGCCGGGTCCGTCGACTTCAACGAGCTGATGTCCTCACGCATCTGGCTCGTCTTCGGGTTCGTGTTCTCGGTGGCCTTCCTGCTGCTGCTGGTCACGTTCCGCTCGATCGTCATCCCGATCAAGGCGATCCTGCTGAACGTCCTGTCGGTGGCGGCGGCGCTCGGCATCGTCACCTGGGTGTTCCAGGACGGCAACCTCGAGAGCCTGCTCGGCTTCGACTCGACCGGCGCGGTCACGGCGTGGTTCCCGATCATGCTGTTCGTGATCCTGTTCGGCCTCTCGATGGACTACCACGTGTTCATCCTGAGCCGGATCAAGGAGGCGGTGGACCGCGGCGAGCCGACCGAGGACGCGGTCAGCCACGGCATCAAGTCCACGGCCGGCGTGGTGAGCGCGGCGGCGCTCGTGATGGTCGGGGTGTTCTCGATCTTCGCGACGCTGTCGTTCATCGACATGAAGATGTTCGGCGTGGGCCTGGCGGCGGCCGTCCTGATCGACGCCACGCTGGTGCGCGGCGTGCTGCTGCCCGCGACGATGAAGCTGCTCGGCGACTGGAACTGGTACCTGCCGAGCTGGCTCGAGTGGCTGCCGAAGGGACCCGCGCTCGAGGGCGACGCTCCCGCGCCCGCCCCCGAGCCGGAGCCCGAGCGGGAGGAGCTCCCGCAGGCGGCCTAGCCGATGCCGTACTGGTCGCGGACGTAAGGCGTGAGCGCGCGCTCCTCGAGCCGATCGAGGGGCGCGCGCAGCGTCACCTGGACCACGCCGGGGTGGCGCCCGATCTCGATCGCCCCGGCGATCGTCGCGCGGTTCTTCACCTCGGGGACCTCCATCCCCAGGAGCTCGGCGGCGCGCTCGAGCCCGTTGTCGGTCGCGCTGTTCAGGTCCGGCCCGGACCCGATCACCGAGATCGGCGCGGAGTCCTCGAGCTCGTCCATGCCCCACTCGCGCGCGAGCGCCTCGGCGCGGGCGCGCTCGTCGCCGGACAGCGGGCGGGCGAGGAACGGCAGGTCCTCCTCGAGCGGGAACAGCAGCGGGCCGTCGATCCCGAGGCCCTTGATCACCTCGACCTGGAGGCTGACCGTCCCCGATACGTCGCAGGTATGGCCTGCGATCTCGCCGTCGCCCTGGAGCGCGTGCATGTCGCCCATGTAGACGCCGCCGCCCGCGAGCTTGACCGGGCAGATCAGGATCGCGCCGGCACGTACCGCGTCGATGTCCATGTGCCCGTCGGTGCGGTGCTGCACGAGCTCCTCGGACGTCAGCGCGTACGCGTGCGGGGCGCCCACGAGGAAGCTGCCGAAGTCGCCGGCGTTGTGCGAGTCCGGCATCGTCGTGGAGGGAGTCGTGCCGAGCTGGCCCATGAACGGGCGGAGCCGCGTGGCGAGCCCGACCAGGTCGTGCGGCGCGAACGCGAGTATCGGATTCTGGACCGAGTTCTCGGGGAGGGCCGCGTAGCGCGGCGCCTCGCGCGCGATCCGCTCAGCGGCCTCGCCCGGCAGCGTGACGCCGAGGCGGCGGGCGTGGTCGAAAGCGATCGTGTAGCCGTTCGTGAACTTGAACGGCGTGGCGTCGGCGCCGCACTCGACGCAGCGCACGGCGTCCTGGCCGATCCCCTCGAGGCGGGTCTCGGGGTACTCCGCGCCGCAGCCCGGGCACACGGGGCGCAGTACGGGTCGCCGTTGTAGCTGCCCTCCGGAGAGACGTCGTTGCCTGACGCGGTGGCGATCGACGTGACCTCGATGTCCCTGATCCGGATCGCGATCGCATCGCCCGGCTCGGCTCCGGCCACCGCCACCGGCTGAGCCACCTCGTGCCCGCCGCGGATCGAGGGCGTGATCATGGGCCCCCAGCAGCCGGGCGCCGTGTTGACGACGATGTGGCCGCCGTCCTCCACCGGCCCGAGCATCTCCACGTCGGGGCCGAGCAGGCCGTTCGTGAAGGTGTCGACGAAGACCGTCGGATGTCCCTCCTTCATGGGCGTGCGGGGTGCCGCGGGCTCTACTGCCATTGGCTTCTCCTTTCGGGCTCGACCGAGCGGGGCGCTCCGCCCGCCACGGGGATGAGAAGGGCGACATCGTCGCCGTCGTTCAAGGGGTGGTCGCGATCCGCGTGCACGCCGCGGACGACGGGCAGGGCGGAGTCGAGGCCGGCTGCGAGCGCCGGCTCGAGCTCGCGCAGCGCGTCGAGCAGCGTGTCGACCGAGGCGTCGTCCCGCAGCGCCACCGTGAGCCGGCGGCTTCCGGCCGCCGTCGCGAGCCCGGCCCCGAGTCGCACCTGAACGCGCACAGCCAGGGCCAGCGTACAGCTACCCTCAATGCCGATGGTGGCTCAGGTCGCACATCCCGCCGCGCTTCATCTCCTCACCCCGGGGAGTCCGGCGTACGCCATGCTCAAGGTGGGGGCCATCGGTGGGATCTTCGCGCTGCGTTTCGCGCTCGTGCGGAAGAAGAAGGCGGAGGAGGGGCCCGCGGAGGCCGAGCCGGTCGAGGTCGCCGCGCCGGTGCGAAGCGATCCCCATCCGGTGAGCCGCAAGAAGAAGCGGCGACGACGCCGCTGAGCTAGCATGAATGAAAGGTGGTTTCACTCAGTGAAATCACGGCCGAAGCGGATCGCTTCTCCGCGAAGCTGGCGACTCGTCTGGCCGGCGACCCGGCGAACCGCTTCCAGGGCCTGCCGTCCGACGGCGACTCCCGCGCCGGCTACGAGGCGATGGGCGCCGCGGGGTGGATCGGCCTGCACTGGCCCGAGCCGCTCGGCGGCCGCGGCCTCCCTCCGCTGCTGACGGTCGTCGCCGAGGAGCGTTTCGGCTACCACTGGCTGCCGCTGTCCGGCTACCTCCTGTCGGTGAAGACGATCGGCAACGCGCTGCTGGGCCATGCCTCCGAGGAGCTCGTCGAGCGCCTGCTGCCCGAGATCGCCGCCGGCCGGCTGATCTTCTGCCAGGGCTTCTCTGAGCCCGAGGCCGGCTCGGACCTCGCGGCGCTCAGGACGTCGGCGCGCCGCGACGGTGAGCGCTTCGTCGTGTCGGGACACAAGATCTGGACCTCGAGCGCGCAGCTCGCCGACTGGATCTATCTCGCCGTGCGAACCGATCCGGACGCGTCGCGGCCGCACCGCGGGATCTCGGTGCTGGTGGCGGACATGAGCTCACCGGGCATCGAGGTGCGCGAGATCGAGACCGTGGGCGGCGGGGTGCTGAACGAGGTCTTCCTCGACGAGGTCGAGGTCCCCGCGACCCAGCTCGTCGGAGCCGAGAACGGCGGCTGGCGCGTGCTGATGAGCACGCTGGACCACGAGCGCGTGACGAGCGAGAAGATCGGGATCGTCCTGCGGGTGCTCGAGGACCTGAGCGACGCGGGCGCCCCCCGGGTGCAGCTGCGGCGACTCCGGGGCGAGGCGGAGGCGGCCAGGCTGCTCGGCCGGCGCGCCGTGGACCTGCTCGCCGCGGGGCGTCCCGCCGCGGCCCCCGCGGCGATGGCGAAGCTGTCCATGTCGACCCTGGCGAGCCGTACGGCCGACGCCGGCGTTCGCGTCCTCGGGCCGCGCGCGCTGGTGGAGGACGGCCCCGAGGCGATCGGCAACGGACGCCTGGCCGGACTGACGCGAGCGACCGCCGGCAGCTCGATCGCGGGCGGAGCCTCCGAGATCCAGCGCCGCGTGATCGCCCGCCAGGGCCTCGGGTGCGCGGCATGACCTCGGTGACCGCGCGCGCGGGGACCGACGAGGCGCAGCAGTTCGCGGCGACCGTCGCGGCGATCGCCGCGCGACACGCGCGCCCGGATCCCTGGGAGCCCGGCGCGGCCGTATCCGACGCAGATCCCGCGCTCGAGGCCGCGTTGAACGAGGCCGGATGGGAGGAGCTCGGCCGGGACGAGACGCTCCTCCCGCTCGCCGGACCCGCCGGAGCCGCACTCGGGGGCGCCTTCGCGTCGCTGTGGCCGGTCGACGCGCTGCTCGGGGGAGCGCTGAAGACCGCGGGGCTCGCCCGCTACGCGCGGCAGGGCTCTCCCACAGCGGAGCCTCGCTCGGGGGAGCTCGTCATCGCGCAGGCCGGCGAAGCGGAGCCGGTGGCCTACACCGACGCGCTCGGCGTGGCCGCCGTGACGGTCCGCGACGAGCGCGTCGTGACCGGGGCCGAGGCGCGAGTCAGAGTGGACGCGTGGTGCTCGGCTTCGACCGGGTACCTGGCCGGGCTCGCGGACGAGGCCCTGCGGCTCGCGGTCGAGCACGCTCGCGCGCGGCGCGCCTTCGGCGGGCCGCTGGCCGCGCTGGAGCCGGTGCAGCAGATGCTCGCGGACGCGGCGACGCTGGCGGACGGGCTCACGCTCCTCAGCGGCGACTGCCCCGGTCTGGATGCGCTCGCCCACGCCGGGGAGGCCGCCGAGCGGGCCGTGACGAGCTGCATGCAGGTCACGGGGGCGCTCGGGTTCACGCTCGAGTTCCCGCTGCAGCGGGCGTACCGGCGCAGCCGGTCCGCCCGCGCTTGGGCCGACGCCGTCATCCTCGCCTGGGACGGGCCCGCGCAGTGAGCCGCGCGCGCCTCCCGCTCGATGGCCTGCGGGTGCTCGACTACGGCCAGTACGTGGCGTCGCCGTTCGCGACGATGCTGCTCGCCGACCTCGGCGCCGACGTCGTCAAGGTCGAGCCGCCGCGGGGCGACGAATGGCGCCGCTACGACCCCTTCGCCGACGGCGAGAGCCGCTACTTCTACGCGCTCAACCGCGGGAAGCGCTCGGTGGCGCTCGACCTGCGGACGCCCGAGGGCCGCGCGAGCAGCGCTGAGCTGATCGCGTCCGCCGACGCGCTCGTCCACAACTGCCTGCCCGACCGCGCCCGCCGCTTCCAGCTCGACCGCGGCAGCGTCCATGAGCTGAACCCGGACTGCGTCATCGTCTGCGTTTCGGCGTTCGGCAGCGATGGGCCGGACGCGAACCGGCCGGCGTACGATCTGATCGGCCAGGCCCTGTCCGGGCTCCTGCTCGCCGATCCGCGCCCCGGCGATCCGGTGCCGCGCCGGATGGGCGGGCTCGCGCTCGCCGACTTCACCGCCGGACTGCTCGCGGCGCTGGCGGTGACCGCCGGGCTGCTCGGGCGAGCGCACGCGGCACCCGAGGTGGAGGTCTCGCTCCTCGGCGCCGCGCTCGCGCTGCAGGCGCAGCGATTCGTGGAGGTGGAGGGCATCGAGGACGGGACGAGGCCGATCGCGGCGCTCGAGGCGCTCGATCCGTACTACCGCGCTCATGCCTGCGCCGACGGGTTCGTCGCACTCGCCTGCCTCAACAGGGCGCAGCGCATCCAGGTCTGCGAGCTCCTCGCGCTCACGGACCCGTTCGCCGAAAATCCGCAGGCCGAGCCGGCGGATGCGGACGAGCTCGCGAGGCGGGCGGCGCACGTGCGCGCGGTCGAGGAGGGCTTCGCGGGGATGACGGTGCGCGACGCCGTGGACGCACTCGCCGAACGGCGCGTCCCGGCGAGCGAGGTGAGGAGCCTCCGCCGGCTCTTCGACGACGAACAGGTGCATGCCAACGGGCTGGTCCAGACGGTCGACCAGCCCGGCGTGGGCCCGGTCCGGCTTCTCGGCAGCGTCTTCAAGCTCGACGGCGTGGCCGAGGCGCGGTCCGTCCCCGCCCCGGCACTGGACGAGCACGCAGCCGAACTGCTCGGAGCCCCGCGGCGGTCATGAGGGTCGTCCATGACCTTCCGCGCCCCGTGCGCAGGATCGACCACGTCTGGATCCCGCTCGCGGACGGCGTCCGGCTCGCCGCTCGGATCTGGCTCCCGGAGGATGCCGAGAGCGACCCCGTGCCGGCGATCCTCGAGTACCTCCCCTACCGGAAGGGCGACGGCACGGCGCACCGCGACGAGCCGCGCCACGCCTACTTCGCCGGCCACGGGTACGCCGTCTTGCGCGTCGATCTGCGCGGCAGCGGCGAGTCGGACGGGCTCCTGCACGATGAGTACCTCCCGCAGGAGCAGGAGGATGCGCTCGAGCTGCTGCGCTGGATCGCCGGGCAGCCGTGGTGCACCGGCGCGGTCGGGATGTTCGGGATCTCGTGGGGCGGCTTCAACGGGCTCCAGGTCGCGGCGCACGCGCCGCCCGAGCTGAAGGCGGTGATCACCCTCTGCTCGACCGACGACCGCTATGCGGACGACGTGCACTACCGCGGCGGCGCCGTGCTCGCACTCGAGATGCTCTCGTGGGGCGCGTCGCTCCTGTCGTTCAACGCGATCCCGCCCGACCCCGAGGTGGCCGGGCCCGGGTGGCGGGACGCATGGCTCGAGCGGATCGACTGCGTCGAGCCCTACGAGTACGAGTGGCTCCGCCACCAGCGCCGCGACGACTACTGGAAGCAGGGCTCCGTCTGCGAGGACTTCTCCGCGATCAAGTGCCCGGTCTACGCAATCGGCGGCTGGGCGGACGGCTACTCGGAGGCCGTCCTGCGGCTCCTGGCGGGCCTCGAATCGCCCCGCAAGGGCCTGCTCGGGCCGTGGTCGCACGCGTTCCCCGACGACGTCGAGCCGGGGCCGGCGATCGGCTTCCTCCAGGAGTGCCTCCGCTGGTGGGACCGCTGGCTGAAGGACGAGGACACGGGGATCGACGACGAGCCGGCGCTGAGGGCCTGGATGCAGGAGCCCGTGAAGCCCGCCGCGCGCCAGCTCGAGCGGCCCGGGCGCTGGGTGGCGGAGCCGGCGTGGCCGTCGCCGAACATCCAGGAGAGCCGGCTCTGGCTCGCCGACGGCGCGCTGGCGGCCCAGCCCGACCAGGGCGACCGCCGGCTCGAGATCGGCACCGACCTCCTGTGCGGCATCGACGGCGGCGTCTGGTGCGCGGACGGCACGCACGGCGAGGGCGCCGTGGACCAGCGCGCGGACGACGGCCGCGCGCTCAGCTTCACCTCACAGCCGCTGCCCGAGCGCATCGAGCTGCTCGGGAACGCGCGCGTGGAGCTCGAGCTGGAGAGCGACAGGCCGGTCGCGCAGCTGACCGCCCGGCTCTGCGACCTGTCCCCCGACGGCCGCTCACTGCTCGTCACGCGTGGGGTGCTGAACCTCACGCACCGGAACAGCCACGAGCACCCGGAGCCGCTTCAGCCGGGCCGCCGCGAGCGGATCGTCCTCGAGTTCGACGGCATCGCCCAGGCGATCCCCGCCGGGCACCGCCTGCGCCTCGCGCTATCGCCCTCCTACTGGCCGTGGCTGTGGCCCGCGCCGGAGCCGGTCACGCTCGCGATCCACATCGCGGGCAGCTCGCTCGTCCTCCCCGTCCGCGCGCCGCGCGCCGAGGACGAGGAGCTCCGGCCGTTCGACGAGCCCGAGCAGGCGCCCGACCTCGAGGAGGAGAAGCTCGAGCCGGTGGAGGGCTCGCGCGCGGTGACGCGCGACTTCGCGACCGGGCGCACCGTGCTCAGGTTCGACTGGGCCGCGGGCGGGCGCTACCGCCTGGTCGAGGCCGGGCTGCAGACGGGCTACTGGACCGAGACGCTGTACTCGATCGCCGAAGACGATCCGCTCTCGGCCGAGGTGCGCTGCGTGGCCGCCACCGAGCTGGGTCGCGAGGGCTGGCTCACGCGAGCGGAGATCACGTCGGTGATGGACTCGGACGCCGAGCGCTTCCGGGTGCGCACGAAGCTCGAGGCGTTCGAGGACGGAGAGCTGGTGCGCCGGCGCGAGTGGAGCTTCGAGACGCCGCGCGAGCTGGGCTAGGAGCGCCTGGCCCCCGCTAGGCGACGCGGGCGCGCACCATGTCCTGGAAGGCGCCGATCAGCGCCTCGGTGCGCGTGAGCAGGCGGCCGTGCTCGAGCGCTCCGCTGGCGGCGCCTCGCTGGACGGCCTCCACGAGGCCGGTGTCCTCCGAGCCGACCTGGTTGTCGAATTCGAGCATCGTCTCGATCCAATCCGGGTCGGTTCCCTCGGCGAAGAAGTAGTCGAACCACGCCGCCGTGCGGTCGGTCGCGACGGGCCACATCGGGCCGATCGACAGGTTCGGGCGGCCGGGATTCACGTTGAACTTCAGCGCCGGGAAGAGGATGTGGTACTGGGCGGTGGGCACGCTGCCCGACACGTCGTAGGGGGCGTCGTCCCCGTGGGCGTCGGGGTGGAGGGGCGGGAACTGGCTGAGGCGCAGGCCGTCGACCTCCATCCGCTGCCGCTGCTCGTCGATCACCTTGACGAAGTCCGGATGGTTCAGCTGGCAGTGGTAGCACTCGAGGTAGTTCTCGATGGCGATCTTCCAGTTCGCCCGCACCTCGTATGAGATGCGGTGGTGAAAGCGCAGCGAGTCGACGTCCAGCCCGTTCTCGGCCACCACCTCGGGCATGCTGCCGAGCGCCGCGTCGAGCCCGGGCGACTCCGCGTCCGGGTTCACGAAGACGAACGGGCCCCAGGTGTCCACCTGAACCGGCACGAGGCCGAGGCCCTCCATGTCGAAGTCCGGCTCCTCCTTGCTTCGCGGCGCCGCCCGCAGGCCGCCGTCGAGCCCGTAGGTCCAGGCGTGGTAGGGGCACTGGATGGTGCCGCGCGTCTGCGGCTCGTTCACGAGCACGGTCCCGCGGTGGCGGCAGACGTTCAGGAACGCGCGCAGCTCGCCCTCGCGGTCGAGCACCACGACCACCGGCAGGCCGCCGACCTGCGTGGGGAACATGCTGCCCGGCCCGTCGAGCTCGCCCGTGTGCCCCGCGTACTGCCAGGAGCGGCGAAAGATCCGGTCGCGCTCGGTCGCGGCGATCGCGGGGTCGGCGTACCAGCTGTACGGCAGCGTCTCCACGCGCGGCTCGACCTGCGTGCGACCCATCGGCGGGTTATCCTTTCAAAGTCGATATGCGAAAGCAACTTTCGCAGGATGAGAACAAGGGCTCTGTGGGCACGCTCGCCCGGGGCCTCGACATCCTGGAGCTGTTCGCCGGCGGCTCGCCGGAGCTGACCCAGACGGAGATCTCGGATCGGCTCGGGCTTCCCGTCCCCACGGTACACCGGCTCGTGAAGCTGCTCACAGAGCGCGGCTGGCTGGTGCGCGACCCGGCGAGCCGGAGGCTCCGGCTGGGGCTGGGCGCCGCGCGTCTCCTGCCCGCGGTGCGATTGCCCGAGGTGGCGCGCGAGCCGCTCCGCGCGCTGGCCGGGCGAACCGGCGAGACCGTGAACCTGGCGACGCTCGACGGCAGCGAGGTCCTCTACCTCCTCACCGAGACCGGCAGCCATCTTCTGACGCTCCGCTCGCACACCGGCCTGCGTCTTCCAGTGCATGCGACGGCGCTCGGCAAGTGCCTGCTGGCTCAGCTCGCCGACGACGATGCGCGCGAAGCGGCCGGCCGTGAGCCGTACGACGCGCTCACTTCGAAGACCATGACGTCCTGGGCAAGACTTCGAACCAACTTGGAACGAATCCGTCGAGAAGGCGTTGCGTACTCCCGCGAGGAGTTCGAGATCGGGCTCGACTCGATCGCCGTCCCGCTCGACTGGATGGCCGGCGACGGCCCGGTCGCGGTGAACCTCTCGCTGCCGTCGTCGCGCGCGGGTCGCGAGGCGACCCCGAAGCTCGTGCGCGAGCTGAGGACCGCCGCGGCGCTCATCACGGGCGTGGCGCCGGGAGCGGCCGCGTGAGCGCGGGCACGACCTCCTTCTGGCTCGATTCGCCCTACCGGCCGCGCGCTCCGCTCGAGGGCGAAGTCGAGGCCGACGTCTGCGTCATCGGCGGCGGGGTTGCCGGCCTGTCGTGCGCGCGGCGGCTCGCGCAGCACGGCATCGAGACGGTCGTGATCGAGGCGGGCACGGTTGCCGGCGGGGCGAGTGGGCGCAACGGCGGCTTCCTCATCGCCGGCGTGGCGGCCTTCCACAACGACGCGCGCGAGCGCTTCGGCGTCGAGCGCGCGAAGGCGATGTACGCGCGCACGCTGGAGGCGCAGCGCGACATCGTCGAGCTCGCGGACGAGCTGGGCGCCGGCGACGCGCTGCGCCAGGTGGGCCTCCTCCGGCTCGCGGTGTCGGAGGAGGAGGCCGCGCACGTGCGCGACCACGCGGCCGCGCTGCAGGCGGACGGCTTCCCCGGCGAGCTGGTCGAGCGCGACGACCTGCCGCCGGCGCTCAAGCGGATCGGCCTGGTCGGATGCCTGACCGATCACGACTGCGCCCTCCATCCCGCGCGCTGGTACCGCCTGCTGGCCGAGGCGGCCGAAGCCGCCGGCGCGCGCATCTGCGAGGGCACGCGAGCGACGCCTCCGGTGCCGGCGCCGGGCGAGGGAGCAGTAGCCACCGATGGCGGCAGCGTTCGCGCCGAGCACGTCGTCGTCGCGGCCGACGGCGCCCTGCCGACGCTCGTCCCCGAGTACGAGGGACGCGTGCGCTCGCGGCGGCTGCACATGGTCGCCACCGAGCCGCTTCCGCCGACCCTCGACACCATGGTCTACGCGCGCTGGGGCTACGAGTACCTCCAGCAGCGCCCCGACGGGCGCATCCTGGCCGGCGGCTTCAGCGACGTTGACGCCGGCGACTCCTACACCGACAGCGACGCCGGCAGCCCGCTGATCTGGGAGCGCGTCGAGTCCTATCTGCGCGACGACCTCGGCACGGAAGCGCTCATCAGCCACCGCTGGGCGGGCGTCGTCGGCTACAGCGATGACTCGCTGCCGTACGTCGGCGAGGTTCCGGGCCGCCCAGGCCTGTACGTGTCGGGCGGGTACTCGGGGGTCGGCAACGTGCCGGGCTTCATGTGCGGGCGCGATATCGCGGACACGATCGCCGGCAAGCCTGCCGAGCCGCTCTTCCCTGCCGACCGAGAGCCATGGATAGGGACCGAATCCGTGAGCTGACGGAGCGCGAGGCCGAGCGCTTCGCGGAGCGCACGCCCGCGTCGAGGGAGCTCGCCGAGCGCGCGCGGCGCTCGCTCGCCGGCGGGGTCACGTCCTCGTTCCACAGCCGCGACCCATACCCGGTCTATCTCGCGCGCGGCGAGGGCGCGCGCGCCTGGGACGTGGACGGCAACGAGTACGTCGACTTCCACAACGGCTTCAGCGCCATGGTCCAGGGGCACGCGCACCCGGCGATCGTCGCCGCCGTGAGGGAGCGGGTTGGGCTCGGAACGCACTTCGGGGCCACCACGGAGGACGGCGTGGCGGTCGCGGAGGAGCTGTCGCGCCGGTTCGGCCTCCCCAGCTGGCGCTTCACGAACTCGGGCACCGAGTCGAACATGGCCGCGATCCGGATCGCCCGCGCCGCCACCGGTCGCGACGCGATCGTGCGGATGGAGCGTTCCTACCACGGGCACGCCGAGTTCGACCACGTCCACGAGGTCCCCTGGGGCGATCCCGCCGAGCTGGAGCGCCGTCTCGTCGAGGAGTCGCCCGCCTGCGTTCTGATGGAGGCCGCCATGACGAGCGTCGGTCTCGTCCCGCCGGCGCCAGGCTACCTCGAGTCCGTGCGCGCGCTGACCCGCCGCCACGGCGCGCTCCTGATCTTCGACGAGGTCAAGACCGGCCTGACGATCGCGGCCGGCGGGGCCGTCGAGCGCTTCGGCGTGGAGCCGGACCTGCTGACGCTCGCCAAGTCGCTCGGCGCCGGCCTGCCGAGCGGCGCGATCGGGATGACGCGGGAGATCGCGGCCCCCGTCGCAGACGGGCGCGTCCGCCAGCTCGGCACCTACAACGGCAACCCGCTCTCGATGGCGGCCGCCCAGGCGAGCCTGCGCCAGGTGCTGACGCCGGCCGCCTACGACGAGCTGGAACGGCTCGGGGGCCGCATGGTGGACGGCTGCGAGCGGGCATTGGACGCGGGCGGGCTCGACGCGCGCTGCGTGGGCATCGGCTCGAAGGGGTGCGTGCGGTGGGGGTTGGGGTCTGACCCCCGTGGCGGTTGGGGTCTGACCCCCTGCGGGGGTCAGACCCTGGAGGGTCAGACCCGAGGCTCGGCGAGCTGATCTGGCTATGGCTCGCGAACCGCGGGGTCTACACCACCGCCGGTCGCGAGCAGGAGTGGAACGTCACCGTGGCCCACGATGACGAGACGGTGGACCGCTACCTCGACGTGTTCGGCGGCCTCGTGACCGAGCTCAGTCCACGACTGTCCGGCTCTGCTCGCGCATGAACTGCGGCAGGTACCACGCGCCCAGCCCGCCCTTGCCGGTTGAGCCGCTGGACTTCCAGCCGCAGAACGTCTGGGTCCCTGGCCAGGCGCCGGTCGTGGCGCCCGCCCGCCGGTTGACGTAGACCACGCCCGCCTGGATCTCGGCGAGGAAGCGCTCCTTCTCTTTCTCGTCGCCCGTGAAGATCCCGGCGGTCAGCCCGTACACCGGCGCGTTCGCCTCCGCCAGCGCCTCGTCGAATGACCCCACGCGCGTCACGGTCACGAAGGGCAGGAACAGCTCCTCGCGCTCGAGCTCGTGCCCCTTCGGGAGATCGGCGATCACCGTGGGCTCCACGAAGTTCCCGGGCAGCTCCGCACTGCCGCCCCCGGCCGCGACACGGCCGTCTCGCTCCGCCGCCGCCACCGAGCGCTCGAAGCGCTCCACCGCTCCCTCGTTGATGACCGGGCCGACGAACGCGTCGCGATCGCTCGGGTCGCCGAGCCGGAGCTCCGCCGGCTCTGGCGGCGAGCCTGTCCACGAAGTCGTCGTAGACGGAGTCGAGGACGATCGCGCGCGAGCAGGCGCTGCACTTCTGGCCGGAGAGCCCGAAGGCCGAGCGCGCCACGCCCTCGGCGGCGGCGTCGAGGTCGGCCGTCTCGGTGACGATGGCGGGGTTCTTGCCGCCCATCTCCGTGAGCGCGGGCCGCGCGTAGGGCCCGTCCTGCAGCTTGCGAGCTATCTCGCGCCCCACCTCGGCCGACCCGGTGAACGCCACGCCGTCCACGTCCGCGTCCACGAGCGCCCGGCCGGTGTCCGGGCCGCCGTGCACGAGGTTGAAGACCCCCGCCGGCAGACCCGCGGCCTGCGCGATCTCGCCCAGCGCGGCGCCGGTGGCCGGCGTCTCCTCGGAGGGCTTGAAGACGACGGTGTTGCCGGCGATCAGCGCGGAGCCGGCCATGCCGATCGAGAGCGCGACCGGGAAGTTGAACGGCGCGATGACCGCGAAGACCCCGTAGGGCCGGAGCACGTCGACGTTCCGCTCGCCCTCCACGAAGCTGCCCAGCGGGCGCGTGTAGCCGTCGTTCTCCTCCATGTGCCCGGCGTACGCCTCGATCAGGTCGATCGCCTCCTGGACCTCGAGGATCGCCTCGGTGCGCGACTTGCCGGTCTCGAGGCTGGCGAGCGCGGCCAGCTCCATGTGGCGCTCGCCGATCCCGTCCGCCACGGCGCGCAGCAGCCGGCAGCGCTCGGCTGTGGTCCGTGGCGGCCCAGCCCGGCGCGGCCGCGCGGGCGGCGCCCACCGCGCGCTCCACGAGCTCGGGACCAGCGACATGCGCGCGACTCGCCAGGTGGTCCGAGTTGGCCGGGTCGCGACGCTCGAACAGCTCGCCGTCCGCGACCCGCTCGCCGCCGATCAGATGCGTTTCGGGAGCGGTGTCTCGCGCGCGGGCCTGCTCGAGCGCGTCCTCGAAAGCGGCGTCGGTCTCCGCGCCGAGGTCACCGCTCGTGTACGTAAGCCTCGTGCTCATCCGCGGAACGTACCGCGTGGCACGCGGGGAGGAAGAGCGGATCCTCTCCCCTGCAACGCTCGTCGATCCCGAGCCGCGCCGCCTCGCCCGACTCGACGACCGGGCAGCGCGGATGGAAGCGGCAGCCCGTCGGGATGCGGGTGGGATCGGGCGCCTCGCCCTTCAGGATCTGCGGGTCCACGTGCCTGCTCTCGGGCACGACCGACAGGAGCGCGCGCGTATACGGGTGCTGGGGAGCGGTCAGCAGCTCCTCCGCGGGCGCGTCCTCCACGATGCGCCCGAGGTACATCACGGCGACGCGGTCGGCGATGTTCCACGCCAGCCCGAGGTCATGCGTGACGACGAGGATGCTCACCCCGGCGTCGCGCACGAGGCCCAGCATCAGGGCGAGGATCTCGCCGCGCACCGACGCGTCGAGCGCCGAGACCGGCTCGTCCGCCACGAGCAGGCTCGGGTTCAGGACCATCGCGCCCGCGATGATCACGCGCTGGCGCTGCCCTCCGGAGATCTCGTACGGGTAACGGGTGAAGAAGCTCTCCGGCGGCCGGAGGCCCGCTCTCGCGAGCGCCTGCGCCACGAGCTGCTCCTCGTCGCCCCCGAGCCCCTGGATCCGGATCCCCTCTGCCACCGCCTCGTAGAGCGTCTGGCGCGCGTTCAGCGCTCCCGTCGGGTCCTGGAAGATCATCTGTGCGCGCCGGCGGTGCTCGCGCAGTCCGCGCCGGTCGTAGCGGAGCGGCTCGCCCCCGAAGCGCACCTCGCCGCTCGTGGGGGCCTGCAGGCCCATGATCGTCCGCGCCAGCGTGGTCTTGCCGCAGCCGGACTCGCCCACGAGCGCGAGCGTCTCACCCTCGTGGACGGCGAGATCGACGCCGTCGACCGCGCGCGCCGGGCCGTCGGGGCCCGGGTACTCGACGTGCAGGTCGCGCACCTCGGCCAGCGGTGAGCCCTCTGTCATGCCTTCACCGGTGAGCCGGACACGTGCACGCACGCCGCCTCGCGCATCGCACCGGCGGGCCACAGCTCGACGGGGGTGTGGGGGCACGCGTCGATCGCCACCGAGCAGCGCGGATGGAACGGGCACCCGCTTGGCAGCACGCGCGGATCCGGCGGGTCCCCGGGTAGGCCCGAGGGGTGCATCCGGAACGCGAGGTCCCCTATCACCGGGAATGCCGCGGCGAGCGCTCGCGTGTACGGATGGGCCGCGTCGGCGAAGACCTTGTCGTTCGGTCCCTCCTCCACGATGCGGCCCGCGTACATCACCGCGATGCGCTTGCAGATGTCCGCGAGCGTCGACAGGTCGTGCGTGATGAAGATGATCGCCAGGCCCAGCTCGCGCTGGAGGTCCGCGAGCAGACGGAGCACCTGGGCCTGGACCATCACGTCGAGGGCTGTCGTCGGCTCGTCCGCGATCAGCAGGCGCGGGTCGCACGCGATGGCCAGGGCGATCAGAACACGCTGCCGCTGCCCGCCCGAGAGCTGGTGCGGGTAGGCGTCCGCCCGCCGCGACGGGAGGCCCACCAGCTCCATCAGCTCGCGGACGCGCTTCGTCGGGTTCGTGCGCCCGTCCGAATGCAGCCGGATCGCCTCCGCGATCTGGTCGCCGACCCGCTGCACGGGGTTGAGGGTGTGAAGCGCCCCCTGGAACACGATCGCGAGCTCCGTCCAGCGCACCGCGCGCAGCCGGCCGGGCTTCATCGCAAGCACGTCCTCGCCGTCGAGCAGGACGGCGCCCGTGACCTCCGCCCCTCGCGGCAACAGCCGAAGCAGCGCCGCGGCGAGCGACGACTTGCCACAGCCCGACTCGCCGGCCAGCCCGAGCGTCTCGCCCACGTCGAGGTCGAGGTCCACGCCGCGCACGGCGGGGATCGGATGCTCGCCGGCCCCGTAGGTCACGTGCAGGTCCCTGACCTCGAGCAGGCTCATCCGCGCCGGTCCCTCAGCCGTGGGTCGAGGATCTCCTCGAGCGCCGTCCCGCACAGGGTGAAGGCGAGCACCACGAGCATGATGCCGAGGCCCGGCGGCCCGAAGGTCCACCACGCCTCGGCCGTGATGGCGCCGGTCTCGAACGCGTTGTCGAGCAGCTGCCCCCAGGACGGGCTCAGCGGGTCGCCCAGCCCGAGGAACGAGAGCGTGGCCTCGGAGAGGATCACGATCGGCACCGTGAGCGTGGCGGTGGCGAGGATCAGCGGCGAGACGTTCGGGAGGATGTGGCGCGTCATCAGATGCCAGTTCGACGCACCGAGGGCGCGACTGCGGTCGACGTAGTCGCGCTCCTTGAGCGTCAGCACCTGAGCGCGAATCAGCCGTGCCGGGAACGGCCATGAGGTGATCCCGATCACCAGGATGATGTTCCGCACCGACGGGCCCAGGATGGCGGCCAGGACGATTGCCAGCGGCAGGAAGGGGATCACCAGGAACCACTCGGTGAAGCGCATCAGGACGCCGCCCACCCGGCCGCCGAAGAAGCCCGCGGCGATCCCGACGACGGCGCCGATCAGGATCGCGATAATGGTCGCCGCCAACCCGACCAGAAGGCTCGTGCGTGAGCCCCAGATGAACTGCGTGAGGGAGTCGCGCCCGAGGCTGTCGGTGCCGAGCGGGGCGAACTCGGCCGGGCTCGCGAAGGCAGGGTTCTGAGTCGTGTTGATCGCGCGCAAGCCCGCTTCGTCGGCGAGCAGCGGCGCGGCGAGCGCCATCGCCACGACCGCGACGAGGATGCCGAGCCCGATCATCCCCGGAAGATGGCGGCGGTACTGCGACCAGGCGGCCGAGAGCGCGCGCCTGCGGCGGAGCCATGCGATCCGGCGTGCCGGCGGCGCGGCGACGGCGTTCACGATTCCCTCACCCTCGGATCCAGGTAGCCGTAGAGGAGGTCGGCGATCAGGTTGAAGACGATCATCGCCGCGCTGAAGACCAGGAAGATCCCCTGGAGCATCGGCAGGTCCGGCCCCTTCAGCGCCTCGTACGTGGCGAGCCCGAGGCCGGGCCACGAGAAGATCGACTCCACGGCGATCGCTCCGGCCATCACGAGACCGAGGTTGATCGCGAGGAGCGCGACCACCGGGAGCAGCGCGTTGGGCACGGCGTGGCGGTTGCGCACGAGCACGTCGCGCAGCCCTTTCGCGCGCGCGAGCACCAGGTAGTCCTCGCGCATGGTGTCGAGCAGCGAGGAGCGCATGACGATCGCGTATTCGCCCAGATAGGCGACCGTGAGCGTGAGCGCCGGCAGGAACATGTGGTGTGCCTGGTCCGCCAGCTTTGCCACCCCGGTCGCGGTCGAGGTCGGATCGTCGATGCCGCCGACCGGGAACCAGCCGAGGGTCACCGCGAACAGCGTGAGGAGGAGCATGCCCAGCCAGAAGTCGGGCATCGAGTAGGTGCCGATCGAGAACGCGGTTATGGAGTAGTCGGTGCGCGTGCGTCTTCGCCAGGCCGCGGCTATGCCGAACAACGTGCCGATGACGGCGGACAGGATCGCCGAGATGCCGACCAGCGCGATCGTCGGCCCCGCCTTGCGCTTGATCTCGTCCCAGACCGGCTGATTGCTCGTGTAGGAGCGGCCGAGGTTGAGCGTCGCGGTCTGCTCGAGATAGGAGACGAACTGCGCCCCCTTCGACTTGTCCAGGCCGAACTGCTTCGTCAACTCCGCGCGTTGGCTCTCCGTCAGGTTGCGGCCGCGGTAGAGGTTCGCCACGGGGTCGCCCTCGACGATCCGGAACAGGAAGAAGTTGAAGCAGACGACGAAGACCAGGGTCACGAGAGACCCGAGGACCTTGACGCCGATGAAGCGGGCGCTCACTCGCGTTCGTACACGGTGCGGCGGCGGCGCAGCAAGACCACTGCCGCGACGCCCGCAATCGCGACGACGGCGGCGATCGCGATGATCGCGCCGCTGCCGCCTCCGTCGTCACCTCCGCCGGACGACGCGCTGGCCGGCTTCAGGACCGCGTAGGTCGGCGAGGTCTGCTGGTAGATCACCGGGCCGATCTTGGCGGGCTGCCGCACGAAGCCGTCGAAGCGACCCTTCACGTACGCCTGGGTCTCGGGCTCCGTGTAGAGGACGTGATAGGTCCCGGACTGCTGGAAGCGCGTGAGCATCTCGTGGACGATCTCCTCACGCTTGTCCCGGTCGAGCTCGACCTTCTGCTGCTCGTAGAGCTTGTCGTACTCGGGGTCGCAGAAGTTGGCGTCGTTGTAGTAGTTGGTCGGGTCCTCCGGGTCGCTCGCGATCTGACCGCAGGTGAAGTAGGAGAGCATCGGGTCGGGATCCACGAAGGGGGTCCAGCCCCAGGAGAACATGTCGTAGTCGCCCTTACCGACGGTCGTCGTGAGCTGGCTGTCGTCCTCGACCTTCTTGGTGGTCGCGATCCCGATCTCGCGCAGCCAACCGGTCACGAACTCGGCGATCTCGGGACCTGTCTCGCCATCCGAGCGGACCATGTACTTGAAGTTGAGCGGCTGCCCGCCACCCGGCATCTCCCGGATGCCGTCGCCGTCGGTGTCCTTGTAGCCGGCGTCCTCGAGCATCTGCCTCGCCTTGTCGAGGTCGAAGTCGAAGACCTGATCGGCCGGAATCTCGGGCGTCCAGCTCGTGTCGGGTGAGACGCTCAGCGTCTCGGCGGGCGTCGCATGGCCGTTCTGCACGCGCGACACGATCGTCTTCTTGTCGATCGCGTGGCCGATCGCCTGCCGGACCCTGATGTCGAGCAGCGCCGGGTGCGGCTTCTTGAGACCGTCGCCGCCGTTGATCGCCACCTCGGTCATCGAGCCCTGGTTGCCCTCGACCGTCTGGATGCTGTCGTCACTCGCGAGCTGGTCGAAGGCCGCGCCGGGAATGTCCTGTGCCGCGTCGAGCTCACCCGTCTTCAGCGCGGCGACCATCGCGTCCGGGTTGTTGAACTTGCGGAGCACGACCTTGTCGACGGCCGGCTTGCCGCCCCAGTAGTTCGGGTTCGCCTTGAAGCGCGCGAACTGGCCCTTCTCGAACTTCTCGAGCACGAACGGCCCGGAGCCGACGCCGTCGAGCCCGTCGTACTTGCCGCGCTTGTCCGCGTCCATCTTGCTCCAGATGTGCTTCGGCAGGATGTAGACGTCCATGGTCGGCAGCTTCGGGTCCGGGACCTTGGACTTGAGGACCAGCGTCGTGTCGTCGGTCGCCTCGGCGTCGAGGTTCACCGTCGTCGCCGAGTGGTTGATCCACTCCTCGTCGCGCGAGGTGTTGACCGTCCACGCGATGTCCTCGGCGGTCAGCGGCTGGCCGTCGGACCACTTCAGCCCGTCGCGGAGCTTGTAGGTCCAGGTCTTGCCGCCGTCCGATTCCTTCCACGACTCGGCGAGCCCGGGGATCGTGTGGAAGTCGCTCGCCGCCTTGTCGGTGAGCGTGGCGTACTGGATGTTCCACGCCTCGTAGGCGGCCACCGTCACGCCGATCAGCGGGCTCATGCTGTCGATCCCCTGCGGGTCGCCCACGTCGAAGACCGACTGCTCGCCGCCGCTGTCGCCACTGCCCTCGTCGTCCTGGCCGACGGCCGTAACGGTGGTGAGACCTGCCAGGAAAAGGGCGCAGATGAGCACAGCAGCGAGTCGCTTCATGGCGCGACTCTCTCACGCGGCTACATCAGATGCCAGTCGAGAAAGCGCTCCAGGCGGCGGTAGAAGTCGAGCTGCGGCCCCGCCCGAAGCAGTCCGTGGGCCTCGGTCGGATAGGTCACGTACTCGTACGTCTTGCCCAGCTCGCGCAGCCGTTCCACGAGCTGCGCCGACTGCTTCGCGCTCACGCGCTCGTCGCGCTCACCGTGCGCGATCAGCAGCGGCGCCTCGACGTTCTCGAGCCGGTGGTAGGGCGATCCCGCGATGTACGCCTCACGCGCCTGCGCGGGCGTGCCCATCATGCGCTCGAGGTCCTGAACTCCGGAGCGGTCGCCCTGCGCCCAAGACGTGGTGATGTCGCAGTCCCCGTACTTCGGCACCGCGCAGCGGAAGCGGTGCTCGGGGTCGTCGGTCGCCGCGCACAGCGCCATGTAGGAGCCGTAGCTCGCGCCGAAGATGCCGAGCCGCTCGCCGTCCACCCAGTCGAGCGTGCGCAGGTAGTCCGCCGCGGCGAGGCAGTCCTTCGTGTCGTCCACGCCCCAGACGCCGTGATTCAGCCGCTCGAAGTCGCGGCCGTAGCCGGTCGAGCCGCGGAAGTTGATCGCGAGCCAGGCGTAGCCCTTGTCGACGAAGTACTGCGCGTGCCCGTCCCAGTCGTCGCCGTAGCAATCCGTCGGCCCGCCGTGCGGGTAGACGATCGCGGGGACCGGGTTCTCCTTCGACGCGTTCCGCGGGCGCATCAGGAAGGCCGGGATCTCCAGGCCGTCGAAGGAGCTGTAGGTCACGTCCTCGAGCTCAGCGTGCGGCGCGCGGCGGACGGACTTCGGGGCCGGCGCGTGGACCGTCACGGGCGCGTCTCCGGGCCTGACTCTGCGGAGCTCGCGCGGGGTGGCGTGGTCGTCGTAGCCGGCCACGATGTCGCCCGACGCGGTCCACTGCGGCGAGTGCCAGGTGCCGCCGCCCGCCAGCACCTCGGCGCTGCCGTCTGCCACGTCCACCGACACGAGGCTGAAGCGGTTGCGATGGCCGCGCGAGGCGACGATGCGCGTGCCGTCGGGGTGCCAGTCGCATGCGGAGTGGTCGGCCCCCGCGTTCGTGAGCTGGCGGTCGTCCTCGCCGTCCCGTCCGACCAGGTGAAGCTCCCCGAAGCCGCTGCGCTCGGAGACGTAGGCGATCGTCCGGCCGTCTGGCGACCACTCCGGGCCGGCATCGTGCATGTCCGGCACGCCGGTGAGACGGCGCACGGCGCCGCCGTCGATCGCGGCGACGCGGATCTCGCTCCGCCGGTACTGGTCCGCGCGCGGCGTGAACGTGTAGGCCACCTCCCCACCGTCGGGGGAGACGACCGGCTCGCCCTCGTCGCCGTCGCTGTCGAGCTCGCCGTGCTGGGCGGCCAGCCGGCGCGGCCACGGATCCTTCGTGTCGACGACGGCGAGCCGCGTGGTCTCGCCGTCGCGCTCGTCGCGCTCCACGGTGATCACGAGCCGGCGGTCGTCGATCCAGCGCGGGCCGCCGCCGGCGACGAGCCTGCGCGGTGGTCCGCCCGCCGCGGGGACGAGCCAGACGTGGCCGTCGTCGGCGTAGGCCACGGTGCTGCCGTCCGGCGACATCCGCGGCGGCGTGTCCTCCCACCAGTTCGCGGGCTCGCGCCCGGCCGTGAGACGCTCCGGGACGGCACCGTCGTCGAGGTCGAGCAGCCACACGTCCGAGGTGTCGCGGTCCTCGATGAACACGGCGCGACGGCGGTCGGGGCTCACCATCATGGTCCGGGGCATGTGTGTCGCGGCGATGGCCTCGAGGCGCCAGTGCGGCGGCGGCTTCAGGTCCTTCCGCGGCTGCGCCCGGACGCCGTGATGCTCGTCCTTGCCGATCCAGATCGACCCGCCGTCACCCATGGAGTCCCTCCTCGATCCCGGTCAGCGCCTCGACGACGAGCTCGCCGAGCGTGTCGAGGTTGTAGCCGCCCTCCTGGACGACCACGGTCGGCAGCCCGAGCGAGCCGAGCGCGCGGCCGGCCTCGCGGAAGCCGGCCGCCGTGACCGCGAGCGGGCTCTCCGGATCGCCGCCGGCGGCGTCCACGCCGAGCGCGACGACGAGCGCGGATGCCCCCCGCTCGCGCGCCCAGTCCGCCAGCGCGCTCACGGCGTCCACCCAGCCATCGTCGCCGGTGCCGGGAGCGAGCACGAGGTTGCGGTTCGAGTCGCGCGCTCCCCGCTCGTCCTCGAAGCCGAGGAAGTGCGGGAACCAGCCTGCGCCCGGATCCACGTGCACCGACGCCGTGAGCACCTCGTCGTCGTCCCAGAAGATCGCCTGCGTCCCGTTGCCGTGATGCGCGTCGACGTCGATCACGGCGACCGGGGTCCGGCCGCCGGCACGAAGCCGCGCCGCGGCGGCCGCGGCGTTGTTCAGGTAGCAGGATCCGCCGAAGCAGCGCCGGGTCACGTGGTGGCCGGGCGGGCGAGTGCAGGCATAGGCCGCCGGCGCCCCGTCGAGGACGAGGTCGGCGGCGGTGACGGCGGCTTCGAGCGCCGTGCGCGCCGCATCCCAGGTGCCGGGACCGATGAGCGTCATGGTGTCGTAGGCGAACTGGCCGGCGCGCGCGGTGATCGAGGCCGCGCGATGCGCCGGCCGCCCCGAGAACAGGTCGGGGTGCGGGAACAGGTAGGGGACCACCCGGTCCTGACCGGGATCCTCGGTGAGGCCGGCCGCGTTCCACTCGCTCCACGCCTCCGAGAGGTGGCCCGCGAGCTCCGGGTCGTGCACGCTCGTCAGCGCGTCGTCCGCCTGCCGCTCCGGACCGACGAAGCGGACACCCTGGGCGGCGAGGGCCGCCCGGATGCGCTCGGCGCGCTCGGGCAGCTCCGTGCCGGACGTGCGCACCCCCACCCAGACCTCGCCGCCGGGGTCGTGCAGGCGGTGGCTGTCGCTCCACACGACGGGCATCGCGAGTCCCACGGCGCGAGATTATCCGCCGAGCAGATCCGGGCGCTCGGCGCGGATGCGCGCGGCGATCTCGTCGGGACCGGCGCGCGCGCTGTCGGCCACGAGGTGCACACCCTCGAGCTCTGCCTGCGACACCGTCAGGGTCTCCGCCTCGCCGAGCAGGTGATCCAGGCCGGACCAGCCGGGCGGCTCGCGCTCGAGGATGCGCTGGCGGAGCAGCGCGGGCGGCGCCGCCAGGCGGACGAGCAGGTGATCGTCGGCGCCGACGGCGGCCAGGATCGCGGCGAGCTGATCGCTCGACTCGACCACCTCGGCGACCACCAACAGGTCGTGGCCGGCGCCGCGGTGCGCCTCCCAGAGCGCGGTCAAGAGCTCGCGGCGCTCGTCGGTCGTCGGATAGGGGTAGGCCCAGGCCACCTCGTCGACGTCGATCGTGGCGTGAGCGATGCGATCGTCGATGAGCGCGTCGGCCAGCGCGATTAGGAGCGCGCTCTTGCCCGCCCCCGGCGGCCCCGTCACGATCACGGCGAACACGCGCCGAGTCTCCCACTTCGTAGAGTCCGCCCATGGACGCCACGGAGAGCCTCCGGGAGCACGGGCTGCGGATCGGGACGCTCGAGGCCGGGCCGTCCAACTCGATCGCCGACGTCGATGGCGTGGCGGTGGGCCACGTCACGGTGATCCGCGACGAGCCCGACCCGCCGGCGGGGCGGGGCGTGGCGCGCACCGGTGTGACCGCCGTGGTGCCCGGAGCGCCCGAGCGGATCTGGGGCGAGCCGATGCAGGCCGGCGCGGCGGTGCTGAACGGCGCCGGCGAGCTGACCGGCTCGCTCGAGGTGGCGGAGTGGGGCTGGCTCGCGTCCCCGGTGTACCTGACCGCCACGATGTCGGTAGGGCGCGTGTACGACGGCGCGGTGGCGGCGGCAGTGGCCGGCGACGCCCGCATCGGCGTCGACGACGTGACGATTCCCGTGGTGGGCGAGTGCGACGACAGCTGGCTGAACGACGCGCGCGTCGTGCAGGTCGAGGCCGCCGACGCGGGGCGTGCGCTCGCCGACGCTTCGGCGGCGTTCTCGCAGGGTGCCGTGGGCGCCGGTACCGGCATGGTCTGCTTCGACTGGAAGGGCGGGATCGGCTCGTCGAGCCGCCTGACCGGGGACGGCCACGTGGTCGGCGTGCTCGTGCTCGCCAACTACGGCGAGGCGGCCGAGCTGCGCATCGACGGCGTGCCGGTCGGCCGGCTGCTGGTGGACGCCGGGCTTGGGCCGCCGCCGGATGGAGGCGGCCCACCCGCGCCCGCCGGGAGCTGCATCGCGGTCGTGGCCACCGACGCTCCGCTGTCGTGCGCGCAGCTGACGCGCGTGGCGCGGCGCGCCGGCCTGGGTCTCGCTCGCACCGGCTCGGTCGCGCACAACGGGAGCGGCGAGATCTTCCTGGCCTTCTCCACCACAGCGCGCGCCGCCCGCCACGAACCGCCGCCCGGGCCGGGGGTCTCGAACACCGACCTGAACCCGATCTTCACCGCGACGGTTGACGCCACCGAGGAGGCGGTCCTGAACGAGCTCTGGAACGCCGAGACCACGCAGGGCCGCGACGGCCGCGTGGTCGAGCGCCTGCCGCACGATCCGGTGCTCGAGCTGCTCGCCCGGCACGGCCGGCTCGGCGGCTAGGAGGGTCTGGCGAAACCGGTGGGCCTATGGGACGGTCGGTACCTCGCGCGTACGGCAGCACTGAGGTCATGGACTGTCCTGGCTAAAGGGTCCATATCAACCGTTAAGCAGGACGGTCGCTTCGACTGTCCTGGATTAGGGCCCTATACGGGCCCCTATCCAGGACGGTCGCCTCCTTCACTGCCGGCCGTCGCGACTTTCGCGGGCCCCTACTAGCGGCTAGTCGCGCCAGCGGAAGAACGTCAGCAGGTTCCCGTCCCGGTCGAGCGTCGCGAACTCGCGCGTGCCGAAGTCGGTGTCGTCTACACCGCCGCGGCTGACCGGATGGAGCACGTCGGCGACCTTGAGCTCCTCGAACAGGGCGTCCACCTCGACCACCTCGATGCGGCAGCTCGCGGTTCCGGCGATGAACGACTCGGCACCGGAGCAGATCGGCCGCTCCGCTAGATCCGCGCGAGAGCGCCAGTCCTGGTCGGTGGCGCCCCAGAGGTGCAGCACGGCGTCGTCGCGGGCGATCACGGCGAAGTCGTCGGTCTCGTGCCTCGGCTCGAACCCGAACCGCTCCCGGTAGTGGGCCACCGCGGTGGGCACGTCTCTCACCGGAAGCGCCGGGATGGTCCTGCCAAGGCTCACGGCGCGCCACGGGGCGCCGCGAGCGCCGCCGGCTCCGGCCCGTCCAGCCGCGGCAGCAGGACGCTGTTGCCGTTGAAGCGGATCGTGACCAGCGGGGCGCCGAGACGCGGCGGAGTCCTGAGCACGCTGAAATGGAATCGGCATCCGGGACCCACCCGACCGCGGCTCGTGCGGACAGCGCGGCCCTCCGAGAGCACGCGCATGGTCACCGTTCCGCGGCAGCCGTCGGTGCGCCCAACGCCCTTCGGCAGAACGAGCGTCCCCGTCGCATGCAGCCGGCTGCGGAGGATGACGGCCCCGGCCGCGAATCGCCGTAGCGGGCGCAGGCCCAGCGCGAGTCCGGCCATCAGCGGGTCGTCGGTGATCAGGGCATCCACGCGTGCCCGCCTTGCGGCGCGCACCTCCGAGGCGGTGTCGAGCGTGAACGGCGCCACGTCGAGACGCATGGCATGCGCGCGCCGCACGTAGTCGGCGCTCACCGGCCACTCAGGCGAGATGAGGTTGTAGTCGCCGTCGGCAGCGGCCTGGAGGTAGGCCTCATTGATTGCCTGGATCGCGAGCAGGCTCGTCCTGACGCCGGGAAGACGCTGCCTGGCCACGTCGAGGCTCGACCCGAGGAAGCTCTGCACGATGAGCTGGCGGCGCGGGATGCGGCTGGCGACCACCACGTCCATGACCCGGTTCGCGAACGCGGGCGTCGAGTCGAAGTCCGTGTCCGTCGGCACGTTCTTGATCTCGAGGTTCACCTCCGCTCCCGAGAGGAGGGCGACCTTGAGCACCGCGGCGATCGGGGCGATGGGCTCGGTGTGGCGCGCCCCGCGCGTGCTCAGCGGGCTGCCCGGGCTGCCGAGCACGTCGGTCCTGCAGCTCGCGAGCTCGGCGAGCGTGAAGCTGCGCACCTCGCCGCTGCAGTTCGTCGTGCGGTCGAGCGTCGCGTCGTGGATCGCCACCGGAACGCCGTCCTCGGTGAGCTTCGCGTCGACCTCGAGCACGAAACCGTTCAGAGCGGCATTCTGGTACGCGCGGAGGCTCTCCTCGCCGAAGCGCGGAGCGCCGTTCAGGACGGTGCCGCCTCGGTGGGCGTGGATGTCGGGAATTGCCGCCACGGCAGATGGGGCAGCGCCGAGAACGAGCAGTGCGGTCAGCGCGACTTTGATCATGTAGTCAGTCTCACGTATCTTTCGCGCCCCGTGGGCTCGCTCGACCATCTCTGGCTCCATTTCACGGAGATGGGGCGCTATCGCGACGGCGAGTCGCTTCAGGTGATCGTGCGCGGCGACGGCTGCTACCTCGAGGACGCAGCGGGCCGGCGCTACCTCGACGCGCTCGCGGGCCTCTTCTGCGTGAACATCGGCTACGGATTCGGCGAGGAGATGGGCGAGGCGGCAGCGGCGCAGATGCGCGAGCTGCCGTTCGCGATCAACTGGACGTACGCACATCCGCGCGCGATCGAGCTGGCCGGGGAGATCGCGTCACTCGCGCCGGGTGACCTCAACCGCGTCTTCTTCGTGTCCGGCGGCTCGGAGGCGGTCGAGGCCGCCTGGAAGCTCGCGCGCCAGCATCACGCCGCGCGCGGGGAGCGGCGCTGGAAGGCGATCGCGCGGCGCCTGGCCTACCACGGCACCACCATGGGCGCGCTCTCGATCAACGGCTGCACCGAGCTCAGGACGCCGTTCGAGCCGCTCGTGCCCGACGTGGCGCACGTGTCGAACACGAACCGCTATCACCGGCCGCCGGAAGAGACCGAGGAGCAGTTCACGTCGTTCCTGCTCGACGAGCTCGAGGCGACGATCCAGCAGGCCGGTCCCGAGACGGTCGCCATGGTCATCTTCGAGCCGGTGCAGAACACCGGCGGCTCGTTCATGCCCCCATCGGGCTACCTCGAGGGAGTGCGCGAGACCTGCGACCGGCACGGCATCCTCCTCTGCTTCGACGAGGTGATCACCGGGTTCGGCCGCGTCGGCGCCTGGTTTGCGTCCGAGCGCTTCGGCGTCACGCCCGACCTGATCACGTCCGCGAAGGGCATGTCCTCGGCGTACGCCTCGATCGGCGCGCTCGTGGCGAGCGACCGCGTGATGGAGCCGTTCCTCGACAGCGGGCGGATGTACTCGCACGGGATGACCTTCGGCGGCCACCCCGTCCAGGCCGCGATCGCGCTCAAGAACATCGAGATCATGCGCCGCGAGGGCATCGTCGAGCACGTGCGCGACAGCCAGGACGACTTCCGCGCCACGCTCGAGCCGCTGCTCGACCTCCCGATCGTGGGCGACCTCCGCGGAACGGGCTTCTTCTACGCGCTCGAGCTCGTGAAGGACAAGCAGTCGCGGGCGACCTTCAACGACGCCGAGTGCGACGAGCTGCTCCGCGGCTTCATGTCGCCGCGCCTGTTCGAGGAGGGCCTCATCTGCCGCGCCGACGACCGCGGCGACCCCGTGATCCAGATCTCGCCGCCGCTCGTGGCCGGACCCGAGCAGTTCGAGGAGATAGCGCAGAAGCTCGGCAAGGTGCTCCGCGAGGCCGGCGAGCGCATGCAGGTAGCGGCCTGAGCCGCGACGTGATCGTCGGCCTCTACCTCTACGACAGCGGCACCAGCCGACCGTCGCGAGCGAGCGGCACCACCGGGTCGAGCGACGCCGCGAGCGAGCGCCCACGCTTTCGGAACCCCTGACAGCGGCGAAGCGTCGCCTCCGCATGCACGACCGCCTCCACCTTGGCCCACGCCGCCGCGTAGGAATCGAACGTCTCGTGGTCCGAGGGATCGGGTGGCCCCCCGAGCCGCTCCAGTTCGCCGGCGAGATAGGCGTGGTACTTCTCGTAGTTGTCACCGAGCTCCCTGACGAGGGAGGCCGTTGCGCGTGCTCGCTGTAGCGCGCCTGCTTGGTCGGGGAACCGAATCCCCCGCACATCGAGCTCACCGATCTCCATTGGCCCTCCGTCCTCCTAAGGGTTGCCTGCGAAGCCGTGAAATGCGTGTCCAACCGGTCTGAGGGTCCCGACACCCGGTAGGGCATCACGTAGGCCGGTGTCGTACCCCGGATCGGTGTGGAGAAGGTAGTTCGTGAACATGGCGACGCCGGGGACGGTTTGAAGTCGTGCCCAGGCCGCGCTCACTGCCTCTGCCTGACGTGGGTACGTCGGGGGCGAGAGCTTGCTGGGACGCGCGCCGCCCTCGGTCAGCCAGACCCCAGGATTGCTGCCGTCGGCGTTCGTGGCCGACCAGCCCCGCCACCAGCCCAGCAGGCTGTTGCGGGCCACATAGGGCCCAACGTCGAAAAAAGTCTCGACGTCTATGTAGTTGTGGTGGGTCCAGATGAAGGTCGGCCCACCGCGGAAGTTGTTGTAGCTCTGAAGTGCGGTCTTCAGTGCGGGTATGAAGTCGTACTGGTTGGTCTCGTAGCGATTCGTGTTGCGTCGGAAGTCCGACGTGGCGGGCGCCGCGATCGGCATCTGATGGCCATGGAATGCGCTGACCTGGTAGGCGGTGTTCATCATCTCGGCCACCTTCTGCTGGATGATGAGCGGCGAGCTGTTCTGGGGGCCCTGACGCTGTGGCCACATCTGGTAGTTCGGCTCGTTCATGATCTCGAGCACGACACCACAGCCGTATTGCTTGTAGCGAGAGATGAGGAAGTTGATCCACCTCCCATAGGCGGCGTTGACGCCGAGCTGAGTGGCGGGGATCTGCCATTCGAGCAACTTCAGGAACCCGCTCCCATCCTGGTAGGTGCGGTAGTCCCTCATGTAGGCCTGCGCCTCCGCCTCGGTCAGGTTCTGCGTTCCGTTGACCCAGCGCGGGAACATCCAAGACACGAGCACCACACCGATGCCGAGTTGCCGCATCCTGGCGATCTGCTGGTCCAAGTTGCTGACGGCGGCGTTGTCGTAGACGCCACTGGCCACCTCGAGCTTGTCCCAACGCACCCACATGCGCACCCAGCGGGTGCCGCTCGCGATGATCTTGTCGACGTTCTGCACTCCGGCGTCGTCGCGGTAAAACACGTCCTCGCCGTCGCCGGGGTGAGACGGTGGTCCAAGGTCCACGCACTTACGAAGGCCTGCCGCCATCAGCGTTTCCTCCTCACTCGGTAGACGGGCCCACTAGAGGGACAGCGGAGGGGCCTTGATGTCGTTCGGTTCCGCGTACGGAGGGCTCGCCAGGGCAAGAGCCGCCGCCGCGACAGAACCCCGGTGACCGCCGCCGCTCCGCCACTGCTGCAGGTGAGCCACTTGACCTGTGGAAGGGGCGCCGGCGAAGCCGCCCGGCAAGCCACCCTCGACCTCGTCAAGGATCCGATTGACGTGCGCCCGCATGCTCCGTGGCAGTTGCCGATGCCAGAGCAGAAAGCGCTCACCCACCGCGCCCACGGACCGGGGGTCGGAAGGAAGGGCGTTGCGGGCAGCGAGCAGTCCCACCAACGCTTGGTAGGTGCCACGGCGCTGTGGGTTCATGTCCTCAGCGGCGACCGCGATCCGCGGAGCCGCGGCGAGACCGAGACCGCCTACCGCGCCGATCGCGACGCTCGAACGCTTTACGAATCCACGACGGGTAAGGCCAGACATGACGAGCTCCAGTGGGCCAGAGGGAAACGAGCGCTTGATCGACGCTAACCGAACCAGGATGCCGAAGCAAGTGACCCGGTCAGGGCATTACGCGGAAGCTCGTGCGCGCCAGGAGCGCGTAGCCGTCGTCGAGGAAGAGGCCCGCCACGTAGCGCCCGGGGGCGAGTCTGCCGAGGTCCGCCGAGGTCATCGAGAGCCGGCCGGTCGGCAGGGCGCCGAGGTAGCTGAAGCCGAGGTAGCCGTACACGTCGAGCGTGCGGCCGGCCTTGAAGATCCCGGCCCAGTCGAACCTGTTCCCCGGCATCCCGCTCCAGCGCAGCCGGATCGGCTGTCCCGGCGCGTAGACCCTGCGCGAGGTGCGGATGCGCGGTAGCGCGCCCCTCCGGAGCACCCAGAAGCGCGACGACGCGATCACACGGCCGCGGCTGAGGAGCGCTGCGCGGTAGACACCCGGCCGCAGTCCGGCGGTGCCGAAGAAGGCGGCCCTGTGGTCCGACGTGTCGGCGATCGGCAGCGACGCGAGCGGCCGTCCTCCGCCCGCCCGCAGGATGCCGATCCGCTTCGCGGTCCCGCGCGCGCCGATGTACCGGATCGTGACGGTGCTGCCGCGCTCGACGACGCGCGGCTCGGCGTGGGCCAGCGGCGGCGCGGGCGCCGCCGTCACGTCGAAGGTCGACGCGACAGCGCGGTGGTCCGAGCCCCACGGCACGCCCACGTCCACGTCCGGCCCTCCGGGCTCGCCCACGAGCCGGCTCGCGAGCGTCGCCGCCGGGCCGCTCGCGGTCACCCAGTCGATGCGGTCGAGCGTCTCGCGGCGCCTGATCCGCGGCGGCGGGGTGCCGGCGGTCCAGGTAAGGCCGGGCCGCGCGACGGGATCCGGGAAAGCCTCGCGGTAGGAGTCGCGGAAGCCGGCGCGCTCGAGCGCGGCGGACACGGGCCAGCGCAGCGGGAACTTCACCTGCGGCCGGACGGCGGCCATCGCCGGCGTCCAGTCGAGGTGCGACGGCGAGTTGAAGTCGCCGGTCAGGAAGGTGGGCACGCCGGCTCGCGCCTGGCGCGAGAGCGGGCCGAGGTACGGGCGGATCTCGCCCAGCCGCGTGACCCGCTCGTTCTTGAGGACCTCCGCGGCGCTCTTGCCGTCGCGCACCAGCTCCGGGCCATACGGACTCGAGGGCAGGTGAACGTTGCTGATCGCGGCAACGCGGCCCGGCCCGACCGCCACGTATCCGAAGCGCACGCCGCGGCGCTCGACGGCGTAGATCGGATAGCGCGAGATCACGTGCAGCGTCTCGTCGGTGTAGGCCAGGCCGGCCGCGTCGGCGATCCGCCTCAGGTTCCCCTCCGGCTCCTGGACCCCGACCACGTCCGCGCCCGCGGCCTCGATCGCGTTCCCGACGCGGTCGAAGTCGACCTGGACGCCGCCGTACCAGACGTTGAAGGTCATGACGGTGAGCGGCTCGGCGGCCGCGGGCGCCGCGAGCGCCAGCGCGGCGAGCGTGGCCACAAGCGCGGCGAGCCGCCTCATCGCATCTGCGGGTGGGCCGGGTCGAGTGGCGGTGGCGGCTGCTCCGGCAGGCCGAGGTCGTCCTTCAGCGCGGCCCAGATCTCGCGGCGGGCGTGGCCGACCTCCAGGTCGCCGAAGAGCACGCGCACGCCGTAGCCGTCGGCGAGCGCGAGGATGCGGTCGGCTACGCGGTCCGGATCGGCGTCTCCCTTGAGCTCGCCGTGCTCGACGCCGGTGGCGATCGCCTCGGAGAACCAGTCGCGCATGCGCTCGTAGAGACGCGCGGCGGTGGGCCGCATCTCGGAGTGACGGACGGCGCGCAGCCACAGCTCCACCCAGAGGATCCAGTCGCGCTCGAGGATGCCGGGGTACGGCAGGCACTGGTCGATCATCGCCGCGAGCCGCGTGACGGTATCGAGCTCGGATTCGCCCTCCGGGCCGAGCCGCACGTCGCCGGCGAGCTCGTACGAGTACTCGAGCGCCTGCTCGAGCAGGGCCTCGCGGGTCTCGAAGTGGTAGTGCACGAGCGAGGTCGACACCCCGGCGTCCATCGCGATGCGCGCGATCCGCACCTCGTCGATGCCGTGTCTCGCGATCCGCTCAACCGCCGCCGCGAGGATGCGCTCGCGGGCGCCTCGCTCGGTCGCGGTGGCGGTCACTCGAGGTCCGCCCTGATCCGCTCCGCGAACCACGCGATCGCCGCCTCGCGGTGCGACAGCGGTCCAAGCTCGAGCCCTCGCGTCTCGAGCCCGGCCTGGACGTTGGCCACCAGGTCCGCGTCCTCCTTGCCGACCAGCGTGTTCAGCCTGTTGTTCACGTGCTGCGCCAGGCGCGTGCGGAGCCCGGCTCTCGGATGGCGGTAGCCGTACGCCTCGTCGCGTGCCCGCAGCGGGCCGTCGGAGTCGATGCGCCAGGTCACGACCTGGTCCGGATAGAGGTCGATCGTGGTGTTCGGGTAGATCATCGCGTAGCGCCAGACGCGCCGGTCCTCCTCGGCGAGCCCCGGCATGGGCGACACGAGACGCTGGTAGGCGCGCTCCGTCAGGTTCCCCGAAGGCTTGTCGCGGAGCGGCGCCTCGAACCAGACCCAGCCGTCGTGCACCTCGACGTCGTAGCGCTTGTAGTCGAGGAGCCGCATCAGGCCTGGGTGGGCGATCGGCACGTGGTAGCCCTCGTTGTAGTTGTCGATCACGATCTTCCAGTTCGACGGCTGGGTGTTGTGCCACTCGCCGTACGGCGCGAGCTTGTCGATGCCGTAGCGCTCGAGGCGCTCGGGCAGCCCGATGACCTGCTCCGCCAGCGGCTGGGCATGGATGTCGAGGTTCACGAACACGAGGCCGCAGAGCGTCTCGACCCGTGCCGGGAACAGGCCGAGCGCCGACTTGTCGAGGCCCTCGATCGAGCGGCCCTCCGGCACGCCGATGAGCTCGCCGTCGGTCCGGTAGGTCCAGCCGTGGTAGCGGCAGCGGATCGCCTTCCCGCACTCACCCGAGCCGCTCAGGAGCCGCGAGCCGCGGTGGCGGCACACGTTCCGGAAGGCGCGCAGGTTCCCGTGCTCGTCGCGGAGCACGAGGACCGGCTGCGAGCCGGCGGTGGAGGTGATGTAGTCGCCGGGGTTCGGCAGGCGCGTCTCATGAGCGACGAGCTGCCAGGTCCTGGCGAAGATCCGCTCCTCCTCGAGCTCGGCGATCTCCGGGTCGCGGTAGAAGCGCGGTTCGAGCGCTGGGGCCAGTCGTGTAGCGGTTTCGCTGACGGTCACAACCCACATCCTGACTTTGTGATCAGTCGCATGATACCATGCCGGCGTGCGTCCACTCGGCGCCCGCCACGCATGGCTGTCGATCACCCCCGAACCCGAAGTGGAGCTGCCGGAGGCGCTCGCCACGCTGCGCGCGGGCGGGATTCCCACCGCCGAGCAGGTGGCGCTGGAGCGCGCGCGCGCCGAGCGGCTCGTCACGCGCGGGAGTCGTCGCGCCTGGCGGCGCTACCTGGCCGAGGCTGTCTCCCTCGCCGGCTCGTCGGAGGACCCGCGGGTCGCTGAGGCACGCGCTCTGGTCGAGGACGTCGTGAACAACCACAACAACCTGGAGCTCGCTCTATGACCGTGACCCCCGCCGCACCGCCCGCCCAGACGGCTGCCGACTTCACGCCCGAGCAGCTCGACCTGCGCGAGCGCGCGCGCCGCTTCGTGGACGAGCTGCTCATCCCCAACGAGGAGCTGGCGGAGCGCTCGGGCGGGAAGATCCCGGACGAGCTGAAGCAGCGCATCAAGCGCGAGGCGATCGAGGCGCGCCTGTCGGGCGGCCTCCACGCGGCCGAGCACGGCGGGCAGGGCTGGTCGAAGGTCGAGTGGTTCCTCGTCGAGGAGCAGCTCGGACGCTCGACCAACGCGCTCTCGTGGCACATGCCCGGCGCGTACAACGTGCTCGGGAGCGGCTCGCCCGAGCAGATCGAGCGCTACCTGAAGCCGGCGCTGCGCGGGGAGATCCACGACGCCTACGCCGTGACCGAGGCCGAGGCCGGCTCGGATCCGTCCCGGATCGCAACGACGGCGCGCCGGAGCGACGGCGGCTGGGTGATCGACGGCGAGAAGTGGTTCGTGACCTACGGAGATGTGGCGGCGGTGTACATCGTCATGGCGAACGCGCTCGTCGACGGCGAGAAGCTGCCAACGCTGTTCCTGGTCGACAGCTCGCTCGACGGCATCGAGATCGTCGACGAGCCGCCCTTCACCCACACCTATCCGCACGGCCATCCGACGATCCGCTTCAACGGCGTCGAGGTGGCGGAGGACGCGCTGATCGGCGGCGTCGGCGGCGGCGACGACCTCCAGCGCTCGTGGTTCACCGAGGAGCGGATCGGGATCGCGGCACGCGGGGTCGGCTCGATGTGGCGGCTGATCGAGGACACCACCGCGTGGGCGATCGAGCGGGAGCAGGGCGGCAACCGGATCATCGATTACCAGGGCGTGTCATTCCCGCTCGCCGACTCCGCCGCGGACGCAGCGGCGGGCCGGCTGCTGGCGCTGGAGGTGGCGCGGCTCGCCGACGCAGGCGCCGACCCGAAGGTGGTTCACGCGAAGGCTTCGATGGCGAAGCTGTTCGTGAGCGAGGCCGCCAACCGCTGCGCCGACCGCTGCCTCCAGATCTTCGGCGGCCGCGGCTACATGCGGACGAACGTGGCCGAGCGCTTCTTCCGCGAGCTGCGCGTCGACCGGATCTGGGAGGGCACGAGCGAGATCCAGCGCCTGATCATCGCCCGCGCGCTCGAGCGCCGCGGCGTGGAGCGTACGCTGCACTGATGGACCTCCGCCGGCTGCTGCGCCCGCAGAGCGTCGCGGTTGTCGGGGCGAGCGAGCGGGACTCGTACGGGGGCGAGACGCTCCTGAACCTGCGCGGGGCGGAGTTCGCCGGGCCGGTGTGGGGCGTCAACCCGAAGCGCACCGAGGCGCACGGCTACCCCTGCTTCCCGTCGCTTTCCGAGCTCCCCGGCGTGCCCGACGCGGTCGTCGTCGCCATCCCGGCGGCGAGCGTGCCCGAGGTGGTCGACGAGGCCGGCGCACTGGGCTGCGGCGGCGTGATCGTCTACGGCGCCGGCTTCGGCGAGGTGACCTCCGGCGCGGAGCACGAGCGCCGGCTGCGCGAGGTGGCGTCGCGGCACTCGCTGCCAGTGTGCGGGCCGAACGGGAACGGAATCGTGGCGGTGCACTCGGGCGCCGCGATGTGGGGCGACACGCTCCGGCGGCTCCTGCCCGGTTCCGTCGCGCTCGTGTCGCAGAGCGGGAACGTGGCGGTGAATGCGCTGGCCACGCGCCGCGGCCTGCGATTCCACACGGTTGTGTCGTGCGGGAACTCGGTCGCTGTGGACGCCGCGCAGTGGACGTCGGCGCTCGCGCAGGACGAGGAGGTGCGGGCGATCGCGCTGTACCTCGAGGCGGACGGCGACGGCGCGCTCCTGTGCGAGGCGCTGGCGGAATGCGCCGAACGCGGCGTCGGAGTGGCCGTGCTGAAGGTGGGCGAGTCGGCGGCCGGCGCGGCCGCGGCCATGGCGCACACCGGAGCGGTCGCCGGCGACCAGCGCGTCTTCCGCGCGCTGGTCGAGGAGTCCGGCGCGGCCTGGGCCGAGGACGTGCACGACCTGCTGGAGATCGCGAAGGCACTCGGGTCAGCGAAGGGGTCAGACCCCGCGAGGCGCGAGGGGTCAGACCCCCAGAGTCGTCGCGAAGCCTCGACCACGCTCAAGGGGTCTGACCCCTTGGGGCTGGCAATCCTCACGTGCTCCGGCGGTGACTCGGCGCTCGCCGCCGATGAATGCGCCCGCCTCGGCCTACGGCTCCCGCCCCTTGCGGGCGAGACCGCCGAGCGCCTCAAAGCGCTCCTCCCAGAGGCCGCCACCGTTGGCAATCCGCTCGACTACACCGCGCTGATCTGGGGTGACCGGGAACGCCTTCGGGACATCGTCGTCACCGTTGGCGCGGACCCGTCAATCGACCGCGTCCTCGTCTTCTACGACCAGGCCACGGACGCCGAAGACGAGGACTCCGGGCGCGCGGCATCCTGGGTGGCGGTCCGCGAGGGAATCCGGCTGGGCGCCGAGGCGAGCGCGGTCCCCGTAATGGTCTCCTCCACGCTGCCCGAGCTGCTCGACGAGACCGCGGCGATCAAGTTCATGGACTCGGGCGTGCCCGCGGTCGCCGGCCTGCGAACAGGACTGGCCTGCGCAGCCGCCCTGACTCGCCCACCGGCGGACCCCGCCCGCCTTCGTGAGATCGCGAAGGCGAAGGGGTCAGACCCCTTGAGGGTGGTCGAGGCTTTGGGGCGGCCCAAGGGGTCTGACCCCAACGGGCGGCGGTGGCTTTCCGAGCATGAGGCCAAGGAGCTTCTGCGGTCGGCTGGTATCCCGGTTGTCGAGGGACGGCTCGTCGCCGGTGAGGACGATGCGGCTGTCGCGCTCCTGGAGCTGGGCGGTCACGTCGCCGTGAAGCTCAGCGCGCCCTCGTTGCAGCACAAGGCGGACATCGGCGCGCTCCTGCTGAACGTCGCGACGGAGGACGCCATCCGGGCCGCCCATCGCCGGCTGATCGCGCTCGAAGTCGAGGAGTCGGGCGTCCTCGTCGAGCGGATGGCCAGCCCCGGCGCCGAGCTGCTCATAGCGGCGCGCGCCGACGCTGTCGTGCCGTGTCTCGTGTTCGCCGCCGGCGGGGCATGGACCGAGCTCCTCGGCGATGCCTCGATCGTGCCCCTTCCGGCATCGCCCGAGCAAGCCGAGGAAGCGATCCTCGGGCTGCGCGCGGCGCCGATGTTCCGCGGCGGCCGCGGTGCAACCCCGCTCGACGTTCCCGCTGCGGCGCGGCTCGCCGTCGCGGCCGGTGAGCTCCTTCTCGACCAGGGTCTCGAGCTCCTCGAGCTGAATCCCGTGCTCGTCCACGAGCAGGGTGTCGTCGCGGTGGATGCGGTGGCGGCGCGCTCCGCACCGTCGTGAGGGCCGTGGTCGTCGGCGCCGGGCTCGCCGGGCTCGTTGCCGCGGACGAGCTGCAGCGTGGCGGGGTCGAGGTGGTCGTGCTCGAGGCGCGCTCGCGGGTGGGCGGGCGGGTGTGGTCGCGTGAGCTGCCGAATGGCGCCGTTGTCGAGATGGGCGCCGAGTTCATCCTGCCCGGGAACACGGCGGTCCGCGAGCTCGTCGACCGCTTCGGACTCGGGCTGTGGGACAAGGGCATGCGTTACGGCCACCGCGATCCGCGTGGCGGGATCGGCACGACGCACGAGGAGCTCGCGGCGGCGGTGGCAAAGGCGGAGGCCGCCCTGAACGGGGCGGGTGACGCCAGCGCCCGTGATTTCCTCGAGTCGCTCGACATTTCGGCCGGCGCGCGCGAGGCGATTCTCGCCAGGGTCGAGATCTCGAGCGCCAACTCGGCGGACAGGGTCGCCGCCGTGGACCTCGCCGGCATCGCGCACATCGACGACGAGCCCGCGCCGAGCATCGCCGGCGGGAACCAGCGGCTGCCGCTCGCGCTCGCGGAAGAGCTCGGGGAGGCGGTCCGCCTGGACGATCCGGTGACCCGCGTCGAATGGGGTGAGCGGGTGCGGGTCCTCTCGCGCACAGGCGAGCTGGAGGCAGATGTGTGTGTGATCGCCGTCCCCGCCAGCGTCCTCGATCGCATCGCCTTCGAACCGGCCCTGCCCGAGCCGCTCAGCGGCGCGTTCGGCATGGTCGCGTACGGCCATGCGGCGAAGCTGTTCGTCCCGCTGCGGGCGCCGGCTCGGCCAAGCGCTGTCATGAGCGTTCCCGACCGCTACTGGAGCTGGACCGCCACCGGGAACGGCGGCGCGCCGCAACCCGTGGTCAGCGCGTTCTCCGGTTCGAAGCCGGCGCTCGACGCCCTCGCGGTCGACGCCGGCCCCGACCGCTGGCTCGGCTCGCTCGAGCGCCTGCGCGACGACCTGGACCTGGACACGGGTGGCGCCGTGCTCTCCACCTGGGCGGACGATCCCTGGGTCCGCGCCGCCTACTCGACCTCGCCGCCGCCCGAGGTGGCGCTGGCGGCTGAGCGCCCTAGCGGGCCGCTCGCGTTCGCCGGCGAGCACACCGGCGGCGACTTCGCGGCTCTGATGGAGGGCGCGATCAGGAGCGGGCGGCGCGCTGCTCGGTCATTGCTCCGGCCGTGACCTCGGCGTAGACCGAGCCGACCTGGCTGGCCACGTCGCCCCAGTCGAAGGTCAGCACGTGCTCCGAGGCCTCGGCCACCAGGCGGTCGCGGAGCTGGTCGTCGGTCAGGAGCCGCTCGGCCATCGTCGCCAGCGAGCCGGGGTCGCGCGAGCGGAAGCGAAGGCCGACGTCCTCGTTAGGCACGACCTCACGCAGGCCGCCCGTGTCGGACACGAGGCACGGGCACCCGGAGGCCATCGCCTCGAGCGCGACCAGCCCGAACGGCTCGTAGATCGACGGGACCACCGTGAGGTCGGCGATCCGGTACAGCGAGTGCAGCACGTCGTCGCCGATCCAGCCGAGGAAGGTGCCGTGGTCGTCGAGCCCCAGCCGCGTGGCCTGCTCGCGGAGCTCGTGCTCGGCCGTGCCGGAGCCGGCCACCAGGAAGCGCACCTTGCCGATCCGCTCGATCAGCCCTGGAAGCGCCTCGAGCGCCAGCTGAAAGCCCTTCTCGTAGACGAGCCGGCCCACGAGCAGAACCAGCTTGTCGTCCGGCGCGGCGAAGCGGGCACGCAGCGTGTCGAGGTCGTCGACGGGCACGAGCTCGGAGGGGTCGATCCCGTTCGGGATCACGTGCACGCGGCTCTCCTCGAGCCCGTAGATGTCGGCCACGTGCTCGCGCATGTAGGCCGAGCATGTGATCACGCGCTCGGCGCGATTCGCCATCCAGCGCTCCACCCCGTGGATGTAGGACTGCGGGTGCTTGTCGACCCAGCCCTGATGGCGCCCGTATTCGGTGGCGTGGATGGTCACCACGAGCGGCGCGCGGAAGCGCTTCGCGAGGTGGTCGCCGGCGGAGGCCACGAGCCAGTCGTGGCCGTGGACAACGTCGAAGTCGTAGCGGTCGCCCACCTCCACGCCCGCCGCGAGCATGTCCGAGTTCATGTGCTCGATCCAGGCGACGAACTCGCTCAGGTCGCGCGGGCGCTCCGGCTCCCGAACCCGGTGCACGAGGACGCCGCCCTTCACCTCCTCGGCCGGGTCCTCCTCGCGTCCGCGGGCCAGCACGTGCACGTCCACCCCCTGCGCCGCCAGGTTCTCGGCGAGCTTCCGCACGTGGCGCGCGAGCCCGCCCTCGATCAGCGGCGGGTACTCCCAGGACAGGATCAGGGCGCGCATTCGGTCTACGGGGTGGTGAGCGGGGACAGGTCCAGGTGAGGGGCCAGTCCGCGCAGGGACGGGTCCGGGACGGGCGCGGAGTCTGTCAGAGCGGCCAGGGCGGCGTCGAGGGCGGCGCCGTGCAGCCGCATCCGCTCGGCCGGATAGTCGCCGGCGAGGTCGCGCGTGACCATGAACGACCAATCGCTCGCCTGCATCGCGAGCAACTCGCGCGCCGCGCGCTCGAGCGCGGCATGCGGCACGCGGCGAGCCGCCAGCGCCGCCACGGTGCGAAGCTCGGCCGCGCGCGCCTCGAAGGCGAGCTCCGCCACCGCCGGCGCGTCCCAGGTCGTGAAGTCCTTCCCGTGCCCCCAGGTCGACGGCGCGAGCTCTCGCCGCTCGGGCTCGACCAGCTCGATTCCCTCCGACAGGGTCACGAGCGGGACGCCCTGGGCGTCCGCCTCCTCGAACACCGCCGCGAGCCAATCCAGCCCCTCGTACCACCAGTGGCCGAGCAGCTCCGTATCGAGCGCGCAGCAGAGGAGGCCGCCGCCGCGCAGGCGCTCCGCGGCCCGGCCGACGAAGTCGCGCGCGTGTGCGCGCGCGAGCTCGAGCGCGACCTCGTGCTCGTACGGGTCCCCGGCGTTGCTCCACGGCCTCAGGTCATGGAGGGTGCGGCCCCAGTAGTTGCGATAGGTCCCGTCCGCGGGATAGCCGTTCTCGTCGTTCCAGACCAGCTGCACCGATGCCCAGTCGATGGGCACCGCGACCGGTCCGGCTTCGGTTGCGACCGGCACCAGGTGGTCGAAGCCGGACACGTTCGTCTGGTCGACGCAGAAGGCGCGCACGCCGTGGTCCGCCAGCTCGCGCTCGAGCCCCGGCACGTACGCGCACTCCGGGAGCCAGAAGCCGCCGCGCCAGCGCCGAAAGCGGTGCATGTGACTCGCCGTGCCGGTCGCCACCTGAAGGCGCAGGCCGGCATCGGTGGCCATGAGCGGCAGCAGACCGTGCGTCGCCGCCGAGGTCCAGAGCTCCACGCGCTCCAGGGCGGCGAACGCGGCCACGAGGTCGCGGCCGCGCGCCTCGAACGCCTTCTCGGCGCGCGTGTAATCGCACGCGGCGCGCCGCACCTCGGCCGCGAGCCGCGGCTGGCCGCTCTCCTCCAGCCCGGCGGCGTCCTCCGCGTGGATCGGGGCGCGCACATCGCGCAGGAAGCGAACGTAGCGCTCGCCGGCGTCGCCGCGCATCGCCTCGAGCTGGTCGCACAGGACGGGCGTGAGGCCGAGCGTGACCGGGACGCCGTCGATCAGGTCGAGGAGTGGCAGGTAGACGCACGCCACCGCCTCCCACAGCCACTCCTCGCCGAACGGCCAGGTCCCGAAGCCCTCCACGTACGGCATGTGCGAGTGGAGGACGATCGCGAGCGCCCCCGGCCGCTCCTGCCCCGCAGGCGTCAAGGGCGCAGCACCGCGACGAAGTCGAGCGCGCGGTCGAGCGGCTCCGGGCGGAGCGCGAAGTCGCGGGCGGAGATGGCCGGAGTGAAGCGCTCGTAGAACGGCTTCGTGATACCGAGCGCCGCGTGGACGCGGTCCCACCCGGCGCGCAGGGCGAGCTCGTGGGCTCGCAGCATCCGGGCGTGGAAGAGACCGAGCAGCTCCACGTGGGGGAACACCGTCTCGCACAGGCGGCGGAACTCGTCGGAGCGGTACTCCTTGAGATGCCAGGGGTTGTCCGACTTCTCCGCGCCGGGCGGCGCGAGCGTGAGCACGTTGGGCGTGGACACGTACACCGCCCCGCCCGGCCGCAGCATGCCGCGGAAGTTCTGAAGGACGGCGGCCGGGGCGTGCATGTGCTCGATCGTCTGGAGGAAGACGACGACGTCGCACGGCTCCTCATAGGTCTCCACCAGGTCGCGTACGAACCTCACGCCCGGGCGCGCGTACTTCAGGCGCGCGTGCTCGTGGGCCTCGGGGTTCGCGTCCACCCCGGTCACGTGCCGCGCGCGGCGCGCCAGCACCCCCACCCCGTAGCCCTCGCCACACGCCATGTCGACCACGTCGCGCCCGGCGCATCGCTCGGCGACCCACTCGTACACCGCGAGGTGGCGGCGGAACCAGTAGTTCTCCGCCGGCACGTCCGGCAGCGTCCGCTCGCCGGTCAGCTCGAGCGGCGGCACGCCGTCGGGCTGGGCTTTCTGGACCGTCTCCTGCATGAGCCGAGGCAGTCTAGGTACTAGGTAGGCTCCTCCCGCCCATGGAGACTGCGGACAGCATCAGGGACGCCAACGTCCGCTACCACGACCTCGCCGCCCAGCACTACGACTCGAAGTGGGGCATCAGCTACAACGACGTCGGGCAGGCGCAGGTCACGAGCAAGCTCCGCAAGGCGCTGGGACACGAGCCCCGGCGCTACGAGCGGGCCCTCGAGATCGGCGCCGGCACCGGCTACTTCTCGCTCAACCTCCTGCGCGCCGGGGTGGTCGGCGAGGCGGTGGCCACCGACATCTCCCCGGGCATGCTGCAGCGGCTCCGGGACTCGGCCGAGGAGCTCGGGCTGGCGGTCGAGACCGCCGCCTGCGAGGCGGCCGAGCTGCCCTTCGACGACGACTCCTTCGACCTCGTGTTCGGCCACGCCGTGCTTCACCACCTGCCCGACCTCGAGGGCGCCTTTCGCGAGTTCGCGCGCGTGCTGCGGCCCGGCGGCGTGGTGGCGTTCTGCGGCGAGCCCTCCCACTACGGCGACCGCATCGCGGCCTGGCCGAAGCGGGGCGCCAACGCGCTCGCGCCCCTGTGGCGCGCGCTGATGGGCGCCTCCCCCAGGCCTTCGAACGGCAACGGCAACGGCGGCTGGAGCGAGGAGGACCGCCTGGAGCAGGTGGTCGACGTGCACGCGTTCACCCCCGCCGAGCTCGCCGGGCACGCGCAGGCCGCCGGCCTCGAGCACGTGAGGGTCAGCGGCGAGGAGCTCGCGGCAAGCCTGTTCGGGTGGGCGAACCGGACGCTCGAGGCGTCGGCCGACCCGCTCGACGTTCCGTGGGCGTGGCGCGTCTACGCCTACCGCGGCTACCTGCTGCTCCAGACGCTCGACCGCTCGCTGCTGGAGCCGCGCCTGCCGCCGGCGATCTTCTACAACCTGCTGCTCTCGGCGCGCGTGCCCGTCTTGCGCTAAGCGCCCGGCGAGACCAGCAGGAGCGCGAGCGCCGGGAGGAACGCCGACGCGATCAGCCCGAGGTCGGCAACGCGCGCCCGCAGCGGGAGCGGGGGCGCCGTCGCGGCAGGCCCGAACGCCGTCGACTCGCGCACCACCCAGGCGAGCATGGCGTCGAGCAGCGGCCGGGGACGCAGCCGCACCCTGCCGACGAGCTCCGCCAGCGAGCGCGCCGAGTCCGCGAGCCGCCCCTCGGACGCGATCGCGCTCAGCACCGAGGCGGCCTCGGTGGCGGAGGGCACGCGGTGCAGCCTGCCGAGCGCGCGCCGCGACACCTCGCGCAGGCCCACGGCCCCCGCGGCCGCCCGCAGCCAGGTGGCGGCGAGCACGAGCAGCGCGGCCCGGAGCGCGCGCCGCAGCGCGACCTCGAGCCCGAGGCCGCCACCGACGGCGAAGATGAAGGCTGTCGCGGCGAGGATGGCGGCGAAGAGGAGGCCGGCGGGGAGCGGCTCGGGATCGGGCCGCGACAGGAGCCAGGCAACGGCCAGCCAGGCCGTGACGGCCGTCAGGAGCGCCCACTCCGTGCTGGCGAGCAGCAGGACGAAGAGAACGGCAGCCGCCGAGGGTCACCGCGCGCGGGTCGAATCTGTGCAGGTGGCCGAGATTCGTTGCGGAATCCGCAACGTTTCTCTGCCACCTCGCGGCCGGAGCCTGCAGCGCATCCCAGCTCGCCAGCCCGTGCCGGTACACGAGCACCTGCACCGTGCTCGCGAACGCCGCCCAGGCCAGCAGGCTCGCGACGGTCAGCGCCAGCGCGTCCGCGGTGCCCACCTCGATCCCGACTCGCCGGCCGATCGCGTCGTAGGTCCCGGCGTAGGCGTCGAGGCCGCCCGCGATCACCCAGATGAAGAAGGCCGTCGTGGCCGTGTTGTGCAGCAGGCGGACGGTGGCGCACGCCGCGAGCTGCGGCCACAGCCCGACCCCACGAGCGTTCAGCCGCCCGAGGATCGGAGCGCTCAGCGCCTGCGTGAGCGGAACGCCGAAGCGCGCGGGGCCGATGATCGCGACCGTCTCGAGCATCGCCGCGCCGCTGGCACCGAAGCCGAGGCGTGCGCCGTGCCGTTGCGCGACACGCGCCAGCGCCACGCCGCCCGCCAGCGCGATCCAGAAGCCGCCCGTCGGCGCGGCGCGCGCGGCGAGGAACGAGACCACGCCGACATGCGCCGGCCCGACCGCCTCGGGGGGCGCGGAGCCGGTCGCCATGAGGGCGACCGTACCGGGAGCGGCTAGGCCGCCCCCGACTAGGCCAGTTGGGGGTTTGCTGGGTCTGGGTCCCGGGGCGGAGCCTCGGGGCGTGGGTCTAGACGCCTGAGATGCGGCGGATCGGAGACTCGGCGATACGCCGGCCAAGATCGGCGACTTCGTCGTCGCTCAGCTGCTCGGTCGGGAAGCCGGCATGCTCGAGCTCGTCGCGGACACGCTGCACGCCCTGGATGTAGTCCAGCTTCGCGCCCAGCTTCACCATCACCGACTTTGCGTTCTCGTCGTCGATGGCTGCACTTCCGTCCGCGGACGGCTTGAGAAGCCACGACTTCACGGCCTCGGCCTCCGCCAGCGTGAGCTCCAGGCTCACGCCGTGATCCGCACCCTCAGGTAGACCGTTGGTCACCTCGATGGACATTTGGTGTGAATCGGCGCAACCCCGGCGTTCCTTGAAGTTCGAACGCAATCCTGGACGTTCCTGCAACGCGGCCGTCAGGCGGATGAGCCGTCTAGAGCACGCGGATGCGCCGCACGGCGCTGAGCCGGCGCCCGCTCGGCAGCACCGCCACCACCAGCAGGCGCGCGGTGAGCGGCCGGCGGCGCCGCGCCAGCCGCAGCCGCGCCCCGCGCCCGAGCCTCATTCGCACTCGCGTCGGCCCCTGTGAGCCGCGCAGGTGCCGCCGTGCGAGCGCCACGGTGCGCGGCCTGTCGGCGGTGCCGCCCGGCCCCGGATGGCGAAGCAGATCGGCCGTGTCGAGCACGGCCGACGACGCGCGCACCGGCGGGCGCGCTCACCCGAACGAGCAGGCCCCGGCGCCGCAGCGCCCGGTTCGTGATGCGCCGGGCCACCTTCACGCGCAGCTCCGTCCTCTCCTGCCGCAGCGGCCCCCCACGCCGCTCGCCCGCGGGTATCCCGAACGGGCTCGGCGGCGGCGGCGCCGGCGGGCTGCCTGAACGGCCCGCTGATCTCGTAGACCGCGCCCGGCCCCGGCGTCCCGGCGCTCTGCGGATGGGCGCGCTGCGAGGTGCAGTACATGCGCGTGCCGCGGGGTCGAAGATGACGCCGCAGACCTCGGACTTGAACTCGCCCTCGACGGGGTGCGCGGGGCCGGTGAAGCGCAGGAAGGGCGACACCTCGCGCTCCGGGGTGATCAGCCCGAGCTCCATGTTGCCGCCGTCCTCGCATACGAAGATCTCGCCGGCCCGCGAGACGGTGATGTTGTCCACGGCGTCGAGCGACGCGTCGGGCGCGGCCGCGTGGTCGTAGAGCACCTCGAGGATGCCGGTGGCGGCGTTGTAGGCCCACACGCGCCGGTCGCCCTTCGTCGTGAAGTAGAGGACGCCGCCGTCGTGCCAGATCCCCTCGCCGCCGTCGAAGCGAGTCATCTCGGGCACCTGCTGGCGCGTCGGCGGGTCTCGACCGGCGTGGGCGCGGGATTGGGCACCTCCCGCCAGCTGACGCTTCCGTCGGCCGCGACGACGGCGACCTCGAGCAGGCCCTCCGAGAGGTCTGGGTATTCGACCGGCGTGAAGCGGTAGAAGCCGCCGTCCGGCTTGTCCTCGGTCAGGTAGAGCTGCCTGCGCTGCGGGTCGACCGCCGCCGCCTCGTGGTTGAAGACCCCGAGGGCCGGGCGCGGCTGGGCGGTCAGCTTGCCCGGCGGGGTCGCACTCCCAGACGAGCCCGCTGTCGTGCTCCTCGCACGAGAGCCAGGTGCCCCAGGGCGTTCCGCCGCCGGCGCAGTTCAGGTTCGTCCCGGCGAGGATCCGGTAGGCGCTGTCGATGTCGCCGTTCGGCTTGAAGCGCATCGCCGAGGTGCCCGCCCCGGAGATCGCCAGGGACTCCGAGTTCGTGACGAGGATCCAGCCGCCGTCCCGGGTCGGGAAGGTCGCCTGCCCGTCCGGGAAGACGGGCCACGGGTAGCCCTTGACCTCCGACAGCCCGCGCGCGATCTCGCGCGAGCTGAATCCCGGTGGCAACATCAGGCCGTTCGCATCCGGCGCGCCCAGAGGGCCGTAGGGGCTCACCCCCGCGCGCGCGGGGGCGGCGAGCGCCTCCCGGAGCAGGCGCGGCGACCCCGCCAGCGCCCCTGCCGCGAGCGCACCGGAGACGATCAGCTGACGGCGGCTGATCCGATCCATGCAGAGTGGGTTGTAGCCGATCGCCTAGCCTGAGGTGTCAGTGAGTCGTGAAACCATCGAGCGCTTCCCGCTGTTCCCGCTCGGTCTCGTGCTGCTTCCCGGCGAGAAGGTTCCGCTCCACATCTTCGAGGAGCGCTACAAGCAGATGATCGGCGAGTGCCTCGAGGACGAGCGCGAGTTCGGGATCGTCTGGCTCGCCGAGGACGCCCTGAAGGACGTCGGCTGTGCGGCGCGGATCACCGACGTCCTCGAGCGCTTCGACGACGGTCGCATGAACATCGTGGTCGAGGGCACGACCCCGTTCAGGCTCGAGCGCCGGATCGGCGACATGGCGTACCCCGCCGGCGACGTCGAGCTGCTCGAAGACGAGCCCGGCAGCGACGACGCGGCACTCGAGCGCGCGCGCAAGAGCTACGCCGACCTCGTTGAGCAGGTCACGGACACCCGCCCCGAGCCCGAGGCGCTGGCCGAGCTGGACGCGTACGGAATGGCCGCCACGCTCGAGATCGCCGCCTCGGCGAAACAGGCCCTGCTCGAGCTGCGCTCTGAGCCGGCCCGCCTCGACCAGCTCGAGGCGCTGTTCGACGAGGCCCTGAAGCGGATCAAGACCGCCACTCGGGTAGCGGAGCAGGCGAGCGGGAACGGCCACCTGCGCCCGAATCCCTAGTCGCTGCGTTTAGGCCGCGGCTGGCCTGGTGATAAACCGCACGCGCGCTCGGGAGGCGCGCCTCAACCAACAGCAGGAGGAACGGGATGCGTAGGGGGATGCTTGGCGTGGCTTGCCTCGCCATGTTCGTGGTCGGCCTCACGGGGACGGCTTTCGCGGCGAAGTACGACGCCGACACGGTGATCGTGAAGTACAGGAGCGGGGTCTCGACGGCCGAGCGCGTGGCGCTCTTCGACAGGGCCGGAGTCAGCAGCACGGTCGGCTCGGTGAACGGCGTCGGCGCCAAGGTCCTGCGCGTATCGGGCGACCCGGCGATCGTCGCGCAGCGGCTCAACCGCAGCGCGCTCGTGGCCTACGCGGAGCCGAACTTCATCCTGCGAGCCACGGCGGTCCCGAACGACTCGCTCTTCCCGGAGCTCTACGGCTTCAACAACACCGGCCAGACGGGTGGCACGGCGGACGCCGACATCGACGCACCGGAGGGCTGGGACGCCGCCGGGCTCGGCGCCTTCCCCGCGAGCGGCGGCGCCAAGATCGGCATCGTCGACACGGGCATCGACTCGACCCACACCGAGCTGAGCGGCAAGGCCGTCGACTGCGGCGCCGCGCTCGGCGGGCTCGTGACGTCGGGCACCTGCGCCGACGACAACATGCACGGCACGCACGTCGCCGGCACGATCGCCGCGAAGGCGAACAACGGCGCCGGCGTGGCCGGCGTGTCGTTCAACTCGCCGCTGACGATCTGCAAGGCGCTCTACACGGCGGCCGGCACCGGCATGACGTCCGACGTGGCGGCCTGCATCGTCTGGGCGCATCAGCGCGGCGCCAAGGTCATCTCGATGAGCCTCGGCGGCGGCGCATCGACGACGCTGAAGAACGCCGTTGCTGCCGCCTGGGAGAACGGCTCCGCCACCGGCTCCGTACTCGTGGCCGCGGCCGGCAACGACGGCGACGCGACGCTGAACTACCCGGCCGCGTATCCGGAGGTCATCTCCGTCGCCGCGACCGACCACAACGACGCCCGCGCCTCGTTCTCGAACGCGAACGCGGACGTGGAGATCGCCGCTCCGGGCGTGGACGTGCTGTCCACCATTCCGGGCGGCCAGTACGCGGAGCTGTCCGGCACCTCCATGGCCACCCCGCATGTCTCGGGCGTGACGGGCGTGATCTGGCGGCTGTTCCCGTCCGACACGGCCGCGGGCATCCGCAGCCGGCTCGACGCAGCAGTGGACGACCGCGGCGCCGCCGGGCGCGACTCGACCTTCGGCTTCGGCCGAGTCAACCTCTGCAAGGCCGCCGGCGGGGCCTGCTAGCAACCAACCGATTGGCTGACCGTCGCGGGCGCGCTCAGCGCCCGCGACGGCTCGCCAGCCGGGCTAGCCGACCACGGTGGCGACCCCTCCGCGGCGCGGGTCGCCGCCTCCTGTGAGGCGGCCCGTGTCGGGGTTGCGCGCGACCGCCTGCGCTCCGCCGAAGAAGAGGTTGATCTCGCTCCAGCGGCGCACCGTCCAGCCCGCCTGCTCCAGGCGCTCGAGCGCGGCTTCGTCCACGCCGGGCTCGGCGTCCACCTGCCCCTCCTCGACGTGGAGCCGCGGCGCCGACACCGCGTCCTGCGCGGCGAGCCCGTGGTCCACCACGCCCAGCACCGTCTGCAGGATGGCCGAGCGGATCCGGTTCGAGCCGGCGCTGCCGATCGCGATCTCGGGCCGTCCGCCGCTCAGCACCACGGTGGGGGCCATCATGCTCGGCACGCGCGATCCCGGGGTGTGGCGGTGGAAGCCCAGCGGGTTCAGGTCATGCTCGCCGAGCATGTTGTTGAGGTGGACGCCCGTGCCCGGCACGACCACACCCGAGCAGGACCCGTTCGAACAGGTGACCGATGCGCACGCGCCCTCCGCGTCCATCACCGACACGTGCGTGGTGTTGCCGAGCCGCGAGCGAACCTCGGTGGCGACCGAGTCGAGCGCGTGCTTTGCGAGGAACTGCTCGAGGAAGCCCTCGGTGGCGAGCCCCTCGAGGAAGGCCTCGTCGCGCGCGCGGTTCGTCGACTCGATCACCTCGGCGATGACGTACGGGTCGTGCGGCCGCTCGATCCGCTCGAGGATCCCGAGGGCGTCCGCGATCAGGATCCCGCCGGACGACGGCGGCGGGTTCGTGATCACCTCGCGCCCGCGGTAGGTCACGCGCGCGGGCTCGCGCTCGATCACCCCGTACGAGCCGAGGTCGTCGCGGCTGAGCATGCCGCCGCGCTCGAGCACCCAGTCGCTCACCGCCTGCGCGACGTCGCCGCTGTACAGGAAGCCGCACCCCTCCGCGCCGAGCCGGTCGAGGAGGTCGCCCATGTCCGGCAGCCGGATCGTGTCGCCCTCCACCAGGAGCCGCCCCTCCGGTGCATAGATGGCCGCGCACTCGGGGGTCGATGTGAGGATCGGCTGCAGCACCTCGAACAGGAACGCCTGCATCGGGACGACCTCGATGCCGTCGCGCGCGGCCCGCGCGGGCGCGGCCGTGAGATCGCCGATGCTCGCCGTGCCGAAGCGCCGCAGCGTCTCGGTCAGCCCGAGCGTCGTTCCATACGCGCCGCAGGACGCCGGCCCGACGTGGAAGCTCTGGATCGCGTCCTCGGAGAAGCGGATGTCGATCGGCATCAGCTCGCCGGGCTCGCGCCCGCCGAGCCCGAGCCCCGGCGCCGCGACGAAGAAGTCGAGCAGGTGCGACTCGCCCCCCGTGTGGACCACCATGAAGCCACCGGCGCCCGGTCCGGTCAGCGGCGACTCCGCGACGAACGACATGAGCACGCACGCCACAGCGGCGTCGACGGCGTTGCCGCCGGCACGCAGCACATCTGCCCCGGCCTCGGCCGTAAGCGGATGGCCGGCTGCGACCACCCCTCTCATCGTCGCGAGCCTAGTCCGTGGTCAGCCGCGCGGTACGAACTCGGGCACGTCGACATCCGCCAGCGTGCCCGCGGTGGAGCGCTCGCGCGAGCGCCTGACGTTCGGCTCGGCGTCCGCGCGGAATGCTGCGCGGCGACGCGCGGTGCACCGGCCGGTCGCCGTACCCCGTGGCCACGACGGTCACCCAGACCTGGTCCTCGACCTTGTCGTCGACCATGGCGCCGAAGATGATGTTCGCCTCGGGATGCGCCGCCTCGGCCACCGCCTTCGCGGCCTCGTTGACCTCCCAGAGCGACAGGTCACGGCCGCCGGTGATCGACAGCAGGATCGAGCGAGCCCCGTCGAGCGACGTCTCGAGGAGCGGCGACTCGATCGCGTGCTCGACGGCGTCCATCGCCCGGCGGTCACCGGTGCCCATGCCGATCCCGAGCAGGGCCTGGCCGGCCTCGCACATGATCGTCCGGACGTCGGCGAAGTCCAGGTTGATGAGCCCCGGCAGCGTGATCAGGTCCGAGATCCCCTGGACGCCCTGGCGCAGCACGTCGTCGGCCACGCGGAACGCCTCGACCATGGAGGTCGACTTGTCGAGCACCGAGAGCAGCCGCGCGTTCGGGATGACGATCAGCGTGTCGACCTCGCGCGACAGCTCGTCGACGCCGCGCTCGGCCTGGTCGCCGCGGCGCGCGCCCTCGAACGAGAACGGCTTGGTGACGATTCCGACGGTGAGCGCGCCGACCTCGCGGGCGATGCGTGCCACGACCGGCGCCGCGCCGGTGCCCGTTCCGCCGCCGGACCCGGCGGCGATGAACACCATGTCCGAGCCCTTGAGGTGGCTCTTGATCTCGTCGTAGTCCTCGACGGCCGCGGCGCGCCCGAGGTCCGGGTTCGAGCCCGAGCCGAGCCCGCGGGTGGCGTCGCTGCCGATGTGGAGCCGCGTGGAGGCGGCCGAGCCCTCGAGCGACTGGACGTCCGTGTTCACCGCGATGAACTCGACGCCCTCGACCTCTGCCTCGATCATGCGGTTGACCGCGTTCACGCCCGCGCCGCCCACGCCGACGACGCGCAGGACGGGCTCGGTGGGACGCACCGGCGCCACGCGCACGAACGGCTCAGACTCCGGCACCGGCTCGCGCTGGGCCGGGACCGGCTCGCGCTCCATGATGTTCTCGGGGATGTCGTGCGAGAAGACGGCCTTCAGCCGCTCCTCGGGCGTGGGGATGCCCTCGTGGGGGCCGTACCGGCCCTCGCGCTCGACTCGCCGCGCCTCGCGCTCCTCGGCGCGCTTTGCGGCCTCGGTCATCCGCTCCGTCTGGCCCTGGGGCTCGGGAACGTGACGAGTCACCTGCGGTGCGGGCCCGCCTTCCGGAAGCGGACGGCCTAGCTTGGGCTCCTCCTCCTGGCGCGGCTTCTGCTCGGGACGAGCCTCGTCCTCCTCCGTCTTGCGGAAGAGCTGCGCCAGGGGACCCTCGCGCATGCTCGCCCTCTTACCGCTTGCCATTCGCCAGGACCTCCTCCGCTAGCCGCCGGTAGGCGTACGCCGCCTTGCCGTCCGGGTCGTACTTGAGTACCGACATCCCCTTCACGGGGGCCTCGGCGAAGCGCACGGTCTTGTTGATCCGAGACGCGAAGACGCGGTCGCCGAAATTCTCCTCCAGGATCTCGATCGCCTCCTTGGCGTGAACGGTGCGGTTGTCCACGAGCGTGGGCAGGATGCCCTCGATCTCGATCTCCGGGTTCAGCTCCTCGCGCACCATTGACAGCGTGTTCTGAAGCTGGATCAGCCCGCGCATGGACAGATACTCGCATTGCACGGGGACGATCACCTTCTGGGACGCCGTGAGGGCGTTGATCGTGAGCAGCCCGAGGCTGGGCGGAGTGTCGATGAAGATGTAGTCGTAGTCGTCGCGGACGGGCTCGAGGGCCTTCTTGAGCGCGCGCTCGCGGCCGATCATCGTGGACATCGCGATCTCTGCTCCGGCAAGGTCGATCGAGGAGCAGGCCACGTCGACCTCGCGCTTGCGGATCACCTCTCGGATCGAGAGCTGATGCACGAGCACGTCGTACATCGACGCGTCGAGCGAGTCCGGGTCGATGCCCTGGCTCATCGTCAGGTTGCCCTGCGGGTCGAGGTCCACGCAGAGCACGCGATGCCCGCGCTCGACGAAGGCCGCCGCAAGGTTGAGCGTGGTGGTCGTCTTCGCCACCCCGCCCTTCTGGTTTGTGAACGCGATCACCTTCGCCTTGGCATCCATTACGCAAGCGGTATTCGCACGGGCTGGGCGGAATCCTTCACCCTTCGCGTCCGGTGCATTCGCTACTGGACAAGCGCCTGATCATCGTGACCGGCAAGGGAGGCTCGGGGAAGACGACCGTGGCGGCCGCCCTCGGTCTCGCTGCGGCACGCCGCGGGAAGCGCGTCGTGCTCTGCGAGGTGGCCGGCCAAGATCGCGTCTCGCAGCTCGTTCCCGAGCTCACCACCGTCTCGGTGGACCCCGAGGAGGCCAAGCAGGAGTGGCTTCGCTACCAGCTGAAGTCGCGGACGCTCGCGAGCGTCCTGGGCGGCTCGCGCCTGTTCCAGTACCTCACTGCCGCGGCGCCCGGCATCTCCGAGCTCGTCACGATCGGGAAGGTGTGGGACCTGGCCCAGATCGAGCGTCGCACCGGCAGCGCCGTGTTCGACCTGGCGATCGTGGACGCCCCCGCCACCGGGCATGCGCTGGCGATGTTGCGCTCGCCGAGCACGTTCGCGGCGATAGCGCCGGTCGGGCCGGTCGGCCGCCACGCCGCGATCATCGACCGCTCGCTCCGCGATCCGAAGCACACGGCGGTCGTGACGGCCGCGCTCCCGGAGGAGATGCCGGTGAACGAGACCGTCGAGTTCGAGCGCGCGCTCCGGCGAGAGCTCGACATGGCGGTCGACGCGATCGTCGTGAACGCGGTGCACCCGGCGCGTTTCCGTCCCCCCGACACCAAGAGGCTTCGCGGCGTCACCGGTGGCAGCCGCGTCGCTCAGGCGGCGGTCTCCGCTGCTCTCTCGGAACACAAGAGGGCGCGCGCCGAGCACGCGCAGGTACGGCGCCTGCGCCGCGCGGCCACGGCTCCGGTCGCGACCCTGCCGCGCATCTTCGAGCCCGAGCTCGGCGCACCGGAGCTCGAGCGGCTGTCCCTCGAACTGGAGCGGCGGCTGTGATCGAGTCCTGGCTGGAGCGCAAGGACGTCTGCATCTGCGCCGGCTCGGGCGGGGTCGGCAAGACCACGACCTCGGCCGCGATCGCGCTTGGCATGGCCGCGCGCGGCAAGAAGGTCGCGGTGCTCACGATCGACCCGGCGAAGCGGCTCGCGAACTCGCTCGGCCTCCCCGAGCTCGGGAACGAGGAGCGGCTCGTGAAGGCGGACGTCGAGGGCGAGCTGTGGGCGATGATGCTCGACCCGAAGCGCACCTTCGACGAGATCGTCGAGTGGCACGCGCCGGACGAGCGCACCCGCGACGCCGTGCTCTCGAACCGCATCTATCAGGAGCTCTCGAACGCCGTGGCCGGGTCGCAGGAGTACATGGCGATGGAGAAGCTCCACGAGCTGCACCAGGAGGGGCGCTACGACCTGCTGGTGCTCGACACGCCCCCGACGCGGAACGCGCTCGACTTCATCGACGCGCCGAAGAAGCTCGCGGCCTTCATCGACTCGCGGACGCTTCAGATGTTCACCGCGCCCGGCGTCATGGGCCTGAAGGTGCTCGGACGCGGGACCGGAATGGTCTTCTCGGTGCTGAAGCGGGCCACCGGCCTCGACCTGCTCGAGGACCTGTCCGCGTTCTTCTCGAGCTTCGCGAGCATGACCGAGGGCTTCCGCGAGCGAGCCGAGCGGGTGAACGCCCTGCTGGCCGACAGCCGGAGCGCCTTCGTGCTCGTGACCTCCCCGCGCGCGGACGCGGTTGAGGAGGCCGGCTGGTTCCACCACAGGCTGCTCGACGCGGGGCTCCCCTTCGCCGGCGTCGTGGCGAACCGCGTCCACCCCCCGGCGCCGAGGGGCGACCCGTCGAAGGAGCTCGTGGGGCTGCTGGCCGACGACGGGCTAGCGCGCCGCGTGACGCGCACGTTCGAGGAGCAGCGCCGGCTGGCGGCGCAGGACCGGAAGAACCTGGCCGACCTGAAGAAGCGCATCGGCCGCAAGCCGATGATCGAGGTCCCCCACCTCGACGACGACGTCCACGACCTCGACGGCCTGCGGCGAATGGACGAGCACCTGTTCGGCTGAAGGGGTTTGCGTTCGTAGTCCGCTGGGGATCGCGGCAGCATGCGACGCCTTGCCGTGCCGCTCGCCCTGCTGATGATCGCTGCGCTGCCCGCCGACGCGACCGCCGACATCCGCTTCCGGGGTAAGACGGGGCAGGGTCGGCTCGCCACGCTTCGGACAGGCGACGACGGGCTGGTCGAGCGCTTCGCGATCAGATGGCGGGCGCCATGCCGCAGGCCCGGCTTCTCCTTCAAGACCGGGACGCAAACGACGCCGGCATCGCCCTTCGAGGAGCACACGCGCGAGCGCTTCGTCGACGTCGGCGGCTACCGGACGCGCATCGAGAACGGCCTGCGCGCGGTGTTTCGCGCCCGCACCGTGGGCAACCGCGTCTCGGAGCGGCGCTGGCGCGGACTCTTCCGGATCACGGTGAGGATCCTGCGCGGCGACCGGCTGGTCGACCGCTGCCATATCGGGACGCGCTGGCGCGTGGCGCGCAGCGGATAGCACCGGCCATGCTCGACCGGCCGATCCCACAGGACCTGCGCGAGGTGTGTGAGGAGACGGGCGGCGACGAGCTCCTCGACGGCAACCTGAGGATCTATCCGCTCGAGAGCGAGGACCCCGAGGAACTCAGCGTCGCGAACGCGTCCGACCGTTTGCGCTCCTGGGAATGGCCTGTCCCGGACCAGGTGGTGATCTTCGGGGACAATGGTCAGGGCGACCATTTCGGCGTCTGGGCGCCCCGTGACGGAGGTGCGCGGCCGATCGTCGTCCAGATCGGTGAGGTGTTCGAGGACGCGTGCCTGGCGGTCGTCGGCGACGACCTTGGGTCGTTCCTGGTCGGCTGGGGCGCCTACTACGCCCTCCTGCTTGGCGACACGGACTCACTCCGAGAAATCGTGCCCGAGCTTCCCGAGGAGCTCTCCTCGCTGGAGGACGACGGGAGCGACGACGAGCTCTACGCGCTGCTGGCGTGGGCCAGCCCCGGTCTTCCCGATCCGCGGCCCGATCCGTACGAACGCGGCCTCACCGCCGCGCAGGTGGACGAGATCGCGCGCTCAGACCGGCGCTGAGAAGTCCTCGGGGTCGTTCCAGCCCCAGTCGGCCGACTCGGTCACGCCGTCGAGCTCGTGCTGCGCCGGCTCGTGGGCAATCGCCACGGGCTCCATCTCGGCGGTGTCGGGCTCCTCATCGAACTCGGCCTCGTACTCCGGCGGCTCGTCGTCGTAGTAGAGCCCGTCCTCGTACTCGAGCTCGGGCTGGAAGGTCACGGGCGGCTCGGGCCGCCGCTCGAAGCGCTGCTCGCGCGCGGTGAGCTCCTCGGGCTCCGGGTCTTCGTACAGCTCCTCCGCTTCCTCCGGCTCCTCGGGCCGCTCGGCTCGGAGGTCGCGCGCCTCGATCTCCACGAAGGCGTCCGATTCGATCAGGATGTCGTCGGCGACCGCCTTCAGGTCGGCGTCGAGGTAGCCGCAGAGCACGTCGCGCAGCAGCGCGCGCAGATGCCCCTCGACCTCGGCGACCAGCTCGCGCGGGGACTCGCCGTCCAGCCGGACACCGCCCGAGCTGCCCATTACGAACCGTTCCACCGCCAGCGCGGCCTCGAGGCGCTCCTGGAGCTCCCGGCGCGCCCCCTCCTCCGCGCACAGCGCCGCCAGGCGCAGCCCGAAGCTTGCCTGCCCGGTCTCCGACGTCGCGCCGAGCAGGGCGCGCAGGCCGAGCAGGTAGTCGGTGAGCGCCTCGGCGTCGATCGGCCGCCCGCAGCCCATCTCGAAGCGGTCGAGGGCCCAGGACACGCTCGCGGACGGCTGGGCGGCGGCGATCGCCGTGAAGAACTCGCGGAACGCCTGCTCGTCGCCAGCGTTCAGCATCCACTCAGCTCCCCGCGGGCTGGCGGCCGCTCCGATCGCGACGGGTTGCCAGCGCGCGTGGTCCGCCTGCCGCCAGCCCGGCGCGCCGAGCACGACGCCCCCGGGCGTCCACAGGCGCATCGCGGTCACGACGTCGGTGAAGCGCTCGGCGGCCTCGTCGGCGGGGATCGGGTCATCGGCCGGGACGTCGCGTTCGAGCACGCACAGGAGGCACGAGCTCTCGTGCGGACCCTCGAGCGCGTCGCCGCGGACGAGCAGGAGCCCGTCGCCGAGCTCGACGCGCTCCGCGTCCATCCACGCGCCGTGCAGCGGCGCGATCACCCGCGCGCGGACGGCGTCGCGGTAGAGGGTGAGCTCGACCTCGCCGTAGACCCGGTCGAAGCGCTCCTCTGGGAAGCCGAAGCTCGTGGCGTCCTCGTACAGCCGCTCGAGCATCGCGCGAAGGGCGGGCTCGGCCTGCTCGCCGCTCAGGCCGTTCACGCGCAGCCACGCGGACGCGCCGGCGCCCAGCTCGCGGCAGGCCGGCTCGCAGGCGGGCAGCTCGCGCAGCTGCGGCCAGCGCTCCTCGATGAACGCGCCCGTGCGCGGCTCGTAGCGGTAGAGCGCGGGGCCGCGCCCTCCTCCCTCGTCGACGACGTCGAACTCGACCTCGGCGCCGGCCTTCAGTTCGTCGGTGAGCAGTGCCGCGGCCTCCAGCGCGAAGTTCCGCAGCGCGTCATGGAGAGCACGGTTGCGCATGCGACGCGATTTCGGCGCCGCGCTGGACTGTCCTGCTGCGATGCGTCCGGGCTAGGCCGCGACCGGCGGCGCGGCGACCGGCGTCACCGCGCAGTCGTCAACGCCGAGGTACTCGCGCCCGTAGCGGCGCATGTCCTCGATCAGAGGAACGAGCGCCTCGCCCTTCGGCGTGAGCGAGTACTCGACGCGCGGAGGGACCTCTGGGAACGTGTGGCGCTCGACGATGCCCTGCTCCTCGAGCGCGCGGAGCCTCAGCGAGAGGGTGCGCGGACTGATCCCCGCGAGCGAGCGCTCGAGCTCGCAGAAGCGGCTGCGGCCCTCGGCGAGGTCGCGGATGACGAGGATCGTCCACTTGCCGCAGATGATGTCCGCGGTTGCGCAGACGGGGCAGCTTGGATCCACCATATTGGCCAGATTAGCGCAAGACTTCAGGAAATGAAGTGTGCGCAACGACGGGGTCTGACCCCTGTGGGGTCAGACCCTTGGCCCAGACCCTCAGCCCGTCAGCCGCCCAGGTTGCTCAGGAGGCCGCCGCCACCGCCGCTCGAGGCGCCCGTCGCGTACACGCGGCCCTCGCTCGGCTGCACGAGCAGCCAGCCGGTGCCCGAGAACGACATCTGCACCGACTCGCCGGAGCCGCGGCCGATGAAGTTCTTCAGCTTGATGTCGGTCTTTATGCCGGTCTGCAGGCTCGACGACCACGTGATCGCCGCCTGCGGGTCCGCGAACGTCGCGGCCTCCCCGGTGTTGAGCAGGACGGGCGGGCCATCGGAGATGATCGCCACCCAGCCCGTTCCGGACAGGGCGGTGTTGAAGAGGCCGCCGCCCATCATTCCGGACACTCCCTCGACCCGCTTGATGTCCCAGTCGATCCCCGAGTCGAACGCGAGCAGGTTCGATCCGTTCACCGTGATCGCGTCGTTCTCGAGGTAGATCAGGTGGATGTCCTGGGCCGTGTCGGCGAGGAAGACCTCGCCGGTGCCCGACATCTTCATGAGCGTCGTCCCCTCGCCCGAGACGGCCTTCTTCACCATCCGGCTGAGGCCGCCGCTGCCGGCGTGCTCGAAGGTCACGTCGCCCTGGTAAGCGACCATCGATCCCGCCTTGGCCTGGATCGTGACCTTGTCGAGGCTGACCTTCAACAGTTTTGAGTTCTGCAGCGCAAAGGGCTGCTCCGACTTGGTCTCCTGGAACTCACCAAGGGTGCTCTGCACCTGGCCTCCTAATTTCGTCGATTTGGGCCGGGACAAGTTACTCTGGATCCTCTTGCTCCGGCGGTCTTTGGTTCCCGTGCTCGTGATGCTCGTGGCCGCCCCCGCGGCTTCCGCGGCTGATCCAATCATGCCGCTGTCCGAGGTTCGCTCGGGCATGCGCTGCACGGGACTGTCCGTGATCAGGGGCACCGAGCCGGCTTCGTTCGACGTGGAGATCGTGGACGTGATCGCCGCCGAGGCCGGCCTCAGCGGACCGCGGCTCCTGGTCCGCGTCTCCGGCCCGGCGGTCGACGCGACCGGCATCGGCCCCGGCTTCTCGGGCTCGCCGATCTTCTGCGACGGCCGCAACGCGGGCGCCATCTCGGAAGGGCTCGGTGAGTACGGGAACCATGTCGCGCTGGCCACCCCGATCGAGCTGATGATCCGCGACCGGCCGCCCGCCCCGGCGACCTCCGCCAGGCGCGATCCCGCGCTGCTCCGCGCCGCGCGCCGGCTCACGACGCCGCTCACGGTCAGCGGGCTGTCGGGACGTGTGGCGGGGCTCGTGAAGCAGGCTGCCGTGCGGGCCCATCGGCCGCTCATCGTGGCGCCCGCCGGCCCGATCTCGGGCTACCAGCCGGTCGAGCTGCGGCCGGGCTCGGCCGTCTCCCTCTCGATCGCAACCGGCGACCTGGGTCTCGGCGCGGTCGGCACGGTGACCTACCGCGACGGCGCGGACATCTGGGCGTTCGGCCATCCCTTCGAGGGGCTCGGCAGGCGCTCGCTGTTCCTCACCGACGCCTACGTCTACACGGTGATCCAGAACCCGCTCGGGGTGCAGGATCTCGGTGCCATCACCTACAAGCTCGCCTCGACTGACGGGTACGTCCAGGGCGCGATCACGAACGACCAGACGGACACGGTCTCGGGCAAGGTTGGCCCGCGGCCGCGCGCCATTCCGCTGCACATCGAGGCCCGCAACCGCGCCGGCGAGCAGGTAACGCTCGACTCGCTGCTCGCCGACGAGCGCGCGCTCGGCTACGGCGCCGGACTCTCGTTCGTGGCTCCACTCGGCATGACGCAGGCGCTGGGGCGCCTCATGCGCGACTTCGGGCCGGTGTCGCTGCGGATGTGCCTGCGTATCCGAGTGCGCGAGCTGCGCCGCCCGATGGGCTTCTGCAATCCCTACTTCTCGGTCGACGACGCCGTGGCAGACCTCTCCCAGGCGGGCGGGATGGTCGACTTCTTCGACCTCGCCCCGCTGCACGTCGAGCGCGCCTCGGTCAGCGTCCGCGCCCACGCGGGCGTGAGGCAGGACGTGCTGCTCCGCGCGCGCGGGCCGCGGCGCGCGCGCAAGGGCTCGCGCATCCGCGTGCGCCTGACCGTGCAGCGCCGGCGCGGCGCGCGCCACCGGATCACCGTCCCCGTGCGCGTGCCTCGTTCGCTCAAGCCGGGCAGGCGCCACCGGCTCACCCTGCGCGGCGGCGGAGGCGGCGCCTCGGAGGAGGAGCTGATCCGCGAGCTGATCGCGATGCTCGAGGGGGACCTCGGGGGCGGCGGCGGCGCATCCGAGCCGAGCACGGTCCGCGAGCTCGCCGTCCGGATACGCGCGCTTCGACGGGTGCCCGGCATATACGCGCGCTGGAACCACAGGCCGGCACGGCTCGCTCGCCGCTCGGGCGAGGCGAGTTACGAGGGCCGCGTTCGGCTGAGGGTGCGAGTTACGCCCCGGGCGCGCCCGGCGCGCCGGTAACGCTCGGCTCCGCGCCGTTGCTCGGCGACGGCTCCGTCGACTCCGGCTCCTCGGTGCTGATCACCGACTCCACCGACGTGCTGCGGAGTCCGTCGGACGACACGAGCAGCTTGAAGTCGTGCGGGTGCGTTGCGGCCTTGAGCGCGTCGTTCATCGCGACGCGACCCTCCTGCACGTGATGGAGCAGCGCCTGGTCGAACGTCTGCATCCCGTAGTAGGCGCCCTCGGAGATGACCTCGGGAAGCTTCCCGGTGTCGTCCGGGTTGATGATCATGTCGCGCACGCGGCCGGTCATCCGCAGGATCTCGCAGGTCGCGACGCGCCCGTTCTTGTCGGGCGTCGGCACGAGCCGCTGGGAGATCACGGCCTTCAGCGTTCCCGCGAGCATGGCGCGCGCCTGGCGCTGCTCCGCCTGCGGGAAGAAGTCGATGATGCGGTTCACCGACTCGGCGGCGTCCACGGTGTGGATAGTGGAGAGCACGAGGTGGCCGGTCTCGGCAGCCGAGAGCGCGGTGCGGACCGTCTCCTCATCGCGCATCTCGCCGACCAGGATCACGTCCGGGTCCTGACGCAAGACGCGGCGGAGCGCCCGTGCGAATGAGGCGGTGTCCTCGCCGACCTCACGCTGGTTGATGATCGACGTCTTGTCGCGGTGGAGGAACTCGACCGGGTCCTCGATCGTGACGATGTGCTTGGCGTAGTTCGTGTTGATGTGGTCGATCATCGCCGCGAGCGTCGTCGACTTACCCGAGCCCGTGGTGCCCGTGAGCAGGATCAGCCCGCGCTCCTCGTCGGCGATCTCGTCGATCACCGCCGGCAGCATGAGCTCCTCGGCCGTCTTGATCTCGAACGGAATCGCGCGGCAGACGAGCGAGACCGAGCCGCGCTGAACGAACGCGTTCACGCGGAAGCGCGCCACGCCCGGAACCGAGTAGGAGAAGTCCACCTCGCGCTCGGTCCGGAACGCCTCGAGCTTCGCCTCGTCCGTGAGCATGTGGAAGAGGGTGGCCTCGGTGTCCTCCGGACGGAGCGGCTCGGAGCCGTCGATGGCCACCAGCTTTCCGTACTGGCGGACCATGGGCTGGGAGGGAACCTTGAGATGGAGGTCGGAGGCCTCCTTCTCAATGACTGTCATAAGGGCGGAGTCGACGTCGAACATAGGACGTGAATCGACATCCACCGCCCTTTCTTGAGGGCTGAGGAGCGTTTTGGACGCTAGGCCGCTAGGCGACGTCGCGCAGCTTCTGCGCCTCGGCCAGCGACTGCAGCTTCTTCAGTGACTGGTTCTCGATCTGGCGGATGCGCTCGCGCGTGACGTTGAAGGTCCGGCCGACCTCGTCGAGCGTGCGCGGGTGCTCGCCACCGAGGCCGTAGCGCAGCTCGAGCACACGGCGCTCGCGGTAGGAGAGGTTCTCGAGCGCCTCGCGGAGCGCCTCCTTCGTGAGGATCTCGGCCGCCCGCTCGTAGGGCGACTCGGCGCGCTCGTCGGCGATGAACTGGCCGAACTCGGACTCCTCCTCGTCGCCGACGGGCTTCTCGAGCGAGACGGGGGCCTGGGCCGAGCGCTTGATCGACTCGACCTCCTCGGGCTCGATGCCGGTGTGCTCGGCGATCTCGTCCGGCGTAGGCTCGCGGCCGAGCTCGGTGACGAGCTTGCGCTCGGCGCGGCCGATCTTGTTGAGCTTCTCGACGACGTGCACCGGGATGCGGATCGTGCGCGCCTTGTCGGCGAGCGCGCGGGCGATCGCCTGGCGGATCCACCAGGTGGCGTAGGTCGAGAACTTGAAGCCCTTGCGGTAGTCGAACTTCTCCGCGGCGCGGACCAGGCCGAGCGTGCCCTCCTGGATCAGGTCGAGGAAGGGCAGCCCCTGGTTGCGGTAGTTCTTGGCGATCGAGACGACCAGGCGCAGGTTCGACTCGACCATCTTCTGCTTCGCGTCGAGGTCGCCGCGCTCGATGCGCTTCGCCAGGTCGACCTCCTCCTGGGCGGTGAGGAGCCTGACCTTGCCGATGTCCTTCAGGAACAGCTGAAGCGAGTCGGTCGTCATGTCCGGCTTCAGGTCGATCGTCGCCTTCTTGCGCCGGCTGCGGCGGTCGACGGCGCGCTCCACGACGGGCGCGGCGTGCGTCGGATCGTCCTCGACGAGCTCGATCTCGGACTTCTCGAAGTAGCCGTGCAGCTCCTCGATGTCGCCCTCGTCGAGCTCGACTTCGGCGAGCGCGGTGGCGACCTCGGCATAGGTCAGCACACCGGTCGCCTGGCCCTTGACGACGAGGAGCTTTACCTCCTCAAGCTCTTGCAGATCGGCTACAGACATCCCTTTCCTTAACGGCGCGCAGGGCCCAGCGCAAGGGCGCCGGGCCCAGTCAAACAGACGATGTAGACACTAACGCTACAGATAGTGAAGTCAAGCGGCCCAGAGCGCAATTTCCACTGACTAGCCAGTCAACCAAATCGAACACCTACGACTGTATCGACCACCCGTGCAAGTTCGGTGTACCCAGATCGGGCACTACTAGAATCACCGTCCATGACAGACGAGGGTGGAGTGCTCGGGAACCTGCCGAACTCGCGGCCCGGAAAGCGGAGCGCGAAGCGCGACCGGCCGGCCAGGAAGGCCACAGCCAAGCGAACGACGGCGGTGAAGAGGCCGGGATCGGGCGACCGTGTCGACCTTATTCATGACATAGATGAAAAAGGTCGACAGGATCCGGATTCCACGGGCACTCCGAGCGATCCCGTCGGTGCCGTCGTTCGAGGCGCGGCCGGTCTCGCCGTGACCGGCGTGAAGGTCGCGGGCGCGGTCACGCAGGAGCTGCTCCGGCGCCTCCCGCGCCGCTAGCTGTCACCGCAGACGCGGGCCGGGCATCCTCCGCACCGGGGATGTAAAAAGCATTCGAGGTATGCTGGCCGGAATGGCCAAGGGCGGGAAGCAGTCGCCTCGCTGCCTGATCGTGGATGACCATCCGGTTGTGCGGGCCGGCGTTAGGGCGGTCCTCGAACAGGCCTTCGACCACGCGATCGTGGCCGAATCCGAGTCGATCGACCAGGTCGGCGAGATGGCGAACGGCGACGCCCCCGACGTCGTGATCATCGATCCCTGGCGGGCCGGGGTGGACGTGAGCGAGATCGTCGCGCGACTGCGCGACCAGGTGAAGGCGCCGATCGTCGTGTTCACCTCCGACGGCGGCGCGCGCCTCCTGAGCGAGGCGCTCAAGGCCGGCGTGAAGGGTTACGTCCGGAAGGACTCTCCGTCCGAGGACCTCGTCCGCGCAATCGAGGCGGCCCGCGACGGCGAGTTCTACGTCGACCCCGGCCTCTCGTCGACGATCGTGCTCGACGAGGGCGACCGCACCCTGAGCGCGCGCCAGCGCGAGATCCTCCAGATGCTGGCCGACGGGATGCAGACAGACGCCGTGGCCGAGAAGCTGGGCCTCTCGACCGAGACCGTCCGCACGCACACCAAGCGCATCCTCGCGAAGCTCGAGGCCTCCACGCGCACGCAGGCGGTCGCGATCGGAATCCGCCACGGCCTGATCGAGTAGCTCGTGCCGAACGTTGGGCTGAGGGTCGACTCGCTGGCCGACTCCCTGCGCGCGCGCATCCTGGCGGGCGAGCTGCGGCCCGGGACACCGCTGCGCGAAGAGGCGCTCAGCAGCGAGTACGACGTCGCCCGGCACTCGCTCCGCTCCGCCCTCAGGACACTTCAAGGCGAGGGCATCGTCCAGATCGAGCCGAACCGCGGCGCACGCGTGAAGAGCCTGTCGCCCGACGACGTGCGCGGCCTGTCCGAGCTCCGCCTCGCGCTCGAGGTCGAGGCGGCCCGGATGGCCCTCGAGAGGGGCGGCGGCCGGCTGCCGCCGAGCGTGCACCGCGCGCTCGACCGCCTGGTGGCGAGCTGTCGCCGCAGCCGCCCCGCGTGGGGGGCCGTCGCCGAGGCGCACGAGGCGCTCCATCACGAGATCGTCCTGGCCGCCCACAGTCCGCGCTTGGCCGAAGTTCACCGCCAGGCCGGCGCCGAGCTTCGCCTGTTCGTGCTCCAGCTGCCGCCGGCATGGACGCTCGACCGAATCGCGAACGACCACGTCGAGCTCGTCAGGCAGCTCGAGACGGACGGCGCCGAGGCTCTGCGCCCCCACATCGAGGAATCGACGCGCGCCCTGATCAGCGCCAGTGCCTGACGCATGCCAGGACGGCGTGGGGCGCGTACGCGGGACGTTCGCACACGGGCGCGATGTCGGGGCTGTCCGAAGGGCCGGCGCCCAGTGCCACGAACGTTCGAAGCTCGCAGTCGACCGCGCCCTTCCCGATCCCGTTCGCCCCGAAGCGGAACTCGATCTGTCCGAGCCCGTTGGCGTACCCGACGATGACCTCCGTCAGGCGCGGGTGGCGCTCCAGGAGCATGTGGGCCACCTCGGCCGGCCGGCACCCGCTCGGCAGCGCGGGATCGTTCTCGGTCACGACGACGGCCGGTCCGGGGACCGCCGCGATTAGGCCCGCCACGAGTGCCTGAAACCACGCCATCGGAGCAGGTACACCCGAGGAGGGGTGGAGGTTCCCGCTAGGTGGTGGCCTCTTCGGCCGTCACGCCCTGGGTGCCGGGCGGATCGCCCAGCGCGATCCCCTCGCCGGCTGCCTTCGCCCGGTACATGGCGCGGTCGGCGGTGTCGACCAGCGACTCCGCCTCGTCGCCGTGCTCCGGCGAGGCCGCCACGCCGATCGAGATCGTGACCGGCGGCTCGCCCGGGGCGGCCACCTCCTCCTCGACCGCCGTCGCGAGGCGCGCGGCGAGCTTGGCGGCGCTCTTCAGGTCCTGCAGAGGCAGGAGCACGCAGAACTCGTCCCCGCCGATGCGCGCCGCCGTGTCGACCGAGCGGATGGAGCGGCGCAGAGACATCCCGACCTGCATCAGGACCCGGTCACCGGCCTGGTGACCGTGCGAGTCGTTGATCCGCTTGAGCCCGTCGATGTCCATCAGGAGTACGCCGAAGGGATGCTGGTAGCGCTTCTGGACGTCGAGCAGGTTCGTGAGCTCGCGCTGAAGCGCGCGCAGGTTTCCGAGCCCCGTGAGCGGGTCGGTGTGCGCCTGCGACTCGAGCTCGCGCGAGCGCGACACCACGTGCGCCTCCATCGCCGCGGCCTGGATCGCGGCGATCGACTCCACCAGCTGCTCGACCGCCTCGGCGAAGCGCACGGGATCGTCCGCGAGGTCCTCCTTCAGCGCCTGGAGCAGCACCGTCTGGAGCGCGGCAACGTCGCGAGCGACGTCGGCCGCGCGCGCCTCGCGACCGCCCCCACGCAGCTCGGCGAGCGAGGCGGCGCGCTCGGCCTGATCCTTCGAGAGGTTGTACGGATCGCCGTCCCCGTCGCCGATCGCGCCGACGATGCCGGTGATGAGCTCGGGCAGCTCGCGAGCGATCCGCTCCGTGGGGAGTTCGCGGATTTCGTCAAGCGATGCGCGCTCGATGAGGCGCACGAGCCACTGCTTCGCGAGCTCGTCGCGTGAGCGCTCGAGGCGCGCCAGCGGTCCCCGTATGGGCGTCACTGCTTCGATCGTACCCTCGCAAACGGCGGAGGGAGGCTGGATTTCGGAGAAGATTGGCCCCGTGAGCGACCTGATCACCATCGACGAAGCCCGCCGCCGGGTGCTCAGCTCGGTCACCCAGCTGGGGGACGAGGCGGTCCGTCTGGGCAACGCGCACGGCCGAGTGCTCGCCGAGAAGGTGACGAGCGCGATTCCCGTGCCCCCCTTCGACAGCTCGGCGATGGACGGCTACGCGGTGGTCGCGGGGCCGGGCGGCGAGGTCGAGGTGATCGGCGAGGCGAGGGCGGGGCATCCGTTTGGTGGCGCGGTCTCGTCGGGCTCGGCCGTGCGGATTTCCACGGGGGCGGTTATCCCTGAGGGCGCCGATGCCGTGGTTCCTGTGGAGCGAACGACGGCGGTGAAGGGGCCGGGTTCGGACGACGCGTGTCGACCTTATTCATGACATGGATGAAAAAGGTCGACATGATCGGATTTCGGTGCCGGATTCGGAGCCCGGCCTGAATGTGCGGCGCGCCGGGGAGGACATTCCCCTCAATGCTGTCGTTCTTCAAGCCGGCACAACGCTCGGCCCCGCCGAGCTGGGCGTCGCGGCCTCCGTGGGACGAGCCGAGCTCCGCTGCGCGAAACAACCCCGCGTCGCGGTGCTGGTCACCGGCGACGAGCTCACCGAGCCCGGCGCCGCGCTCGCGCCCGGCGCCATCTACAGCTCGAACAGCTTCGCGCTCGCTGCTCAGGTCGAGCGGTCCGGTGCTCTCCTCATTGCTCGGATCGCCGTGCCCGACGATCCCGAAGCGACCCGAGTGGCGCTCAAACAGGCCCTCGACAGCGCCGACGTCGTGATCGTCTCCGGCGGCGTCTCCGTCGGGCCTCACGATCACGTGAAGCCCGCGCTCGCGGACCTGGGCGTCGAGGAGCGCTTCTGGGGCGTTCGGCTGCGGCCGGGCAAGCCCACATGGTTCGGCACGCGCGGGGGAACGCTTGCCTTCGGCCTCCCCGGCAACCCGGTCTCGGCGCTGGTCACGTTCCTCCTCTTTGTCAGGCCTGCCCTCGCCGCTCTTCAGGGCGGTCGTTCGGAGCCCCGCCGCGCCGTCGCGCGCCTGAACACGGCCGTCGCGCGTAACCCCGAGCGCGAGCAGGCGGTTCGGGTCCGGCTCCTTCAGGGCGAGAACGGGCTGTCCGCCGAGCCGACCAAGGGCGCCCAGGGCTCGCACGTGCTCACCTCGATGCTGGGAGCGGACGGGCTCGCACTCATCGAAGCCGGGGACGGTGAAGCCGCCGCCGGCGAGCGCGTGGAGGTCGAGCTCCTGTGAGGCCGCGCGACCCGCGCCGCCTGCTCCAGGAGGCCGACGGCCCGCGCGGACGCGTGCGCATCATCCGCGTGCCCCAGTCGGGCATGACGGAGAACGGCGCGCTCGGCAGCCGGCAGGTGGCCGAGGTCACCGTGCCGCGCACCGAGCTCGAGAAGATCTGGTCGCCCGAGCACCTGGAGCGGCTCGCGCGCACCTATTGGAGCTTCCTCTCGCGCTTCTCGCTCGGCCTGATCCGCGTCCTCTACAGCGAGGACTCGCGCGAGGTCGTGTTCCTCGGGCGCCCGTTCGTGCTGCTCCGCTTCCGCAAGCCGCAGTACCAGGTCAACCGCGACGGCGGGACGGTCACCTGGCCCATCGACCGTGGCGTGCTGGTCGCCCGGCGCGGCCGGGGCCGCGGCTTTCTACGGCTGAGCGTCCACCGCCAGCCGGCGGAAGACGGGGCCAGCGAGGTCACGCTCCACGTGGCCTCGGAGGTCGTCAACTTCTACCCCACGATCGCCACCCGCTTCAGCCGCTGGATCTATGAGCAGACCCAGCTGCGCATCCACGTGATCGTCACGCACGCCTTCCTGCGCTCGCTCGCGAAGCTCGAGCTGGAGCCGTCCCGGGTGGGCGCGCTCCGGAGCGCGGCCGAGGCCGCGTTCAGCCCACCCGCTCGCCGGTGATCTCGCGCAGCTTGGCCCGGTCGTGGCGCGCCGTGATACGGCGTACGGTGCCGGAGCGCGAGCGCATCGAGATCGACTCGGTGGTCGCGCCCTCCGTGCCGATGTAGTGCACGCCGTCGAGCAGCTCGCCGTCCGTGACACCCGTGGCCGCGAAGAAGACGTGCTTGCCCGAGACGAGCCGGTCCTTGTCGAGCACCTCGTCCAGGTCGTAGCCGGCCTCGAGCGCCGCGTTGCGCTCGTCGTCGGTCCGCGGCCACAGCCGCCCGACGATCTGGCCGCCGGTGCACTGGATGGCGGCCGCAGCGAGCACCCCCTCCGGCGTGCCGCCGATGCCGTAGAGCAGATCGACCGTCGAGTCTTCGGACACGGCGGCGAGCGCGGCGGAGACGTCCCCGTGCGGGATCATGCGGATGCGGCCCCCCGCCTCGCGAATCTCCTTGATGAACTCCGCGTGGCGCGGGCGGTCGAGCATGATCACGATCAGGTCGCCGACCGGGACGCCCTTCTCCTTCGCCATCAGCTTGAGCGTCTCGCCGATCGGGCGGTCGATGTCGAGGACGTGAGCGAGGCTGCGCGAGGTCGCCATCTTCAGCATGTAGAAGCACGGGCCCGGGTCGAACATGGTGCCGCGTTCAGAGAGTGCGATCGTGGCGATCGCGTTCGGCAGGCCGAAGGCACACAGCTCCGTGCCCTCGAGCGGGTCGACCGCGATGTCCACCTCCGGCGGCGAGCCGTCCCCGATGTGCTCCCCGTTGTAGAGCATCGGCGCCTCGTCCTTCTCGCCCTCGCCGATGACCACGACGCCGTCCATCGACACGGTGTCGAGCAGCAGCCGCATGGCGTCGACCGCCGCGCCGTCCGCGCCCTCCTTGTCCCCGCGCCCGATCCAGCGCGCGCACGCCAGCGCGGCGTACTCCGTTGTCCGCACCAGCTCCATGGCGAGGTTGCGGTCCGGCCTCGGATGCACTCCAGACTCCATGTGGGAGAACCTAACTCAGATCACGCCGGGCGGCTTGCGGGCGGTGGTGTAGACCGCCTGGCGCAGGTAGCCCGCACCGAGCAGGCCGAGCGAGGCCAGGAGCGCCACGAAGTAGCCGATTCCGAGGCCGATGTCCACGCTGTCGCCGGGCCGCCCGAGGATGATCCCGTTGCAGAGGATCAGCACGAACGAGACGATCCCGACGATCATCGTCACCTCGCCGGGCTTCCAGGTGAGCTCGTGCCCGCGGGCGATGATCCAGGTGAGGATGAAGGGGGCCGCACACGCCGCCACCAGCAGCCAGTCGAGCGTCGCGAAGACCTGCCAGGCGTTGGCGGAGTCGCCGCCCGACACGCCGCCGGGCAGCTTCGAGTTCGGGTTCGTCGAGCTGGTGGTGAACCAGGGCAGCCACAAGCGAGAGCAGGAGCACGAGCGCCGCACCCATGCCGAGGAGCTCGCCGGGCGAGACCCTCGAGAAGTCGAGGTAGCCGCTGCTCTCCTCGGCGCTGGCCTCCATCCAGCATCAAGCTACATCACCGGGATAGGCTCCGCACAACCTCTACCGAAGGGAGCCCAGCGTTGGCAGTGACGAAGATCATCGAGGTCGTGGGCAGCTCGCCCGAGAGCTCCGACGGCGCCGTCAAGGCAGCGCTCGAGGACGCTCGCGTGTCGCTGCGCAACATCAAGGCGGTGGACGTCGTGTCGACCGGGCTCCGAGGCGAAAATCTCGACGAGTGGCGCGCCCTCGTCCGGATCTCGTTCCTCGTGGAGCGCGTCAGCGAGTAGTTGCGACTCGATGACATAGGGGCGTTCGTCGCCGGAGGCGCCTCCGGCCTCGGCGAGGCGACCGCGCGCGAGCTCGTGGCGCGCGGCGCGCGCGTGACGATCGCTGATCTGAACGAGGAGCGCGGGGAGGCGCTCGCCGGCGAGCTCGGGGCGACATTCGCGAAGGCCGACGTGACGGACGAGGCGCAGGTCGAGGCCGCCGTGGAGAGCGCCGGCGAGCTGCGGCTCGCGGTCTCCTGCGCGGGGATCGGCTGGGCGGAGCGGACCGTGAAGAAGGACGGCCCGGCGGCGCTCCAGCCCTTCGAGACCGTCGTCCGGGTGAACCTGATCGGCACCTTCAACGTGCTGCGCCTGTCGGCGGCGGCGATGGCGGCGAACGACCCCGACGACGGCGGCGAGCGCGGCGCCGTCGTGATGACCGCGTCGATCGCGGCCTTCGACGGCCAGATCGGGCAGACCGCCTACTCGGCCTCGAAGGGCGGCGTCGTCGGCCTGACCCTGCCCGCCGCGCGCGACCTCGCCCGGATCGGGATCCGGGTCTGCACGATCGCCCCGGGACTGTTCGACACGCCACTCCTGGCCGGCCTTCCCGACGAGGCGCGCGAGGCCCTCGGCGCCCAGGTGCCGCATCCGCCCCGTCTCGGACGCCCGGAGGAGTACGCGCTGCTCGCCTGCCAGATCGCCGAGAACCCGATGCTGAACGGCGAGACGATCAGGCTGGACGGCGCCCTGAGGATGCCGCCTAAGTAGGGTTCGCCGCATGCCTGAACCCGTGATCGTCGATGCCGTCCGCACACCGATTGGCCGCGCCTTCAAGGGCTCGCTGGCCGCCCTTCGCCCAGACGAGATGGGCGCGTTCGTCGTCGATGCCCTGCTCGAGCGCAACGCGGAGGTCGACCCCTCCCTGATCGAGGAGGTCTACTGCGGAGTGGGCCTCCCGCAGGGCCTCCAGGGCTTCAACATGGGCCGCATCATCGCGCTGCTGTCGGAGCGGCTCCCGCTCGAGACGAACGGCGCGACGATCTCGCGCTACTGCGCCTCGAGCCTCGAGTCGATCCGCCAGGCCTCGAACGCGATCACCGCCGGCCAGGGCGACGCCTACATCGCGGCCGGCGTCGAGTGGGTCTCGCGCTACAACGAGGCGGTCGAGGGGGCCCGGCCGCAGGACCAGAACGAGAAGCTCCAGGGCGGCAACGGCCGGCCGGACGCCTACATCAGCATGGGCCTGACCGCCGAGAACGTGGCGGAGCGCTACGAGGTGAGCCGCGCCGACATGGACAAGTACGCGCAGCGCTCCCAGGAGCTGGCCGTGCAGTCCCAGGAGTCGGGCTACTTCGACCGCGAGATCGTGCCGGTGACGCTCGAGGACGGCACCGTGGTCGCCAAGGACGACGGCCCCCGTGCCAGCTCGACGCTCGAGAAGCTCTCGCAGCTCGACCCCGCCTTCAAGGAGGACGGCAAGGTCACCGCGGGCAACTCGTGCCCGCTGAACGACGGCGCGGCCGCTGTGCTCGTGATGTCGGACACGAAGGCGGATGAGCTCGGGCTGAAGCCGCGCGCCCGCATCATCGCCTCGGCGACCGCCGCGAACGAGCCGGAGTACATGGGCGTCGCGCCGATCTTCGCCATTCGAAAGGTGCTCGAGCGCGCCGGGATGTCGATCGACGACGTGGAGACGGTCGAGCTGAACGAGGCGTTCGCCGCCCAGGTGATCCCGATCATGGCCGAGTGCGACATCCCGCTCGAGAAGATGAACCCGCACGGGGGCGCGATCGCGCTCGGGCATCCGTTCGGCATGACGGGGGCGCGCATCATGACGACGCTGCTGAACGGCCTCGAGACCGACGACAAGACGATCGGGCTCGAGACGATGTGCGTGGCCGGCGGCCAGGGCCAGGCCATGATCGTCGAGCGTCTGTAGGGCGGCGCTAGACCGCGCGGAGCGCCGGGCGCCCGACTTCGCCACGGAGCAGCTCGACGCGGCGGAGCGCCGAGTCGGCGTCGGTGGGCAGCCCGTAGTAGAAGCCCTGGCCGAGGTCGCAGCCGAACGCGCGCAGCGCCGCGATCTGCTCGGGTGTCTCGATCCCCTCCGCGATGACCTTGAGGTCGAGCGCGGCGCCCAGCTCGATCACCGCGCGCGCCAGGGCGTGATGCTCGCGCGAGCCCGTGACCTCGTCGATGAACTGCTTGGGGATCTTCATCGTGTCGACGGGCAGCCGGGAGAGGTAGGCGAGCGAGGAGTAGCCCGTGCCGAAGTCGTCGACCGCGACGCCCATCCCGCGCTTGTGGAGCGCCTCGAGCACGGCGATCGGCACCGGGTCGTCGCCCACGAAGGCGCGCTCGGTGAGCTCGAACACGAGCAGCTCGGGCGGCAGCTCGTGGATGTCCACGAGCGCGTCCAGCCGGTCCAGGAAGCCCGGGTCGATCAGCTCCGGCGCGCAGACGTTCGCGTGGATCGGGATGCGGAGCCTGCTTGCCTCCTCCACCACCCGCTCGAGCACGATCGCTCCGATCTCGATCACGGCGCCGGTCTCCTCGGCGAAGGCGATGAACTCGGCGGGAGGGACGAGCCCGCGCTCGGGGTGGTTCCAGCGCACGAGCGCCTCGAGCGCCACCGCGCGACCGTCGGCGAGGGAGACCACCGGCTGGTAGACGACGGTCAGCTCCTCCTCCGAGACGGCGCGCTCGAGCTCGAAGGCGAGCGTGCGGCGCTTGCGCAGCGCGTCGCGCATCGACGGATGGAAGATCCGGTACTGGTTCTTGCCCAGCCGCTTCGCCTCGTACAGCGCGACGTCGGCCTTGCGCATCATCTCGTCCGGTGAGTCCGCTCCGGGCGAGCCGATCGCGATGCCGATGCTCACGTGCACGCGCACGCGCTCGCCGGACACCTCGATCCGGCTCTCGAAGTCGTTCAGCAGCCGGCGAGCAACGCTCACCGCGTCGATCTCGCCCTCGGAGCGGTCGAGGAGCAGCGCGAACTCGTCGCCGCCGAGACGGGCGGCGGTGTCGCCCTCCCGGAGGCAGCCGCGCAGCCGCTCCGCGACGGCTCGGAGCAGCTCGTCGCCGGCGTGGTGGCCGTGGCTGTCGTTGACGGCCTTGAACTCGTCGATGTCGAGCAGCAGCACGCACACGCCCGGGTTGCGGCTGTGGAGCGAGTGCTCGAGGCGGTTGTGGAACAGCGAGCGGTTCGCGAGCTGGGTGAGCGAGTCGTAGAGCGCCTTGCGCTCGAGCTCCTGCTGAAGCGACTCGAGCTGGCGCACCGCCTGCTCCAGGCGGTCGTACTGGAGCGCGACCGTGACATTGCCGGTGAGCGTCTCGAGCAGCCGCAGGTCCTCGTCCGTGAAGTTCCGGTCGACGCTCTCGCGCCCGGAGATGGCGAACAGGCCGACGCAGCCGGCCTCGCCGTGCAGCGGCGCCACCACGCCGTTCTCCATGCCGCGCGAGCGGAAGTACTCGCGCTGGCCGATATCCACGATCCGATCGGTCTCGACCGGACCGCTGAGCCCGCCCGCGAGCGAGCGAAGGCTCTCGGCAAGCGGCTCGTCGATCGTCTCGAGCATCCGGCGCGAGCCGTCGCGGTTGAGCGAGGAGCGCGCGGAGCGGTTGGGCTCCGCGGAGAAGAGCACGAGATCCACAGCGCTCACGCGGAAGGCCGCGGCGGTGCGCGCCAGGAGCGCCTCGAGCTCGGGGACGATCTCGGACGAGCGCGAGAGCGTCCGCGTGGCCTCGTAGAGGAACTCGAGCTCCGCGTTCCGGCGCCGCTCGGACAGGTACGCACGGTAGGCCGCCATCAGCAGCACGGTGGGGGGCACCAGGAGCAGGCCGCCCTCGGGCCGAGCGGAGACGACCGCGGCGATCGCCAGCGCGAGACAGGTGTTGCTGAGCGCGACGGTCCAGTTCGTGAGCAGCATGTCGAGCCGCTGGTGCGCCTCGAGCCTGCCCTCGGCGATCGTCACGGCGGCGCCGACGCAGATGTCGGCCACCAGCGTGGCCGCGGAGACCGCTGCGAAGACTCCGATCCAGACGATCGGGTCGAGCGGATCGCGCACCGAGACGAGACCCTCGACCACGAACAGCGCGACACAGGTGCCGAGCGTGAACTGCGCGAGGTTGAAGAACGCCTTGAAGGTGGGGATCTCACGGTCGAACGCGAGCGCGACCGACGACCCGACCAGGCCGGCCAGAACGAGCTCGTGAGCGGGGAGGAAGAGCAGGCCGGCGACGAGCGGGAGCTCGCCCAGCGACAGCGAGTGAGTGCTCCGCCGGAAATGCAGGTGGACCACCCAGCGCTCGGCCGCGGCGAAGCCGACCGCCACGACCCACCATGGAATCTCGAACGTGGTCGGCCCGGCGCCGAGGGGCTGGACGAATGTGAGGTAGGCGGCGACCGTGGCGGCCGCCACCACCCCCGTGAGGAACCAGATCTTCGCTTCGAGGCTGAGCTCTCGTCGGAGCATGATCCTCATCGGCTACTCGTTGAAGTCCACGGTCCGCCGGAAGCTCACCCTGCGGAAGCTGGCCCGCTCGGAGTCGACCTCGCCGCTCTCCTCGTAGCCGCAGTCGCAGCGGAAGCTCACCCGCGTCCAGTTCGTCCCGAAGATCGGGTCGTCGGCGTAGCGGAAGCTCGCGCGGCGGAAGCTCGCGCGTGCGTACTCGGTGAGATCGCCGGTCGACGGGTTGACGTAGCGGTTCGGGGTGAGACCGCCATTCGCCGTCGAGCGGGCGTCGAGCGCCGCGTCCGCGTTCACGGCCGAACCGGTGCCGCGCACGTCACGCAGCGTGGAGACGAGCGCTCCCTTGACCTGGTTGGGCGACATCCACGGGTTCTCCTCGAGCATGAGCGCGACCACACCCGACACGACGCCGGTTGCCATCGAGGTGCCGCTCAGCCGGAAGTAGCGGTCCGAGACGACGCAGTTCGGGCAGAGCTGCTGGAAGTCGCTGTTGGGCGCGTGGGTCGAGATCATGCGCACGCCCGGGGCGAGCACCTCCGGCTTCTTGACTCCGTCCTGCGTCCAGCCGCGGCTCGACCAGCCGGCGACCTCGTCGTCCCAGCGCTGACCGGTCCCCCTGTCGTCGAACGCCCCGGTGGTGATCACGTACGGGTCGTTGCCCGGCGCGTAGTCGACGGCGTCGCCGCTCGTGCCCTCGTTGCCGGCCGCGGCGACGACCGTGATGCCCTTGAACCAGGCCACCTCGACGGCCGCGTCGAGCGGGTCCGTCCGGTACGACTCGGCGCGCGTGGACGAGAGCGACAGGTTCATCACCCGGATGCCGAGCTCGTCCTTGTGCTCGACCGCGAACTGGATGCCGTAGATGACGTCCAGGATCGTCGTGTCGCCGTCGTCGTCAGAGACCTTCACCGAGATGAGGTTCGCGCGCGGCGCGACGCCCATGTAGCGGCCGGCGGTCGCCTGGAGGCCGGGATGGTTGAGGCTGTTGCCCGCGATCAGGCCCGCGATGTGCGTGCCGTGGCCGACCTGGTCGTTCGCGTTCTTCGCGCACGGGTTGGTCACCGCCGACGCGATCACGCGCGACTGGCCCGCGGTCCAGAAGTCCGGGTGATCGCCGGAGATTCCGGTGTCGAGCACCGCGACGCCGACGCCGCGGCCGGTCGTCCGGCCCCACACCTCGTCGACGTCTGTGGCGGACTGGAGCTGCTGCCGCAGGAGCGAGAGCGCGCCCAGCGGGTTCGCGTCGAGGACGCTCCCCTGGCCGAGGTTCGTGGTCGTGGTCGTGGAGTCGGCGGGCGCGCAGCGCGCGTAGCCGCTCGCGGACGCCTTCGAGCGCGGCGAGTCCGTGCGCGCGTTCCGGCTCACGCCGTGCACCCCGGGACGCTTGGCGAGCGCCCTGGCGGTCCCCTCGTTCATGAACGCCGCGAAGCCGTTGATCACGGGAATCCGCGGGCCGGTGAGAACGCCGCCGAGCTTCACAGCCATCTTCTGGCCCTTGACCGGCGAGGCGCCGTGGTCCATCTGGACGATGTACTCGTACGTCCCGTGCGGCGCTGCGAACGCGTCGCGCGCCTGCATGACGCAGAGCAGACCGAGAACGGCAGTCAGCGCTACTGCAAACCGGAGCCTGAAGACGATTGTGAGCTCAGCCATTGGATTCGTTCCTCCTGTGGAAGTGGATCCGGCAGCTGAGCCGCCTCCACCATCCGGGGAGGCCTCTGGCTTTGCGCCCCCGCCTCGCGACGGGTTTGCCTTGGTCGGTCTGGAACGAGTTATCGACCAGCCTGCTCCCGCTTTGAGCCTGAGGGGATCGGACATACGCCCATCGAACAGACGTCCAGGCCGAGATCGGGCCCGGTCAGACGGAGATCTCGCCGCGCTGGAGCGCCAGCGCGACGGCGTGGGCGCGGGTGGCCGCGCCGAGCTTCGTCATCGCGTTCCGCACGTGGGTGCGGACCGTCTCGGGCGACAGGAACAGCTGAGTGGCCGCCTCCTCGCCCGACAGGCCCTGCGACAGGAGCCCGAGGATCTCGCGCTCGCGCGGGGAGAGAGTCTTCTCGCGGCCGTTCGCGCCCTTGGCGAGCAGCGGTGTCAGGCGCGGGTCCAGATAGTCGCCGCCGGCGGCCACGGTCAGGATCGCCTGCTCGAGCTCCGAGGGGTCGCCGCTCTTGAGGGCGAGGCCCGCGGCCCCGGCGTCGAGCGCGTCCAGCAGCTGGCGCTCGTCCGCCGCCCCGGTGTAGAGGATGATGCGGAGCTTCGGCTCCTGACTCAGCAGGCTGCGCGTGAGCTCGGCGCCGCTCATGCCGGGCAGGGCCAGGTCGACGAGCGCCACGTCGGGCTTGCGGCGAAGGATGAGCGCCTCCCCCGCCTCGGCGTCGTCAGCGGTGCCCACGATGTGATGACCGGCGCGCCGAAGGAGAAGCTCCATGCCGCGCCGCAACGCGACGTGATCGTCGACGATCACGACGTTCAGCGCGGTTGTCTCGGAGAGGGGCACGTCTCTAAACGTTTCGGGGATGCTTCACTCGCTCCTTCGGCATTTACGGGAGATGTCTTGAGCTATGCCAGGAGGACGATCTTCCCGAGCTTCCCGCCGGCCGTGAAGCGGTCGTAGGCCTCCTCGGCGCGGTCGAGCTCGAAGGTCTCGGCGACGGGCACGGTGAGAGTGCCGTTCTCGAAGTTCGGGAGCACCTCCTTCTCCACCAGGCGGGCCGTCGCCGCCTTCTGCTCGAGCGGCCGCGCGCGGAGCGTCGAGCCGTGGATCCTGGCGCGTTTGTGCATCACGAGCAGCAGGTTGATCTCCGCCTTCGGGCCGCCGCCGTGCACCCCGATCACGGCGATCCGGCCGCCGGTGGCGAGGGCGCTCAGATTGCCCGCGAGGTTCGGCCCCCCCACCAGCTCGAGCACCACGTCGTAGGGGCCCTCGTCGACGAAGCCGTCCGGGTCGATCGCCCTGGCGCCGAGCTCCTCTACGCGCGGCCGCAGGTCCTCACGGCGCACCGTGGCGGTGACGCGCGCGCCCGCGGCGCGGCCGAGCTGGACCGCGGCGGTGCCCACGCCGCCGGCCGCCCCGTGGACCAGCAGGTGCTCGCCGGTGCGCAGCCCGGCCTGCGTGAAGAGCGCGTCGTGCGCGGTCGTGAATACCTCCGGGAGGCCGCCCGCGGCGGGCCAGTCGAGCCGCGCCGGCACCGGCATCGCGACCCGCTCGTGCACGAGTGCGAGCTCCGCCTGGCCGCCACCCCCCACGATGGCCATGACGCGGTCACCCTCCTCGAAGCGGCTCGCATCCGGGCCGAGCGCCTGGACCTCGCCGGCGAGCTCGAGCCCGGGGATGTCGGGCGGCGAGCCCGGCGGCGCCGGATAGGTCCCCTGGCGCTGCATCATGTCGGCCCCGTTGAGGCCCGCGGCGCGCACGCGCACCAGCAGCTCGCCCCTGCCGGGCTCCGGATCGGGACGCTCCTCGACGACGAGCTCGCCGTCCTTGATGGTTACAGCCCGCACAAGGCGGGGAATGTACCGGCCGTTGTTAAGACGGAGTAACTCGAAGCCGTCCCATGCCGACATTAGGGTCACGGAGTCGCGATGAGGGGTCCTGGTCTCAGTTCACTGGGTGCGCGACCGCCGCTCTGGCGGGAAGCGCGCATCGGCCTCGAGGCGGCCGCGCTGGTGCGCGACCCGATCTTCCGCGGTGACGGCGTGGCGGACGGCCGCGGCCGCCCCGTTCTCCTGATACCGGGGTTCCTCGCGGGCGACGGCTCGCTGTCGATGATGGCCGGCTGGCTGAAGCGCAGCGGCTACCGGCCGAGCCGTGCGGGAATCGTCGCGAACGTGAACTGCGCCGGCGTCCTGATGCCGCGCCTGGAGCGCCGGCTCGAGCGGCTGGTGGAGCTTCAGGGGCAGCCGGCGGCGATCGTCGGGCAGAGCCGAGGCGGCACGCTCGCCAGGGTGCTCGCCTACCGGCGGCCCGAGCTCGTGTGCGGCGTGGTGGCGCTGGGCTCGCCTCAGGTCGAGCCGCTCGCGGTGCATCCGCTCGTGCGCCTCCAGGTCGAGGCTGTCAGCAGACTGGGCTCGCTCGGTGCGCCCGGCCTCTTCAAGCGCTCCTGTCTCGGCGGCGACTGCTGCTCGTCCTTCTGGCAGGAGCTCGCGCAGCCACTGCCGCCGGAGCTGCCGCTCGTGTCGGTGTACTCGAAGAGCGACGGCATCGTGGACTGGCGTGCCTGCCTCGACCCGGCTGCCACCGAGCTCGTCGAGATCAGGGCGTCCCACTGCGGGATGGCCGTCTCGCGCGCTGCGTGGCGCGCGGTCGCGGACGCGCTCGAGAGCTTCCGCGCGGCCGGCTCGGGCCGGCACGCGGCGCCGCGAGCGCGGGTGCACCGGCTGCCGCGCGCGGCCTAGCCGTAGGCCGTCCCGCGTTGGCTCGCCAGGGCTCGCGGTCCGCTACCCCGCGGCGCGCCAGGCGACCGCGGTGTCGCACGAGCCGATGCTCTCGCCGTCGCGCTTGCGGCGGACCTCGCCGTGGAGCTCGAAGGTGCCGCGAGCTCCGCTCCGGCCGAAGCGGCCGCGGAGCTTCCACGCGTAGCGCTCGACGACCTCGCTCCCGTCGGGATAGGTATAGGGCCGCTCGAACTCGTCGGTGGCGCCGAACCGGCCGCGGCGGACAGGGACCCGGTGGGCGACCACGTCGAGCGGCAGTCCGATTCCGCTCGGGCAGCCCACGCGTACCGTCATTCCCGCCCTGTTGACGAGCCGCCCGCGTCGTGCGACCCGCATCACGAACGGCTCGTCCTGGCTCGTCGTCCCCAGGTAGGTGCGCGCCCTCGGCGCAGGTCGTCCGGAGCCCGCGTCGGGAGCGGGGCGGCGCGCCTCCCACCGGATGCCGCCCGTGTCGCAGCGCGACAGCTCCGCCCCGGTCGCGGGATCGCCGTAGGTGCTCCGTACGCGCACCGAACCGCGCGCCAGCCCGCCGGGCAGGATCCGCGCCGAGAACTCGATCGTGCCCTCGGCCCGAAGCCCGCCGACGGTCGGGACGCCCGGCTCGAGCTCGTCCGTGAACGACGTCGTGGCGCTGTAGCGCCCCTCGTCTGAGAGCCTCACGTTGCGGACGGAGACGCTCTCCGTGAGCGCGTCTCCGAAGCGCGGCGCGCAGCTGGTCACGAGCGTGGCATGTGCCGCGAGCGCCCCGCCCGGCAGGACGCGCAGCGAGACGAACTGGACGTAGTCCCTCATGGCGCCGCCGCCGTAGAGGCCGGAGCGGCCGGGAGGAAGGGCGGCGGCCGGAGGCGCCAGCATGGCGGCCGCCAGCGCGGCGGTCAGCCCGATGCGGCTCGCTCTGGACACGCCCGCATCACAGCAGGAGGACCGCCGCCCCGCGCAGGTTCCCTCCGCGGAGGCGGTCGAGCGCCTCGTTCGCCTCCTCGAGCGGGAAGGTGGTGACCTCGGTCCTCACCGGCACGCGCGGCGCGATCTGAAGGAAGTCCTCGGCGTCCGCACGGGTCAGGTTCGCCACCGAGCGGAGCACCCGCTCGCCCCAGAGCAGCTCGTAGGGCATCGCCGGTATGTCGCTCATGTGGATGCCGCCGCACACGACCGTGCCGCCCTTCGCGACCGCCCTGAGCGCGGCGGGAACGAGCTCGCCGACGGGCGCGAAGATGAGCGCGGCGTCGAGCTCCTCGGGAGCCGGACCGAGCGCGTCACCCGCCCACTCCGCCCCGACCTCGAGCGCGAAGGCCTGGGCCTCCTCGTCCTCCGCGCGCGTGAAGGCGAAGACGCGGCGGCCCTCGTGGACGGCGACCTGGCAGACGATGTGGGCCGCGGCACCGAAGCCGTAGATCCCGAGCCGCTCGGCGTCGCCCGCCAGCCGCATGGTCCGGTGGCCGATGAGGCCGGCGCACAGCAGCGGCGCGACGTTCAGATCCTCGTAGCTCTCTGGCAGCGGGAAGCAGAAGCGCTCGTCGGCGACCGCTCGCTCGGCGTAGCCGCCGTCGATGTCGTAGCCCGTGAAGCGCGCGTTGTCGCACAGGTTCTCGCGGCCGGAGCGGCAGTAGCGGCAGGTGCCGTCGGTCCACCCGAGCCAGGGGACGCCGACACGCTGGCCCGCGGCGAAGCGCTCCCCTCCCTCGATCACCCGAGCGACGATCTGATGCCCGAGCACGAGCGGCAGTTTCGGCTCGGTGAGCTCGCCGTCGACTATGTGGAGGTCGGTGCGGCAGACGCCGCAGGCCGCGACGTCGAGAAGCACCTGACCGGCGCCCGGCTCCGGCTCGGGGATGTCCTCGAGCCGGAGTGGCTCGCGCTGCCGCTCGAGCACCATTGCGCGCATGGACTCACAGTAGCCCGCGCCGTAGGCTCGGGTCCGATGGCCGACGACTACCGCCAGGCGAGCCTCGGCATAGTGCTGGCGGAGTGACCCGGGCGCTCGTGAGCTCCGCCTGGCTGCGCGAGCGGCTGGGCGAGGGCGGGCTGCGGATCGTGGACTGCCGCTACAGGCTCGGTGACCCGGGCGCCGGCGAGCGGCTGTGGCTGGAGGGCCACATTCCGGGCGCGGCTTACATGGACCTCGACCGCGACCTCGCCGGGGCGCCCGGACAGCGGGGCCGCCATCCGCTGCCCGGCGCCGAGGCGTTCGAGGCAGCCGCCCGCCGGGCTGGCATCGGCGAGGACACGCTGGTCGTGGCCTACGACGAGGCCGCCGAGGGCGGGGCGGCGCGCCTCTGGTGGCTGCTCCGACATTTCGGCCACGACCGCGTGACGGTCCTGGATGGTGGCCTGCGCGGGTGGCGCGAGGAGGGCGGCGAGCTCCGCGCCGGGGCCGAGGACATCGAGCCCGGGGACTTCCAGGCGATGCCACCCGCGGAGTGCGCGCCGAGCCCCGAGGACCTCGCCCTGGTTGCGGAGCCAGGACGTTTCGCGGTGATACTCGATGCGCGAGCTCCCGAGCGCTATCGCGGCGAGGTCGAGCCGATCGATCCTGTGGCCGGGCGCATCCCGGGTGCGGTGAACATGCCCTTCATGGAGCTCGCTCCGGAGGGCCGATTCCGTCCGCCGGAGGAGCTTCGCGCCCGTTTCGAGGGCCTCGGCGTGCGATCGGGTGACGACGCCGTCGCGTACTGCGGCTCGGGCGTCACGGCCTGCGTCGTGGTGCTCGCCGCGGAGGTCGCGGGAATCGGGCCCACCAGCCTGTACCCCGGGTCCTGGAGCGAGTGGTCCGGCCGCGGGCTGCCGGTGGAGCGGGGCGAGCCCGGGGGCGACTAGCTAGCCGGCCGCGCGCCAGTGCAGCGCTCGCGCCGGCGTGAGCCGCAGCAGCGGGCCCGGAGGGGTTCGGCTCGCGTACTGCTCGTACTTCGCGGCCAGTGCCGCCATCGCGTCGGGAGCCGAGTCCGCCGGCACGACCTCGACCGGTCCGAGCAGCTGCACCCAGGCGAGCCGGGACCAGTCGTCGTCGTACACATCCACCAGGAGGGCCGCGTCCGCCCGGCGGCGGAGGTAGCGCAGGCGAGCCGGCTCCGGCGTCCGCTTGGGCTTCTCGTCGATCGCGCTCCAGAGCGAGTCGCCGCTCACGGCGAAGGTGACCGGCAGCACGCGGGGGCTGTCGTGGTCGTCGAGGTACGCGAGCCGCGCCACGCGCTCCGTCTCGAGCAGCTCGCGGGCCCACCCGGGCAGCGTCTCCAGCCTCATGGGAGTGAAGGTTGGCATCGGCTCCCCAGATAACGAGCCTTCCGTCCACCGCTCGCGCCACGATGACGGCGGATGGCATCCACCAAGCTCGTGATCGGCGGGGCCGCGGCGGGCGCGATCGGCGTCCGCGTGGCACGGACGCTGTACGGCCGCTGGCGTCTCCTGCCGCCGGCCGACCGCGAGCGCATCGCCGCCTTCGCCGAGGACACGAAGGAGAAGGCGCTCTCCCTGCGCGGCGCGAGCGATCGCGACCGGGCCGAGGCGGACCTGCGCGCATCCTCGGAGACGCTCGCGGCCGCGATCGTCGAGACCGCCGAGTCCGACCCCGAGCTCGCTCCGGACGACGTGCAGCACCTGCGCGACGACCTGCGCCGCGAGCTGGAGCGCCTCGCGACCGCCGACATTAAGGCTTCGCGAAGCAGCCCGAACCGCTCGAGGCGCGCTCAGTAGGATCAGGGCTCCCCACCCGGGACCCTCCTCGTGAAGATTTCCGACTCCGCCCACACCTCGGGGCCGTCGGCGCGCCCCCAAGCGGCGACGCTCGAGTTTCGCGAGGCTACGAAGCGATATCCGGGTCAGGACGAGCCGGCCGTCGACAAGCTGTCGCTGAGCGTCCCCGCCGGCGAGATCTGCGTGCTGGTCGGGCCGTCCGGCTGCGGCAAGACCACCGCCATGCGGATGGTCAACCGCATGATCGACATCACGGCGGGCGACATCCTGCTCGACGGCCAGAGCGTGCGGGAGCGCAGGCCGGCGGAGCTCCGGCGCGAGATCGGCTACGCGATCCAGCAGATCGGCCTGTTCCCCCACCTGAGCGTCGCGGACAACATCGGAACGGTTCCGCGCCTGCTCGGCTGGGACCACGCCCGCATCCGCAGCCGGGTGGACGAGCTGCTCGAACTGGTGAGCCTCGACCCGGCCGAGACCCGCGACCGCTATCCGGCGCAGCTCTCGGGCGGCCAGCGCCAGCGCGTGGGCGTTGCCCGTGCCCTGGCGGTGGACCCGCCGCTGATGCTGATGGACGAGCCCTTCGGCGCGATCGACCCGATCAATCGCGAGCGCCTCCAGAACGAGTTCCTTCGGCTTCAGCGCGAGATCCGCAAGACGGTCGTCTTCGTGACGCACGACATCGACGAGGCGATCAAGATGGGCGACCACATCGCGGTGATGCAGAAGGGCGGCCACCTGATGCAGTACGCGCCGCCTGCGGAGCTGCTCATGCAGCCCGCGAACCCGTTCGTGGAGGACTTCGTTGGCGCCGACCGCGCGCTGAAGCGCCTCGCCCTCCAGCGCGTGCGCGACGTGGACCTGTGGAAGGCGCCGCTGGTACAGGCGGGCGAGCCGGTCGCCGAGGCGCGCGCGAAGCTCGCCGACTCGGAGGTGCCCTATCCCCTGCTGGTCGACGGCGAGGGCCGCCCACTCGGCTGGCTGTCCGAGGGCGCCATGGCGGGCGAGCGGGTCAGCGAGGAGCTCCGCTCGCGCGCCACTCCCATCCTCGAGATGGAGGACGTGCTCCGTGATGCGCTCGCCGACCTGCTTCAGGAAGAGGCGCAGTACGGCCCGGTGGTCGACGAGCGCGGCGCCGTGACCGGCGTCCTCTCAATCGAGCTCCTGAGCCACGCGCTGAAAACCGACCCGGACGAGGTCCCGAGCGGGGCCGATGCCCTGTGAGCCCGCTCCTCGCCCAGGTCGAGATCCGCGACCGCAGTGCGGACACCTGCGTGTCCGACAACGGCTTCTGCCCCGACTGGATCGCGGACAACTTCGACCGCTACGTCGACCCGTTCTTCCAGCACGTGCTGCTCACCGTCGTCGCCGTCGCGATCGGCTTCGCGATCGCGTTCAGCCTCGCGCTGATCGCGTACCGCCGCCGCTGGCTGATCAACCCGGTCACCCAGGTGACCGGCATCCTCTACACGATCCCGAGCATCGCGGCGTTCTTCCTGCTCCTGCCGATCACGGGCCGGGGCTTCCTCACGGCGACCGTGGCGCTCGTCTCGTACGTCCTGCTGATCATCTTCCGCAACGTCCTGACCGGGCTCGACAACGTGCCCGACGAGACCAAGGACGCGGGGCGCGGGATGGGTCTGACGGATCGCCAGCTGCTCTGGCGCGTCGAGGTGCCGCTCGCGCTGCCGGAGATCATGGCCGGGCTGCGCATAGCGGTCACCACCACGGTCGGCCTCGCGACGCTCGCCTTCTTCGCGGGCGCGGGCGGGCTCGGTGAGCAGATCTTCGCCGACCTCACCTTCAAGTCGAACGTGGTCACAGCCGGCGGGCTGGCGGTTGCGCTGGCGGCCCTACTCGACGGCGCGATCCTGCTCGTCCAGCGCGCGATCACCCCCTGGACGAGGGCGGTGGCAGCGCGATGAACGAGTTCTTCGACGCGATCGAGTTCATCTTCAACGAGCACGAGTCACCCGCGGGCGGCGCGCAGGTCGGCGGGCTCTCGAACATGTGGGACCTGTTGAGCGAGCACCTCAAGCTCTCGGTCACGGCGATGGCGATCACGTGCGTGCTGTCGATCCCGCTGGGCCTCTGGCTCGGGCACACCGGCCGCGGCGGCTTCCTCGCCATCAACGCCTCGAACGTGGGGCGCGCGGTCCCGAGCCTTGCCCTGATCGCGTTCTTCGTCGCCTACATCGGCGTCGGCTTCACGAACCTGACGCTCGCGCTGGTGCTGCTGGCGATCCCGCCGATCCTGACCAATACCTACACGGGGGTGCGGCAGGTCGACCCCGACACGGTGGACTCGGCCCGGGGCATGGGGATGACGGGCGCTCAGGTCGTGCGCCGCGTCGAGCTCCCGCTCGCGCTGCCCCTGATCTTCGGCGGAATCCGGATCTCGGCGGTCAACGTCATAGCCACGGCGACGATCGCGCCCCTTGCCGGCGTCGTAACGCTCGGCGATCCCATCATCAACGTGAACACCTACGGCGACGAGGGGAGGCTCGCGGCGGCGATCGTCGTCGCGCTGCTGGCCGTCGCCACGGAAGTGGTCCTCGGGGCGGTGCAGCGTGCCGTGACCCCACGCGGACTCAAGCTCGAGGGCGGTCGCCGATGGCGCCGCCTGGCATTCGCATTGCCCAACAACAGAAGGGAAGCCCCCACATGAGAAGGCATCGCTGGCTGATGCTGCTCGCCCTGCTCGTGGCCGCACTCGCGGTCGCGGGCTGCGGTGACGACGACGATGACGACAGCGGCGGTGGAGGCGGCGGCGACACCTCGGAGCAGCCGTCGAGCCAGATCCAGGCCAACGACAAGAACTCGTCGACCAAGCTGACCATCGGCTCGAAGAACTTCACCGAGCAGAAGGTGCTTGGCGAGATCTACGCGCAGTCGCTCGCGGCCGCCGGCTACGACGTCTCGACCGAGCTCAACCTGGGCGACGAGAAGACCGCGCTCAAGGCGCTCGAGGGCGGCGACATCAGCGCCTATCCGGAGTACACCGGAACGGCACTGCTCTCGTTCTTCGGCTACACGGCCGACAAGCTCCCGAGCGACGAGACCGAGGCGTTCGACCTCGCCAAGGAGGGCTTCGCCGAGAAGGACCTGACGGCGCTGCCACCGACGCCGTTCGTCAGCTCCAACGAGGTCGGCGTCACGAAGGAGACGGCCGACAAGCTGAAGCTCCAGAAGATCTCCGATCTCGAGGGCAAGTCGCAGGACCTGACGCTGTACGGGACTCCCGAGTGCCGCCAGCGGCTCGACTGCCTGCTCGGCCTGGAGAAGGTCTACGGCCTGAAGTTCAAGAAGTTCGTGCCGGTGGACATCGCGCTGCGGCACGAGGTCCTGAAGAAGGGCCAGGCCGACGTCTCGATCGTGTTCACCACAGATCCCCAGAACAAGCGCGAGGGCTTCGTGCTGCTGGAGGACGACAAGGGGATGTTCCCGCCGTACAACTCGACGCTCGTCGTGCGCAACGACGTCATCGACAAGGCGGGCCCGGACCTCGAGAAGACGGTCGAGCTCGTGAACAAGGGCCTCACCGACGAGGTGATGCAGGAGCTGAACGCCCGCGTCGACCTCGACAAGGAGACGCCCAAGGACGTGGCCGCCCAGTACCTGCAGGAGTCAGGCCTGACCGGCTAACCGCTGACGCGCCGGCTCGGCCGCAGCTTGGCGGCCATCCAGCGGTCGAGCCGGCGCAGATGCTCCTTACCGACGGTGAGGCTGTAGGCGAGCAGCACACCGATGAACGCGGTGTAGACGCTCAGCTCGCCCGTCTCCGCGAAGTCCCAGGCGCCCAGCGCGAGGATGCCGGCCGTGTCGATGATCGCGCCGGCGATGAAGAAACCGGTCACCCCCTCGATGCGGTAGCGATACCGGAGCACGAGGAAGGCGGCGAGCATCGCCCAGAACGCGACCTCGAAGCCGATCGCGAGTGCCCACTTGAGTTCCATGGCTGTTTTATATCAAACGTTCGGTATAAAGTCTATGACGTAATGCCCAAGGTCGTCGATCACGAGGAGCGGAGGGCCGAGCTCGCGGCCGCGGTCTGGCGACTCGCCTCGCGTGAGGGGCTCGAGGCGATCACCGTGCGGCGGGTCGCCGAGGAGGCCGGCTGGTCGACGGGCGCGCTCGTCCACTACTTCGCGGACAAGGAGGAGCTGATCCTGTTCGCGTTCAGGACCGGCGCCGACCGCGTCGGGCGCCGGCTGGCGAAGCTGGACGAGGACGAGCCGGAGCCCCTCGAGCGGGCGCGCGCGCAGCTGCTGGAGGGCCTGCCCCTCGACCGAGACCGCCAGGACGAGGTGCGCGTCTGGTTCTCCTTCCTCGGCCTCGCCCTCACCCGTCCCGCCCTCGCCCGCGCGCAGCGCGTGGCGTACCGGGCCTGGCGCGACCGGATCAGGGACCGGCTGCGCGAGGCGCAGGAGGCGGGACAGATCCGCGCCGACGTGGACTGCGCGACCGAGGCCGCGGCGCTGGTGGGCTTGGTCGACGGCCTGGCCGTGCAGGCGACCTTCGAGCCGCGTCTCCTGAGCGGCACTCGTCAGGTAGAGCTGGTCGACACGCGCCTCGACGAGCTGCGCGGGTAGTAGCTTCGCTGCCGTGACGAGCGCTCCCGAGACCGCGCGGATCGAGCCGCTTCGCTTCGAGGACGGCGCGCTGCTCGTGCTCGACCAGCGGGCGCTCCCGGAGGAGGAGCGCTGGATCCGCTGCGAGACGCCGGAGCAGGTGGCCGACTGCATCCGCACGCTCGCGGTGCGCGGCGCGCCGGCCATCGGGCTGGCCGCGGCGTACGGGCTTGCGCTCGCCGACGATCGCGAGGCGGCGGCCGAGCTGCTCCGCTCGACGCGCCCGACCGCCGTGAACCTCGCCTGGGCGCTCGAGCAGTGCCGTGGCGCGGCCGACCCGCTCGAGACCGCCCGCCGCCTCCACCGGGAGCAACACGAGGCGGACCGGAAGCTGGCTGAGCTGGGTGCGGAGCTGTTCGGCGAAGGGACCCGGGCGCTCACCCACTGCAACACCGGCGCGCTCGCCACCGGCGGCTTCGGGACGGCGTGCGGCGTGCTGCGTGCCGCCTGGGAGCGCGGCCGCCTGGCGGAGGTCTGGGTCGACGAGACGCGGCCTCTCCTCCAGGGCGCCCGGCTCACCGCCTGGGAGCTACGCCAGGCCGGGATCCCGCACCGCGTGGTGGCGGACTCCGCCGCCGGCTCGCTGATGGCCCAGGGGCGGGTGGACCGCGTGGTGGTCGGCGCCGACCGCATCGCGGCGAACGGCGACGTGGCGAACAAGGTCGGCACCTATCCGCTGGCGGTGCTCGCGGACCGCCACGGTGTGCCGTTCTACGTCGCCGCGCCTGTGTCGACGATCGACCCCGCCACTCCGGATGGGAACGCGATCCCGATCGAGGAGCGCGACCCGAGCGAGGTGGTCGCCGGCGGCGACGCCTTCAATCCGGCCTTCGACGTGACTCCCGCCGAGCTCGTGACCGCGATCGTGACCGAGGCGGGCGTGCTCGAGCCGCCCTACGAGGACTCGATCGCGCGGGCGCTCAAGTGATCGACGCGGACGCGCTCCTCTCGGGCTCGCGCCGGCCGCTCGTGCTCGGGATCGGCGGCGGCGGGGACGTCGTCGGGGCGCTCGCCACCGCCGAGGCCTGCCGCGCCCAGGGCGCCGCGCCGGTCCTGGGCGGGGTCACCTGGGAGCGGCGGCCGATCGACCCGAGCCCGGGCCCGCGGGAGGAGGCCGAGATCGAGGGCGCGCGCAGGCTCGCGCCGGGCATACTCGCCGCCAGCGGCGGGACCCGTGTTCGGGACAGCGGAGTGCTGTTCGCCGAGTCGCGAATGGCGGACCTGCTCGGCGAGGAAACCGTCCTGGTGGACGCCAACCTGGGCCCCGCCGCCCTGGCCGCCGGCCTCACCGCGGCCGCGGCCGAGCTGCGGGTGGACCTGATCGTGTTCGTGGACGTGGGTGGCGACGCGCTGGCCCACGGAGACGAGCGCCGGCCTCGCGAGCCCGCTCTGCGACTCGGTGCTGCTGGCCGCCGCCGCCCGCCTCGGCGAGGGCCGAAAGGTGCCCGTGCTCGGAGCGATCTTCGGCGTCGGCTGCGACGGCGAGCTGACCGTCGCGGAGGTGCTCGAGCGCCTGGCCGAGGTGGCGGCGGCCGATGGGTTCGCCGGCGCGCGCGGCCTGACCCCCGCCATCGCGGCGCGCCTGGATGAGGCCGTCGCGGCGATCCCCACCGAGGCGAGCGCTCAGGCGCTGCGCTGCTTCCACGGCGCGCTCGGGGAGGCCACCATCCGCCAGGGACGCAGGACCGTGCAGCTGTCGCCCGTGGGCGCGCTCAGCTTCTACTTCGACGTCCCGGCCGCGGTCGGCTCGGCCGCCCGGCTCGCCGCCGCCGTGATGGACGCGCGCGACCTCGATCACGCAAACGAGCTCCTCCACGCCATCGGCGTCCGGACCGAGCTCGACTACGAGCGTGATGCACTTCACACAGTTCGGCAGTCGTCGAACTAAAGTTCCGGGCGTGATCGAACGCCTTCCAGACGGTGCCCAGGTACTGCTCCGGCCCATCCGCGCCGACGACAAGCGCATGCTCGCCGACGGGCTCCGGCGCCTCTCCGATGAGAGCGTGCAGCGGCGTTTCCTCACACCCAAGCGCAGCTTCAGCCGGGCAGAGCTTCGCTATCTCACTGAGGTGGACGGCCGGGATCATGTCGCGCTCGTGGCCGAGGACCCCGCCTCGCCCGAGCGCCGCCTGATCGCGGTCGGCCGCTTCGTGAGGCTCCGGGACGACGGCGATGCCGCCGAGGTGGCGGTGACGGTGGCCGACGAGTGGCAGGGTCGCGGGCTCGGCTCGCTCCTGGGCATGCATCTCGCACACTCGGCGCGGAATCGCGGCGTCCGCCGCTTCACGGCCACGATGTCGAGCCAGAACGTGCCCGCCCACCGGCTGATGGCGAGGCTGACCGAGCACCTCGAGCAGCACCACGTCGGCGGCGGCGTCGACGAGCTGGTTCTGGACCTGGCCGCCTGAGTCTGGCCGCGAGGGAGCGGTGCTAATGTGCCGCGCCCCCGACCCGGGCCAGACTTATGAACGTCTCAGTTCCCAAGGAACAGGCCGCGGGTGAGCGCCGTGTAGCTCTGGTGCCGGAGGTTGTCGAGCGCCTGGTCCAGACCGGACTTCAGGTGACCGTCGAATCCGGTGCGGGCGATGGCGCCCACCACCCGGATGCCTCGTACGAGGAGGCCGGCGCCACGATCGGCGACGGCTACTCCGGCGACGTCGTCGTGAAGGTGGCCCCGCCCACGGCGGAGGAGATCGGGCGGGTCGGGCAGGGCTCCGTCCTGATCGGCTTCCTCGCTCCCCTCAGCGCCGCCGACACCGTGCGCGGGCTCGCCGAACGGGGCGTCACCAGCTTCGCCATGGAGGCGATTCCGCGCATCACGCGCGCCCAGTCCATGGACGCGCTCTCCTCGCAGGCCACCGTCTCGGGCTACAGGGCCGCCCTCATGGCCGCTCAGGAGCTGCCGCGCTTCTTCCCCATGCTCACCACGGCGGCCGGCACAGTGCGCCCGGCGAAGGTCCTGGTGCTCGGCGCGGGTGTCGCGGGGCTCCAGGCGATCGCGACGGCGCGGCGGCTCGGCGCGATCGTTCAAGCCTTCGACGTGCGCTCGGCCGTGAAGGAGCAGATCGAGTCGCTCGGCGCGCGTTTCCTCGAGCTCGACATGGGCCTGGAGGACGCCGAGGCCGCCGGCGGCTACGCGCGCCAGCTCACGGACGAGGAGCAGCAGCGGCAGCGCGAGCTGCTCGCCGAGGAGATCGGGAAGATGGACGCGGTGATCTCAACGGCCGCCGTGCCGGGCCGCCGCGCTCCGCTTCTCGTGACCGAGCAGGCCGTGAAGAACATGAGCCCCGGATCGGTGATCGTGGACCTGGCCGCCGAGACGGGCGGCAACTGTGAGCTCACGGAGGCGGGCGAGACGGTCGTGAAGGAGGGAGTGACGATCGCCGGTCCCCTGAACCTGCCCGCGACGATGCCCGACCACGCGTCGGCGCTCTACTCCCGCAACGTCCAGTCGCTGCTCGGCGTGATGGTGAAGGACGGCGAGCTCTCGCTGGATTTCGAGGATGAGGTGATCGCGGGCGCCTGCATCACTCGCGACGGCGAGATCGTCCATGAGGGCGCCAAGCAGGCAGCGGGGGCCACCGCCTAGCCATGGACCTCCTGACCGAGCTGACAATCCTCGTCCTCGCCGCCTTCGTCGGCTTCGAGGTGATCTCGAAGGTGCCGAACACGCTGCACACGCCGCTCATGTCGGCCACGAACGCCATCCACGGCATCGTGCTGCTCGGCGGGCTCTACCTGATCGGCCCGGCGGACGGCTTCCTGAACGAGCTCCTGTGCGTCATCGCCATCGCGTTCGGAACGATCAACGTGGTCGGCGGCTTCCTTGTGACCGACCGGATGCTCCACATGTTCCGGCGCAGGGATTGATGTACACGACTACCGCGAGCTTCCTCCAGGACCCGGACTTCATCCGGTCGCTCTACATCCTCGCCTTCTCGCTGTTCATCATCGACCTGCGGTTGATGAACCACCCGCGCACCGCGCGCCGCGGCAACGTGATCGGCGCGATCGGCATGGGCATCGCCGTGATCGCGACGCTCCTCATCGAGTCGGTCGGCAACTACGGCCTGATCGTGCTGGGCATCGCCGTGGGCACCGCGGTCGGGGTCCCGGCGGCTCGCTCGGTGAAGATGACCGCGATGCCGCAGATGGTGGCGCTGTTCAACGGCGTCGGCGGCGGCGCGGTGGCTCTGATCTCGTTCGTCGAGTACCGCGAGGCGCTTGCGGCCGGTGGCAACCCGGAGCTCGAGGCGCTGATCCCGATCCTGATCGCGGCGGTCATCGGGTCGGTCTCGTTCTGGGGCTCGAACATCGCCTTCGGGAAGCTCCAGGAGATCCTCCCCGGACGGCCGATCCAGCTGCCCGGCCAGCAGTTCATCAACTTCGCCCTGCTCGCGGTGTGCGTTGGCTGCGCGATCGCGATCGCGTCCGGAACCGAGTCGGAGGGCCTCTTCATCGTGATCCTCGTCGCGGCCGCCGTGCTCGGGAACATGTTCGTGCTGCCGATCGGCGGCGCCGACATGCCCGTCGTGATCTCGCTGCTGAACGCCTTCACGGGCCTCTCGGCGGCGGCCGCCGGCCTCGCGCTCGACAACGTCGCGCTGATCGTGGCCGGCATGCTCGTCGGCGCCTCGGGCTCGATCCTCACGCTGCTCATGGCCGAGGCGATGAACCGCTCGATCGCCAACATCTTCAAGGGCGGCTTCGGCGGCGTTAGCGCCGCGCCGCGCGCGGGCGACGGCGAGGAGAAGCCGGTGCGCTCGACCGACCCCGCCGACGTTGCGATCCAGCTCTCGTACGCCCGCAAGGTCGTGGTTGCGCCGGGCTACGGCCTCGCGGTCGCGCAGGCCCAGCACACTGTGCGCGAGCTGGCCACGGAGCTCGAGAAGCGCGGCATCGAGGTGAGCTACGCCATTCACCCGGTGGCCGGTCGCATGCCGGGACACATGAACGTGCTCCTCGCAGAGGCCGACGTGCCGTACGAGCAGCTCAGGGAGATGGACGACATCAATCCGGAGTTCCCGCAGACCGACGTTGCGCTCGTGATCGGAGCGAACGACGTGACGAACCCGGCGGCGCGCGAACAGGCCGACTCGCCCATCTACGGGATGCCGATTCTCGACGTGGACAAGGCCCACTCGGTGATCGTCCTCAAGCGATCGATGAACACGGGCTTCGCCGGGATCGACAACCCGCTCTTCTACGCGGAGAACACGTCGCTGCTGTTCGGCGACGCCAAGGAGTCCGTGCAGAAGGTGCTTGAGGAAGTCAAAAACCTCTAGGGCAGGAGCGACTCCTGCCCCGTGACCGTCACGCGGCGGCGACGCGGCAGGCCGGCCGCCTCGGCGAGCGCGGCTTCGACGTCGGCCAAGATCGCCCGCTCGGAGCGGGAGGCCGCAATCGGCTCGACCAGCCCGTCCACGTGCACGTAGGTGCGGCGGCCGTCGCGGCGCTCAGAGCCCTCGATCGGGACGAGCGCGTAGACGCGGTCCGCGCGGACGAACTTCCCGTAGCCCAGAGGGATCATGCGGGGGTCGCGCTTCGCCATGGCGTCTTATGACGATAGTCGCATGCCCGGCCGGTTCTTTGGGTAGCCGCAGCCCACATGAGCGACGACGAGAAGACAGAGCACGAGCAGGAGATGGAGGCGGCCAAGGAAGAGGTCCAGCAGCTCGAGGAGGACCCTCCCGAAAAGCTCGAGGACTGGCCCGAGGGGAAGGCGAAGTACGAGACCTTCGGCGGCGCCGAGGGCGATCACAGCTACGACGAGGGCCCGGAGGCGAACCTCGGCCCCGACTCGGTGCGCCACCACGAGGACGGATCGGTTGAGGTGGGCGGCGAGGAGGTCGACGACCCGGACGAGTTCAAGGGCGACCCGATCCCCGGCGGCCCGACGGACCCGGACGCCGAGAGCAATCCGGACGAGCAGCGGCTGGCGGAGGGCGAGGACGCGGCGGGCTAGCGCTCGCTCGGCTCGGCGACGGTCTCTCGCTGGACGGTCTCGGCTGCGGGCTCACCGTCGCCTTCGGCCGGCAGCTCCGTGCTGACCTTGTCCGCCTCGCCGCCGCGCGGCGTCTCCGGCTGCACGTGGAGGGCGGCCATGCCGCCGGGGCCGACTGGTCCTGACGCGACGGCCGCTCCGCGCTCCTCCACGTCCCTCATGAACATCGCGTCGGCCTCCGCGGCATGCTCGCGGCTCTGCCGCTCGATCAGCGGCTGGAGCACAGTGCGGGCCACGATCAGCGCGCGCGCCCAGGGCGGGACCACGATCCAGCGCTTCCTGCCCTCGATCCCATCCGCGATCGCCTTGCCCGCCATCGATAGCGGGTAGGTCTTGTTCAGCGGGCCGGAGATGTTGTCGCGCAGCTTGCCGAGCACGGGGTGGGCCTCCGCGCCGCGCACCATGTCCGTGTCGATGAAGCCGAAGTAGCCGACGCCCACGTCCACGCCCAGGTGATTGACCTCGCCGCGCAGCGAGTCGCCGAACGCCTCGACGCCCGCCTTGCTGGCCGCGTATGCCGCCATTCCCGGCGCGTGCCCGGCGGCCGCCATCGATGCGGTGATGTACACGTAGCCCTGCCGCTCGATCACGTGCGGCAGGCACGCGCGCACGGTGCGCCAGACGCCGAGCAGGTTGATCTCGATCGTGCGCTCGAAGGCCATCGGGTCCATGGACCGGGTCATGCCCATCGGCGCGATGCCCGCGTTCGCCATCACGACGTCGATGCCGCCGAAGCGCTCGACCGCACCGCTGACGGCCGCCTCGAGCGCCTCGATATCGGTCACGTCGCACTCGAACCACGCGGCGTTGGCGCCGCACTGCGCGGCGACGCGCTGCAGCTCTTCGGGCTCGAGGCCCACGAGCGCGACGTTCGCGCCCCGAGCCGCCACCCGCCGTGCGGTCTCGGCCCCAAGGCCGCGGGCAGCGCCCGTGATCAGCACAGTCTTTCCGCGCGTCGTCCAGTCCATGAGCGAACCCTAACGTGAGTAGCCTCGGGGCCATGGCCGGAGCACCGGAGGAGCTCGCCCCCAGAGAGGTCGCCGAGATGATGAAGGGCGAGGCTCAGCTGATCGACGTGCGCGAGCCCGATGAGCGCGAGGCGGGACACATCCCGGACGACACGGCTCACATCGAGCTCGACCGGCTCACCGAGGAGGCCGGTCAGGTCGACCGCGAGCGGCCGGTCGTCTTCTACTGCCGCTCGGGCAGCCGCTCGCTGCTCGCGGCGCAGGCGTTCGCGGCCGCCGGCTACGACGCGCACAACCTCAGCGGCGGGCTGAAGGCCTGGGTGGCCGAGGGCCTCCCGCTCGATCCCGCCGACGGCCGCGTTGCCTGACTAGAGCGTGAGCTGGCCCTCGTAGGGCCCGCGCCCGGTCAGGCAGGCGGCGCCGCAGCGAGCGGCCAGCTCGACCGCCGTCGAGATCTTCCACCCGGCTCCGAGGCCGTAGGTGAGCCCGGCGGCGAAGCTGTCGCCGGCCCCGTAGGCGTCGCGGATCGGCCCGGGCAGCGGGGCGGGTCCCCAGCGACCTTGCTCGCCGCTGTCGGTCTCCCACTCGCCGCCGGCGGCGCCGAGCGTGCGCACCACCACCCTCGGCGCAGGATCGAGATCGCCCGGGCTGTAGAGCTCACCGGGATCGCGCCCGCTCGAGACGAGCGCGTCGAGCTGGACGTGGGCGTCGGCGAGCGTGTCGAGCCCGCGCGGGGTGGCCACGAGGACCCGCGCACGGCGGGCCTGCTTCACCGCTTCGACGTCGCCGGCGGTGAGATAGACAGCGTCGGTCTCGTCGAGCTTGTCCCACGCGAGCGGGTCGGCGCCGTGCGGGCCGAGCCGCGGTCCGAGGACGGTGATCGTGCGCTCGCCGGGATCATCGAGATGCACGAACGCTCGCCGCTGGGTCTCGGGCCGAAAGGTGCCCTCGACGTCGAGGCCGAGCTCGACGAGCCCGGCGAGGACCGGTGCCCGAGCTCGTCGTCGCCGAAGGCGGTGAACAGGGTGGCGCTCCCGGCGAGCTTCCTGAGCTGGACGGCCGCGACCGCGCCGCCGCCGCCGGGCTCCTCGAAGACGCGCCTGGCGTGCACGATCTCGCCGGGCGCCGGCACGTGGGGTACCTCGGCGAACTCGCACCATTCGACGTGGCCCACGACCGCTGCGCGCATGGTCGCGGAGCTTGCCACGTCCCGCCCGGCCCCTGCCGCGCTAGCGTCAGGCGACCATGGAGGATCCGCTCCGCATCGGGCGCCACGCCGCAATCCCGCTGTCGGAGATCGAGCTGCGCACGAGCCGCTCGTCGGGCCCGGGCGGGCAGCACGCGAACGTCACCGCCTCGCGCGTGGAGGCGATCTTCGACGTGTACGCCTCCCAGGCGCTCAGCGAGGAGCAGCGCGACCGAATCGCCGCCCGGCTCGGACCGGTGGTGCGGGCGGTGGCGCAGGACACGCGCAGCCAGCTGCGCAACCGCGAGCTGGCCGTGGAGCGCCTACGCGGGCGGCTCGAGGGAGCCCTGGCGGTACAGCGCCCGAGGCGCGCCACGAAGCCGACCGCGGCGTCGCGAAGGCGGCGGGCGGAAGGGAAGCGGCGGCGCGGAGAGGTGAAGCGGCTGCGGCGGCGGCCGGAGGTGTGAGCCCGGGCGGGGGGCGTGCCGCGGGCGAACGACGGCATTGAGGGGTCAGTCCCGGCGGCCGGTTTTCTTCGACAATCCTGCCTAGGGGCCCTATATGGGCCCCTAGCCAGGACAGCCGCCCGAAAAGACCCTCGCCTCCTTCAATGCTGCCGTTCGCCGGCGGTGGCGCGGCGCGCTACTCGCCCGGCGGTGCTGCCGCTCCGCCGCCCTCGCCCGCCGGCGCGGGCGCGGGCTGTGCCGGCTGGCCGGCGCCGCCGCCGGTTCCATCGGGCTGCGTCGGAGCCACCGGCGTGGCGGTGGTCCCGCCCGTGCCGCCGGTCGCCGGCGGCGTCGTCGGGGTCGCCGGGGCCGCGGCGCCACCTGTTCCGGTGGCGTCCGTGTCGGTGGTGCTCGTCTTCTTGTCGCGGTCCGTGTCCGGCGTCGAGAGCGTCGGACTGCTGTCGACGCCGAGGTCGGACGGCGTGCTCTTCGGCTCGGAGTCGCTTCCGCCGCCGCTCGCGATGATCACGATGAGCAGGAGGAAGACGAGTCCGCCGGCGCCCGCCGCGATCAGCCGGCGGCGCCTGTAGACCGCATCCGGCTCACGGCCGGGCGGGCCGCCCGAGCCACGCGGCGGCCTGCCTCCCTGACGGGACGAGCTCTGGGGGCGAGCGCTGCGCTCGAGGACCCGTGTGGGCTGCTCCTCCACGGGACCTGAAGGTATCAGCCGTCACGAGCGAATACGCCCGGTCAGGCGAAGTGGAGCCCGCCGGTCTGCTCCTCGTCGACCGGCTGCTCGCACGTCGGGCACCACCAGCGCGCCTCGACCGGGGTGCCGCACACGTCGTGACGCGGCGGCTCGCCCGACTCCCGGTGGCGCGCTCCCCAGTCCGCCAGCAGCCGCAGCGCGCCGGCCAGCTCGTGACCCGACGCGGTCAGCTCGTAGACGAACCGCCGCGGCCGCTCGCTGTAGGGCTGCGCGACCACGAGCCCCTCGCTCTCGAGCCGGCGCAGGCGCTGCGTGAGCACGTTCGGCGCTATCCGGGGGAGCTGCTCCTGGAGGTCGCCGAAGCGGCGCGAGCCGTCTAGCAGCGCCTCCACGAGCAGGAGCGTCCAGCGATCGCCCACGCTGTCGAGCGCGGCCGCGAGGGGTGAAGTGGGCTCTGCCACAGCCAAATCCTAGCTGTGTATAGTGACTTGCAATTCGCAAGTAACACTCTCAGGAGCTTCGCATGGATGCACTGACGACCCTTCAGGAAGCGATCACCGGGGCCGCGGAGGCGGTCGGCCCCTCGGTGGTCGGACTCGGGCGGGGCTGGGGCCACGGCTCCGGCGTCGTGATCGCCGACGGCCACGTCCTCACCAGCGCCCACAACCTCCGCCGCGACGAGACGACCGTGTCGTTCGCCGACGGCCGCCGCGAGACCGGCACGGTCGCGGGCGTCGACTCGGACCTGGACCTCGTGGTTCTCGCCGTCGACACGCACGATGTACCCCCGGTCCGCTGGGAGCCGGCCGTGCAGGCGGACGCCGACACGGACAACGGCTCCGGCACCCCGGGCATCGGCGCGCCCGTCGTCGCTCTCGCCAATCCCGGCGGGCGCGGGCTGCGTGCCACGCTCGGCTTCGTCTCCTCGGCAGGACGCAGCTTCCGCGGTCCGCGCGGGCGCCGCATTCGCGGGGCGATCGAGCACACCGCGCCACTTCCGCGCGGCTCGTCGGGTGGGCCGCTCGTGGATCGCGAGGGCAACCTGGTCGGGATCAACAGCCTCCGGCTCGACGGCGGGCTGATCCTCGCCGTGCCGGCCGACGCGTCCGTGAAGGAGCGCATCCTCCTCGTGGCGCGCGGCGAGGCGGCCGCGCCGCACCGGCTCGGAGTCGCCATTGCGCCCCCGCGCATGGCGCGGCGCCTGCGCAGCGCGGTGGGCCTCCCCGAACGCGACGGCCTGCTCGTGCGCGCGGTCGAGGAGGGCGGCCCCGCCGACCGTGCTGGGGTCGAGAAGGGCGACCTGATCGTGGCGGCAGGCGGCGCCCCGACCGAGAACGTCGAGGCGCTCTACACCGCCCTCGACGCGCTTCCCGCGGCGGGCGGCGACCTCGAGCTGACCGTCGTCCGCGGCATCGACGAGCGGAGCGTGACCGCGACCTTCAGCGGGGAGCAGGCGGCGTGAGCCGTGTGGCCGAGCCGCCCACGCCGGAGGAGACCGAGGCGCTCGACGCCTACTCGCGCGCCGTCATCGCGGTCGCCGACCGGCTCGCGCCGTCCGTGGCCAGCCTCCGGGTGATGCGCCGTACGCGCGGCGGCCAGATGCCGGCCGGCGCGGGGAGCGCGGTGGTGCTCACGCCGGACGGATTCCTCCTCACGAACGCTCACGTCGTCGGCCGCTCCGACACCCGCGGCAGGGCCACCTTCGGCGACGGGCGCGAGGAGCGCTTCGAGGTCGTCGGGCGCGACCCGCTCTCCGACCTCGCGCTGCTCCGCTCGGAGGGTGACGGGCTCATTCCCGCCGAGCTCGGCGACGCCGAGCAGCTGCGCGTGGGCCAGCTCGTGGTCGCGATCGGCAACCCGCATGGGCTCGGCGGCTCGGTCACGGCCGGTGTCGTCTCCGCGCTCGGCCGCTCGCTGCCCGCCCGCTCACGCCGCGCTGGGCGCATCATCGACAACGTCATCCAGACCGACGCGGCCCTCAACCCCGGCAACTCGGGCGGCGCTCTCGCCGACAGCCGCGGCCGCGTAGTGGGCGTCAACACCGCGATCGCGGGGATCGGCCTCGGCCTGGCCGTGCCGATCAACGAGGCGACCCAGCGCGTGATAGGCGGGCTGATGTCGGACGGCCGCGTGCGCCGCGCCTACCTCGGCGTCGCAGGCGGGCCGCGTCCCGTGCCGCCGCACGCGCGTGCGACCACGGGCCAGTCGACCTGCGTGGAGGTCGTCGAGGTGGTCGAGGGCGGGCCCGCGGACCGCGCCGGAATCCGGCCCGAGGACCTGATCCTGACGGTGAACCGCGCGCGCACCGAGCGCGTGGAGGACCTCCAGCGGCTGATGGTCGCGGACCTGATCGGGGGCTCCGTGAGCGTGCGCATCCTGCGCGCGGGCCGCCTGATCGAGCTGGAGCTCGAGCCGGTCGAGCTCCAGTCATGACCGGCGCGGCGCCGACCCTCTACACCGGCTAGAGCCCGGGAATGTGCCGGACGGCGAAGCCCGCGGTGGAGCGCGGCTCCTCCTGCCAGCGCGTGCCCGCACGGCCCTGGCCGCTCGTGTCGAAGCGGAGGCCGGCCACGACCATGAAGATGTGGCCCGAGTTGGCGTAGATCGTGATCCACTGGCCGCGCCCTGGGGCCCCGTAGTTCATGAACAGGCCCGAGGTCAGCGGGCGCCCGAGCAGACCGGCTCCGGCGAGGGCGAACGAGACCGAGCCCGAGCAGTCGTAGCCGTTGTCGCGCCAGGCGCCGTGGCCGCCACCCCACTTGTAGGGGAACTTCGCGATCTCGTTGGCGGCCAGGATCACGCGCTTCACCACGTCCGGCGCGTCCTCGGGCGCCACCGCCGTGCCGTCGCCCAGAACGCGAGCGCGCGGGCCGGTCTGGAGGAAGGCGGTCGTGTTGAGGTGCTTCTTGAAGGTGGACAGCGCCGCGCGTGCTTCGCGCAGCTCCTGGCGCACCTCGGCGTCGGTCGGGGCGCCCGGGCTGGGGGCGTCGTCCGTGGGGTCGCCCTTCAGGGCGGCCTCCGCCCCGGCCCCACGCAACTCGACCACCTGAGCCTTCGACTTCGGCCGGGGCTCTTCCTCACCCTGCCGGGCGCGCCCCTCGCGGGCGGCCTCAGGCGTGAGCACGACCTCCTCGGACTCGGCCGCACCGTCCGCTCCGTCGCCGCCTGCCGGTCCGCGCCCGCAGCCGATCGCGACGCCGCAGAGGGCGACGACCGCGAGAGCGGCGGTAGCGCGCCTCAGCCTGCCGGTTCGGGCGCCTGGTACCTGGATTTCCACTCCGCGTACGGCATCCCGTAGACGATCTCCCGCGCCTCAGCGTCCTCGAGCTCTAGCCCGCGCGCCTCCGCCGCCTCGCGATACCAGCGCGACAGGCAGTTGCGACAGAAGCCGGCGAGTTCCATCAGGTCGATGTTCTGAACATCGGTTCGCTCGCGCAGATGCTGAACGAGCGCACGGAAGGCGGCGGCCTCGAGCTCGGTCCGGTTGGCCTCATCCATGGATCTGGAACGATAGGGACGATGCCTGAATCAGAACGCAGCCAGGGGTCCGGCCCCGCCGACCCCGCCGGAATCGACCAGCCCCACGACATCCTCGCGGCCGAGGAGTTCGGCATCCCCACGCGTGAGAACCGCATTCCCGGGGATCCCACAGGGCTCCGCGAGCCGCACGACGTTCTCGCCGCCGAGGAGTTCGCGATGCCGGCCGGCGTCGAGCCCCATGACCACTCCGGCGGCCCGGGGATGCGCGCCTTCCTGCCGCTCGCCCTCGCGGCGCTCGCGCTGGTGCTCCTGATCCGCCGCCGGCGCTGATGCCGGAGCTGTCCGCGCAGAACCGGATCGCCGTCACGGTCGACCGAGCCCTCTGCATCGGCTCCGGCGACTGCGTCGACACGGCGCCCGACGTCTTCCAGCTGGACGAGGAGGACAAGGCGGTCGTGGTCGATCCCGACGGCGCGTCGACCGACGACATCATCGCCGCCGCCGGCAACTGTCCCGTCAGCGCGATCTTCGTGGTGGGCGAGGAGGGCGACCTCTACCCCTAGGGGTCAGACCCTTAACAATCGCGGCGGGCTCAGGCGTGGCGGGGCGCGTGCCCGGACAGAGCCGCCTGCATCGCGTCGGCGGACAGCTCCTCGAGCGGCCACAGGAGGCCGCGCACGACGGCCAACGGCTCGCGGTCCTCGTCACGGATCCAGTCCGCCTCGTCGCGCGACTCGACGAAGGCGCTGATGGCGTGGCGATAGGCGTTCAGGCGAGCCGGGCGCATCACGATCGTGCCGGCACCGCCGGCCAGCTCGCGCAGCTCGTCAGCGAGCGCGGTCAGCTCGCGGAACTCGACTACGTCGTCAGCCGACATCTCCTCGTTGCGGAAGCGCTCCGCGATGCTCGCCGCGACGGCGTGGGCGGACGCCGCGATCTCCTCCTCGCGAAGGTCGAACACAGCGTGGACCACGGGCTCGCCCTCGAGGTCCTTCGTGATGTCGATGTGCTGCCGCTCCATGCCGTCTAACGACAGTATCGGCGTTTTGCCGTTAAGTCGTGATTAGGGTCACATACCCTGCAAAGAGCGGCTAATCACTCCTGGGCGCCGGCGCCCGCGCCGAGACGAGAGCGCATTGCACCCGGTAGCGCGTCGAGCACATCGAGGCCCCAGCGCTTGTACTGGAGACCGAACACGGTCTTTTGGACGCGCCACTTCAGCGAGGTCGGATCCATCCCGGTCTCGAGCTCCACGTACGTGCTGTCCTGGGCAGGAGTGAGGGTGAAGTGTGCGTATGCGCCGCTCAGGGTGCATCGGAACTGAGCCTCCTTGAGACGCTCGAGCCGCTCGGCCACCCAGATCGAGTCGACGGCGTCGACAAAGGGCATGGTCTTCGACGTGCGCATGTAGGAGTCACCCTCGTGGAGCTCCTCGGGCGCGTCGACCCCCACGACCTCGGGCCACCAGTCCGGGTGCGTGTTCGGATCGCTCACGACCTCCCAGACCGCCTCGAGCGGCGCCTCGATCAGGGCCTGGTGACGATACGAGCGGGCCATCTGTCCATGGTACGCACGTCACGGCCGTGCGAGCGTGAACGGCGCGCCGAGCCGCTCGCCGCCGGCCGCGTACGCGGTTACCTCGATCGGGCGGTGGCCCGCCGAGCGCGGGACGAACGCAACCCAGAACCCGAACGGCTCGCCCCCGCCGAACCGCTCCAGCTCCTCCGCCGTGACATGCGTGAGCCGGACCGGTGCCTCGTGGCGACCGCCGTCCCGGTCCAGGTGGACCACCCGGACGCTGTCGACGTTCGTGCGCGCGAAGCCGCTGATCAGCCGGTACGTCGTCGCCTCGGCGGCGTCGTTCAGGAAGCCGAACGGCTTGGCGAACACCGCCTCCGGGTTGCGCCGTCCGAACGCCGTCGACGGCGGCAGGGCGTCTCCGCCGCAGAAGCCCCAGCCCCCATTCGGGACGTACGGCCACCAGATGCTCATGCAGAGGCCGTAGTCCGACTTGTCAATGTAGAACTCGTACAGGGCGCCGTCGGGAGAGCGCCCGCTCATCACCGTCGCGGTGACGCTGTTCGGACCCTGGCTCGGCAGGCGACCGCGCTTGTCCTCGGGCTCCTCGTGCCCCTCCGCGTCGATGAGCGTCGGTGGCCTCACCATGGCGGGCACCAGAGTCTCGTTCCTGCGGTCGAGGACACGGCCGTCCTCCCCGTATGCGATGTACTCGAAGGGCCCGCGGGGCATGAGCCGCTCGTAGCAGTCGTCGGCGGATTCCAGATTCGCCTCGACCGGCCCGCACTTCTCGAACGCCAGCCGCGCCTCGTCGCGCTCGCGGCGCCCCAGCGGCCCGAGCTTCAACTTGCCGGTGCCGTGGAGCGCGCGCAGGTCCAGGCGCGACACGACCTCATCGCGCGCCGCGACCTCGCCGGGCAGGAACGCCACGAACGTCCCCAGCGCCTCGGGCCGGCTTGCGACCTCGCGCAGCTTGCCCTCCACCCGGGCAAAGTCGACCGGGAGCTCGCGCTCCTTCCCCTCACCATCCCGGTAGATGACGCGGATGCTGTGCACGCCGGGGCCGGTCGTGCCCGAGATCACGAGATCGGGCTCGGCGACGCCCTCCATCTGCGACGGAAGCACGTGCACGCCGTGTGTGCTGAACTCGGGCGGCTGAGGCCGCCCCTCGAGCTCCTCGCAGAAGCCGCCGCCCTCGTCGCCCTTCACGCCGGGCCACTGAAGCGCGATCCCTATGCCCTCGAATTTCGTGCCGAGCCCCTCACGCGTGAGGTCCTCCTTGCACTGATAGGCGACCCATTCGTAGCGACTGCCGTCCGGCGCGACTCCGTTGTCGATGACAACCGCCGTGCTCGGCTTGACGAAGCCGCCCTGCTTCTCCCGCGTCGGCGGGCCTCCCACGTCCCCGATGCCGACGAGATCGCCCACCCATGCGCTCGCGGCCCTGCCCGGCGGGGTGAGGAGGACGACGACCGCCAGGAGCGCCACGGCGGCGAGGCTCAGCAGGCGCGGCCGCCACGACGCCGCCGATTCGGAGCCGTTCCCGCGCGCGGCGATCTCCGCGCGCGCCTCGGCGACGGCCTGCTCTCGCGCCCGCGTCGCCTGCGGGGTGGGAATCTCGCTGAGCCGTTCCTTCAGCCGATCCGGGGTCATGGGCCCTCCTTGGCGTCAGCCTCGAGCAGGTCACGGGTGCGGTGCAGCGCGCGCGCCAGGCGCGTCCTTACGGTGCCCGCCGGGAGGCCGAGCATCCGCGCCAGCTCCGGCGAGCGGTAGCCGAGCAGGTGGCGCATCACGATCAGGGCCCGCTCGTCGGGGTCGAGCGCGGCGAGCGCGCGCATGAGGTCGTCGGAGAGCGTGTCCGGAGCCGCGCTCGCCGTGCCCGTCAGCGCCCCGGCCACCTCCACGCTCACCTCCGGCCGCCGAGCCTGCGCGCGGAGCCAGTCGAGCGAGCGGTTCACAACGATCCGGTGCAGCCAGGGCCGGAAGGGCCGGCGGCGGTCGAAGCCGTCGATGGAGCGGACGGCCGCGAGCATCGCCTCCTGGGCGATGTCCTCGGCGGCCTGCGCGTCGTGGACGATCAGGAAGGCGGCCCGATGCGCGCTCTCCCAGTGGCGCCTGACGAGCGCCTCGATCGCGTCCGCCGAGCCGCGCCGCGCCTGCCTGATGAGCGACGCCTCGTCCCGAGCCGCGCCGGCCCGGTACCAGGGCCGCACGGGCGGATCCAGCGCCACCTCCTGTCCCGAGGAGCCGGCCACGCTTCAAATACGACACCCGCGACCGGACTGTTTCAAATCAGGCCGGCTCGGCCCTCGCGCTTGCCGAGTAGACCTTGAGGTCCTTCGGAGCGCCCTTCGCCTTGAAGCGCCAGCGGCGGCGCAGCTCCATGTCCGAGCCGGCGATCTGCTCGCAGACGGACTCGGAGATGAGCACCTCTCCCGCTCCAGCGGCGTCGGCGACGCGCGCCGCCACGTTCACGTCGACCCCGAAGTAGTCGCTGCCGAGCTTGCGCGGCTTGCCGAAATGGATGCCGGCGCGCAACTCGGGGTTGTAGCCGTCCAGCTCGATCCCCTGGACGGCGCGACTCGCCTCGAGCGCGGCGTCGACCGCCGGAGCGGCCTCCTCGAAGACCGCCATCAGGCCGTCGCCGAGGCGCTTCACGATGCGCCCGTCGCGCTCCTTGATCACCGGATCCACGGTGCGCCCGACGGTGCGGAGCAGCTCCAGCGCGGCGTCGTCGCCGGCCTCGAGCGCCCAGTCAGAGAAGCCGACGAGGTCGGTGAAGACGATCGCGAGCGGCTCGTCGCCTCGCCCTCGGCCCTGCGCTTCGGAGAGCGCCTGCCAGAGCTGCAGGGCGCCGAGCCCGAGCTCGCGGACGGCGCTCGGCCGCGCGTCGGTCGTGGCCGCCAGACGCTGGGCGATCAGCTGGGGAGGCTCGTCGCCCGCGACCGAGAGCGGGTCGCCGTACGAGTGATCGCCCGGCAGCCGCGAACGCAGGGCACGGACGGCCCTGACGACCGCGTCCCGTTCGTTGAACTTCCCAAGCGTGTCCCGGACGCCCACGGGAACAGCATTACCAGCTTCAGCGATCCCAGAACGAGGTCCGCTTGCGCGCACCGGCCCAGTTGAGGCCGATGTGGATGTGGTCCTTGTGGGCCTCGGTGTAGTTCACGTGCTTGCGTCGCTTGCCGCGCTCCGTGTAGCAGGCGGAGTACGGGCCCATCCCGTCCGCTCCCGACCACCACGAGCGGCAGTTCCAGATGATCTCCTGGATCCCCATCCGGCGCGCGAGGGCGTGCTCATTGCCTTCGCTGTCGGTGGCGAGCCACAGGTCGATCAGGCGGCGGGCCTCGCGGCGGTCTGCCGGGCGGGCGGCGTCGAGGTGCCAGTCGACGGCGCGACCCTCGGCGTGCAGCGAGGCGCTGTTCTTGCCCCAGCGCTCGCAGCGCATGATGCCCCAGAAGGTTCCCTTCGCGTTCTTCTCGAGCCAGTCGACGAGCGCGAGCGCGCCCGGCGTCGGGTCCTTACGGCACGTCTTTGCCCGGTCATATGCGTAGTCGTCGATCGGGGCCTGCGCGATGGCGGCCGGGACCGGAAGGATTCCGCTCACGACGAAGAGGCAGAGCAGGGTCAGGCGCGGGCGCACCCACCCTGTATCGGCACTAGCGTCCGCGCCCGTAGACCAGCTTCAGGAGCCTCGCCACGATCTGCGTGCGCCGCGGCGTGTACGGCATCATGTGCAGGTCCTTCTTCAGCGGCGCGAAGCTCGTGACGAGCAGCGCCTGCTTCTTCGTGTACTTGCGGATGCCGTCGGCGCCGTGGCGCGAGCCCAGGCCGGACTCCTTCCAGCCGCCCATCGGCAGCTCGAGTGCCACGTAGTTCACCTGTGCGTCGTTCACCGTCACCACGCCGGCCTCGATGCGCCGAGCGAGCCGCTCGCCCTTGGCGGCGTCCTTGGTCCAGACCGACGCCTGGAGCCCGTACTGGCTGTCGTTCGCGAGCCGGACCGCCTCCTCCGCGTCGCGCACCTTCATGACCGGCAGCGTCGGGCCGAACGTCTCCTCGCGCATGCAGGCCATCGAGTGGTCCACGTCCACCAGCAGAGTCGGCTCGTAGTAGTGGCCGTTCTCGTCGCGCCTGCCGCCGCCCGCGACGAGACGTGCGCCGTGCTCGACCGCGTCCTTCACGTGGCGCTCGACGATGTCGGACTGCGGCGGATTGATCACCGCGCCCAGGTCGGTCGCGCCGGCTCCGCCGGGCACGCCCTGGCGCAGGCCGCGCACGCGATCGGTCACCAGCCTGACGAAGTCGTCGTAGATGGGCTCCTCCACGTACACGCGCTCGGTGGAGGTGCAGGTCTGGCCCGCGTTCTGCATCGAGTAGTGGACCGCCGCGTTCGCGGCGCGCTCGAGGTCGGCGTCGGCCAGCACGATCATCGGGTCCTTCCCACCGAGCTCGAGCGACACGGGCGTGAGCGTCCGCGCGGCGCGCTCCATGACCTTCTTGCCGGTCGCCGTCGAGCCGGTGAACATCACGAAGTCCACCTCGTCGATCATCGCCGCGGCGGTCTCGCCGTAGCCGGGCAGCACCTGGTACACGTCCTCGGGCAGCCCGCACTCGCGCAGCATCTCGCCCATCAGCATCGAGGTGAGCGGCGTGACCTCCGACGGCTTCAGCAGCACCGCGTTTCCGGCCATCAGCGCCGGGATGCAGTCACCGAACGAGTTCGTGAGCGGGTAGTTCCAGGGACCGATCACGCCAACGACGCCGAGCGGCGCGTAACGGACGACGAGCTTGCGCCCCTTGGCGAACGGCGAGGCGGTCTTCACGCGCTCCTCGGCCAGGTACTTCTCGGCGTTCTTGGCCCAGAACGCGAACGCTCCCTCGGCGTAGCCCACCTCGGCGAGCAGCGCCTCCTCGTAGGCCTTGCCGGTCTCGGACTGGATCGTCTCGATCACGCGGTCCGCGTTGTCCGACACCCACTTCTGGCAGCGCTTCATGACGGCCGCGCGCCCCGCGAAGCCGAGCGCCTCCCAGCCGGGCTGGGCGCGCCGCGCGCGAGCGGCGTGATCCGCCACCTGCTCGGGCGCCACGATCGGCACGCTCGCGATCATCTTGCCGGTGGCGGGGTTCTCGACCTCGATGCTGCCGGCAGTCCCCGCGCCGTTCGACGCCGTGCTCCGAACCGTCGTGGTCTGGGTCACCTGGCTCCTCCGTTCATCGCTCTCTGAAAGCTATCCGGTGGCGGGCGCCCTGCTTGCGCAGAAGCGGCACCGCACGCAGCGCGGGGCGCCCGGCCATCGCCATCGCGCGTGCTCCCCACCCGCGCCATGCGGGGACGGAGCGCACGAGCCGCTTCGAGTCGAGCAGGGCCACTGCATGGTCCGCCACCTCGTCGGCCGTCAGGAGGCGCGGCCCGGACCAGTTGATCGCCGCGGCCGGCTCATGGTCGTGCTCGCGCAGCAGCGCGGTGTCGGCGGCGTCGGGGCACAGCACGTGCAGCGTGATCGGGATGCCGGCGTCGAACAGGTCGCCCTGGAGCGAGCCGGTGAAGCCGAGCACCGCGTGCTTCGTCGCCGCGTACAGCGCGAGGCCGGGCACCGGGCCGAGCGCCGCCAGCGACCCCATGTTGATGACGTGACGGTTGTCGCCGGTGCCGGCGCGCATCGCCTCGACCGCGGCGAGCGAGCCCCAGATCACGCCGAGCAGGTTCACGTCGCAGGTCACGCGCACGTCCTCGTCCGACTGCTCCCAGGCCGCGCCCGGGCGCATCACTCCCGCGTTGTTCACCCACACCTCGAGGGGCCCGCGCTCGGACGCCGTGCGCGCCGCGGCGCGGTGGGCCTCGGGGTCGCGCACGTCGAGCTCCATCGAGAACCCGCCGACCTCGTCCGCGGCGCCCGCGGCAGCCTCGGCGTCGACGTCGGTTGCGAGCACGGTGTAGCCGCGCGCGGCGAGCCGCCCCGCGATGGCGCGGCCGAAGCCGCGTCCGGCGCCCGTCACGACAGCCACGCCTGGCACGGCGGCGAGCCTAGCAAGTTGGCTGGCCAGCCAAGATGGGATATAGGGTGTGCGCATGGCCTTCGCAGAGGTAAATGGAACGCGGCTCTACTACGAGGTGCTCGGGGACGGCGAGCCGCTCCTCTGCGTGCACGGGCTCGCGTGCGACACGGTCGGGTGGATCCCCCAGGTCCAGGCGTTCGCCGCGGCACACCGGACCGTGATCTTCGACAACCGCGACGTCGGCCAGTCGTCGATGGCGAGCGGCAGCTACGAGATCGCGGACATGGCGCGCGACGCGCTGGCGCTGGCCGATGAGCTCGACCTCGACACGTTCAACCTGCTCGGCATCTCGATGGGCGGCGCGATCGCGCAGGAGATGGCCCTGCAGGCGCCCGAGCGCGTACGGACGCTCACGCTCGCGGTGACCTTCCCCGCCGGCGGCACCTACGCCCGGCGGCTGGCCGAGGTGTGGAGCGCGCGCGTGAGGCAGATCAGCCGCGAGCAGCACATCGACGAGCTCATGCTGCTGTGCCACTCGGAGGCCTTCTACGACAGCCCCGAGATGGTCGAGTTCGTGCGTACGGCGATCCTGAACAACCCGCACCCGCAGCCGCCCGATGCATTCGCCCGCCAGCTGGCCGCCTGCTCCCGCCACGATGCGCGCGACCGGCTCGGCTCGCTCACGATGCCGACGCACGTGATCGGCGGCGAGCACGACATCCTCCTGCCGGTCTGGAAGTCGCGCGAGATCGCCTCGCTGATCCCGGACGCGAAGCTCACCGTCCTGCCGGGGGCGCCGCACGCCCTCCCGCTCGAGCGCGCTGAGGAGTTCAACGCGGCGGTGCTGGAGTTCCTGCGCGAGACGGCCGCTACGCCTGCGGCGTAGCCATCTCGCCGACCGCCGAGTCCAGATCCTGGTGAACGCGCGCGGCGCGCTCGAACTCGACGATTTCGAGGACGCGCGCGACCGGCCTGCCCCGCGGCGCGACCACGCGCAGCTCCTGCCGGTGGCTCCCAACCTGGCGCGCGAGCGCGAACAGCATCGAGACGCCGCTCGAGTCCATGAACTCGAGCCCGCTCATGTCGACGACCACGCCGAGCGCGGAGCTCGGAACGGACTCGGCGATCCTGCGCCCGGTGGTCTCGGCCACCGAGATGTCGAGCTCGCCCGACAGCCTGGCGACCACCACGTCGCCCTGCTCATCGATCTCAACGCCAATCAGCTCTTCCATCAGCCGTCACCTCCCCCCTGCCCAAGCCGCCGTCTGAGACTCACGGTGGTGCCCCCGGCACCCGGTTCGACCGCAACGGTATCCATCAGCGTCCGCATGAGGTCCAACCCCCGGCCGTGGTCGTCCTCACGCTCGTCGCGCCAGCTGCCGTGGTCGCGCACGGCTATCTCGACCTCCGCGCCCTCGCGCCGCCCGGAGACCTCGAAGCGCGCGCCGTTCCCGGTGCCGGCGTGCTCGATGGCATTGGTGGCCGCCTCCCCGCACGCCGTGGTGATCTCCGCGATCTCCATGTCGTCCGCGCCCGCATGGCTGAGCCAGCGCCGCAGCATGCTGCGGATCCCCGCGAGCGATTCCGGCTCGGACGGGAACTCGGCGCTGAAGCGCTCCGGCACGGGGAGGTTGTGGAGCGTGAGGAGCGCCACGTCGTCGGGCGCGCCGCCCTCCGGCACCAGCGTGGCGACCACGTGGTCCAGCAGCTCACCCGGCTGCTGGGGCGCGTCGAGGACGCAGCCGGCCAGCCGGCCGAGCCCGTCGTCGAGGTGCTCCCCCGGGCGCTCGACCAGGCCGTCGGTGTAGAGGAGAAGCGCCTGGCCCGGAGCGAGCGGCGCCGTGACCTCCTGATAGGTGGGGAACGGAAGCACGCCGAGCGGCACGGAGGCCTCGCCTCGCAGGAAGCTCACCTCGCCGCCGCCGATGACGAGTGGCGGCGGATGCCCCGCGTTCACCCAGCGGACCGTGCTCGCGGCGGGGTCCACGATCGCGTACAGCATGGTCGCCATCTGGCTTTCGTCCGCCTCCGTCCACAGAAGCCGGTTGAGGCGCTCCACGACGCGCCCGGCGTCGTGGCCCTCGAGCGCGTATGCGCGCAGCGCGCTCCGCAGCCGCCCCACCATGGAGGCGCCGGCGAGGCCCTTGCCCGCCACGTCGCCCATGACGAGCCCAACGGCGCCGCCCGCGATCGGGATCACGTCGTACCAGTCGCCCCCCACCTCGGCCTCGGATGCGGCCGGCAGATAGCGCGCCGCGACCTCGAGCCCGGGCAGGTCGGGGAGCCGGTCGGGCAGGAGGCTCCGCTGGAGCGTCTCGGCGATGCGGTGCTCGCGCTCGTACACGCGCGCGTGGGCGATCGCGAGGCCGACGCGCTCGGCGGCGAGCCGCAGGAGCGTGAGGTCCTTGCCGCCGAACTCGCGCGGCGGCTGGGCGCCCGCGACGAGAACACCGGTGACCACGTCCTCGGCGAGCAGGGGCACGCCGATCAGCCGGTCGTCCTCCTCGAGCATCGCCTCGCGAGCCTCGGCAACGCGTCGCGCGAACTCCTCGACGCCGCCGTGCTGGCCGGGCGTCGCCGCGCCCACCGTGAGCTCGTCGCCCTCCTCCGACAGGTAGATCGTCGCCTCGTCGGCGTCGAGCACGCCGCGGACCCGGGCCACGAGGTCGCGCAGGATGCCGTCGAGGCTCCGCTGCGCGAGGGCGGCGTCCACAAGCGCCTGCATGCCGCCGACGAGCTCGGCCATGCGCTCCGCCTCGGCGCGCGCAGCCTGCTCCCGTAGGAGCGCCTCGCGCTCGGCCTGGCGTCGCAGGCGCTCGGTCGAGTCGGTGATGAAGCCGGAGACGAAGCTCTCCCCGCGCGACTCGACCTTCGAGACGGTCGCCTCGCCCGGGAAGCGCCGCCCGTCGCGGCGCACGAACTCCACCTCGAAGCGCTCGGTCGCAGCGGGCACGTCGCTCTCGAACAGCGCGTTGCGGCGTGCGTCGTGGCGCTCCCTGAACTCGGGCGGGATGATCAGCTCGCGCATCGTCTTGCCGGTCGCCTCCTCCTCCGTCCAGCCGAACAGCCGCTCGGCGGCGGCGTTCCAGCTCAGGATCTGCCCCCCGCGGTCGAGCGTGAGAAACGCATCCGGCGCGGTGTCCACCACCAGACGGGTGCGCTCCTCCGACTGGCTCAGCTCGCGCGCCTGGGTCTGAAGCCGTCGCAGCAGATTCGAGATGAGGAGACCGGCGACGACCGGCGTGCCCACGGCCAGCAGCCAGCGGACGACGACCATGTCGGCGCTCTGGAACGCCAGCGTCACGGCGTAGGCCACCGCCACGAACGCCATGTGCGCGGCCGCCTCGCGCAGTGGGAAGAAGTAGCAGGCGTACAGCGTCGCCCACACGTAGAGCAGCGGGTAGAGCGTGGACGGGCCGGCGTAGTAGTTGGCCAGGCTGATGATCACCGTGCCCGCCACCAGCGCGGCGTGAATCTGCCACTCGCGCATGCGGTCGGCGGCGATCCAGACAGCCGCGGCGATCACGTACGCGATCGTCGCCAGGATGACCAGGGGTCCGTCGCGCACCTCGTCCGCGTGCGGGAAGACGAGCGTCAGCAGAGCCAGTGTCGCGCCGGTCGCATACAGGTATGCGAGCGACCGCGCCTTGAGACGAACGTCGAATAGCCCCGGGAGATTCCTCACCCTGGGGGAAGCCTAGAAGCCAGTACCGCTGCCCTTGGCCGAGAGCCTCGCGAGCGCCTCGTGGCATTCCACGACGCGCCGCTTCACCGGGTCGTCGTCCAACCGGTCGTGGACGAGGTCCCAGGTCTTGTCGGCCACGTCGCGGGCCGTTTCCGGGGTGGCCTGCGCGCACAGCATGTCGACCAGCCTGAGCTCGAAGGCGGCCAGTTGCTCCGCGGGCTTCCCCGGCGCCATGCGCGGAAGCGCCTCGGTGGTCGCCTCCTTCCACATCTGGGTCGCCATCACGAGCCGATTGCGCAGCTCCATCTGGTCCACGGGGCCCAGGCTACCGCCGCGCGGCGAGGCGCTGCAGCGCCGGGAGCGGGTCGCGCGGCGTGCCCGTCGTGCCTCGGCCGTCGCGCACCTCGAAATGGAGGTGGTCGCCCCAGCACGAGCCGGTGCACCCGACCGCACCGACGCGCTCGCCCATCTTCACGCCGTCGCCTGGGGCGAACGGCGTGGGCCGCTGCATGTGCAGGTACACGAAGGTGTGGCCCACCTCCGAGCTCCAGATCGCGACGTAGTTGCCGCGCCCGCCGTCGTTGCCTGTCTCGACCACGCGCCCGTCGCGGATCGCCAGGAGCGGTGTGCCGGCGGGCGCGAACACGTCCTGGCCCTCGTGCACGTGTCCGCCGCGGTAGGCGCCGAAGCGGGCGTCCGCCTCGCCCCAGTCCGGCTTCGCGCGCATGGGGAACACCGCCGTGGGACGCGCGGCGGCGCGTTCGCTCACGTGCTCGGCGATCTGCCCGGCAGCCTGGAACGTCGGCGCCAGTGGTATTAGCGCGGCCACGGACAGCATGCCGCGCACTCGATCGAGTGGCATCGAAGTCGGAGAGCGTAGCGTTGCGGCATGCCGAAACTGCACCTGCTGCGCGTCTTCTGCGCCGACGACGGCACTGCGGGGAACCCGCTGGGAGTGTTCTTGCAGGGCGCGGAGGTGCCGTCAGAGCGGCGCCAGGCGGTGGCCGCGGACCTCGGCCTGAGCGAGACGGTGTTCGTGGATGACGCCGAGAGCGGCGAGATCAGGATCTTCACGCCGGCGGTGGAGCTGGACTTCGCGGGGCACCCCGCGGTCGGCACGGCGTGGCTGCTCGAGGGTGCGGACGCGCTGCGCCCGCCGGCGGGCGAGCTGCCCGTGACGCGCGAGGGTGAGAACGTCTACGTAGCGGCCCGCCCTGAGTGGGGACCACCCCATGAGCTGAAGCAGCTCGACTCCCCGGCGGCCATCGACGCCCTGGACGGCCCGCCCGACGGCATGGACCTCGTCGCCACCTGGGCATGGATCGACGAAGCCGCCGGAGTCATGCGAGCCCGCGTCTTCCCCGTCCGAATCGGAATCCCCGAGGACGAGGCGACCGGCTCAGCGGCGACGAAGATCTGCGCCCACGCCGGCCGCCCGATCGACATCCGCCAGGGCAAGGGCTCGCGCATCCTGGCCCGCCCGGCAGCGGACGGCTTCATCGAAATAGGCGGCCGCAGCGTGATCGACGAGGTGCGCGACTACGAGCTCCCCTGAGCGAACTCGCGATCGCTCATGCGCAGCAGCGGCAGCGCCATCGCGACCCCCGCGACGAGGAAGACGACCGCGCCGGCGATGAAGTAGGCGTTCGAGACGATCGCCGTCTCCGTACCCACCATGAGCGTGGCCAGCGCCAGGAGGGCGCCCGCCCAGGCCGGCACCGCTCCGGCGCGGGCCGCTCCGATCGCCAGCATCAGCATTCCCACGATGAACCCGACCGGCGTCAGGTAGTAGATGTACGACCACTCGGATTCCTGGAGGTCCTTCAGCATCGCCGCCGAGGCGGCGGGGCCGACCTCGGTCTTCGCCGACAGCTCGCCGGCGATGCCCCATGCGTAGCCGTCGATCGTGACGACGGCGGCCAGGCCGAGAACTCCCGCCAGGGCCAGCGCACCCGCCACGAGGCCGTAGCCCGGCCGCCGGCGCCGCACGAGGAACGCAAGTCCGAGCACCGCCGGCGCGAACGCCAGGATCGCGAGGAATCCGATCGCGTGGGCCGCCTGCCAGCGCGTGTATGCGTCCGCGATCAGCTGCACCTGCTCCAGCTCGTTCCCGCGCGTCAGCTCCTCGGGGTGGATCAGGTTGTCGATCAGGAACAGGAGCGGCGCGACGATCAGCGCCGCCGCGGTGCCCACGCGGTAGAGCCGTATGTGCGGGAGGTTCGCCATGGCGGCGACCCTCTCATATGGCCCCTCGCCCGGAAGTCATAAAGGCAATCGCCGGGCCAAGGCCCGCCTCGGAGCGGAGCGTCGCTATCTGGCGACCCGGCTGTACCGCGTCGCGCGGCCGGCCGAGCAGGTCGCCGAGCTCGCGTGCCGTGTGGTCCATGTCCTCGACCCCGAACGCGAGCCCCCACAATCGGGCGGGCCCGTCGGGGTCGCGCGCGACGCTCGTTCCCTCCGGCGCCTGCACCACCTCGAGGATCGGCTCGCCCGCGCGGAAGAACGCCTGGCGCGTCGAGCCGCCCGGGGTCTCGCCCTCGCGCCTGCGGCGGAGGTCGAAGCCCTGCGACTCGAGCTCGCCCACGGTCCGGTCGATGTCCGGCGTGAGCAGGACCACGTGATCGACCCGGACGACCCCGTTCGGGTGCGGAGCGGCGCCGTCCGCGGGCATCTCCTCGCCGAGCGTCCAGCCGACGATGCCGCGCTTCGCGCCCTTGCCGACGAGGCGCACCCGCACGCGCGAGACGGCGCACAGGCCGTCGTCCACGTCGAAGCCCACCGCGCTCCAGGCGGCCGGCTCGTCCGCTATCTCGAGCTCGTCGATCGTCGGCATGCGCGGGACGCTACCCGCGTGCCGCGCCTACTTCTTGGCTTGGCCGGGCGGTGTGACCTTGGGGACGGGCAAGGGTTCCTGCAGCGCCGGCCCTCCGCCCTGCGCCTTGGACTGGCCCTGCGCGGGCGGAGCGGCCCGAGCGGGTGGTGGCGCCGGCCTCGGCTGCAGCGCGGGCCTCGGCGGCTGGGCCGCCTTCGGCGCGGCCTTCAGGGCGGGATCGTGGCCGCGAGCGACGCCGCGCGGACCGGCCGCCCGCTCGGCCTGCTTCTGCCGGCCCAGCTTGCGGCCCCCGGCCGAGTTCGTGTGCTCGCCCTTCTTGCTCTTCGAGCCGGCGTACCCATGCCCGTTCGAGCGTGCCGAGCGACGCTCGGCGCCGCGCTGCCCGTGGCTCCGCTCCGAGCTGATCCGCTCGCCGTGCGCGCCCCTCGTCTCACCAGTCGCGCGAACCGGCTCGTGAGCCGCGTCCGGTGCCCCGGGGCCAGGACGGGCTCCGTCCGCCGCAGGCGCCACCTCGACGGCCTCGTTCTGCGCCGCCCGGTGGACGACCACCTCGCCCGCGACCACCGTGCCGCTCGCCAGAACGCCCACCAGCGCCACCTTCGCGACCGCGGCGGACCCGAACGCGAATCCCCCGGCCGCGGCGCCCCCGGCGGCCGCGCCACCCGCCGTCACGCCCGCGGCACCCAGCACGCTCGACTTCAACCCGAAGCTCGGCACCACCGGCAGCGCGGCGGCCAGCATCTGGCGCTGGCGACGCACCTCCTCGCGATACGCGCTGCACCCGGGACAGCGCCGCAGGTGGTGGCGCAGCTCGTTGCGCCGAAGCGCCCCGCCGCGGAGCGTGGCCAGTTGCTGGCGAATCTCGAGGCACGACGTCTCGCGCGCGCTCCGCATCTCGATCAGTGCGCTGCGTGCGCGGAACACGAGACCCTTCACGCTCCCCGCCTCGCAGCCCAGCACCTGCGCGACCTCCGCGTGCGAGAGGCCGGTCGCCTCGGCGAGCAGAAGCGCGGCGCGCTGCTCCTCCGGGAGCTCGCGCACGTCGGCGAGCAGCTCGCGCAGCTCCGCGCGGCGCTCCACCTGCTCGCTGAGCCCCTCGGTCGGCAGCTCTTCGAGCTCGGCAGCCTGCTCGCGCCGCGCCCGCAGCACCGACACGCAGCGGTTGCGCGCGATCGTGTACAGCCACGCCTTGAGCGCGATCTCGCGCTCGCCGCCGCGCTGTAGATCCCTGTAGGCCGCCGCGAACGTGTGCTGCACGGTGTCCTCGGCCTCCTCGCGCGAGCCGAGCATGTGGCGGCAGAAGGCGAGGATGCCGGCGCCGTGACGCTCGAACGCCACCTCGAAGGCGAGCTCGTTGCCACGCCGGATCTGCTCCACGAGCCGCTGGTCCCCGGCGAGGGCGAGCAGCCGCTTGGAGCGAAGTACCCGGACGGGCGCCCTGCTTGTGACGGTTGCGGCGGGCATGGCCTATTGCTTGTACCCGCTGGCATCACACATAGGAACGCAATCGGCAGCGAGAGGTTCGCGCGTAACCCCCAAACCTTTGCCCTCGACCCGCGTTTCAGCCCACATGAAGAAGATCACGCTAGTAGCAGGGCTCGCGTTGACACTCGTTCTGCCCACCGTGGCCGTCGCGAAGCCGACACCCGATAGTGCCGATAAGCGCGCCGCGCAGGCGGAGTGCAAGGCGCTCCGCGGCACCACCGCCGCCACGCGCGAAGCCTTCCGCGCGCTGCAGAAGAGCTTCGTGGCCTGCGTGAGGGCGAAGTCCGCCGAGGAGGCGAAGGAGGAGCAGGCCGCCCACACCAACGCCGCCAAGGAATGCAAGACGGAGCGGTCGGCCGATGCTCAGGCGTTCAACGAGAAGTACGGGACGAACGCCAACAAGCGCAACGCCTTCGGCAAGTGCGTCTCGCAGACGGCCAAGGAGAAGGAGGCCGCGGCCGACTCGGAGGACAAGCAGGACGCCACCGCGCAGAAGAACGCCGCCAAGGAGTGCGCCACTGAGCGCGACGCCGACGCCGCGGCCTTCCGCGAGAAGTACGGCACGAACGCGAACAAGCGCAATGCCTTCGGCAAGTGCGTCTCGCAAACGGCGCGGGAGCCCAAGACCGCCTGAATCGGGTCGGGGGCCAGGGGCCCCTCAGTCCCGCCGAAGGAACGGCACCGCGTCGAGGAGGTCGTATGGAAACTCCTCGGCGCGGTTGCCGTCGCGGCCCGTGAGGGCCTCGGCGGCGCAGAGCGAGTTCAGCACCGACTCGTGAACAAGCTCGCCCGCGGCCTCGAACAGGTTCCGGACCGCGGCCGAGTCGTCGCGTATGAAGCTGAACTCGTCACGGTCGCGCTCCACGCGGTGCGCGACGCGGTGAGCGGTCGAGAAGGCGATCACGTACTCGCCGCTCGCGTTCGACGCGAAGCTGCCGGCCCGGCCGAGGCCGAACGTCCCGCGCAGCGCGAGCCGCCGCAGCTGCCGCTCCGACAGCGGGGCGTCGGTCCCCAGCACGATCATGATCGAGCCACCCTGGTCCGGCGCCTCCTCGCCCGGCGGCTCCGGCGCCCCGCCGGCGGGCAGGTCGGCCTCCGGGCCGACCAGCAGGTGGAGGTCACGGCGCGCGCCGTAGTTCGACACGACCAGGCAGCCGAACTGGTGGCCATCGACGACCCGCGACGAGGTCCCGACGCCCGACTTGAAGCCGAAGCAGGTGGTGCCCGTGCCGGCGCCCACAGCACCCTCGGACGTCTCGCTCGGACCGGCCGCCGCGATCGCCTCGAGCGCGTGCTCAGGGCGCACGGCGAGCGCGCGCGCATCCGACAGCCAGCCGTCGAAGCACTCGCCCACGATCACGTTGACGGTGTCGCGGTCGCGCGCCGCGCCCGGGTTCTGCTCGAGCAGGTGCCGGAGGCCGCCCTCCCACACGGCGCCCACCGACAGGGTGTTCGTGAGCAGGATCGGGCTCTCGACCGTGCCGAGCTCGGCGAGCTGTGTCAGCCCGGCCGCCTTGCCGTACGCGTTGACGGCGTGGTAGGCGCCCAGAACCTTCTGCTCGTAGAGGTTCCCCCCATGCGGGAGGATCGCGGTGACCCCGGTCCGCAACCGGTCGCCCTCCATGATCGTGCGGTGCCCGACCAGTACGCCGGGCACGTCGCAGAGCGCGTTCAGCTCCCCCGCCGGGAAGCGGCCAACCGCATAGCCGAGCTCACGAAGTCGTCTGCGCACCGGTTGCGCAGCTTAAGCGGGCGTGAATCGGGGAAAGGTGCGGTGACCCGATACCCGGCTAGGGAAGGAGTCCCATGTACATCGGTGTTGGAACCATCCTGCTGATCCTGCTGATCGTCCTGATCGTCTTCGTGCTCTAGCGGAGGGCGCCTTCGCTCGGCTCATTGCCGTGCCGCTGCGCCCAGCGGCGCTGCGCGGCACGCCGCTTGGCGCGGCGGACGCGCTGCTTCTTGGTGGCGCGGCTCGCGCCGGCGCTCACGCCGGTGCCGGTGGTCTGGGCGATCCAGGGCCGCAGCGTCTCGTCGGCAACCCGGCCGTACACGCCGGGCTTGCCGGGGCGTGCGCAACCCTCGCCGAAGCTGGTGGTCCCGACCACGCGAAGGGCGCCGCCCGACGTGCGGCCGAACATCGGCCCGCCGGAGTCGCCCTGGCAGGTGTCGACGCCGCCCTCGGGGAAGCCCGCGCAGACCATCGTGCTCGGATCGAAGTCGCTGTACGCGCCGGCGCAGTACTGATCGGTGGTGATCGGCACGCGCGCCTCCTGGAGGGTGTCGGGCGTGTCGCCGCCCTCCTCGGTTGCACCCCAGCCGACGATCGTCTCGAGCGTGCCCGCCGTCCAGAGGCTCCGCTCGGCGGCGCCCGCCACCTGCGTCGGCGCCATCGTGGAGCTCTGCGAGAGCCGGATCAGCGAGATGTCGTAACCCGACGTGGCTATGTAGTTCGGGTGGACGACCACGCTGCTGGCGCTGCGCTCTTCCCCGTCGTCCTGGGTGACCCCGCCGATGCGAACGTTGATGAGCTGCGGCGGCCAGCTGGCCGGGGATGCGACGGCAGCGCCGGTGACGCTCCCGCAGTGGCCGGCGCTCAGCACCCAGTCGGGCGTGACCAGCGTGCCGGTGCAGAGGAACGGCCCGAAGGTGATCTCGGCGACCGATGGGTACTCGCCCGGGCTCGCGTTCTCGCCGCCCACCACGGCGGACGAGGGAGCGGCGGTCACGCCGAGCAGCGCGACGGCGATCACGGGCATGGCGAGGATCCGGCGCAGGCGGGTCATGTGTGCTGCAACGCACACTTCTCGGGAAACTTGCGGTTACATTCCGCACATGCCGGCCGAGCTGCCGCCCGGGCCGCGGCTTCCGCGAACGCTCCAGACGATCGCCTGGTGGAGCCGCACCGTCCCGTTCCTGGAGCGGTGCCGCGAGCGCCACGGAAAGCGCTTCACGATGCGGCTGCTCCAGACGCCGCCGTTCGTGCACCACTCGGAGCCGGAGCACCTGCGCGAGATCTTCACCGCCCCGCCCGAGGTGCTCCACCCGGGCGAGGGGGCGAAGCTGCTCGAGCCCGTGGTCGGGGCGAACTCCGTGATCCTGCTCGACGAGCGCGCGCACCTCAGCCAGCGCAAGCTGATGCTGCCGGCCTTCCACGGCGAGAAGATGCAGCGCCTCTCCGGGCTGATGCAGGACGTGACCGAGCGCGAAGTGGCGCGCTGGCCGCGCGACGAGCCCATCCAGCTGCACCCGCGCCTCCAAGCGCTCACCCTCGAGATCATCCTGCGCGCGGTCTTCGGGCTCGAGTCGGGCGAGCGGCTCGACGCGATGCGCAGCCGGCTCACGGGCATCCTCCAGTTCGGCGCGAACCCGGCCTCGACGCTCCCTCTGCTCCAGAGGGGGAAGACGTGGCGCGCGTTCGAGCGGGGGCGCGCCGACGCCGACGCGATGATCTACGAGACGATCGACGAGCGAAGACGCGACGAGGGCGAGGAACGCGACGACGTGCTGGCCATGCTCCTCGAGGCGCGCCACGAGGACGGCTCGCCGATGTCGCCAGTGGAGCTGCGCGACGAGTTGATGACGCTGCTGGTGGCCGGCCACGAGACCACCGCCTCGGAGCTCGCCTGGGCCTTCGAGCGGCTCACGCGCACGCCGGAGGTGCTCGGGCGCCTCACCGAGGAGATCGACTCGGGCGACGACGACTCGTACGTGACCGCGACCGTGCACGAGACGCTCCGGCGCCGGCCCGTGCTGCCGAATGCGGCGCCGCGTCTGGTGATGGAGCCGGTCGAGGTCGGCGGCTGGCGCTACGAGCCCGGCGTGTGCCTGATCCCAGACGCCTACCTGCTGCACCACGACCCGGACGTCTACCCCGATCCGTACGCCTTCCGCCCGGAGCGCTTCCTCGACGAGCAGCCCGGCACGTACACCTGGATCCCGTTCGGCGGCGGCCGGCGCCGCTGCCTCGGCGCGAGCTTCGCGCTGCTCGAGATGAAGATCGTGCTGCGCTCAGTGCTCGCGCAGGCCGAGCTGGCGCCCGCCGTGCCCCAAACCGAGGGAGCGCGCCGCCGGAGCATCACGCTGAGCCCGCGAGCGGGCAGTCGCGCGGTGCTGCGCGCACGCCGTCCTGTGCGAGTGCCCGCCGCCGCGGCCTAGCTCGGCCGGTACGTCCCGAACGACCAGAGGTTCCCCTCGGGGTCGCGCGCCGTGAACTCGCGCGAGCCGTAGTCCTGGTCAGTCAGCTCGCGCTCGATCGTCGCGCCGGCTTCCTTCGCGCGATCGTGGAGCGCGTCCGGGTCGTCCACCACCACGTAGAGCGACTGCCTTCCGGCGGTTGAAGCGCTCCTCGCCCGTTCGTCGACCCGATCATCACGAACTGGTCGCCGAGCCCAGCTCCCGTGGGACGCCCCCTCTCGCCGTCGTACACGGCGTGGCTCTCGAACCCGAACGCGCGCTCCAGGAAGTCGATCGCGGCCCGCGCGTCCGCGTACTTCAGGACCGGATAGAAGGTCTGCATGCCGCCGAGGCTAGCCGCCCTGCCCCGGCGCGGGGAAGGCCAGCCAGTCCTCGGCAGCGAGGTTCGACAGGCTGTTCTGCTGGATCCCGGCGTCGGAGATCGTGACGAGCCGTCCGCCCACGATCAGCGACCTCCGCACCGAGGCCGGCCACTGGTCGTACTGGTGGCTGGTCCGCCCCACCTCGGCGATTCCCTGCGCTGAGTCGACCGCCAATCCGACCGCGCCGACGAAGGCGTTCTGTCCGTCGCCCCAGTGCTCGAGCGGCACGACCGCGAGCTTCGCCGGCGCCCACCAGAGGAAGGCGTGGTGATCCCACTCGGCGGCGCTCGACGATGCGCTGCCGAGCGTCCGCTGGTGCAGCCGAGCCGGCTTGGCCGGGTCCGACACGTCGAACAGCGAGACCTGCGTGCCAATCAGCCGGCCGTCCGTCGTCGCGTCCTGCCCGACTCCGATCAGCAGATCCTTCCCGACCGGGTGGAGGTAAGCGGAGTAGCCCGGGATCTTCAGCTCGCCGGCCACGCGCGGAGCCGCCGGGCGCGAGAGATCGATCGTGTACAGCGGGTCGATCTGGCGGAAGGTCACCACGTAGCCCACCTCGCCGAGGAACCGCACGCCGCGGATCAGCTCGCCCCTGCCGAGCCCTCCGACCTGCCCGAGCTGGACCAGCGCGCCGTCGCGCTGGGCGAGCGTCACCACTCCACTCTCGCTCGCAGCCTCCGGCCCCTCCGTTCGTGACCGCGTCGTCGCCACGCGCAGCACGTTCTCGTGCTCGGACATCGAGAACTGGTTCAGCAGATGACCTGCGACCCGGCCGCTCGCAACGTAGGTCGTCGAACCGGGATCGGACGTGTCGAACTTGTGCAGCTGGGTGTTGTCGCCGGGCAGCGGGTCGGTCGCGTCCGGAGAGTCGGCCGACCATTTCTCGAGGCTGACGTAGAGGGCTCGCTTCGACGCGTAGACCGTCTGGCCGCCGCCCTGGACGGCGTCCGAGTCGACGGCGGGGAGGCCCCTGTCCATGTCGATCGTCAGCACCGTCAGCAGGTCGACGCCCGAGTGCACCGCGGGGCGCAGCACGCGCCGGCAGGGCGCCGCGAACCGGAACCGCGGACGGCCGCCGGTCGAACGGCGCAGCACGCGGCGCGGCAGCCAGCCGCGCACCTGTGCGCGCAGCTCCGGCTCCACGACCGCGCGCGGCCGCGACCAAAGCACCACGCGCGCCGTGTCACCGCTGAGCCGCGAGCTCAGATGCTCGCCGCGAATCCGCTCGGTCGCGCGCACCTTCATCGCGGCCGGGTCGCTGACGTCGATCTCCTTGAGCTGTGTCACCGCGTCCACGAACCCGGGAACGAAGTCGCCGGACGCGACCGGCCCGTCGCCGTCGGGCGTGGGCACTCCGCCGTAGGGCGTCGTCTGCGAGATCACGAGCAGCCGGTCCCCATCGAGGAGCATCTGATGACCCCAGCCCTCGAGCTCGAGCGAGCCCAGCTCGTCGAGTCCGTCTGCCTTCACCGCGTGCAGCCGGTTGGCTGTGATGACGAAGATCACGCCGCGGGCAGCCTTCACGAGGTCGGGCTCATCGACGCCCGGCTCCTGCACGTTCGTGCCGGAGTCGCCCGAGGTTTCCTCCGCCCCGGGCGCGCTGCCTCCGTCGGGCGCGGCCGGGGCCGGCACTCCTCTGGGCTGCGGACCGATCAACGGCTCCGGGAAGGCGATCGGCGGCGGGGCGCCGACCCCGAGGCGTACGTGTCGCCGTCCGTAGCGGACCAGCGCGCCGCACGACGCGAATGACTTCAGCCGCACCTTCTTCGCGATCCGCGACTTCGCCCCCGAGCGCCCGTCGTCCGCGGCGAGCGACGCGCCCGGCAATGCCCCGAGTAGGAACAGCGCCATGATCAGCGCGGCGCGCCTGGCCATGGCGATGAGCCTATCGGTAAGTTTGGAGGGGCCCAATGCGATCAGGCGAGCGCTTCCTGAAGGAGATCGAGCAGGCCCTCCCCGAGCGGCCGTTTGGCGTACGGCTCTGGGACGGCAGCACGCTAGCGCCCACGAACGGCGGGGGACCGACGTTCGAGGTCCGCTCGCCCGACGCGCTCGGACACGCGCTGCTCGCGCCGGGCCAGCTGGGGCTGGGCCGGGCGTACGTCTCCGGAGCGCTCGACGTCGACGACCTCGAGGGCACGCTCGTACTCCTCGAGGAGTGGGAGCCGCCCGCTCTCGACCGCCCCACCCAGGCGCGGCTGGCGCTGGCCGCCGCCCGCGCGTTCGGGCTCCGGCGACCTCCGGCGCGTCCGGCCGCGGAGCTGCGGCCGAAGGGCAGGCGCCACAGCGTTGCGCGCGATGCGCGGGCGGTGCGGCACCACTACGACGTCTCGAACGACTTCTTCCGGCTCCTCCTCGGCGATTCGCTCATCTACAGCTGCGCGATCTTCTCGCGCGGAGCTAGGACGCTCGAGGAGGCCCAGGACACGAAGCTGGAGCTGGTCTGCACGAAGCTGGGTCTCCGGCCGGGCCAGCGCGTGCTCGACATCGGCTGCGGCTGGGGCAGCTTTGCGCTCCACGCGGCTGAGAACCACGGCGTCCACGTGGTGGGCATCACGCTGTCGGAGCCGCAGGCCGCGCTTGCGCGGAAGCGCGCCGAGGAGCGCGGGCTGGGCGACCGCGTGGAGTTCCGCGTCGTGGACTACCGCGAGCTCACGGGCGAGCCCTTCGACGCCGTCGCGAGCATCGGGATGGTCGAGCACGTCGGCGCGGCCAAGATCGACGTCTATGCGCGCCAGCTGCTGCACATGGTCCGCCCCGGCGGCCGGGTGCTGAACCACGGGATCGCGCGGCTCCGGCTCGGCGAGCCCGAGGCGGGACCGTTCTCGGAGCGCTACGTCTTCCCGGACGGCGCTCCGCTCCACCTGTCGCGGGTCCAGCTCGCGCTCGAGCACGCGGGGCTCGAGACCGAGCACGTCGAGGGGTTCCGGAGCGACTACGCCGAGACGCTGCGCCACTGGGCGCGCAACCTCGACGACAACCTCGACGAGGCCACGCGGCTCGCCGGCACCGAGCGCGTCCGCGTCTGGCGGCTCTTCCTGCGCGCCGCGCGGCGCGGCTTCGAGACCGGCTTCACGTCGGTGTACCAGGTGCGCTGCTCTAGACCTACCTGAGCGCCGCGGTCAGGAGTGCCGAAGCGCCCAGCATCCCGCCCAGGTTCGGGTGGACGGGCGCGGCCGCGTTCACCGGCACGACCGGCTCGACCCACCGGATCACGGGCGGCTGGCAGGCGTCGTGGCCGATGCTCGCCGTGTACCAGTCGAGCAGCTCCGCGCCGTTCGCCGCCGCCTGCTCGGCGAGCATCGCGTTCAGCTCCTTCTGCTTCGCGCGCACGTACGGCACGTCGCCGTCCGTGATCGGCATCTGGGGCCAGCAGCCGGGTCCGCTGTCCGGCAGGATCGCCGCGTAGTTCACGACCAGCACGCGCGCGCTCGGTGAGCGCGTGTGAATGCCCTGGAGCACGCCGGCGACCAGCGGAGCGGTCGCCTTGATGCGCTCGCTGATCTCGTCGCGTCCGTTCACGACGTACTTGTCCTGGCACGGCGTGCCCTGGTTCGACGTGCTCGTGCAGTCCCTGGCGATGCCCGAGAAGCCGATGTCGTTGCCCCCGATCTGGAGCGTGACGATGTTCGTCGTGGCGCCGAGGCGGTCGAACTGCGGCGGGTTGGGCCCGTCGGGCGAGACGCCCTGCGGATTCTCCATGTCCTCTGTCTCGGCGCCGCTGCAACTCGCGTCGGTGAGGGCGAGGCCGAGGTTGCGCGCCGTGAGGTTCGAATAGTTGTTGTTCGACTTGAGGCACCCGAAGAGCGGTACCTGAAGCGGGATCAGCGGGCCGGCCGCGTACGAGTCGCCGAGCGACACGAACTCCTCCCCTGCCGCGGATGCCGGTCCCGCCAGCACCAGCATCGAGACCAACACAGCCAGCAGTGGCTTCCCCCGCGTGATCATGCGCACGTTCTTCCCGGCATCGGTCGCCGGGTAACCGGAGAACTAGCGCGCCACGAGGGCGAGCAGCCGGTCTGCGATGAGCTCGGGCTTCTCGTCGACGACGAAGTGGGTCGCGTCCGCGACGAGCTCGAGCTCGATCAGGTCGCTCTGCGCGGCCGCGTCCTCCACGGCGCGCGTGGTGATCACGACGTCGCGCTGCCCGAACACGATCCTGGTGGGCACGCGGAGCTCGCTCGGAGAGTGGCCGCCGCCGCGCAGGACCCGCGGCATCTCCCGCAGGAAGAACGCGCGGTAGAGCCGCTCGGTCGCCCGGGCCCGCTCGCCACCGAGGCGCGAGGCGAACGCTTCGCGCGCCTCCTCGGGAATCGCGCGCGGGCCGAGCGTGCGGCCCACCCACCCACCCAGGCCGGGTGTCGAGAGGACCGGCATGTACAGGAATCTCCAGGCGTCGCGGGCCGCCACCTTCCTGTCGCGCGGCGGCCAGGGCGGCAGCACGTTCATCGCGAGGAGCGCCCTGACCCGTTCGGGGTGCTCGAGCGCCAGCAGGAAGGCCACGTAGCCGCCCCAGTCGTGTCCCGCGACCGTGACCTCGTCCACGCCGAGCTCGTCCAGAAGGGCGAGCACGTCGCGCATCAGCTGTGCCTTCTCGTACCCGCCCTTCGGGACATCGGTCCAGCCGAAGCCACGGAGGTCCGGCGCGATCACCCGCGCGTGCGGCGCGACCGCGGGAATCACGTCGCGCCACAGATACCAGTGCTGCGGCCAGCCGTGGAGCAGGAGCACCGGCGGGCCGTCGCCCGCCAGCGCCACGTGTGTGCGCAGCCCGCCCGCGCTAACGAACTCGTGCTCGACGCCGGCTACGTGAGGGATGTCGCCGCTCACCGTGCCGCACGCTATCGGGCCGCGACGTCTTCAATCCGCTCTGCTCGAACTCGGCGTGCAGCCGCAGCTCGTGCGCGATCTTGCCGACGTCGCGCGCCTGGTCGTGCATCACGAAGGTCACGCCCACGCCGGCGCGGCCCGCGCGGCCGGTGCGGCCGATGCGGTGCACGTAGGTGTCGCGGTCCTCGGGGGCGTCGAAGTTCACGACCTGCGTGATGTCGTCGACGTCGATCCCGCGCGCCGCCACGTCGGTGGCGACGAGCGCCGCGACCTGGCCCTTGTGGAAGCGCATCAGCGCCTTCTCGCGCTGCGACTGGGACTTGTCGCCGTGCATGGCGGCGGCCTCGACCCCGCGCTTCGCGAGGCGCTTGACGAGGCGGTCGGCGCCTCGCTTGGTCCTCACGAAGACGAGCGTGCGTCCGGCGTCGTCGCCTCCCAGGACGCGCACGAGCGAGTCGAGCTTGTCCTCGTGGGCGACGGCCATGAAGCGGTGCAGGATGTCGACGCGCGCGTCGCCCTGGTGCGTGTGCTCATGCCGGCGCGCATCGCGGGTGTACTCCGCCGCGATGCGGCCGGCCTCTCCTTCGAGTGTCGCGGAGAGAAAGAGGGTCTGGCGGTCGCGCGGGACCTGGGCGACGATGCGGTCGACGGCCGGGCGGAAGCCCATGTCGAGCATGCGGTCGGCCTCGTCGAGCGCGAGCACGCGGACGCGGTCGAGGCGGATCGCGCCGCGCTCGATCAGGTCCTCGAGCCTGCCGGGCGTGGCGACGATGATGTGCGCCTTGCGGGCGGCCTTGATCTGGCGCTCGAAGCCGACACCGCCGTAGACGGCGGCAACCGAGAGGGCGCGCGCTGCCGCGATGTCGCGGATCTCGTCGACGATCTGGCTGGCGAGCTCGCGCGTCGGCGCGAGCACCAGGGCCGCGGCGCGGGGGTCGGTCGCCTCGATGCGGTCGACGAGCGGGACGCCGAGCGCGAGCGTCTTGCCCGAGCCGGTCGGCGACTTCACGAGCACGTCGTGACCGGCGAGGACGTCGGGAATAACCGACGCCTGAACGGGAAACGGTCGCTCCAGGCCGCGCCCCGCGAGGGTTCGTGCGACCACCGGCGAAACGCCGAGGTCGGCGAAGGACTGCTTGTTCATATTGCTCCTGACGACGGCCGCTCTGAGACGGCCGCTAGCTATCTGGGAGATTCATCTGACCCAGATCGCTACTGCCACCGGAGACAAGAACCTCGCGGGCGACGGCGCCGCCCACTGGCCTCACCGTAGCAGGCGTGAAACTTCTACCCGCCTGTTTGGGTAGGGTCATGCAAGGCCAGCGGGGGGCCGCGATGCAAGGAGCACAGGCCAGTTGACAACGCACCAACTCGTCGTAGAGCCCAGCGGGCCCACGGCAGATGACGTACAGCCAGTCAAGAACGAGACCGCCGACCGGATCGCCACGGGCACGATCACAGCGCTGCCGTTCATAGCGCTCGGCATCGTCTGCTGGCAACTCTGGAACTCGTGGCTCCACTGGAGCGACGTGGCGGTCTTCGGGATCATGTACCTGATCTGCGCGATGGGCGTGACCGTGGGCTTCCACCGTCATCTCACGCATCGCAGCTTCAAGGCGAAGAAGCCGGTGCGCGCCGCGCTCACCGCGGCCGGCTCCATCGCGATCGAGGGCCCGGTGATCTCCTGGGTCGCCGACCACCGCAAGCATCACGCCTTCTCCGACCAGGAGGGCGACCCGCACAGCCCGCACGTCGGGCACGGAAGCGGGTGGAGCGGCGCGATTCGCGGGCTGTTCCACGCCCACGTCGGCTGGCTGTTCATCCACACCCAGCGGGGCAAGCGCGACCGCTACGCGCCCGACCTGATCGCGGACCCGACCATCAGCTTCTTCGACCGCACGTTCCTCTTCTGGGTGTTCGCCGGGCTCGCGCTGCCGTTCGGCCTCGGCTACCTGATCGGCGGGACGCTGATGACCGCGCTCACCGGCCTCCTCTGGGGCGGCGGGGTGCGGATGCTCGTCGTCCACCACGTGACCTACAGCATCAACTCGCTCTGTCATTTCTTCGGGCGTCGCGACTTCGAGACGGGCGACGAGTCGCGCAACCTGGCGTGGCTGTCGCTCTTCACGTTCGGCGAGTCGTGGCACAACAACCACCACGCGTTCCCCACCTCGGCGCGGCATGGCCTCCGGTTCTGGCAGATCGACCCGTCCTGGATGGTCATCCGGGCGCTCGAGGTCACGGGGCTCGCCTGGGACGTCGTGCGCGTCGACGAGCGCCGGCGGGCACGCAAGGCGCGTCCCGCCGACGCCGTCTAGACGGACCTACTCAGAGGGCATCAGCACCCACAGCGCCACGTACGCGAGCGGCGTGAACGCGATCGCGCCCGCGACGGTGATCACTCGCGCCAGGAACGGGTTGATGGCGAAGCGGCGAGCGAACGCACCGCTGACGCCGGCGATAACCCGGTCGTCACGCCTGCGCGAGAGCCCCTCCGCCGCGAACCAGGCACGGGCGCCGTCGAGTGAGTTGTCGGTGATGGATGTGTCGTTGGTGTTGGCTGTTGTCGTCATGAATGCAGCATGCGGGAGAAGCGCTGCCCTTCCCACCCGGCCTGCAGGCGTACAGCGGTACGGGTAGCCGCTCGGCGAGCGGCGAGTAGTCTCTTTAGAGCAAGAGCCACTGTCGGATGCTGAACTCCTCGCATCTCCCTGTGGTCGCACACAGCCCGAGGGGTGGTCTGGAGCTTCTGATGAGCGAAGCCGCGTGGAAGGCTGAGAAGGAGCGCATTGCCCAGCGCAACGAGGTGGCGCAGAAGGCGGGCAGGAAAGAGCGCGAGACGCAGGAGCGCGAGCGCGAGGAGCGCCGGCGCATCGCCGAGGCGGTCCGCTACGACGCCGTGCGCAAGAGTCGTCCCTAGAGGGCGCGCACAAGCGCGGTGACGGCCGCCGCCGCGAAGACGCACGCGACTATCGAGTCCGTCCGCCAGAAGAGAAGGCCGCCGGCGGCCACGCCGGCCGTGTCGGCCTCGAGCGCCAGCCGATCTCCCTCCGCGAAGACCTGGGTCGCGACGAGGGCCGCGAGCAGGGCGGGCGAGAGCAGGATCACGACGCTCGTGAACCAGGTCGGGAGCTCGCGGCCGCCGAGCACCACCGGCCCCACAGCCTTGATCGCCGCGGTCACCGCGGCGCAGCCGGCGATCGTGAGCGCGTAGACGCTCATCGCGGCTCCCCCTCCGCCTCCTGACGCTCCCGCACCTCGGCACGCGCGCGCCTTGTGAGCCCGAGCAGCGACGCGAGGCTCGCCACCAGCACCGGCACGCCCGGCGGGGTGAACGGGATCAGAGCCAGTGCGAGAGCCGTGCCGAGCGCGGCCACGCTGCGTGCGCGCCCCGACCGCAACTCGTTCAGCAGCAGGCCGAAGAAGAACGCCGGAAAGATCGCGTCGAGCCCGAGCTTGTCGGGATCGCCGAGCGCGTCGCCCCAGAGGACGCCGACCACGGTGCCGCTGAACCAGGTGCAGTAGGCGATCGCCGACGCGCCGAGGAGGAGCGCCTCGTCGAAGGTCCCATCGCCGCGTGACGAGAGGGCCCACGAGTGGTCGACCACCGCCTGGCCCTTCAGGGCGCGCCGCAGCCGGCCGCCGCGGAATGACGGCCCGACGGCCGCGCTCATAGGCAGGAAGCGCGAGTTCATCAGCGTCGCCGCGGCCACGGCCGCTCCCGCGCCGCCGCCGGCACCGACGATCGCGACCGCCGTGAACTGCGCGGAGCCCGCGAAGACGATCGCCGAGAAGATCACCGCCGCGACCTCGGAGAACCCCGCCTCCTCGGCGAGGATGCCGAAGGAGACCGCCAGTACGAAGCCGGCCACCGCGAACGGCGCGCCGACGCGCACCCCGCGTCGAAAACCCTCAACCACCCTCGAGGGGTCTGACCCCTTGACGTTCAGTGTTCTACGAAGTAGCTGCCGGACTCGCCGCTCGAGAAGTAGCGGGCCGTGATGGTCTTCTTGCGCGTGTAGAAGTCGACCGCGTCGGTGCCGTGCGCGTGGAGGTCGCCGAGGAAGCTGTCCTTCCAGCCCGAGAACGGGAAGAAGGCCACGGGCGCCGCCACGCCGATGTTCACGCCCACCATCCCGGCCTCGACGTCGTGCTTGAAGCGGCGGACGGCCGCTCCCGACTCGGTGAAGATCGAGACGCCGTTCCCGAAGCGCGAGCGGTTCACGGCCTCGATCGCCTCGTCGAGCGTGTCGACGTGGATCATCGACAGCACTGGGCCGAAGATCTCCTCACGCGCGAGCTCCATGTCGGGCGTCACGCCGGTGAGGATGGTCGCGCCGATGAAGCAGCCCTCGGCGAGGCCGGGATCGCGCCCGTCGACGAGGAGCTCCGCGCCCTCCTCGATCCCGCGCTCGACCGCGCCGAGGATGCGCTCGCGCGCCGTCTCGGAGACAACCGGGCCGAGCTCGTTCTGCTCGTCGAGCCCGTCGCCGACGCGCACGTTCTCGGTCGCCTCCTTCAGCGCGGGCATCAGGCGTTCGTGCGCCTCGCCGACCGTGACCACGACCGATCCGGCCATGCAGCGCTGCCCGGCGGCCCCGAAGGCCGAGCCGATGATCCCGTTGACGGTCTTGTCGATCACCGCGTCCGGCATCACGACCATGTGGTTCTTCGCTCCGCCGAGCGCCTGCACGCGCTTGCCGGCCTTGGCCGAACGCTCGTAGACGATCTTCGCGACGGGCGCTGAGCCGACGAACGAGATCGCGTCGATGCCCGGGTGGTCGAGCATGCCCTCGACGACCTCGCGGCCGCCGTTCACGAGGTTCACCACGCCCGGCGGCAGGCCGAGCGAATCGAGCACCTCGAAGGCGATCTGCTGCGTCAGCGGCACCTGCTCCGACGGTTTCAGGATGAACGTGTTGCCGCATCCGATGGCGAACGGCAGGAACCAGAACGGAACCATCGCGGGGAAGTTGAAGGGGACGATCGCGGCGCACACGCCGACCGGCTGGCGGATCGTCTCGGCGTCGATGCCGCGCGAGACGTCCTCGAGGATGCGGCCCTGCATCGTCGTCGGGATCGCGCAGGCCGCCTCGACCATCTCGATCATGCGCGCCACCTCGGCGCGCGCGTCCACGATCGTCTTGCCCATCTCGGTCGTGACCGAGCGGGCCAGCTCCTCGCGGCGCGAGTCGAGGCCCTCACGGAGAGCGAACAACAGGCGGGCGCGCGCGATCACCGACACGTCGCGCCAGGCCGGGAGTGCTTCCCGTGCCGCGCGCACGGCGGCGTCGAGGTCGGCGGAGTTCGACAGCGGCACGCGAGCGAGCACGTCGCCGTTGGCCGGGTTCGTCACGTCGAGCTGCTCGGAGGAGCCGGCCGGGGTCCACGATCCGCCGACGTAGTTGTCCAGGACGCGGGTTACAGACTTGGTGACGGTCATGGTCAGCCGAGGTTACCGGGCGCACTTGCCCGGGCCAGTGAGGGCCGGGCACCCCGCGGCCAGCGTCAGTCCTCGCTCGAGCGAGGCAGGCTCGTCGACGGCGCCGGCTCGCCGATCGCCCCCGGTTCGCCGTTCGCTCCCGCCTCACCGTTCGGGGCCGCAAGCGCCGGGCGGACGCCCTCCTCGGCGGGCAGCGCGGCCGGGGTCCGGGCCCGCTCCTCACCGCTGACGTGACCGTCACCGCTGTCGTTCCCCTTCTCGAGGAGCGGCTTCAGGAGGTCGATCGGCACCGGGAACACGATCGTCGAGGACTGGTTGCCGCTGATGTCCGAGAGCGCCTGCAGGTAGCGCAGCTGGATCGTGACCGGGTTGGGAGAGATCACGTTCGCGGCCTGGGCGAGGCGATCGGCCGCCTGAAATTCGCCCTCCGCGTTGATCACCTTCGCGCGCCGGTTCCGCTCGGCCTCTGCCTGCCGCGCAATGGCTTGCTGCATCCGCTCGGGGATCTCGACGTCCTTGATCTCGACGATCGTGACCTTGATGCCCCAGGGCTCGGTCTGCTCGTCGATGATCTGCTGGAGGCTGTCGTTCAGGCGCTCGCGCTCCGCGAGCAGCGTGTCGAGCTCGGCCTTGCCGAGCACCGACCGGAGCGTGGTCTGCGCGATCTGCAGCGTCGCGGCCATGTAGTCCTCGACGTCGAGCACCGCCCGCTGAGGGTCGATCACGCGGAAGTACGCCACCGCGGCGACTCGCACGGGCACGTTGTCGCGCGTGATGACCTCCTGGGGCGGGATCCGAAGCGTCACCGTGCGGAGGCTCACGCGGACCATCCGGTCCACCGCCGGGATCAGCAGCACCAGGCCCGGGCCCTTCTCGTTGATCACGCGGCCGAGCCGGAACACGACGCCTCGCTCGTATTCGCGCAGCACCCGGACCGATGCGGCGGAGAGAGCGACGGCCGCCACCACCAGCACGGCGAGAACGATCAGAATTCCGGTCAGCATCAGGGCTCCTCCCACTCCTCTGCTCTGCGCACTCCGAGCGTCAGGCCGTTCACCCGCTCGACGACCACCGAGTCGCCGGCGCTCAGCTGGTCGTCGCTGTCCGGCCAGCTCGGCCGGGCGCGCCACAGTGCGCCGTCCACGAAGACCTGCCCGTCCCCGTTCTGCCAGCGGCGCACGACGCCGCAGCGTCCCATCAGCGCCTCGCGGCCGGAGGCCGACCTGAGGCGCCGGGTCGCGAGCGCCTTGCGCGTGACGAACGCGAGCCACAGGCCGGTCGCCGCCAGAGCGCCGAGCACGGCGCCGATCACGACCGCCGCACCCCCGCCCGCACCCGCTAGCGCGAGCGCCGCGCCGCCCGCGAGCGCCACGCCGCCCGCCACGCCCAGGACCCCGCCGGGCACGTGGGCTTCAGCCACCAAGAGGGCAGCCCCAACGAGCACGAGAGCCACTCCAGCTTCGACCATTTCGCTCTTCATTCATGGTAGTCCCACGGCCGCGCCCGCGAGGGAATCTGGCGGCTCATCGCTACAGTGCCCCCCGCTTGCGCTCGTCCCGAGGACACGGTGTCACGCGGCGCGACCTGATCCGCTTCTCAGGCGCGGGCGCCGCGGGAGCCGCGGCGCTGGCCGCGGCCGGATGCGCCCTGAGCGACTCGGACGACGGCGGCGACACGACTGTCCAGCGGGTCGTCGAGCGCGAGGGCGAGCCGCTGAACGTCCTCCTGATCGTCACGGACAGCACTCGGCGCGACTTCGTGAGCATCTACGACGGCGACGAGCTCGCCCACACGCCGAATCTCGACGCGCTCGGCAAGGAGGGACTCGTATTCAACCGCGCCGTTCCGGAGGCGATGCCGACCGTGGCCGTGCGGCGCGCGGTCCTGACCGGCACGCGCTCGTTCCCCTTCCGCGACTGGAAGGTCGCTCCGAAGCTCCCGCAGTTCCCCGGCTGGAGCCCGATCCCGGCCTACAAGCGCCTCTTCACGGAGTTCCTGGACGACGCCGGTGTCGAGACGGCGTACGTGACCGACAACCCCTTCCTCATCGGCCCGCGCTTCGAGCGCTTCCGCAAGACGCTCGACATCTCGACGCCGATATACGACCAGGGCGAGTACCGCGTCTGGAACATCGGCGTCGTCAAGAGCAAGATCGCCGCCACGTCCCAGATCGAGAGGTACCTGCTCCCCGCGCTCGCCGGGACCGAGGCCGAGAAGCGGATCAAGGAGAACGTGGGCTTCAACCAGGGCCGCACCGGCGCCCAGCTGTCAGGCGCGCGCGTGCTCAAGGCAGGCATGGAGGCGCTGAAGCAGCTGAAGGACAAGCAGCCGTTCTTCCTCGGTGTCGACGCCTTCGATCCACACGAGGCCTGGAACGTGCCGACGACCTTCAAGCTGCGCTTCGACCAGCACGAAGGCGTCGAGCCGATCCTGCCCTTCAAGACGCCGTACTCCAAGGTGGAGGACCTCGACGTCACCGAGGAGCAGGTGCAGCGCGTCAGGGAGCTGTACGCGGGCGAGCTCACCTACATCGACGCGTGGATCGGCCGCCTGCTCAACCTGCTCGATGACCTCGGCCTGGCCGAACGGACGGTCGTCTACTACCTCTCCGACCACGGGCTGCTGCTCGGCGAGCACGGCCTGATGGGGAAGGCGAACTCCATGCTCGGCAAGGAGATCCACCAGGTGCCGTACATGATCCGCCACCCCGACGGGAAGCGCGCGGGCGACACGAGCGACTACTTCGCCTCGACGCACGACGTAGCGCCCACGATCCTGTCCTTCCAGGGCCTCACCGTGCCGGGCAAGATGGACGGCGAGGATCTCACCGTGATGTTCGACGGCGCTGACCCGCCCGAGCGCGACCACTGGACCACCGCGTACGCGGACCAGGTGGCGGCCGGCGACGGGCGCTGGCTCCTGATCGCCGACAACCAGGGCGAGGAGAAGCGCCTGTTCGACACGGAGGCCGACCCGGACGAGGAGGACGACGTGGCCTCCGACAACCCGGACGTGGTGAACCGGCTCTGGCAGACCATCGTGGACGACGCGGGCGGGACGATGCCCGTGTTCGGCAAGACCGGCGTCGTCCGCGGCTAGCTAGGCCAAAAGCTCAAGATCGTTGTAGCATTTCGGGTTGTGCCGCGACCCGGGAGACAGGCTCAGCGGATGCCCGCGACCAGCTTGTCGGGCGCGATGCCGAGGCCTCGCGCGAGCGCCACGATGGTTCCGAGCCTCGGGTCGCGCACCGCGCGCTCGAGACGCGAGATCTCCGTCGGGTGGAGCCCCGCCTTCGCGGAGAGCTGCTCCTGGGTCAGCTTCGCCGCTTGGCGATATCGCCGCAGGTTCGCGGCGAATCGCTCCTCCGGGGTCACGCGCGGCATCCTCGGCCAGGTGGGCCAATGAGTACAGAGCCAATAACTCAAGCTCTGGGCCGGGTCGAGCTCGCCGGCGCCTACCACCGCGCGGCCCACGCGAGGCGGATCGGAGTCCCCCAGATCGAGCTCAGCGCGCTCGAGCACCTCGACGCCCTGGGCGGGCTCACGCCCGGCGAGCTGGGGCACCGGCTGGGATTGACGTCGGGCGGCGTGACGGCACTAACGGGGCGCCTGATCGAGGCCGGCTACGTCACGCGCGAGCGGCACCCCGACGACGGCCGCATGCGCGTGCTCGCGCTGACCCCCGCGGGCACCCGGCTGCTCCACGAGCACATGGACCCGGTCCTGGAGCCGGTGGAGGAGGCCCTGGGGCGCCTCTCCGGCGAGGAAGCCGAGCTCGTGACGCGCGTGCTCGACGAGCTGGCGGCGCGCCGGGAGGCGGCTGCCGCCGCCACGCCGGGGCCGGAGCGCGTCTATCCGGCCGACGGGTACTCCCGCGCGCTCCTGATGTAGCCGCGCGGCCTCAGGCGGGCACGCGCTCGGGCAGGCGGATCAGGGCGGTCAGCGCCTCGACCACGTCCGGATCGAACTGGGTGCCGGCGTGGCGCCCGAGCTCGCGCAGCGCGTCGTCGAGTTCGAGCGGAGCGCTGTATGGGCGGCGCTTCGTCATCGCGCCGTAGGCGTCGCAGACCGACACGATTCGCACCGGCACCGGAATCCGCTCGTGGGTGAGCCCGTGGGGATAGCCGAGCCCGTCGGGGCGCTCGTGGTGGAGCCGCACGATCAACGCCACTGCCTGGAGGCCCGGGATGCGGGCGACCATGTCGGCGCCCCAGTCGGGATGGAGGCGTATCAGCCGCCGCTCCTCCTCGGTCAGGTCGCCGGGCTTCGTGAGCAGCTGCTGCGGCAGCCGCAGCTTGCCGACGTCGTGGAGCAGCGCGCCCAGCTCGACCTCGACCAGCTGTGCGCGGTCGAGCCCCAGCCGCGCGCCCACGGCCCTCGCCGTGGCGGCCACCTCGAGCGAATGGTGGTAGGTGTCGCCGTCCGACTCCGCAAGCGCCTTCACGAGAGCGCGGATCTCGGCCTGCGAGTCGCCTGCCGCCAGCTCACGGCGGGCGTGATGGGAGAGGGCTTCACCGGCGAGTGCGCCGAGCTCCCGCAGCAGCTTCATCTCACCCGGTTCGAGCTTTCGCTGCTCGTCCCTGCCGCCGACGCACAGCGCGCCGTATTCCACGGCTCCGCCGAACACCGAGGATGACGCCACGGCGCCGAGGCCCGGCGAGTGAAGCCGGCGGCCGATCAGGTCCGGGTCGACACCCGCGCCGGCCACGGCCGTGTAGTCGCTCGCGTCACCGGCAGAGTGAACGACGATCCACGCCTCGCGAAAGCCCAGCACCGCGCGCGCGTGCTCCGCCAGCCGTTCGAGCACCACATTCGAGTAACCCAGCCGCTGGGGCGACGGCACCTCTGCCGGTGACGGTCCCGCGAGCACCCGCGCTCCACCCATTGGTGAGGAGTGAAGAATTCCCGCAAAGTGCGGTCAAGGGCAGCGGGGCCCGCGCACGGCGACCCTGGAGCTTCCGCGCCTGAGCCCGTGCGGCTCACGGAGGATTCCCGGCGGGCGGACGCCGGAAGCTCATCCGTGCCGAGGTCCCTCCGTCCACGTAGACAACCTGACCCGTCAGATAGTCCGACCCGGACGACAAGAGGAACGCGACGAGCGGCGCAACGTCTGCCGGCACGCCGACGCGACCCGCCGGTATCGACTCGGCATACGTCGCTTCGTCGTACGCCGGGCGCTCGCGGATACGCGGAACCTCGATCACGCCCGGAGCCACCGCGTTGACCCTCACGCCACGTGGGGCGAGCTCGCTCGCCCGCCGGGCCGACCTGATCCTCCACGTCGGGACGCGGCTCATCGACCTGACGACCGGCTCGAACTCCCTGTTCCAGCATCCGCAGGTCCGCTTCGTGGGGGTGAACGTCCGTTCACGGGACGCGCACAAGCTCGGGGCCGGCGCGATCGTGGCCGACGCGAGGCTGGCGCTCGAGGCGCTGGCGGCCGGGCTCCACGATTGGCGCGCGCCCGCCGAGTGGCGCGAGCTGGCGCTCGAGGAGCGCCGCCGCTGGCGCGAGGCGCTCGCCGCGGACCTCGCTCCCCGCGACGGCGAGCGAATGTCGCAGGCGCAGGTGCTCCGGGCGCTCAACGAGAGCGCCGGTCCCGACGACCGGCTGGTCGTCGCTGCGGGCACGCCGCACGTGGACGTCCACAAGCTGTGGGAAGCGACCGGCTCCGCGCGCTGCCAGATGGAGGTCGGGTTCTCGTGCATGGGGGGCGAGCTGCCGGCGGCGCTCGGGGTGCGCATGGCGAGAGGCGGGACCGGCGAGGTCTACGTGGTCATCGGGGACGGGACCTGGCTCATGGGGAACACCAGCGAGCTCGTGACCGCGCGCCAGGAGGGCCTCAAGGTGACGGTGGTGGTCATCGAGAACGAGGGCTATCAGTCGATTCACGGCCTCCAGCGCGCTCGCACCGGGCGAAGCTTCGGGCTGGAGTTTCGCGAGCGCGCGGACGACGGCGGGCTCTCGGGCCCGTACGTCGAGGTCGACTACGCCGCGAACGCGCGCAGCCTCGGCTGCGCCGCCTTCGTGGTGTCCTCGATCGAGGAGCTGCGCGGCGCGCTCGAGGACGCCCACGGCGAGGCCGGCCCCGTCGTGATCGTGGCGCGAGTCGAGCCCCGTCGTCTCATGCTCGGCTCCGAGTGCTGGTGGGACGTCGGAGTCGCCGAGCTCTCCGAGCGCCCGGAGACGCGTGAGCTCGCCGCCGAGCAAGCGCGCGGCAAGGCGCTCCAGCGCCACTACGGATAGCCGTGCGAATCGTCGCTACCGACGAGGTTCCACCGGTGGCGCGCGAGGCGTTCGCGCAGCTCGGCGAGATCGAGGTGAACGGCGTCCGCGAGCTCGCCGGGGCGGAGGTCCTGATCGTGCGCGGGACTCGGGTCGGCGCCGCCTCGATCCGGAGCGCCGCGGCCCTGCGCGTGATCGCCCGCACAGGCGCGGGATACGACAACGTCGACGTCCGGGCGGCCACCAGCGCGGGCATTCCCGTCGTCTACGCGCCCGCGGTGGGCAGCCGGGCGATCGCCGAGGGCACGCTCGCGCTGATCCTCGCGGCGGCCAAGCGGCTCCGCGAGCTGGGCGACATCGTCCACTCGACGGCCTGGGACACCCGCTACGAGGTCATGGGCCTCGACCTCGAGGGCGCTTGCCTGGGGGTGGTCGGGCTCGGCGCGATCGGCTGCCGCGTGGCCACGCTGTGCGAAGCGATCGGAATGGTGGTAATCGCCCACGACCCGGCCGCCGCGGCGCCGGGGCACGTGCAGCTCGTCTCCCTGGAGGAGCTCGTCATGCGCGCCGACGTGATCACCTTGCACTGTGCTCTCAACGAGCGCACGCGCGGGCTGATCGACGGGGAGCTCCTCTCCCGAGCCAAGCCGGGCGCAATCCTCGTGAACGCCGCACGCGGCGCGATGGTCGAGAGTGAGGACGTGCTGGCGGGCGCGCTCGCCAGCGGGCGCCTATCGGCTGTGGCGCTGGATGTGCACCCCTCGGAGCCGCCGAGGATCGCGCACCCTCTCTACAGCGACCCGCGCGTCATCTGCACCCCGCACTCGGTGGGCCTCACACGGCGCTGGAACGAGGAGGTCTTCCGCAGCCTGGCCGATGGCGTGACGCGCGTCCTGGCCGGCGAGCACCCGCCGAACCTGCTGAACCCCGAGGCCCTTACCGGTTGACGGCCGGACGGCCCCGCCGGCTCACTCCGCCAGCGACGGCTTGGCGATCGACTCGAAGGCCGCTCCGGCAAAGCGCTCCCGCTCCGCCTCGGCCACCGACCAGATCTTCACCTTCTGCTCGCGCCCGCGCACCTCGAAGTCGTCGACGAACGCGAGATCCTCGGGCTCCTGCGACAGGCTGGCGCGTGTGGAGTCGGACATGAAGATCATGTAGGGGGTGCCCTTGGTCATCGCCTCGAGGCGCGCGGCGGTGTTGGTGGTGTCGCCGATCGCGGTGTACGCGAGCCGGCGCTCCGATCCGACGTTGCCGGACATCACGCGGCCGGAGTTCAGGCCGATGCCCATCTGGAAGGACTTGTCGATCCCCATCTCCGTGTGCAGCCACTCGTTGAACTTGGTCGAGCTCGCGCAGCTTGTCGCGGGCTGCCGCCAGCGCCTTGTCCGCGTGATCGTCGGTCTGGATCGGCGCACCGAAGACGGCCATGATCCCGTCGCCCATGTAGTCCACGAGGGTGCCGCCGTGGGGCAGGATGGCGTCGTCCACCATCGCGGTCAGATAGCGGTTGAGGATCGCGATCACGCGGTCCGGGTCGAACGATTCCGCGAACGAGGTGAAGCCCCGGAGGTCGCTGAACATCACGGTCGCCTCGCGAGACGACTCCGCCGAGGCGGACGCCACCCGCCTGCTTCAGGACCTCGCCGACGACCGACTCGGGCACGAAGCGCGAGAAGAGCTCACGCGTGCGCTCGCGCTCGAACGCCTCCGTCAGATAGTGGACCGCGAGCGCGCCGACCGCCGAGACGAAGAGCGCGGTGAGCGGATACACGAACGAGAGGATCGTCCCGCTGTTGAACGCGAGCTGGGTCACGACCGCGTAGACGGCGCCGATGCCGAGCGCGATCGCGATCGCGGGCAACGCCGACGCCCGGAAGCCGACCGCCGCGGGGACGAGGGCAAGCAACACGATGAGGGCGATGTCGAGACCCGCGGGCGAGTCCTGCAGCGGGAAGCCCTCGAGTGCCGTCGCGATCGCGGTCGCCTGGATCTCCGGGCCCGACATGACGCCGTCTCCCGACGTCGGCGTGCCGTGAACGTCCTGGAGCACCGGCGCGGTGGCGCCGATCACGACGATCTTGTCGCGGAATTCGCCCGGCTTCGTCTTCCCTTGGCGCACGTCCGAGTAGTGGATCGTCTTGACGAGGCCCGGCGGCCCGAAGTAGTCGATCCAGCCGGTCTCGCCGCCGAGCGAGTCCGGATCGATCCGCTTCCCCGTGGCCCGTTCGGCGACCGCGATGGCGAACGACTTGAGCCCGTAGCGTTTCGTAGGGGACGCGCCGGAGGATCCCGCCGGGGTCGTTCGGCAGTGTTCCGTCCCCAAGGACGAGGCCCAGATCCCGCTTGAGGAAGGCGTTGATGGCACGAGGCTTGCGGCTGTTGAAGACCTTGTCGGGAACGATGTAGTTGAACGCGTTGCCGTTGCCCAGGTCGTCGACCTCCGTGGTCGACGCGACCACGTTTCCGGCCCGGTCGATCGAGTCGAGCAGCTCCAGCGTCTCCTCGTCGGTGTTGCTCGGCTCGCTGAACTGGATGTCGAAGGCGATCACCTTCGCGCCGTCCTTCTTCAGCCGGTCGACCACGTCCGCGTGGATGTCGTGCGTGAACGGCCAGCGCTCGTCCCCGAACGCGCTGAAGGTGTAGTCGTCGATGCCCACCACGACGATGTTGTCCGGGGGCTTCTGTTCGCCGCGAATGGAGAAGCGGGTGTCGACGGTGTTGAGCTCGAGCGACTTGAAGGCGTTGGTCGAATAGGTCAACACGCCGATGACCACGCCGATCAGCGCGACCAGCGCGAAGAGCAGCCCCTTCAGACGCTCCCGGCCGCCCAGCACCTACAGGCTCTCGATGGTCGGCGGCCTGCGCCCGGCCCGCATGGCCCGAATACTGCCCGAGATCAACCGGCCGATCAACCGTTCGGGGGATGGCCCGCCGGCCAGGGCCGGCTCAGACTCGCGGCGTGCCGGTTGAGGTTCTGAGCAGCGCACTGGTTCACACCGTAGACGCGATCGAGCTTCCCCGCGCGGAAGAGCAGGTGTTCGGGCGGGCGGAGCGGCGCGACTCGTATCCCATCGTCGTGACGCGCTCCCCGGAGGAGACGGTCGAGCGGCTGCTTCGGTGCGTCGGCGATGCCAGGGTCGCCCTGCTCACGGACGAGACGGTCGCGCGGCTATACGGCCCGCTCGTGATCGGCGCGCTCGAGAAGGCGGGGACTCCGGTGGAGGTCGCCGCGGTCCCGGCCGGCGAGCGGCACAAGACGCTCGGGCAGGCGTGCGAGCTGCTCGACTGGCTGAGCGGGACGGAGATCGGGCGCCGGGATCTCGTCGTGAATCTCGGCGGCGGGGTGATCATCGACATGGGCGGCTGGGTCGCCAGCTCCTACATGCGCGGGATTCGATATCTCAATGTCCCGACCACGCTGATCGGGCAGGTCGACGCGGGCATCGGCGGCAAGCTCGCCGTCAATCACCCGGTCGCGAAGAACCTCATCGGCGGCTTCTCGCAGCCGCTCGCCGTGATCTCGGACGTCTCGTTCCTGAGCACGATCGGGACCCGTCAGCTCCGCGCGGGACTGGCGGAGTCGATCAAGAAGGCGATCATCGCCTCGCCGGCCTACTGGCGACTCATCGAGGAGAGCGCGGACGCGATCCTCGCCGGCGACGACCGGGCGCTCGCCGCACTCGTCCACGGCGCCGGCGCGATCAAGGCCGAGCTGATCGAGCGGGATCCGTACGAGGACGACTCACGCCGCACGCTCGGCTTCGGCCACGCGATCGCGCATCCGGTCGAGACGGTCACGGGCTACGGCGAGCTTCTGCACGGCGAGGCGGTCGCGTTCGGGATGGCGGTGGAGACGCACCTTGCGGCGGCGCGCGGGTTCCTGAGCGCCGACCGCCTCGAAGAGATCCTCGAGCTGCTGCGCCGCGTCGGCCTGCCGACGACCGCGCTCGAGCTTCCGGCCGAGCTGCACGGCCGAGCGACTCCTCGCGGCGATCGAGCGCATCCGGCTCATTCGCGGCGGCGGCTACCGCTTCGTGCTGCCGATCGAGATCGGCGAGACCGTGATAGCCGACGACGTCAGCCCGGATGAGCTGCGCGAGGCGCTCCGCCGCTGCGGGGTCGACGCATGACGGCGATCGCGCACGTCGGGATCGCGGTGCCGGATCTCGAGCCGCGCCCTGCACTGGTACGCCGAGGTCCTGGGCCTCGAGCCGCTCGGGAGCTCCGGTCGAGGTGGCGCGCGGACGAGGGGCACGCGGGCACCGTCGCGGCCGACGTCCTCGGCGGCCGGCGCGTTCCGGCAGGCGCACCTCACGAGCGCGAACGGCGTGGCGATCGAGCTGTTCGAGTTCGCCGAGCGCTCAGAAGCGCTGGACGGGGATCTTCCACGTCTGCCTGGTGCCGCCGAACCTGGACCGGGCCGCGCGCGCATCGCCGCGAGCGGCGGCCGCCGCACGTCGCGGATCTGGCACGTCTTCCCCGACGCGCCGTATCGCACCTGTTACTGCGAGGACCCGTTCGGCATCACGATCGAGCTCTACTCGCACAGCCACGAGCGCACGTATGCCAACCGCTAGCGCGCCCGCGGTCGCCGGGGGCGCGCCGGCCGTCCCTCCGGGCGCCCACCGGCGCTGGCCCGAGATCACGGGCGACGATCGAGCCGCGGTCGAGCGCGTGCTCGACCGCGGCGAGCTCTGGGGACCCAACGCGCCGGAGGTCACGGCGCTCGAGGACGAGTGGGCGGGCTACTGCGGAGCGCGCTTCTGCCTGATGACGAACAGCGGCACCGCCGCGCTGCACTGCGCCGTCGCCGCCGCGGGCGTCAGCGCCGGCGACGAGGTGATCGTGCCCGCCTTCAGCTTCGTCGCCACGCCGATGGCCGTCCTCCACCAGGGCGCGATCCCGGTCTTCTGCGACGTCGACCCCGTGCTCCACACGCTCGATCCCCGCGCGATCGAGGCCAGGGTCACGGAGCGCACGCGCGCGATCATGCCGGTGCACGCCCACGGTCTCCCGGCCGACATGGAGGAGATCGCGTCCATCGCGGAGCGGCACGGGCTGGCGGTCGTCGAGGACGCCGCGCAGGCGCACGGCGCCACCTACCGCGGCCGGAAGACCGGCGCGCTCGGCCATGCGGCCGGCTTCAGCCTCAACGGCTCGAAGAACCTGAGCGCGGGCGAGGGTGGCCTGCTCGTGACGGATGACGAGGAGTCGTTCGCCGTCGCGCGGCGGCTCGCGATCTTCGGCGAGGACACGCCGCCCACCGCGCCTCCGCGCTACCGCGCCTACTGGTCTCACGGAGTCGGCTGGAACTACCGCTCGCACGAGCTGACAGCCGCGCTCGCGCGCAGCCAGCTCGCGCGCCTCGACGAGTACAACCGCGGCGCGCAGCGCAATGCCCGGCGGCTGAGCACCCGGCTCGACGGCCTTCCGGGCATTCGCGTCCCGCACGTCCCGGGCGACCGCACGTGCGTCTTCTACCGCTACCGCATCGGCATCGAGCCGGAGGAGCTCGGCTTCGACGGCTCGCCCGTCGAGTTGCGCGACCGGCTGCTGTGGGCGCTCCGCGCAGAGGGCGTTGCGGCGTCGCTGTGGCAGCTCAGGCCGCTTCCGGCGCAGCCGCTGTTCCGGCGCGGCGGCCGCTTCGCCCCCTGGAGGCCGGGGCTCGGCGAGCGCCTCGATCCGTGGCGGCCGGAGGAGTACCCGCGCGCCGTCCGGCTGCTCGAGAGCTCGATCGTCCTCGGCACCGCGAAGCACCCGCTCATGAACCAGCCGCTTGACCTGATGGACCGCTACGCCGACGCCTTCGAGAAGCTGCTCGGCGACCCCGAGCCGCTCACGAGCGGCGAGTACCGCGCGGTCGAGCCGCTGGCCTCCGGTTCCCGCGGAGCAGCTCCGATCGTGACCCGCTCGTCGCCGCGCACGTCCCGGAGCGTGCGCGCGCCGGTGAGCAGGCGCTGCATCTCCTCGGTGTGATGAGGCCCGTGCTCCAGCGCGAGACGAGCCCCGGCGGGAGCCTGCTCGATGAGGCGCCGGATCAGCGCCAGGCTGTCGTCGCCTGCCCACAGCGCCACGCCGGGCTGGAAGCGCGTCTGCTCGGGCGGAAGCTGCTGGGTGACCTGCCCGCTGTCGGTGTAGGGAAGGTTGGCGACGACGAGCTCGAAGTCCCCCGCCGGCAGGCCGTCCGCCGCTTCGAAGTGAACGTCGAGCGCCAGCCGGCGTGCGTTCTCGCGAGCCACCTCTACCGCCTCGGCGGAGACGTCTGACCCGGACACCACCAGATCTGGCCGCTCGGCCTTGATCGCGAGGGCGACGGCGCCCGACCCGGTCCCCACCTCGTGCACCCGGGCGCCGCCGGGCAGGTCGAGCGCCGCGCTCACGAGCGTGCCCGTGCGCTCCTCCGTCGGAATCAGGACGCGCTCATCCACCAGGAGCTCGAGCCCGCGGAAGCGGCAGCTGCCCAGGATGTAGGCGAGCGGCTCCCGCGCCGCCCGGCGCTCGAACAGCGCAACGAGCGCCCGGGCATCGTCCTCGGGGGCCTCCACCCCCGCCCGCGCCAGCATCTGGGTCCCGAGGGCGAGCAGGCTCGTCTCGGTCACGTCCATGGCGAATCAGGCTGCCAGCGCCGGCGCGGCGTCGCATCAACCGATCGGTTGATCCGGCGGACGATTCGTTCTCGCGCCCCGCCGGGGCCTAAAGGGTGCCTTCCCGGTCGATGACCGCGCTGGTGGGATCGGTTGGCCGGACGGTGCCCTCTGTGATCTCGAGCCAGCCTGCCATCTCGCTTCAGGGCGTCGCCAAGTGCTACGGGCGCCGCGCGGCCCTCCACCGGCTCGACCTCGATATCGGCGAGGGAGAGTTCTTCTGCCTCCTCGGGCCGTCGGGTTGCGGCAAGACGACGACGCTCAACATCATCGGCGGATTTGTCGCTCCGTCGGCCGGCAGGGTCTTCATCCGCGGCACGCAGGTCGACCGGCTGCCGCCGCATCGCCGCGACGTCAACACCGTCTTCCAGAGCTACGCGCTGTTCCCGCACATGACCGTGCTGGCGAACGTCGGCTTCGGCCTCAGGATGGCGCGCGTCCCTCGCCACGAGGCCCGCCGGCGCGTGCGCGAGGCCATCGAGATGGTCGGCCTCGAGGAGCTCGGGGGGCGCCTACCGGGCGAGCTGTCCGGTGGGCAACAGCAGCGCGTGGCGGTGGCGAGAGCGCTCGTGAATCGCCCCGCGGTGCTGCTCCTCGACGAGCCGCTCGGCGCCCTCGACCTCAAGCTGCGAAAGCGGCTCCAGGTCGAGCTCGCCGAGATCCACCGCGAGGTCGGGACGGTGTTCGTCTACGTGACGCACGACCAGGAGGAGGCGCTGGCGCTCTCCGACCGGATCGCCGTCATGCGCGCGGGACGAATCGAGCAGATCGGCACGCCTGAGGAGATCTACAGACGCCCGCGCTCCCGCTTCGTCGCCGAGTTCATCGGCGAGTCGAACTTCTTCCCCACCGGCGTGATGGTCAGGCCCGAGTCGGTCCTGATCTCCGAGGACGAGGGGCCGATCGCGGGAGAGGTCATGCACGCGTCCTTTCTCGGCAGCTTCACCCGCGTCGCGATCCGCTGCGAGGGCTGCGCCGAGCCGATCCTCGCCGAGCTCCACGGCGCGCGGCAGAACGACGTGGATGACCTGACGCCCGGCCGCCAGGTCCGCCTCTCGTGGGACCCCGACGACGCGGTCGAGATCGACGAACTGGATCCGTTCAGCGAAGCCGCCGCCCCCGCGGTGGACGGCGAGGAGGTGGTGACATGCACCAGGGAGTGACCAGGAGGCGCGCCGTGCAGCTCGGGGCCGGCTCCGCGATGGCCGTGTACCTCGCGGCCTGCGGTGGCGAGAGCGGCTCTTCAGACGGCGGCCGGATCGTGTTCAAGACGTGGGAGGACCACTTCCTCCCCCAGCAGCTGGACGAGATGCGCTCGAAGGACGACATCGCGGTGAAGGTCTCCTTCGCCGACGACAACCTGACGAACTTCGAGCAGCTGAAGCGCGGCGCGCCGTTCGACGTCGTGACGGCCGACGCGCTCTGGGTGCCCGAGTTCCGCAAGGCCGAGCTCGTGGAGGCCTTCGACCCGGACGAGCTGTCGACCTGGAAGAACCTCTATTCGACCGCGCGAAACGTGCCGTTCTGGACCGAGGGAGGCCTCACGACGTGCTATCCGCACGGCTGGGCGCCGCATCTCCTCTACTACAACCCGGCCGAGGTCAAAACGCCACCGGACTCGTGGGAGGCGCTTCTCGACCGGTCGTACCGCGGCAAGATCGTGCTGCTCAAGGAGCCGAACGACATCATGGCCAAGGCCGGCGTGGCCACGGGAGCCGCGAAGCCGTTCGCGATGACCGACGCCGAGATCGAGCGGGCGAAGGGCTACCTGCTCGAGCTGAAGCCGAACATCCTGAAGCTGGCGCAGTCGGGCACGGACGAGATCCGCGCGTATTCGGAGGGCGCCTCGGTGATGAGCGCGATCCTCGGCTTCGACCTGCGCATGAAGGAGGCGGGCGGGCCCGAAGCCAAGGCCGTGCTCCCGAAGGAGGGGACGATCGCGTTCGCCGACGCCGAGATGATCGCGGCGAACTCCGGCAATCGCGAGCTCGTTGACCGCTTCCTGGTCGCCGACTTCCAGCCGGAGTGGATCGCGAAGCGCTTCCTCAAGTACCCGCATCCGCACTTCGACGAGAAGGCCTACAAGCTGCTCGTGGACCAGGGCCACAAGGAGCTGGCCGACCGCATGCTCTACAACAAGCCGGAGCTTCCGTTCGACCCGGAGCAGGTGGCGCTGGTCGCCCCGCCGCCCAACCAGACCGCCTACACGGATGCCTTCAACGAGGTCTTCGGCGCCTAGGCGAGCGCGAATCGCGGAGTACGGCGGCCTCGCCCCGGCCGCCGTGCTTCTCGGCGGTCTGTTCGGGTTCGCGCTCGTCCTGACCGTCCTCTACAGCTTCTGGCAGGTCGTGGACTTCGAGGTGCGCCCGGACTGGACGCTCGGCAACTACACCTACCTGTTCAGCGTCGACACCTACGTCAAGACCTTCGCTGCGACGCTCTGGATGGTCGCGGTCGCGACCGTCCTGACGCTCGCGGCCGCGTTTCCGTTCGCGTACTGGCTGACGCGCTACGTGTCGAGGCGCTGGCGGCGGAGGCTGCTCGTGATCGTGGTCCTCCCCTTCTTCGCGAGCTACCTGCTGCGGATCTACGCCTGGCTCGCGATCCTCGGGCAGAACGGCGCGATCAACCGGCTGCTGGAGGCGCTCGGCCTCGCCGACGAGCCCGTCTCGATCTTCCTGTTCAACCGGCCGGCCGTGATCCTGGTGCTCGTCTATCTCTATTTCCCGTTCGCGGTGCTGGCGCTCTACGTGGCGCTCGAGCAGTTCGACTGGACCCAGCTGAAGGCCGCGACGGACCTGGGCGCGACCGGCTTCGGGGCCATTCGCCGCATCCTCATCCCGCAGATACGGCCGGGGCTGGCGACGGGCGTGATCTTCGTGGCCATCCCGATGCTGGGCGAGTACGTGACCCCGCTGCTCGTGGGCGGCACCAGGGGCGTGATGGCGGGCAACCTGATCGCGAACTTCTTCGACACGGGCGAGTACTCGCGCGGCGCGGCGGCGGCGCTCGTGATGTCCGCGCTGATCGTCCTCGCGCTGATCCTCTTCCGGCGCTCCCTGGACGTCTCGCCGTCGTGAGGCGCGCGCTCGCCGTCTACGCGGGACTCGTGTACGCGTTCGTCTTCGCGCCGATCGCGTTCCTGGTCCTGTTCAGCTTCAACGCCAACCCGTCCGGCAGCTTCCCGATCACCGGCTTCACCACCCGCTGGTACCACGAGATGCTCGACGACTTCGAGCTCCAGGACGCCTTCTGGACCTCGCTGGAGGTCGCCCTGCAGGTGACGATCGTGAGCGTGGTCGTCGGCACCCTTGCCGCCTTCCCGCTCGTCCGCGCGCGTCTGCCGTTCAGGAATGCCATCCGCCTTGGCGTAACGCTTCCGATCATGCTGCCCGGTCTCCTGATCGGGATCAGCCTCCTGATCCTGCTCGGCGGCGTGCTCGAGCTGGAGCTGTCGAGCCGCACCGCGGTCCTCGGGCAGTGCATATTCACCACGCCCTTCGTGATCCTGCTCGTCGCGGCGCGGCTCCAGCTCCTGGATCCGAGGCTGGAGTGGGCCGCCGGCGATCTCGGCGCGGCTCCCCGCCGGCGCATCCGGCACGTTGTGCTCCCGGCCCTGGCGCCCGCGCTCATGGGAAGCGCCCTTCTCGCCTTCACGCTCTCCTTCGACGAGTTCATCATCACGTTGTTCGTAATCGGCGGCGACCAGACGCTGCCGCTCTACGTGTTCAATCACGTGCGCTACGGGATCACGCCGTCGGTGAACGCGGTCGCCTCGCTGTTCCTGCTCGGGTCCTTCGCGGCGCTGACCCTGGCACTCGCCCTACCGTCCGGGCTGCGCCGGCTGCGTCGGGTCGGCGAACGCCGCCTCCGAGGCCCAGTCGAGCGCCGGTTGCGGGTGCGCGGGCAGGATTCGCCTCAGCAGGGCGACTGACGCGGCGAAGGTGTCGTCGGGCGCAAGGAACGGGTCCTCGCACTCGATGCTGAGGACGCCGCGGTAGCCGGCCTGTCTGAGCGCGATCACGAAGCGCGCCCAGAAGAGCTCCGAATGACCGTAGCCCGGTGTGCTGAAGCTCCACGGGCGCTGGTCCCAGCGCTCGTAGGGCACCGGGGACAGCACGCCGTCACGAGCCACGCGGGCCGCACGGACGTGAACGTCCTTCACGTGGCAGGTGTGGATGTCCGCGCCGTGCTCCTCGATCACGGCGAGCGGGTCGATCCCCTGCCACCAGAGATGCGACGGGTCGAAGTTCATCCCGATCTGCGGCCCGACCTCCTCGCGGAGGCGCGCGAACGTCGCCGGGCTGTAGACGACGTCCGAGGGATGCGGCTCGACGCACAGGACGACGCCGGCCTCAGCGGCCAGCTCAGCGGCCTGCCGCCAGTAGGGCAGGACGCGCTCCTCCCACTGCCAGCGGTAGACGTCGTCGAGCCCGGGGAAGACCGAGTTGACGATCCAGTTCGGTGTCAGGTCCCCCGGGCCGCCCGCCGGCAGTCCGGCCAGCAGGTTGACGTGCTTCACGCCCAGCTCGGGCGCAAGCCGGCACATGGCGACCAGCGCGGCGTGATCGGCGGCCGCCCGCGCCTCGTCCGGATGCAGCGGATTCCCGTGGCACGCGAGCGAGCTCATGCGAAGCTCCCGGTCGTCGAGGCTCGCCCTGAAGCGCGCGAGTGCGCTGGGGTCGCTCACGAGCCTGGCGGGGTCGAAGTGGCGCGTCGGGATATGGCCGCCGCCACACGCCTCGACCCAGCGAACGCCCTGAGCGACGACCGCGTCGAGCACGACCTCCCACGGCCGGTCCAGCATGCTCGCCGACATCAGCCCGATCTCCACCGCCCGATTGTCCGCACGCGGGCGGCATCGGCCCAGGCTGCGTTCTGTCCCCCGCGCGCCAGACCTAAGGCTGGCGGCCTCGAATGCCGACCTCGACAACGATGAACCATTTCGCGGGGCGGGTGATTGGCGGCTCGCGCGTTCGCGCAGCGATCCTGGCATCGCTTCTTATCCTTGTGACGCCCGCGGCTGCACACGGTTACCGGGACGCCGAGGTACGGGACGCCGTCGTCGCTGCCGGCTTTGAGTCAATCGCCGACCGGGTTGCGGCGACCGCTCTCCCGACTGTGCTCGTCGGTCGCACGCTGCTCGCACGCACTCCGCCCACGCGGGGAACTTCGCGGCTCGGCGGAAACCCGGACCTGCCCTCGGGTGCAGCCTGGCCACGTTGTCGGGGGCGGGCGCAGACCTTCCTGGGACAGGTCCGACTCTCGGACCTCCCGCCGGATGCCGAGCCGCTCCGACAGCACGGTGGCCTGCTCCTGTTCTTCACACACGTCCAAGTCCTCGGGAGCCCCGGCTACGGCCTCTGGGCCGGTCGCTGCACGACTGTTGTGCACGCGCCCGACGGCACCGGACTCGCGCGGAAACGCGCGCCCCGCGGCGCCAGGACTCTGCATCTGCGACCCGCGGAGATGCGCTTCCGAATGCGCCCCGACATTCCTTACATGGACGTGAATTTCGACCGCCTCGCCGCGCCGCTCAGCGACATCAGCGTCCGCTCAGACGACGTCGAGGACTGGTGGGAGTTGGAGATGACGCTGCTGCAGCGCCCAAAGCTTGAGCATCGCCTTCTCGGCTACAGCCGCTCGCCCAATGGTGAGAACTCTTGCTGGGAGCGGACACAGCGCCGCCGCCGCACCTGGCGCCACCTCTTCACCATCGGCCCCGACTACGGGGTCGGCTTCGAGGTCGCCGATGGCGGTCGCCTCCAAATCGCAATCCCCCCCGACGACCTGCGGACCGGCCGATTCGACCGCGCTTGTGGCGGCTTCGACTCCGGCTAACCGCAAACCGTGGAGCTTCACTCGAAGCGGTTGCACGTTTACGGGATCGGACCGATAGTTTGATGTTGCAACCCAGAGCGCTTAAGGAAGGCTCGCCTTTTGAGGAGTAGTCGCTTGCCCCGTCGTCGGACTCGTATCACCGTGTGCCTCGGCGTCGTGATGCTCTTCGCGAGCGTCAGCTCGGCGTCTGCCTTTGCGTTCGTGGTCGATAGCACCGGCGACGCGGCCGATGTCGGGATCGATGGGATATGTGCGACTGCCCAGGGAGCGTGCACGCTGCGGGCGGCGATCCAGGAAGCGAACGCGACCGCCGGATCCGACAGCATCTCCTTCTCTCCGGGCTTCGACGGCGACGCGCCGGCGAGCACGATTCAGCCCGGCTCGATGTTGCCGGCCGTTACGGCCCCTCTGGTGGTCGACGGTGGGGATTGCCCGGCTGGAGCGCTCGAGCATCGGCCCTGCGTTGGGCTGAGGCCAGCGGCTGGGGGGCCGGGGCTCGACTTCAAGAACAGCGACTCGTTCAGCGCCTCCAGCGTTCGTGGGCTCGCCCTGTTTGGCGCGATCGACGCGCCGCTGCTGCGGGTCGCCGACAACGACGTGACGGTCGAGAACTCCTGGTTTGGAGTGGCGCTAGACGGCGTGACCGTCGCCGGCGCGGCCGTCGGAGTACAGCTCGACCACATGCGCAGCGCTGATCTCGGAGGCGCGGCGCCGGCCGAGCGCAATGTCTTCGTGGACAACGATGTCGGCCTACACGTGCGCGCGAGCCACCAGGCCGTGATCAAGGGCAGCTACTTTGGGCTGTTGCCGGATGGGCGGACGCTGGCAGGAAACGGTGACGCGATCCAAGTTAACGGCGTCGACCTCCACGTGCCGGGCGAAGCCGAGGGCGCCGACCTCAACGAGATCGGCGGGTCGCTCTCGGCCGCTGAGCTTGCGAGCCCCGGGTGCGACGGACCCTGCAACGTGATCGTCGGCTCCGCGCTCGCTGGCGTATGGCTCACAGGCGAGGAGACGGGCGACTTCGGCGCGAACTCGACGAAGATCCGCGGCAACCACATCGGCATCTCACCCGCCGGGGACGCGTCGATGCCGAACGGCGTCGGCATCGACGCCTCCGCCAGCGGCAACACGACCGTCGGCGGCGCACCGACCGACGGTAACCTGGTCGGTGGGAACGCCGTGGCGGGGATCGTCGCCGACGGTGAGGCGGGCGGAGCGGGATTGCTCGTGTCCCATAACAAGCTTGGCCTTGACGCGAGCGGCACCGTGGCGGTACCGGACGGACTCGTGGCTGCCGCGATCGGCGGGGGTGTCTTCGCCGCCAACCGGCTCGGCGGGACCGCGTCGGCGCCCGAGCTCGGCGGCGTCCTGATCACTCCCCCCGCATATCCCGCGAACGTGCACGGCAACACAGTCGGCATCGGGGTTGGCGGCGCGGACGTTGGGCTGCCCTGGAGCGGGATTGAGGACGCTGCCGGCGAGGGCTTGCTCGCCGACAACGTGATCGGCAACATGCGCGGCGCAGGTTCGGCCGCGATCCGCTTCAGCGAAGCGGTTTCGACCTTGACGGGCGGCGGGGTGGCCGTCGGCAATCTGATCGGCGTTGCGCCTGACGGCACTTCGCACCCGAACGACGGCGCGGGAATCCGTCTTGAGGGCGGGGCCGAGGAGAACACGATTGGCGGCGACAGCGGCGAAAACGAAAATCTGATCTCGAATAGCGGCGGCAACGCGATCGAGATCGTCTCTCCCGACTCTTTCGACAACCTGATCGCCAGCAACCGCGGTACGGACAACGCCGGGCTTTTTATCGACCTCGGCGGCGACGGTCCCGGAAACGATCCGTCCGGGCCCAACGACGGTGTCCAGGAGCCAACCGTCACCGCCGCGTCGGCGACGGCGGCCTCCGGGAACACGCCAGATCCGTTCGGGACCGTGCGCGTCTACTGGCGCGCAACCACATTCGCCGGGCGCATCGACCGCTACCTTGGCAGCACCGAGGCGGACGGATTCGACTGGTCACTGACATATGACCCGCCCGTCCCGGATGGCGGGGAGATCGTCGCCACGCAGACACCCGCCGACGTCAGGAGCACCTCCGAGCTCTCGTTTGTCCCCGACCCGATCGTTCCGCCGGCCCAGCCACCCCCGGCCGGCAACCCGCCGTCGGGCGGGTCAGGCGGCCTGACGCCGCCGCCGCAATCGAGCCCCGCCGTCCGCTTCGCCGTCGCAGCCAACCTCCGCCTCGTGAGGCGGCTTCTCCGCCGTACTGGGCTTGTTGCCGTCGCCCGAAAACGGCGGTTGAACGCCGTCGGACTGCGGGCGCCCGGCCCCGGCCTGCTTAGCGCGGACGTCGTCGCGACGCGCGTGGTTCACGCCGCCGGCCGGCTCAGGCTGTTCCGAGCCAGGCGCCGGTTAACTGCCGCGGGCCGGACGACCCTGGTGCTGCGGAGCACGCGACGGGCGCGCAAGGCGATCCGCAACGCGCGTCGGATCCGGGTCAGAATCACCGTCCGGTTCACTTCGACGGCCAGCCAGCACACCACCGCCTCGGACCGGCTCGTGTTGACGCGCCAAGGGGTCCCCGCGCCCGCTGGGCGCACCGGGCGATAAGCCACCCTCGGACAGCTCGAGGCGCCTCCCGCCATACCGTGCCCTCGAGCCGGCGCGGACCGACGGTCAGGGCACCGACTCGTCGTGGAGCGAACCTGCTGAGTCGCATCGCCTGGAGCCGCAGCGCCTCGTTGCGCGCGAGGAACTCGCTCTGGGAGGGCGGTGCTTGGCCCTCCGCCGATCGGCGTCCAGGGCTTCATCCCCGGGATCCATCGATCGGTTGACCCCGTCGTTCCCGCAGCGCAGGAAGCATTCGGCCGGTGGTGGGCATTGCCGTGATCGGCTTGGGAGCTATCGGGTGCGTTCATGCTCGCCACGTCGCCACCGCGCTGCCGGGCGCGCGGCTCGTGATGGTGGTCGACCGGGTCCCCGAGCTCGCGGAATCCGTTGCGGACGAGCTCGAGGTTGGATGGTCCACGGCACCGCTGGACGCACTCGGCGAGCCGGAGGTGTCCGCGATCGTGATCGCCGCGCCCACGCCGCTTCACGCCGAGCTGATCGAGCGCGCCGCGGCCGCTGGACGGCACGTCTTCTGCGAGAAGCCGCTGGCGCTCGAGCTCGGGGGCGCGCAGCGCGCCGTGAGAGCGGCGCGCTCCGCCGGAGTCCGCCTCCAGGTGGGCTTCCAGCGGCGCTTCGACCCGGACTTCCTCGCCGCGAAGGCCCACATCGATTCGGGCGACGTCGGCGCCGTGCAGCTGCTCCGCATCGCCCACCGCAACCGCACCCCGCCACATGAGAGCGGCCTCGTGGAGCGGCTCGGGAGCATCTTCGTGGACATGGCGGTCCACGACTTCGACACCGCTCGCTGGCTCGTGGGCGAGGTCGCGGATGTGAGCGCGTTCCAGCACAGGCGGAACGCGGTGACCGTCCTTCGCTTCGCGAACGGGGCGCTGGGCGTGATCGACAACTCCAGATTCGCCGGCTACGGCTTCGAGTGCAGCCTCGAGGTGGTGGGCTCGGATTCGACGCTGCGCGTGGGTGGCCGCGGCCGGCCACTCGACGTGGACCACCTCACCGCATGCGGCGCGCTCAGCCGTATCGCCGAGGACCACGTCGAGCGTCATCTGACGGCCTACCGTGACGAGCTGCGGCACTTCGTGGGCTGCGTCCGCGACGGCACGGAGCCATCGGTGGGTGGCGAGGATGCGATCGCTGCGCTGCGGCTGTCGCTCGCCGCCGAGCGGTGCGCCGCGTAGCGCTCGTCACCGGCGCGAGCCGCGGCATCGGCGCGGCGTGCGCGCGGGAGTTCGCGGAGCGCGGGTGGGCCGTGGCGATGGTCGCGCGGAGCGAGGCGGCCCTCGCCGCGCTCGCGGAGCGCCTCGGCCGCGGCGCGCTCGCTGTGCCCGGCGACGTGGCCCGTCCGGAGGTCAGCCGCATGGCCGTCGACGCCGCGCTCGAGCGCTTCGGCCGCCTGGACGCGGTCGTGGCGAACGCCGGCATCACGCTCGCCAAGACCGTCGACGAGACCACCGATGCGGAGCTCGAGCGGCTGCTCGCGGTGAACGTCAAGTCGGTCGTCTACCTCGCGCAGGCGGCTCACCGGCCGCTCGCGCGCTCCCGCGGCGCGTTCGTCGTCGTGGCGTCGAACAAGGGGCTCGTCGCTCAGCGCGGATCGCCGGTCTACGTGGCCACCAAGGGCGCTGTCGTGCAGCTCGCGCGAGCGCTCGCGCTGGACTGGGCGCCGGAGGGCATCCGTGTGAACGCCGTCTGCCCAGGCCTCGTCGACACCGAGATGCTGCGCTCGTTCGCAGCCGTCCTCGCCGGACCGGGACGCCATGCGGCGACTCGCCGCGGAGCAGCCGCTCGGGCGCCTCGCGGAGCCGGACGAGTGCGCGAGCGCCGTCGCGTTCCTGGCCTCGCGCGCAGCCAGCTTCATCACCGGAGTCGCGCTGCCGGTGGACGGCGGGTTCACCGCGCAGTGACAGAAGCGTGCCTTGAGGCGGCGCCGATCCGCCGGGAGCGTCCGGCATCCGATGGATCCCTCCCCTCCGACGGCGCCGCTCGCCGGCCGTCGCGCCCTCGTGACCGGCGCGGCCGGCGGGATCGGCGCCGCCGTCGTCCGGGAGCTCGAGCTCGCGGGCGCCGTCGTGCTGGGCGTCGACGCCGCGGACTCCCACGACGGGTTTGTCGGCGATGTGACCGACCCGGCCGACATGGCTCAGGCGGTGGCCGCGGCCGGCGAGCTCGACATCTGCGTGGCATGCGCCGGCGTGTCGCTGATGGAGCCGTTTCTGGACGGCTCGCCGGATCGCTGGCGAGACGTCGTGGCGGTGAACCTCCTCGGCGTGATGGTGGCCTTCCAGGCGTCCGCACGGGGGATGCTCGAGCACGGCAGGGGAGGGCGCCTCCTGGCCGTGTCCTCGATCGCGGGCATCCGAGGGGAGACCGACACCGCGGCCTACGCCGCGAGCAAGGCGGGTCTGATCGGTCTCGTTCGCGCCCTCACGGTCGAGCTGGCGGGGCACAAGATCACCGTCAACGCGGTCGCGCCGGGGCAGGTGGACACGGCCATGAACCGGCGCGACGTGGACACCCTCGCGCGCCGGATCGGCCGCCCGGCCGCGGACCTGCTGCGCGAGCACCTGGAGCGGCGCGTGCCCGGCCCGGCGCATCGGCCGGCCCAGCGAGATCGCCGCACTGCTGGCGTTTCTCGCGTCGGACGCCGCCGCCTTCATAAACGGCGAAGTAGTTCGGATGGACGGCGGCGAGTCCGCGGGCTAGCCGCCCGCGCCTCCTCCACCGTCGCGCCCACGAGCTGGCCCCCGGGGCAGTCGCAGGCGAGCACCCTGCGGCGCGGGTTCACGATCCCGACCAGGCCGAGTATCCCGCCCAGCGCCACGAGGACTGCGGCCATGCCCATGGCCATGCGGAAGGCCTCGACCGACGAGTCCACCGAGGCACGCTCCACTTGCGGGCGCAGCGCCGGCGGGACGTCCTTCGCCGGCACACGGGCCAGCGGCTGCTGCTCCGCGTCATCGATCGCGCGGCTGACCTCCGGGCGGTCCGCGAGCGGCCCGAGGTCCTCCCTCAGCGAGGACCCGAACGACGCGCTGATGAGCGCTCCCACCGAAGCTATGGCGATCAGGCTCGCGACGCGCGCGATCGCGTTGTTGGTGCCCGATGCGATGCCCGCGTTCTTCTCGTCGGCGTCGGCCAGCACGGTCGCCGTCAGCGGCGCCACGGTCATCGAGAGGCCGATCGCGAACACCAGCAGCCCGGGCAGGAGATCGGTCAGGTAGTCCACGTCCGCGTCGATGCGTACGAAGAGCGCGAGGCCCGCCGCCGCGACGAGCGGCCCGACACCCATGAAGAAGCGCGGCCCATGGCGGTCGGCCAGGGCGCCGAAGCGGGTGGAGAACAGGAACATCACGATTGTGACCGGGATCGTCGTGGAGCCGGCCTCGATCGCGCTGTAGCCCGCGATCTGCTGCAGGAAGAGGACCAGGAAGAAGAACAGCAGCCCCAGCCCGGCGTACATGGAGAAGGTTTCGACGTTCCCGATCGTGAAGTTCCTGCGCTTGAAGAGCGCCAGCGGGAGCATCGGGCGGGCGGCGTGCGCCTCCCAGAAGATGAAGCCGGCGAACATCAGCGCGCCGCCGAAGAGCGGAATCGCGACCCTCGGGTCGCCCCACCCGAAGCGCGGCTGCTCGATCAGCCCGTAGGTGATGCCCGCGAGGCCCACAGCGCACAGGACCGCGCCGACCACATCCACGCGCGCGTCCGGGTCGCGCGGACGGGCCGGTGCCATCACGCGGGAGACCAGAGCGAGGGTGATGAGGACGATCGGGATGTTGAGCGCGAAGATCCAGCGCCACGATGCGGCGTCCACAAGCTGGCCGCCGATCAGCGGGCCGAGCACCGTCCCGATCCCGCCCCACGCGGTCCAGGCGCCGACGGCACGGCCGCGCTCGTCGGGCGGGAATGTCGCGACGATCGTGGCGAGCGCCGCGGGCGTGAGCACGGCGCCGAACACACCCTGGAGCGCGCGGGCGACCACGAGCAGCTCGATCGTCGGCGCGACGGCGCAGAAGACCGAGGTCACGCCGAAGCCGGCGACCCCGATCATGAAGACCCGCCGCTCCCCGAAGATGTCGCCGAGCGAGCCGCCGATCAGGATCAGCGAGCTGAGCGTGACGAGGTACGCGTTGGAGGTCCACTGCTGACCCGCCAGCCCTCCGCCGAGGTCGTCGGCGATCGCGGGCAGAGCGACGTTCACGACCGTCGAGTCGACGGTCACGACTGTCGTACCGAGGATTGCCGCTACGAGGACAAGGCGCTTCTGTGAAGCGTCGAGGGCTGGGGTAGCCGCGGATTCAGTCCTCGAAGAATGCGTAGCCGTATTCCATCAGGCCGACGGCCCGGCGCCGTTCACCGACTCCGCAGCGCGCGGCCCGGGTCCGACGTAGCGGGCGGTCGGCCGGATCAGCCGGCCCTCCCGCTTCTGCTCCATGATGTGCGCCGCCCAGCCGCCGACGCGCGCGCTGGCGAACATCGGCGTGAACAGCTCCGGCGGCACCTCGGCGAAGTCGAGCACCACCGCCGACCAGAACTCCACGTTGGTGGCGAGCACGCGATCGGGCTTGCGCGCCTTCAGCTCCGCGAGCGCCGCCTGCTCGAGACGCTCGGCGACCTCGAGCCGGGGGGCGCCGATCTCGCGCGCGGTGCGACGCAGGACGCGCGCCCGCGGGTCCTCGGCGCGGTAGACACGGTGCCCGAAGCCCATCAGGCGGTCGCCGCGGTCGAGCGCGTCCTTCACCCAGCGCTCGGCGTCGCCGGTCTGCTCCACCTCGTCGAGCATGTGGAGCACGCGCGAGGGCGCGCCGCCGTGGAGCGGGCCGGACAGCGCGCCGACCGCGCCCGAGAGCGCGGCGGCCACGTCGGCACCGGTCGAGGCGATCACACGCGCGGTGAAGGTCGAGGCGTTCATGCCGTGCTCGGCGGCCGAGATCCAGTACGCGTCGATCGCCTGCACGTGACGAGGGTCCGCCTCGCCGCGCCAGCGGATCAGGAAGCGCTCGGGGATGGAGGTGGCCTTGTCGACCTCGGCCTGCGGGATCGGCGGCCGCCCGACGCCGCGCGCCGACTGCGCCACGAACGAGAGCGCCATCACCGAGACGCGCGCGAGGTCCTGGCGGGCCTGCTCGTCCGTTATGTCGATCAGCTGGCCGAGGCCCCACTCGGGCGCGAGCATCGCGAGGGCCGACTGGAGGTCCACGCGCGGGTCGCCGGTGCGGACCGACAGCGGGTGCGGCTCCGCGGGCGGGAGCCCGGGCTCGTACTGGCCGTCGACGAGGAGGCCCCAGACCTTCTCGTACGGGACCTTCCCGACCAGCTCCTCGATGTCGACCCCGCGGTAGCGGAGCGCCCCACCCTCCTTGTCGGGCTCGGCGATCTGAGTGTCGAACGCGATGACGCCTTCCAGACCCGACGGGACTTCGATCAAAGCCATGGGGGGTGAGAATAGTCACGCGAAGCGGGACTATTCGGTCACCGCGGCCGGGACGGCCGCGCTGCCATCAGAACTGCGGGCCGGAGGCCCGCAGGGGGTATGACTTGTGTCCATGGTCCGGATTGCGACAGAGGAGGACGCCGCGGACGTCGCCCGCCTGATGATCGGATTCCGCGATTGGTGGGACCGCCACGAGCCGGACGACGGGGTATTCGAGCGGGGCGCACGCAGGCTTCTCGTCGATCCGAACACGGACTTCCTGCTCGCCGGCGATCCACCGGCCGGCGTCTGCCAGCTCCGCTACCGCTACTCGATCTGGACCGAAACGGACGACTGCTGGCTCGAGGACATCTTCGTGGAGGAGGCGGCGCGCGGATCGGGCGTGGGCCGCGCCCTCATGGAGGCCGCCTTCGAGCGCGCCCGCGAGCGCGGCTGCGCCCGCATGGAGCTCGACGTGAACGAGGCGAACCCGGCCGCCGTCGGGCTCTACGAATCACTCGGCTTCGAGGGCTGGTCGGACCCGCCTGGCGGCCGGAACCTGCTTATGCGGCGGCGTCTCTGAGCTCGTCGACCTCGTCGCCAACCGAAATGCGGCCGGCCTGCACGATGTCGGCGCGGAGGCCGGCGCGGTGCACCATTCCCTTGAGCACGCCCTGGTGGGTCAGACCCTCGACGTGGAGGCACGGCTCGCACCACTCGGCGCCGACGGCCTCCACCTCGCCGACGCGGAAGCGCTTGCCGAGCAGGTCGTTCAGGCGAACGCCGGTCGTGAGGACCTGCCGGCGGATCTCTGCGTGCGAGAGCGGGATCCCGGTCTCCTCCGTGAATGCCTCGAGCGCCTCGGCCTCGACCAGGGTGATGTCGCCGCGGCCGAAGTAGCGGTCGCCGGGCAGGCCCTCGTCCGTGACATCGACGCTGTCAACGGGCTCGGGCAGCTGCTCGTGCTCGGGGGCGATTCGGATGGCTTCCACGCGGCCAGGCATGGCGTCCAGAGTACCCTGCCTCGCGCGATGCGCATCCTGGACGAGGTCGTCGAGAGCTATCTGCGGGACCTGCGGCCCGAGCGGTCAACCGTCATGCGGGAGATGGAGGAGCATGCGGACCGCGACTCGATCCCGATCGTTCACTGGGAGACCGGGCGCCTGCTCGCGATCCTGTGCCGGGTGCTCGACCCCGTCGTCCTGGAGGTGGGCACGGCGATCGGCTACTCGACGCTGCACATGGCCGAGCAGCTGAACCGCGGACGGGTGGTGACGCTCGAGCGCGACCCGGAGCGGGCGGCCCAGGCGCGCTCCTACCTCGAGCGCGGCGGTGTCTCGGAGCGGGTCGAGCTGATCGAGGGCGACGCGCTCGAGACGATCCCCGCGCTGGACGGCCCGTTCGACCTCATCTTCGTCGACGCGAGCAAGGGCGAGTACGCCCGCTACATCGAGCTCGCCGAGCCGATGCTGTCGGAGCGCGCGGTGATGGTCGTCGACAACATGCTGATGGGCGGCGAGGTCGCGCTCCCCGCGGACGCCGGCACCTCATGGAGCCCCGACTCGCTCGCGGCGGCCCGCCGCCTGAACGCTGAGCTGCTCGAGTCGGAGAAGTGGCTGGCCTGCGTGCTGCCGGTCGGTGATGGGATCAGCGTGGCGGCGAGGCGGTAGGGGACCCCTACCCCACGATCGGCAGTGTGCGGTCCTCGGCGAGGTCGCTGAGCGCGTCCTGCATCTTCCCGGTGACGATCTCGTAGGCGTCATCGGGGTCCCCGTTCTTCCCGAGCCGCTTGTTCAGGTCGATCTTCGGGAGCACCCGCACCACGATCTTCGCCGGCAGCGGGACGCGAACGGGCAGGTCCATGATCGTGAGGCCGAACGGCGGCGCGATCTGCGCCGGGAACACCTTTACGCGCAGCAGCCGGTCGAGCCGTAACCGACGGGCGAGGTCGCGCCCCTGGCCCAGGAACAAAGCGGTCTCCTGGCCGCCGATGGCCACCACCGGGACGATCGGGCAGTTGTGCTCGAGCGCGAGCTTGGCGAAGCCGCGGCGGCCGGCGAAGTCGATCCTGTCCGACTCCCACGTGGGCCTGTAGGTCTCGTGGTCGCCGCCCGGGTAGACGAGCAGAGCCGCGTCGCGCTCCAGCGCCCGCTTCATGTTCTCCGGCGAGGCCGGGACGGTCCCGTAGCGCGACAGGCTCGCCCGCGCGCCGGGGAGCTTGAAGACGAGGTCGTGGGCGAGCTGGTGGAAGCGACGCAGCGGCCCGAAGTGGTCGTAGAACGCCTGCGCGAACACGAACGTGTCCGCTATCAGGGTGCCGCCCGAGTGGTTGCCCACCAGCAGGATCGGGCCCTCCGCGGGGATGTTCGAGAGCCCGCGGACCTCGGCCCGGAAGTAGACCTTCGACATCGCCCGCAGGGCCGGCAGCGTGGTCCGGATGTAGGCGGGATCCCAGGCGTCGAGCCAGTCGTCCGGGTGCGTCCGCATCCCGACCACGTCCTCGGTCGCGGCCGCCGCCATCCGCGCCGATCCCGCAGCAGCGCCAAGCACCTGCTCGATGAGAGCCTCTCCCGCCATGGACTGGCTATACCCGGAAGAAGGACGCGATGATCCGGTTATGCGTCCCCTTCTCATCGCCTTCGGCGCCGTCCAGCTGCTGCTCGGCTTCCTCCTCTGGGTGACGCCGGGCTTCTTCTACGACGAGATCGGCCCGTTCGGGCCGCGCAACGACCACTACATGGGCGACGTCGCGACCTGGTATCTCGCGCTCGGCGCAGCGACCCTCGTCGCGGTGCGGCGCGAGTCGTGGCGCGTCCCGGTGCTGGCGCTCGCGCTCATTCAGTACACGCTCCACGCGCTGAACCACCTGATCGACATCGGCGAGTCCGACCCCGGCTGGATCGGCCCGGCGGACTTCGCGTCGCTTACGCTGACAGCCGTGCTGCTCGCGTGGATGCTCAGGCGGGAGGCGGCGGTGCGATGAGGGTCTTCGTCGCCGGCGCCAGCGGGGCGATCGGACGATCGCTCGTTCCGAAGCTTGTCGCCGCGGGCCACGAGGTCACCGGCACGACGCGCTCCGAGGAGCGCACCGAGCGGATACGCCAGGCCGGCGCCCGCGCCGCGATCGTCGACGTCTTCGACGCGGACGACCTGCGAGCCGCGGTCGAGGAGGTGCGCGCCGAGGTCGTGGTGCACCAGCTGACCGCCCTGCCCGAGCGGATGGACTTGCGGAAGAAGGATCTCTACGACGCCACCAACCGGCTCCGCACCGAGGGGACGCGGAACCTGATCGACGCCGCGCTGGCGGCCGGCACGCGGCGCTTCGTGAGCCAGAGCATCGCCTTCGCCTACCGGAACCAGGGTTCGCGCGTGAAGACCGAGGAGGATCCCCTGCTGCTCGACGCCCCGGCACCGTTCGCGAGCGGAGTCGTGGCGCTCAACGAGATGGAGCGGATGGTTCTCGAGACCGAGGGCATCGAGGGCCTCGTGCTCCGTTACGGCTTCTTCTACGGGCCAGGCACCTACTACGGGAGCAACGGAACGATGACCGCCGACATACGCCGGCGGCGGATGCCGATCGTCGGGAGGGGCACCGGCATCTTCTCGTTCATCCACGTGGACGACGCGGCGGACGCCACCGTCGCCGCGGTGGAACGGGGCGCGCCCGGCGTCTACAACGTCACGGACGACGAGCCCGCCATGATGCGCGAGTGGCTGCCCGTGGTGGCCGAGGCGGCCGGCGCGAAGCCCCCGTTCCGTGCACCCGCCTGGCTGGCGAAGCTCGTCGCCGGAAAGCAGGCCGGGACGTTCGCGCTCCGGCTTCGCGGGGCCTCCAACGAGAAGGCGAAGCGCGAGCTCGGCTGGGAGCCGGTTCACCCCAGCTGGCGCACCGGCTTTCGCGAGTCGCTGCGATGAGCTGGACCTGGGACACGCTCACGCGGGCGGACCGCGCCACGCTCAGGGAGCTGATGCGCACCGGCGCGACCCCGGAGCCGGAGCGCATCCTCGGCGACAGCTTCGAGGGGCTGAACCGGGGCCTGCTTCCGAAGCTGACGGGCGAGCACTTCCACAAGGTCTTCCACCGCGAGGGCGGCGAGCCGTTCGGCCACAACGTCGTCGAACGCGGCGGCCGGCCCGTTGAGCTCGGCTGGTTCCGTGTCCACACGCGTGGGCAGACCGTGCTGTTCGACTACAACGTGGTGCGGAACAAGGGCCTGTATCTGGCGCTGCGGGGGCTCAAGGACGACGTCGTCCTCCCCAATCCCGGCGATCACGACCTGCTGCTCGGCAGGGCGCGGCTGTTCGGGCTGCGGGTGGCCTACTTCGTCCTGAAGCGCGAGCGTTCCGGCTAGTTCGAGATCGAGTAGGCGAGCGGCAGGAAGATCGTCGCGGCGAAGATCAGGAGCACGCCGGCGATCTGAAGCGTCCGCGATTTGATGATGTGCCCGACCGTCCCGATCAGGAAGCCGAGTCCCAGCAGCACGATCAGGAACGTCGGCGAGACGCGGAACTCACCCGAGGGATCCGGCCCGTCGTCGGGGCTGAGGAAATCCGACATCGCGAGGACGAGCGCGGCGAGCACGGAGGCGAAAGTATCCTTCGGAGCGGATGAGCGGCGAGTTCACCAGCATCGATGACGCGCGCGAGCGGCTCGCGAAGGCGGGCTACCTCGCGGACGAGCCCGCCTCGCTCGTCTCGTTTCTCGCCGGGCGGCTGGGCAAGCCGGTCCTGGTGGAGGGACCGGCCGGCGTGGGCAAGACCGAGCTCGCGAAGGCCGTCTCGCGGGCCACGGGCCGGCGCATGATCCGGCTCCAGTGCTACGAGGGCCTCGACGAGGCCAAGGCGCTGTACGAGTGGAACTACCGCAAGCAGCTCCTGCGCATCCAGACGGAGGCCGCCGACACCGGCTGGCAGGAGGTCAAGGACGACATCTTCGGCGAGGAGTTCATGCTCGCCCGGCCGCTCCTGCACGCCATCAGCGCGGAGGAGCCCGTCGTGCTCCTGATCGACGAGATCGACAAGACGGACCAGGAGTTCGAGGCGCTCCTGCTCGAGGTGCTCTCGGACTTCCAGATCTCGATCCCGGAGCTCGGCGTGATCGAGGCGCGCACGCACCCGCTCGTGCTCCTGACCTCGAACAACTCGCGTGAGCTGACCGAGGCGCTGAAGCGCCGCTGCCTCTACCTCTGGCTCGACTACCCGACCGTCGAGCGCGAGCTCGAGATCGTGCACCTCCACGCGCCGGAGCTCGACCAGGAGATCGCGCGCAAGCTCGTCGAGGTCATTCACATGGTGCGCGCGCTCGATCTGAAGAAGCCGCCCTCGATAGCGGAGTCGATCGACTGGGCGCGAGCGCTGCTCCTGCTCGGCGCCGAGGACGTGGACCAGGCGGTGCTCGAGCGCACGATGTCGATCATCATCAAGCACCGCACCGACCTCGACCTCGTGGCGGAGCGCGTGGGGGTGAAGCTCGGCGATGGCCTCTTCGGGCGGCAGGCGGGGTAACCCCGCGCTCTACGGCGGCGTCCCCGCCCGGGGACCGGACGGCATGGCGCCGCGGCTGCTCGAGTTCGCCGACGAGCTGCGCGGCGAGGGCGTCGCCGTCGGGACATCCGAGCTGCTCGATGCATTCCAGGCGCTCGACGCCGTGAGCTGGACCTCGCAGGAGGACTTCCGCGAGGCGCTGGCCACGACGCTCGCGAAGTCGCAGGAGGACCGGCACGTGCTGGACGTGCTGTTCGACCGCTTCTTCTTCCGGGCGGTCGAGCGCGAGGCGCTCGAGCAGGGACTGGCCGAGGAGCGCTTCAGCGGCGCCGAGCAGCTCGACCTCGAGGCGCTCCGCGAGCGCATCCGCGATGCCATCCGGGCCGGGTCCGACGGCGAGATGCGCGACCTCGCGCGGCTCGCGATCGCCGCCTTCGGGCGCCAGGGCGAGGGCTCGGGCGTGATCGGCGTGGATGTCCAGCGGATCAGGCGCACCCTCGGCCTGAAGGGCGAGAAGCAGAGCGCTGAGCTGCCCGACCCGGATGCCGTGCCGCGCGACCGGCTCCAGGAGTTCGAGCGCCACGTCCGGCGTGAGCTCGAGCGCCAGATGATCGAGCGGACGCGCGCGCTGCCGCCCGCGAAGCCGCTCAGGGAGCTCGACCGCGCCCTGCCCTCGAACCCGGCACAGGACCTGTCGCAGGTGCACCGGACGGTGGCGCAGCTGAAGAAGCGGCTCGCCTCGCACGGGCGCGAGCACCGCGGCCGCCGCCGCTCCTGGCAGGTGGACGTGCGCCGGACGATGCGCGCGTCACTGCAGACGGGCGGCGTGCCGCTCGACCTGAAGTACCGCCCGCGGCGCCCGCGGCGCCCCGAGCTGTACGTGCTGTGCGACGTCTCCACGAGCGTCACGAGCGCCAGCGTCTTCTTCCTCTCGGTGCTGCACGCATTGCACGACCAGTTCCGGAAGCTCCGCTCGTTCGTGTTCGTGGAGCGGATCTCGGAGGTCACCGACGTGTTCAGGCAGGAGCGCTCGTTCGCGGCCGTCTCACGCCGGATCGCGACCGACGCGGGCGTCGCCGACGTGTCCGGCTACACGGACTACGGGCGCGTCTGGGTCGAGTTCCTCGACAAGGTGGTTGACGACCTCGACCCGCGCTCCACGGTGATCGTCCTCGGCGACGCCCGCACGAACGGCCGCGAGCCGCACGCCCAGGTGTTCGGGCACGTCGCCGAGCGCGCCGGGCGGACCTTCTGGATCAACCCCGAGCCGCGTCTCTACTGGAACTACGGTGACTCGGTGATGTCGGCCTATGAGCCCTTCTGCGACGGTGTATTCGAGTGCTGGACCACGAAGCAGCTGGAAGCGTTCGTGAACGCGGTGGCGGATCTGCACGCCGTGGCGTGACGGACGCCCTCCGGGCCACAGGCGTAACACGCCGATACCGACGGGTCACCGCTCTCGAGGGCGTGGAGCTGACCGTGCTCCGCGGCGAGGTGCTCGCCGTGGTCGGCCCGTCCGGCTGCGGCAAGTCGACGCTGCTCGAGCTGATGGCCGGCCTTCAGGAGCCGGACGAGGGGACCGTCTCCGTCGGCGCCGCGACCACGGCCGCCGACCGGCGCGCGGTTTGCGCGTACATGCCGCAGCGGGATCTCCTGCTGCCGTGGCGGGACGCCCTCGCCAACGCGGCGCTGGCGCTCGAGTCGCAGGGCGTTCCGCGCGCCGAGGCGCGCCGGCGCGCGGAGCCGTTCTTCGAGCGCTTCGGGCTCGCGGAGTTCGAGCGCGCGCGCCCGGCCGAGCTCTCGGGGGGCATGCGCCAGCGGGTCGCGTTCCTTCGCACGCTCCTCCCCGGCCGCCCGGTGCTGCTGCTGGACGAGCCCTTCGGCGCGCTCGACTCGATCACCCGCGCTTCGATGCAGCGCTGGCTGGCCGACGCGCTCGCCCAGGAGCCGCGGACGGTTCTGCTCGTGACGCACGACGTCGAGGAGGCCCTCTTCCTGGCGGACCGTGTGGCGGTGCTCTCGCCGCGGCCCGGCCACGTCGTCGCTGAGATCGACGTGGACCTGCCGCGCCCGCGCGACGTGACCGCGGCGGACTTCGGAGCCCTCAAGCGGCGAGCGCTGGAGGCGCTGGGGCTGTGAGGCACCTGCTCGCCGCCACGCTGCTGGCCCTGTTCGTGCTGGCCTGGCAGGGACTTGCGTCGCTCGACTCGGTGGACGACCTCACGCTCGCCTCGCCCGTCGAGACCTTCGACGCGCTGCGGGACGACTGGTCGCTGCTCATGGACAACGCGCTCGTGACGCTCGTCGAGGTCGTGCTCGGGCTCGCGATCGCCACCGTCGCGGGCGTGGCGTTCGCGGTCTCCATGCACCTCTTCCGCCCGCTGCGAGACGCCGCCTACCCGCTGCTGGTCGCGTCGCAGGCCATCCCGGTGGTCGTGCTCGCGCCGATCTTCGTGCTCGCGTTCGACTACGGCATCGGGCCGAAGCTCGCCATCGTCGCGCTGATCTGCTTCTTCCCCATCACCGTCAACCTGCTCGACGGCCTGCGCTCCGTGGAGCCCGACCTGCTGAAGCTGATGCGGAGCATGGGCGCGTCGCGGCTCCGGACGCTTCGATCCGTCGAGCTCCCGGCCGCGCTGCCGTTCCTGTTCAGCGGCCTGAAGGTGGCAGCTACTGTGTCCGTCATCGGTGCCGTGTTCGGCGAGTGGGCAGGGGCGGATGAGGGCCTCGGCCGGCTGGTGCTGCTTGGCAACACTCAGCTCCAGACGCCGCGCGTCTACGCCGGGATCGTCCTCCTGACGCTCATGGCGGTCGCGCTGTTCGCACTCGTCGCCGTGGCCGAACGCTTCGCTTGCCCGTGGAATCGAAAAGAACAGCCCGCCTGAAGCTCCTGGTCGCGCTCGCGTGCGCCGCCGCGCTCGCGCTCGCCGGCTGCGGCGAGAAGCACGACGTGCTCGAGCCGACCGGGTCGAAGCGGGTCGAGCTGATGCTCGACTACTTCCCGAACGCCGACCACGCGGGCATCTACGCCGCGCAGGCAAACGGCGACTTCGAGGAGGCCGGCCTCGACGTGGAGATCCGCCAGCCGCCGGATCCGGCAGCGCCGATCAAGCAGGTGGCGGCAGGGCGGGTGGACCTCGCGATCTCGTACGAGCCCGAGGTGCTGCGGGCGCGCGACCAGGGGCTCGCCGTGGTGAGCGTGGCGGCGCTCGTCCAGAAGCCGCTCACCTCGATCATCTCGCTGCCCAAGGCGAAGGTCTCGGAGCCGGCGGACCTGAAGGGCAAGACGGTGGGAACGGCCGGGATCGACTACCAGGACGCCTACCTCCGCGCGATCCTGTCCGAGGCGGGCGTCGCTCCAGGGTCCGTCGAGGTCCGGAACGTCGGCTTCGGCTTCAGCCAAGCCCTGCTCACCGGCAAGATCGACGCCGCGCTCGGCGCATTCTGGAACTACGAGGGCCAGGAGCTGAAGCTGCGCGGCAAGCGGCCTCGGATCATCCGAATCGACGAGGCCGGCGTGCCGACCTACAACGAGCTTGTGATCGTCGCGAACGAGGACGCGCTGGAGCGCGACGGCGCCAAGATCCGCGCCTTCATCGGCGCCATCTCGCGCGGGACGCGCGAGCTGCGCCAGGACCCCGAGAAGGGCATCGACGGCCTCCTCGACGCGAACCCTGACCTCGACCCGCGGCTGCAGCGCGCCTCCGTGAAGGTCACGCTGCCGCTCTTCTTCCCGTCCGAGGGCAAGCCGTTCGGGTGGCAGGACCCCGCCCAGTGGGACGAGTTCTCGGCCTGGATGAAGGACAACCAGCTGCTCGAGAACCCGCCCGACCCGGCGAGGTCCTACAACAACGAGCTACTGCCTGGAGCCGGCCTCTGATCGGTCGCCGTTCGGCTGCGGCACGATCCGGATGTAGGGCTTCGGCGAGTCCCACTCGCCGAAGATCTCCTTGGCCTGCTCGTCGTTCACGGAGCCGGCGATGATCACGTCGTCGCCCTGCTGCCACTGCGCCGGCGTAGCGACCTTGTGGTTCGCCGTCAGCTGCAGCGAGTCGATCACGCGCAGCACCTCGTCGAAGTTGCGGCCGGTCGTCATCGGATAGACGAGGATCAGCTTGATCTTCTTGTCCGGCCCGACCACGAACACGTTGCGCACGGTCTGGTTGTCGGCCGGTGTGCGCGCCGTCGGGTCGCCCTCGACATTGGCCGCGAGCATCCCGTAGGCCTTCGCGACCTTGAACTCGGGGTCGCCGATCAGCGGGTAGTTCGGCGCGTGGCCCTGCGTCTCCTCGATGTCCTTCGCCCACTTCTCGTGGTTGTCGAGCGGGTCGATCGAGAGCCCGATGATCTTCACGCCGCGGCGGTCGAACTCCGGCTTGATGCTGGCCATGTAGCCGAGCTCCGTCGTGCAGACCGGGGTGAAGTCCCTCGGATGCGAGAACAGCACGGCCCACGAGTCGCCGATCCAGTCGTGGAAGCTGATCTCGCCCTCTGTCGTCTCGGCCTCGAAGTCCGGGGCGGTGTCGCCGATCTGAAGAGCCATTAATTCCTCCTGGCTTTAGGGGTTATGGATGATTATGGCGCGGGAGCAGCAGTCGCTGCACGAAGCGGGGCGGCATCGGAGGGAAGAGCAGAACCGCCATCTCGCGGTGCCGCTCGGCCATCGCCAGCCCCTCTCGCAGCGCCCCAAAGCTCGTCGGGAGCGCCCAGCGCGTGGCGATCCTGCCCGCGCGGCTCAGCGCCGCCGCCTCCTCGAGGAACGGCTGAAGTGACGACGGCGGCCGCGCGTGGCAGACGATGTGCGCCGTCTCGCCGCCGCGGTTTCGGTACGCGTGCCGGGTCCCGGGCGGGACCACGACCGTCTCGCCGGCCGCGGCGGTTCGCCAGCGGCGCCCGGCGAGGAAGCTCGGGGTTCCGGCCAGGACCTCGAACCGCTCCTCCATGCCCGGATGGACGTGCGGCGTGACGCCGCCGCCCGGGTCGAGCAGGATCTCGACGTGCAGAACCTCCGTCCCGTCCGGGTCGGTGGTCCGGCTGAAGCCGAGCCGCTGCCTGAGAACCGGGTCCTCGATCACTCCGTCTAGTCTTGCCTAGGGATCGTTAGGTTGTCAATGAGAGAATCGTCACAGAAGCGCACGCGCATGAGCGCGGAGGCGCGCCGGGAGGTGATCGAGCGGGCCGCCGCGGAGGTCTTCGCCGAGCGCGGCTACCACGGCGCGTCGATCGACGAGATCTGCCGGCGCTCGGGCGTGACGGCCCCGGTGCTCTACGACCACTTCGCGTCGAAGCTCGAGCTTCACAGGCGCCTGCTCGAGCGGACACGCGACGAGCTCCTCGCCCTGTGGCGCGACCAGCTCGCGGGCGACGAGCCGGCCGAGGTGCGGATCCCCCGGGCGATCGACGCCTGGGCGGCCTACGTGCAGGAGCACCCGTACGCCCCGCGCATGTTCTTCTTCGAGACGACCGGCAGCCCCGAGATCGAGGCGATCCACCGCCAGGTCCAGGCGCAGGCCGCGACGGCCCTGGGCGCGATCGTCGGGCGCGAGACGGAGTCGAGCGACCGCCTCGCCGCCGAGATGGCCGCCGAGATCATGCGCAGCGGGCTGGCCGGGCTCGCGATCTGGTGGAGCGACCACCCCGAGGTGCCGCGCGAGGAGATCGTGGCCACCGGGATGAACGTGCTCTGGATCGGCCTCGAACGCGTGCGCCGCGGCGAGAGCTTCAAGGGGTCAGACCCTTAACTTTGTTAAGGGTCTGACCCTTAACATGCTGCGCGTGCAGGAGTCAGGGGTCCCGGCACCGGTCAGGCGCTTCCGATAGCGAGTGATGCGCCTCGAGGTCGCGGACAACTGCCACCTGCGCCTCCTCGAGGACTCCGACGCCGAGGAGCTGTATGCGCTGGTCGACCGGAACCGGGCCTACCTGGCGGAGTGGATGCCCTGGGCGGCCGGCCAGACGCTCGAGGGAACCGCAGCGTTCATCCAGGGCGCGCGGCGGCGGCTGGCGGAGCGGGAAGGCTTCGAGCTGGCGCTCGTGCTCGACGAGGCGATGATCGGAGCAGCCGGCTTCGCCGGCATCGACTGGGTGGCGCGAGCCACCGGCCTCGGCTACTGGCTGGCCGAGGAGCAGCAGGGGCACGGCCACATGACGCGGGCGGTGCGCGCGCTCGTGGACCACGCGTTCGGCGAGCTCGAGCTCCATCGGGTGGAGATCCAGGCCGCGGAGGACAACCGCCGCAGCCGCGCGATCCCCGAACGGCTCGGCTTCCAGCAGGAGGGCATCCGGCGCGAGGCCGAGCGCGTGGACGGCCGCTATCTCGACCTGGTCGTGTACGGCCTGCTGGCCCCGCGATGAGTTTCTGACCGCGTCCGGGTCTTATCCTTCAAAGTCCATATGCAAGGCGCAGTCCCGCGCCCAACCTCCGATTCCGGCGCTCACGCCGCCGGCTCAGCGGAGGCAAAGGGGGCCTCGAGCCCTCGGGATGCCGGTCAGTGGCCCTTTCCGGCGGGGCGTCGCGAGCGTGAGTCGCGGAGCCGCCGCCCGTGGAAAGGAACGAGATGACCAGGCAGAGATCCTTCAAGCGCCTCGTCAGGACGCGGATGGAGAAGACGGGCGAGAGCTACACCAGCGCGCGAGCCGTCCTGCTCGCGGCGGCCGAGCCGGAGCCAGGTGCGAAGCAGCCGCCGCTCATCACGTCAGACGAGTCCATCCGCGCGCGGACGGGCCGCGGCTGGGAAGAGTGGTTCGACCTCCTCGACGAGTGGGGAGCAACCGAGCTCGGCCATACGGAGCTCGCTCGCCGGGTGGCGTCCGAGCTGGACGGCGAGTTGCTGGGCTGGAACTCCCAGGCGATCGCGGTGAGCTACGAGCGCGCCCGTGGCCTCCGCGAGGTCGGGGAGCGCTCGGACGGCTTCGCGATCAGCGCCCAGAAGACCGTCAGGGCGCCGGTGGACGAGGTGTTCGACGCGTTCGTCGACCCGGCCCTGCGCGCCGGATGGCTACCGGACGGCGAGCTCAGCGAGCGCACGGCGACAAAGCCGAAGTCGGCGCGCTTCGACTGGGCCGACGGCGAGACGCGTGTGCACGTGACCTTCCTCTCGAAGGACGACGGGCGCAGCACCGTCGCCGTGGAGCACCGGCGGCTGCGCGACAAGCAGCACGCCGAGGAGATGAAGGCGTTCTGGCGTGCCCGCCTGACCGCGCTAGCCGGACTCGTCCAGGTCCAGTGACAGGGAGTTGATGCAGTAGCGCTGGCCGGTCGGGCCGGGCCCGTCCGGGAACACGTGGCCGAGGTGGCCTCCGCAGCGGGCGCAGGTCACCTCGGTCCGGACCATGCCGAGGCTGCGGTCCTCGTGGAGCTCGACGGCGTCGGCCACGGCGGGCTCGGTGAAGCTCGGCCAGCCCGTGCCGGAGTCGAACTTGGCGTCCGAGCTGAACAGCTCGTTGCCGCATGCGCCGCAGCGGTAGATGCCGTCGGTGTGCGAGTACGTGTACGCGCCGGTGAACGGCGGCTCGGTTCCCTTCTCGCGCAGGATGTGGAAGCGGTCCGGCGCGAGCTCCTCGCGCCACTCCTGCTCAGTCTTCTCCAGTTTCTCGGTCACGGCGCAAACCTCCGCTGTAGGGCATAGCAGCCTGCCAGTCCAGCGTACTCACCGTACGGCGCGAAGAACTCGCGTACCTCGTCCTCGGTCGCGCGCCGGCCGAGCCGGGCGGCGAGGCCGACGAACTTCAGGTAGGCCACGTCGAGCGCCGGCAGCTGGTCGTCGCGCCCCTGGCCTGCCACCGCGAGCATCTCGAGCGTCCAGCTGCCGATGTTCGGGATCGTGCGGAGCCGCCGCCAGGCGGGCTCGTGCTCGGTCAGGTCGGCGCGACCCGACGCCACCTCGCGTGCCGCGCGCACGAGTGCGATCGAGCGCTTCGGCGCGAGCCCGCACGCGTCGAGCTCCGCCGGAGAGCGGCCGGCGAGCCGAGCGGCCGAGGGCGGAGCCCGGAGCGTCCCGCAGGCGCTCGGGCGGCCGTGCCGGCGCACGATGCGCCGCTGGATCGCGGCCGCTCGTCCCGACTCGATCAGCTGCTCGCACACGGCCCACGCCAGCGCCTCGAAGGGCTCGGGGCGCCGCCGCGGGCGCACCCAGGGCCGCCGGCGGATCACCGGGCCGATCAGAGGGTCCCAGCGAAAGCGGCGATGGAACTCCGAGAGGTCGTGATCGGTTCCGAGCGCGAAGCGCATGCGCTCGACCGCGGCGGCGGCAGCGGCCTCGCCGGCGGCTTCCGCCCTGATCCTCACCGCGCCCGGAATCGCCCACGCCCGAACGAGGACGTCCTCCTCCCCAACCCAGAGCACCCGGGTAAGTGCTCCGTCCCGAACCACCATCACCCCGTCCCGTCCCGGTCCCGGGAGCCGGTATGGGTGAAGCGGTACGACGTCCTGCTCGAGGGTGGCGGCTATCGGTCCTTCAGGAGGTGGATGTCGACGAGGAACGAGCGCGAGGCGGCGATGTCTGACTTCTTCCGCCGTCCGAGCCGCAGGGCCACGGGCTTCGGGCGCCGCATCACGCGAACCATCAGGAATGCGGCGATCCCGAGCAGAAACCCTCCCGTCGCCGCCGCCACCGCCGCCGGCAGCGACACGGGCGGGCGCCGCTCAATGGGCCGCGGCTCGGCCAGGACAGGCAGGTTCTCGGACACGGCGGCCAACGTATCAGAGGGTCCTCTCGTACACGCGGTACTTCTTCACTATCTCGCCGCCCATCGCCTCCATGGCGCGGTTCATGGCCTTGTTGGTCTCGAGGATCCAGCCCATCTCCCCGCCCTTCACGGTCGTCACCTGGGCCATGTGGAAGTGCTCGGCGTACAGCCCCGCCGCCACCCCGGTGTGCTGGTAGGCCGGCCTCACGCCCAGGAACCCCACGCGGCAGCGGTCGATCGTGCGGCGCTTGTTCAGGTACTGCCACCAGCCGAGCGGCAGGAGCCGCCCGTTCATCTTCTTCAGCACCTGGTTCACGTCCGGGATCGTGATCGCCATCCCGACCGTCTTCCCGGCGCGATCCGCGGCGATCATGAACCAGTCCCGATCGAAGACCAGCTGGAGCTCCTGCGCGTACGCGTCCAGATCCTCCTTCGAGTAGGGCACGAAGCCGAAGTTGCGGGCCCAGGCCTCGTTGTAGATCTCGGCAAAGGCGTCGAGGTCGCGCCTCAGGTGTCGCCGCGTCATCTTGCGGATCGTGATCCCGTGCTTCGGCTCGAGCTTCTCGGCGAGGTCCCAGATGATCGGCATCACCTTGTCGCGGCCGGTGATGTGGAGCGACCACATGAACGTGTCGACCGCCTTCTGGAGGCCGGCCTCCTCGCAGAGCCGCTGGTAGTGGGGCGGGTGCCAGGCCTGGCGGATCAGGGGCTCGAGCTCGAAGCCCTCGATGAGCACGCCGCTCTCGTCGTTCATCGTGAAGTCCATCGGGCCGACCATCCGGTCGCGGCCGCGCTCGCGCAGCCATGCCTCGGCGGCGCCGAGCAGCGCCCGGAGGACCTCGACGTCGTCCTCGAGCTCGAGGAAGCCGAACATCCCCCACGCGTTCCCCTGGAAGTCGTTGAAGGCGGTGTCGATCTGAGCGCTGATCCGGCCCGCCACCCGCCCGTCGCGGCGCGCGATGAACAGCTGCGCCTCGCCGTGCTTGAAGAACGCGTTGAAGCGCGGGTTGAGGAACAGCCGGCGCTCGATCCGCAGCGGGGGAATCCACTGCTCGGCGTTAGAGTGCAGGCGGTACGGAAGCTCGATGAACTCGCGCAGCGCGCTGCGCGAGGTGACGGGCTCCACCTCGACTGACACGGCGCGGGACTGTATATGCCAACGGCAATCGATCTTTTCGACAAGGCACGCCACCACGAGCGGGTGGAGCAGCTCCAGGCCGCTCGCGACCACGACCTGATGCCCTACTTCCGGGTGCTCGAGGGCCCCGCCGGGCCGGTCGTCGAGATGGAGGGCCACGAGCGGATCATGCTCGGGTCGAACAACTACCTCGGCCTCACGGGCGACGAGCGCGTAAAGGACGCCGCCCGCGACGCGCTGGAGCGCTTCGGCACCGGACTCACCGGCTCGCGCTTCCTCAACGGGACGCTCTCGCTGCACCTCGAGCTCGAGCACGAGCTCGCCGACTTCATGGGCACCGAGGACGCGCTCGTCTTCACGACCGGCTACCTCGCGAACACCGGCGCCATCGGGACGCTGCTGGGCCCCGGGGACACGGTCATCTGCGACTCCGGCGACCACGCCTCGATCCTGGACGCCGTGACGATGTCGCGGGCGCGCATCCGCCCGTTCCGGCACAACCGCCTCGACAAGCTCGAGACGATGCTGCAGCGCGCGGAGGGCGACGGCGGCGGCGTCCTCGTGGTCGTCGACGGCGTCTTCTCCATGGAGGGCGACCTGTCGCCGCTGCCCGACATCGTCGCGCTCTGCCGCGAGCACGGTGCGCGACTGATGGTGGACGAGGCACACGGCGTCGGCGTGCTCGGCGCCCGCGGCGCGGGGGCGTCTGAGGCCTTCGACGTCGAGGACCAGGTCGACGTGCGCATGGGCACGTTCTCGAAGTCGCTCGCGTCCTGCGGCGGCTTCATCGCGGGCCCGGCCGACGTGATCGACTTCCTGCGCGTTCAGTCGCGCTCGTTCATGTTCACGGCCGCCGCGGTGCCCGCCGCCATCGGCGCCGCCATCGGCGCCCTGAAGATCATCCGCTCCGACGAGGGGCCGCAACTGATGGCGAAGGTGCTGGACAACGCCCGCTACCTCCACGACGGGCTGGCGGAGCGCGGCTATCAGGTGATGGACCCCATCCCGATGCCCGATGGCTCAGACGTGATCACGCCGATCGTGCCCGTCCTTGTGGGCGACGACTGGAAGGCCGTCTTCCTCTGGAAGGCGCTCTACGACGCCGGCGTCTACGTGAACGTCGCGATCTACCCGGCCGTCCAGCGCGGCGGCGCGCTGCTCCGCACGAGCGTGATGGCCACGCACGAGCGCGAGCACCTCGACCGCGCCCTTGACATCTTCGGGAGGGTCAAGGGCGAGGCCGAACAGGCTCAGCCGCCGGTCTAGAGCCGCGGCCGCCAAGACGCTGCGCCAAGCCGGCCAGCCCCGGCGGCAGGCGGCCGTCGGTGGACAGCCACGAGCCGGCGAGGATCAGGAGCAGGCCCACGATGACGCCGGTGGTCACGCTCTCGTCCAGGACCGCCACGCCGAGCGCGAGTGCCACGACCGGATTGATGTAGGTGATCACGGTTGCGCGACCCGGGCCGATCTCCGCGATCAGGCGGAAGAAGAGCAGGAAGGCGAGCGCCGAGCAGAGGAGCCCGAGCACGGCGATCGAGGCGAACGTGTCGGCGGACGGCGTCGAGTCGGGCAGGCTCGCCGCCGCGAACGGCGTGACCATCAGGGCCGCGATGCCGAGCGACGCCGCCACCGGCCCGAGCGGGTCGACGTCCGAGAGGCGCGTCTTGACGATCATCGGGCCGACGGCGTAGAGGAACGCCACGAACAGGATCGCGAGCGCGCCCAGAAGCTCGTCGCGCTCGCCGCCCACGTCGATACCCACGAGCGCGACGACCCCGGCGAGGCCGATCAGCATGCCCACGAGGCGGGTGACCGTCGGGCGCTCGGAGTGGTCGAAGCGCATGGCGAGAAGCGCCACGAACAGCGGAACGGTTGCCACCAGGATCGCGGCGAAGGACGAGCTGATGTGGATCTCGCCGAAGCCGAGGAGCGGCCACGGCACGGCCATCTCGACGGCGGCGAACGCGGCCAGAGTGCGCCAGCGGGCGCGCAGCCCGCGCAGCGCTCCGAGCTTCCACGCGATCGGCAGCAGCACCACCGCGGCCAGCGTGAGGCGCGACCAGGCAACGAGGCTCGGCGAGATCTCGTCGACGGCGATCTTGATGAAGAGGTACGGCATGCCCCAGATCACCGACACCGTCGCGAACAGCGCCCACCCGCGGGCGCTCACGACACGGCCCTCAGGCCGGCCGCGGTTGCAGCGGCCACCAGCACGACCACGAGCAGCGGCGCTCTCAGCACGATCGCCACGCCGGCCGCGAGCAGGCCGGCGGCGCGCTCGTCGAGCACGAGCTCCTCGTCGGTGGCGAAGGCCTGCGTGGCGACGAGCGCCGCGAGCAGCGCGGGAGCGAGCAGGTCGACCACGCGAGCCGGGCCCGCCGGCAGCTCGCGCCCGGCGGCGAGCAGCGGCCCGCTCGCCTTGAGGGCGACGGTCGCAACCCCCACAACGAGCACGCACAGCCAGACGGCGCTCACGAGCGAGCCTCCTGGGGGCGGCCCGCGGGCGATGCCGACCGGCTCGAAAGCGCCCAGCTCTCGTCCACGAGCAGCTGCGCCTCCAGCAGGCGGCGCAGCGGGCCGCCGCGAAAGGCTCCCGAGGCCGCCACCGACATCGGCGCGTAGCGCCCGTTCAGCAGCACCGCCGCGCCGATCGCCGCGGCCGCGGTGCCACCGGCGCCGAGCACCGACACGACGGCGAACTGCGCTGAGCCCGCGAACGTCGTTGCCGACATGACCACCGCGGCGAGGGCGTCCACGTCCGCCGCGCGCGCCAGCACCCCGAACGAGGCCCCGAACGCCACGATCGCCGGCAGCAGCGGCAGCATCGCCCGGACACCGTCGCGGTAGCTGCCCTGGGTCATCCGACCCAGGCTACTCAGCGCCTCCTGGGCCTCCGCGTCTGCTGCGCCATTGCAACTGCCCAACTGATTGCCGCGTTCATATTCCACCTCCTGCCGACAACGTTCGCCGGCGTCGTCCTGTGAGATAACCATCTATTTCGTTATACCGGAATCATATTACCAGCTAAACTCTTTAGCTAGTTATGACCCTGGGAGAATCGACGCCCGCGAAGACAGCGCCGCAGCCGCTCTACCTGGTACAGCGCTTCGTCAACAGCGTGGACCTGGAGACCGGCGAGGACGAGCTGGCGAATCCGGACGCGCTGCGCCACTGGTTCGCCGAGCGCGGGTTGATGGACGCGGACGACCCCGTGAGCCGCGCCGATTTCACGCGCGCGATCGACGTGCGCGAAGGACTGCGGGCCGTCCTCCTCCAGAACAATGGGCAGCCCCTCGACAAGGAGGCGGTCGAGCGCCTCGATCGCGCAGTCGGCCGCGCCGCGGTACGCGTGCGCTTCTCCCCCGGGCGCGATCCCGAGCTCGTGACCGACGCGTCGGGCATCGACGGCGCCATCGCGCGGCTGATGGCGATCGTGGCAGCCGCGGTCGAGCACGGCCGCTGGGAGCGGCTGAAGGCGTGCCCGCGTGACGAGTGCGAGTGGGCCTTCTACGACAAGTCGAAGAACCGCTCGGGGCGCTGGTGCTCGATGGAGGCCTGCGGCAACATCGAGAAGGCCAGGGCCTTTCGCGAACGCCGCCGCGGGGCCAACGACAACTACGGGGTCTGACCCCTTCGGGGTCAGACCCTATTCGAGCGTGTGAACCTTGAACAGGTTGGTGCCGCCGGCGCTGCCGGCGGGCAGCCCGGCCGTGATCCCGATCTTGTCGCCCTTCTGCGCGAACCCCTCGCGCTCCGCCACCTCGGCGCACGCCTCGATCAGGCCGAGCGTGTCCATGGGCTCCTCGTTCAGCCGCGGGTGCACGCCCCAGAGGAGGCGGCAGCGGCGCACCACCTCCTGGCGCGGCGAGAGGGCCAGGACCGGCGCCTTCGGCCGGTAGGCGGAGATCAGCGCGGCGGTGTGGCCGGTGTTGGTGGGAGAGACGATGCACTTGAGGCCGAGCTGGTAGACGGCGCCCACCGCCCCGAACGCGATCGCGTGGTACTGGTTGTTGGCCTGCGGGCCCCGCTCCGCCAGCCAGCGCCCGTAGGGCAGCTCGCGCTCGATCGTCTGCGCGATCGAGGCCATCATCTGCACCGCGAGCACCGGGTGCTTCCCGACTGCGGTCTCCTGCGACAGCATCACCGCGTCGGTGCCGTCGAAGATCGCGTTCGCCACATCGGCCACCTCGGCGCGCGTGGGCCGGGTCGAATGGACCATCGACTCGAGCATCTGGGTGGCGGTGATGGTCGGGGTGGCACTGCGGCCGGCGAGCGCGAGCAGCCGCTTCTGCACGAGCGGCACCTCTTCGATCGGCAGCTCGATCCCGAGGTCGCCGCGGGCGATCATGATCCCGTCCGACGCGTCGATGATCTCCTCGCCGTTCGCCGCGGCCTGCGGCTTCTCGATCTTCGCGATCAGCGGCACGTCCACCCCGTGCGCTGCGAGGTGCTCGCGCACCGGGTCCAGGTCCTCGCGCCTGCGCACGAACGAGAGCGCGAAGAAGTCCACGCCCATCTCGAGCCCGGAGTCGATCAGGCTGATGTCCTCATCGCTCACCGCCGGCAATGAGACGGTCACGTTCGGCAGGTTCAGGCCCTGGCGGGAGGCGACGCTGCCGCCCACCTCGACCCTCGTGACGACGTCCCCGCCGTTCACCGAGTCGACCCGCAGTCGCACGGCGCCGTCGGCGAGATAGCACACGTCGCCCTTGTCCACGAGCTCGGCGAATCCGTCCCACGCGACCGGCAGGCGATCGGCCGTGCCCTCGATCTGGTCCGCGGTGAGGACCACCAGCGAGTCGCGGGCGAGCTCGGCCACCCCGTTCGCGACCGGGCCGATCCGGAGCTTCGGCCCGGGCAGGTCACCGAGGATCGCCACGTCGCGCCCGGCGCGCTCGGCACCCGTCCGGATCGCGGCGGCGATCTCGGCGTGCTGCTCGGATGTGCCGTGCGCGAAGTTGAGTCGCGCGACGTCCATCCCCGCCGCGACCATCTGTTCGAGAACCTCGGGATCCTTCGAGGCGGGGCCGATGGTCGCGACGATCTTGGTCGAGCGCATGCCCTGTGACGATACCCACGAAAAGGCCGCTCTTAGCGAGCGGCAGCCCCGATGTCATGTTGACGCTCGGCGCGGGAGCGGATTTGATGGGCGCCGGTCTTAGAGCAACCTGCAAGGCGCGTGATATGGCCCACCCGCTCACGTCCTTCGCCAGGTCACTCCGAGGCCCCGGGGTATCTGCAAGTTGGAGATTCGAGATCGCACGTAGTGCGGGGAGGTTTCATGGGCAAGTCGGCGACGATCGACGCTGGGCCAGAGCAGCATTTGCAGGCGCTGGAGTACGCGAACCGCGTGCGCCTCGCCCGAGCTCGGATGAAGCGTCGAATCGCAGCGGGCGAGCTCTCGGCGGCTGAGGTCGTCCTCGCCGGTCCCTGGCAGGCTCACAGCATGTCGATCAGCGACCTGCTCATGAGCCAGAAGCGCTGGGGTCGGGCCAGGTGCAGGCGACTGCTGGTCTCGCTCGGCGTTCCGGAGAACAAGCAGATCGGGACGCTCACCGAGCGCCAGCGCCTCGCGCTGGCCGCCGTGCTCACCGCGAAGAACTCTCCGGCAGGTGCTACTACGGCCGACGCGCATACCGCTGACGCGATGCGCGTGCCCCCGGCTCCCGCGCGGGCCACGCTTGCGACTCGCGAGCGCGCGCTGACGGCCGCCTGACCGGAGCAAAGGGCGAGGGCGGCCGGGGAGAGGCCGGCCGCCCTCCCGCCCGTCGTGGGGCTGCCTAGCTCGCTGCTATCTCGACGATGTGCCCGTCGGGATCGCGCAGGTAGATCGACCTGAAGTCGGAGCGCTCCATCACGTCGGTCGTGGGTATCCCTCGCGACGCCAGGTAGTCCTTCCAGGCGGCGAGCTCCTCCTCACTCTCCACGGCGAGGGCGAAGTGGTGCGTCGAGCCTCGGCCCACGATGCCCTCGTCGAGGTCCGGATACTCGAGGCACGTGATCAGCGTGCCGGGCCGCCCGTCCGCGTCCCCGAAGATGAGGTGGCGCGCGCTGCGGTCGTCGTCGTTCACGGTCTCCTTCACCAGCCGCATCCCGAGGATGTTCCGGTAGAAGGCCATCGACCGCTCCACATCGGCCACCAGCAGCGTGATGTGATGGATGCCGGCGATCCGCATCCGGCGCTCGTTCATCGGAAGCCGAGCCCCCCGGAGCGGCGCTTGAAGACCTCGCGCATCGCGTAGAACGTAGCGGCGAAGACGGCGGCGCCGAGCGCCAAGAGCACCCAGACCTTCACCGGCCCAAGACCGAGCGCGACGACGGTCACCGTTACGAACGCGGCGCCCCCGGCGAGCAGCGAGGAGTGCGAGCGGTAGCCCGCAAGGTGCTCGCGGAGCGCGAGCTCCCCGCCGCCGAGCGACGCGATCACAAGCCCCGCGGCCAGCATCTCCTCGCCACCGGAGCCACGTGCCGCGCCCCAGAGGATCAGCACGATCCCGAGCAGGATCACGAGCTCGGACAGCGGGAACGCGCCCCAGGGGGCACGGGGACGCTCGCCCGCGGTCGGCCGCCCGGGCCTCGGACGGGGCCGCGGCTCCGGGCTCGCGGCGCGCTCGCGGCGGGCAGCATCGCGCTCCGCGCGCGTCGACTCACCGCGCTTGCGGCTGCGTCTTCCCATTCAGGTGGCTAACGGGCAACCCGAGCTGATGACGACGCGCCACCAGCCCATGAGCATGCCGATGAAGCTCCAGCGGGGGCGCACGTGCCAGTGGCGGCAGCCTCGCTCGCCGATGTCCTCGGCCGAGACGCGCCGCCACTTGTGGCGCTCGGGCTCGAGCAGCATCTCCTCGATCAGGCGCCGGTTCTGGTCCTCGACCCAGGTCCGGTCGGAGAGTGCACGGCGAACGTCGGAGACGCGCGTCGCCAGTTCGTCGCGGAGCTCCTCGAGCTCGCCGAGGGACAGGATGCGCGGACCGCCGCCGCGCCCGGGTACGACCGGCCGCGGCATGTCCTTCCTAGGCCAGGTGGCGCAGAACACCTGCCCCAGCTCGCTCTCGAGCCGGGCGACCTGGTCGAGCAGCGTCCGTCGCGCGGCGCGCTCGTCGGCGACGCCTGGCATGGGGACAGACTTAAGTCTGTCCCCATGGACGGGCCTGTCGAGAACGTCAGGCACGAGGGCTCAAGTGTAAAGCGTTTCGGCCGCGCACCACAGCGCTTCCTCGAGCGAGATACGGGGCACGCCCTTCACGCCCAGTGCGCAGAGCACCATCCGCTGGGTGTCAGGCGTCACACCGGCATCGTGGCCCACGTCGCCGAGCACGAGCGCGACCGGGCGCTCGCCATCCGCCACGACGAGCTGGCGCGCCGACAGCGGCCGCACTCCCGCGAGCTCCTCCCCCTCGCGCGCGAGGCGCAGGCCGAGCTCTCCGCCGACGCGGTCGGCGTCGAGCGCGATCAGCGGCACCCCGGTCTCCGCGATGGCGATCGTGAGCGCGTCGTCCACGAGGCTCTCGCTGTGAAGCCCACCGTCCTTCAGCCGCTGGAGGGCGACGGCCTCCACCGGCGTGCGGTCGTGGTCGGGATCGATCCCCACCTGGCGCGAGAACACCCGATACGCCCACGGCACCGGGTCCTGGCGCATGTGCACGACCTTGCCGCCGGTGTAGCGGTCGGCCAGCATCCGCAGGCGTTGCTTCACCTCGCGCGGCGAGCTGCCGGCGCCCACGTCCACTCCCGCGTGCACGAGGCTCAGCTCAGGAAACTCCTCGGCGAGCTCGGGCTCGACCCAGCCGTTGACGAGGTCCAGCTCGACCTCGGTCATCCGAGCACCCGCCTCGTCTCGCGCCGAAGCTCCGCCTCGGTGAGGTTCCCGACCTTGCTCGCGTCCACCCGCCCGTCGCGCGCGAAGACCGTGACCGGGCATACGCCGACGCCGTACAGGTTCACGAGCGAGCCATCCTCGTCGACCGCCACGGGCTGGCGCCAGCGGCGGGCTCGTGCGAGGTTCATCGCCTCGTCCTTCGTGTCTCCGCTCAACACGGTCACGAACCTCACTCCGGGGAAGTCTGAGGCAATCCTGTCGACCCTGTCCACCTGCGGCTCGCAGTCGGTGCCACGAGTCACAACGAACGTCATCACGAGCGGCCTGGGGTCCGCTGGGCAGATCGTGACGATCCCGCTTCCGCGCAGGTCGCAGGCCGGGACCCTGCCGGCGTTCTCGTTGCACGGCTTCTTCTGGCAGACGTTGGCGTCGCCCTCCTTGTCGCCGCTCGCCTCGGGCGCCGCGAACGCGGGCAGCCGCTGGCCGGGCTCGGGGCCCCTGAGGCCCTTGCCCTGATTCGGCAGCGTCTCCGCGAACAGCAGCACGCCCAGCCCCATCAGCATCACTATTCCCACTACCCAGGCGTACTTGTTGCCGGGCCGCGGCACCTCCGGCCGGCGCATGGGCTCGGGGTGGGTCTTGTCCCGCTCGGCGAGCCGGTCGCCGACCGAGAGGTCGTCGAAGCGGTCCGCCCCGTCCTCGCGATCGTCCGTCACGGCGCGTCCGGCTGTGCGCGGCGCGGCCTAATGACGGCCAGCAGGTCGCGTACGCGGAAGGGCCCGTGCTCCTCGGCCCATAGCAGTGCCGCGGGCAGCACGATCATCACGCCGAGCAGCGAGACGGTCAGATCGACGACGGTCACGATGCCGAAGTCGCGGAGCATCCGGATGTCCGAGAAGACGAGCGCGGCAAAGCCGGCGATCGCGGTCGCGCCCGAGGCGAGCACGGCCGCGCCCGTCGAGGCGTAGGTCAGCTCGATCGCCCGAGCCGGTCCGGCACCGGCCTCGCGCTCCTGGCGATAGCGCGACGACAGCAGCACGCTGAACTCGGTCGAGATCGCGATGACGAGCGCGCTGAGCGTGACCGACATCGGGTTCAGGTTGACCTCGAGTGGGCCCGGGAGCAGCCCCAGCACGAACAGCACGAGGCCGGACCAGCCGGTCGCGAGCGCGATCGGGATCAGCGGCACGGCCGCCGCGCGCGCGGAGCGGCGCGCGAGTAGGAGCACGAGGAAGACGCCCGCCAGCGCGGCGAGCAGCGTGAGCGCGCGCCGCCACGGGGACGACAGCGCGCCGTTCGCCTCGGCGGCGAGCACGGGCAGCCCCACGACCGACGCCTCGACGCCGTCGGGCGGCTTGAGGCTCGCCCTGACGTCGTCGACGACCTCCTTCTGGCGGTCGAGCGGCATCAGGCGGATGCCGAAGGCGAGGTTCGCGGTCTTGCGGTCCGCCGTCACGACCCCCTGCGAGAAGTAGGCCGGAACGGTGTCCAGCAGGTTGCGCACCTGCGCCTGGCCGGTGCCCGCCGTGCTGAACAGGTCGGGGAGCGATAGAGCCGGGCAGAGCTCGGGGGGGTTCTTCTCCTGGGTGCAGCGCTTGCCGGGCCTGAAGCCGTGCGCGCGGAGCACGCGGTCCTGGAAGCGCGTCATCCAGGCGATCACCTCGGGGTCGGTGATGTCGTCGGCCCGGATCGTCACGTCGAGCTCGCCGGACACGCCGGTCTCCTCCTGGAGGACGTTCACGTCCTTCAGCGCCTGGAGATCCTGGGGAACGAGCTCGCGAACGTCGGAGTCGACCTCGCTCTGGGTGTCGAGCGCGAGGCCGACCACCGCGACCGCCAGCCCGATCGCGAGCACGCGCCGCGGGCGCGCGAGCGCGAAGCCGAGCGTTCGCCAGGACCGGTCCGCCAGCCACTCGCTCGCCGCGTGTACGCGCGGGTGCTCGCGCAGCCCCGCGGCCCGCGCGCCGACTCCGGCGAGTGGCCGGCGCCGTCCCTCCTCCGGCCGGCGCGGGCGGTCGCCGAAGCGCACCAGTGCGGCGAACCCCGCGCAAAGCGCACACGCGAGGGCGAGCACGATGCCCACCACGAGCAGCAGGCCGAAGCCCCGCACCATCGGCACAGGCGAGAGCAGGAGGACCAGGAAGCCCGTCGCGGTGGCCAGCCCGGCGGTGAGGATTGTCGGTCCGCCGGCGACCGCGGCGGCCACGGCGGGCTCCGCCTCACCCTTGGCCGCAGCCTCGTTGTAGCGCGCCTGGAACTGGATCGCGTAGTCCACGGCGAGCCCGATCAGAACGGGCAGCGCCGCGATCGACGCCATGGTGAGATCGCCCCCCGCCACGGACAGTGCGCCGAAGGTCATCGCCGCGGCCGCCAGCGCGAGCGCCAGCGGCAGCAGCCGCAGCCGTGCCCTGAACACCAGCGCGAGCGTCGCCGCCATCAGGAGGAGAGCGGCGCCGAGGAGGACGAAGATCGCCTTCTGGACCGAGTCGGCGAGCCCAGCCGCCACGACCGGGACGCCGGTGACGATGTACTTCGCTCCCTCGCGTAGGCGGAACACCTTCTCGCCGGTCGCCGTGCGAATCAGGTCGATCGCGCGCTGGCTCTCTGAGTCCGTGAGACCGGGCTTCAGCCGGACCTGGATCAGCGCGGCGTTCTTCGACGGGAACAGGTAGGCGAAGCGCGACTTCGGCACGCCCGGCTCGCCGGCCGTCCGGTCGAACACGAGCGCGGACACCCAGCTCGGGTCGTTGATCTGCGGCGGCCCGCTGATCCCGTAGCGAAGCGCGAGCTTGAAGATGTCGTTGATGAACTTGGCCTGGACCGCCTGAGCCGCCGTCTGCGCGAGCCGCTGCTGCTCCGCGGGCGGGTCGCCGCGCCGCTTCGACAGCCGCCGCGCGGCCTCGGCTGCCTGCTGCGCCTGGGTCGTCGCTCGCTGCTGCTGCACGGCGAACTGGTCCCGGACCTGGCGCGTCGCGGTGTTGATGAACGTTCCCGGCCCGTAGACGACCTTGGCCGGATCGAGCTCCGCGATCTGGCGGCAGACGGGTGGCAGGCTGCCGAGGCCCTCCTTCCTGTCCGGCACGTTGCCGCTGAGGCAGCCCTCGAGCCGGATCAGGCGGCCCAGGTCCGCGGTCAGGACCGTCCGTGTGACGTCGCCGCGGACGAGCACGAGGATCGCCTCGTCGCCGAAGTCGCGCTTGAAGCGCTCGGTCGCCTTGAAGGTGTCGGAACCCTGGTCGACCAGGGTCTCGGTGGCGGCGCTCGGCTCGAGCCGCAGGGCAAGCGCCGCCCCGCCGAGCGCTAGCACGGCCGTCACCGCGAGCACGAGCAGCGGCCGCCGCGTCACGGCCTCGACGAGCCGTCGAAGCACCCCCTCCATCACGTTGTCAGCTTAGGAGAACGGTGCGGCGCGGAACGCCGCTCACGGCAGCGGCTGCAGGCGCGGGAACGAGCCCGACTGGCCGACGAGGCGGCCGAGCGGCGCCTGCGGATCGCACGGGGGCGCCTTTCCGCGGTTCTGGTCGCCGCCGAAGATGAAGCGGTCGATCTGGTCGACGATCTCCTGCGGCAGGAATTCGTTCGGCTCGGGCGTCGGCGGCACCGCGTTGTCGGTGCACAGGTAGTCGCCGTACACCTCGAGGTGGCCCTCGGTGCGGAGCTTGTCGTATCCACCCGGCTCGGTGTACGGGTTCGAGCGGTTCGTGGACAGCCTGAACGGGAACGCCGACATCATCTCGGGGTTCACGGGGTTCGCCGTGCGGATGTAGTGGATGAACTTCGACGGGTCGTTGAAGCTGCCCTCGGTTCCCTGCGTCGCGGCGGCGCCGTTCCCGAGGAAGGCGGCGATCTCGCGCCGGTAGAGCCCGAGGTAGTCGACGATCGGGGTGAGATTGCGCAGCCAGGGATCGATCCGGCGGAGCAGCGGCTCGGTGTTGTCGAGGACCTCGCCGGTCGCCGGCAGCCCGCGCTTCGACACGCGCACGAGCGGGTCGAGGTTCTCGAACACGCCCTTCAGGTCAGGCGCGAGCGCGTCGAGCTCGATCAGCGTCGGTGACAGCTCACGCGCGGCGGGCCTCAGCTGATCGATCAGCGGGTTGGTGTTGTCGGCGAACTGGGTCAGCCGGCTGGTGGTGGCGCGGCCCTCGCGCAGGAAGGTCGGCAGCACCCGGAACGTGTCGGCGAACTGTTCGTCGCGGCTGGCGATCGCCTCCCAGGTCCTGTTGGAGTTGTGGATCAGGTCGCGCAGCTGCCCCTTGCGCTCCGTGAGCGCGTCGAACACATAGCCCGTGTCGCGCACGAAGCGCTGAGTCGCGTCGCTCTGCTGGCGCAGCACCTTCAGGACTTCGTCGGTGTCCTCCGCAAACGGCGTGAGCAGCGCGAGCGCGTCGTTCAGCGGCTCGGCGTTGTTCTGAGCGGCGATTCCGGCCTGGTCGAACCAGGTGGTGAAGCGCTGGCGCGTCGTCGGGTCGAACGCGCGCAGGATCTCGTCGAGCTCGACCGTGTCCGCCACCTGGCCCGCGGCCAGCTTGCCGCCGTCCTGAACGACGCCGGAGGAGCGCGTGCCCGGCGAGAGCTCAACGTAGGTTTCTCCCAGGAGCGACTTCTGCCGGAGGATCGCGCGCGTGTCCTTCGGGATCGGCGCGTAGCTGGCCTCGATCTCGAGCGTCGTGTCGGTGAGCCCGGTCTGCTCGTTCGGCTGCTTGGCCTTCACGCGCCCGACGCGCACGCCTGAGATGCGCACGTCGGCCTCCTGAGCGAGCTGCGTGGCCGACGGGAAGCCCACGTTCACGCGGTAGCCCTCCGGCTGCAGCGGCACCGACCCGCCGAAGTTCAGCCACAGGAACACGAGGATCCCGAAGCACGAGAGCGTGAACGCCACCATCGCGAAGATCCGGCCGAAGCTGGGAGCCTGCTTGATCATGGGACGCGCGTGTCCGGTGGCACGTTGTTGGGACAGGCCTGGGCCTCGGGCGGGAGGTTCAGGAGCGTTGTGAGCAGCCCGAGCTGCGGGTTGCCGAGGATCACCTGCTCGAGCACGTCGTAGCCGTTGCAGTTCACGAGCACGAGGCCGCGGCGGATCGGGCCGTGCGCGTCCTGCAGGTCGAACATCGTGGCGCCGGCGTGTGCCCCCCACGCCGCCCAGAAGTTGAACGACTTGCGCCCGCCGGGTGGGTCGTAGGCGAGCATGTTGAAGAAGCGGTTCAGCACGCCGAAGCTGCGCGCGAGGCGCGGGCTGACGACCGCGAGGTCCTGCGTCGCCGAGCGGAGGTCGCGCACCACCGGCTGCACGTCGCGCGCGAACGGGCGGATCTGGTCGCGGACGATCGGCGTCGTCTCCTTGAAGAACGGCTGCGTTTTCCGGAGCGCCGGCGCGAGCTCGCGCGCGAACGGGCGCAGGCGCTCGAGCGCCGGCCCCAGCTCGGCGGCCAGCGCGCTCGTCTTCGTGAGCGTCTGCTCGGTCTGGTCGAGCGCGCCCGGGAAGAGGCGCACGGCCTCGCGCAGCGCACCCTCCTCGGAGGCGAATGCCTCGAAGTTCGCGTTCGCCGAGTCCACCAGCGAGGCCAGCTGCTTGTCGCGCTGCGCCAGCGCGGTCGAGAACTCCTGGAAGTTGTGGATCACGCGGCTGAGGTTCTGGCGGCGCTTGATCAGGAGGCGAGTGATGCGGCGGCCGTCGCGGGCCGTCGGCTCGAAGCGCTTGAACGTCTCGCGCAGGTCCTGCGCGGCGGTTTGGTCGTAGCGCTTGTCCGCTCCGCTGATCTCGTCGTCGAACGCCGTGCCGCCCGCGTTCAGCAGGATCTGGAGGTAGGCGCGCGTGTCCGCGTCCAGCTGGGCGAGGAACTCGTCGCTGTTCACGTCGGGGAGCGTGTTCGCCACGCTCACGCGCCCGCCCTCCGGCAGCGCGCCGGCGCTTCGGTTGCCCGGATCGAGCGCGAGGAACATGTCCTTCAGACCGGTCTTCGGGCGGAGCAGCACAGTCGCGTCGCGGTAGATCGGCTTGTACTCGTCCTTGATCTGCATGTCGACGACGGCGATCCCGTCCTCGAGATGAACCGCGCCCACCTCGCCGATCTTCACGCCCGCGACGTTCACGGTCTGGCCCTGGCCGGGGACGACGGCCTGGGCGCTCGAGAGCTCGGCCTTCACCGTGTAGAAGTCGGTGCCGAGCACGGGCACCCAGGCGGGCAGGTAGAAGCGCTGGTTCGACAGGATGTATCCGCCGATCCCGAGCGAGGCGACGAACAGGAACAAGATCGCCACGAAGACGCGAGCCTGCTTTCTGATCTGGCGCCTCACGGCCCGCCCCCGATCCCAGCGTCGCTCAGGTTCGGAACCGGCTGCGTGTGGCACTTCACGTTCGGCTTGTACGGCGCGCGCGGGCTCTTGGCGGGCCGCGTGCCGAGCGGCTGCTCGGACGCGCTCGCGTGCAGCGGGCCACCCGGGCCGACCGACGGCGTCTGCACCGGGGTCGCGCCACCCGCCTGGATGCGCACGTAGGTGCCGTTGCCGTCGAAATTCTGCGCCTCGCCCACCAGCGAGACCAGCGACTGGAAGAACTCCTCGTAGTTCCGCAGGCCGGTGGTGAGCGGGCCGTCGTCGATGACCTGCTCCTGGGTCGGCAGGATCGTCTCGAGCTGGCAGCGGTTGAAGTCGTCCAGCACGGGCAGGAAGTCGAGCTGGCCGTCGGTGAACTCCGCGAAGTCGCTCACCGCCGGCTGTAGGTCGTCGAGCAGGCCCCCGAGCTCGGCCGGAGAGACGAGCGGGCGCACCTGGCGGATCCACGGGAAGCCGGCGTCGATCGTGGCCGGCGTCTCGCGGACCCCCGGGATCATCTCGAGCGCCCACGCGCGCGTGGACGGGAACGCGGCGTTCAGGTTGTCCAGCGCGGGCCCCGCCGCCTCGAGCACCTGCGGCAGCTCGCGGATCGTCGCGCGGAGGTTGGCCTCCTCGGCCGCGAGTGCGGCCATCGTGGTGTTGAAGTTCGTGATCAGCGCCTTGAGCGAGCCCTCGCGTGACGAGAGCGCCGCGAAGATCCGCTGCTGGCTGCCGATCAGCTTCGACAGGTCGTGCAGCTCGGTGCCGAGCACGGCCTCGTTCACGATGGCGCCGCCGCGGAGCGACTGAGCCGCGTGCTCGTAGGTGTCGTTCAGGGACTCGCCGGCGGTCTCGCCCTTCGTGTCCGGATCCTGGTCGGCGTCCTCGCCGGGCTGCGGCTCGCCGTTGATCGCGTCGCCGTAACCGATCAGAAGCTTCTGGAGGTCCTCGCGCGTATCCGTGTCGAGCGTCCCGAGCACCTGGTCGAGCTGCACCGGCGCCGAGGTCTGGGAGAGCGGGATCGTGTCGCCGTCGTCGACCTTGCCCGCCTGTGGCGTGCCGGGCTTCACGTCGAAGAAGAGGTTGCCCTCGAAGAACAGGCGCGGGCGCACCTTGATCCGCGCGTCCTTGTGGATCGGCAGCGCCTTGTCCTCGAGCTTCATCGTCACCACAACCGCGGGCGAGGTGCCGCCCTTCGCCTCGACCTTGGACACCTTTCCGACGTCGACGCCCGCGATCCGGACGGCCTGGCCCCTGTGGATCGGCGGCGCGTTCTCGAACACGGCCTTCAGCTCGAACGGGCGTGTGAAGGGGATGTCCTTCGACGCCCCGAGGAAGACGGCGACCAGGATCACGATGAGCGCGATCAGGCCGACCTGGTAGGCGTTGAGGCGGGGCTGGTGCGAGCGCCTCATCGCGGCTGCCCGTCCGTCCTCACGCCCTGGTTGCCGGGCGTGTTGCCGATCACCGTCTGGCCGACCATGAAGCGCTCGTTGCCCGCCTCGCACTCCCGCGTCTGCCCGGGCGCGGCCGTGTTCGGATACATGTTCACGTGCAGGTGGTTGTGGCGGCCCGGCCCGTTTGCGGGCGCGTCGGACGGACCGCCCTCGTTGTTCACCCCGAGCTCGAAGGTGATCGGGTCCGTGGGCGCGGACACGGTCAGGAAGCGCTGGTAGTTGCCGTTCGCGTCGCCCTCACCGAGCAGGCTCGCGACGTTGCGGAGGAGGATCGAGGCGTAGTTGCAGGTGGTCTGCGCCGGCGTCAGGAAGCGGAGCGTCGGCCGCAGCGAGCTGGACAGGCGGGTGAGCTGGTTGATGCCGGCGCGGACCAGCGGGTCATCGCCGAACTCGTCGAGCTTCTCGAACACGTCGGCGAGGTCCTCGTTCATCTGGATCGTGCGCGGCAGCACGTCCGTGCCTGCCTCGAACGCGTCCGCGAGGATCGGGGCGGCGTGCGGCAGCACGGCAACGCCGGGCCGGAGCTCGCGGAAGAAGGCCGTGTTGTTGCGGATGAAGGGCCGCTGGCGCGGGAACTGCTCGATCGCGAGCTGCTCGCTCGGTGGGCTCTCCGAGATCGTCTCCTGCAGGAACGGCCGCGCGACGGACGCCCAGGCCGTGAACGCCGTGTCGAGGTTCACGAACAGCGACGCCTGCTCCTCGGCCACGGGCGCGACCTCCTCGGCCGCCCGTGCGAGCGACGCGAAGAAGCGGTTCAGTCGCGTGTCGGGGTCGGACAGGTTCGCCGCGACGGGCTCGAGGTCCGTGAGCAGCGGCACGAACGCCTCGATCGCCAGGTTCACGTCCTGGCCGCGGCCCGCGAAGCCGCCGCCGAACCCGTTGAGCGTGTTGCGCTGCCCCACGCGGGTCTTGTCGTCGAACATGCCGAACAGGTCGTCGAGCTCGACGACCGCGGGCCGCGCCTGGCGAAGCGGCATCGTGGAGCCTGCGGCCAGGCCGGCGCCGCTCTTGCCCGGTGTCAGCTCGACGTACTTGAGGCCGAGCGACGAGCGCGGCCGCACGAGCAGCGTGGAGTCGGCCGGCAGCGGCTCGATCTCCTTGTCGAGCTTCATGGTGATCTGCGCGTACGCCGTGCCGTCCGGCAGCCTCTGCGGCTCGATCTTCGACAGGAAGCCCACGCGCGCGCCGCCGATGCGCACCTCGAAGCCCTTCACGAGCTGCGCAGCGTTCGGCAGGTTCGCCTTCAGGTCGTAGGTCGGGACGAACGGGAGGCCGGAGTTCGCGTTGTAGGCCAGGAAGACGGCGACGATCGTCACGAGGACCGTCACGGCGCCGACCAGCACGGGACTGGCGGTGAGCGCGGCTTGACCGCGGCGGCTCACCTGCCCTCGCTCCCGAGCAGATAGTCGAGACCGGCCTCGGCGCCGTCGAGCGCCGGCGAGCTGCCCTGCTCCGAACGGCGGCGAAGCGCGTCCAGGTTCTGCTCACGCCGGCGGTCCACGCTCGGGTCGCCGGCCTGCCCGAGCAGGTCCTGCAGGAGGCTCCCGGTCGGAGGCACGCTGCCGCGTCCGGTCTGGCGGCTGGCGTCGGCCTGCGCCGCGTCGAGCGTGCCGGCCGTGGCCGAGGAAGCCTCGGTGGCGGGGTCGAAGAAGGTCGCCCGGCAGGCGGGGCTCTGCTCGAGGGCGTAGGTCGAGCAGACGTTCGTCACGAGGCCGGCGCGCAGGTAGTGCCCGAGGCCGTCGAAGCCGTTGGACACGAGCGCGAGTGAGTACAGGAGGTCGTTGAGGCGCTCGAGCGCTCCGGTCTCCTCGAGGCTCTTCGTGAGCTCGTCGAGGTTCACCGAGACGGGCGCGGCCTGCTCGCCGAGGCGCCCCAGGTCCTGGATGAGCGGACGGGCGTCGATCAGCGCCGGGCGGCCGCGCTCGAGAGCGTCGCCGAGGCTCGGGAAGCTCTCGCGCGAGGCGTCCGCGAGCGTGCCCTGCGCCTCGATGAGGCGCCCGAGCGCGGGCGCGGCGGCGTTCAGGTCCGTGAGCAGCGGCGTGCCCTGGTCGGTGAAGTCCTCCAGGTCGGCCATGAGCGGCCGGAGCTCGCTCAGGAAGCCGGGCAGCAGCTCGATCCCGCGGCGGAGGTCCTCGCGCCGCTCGGCGGAGGCCTCGCTCGTCGTATTCGCCTGGACGATGAAGTCCGCGAAGTGCTCGCGCTCGCGCGCGAGCGGGCCGAGCACCTGGTCGGAGTCACGCGCGAGCCGCGCCAGCGTGCGGTTTTGGTCCGCGAGGATCTTCAGCACCTGATCGGTCTCGCGGAGCGCCGGGTTCGCGCGGTGGATGACCTCGTTGAGCTCCTCGCCGCGTCCCGCGAGGCCGGCGCCGAACTCGCTGATCAGGATCGCGAAGCGCTGCCGGTAGGGCAGCCGCATGATGTTCCCGATCAGGTCGAGGTCCACCGGCGAGCTGGTCCGCTCGACCGGCAGGAGCCGCTCGCCCTTGCCGTCGCCCTCCTCGATCTGCGCGAGCGGCTCCGAGGAGGGCGAGCCCGGCTGGCAGTCCACGAACTTCTCGCCGATCAGGCCCTGCGAGCCGATCTTGCAGCTCGCGTCCGTCTTCCACGGGATGAAGTCGCTGTCGTCGATCCTGAGCGTGACGGCGGCCTGCTTCTCGGGCGTCACGTCGAGATCCGAGATCACGCCGACGGGCACGCCCGCGACCTTCACGTCCTCGCCATTCACGAGCGTCGAGGCGTTGTCGAACACGGCGCGCACGAAGTAGTGGTCCTTCGTGTCGTCGTCGGTGCCCTCCCGAACGATCCCGATCACGATCCACGGCAGGAGCGCAACGATCAGGCCGAGGTAGACGAAGCGGCGCATCAGCCCGGCGGGTCCTCGGACGGGGGACCGCTCGACGGGTCGCAGCCCCGGAAGGGCCATGGCGACGAGCCGTCGGGCGACGGCTGCGTGGCGCCGCCCGGGCAGGTCGGGCGCGTGCCGCGCTCGAACCCGTTCAGGCGCTGATCGGGGGACACGCCCACGAGCCGGTTGTTCGGCCGGTCGAAGTTCGTCGGGCTGAACACCGGCATGACGCGCGCGTAGTGGCCGTTCGCGTCGTAGTACGCGGCGGCCTGGCCCAACTTCGTGATCCAGCCGACGAGGTCCGGCGTGTAGCCGCGTGCGTACTCGATGACCGGGTCCGAGCGGTCGAACGTGCGGATGGCGCGTGGGAACACGCTGGCGGTGAGCTCCGCGAGCCGCGGCTGCTTCGCCGTGAGCTCGATCAGGTCGTTGTTCGGACCCGGCGAGCGAATCAGGGCGTTCAGGTCGGCGATCGTCGGGCGCGCGTCGTGCACGAGCGGGCGCAGCGCGCGGAAGAAGGGGGCCAGCTCCTTCGTGTTCGGCTTCGACTCGTTGACCAGCTGGTCCAGGTCGTCGAGCGTGGTGCGCAGGTTCACGAACGTCGTGTTGGCCTTGCGCAGCGTGTCCGGCAGCAGCTCGAGCGCGCGCTGAAGGGAGACGTTCTCGTCGCCGATCGCGCGCATCGTCGCGTTCGTGTTGCTCACCAGGTTGGTGAGGTCGTCGCGACGCTCGGCGATCGCGGACACCGTGTCCGCGCCGTCCTTCACGAACCGCGCGAGCACCTGCTGGTCGAGCGCAAGCTCCTGGGTGAGGCGCGACGTGCTGCCGAGGAAGGGCGCGAAGTAGCGGATGCTCTCGCCTGCCTCGACGCCGCGCGTGTCGTACTGCGTGCCGGTGCCGCGGATGAAGTCGCGGAGCCCCTCGCGTGTCTTGGCGTCCAGCGTGTTGAAGAGCACGTCGAGGTCGACCGGCGCCGTGGTGCTGTCCGTGCCGATCCGGCCGCCTTCCTCGATACGCGGCTCGCTGTTCGGCCCCGGCTTCAGCGAGATGTAGCGGTTCGCGATCCCCGACAGCGACGTGGCGCGAATCGTGGCCGTGGTGCCCTCGTGCAGCGGCGCGACCTCGTCGCCAACCTCCATCGTCACGACCGCGTCCGCACGCTCGTCGAGCTCGATCTTCGAGATCGTCCCGATCGGCTGCCCGCCCACCCGCACCTGGTTGCCCTCGACGAGCTGACCGGCGTTGTCGAAGACCGCCTTGACCTTGTAGGAGTCGCTCCCGCCGAACAGCGCGAGCGCGGCGAGCGCGACGGCAGCGATCAGCGCCGCGGTCGCGAGGATGCGTGCCACGGTGGAGCCGCGCTCACTCTGGAGCGGCTCGCGAGTCCTTCCCTCTCTTTTACTTGAGTCCAAGCGCGGTCAATCGACCGACGCCTCCCGAGACGCGTTGCCGGCGCGCCTGCCGTACTACTCCATCCCGAGTGGCCCCTGCGCCTCTCCGGACAAGAACTGCCTCACGAACTGGTTGTCTGAGTTGAAGAGCTCGCTGGCCGGGCCTGATTCGACGATCCTGCCCTTCCAGAGGATCGCGATGTAATCGGCCACGCGACGCGCCGACATGATGTCGTGCGTGATCACGCAGTATGCGCCGCCGTTCTCCTCGTGCACCTCCATGATGAGCTCGCACAGGAGCGCGGTACGCACCGGGTCGAGGCCAGAGTCCGGCTCATCGAAGAGCACGATGTCGGGGTCCAGCACGAGCGCACGCGCGAAGCCTGCGCGCTTGCGCATCCCGCCCGAGAGCTCGTTCGGCATCTTCTCGGCGGCGGCCGCCAGGCCGACCTCGCCGAGCCGCCGGTCGACGATCTCGCGGATCTCGTCCTCGCCCTTGTCGGTGTGCTGGCGAAGCGGGAACGCGGTGTTGTCGAAGACGTTCATCGAGCCGAAGAGCGCGCCGTCCTGGAACAGGACGCCGAACTTCTTGCGCATCTCGAACAGGTCCTCGTCGGCCATGTCCGGAACGGACTCGCCGTGCACGATCACGTCGCCCTCGTCCGGATAGAGGAGGCCGACCATGTGCTTGATGCACACGGACTTGCCGGTACCCGACGGGCCCAGGATCATCGAGATCTGGTTGTCCGGCAGCCCGAGGTTGAGGCCGTTCAGCACGCGGTTGCGGCCGAAGGCCTTGACGACGTCGATGAACTCGACCGCGTCATCCGAGCCGTGCTCGCGCTTTCTGCCGGTGTGCCACTGGTACTCGTCGGCCTCGGCCTGCGAGCCGCGCTCGTGCGTCATCTCGCCGGTGCCGCGCTTGGGATCCGCGGCCGGAGTCTCGCGCTCCTCCGTCGGGGCGGCGCGCTCCTCCGTCGGGGCGGCGCGCTCCTGCGTCGGCGCCGCGCGCTCCTCCGTCGGCGCCGCGCGCTGCACCGTCGGCGCGGCCTCCTGCTGCTCCTCCCCGCGGGTCTCCTCCCAGTCCCGCGGCTCGAGCGGGCCCTCTCCGTCGTTGTCTCTCCGCTCCGTCACTTCTCCCTCACCCGCCTATCGGTGCTCGTGGATTCGAGCCCCAGAAGATCTGCGTCCCCACCATTCCCACCAGATGCACCATCACCGTGTTCAACACCATTGATTTCGCCGTCGCGGTCCCCACTCCCACCGGCCCGCCACTTGCGTTGTAACCGTAGTAACAGCCGACGAGCACGATCACCGTGGCCATGGTCATGCCCTTAATCAAGCTGTAAAAAAGATCCGGGGGGTTCTGGAACATCCAGAAGATCAGGAAGAACCCTCCCGACGACACCTCGCCGATCTGCTGCACCACCGCTAAGTAGCTGGCGAAGAACCCGGCCCCGACCGCCGCGATGTACATGAAGGGCAGCACCAGCCAGGCCGCCAGCAGGCGCGTCGAGCACAGGAACACCATCGAGTTGATGCCCATGACCTCGAGGGCGTCGATCTCGTCGGAGATCCGCATCGCGCCAATCTCCGCCACGAGGCCGGTGCCGACCTTCGCCGACATCATGTAGCCGAACGCGTACGGCATGATCTCGCGCAGGTCGCACCACGCGCTGAAGACGCCCGCGTAGGCCGGCGCGCCGACGGAGCGGTTGAAGTACGCGCCCTCGATCCCGCACTGGAGGCCGAGGATGAACGCGAGCCCCCAGATCACGAGCGCGGAGCCGAGGATGAGGATGCCCGCCTGGCGCAGCGCCTCGCCGAAGAAGTGGAAGACCTTCCCGCTGTAGACCGCGCCCGCGACGCGCGCGCAGAACTTGGCGATGTCGCCGAAGGAGGCGATCCAGTCGCGCGGGACCGACAGCCAGGTCTTGCCCATTACTTGATCACCGAGATCTCAGGGTGGGTCGCCAAGAGCGTTTGCGTGAAGACGTAGTTGAAGGCGAAGATGCCTAGGAACTCGATCACCACGCCTTGGTTGACGGCCCTCCCAACGCCCTCGGCACCTCCCGAGGCGGTCATCCCCTTGTAACAGGAGACGATCGCGATGATCGCTCCGAAGAGCGTGGTCTTCACCACGGATCCCCAGAGGTCGGTGGTACTGGCGTTGTTCAAGAGCGTCGCGAAGAACGGCCCTAAGGGCGCGTCGAAGGTGAGGGTCGCCAGGACGCCGCCGAAGATGCCGAAGATCAGCGCGTAGATGTTGAAGAGGCCGGTCACGACCATCAGGGCGAGGAAGCGCGGCACCACGAGGTTCTTGATCGGGTCGACGCCGAGCACCTGGAGCGCGTCCAGCTCCTCGCGGATCTTGCGCGCGCCGAGGTCGGCGGTGATCGCGGTGCCGCCCACGCCCGCGAGGATGATCGCGGTCACGAATGGCGCGAATTCGCGGATCGAGGCGAGCACGAAGAAGCCGCCGAGCCGGTCGATGGCGCCGAACAGGACGAGGAAGTTGCCCGCCTGAAGCCCTGGCGCGCCGTAGCCGAACGCGATCGTCGAGATGGTCAGCGGCAGCCAGCAGAGCCGCAGCATGAACAGGAATTGCTGGACGAACTCGGTGCCGTAGGGATACGGCGGCCTGATCGCAGAGACCAGCGTCTTGCCGGTAAGGATCATCATGTCGCCGACCTGCTCCAGCAGGTTCTTGGTCGGCAAAAAGACCCGATCGGCTGCGGCTCGGACCACTACAGAAACTCCTCCCCAGGGGAACTACCCACTCCCCGCAAAACACGTACGCGGCAACAAGCCTATGGCATGCATCACGGCTCCGCCAGAGGGAACCGTGCTGTTCGGCAAGCACCGGGCGGTGCCCGGTGCGCAGCCTTGCTCTTCCCACCGAACCTGCGCGTGTGCGGCCGATTCGGTGGTATGTTCGCGGCGCTTTGAGGGCGACGAGCGTTGTAGCGCTGTGCCTCCTCATCGCGGTCGCAGGATGCGGCGGCGGCGAACGGCAGGACGAGAACGAGCCGGAGGGCAACTTCCCGGTCGAGGTCGTGCGCGCGACCTTCCCGGAGGACCAGAAGCTCGCGAAGAGCTCCGAGATGATCGTGACGGTCCGCAACGCGGGCCGCGAGACGATCCCGAACATCGCCGTCACGGTCGACGGGTTCGACACGCGCAAGACCGACCCGGACCTGGCCGATCCGTCGCGGCCGGTGTTCGCGCTGAACGGCGTGCAGGTCGAGATCGCGGGCTTCCCGGAGGCCAAGGACGCAAGCCCGCGCGGCTGCGACACGGCCTACGTGAACACGTGGGCGTGCGGGCCGCTGCGGCCGAACCAGCAGAAGACGTTCCGCTGGTCGGTGACGGCCGTGCAGGCCGGCGACTTCAAGGTCGCCTGGCGGGTCGCGGCGGGGCTCGACGGCAATGCGAAGGCCGTGCTGCCCGGTGGCGGCCCGGCGCCGACGGGCCGGTTCTCCGGGACGATCTCCGACGAGGCACCCGACGTCCGCGTGGCGGACGACGGGAAGACGATCGTCAGCGGGACCCGCTGAGCTCGCGCCGCTCGTAGCCCGGGCAGCTCTCAACCGGTAGGCGCGGGTACTTCACGAAGCGCTCGTCCGTCTTGTGGAGCAGGCACATGGAGAACACGCTCCCGCGCCCGCTCCTGACCACCTTTTGGTGCGTGCAGCTGTCGCAGAGCCCGGCTCTCACGCAGCTAAGGCTAAGTCTCCTCCGCATAAGGGGTCTGACCCCTTAAGTCGCTCCTTATGACCGATGTGCGCGCGGCGGCTCAGGTCGACACTCCATAGGTGCAACCGATTCGAGAGGAGCACACATGGATCCCCGCCTCACAGCCATCCACATCGACGCGCACCTCGACCGCATGGGACGCAGCTCGCGCGGGCTGGCAGGATTCTCAGGCGATGTCCACTCGTATGACGAGCGCCCGCTTCGTCGGGCGGGCCGGAGAGCTCGCGGAGCTTCAGGCCGCGCTGATCGACGCCGCCGATTCCCGGCCTTCGCTCGCCTTAGTTGGCGGTGAGTCCGGCGTCGGCAAGTCACGCCTGGCCGACGAGCTCAAGAGCCACGCACGCGAGGCAGGCGCGCGCGTGCTGTCCGGCGACTGCGTGGAGCTGGGCCGGGACGAGCTGCCCTACGCGCCGCTCCTGACGGCCCTGCGTCCGCTGGTGCGCGACGGCGACCCGGCGCTCGACGAGCTCGCGCCGCCGCTCCGCTCCGCGCTCGACGCCATCCTGCCCGGGCTCGGGACGGAGAGCTCGACGGGCGAGGCGGCTCAGTCGCGTGTGTTCGAGGCGCTGCTCGCGCTGCTGGAGTCGCTCTCCGAGAGCCAGCCGGTCGTGCTCGTGGTGGAGGACCTCCACTGGGCCGACAGCTCCACGCGCTCCTTCATCGGCTTCCTGTCGCGGACGATCTGCAGCGAGCGGCTGCTGATCCTCGGCACCTACCGCTCGGACGAGCTTCACCGGCGCCACTCGCTCAGGCCGCTGCTCGCGGACCTCGCGAGCGACCCGTACGTGCGCCTGATCGAGCTCCCGCGCTTCACGCCGGAGGAGCTCGCTGAGCAGCTCGAGGGAATCCTCGCGGGGCCGCCCGAGCCCGAGCTCGTCGAGCGGGTCTACGCACGGAGCGAGGGCAACGCTCTGTACGCGGAGGAGATCCTCGCCGCCGGCTTGGACGGCCGCGGGTCGCTGCCGCCGACGCTGCGCGACGCGCTCATGCTGCGCGTTGATCGGCTCTCGCCGCGAGCGCAGGAGCTGATCCGCTGGCTCGCCTGCCAGCCGGCCGCCGACCACGCACTCGTGTCGGCGGTGGCGGGGCTCGAGGCCGCCGACCTGCGCGACGCGCTGCGCGAGGCCGTTGCGAGCCACATCGTCGTCACGGTCCAAGACGAGAGCTACGGGTTCCGCCACGCGCTGCTGCGCGAGGTCGTCTACGACGACCTGCTGCCGGGCGAGCGAACCGAGATGCACGCGGCCCTCGCGAGCGCGCTCGAGGAGCGGATCGAGGGAGGCGAGCACGGCGCGCACATCACTACTCAGGCCGCCCACCATTGGGCCGCGGCGGGCGACCAGCCGCGCGCGCTCGCGGCGTCCGTGCGCGCGGCAATCGCGGCGGCGCGCGTGAACGCGTTCGGCGAGGCGCAGGGGCTGTTCGAGCGAGCCCTCGCGCTGTGGGACCGCGTGCCCGACCCCAAGACCACAGCGGCCATCGACGAGAGCGATCTCCTCAGGCGCGCCGCGCTCGCCGCGGACCAGGTGGGCGAGCACGCTCGCCAGGAGGCGCTTCTGCGGCGTGCCCTCGACCTGATCGGCGAGAGGGCCGACCCGCGTGCATGCGCGCTCATACGCGAGCGGCTGAGCCACGCGCTATGGGCCCTGCACCGCCAGGAGGAGGCGGTGGAGGAGCTCAAGCTCGGGCTCGCGCTGCTGGACCCGGAGGACCCGAGCCGTGAGCGTGCGACGCTGCTGTCCGAGCTCGCCAAGAAGCGCATGCTCCAGGCGCGCTTCTCCGAGGCCGAGGAAGCCGCCGACGAGGCGATCGCGGTGGCGCGCGCCGTCGGCGACCGCGGCGCGGAGGCGCGCGCGCTGAACGCGCTGGGGACCGCAATCGGCTCCCGGGGCGACTCGGAGACCGGTGTGAGGCTGCTCCGCGAGTCGCTCGCCATCGCTCGCGAAATGGACCTCTCGATGGAGCAGGGCGGCGCGATTATCAACATCGCGGAGATCCTCCACATGTACGGACGCTCCGACGAGGCGCTCGAGATCGCCCGCCAGGGGCTCGCGGCCGGGATCACGGAGCCCTACCGCACGGTGGATTGGCTCCACCTGTCGTTCTCGGAGATCAGCTTCGACCTCGGCAACTGGGACGAGGCCGAGCACGCGATTCCCGCGCCGAGCCGCCGGCACACGGGCGGCACTCTCTTCCTGTGGCAGGTTTCGCGCGCGACGCTGGCGCTCGGGCGCGGCGACGTCGAGCTCGCGGAGACGGCGCTCGCCGCCCTTGACGGGCCGGCGAGCGGAATGACCGAGCCTCAATTCGTGGCGCCCTACGGCATCCTGCGCGGCGAGCTCGCGCGCCGCGGCGGTGACCTCGACCGCGCGCGGGCCTTGGTGGACGAGGCGCTCGACCGGATCGAGTACTGCTCGGACGACCTCGGCCGGATCACGGCGGTCGCCGCCGCGGCGCTCCGGATCGAGGGTGACGCCGCTCAGCGCGCGCGCGACCGCCGCGACGAGGGGTCGGAGCGCGCCGCCCTCGAGCGAGCGGAGGCACTTCTTGCGCGCGTGCGCGTCGCAGCCGAGGGTGCCGCCGGCCCCCTCGCGGCTGCCGAGTTGGCGTCCGCCGAGGCCGAATACGCGCGTACGACGGGCTCCGACGCGGCGGCGCCATGGGCCGTCGCGGCGGACAGCTGGGAGGAGCTCAAGCGCCCCTACCCCGCCGCCTACGCGCGCTGGCGGGAGGCCGAGGCGCTCATGACCGCGCGCGACCGCGAAGGCGCCGCACGTGCGGCCGCGGACGCGCTCGCCACCGCGCGCCGGCTCGGCAGCGCATGGCTCGCGGAGGAGGTCGAGTCGCTCGCGGCGCGCGCCCGGCTGCAGCTGGGCGAGGAATCGCCGGCCGCCGCGGCCGCCGCTCGAGAGGAGGCGGAGGACCCCTTCGGTCTGACTCCCCGCGAGCGCGACGTACTGGCGCTGGTGGCCGCGGGCGCTACGAACCGCGAGATCGGCGAGCGGCTTCACATGGCCGAGAAGACGGCGAGCGTCCACGTGTCCCGGATCCTCGGCAAGCTGAGCGTGCGCTCGCGCACCGAGGCCGCCGCGGTTGCGCACCGGCAGGGCCTGGTACCAACGGCCTGATGCAGGCACTCGTCACGGCTCGCGAACGACGGGCAATGAAGGGTCTACGCCGTTGCACTTCGCCCCGTATTACGGGGTCAACTGCACGCCGGTGCACTTTGCCGCCTATTACGTGGCTAAGTGCAACCGCGTGGACGCCGGGACCCAACCCTCAATGCCGTCGTTCGCTGGAAGTGGCTCGGCGACCCGATGCCGTCATGCTGTCCGCCCCGTGGAGCTTCGAGCCACCACCGCCTCGTACGAGCTCGCCGAGGAGTTCGGCATCGCCCGCGGGTCGCGCACGACCCAGTCGGTCGTCCAGGTCGAGCTGGAGCACGAGGGCGTCGTCGGCCGTGGCGAGGCCTCGCCCGTCTACTACCGCGGCGAATCGGTCCAGTCCGCGCTCGAGTTCCTGACCGGCGCCGCGCCCGCGTTCGTGGGCGACGACCCGTTCGCGCTGGAGGACATCGAGGAGCGGCTCGAGGACGTGGACGGCGAGGCGGCCGGCAAGGCCGCGCTCGACGCGGCCCTCCACGACTGGATCGGCCGCCGGCTCGGCGTGCCGCTGTGGCGCCTACTCGGGCTGTCGCCCGAGGCGCCCGCCACCTCGTTCACGATCAGCATCGACTCGGTCGAGGGCACGCGCGACCGCGCGCGCCGCGCGAGCGGGTTCCGGGCGCTGAAGGTCAAGGTCGGCGGTGCCGCGGATCTCGAGCGGCTGGAGGCTGTCCGCGCCGAGTCGGACGCGCCGCTGCGGGTGGACGCGAACGAGGGCTGGACGCTCGAGTCGGCGCGCGAGCTGATGCCGGAGCTGATCCGGCTGGGAGTCGAGTTCGTGGAGCAGCCCTTCCCGGCCGACGACGTCGAGTCCTTCCTCGGCCTCGCGGAGCTCCAGCCGCGCCTGCCGGTCATCGTCGACGAGGGCTGCCAGGACCTGCGCGACGTCGCGCCGGCCGCGGCCTATGCCGAGGGGATCAACGTCAAGCTCGCCAAGTCCGGCGGCGTCCGCGAGGCTGTGCGGATGATCCACGCCGCGCGCGCCCTCGATCTCCACGTGATGCTCGGCTGCATGGTCGAATCCCAGCTGGGCGTGGCGCCCGCGGCCGCGATCGCCTCGCTCGCGGACTGGGTCGACCTCGACGGCCACCTGCTGCTCGCCGGGGAGCCGTACACGGGCCTCCGCTTCGAGGACGGGCGCGTGCTCCCGAGCTCCGAGCCCGGGCTTGGAGTCGCCGCCGCATGAGCGAGCGGCTCGCGATCTTCGCGGAGGGGCTGTTCGCGAAGCACACCGGCAAGACTGCCCACGGGGTGATCCGCTACGGCAACCGCGAGGTCGTGGCCGTGATCGACTCGACCTGCGCGGGGCGCACCGCGAGCGAGGTCGAGCGGTTCTGCCTAAGGCCGGTGCCGATCGTCGCAACGCTCGACGAGGCGATCGAGCGCGGCGCCGACACCCTTCTGATCGGCGTGGCGCCTCCGGGCGGGAAGCTCGACCCGGCCTGGCGCCCGGCGCTCATCGCCGCGCTCGAGGCGGGGCTCTCGCTCGAGGCCGGCCTTCACACCCAGCTGAACGCGGACCCCGAGCTGCGCGAGGCGGCCGAGCGGCACGGCGCAACGCTGCGCGACCTGCGCGAGGCCCCGCCCGACCTGACCGTGCCGAAGGGCCCGTACAGCAGGCCGGACTCCGTTCGAGTCGTGCACAGCGTGGGCTCGGACACCGTGATCGGGAAGAAGGTGGTCACGCTCGAGCTCGACCGAGCCGCGCGCGACAAGGGGCTCCGCTCGGTCTTCGTCCCAACCGGGCAGACCGGCGTGGCCATCGCCGGCTGGGGCATCGCCGTCGACCACGTGATCTCGGACTACGTGGCGGGTGCCGCCGAGCGGCTCGTGCTCGAGGGCGCCGAGCGCGCCGACCTGCTGTTCGTCGAGGGCCAGGGCGCGCTCTACCACCCGGCCTACTCGGGCGTGACGCTGGGGTTGCTCCACGGCTCCGCGCCGGACCTGCTCGTGCTGGTGCACAAGCCAAACGCCACCCACAACCGCAACTACCCGGACCTGCCGATCCCGGCGCTCAACGAGCTGATCGCGGCATACGAGAGCGTGGCCGCGCCGGTCCGGCCCACCAGGGTCGCGGCGATCGCCCTCAACACGTCCGACCTGGACGAGGACGCCGCGCGCGCGTCGATCGCCGAGGCCGAGCGCGAAACCGGGCTCGTGGCCGACGACGTCGTGCGCTTCGGGCCGGAGCGCGTGCTTCAGGCGGTCCTCGCGGCCCTGGACACGAAGGCGAAAAGCCCGGCCTGATCTTTCGACATAGGGCGGTACGAAAAAGCGCCGCTCAGAGCGATATTTTGCGCATGGAGCCGCGCCGCTACACACTCGTTCCGGACGACACGGAGCATCAGGCCCCACCACAGAACCCGGTACGGCGGCGCTACTCGCTGGCTCGCGTGGCCCCCTCCTCGCGCTCGGCGCTGGGCGTCGACCGCCTGGAGCGGATGGAGGAGATAGTGGCCCGCGAGCTCCGCAACGGCCGGCACTAGCGCGGCAGGCTCGGGGCGATGATCCGGTAGGCCTTGAGCCCCAGTCCGAGCCGCTCGCGGTGCTCGCTCTTCAGCGGGTCGAGCCCAGTCAGGTCGCGCACGCGCTCCAGGCGATAGCCGACCGTGTGCCGGTGCGCGTGAATCGCGCTGGCAGTCGCCGCCATGTTGCAGTTGTTATCGAGATAGGCGGACAGCGTGCCCAGCAGGTCGGCCGAATACTGCTCGTCGTAGCGCACCAGCGGCGCGACGGTGTCGTCGTAGAAGCTCCGCACCTCCTGGGGGTGGCTCGCGAGCACCCGGAAGAGCAGCCGGTATGTGCTCTGGCCGATCTCCTCGCCCGGCGGCCCGCCGCCGGCGGAGGTCACGCCGAGCACCAGCTCGGCCTCCTCCAAGGCCCGCCGTACATCCGCCGCCCCGGCATGCCAGGAGGAAAGCCCAAGCTGGGCATGCCGCCCGAGCCGAGCGGCCGCGCGGCGCGCATGCTCGGGCTCCCCAGGGAGAAGGGCGTAGACGCGGCCCTCGGCCGCCTGGACCAGGGCGCCGGGGACCTCGGCCATCACTGCCACGGTCAGCCGCCCCGGACCGCGACCGCCTGCATCGGCGCACAGTGCCACATAGCCCGCGTCCAGGTCGAAGCCCAAGCGTCCCGCCCGGCGTTCGACCTCCGATGCCTCGAGTTCCCGCCGCGAGAGCACCTCCTCGAGGAACGAGCCCCGCAGCGACTGCTCGGTCTCGTCGCGCGCTTCCGCGACCGCCACCTCGGTGAGGGCAGCGATGGCCGCCATGTGGAGATAGTCGCCGGCGTCCGGGCTGCCGCTGCCGAGCAGGAGCACGGCGCCGAGCCGGCGGCCGCCCGAGGAGATGGGGACCTCGGCCGTGACCTCGTCCGGACGCTGTGGGCGCGCGCTCGCAAGGCTGGCGGCCACGTAGCGCTCGTAGCGCTCCCACCCTTCCCGCGGCACGCCGAGGCGTGGCACGATCACGGCGACGGGCGCGCCGGCGTGGGCCGCGGCGATCTCCGCCACGCGCTCGAGGCCGTCGCCACTCAGCACGGCGCCCACCATCTCCAGGTGGGCGCCGCGCGGGCTCTGGCCAGGGGTCTGACCCCCAGGGGTCAGACCCCTGTCAGGTACTGCCGTCAGGGGACGGGCCATTGACGCTCAGCGCCTCGCCTTCGTGAGCCTGGAGGACCGTCTCGCCCGTCTCGCCCGTCCGGATGCGCACGGCCTCCTCGACCGGCAGGATGAACAGCTTGCCGTCGCCGACCGAACCCGTCCGGGCGTGACGCAGGATCACCTGCTTGACCATCTCAACGTCGGTCGTCTCGACGACGCACTCGAGCTTGAGCTTCGGCCGCAGGTGGACCGCGAGCTCCGAGCCGCGGTAGTGCTCGGTGAGCGCCTTCTGCCTGCCGGAGCCCTTGACCTCGGTGATCGAGAGGCTGGGGAAGCCCGCATCGAGCAGCTGCGCCCTGATCGGCTCGAACGCCTCGTGCCGGATGTAGGCGACAACCATCTTCATGCCCTCACCTCCCCGGTCATGACCGTTGCGGTGACCGGCGCGGGCTGCGCGGGACGCCCGGCCGGCAGTGGCGGCGCGCCCATGTCCGACTCCGGGATGAACTGCTCCGGATAGCCGTACATGCCGTGCTCGACGATGTCGAGACCCGCCACCTCGTCCTCGTCGGACACGCGCAGCCCGATCGTGGCCTTGATGGCCGCGAAGGTCAGGTAGCTCATGGCGAACACGAACGTGAAGGCCACCAGCACGCCGACGATCTGCGCGATCAGCTGGGTGAACTGCCCGGAGTACAGGAGCCCGCCATCGGGATCGCCGAAGGCGTTGTACTCGGCCAGTCGCGGCGCCGTGAAGATGCCGCAGGAGATCGTGCCCCAGATACCGGCGAGCCCGTGCGCCGACGTCGCACCGACGGGATCGTCGATCCGCTTGTCGATCCAGATCACGCCGAAGACCACGATCAGCCCGGCCACGAAGCCGATGATCGGCCCCGCCCACGCCTCGACGTAGCCGGACGGCGCCGTGATCGCCACGAGGCCGGCGATCGCGCCGTTGGCGATCATCCCGATGTCGATCGTGCGCTGCTTGATCTGGGTCGCGACGAACGCCCCGATAATGCCGCCGGCGCATCCGAGCAGCGTGACCACCGCCACCTCGGCCATGCGGACGTCGCCGATGCCGAGCGTCGAGCCCGGGTTGAACCCGAACCAGCCGACGAACAGGATCAGCGTGCCCAGGCCGACGAGCGGCATCGAGTGGCCTGGGATCGCTCGCGGCTTCCCGTCCGGGCCGTACTTGCCCTTGCGCGGGCCGAGCAGGAGCAGGGCCGCGAAAGCGCCCGTGGCCCCGATCAGGTGCACCGCGGTGGAGCCGGCGAAGTCCTGCATGCCGGTCGGCATCAGCCCGGTGTCGCCGTTCTGCAGCCAGCCGCCGCCGAACACCCAGTGCGAGCCGATCGGGTAGATCAGCGCGGCGAACACGATCGCATAGATCACGTAGGCGCCGTACTTGATGCGCTCGAGCGTGGAGCCCCAGACGATCGCGAGCGAGACGGCGCAGAACGCGAACTGGAACAGCCACTTGGCCTCGACGGTGGCGTCGGAGACCCCCATGACCGGGAAGGCCGAGGCCCCGTTCCCCGAGAACTGTAGGAAGAAGCCGTTACTTCCCACGATCGAGCTCGAGATGCCGAGCACGTCCGCGCTGCCGAAGGCGAGCGCGAAGCCGACGGCCCAGTAACAGAGCGCCGCAATCGAGAGATTGGTAAGGATCTTTGCGACCCCGGTTCCGGCGTTCTTCGCGCGCGAGAAGCCGATCTCGAGCATCGCGAATCCGGCCTGCATGAACAGGACAAGCACCGCGGCGATCACGACCCAGAGGGTGTTTACCGCGACGGTGTCAGCGAGTTTTCCGTCGACGGCCTGGACCAGATCGTCGGCGGTGGCTAGAAGGGTTGACATGGCGGCCACGCTATGAGCGGCCGCCGAAAAAGCCTTTAGCCGGGTGTCGAAGATTCGGCCAGGCCGGTTCGCCGATGTGTCGAGTGGACCCTCAGCGCGGCTTCACCGGCAGCAGCAGGCCCTCGCTCTCGCTGGCCGCCCACGCGAACCCCTCGCCGACCGCGAGGCCATAGGTCGTGCCCTCGATCGGCAGGCTCTTGATCGTCTTGCGCCGCTCGGGGTCGATCGCGGTGACTCGCTGAGCCCTGGCGCTCGTGACCCAGATGGCGCCGAAGCCGAAGCGGACCTCGCGGGGATCGTCCGGCACCGTCACGCGATCGACGACCTTCGCCGGCGCGGGATCGACCACGACGAGACGGTTCGCGGCGCTCGCCGACACCCAGAGCTCGCCACGCTCCGGGTCGAAAGCGATGCCGCGCGGGGTGCCGTCGATCGGGACCTCGCGGCCGGTGCGCTCACCGCTCTCGCCGTCGAGCTCCACGATCTTGTTCTCCTTGCTGATCGTGACCCACATGGCGTCCTGGTCGGGCGCGATCTGAACCGGACCCTCGCCGACCTCCGTCTCGCCCAGCGAATTGCCGCCCGAGTCGAGGCGGCTGACCGTGCCCGCGCCCCCGTTGACGACCCACGCCTTGTCGTGGGCGATCGCGATGCCCTCGGGAGCGGCGCCCACCGGGTCGGTGCCCATGACCTCGCCGCTGCCGAGGTCCATCCTCGTGACGCTGTTGGCGCTCGTGTTGGTGACCCACATCGCGCCCAGCCCCTCGGCGAGGCTGTCCGGCTCGGCACCGACCGGAATGGGCTCACCATCCACCTGCCTGGTCTCCGCACTCACGCGAGTCACCGTGTCGAGGTCACGATTGGCAACCCACGCGAAGCCGCCGCCGGTCGCGACACCGTCGGCGCCGGGCTGAACCGGGATCGGGTCGAGCGCGACGGGGTCGAGTGGCGCCGGAGCCGTGTCACCGGAGTCGGCGGGCGGCTGCGATTCGGAGCCCGAGCCGCCGGAGCCGCCGGAGCCGCCCAACAGCAGAACGGCAACGACGGCAATGAGGGCAATCGCGCCCACCGCCACGCCGAGCAGCGCCAAACCCGGCCGCCGGCCACCCCGCCGGGGGGGTGAGGCGCTTTTTGTACCCATATCGGTACGTAAATCGCCTAACCCCCCGGAGGACCGCCCTTCAATGCCCGTAGTTGGGGCCGGCGCGCGCTCGGTGGCGGCCGTCTCGGTAGCCGCCGCCTCCGTCGCCTCCGTCTCGATCGGGGCGGGACGCGTCGGCGCCGGCTCCACCGGCGGCGTTGCCGGCGCCTCCGGGATCGGTGGCCGCGCCGCCAGGGTCGTCGGGGCCGGGGTCTCCCGCGTGTCGGCCGCTTCCACGAGCCGCTCCGCCAGCTCGGCGGCCGAGTGGATCCGGGCGTCCGGCTCCTTCGCCATCGCCTGAATCGCCAGCTCGGCCAGGGCGTCCGGGACCCTCTCGTTCAGCTCGCGCGCGTCGGGTACGGGCGCGTTGAGGTGCGCGTACATCTTCGCCGCCTCGTGGTCGCGCGGGTACGGCACGCTGCCGGTGAGCACCTGGAACGTCACGCAGCCGAGCGCGTACACGTCCGCGCGTGCGTCGCCCCCACCCTCCACGATCCGCTCCGGCGCGAGGTAGTCGAGCGTTCCCACGACCGAGCCGGTCTTGGTGAGCCCCGAGGTCGCCGCCACGTGGCGCGCGATCCCGAAGTCGGTCAGGTAGGCGTGCTCGCGCCCGCCCTCGCGATCGACGAGCACATTCGCCGGCTTCACGTCGCGGTGCATCAGGTCGCGCCGGTGAGCGGCGGCCAGCGCTGCCGCGACCTGCGCGAGCAGCCGGGCCGCGCGGGCCGGCTCGAGCGTGCCGTCGGCTTCGAGCAGGGCCTTGAGGTCGGTTCCCTCGACGTAGCGCATGGTGAGGTAGAGGAGGCCGTCGCCCTCGCCCGCCTCGTAGACGGGGATCACGTTGGGATGCTCGATGGACGCCGCGATGCGCGACTCGCGCTTGAAGCGCTCGCGGAACGTGACGTCGTCGGCCAGCTCCGGCGCGATCGCCTTCAGAGCAACCGGCCTGTCCAGCGAGAGCTGGGTCGCGAGATAGACGACGCCCATGCCGCCGCGCCCGAGGACCGCTTCGATGCGGCAACCGGCGACTACCGAGCCCGATGCGAGATCCGCCATGGCCCGGATTCTCGCGAACTAGGCCGAGGCGGGCACCTCGCCGCCGCGCTCGGTGCCGGCGATCAGCTCGTCGGGCGCCTTCTCCTTGGGCACGAAGCCGGACTTCATGCCGAAGTAGACCGCCTGCGGGTGGTGGGCGACGATCGCGACCGTCGACTGCTCGGGCATCACGGCGTAGCCGTCCGAGAGCGTCATTCCGATGTTCTCGAGGCCGAGCAGGCGCCACACCTTCTCGTGCTCCGACTGGTCCGGGCAGGCCGGGTAGCCCCAGGAGTAGCGGCGGCCCTGGTCCAGGTCGATGCCGTAGGAGCTCCGGATGTCCGCATGGAGCCACTCCGCGAGGCCCTCGGCCGCCTGCACCCCGAGTCCGTGCGTGAACAGCTGCTCGGCGAACTCGCCGTCGCGCTCCAGCTTCTGGATCAGCTCGGTCACCTCCGGCCCGACGGTCACACCCTGGAGCGCCACGACGTCGCGCTCGCCAGAGTCGACGGGGCGGAAGAAGTCGGCGAGGCAGATGCGGTCGTGCTTCGGCTGGCGCGGGAACGAGAGCCGCTCTACCTCGACGTCCGGGTTCTCCGGGTCGTAGACGATCAGCTCGTTGCCGTCCGCGTTGCAGGGGAAGTAGCCCACGCGAGCCTTCGGCCGGAGGTAGTCCTGCTCGGCCCACATGCGCTCGAGCCGCGGCTCGAAGTCCTCTGATAGGAGCCGGTCCCACTCCTCGCCCTTCACGCCGCGGCCGCCCCAGTGGAGCTTGAACAGCACGTGGCGGTCGAGGTGGGGGTAGACCTCCTCGAGATCGGGCTCGAGCTCGCGCACGCCCCAGAAGGGCGGGTCGGGGATCGGGGTGTCGGTCCGGACCGACGAGCGGACCGAGTCGTCCGTCACCGGCGGCGAGTCGTCCACGACCACGGGCTTCTCGCGCAGCTGGCGCGCCTCGTCGCGGAACTTCTCGACCAGCGGTCCGCGGGCCTCGCCGTCCACGAGCTGGTCGATCGTCGCCAGCCCCGCAAAGGCGTCCTTGCAGTAGAAGACGCCCGGCTCGTAGACCTCGTCCGACTCCTTGCCCTTCGGATACAGGATGCGCCGGCCGAAGTCGCGGTTGATCGCGGCGCCGCCGATCAGCACCGGGAACTCGAGCCCGCGCTGGTGGAGCTCCTGCACCGCCGTCGGCATCTGCTTCGACGTAGACACGAGCAGCGCCGACAGCCCGATGGCGTCGGCCTCGTTCTCGATCGCGGCGTTGATGATCGTGTCGACCGGGACCTGCTTGCCGAGGTCGATCACGGTGTAGCCGTTGTTCGTGAGGATCGTGTTGACGAGCGACTTGCCGATGTCGTGCACGTCTCCGAAGACGGTCGCGATCACGACCTTGCCCTTCGTGTGGCCCTCGATCCGGTCCAGGTACTTCTCGAGCTGGGCGACGGCGCGCTTCATCACCTCCGCCGACTGGAGCACGAACGGGAGGATCAGCTCGCCGGCGCCGAACTTGTCGCCCACCTCCTTCATGGCGGGGAGCAGCACCTTGTTCAGCGTGGGCACCGCGCCGATCTTCTCGACCGAGCGGTCGATCCAGTCCTCCACGCCCTCCTTCTTGCGGCGCAGGATGTGGAAGTGGAGCGCCTCCTCGGGCTCCATGCCCTCGGTGGGGTCGGCTCCGCCGGACTCCTCCTCGGCCTCACCCTGCTGCTCGAAGTGCGAGATGAAGCGCTCGAGCGCGTCCTCGCGGCGGTTGTAGACGAGGTCGTCCGCGTAGCCGCGGTCCTCGTCGGAGATCTCGGAGTAGGGGGTGATGTGGTTCGGGTTGACCATCGCGAGGTCGAGCCCCGCCTCCACGCAGTGGTGGAGGAACACCGAGTTCAGGATCGCCCTGGCCTTCGGCGAGACGCCGAACGAGACGTTCGACACTCCCAGCGAGGTCTTCACGCCGGGCAGCTCCTTCTTGATGAGGCTGATGCCCTCGATCGTCGCGACCGCGGACGGCCGCCACTCCTCGTCACCGGTGGTGAGGGTGAACGTGAGCGCGTCGAAGATCAGCGCCTCGCGGTCGAGGCCGTGCTCGTCGCAGGCCAGCTCGACGATTCGCTTCGCCACCTCGAGCTTGCGCTCCGGCGTCTTGGCCATCCCGACCTCGTCGATCGTGAGCGCGATCAGCGCGGCACCGTGCGCCTTGGCGAGCGGCACGACCACATCGAGCTTGTCGCGGCCCGCCTCGAGGTTGATCGAGTTGACGATGGCGCGGCCCGGGATGCGCTCGAGCGCGGCCTGGATCACATCCGGCTCGGTGGAGTCGATCTGGATCGGAGCGGGCTGCGTGAGCGAGACCCGCTTCACGACCTCTGACATCTGCTCCGCCTCGTCCTGGCGTTCCGTGAGCGCCACGCAGATGTCGAGCACGTGCGCGCCGCCCGTTACCTGGTCCTCCGCGACCTGGAGGATGCCGTCGTAGTCGTCGGCGAGCAGGAGCTCCTTGGCCTTGCGCGAGCCCTGCGAGTTCACGCGCTCGCCCACAAGCGTCGGGCGCGGCTCCTGCGCCAGCGGCGTCGCGGTCATCATCGACGAGACGAGCGCCTCGCGGGTCTCGGGGCGTAGCTGCGCCTCGCGGCCGCCCACCCGGTCGACGATCGCCGCGATGTGGTCGGGCGTCGTTCCGCAGCAGCCGCCCACGATGGAGATGCCGTAGCGCTCGACGAACTCCTGGAGCACGTTCGCGAGCGGGTCGGGCTCCTCCGGGAAGATCGTCTCGCCGTCGGGCCCCTGGAGCGGCAGGCCGGCATTCGGGATGCAGTGGACCGGCAGGGGGCTGTTCTCGCCGAGGTAGCGGATCGCGTCGCGCATGTCCTCCGGGCCGGTCGAGCAGTTCAGCCCGATCACGTCGACGTCGAGTGAGGTGAGCGTCGTCAGGACGGCCTGGATGTCGGTGCCGAGGAGCATCTTGCCGCCGTTCGGGAGCAGCGAGACGCTCGTCTGGATCGGCACCTGGCGGCCGGTGAGCTGGAACGCCTCGCGCGCGCCGAAGATGGCCGCCTTCACCTCGAGGATGTCCTGCGCCGTCTCGATGATGAGGAGGTCGGCGCCGCCATCGATGAGGCCCCGCGCCTGCTCGGTGAAGACCTCCACGAGCTCGCGGAAGGTGATCTTCCCGAGCGTCGGATCGTCGCTCGCGGGCAGGTGGCCGGTCGGCCCGATGGAGCCCGCCACGAAGCGATCGTCGCCGGCGGCCTTGCGCGCGATCTGGGCAGCCTTCGTGTTGATCTCGAGCGTGTGCTCGCCGAGCCCCCACTCCTCGAGCTTCAGGCGGCTGGCCTGGAAGGTGTCCGTCTCGAGCACCTGCGCGCCGGCGTTCAGCATCGACTCGTGGACGCCCTCGATCACGTCCGGCCTGTTCAGCACGAGCGCCTCGTGGCACTTGCCCTGGAGACCGCCGTAGTCCTCCTGCGTCAGGTCGAACTGCTCGAGGGTGGCGCCCATCCCGCCGTCGAACACCACGACGCTCGAGCGGACGGCGTCGATGTAGTCACGCGTGGCCAAGGGGCCAAGCCTACCAACCTTGACACAGATGTGTCAGGGTTAGCGGCGGCGCGGCAGCGTGACGCGGATTCTGGCGGTTCTGCTGTTGGTCAGCCCGGCAGCGTTCCTCAGCACGGCCTTCATCTTCAGCCGCAGCGTCCGCTTGCGCCTCAGCTGCCTGCGCGCTGGCCGCTTGAGGAGGACCCTGACGGTCGCCCGGCGGCTGCTCCGGATCCTGAAGCTCTTGCGCCCGACGACGCGCACGCGCGCGGCGGTGATGTTCGCCGACAGCGTCAGAACGCCGGTCGTGCCGGGGTCGCCCCGCACCACCACGCTCACCACGCCCCTTCTGTTGACGCTGGCCTTGCCGAACGAGGGCCGGTTCGGCGGGGGCTTCGCCGGCGGAGGAGGCGGCGGCGGGGGCGGGTCGTTGGGAATCGCCAGCGCGGCATCCATCGCGCCCACGGCGTCGGCCACGCCGCCGCTGACGGTCACGCCGGCCAACCCCGCGACCGGCTTGGCGCCCAGCCGCAGCGCCTCGACGACCTGCGAGGGCGATGCGCCGGGATCGACCGCCCGCACGAGCGCGGCCACACCGGCGACGTGGGGCGAAGCCATCGAGGTTCCCGCGATGGCGGTGTAGCTGTGACCGGCGAGCGCGTTGTCGGCACCGATTTCGTCGTCATAGGGGCCGCTCCCGCGGCAGAACAGGTTGAACTCGTCGATGTAGGCGCCATCGCCGACGTTGGCGTCCGAGTCCGAGTGGAAGAGGAACGTGGGCCTGACGTCGGGGAATGCCTCGATGCCGGCGATTGACAACTCAACGCGCTCGAAGGACCCGCCGGAATCCCCGCCCAACAGCTGGCCGGTGTCCGCCCCCGCGGCCACCACGCCCACCCCGACGACGTCGTCTGAATCACCCATGTCGATCCGCAGCCCGAACTCGAGCCGGCAGCCGCGCTCGCCGGCGACCGGAGCGGCCGGCCCCTGGATCTCGGAGTCCTCACCCGGGGCGTAGTTCGCGCCCGGGCTGTCGGTCACGGCGTCGGACCCGCCGATGCCCGCACCGCTTTCGATGCCCCAGTCGACGCCGCCCGAGTTCGTGCCGGTCCAGCCGGTGAATGGGCTTTCGAAGTCCTCGGTGAATACCGGAGGCTTCCAGTTGGGCTTCGTGCTGACGACGTCGCGGTCGGGGTCGCCGCTGCCATCGCCGCCCGGCGCGCCGAGGTCCACCGTCGTCCGGCCGAAGTTGGAGAAGCCCGAGCGGGCGCCGGTCCTCGTGACCGCGGCCGCGCAGATCAGGTTCGCGTTGCCGAGCGTGCAGGGCGTCGTGGCCACCACGTCGTTGTTCTGGCCGTCGTTGCCGGCGGCCACCACGACCACCACATTGGCGCGCTCGGCCTCCGAGATCGCGTTCGCCATCGCCGTGTCACCCGCGTCGGGGGGACCGCCCAGGCTCATGTTCATGACGGTCGCGCCGTTGCCTGCGGCGAAGTCGATCCCGTCGACGATGTCCGAGGTTATGCCGCTCCCGTCCCCGTCGAGCACCCGCACGGCCATGATCTGCGCCTCCGGCGCCACCCCGGCCACGCCCATGTCGTTGCCCGCGATCGCCGCCGCGATGCCGGCCACGTGCGTCCCGTGGAGGTTGAAGTCGTCCGGGGTGCTATCGCCGTCCACGAAGTCCATGCCGTGGATCCCGCCGGGGCCGGTCCACAGGTTCCCGGCCAGGTCGGGGTGCGTGAGGTCGACGCCGGTGTCGATGATCGCGATCACCTGGCCGACGCCGCGCGAGCGGTCCCAGGCCGGGAGCACGTCGACGCCCGGCGTCGCCCCCAGGCCCCAGAGGTGGCCGAACTGATCGTCGTTGGGCACCGGCGCCAGCGCGTGGTAGCGGTAGTTCGGCTGAGCGTCGGCGACCTCCGGCTGGTTCTCCAGGCGCTCGATGGCCGCGCCCACCGAGCCGTCGAAGCTGACGACCTGCGTGCGCGCCAGCCGCAGCGACTCCTCGAAGCCGACCCCGGCATCGTCGCGCGCGTCGCGGCGCTCCGGCGCAGCCACGCCGCGCTCGAAGCGCACGATGGCCTCGCCCGGCACGTAGCGCTCGCCCGTGCTCCGCTTCTGGAATTGCGCATGCGCCGCGCCAGGGGCCGCGAACGTCAGCCCGCACGCGAGCACGCCGATGAGCTTGCGGGCCGTCACGCTCATCACACCGTAGCCGTGATCGCGCGAGTCCACCGTCCCCGGAACGGGGGATGTTGGACCTGCCTCACGCGGCTTGCTCGAGGCGTGCGCGAAGCCGGGCGAGTCGGTCGTCGGCCGAGGCCCCGTTCACCTCGTCGATCAGCTCGAGGAGCTCGCGGGCAAGCGTCGCCTGCGGGTCGCTCGCGCGATAGGCGCGATCGTGACCGTGCGGCTCGAGAGGCTCCGACGGCGCGTCGCTCGCGACCAGGACGTCCGTCTCCTCCTCGCTGCGCTTCGCGCGGTACTGGGCCTCGTCGGCGGCGCGCAGGAGGTCGGCCGGGCCGGTGTCGTCGTCGGTCCTGGCCGCCACGCCGCAGGAGATGCGCTCGCCCCCGGCGTCCTCGAGGCGCCGGACCGCGTCGAGCGCGACGGCCCGCGCATCGTCGGCCGTGCCGGTGGGCAAGAGCACGCAGAACTCGTCGCCGCCGAACCGGCCCACCACGGCATCCTCGAAGGGCGCGGCCGCCTCCACCAGCGCGTCGGCCGCGGTGCAGAGCGCGCGATCGCCCGCCGCGTGGCCGCCGGCGTCGTTCACCTGCTTCAGGTTGTCGATGTCGCACAGGACGAGGGCGGGCTTGCCGGGTCCGGCCGGCGACGAGCACGCCTCCTCGAGCGCCTGCTCCACCGCGCGTCGGCTGCCTACGCCGGTGAGCGAATCGGTGTACGCAAGCGCCTCGATTTGCGCGAACAGCTCCGCGCGGTGGATCGCGCCCACGACCTGGTCAGCGACCGCCCGTAGGAAGTCCACATCCTCCGGGCTGACTCGTGGGCGGCCGGGAGTCGTCATGACCTCGAGCTCACCCCACGGCTTGCCGTCGAGGATCATCGGCACCGCGAGGCTCGACTCCTTGCCCAGGCGCGCGAGCAGCTCCCGCATCGCGGGATCCGCGTCGGGGTCGTCCACGCTCGCGAACGAAGGCTGCCCGTCGCTGATCACCTCGATGACGGTCGGATAGTCCTCCACCGAGTAGGTCTCGTTCTCCGGGAACCGTTCCTCGCCGGGCCCGAGCTCGCCGACGTTCACGAGCGTCCGCACGAGCCCTGCCTCCATGTCCCAGCGGCTGATCGAGAGCGATGCGGCGTCGAGCGCCGCCAGCGCGCGCTCAGCCGCCAGCTCCAGGACGTCCTGGAGCCGGTGCGCGCCCGCCGCGGCCGCGGCCACGTCGATCAGCGCGCGAAGTTGCGCGTCGGCGAGATTCCCGTTTTGCATGGGCTTTCAGGAGACTTTTCGTCATCCTGAGTGCCTATCTGAAGCTTTTTAGGCCTCGGCCTCGGCGGCGTCGCGGCGCCGGGCGGCGTGGCCCAGCTCGACCGGAGCGGCGTAGAGCGTCCTGAGACGCAGGTCGCGCCACGTCATGCCCTCGCGAACGAGCGCGGGCATGCCCATCGCAAGGGCCGTGGCGATCTCGACGGCCTGGAGGATGATCCCGTAGGCAAGCGCGTTCGTCTTGCCCACCCCGTAGGCCGACAGGACGGCCACGCACGCCGCCTGGAAGACGCCGAGGTTCGAGGGCGTCGCGGGAAGCGCCGCGGTCACATTCACCGCGAACAGCACCGCGGCCGCCGCGCCAAGCCCGGCCTGGTCGTCGAGTCCGAGCGCCACGAGCAGCACGTAACAGGCGAGCCACTGGATCGCCCAGGCAGCAAGCTGCGTCACGAGCGCCCACGACGCGAGCTTCGGCTTGCGGAACACCTGGAGCCCGGAGCGCACGCGGAGCATCGCTCCGCGTGCGAGCGTCGCCGCCTGCTGGACCCGCTGGAAGCGGCTCGGCTTGCCGCGGCGCAGCAGCCAGGGCGTGGAGATCACCAGGGCGAGCAGCACGATCGGGGCGATCGTCGCGACCACGAGCGCGTCCTCGTTCCCCTGGAAGAGGCCGACGGTGTGGAACATCACCGCGCCGAGCACCGTGAGCGCGACGATGTTGAGCAGCGTCTGCGACACCAGCGTGCCGAGCACGATGGGGAAGCGGTCGCGTACGCGGCCCACCCGCCGCGCCACGATCAGCGCACGCGATGGCTCGCCCAGGCGGGCCGGCAGCGTCGCCGACATCAGCACCCCGATCATCGTCGCCCGCGCCGCGTCGCGGCGGCGCACGCGCGTTCCGGGCAACGCGGCGCGCAGGATCGCGTGCCAGGCCTCGGCGCGCACGAGCATCGAGGCGCACATCAGCGCGAAGGCGACGAGCACCCACACGGGCGTGGCCGCCACGATCGCGCGGCCGATCGACTCGATGCCGAGGCGGTGGAGCGCCAGCGCGGCGAGGCCCGTGCCGGCCACGGCGCCGCCGGCCACCAGTACCCGCCGCGCGACACGGGCCACGCGGCGGCGGCCGGTCGCGCGCGTCCTGGGCTCGAGCGAGGGAAGCCGCTTCGGGCCCACCCGAGGCCCGGGCTCGGCCGGGGCGGCGCCGGTACGGCGAGCGAGCCGCGCCGCGACGCCCTCGGGCTCCGGCACGGCGAGCGCCTCCTCGTAGACGGATTCGACCTCGCGCGCAACGTTGGGCCACGCGAAGCGCTCGGCGCGCTCGACGGCCGCCTCGGCCATGTCCGAGCGCCGCGCCGGGTCCGACGCGAGCTCGAGCAGCGTCTCGCCGAGCGCCACAGCATCGCCGACCGGGACGAGCACGCCATCGCGGCCGTCGCGCACGACGTCGCGGTAGCCCGCGATGTCCGAGGCGACCACGGGTGTGCCGGACGCGAACGCCTCCGTGAGCACCATCCCGAAGCTCTCGCCGCCGAGCGACGGGGCGCAGAGCAGGTCCGCCTGGCCGAGGAGCTGCCACTTGTGGGCATCGTCCACCTGGCCCGCTATCTCGATCCCCTCCGGGTCGAGCAGAAGCGGCTTGACCTCCTCCTGGGTCGGCCCGGCGACCGTGAGCCGAGCGGGAACGCCCACGCCACGCAGCGCCTCGAAGGCGCGCAGCAGGACGGGCAGGCCCTTGCGCTCCTCGGCGCGCCCCACGAAGACGATCCGAAGCTCCTCGTGCGGACGCGAGTGGTCCGGCCGTGCCGCGCCGAGGTCCACGCCGTTCGGGACGACCCGGTAGCGGCCGCCGTAGTACCGCCGCGCCGTCCAGCGCGCGGCCTCGGAGACGGCGATGCGCGCGCTCAGCTTCGAATACAGCCGGCGCGCGCCGATCACGTTCGCGGCGATGCGGTTCGTCAGCCCGCTCGTCGAGTACGTGTGGAAGGTGGCCACGACCGGCACGCGGGCCGTCTCGGTGGCGTACCAGGACGCGAGCGGTGCGTTCGGCTCGTGCACGTGGACGAGGTCGTAGCCGCCGTAGCGCAGCTCGCGGCCCACCGCCGCCACCGTCTCAGGGAAGGAGGCGAGGTTCGAGACCGCCCCGTTCAGCGGGAACCCGATCGTGCGCCCGAGCGGCAGGACGTGATCGGGCAGGGGCCGCTGCTGCGGCCGGGCGCCACGGTGGGTTACACGTGCCAGGCGGTCATCGGGGTCGTACGGCGCCAACAGCCGGACCTCATGGCCCAACCCGGAGAGCTCTTGGGCCAGAGCCTCCACATGACGCCCGACGCCGCCCGGATACGTGTAGGAATACGGCGAGACGAGTGCTACACGCACGCGGGCCATCCTATCGGCCACACTTGACGTGTGACCGAGCGCCGGAATTTCGTTAAGTACAGCTTCATCAAGGTCGATCCCGCCTGGCGGCGCCGGTCGGCCGATGAGCGCGCCGTCGACAAGCGCGAGTTCGCGGCCGCTTGCAGGGAATTCGGCGAGGACCACTTCCTGCGCGTGTACTCGCTCGTCGGCACGCGCGGCGACTGCGATCTCATGGTGCGGGCGATCGCGCCCACGCTCGATCCAATCCACGAGCTGCACGTGCTCCTGAACCAGAGCGGGCTGATGCGCTTCTCGGAGATCCCGCACTCCTACCTGGCGATGACGAAGGAGTCCCCCTACTCCGACGAGCCCGACAAGCCGCCCGAGCCGCGCGCCGGCGCGGACTCGAAGTACCTGATCGTCTACCCGATGTGGAAGAAGCGCGAGTGGTACGGGCTGGCGCCCGAGGAGCGCATGCGCATCATGCGCGACCACATCGAGGTCGCCCGGCGCTTCACGGGCATCGAGACGAACACGGCGTACTCCTTCGGCCTCGACGACCAGGAGTTCGTGGTCGCCTTCGACGCCGACGACCCGGCCGAGTTCCTCGACCTCGTGCAGGAGCTGCGCGCGACCGAGTCGAGCGCCTATACGGAGTCGGAGACGCCGATCTTCACCTGCATCCGCTCGTCGGTGGAGCGTGCGCTGGACGCTTTGGACGGCGAGGCGGTCAGGGCGCCGGCGTAGCGTCCTTCGCGGCCTCGAGCAGCTCCTCGAACGAGCACAGCTTCACGCGCGGGCGACCGTGCGGCTCGCCGGCCTCGCGCTCGGCACGGTCCACCGCCTGCCAGCCGGCGTAGCTCACCGCATCCGGCTGGCGCTCCGCGATCAGCGCGTCGAGCGAGTCCCGGTCCGGGTCCGCCGGGGAGCCGAGCCGGCCCGCGTCGAGGTCGGCCAGCACCGAGTTCACGGTCTCCTGGGCGTCGCGCTTGTTCGTCCCGATGATCCCCGTGGGACCGCGCTTGATCCAGCCGACGGCATACTCGCCGGTGCGGCCGCTGATGCGCCCCTGCTCGTGCGGAATCGTGCAGGTGTCCTCGTCGAACGGGACCTCCGGGATCCGGGTACCGCGGTACCCGATCGAGCGGAAGACGAGGCCGCAATCGAGCTCCTCGGCCACGTCGGTGGGCCGCGGCCGAATCGAGCCGTCCTCGGCTTCCGCGAGCTCGTTGTGCACGAAGCGGATGCCCTCCACGCGCTCGCGGCCGAGGATCTCCACGGGCGAGACGAGGAAGCGCAGCACGATCCGACGCCGCTTCCCGAGCGGCTCGCGCGCGGCGTATCCGGTCAGGATGTCCACGTTCTTCTTCTGGGTGGTGTGCGCCGCCTCGCTCTCGATGAACGCCTTCGAGAGCGGGTCGAGCTCGACGTCGCCGGGGTCCACGAACACGTCGGCGTCGGTCATGTCGCCCAGCTCCAGCAGCTCCGGATTCGTGAACGCGGCCTGCGCGGGACCACGTCGGCCGAGCACCACGATTTCCCTGACGTTCGATTCCGCAAGAACGTCCAGAGCGTGGTCGGCCACGTCGGTCGCGGCGAGCTCGTCGCGCGTGAGCGCCAGCATGCGCGCCACGTCCGTGGCCACGTTGCCGTTCCCGACCACGACCGCGCGCTCACCGCTCAGGTCGAACTCGAGATCCTTGTAGTCCGGGTGGCCGTTGTACCAGGCCACGAACTCCGTGGCCGCCCAGCTTCCGGGGAGGTCTTCGCCCGGGATGCCCATGCGGCGATCGGTCTGAGCGCCGACCGCATAGATCACCGCGTGATAGCGGGAGGTCAGGTCGTCGTGCGAGAGGTCGCGGCCGAGCTCGACGTTGCCGTAGAAGCGGAACTCAGGGTGCTCGGCGGTCTTCTCGTAGACGCGGCTGACCGCCTTGATGTTCGGGTGATCCGGCGCGACGCCGGCGCGAACGAGGCCCCAGGGCGTGGGCAGGCGGTCGAACATGTCGACCTGGACGCACAGGTCAGGGTGCGACTTGCACTTCAGCAGGTGACCGGCGGCGTAGAAGCCCGCGGGGCCCGAGCCGACGATCGCCACCCGCAGCGGATGCTCGGTTGTGCCGATTGCCATGCGAGCCCACGAGTGTAGGCATCACGCGGCGCGTCGCTAGGCGGAAGCGGGGCCCTCGGGGTCCGGAGCGGGGTCGGCGGACTGCTCCTCGGCGCCGCCCATGATCAGGTCGATCGCCGAGACCGTCTCGACGGACTTCACGTTGACCGGCTCGTCGTCCTCCGGCTCGTCCTCGACCGCGGGCTCCGCGTGAGCGGCCGCGACATCCTGAGCAAGCTCCTCGAGCGCGGGCGACGCGGCCGGAGGAAGCTCCTCGGACTCGTCCTCGGCCAGCAGCTCCTCGGCGGCGTGGATCTCGACCACCGGCTCGACCTCGACAACCGGCTCGACCTCGACCGACCGGCTCAACCTCGACAACCGGCTCGACCTCGACCACCGGCTCGACCTCAATGACGGGCTCGACCTCGACAACCGGCTCGGGCTCGACCATCGGCTCGACCTCGACAACCGGCTCGGGCTCGACGACGGGCTCCTCGGCCACCGGCTCCTCGACCGGCTCGACCTCGACGACGGGCTCCTCGGCCACCGGCTCCTCGACCTCCTGGACGGGCGCCGGGGCGACGGCCTCGACGGGCGCCTCCTCCGCGACGGGCTCCTCCTCATCCTGGCCCAGGTCCTCCAGCGTGGCGGGCGGCTCCGGGCGGGTGGGGAGCGTGATCGTCCGCGAGGCGAACGGGTCGTCCTCGACGGGCGCCTCCGGCTCTTCCTCGGGCTCGTCCGCCTCGGCGACGTCCTCCTCCGGCTCGGCCACAGCGGCCGGCTCGGGAGAGGCGAGCGCAGGACCGGAGGCGTCGACCACGATCGTGCCGGCCGCCAGGTCGCCGATCCGCTGGCGCCGCTCGCCCGTCGCCAGCATCACGATCAGGCCCACCAGGTAGTTGTCGATCACGCGCAGAATCGTCCGGACCGCGACCTCGCGCATTCCGGCCGGGCGGCCGTCGGCGCGCACCACGCGGAGCTTCATCAGCTTCTTGCCGACCGTCTGCCCCTCGCCCGACTCGAGCGCGAAGAAGTAGTAGAGCGACCACCCGAGAATCACGGCGACGAGCGCGCCCTGGCGGTCGCCCGAGAGCGAGTCGCCCGCGACCAGAATGGCCGCAGCGCCGACGCTGACGATGAGGAGGTCGACGATGGCCGCCGCAACGCGGCGGTTGTCGAGCTTGGGGCCCGAAATGGGGGCTCTGGAGACCTGCGCGATCGCGTTCATCACATCCACCATCGGCAGCGCGGCCCGGAAATTGAGGGTTGAAGGCATGATCCCCGGTGGTGGAGCGGGTTGCCGTCATCGACATGGGCTCGAACTCGTGGCGCCTGGTTGTGTTCGGCTACGAGCCCGGCACACCCTGGTGGAGCCTTGTCGACGAGATACGCGAGGCCGTCCGCATCGGCGCCGGGATGGGCGCGAGCGGCAATGGCGACCGGCCCGTCCTGCGCCCCGACCGTGTCGAGCTCGCCCTCCACACCGCGGCGGTCTTCTCCGCCTTCTGCCGCGCGACCGGTGTGGACCAGGTCGAGGCCCTGGCCACCAGCGCGATCCGCGACGCCGTCAACGGGCCCGACCTTCTCGAGGAGATCGAGCACACGGCCGGACTGCACGCGCGCGTGATCAGCGGTGAGGAGGAGGCCCGCTACGGCTGGCTGGCCATCGCCAACTCCACGACGATCGAGGACGGCTTCGGCCTCGACATCGGCGGCGGCAGCATCCAGACGCTTCGCATCGAGGGCCGGCGCCTCGCCCAGTCGCGCTCGCTCCGCCTCGGGGCGGTGCGCGTGAGCGAGCGCTTTCTTCCCGACGAGAAGGCGAGCGCCAAGCAGATGAAGGCGCTGCGCAACCACGCGGCGGCGGAGCTCGAGGAGCTCGGCTGGTGGAGCGGCGGCGGCCGCCTGGTGGGCATCGGCGGCACTATCCGCAACCTCGCCGCCGCCGCGATGAAGCGGCTCGACATCCCCGACATCGACGCGCAGGGGTTCCTGTTCTCGCGCGACGCGCTCGAGGAGCTGATCGAGGAGCTCGCGGCGCGGCCGGTCTCGAAGCGGGGCGAGGTGAAGGGCATCAAGTACGACCGCGCCGACGTGATCCTCGGCGGCGCGCTCGTGCTCGCGACGGCGCTCGAGCAGGGCGAGTTCGACGCCATCGAGGTGACCGAGGCCGGGCTGCGCGAGGGCGCGTTCTTCGAGAGGCTGCTCGGGAAGGACGAGCTGTTCGAGAACGTCCGCGCCGAATCCGTGCACAACCTCGCACACCGGTTCGGCCACGACACCGAGCACGAGCGGCACGTGTGGGCGCTGTCGTCATCCATGTTCGACGGCCTTGCGGCGGCGGGGCTGCACGAGTACGGCCCGGCCGAGCGCGAGCTGCTCTGGGCCGCCTGCATGATCCACGACATCGGCGTGGCGGTGAACTACGACGACCACCACCGCCACTCGTATTACCTGACCCTGAACGCCGGCCTGCCGGGGTTCACGCCGAGGGAGCTGGTCTTGGTGGGCCTGATCGCGCGCTACCACCGCAAGGGCGAGCCGGACGCCTCCAGCCTCGGCGACCTCGCCGAGCCGGGCGACGAGCACCGGCTGCAGCTGCTGTGCGGCGTCATCCGGCTCGCTGAGCAGTTCGAGCGGAGCCGCGACCGCGCCATCGCCGACGTGCGGGTGTCGGCCAACGGCAGCACGGTCTCGCTCGAGGCGCAGGCCGACCCCTCGCGCGACGCGACCGTGCCGATCTGGGCAGCGCGCCGCAACGCCGACCTGCTCGCCGAGGCAGTCGGGCGCGAGGTGGAGATCGACGCCTAACGACAACTACGGGGTCACTAACGGCAACGACGGGGTCTGACCCCTCTGGGGTCAGACCCTAGCCGCGCCTACGCGAGCCGCGTCTCGAGCACGCCGAGCTGCGGCGAGGAGACCACGACCTCGTCCCCCGGCTTCAGCCAGACCTTCGGGTCGCGCAGGCTGCCGACGCCGGCGGGCGTGCCCGTCGAGACGATGTCGCCGGGCTCGAGCGTCATCAGCTTCGTCAGGTAGGCGACCAGCGCCGGCACCGAGTGGACGAGGTCCGCGGTCGAGCTCTTCTGCATCACCTCGCCGTTCAGCGTCAGCTCGATCTCGATGGCGTCGTGCGGACCCGCCTCATCCGGCGTTACGAGCGCGGGCCCGCAGGGCGCCGCGCCGTCGAACGTCTTGCCGGGCATCCACTGCGGCGTCTTGAACTGGTAGTCGCGCGCCGACAGGTCGTTGAGCAGCGTGTAGCCGGCCACGTGGCTCATCGCGTCGGCCTCGAGCACGTCCTTGCAGCGGTCCTTGATCACGAAGGCCACCTCGGCCTCGTAGTCCACCCGCTCGCTCCAGCGCGGCAGCGCGACGGTCGCCCCGGTCGCCCTCAGCGCGTTGCCGAACTTGGCGAAGAAGGTGGGCGTCTCGGGCGGCTCCGCGCCCTGCTCCTCCGCGTGGGCGCGGTAGTTGAGCCCGATGCAGAGGAGCTTGCCGGGACGGGTGATCGGGGGCAGGAGCTCGAGGCCTTCTACGGGGACGCCGTCGTCGCCCTCCAGCGGCTCGACCTCGTCGAGCAGGCCTCCTTCGAGGATCGCCTCGAGCGTCCGGTCCGACGCGCGGGCCCCGCGAGAGGCATCGCCCCAAATGTCGTAGACGCAGCCATCGCGCAGCAGAGCGGCCCGCGGATGGCCGTGGGCCTCGAAGGTCACGAGTCTCATGGCCCCGTTCAACCTATGCGTACCCTCCTCGAATGGCAAAGGATCTCCCGACCGGCAGGGTGCGGCGCGCCGCGAAGGTCGGGCGCCTGGCCGGCGGGCAGGCGGCGCGCGGGTACGCCACGAAGGCGGCCAACCTCACCCGCGGCGACGACGCGCGGCACGCCGCGGCCGCCCGGCGCCAGGTGGAGGCCGCCGAGCAGATCTTCGACGTGCTCGGCCAGATGAAGGGCGCGGCGATGAAGGTCGGTCAGGTCGCGTCCTTCATCGACACCGGCGCATTCCCGGAAGAGTTCCGGGAGCGCGTCCAGGCGAAGCTCGCGGAGCTGCGCGACGCCGCGCCGCGCGTGCCCTTCGACAAGATGCGGAAGGTCATCGAGGACGACCTGGGCGAGCGCCTCGACGAGGTGTTCGCCGACTTCGGCGAGGAGGCGGTCGCGGCGGCGTCGATCGGGCAGGTGTACCGCGCGCGCCTCCAGGACGGGCGCGACGTGGCGGTCAAGGTGCAGTACCCGGGCGTCGGGCAGGCGGTCCGCGCCGACCTCCAGAACCTCGGGCTGATCATGCGCGTCGCGAAGCGGATCGCGCCCGGCATGGACGCCAAGGCGATGACGGCCGAGATCCGCGAGCGGCTCACCGACGAGCTCGACTACGAGCACGAGGCGCAGCAGCACCGCGCCTTCGCCCGCACCTGGCGCGGGCACCCGTTTATCTACGTCCCGTCGGTGGTCACGGCGCTCTCCGGCGAGCACGTGCTCGTGAGCGAATGGGTCGACGGCATCGGCTTCGAGGAGGTCAAGCAGCAGGACCGGGCGACGCGCGACCGCTTCGGCGAGATCATCTTCCGCTTCTTCTTCGGCTCGCTCTACCGCAACGGTCACTTCTCGGGCGACCCGCATCCGGGCAATTACCGCCTCATGCCGGACGGCCGCGTGGCCTTCATCGACTTCGGGATGACGAAACGGGTCGCGCGCGAGGACATCGAGGCCGAGGTGGGCGCGCTCCGCGCCGCGATGGACGGCGACCCCGTCGAGCTCCATCGCCGCCTCGGGGCGATGGGCTTCTTCGACCCGGACGACGAGGAGGTGACGCCGGAGGCCGTCTTCGAGCACTTCCACGACGTGACCGCCTGGTACATCGAGGACGGCGAGGTCACGGTCGACCGCGCGCTCGTGGCCCAGACGCTGATCGACTTCGGCGATCCGCGCTCGCGCCACTGGCAGCTGATGCGCCGCGAGACGATGCCGCCCCAGGCGATGCTCGCGCGGCGCATGGAGGCGTTGACGCTCGGCGTGCTCGGCCAGCTCGGCGCCACGGCGAACTGGCACCGGATAGCGCGCGAGTGGCTGTTCGGCGACCCGCCCTCGACCGAGCTCGGCGCGCTCGAGGAGCCCTTCCACACCCGCTAGTGGCCGTTCGCGCGACACCGAAGATCGTCACTGCCCTCCGCACCGCGGACCCGGTCATGGCTCGGCTGATCGACGACCACGGGGCGATCGTGCGAAAGGACCTGAGGAGCGAGCGGCCGGGGGACGCCTACGGCGCCCTGCTGCGCTCCATCGTCGGGCAGCAGCTCTCCACCAAGGCGGCGCGAACGATCTACGGCCGCATGCTCGAGCTGTTCGAAGGACACGCGCCCACGCCGAGGCAGCTGCTCGCCGCGGACCCGGATGCGATCCGCGCCGCCGGCCTCTCGCGGCCGAAGATCAGCTACCTGCGCGACCTCGCCCAGCACGTCGAGGACGGGGAGCTCGAGCTCGACCGCCTCGACGAGTTGCCCGACGACGAGGTAATCGAGCAGCTCACGGCCGTCAAGGGCATCGGCGAGTGGAGCGCCCACATGTTCCTGATGTTCCACCTGGGTCGCCCCGACGTCCTGCCCGTCGGCGACCAGGGAATTCGCAACGCGATCAAGACGCAGTACCGGCTCCGAAAGATCCCCGACGCGAAGCGAATGGAGAAGATCGCCCGCCCCTGGCGGCCCTACCGGACACTGGCCTGCCTGTACCTCTGGAGCTCGCTGGACAACACGCCCGGCTGATGTCCCCAATATGGGGTATGGTCGGAGCATGGCCAAACGAACCGCGGTCGCGGCGGTTACGGCCTGCGCGCTGCTCGCGCTTGTGCCGGCCACCGCCGCGGCACACAGATTCAACGCCCGCACGACCGCGGACATCACCTCCGGCGGTCCGACGGGGGCGGAGGGCACCGTCAGCTCGCCGCAGGCGTTCTGCGAGCGGGGCCGCCGCGTGGAGCTGTTCCGTCAGAACGAGGCCGACCCGAACACCCCGACGACCTTCGGAACCGACGTCACGGACCGGAACGGCAACTGGCGCGTGGACGCGGACCTCTTCTCCGGCAACTACTACGTGAGGGTCGCGCCGAAGCCCGCGGCGAACGCGTCGAAGAAGAAAAAGAAGAAGCACCGGCACAGGTGCAAGGGCACCACGTCGGCCCCCGAGCACCTCTAGGGGCGCTGGACGAGCAGACGCGCCCGCAGCGCCGGCCGGTCGAAGGCCAGCGTCTCGACCAGTTCGGTGACGAGCGCCCGCGCGGAGGTCCCACGCTCTGCCAGAAAGACCTCGAATGCGGGGTGAGCAGTCGGCGCGAGCTCGGCGCCGCGGACGTAGTCGTCGGCAATCGCATCGGGATGAACGCCGGCGATGGCCAGCAGCACGATCGCCACCAGGCCGGTGCGGTCGCGGCCGCCGACGCAGTGGAAGAGCACGCCGCCGGGCTCCGCCTGCTCGATCGCGTCGAGCACCTGCTCCATCCGGTGCGGGAAGCGCTCCAGGAACGGCGCGTAGTAGAGCGGCGTGGCGAACTGCGGGCCCGTCGCCCACGCGCGCCAGAACTCCTCGTCCTCGGCGAGGCTGTCGATCGCGATGTGCACAACGTCGACGCCCTCCCGTTCGGGGACCGCCGCGCGCTCGTCGTCATTGCGCAGGTCGACGACTGTCCGGACGCCGTGGTCGAGTAGCGCCCTCCAGCCCGCCGGCGTAAGGCCGTCGATGGAGTCGGCGCGGATCAGCGCGCCCCGGCGCGTCTCTCGGCCATCGATGGTCGGAAGGCAGCCGAGATCGCGTGCGTTGACGCAGCCCTCGAACTGAAGGTCGCGGTCTGTGCTCAGACCGAGGCGCCGCAGCTCGGCTCTTCCTCCGCCACGCGGAAGGAGGAGCCGCAGCCGCACGAGGCCACGACGTTCGGGTTCGAGACCTCGAAGCCGGAACCCTGGAAGCTCTCGGTGAAGTCGACGGTCGAGCCGTCGACGTACTGCATGCTCGCCGGGTCCACGAGGACGCGGATCCCGGAGATCTCGAAGACATGATCGTCCTCGTGCTTCTCGTCCAGGGCGAGCGCGTACTGGAATCCGGAGCAGCCGCCGCCCTTCACGCCCACCCGCAGGCCCACGTCGCCTTCGGCGCCCTGGCCTGACATGAACTCCTGAACCTTCTGTGCGGCGATGTCGGTAAGCGTCACCATCTGCTCCGCCATTGTATCGGCGCTGCCCCAGGTACCCTCAAGGGCGGAATGCCAAGCCCAGACGAGCTACGCGAGCGCATCGAGCAGGCCCTGCCCGGGGCCGAGGTCTCTGTGATCGACACGACGGGCGGCGGGGACCATTTCCGCGCCGAGATCGTGTCCGAGCGCTTCGAGGGGCTGACCCGCATCCAGCAGCACAAGCTGATCTACGACGTGTTCGGCGACGAGGTCGGCGGCGCGATCCACGCGCTCTCAATCAGAACACAAACCCCTTCCCCGGCGGGAGACGGACGATGACGAACGACGAGATCAGGACCTTCATCGACAACGCGATCAAGGAGAACCGGGTGATGCTCTTCATGAAGGGCACCCCTCAGCAGCCGGCCTGCGGGTTCTCGATGCGCGCCTCCGGCGCGCTCAACGCGCTGGGCGTGAAGTACGCCGCGCTCGACATCCTCCCCGACCAGCGCATCCGCGAGGAGCTCTCGGGAATGTCCGGCTGGCCGACGATCCCGCAGCTGTTCGTCGAGGGCGAGCTGGTTGGCGGCTCGGACATCGTGATGGAGATGTTCGAGTCCGGCGAGCTGGCCGAGCTCCTGGGCGTCGAGCAGCCGGAGCTCGAGGCTGAGCCTGAGCCGGAGCAGCCGGTTCAGCAGCGGCCGCTCGGGCTCGAGAACCGCCTCAACTAGGCGGTCGCGGCCTGCGCGCCGCCGGCGAGCAGCTTGAGCCGCTCCCAGCGACCCGGGCGCCGCGGCCGGCTGCGCCGGTACTGGTCGATCGTCAGGCCGGGCCGGATGCTGGTCTCGACGTAGAGGACCTGGCTCTGGAGGACCTGGCTGTTGGGCGTCTCGTACATGAGCCCAGGATGCCGCCCTAGGCCCGTTCGAAAAATGGGGGCGAGCCGGTGTCTCGCGATGGGCGAGCCGGTGTCCGAGGGTGCGGTTTTGTCCCACCTCGGGGTGGGGGAAACCCCCCTGTTGGCCGCCTACTCGAACTCGTAGCCGCAGTGCCGGCAGCGGCGCGCTGACATCGAGATCTGCTCGTTACACCCTGGGCACCGGCGCTTTGGCCGGTGGGCGAGCATCCCGCCGACCACACACAGGCCCAGGGCGGCAAGGAGAGCGAAGAAGTAAAGGCCGCCGGACACGGTCTCCTAGCGCCCGCGCGGGTGGCGCTTTCGCTGAGCGTCCAGGGCCTTCCGGCCGCGCTCCGCGTAGCCGCGTGCCTGCTTCTTGTAGCGCTCCTTCTCCTCCGGAGAGAGGCTCTGCCAGCGCTCCCAGGCCATCAGGACGTAGGGCCAGGCGCGGCGTACGCCGCGTGCCGCGCCGCGGGCGCGACCGGGCTTGCTGCCTCCGCTCAGTCGTCTCTGTGATCTAGCCATTCGAGGTACTCCAGTATCCGGTGCGAGTCGTGGATCACGTCATCTCCGTGCACGAGGACCGGTACCCATCGCTGGCCGGTCAACTCCTCGACCTCCGGCCGGTCCCGCTTCAGGAACGGTACGCGCACCTCGTCGAAGTCCATCTCCATGGCGCGCATCCGCCGGGCGACCTTGCCGCAGCGGCAGACGAGGTCCGTGGGGGCCCGGCACCGATACAGCGTGGTCACTCGCCTGAGGGTATTTGACGCATCGCGGAACCCATGAGAGGTTCGGATGGGGATGAAGCTTCGACTCGCGCTGCTGGCCGTGGCCCTCCCACTCGCGCTGGGACTCGCGGGAACCCAGGGCGCCGCCGCCTCCACGGGCCCGGAGGCGGTGGGCGCCTCCCAAGCGCATTCCGCCGCGAAGAAGTGCCAGCGCCCGAAGGCGCGCTACAACGGCCGCTGCGTGCGCCGCTGCCCGGCCGGCTTCGCGAAGAAGCCGAACCGGCGCTGGGGCCGCAAGTGCGTGCGGAAGCGGACCACGGGCGGCGAGGGGACGCCGACGCCGCGCGATCCCGCTCCGCTCTTCGAGAAGCCCTCCGGCGAGCTGTCCGGCCAGCCGGCGTTCGACCACTTCTCGCGCTACTTCCTCAACTCGCGCTTCACGGACTGCCCCGCGGGCTGGCCGAACTGCGCGGTCGAGGAGCGCTACGACCACTGCTCGAACTACAGCTGGGCGTATCACCGCTACACCCCGACGTCGGGCGCCGACATCAACAGCTACGGCAGCTACACGGTCACCGGCGCCGTGGCACACCCGGATGGGTCGTGGGGCGTGGAATACGTCGTCGACGCGTACGGGACACAGTCCTTCTACTCGTGGGACGTCGCCGCCGACGGAACGGTCGTCGGCCGCTACTGGGCCCCCGGCAACGGTCCGCCGAACCCGCCCAATCAGAACCTAGGGCCGCTGAGCTACAAGCAGCCGACGGACTGCGGAGCCTAGGCTCGCCACGTCCTCCGCCGCGCCGAGGGCCATGCCCGCGACCCGGTACTGGAGGCCCTGTGAGCTGCGGGTTCGCGCGATCCGCTCGTGCTCGCGCTCGAGGTGCCAGCCGACCGTGGCCTCGAGCGTCTCCTCGTGCGGGCGCGCGCGCCAGCCGAGAACGCGCTGCGCCTTCCTGGCGCGGTAGGTCCAGCTGTTGCCGGCCGCGCGCACCTCGGACGGGGTGAGCGGCCAGGCGGCGCGGCTGCCCGCGCCGAGCACCGCGGCCGCCACCTCGGCGGCGCGCGGCGGGATCCGCACCGGCGTCGGCACGCCGGACAGCCGGCCCAGGTCCGCGAAGAGCCGCTCGAACGTGAAGTTCCGGCCGGCCAGCAGGTAGCGCTCGCCGACCTCCCCGCGCAGCTCGGCCAGCAGATGCCCGGCGGCCGCGTCGCGGACGTCGACGATCCCGACCGCCCCGTCGGTGTACACCGGGATTCGTCCGAGCAGGAAGCTCCGCACCAGCCTCGTGGACGACAGCAGGTGGTCGCCCGCGCCGAGGCAGATCGCCGGGTTCACGCACACGAGCGGCAGGCCATGCGCCGCCACGCGCATCGCCTCGACCTCCGCCTCGTGCACCGAGTTCACGTACGGAATGCCGAGCCGCGCGGCGGTGAAGAGCTGCGTCTCCGTCGCCGCCTTGCCGTCCGCCGCCGGGCCGATGGCCGCCGCGCTGGAGGTGTAGATCACCCGCTCCACCTCGCCCCGCAGGCACTCCTCCATGACGAGCTTCGTGCCCTGAACGTTCACGTCGAAGAGCAGCTCGGCGTCGGCCGGCCGCACCGACGTCACGCCCGCGCAGTGGAACACCTTCGACACGCCCTTCAGCGCGCGCCGAACCGAGCGCCGGTCGCGCACCTCCAGCTTCACCCGCCTGCAGTCGAGGTCGGCGATCGCGGTTTCGGGCGAGCCGTCCTGCACTCCGAGCGTCAGATCGTCGCCGCGATCGGCAAGCAGGCGGGCGACATGAGACCCGATGAAGCCGGTCGCTCCCGTCACGAGCACGCGTGGCAAGGCGGCGAGTGTAGGGCGTTATAGGCTGCCCCGCGCATGTCCCCCGTCGCGGTGGTGACCGACAGCACGTCCTACCTGCCACCGGAGCTGATCGAGCGCCACGGCATCACGGTCGTCCCCCTCTACGTCGTCTTCGGGGGCGATCGGACGGTCCCCGAGGTCGATATCACCGACTATCCGGCCTTCTTCGAGGAGCTCCGCACCGCCGAGAAGCTGCCGACCACGTCGCAGCCGTCCGTGGGCGACTTCACCGCCGTCTTCGAGCCGCTGCTCGCGGCCGGCACGGAGGTCGTCTCCGTGCACATCTCGGGCGGCCTGTCGGGAACGCCCGAGGCGGCGCGCCAGGCGAAGGAGGCTCTGACGCGCGACGGCAAGGGCGGCGAGGGCATCGAGGTCGTGGACTCGACGACCGCCGCCGGCGGGCTCGGCTTCATGGTGCTGGCCGCCGCGAAGGCGGCGCGCGACGGCGCCTCCGCGAAGGAGGCCGCCGAGCACGTGGCGGAGGCGCGCAAGGAGCTGCGGCTCTGGTTCGGCATCGACACGCTCGAGTTCCTCAGGCGCGGCGGGCGGATCGGCGCCGCCAGCGCCTGGATCGGCTCGACGCTGAAGGTGAAGCCGATCCTGACCGTGGAGAACGAGATGACGCCGGTGGAGCGCGTGCGCACCTCGAGCCGGATGTTCGAACGGCTGCTGGAGTATGCGCGCGGCTGCGCCGAGTCCGGCGCGGACGCGTGGTCGGCGCAGCACATCAACGCGCCCGACCAGTGCAGCCAGCTCGTGGAGCGCTGCAGCGAGATCTACGGCTCAGGCCCGACGATCGTCAGCGAAATCGGACCGGTGCTCTCGGCTCACACGGGCCCGGGGCTGCTCGGCACGGGCGCCCTGCCGCGCCGCTTCGTCGACTAGCGCGCGACAGGAGGCGGGCCGGACGGGGCGAATACGGCCCTGATGCTCCGCGTCCGGGACATCCTGCGCATCGTGCTGGTGATCGTCTCGGTGGCGATCATCCTGTACCTGCTCTGGCTCCTGCGCAGGCCGATCAGCTGGCTGCTGGTCTCGATCTTCCTCGCGATCGCACTCTCGCCTCCGGTGAACTGGCTGAACATGCGGATGAGGCGCGGGTTTGCCATCGCGATCACGTACCTCGGCCTCCTGCTGGTGCCGATCCTCCTGATCGCCCTGATCGTGCCCCCGCTCATCGGGGAGGCGAACAACTTCGCCGACAACGTGCCTCAGTACGCCGACGACGTGACGAAGTTCGTCCAGGACAACCAGCGGCTGCGCGAGCTCAACCAGGACTACGACATCACGAGCAAGCTCGAGCAGGAGGCGGAGAAGCTCCCGTCGCGCCTCGGGGGGGCGGCCGGGACGCTGCGCGACATCGGCCTCGGAATCGTGAACTCGCTCTTCGCCGGCATCACCATCCTGGTGCTGACGGCGTTCCTGCTGGGCTCCGGACGACAATGGACGGACGCGTTCATCGACTCGCGACCGCGGGAGCAGCGCGAGCGGCTGCGCCGAGCTCGCGACAACATGGCGAGCGCCGTGGGCGGCTACGTGGCCGGCGCGCTGACGATCGCGCTGATCGCCGGCGTCGCCACCTACATCGTCCTGGCGATCCTCGGCGTGCCGTTCAGGGGGCCGCTGGCCGTGATCGCGGGGCTGTTCTCACTCATCCCGCTGGTCGGCGCGACCATCGCGGCCATCCTCATCGGGGTCGTGACGCTGTTCGAGAACTTCCCCACGGCCACGATCATCTGGGCGATCTGGGCGATCGTGTATCAGCAGCTCGAGAACCACCTGCTCCAGCCGCAGATCCAGAAGCGGACCGTGAACGTGCACCCGTTCATCACGATCGTCGCGGTGCTGTTCGGCGGCACGCTGTTCGGCATCATGGGCGCGATCGTCGCCATCCCCGTCGCCGCCTCGATCCAGATCCTCCTCCGCGAGTACGTTGACCTGCGCACCTTCTCCCTCAAGACGCCCGAGCCGCCGCCTCCGCCGCCAGAGCCGGCTGCGGCGTAGCCTCCCCCGGATGACTCCGGGCGCGATCACTCGCCGCGCGCTGCTGCTCGCGGTGACCGCGGTCTCCCTCTACCTGGTCTTCCCGGCGCTGCTCGAGGTCTTCGGCGCCTTCGACGAGCTCGACGAGATCAGCCCGCTCTGGTTCCCGGTCATGGTCGCCCTGCAGATCGGAAGCTACGCCTCGATCTGGGGCATTCAGCGGCTCGCCATGCGAGCGGACCGGTGGGGACCGATCATCACCTCGCAGCTGGCGTCGAATGCGTTCGGTCGCGTGGTGCCCGGCGGCGTCGCGGCGTCGGGCGCCCTGCAGTACGGGATGCTCGTGCGGGCAGGGGTGCCGACCGCGGCCGCCGCGTCTGGCATGACCGCCTCGTCGCTCCTCCTGTTCGGCACGCTGCTCGCCCTGCCGGTGCTCGCCACCCCGGCGATCATCGGAGGCGTCGGCGTCGACCCGCACCTCGCGAAGGCGGCGCTCGGCGGCGCGGTGCTCTTCGTGCTCATGGTGGGGGTCGGCGCCGCGTGCGTGGTCTGGGATCGGCCACTGACGCTCGCCGGGCGGGCGGCGCAGGCGGTCATCAACCGTGTGCGACGCAAGGGCGAGCCGGTCACGGAGCTGCCCCGCCGCCTGCTGCACGAGCGCGACACCGTGCTGCAGGTGCTGGGCCGCCAGTGGTGGGAGGCGCTCCTCCTGGCCTCCGGGCGCTGGGTGCTCGACTACCTGACGCTGATCGCCGCGCTCTATGCGCTCGGCGCGACGCCGCGTGCCTCGCTCGTGCTGCTCGCCTTCTGCGCCGCCCAGCTGCTCGGCACGCTGCCGCTCACGCCGGGCGGGGTCGGGTTCGTCGAGGCGGGCCTGACCGGAACGCTGGCGCTAGCCGGGGTCGGAGGCGGCGCCGCGGTCGTCGCGACGCTCGCCTACCGCCTGGTCTCGTTCTGGCTGCCGATCCCGGCAGGCGCGGTGGCGGCGGTGATCCACCGCCGCCGCTACGGCTCCGCCGAGGTCGAGCCGCCGCCTACGCCGGTATCGACTCCCGGCCGAATACGGTCCTGACTATGCCGACGCCTGAGCAGGCGGGGCCGGGCGCTTCGCACCCGGATCCTCCGGCGGGCCGTTCTGCTCCCACCAGGCGTTGATCGCCCCGATGGCGGGGCCGATGATCAGGTTCTTCTGGAAGTTCTCGGTGTCGTTGACGTGCGGGAGCGGCTGCTCGGGCACGGGCACCTCGAGGAACTCGCAGAGCGGCTCCCAGCCCTCCTTGGGATCCCAGACGAGCAGCCTGTCCTCGGGCACGGTCTCGATCACGGTCTGGTTCCAGCGCTCCATGGCCTCGGCCATGGGACCGGGCTCGCCGCTCGTGCCCGCCCAGGCGCCGCGCGGGCCGAAGTTCATCTCGGTCAGCAGGTCGATCCAGGCGGCGTAAAGCGGATCCACGCTGTACTGGGCGCGCGCCAGATGGTGCAGGAGCGTGTCGCCGAAGAAGATCGGCGTGATCGTCTGTTCCATGCTGCGCACCCAGCTGTCGGCAGTGCGCACGCTCAGAAGCACCTTGGCGTCCGGGTAGACGTCGATCAGTTCGCGGTAGTGCCACGCCGCGGGCCAATCGACGGTGGAGTCCTTGCCCTCGAAGATCTCGTCCCAGTCGCCGTCTCCCTCGAACGCCTTGCGCCACTGAGGCACGCTCGTCTCGAGGTCGCCCATCATGTCGCGCATGTGGTAACACGGCATGCCGAGCATCTCGAGAGCGATCATCTGAGTCGTCGTTGCCGTCCGTGGCAAGCCGGCGCCAATGAGCTTCATGGTTCCCCCTACGTTGACTTGAGGTTAAGCGGCTAAGCGGCGCGGCGCAGACTAGCTAACGCCGGCCCGTGATGATGGACACGGTGGCCGCTACGCCGCCGCCGATCACGAATCCGGCAACCGCGGCACCCACGAGCGCCGCCTTGCGATTTCGGATCAGCTGGCCGCGCCAGTTCGTGAGCTCGGTCACCTTCGAGCGAAGGTCGTTCACGGAGAAGGCCAGCTCGCGGCGCGTCTCCTCGATCTCCGCGCGGATCATCTCGGGGTTTCGCCGGCCTGCCATCACGCCTTGACCTCCTCGCCCCGCTCGAGGCTCCTGTGTACCTGGTCGCGCTCGATCTTCTGCGCCTCGAGGTCGGCACGCGTGCGCTTCGCCTGCTCGATCGCCAGGTCGGGCGTGGGCGGCGAGCCCTTCTTGAAGAGCCGGTATGCGACCAGCGCCGCGAGGATCGCGAGGAGGAAGAGCAGCAGGGTCACGACCGCGAAGCCCGCCCAGATGTTGTCCTCCCAGTTGAAGACGTCATCGAGGAACCAGGCGAGGCCGTGGAAGAACATGGTCACGCCGAAGACCAGGAAGACGCCGGCAGCGGCCGCGATCCCGGCGCCGCGCCCGAGCTTCGAGAGCTTGTCGGTGACCTCGGCCTTCGCCAGCTCGATCTCCTCGCGGACGAGCTGCGACGCCTTCTCTGAGACCTCGGCGACGATCTCGCCGAGCGACTTGTCGCCGGTGTCCTGGGGCGGCATTCCGTTTCCCGTCATCGCGCGAATCTCCTCATGATCAGCGCCAGCGCGAGTCCGCCGACGAAGGCGGCGCCGACGAAGGCCTCCGGGCGCTCTGCGAAGGGATCCTCCTCGCTGCCGACGCTGAGCGGCGACTCGCCGAGGGGAGGCGGGCTCGCCGCGGTCTCCCCGGCGGGGCTCTGCTCGGTGGTGGTCTGCTCGTCGGCCATCAGTCGATCGGGGGGTCCTCCTTGAAGACCCGTACCCAGATCACGGTGGCTATGCGGTTCGCGACGATCGTGGTCAGTGCGCCCACGCCGGCCAGCAGGCCGCCCCACATGAGCCGCTTGACGAGGTCGTTGTCCATAGGCGCCTGATTCAACCAGACGCGGCGGGGCGACCCGCCGCGCCATTCTCGAGTCCACCGCAGATCGCCTCGACGATGAGGTCCTTGGCGTGGTCGTACTCCTCGTCGCCGCGCGGCAGCACCTCGAAGATCCAGCCGGTCAGGAGCTGCTCGATGGCGCCGTAGAAGCACATCGCCGCGAACTCGGAGGGGATGTCGGGCTTGAAGGTGCCCTCCTCCCGGGCGGACTCCACGATCGCCGCGATGCCCTCGTACGCCTTGCGGATCTCGTCGAGGTGGAGCGCCCCGAACGAGTTCGCCGCGCGCGTGACCTCGACGATGATCACCTTCATCAGGTCCGGGTCGTGGCGGTAGGAGTCGATGATGAAGCCCGCTACCGAGCGGAGCTTGTCGCGCGGAGGGAGGTCGCGGGCGTCGATCTCGCCGATCGCGTCGAGCATGATCTGCCAGCGCTCGAGGAAGAGCGTGTTGAGGATCTCCTCCTTCGAGTTGAAGTAGTGGTAGACGAGCCCGTACGCGACGCCCGCCTCGTCAGCCACGTCGGACACGCGGCAGTGGTGGAAGCCCTGGCGCGCGAACACTCGCACCGCGGCGTCGAGGATCATGCGGCGCTTGTCGGGCGCGGTCTTGGCCACGGTCGCCACTATGCGGTGACCCCCTCGGGCCAGCGGTAGGCGGCGTCCACACGGTGCGCCAGGCTCGGCAGCTTCTCGCGGATCTCGTCCTGGCGGGCGAGATCGAGCTCCGCGGCGACGACGTGCTCGCCCTCCATCGGGGCTCGGCCGAGGATCTCGCCCCAGGGGTCGACGATCATGGAATTGCCGTAGCTGTCCCGCTCGGTGCCGGGCAGGTTCCCCTGGCCCGGCGCGATCACGAACACCTGATCCTCGATCGCGCGGGCTCGCAGCAGCACCTCCCAGTGCGCGGCGCCGGTGACGCGCGTGAAGTTCGCCGGGACCGTGACGATCCGCGCGCCGCGCAGCGCGAGGATGCGGTACAGCTCCGGGAAGCGGAGGTCGTAGCAGACGGTGAGGCCCAGGCCGGCGCCGCTCGCGGTCTCGGAGAGGACGATCTCACCGGCCGGCTCGGAGTGCTCGGACTCGCGGTAGACGGTGCCCTCCACCTCGATGTCGAACATGTGGATCTTGCGATAGACGGCCCGGATCTCGCCGTCGGGGCCGACGTGGACGGACGTGTTCGAGACGCGCTCGTGGCCCTCGCGCCGCTCCGCAACCGAGCCGGCGACGAGGTCGATGCCGAGGTCGCGGGCGAGCTCGCGCGCCCAGCTGATGGGGCGGCCGTCGAGCGGCTCCGCGCCGGCGAGGTAGTCGCCCGCGGCGCCGCGGATGTCGAGACGCTCCGGGAGGACCACGAGCTCGGCTCCGTCGGCCGCCGCGGAGCGCACGAGGCGCTCGGCCGACGCGAGGTTCTGCTCGGTATCCGTCGTGGTTTGCAGCTGGACCGCCGAGGCGCGCATCGCCCCTCCCAGAACGATTGACTGACCAGTCAATCTGCAGTGTACTGGCCGCCAATGCAGGATCTTCCGGTACGTGGCGCGGGGGTCCGCGAGCTCGGCCTGCGTCTGCCCCCGCAGCGCATGGCGCCGCTCGCGGCGGGCCGCCCGCTGAAGCGGTGGCGCTACGTCGGCGTCTACCGGCCCGAGCTCATGCTCTGCGTCGGCGACGCGCACGTGGCCGGCATTCGGCAGCGCTGGTGGGCGGTCGCGCTGCCCGACGGGTCGCTCTTCGAGGGGCGCCGCGGCGTCGCCGTCGAGGCCGGCCGCGTTCGCGTCCGCGGAGTCCTCGACCTCGAGCTGTCGCGACCGGCCGGCGTCGAGGTGGTCTCTCCGCACGGCCGCTCATACGTGTGGACGCGGAAGTTCGCGCCGGTGCGCGTGCGGGGCAGCGTGAGCGCCGGCGGGCATGCGTTCGAGCTGGACGGCGAGGACGGCTTCGTGGACGAATCCGCCGGCTATCACGCGCGCCACACCGCCTGGCGCTGGTCCGCGGGGATCGGACGCGCCGAGGACGCCCGCGCCGTTGCCTGGAACCTCGTGGACGGCGTGCACGACTCGCCGACGGGCAGCGAGCGCACGCTCTGGATCGAGGGCGAACCGCAGGAGGTGGCGCCGCAGGAGTTCGCCGCCGATCTCTCGCGCGTGGGCGAGCTCGAGTTCCGCGAGTGGTCCGCGCGCGAGGCGCACGTGAATCTCGGGGTGATGCGCAACCGCTACCGGCAGCCTTTTGGCGAGTTCAGCGGGCTGCTCCCGGGCGGTTTGCGCCTTGCGGAGGGCTACGGAGTGATGGAGGAGCATGATGTGCTCTGGTGAGAGAGCTGCTCGCACTGCTCGTCGCCTTCATGGGCCTCGCGGGCCCGCAGGCGGCGGCGGCCGAGCGGCCGGTCCGCCTCACCGTCGCCGCGACGGGTGACCTCCTGATCCACACGCCCGTGGCTCAGCGGGCGCTGGCGCTCGGCGGAGGGCGGCGCTACGACTTTGCCCCGCTGTTCGCGCCGGTGAGGCGCCCGATCGCGCGCGCCGACCTCGCGCTCTGCCACGTGGAGACCCCGCTCGTGCCGGGCCCGGTGCGGGGCTACCCCGTGTTCCGCACCCCGCCGGCCCTGGCGCGCTCGATCCGGCGCGTTGGCTGGGATGCCTGCAGCACGGCGTCGAACCACTCGCTCGACGCGGGTCAGTACGGGATCGGCACCACCCTTCGCGCGCTCCGGCGCGCCGGCGTGAAGGCCACCGGCACGGCGCGCTCGGCACGGGCGCGGCGGCGCACCACGATGATCGGCGTGAAGGGCGTCCGCGTGGCGTTCCTGTCCTACACGGCGGTGTCGAACGGGCAGGCCATGCCACACCCATGGAGCCTCAACCGCGCGTCCCCCGCCCTGATCCTGCGCGACGCCCGCCGCGCCCGGCGGCGCGGCGCGCGGCTCGTGATCGTGAACATCCACTGGGGCGCCGAGTTCGTGGCCGCGGTCACGCCGCAGCAGCGTGCACTCGCCCGGCGGCTGACGCGCTCCCCCGCCATCGACGCGATCGTCGGCCAGCACGTGCACGTGGTCCAGCCGATCCGGCGCATGCACGGCAAGCCCGTGGTGTTCGGCGAGGGCAACCTGATCTCGAACCAGACGGCCGGGTGCTGTCCCGCCGCCTCGCAGGACGGGCTGATCGCGCTGATCGACTTCGTCGTGCGGCGCGGCCGGCCGGTCCGCGCGCGCACGATTCGCTACATCCCGACCTGGGTGCGCCACCCCGACTACACCGTGCTGCGCGCCGCCCCCGGCTCGCCGTCCTGGAACCGGACGGTCGCGATAGCCGGCAACCGCAAGGGGGTCAGACCCCTTAAGCGTCAGTGACTCAAGGGGTCTGACCCCTTAGGTTTTGCCGATGCAGATCCGCGCCGCCGTGCTCGAGGAGTTCGCCAACCCGCTCGTCGTGCAGGAGGTCGAGCTGGAGGGGCCCAAGCCCGGCGAGGTGCTCGTGCGCCTGGCGGCGTGCGGCGTCTGTCATACCGATCTCTTCACCGCCAGCGGCGCGGACCCGTCCGGCTACGCACCGGCGGTGCTCGGTCACGAGGGCGCGGGCGTCGTCGAGGAGGTCGGCGAGGGCGTCACGAGCGTCGCGCCCGGCGACCACGTGGTGACGCTGTTCTCGCCGCAGTGCCGCGAGTGCATCCACTGCGTGTCCGACAGGACCAACCTCTGCCTGGCGATTCGCGATCAGCAGAACAAGGGCTACCTTCCGGACGGCAGCACGCGGCTTCACCGGAATGGCGACGAGATTCGCCACTTCATGGGCACGAGCACGTTCGCCGAGGCCACCGTGATGCCCGAGATCGCGCTCGCCAAGGTCAACCCCGATGCCGCGCTCGACGTGATCTGCACGCTCGCGTGCGGCGCGACCACCGGCATCGGCGCGGCGCTCTACGTGGCCAAGGTCGAGCCCGGCTCGACCTGCGTCGTGTTCGGCGCCGGGCTCGTCGGGCTGGGCGCCGTCGCGGGCGCGCGGCTCGCCGGCGCTGAGCGGATCGTCGCGATCGACCTCTCAGAGGACCGGCTGGAGCACGCGCGGCAGCAGGGCGCCACGGAGACGCTCATCGGCGGGCCGGACGTCGTGGACCAGATCCTCGAGATGACGGACGGGTTCGGCGCCGACTACACGTTCGAGGCCACGGGCATCGTGTCGGTGATGCGCCAGGCGGTCGAGTCCGCGCGGATGGGCTGGGGCCTCTGCACGATCGCCGGCGTGGCCGGCAAGGGCGAGGTGCTCGAGGTCGTGCCGCGCTACCTGATCACCGGGCGGCGCATCGCGGGCGCCTCGTACGGCGGCGCGAAGGGCCGCGACCGCGTGCCCGAGCTCGTGGACCTGTACATGGCCGGCGACCTCGATCTCGAGTCACTTGTCAGCCGCCGCATCTCGCTCGACGAGGTGAACGATGCCTTCGAGGCGATGGAGCGCCAGGAGGGCATCCGCACCGTCATCACCTACTGACGCGGAGCCGCAGGCTCAGCGCGCGGCTGTTCCCGGTGTGGTCCACGGCGCGCGCGACCACGGTGAGCGTGTGTGCCCCGCGCCGGCGCAAGAGCGCGCGGCCGGCGCCGTTCAGCCGGAGTACCACGCGCCGTGACACGTGCGCCGCCAGAGCGCGTTCGACCGACTGGCTGAGCGTACGGCCGCGGAAACGGAGGACCAGCTGGACGGTGCATGCCTCCGAGCAGGTCAGCCTCAGTGGAAGGCGATGCCCGCTGAACAGCGCCCCGTGAAGGCGCCGGCTCGTGCGGATCGAGAGCCTGGGCGGCACGGCGTCGCCGACCCGCCCGGTGGACGGCCCTGAGGCCGATCCACCGGACGTCCCTGAGGGAGAGCTGCCGGAGTCGTCGTCCGGCGATGGGGCGGGGGCGGGCGTGCCCACCCCCACGTCGGCAACCTGTCGGAGGGAGCGCAGCACGTTCAGGCGACCGCCGCTCGCGGTGCGGCCGATGAAGGCCGGCCGCACGTCCACGCCGGCAATCAGGGCAGTGCTGATGTCCAGGGGGAGCGAGCTCGGCGAGGCGGACCAGAGCAGCGCCGCGGCGCCGGAGACATGCGGTGTGGCCATCGAGGTGCCGCTCGACCAGCTGTAGCCGCCCCCGGGCCACGTGCTCGCGATGCTCACGCCCGGGGCCGCGAGGTCCACCGACGTCGTTCCGTAGTTCGAGAAGGTGGCCAGCTGATCGCGGTTGTCGCTCGCGGCCACGCAGAGCACGTTCGGCAGCAGGTACGCGCACGGGTAGGTGGCCACCGCGTCGTTGTTGTCGCCGATTCCGTCCGCCCCGCCGTTTCCGGCGGCCGCCACGAACAGCATCGTCGGAAACGCCGCGATGGCGTCGTGCTCGGCCCGCGACGAGGTCGTGGAGCCGAGGCTGAGGTTCACGACCTTCGCGCCGTGCTGCAGGGCATACGAATAGGCGAGGATCACGTCCGACACGCGGCCGGACCCGGCGCCGTCGAGGACCCGCAGCGGCAGCACCTTCGCGGCATTGTCCGCCACGCCCGCCACCCCGATGCCGTTGCCCCGCTCGGCCGCGATCGTGCCCGCGACGTGCGTCCCGTGCCCGTTCTCATCGGCCGGGTTCTCGTCGCCTCCCACGTAGTCGTGTCCGGGCAGGACGTTCGGCGCCAGGTCGGGATGACTCGCGTCGACTCCGGAGTCGACGACCGCGACGATCGTGCCACCGGCCACGCCGGCGTCCCACGCGTCCGCCGCGTCCGCGTCGGCGTCGGCGATTCCGGACACCCCCCGGATCAGCTGGCCCGTGTTCTCCATCGCCCAGAGCTGCGGGAAGTAGGGATCGTTGGGACGGCCGAACGCCTCCCGGATGGCGTTCGGCTCCGCGTAGAGCACGCCGTCCGCGCTCTCGAGCGCGCGCTCCGCCGCCGCGGCCGACTGCCCGGACTCGACTTCCACAAGCTGCATCCCCTGCACGGGCAGCTGCGCTTTGAAGTCTGCACGCGCCCCCTTGCGCGCCTCCAGGCGGTCGGCCGCGGTCGCGCCGGAGTCGAACCGGACGATCAGCTCAGCGGGCTCAGCGGGCTCAGCGGCCGTGGCCGCGCCGAGCGGCCCGGCACAGAGCGTCAGGACAAGCCCGATCCCGAAGCCTATGACCTTGAATGGCCGCACCGCAGGGGCCTAAACGGCGGGTTAACCCGACACTTGCTAGGGCCTCACCCCCATTCAAGAACTGCACAACTTCGGTGTCGCAATTACGCGAGAAAAGACCCCTGGGAGCCGTGCGCGGGCCCCGCGGCGCCGCCCGACTCGAGCAGTGCGGCGATCTCCTCGTCCGAGTAGCCGAGCGACGCGAGCACCTCGCTCGTGTGCTCGCCGAGCGCCGGGCCCGGTCCCGCGGGGCCGCCCGGGGTCCGTGACAGCTTCACCGGCACGCCCAGCAGGCGCACGTCCGAGCCGGCGCCCGGTTGCGCGAGGGAGACCACCATCTCGCGCGCTCGCACGAGCTCGGAGTCGAGCGCCTCGTCGAGCCCCAGCACCGGCTCGAGGCAGCAGTCGTGCTCGGACGCGAAGCTCTGCCACTCGTCGCGTGTCCGCTCCATGAAGATGCGCTCCACCTCGCCGTGCGCCTCCGTGCCGGGCCGCTCGAACTGCTTCTCGACGAGATCCTCGCGGCCGACGCCGCGGCACCACTCCTGCCAGAACTTCGGCTCGAGGGCGCCGAGCGTCACCCAGCCGTCGCGGCATGCGTACGGCCGGTAGCAGATCAGCCCGCCGGCGAGCGGCAGCCCGCCCCGCTCCGGGACCACCGCGTCGGCCAGGTACTGCGCGGCCACGAGCGCCAGCCACGACAGCGCGCCATCGAACATCGACACGTCCACCAGCTGGCCCTCGCCCGAGCGCTCGCGCTCGCGCAGCGCCGCCATGATCCCGAAGGCGGCCATCAGCGCACCGCCCCCGAGGTCGGCGATCTGCCCGGCGGGCTGAACGGGCGGGCCGTCGGCGTCGCCCGTCAGGCCGAGCAGCCCGTTCAGGCCGAGGTAGTTCATGTCGTGGCCCGAGCGGCCCGTGTAGGGGCCGTCCTGTCCGTAGCCGGTGATCGCGCAGTAGACGAGGCGTGGATTCTCGGCGCGCAGCGTGTCGTAGCCGATGCCGAGGCGGTCCATGACTCCGGGGCGGAACGACTCGAGGACGACGTCGTACTCGCGCACCAGCCGGAGCAGGACCTCCCTCCCCGCCTCGCTCTTCAGGTCCAGCCGGATGGAGCGCTTGCCGCGGTTCAGCGCGAGGAAGAGCGCGGACTTGGCGGAGTCGTCCGCGCCCTCGTGGAACGGCGGCGACCAGCGGATGTAGTCGCCCATTCCCGTGTCCTCCACCTTGAGGACCTCGGCGCCGAAGTCTGCGAGCAGCAGCGAGCAGAAGCCCCCGGGAAGCAGCCGCGAGAGGTCCAGCACCCTGATGTCCGAGAGCGCGCTCATACCCCCAGGAGCTCGCGCGCCTCGGCGACGGTCGCCACGCGCCTGCCTGCGTTCTCCACGATCTCGCGCGCCTTCGCGATCAGATCGCCGTTCGAGCGCGCCATCTCGCCATCCGGCAGATAGAAGTTGTCCTCGAGCCCCGCCCTGACGTTGCCGCCGAGCGCCGCCGCGGCTCCGATGAGCGCCCACTGGCCGCGGCTGATCCCGATCACGCCCCAGTTGTTGCCGTCACCGTCCGGCACCTGCTCGGCCATGTGGGCGAGGTTCTTCGGCGTCGGCCTGATGCCGCCGGTCACCCCCATCACGCACGACACCTGGAGCGGCGCGGAGACCAGGCCCATGTCGATCAGCGGGTCGAGGTTGGCCACGTGCCCCGAGTCGAAGCACTCGTGCTCGGGCCGGATGCCCAGCTCGTTCATGGCGGTCACGAACTCGATGATCGTGTCGAAGGAGTTCTCGAAGACCGTCTTGAAGACGAAGTCCTTGCGCTTCGACGAATACTTCGCGTAGTTCATCGAGCCCATGTTGAGCGCGGCGACGTCCGGCCGGAGCTCGCGCAGGTAGGCGATCCGCTTCTCGATCGGCACCCCGATGGCGCCGGTCGAGTAGTTGACGATCACGTCGTCCACGGCGCCCCGGATCGCGTCCGTGATCGCCCGGAAGTCGTCCACCTCGTAGCTGGGCACGCCGTCTGGCGTGCGCGCGTGTATGTGGATCATCGAGCAGCCCTCGTCCACCGCCCGCTTCGCCTCGGCCGCGTACTCCTCGGGCGTGTAGGGGATGGCGGGGCACTGCTCGCGGTTCGCGACGGCGCCCGAGATCGAGCAGGTGACGATGCAGGGCCCGTCCATCAGCGCCGAAGCTGCTTGATGTCGCGGCCGGCGGCGGAATCCTCGATGAGCTGCTCCAGCCTGCGCTCGCGCGTTTCCTCCCGCTTGGCGCTCATCACCAGGTGGATGGCGGTGCGCCGATACCAGGGCGGGCGCGAGTCGAAATACTCGGCCGCGGCTTCGTTGGCGCGCAGCCGTTCCTCGTAGTCCGGCGCGAGCTCCGTCTCGCGCTCGAACGAGTAGACGCCCGTCTTGTCAGCGCTCCGCCGCTCGAACGCGGTGACCCCCGCCGGCCGCATCAGCCCCGCCTCCTTCAGCGTCGCGACCTTCTCGACGTTGATCTTGCTCCAGTTGCTGCCCGGCTTGCGCGGCGTGAAGCGCTGCGTGTAGCGGTCCTCGTCGACCGAGTTGACCTTGCCGTCGATCCACCCGAAGCAGAGCGCCTGGTCGACCGCCTCCGACCAGGTCATGCCACGCCTGCCGGTGTGCTGCTTGAAGTAGCCCACGCGCACCTCCGACTCGCTCTCGTGGTGCTCCTCGAGCCAGTCGTAGAACTCCTGGGGCGACTCGAAGTAGATCGCCTCCTTCGTCAGACCGGCATCACCCCGTGCTTGCGCCAGGGGCGCTCGACCCGCTTCGTCTCGGCCATCTCGAGCGCGCGGATCACGGTCGGGCGCGTCTCGCGCGGGTCGATGACGTCGTCGATCAGCGCGTTGCCGGCGGCGATGTACGGATCGATCGTCCTGCGGATCCCCTCGATCATCTCGGCGCGCGTCGCGTCCGGGTCCTCGGCCGCCTCGATCTGCTTGCGGAAGATGATGTTCACGGCGCCCTCGGGCCCCATCACGGAGATCTCCGCGCTCGGCCACGCGACGATCAGGTCAGGCTCGTATGCGCGCCCGTTCATCACGTAGTAGCCCGCGCCGTAGGCCTTGCGGATCACCACGGTCACCTTCGGCACCGTCGCGCGCGACACCGCGTAGAGCATCTTCGCCCCGTGCCGGATGATGCCGGCCTGCTCGACCTTGGTGCCGACCATGAAGCCCGGCACGTCCATCAGGAACAGCAGCGGGATGCCGTAGGCGTCGCAGAGGTTCACGAAGCGCGCGGCCTTGTCGGCGGAGTCGTTCTCGAGGATGCCGCCGAGGTGCTTGGGCTGGTTCGCGACGATCCCCACCGGCCGCCCTCCCATCCGCGCGAGGCAGGTGATGATCGTCCGGGCCCAGCGCGGCTTCAGGTCGAACCAGTCGCCGTCGTCCACGATCCGCCGGATCACGTCGTACATGTCGTATGGCTTGCGCGGCGAGTCGGGGAGGATGTCGAGCAGATCTTCGTCGCCCCGACTCAAGGGGTCAGACCCCTCGAGTCGGGGGGGCTCGAGTTCGCAGTTCTGAGGGAAGTACGAGAGGTACTTCTTGATCGCCTCGATGCACTCCTCGTCCGAGTCGACCTCGAGATCGCCCACGCCCGAGATCCGGGTGTGGATCCGTGAGCCGCCGAGCTCCTCCTGGGTCACGTCCTCGCCGGTGACGGCCTTCGTGAGATGGGGGCCCGCGAGCGCCATCGAGCCGCGGCCCTTCACCATCGGCACGAAGTCCGCGAGGCCCGGGATGTAGGCGGTGCCCGCCGCGCACGGCCCCATGAGGGCCGCCACCTGCGGCACCACGCCGCTCATGATCACCTCCTCGCGGAACAGGTGGCCCGAGCCGGCGAACAGCGAGCCGGCCGCCTCCTGGATGCGTGCCCCGGCCGAGTCGAGCAGCCAGACCATCGGGATGCGCTTCGTAAGCGCGAGCTCGCGCAGGCGCGTGACCTTCAGCTCTCCCGTCATGCCCATCGAGCCGGCCATGACGGTGAAGTCGTAGGCCGCGACGGCGACCAGCCGGCCGTCGACCTTGCCGAAGCCCGTGACCACGCCGTCGGCGGGCGCGTCCTTTCCCTCCATCGCCCGCTGCGAGAAGTGCGGTCGCCCGTGGATGCCGAGCTCGGTGAACGTGCCGTCGTCGATCAGCAGCGCGAGCCGCTCGCGGGCGGTCAGCTTGCCCTGGTCGTGCTGGCGCGCGATGCGCTCCTCGCCGCCGCCGAGCCTGGCCCGCTCGCGGCGCTCGTGGAGGTCGTCAACGAGCGACCTGAGCGGCGGCCGCGCGACGAGCGTGTCCGCCGCCGCGCGCTCGGTCGTCACGCGCGCTCCGCCAGGTGATCGAGGAAGGGCTCGAGCACGTGCATGGCCGTCTCGGTCGCCACCGCGCTCTCCTCCTCGTCGTCCGGCACCGCGAAGTTCGTGACCTCGAGCCCGAGCAGCTCTGAGTCCTCCAGCACCGAGTCCATCAGGTCGTACAGCTTGTCCGGGTGCAGGCCGTTCGGCGCCGGGACGGCCGCCGGGAAGTGCTCCGGGTCGATCACGTCCAGGTCCAGGTGCACGAAGATCGGCGCCCCGTCGAGCGCGTTCTTCACCGCCACGAGCGTCTCCACGGTGCTCGCGCCGATCACCGTCGCGGGGCTCCGCTCGAGTAGCTCGCGCTCGCCAGGGTCGAGGTCGCGGATCCCGGCCAGCACCACCCGGTCGGCCGGGAGCGGCTCGCCCAGGCCGGCGTCCCACTCCCCCGCGGCGGCCGCCAGGCACATGCCGCCGAGGTAGCCGCTGCCCGACGTCTCGGGCGTGTTGTAGTCGCCGTGCGCGTCCAGCCACAGGATGCGGCCCTCGGGACGGTTCCGGAGCGCCGCGGGGAGCGTCGTCACCGAGACCGAGCAGTCGGCGGCCAGCAGCACGGGCGTATTGCCCGCCGCCATCGCGTCGTCGACCTGCCCGCCCGCCTCGAGCAGGCACCCGCGCGCGTCGCGCAGATCGTCCTCGTAGCGCGTCTCGCTCAGCTCGCCCGCCGTGCCGATGAAGCGCGGCTCCACCTCGAGCGCCCGCCCCACCAGCGGCGCGAGGATCTCGACGCCGCGCGGGGCGCCGGCGAAGCGGTCCGCGGTACGGCAGCGCAGGGCTACTACCGAGACGCCCATGCTCAGCGGCCCGTCCAGTTCGGCTCGCGCTTTTCGAAGAACGCCTTCACGCCCTCCTGGATGTCCTCGGTCGTGAACGCGATCGAGAGCTGCGCGCGCAGGTAGTCGAGGGCGTCCTCGAACGGCATGTCGAGCTGGCGGTACATCGCGTCCTTGCCGAGCTTCATCAGCACGGGCGACTTCGAGGCGAGCTTCACCGCCCAGTCCTCCACCGCCGCGTCGAACTCGGCGTCGGGCACGACGCGGTTCACGATCCCGGCCTCGCGCGCCTCCTCGGCCGACAGGCGCTCGCCCAGCAGCAGGAGCTCGTTGGCCTTCTTGCGCGGAACGTTGCGGAAGATCAGAGCCATGATCATGAAGGGGAAGACGCCCACGTTGATCTCGGGCGTCCCAAAGGTTGCGCTCTCCTTGGCCACGATCAGGTCGCAGGCGAGCGCGAGCCCGAGCGCGCCGGCGAGCACGTGGCCGTTCGCGGCGCACAGCGTCGGCTTGCCGAGCTGCATGATCGTCTGGAAGAGCCGCGGGAAGCGCTCGGTGCCGAAGTGCTTGTGCACGAGCGGCACCTCGGCGGCGAACTGGTCGAGGCTGCCGCCCGCCGAGAACACGGTTTCGTGCGTCGAAGTGAGGACGACGGAGCGCACCCCGTCATCCGCTCGCGCGAGCTCGAATGCGCCGATCAGATCGGTCAGCAGCTCGTTGGAAAGGGCGTTGCGAGTGTCGGGTTGGTCGAGCGAGATCGTGGCGATCCCGTCCCCCACCTCATAGCGAACTGTCTCGGGCACACCGAGATTTCTACTATGGCGCTCATGTACACCTCAATCGTCGTCGGCATCGATGGGTCGCCAACCGCCGAAAAAGCGCTCGAGCGAGCGATCGAGCTGGCCTGTGTCTCGGGGGCTCGCATGCACATCGTGAGCGCATACGAGCCGATCCCGGCGCGGGTGAGCGGGGCCCCTTCCGGCGAGGGGTTCCAGGTCTCATCGGACTTCAAGGCGGACGCCGTCCTCCAGCGCGCACTCGACCGCAGCGCCACGAGGGAGCTCCAGGTCGAACAGCACGCGCCGAAGGGAGACGCCGCGGATGGGCTCATCTCGATCGCCCAGGAGACCAACGCCGATCTGATCGTGATCGGCAGCGTGGGCATGCAGGGGCCGAAGCGGATCTTCGGCAGCGTTCCCAACAGCGTGTCCCACCACGCGCCCTGCGACGTGCTGATCGTCCGTACGGACGGGCGCTAGCCGGGAACCGGCACCCAAGCCTCGCGCATGTCCACCCGGTCGCCGCGGAAGGGGACCCCTTCGGCCTCGAGCAGCCGCCGCTGACGCTCGCCCTGGGAGAGCGAGCCGTCGGCGCGAACGATGCGCTGCCAGGGCACGCCGGGGTCGTGGCAGTGCGAGAGCACGGTCCCGGCGAAGCGCGGTGCGCCGGGCGAGAGGTCGGCGTAGGTCGTGACGTGCCCCTCGGGCACCGAGCGCACGCGGCGCAGTACCTCAGCGGCGCGCTCCTCGTTCACAGGCCGCGCACGGCCTCCTCGATCGGGGTGTCGCCGGAGACGAGCTCGAACGTCTTTCCGATCGAGCTCGGCGTCTCGAGCACGGCGAGCAGCACCGCCGCGACGTCCTCGCGCGGAATGGAGCCGTAGGCCAGGTCGGTCCCCACCCTCACCAGCCCCGTTCCGGGGTCGTCGGTGAGCGCCCCGGGCCGCACGATCGTGTAGTCGAGACCGCTCGCCATGAGGCGCTCGTCGGCCCCGGCCTTCGCCTCGTAGTAGGGGCGCATCTCGTCCGACCACTCCTGCGGCCGGCCGGCGCTGATCGCGCTCACGATCACGTAGCGCGGGACGCCGGCGTCCATCAGCTTCACCGCGGCGCCGTAGTCCACGGTGCGCTTCCGCTCGGGGCCGCTGCCGGGCCCCGCGCCGGCCGCGAACACGACCGCGTCGGCTCCGGCGCAGCAGCCGGACAGATCGTCGAGCGTCTCCATGTCGCAGAGCACGGCCTCGGCACCCACGTCGGTGAGCTCCTGCACGTGCTCTGGGTTCCGCACGAGGCCGCGCGCCCGGTGGCCGCTGTCCGCCAGAAGGCGAAGCAGCCTGAGGCCGATCCTCCCGTGACCACCTGCGACCACGACGTCCATGACCTGATCCTACGACCGACCGGGCCCGCCGCAAGGCCCGGCGATGCCGAGCTGCTCCATCAGGTAGAGCCAGATCTCGCTGCGGGTGGGGAAAGCCGGCACGGCGTGGAACAGCTGGTCGATCGGCACCTCCGCGACCACGCAGATCGTCGCCGCGTGGAGGAACTCCGCGATCTCCGGGCCGGTGAAGGTCGCGCCGACGATGATGCGGCGGTCGTCGTCCACGACGAGCCGCGTGGTGCCCCGCGCGTCGTCGCGGCCGTAGAAGCTGGCGCCCGCGTTGCCCTGGGTCGGAACGTCGACCGCCCGGACGTTCAGCCCGTCCTGCCGGGCGGCGTCGAACGTGTAGCCAACGGCGGCGACATGCGGATCGGTGAAGATCACCCGCGGCGAGCGCGAGCCGATGCCGTTCGTCGGCAGGCAGCCGGTCTCGACGCCCAGGATCGAGTCCGCGGCGATGCGGGCGTGGTACTTGCCCATGTGCGTGAGCAGCGCGCGGCCGTTCGCGTCGCCGATCGCGTACAGCCAGTCGCTGCCCTCGGAGCGCATCGAGCTGTCCACCTGGACCGGCTTGCCCGGCTCGAGCCCCACCGTGTCGAGCCCGATGTCGTCGGTGTTGAGGCGGCGCCCGATCGCGACGAGGAGCTGCTCGGCGCGCACGGGCCCGCCGTCGTCGAGCTCGATCGTCACCTCGCCGCCCTCGGACCGGACGGCGGTGGCGCTCACGCCGAGCCGGATGTCCACGCCCTTCTCGGCCAGTGATTCCTTGACGTCGTCCGAGGCGAACGGCTCCTCGCGCGGGATCAGGCGGTCGCCGCGCTCGATGACGGTGACCTGCGAGGCGAGGGAGGAATACGCCTGCGCCATCTCCACGCCGACGACCCCGCCGCCGAGGATCGCGAGGCGGGCCGGCACCTCCTTCGACGTCGTCGCCTCCCGGTTCGTCCACGGGTCGGCCTCGCGCAGGCCGTCGATCGGCGGGATCAGCGGCGAGCTGCCGGTCGCCACCACCACCGCCTTGCGCGCCACCAGCGTGTCGTCTCCGGCCCGCACGCGCCTGTCCCCGTCGAGGCGGCCCGCTTCCCGCACCAGGGCGATGCCCCGCTGCTCGAGCCACGGGACCTGCGACGAGTCGTCGAGGTCGTGGATGATCTCGTCCCGGCGCGCGAGCACGGCGGCGCTGTCGAGATCGCCCGTCACCGCCTCGCGCACGCCGGGAATCCGGCGCGCCTCGACGAGCAGCTCGCCGGGACGGATCAGCGACTTCGAAGGCATGCAGGCGTAGAAGGAACACTCGCCGCCGACCAGATGGGACTCGACGATGGCGACCTCGAGGCCGCCCTCCCCGAGCCGCCCGGCGCACACCTCCCCCGCGGGGCCTGCACCGAGGACGACGACGTCGAATTCGCGCTCGCTCATGCGCGCACGGTACTTTGCCTGAATGGCGACCGCAGACGCGCTCCTGAAGCCCGACCACGGCTCGAGCCGCAAGCACTTCATCTTCACCGAGGAGCACGACCAGCTCCGCGAGTCGATCCACGCCTTCGTGACGAAGGAGCTGGCCCCGCACGCCGAGGAGTGGGAGGAGACGACCTTCCCGGACTCCGTCTTCGCGCGCATGGGCGAGCTCGGCTTCCTCGGGCTCTCGTATCCGGAGGAGTACGGCGGCCAGGGCGGCGACTACTACTGCAACATCGTGCTCGCGGAGGAGATGGTGCACGCGAACTGCGGCGGCCTGGCGATGGGCGTGGCGGTCCACACGGACATGGCGACGCCGCCGGTGCACCTGTTCGGCACCGAGGAGCAGAAGCAGCGCTATCTCGTGCCGTCGATCCGCGGCGAGAAGATCTCCTGCCTCGGGATCACGGAGCCCGACGCCGGCAGCGACGTGTCCGGGATCAAGACGCGCGCCGTGCGCGACGGCGACGAGTGGGTCATCAACGGGTCGAAGACCTACATCACGAACGGGCACCGCGCCGACTACATCGTGCTCGTGACGAAGACCGACCCGGACGCGGGATACGACGGGTTCACCCTCTTCCTGGTCGACATGGACACGCCCGGGGTGATCCGCGAGAAGAAGCTGGAGAAGCTCGGGATGCACGCGTCCGACACCGCGCTGCTCGCGTTCCAGGACGTGCGCGTGCCGGCGGACGCGCAGCTCGGGCAGGAGGGCAAGGGCTTCTACCACATCATGTGGGAGCTCCAGGGCGAGCGCCTGATCGGCGCGGCCGGCTGCGTCGCCGGTGCGCAGAAGTGCTTCGACAAGACGCTCCAGTACGCGATGGAACGGAGCGCGTTCGGGCGCCCGATCGGCCGCTTCCAGGCGATCCGGCACAAGTTCGCCGACATGGCGACGAAGATCGAGGCCGGGCGCCAGATGGTCTACACGACGGCCTGGCGCTTCGCGAACGGCGAGTACCCCGTCCGCGAGATCTCGATGGCGAAGCTCTACACGGCCCGCATGGCGTGCGAGGTGACCGACGAATGCCTCCAGATCCACGGCGGCGCGGGCTATATGAAGGAGTACGGCATCGAGCGCGCCTGGCGCGACATGCGCCTGAACCGGATCGGCGCCGGCACCGACGAGGTGATGCTGGACGTGATCGGGCGGTCGTACGGGCTCTAGGCGCCGCGCCGGGCCGAACTACGGGCATTGAGGGAGAGGGTTGGGCGATTTATGCACCCATATCGGTACATAAAGCGCCCAACCCCTTCCGGGCCGCCTCCTTCACTGCCGCCGTTCGGCCCTGAGCACGAGCAGCTCCGCACGGAGATCCGGCGCTTCGTCGCCGAGGAGCTGCGGCCCCATGCCGCCGAGTGGGAGGCCGCCGAGTGGTTCCCCAACGAGGTCTTCCATCGCATGGCCGAGCTCGGCCTGCTCGGCCTGAAGTACCCGGTCGAGTACGGCGGGCGCGGCGGCGGCTACCTGGACGATGCGGTGCTGTCCGAGGAGCTCGGGCGCTGCGGGTCGGGCGGGGTCTCGGCGGGGATCGGCGCGCACATCGGCATCGCCACTCCCCCGATCTGGAAGTTCGGCACGGACGATCAGAAGGAGCGCTTCCTGGCGCCGGCGATTCGCGGCGAGCGCATCGCGGCACTCGGCATCACCGAGCCGGGTGCCGGCTCGGACGTCGCGGGCATCCGCACCTTCGCCCGCAGGGTCGACGGCGGCTACGTCGTCAACGGCTCGAAGACGTTCATCACGAACGGGGTGCGCGCCGACTTCGTCGTCACGGCGGTCAAGACGACCGAGGAGGGCGGCCACCACGGGCTCTCGTTCCTGATCGTCGAGCGCGAGATGGACGGGTTCGAGACCGCGGGGAAGCTCGAGAAGCTCGGCTGGCGCGCCTCGGACACGGGCGAGCTCGCGTTCTCAGACGTCTTCGTCCCCGACGAGAACCTGCTCGGCGAGGAGAACAAGGGCTTCTACCTGATCATGGCCAACTTCCAGTGGGAGCGCCTGCTGATGGCGCTGGGCGCCGTCGCGTCGATGGACGCGGTCCTGGACCGAGTCCTCGACGCCGAGCCGGACAAGACGTGGCGCCACCTCGTCGCCGAGATGGCCATGAAGAGGGAGGCCTCTCGGTGCTTGACGTACCACGCACTGAGGCGCTTCGTGGACGACGGCAACGCCGTGCGGGAGGTCACCGAGGCGAAGCTCCTGTCACAGAGGAGTGCCTTCGAGGTCGCCGAGACCGCGTTCCGAGTGCTCGACGGCGACCTCGACATCGGCCGCGCCATGCGCGACACGCGCCTCGGCCCGATCGGCGGCGGCACCGACGAGGTGATGAAGGAGATCCTCGCGAAGCAGCTCGGGCTCTAGGGCCGCGGGCGGCGCCGGGCCGCGCTCTCCGGCTCGTCCGGCCAGCGGCCGTGCTCGTCGAAGAAGTCGCGCGCGCTCTGCTCCGTGTCGCGCTCCTTGTCGCCCTCGACGCCGATCCGGTAGAGCACGTTCAGGAGCAGGACCGCGCTCGCCGCGCTGAAGAAGAGGGCGCCCGCGGCGATGCCGACGCTGCCGGCCGTCGCGGTCACGATCCCGCCGGCGATGAAGAGGGCCAGCGGGATGCCGTACCGGATTGCGGCCAGCGCCATGCACCTATGATGCCCGGCGCTCAACCAGCTAAGGAGAATCAATGGGAGTTCTGGATGGAAAGGCGGCGATCGTCACCGGGTCGGCGCGCGGGATCGGCCGGGCGACGGCCGAGCTGCTCGCCGAGCAGGGCGCGCGCGTCCTCATCAACGACCTCGACGGGGACGTGGCGGAGCAGGCCGCGTCGGAGATAGCCGGCGATACGACCGTCTTCGGCGGCGACCTGACCAAGGAGGGCGTCCCGGACCAGCTGATCCAGAAGGCCGTCGACGAGTTCGGCCAGATCGACATCATCGTCAACAACGCGGGCTACACCCGCGACGGCGTCGCCCACAAGATGACCGACGACCAGTTCCAGGCGATGCTCGACATCCACACGGTCGTGCCGTTCCGGATTCTCCGCGCCGCGGCGCCCCACCTGCGGGAGCCGGCCAAGAAGGAGAAGGAGGAGGGCCGGGAGGTCTTCCGCAAGGTCGTGAACGTCAGCTCCATCTCCGGGACGATGGGCAACGCCGGGCAGGTGAACTACTCGGCCGCGAAGGCCGGCGTGGTGGGTCTCACGAAGACGCTCGCCAAGGAGTGGGGCCAGTTCAAGATCAACGTGAACGCCGTGGCGTTCGGGTTCGTCGAGACGCGCCTCACCGCCGCCAAGGAGTCCGGCAACGTGATGACGAAGGACGGCGAGGAGATCCAGCTCGGCATTCCGGAGCAGATGCGTGCGATGGCCGCGATGATCATTCCGATCGGGCGCCCCGCGACGCCCGAGGAGGCCGCCGGCCCGGTGTTCTTCCTCTGCTCACCCTGGGCCGACTACGTGCACGGCCAGGTGCTGAACGTGACCGGCGGTCAGTTCGGCGGGATGTACTTCTAGACCGTCGTCCGGTCCGGATTCCAGCTGTAGGCGTACTCGGGCCTGTCCACCTCTTCCCAGAGCGTGGACAGGCGCAGAGGCTTGAAGGTGTCCCACATGACGGCCAGCTCGTCCGTGGACCGCTTGCCGAGCGCCTTCTCGACAGCACCCGGCTGCGGCCCGTGCGGCAGCCCTGACGGGTGCAGGGTCAGGAAGCCGATGTCCACGCCCTTGCGCGCCTCGTAGTTCCCGGCCGCGTAGAACATGACCTCCTCGGACTGGATGTTCGAGTGGTGGTAGGGGATCGGCACGGCCTCGGGGTCCCAGTCGAGCATGCGCGGGGCGAACGTGCAGATCACGAAGTTCAGACCCTGGAAGGTCTGATGTGCGGGCGGGGGCAGGTGGAAACGCCCGGCGCGCGGCTCGAAGTCGTCCGCGTTGAAGGTGTACGGCCACACGTAGCCGTCCCAGCCGACAACGTCGAACGGGTGACGGTCGAGCACGTAGTCCTGGTAGCCGTCGCGCACTCGGACCGTGACCGCGAACTCGCCGCTCTCATCGAATGTCTCGAGCTCCGCCGGCGCGTGGAAGTCGCGCTGTGAGAACGGCGCGTGCTCGAGCAGCTGGCCGTAGCGATTGCGGTAGCGGTTCGGAGTCTCGATCTCACCCGGCGTGTGGAAGCAGAGCCAGAACTGCTCCTCGCCCATCGGGAGCTCGAACGTGTGGGTGGTGCCGCGCGGGATGACCACGTAGTCGCGCTCGCGGAACGGCACACGGCCGAAGACGGTGCGGAGCACGCCGCTGCCGCGGTGGATGTACAGGACCTCGTCGCCCTCTCCATTCCGGTAGAAGCCCTCGAGGGCCTCGAGCGGCTTGCAGACCGAGACCTCGATGTCGCTGTTCCACATGAGGAGCCGGCGACCCGACACGGGATCGCCGCCGGGCTCGACCGAGGTCGCGTCCGCCAGCCGGTGCACGTGGGCATCGGGCACCCACTCCTCGCGCTCGATGGGCTGGAACGCGCCGACCTGATCCAGCCGGCAGGGCGACTGAAGGTGCAGCAGGATCGACTCGTTGCCCGAGAAGCCCTCGTAGCCCATGACCTCCTCGACGAGCAGGGGCGAGCCGCTTCCGTTCGCCCGCACCTGTACGTGTCGTTTGGCGGGAATGCTGCCGAGGCTGGCGTAGCGCATGGCTAGAGGTTTCCTCTCCGGTCCTGCTCGCGCTCGATCGCCTCGAACAGGGCCTTGAAGTTGCCCTCGCCGAAGCCGCGCGAGCCGTGGCGCTCGATGATCTCGAAAAACACCGTCGGGCGGTCGCCGACCGGCTTGGTGAAGATCTGCAGGAGGTAGCCCTCGTCGTCGCGATCCACCAGGATCCCGAGCCGCCTCAGGTCCGCCAGGTCCTCCTCGATCTCGCCGATGCGCCCGGGCACATCGTCGTAGTACGACTCGGGGATCGAGAGGAACTCGACGCCGCTCGCGCTCAGTGCGGAGACGCAGTCCACGATGTCGCGTGTCGCGAGAGCGATGTGCTGGGCGCCGGCGCCCTTGTAGTACTCGATGTACTCGTCGATCTGGGACTTGCGCTTGCCCTCGGCGGGCTCGTTGATCGGGAACTTGAGGCGCCCGCTGCCGTCGGTGACGACCTTCGACATCAGGGCCGAGTATTCCGTGGAGATCGCCTCGTCCGAGAAATGGATCATCTCGGTCATGCCGAAGACGCGCTCGTAGTAGCCGACCCACTCCTCCATGTGGCCGAGCTCCACGTTGCCGACGATGTGGTCGATTGCCATCAGGCGCATGGCGTCGGGGTCGTGCGTGGCCTCGCCGCGCCTCTCGAAGCCGGGCAGGAACGCGCCCTTGTACTCCTCGCGCTGAACGAAGAGGTGCTGGGTGTCGCCGTAGGTGGCGATCGAGGAGAGCTGCACCCGGCCGCCCTCGTCCTCGACCCAATGCGGGGTGATGACGCCTCGGGCACCGTGCTCGACGGCGTGCTGGTACGCGGCGGCGGCGTCTGGGACGCTCAGCGCGATCTTGTGGACACCGTCGCCGTGGTGCGCGTGGTGAGCGGCGATGTCATCGCCTCCCTGGAGCGTGCCGGTGAGCACCAGGCGGATCCGGCCCTGTTGGAGCACGTGCGAAACGCGGTCGCGCCGGCCCGTCTCGAGCCCTGCGTAGGCGGTCTCCGTGAACCCGAACGCGTGCACGAAGTAGAAGGCCGCCTGAGCGGCGTTCCCCACGTACAGCTCCACGTGGTCGATGCCGTGAACTGGCATGCGATCGTCGTCTGCGGGGAGCGCAATTGCGCCGGGTGCCAGCTCTTCTGTCGCCATCACTAAATGATTGCCTGCTTAGGGGCAGCATTCAATGCAGGTTCGTTGCGTCCCTGCCACACTTCGGGCACATATGGACGACATCGACCGAAGAATCGTTGCGCTGATGCGCGAGAACGCACGCCGGTCGTTCAAGGACATCGGATCGCACGTGGGCCTGTCGGCCCCGGCAATCAAGCGCCGGGTGGACCGGCTCGAGGCGGACGGCGTGATTCGCGGCTACACGACGATGGTCGACCCGCGCGCCTTCGGCTGGCACGCGGAGGCGTTCGTCGACCTCTACTGCGAGGGGCGGATGCCGGCCGACTCGATCAAGCAGGCGGTGGAGGGCGAGCCGGGCGTGGTCTCCGCCCACACGGTCGCGGGCGAGGCGAGCGCGCTGCTCCACGTGATGGCTGAGGACACGCAGGACCTGGAGCTGTGTCTGGAACGAATCCGGGCGACCGACGGCATCTCGCGCACCGTTACGGAAGTGGTGCTGTCGACGCTGTTCGAGCGCTGATCTAAGTCGCCACGACTTAAGGGGTCTGACCCCTTGCTAACGGTCGTGTGAGATCCCCGGGCCCTCGCCCGGGTCCTCGCCCTCTCCGGCGTCGGGGTCGCGGACCGTCTCGGTCACGTCCACCTGGTCGGGCTCGCCGTCCAGGACGTCCGCGTCGCCCGCGCTCTCTTCGTCCGCGAAGGCGTCGTCGCTCGGGTCGTAGCGATTCTCGCCGTGGGACGCGGTCTCGATGAGATCCTCCTCGGCGACCTCGAAGCCCTCCTCGAAGCCCTCGCCGCCCTCCTCGACCACGCGCTCGCTCTCGTTGGCGGGCAGGCCCTCCTCGTTCTCGTAGTCGGGGCGGCGGCCGCCGATGCCGGCGGCCTCACGCCGGGCTGCCTCCTCCTCGCGGCGCAGCAGGTCGTCCTCTGCGGTGCCGAGGTCGGTGTCCATGCTGGGCCGGCGGTGCTCGCGGTGCTCCTCGTTCTCCGTCATGACGCCGATGCTACTCGTGAGTCACGGCCTGGAACCGAGCGGCAAATCGCTGCCGTACACGAGCAGGTTGAACTCGCGCAGCTGGAAGCGGCCCTCGACGCTCTCGCCGAGCTTCTCGGCGACGCGCTGAGAGCGGGTGTTGTCCGGGTGGATCAGGCTCACGATGTGACGCGCGCCGAGCTGCTCGTGCGCCCACTCGCACGCAGCTCGGCCTGCCTCGGGCGCGTAGCCCTTGCCCCAGTGCTCGGGGCCGACGGTCCAGCCGACCTCGAGGTCGGGCCAATCGGGCGGGCGCAGCAGCCCGGCGTGGCCGACGACCGCCCCGGTTGCGCGCTCCTCGAGCACCCAGTGCCCGAAGCCCTTCAGCTGCCAGTGGCCTGAGAGGAAGGCCATGTCGCGCCACACCGCCGCCGGCTCGGGCGGCTCGGGCTTCCCGAGCGACTCGGCGACGAGCGGGTCGCGGGCGATCGCGGTGTAGGGCTCGAAGTCCTCGTCGCGCCAGCCCCGCATCACGAGCCGCTCGGTGCCGATCTCCGGGACCGCGCTCACGGCTTGGGTCGCCGCTCCTCGGCGAGCGGCTTGCCGCCCTCGCCGGTGATCCCCGCGGGCGGCCACGCGCCGAACCAGTTGTCGCGCGCCCCGTCGATCGTCAGCACGGCGCCCGACAGGTAGTCGCCCGCCGGCGAGGCCAGGTAGGCCACGAGCCAGGCGAACTCCTCCTCGGTGCCCAGACGCCCAAGCGGCACCGTGCCCGCCACGCCATCCACCACTGGCTGCGGGTATTTCGTGCGCAGCGTCTCGGTCGCGAACGGGCCGGCGGCGAGTGCGGTGAGGCGGATCCCGAAGCGCGCCCACTCGATCGAGAGCACACGGGTGAGGTTCTCGACGGCTGCTCGGGCGGCCGACGAGTGCGCCATCCCGGGCAGGCCATTGTGCGGTGAGAGCGTGACGTTCACGATCTTCCCGCCGCGCTCGTCGGGGATCATCGCCCGCGTGGCGACGGAGTGGGTCATCAGCCAGGTGCCCTCCACGTTCAGGCGGATCACCGTGCGGAACCCCTTCGGCGTGATGTCCTCGGCAGGCGACAGGTACTGGCCGCCCGCGTTGTTCACGAGCAGGTCGATGCGGCCGTGCTCCTCCATGACGGTGTCGACGAGCGCGTCGACCTGATCCTCCTCGCGGATGTCGCAGACCTGCGTCTCCACGCGGCTCGCCTCCGCGAGCGCCGCGGTCTCGAGAAGCGGCTCCTCGCGGCGCCCGCAGATCACAACGCGCGCGCCGAGCGCGGCGAGCTCCAGCGCCGCGGCTCGACCGAGCCCGGAGCCGCCGCCTGTGACGAGCGCTACCTGCCCGTCGAGTAGTCCGGCTTGGAAGATCTTCGACGGCACGGGCCGCGCAGCCTACCGCCGGTGTCTGCGACCACTCCGATTCCCCAACCGAGGATGGGCCAGATCGGCCAGAAGTAATCCGCGCCGGTCAGGGCCCAGATCACGACGAGCATCACCGACACGCCGACATACGCGCGCACGTGCTCGCTGTCCCAGAGCCTGCGCGGCTCGCGGCGCGGCGGAGCACCGGCGGGCTCGGGCAGGTCCGCCACCAACGGCTCGAGCTCTCCGCTGGTTCGCGCCGAGAGCGCGCGCTCGACCCGCTCCTCGAGCTCGTCGGACGTCAGCCGGCCCTCGCCGGCGGCCGCACGCAGGCGCTCGGCCACCCGGTCACGGTCGGCGTCCGATACGCGCAGCTCGCTCATCGGAAGTACTGCCCGTGGAAGCCGAACGGGATGTGGTGGGGCGCCTCGGCGCGCGCGAGCTCCTCGAACGAGCCAGCGTCGAGCACCAGCAGGAAGGAGCGACCGGCGCTCGTGTCGAGCACCACCGAGAGCACCACACCCGCGTCCTCGGCATCCGTCCCAGGCTCGCGGACGAAGACGGGCTCGCCGGGATAGCAGCCGTCGGCGCGCCATTCGGTGCGGGACCCGTCGCGCACGTCCACCTTCACGAGCCTGTCGATCCAACCGGTGTCGGCGCCGGTGAAGTACGCGTACGCGTAGTCGTGCGTGTTGCGCCGCCCGTAGTCGATGCGCGGCAGCTCGAGCGAGCCCTCGGCGAGCGGCTCGGAGCGCACGGAGCCGCCGGCCAGGTCCACCGTGTAGCGGCGCAGCTCCACCGCCGGGATCGGCGCGCGCGGGCCGGTCTCGTCCAGGTAGAGGGCATCGATGATGCTCGAGTCCTCGTACGCGCACAGGTCGATCACGAGCTCGTCGCCACGCTCGAACGCGTTCACGTGGTGGAAGCAGAAGAAGGAGTCCGTCTCGTAGGTCCCGCGCAGCTCTCCGCTTGCCCGGTCGAAGACCTGGAAGCGTGTCGGCTCGCGTCCGTCCCAGGTGTAGTTCTCGATGAAGGGCCGGCCCGAGAAGGCGAGCTTCAGAGGGTTCACGCGCAGCGGGTACTCCGCCAGGATCAGGTAGCGCTCGCTCATGCCGAAGGCGTGCATGTAGGCCGGCTGCTTGACGGGCATGCGCGCAATCACCCGGCGCTTCGAGCTCCCGGCCGGCAGTCCGTAGAGCACGTACTCGCTCACGCGTGAGAAGCGCGCAAGGTAGTTCACGAGCTCGTCGCGACCTGTGTCGTGGTGCGGATGCGCCGTGGTCGCGTGGCCCTTCAGCTTGTCCGCGTAGTCGAGATGGCCGATCGTGTCGAGCGTCTCGGGGTCGAACTCCACCGGCATCGGCGTCTCGGTCATGGCGATGTAGCGCTCGCCGATGCGCGCCAGGTTCACGTTCGGGTTGTCGGTCGCGTCCGGCGAGAAGATCTGCTGGACGCGCTTGAAGATGGAGCGGCACGGATCGGTGGCGAAGCCGCCGCGGCGCCACTCCCCCTCCTTGGCGTCCTGGTACGCACGGCTCTCGATGAAGCGGCTGCCGTAGGAGACCTTGCCGCCGGCGAAGCCGAAGCGGTTGAGCGTCGCGAGGCCGTCGAACCAGTGGTCCAGGCGGCGCTCACCGACCTCGAGCATGGCCGGCGTCACGCGAACGAGCGCACCGGTGAGCCACGACGGCACCTCACCGGTGACCGGCAGCCGGTCGACCGCCGTCTCCTCGTCCTGGCTCGTGAAGCCGAGCGCGTAATCAGTGCGTGTGGTTGCTTCCGTCGTCGCCATAGTCCACAATGTACCGTCTAGGATGGATCAGTGCAAGAGATAAGGCTCACACCCACCTCGTACATCGTCCTCGGGCTGCTCAGCTGGGCGGGCGAGTCCACGCCCTATCGGCTGAAGCAACTCGTCGCCGGATCGGTCGGCTACTTCTGGACGCTCCAGCACGCTCAGCTCTACACAGAGCCCGAGCGCCTGGCGAAGGGCGGCTACGTGACGGAGACGCGCGAGGAAACCGGCCGGCGGCGCAGGCTGTACGCGATCACCGAAAAGGGAACGCGCGCCTTCGACGAGTGGCGCAACGAGACGACGAGCGCGCTCGCCGAGTTGCGCGAGCCGGCGGTCCTCAAGCTCTTCTTCGGCGCCGAGCCGGCCGGACTGGCGGCCGCCCAGCTGCCTGCGAACCGCGCGCGGCTGGCCGAGTACGAGGAGATCCGCGACTCGATGCCCGACGACGTGCCGAGCGGCCCGCGCCAGGCGCTCGAGATGGGCATCCGCACCGAGCGCGCGGCGATCGCCTTCTGGGAGGAGCTGGCGGACTAGGGCGCGGGTAGGGTTCGCGCCGATGGCCACCGCCGCAGAGCCCCGCCCTGCCGAGCTGCCCTTGCCCGGCGGTCGCGAGGGCGCCAAGGTGAAGCTTCACCCGATCCTCACCGCCACGGTCAGCGGCCCAATCGGGTGGTTCCTGCGCGAGGAGGGGCGCATGGCGTGGCGGAAGGCGTTCGGCCTCGGCGTGCCGAAGGACCAGTGGGTCAAGGCGCCGATCCAGTGCTTCCTCGTGGAGCATCCGGACGCCGGCGCGGCGCTGATCGACACCGGCTTCCACGCGTCCGTGGCGGTGAAGCCGCGCTCGAACCTGGGCGCGTTAGGAACAGTCCTCTACAGGGACATCGACATGCGGCCCGAGCAGGCCGCCGCCGCCCAGCTCCGCGCGCGCGGGATCGAGGCGGCGAGCGTCGGCACGGTCGTCATGACCCACCTGCACCCGGACCACGCGAGCGCGATCGTCGATTACCCCGAGGCGACCTTCCTCGTCTCGAGCGCCGAGTGGGAGGCGGCCTCACACGGCGGCCAGCGCGACGGCTACGCCAAACGCCAGTTCGACCACGGCTTCGACTACCGGCTGATCGACTTCGACTCGGAGGCCGCGAACTCGTTCTCCGGCTTCGCCCGCTCGTTCGACGTCTTCGGCGACGGCAGCGTGCGCGTGGTCTTCACGCCCGGCCACACCCTCGGCCACATGTCGGTGGTGCTGCGCACCGAGAGCGGCGAGGTGCTCGTGGCCGGCGACGCGATCTTCATGCACCGAACGCTGGAGGACGACCACCTGCCTCACCTGGTCGCGGACGAGCACCTGTTCCGACGCTCGCTGCGGGAGATCAGGCAGTACCGCAAGGAGACGCCCGGCGCGGTGATCATCCCGGGCCATGACTGGGAGGCCTGGCAGAACCTTAAGCCGGCCTACTGATCCGCGAGCAGGGTGCGGCCCTCGCTCGAGGCTGTGATGTGGATGGTGCGCTGGTCGCGCGTCCAGGCGACCAGGTTCAGCGCCTGGAGGCGGTCGAGCATGAACTGGAAGGCCTCGGCCTGGGCGCCGTTCGCGTAGCGGCGGCTGATGTCGAAGGCGAAGCCGGTCGCGTGGATGTCGTCGCCGGGGCGAACCGTTCGCGTGACCCTGAGCGGCGCGCTCGTGCCCGAGATGTTGCGAACGCCGTCGCGGATGTACGCCAGGAGGGCGAACGCCTCGGGGCGAAGGGCTCCGCTCCCCGCGGGGCGCAGCTCGCCCCGCTCCAGCGCGGCGTCGACGTCGTCCTGTGACCCGAACGTCTCGGTCTCGCCGGGCGGGTGGAGCACGAGCTCGCCCGAGTCGGACGCCGCCTGCAGCTCCGCGAGCCTCCCGAGCTTCGCCGGCTCGCCGCGGTAGAGACGCATCGCCTCGCGCGACGCGAGCACGCGCCAGTAGTAGGTCTTCGAGTCGTCGCCGAGACCCGTCAGCAACCGGTACGCCCGCGGCTCACGGTCCGGCGATGCGTCGAAGTAGAGCTGCGCGTAGCTCGCACCGTCGTCGCCGTACGCGCCGAGCACCTGCTGGAGGTTGCCGATCCCCATGTGGTACGAGACGACCGCGAGGTCCTCTCGGCCGAACTCGTCCATCGCGAGCTCGAGGTAGCGGCCCGTCGCCGCGAGCGCCTTCTCGGGGTCGAAGCGCTCGTCGACGCGCGCCCGCTGAGCTCGGATCCGGTCGGCCTCGCGCGGCCCGCGCGCCCTCGCCAGCCGGCGCGTGAGCCGCTCGCTGCGAGCCACGTCCACGTGCAGCCCGAGAAGGTCGGTCCCGGTCTGGGCAAGGATCTGCGTGAGCCCGACGGCGCCCTCGAGGTCGTCGCTCGCCCGCGCGTCGGGTCGCCCCGCGCTCTCGAGCAGGACCATTCCCTCGATCAGGTCGGGATCGACGCCGGCCACCTCGGCCGCGTCCTCGACCTGCGGGCGCCACCGCTCCACCCGCCGCGCCGTGGCGACGATCCCGCCCGGGCTCTTCACGTAGACCACGTGGCTGTGGCCGGCCGCGGCGCGCGCCTCGAAGTCGTCCTCGCGGTCGGGCCGGTACGCCCAGGGGTCGTCGTCCAGGTTCACCGGGCTGTAGCTCGGCGGGTCGTCGCTTCGGAGCAGCTGGAACGCGGCCAGGCAGGCGGCCGCTATGGCGAGGAGCACCAGCCCGAGGGCGGCGCGGCGACGTGCGTACACCCGGGTCAGGGTGTCAGGGCACGCACGGGGCGCCGTCGCAGACGTCGATCACGCTGCCGCCGGCGCGCAGGAACTCGGACTTCTGCCGGCGCGCGAGCGGACTGTTCCGCGGAGCGCTGTGCGGGTCCTGCCCCTCGCGCGGCGGCGTGTTCGTCGTCGGCGCCGCGGGGATGCCCGTGTCCCAGAGGACCATCGCGGAGCCGCCGAACGGGAACGCGGTGATGCGCGGGATGCCGAAGTACGGGTCCACGTCGGTGTGGCGGCCCGGGGCCAGCGCCGGCCAGCGCACCGAGGCGCCGACCGTGCGCGCCTCCACCTCGGCTGTCACGTTCGCGACCTGGTGGTCGCCGAACGCCACGTGCATCAGCACCTCGTGGGCCGGCGTCCCGGGCAGCGGGTCGGTCGTCATGTGGTGCGCGTAGCCGTTGGCCTCGCCGCGATCCCAGAGCAGCTGGATCAGCGAGAGAAGCAGCGGCCGCTCGAGCTCGTTCGGATAGGAGTCGTAGAGCCCGAGCGGCGTGTCGGCCCCCTCGATGTTGCCGTGGGCGTAAAGGTCGAAGTCGACGGAGCGGCGCAGCAGCGTCGAGTAGTTCATTCCGGGCACGCCGAGGACCGCGCGGTCGAAGTCGGGCGCCAGCGCGGTGAGCGCCCCGCCCATGATCCCGCCCTGCGAGTTGCCGTCGTAGAAGAGCCGCGACTGGTCGACGTCCACGTCACCCCAGTCGCGCTTCAGCATCCAGCGTCCGACGTACATGAAGTTCACGAAGCCCTGCTGTGCGCGGTCGGCGAGCGTCGGGAAGCGCGACAGGTCCTGGAGCAGCGCGAGCACGTTGGGCACGTCGAGCGTCGACATCCCGGTCCAGTCCGTCGCGCAGAAGACGAAGCCGTGCTCGTTCGCCATGGCGCGGACGTTCGCGCCGGCCACCTCGCCTCCGCTGCCGAGCAGGCCGTGGCCGTACAGCGACGGCCGCAGCGGGCCGGGCGGCGGGGTCTTCGGGATGACGCATACGACGTTCGCAGCGGTCGTGTTGCCCGGGATCCGCTGGGGCAGGCCGTCTGGGCCGATGTTGAACTCCGAGCCTGGTGGGCAGCCCGGGGCATTGAGGAAGCAGGGCACCCTGATGTTGCCGCTGATGCGGATCGAGTCGCCCAGGTCGCGGCGGCCGTCGGCCTCGGCCTCGTCGGGCAGCTCGTCCGGAATGTCGGGGTTCGGGATGAACTGCGGCTCGGCGCCGTCGGGAACGAGGTCGGAGAGGTTCGTGTCGCCCAGCTCGCTGAACGCCTGGTTGCGGATGCTGAGCGCGCGGCCGCTGAGCCCCTCGCGGCTAGCGACGGTGAAGTCCCACGCGAGGTAGAGCTCCTTGCGCTTGATGCCTGCGCGCTTCAGCGTCTCGAAGACCTGCTCGAAGTGGGCGCGGCGGGCGTCGACGGCTGGATTTGCCTTGCGGTCGCGCAGAGCGCGGAATGCGGGCTGGGCATTGAGGATGCGGCCCTTTGCGTCGCGGAGATTCCGGAGGGCCACGATGTAGCGCTCGCCCTCCTCGAGGTTCTTCGCCGGGCGGACGATCAGCGTCACGTCGCGCGGGTCCGCGGGGTTGGCGTCGAGCTCGGACCAGATCAGCTGGCGCTCGAGCGTGCGGGCGTTGATGACGACGATCGGCTGCGCGGGGTCGAACGAGCGCTCGATGTCCGTGATCGGGACCGCGCCGGTGCGCCGGAACGCCTCCGGCGTGTCCAGCCCAGGCACCTTCGTCACGATCATGTTGCCCGGGCTGAAGCCGTCGCTCCAGTTGTAGGGCGCGGAGCTGACCGGCTTGCCGAGCCGGTTGCGCGGCATCCAGTCGTCGCGGAGGGCGAGCCGCTTGCCGGTCGGGCTGGTGGCATCCGCGCGAGTGAAGTGGTCGTTGGGCCACGGATACAGACACGCGGCCGGATCGAGCGGATCGCACGCGAACGCCGCGCCCACCGGCACCAACAGGAAGGCGGCAACCACCGCCGCGATGAGCACCCCTGCCCTCACGGCCGCGAAGTGTTACCAGCGCGCTACACGAGAGGCGCCGGTTGACGAACTACAGCGGTGAAGGAGGCGATTCCGGCCGAAGCTTCCGAGGCTGTCCTGCTTAGAGGCCCATATAGGGCCCTTAGGCAGGACAGCCCCTACCCCTCAATGCTGTCGTTCGTGAACGCTCGACGCCGGCGGAGACAGCGCCGCCGCTGCGCGCCGGCGCGCCTCGCGCGCCGCCTTCACCGCGCTCTTCCGGCCCTCGCCCACCAGCTTCGAGTGCATCTCGCGCACTCGCTCGAACACGATCTCGGAGGCCGCCTGGGACTGTTCCTTGGTCGGCTCGGCGACCTGCTCGAACTGGACCGGCTCGCCGAACTGGATGGTCACCTTCGGGAACTGGAGGCGCTTCCAGTTGCGTGCGCGCTCGGTGCCCGCGATCGCGGTCGGCACCACCGGCGCGCCCGACTCGAGCGCAAGCTTGCCGATCCCGTGGCGCGGCTTCCCGAGCTCGCCCGTTCGCGAGCGGCCGGCCTCCGCGTACATGACGATCATGTCGCCGCGGCCGAGGATCGTGTGCGCCGTCTTGAACGCCTCCTCGTCGTGGTGGCCGCGTCTCACCGGGAACACGCCCCCGTTGTGGTACACGACCTGGAGCGGCGGCTTGAACAGCTGCGACTTCGCCATGAACTGGACCTTCCGGCGCAGGTAGACCGCGACGAAGAAGTGATCCAGGAAGGAGAAATGGTTCGGCGCGATGATCACCGGCCCCTCCGGCGGGATGTTGCTGGAGTCGATGCAGCGGGCCCTGTAGATCAGGAGCAGATAGGGCGTGAGCACCAGGCGGACGAGCTCGTACATCCAGTTCGGCCGCTTGCTGCGCTGGCGATCGTGGAACCTCTGGAAGTACTCCGCCGGGCGCGGATCCTTGTAGACCTGCGGCTTCACCTGCGCTTTCCTACCCGGAGCGATCCGCTTCGTTACTCCGCGCCCGCTGAAGCGCGCGCCGCCACCCGGCGATGAGCTCGTCGCGGGCCCCGTCCGACATCGACGGCTCGTAGCGCGCCGCCTGCCGCCACATCGTGCTCACGTCGTCCTCGCTCCAGGTCCCGGTGGCCACTCCGGCCAGATAGGCCGCGCCGAGCGCGGTCGTCTCGGACACCTCGGGCACCACCACCGGCACGCCGAGCACGTCCGCTTGGAACTTCATGAGCCAGCCGTTTACGACCGCGCCGCCGTCCGCCTTCAGCTCCTCGAGGACCACGCCCGACGCCTCCTCCATCGCCCGCACCGCGTCGACCGTCTGGTAGGCCATCGCCTCGAGCGCAGCCCGGGCGAGGTGAGCCCGGCCGGCGCCGCGCGTCAGGCCGGTGATCGTGCCGCGCGCGTAGGGATCCCAGTGCGGCGAGCCGAGCCCCGTGAAGGCAGGCACGAGGTAGACGCCGTCGTTCGAGTCGAGCGAGCGCGCGAGCTCCTCGGTCTCGTCAGCGGTCCGGATGATCCCGAGCTGGTCGCGGAGCCACTGCACGGCGGCGCCGGTGACGAAGATGGCCGCCTCGAGCGCGTAGTCGACACGGTCGCCCACTCCCCACGCGATCGTCGTCAGGAGCCCCTCGGCCGGCTCCGGCATGTCCTGGCCGGCGTTCTGGAGGACGAAGCTCCCGGTGCCGTAGGTGTTCTTGCCGAGGCCGGGCTCGTAACAGGCCTGGCCGTAGAGCGCCGCCTGCTGGTCGCCCGCGATGCCGGCCACCGGCACCGAGCCGCCGAACTCGGACGTCTCGCCGTACACGTGTGCGCTCGGTCTCGGCTCGGGCAGCGAGGCCGGGTCCACGCCGAGCAGGTCGCACAGCTCCGGCTCCCAGCGGCGCTCGCGAATGTCGAACAGGAGCGTGCGCGACGCGTTCGAGAAGTCGGTGGCGTGCTCGCCGGTCAGCTTGAAGACGAGCCAGGAGTCGATCGTCCCGAACGCGGCGTCGCGCGGCACGCCGCCCTCGCGGATCAGCCACTCGATCTTCGTGCCCGAGAAGTAGGGATCGAGGACCAGCCCGGTGCGCTCGCGGACGAGCTGCTCGTGGCCGGCCTCGCGCAGCTCGTCGCAGCGGCGCGCGGTCCGGCGGTCCTGCCAGACGATCGCGCGGTGGAGCGGCTCGCCGCTGTCCCGGTCCCACGCCACGACCGTCTCGCGCTGGTTCGTGATGCCGATGCCGGCGAGGTCGGCGCCCTTCGCGCCGGCCGAGTCGAGCGCCTCGGCGGCGACCGCCCGCGTCACATCCCAGATCTCGGCGGCGTCGTGCTCGACCCATCCCGGCCGCGGGAAGTGCTGCCGGAACTCGCGATACGCCCGCCCAGCCGGGCGGCCGCGCTCGTCGAAGACGATGCAGGTTGTGCCCGTGGTCCCCTGGTCGATGGCGAGGATCAAGAGGGCGGCAGCCTATCCCGCAGGTATCTTCCCGCGAGTCGTGCGCGAGGTCGCGGGCGGTGCCCGCGACGGAGCGATGTCATCGGAAGCGAAGTGAATTGGAGGGCGCTCCCTTGCCCGACGTCCAAGCGCACATCACAGGGACCGTGTGGAAGATCGAATGTGAGATCGGCCAGCAGGTCGCGGAGGGCGACACGCTCCTCATCCTCGAGTCCATGAAGATGGAGATGCCGGTCGAGGCGGAGGACGGCGGCACGGTGAAGGAGATCGTCTGCGAGGAAGGGCAATCGGTCTCCGAGGGCGACACCCTCGTCGTCCTGGAGTGACCGACAAGCTCCAGCTCGACGAGCCGGCCGAGGGAGTCGCGCGGCTGACGATCTCCAACCCCGAGCGGCGCGGCGCGCTCGACCACGAGATCCTCGACGCGCTCGCCGGGCACGCGCGCACGCTCGACGCCCGCTGTCTCGTCATCCGCGGCTCGGGCGAGGTCTTCTCCGCCGGCTACGACATCGGCAACCTGTCCGAGCAGCAGTTCGAGGAGAGCGCCGAGAAGCTGGTGGCTCACCCGTTCCACGACGCGCTCGCGGCACTCGAGGCCTACCGCTATCCGGTCGTGGCGGAGATCAACGGTCACGCGATCGGCGGCGGCCTGGAGCTGGCGCTGACGGCCGACCTCCGCGTGGCCGCGCGCGGGGTGAAGATGGGGATGCCGCCGGCGAAGCTGGGGCTGATCTACTCGCACACCGGGCTGGCGAAGTTCATCGACGTGTGCGGTCCGGCGAACACCGCCGAGCTCTTCTTCGTGGGCCGGAACGTCGAGGCCGATCGCGCTCGCGAGATGGGGCTCGTCAACGAGGTCGTGGAGCCCGGCGCACTCGCTTCCCGGGTGCTCGATCTGGCCGCGGAGATCGCCTCGAACGCTCCGCTCTCGCTTGCCGGCAACAAGCAGATGATCCGCGAGCTCAGGCGGCTGCGCCTCCCGTCCGAGCTCGAGCAGAAGCTCGTCGAGCTGCGCGAATCCTGCTTCGCCTCCGAGGACTTCCGCGAGGGCGTGAAGGCGTTCTCGGAAAAGCGAAAGCCGCTCTGGCGCGGCCGCTAGCCGGGCCGGACGGCCGTGAAGCAGACCTGGGTGACGGCGCAGTAGAAGGCGCCCCGCTCACCGAGCTCGCGCTGCTCGGCCTCCCACGCGGCCGCTCCCTCCGGGCCGATGTCCTCGCTCTCGGCCACGAAGTTCCGGAGCACGGGGATCAGGGCGGCGCCGTAGCTGTCCGGGTCGAGCCCGGCTGTGGCGAACGCGTGGGCCTCCGCGCGCACGTCCCCGAAGCCGGCCTCGCGCAGCCGCGGCGCCAGCGTGCGCGGCAGCGACGGGTGCGCAAGGTGTGTGTCCCAGGCCCTCAGCACGCGCACCATCCGCTCGGGATCGTCGGAGTGCCAGGACAGCGTCGCCCAGTCGACGTCCCAGACCACCAGGCGCCCGCCGGGGCGCAGGACGCGGTGCAGCTCTCGGAGCGCACGGGCCGTGTCCGCGACGTACTCGAGCACCTGAATCGAGAGCGCGGCGTCGAAGGCGCCGTCCTCGACCGGTAGGGACGTGGCGTCGCCCTGCCTGAAGTCGGTGCCCCCCTTGCCCTTGGAACGCCTCGCCGCCACATCCAGCATCGCCGTGCTCGCATCTACGCCCACCACCGAGCCGTCACGGCCCACGTCTTCCAGCAGCTCCGAGACGTAGAAGCCGGGTCCGCAGCCAACGTCGAGGATGCGCTCGCCCGGCGCGGGCGCGAGCGCCTCTCGAACGAGGCGGCGTCGGCGCATCACGTCTCGCGTGGCGTAGAGCCTCTCGAGCTGCTCCACCATCCTCTCGTCGAAGGCGAGCTGCGCCATGGTGAGGCCAACGATAGGCGACTATGCGCGAGTGCTCGCGGACGTGGTCGACCTCCTTCGCTGCCCCGTCTGCGGGGGAGCCCTCCAGTCCGGCGAAGAGGTGCTGCGCTGCGAGGCGGGCCACTCCTTCGACATCGCCCGTCAGGGCTACGTCAATCTCGTGCCCGGGAACGGCGACACGGCGGCGATGGTGGAGGCGCGCGAGGCGTTCCTCGGCGCCGGGCACTTCCGCCGGATCACCGGCGCCCTCGTGGAGGAGGCGCTGAACGTCGACGTGCCCGGGGCGGTGGTCGACGTCGGTGCCGGCACCGGCCACCACCTGGCGTACGTACTCGCCGCGCCGCCCGAACGCCTCGGGCTCGCGCTGGACACCTCCACTGCAGCGCTGCGCCGGGCCGCGCGCATCCACCCGCGCGTGACGGCGGTCGGCGCCGACGCGTGGAAGCCGCTCCCGCTTCGCGATGGCGTCGCCGCGATCGTGCTGAGCGTCTTCGCTCCACGGAACGCCGGCGAGCTCGCACGGATCCTCGCGCCCGGGGGCTCGCTCCTCGCCGTAACGCCCACCACGCGCCACCTCGCCGAGCTGGTGGGGCCGCTCGGGTTGCTCTCGGTGCCGGACGAGAAGGAGGATCGGCTCGACGCCCAGCTCGCGGACGAGTTCGAGCTGAGCGGGCGCCGTGGCGTCGAGCACTCGATGTTCCTGACCCGGGAGGAGATGGGCCAGCTCGTCCGCATGGGGCCGAGCTCGTGGCACGTGGACGACGCGGCACTCGCGGAGGGCCTCGCGGCGCTGCCGGACCCGCTCACCGTCACGGGCTCGACGACCGTCTCGGTGTACCGGCGACCTGGCTAGCGCGTCAGCCCGCCGCTGCCGAGCGGGGAGCTGAGGATGGTCACCCCGTATCCGCGCGGCGGACTCGCGACCGTCCGGAGGAGCGCGCCTGTGCGCGCACGAACGATCTCGGTGGCGCGCGTGCGGGAATCGTAGGGCCGGAACACCGCCACGTTGGCGCCCAGCACCTCGACCTGCAGGTGCCGGTCCCCGAACAGATGCCGCACCAGGCGCCGCCCGTCGCGCGTGTACACGCGCAGGCCGATGCCCCTGGACCGCGGCCGGAAGGCCTGCGAGTAGACGAGCAGCCTGCCGCCGGCCAGCCGCGCGCTGGTCGCGCCCGGCGCCACCGTTCGCGTGGTCCAGGTGCTCGTGTCGATCACCGTGACGCCGGCGTTCGGATCGCCGGAGACGGCCAGCCTGCCGTCCCCAAGCCAGAGCGCCTCGAGCCGCCGGGCGTCGTGCGGTGTCGGCACGCGGTGGTAGCGCACGGTCATCGTCCGCAGGCTCACCTCCGCGACCGGCCCTCCGGCCGACGTCACGAAGGCGCGCTTCCCGCGCGGGGCCGCGGCCAGCGCGGCGCCACGTTCGAGGCGCGGCAGAGCGACTCTGCGCACGTCGCCGTGGGCGTTCGCCACGACCAGCTGCGGCGGTTGCGAGGGCATCAGCACGGCCAGCCCCTCGGACGTGCGTGCCACCGGCGGCGAGTAGGGCTGGAACGGCAGGTCGCGGCTGCCGATGACGGTCTCGGTCACCGGGTCGGCCACGAATACACTGCCCCCCTGGTGCACCCCGACGATCCGGCGCGGCCGCAGCCAGGCGACCGCCTCGACCGCGGTGGGCGCGTGCACGTAGCCCGCGATCCGCATCGTCCCGACGTCGACGATGCAGATGCCGCGCGCACACGCGTCGCCCTGACCGCCCAGCCCGAGCGCGAGCCGCGAGCCGTCGGGCGAGAAGCTCCAGTCCTGGTGGTACTCGCCGAGCTGCAGCCGCGGCCGGCCCGGCCTGAGCGAGCCCGGCGCGAGCCGCGCGAGGATCTGCCCCCCACCGTCGAAGCGCGAGAAGACGGCGACCGGCTCCCGGGCGGCTGCGGGCTCGGCGGCGTCCCAGCTCGGAGCCACCACCACGGCCAACACAAACAGCGCTGCAAACGGGCGTTTCATGCGCGCGTATGGCGATCATACGTCCGGGAGCACACGTAGCCTCGCGCGGAAGTGCCAGCTCTCATCTCCCGGGAAGAGGCGCTTCGGCTTGGCGAACTCGAGGATCGCGCCGAGATCGAGGCGCTCGTCGAGCGCGCCTGGCGGGTCCGCCTCGAGCGCTTCGGCGACTCGACCGACATGTGCTCGCTCGTCAACGCCAAGGCGGGCGGCTGCGCGGAGGACTGCGGCTTCTGCTCGCAGTCGCGCTTCGCCGAGGCGGACACGCCCATGCACGCGATGATGGATCCCGACCAGATCCTCGAGCACGCGCGCGCGGCCGAGGCGGCCGGCGCGCACCGCTTCTGCATGGTCACGCAGGGCCAGGGGCTCTCGAAGCGCGACTTCGAGAAGATCGTCGCGGGCGCCCGGCTCGTCGCCGAGCACACCAACCTCAAGCGCTGCGTCTCGATCGGGCACATGTCCGGTGCGCGCGCGAAGGCGCTCAAGGACGCCGGCATCCAGCGCGTGCACCACAACGTCGAGACGGCCGAGAGCTACTACGACGAGGTCTCGACCACGGTCCGCTACGAGGGCCGGCTGCGCACCATCGACGCCGTGCGCGAGGCCGGCCTGGAGACGTGCGTCGGCGGGATCCTCAACCTGGGCGAGTCGCGCGAGCAGCGCGTGGAGATGGCGTTCCAGCTCGCCGAGGTCAACCCCACCTCCGTCCCGATCAACCTGCTCAACCCGCGGCCCGGCACCAAGTTCGGCGACCGCGAGCTGATGGAGCCGCTCGAGGCCGTCAAGTGGGTCGCGATCTTCCGCCTGATCATCCCCGACGCCCTCTTCCGCCTCTGCGGCGGCCGGAACGAGAACCTCGGCGCCGGCGAGCTCCAGCAGCTCGCGGTGAAGGCCGGGCTCAACGGCGTGATGATGGGCAACTTCCTGACGACGCTCGGATCGGAGCCCGAGCAGGACCGCCAGATGTTCGAGGAACTCGGGCTGAACGTGGCGCGCCAGGACGACAACGGCGCCAACCCGCGACCTGACAACCGCTCCGGCTGGCTCGAAGGCGACAGCCCGCGAACGCCGGTCGACGAGCTGATCGACTCACAGCAGGAGGCGAACTTCTGGAACCCGGCGACGCAGCTGCGGCACAGGAAGAAGACATCGGTGCCGCCACGGCCGGACGGCGCGCCGAACGCGTACCCCGAGGTGATCCACGTGGAGCCGGCGGCATGAGCGGCGACATCGAGGACCGGCTCGAGGAGATCAGGAACGAGGGGCTCTACCGCCGCATGCGCTGCGTGTCGGGTCCGCAGGGACCGCGCGTGCTCCTCGACGGCAAGCCGGTCCTCCTCCTCTGCTCGAACAACTACCTCGGCCTCGCCGATCATCCGCGCGTGCGCGAGGCCGCCGCCGAGGCGGCCATGCGCTACGGGGCGGGCTCGGGCGCCTCGCGGCTGATCTCGGGCAACATGACGATCCACCGCCGCCTCGAGGAGCAGCTCGCCCAGTTCAAGAGCTCCGAGACGGCGCTTCTGTTCGGGTCGGGCTATCTGGCGAACGTCGGCGTGGTCTCGGCCCTGGCCCGCGAGGGCGACGTGGTGTTCTCGGACCAGCTGAACCACGCGAGCATCATCGACGGCTGCCGGCTCTCGCGCGCGGAGACATTCGTGTACGACCACTGCGACACCGACCACCTCGAGTGGGGCCTGCGTCAGGCGCAGGGGCGCGGCTCGCTCATCGTGACGGACGGGGTCTTCTCGATGGACGGCGACGTGGCACCGCTCGCTGGGATCGTCGAGCTCGCGCAGCGCTACGACGCGCGCGTGATGGTCGACGAGGCACACGGCACCGGCGCGATCGGCCCCGACGGGCGCGGCGCGGTGGCCGCCGCGGGGCTCGAGGACGAGGTCGACTTGATCGTCGGCACGCTCGGCAAGGCGCTCGGCTCATACGGCGCGTACGTATGCTGCGACGCGCAGATCGCGAAGTACCTCATCAACACCGCGAGGACGCTGATCTTCTCGACCGCGCTGCCGCCGCCCGCGGTTGCCGCGGCGATGGCCGCGCTCGAGCTGCTGCGCGAGCAGCCGCGCCGGGTCGAGAAGCTCCAGCGCAACGCGGCGGTGCTGCGCGAGTCGCTCGCGGCCGAGGGCATGCCGGTGCCGGACGGGACGACGCAGATCGTGCCGGTGATCGTCGGCGACGCCGGCGAGGCCGTTCGCGCAAGCGAGAGGGCACTCGAGAGCGGGGTCTTCGCCCAGGCGATCCGGCCCCCCACCGTGCCCGCCGGAAGCTCGCGACTGCGGCTGACGGTGATGGCGTCGCACACGCGTTCCGAGCTGCGCGACGCCGCCCACCTGCTGGCCAAGTGCGTATCGGTGAAGCGCTCGGCGGTCTCGGAGATCGAGCTCTTCGACGGCCTGCGCGACGCCGCCTAGTTGCGCGGCGTCTTCGTAACGGGCACCGACACGGAGGTCGGCAAGTCCGTCGTCGCGGCCTCCGTCTGCGCCGCCCTTGCGACTCGCGGCGAGCTCGTGGCGGCGTTCAAGCCCGTCGTGACCGGCCTCGATGAGGAGCCGGGCGCGTTCGGCCGCGACCACGAGCTGCTCGCGTCGGTGGCGAATGCGGGCCAGAGCCCGGAAGAGGTCGCGCCGTACCGGTTCGGGCCGCCGGTGTCACCGCATCTGGCGGCGGAGCTCGCGGGAATGACGATCGAACCGACCGAGCTAGTGAGGGCGGCCCGCGGGCACGATCTACTGGTGTGCGAGGGAGTCGGCGGACTGATGGTCCCGATCACGCCCGGCTATCTCGTCCGCGACCTCGCGACGGACCTCGAGCTCCCGGTCGCGATCGCTGCGAGGCCGGGGCTCGGCACGATCAACCACACGCTGCTCACCGTCGAGGCAGCCCGCGCCGGCGGGCTCCGCGTGGCCGCGGTCGTGATGACGCCATGGCCGGACGAGCCGACGACCATGGAGCGCTCGAACCGCGAGACGATCGAGCGCCTGGGCGACGTGCCGGTGGCGAGACTGCCGCGCACCACTCCCGCGCGGCTTGCCGAGGCGGGTGCCTCGCTCCCGCTTAGCGACTGGCTCTAAGCTCGGCCCATGGCCACGGAGGACGCCGCGGGCCCGCCGCCCGACGACACCCCCGAGCTGCTGGTCAAGCTGCGGGAGCGCAAGGAGCGCCACAAGCAGCGCAACATCTTCCAGCGCATCGGGATCGTGATCCTGGGCATCCTGGTCGTGATCGCCGGAATCATCATGTCCGGCCCCGGCGTGCCCGGCCCCGGCATCGTCACGATCCTGTTCGGTCTCGGCTTCCTCGCGCTCGAGTTCGACTGGGCCGAGCGCTGGATGGAGCGAGTGATCGTCTGGGGCGACAGGGCGGCCGAGCGCGCCGAGCAGACGAGCACGCGCCAGCGCGTGCTCGCGGGCATCGCAGCCGTGCTGGTGGCGGGCGCCTTCGTGACAGCGGCGATCCTCTGGGACATCCCGCTGGTGCCGGTCCTATAAGGGGTCTGACCCTTTTCGTAGGGTGGTTGAGGGTTCCGGAATTCGGGTAGCGCTCTCCCATGCGGCGGGGGACGTATGCATGCGCGGTCGCGCTGGCGGTGCTGGTGGCACTGCCCGGCGTGGCGCTTGCCGCCGAGCCCGTCTTCGAGAAGTACAAGGTGCCCACGGTCGGCGGCGCGGAGATCAACGTCGAGGTGATGCGCCCGGCCGACAACCCGGACGCGCCGGTGATCCTCACCTACTCGCCCTACAACACGCTCTCCGAGACCAACTCGCCGAACCTGGCGAACGACGACCTCGGCCAGCGCTACGTGGCCAAGGGCTACGCGCGCGCCGTCGCGGACGTGCTCGGCACGCGCAACTCGTCGGGCTGCTGGGACTACGGCGGCGCCGACGAGCAGCAGTCAGGTGTGGATCTCGTGAACTTCCTCTCGGCACAGCCGTGGACGAACGGCAAGGTCGCCATGATCGGCGGGTCCTACGACGGCACCACCGCCACGATGGTCGCCGCACGAGGGGAGGACGTGCCCGGCCTCGCGGCGATCGTGCCGATCGCCGGCATCAGCCGCTGGTACGGCTACGCGTACGGCGACGGCGTGCGCTACTTCCTGAACTCGGAGCGCCCGACCGACGAGGGCGTCGACACGCCGCTCGCGTTCGACTTCGGGCTAGCCCGCACGCCGCCCACCGATCCGAGCGATCCCCTGTTCGCCGAGAAGCTCGCCAGCCGGGCCAACCCCTGCGAGTCCGCCGACCACACGGTCAAGGGCTACGACCGCACGCCCGACTACGACGCCTTCTGGCTCGAGCGCGACTACCGCAAGGACGCCGCCAACATCGGCGTGGCCGCGCTCGTGGCCCACGGCTGGCAGGACTACAACGTGAAGCAGGAGGAGGGCGTGGACCTCTACCGCGCGCTCACGAACACTTCCTTCAAGCGGCTCTACATGTGGCAGGCGGGCCACTCCACGCCCGGCGCCGAGAACTGGCAGCCGCTGCTCGACCGCTTCTTCGACCACACGCTGCTCGGCGTCGAGAACGGCGTGGACACCGAGCCGCCCGTGATCACCGAGGGGCGCTCGGCCACCCTGAAGAGCACCGGCTTCCGGACCGAGGCCGCGTGGCCTCCGCCGGGCACCGCCGAGACGCGCGTGCCTCTCGGCGAGGGCTCGTTCACGGACTTGGGGGCCACCACCGAGGAGCAGTCGACGCGCATGCCGGCGGCGGAGAGCAGCTGGGTGTTCTTCCAGGGCGAGCCGCTGGCGGCGGACACCCGCATGACGGGCGCCGCGAGGCTGGAGCTGGAGCTCTCGGTCGATCGCGACCACGCGCAGCTGGCGCCGCTGCTCGTGGACGTGGCGCCGGACGGCACGACGAAGACCGTGTCGCGCGGCTTCCTCAACCTGCAGTACCGGAACGGGCTGGCCACCGCCGAGCCCATTCCGCCGAACGAGCCCATCCAGGCGACGGTCACGTTCAAGCCGCAGGACCAGACGTTCGAGGCCGGGCACCGGATCGGCGTGATCGTCCAGGGCTCGAACACCGTGTGGGCGCTGCCGGACGACCCCGGCGCGACCTACACGATCAGCGGCTCAGCGCTGGAACTCCCGCTCTCGTAACTCGACGCGCCGGATCTTCCCGGTCAGCGTCTTCGGCAGATCGTCCACGAACTCGATCACGCGCGGGTACGCGTAGGCGGAGTGGCGCTCGCGCACGTGGCGCTTGATCTCGTCCGCGAGCTCGTCGCTCGGCTCGTGCGAGCCGGTGAGCACGATGAACGCCTTCACGATGTTCCCGCGGCGCTCGTCGGGCGAGGCGACCGCCGCCGCCTCCTTGACCGCCGGGTGCTCGACGCAGGCCGACTCGACCTCGAACGGGCCGATGCGGTAGCCGGCCGAGATGATCACGTCGTCGGCCCGGCCCGCGTACCAGACGTAGCCGTCCTCGTCCCTCATCGCCGCGTCCTTCGTGTGGAACCAATCGCCGCCGAACACCTCCTCGGTGTCCTCGGGGCGGTTCCAGTAGCCGAGCGGGTAGTGCGGGTTCGAGCGCGCGCGCAGGCAGATCTCGCCGCGCTCGCCGGGCGGGAGCGGCTGCTCGTCCTCGTCGAGGATCTCGACCTCCCAGCCCGGCACAGGCCGCCCCATCGAGCCCTCTCGCACCTCGACGGACGGGAAGTTCCCGCACAGCGGATAGCTCTCGGTGAGCCCGTAGTAGTCGAGCACGGTGACGCCGAACTGGTCGCGGAACCAGCGGATCACCTCGGGGTTGAGCGGCTCGCCGGCCGAGCACGCGATTCGCAGCCTGTCGAGCGGATAGCGCTTGCCGGCGTCCTCGACGCCGGTCATCGCCCGCAGGGCGGTCGGCGTGGTGAACATGTTCTCCACGCCGTGCTTGGAGAGAAAGCGCAGGTGCTCCTCCGGGTCGTAGCCGGCCTCGCGCGCCTGCACGAGCGCCACGGCGCCGTAGCGCCACGGGCCGAGGAGCGGGCAGATCCCCGCCGCCCACGCCCACTCGCCGGACCCGTGGAAGAGCTCGCCCTCGCGCACGTCGTGGCAGTACTCGAACTCCTCGTGCGCGAGCAGGTAGCGGTGGGCGTGCAGGATCCCCTTGGCCAGGCCGGTGGTTCCCGACGAGTAGTAGAGCTGGGCCGGGTCGTCGGCCGAGGTGTCGACGGTGTCGTAGGCCGGAGCGGCGCCGTCCATCGCCGGCTCGAAGTCGTCGCCCATGACGAGCACCCGCTCGACCAGCCCCTCGGGGATGCGGTCGCGGTTCGGCGCGTCGGTCACGACGAGCCGCGCGCCGGAGTCGCGCAGTCGGTGCTCGATTCCCTCGTCCCCGTACAGCACCGACATTGAGAGCAGGATCGCGCCGCGCCTGTAGGTGCCGAGGAAGACCGCGGCGGTCTCCGGCAGCGACGGCAGCAGCGTGGCGACGCGGTCGCCGCGCTCGACACCGAGGCTCTCTAGCACGTTCGCGAAGCGATTCGAGAGCTCCCCGAGCTCCCCGAACGTAACGCGCCGCTCGTTGCCTCGCCAGTCCTCCCAGACCATGGCGAGCCGGCCGGGATCGTGCTTGTCGCAGACGTCGCTCGCGATGTTGTAGCGCTCCGGCACCTCCCACCGGTGCGCCGCGCACATCTCGTCGTATCCGCCGAGCTCGTACTTGCGCAAGGTCACAGAGTGGAAGCGTCGCAGGTGCTGAGCTACGGTCGCAACAGCCATCTAGGAAGGAGTGCAGATGCAGCTCTATGGCATTCGCAGGCGGAGCTGGTGGAAGACGCCCGAGGAGCTCGAGGCGGCCGCGGGACGCTCGAGCGCGGTGGGCGACGAGGAGGGCTCCGGCGTTCGCTGGATCAGGTCCTACGTGCTCCAGGAGGAGGACGGCACGCTCGGCACCTACTGCATCTACGAGGCGGAGAGCCCCGACGCGATCCGCGCCCACGCCGAGAAGTCGGGCTTCGGAGCGGACGAGATCAACGAGGTCGCGGACACGGTGATCATCCGGCCCGACCCGGTGGAGGCTCCGGCCGGCTAGGAGCGCGACACGGACAGGGCCGCCGGGACCTCGGCGCCGGCCAGCACGGCGTCCGCGACGATGCGGGCGCTCGCCGGACCGGTCGAGATCCCCCACGGCCCGTGGCCCGCGGCCGCCCACAGTCCCTCCAGTCCCAGCAGCTCGCCCAGCAGCGGCCGCCCGTCGCGCGACTGCGGGCGCGGGCACGCGCGCGCGCCGACCACCTTCGCGCGGGCGAGGCCCGGCACGAAGCGCTCGCCGCGGCGGCGGAGCCGGCCCGCCCACTCCGCGGGCTCGGGCGGCTCCATCAAGAAGGTCGACCCGACCGAGATCTGCCCGTCGGCCGTGACGAGGCTGAAGATCGAGCCCGCGGCCGCGCCCTCGTCCCCGGCGGCGAGCTCCTCCACGCCCAGCTCCTCGAGCACGTGCCGGGGCGGGTCCTCCATCTCCACGTCCGCCACGACCCCCCAGACCGGCACGATCGGCTGCCACCTCCGGGTCGTGTCGATCACCTCGGGCGTCCAGGGCCCGGCCGCCACCAGCACTGCGCCGGCCGGCCGCCGCACCCCGGCCGCGAGCACGCCGCGCGCGCGGTCGCCGGTGACCCAAGGCCACGCCGTCTCGCCCTCGTGGAAGCGGACGCCGGCCGCGAACGCGCGCCTCGCGAACGCGCGCGTGGCGGCCATCGGATGGACCGGGTAGCCCGTCTCGAGCCGGCACGCCCACAGGCCGTCGGCCACACCGGGCTCGAGCTCGCGCACCGCGGCCGGATCGAGGAGCTCCGGCTCGAGCTCGGGGCAGTCGCGCGCGAGCTCGGCGACGGCGGGGTCGAGCGGCCCACGCTCCGGCGCCAGCATGAGGACGCCCGTCGGGCGCGCCGGAAAGCGCAGGTCGGCCAGCCCCCGGTAGTGCTCGAGCGTCTCGAGGTGGAGCTCCGCCATCACCGCGTCGAACGGGTGCTGCACCGATCCGGAGTTGCGGCCCGATGCCGCGGCGCCGACCTCGTCGCGCTCGTAGACCTCAACCGTTGCGCCCGCTTCGGCGAGAAACGCGGCGGCCGAGCAACCGACGATCCCGCCGCCGATGATCGCTACGTCGGCGGTGCTCACTCCCCGCTCGCGTAGTCCACGATCGACTTGTCGATCAGCCATTCCACCGGCGCCTTGTCGTCGGTGTAGACCTCGCCGCCCTGGAGCGGCCGCTCGAGCCGCCCGGCGGCGGCCACGGCCGTGGGCCGCAGCGCCGGCGGGAGGCGCGGAACGGCATCCAGGAGCCGGCTGCTCGAGAGCCGTGCCTCGCTCGCCACGAGCAGCGTGTTGGTGTCCTCGATCGGGTCGCGCATCAGGTTCGGGAAGGCCTCGCCGATGGTGGCGGTCAGGACCTTCTCGAGGTCGTCCTGGCCCTCCGGGTGGCCGACGTTGACGATCAGGACGCCCCCGGGGGCGAGCCGGTCGCGAACGGTCTCGAAGAACTCCTTCGTCGTGAGGTAGAAGGGGATGTACGGCTGCCGGTAGGCGTCGACCGAGATCACGTCGTAGCGAGCGTCGATCCGCCGGAGGAACGGGCGCGCGTCCTCGTGGTAGAGGTGAAGCCGCGGGTTGTTCATGTCGAAGTAGCGGCGCCCGATCTCGGACAGCTCGGCGTCGATCTCCACACCGTCCACGCGCGTGCGCGGGAAGAACTCCTCGTAGGCGCGCGAGGTGGTGCCGGCCGCGTTCCCCAGGATGGCCACCCGCCGCGGCGCCTCGGTCCGTCCCGCGAAGTGGTCCACGAGGTGCCCGTCCCACACGTCGACGGTCAGCACCGATGCGGGGTCGCGCGGACCGGCGGGCCCGGCGTCGCACTCGGCCTCGCAGACCGAGTGCTGAGCCTGCCCCTCGTTCAGCTCGAGCGTGCGCGAGCCGTCGTCGTATTCGAGGACGCGCGCATACTGATACTCGGTCTCGGCCTCATGGATGACGTGGGCGTCCTCGTCCGTCTTCGCCTTCAGTGCCCCCACGGGAAGCGCGATCAGCGCGGCGATCACGGCCGGCGCCACCGCCCAGCGCCGGACCGGCCGCAACCCGAGAACGGCGACCACGGCGATCGCGAAGGCGAAGACGAGGAACGTGCGCCGCGTGCCGACGAGCGGGATCAGGAGGAGCGCGGACAGCAGCGTGCCCACCAGCGAGCCCGCCGTGGACAGCGCGTAGAGCCGGCCGGCCACGGTGCCCGCCTCCTCGACCGACTGCACGGCGAGCCGGATCGCCCACGGGGACACGGTGCCGAGCAGCAGCACGGGAACCGCCACCAAGAAGAGCACCGCGACCAGCGAGCCGAGGAAGGCGCCCGCCGAGATCTGGTCGAGCGCGTCGACGGCGACGTCGAGCAGCGGATCGGCGACGAACGGGACCGCGGCGAGCAGCAGAGCCGCGAGCAGCGCCGTCAGGCAGAGCGCCCGCATGTTGGGGTGGCGGTCGGCGAGCCGCCCGCCGAGCCAGTAGCCGATCGAGAGCGCGACGAGCACGATCCCGATGGTGTTCGCCCAGACGATCGTCGAGGCGCCGAAGTAGGGGGCGAGCAGCCGCACGGCCGCGATCTCCGCGCCGAGCGAGCCCGTCCCCACCACGAAGACGAGGATGGGCAGAGGCGGCATGGCGCTCCGGAATGTAGCTGGACGGGACCATCCGGCCGCGCGAGTAGTGTCGCCTCGCGATGGACCTAGCCGCAGCGGATCGCGCCTACCTCTGGCATCCGTTCACGCAGCAGCGCGGTTGGGTCGACGAGCACCCCGTCATCGTCGAGCGCGGCGAGGGGACCGACCTGATCGACGTCGACGGAAACCGCTACATCGACGGCGTCTCCTCGCTCTGGTGCAACGTGCACGGCCACGCCCACCCGCGCATCGATGCCGCCGTTCGCGACCAGCTCTCGAAGGTCGCCCACTCGACGATGCTCGGGCTGAGCCATCGCCCGGCGATCGAGCTCGCGCAGCGCCTGGTGGAGCTCTCGCCCCCGGGGCTGACGCGCGCCTTCTACTCGGACTCCGGCTCCACCGCCACCGAGATCGCCCTCAAGATGGCGTTCCAGTACTGGCGCCAGCGCGGTGAGGAGCGCCGTCGCTTCGTGGCGCTCCGGATGGCCTACCACGGCGACACGATCGGCTCGGTGTCCGTGGGCGGGATCGACCTCTTCCACTCGATCTACGAGCCGCTCCTGTTCGACACGCTCAAGGCCGAGCCCGGAGACGTCCACGGCATGGACAACCTGCTCGCCTCGCACGCGGGTGAGGTGGCCGCCGTGATCATGGAGCCGCTCGTGCAGGGCGCCGCGGGCATGCTCCTCCATCCGCCCGGCTACCTGCGCGCGGTGCGCGAGCTGTGCGACCGGCACGGGGTGCTGCTCATACTCGACGAGGTGGCCACCGGCTTCGGCCGCACCGGGACGATGTTCGCCTGCGAGCACGAGGGCGTTGCGCCGGACCTGATGTGCCTGGCGAAGGGCATCACCGGCGGATACCTGCCGCTGGCGGCGACGCTCGCGACCGAGGAGATCTACGAGGGCTTCCTCGGCGAGCACGACGAGTTCCGCACCTTCTTCCACGGCCACACCTATACGGGCAACCCGCTCGCGTGCGCCGCGGCCCTCGCGACGCTCGACATCTTCCGCGAGGAGCGCACGCTCGAGCGCCTCCAGCCAAAGATCGAGCTGCTCGCCAAGCTCCTCCAGCCCGTCTGGGCCCATCCCGCCGTGCGGCAGGTGCGCCGCCGCGGCTTCATGGTCGGGATCGAGCTCGTCCCACACGCGCTGTCCGAACGGATCGGCCACCGCGTGACGCTCGAGGCGCGCCGGCGGGGCGCGATCATCCGGCCGCTCGGCGACGTCCTCGTTCTGATGCCTCCGCTGTCGATCTCGCACGAGGAGCTGCGCCGTCTCGTGGGCATCACGGCCGAGGCGATCGAGGTCGCGACCGGCACCTCAGACGTTCCCGTGGCCGCTTAGGGTCCCCGGAATGCGGTAAATGCCGCGATTGATCCTTCACGAATCGGGGTATATGCCGACCAGGCAGGGTTGTGATTCGCATTGGATCGCCGAGGGGAACTTGGCCAGCAGCACTCTCGCTGCTCTGCTTCTTGCTGCTCGCACCCGCCGCAGCACACGCCGCTGAGCCGACCTTCCTGGTCGGAACGGCGCCGGGCGCGAGCGCGGCCGGCGCCACCCCAGGCGCCCGACTGGCGCCCGGGATCCGCGTGGTCCGGGGCGGGGCCGCGACCGCGCGCCGGCTGAGCCGGCTGCCCGGCGTCCGCTGGGTCGAGCCGAACCGGCGCTTCCGCGCCAGCAGCGTCGCCGCCCCCACCGATCCGCTCTTCGCGCAACAGTGGGCGCTCCGGAGCGCGCGCGTGCCGGCGGTGTGGAGCACCGCGACCGGCGGCGACGTCACGGTCGCGGTGGTCGACTCCGGGATCGACCTCTCGAACCCGGACCTCAGCGAGAACCTCTGGACGAACCCGGGTGAGATCGCCGCCAACGGGCTGGACGACGACTCGAACGGGTTCGTCGACGACGTGCACGGCGCCGACACGGTCGGCCACGATGGCGACCCGTCGGACGGGCTGGGGCACGGCACCGCCGTGGCGAGCCTGATCGGCGCGCGCGGGAACAACGGGCTGGGCATCACCGGCGTGGCGTGGCGCGTGCGGATGATGCCGGTGAAGGTCCTCCACGACAGCGGCTGGGGCACCACCGTCACCCTGATCACCGGCCTCCGCTACGCGCTCGCGAACGGCGCGCGCGTGATCAACCTGAGCGTGAACGGCACCGAGCCGAGCCAGGCGCTCGAGGAGGCGATCCGCCAGGCCGAGGCCCAGGGCGCTCTGGTCGTGACCTCTGCGGGGAACGACGGCGTGAATCGCGACCGCGTCGCGTCGTACCCCGCCTCGATCCAGTCGCCGGCGGTGCTGACCGTGGCGTCGACGAACCGCGGGGGCGGGCTGGGCTCCGGCTCCGCCTACGGCGGCGCCGTGGACATCGCGGCGCCGGGCGAGGGCGTCATCGCGGACGGCCTGAACGGCGGCTTCACGACACAGTCCGGCACCTCCTTCGCGGCCGCGTACGTCTCGGGCGCGGCCGCCCTGCTCGCCGCCGCGCGGCCGAACGCGACTGGAGCCCAGCTGCGGAATGCCCTCGTGCGCTCCGCGCGCCGCGGCGCCGGCGTGGACCGCTGGATCGGCGGTGGCCGGCTGGACGTGCGAGCTGCGCTCAAGCGGCTCGAGCGCCCTCGCGCCCGGGGGCGTGCGCGCTAGTCTTCGCGCGCCGTGAGCGAGACCGAGACTCAGACCGAGACCGTCAGCACCCAGCAGTGGATCTGCACCTCGTGCGGGTTCATCTACGACCCCGCTGAGGGCGACCCCGACGGCGGCATCCCGCCCGGCACCGCCTTCGAGGACATCCCGAACGACTGGTTCTGCCCAGTCTGCGGCGCCCGCAAGAGGGACTTCGAGATCTACGAGCCGTGACCGTCGAGCCCCGGCAGGCCGCCTCGCTGATCCTGCTGCGGGAGTCGGCGGACGGCGCCGAGGTGCTGCTCGTACAGCGCAACCCGGAACAGCGCTTCATGGGCGGCGCGTGGGTCTTCCCGGGTGGCGCCCTCCACTCCGGTGAGGACGCCGACCACGCCGCCACGGCCGTGCGGGAGCTCGAGGAGGAGGCCGGCATCGCACTGCCCGACAGCACCGAGCTGGTCCCCTTCTCGCGCTGGATCACGCCGGAGGGCGAGGGCGTGACGATCCGCTTCGACACCTGGTTCTACGCCTCGCGCGCGCCGGACGGGGTCGAGGCTCAGGTCGACGGCGCCGAGTGCGTGGACGCCCGCTGGCTCACGCCGGCCGGCGCACTCGCCGCGCACGCCGAGGACGAGCTGGCGCTCGTCTTTCCCACCATCAAGCACCTGGAACTGCTGTCGGCGACGCCCACCGTCGAGGGCACACTCGCGGCGGCCCGCGGACGCCCGGTCGAGCCGGTGATGCCGAAGGTGGCGATGCGAGACGGAGTGCCGTACGTGCTGATGCCCGGCGATCCCGGTTACGACGAGGCCTAGCGCCGCAACCAGAGCAGCCGTAGGTTGTTCCTGGAGGAATGAGGCGCGTGCTCTCAACCCTGGCGGCCGCGGCGATCGCGCTGTCCGTGCTCGCCGCCGTCGCGATGGCCGACACCCTGATCGGCACCGACGGCGCGGAGCGGCTCCAGGGCACGCCGAGTCCAGACCAGCTCTACGGAGAGGGCGGCGACGACGTGCTCGTGGGCCTCGGCGCCAGCGACTTCATCGAGGCCGGGCCCGGGAACGACAGCGTCGACGCCGGCGGCGGCCTCGACCTCGTCATCGGCGGCACCGGCAACGACTCGATCGACGGCGGCGTGGGCAGCGACCTCGTCTACGCGGGCGCGGGTGACGACCTCGTGCTCGGCGGCCAGGCGGCGGACACGCTCTTCGGGCAGGACGGCAGCGACCGTCTGTTCGGGGGCGCCGGGCCGGACCGCCTGTACGCGAGCGGCGGCGCCGACTTCGTGGACGCGGGCTCCGACAACGACACGCTCTCCGCCGACGGCTCCGGAATCACCCTCCTCGCGGGCGGCGGCGACGACATCATCAGCGCCTCCGGCGGCGCCATCACCGCCGAGGGTGGCGGGGGAAACGACCGCATCCGGACCGGCGACGGCCGCGATGATGTGTCGGGCGGCCCCGGCGAGGACTCGATTGCGACCGGCCGCGGCAACGACCGGATCGCGGCGGCCGACCTGCGCCGTGACCGGATCCAGTGCGGCCGCGGCAAGCGGGACGTGGTCCTCGCCGACTCCCTCGACATCGTGATCGGCTGCGAGCGCGTGTCGTACCCGCCGATCGGATAGAACCCCGCCCATGGCGGCCACAGGACTGACGGTGGCGGTGACCGGCCCCACCGGGGACCTCGGCATAGCGATCGTGAACGCGCTCGAGCGCTCCCGGGCCGTGAAGAAGATCGTGGGGATGGCCCGGCGTCCCTTCGACCCGGGCGAGCAGGGCTGGAAGAAGACCGAGTACCGCCAGGGAGACGTGACCGACACCGGCAGCGTGCGCGGGCTCGTGAAGGGCGCGGACGTGGTGGTGCACCTCGCCTTCGCGCTGCTCGACGCGAGCGACGCCACCCGCGAGCTGAACGTCGGCGGATCGCGGCGCGTCTTCGAGGAGGCGGCCAAGGCCGGCGCGGAGCGCATCTGTTACGCCTCGAGCGTCGCCGCATACGGCTTCCACGACGACAACCCGGACTGGCTCACCGAGGATGTCCCGCCGCGCGGCTCGCCTGAGCACCCGTACTCGCAGCAGAAGGCCGAGGTGGAGGTCGTGCTCGGCGAGGTGCTGCTGCGCCACCGGAGCACGGCGGCGTACGCGTTCCGCCCGTGCGTGGTGGCCGGACCCGAGGCCCGCACGATGCTCGAGGAGATCCCCTACTACCGGCTCGAGGAGGCCATGCCGGACGCGGTGGCGCGCCTGCTGGGCTCGCTGCCGGTGCTGAAGCCGGTGATCCCCGACCCCGGGATCCGCTTCCAGCTCGTGCACGAGGACGACGTGGCGAGCGCGTTCGCCGCCGCGGTTCGCGGCCTCGGCGAGGCTGGTCCGTACAACCTCGCCGGCAACGGGACGCTCACCATGTCCGACGTCGCCGACGCTCTGGGCTGGTACTCCGTGCCGGTCCCGAAACAGCTCGTGGACGCCACCGCCGAGATCGCGACCCGGCTGCCGCTCATGCCCGCGCAGGTGGCGTGGATCCACTCGGTGAAGAAGCCGGTCCTGATGAGGACCAACCGCGCCAAGAAGGAGCTGCGCTGGCGGCCGAAGCACACCGCGCGCGCGACGCTGAAGCAGATGGCGGACGCTCAGAGAGCGGCGCGGTACAGCTCGGCGTAGTGCTCTTCGGCCATCTCGCGCGGGTTCAGGAGCGTCGTGCCGTCGCCCATGGCGCCCTCGACCAGCGCGGGGATCCCGTCCTCGGGCACGCCGGCCTGGGACAGCCGCGTGGGCAGGCCGAGCCGCTCGACCAGCTCGGTGACGTATGCGGCCAGCGCCTCGCCGATCTCCGGCTGGTCGATGTCGAAGATCTCGCCGATGTCGCGGTAGCGGTCGGCGATGTCGTCCGAGCCGGCGGCGTTGTGGCGGATCACGTGGGGAAGGTGGATGGCGTTCGCGACCCCGTGCGGCACGCCGAAATGCGCACCGCAGGGGTGCGACATCGCGTGGACCGAGCCGAGCGCGATCGTGATGGCGAGGTTGGCGGCGATCAGCATGTTGCCGCGCGCCTCCTCGTCCTCCGCGCCACGCTCGACCGCCCGCTCGAGGTTGTCGCGGATCATCCGGAGGGCATGAAGCGAGCGAGCGTCCTGGTGCGCGCTCCAGTCGACCGACACGTAGCCCTCGATCGCATGCGTCATGGCGTCCATCCCCGTCGCGGCGGCCACCCTGGGCGGCAGCGTCAACGTGGTCTCCGGGTCGAGGATCGCCAGCCGCGGGAAGAGCGGGAAGTCGGCGATCTCGAGCTTCACCTTGTGCTCCGCGTCCTTGATGACGGCCGCCATCGAGACCTCGCTGCCCGTGCCCGCCGTCGTCGGGATGCACGCGAGCGGGGCGATGTCGAGCGGGCGGCCCATGCCGTCGTCCTCGCGCGGCATCAGGAAGAAGCCCTCCTGCTCGCGCGTCTCGCCCCCGTGCGTGAAGACCGCGTCGGCGACCTTCGCAGTATCCATCACCGAGCCGCCGCCCACCGCGAGGAACGAGTCGGCACCGGCCTCCTTGGCGGCGGCCGCGCACTGGTCGCAGACCTGTGTCGAGGAGTCCTGCGGCACCTGGTCGAAGATGCCGGCGACCTCGAGCCCCCCGTCGATCACGCCGGCCTCGACCTTGTCCACGAGGCCCGTTCCGCGGACCACCTCGTCGGTGACGATGAAGATGCGCCGCGCGCCCTCCTTCTGGAACTCGAAGCCGGTCGAGCTCAGCAGGTCGCGCCCCGCGATGACCCGGGTGGTGCCGGCGTACTGATAGAAGTCCTTGAACCCCCGGAGCGGGATCCGGTCGAGCGCGGAGCCTGCCTCCATCAAGCGGCTTCCAGCAGGTCCTCGCGGCCGTCCTGCTCGAGCAGCGCGCGGTAGCGAGGGAAGATCGGCTTCGTCAGCGGTACCAGCTTGAGGATCTTCGCCACCGGGCCCTTGGCCTTCATCTGGCCGCGGGCGAGCGCCACGGTCACGTTGACCTTGCCGAGCCAGAAGCGATGCGCGGTGTCGGCCTCCATGGTCATGACCACCTCGGGCTCCATGGTGGTCTCGCCGCAGTCCACCTGGCCGTCCTCGCCGTCAATCAGCTTCACGGTGATCTGCGACTCCGGCTCGCGGTACTGGTACTGGACGATCGTGTTCGCCTTGCGGAACTTGGGCGCGAGCTCCTCGTCCTCGGCGAGCTGCTCGAACAGCCTGCCGATGTACTTGTAGACCTCGTCCGCGTCTCTGAAGTAAGCCACGGGCGGAAGTCTATGCCCGCGCTCTCACCAGCAACGTCTGTGCCGCCCGGCCGATACGGCCGCGCTCGTCCCACAGGGCGGTGTCGGTCATGCCGATCCCGTCGACGTGGGTCACGGAATCGAGGCCGATCCACTCCCCCTCCGGCGGGCGCAGCAGGTGCACCGTGAGGTCGGTGTTGATGAAGATGTGGGTCTGCCAGTCGAGCGGCGCGCTGATGCCGTTGCCGGCGTCCGCCGCCAGGAGCACGCGCTGGAGAGGAGTGATCTCCTCTCCCCCGACGAGAGCGACGCGGGGGCGCATCCACGCGATGCCCGGGCCCGGCTCGAGGAAGCGGCCGCGGGCGAAGACGATCTCCATCGCGGTGTGCCAGCCGACGCTCTCGCCCGACCCGCGAGCGCGCGGTGCGCGCGAGCCTTCGTCTACCGGGAAGAACTCGAGCGCCTCGGCGCCCTCGTGGCCGGGCGGCGGCTCCTCTTGCTCCCAGTCGGCGGTGATGTCCGACTCGGCGAGCCGCCAGCCGCGCGCTCGCATGAGCTCTCCGTCAGCACCCTCGAGCGATGCCTCGAGGAGCTCAACGCTGCGCCCGGGCCGGACGACGCGGGCGCTGACGCTGATCGGGGCGATCGGCACGGGGGCGAGGATCTCGACGGTCACGCGCGCGATCCTGGCTCCGTCGCGCGGCTCGCAGCGCTCGAGCGCCCGGGCCAGCAGCGCCGAGGGCGGGCCGGCGTGCTGCGAGCCTGGATCCCACGGGCCCCGGGTGAGCTCGCTGGGGACCAGCTCGTCGCCAGCCGGCGAATAGAACGCGTCGGTCACGGCCGGTCACGCTATAGCGTGCAGTTCCCGTGCAAGCCGTCACATTCCAGGCACCTGGCGAGGTCCAGGTGGAGGAGCGGCCCGAGCCTGAGCTGCTCGAGCGCGACGACGCCGTCGTCCGGGTCGAGGCCACCGGCGTCTGCGGCTCGGATCTGCACATCTACCACGGGCGAGTGCAGATCGAGCCGGGCTTCACGCTCGGCCACGAGTTCGTGGGAACGGTTGTGGCGGCCGGCGAGGGCGTGACCGAGATCGCCGAGGGCGACCGCGTCCTCGGCTGCTACTGCTCGGCCTGCGGGAACTGCTTCTTCTGCCGCCGCGGCGACTTCCACAAGTGCGACGAGGGGCGCGTGTTCGGGCACGGCAAGACGCTCGGCTCGCTTCAGGGCGCGCAGGCCGAGCAGGTGCTCGTGCCGCACGCGAACCTCACGCTCCGCAGGGTGCCCGAGGGCATGTCGGACGACATCGCGCTGTTCGCCGGCGACGTGATGGGCACGGGCTGGCACGCCGTCGACCAGGCGGAGATCCGCCCCGGCGACAGCGCGGCCGTGCTCGGACTCGGGCCGGTGGGCCTGTGCGCGGTCCAGGCGGCGAAGGCGGCCGGCGCGGCGAAGGTGATCGCCATCGACACGGTGGCGGACCGGCTCGCCCTCGCGGAGTCCTTCGGCGCGGAGGCCGTGCACCTGACCGACGACGACCCCCGCGCGGCGGTCAAGGCGGCGACCGACGGCCGCGGCGTGGATGCCGCGATCGATGCCGTGGGCCACCCGGACGCGCTCGAGCTCGCCTGCCGGGTCACGCGCAAGGCCGGGATCGTCTCGGCCATCGGCGTTTACGCCGAGCGCATCCAGGTGCACATGGGGGTGGTCTGGATCAAGGCGCTGACCATGAAGACGGGGCACGCGAACGTGATCGGGCACGTGGACCGCGTGCTCGCCATGCTCGACGCCGGGGTCCTCGACCCCGGTCCGCTCGTGACCCACCACATGAAGCTCGAGGACGCGGCCGAGGCCTACGCCGTCTACGACCGGCGCGAGGCCCTGAAGATCGTGATGACGCCGTGAGCGAGGACTCCGAGGTCATCCGGCGCGGGACGGAGGCCCTCCTCACCCGCCGCCGCGAGATCCTCGCCCAGGGCGCCGAGCCGATCGGCTGGAAGATCGGCTTCAACGTCAGGGCGACCCAGGAGAAGCTCGGCATAGACGCCGCGCTCGCGGGCTTCCTGACGACCGACAGCCTCGTCGAGGACGACTGGGACGACTATCCCGTGATCGTCGAGAGCGAGGTCGCCGTGGAGGTCGGCGATGACGGCCGCTCGATCGCCGCGCTCCTCCCGGCGCTCGAGATCGCGGACCAGCCCGACCTGGACATGCCGGTCGAGCAGATCCTCGCCGGCAACATCTTCCATCGCGCGGTGCGGTTCGGCGAGCGCAGCGAGGCCGGCGAGCCGGGCGAGGCGCGCATTCTCGTGAACGGCGAGGAGCAGCACACGGTGCCGGCCGAGAAGACCGGCGAGCGCCTGCAGGCGATGATCGAGGTGGTCGCCGCTCGGCTCGAGGACGCCGGCGAGGAGCTCCAGGCCGGCGACCGCATCATCACCGGGATCATCGCGCCGCCGCACGAGGCGTCACCGGGCGACACGGTGCGGCTCGAGCTCGAGCACGTGGGGAGCGTCGAGCTCCGCTTCTCGTAGCATCCGGCGCCATGAGCACTGCCACGCTGCCCGACGCCCTCTCCGAGGCCGCGCGCTCCTTCGCCTCCGGGCCGCACCGGTTCGTGATCGGCGGCGAGCGACCGGAGGCCGCCGACGGGCGCACGTTCGAGACGCTCGACCCCGCGACCGGACGCGTGATCGCCGACGTGCCGTACGCGGGCAGCGAGGACGTGGACCGGGCCGTGCGTGCCGCCCGCGAGGCGTTCGAGGACGGCCGCTGGCGCGGGATCGCGCCGGCGGAGCGCACCCGCGCGATGCTCGCGTTCGCCGACGCCGTGGAGGCGCACCTCGACGAGCTGGCGGAGCTCGAGTCGCTCGACAACGGCAAGCCGCTCAAGATGGCGAGGCGAGTGGATGTGCCGCTCACGGCGGCGCACCTGCGCTACTTCGCGGGCTGGCCCACGCGCATCAACGGCGAGGTGCTCCCGGTGTCCCAGCCGAACATGCACTGCTACACGCGCAGGGAGCCGGTCGGCGTGGCGGCTCAGATCATCCCCTGGAACTTCCCGCTCCTGATGGCCGCGTGGAAGGTGGCTCCGGCGCTGGCCGCCGGCTGCACGATCGTGCTGAAGCCCGCGGAGCAGACGCCTCTGACAGCGCTCCGCTTCGGCGAGCTGGCGCTCGAGGCCGGGATCCCCGATGGCGTGCTGAACGTGATCACCGGAGACGGCGAGACCGGCGCGGCGCTGGTCGACCACGCGGACGTCGACAAGATCGCGTTCACGGGGTCGACCGCGGTGGGGCGCGAGATCGGCGAGAAGGCCGGGCGGGCGCTGAAGCGCGTCACGCTCGAGCTCGGCGGCAAGTCGCCCAACATCATCCTGCCGGACGCCGACCTCGACACCGCCGTGAAGGGCGCCTACCAGGCGATCTACTACAACACCGGCCAGGCCTGCAACGCCGGCTCGCGCCTGTTCGTGCACAAGGACCAGTACGACGACGTGCTGGCCGGCCTCACCGAGGCAGCCGGGAAGGCGCGCCTCGGCCCCGGCCTCGACGAGGGCACGCAGATGGGCCCGCTGATCTCGGCCGAGCAGGAGGAGCGCGTGCGCGGCTACATCGAGTCGGGGAAGACCGAGGGCGCCGAGCTCGTGACCGGCGGGGACAAGCCGGGCGGCGAGGGCTACTTCGTGGAGCCGACGCTCTTCAGCGCGACGTCCGACGACCTCACCATCGCGCGCGAGGAGATCTTCGGGCCCGTGCTGGTGGCGCTGCCCTACGACAGCATCGAGGAGGTCGCCCGGCGGGCCAACGACACCGACTACGGCCTGGCAGCCGGGGTGTGGACGCGCGACATAGCGGCGGCCCACAGGCTCGCGGCGCTGCTGCGCGCCGGCGACATCTGGATCAACACCTGGAGCGCGGGTGACCCCGCCGCCCCCTTCGGCGGCTTCAAGGCGTCCGGCGTGGGCCGCGAGCACGGCCGCGAGGGCCTCGAGGCGTACCTCGAGAACAAGACCGTCTGGGTGAACCTCGCCTAAGGGGTCAGACCCTTAACACCCTCAAGGGGTCTGACCCCGTTAACGGCGGCCCAGGCGGTACACCGGCCCGTCGAGCGAGACCGCGTACACCCGCCCGCGGCCGTCCTCGCCGAAGGAGACGAGGTTGCCCACGCTCAGCCCGGTGCGCCGCGAGCTCGCGTTCGGGCGGCGGAGGTGCGCGAGGCGCAGCGTGCCGTCGCAGAGATCGCCGTAGACGTAGCGTCCGTACCAGCCGCGGCCCAGCGAGCGGTCGCGGATCACGTAGCCGCCCGTGATCGAGCAGAAGCCGCCGCTGTGGGTGTGCTGGAGCACCGGCTGGATGTGCCCCGGCGCGCTGCCGCTCTCGTAGCGGTTGCGGCCCTCGAAGCTGTCCCAGCCGAAGTTGTAGCCCCCGCGCGGCGCCCGCCCGCCCGCCCGGCCCGGCACGAAGTCGATCTCCTCGATGTCGGCCTGGCCGACGTCGCCGATCGTCAGGTGGCCGCGGCGGCGGTCGAATGAGAAGCGGTACGGGTTGCGGAGTCCGTACGCGTAGATCTCCGGGCGCGCGCCCGGACGGTCGCGGAAGGGATTGTCGGCCGGGATCGAGTAGCCGCCGTTCGGCCCGGGGCGGATGCGGATCAGCTTGCCGAGCATCCGGCTCAGGTTCTGCGCGTTCTCGTCCGGATCGCCTCCCGCGCCGCCGTCCCCGAAGCCCGCGAGGAGCGTGCCGTCCGGAGCCACCTGCAGCTGGCCGCCCTTGTGGTTGAAGCGGTGGTGCGCCACCCGGATCACGGAACGGCGCGAGCCCGGGTCCGCCCGGTTCGGATTCCCCGCGGACGCGCGGAACTGGTCGATCTGTATGAAGCCCTGGTTGTCCGTGTAGTAGACCCAGAAGCGGCGCGAGCGGGAGTAGTCGCGCGCGAACGCCATCGAGAGCAGGCCGCTCTCCCCTCCGGTCATCACGCGATCGGAGATGTCGAGGAAGGGCGTGCCTGCGACGCGCCCGTCCCGGATGACGCGGATCCTGCCCTCGCGCTCCACCACGAAACGGCGGCTGTCGCCCCGCGGAGCCGTGATGTAGGTGGGCTGGTCGAAGCGGCCCAGCAGGAGGAGCCGCACTCGTCCGCCCTGTGCCGGCTGGGCGGGGGTGGTCGCCTGGCCGTCGGTCTCCGCCGTCGCCGCCGGCTTCGTGGCCATGGTCTCCTGCGCGTCGCCGTCGTTACATCCTGCGATCAGCGCGACGAGCAGCCCAAGGACGGCGTAGCGGCGCAGAGTCACGCGGCCGGAGTATGGCAACCGCGGCGCGGCGCTCAGCGAGCGCTAGGCTTGACGCCTTCGGGCTGTAGCGCAGCTTGGTAGCGCGCTCCGTTCGGGTCGGAGAGGTCGCTGGTTCAAATCCAGTCAGCCCGATTTCCGCGCAATGGCCTGAACGGCTTCGATGGCCGCGGCACTGTCCCAGTGGAGCGCCAGGCGAACGACCTTCCCGGCCTCGAAGGTCCAGACCGTCGCGGTCTCGGCTGTGACCGCGACACCGCTGCCCTTGCCACGTGCCGTGACGTGCGTGGGTACCACGACGTGTGGACCGTTGTCGATGAAGTCCGTCGGCTCGGCACGGAAGTCATCCCAGGCGGCGAGTGACTCTTGCCACGCTCGAGCCATCTCCCTGATGCCGCGCGATTTGTCTCGGCCGGGCCAGTCGACCATGTCGAACTCCACGTCCGCGTCGAAGACGTCACCCGCGGAGAAATCGCCCCGGGACCACTCCTCGTACACGCGCCGTACCACCTCCACGTTCTGCTGCGACATCGCCCGCCCAGTATCCGCCCTTGGGCGTCATGATGAGCAGCGCCGATGGGCGGGAACACTCAGCCGGATTTCCGCGCAACCGCCTGAAGGGCCTCCGGCTCCGTTCTGAAGAACTCCGACGAGGTGATTCGGCCATCTCGTAGCTCCACGACGTTCCAGACGTGGCGCTCGACGTCGATCCCGCTGCCGGTGCCGCTGCCCTCGATGCGCACGCGCAGCAGGACGCGGTCTCCCAACTCGCGGGCGTCGTCGATCTGGGGCGTCCAGTCCGGGAAGACGTCGACGATGTTGTCCCACCAGGAGCGGAGCCCGTCGTGCCCGCGGTAGACGACGCCCTCCACCTCCAGGACGAGCGACCTGAACTCGACCTCGGGATCGTGGTAGCCCAGAAACTCGTCGAGGTCGCGCCGCTCGAACGCCTCGTAGCTCCTGCGCACCGTGCCTGCGTTGTCGTCCGGCATGCCCGCGCAGTATCGCGCTAGGTCACGCTCATCTTCATCCGCACGGTGCTCCCGTGCTCGGATGAGCGGACCTGGACCAAGTCGCAGACGAGGTTCACGAGCCAGATCCCGTGCCCGCCCACCTGGCCGATGGCGGGCTCCTCGCGGCCGATCAGCGGCTGGACGATCTGGCCGGCGTCGCGCACCTCGCACACGAGCCCGTCGGTCTCGTCCCAGATCCGCAGCGAGCCGTCGTCGTGCGCGTGGTAGAGGCTGTTGGAGAGCACCTCGTTGACGGCGAGGACGAAGTCGTCCGCCCGCTCGCCGAGGCCGGCGTCCTGAGCCCGGTGCCGCACCAGCTCGCGTGCCTCGCGCAGCCTGTCGAGCGTCACGCGGAGCTCGTCGACGCCGGCGGGTGGCTCGGGCAGGTCCTCGTGGAACCGGGCCGCGACGTTGTCGATGCCGCAGTAGTCGCCGCACGCTTCCGCGCTGCCCGCCGCGGAGACGATCGGGTGGCTCCTGCGCGCCTCCGCGATCACGTCGTCCGGCAGCCCCGCGGTGTCGTACGGGCAGATCAGCCGGAACGAGTCCGCCGCCGCGAACGCCATGTTGAGCAGCGATTCGTGGAGCTGGCATTCGAGCAGCTCGTCGGGCTTGCGATCCGCCCAGATCGGCTCGCCGATACCGCGCATGCCCTTGCCCGAGGCGGCGTCCGACTGGCCGGCCACGAAGCGGCCCCACGCCGGGATGATGCGCGCCGGGTTTCTGCCCACGACCTCCATGTCGGCGAAGTGCACCTCGCCCGCCCGGTCGCCGAGCGCATCGCGCAGCAGCTCGAGCTTTCGCGATCCCACCATCACCAACACCGGCTCGGCGCGGTCGAGGCCCTCCTCGGCGAAGGCGCGGCAGCGGTCGACGAACTCGTCGTCGCCGTCGTAGAACAGCGCTTCGTGGTGAAAGGTCGCAGGGGCGGTCATCGCGGAGCCCACATAGGTGTCTTACCCGGCCACGGCGTTGTAGTACCGCACCGCGAGCCCTGTGAGGAGCGTCTCGAAGCAGGACTCGAGTGTCATGTCGTGTTCATCGGCGTAGACCCGGAGCCCTGCAGCGGCAATTGCGTCGGCCTCCGCCGTCACATCGTCAACGAGGTCTGGATGCTGATCGGAGAAGTAGGCCCCCATCGAGTAGAGGCTCGTGTCCATCAGCGATTCGAGGAAGGGATCGTCCTCGTCGCCGGCGGGGCTGCGCTTCGCTGCCACGCGCGCAGGTTACCCCGCGTTCCAGCGCCGGCTAGGGAAGGGCGTTCTCGAGGTCGCTCGCGACCTCGTCGATCGCCGGCACGCCGGTCTGCGGCAGCTCCACGTGCGGAAGCATGCGCCCGGAGTCCTGCGGCGTAGCCGGTGGCAGCCCGGGCAGCTGCAGCTGGATGCCGGACGATGGCGGCTGTGGCGTCCTGGGTGCCGTCGTGTCGGGCAGGCTCGGGAGCGACCCTGTCCCGTTGGATGGCGGTGCCGCCGCGGCCGGGCCCTGCGCCGCGCCCGATCCGCCGTTCAGCTCGTCGCCGGAACCGCGCGAACCGCCGGCGCGGCCCCCTGCCTCGCCTGAGGCGCGCCGCCCGGACGCCCGGCGCGCTCCGGCGCGCTCCCCGTCCGTGGCGGGCCCGGCTGTGCCGCGCTGCGATTCCCCTCTGACCGGAGCGGCCTGCTCTGCCGCGGGACGGTCCTCCCCGGCCGTCACGCGATCCCCCCGTAGCGCTCCGCCTCCAAGCGCCGCACCTCCCGCACCCACCAGCGCTGCCGCGGCGACGAGAGCCGCCGCGCGCTCCGCCAGCGGAGCGGCGTTCGCGCCCGTGGAGAACAGTCCTGTGATCCCGCTGCCGTCGCCGCCCCCGCGGCGGAAGAGCCAGGGGATCGGGAGGAGGGCGGCGGCCTTCTGGCGCAGGGTGCCGAGCGCCGTCTGCGGCTGGATGCCGAGCACGCGCGCCCGGTGCCGGCAGCTGTGGCAGCGCTTGAGATGCCGCGCGAGCCGGTGCTCCTCCGCGTCGCGATGCGTGCCCTCCACCATGCGCGCGAGCGTCCCCCGCATCGCCTTGCAACGGCGGCCGTCGGCGATCTCCTCGTACTCGCTCTCGAGCCGGCGGCGGGCGCGGAACAGCGCGCTCTCGACAGCCGGCCGCGTGAGATCCAGCTTGTCGCCGATCTCGCGGTAGGACATCCCCTCGAGCTCGCGCATGACGAGGACCTTCGTGTGGACGTCCGAGAGCTCGTCGAACGCGCTCTGAAGGTGGTTCAGGCGCTCCTTGGTGACGAGTGCGGCGTCAGGGCCGCCGTCGATCCCGACGAGACGGTGGCGGTCCGAGGCGCGCAGGCCGTCGTCGGCGTCCATCGAGACCTCGACCGCGTGGCTGTTCCGCCGGTACGAGTCGATCGCCGCGTTGCGGGCGATCTGGTAGATCCACGGCTTGAAGTTGATCTCCGTGTCGGTCGAGCGCATGCGCCGGAGCGCGGAGAAGAAGGCCTCCTGCGCCACGTCCTCCGCACGCGCCTGATCGCGCAGCATGCTGCCGATGAAGCCCGCTATGCGCGGCTGATAGCGCCGGTACAGCTCCTCGAATGCGACATCGTCGCCGTCTCGGACGGCATCGACGAGTGCGCCGTCGGAAGCCTCGGTGCCTGCTGTGGCGATCAAAAATGCATCCCTGCAATAACGCGTAGGTCCGGCAGATGTACCCCGCTCAGCGGCATTCTAAATATCGTCCGGCACAAATGGCGCAGTTGACAGAAGTCATCTCGTACCTCGACGAGCTGCTCGATGCCCAGAATTTCCCGGACTATGGCCCAAATGGGTTACAGGTCCCGGGAGCGGACGAGCTTAGCGTCGTGGTCACCGGTGTGTCTGCCCACCGCGAGCTGTTCGAGCAGGCGGCGGCGCTCGGCGCCCAGCTCGTGATCGCGCACCATGGCCTCTTCTGGGACTTCCATCCGCGCTCCGTCTCGCCCACGATGAGGGAGCGGCTGCGCGTGCTGTTCGACAACGACATCGCGCTCGCCGGCTACCACCTGCCGCTCGACGCCCACCCCGAGGTCGGGAACAACGCGCTCATCTGCGCGGCGCTCGGGCTCGAGCAGGGCGAGCCGTTCGGCGAGCACCGCGGCCGCGCCGTCGGCTTCGTCGGGCGCTCGGCCGAGGGCGTGGCCTTCGGCGAGCTGCGGCGGCGCTGCGCGGCCGCCTTCGGCCAGGAGCCGTTCGTGTGGGACTCAGGGCCGGAGCTCGTGCACAGCGTCGGGATCGTCTCGGGCGCCGCGGCGTCGAGCTTCGGCGAGGCGATCGCGCGCGGCCTCGACGCGTTCCTGACGGGAGAGCCGGCCGAGCACGTGATGGCAGACGCTCGTGAAAGCGGGACGCACTTCATCGGCGCCGGCCACTACGCCACCGAGACCTTCGGCGTCAGGCGGCTCGGCGAGCTCGTCGCGGAGCGCTTCGGCGTCGAGCACCGCTTCGTCGATGCGCCGAACCCGATCTGAGCCTTCGACTCTCGTCGCATTTTGCGGTAATTCGCTTGCGCCGACCGGCACAGCCGTTACCCTCAATGGACGCTCTGCAAAGCGACGAGGAGGACAGAGATACATGGCGATCCACCTGACGCCCACCGAGCTCGGCCGCGAGGCTGGCATGCATCGCAGGGAAGTGATCTCGCGGTGTATGGAGATGGGCGTTCCGATCTTCCAGGGACGGATCGACAAGACGTTGTTCATCTCGAGCCTCAAGGAGGCAAACCAGAAGCGGGAGCTCGCCAAGGCGTAGGTTGGCGAGCCGCGGGAGTGGCTTAGACTCCCGCGCATGGAAGCGGTCACGGCCGGTACGACCGGCGCGCAGGGCACAGGGTCGAAGACCATTGCCGACCTGCTGCCCCTCGCCGTCAAGCAGTACGGCGACAAGCCGGCTCAGCGCTACAAGGTCGGCGAGGACTGGGTCGACTCCTCCTACGCCGAGCTCGGCGAGGTCGTCAAGGAGGTCGCGCTCGGGCTGATCGACCTCGGCGTCGAGCCGGGCGACAAGGTCTCGATTCTCGCCCACACGCGCCCGGAGTGGACGCAGGCATGCTTCGGCATCCTCACCGCCGGCGGCGTGCTCGTCACGATCTACCAGACGAACTCGCCCGGGGAGTGCCAGTACGTGCTCGAGCACTCGGACTCGAAGGCGATCTTCGCCGAGGACGGCGAGCAGCTCGCGAAGCTCCGCGAGGTCGAGCAGCAGTGCGCGAGGCTCGAGCACATCATCGTCATGGATCCCGGCGATGCCGACCTCGGCGACGCGATCACGCTCGACGCGCTGCGCGAGCGCGGCCGCGGCCGTGACGACTCCGAGTGGGAGGCGCGCTACAGCGCTGTCAGGCCAGAGGACATCTGCCTCTACATCTATACCTCCGGGACCACCGGGCCCCCGAAGGGCTGCCTCCTCTCACACGCGAACTACCGCGCGATCACGGACGCCGTCGTCGAGCAGAGCCCGCTCGTCGAGGGCGACTCGTCCTACCTGTTCCTGCCGCTCGCGCACGCGTTCGCGATCCTGATCCAGTTCGCCACCTTCGAGCTCGGCGCGACGCTCGCCTACTGGTCGCGCGACCCGAAGATGATCATCGCGGACATCACGCAGGTGAACCCGAGCTTCTTCCCGTCGGTGCCGCGGATGTTCGAGAAGATCTACACGCTCGCCACCTCGCAGATCGAGGACAAGGAGGGCCTCCGCAAGGCCGTCGAGGTGGGCGTGAAGGTGCGCATGATGCGCGAGGCCGGCGAGCAGGTGCCCGAGGAGCTCCAGGCGGGGTTCGACAAGGCCGAGGAGTCGCTCTTCAAGAACGTCCGCGGCCTGTTCGGGACGAACATCCGCGAGTGCGTCACCGGCGCCGCGCCGATCGCCCCCGAGATCCTCGAGTTCTTCTATGCCGCGGGCGTTCCGGTCATGGAGGGGTACGGCATGACCGAGACCTCAACGAGCGCGACGGTGAACCGGCCGGAGGGGAACAACTTCCGCTTCGGCTCGGTGGGCAAGCCGCAGAAGGACGTGGAGCTCCGGATCGCGGACGACGGCGAGGTGCTCATCAAGGGCCCGAACATCTTCCAGGGCTACTACAAGAACGAGGACGCCACGAAGGAGACGCTCGAGAACGGCTGGCTCCACACCGGCGACCTGGGGCGGGTCGACGAGGACGGCTTCCTCTACATCACCGGCCGTAAGAAGGACATCATCATCACGGCCGGCGGCAAGAACATCACGCCCGCGAACCTCGAGAACGGGCTCAAGCAGAACCGCTGGATCTCCCAGGCGGTCGTGATCGGGGACAGGCGGCCGTACCTGGTCGCCCTGATCACGCTCGACCCCGAGGAGGCGCCGGCGCTCGCCGAGCAGCTCGGCCTCGAGGACGCCTCGCTGGCGGCGCTCGCCCAGGAGGAGCAGGTGCGCGCCGAGGTGCAGAAGGCGATCGACGAGGTGAACTCGCACGTCGGGCCGGTCGAGCAGATCAAGCGCTTCGAGATCCTGGACCACGACCTCTCGCAGGAGACCGGCGAGCTGACGCCGACGCTGAAGGTGAAGCGGAACGTCGTGCACGAGAAGTTTGCCGGCGTCGTGGACCAGATCTACGACGAACCCCGCTAGCTAGCCTCTCCAAGGTTGGCCAGCAACGACCCGACCGACACCGGCGGACTCTTCATCGGGCGCCGCCCCGGCACTGCGCCGGTGCGCTACCGGGAGGCCGAGCCGAGCTCTGACCGGCGCCGGCGTGCCGATGGCCTGCTCGCGCACGGGCTGCTCGCGATCGAGTTGCTGCTGTGCCTGTCGCTGTTCGGCCCGCAGCCGCTCGCGTGGTTCTGGATCGGTTCCCAGGTGGACTACCAGACCGGCTACGTGACGGCCGGAATCGGGACGATCATGCTCGGGTGCCTGGCGTCGCTGATGCTGACGATGGCGTTGGCGAAGCGAGTCGACCACGCCTGGAAGCTGGTGCGCCGGGCGGCCGGCCACCGGCAGGAGCGCGGCGCCCTGGAGCGGATCTTCGCGACCAGCGTGGGCATCGCGCTGGTGCTCTTCACGGTCTGGTTCTTCGCGATCCAGGGACCGGGGCCCACACTCGCGCCCGGCTCCTAGCGTGGGCTTCCGCGACTACTACAGGCAGTTCGACGACATCGACGAGGCCAAGCTGAACCTCGAGCGGCGCGAGCGCAGGCGCCGCGAGAGGGCGGCGGCGCTCGAGCGCGCGCCGGATATCGACCTGTCGGGCACCGAATGGCCCGACCTGCCGCACTCCGAGATCGTCAATGCCGCGATCGCTCGCGCGCGCGGGCGCGTGAACGGCTACCCGGACCGGCACGCGACCGCCGTGCGGCGCCTGCTCGCGGAGCGCCACGGCGTGGATCCCGACCGGATCGTCCTGGGCAACGGCGCGGCCGATCTGCTGCACGCCGCCGCGCTGGCACTGCTCTCGAGTGGCGACGAGCTGGTGATGGAGTGGCCTTCGTACCCGCTCTACCCGCTCCTCGCCGCCCACGCCGGTGCCACGCCGGTGGCCGTCGAGGACGGAGACGTGCCGGCCGCGATCACGGACCGCACGTGCGCGCTCGTCCTCTGCAACCCGAACGACCCGACGGGCACGTACCGCCGCTCGTCGGAGCTGCGCGAGCTCCTCGCCGCGCTTCCGGAGCACCTGCACGTGCTCCTGGACGAGGCGCTCGTCCACTTCCAGAGCGCCGAGGAGGTCGACGCCTGCCTGCGGCTGGTCGACGAGTTTCCGCGCCTGCTCGTGGTGCGGACGTTCTCGAAGATCTACGGCCTCTCGGGCCTGCGCGCCGGCTACGCGATCTCCTCCGACGCCCACCTCCTGGCCGCCGTGGCCCCCGTGCTCGGCGTGAACGCCATGACCCAGGCGGCGGTGGAGCACGCGCTTCGAAACGGCGACGCCGAGGTCGAGCGCCGCCGCCACGCGGTGGCCCGGGAGCGCGAGGTGCTGATCGACAAGCTGCGCGAGCTCGGCGTGGACGTGACCGACAGCCAGGCGAACTTCCTCTGGATCCGCGTGCGCGACCTCAGCGGCGACGAGCTGGCGAACGCAGCTGCGAAAGCAGGGCGTGATCGTGGCCCCCGGTGGCCCACTGGGCGAGGACCACCACATCCGTGCGGCGGTCCGCGACCAGCAGGCCTCAGCTCGCCTGCTGCGCGCGATCGAGAACGCGCTCTAGGCGGGCACCGGGGCGGTCCGCGGCTCCTCCGCGGGGTCGGAGGCCGGCGGATCGGTGGGCGGCGCTGGGGCGTCGCCCTCACCGCCGATGCGCGGCAGCCATTCGAGCCAGCTCGGCAGGTACCAGTTCCAGTCGCCGAGCAGCTTCATCGCCGCCGGCAGCATCACCCCGCGGATGATCGTCGCGTCGATGAGGACCGCCACAGCGAGCCCGAGCCCGAGCTCCTTGAAGTCGATGAAGCTGAGCGTCACGAACACCAGGAACACGCCCACCATCACCGCGGCGGCGCTCGTAACGGTGCCGGCGGTGCTCGCGATTCCCTGCTTCACCGCCTCGTCGGTGCTCATCCCGCGGTCGTAGAGCTCCTTGACGCGAGACAGGATGAACACGTGGTAGTCCATCGAGAGCCCGAACAGCACGACGAACAGGAACAGCGGCAGCCAGTTCGTGACTCCGCCGTTCGAGGTGAACCCGAGCAGGCTCTCGCCGTTGCCGTTCTGGAACACCAGCACGAGCACGCCGTAGGCGGCCCCGACCGACAGCAGGTTCAGCAGGATCGTCTTGATCGGGATCACGATCGAGCGGAACGTGACCAGCATCAGGAGGAACGCGAGCCCGAACACGAACGCGAAGATCAGCGGCAGCCGGCTGCTGAGGTTGCTGCTGAAGTCCGCCGAGGACGCGGCGTCGCCGGTCACGTTGACCGTCGCCCCCTCGACCGCGCCCACCGTCGCGGGCACGATGTCGTCGCGGAGCTTGTCCAGGGCGTCGAGCGACGCCTGGTCGGTTCCGGTCCCGATCGTCGGGATGTTGATCTGCGCGACCGTCCCGTCCTTGCTCTCGATGAGCTCCGTGCCCGGGTTGAACAGCGCCGGGTTCGCGTCGACCCTTTCTACGAGCGCGGCGATGCCGGTCGTCGGGCCGCCGGCCTGGACGTCGTCGGCCTCCATGACGACGGTGGCCGTGACGCCCTCGGCCGGGAAGGTCTTCTTCACCTGGTTGTAGGTCTGGATCACCGCGAGGTCCCCGGGGAGCTCGTCGATGTCGGCGTTCACGCCCTTCATGCCGAGCGCCGGGATCGCAAGCGCCACCAGCAGGCCGCCCGCGAGGAGCAGCGCTATGCCGGGACGCCGCATGACCGCGCCGGTAACCGAGGTCCAGAAGCGTGACTGGCCGACTCCGCGACGCCCGCGGGACAGCAGCGGGACGCGGCCGTTCTCGACCCGATCGCCGAGCCAGCTGAGCATCGCCGGAAGGACGGTCAGCGAGGCGAAGACGGCAACGATGACGGTGACGATCGTCCCCATGGCGAACGAGATGAACGTCTTGTCAGCGCTGATGAACATGCCGGCCATCGCCACGATCACGGTCGCTCCGGAGATCAGCACGGCGCGGCCCGAGGTGGCGGCCGCCGCCTCGAGCGACGCGCTCTCGCTCCGCCCGGCGGCGCGCTCCTCCCGTTCCCGCTTGAGGTAGAAGAGCGAGTAGTCCACCCCAACCGCGAGACCGATCAGCAGGATGACCGCGGACAGGTTGCTGTCGATCGGAATGGCATGGCTCAGGAGATTCACCAGCCCGAGCGAGGCCATCACGCCGCTCAGCCCGATCCATAGCGGCACGGCCGCTGCCACGAGCGAGCCGAACGTGATGATCAACAGGATCAGCGTGACCGGGATCGAGAGCAATCCGGCGCTCTTGAGGTCGTCGGTGATGGTGTCGTTGACCGCCTTGTTGGCGCTCACGCTGCCGAACTGCTCGACGGCGAGGTCTGGATGGCGCTTCTGGGCCGCCGCGACCGCGGCGAGCACCGGATCGATCCGCTCCTTGGCCTCGGTCGAGTCGCCCGCAACCTCGAAGTCCACGAGGGCCGCGTGGCCGTCCTCGGACACCGCGCTCTCGCCGGTGAGCGGCGACTTCACGTTCTCGACGTACGGGACCTTCGGCAGGCTCCCCGTCACGTCCTGGACCGCGGCCTTGAACTGCGCGTCCTTGATGGTGAGCTCGTCGCTCTGGATGAACACGACCTCGGACTGAGGCCGAAGCCCGGCCTTATCGAGAGCCACCTCGGCGTCGTGGGACTCGCCGTTCAGGTTGTCGAGGTCGGAGATCAGGTTCGAACCAACCGCGTTGCCGATGGCGAAGGCCGCGATCACGAACGCGAGCCAGCCCCAGAAGGCCTTCTTCCGGTGCTTGCTGCTCCAGCGCGCCATCCTGGCGGCAAGGTTGTGCGAGGCGGGGTGCGAGCCCATGGGAGGGTCCTTCGTTTTGGAACTGCTCAGGCGCTGACGCCTGCGGGCACTTCAAACCAGACGCACGTGCCGGCTGGGGCGGGGCAGACACCCCAGCTCTCTGCAATTCGGTCGAGCAGGAGGAGCCTCCTCCAGCCGCCAGTCCCGGTGCCGTTACCGCTACCCGGCCGCGCCGGCGAGTCGAAGTCGGTCCCCGGGTCGATCACTTCGACGCGGATCCGGGCCCTGACCGTTCCGGCACACGAGCTGCAGCGGCCGGTCCTCAGCCGCGCCCCCGTAGCGAACGGCGCTGGTGACGAGCTCCGTCACGAGCAATGCGAGGTCGTATTGCACCGGTTGTGGGAGCGCCGGAAGCTTCTCTGCAACCGCGCGCCGCGCAGCACGGGCTGCGTCCAACCCACCGCTCAGGGTGATCTCGAGTTCGGCGCTCATCGGCGCACGACCACGGCCAGTGGAGCAAGCAAGGCGATCCAGCGCTTGCGCAACTCGATGTACGCATCGGGCAGCCCGCCGGCCAGGTCCTCCGCTTCCGAGAGGGCTTCGAGTGCCCGCTCCAGACATCCGGCGCGCGCATGGCCCTCTGCCTCGTCGAACGCCGCCTCGATGCGGGCCTCATAGCGAACCTCACGAGCGACGTGCAGTGTCCCACAGCGACATTGCTCCAGCTCCTAACTGCCGACCGAATGCTGGAGCCGGTGTGGGTTAGTCCCACCGGGTGCTCGGGCAGGACTTAGTCAGCGTACCACCGTCAGGGTGCGAGAGGGGTAAAATCGGGCAAACCCGAGCGGATGAGTCACCGGGAGACAGAGCATCTGCGCGTGCTGATCGCCAACGAACGGAGCGATCGGCTCGCCCTCGTAGCGCCCATCGTGGCCGCGCTTGGACACGAGGTGATCGCGCGCTCGATCGACGTCGACGAGGTCGGCCGCGTGACGGCTCGGGAGCGGCCCGACGTCGCGCTGGTGGGGCTCGGCGAGAGCTCCGAGCACGCGCTGGTGCTGATCGAGAAGATCGTCCAGGAGGCCTCCTGCCCGGTGATCCTCCTGATCCACGAGCCGAATCCGGGCTTCGTCCGGGAAGCCTCGAAGCGCGGCATCTTCGCCTACATCACCGATGAGGGCGAAAGCGAGGAAGGGCCCGAATGGCAGAGCTCGATCGACATCGTGCTGCGGCGCTTCGCCGAGTTCCACGACCTCGAGGGTGCGTTCGGACGCCGAGCCGTCACCGAGCGGGCAAAGGGAATTCTCATGGAGCGCCACTCGGTGGACGAGGGCGTTGCCTTCGCGATGCTGCGTGATCACTCGAGGACGAGCAACCGAAAGCTGCTCGACATCGCCAGCGCCGTCGTCGACGGGCACGCGCTGCTGCCGAAGGAAGCGGATTAGGCCTGGCCGGACGGCGCATCCGCGCGCAGCAATCCACGACGAACTGCAGCGGTGAGGGCTTCAGGGTGTGGCGTTTTATGCACCCATATCGGTACATAAGTCGACACACCCTTCGGCAGCGACCGCCGGACCCCACCCTTCAATGCCGTCGTTGCCGGCGGCAGCGGGGCGCTGGGGCTACGCCTGGCCGGACTGGCGCAATAGGGCCCCTGTCGTCTGCTCGAGGATGCGGCGCCAGGCGGCTGTCCTCTCGCGTTCCTCGGCGACCTTCTTCACGACCTTGCGCACGCGTGCTGCCGAGATCTCGATGCCGTGCTTCGCGCAGGTGGCCTTCAGCTCGTCGTAGTCCTGGGCGAGCTTCAGGGTCACCGACTCGAAGCCGTGGCGGGCGATCTCCACGCGCCGGGTGAAGTTGAGGATGTTCGTCTCGAACATCAGCTCGTCGTTCGGGTCGGGCTCGATCAGGATGATGTCCACGCCCGGGTACTTCTCGCGCCAGTGTCCGACCGCCTCGTGCAGGCGCTGGTGCGCGAGCAGCTTGAACGCCTGGTAGCCGATCTGCGGGAAGCCCATGTCCGCCACCCGGCGCACGCGGCTGCCGAGCATCGTCGGGATCACCTTCTGGAAGTCGTTCACGTACGGCACCAGCGGGTTCACCACGATCACGAACTTCGCACCGGCCTCGACCGCGACGTCCACGTTCGTGGTGGAGCGAAGCCCGCCGTCCACGAGGTGCCGGCCCTTGATCTCGACCGGCTTGTAGACCATCGGCAGCGCCGTCGAGGCGGCGACGGCGCGCGAGATCGGCACGTCGTCCCAGTCCGGGCCGCCCATCACGATCCGCTCGCAGGTGTCGAGATCGGTGGCGGTGAGGAACAGCTCGTGCTCGAGCAGGCGGAAATCGTTGACGCGGTCGGGATCCCCGAGCACCGACTTGAGGTACTCCTCGATGCCTCGTCCGTCGTAGAGCCCGGACGGAAGAGCCTCCGCGATCCCAACCGCCAGGTCGATCACCGAGGTGGAGCGGAACTGGCCGATCAGGTTGCGAGCCAGCCCCAGCATCTTCAGCGGCATCAGCGCGCCCGCACGGGCGAACTCGAGCGCGTTCGGCCGCATCAGAGTGCTGCGGTCCACGTCCTTGAAGGGCGTGGGCACCTGCTGGTTGACCACCCGCATCATCTCCTCGGGGGTCACGCCGTTCGCGGTGAGAGCCGCCACGAAGGAGCCGGCGCTCGTGCCCACGTAGACGTCGAACTGGTTCACGGTCCGGTTCACCGCGAGCAGGTCGAGCGCCCGCAGGGCGCCGATCTCGTAGACGCCGCCGGTGAAACCGCCGCCCCCGAGCACCAGGGCCGTGCGCGAGCGGCGCGGCCGGCGGCGCTTCGGCTTCGCGGCGGTCTTGGGATCCTTCCGGGACGGCTTCTCGAGCCGGACTACCTCACCCATCGGGCCTCAGTATGACCGCTCCGGACCTCTCGCTAGCGTGTTCTCCGCCCTTGATGCGCCGTATCTGCCTGCTCGTCATCGCTCTCCTCGCCCTGCTGCCGGCCGCCGCGGCCGGGCAGGACCACGCCCAGATCGCGAAGGCGCTCACGGGCCAGATGCGCTTTGCGGGGGGTTATTCCGGCGCCTACGTGGTCGACGTGAGTCAGGAGAAGCCGCGCGTCGTGTTCCGCTGGCGCGAGCACACGCCGCGGATCCTCGCCTCGAACACCAAGCTGTTCACCACGACAGCGGCCCTCGCCCGCTTCGGCCGCGAGGGAACGCTCGGGACCGAGGTGAGCGGGAACGGGGAGCTCGACACAGAGGGCGTCTACCGCGGCAATCTCTGGCTGCGAGGCGGCGGCGATCCGACCTTCGGCAGCCGGCGCTTCACCCGGCGGTCGTACAGCGGCGGCGCGACCGTTGAGGATCTCGCCGCACTGCTCGACGAGGCGGGCATCGAGCGCGTTACCGGTCGCATCTACGGCGACGAGTCGGCATTCGACTCGCTCCGCGGCGGCCCGGACTCGGGCTACGGCGTGTCGGTCTGGGTCGGGCCGCTGAGCGGGCTCTCCTTCAACCGCGGCCTCTTCACCGAGGGTGGCCGCGGCTTCCAGGCGAATCCGCCGGCCTTCGCGGCCGCTCGTCTCGACGACGCGCTCGAGGCGCGCCACATCACGGTCCGCCTGAAGCCGCGGGCGGGAGCGACTCCCGCCGACGCCACCGTCCTCGCGAGCGTCGACTCCCCGCCGATGGAGCGGCTGATCCGCCTGACCAACAAGCCGTCGGACAACTTCTTCGCCGAGACGCTCCTGAAGGACCTCGCTCGCCTGAACGGCGGCGTGGGCACCACCAGCGGCGGCGCGCGTGTCGCCACCGCCTTCGCGCGCCGCCTGGGCGCGCGGCCAAGGCTCGTCGACGGCTCCGGGCTGGCGCGCGGCAACCGCGCCTCGCCGGCCAGCGTCGTCCGCCTGCTCTCGGCGATGTACAGGCGCGACGACTTCGACCCGTTCGTCGACTCGCTCCCCGTCGCCGGACAGGACGGCACGCTGTTCGACCGCATGCGGCGCGGGGCCGCGAAGTTCCGCTGCCGCGGCAAGACGGGCACGCTGTCGAACGTCAGCGCCCTCTCCGGCTATTGCGAGGCTCGGTCCGGCAACAACTACGCCTATTCGATCCTCATGAACGGCGTCTACCCCACCGGCGCCCGCCAGCTCCAGGACCGGATGCTCCAGGCGATCGCGAAGCTCGGCTAGGCCCCGAGCAGAGCCAGCAAACTCTCCTCATCGAGGACCTCCGTCCCGAGCTCCTGCGCCTTTGTGAGCTTCGAGCCCGGGTCCTCGCCGGCGACCAGGAAGTCGGTCTTCTTCGAGACCGAGCCGGTGACCTTGCCGCCCGCGGCCTCGATGCGGTCCTTGGCGTCGTCGCGGGTGAGGTTTGGGAGCGTTCCCGTGAGCACGAGGGTCTTGCCGGCGAGCGGGCCCTCGACCGGCGCGGCCGGGCCCTCCTCCTCCATCCTGAGCCCGTGCTGCTCCAGCCGCTCGATCTGTGCCTGCACGCGCGCGTCATCGAGGGTCTCCTGGATCGTGCGCGCCATGATCGGGCCGATCCCCTCGACCTCCGTGAGCTCGTCCTCCGTCGCGGAGAGCAGCCTCTGCATCGAGCGCAGGTGGCGGGCGAGGTTGCGGGCGTTGACGAACCCGACACCGGGGATGCCAAGCCCGTAGAGCACGCGTTCGAACGGTTGCTCTTTCGAGGCTTCGATGGCTCGAACGAGGTTCTCGGCTGAGACTTCACCGAAGCCGTCGAGGTCTGTGATCTGATCGGGCGTGAGCCGATAGAGGTCGCCAAAGTCCTCGATCAGCTTCTCGTCGAGGAAGCGGCGCACGTTCTCCTCGCCCAAGCCGTCGATGTCCATCGCACCGACGAAGTGCTTCACCGCCTGGAACACCTGGCCGGGACAGCCCGCCCGGTTCGGGCAGATCGTCCAAACGCTTCCCTCGGGCTTCACCGTCGGCGTGTCACAGGCGGGACAGCGCTCTGGCGGCTGCGGCGGCGGGTTCCGCTTCTTCGAGCGCTGCGCCTTCGCGGTCGGTGAGACGACCTGCGGGATCACGTCGCCGGCCCGCATCACGATCACCTCGTCGCCCTCGCGCACGTCCTTGCGGAGCAGATCCTCCTCGTTGTGCAGCGTGGCCAGCTTCACGATCACGCCGGAGACCTGCACCGGCTCGAGCTCGGCGAACGGCACCATGTGGCCGGTCCGGCCGACGTTCCAGGACACCTTGTTCAGCGTCGTGGTGGCGGTGGTGGGCGGGAACTTCCAGGCGATCGCCCCGCGCGGCTCGCGGCCCACCACGCCGAGCTGGCGCTGGAGGTCGAGGTCGTCGACCTTCACCACCACGCCGTCGATCTCGAAGTCGAGGCGGTCGCGGCGCTCGAGCCAGGCGTCGCAGGCCGCGACGACCTCGTCGACCGTGTCGTGCACCTCCACGTCCCGGTTGACCCGGAAGCCGTGGTCGCGCAGCCACTCGAGCCACTCGTGATGGGTGTCGAACTCGAGCCCCTCGACCTCGCCGATCCCGTAGGTCCACATCGAGAGCGGGCGCGAGGCGGCGAGCGCGGGGTCGAGCTGGCGGATCGAGCCCGCCGCGGAGTTGCGCGGGTTCATGAAGGTCGGCTCTCCCGCCGCGGCCCGTTGCTCGTTCAGGCGGGCGAACGCCGCCAGCGGCAGGTAGATCTCGCCGCGCACCTCGAGCAGCGGCGGCGCGTCCTCGACGCGCAGCGGGATCGCGCCGATCGTGCGCAGGTTCTGGGTCACGTCCTCGCCCACCTCGCCGTTCCCGCGCGTGGCGCCGCGCACCAGCACGCCGTTCTCGTAGACGAGCGAGATGGCGAGGCCGTCGATCTTCGGCTCGCTTACGAAGCGGACGTCGCCCATCTCGACGCCCTGGCGGGCGAGGTAGCGCTCGCTCCGCACCACCCAGGCGGCCAGCTCCTCCTCGTTGCGCGCGTTCGCGAGCGAGAGCATGGGCTGGAGGTGCGGCACCTCCTCGAACTTGTCGAGCGGCTGGCCGCCCACCCGCTGCGTGGGCGAGTCCGGCGTCCGCAGCTCCGGGTGCTCGGCCTCGATGTCGCGCAGCTCGTTCAGCAGCGCGTCGTACTCGGGATCCGACAGGTCCGGGTCGTCGAGGACGTAGTAGCGGTGCCCGTGATACTCGAGCTGGCGGCGGAGCTCGTCGGCGCGGGTCGCGACGTTCGTGGTGCTACTCAACGGCCTCGGTGGCCGGGCGCAGCAGTCGCTCCAGGTCGAAGCCCGCGAGCTCCTCCACACCGGCCTGGTCGGTGAGGTCGAAGTGGATCGGCGTGACGGCGATGAGGCCGTCGGCGATCGCCGCGAAGTCGGTGCCGGCCTCGTGCTCGTAGCTCGGCTCCTCGCCGTAGAGGCGGTAGCGCCGGCGGCCGCCCTCCTCCTCCGTGAGCTCCATCTTGTCGTTGTAGACGCGCTTGCCGAGCCGGCAGGCGCGGGCGCCCTTCGGGTCGCCTGGAGGCCCGTTCACGTTCAGGAGCGTGCCCGCGGGCATCGGCACGTTGTCGAGCTCGTCCACGAGGCGAGCCACGAAGGCGGCCAGCGGCTCGAACTCACGACTGCGCCCGCTGAGCGACACCGCGATCGCCGGTATGCCGAGCATGATCCCCTCGAGCGCCGCCGCGACGGTGCCCGAGTAGGTGATGTCGTCGCCCAGGTTCGCGCCGTGGTTGATGCCGGACACGATCAGCTCGGGCGGCGCCTCGATCAGCCCGAGGGCGGCGAAGCGCACGCAGTCGACCGGCGTCCCGTCCGTGGCGAAGCCGCTGGTGCCGTCGCCGAACTCCACCTCCTCGACCCAGATCGGGTCCCGCAGCGTCACGGCACGACCGGTGGCGCTCCGGTTCGAGTCGGGCGCGATCACCTCGAGCTCCACGTCGGGCATCTCGTTCAGGGCCCGTCGCATGACGTTCAGCCCGGTGGCGGTGATGCCGTCGTCGTTGGTGAGGAGGACTCTCATGAAGGGCTTTCAAGGGTATGCGACGCTCTCGAGGTAAAGCCCGTGGGCGGGCGCAGTCGCCCCCGCCTCGCTGCGCGGGCGCCCCTCGAGCAGCTCGGCGAAGCGCTCGGGCGCGATGCCCTCCAGCATCGTCCCCACGAGCACGCGCACCATGTGGCGCATGAAGGTGTCGGCCTCGATCCAGAAGGCGAGCACGTCGCCCGGCTCCTCGACCCATTCGGCCCGCAGCACGTCGCGCTCGAAGCGCACGTGGTCCGTCTCGGTGGGCGTGAACGCCGTGAAGTCGTGCGTGCCGGCGAGCGCGGCCGCGCACGCGTCGAGCGCCACGCGGTCGAGCGGCCGCGGCCACCAGAGCGCGCGGTTCCGCTCGAACGGGCTCGGGGCGGTGCGGGTGTGCAACCGGTAGCGGTAGGTGCGCGAACGGGCGTCGCGGCGCGCGTCGAATCCGTCGGGCGCGGGCTCGCTCGCCAGCACGGCGACATCGGGCGGCAACAGCGCGTTCAGGTTGCGGATCGGCGCCGGCTCGCCCTCGTGGCTCGCCACCTGGCCGCGGGCGTGCACTCCGCGGTCGGTGCGGCCGGCCACCGTCAGCGTCACCTCGCTGCGCAGGACGGTGACGAGGGCGCCCTCGACCGTCTCCTGGACGGTGCGGAGGCCCGGCTGGCTCGCCCACCCGGCGAAGTCCGTGCCGTCGTACTCGAGCCGTAGGAGAGCGGTCACCCGCGCTTGCGGGCCACGATCAGGGCGTACTCGTTCTCGAACTCGATCGGCCGGGTGTCACCTGCCCAGCGCTCGGCGAGCTCTCGCGCCTCCCTGGTGAGCGACTCCCAGCGCTCCGGCGGCAGGTTCGTCTTGGCCGCGACCCACGGGGGCGCCGAGGTGCCGAGTGCCGAGACCATCTCCTCCGGGGAGTCGAACCGCCACGTGAGCGACCGCTCCTCGAGCTCGAAGCGGGCGGCGAGGCCGTCGAAGCGCTCGCGGACGTTGTCCTCCACCGACCACTCGTCCGCCAGCGGCTGGTCGCCCGACGGCGGCGCGTAGCTGCGGCCGAGCTTGAACAGCTCGGCTGAGAACCCGTTGGGGGTCCACGCGGTCATCCCCACCGTGCCGCCCGGCCGCACGACCCGGAACAGCTCCTCGGCGACAACCCGCGGCCGCGGGGCGATCATCGCGCCGAACACCGACCCGACGCAGTCGAAGCGATCGGCCTCGAAGGGCAGGGCCTCCACGTCGGCTTCGACCCATTCGATGTCGTAGCCCTCGGCCTCGGAGCGGGCGCGCCCGCGCCCGACCATCCCGGGCGACAGGTCCGAGGCGACGACGCTCGCGCCCTCGCGCGCGCACGCGATCGCGAAGTTGCCGTCGCCGGCGGCCACGTCGAGCACCTCCTGGCCGGCGGACACCGCACACGCGTCCGCGAGCGCCTCGGCAGCGGGCCGGAGCGCCTCCGAGAGCTCGGCGTAGTCGCCGAGCCCCCACATCCACTTGTGGCGCTCCTTGATGGCGTCGACGTCCACCTCGCGAGCCTATCGTCAGAATGGCGCCGGTGAAGGTCTCCGCGAAGAGCGATTACGCGGTCCGCGCGCTGCTCGAGCTGGCGCAGGCGGGAGACGGACCGGTGAAGGGCGAGCGGCTCGCCCAGACGCAGGGGATCCCGCTGAAGTTCCTCGAGAACATCCTGATCGACCTGCGCCACGCCGGCATCGTGCGCTCTCAGCGCGGCGCCGACGGCGGCTACTGGCTCGCGCGCGAGCCCGACAGCATCTCCGTCGGAGAGGTGATCAGGGCCGTGGACGGCCCGCTCGCGTCGGTGCGGGGCGAGGCCCCGGAGAACCTCGACTACGACGGCGCCGCGGAGAACCTGCAGACGGTCTGGATCGCGGTCCGGGCGAGCCTGAGGTCGGTGGTGGACGAGCTGACCCTGGCGGACGTCGTGGCCGGCCGCCTGCCGGCGAACATCAAGCGCCTTGTCGACGCACCGGACGCCTGGTCGCGCCGCTAGCCCGGCAGCGGGCGCCAGGCCGGGTCGAAGGACCTGACCGAGCCGCTCTCACCGCTCGTTTGCGTCGGCGCGACCTCGCGGGCGGCCGCCGAGCTATCGAGCTTCTTCGCGAAGACGCCGGACTCGAAGACCTCGTAGGCGATCCAATTCGCCTGCGGCGACCACTTCGGGTTGGACGCGTCCGCGGCGGGGCCGATTCGGCGCAGGCCACTCCCGTCTCGCGCGACGACCTCGAACATCCGCCCGATCGGGGAGTCGAAGGTGAGCGTGGCGAGCGGCCTCACGAGGATGAGCCGGCGACCGTCGGGGGACCAGTCGGGGGACACGCCCGAGGTCACGAAGCGGCGATGGAGCCCGCCCGGGCGCGCGACGTAGACGTTGCCGCTGCGGACGTACGCGATCACGTCCCGGGACGACCAGGACGGCTCACCCGCGTCGTTGATGATGAGCTGAGCCGCTCCGTCCAAGCGCCGCACATATAGGTCGGTCGTGCCGCGGTCGTTCGTGCCGGTGAAGGCGATGCGCGTGCCGTCGGGAGCGAAGACGGGGTCCCCGTCGTTCGCGGTGACCGCCGGGAGCAGGGTGAGCCCGCTGCCGTCCGCGGCCATCACGCCGATTCGCTCACCGGCGTCGAAGACGATCCTGCTCCCGTCCCGTGAGTACGAGGGCGACGTGTAGCTCGTGCCGGTGCAGTTGCCCCCGCTCGGTACGCCGCCCGTGAGCTGGCACTCCAGGAGGACGCGGTCCGTCGTGCCGGTGGCGCGCCGCGTGACGATCCGGGTCTGCTCGACGGTGGGGTCCACCTGGTCGCCGCTCGTCGAGCGCTGCGCGAAGGCGATCGGGCCGTTGGTGCCCCCGAACGTGGCCTGCGCCGGCGCGGGGACGACCGCGGCAAGAGCCACGAAGGCCAGAGCGACACGCTTCACGACACGCACGTTCGTCAAAACACCCGCGAGGCGCGATCGAAGCGCCATATGAGTCGATAGCTTTTGGGAATGGCTCCGGAATGGCCGCCGCTGTCCTACGAGGCGTGGAGTGCCACCTGCGACACGCTCCACGCGCACACGCAGGTGCTCGGAAAGCTCGCGGTGGCGCTCGCGCCGCCGGAGCCGGAGCTTCAGCACGCCGCGCTCCGCCTGACCGCGCGCGGCTGGGAGACGCTGCCGCTCCCGGCGCCGGATGGGTCCGGCGCGCTCGTCGCGGCGCTCGACCTGCGCTCGCACGAGGCCGTGGCGGAGCACACCGACGGGCGCTCGGCTCGCGTGGCGCTCACCCCCGACCGCCCGGTCGGAGAGGTCACCCGCGAGCTGCTCGAGGCGGTGCGCGGCCTCGGCGGCGACGTGCGCTTCGACCCCACGCCCCAGGAGGTGTCGTGGGACGTGCCGCTGGACGAGGACGACGAGCACGCGACCTACGACCCCGATCAGGTCAAGGCCTACTTCCTCGGCGCGACCCGAGCGGCGCTGGTGCTCGCCGAGTTCCGCGCGCCTTACCGGGGACGCTCGACACCCGTGAACGCCTGGTGGGGTTCGTTCGACCTCGCCGTGAATCTCTTCTCCGGAGCGCCGGCCGACCCTCCGTCCGACGACTTCATCATGCGCAACTCGATGGACGCGCAGGAGGTCGCCGTCGGCTGGTGGCCGGGCGATCCTCGCTACGACTCCGCGGCCTTCTACGCGTACGCGCACCCGGCGCCGGCCGGATTCGCCGAGGGGGACGTGGCGCCGGCGGCGGCGCACTGGGCGCCGGAGCTCGGCCTGTTCGCGCTCGACTGGGAGGACGCCCGCGCCACCGGCGACCCGCATGCGGCCGCGCTCGAGTTCGCCCACTCGGCCTTCCAGCACGCCTGCGTCGTCTGCGAGTGGGATCCCGCCCTCGCCGCGACCGCCGAGGGCACGCCGCCGCCGGTCGCCTAGGCCTGGCTCGGGGCTGCGGCGAGCTCGGCTGACAGGCGCTCCGCGTGGCCTGTCGCCCCCATCTCCGTGAACAGGCGGTGCGCCTCGGTGAGCTCTCGCTGGTGTCCCTCGGAATCGCCGAGCCGGCGCGCCAGCTCGGCGAGCTCGACATGGACCAGGGGCTCGTCCACCCTCGCGCCCGACTCGTGGACGAGCTCGAGCGCCCGTGCAAGCGCCGCCTCGATCTCGACCCGGGCCGCGGGTCCTGCCGAGGCGAGCAGCGCTCGCGCCAGTGCGCGGTTGCCGTAGATCTCGTTGAAGATCGCCCCCTGTGCGACGGCGAGCGCCAGGCCTTCCCTGACGAGCTCGAGCGCGCGCCCGGCGTCCCCGAGACCGAGGTGGGACTCACCGAGGATCATGAGGCGGAGACCGGTTCCCTCGATCGCCGTGCGACGCTCCTTCGCGATCGCCATGGAGCGCTCGATCGCCGCGATCGCCTGCTTCCACTCGCCGAGAGCCGAGTGTGCCCAGCCGAGGAACGACCAGGACCAGGTTCGGGAGAACCCGCTGCCGGTCCGCTCCGCGACCTCGAGCGCCTGCTCGGCGTGGCCACGCGCGGCCTCCGGGTCTCCCCGGTAGTACGCAAGCAGCGTCGACCACTGGTGGCAGAAGCCGACCACCTCGATGTTGCCCTGCTCGCGGGCGATCCTCCTGCCTTGCTGGAGCGCACGATCGGCCTCGTCGAGCTCCCCAAGCGTGATCAGGAACCCTCCCTTCTGTGCGTGGCACCACGCGTCGCCGGAGCCGCCCGCCATGCCGGCACCCACGGTGGGATCGCCGTCGGCCAACTCGATCGCGCGGTTGCAGATGGCCAGGCCCTCCTGAAGCGCGCCGGTGCAGAAGAGCGCGTAGGTCGTGATCGCCACGCTGACGTAGAGGGCCGGATCGCCGGACTCCTCCGCGAGTGCTACGGCCTGACGCGAGCGCCTCGCGTATTCGCGCAGGTCCCCGTCGGTCGTGGCCACGACCACTCCGTAGCTGAGGAGCAGGAACGCGCGCAGATGGAGACTCTGGACGCTCGACGCCATTCGTTCCGCCTCGTTGAAGAGGGCCTCCGCCTCGTCGTGAAGGATCCCGAGCCGCCAGCCGTAGTCGAGCAGGGCGATCCTCGCGGTCAGGCCGAGCGAGGCCGTCTCATCCGACTCGGACATCGAATCGGTGAGCTCTCGCACCTTGCCCCAATGTATGAGCGCCTGGCTCGGAGCGCTCGTTCCCGCCCAGACCGCGGCCCGGGCGTGCCAGCGCGCGGCCTCGGGCGCGTCGCGGGCCGCCTCCCAGTGCTGTGCGAGCAGAGCCGCTCGCTCCTCGAGCCGCTCGGGATAGCGCGCCGCGATCGCCCGTGCCACCGCGGCGTGCACCGGAGCGCGCCGGTCGGCGAGCTGGGAGCGGTAGGCCACCTCCTGGGTCAGCGGGTGCTTGAACGCGTAGAGCGCCTCCGGAAAGAGCTCCTGTTCGTACACGAACTCGCTCGCGACGAGGTTGCGCAGAGCGTCCTCTAGCTCAGCCGGAGTCAACTCGGCCGCCTGCTCCAGCACGGCCGCCGAGAACTCCTTGCCGACCACGGCGGCGGCCTGCACCACCGCCTTGTCGCGTGCTCCGAGCCTGTCGATGCGGGCGGCCAGGATGGCCTGCACCGTCGGGGGCACGGCGACCTCGTCGACGGGCTTGACGAGCCGGTAGGAGCCCTGCTCGCCCTCGAGGTTCCCTGCCTCCACAAGCGCCCGTACGAGCTCCTCGATGAAGAACGGATTGCCCTGGGTTCGCTCCCTGATCAGCTCCGGGAGCCCGTCGAGCGAGGGGTCCGGCCCGAGCGCGTAGCGAAGCATCTCCTCGGTCGCCTCGGCGGCGAGCGGTTCCAGCGCGATCTGGCGGTAGAACGACCTCGACATCCAGCCGGCCTGATATTCGGGCCGGAAGTTGAGGACGGTCAGGCCGTGCGTCCCCTGGATCGCCTCGACGTGGTTGGCGAGGTAGACCTCGCTTACGGGGTCGAGCCAGTGCAGGTCCTCGAACACCGTGACGCTCGGTTGGCGGGCGCTCTCGGCGTGGCTCAGGCGCTTGATCAGCTCCAGAAGCCGCCGCTGGCGCCCCTCCGGGTCCATTGGAGGCGACGGCCGCTCGGGGTCGGGGACCGCGAGGAAGTCGAACATCAGGGGCAGGTCGTCCGCGAAGCTCTCGTCGAGGAGCAGCAACTTGCCCGCGATCCGCTCGCGGGCCGTCCGGTCGGCGTCCCGCTCGGAGATCTCGAAGAACTCGCGCAGCAACTGGAGGACCGGCAGGAGCGGCACCTCCTTGGCGTGCGCCTGGCCCGCCAGGTGATAGACGGGTATGCCTTTCGCCCGGCAGCGCTCCGCGAACTCATGGCAGAGCCGGCTCTTCCCGACGCCCGCCTCGCCCACGATCCCGATCACGTGTCCCTCTCCGGAGAACGCCTGCTCGAGCGTGTGCAGCTCGTCGTCGCGCCCCACGAAACGCGAGAAGCCGCGTGCCCGGGAGACGTCGAGGCGACCTCGGGCAGTGCCCACGCCGGTTAGCTCGTGGACGCGCACCGGACCGCTCGCGCCCTTCACATGGAACTCGCCGAGGTCGCTGAGCGCGAAATGGCCGTCCACCAGCGCCCCCGTGTGCTCGCTGAGGTAGACCCTGTCGGCCGCGGCGAGCTGCTCCATCCGCTGCGCCAGCCCGACGGTGTGCCCGACCGCGGTGTAGGCCATCGCGAGGTCCTCGCCGATCGCGCCCACCACCACCTCGCCCGAGTTCAGCCCCATCCGGACGGAGAGGTTGAGCCCGTCGTTGCGGCGCAGGTCCGCGGCGTACGCGGCCAGCTCGCGCTGGAGATGAAGGGCCGCGTAGCACGCGCGCTGAGCGTGATCCTCGTGGCCGATCGGCGCCCCGAAGAGGGCCATGATCCCGTCGCCGGTGAACTTGTCGACGGTGCCCTCGAAGCGATGAACGCCGGCGCAGAGGATCGTGAAGAAGCGCTCCATGATCAGCTGCCAGGCTTCCGCGTCGCTCCGCTCGGCGAGCTCCATCGACCCGGCGACGTCCGCGAACAGAACCGTCACCTGCTTGCGCTCTCCCTCCAGGGCCCCGCGGCCGGCGCGGATCTTCTGCGCGAGATGGTCGGGGGTCGCGGGCAACGCCGGTGCCGGGTCGGCGGTCAGGGCCTGCCCGCAGCCGTTGCAGAACTTCTGCCCGGACGGGTTCTCGCTTCCGCACGCCGCGCAGAGCACCGGAGCGCTCAGCCCTGCCCCGCACTCCCCGCAGAAACGCGCCCCCGGGGCGTTCTCTTGGCCGCAGGCAGGGCAGGTCACTCCGCACGATCATCTGCCTGCCCGCGTGGCGAGTCAAGCGGCGGGTTCGCGAGCACGACCGAGGTCTCGATCTGCCGCGCGGGGATGTTCCAGTAGCGGGTCAGCAGCTCGTCCTTCTGCTCCGGCGTGACCTGCTCGAAGCCGTGCCGGCGGTAGAAGCCGATCGCCCATTCGGCCGCGGCCCAGGTGCCGACGAGCACGGGCCGCGGGGCCGCCTTCATCAGATGCTCGAGCAACGCACCGCCCACGCCCCTGCCCTGGCTCGCGGGCAGCACGTAAGCGTGCCTGACCAGGTCTACGTCCGAAAGCCGCTGGATGCCCATGATCCCGAGCAGCTCCCCGCCGTCCTCGTAGCCCCAGAACTCCACGCCGGCCGCGATCTCACCGTCGAGCTCGCTCATCGGCATGTACGGCTCGTGCCAGCGGTCGGCCGGTATTACGCCGCGGTACGCCTCGGCGGCGGCGTTGACGATCGCGAAGATCGCCTCGCGGTCGTCGTCACTGCATCGGCGGATGCTCGTCATCGACCCCCGCCGCCCGGAGCGCCTCCGGCCAGCTCGCGAGGTACTCGATCCGGATCATCTTGCCCGCGCGGAACGTCGTCACCTGGTGGTACAGCACGTTGTCCAGCGCGATTCCGCTTCCCTTGCCCTTCGCGAAATGGCGCAGCCGGACGGCGACGTGATCGCCGGCGTCCACGTACTCCTGCGGATCGAGCCTCAGTTCGTCGTAGATGTCGTCGAGCTCCTCCCACCACCGGATGATCTGGTCAGACCCGATGCAGGAGTCGAAGCCCTGCTGCTCGGGGAGCACCCACTGCACCTGCGGGTCGAACCACCGGATCGCGGTCTCGAAGTCGCGCCGGTTGTAGGCCTCGATGAACTCCCGCGTCTTCTCGACGTTGCTGAGCGAGAGCGTCCCGGCGGTGCCGGGCGAGTCAGGCCGGCGTTGCAATGGCCTCCATGAAGAGGTTCTCCATGCCGGCGGCCGGCGTCTGCCGGGCCTCCGCCACGGACATCCCCTCGCCGCCCATGAGCCCGTCCGCCTCCCAGCGCTCAGGATCGAGGCTGATCGCGTATGGGTTGATCTTCTGGTTCTCGTCGGGGGCGCCGTCCGGAAGCGCCGACGCGGCCCTGTTGAACGCCAGCACCGCGTAGGCCTCCATCAGCTCCCTGGTCGAGGCGACCTTCTGCTTCAGCGTCTCGTCGTCGAAGCCGCCGACCATGTCCAGGTGCCGCTCGAACATGGCGGGGAACGCCTGCGTGGGCACCATCGCGCGCGTCCACTCGCGGTCCTCGATCGCGTTCCACTCGCGGTACATCGCCTCGAGCTTGAGGGTGATGTCCCAGATGCGCTCGATGTCCGGCCGCACGGCGGCCATGAAGTCGAGGTCGGTGAACTTCCGGTGGAAGTACAGGAGCCCGAGGACGCCCCAGTAGTAGATGTTGTTCCCGCCGATCTTCACGTTCATGACGAGCGGGTTGTGCCAGAACTCGTACTGGCCGTCGTAGAAGGCCAGGTGGACGCGGAAGAAGTTCAGGTAGAGGTCGTTGTGCGCCTCCGCGCGCTCGGTGACGTCCTCGCCGTCCAGCTCGCGCCGGACCAGGTCCTGCGTGAACTCGTTCGCCATCGCGATGTAGTCCGAGCCCGGCGAGTAGAACGGGTCGAGGAACGGGCCCGCCTCGCCCACCAGGGCCCAGCGCTGGCTGCCGTCCATCGACTTCTTCGTCCCATGCGAGAAGTGCTGGACCTTGAGGAAGTCCTCGACCTGGTCGAGCCGGCCCTCGAGCGAGTCGCCGAGCTGCGGCTCGTGCTCCTTGATCCACTCGAGCGCGGCCTCGAACGTGTTGATCTCCTCCCAGGGATGGAAGCGCGGATCGGCGACGATCCCGATCGAGATGTAGCCCGTGGCGAGCGGGATCAGCCACACCCAGTAGCCCTCCCCGCAGATGTGGTTCGTGCTGAGCATGCGCAGGCCGCGCTCCTCCATGCGCCCGAAGAACTCCTCGTCGGAGGGATCGGCCCAGTCCTCGATGTCGAGGCCGCCGGCCAGCCTGAACCAGCTCGAGTTGCAGGCGTGGTTCGTCTCCTCGAGCAGGTCGAGCTTCTTCTTGAGGATGAACGCGCGACCCCCGGCGTCCACCACCCAGCGCGCCTTGCTCGTGACGGTGTCGCCCTCGCGCGTCGTCGAGGTGACCTCGTGGGGGTCGCCGATCTCCACGTCCTGGATGAAGCGCCCCCGGAAATGGTCGACTCCGGCCTCGATGCACCTGTCGGTCAGGAAGTTCTCGAAGCGGCCGCGGTCGAGCTGATAGCTCGGGACGGGCGGATGCTTGTGGGGGCCCCGCTCGACGCGCTGCGCGAGGTCGCTGTTGTCGCCCGCGGGGAACCAGAAGCGCAGGCCGCACTTGTGGATCTGCTCGTTCTCGAGGTGATCCGTTAGTCCGAGCACCTCCCCGAAGTAGTGACAGGAGATCTCCTGCGTGGACTCGCCGACCTTGTGGGCGGCTTCGCGCGCTGGTCCCGCGCGCCTTGTCCGCGACGAAGATGCTGGTCTCCGGCCGCTCCTGCTTGAGCTGAAGGCCGAGGGTCAGCCCGGCGAGGCCGCCGCCGAGAATCGCCACGTCGTAGCTGTCGGCCGGGCGCCGATCTTCGCTCACAGTGCTCTCCTATCCCTTTCTGCGAGTCAGGTTGGGTCGATCTTAACCGCGAAAGTCAAGCCCATCGCTAAGCTGCGGCCCGTGCCGCGTACGGGGAGTGCGTAGATGCCCGACTTCGAGCTTCAGCCGGGCGAGACGTTCGGGCCTTACACCGTCGAGTCGACGCTCGGCGTCGGCGGCATGGGCCGGGTCTTCAAGGCGGACGGGCCGGACGGCACCGTCGCCCTGAAGCTGGTCAAGGAGGACATCGCGCGCGACGCGACCTTCCGTCGGCGCTTCGAGCGCGAGGCGAGCATCGCGCAGCGCGTGGTCCACGATCACCTCGTTCCGGTGCTCGACACCGGTGAGGTGCAGGGGATTCCCTACCTCACCCAGCAGTTCATCGACGGCGGATCGCTCTCCGAGCTGATCGAGCGCGAGGGCAAGCTCGCGCCGCCGGCGGCCTTCGAGGTGCTCGGGCAGGTCGCCGGGGCGCTCGACGCGCTGCACGCCCAGGGGCTCTTCCACCGCGACATCAAGCCGGCCAACATCCTGATCGACGCGAACCGCGACGCCTACCTGACCGACTTCGGGCTCGCGAAGGACAGCCAGGGCAGCCTGCTCACGCGCCCGGGCCAGACCGTCGGCTCGCTCGACTACATGGCGCCCGAGCAGATCCACGGCGCGGAGGTCACGGCGCAGACCGACGTCTACGCGCTCGCCTGCGTGGCCTACGAGTGCCTCACCGGCGCGCCGCCGTACGCCGACCGCCAGGGCATGCGCGTGCTGTGGGCCCATCTCCAGGACGAGCCCACGAATCCGGCCGAGAAGGACCCCGACGTGTCGTCCTCGCTTGGGGAGGCCGTCATCACCGGCCTGGCGAAGGACGCCGCGGATCGCCCCGAGTCGGCGAGCGCCTACGTCGAACGCCTCCGCTCCGCGGCCGGTGCGTAGGTGGACGCACCCGGCCCGCGGGTAAGCATCGGCTCTGACATCGTCGAGGTCTCCCGCGTCGAGCGCCTGATCACGAGGTACGAGCGCGCCGAACGCCGGCTGTTCACGGAGGCCGAGATCGACTACTGCCGTGGGCGCCGGAACTGGCACGAGCACATGGCGGCCCGCTTCGCCGCCAAGGAGGCGGTCCTGAAGGCGCTCGGCACGGGCCTCGGGCCCGGGATGCGCTGGACGGACGTCGAGGTGGTGAACGAGGAGAACGGCCGCCCCGTCGTCAGGCTGAGCGGCGAGGTGGCCGCGTTCGCGGAGCGCCAGGGCGTACGGCAGCTCGAGCTCTCGCTCTCACACACGAGCGGGCTCGCGCTGGCCCAGGCGCTCGCCGTGCACGCGGGCGACTAGGAGGCCTCGCCCGCCGGGTGCCACGAGAAACCCATGACAGTCATGGGAAAGTCGTGGCACCGCGAGGAGCAAACCCCTTCGATGCCGTCGTTCGTTGGCGTCCGCGATTTGGAGCTAGAGCGTCCTAGGCGGCTGGGGCGTCCGCCGGGCCCTGGGCCTGGGCCTGGGCGGCCACGGCCTGCGCGCCCATCGCCTGGAGGTCGATCATCTTCGCGGGCGGGCGGTCGACCACGATCTCCGAGGTCACGTTCAGGTTCTCGTCGATGTGGATGAGCTCGCCGGACTCGAGCATCCGCCAGCCGTCGCTCGAGTCCATGCGCTCGGAAGCGATCACGGTCGCCGGCAGCACCGAGAGCGCGCCCGACTGGACGCGCATGATGCCGGACGCGCTCCGCTCGTCGAAGCCGCCGATGGGCTCGAGGCCGCCGAGCGAGCGCTCCAGGATCCAGAGCTCGTTCGTGTCGGGATAGCGGAGCGCCCAGAGGTCGGTGGGCGTCGTCAGGATCATGTTGAGCGAGTAGAGCCAGATGTCGTCGGCCAGCTCCTTCGCTACCGCGGCGATCCCGGCGGCCACGTCGCCGTCGTGGTCCGCTATTCGCTTCGTCATCAACGTGAAGTAGTGCTCCGAATCCGTGTTGCCGCGGATCCGCTCCGCGTACGGCCCGGCTCGGCGGCGCATCTCGTCGAGGTCGCCGAGCACGCCGTTGTGGGCGAAGATCCGTCCGTCCTGCTCGAACGGGTGCGTGTTCTCCATGCTCGGCTCGGCCTCGGTGGCGTGCCGGATGTGCGCGAGGAAGGTGCGCGAGCGGACGTCGTGCGACCCGGCGAGGGCGATGAAGGTCTCGCTCCGGTTGGCGGCGACGGGCTTACGCCAAATGGAGGGTGAGCCGTCTGCGTCGAATGTGCCGATGCCCACCCCATCCGGCTGGCTCTCGCTCAGGAGGATGAGGCTGGCGGGGGCGTCCAGGAGCCAGAAGGTCGCCTGGACCTCGTGCTGCCCCCCGCTCATGCCGAACAGCCTGCACATGGCGCGATCCTAACCCTGGATCCGGACTCCAGCCATCGCCTCGGCGGTCAGCCGTCGTGGCGATGGTGGCCCGATCCCACCAGGTGTCCGGCGCGCGCCGTCTCCTCGACGAGCTCGGACAGCACGGCGGGCATGCCGCCGCTTGCGAAGGCCGCGCGCTGCCGGAAGGCTCCGTTGCCCTCGGCGAGGATGCGCTCGATTCCCTCGAGCGCCGCCTCCGAGCCGAGCTCGCGGGCGTAGGGCCGCGCGAGCTCGACGGTGGCGCGCGCGATCTCGGGCACCGGCCGGAGCGCGCCGTCGTGCCAGAGCGTGGCGTACAGACCGTCGCGCGCCGCGCGGAAGCTCGACTCCATCAGCACCTCGCGCTGCTCCCAGGGCCCGCGCTCCTCGACGCCGCGGCGCGCCAGCGCGTGCACGAGCGCCGCGAGACCGGCGGCGTTCTCGTGCGAGGACTGGCTGTCCATCGCCCTGACCTCGATCGTGCCGAGAATCGGGTGCGGGCGGATGTCCCACCAGATGAACGTGTAATTCGGCATTCCGCCGGCCTCGACCAGCCCCTCCACGCGCTCGGCGAACTCGTCGAAGGACGCGAACGCGGGCGGGATCTCGGAGCGCGGGAGCGCCCTGAAGACGTGGGCGCGCGCGCTCGCCAGGCCGGAGTCGCGGCCGTACCAGAACGGCGAGTTCGCCGCGAGCGCCTGGAGCAGCGGCAGGTGCCCGCGCACGTAGTTGAACGCCCGGATGGCCGCCTCGGCGTCCGGCATGCCCACGTGCACGTGCAGCGCGCAGGTCGGGGTCCGCGCCTGCAGGCCGCGCATCTCCTCCCCGATCATGCGGTAGCGCTCGCTCGGGTAGTGGACAACGTCCCCGAAGGCGCCGTCGGGGTGGAGACCCGCGCCGATCGCGGCGGCGCCGGTGTCGTGCAGGCGGCGGCGCAGGGAGCCCAGCGACGCTATGCCCTCACTCGCGTCCGAGCAGATCGGCGAGACGAGCTCCACGACCGCCGCGTACGCCTCCGGATGGATCCCGCCCTCGCCCGCCGGCACCCTCAGGCGATCGAGCACCTCGGGCGCGGCGTGCGCGAGCGCGTGCGTCTCGGGATCGACCAGGATGAGCTCCTCCTCGACCCCAAGCGCGAACTCGGCCCCCGCGCCGAAGTTGACCACCGGGATCGCTTCGCTCGGCTGATTCATAAGCGACCCGCGACTCGCGCTTGCATGCGCACGTCACCGAATGTAGCGGTCTCCGGACGGCCCTGGCAAGCTCGGATGAAGGAGGATAGGCTCGGCCCCGAGCAGCCACCTACCGAGGAGTCATATGACCGAGCCGACGACGACGCAGGAGGTACCTCCCCGTGTTGTGGAGTTCCTGCGCGAGAACCAGACCCTGACGCTCGCGACGGCGACGCCCAACGGCGCCCCTCGGGCGACGACGCTCCGCTACGCGAGCGACGACCTGAACCTCTACGTCTGGATGCGCTCATCGGCGTGGGCCGCGCAGCAGATCGAGCAGAACCCGCTCGTCTCGTTCGCTATCACCCAGGACCCCGCCGGCCTTCAGGGGAGCGGCCAGGCGCGCGTGGTCCTCTCCGGCGAGGAGGTCGCCCGGGCCGTCGAGCTGTTCAGCGACAAGTTCCCGATGGCCATGGGCACGTCGACGATGAACATCTCGTTCTTCCGGATCGTGCCGACCAGCGTGAAGCTCGTGGACGAGCGCTACGCCGGCGGCCGCGGCGAGACGCAGATGTTCGCCGGCGCCGAGTTCCAGGTCGACAACGTCTACAACGTCCTCGACGAGCTGCCGGTGAGCGAGCAGGGCACCATCAGCGGCAAGCTCCAGCGCACGGAGGTCGAGGCCGGGGCGACGATCGCCCGCCAGGGCGGGCCGGCCGACAAGTTCGTGATCGTGGTCGACGGCGAGGTCGACGTTGTGCGCGAGAGCGACGGGCAGTCCGACACCGTGACGACGCTCGGTCCCGGCGACTTCTTCGGCGAGGTGTCGATCCTCGCCGAGGCCCAGCGGACCGCCAGCCTCCAGGCGAAGTCGAACGCGACGCTGCTCACGATGGATCGCGACGAGTTCACCTCGGTCGTAGGCCAGGCGCTCGGCACGCCCGAGTTCGACAGCATCGTCCGGTCGCGCTTCGGGGGAGGTGAGTAGCGGTCAGCGACTCGCAGACAGCCGAGCGGTCGTACTCGACCGTGACCGGCTTCTCGGCTAGGGAGTTCCGGAACACGCTCGGCGCCTTCGGCACCGGCGTCACCGTGATCACGACCCGCGGCGAGGCGCACGACTTCGGCATGACCGCCACGGCGTTCTCGTCCGTGTCGCTCGACCCGCCGCTGGTGCTCGTGTGCGTGATCGCCGGCAGCACCGGCGCCGACCTCATTCCGCAGAACGGCGTGTTCGCGGCGAACATCCTGTCCAACCGGCAGGAGGCGATCTCGAACTACTTCGCCTCGCGCGACCGTCCGCGCGGGCGCGATGCGTTCGCGGAGATCCCGCACCACGAGGTTGCAACCGGCGCCCCCGTGATCGACGACGTCGCGGCCTTCCTCGACTGCCGGCTGGTCGAGACCCACGAGGCCGGCGACCACCTCATCTTCATCGGTGAGGTGGCCGCCCTCGGCGTCGACCCGGACGTCGAGCCGCTGATCTTCCACGGCGGCCGCTACCGCGCCGTCATCGATCCGTAGCGAGCGCCCGGCTTAGAACGGCTGGTTCTGGCCCTGGAAGACCGCGCTGATCGGGCGGTTCGTGAAGATCGCCTCGATCGACTGGGCCAGCAGGGGCGCGAGTGACAGCCGGACGATGTTGTCCGGGGCGCCCGGGCGAGGCGGCACCGTGTCCGTTACGACGATCTGCTCGAACGGGCCGTCGCGGAGGATCCTGTGGGCATCGCCCGAGAACAGGCCGTGCGTCGCGGCCGCGTACACGCGCTTCGCGCCCGCGTCGAGCACCGTCTGGCCGGCGGCGGCCAGCGTGCCGCCGGTGTCGATGATGTCGTCGATGATCAGCGCCGTCTTGCCCTTGACGTCGCCGACCACGTAGCCGATCTCGGCGACCTGCTGGGCAGGGCGCTCCTTGGTCATCAGGGCGAGATCCGCGCCCAGCTTGTCCGCGAACTTCTTGTTGAGCTTCACGCGGCCGACGTCGGGCGCCACCACGACCAGGTCGTCGAGCTGGAGGTCGTTGAAGTAGTCGGCGATCAGGTGCATGGCCGTCGCGTGGTCGAGGGGCTTCGTGAAGAACCCCTGGATCTGGCCCGCGTGCAGGTCCACCGCCACCACGCGGTCGACGCCGGCCGCCTCCAGCATGTGCGCCACGAGTCGCGCGCTGATCGGCTCGCGCAGCTCGGACTTCTTGTCCTGGCGCGAGTAGCCGAAGTACGGCATGACCGCGATCACGCGGTGGGCCGAGGCGCCCACCGCCGCGTCGATCAGGAGCAGGAGCTCCATCAGCGCGTGGTTCGTGCGTACGTCGGTCTCCAGGTTGTCGCACGTGGACTGGACGATGAACACGTCCGCGCCGCGGACCGACTCGTCGTAGCGACAGTAGGACTCGCCAGCTGAGAAAGTCTTGAGAGTGACCGCACCGAGCTCCACGCCCAGCTCCTCCGCGATGGCCGCCCCGAGCGCCGGATTCCCCCGTCCGGCTACCAACATCATCCGCTTGTTGTCGTCTACGGGGACGCCGGCCTCTGCGGCTCGCGGCTGTGCCGAGTCCATTTGTTGCGAGCTTACACCCGAGGATTTACGCTCGCACTGATGGCCGTCGATCCCGCCCTGGCCCGTAGCCCCCTGTTCGCTGACCTCGAGGAGCAAGAGCTCGAGGCCGTGGTCAAGCGGATGCGCCCGCGGGAATTCGCGGAGGGCGAGGAGCTCTGCCACGCGGGCGACCCCAGCGAGCGCGCCTGGATCATCACCGGCGGCCTCGTTCACTGGCTCGCCCCTACCGCCGAGGGCGGCAGCGAGTTCGTGCTGCGCATGCGGAAGGGGGACGTGATTGCGGCCCAGGACGCGCTGATCGGCGCGCCCCGCTCGGCCACGGTGGTGGCGGCCATCGCCACGACGACGATGGAGATCGACGCCGAGGATCTCATCGAGGTCGCCCGGCTCCATCCCCAGATCCTCCTCAACGTCATCCAGACCCAGCGCGAGCGGATGATCCGCGCGAGCGTCCGGCGCGCGGCGAAGCAGCGCGGCGAAGAGGTCGGACTCCTCGCCGGGCCGTCGATCAAGGACGCCCTGGCCTGGCTGGCGGCCGCGGCTCGGAGCGCCACGCCGCAGCCGGTGACCGTTCTCGACCGGCGCCTCTCGCTGGCCGGGGCGCTCACCGCCTCCGACGAGCTGCTCGCGGAGAACGCCACGGTCCTGATCCTCGGCGAGCTCGACCAGAAGACGCTCGGCGCGCTGCTCGACCAGGTGGACCGGGTCGTGGCGTTCGCCGGCACGGCCGGCGACGTGGAGCTCATCCGCGACATGGCCGGGTCCGGACAGGGCAACCTCGAGGTCGTGCTCATCGGCAGCGAGGCCGAACGGGCGCATCAGGCATGGCCGCAGGAGACCAAGCGGCTCGTCGTGCGCACCTGCGAACGCGTGGACGGCTTCCCGCTCGGGAACGCCGACCTCGCCTGGCTCGCCCGGCACGTCACCCGGACGAAGCTGGGCCTGGCGCTCGGCGCGGGCGGGGCCAAGGGCTACGCCCACGTGGGCGCCCTGGGCGTGATCGAGGAGGCCGGCTACACGGTCGACTACATCGGCGGCAGCAGCATCGGCGGGTTCGTGTCCACGCAGATAGCCCTGGGCTACAACGCGAGCCAGATCGACGAGCGTTTCCGGGGCGCGTTCGACGCCGACCTCGTCGGCGCGCTCTTCTCCGGGCCGTTCGGCGGCGGCGCCGCCGGCCGCGAGGCGCTCGCGGGCATGCTGAAGCGCATCACCGAGGAGCGCTGGTTCTCGGACACGCTGATCCCGCTGATGATCATGGCCGTGGACCTGAACGACCGCGCTCCGTTCCCGCAGCGCGCCGGCGCCATCTGGGAGGCGCAGCTCGCCGCGCTGTCGGTCGCGGGAGTGTTCCCGCCGCAGGAGCGGGACGGCCACCGTCTCGTGGACGGCATCGCACTGGTCCCCGTCCCGACGGCGTCGGTGCTCGAGGACGGGGCCGACGTCGTCGTCTCCGTGAACCTGATGAGCGCCGAGGTGCTCGAGCGCTGGCCCGGCCTGCCGGAGCCCGAGGCCGCGCCCGCCAAGAAGAAGGGCATGCTCGACACGATCCTCGAGGCCATGGACCTCAGCCAGCTCGACACCAGCGTCCGCCACGCCGCCCTGGCCGACGTGACCGTCACGCCGCGCTTCGGCCCGGCAGACTGGCGCGACTTCCACCTGGCCGACCTGTTCCTCGAGGCGGGCCGCACTGCGGCGCTCGAGCAGCTCCCTCAGCTACAGGCGCTGAGCAACCCGGTGGACCTGGACCTTGCGCGCCGGGAGACAGTTCTGGGAGCTTTCGTATAGGGATGGGCGGCAACGGCACCCAGGTGAAGGTCTGCGGCATCACGGAGCCCGCCGAGATCGACGTGCTCGCGAGCCGCGACGTCGACCTGGTGGGCCTCTGGTACGGCGTGCCGGACGGCCCGGCCGACCTTCAGCTGAGCGACTGGCGCGAGCTGGGGGCGGCCGCCGCGGCGACGGACCACCTTGCCCCGGTGCTCGTGACCTTCCTGAAGGACGTGGACGCCCTGCGCGAGGCGCTCGAGGGCTCGGGCGTGCGCTGGGTCCAGCTGCACGGCTACCAGATGCCGGGGGTGGTACGGGCGGTCAAGGAGATCTCACCGGACGTCCGCGTGCTCAAGGTCCTACACGTGCGCGGCGAGGACTGCGTCGAGGCCCCGCTGATCGGCTCCTATGAGAAGGCCGGCGTGGACGTGTTCCTGTTCGATGCCGTGGCCGCGGACGGCCGCGTGGGCAGCACCGGTGAGACTCTCGATCCGACGGTCGTGGCATCGCTCGCCGAGCGGATCAACCGTCCCTTCCTGCTCGCGGGCGGCCTCTCGGACGACAACAGGGACGCCTACGACGAGCTCACGAGGCACCCGCACTTCCTCGGGATCGACGTGGACACGAACGCGCGCGGAGCGGACGGCAAGGTGAGCGCCGACCGTGTCGAGGCGATCCTGCGCGCCTGGCGGCCGGAGGTCCAGTCGGGTGCCTAGCCGCTTCATCGACACCCTGCTCGCCAGCCCGCTGCCGGTGGTGATGGAGGTCAAGCGCCGCACCGCCGAGGGCGTGGAGCTGATGGGCGAGCGCTCGATCCCCGAGCTCGTGTCCGAGTACCTGGCCGCCGGCGCGCCCTGCATCTCGGTCGTGACCGGCCGCTGGTTCGGCGGCGACGACGGGATGCTGAAGGAGGTGGCAGAGCTCACCGACGTGCCGCTCCTGAAGAAGGACTTCATCGTGCGCGAGAGCCAGCTCGTCGAGGCGAAGCAGATGGGAGCGTCGGCGATCCTCCTGACGGCGCGGATCCTGCCCAAGTCGTCGTTCCAGAGCCTGATCGAGAGCACCCTGAGCCACGAGCTGACCCCGTTCGTCGAGGTCGCCGACCAGGGGGAGCTCGACACGCTGGTGCACGCCGAGAGCTGCATCGTCGCCGTGAACAACAAGGACATCCGCCAGCAGGAGCGCGGCGAGGGCGACATCGACCTGAGCCGCGGGCTGCTCGAGGCCACGCTCGAGACCGGCACGCCCTGTCCGGTCAGCGCCAGCGCCATCACCGATCCGAAGGTCGCAGCGGAGCTGGTCGAGGCCGGCTTCAAGGGGCTCCTGATCGGAACCGGGCTGCTGCAGAGCGGCAGCGTGCAGGGCTGGATCGACGACTTCGAGCGCCATCGCGGCGCACTCGCGGACGCCAAGGCGGCGACCGGAAGAGGAGACTCACCATGAGCGAATCGGTTGCTGACCACTTCGCCGAGCAGGCCGAAAGCCAGCCGGACGCCCCAGCGCTGATCTGGGACGGTCGCGCGATCAGCTACGGGGAGCTCAAGGGGATGGCGGACGCGGCGCACGCCGAGCTCGAGGCGCTCGGGCTGCCGGGCGACCGCCCCGTGGGCATCCAGGCCCAGAAGTCGCCGGAGGCGATCGCGCTGATCCTCGCCTGCCTGAGGGCGGGACGCCCGTTCCTCCTGCCTTCGATCGAGCTGGCTCCAGAGACGCTCGCGAAGCTGTTCGGGCAGGCCGGCGCGAGCCAGATCCTCTCGCCCGCGGGGGACGGCGATGCCGCGCTGAGCGCCGCCCCGGTCCCCTCGGACGGAGACATGCCGGAGGTCGAATGGCCGCCCCCCGGCGGGGGCGAGGACATCGCCTTCATGCTCACGACCTCGGGTTCGACCGGGCTGCCGAAGATCGTCCCGCTCGCCGAGGGGGCGATCCACCACTTCACGGACTGGGCCGCCTCGCAGTTCGGAATCGGGCCCGGCGCCAAGGTCCTCAACTACGCCCCGCTCAACTTCGACCTCTGCCTCCTGGACATCTGGAGCACGCTGAAGGCCGGCGGCTGTGTCGTGATCGTGGACCAGGCCAAGGCCACTCACGGCAGCCACCTGGTCGAGCTCGTCGGGGACAACGAGGTGGACGTGGTCCAGGCGGTGCCCATGCTCTACCGCCTCCTGATCGACGAGATGCGCGAGAGCGGCGGGCGCTTCCCGAGCGTCAAGCACGTGATCACCACGGGGGACAAGATCCCGGCCACCTCGCTCGCCCAGCTGCCCGAGCTGTTCCCGAACGCCCGGATCTTCAACATCTACGGCTGCACCGAGACCAACGACAGCATGATCCACGAGTTCGACCTGTCGGGCGGAGAGCCGCCGGCGAAGATCCCGATCGGCAAGCCCATCGACGGCGTCGACGCCCGGGTCGAGGGCGAGGACGGCAAGCCCCTCGAGGGGGCCGGGACGGGCGAGTTGCTCGTGCGCACCCCGTTCCAGACCCGGGGCTACCTGACCGTCTCGAGGAACGAGGGGACGTTCGTCACGCGCGCCGAGGACGGGCAGGGCGAGCAGATCTACTACCGGACCGGCGACATCGTGCGCCGCGACGAGAACGGCGTACTCACCCTGGAGGGCCGCAGCGACTTCTACGTGAAGGTCCGCGGGGTGCGCGTGAGCACCCAGGTGGTGGAGCAGGCGATCCAGGAGCACCCGGACGTGGTCGAGGTGGCCGTCATCCCCGTGCCCGACGAGATCGCGGGACATAAGCTCCACGCCGTGGTGCGGAAGGAGACCGATTCGGGCTTCAACGGAATGGCGCTGCGCAAGCACCTGGTCGGGCGACTGGCGCGAACCGAGATGCCCGGCTCCATCGCGATCGTGACCGAGGAGCTGCCGAAGACCTCGACAGGAAAGGTCGATCGCAACAAGATCGAACCGCCGCAGGACCGAAGCAAAGTCGCCGGATGACAGAGATAAAGCGAGAGAAGAGGAGCATCGCCAGTGGATGACAAGGCCAAGATCAAGCAGTTCCTCGTCGACGAGTTCATGCCGGACATGTCGCCGGACGAGCTCGACGACGACTTCGATCTGCAGGCCGGCGGAGCGGTCGACAGCCTCGGCCTGCTGAAGCTGGTCGCTTGGCTCGAGAGCGACTACGGGATCAGCGTCGACGAGTCCGAGCTCGGTCCCGACAGCCTCCGCACGGTGGACTCGATCCAGCAGTTCATCAACGAGAGGCGTGAGCCGGCGAATGCCTAGCAAGCCTCCTCCATCGGAGGCTCTGGCCGCTCTCGCCGACCGCAGCGAGCCCATCTCCGAGGAGGTCTGGGGCGACTTCTGGGACCGCCTCGGGAAGCAGGAGCTGCATCCCGGCGAGGCCCTGGCGGTGCTCGTCTCGCTGACCACGAAGACGCCCGACGGCGCTTCGATCAGCGCGCTGTTGCAGTCGCTGCGGGAGCGCAACCCGCAGCCCGGCTCGCCCCCGGCCCCGACCGTGAACATCGTCGGGACCGGGGGCGGGCCGAGCACCTTCAACCTGTCGACCGCGTCGGCCTTCGTCGGCGCCTCGCTCGGGGCGAGGGTGATCAAGACCGGGTCGCGGGCCTACAAGAGCCGGACCGGGTCGGTGGACCTGCTCGACCGGCTCGGCGTCCGGATGACGTCTTCCTACGAGCAGACCGAGGAGCTGCTCGAGACCGTGGGCATCGCGTGCGCGGGGCCGTTCGTCTACCCGCGCGAGCTGAGGCTGCTCGCCCGCACGATCCTGCCCTTCGACATGAAGACGATGGGGCGCTTTTTCAACGTGATCGGCCCGTTCCTGGCCGCGGTGCCCGTCACAAAGCAGATCACGGGGGTGTCCGACCACTCCCTGCTGCCGACCTTCGAGCAGCTGGCGGGGGAGGACCCCAGCAAGGACTATTGGCTGTGCTCGAACGAGCTCGGGGCCGACGAGCTCCTCAGCATCGTGGACAGCCGCGTGTACGACACCGCGCGCGGCGAGGCGTTCACGCTCAAGCCCACCGAGATCGGCCTGGGCGCCGGGTCGTTCGACGACCTCCTGCCCGTTCAGGACATGGACTCGATCGTGGACCACTTCCTTGCGCTGATCGGCGGCGAGGGGCCCCCGGCGGCGCTCGAGAGCATCCGCTTGAACGCGGCCGCCATGGCCATCAACGCCGAGGTCGCGAAGGAGTGGCCGGAGGCGCTGCAGCTGGCGGCCGACGCCATGGCCGGCGGCGAGGCGGTCCGGCTGATCGAGCGGCTGCGGGCACACGGCAAGGAATCCGCGGGCGCGGGCTCAGGTTCTCGTGCCTAGCGCGTCGCCCTTCTTCACAGAGCCGCGTGCCGGCGGGCCGGGGGTCGTGCTGTTCCTGAACGCCGGCGATCCGCCCCTCGACGTGCTGCGCGAGATCGTCCTCGTGATGGACGAGTGCGGGGTCGACTGCCTCGAGCTGGCCGTCCCGTTCCCGGACTCGCCCACGGACGGCCCGGTGATCCAGGAGTCGGCCCGCCGCGCCCTCGACCGAGGCGTGGACCGGGAGGCGACGCTCGCGTTCGTGGAGGACGTGAGGCCCGAGCTCTCCCACCTCAAGATCGCGCTGCTCGCCGACTGGAGCTACACGATCAAGGGCATGCCGCTGCGCGACTTCCTCGAGCTCGTGCAGTCGGCCGGCGCCGACGGCCTGCTGATCCACGGGCTGCCGCCGCGGATCCGCCCCGAGTACTACGAGGCCGCGGAGGCCACCGGTCTGCCGATCGTCACCACCTGCTACGCGACCTCGGACCCGGCCGTTCTGCACGATGCGGCGGATCACGCGACGGCGTACATCTACCTGGTGTCCGCCTACGGGCGCAGCGGAACGGTCGGCCCGCCCGACCACAGCGCGCTCGTGCCGGTGATGGATGTCCTGCGCGAGCGCACCGAGATCCCGATCGCCGTCGGCTTCGGCGTCAAGGACCGCAGCCACGTCGACGGCCTCGGGGCGGTGGGAGCCGACGCGGCGATCGTCGGCAGCACCTGCGTCGCCCGCGTCGCCGACGCGCAGGCCGCCGGGCGCGACGTGGTGGAGGACTTCCGCGAGCTGGTAGTCGAGCTGATGCAGTCACCCGAAAGGAGTCAGAGCAAGTGATCATTCGCAAGCTGGAAGACGTCAAGACGGTCGAGTGGGGCAACGGTCTGAGCCGGCGCTTCCTCCTGGCGGCGGACGGAATGGGCTACACCGTCACCGACACGATCGTCAACAAGGGCACGAAGTCCCTGCTCGAGTACGAGAACCACCTCGAGGCGTGCTACTGCATCGAGGGCAAGGGCTCCGTGATCGAGATGGACGGGACCGAGCACGAGATCGTGCCGGGCACGATCTACGCGCTCGACAAGCACGACTCGCACTACCTGTGCGCCTCGCCGGACGAGGACCTGAGGCTCGTGTGCATGTTCACGCCGGCGCTGACCGGTGACGAGGCGCACACGTTCGGCGAGTCGGGCGTTCACCCGTCCATCTACTGAGCGCCGAGCAACACGATGAACGACTGGACTGACGAGCAGAAGGAGCTGAGGAAGAACCTCGAGCAGTACTTCGAGCCCCTCAGCGCGGGCCACGTGGAGGACGACGTGGCGAACGTGTTCCCGCGCGAGAAGTGGGATCTGATTCGCCAGTCCGGCGTCATCAAGCTGCCCTTCGACGAGGAATGGGGCGGCCTCGGCAAGGACGTGTTGACGATGGTGTACGTGCTCGAGCACCTCGGGTACGGCTGCCGCGACCAGGGCCTCACCTTCAGCCTGGCCACGCAGATCGTGAGCGTGGCCCTGCCGCTTCAGCGCTTCGGCTCGGACGAGCTGAAGCAGCGCTACCTGGCAAAGCTGATCGACGGCGAGATCATGGGCGCCCATGCGATCTCCGAGCCCGAGGCGGGGTCCGACGCCATGGCGATGACCACCCTGGCGTCGGACGACGGCGACGCCTGGGTGATCAACGGGCTGAAGACCTATTGCACGGGCGGCCCGGTGGCGGACGTGCTCACGGTCTACGCGAAGCTCGAGGGCCAGGAGAACCAGGCGGGCTTCACGGCCTTCCTCGTCGAGGCGAGCACGGACGGGATCAGCATGCGCGACCTCCCGAAGATGGGCCTGGGCACCTCCCCGATGGCCGAGGTCACGTTCGAGAACGTCCGGGTGCCGAAGGAGAACGTCATCGGCAAGGAGGGCGCCGGCTTCTTCATCCTCGAGCACGTGATGACCTGGGAGGTGCTCTGCATCTTCGTGATGATGGTCGGCGAGATGCAGCACCGGATGGAGCGCTGCATCGACTTCGCGAAGAAGCGGAAGGCGTTCGGCGAGCCGATCGGCAAGAACCAGTACGTCGCCGGGATGATCGTCGACCAGAAGCTCGGCGTGGAGAACTCCCGCAAGCACCTCTACGACACCGCCAGGCTGTTCCTGACGCGCCGCTACGTCACGACCGAGGTCTCGATGGCGAAGCTGGTCACGAGCGAGGCGAACCTCCAGTCGGCGCTGTCGGCGGTGCAGATCTTCGGCGGCCGCGGCTACCTGCGCGAGTACGGCCTCGAGAAGGACCTCCGGGCCGCGGTCGGCGCGCCGATCTACTCGGGAACCGACCAGATGCAGCGAGTCCGGATCGCCTCGATGCTCGGCCTCTAGCCGGGCCGTGCCGCTCCTCGAGACCGTCTCGGGCCCGGTGGACGCCGGCGAGCTCGGGCTGACGCTGGTCCACGAGCACCTGCGGATCGGCTCCGAGCTTCTCCGCGCGCAGTATCCGCACCTCTACGACGAGCGCGGCGAGCGTGAGCAGGCCGTGAGCGAGGTGCGCCGCGCGATGGAGCACGGCGTAAGGACGATCGTCGATCCGGTGGCGACGGACTTCGGCCGCGACGTGAGGCTCGCGCGCCATGTGGCCGAGGAGACCGGCATCCAGCTCCTGATCGGGACCGGCCTCGGCTACCTGCCGCTGCCCCAGCACTTCGCGAGGAGAGACGTGGACTACCTCGCCGAGGTCTTCGTCCACGACATCGAGGAGGGCATCCAGGGCACCGAGGTGAAGGCCGCGTTCCTCAAGTGCGCCGTGGACGAGGACGGGATGACCGACGACCTCGACAAGGTGCTGCGCGCGATCGCGCGCGCGAGCCTCGTGACCGGCCGCCCGATCATGGCTCACTCCCACCCCGCCAACCGCTCGGGCCTCGACGAGATGGCGATCTTCGAGGAGGAGGGCGTCGACCCGGCCAGGGTGCAGATCGCCCACACCGGCGACACCGACGACCTCGACTACATCGAGGAGCTGCTCGCGCGCGGGCCGTTCATCGGCATGGACCGCTTCGGCTTCGACATCGTGCTGTCACACCGGAGGCGCGTGGCGACCGTGATCGAGCTCTGCCGTCGCGGCTACGCCGACCGCATCCACCTGTCGCAGGACGCCGCGGCCACGATCGACTGGTTCCCCCCCGGCTGGACCGAGCGCGCCGTCCCGAACTGGCACTTCACCTGGCTCTTCGAGCGCGTCCTGCCCGACCTGCGCGAGGGCGGCGTAACCGACGATCAGATCGCGACGATGCTCGAGCGGAACCCAGCGCGCTGGCTCAGCGCGTGACCTCCTTGACGCCCCGGCTCCACGCCGAGAGCGGCCGCTCCTGCGGCACGCCGTCCAGCTCGAGGTCCACGCGCTCGTTGAAGAAGCAGAGCAGGCCGGCGATCCGCCCGGCCTCCTCGAGCGGGTCCTTGTAGGTCCAGACGAGGTCGGGGGTGGCGTCGCCGGAGGCGAGCCTGACCGCGTAGTAGCTCGCCTGCCCCTTGTAGCCGCAGCGCGTGACCGTGTCGGTGGGCTCGAGCTCCGCGACCACGTCCTCGGCCGGCAGATACCAGCGCGGCGGGAGGTTCGACTCGAACACGGCGGTCGCCCGGTCGCTCTCCGCGAGCAGCTCTCCCTCGAGCGAGATGCGCACGTGCCGATCGCTGCGGAGGACGTCGATGCGGTGGTAGGGGTCGCGCGGGTGGACGAAGATCTCCTCGTCCTCCTCGAGCCAGCGGTCCACGCGCTCCCAGTAGAAGGCGATCATGTCGGCGATCGGCGACGCGCCCTCCAGCGGATCGGGGTAGTACCAAGCGCCGTTCTTGACCTCCCGCTCCCCGACCTTGACCGAGTAGTACGAGGCCTCCCCCTTCGTCGGGCACTTCGTGTGGCGCTCGGTGGGCTCGAACAGGTCCATCCGCACGTCGCCGCGCGGGAAGTAGTAGACCGGCTGGAGGCCGCTCTCCTGGAGCAGGATCGTGTCGCGGCTGTCGGCGATCGTCTGACCGTCGACCTCCACGCGGACCCGCTTCGGCGAGGGGTCGAAGTAGAGCGACTTGCCCGGCGGCGGGGGATCGAAGTTGAAGCTCCCCGTCGGGTGTCGCGCCAACGGCCCCGTGCCGGTCATCAACCCCATAGGCGCCCTACGCTACGCGGTTGTGGCGGCCGCGCGGGCCTCGATGTCCATCTCCTCTACGCCCGGCAGCTGCTCGAGCGCCTCGGCCAGCGTCATCCCGTCGTCCGAGAACAGCCCGTCGGCCTCCCACTGATCGGGCTGGAGGCTGATCGCGAGCGCGTTGATGCGCGCGCCCTCGTCGGGCGGGTCGGGGAGGTTCTTGGCGGCCTTGTGGAAGACCCACACCGCGAACGCCTTGAGCTTGTCCAGGTCGGCTCTCGCCCGCTCGAGCACCTCGTCCCCGTCGGCCGGCGCCGCCAGGTGGCCCTGCGCCGTGATGTACGGCTCGAGCTCCTTGGAGAGCGCCGACACGCCCTCCGACTGGCGGTTGTCGAGCGCGTCCCAGTCGCGGTAGAACGGCTGGAGCCGCCGGAGCAGCGGGACATACTCGTCGACGAGCTCGAGGAGCGCCTCGATGTCCTCCCGGCTCCGCATCTTGCCGTGGCAGAACGGCGACGCCAGCAGGCAGAAGTAGGCCCAGCTGTCGGTGACGACCTTGCAGACCATCACCTGCGGATTGCCGAACAGCTGGTACTGGTCGCGGTACAGCTCGATCGTCGGGTTGAACAGGCGGAAGAAGAAGTCGTTGTAGAAGTCGCCGAGCTCGGTGACGTCCTCGCCGTCGAGGTCGTGCTTGATGAGCTCGGAGCTCATCGTGTTGGTGTAGGCGATGAAGTCGGAGCCCGGTGAGTAGAGGGCGTCGATGAAGCCCGCCGCCTCGCCCACCAGGGTCCAGCGCTCCGCCCCCGAGAAGACGCGGCTCGAGGCGTACGAGAAGTCCTCGACGCGCAGGAAGTCCAGCACGTCCTCTTGGCGCCCCTCGATCTCCGCGGCCAGCTGCGGCTCGTTGCGCCGCATCCAGTCGAGGAAGCCCTCGAACGTGTTCATCTCGTCGAAGGGGTGGAAGCGCGGATCGGCGCAGACGCCGATGCTGATCGGCCCGGACGCGAGCTGGATCAGCCAGAGCCAGTAGCCGGGCGCGATCAGGTGGGTTGTCGAAAGGCGCCTGAGGCCGCGCTCGGGCATCCGGCCGAGCCACTCCTCGTCGTCGGCCGCCCAATCCTCGAAGTCGAGGCCGCCCGCGAGCCGGAACCAGACCGCGTTCGAGTGGTGGCCCGTGTCGGTGCCCAGGTCGAGCTTCCTCCGGAGCAGGTTCGAGCGCCCGCTCGCGTCGACGATCCAGCGAGCCGTGACGGTGGTCGTGTCGTCCTCCTGGCTGAGCGAGATCGTGTGCTTCTCGGGTCCCAGCTCGATGTCCTGGACGCGCCAGCCGCGGAAGGCGTCCGCGCCGGCCTTGCGGCAGCGCCGGAACAGCTCGTTCTCGAAGCGCCCGCGGTCGATCTGGTGCGTGAAGGCGTCGAGGTGCGCCGGCGTGCAGAACTCGACCCGCTTCGTGATGTCCGAGTTGTCTCCGGCGGGCAGGTAGAAGCGAAGCCCCAGCTTGCGCAGCTGCTGCTCCTCGAGGTGGTCCTTCATGCCGACCACCTCGCGGTAGTAGTGAGCGCCGTTCTCGACGGACGACTCGCCGACCTTGAAGGCGGCCTCGGGCGCCGGCTCCAGGCGCTTGTCGGTGACCAGGACGCGCGTGTCCGGGCGTTCGCGCTTCAGCTGAAGCGCCATCGACAGGCCGGCGAGGCCCCCGCCGAGCACTGCGACGTCGTAGTGCCCCGAGGGCACATTCAGCGCCTTGAGCTCCATCATCGACGCGGACCGGTCAGCCATTCATCCTCCTTAGCTCCACGGGTAGCGATCTTCGCGCATGCTCCGCGCCCCGGTCAACCGTTAGTGGCGGTAATTCAAACCGGTACGGCCGCGTCCGACGGGGTATCGCCCGCCGGGGTATTGGGTCTGAGCCAGACGATCTCGCCGTCCGCGAGCTCCATCTCCTGCGCGTCGGACTTGGTCGTCTGCACCCAGGTCTTCTCGCCATCGCCGAGACTCAGCTCCACGCGCACCTCGAAGCCGAGGTGCACGATCCGGTCGATCATCGCCTCGGCGGCGCCGTCGGCCGGCTCGCGCAGGATCTCCACGTCGTGGGGGCGGATCCAGCGGCCGGACAGCTCGCTCACCGGGCCCACGAAGCCCATCACGAACTCGTTGGCCGGCCGCTCGTAGAGCTCCTTCGGAGAGCCGACCTGCTCGATCCTGCCCTCGTTCAGCACCACGATCTGCTCGGCGACCTCCATGGCCTCCTCCTGGTCGTGGGTCACGAACACGGTCGTGACGTGCACCTCGTCGTGGAGGCGGCGGAGCCAGGCGCGAAGCTCCTTGCGGACGGTCGCGTCGAGCGCACCGAAGGGCTCGTCGAGCAGCAGGACGCGCGGCTGCACGGCGAGCGCGCGCGCGAGCGCCATACGCTGGCGCTGGCCGCCCGAGAGCTGCGACGGATAGCGGTGCGCGAAGCCGTCGAGGTGGACGAGCTTCAGGAGCTCGTCCACGCGCGAGTCGATCTCCTCCTTCGGACGCTTGCGGATCGTCAGCCCGAAGGCCACGTTCTTCGCCACGGTCATGTGCTTGAACGCCGCGTAGTGCTGGAACACGAAGCCGACGTCGCGGCGCTGGGGCGGATCCTGAGTCGCGTCCTTGCCCGCGATCTCGACCGTGCCGCTGTCAGGCGACTCCAGACCGGCGATGATCCGCAGCAGCGTCGACTTGCCGCCACCGCTCGGGCCGAGCAGCGCGGTGAGCGAGCCGTCGCGCACCTCGAGCGAGACGTCGTCCAGCGCCACGAAGTCGCCGAAGCGCTTGGAGACCGAGTCGACAACGATGCTCATGTCTGTGCTTCCTTCGGCTTGATCAGGTTCATCCCCAGTAGCGTCACGAGAGCCAGCAGCGCCAGCACCACGGCCGCAGCATAGGCACCCGTCTCGTTGAAGCTCTGGTACTGGCTCTCGACGAACAGCGTGGCCGTCTCGGTTTGCCCGGACAGCCTGCCGGAGACGACGCTCACCGCGCCGAATTCACCCAGCGCGCGAGCGGTGGTCAGCACCACTCCGTATGCGACACCCCAGCGGATGGCGGGGAGCGTCACGCGGAAGAAGGTCTGGAACGGACCGGCACCGAGCGTGGCCGCCGCCTGCTCCTGCTCCGTGCCGATCTCGCGCAGCACCGGGATCACCTCGCGCGCCACAAAGGGCAACGAGACGAACATGGTGGCGAGGATCATGCCCGGCACGGAGAAGATGATCTGGATGCCCTGGTCGGCGAACCACTGCCCGACCCAGCCGTCGCGCCGGCCGTAGACCAGGAGGAGCGCGAGGCCAACGACGACCGGCGAGACCGCGAAGGGCAGGTCGATCGCGGCGTTGAGGAGCGCGCGCCCGCGGAAGCGCTGGCGCACGATCGCAAGCGCGGCGAGCACGCCGAAGATCGTGTTCAGCGGCACGGCCACGGCGACCATCACGAGCGTGAGATAGAAGGCGTGCTGAGCCTCGGGGGTCGTCACGGCGTCCCACGCCGCGGCGAGGCCGTCCTGGAAGGCGTTCACGAACACGAGGCCGACCGGGATGCCGAGCAGCAGCGCCAGGTAGCCCAGCGCGACGAAGCGGAGCGCGTACTTACTCCTCATGGCGCAGCACCCTCTTTGAGAGCCAGCCGAAGATCAGCAGCACGACCAGCGCGATCACGAGCAGGACCACGGAGACGGCGGCGGCACCGACCGGGTTGTCGCTCTCCACCTGCGAGAAGATGAACACCGAGGCCGCCTCGGTCTTGAACGGGATGTTGGCGGTGAGCAGAACCAGCGAGCCGAACTCGCCGATCGCGCGTGCGAAGGCCAGCCCGCCGCCCGCGAGGATCGCCGGCAGCAGGTTGGGGAGGATGATCCTGCGGAAGACGGTGAAGCGGCTCGCTCCGAGCGACTCCGCCGCCTGCTCCATCTCACGGTCCAGCTCGAGCAGCACGGGCTGTACGGCCCGCACCACGAACGGGAGCGTCACGAACAGGAGCGCCAACCCCACGGAGGCGCGCGTATAGGCGACGTTCAAGCCGACCGGGCTGTCCGGGCCGTAGAAGGCGAGCAGCGTCAGGCCGGCGACGATCGTGGGCAGCGCGAAGGGCAGGTCGACGAGCGAGTTGACGAAGCTCTTGCCCGGGAACTCGTCGCGCACGAGCACCCATGCGATCAGCGTCCCGAAGACCGCGTTGATCAGCACGACGACCAGCGAGGCGATCAGCGTGAGCTTCAGCGAGGCGACCGCCTGCGGGCTGCTGACGGCGGTCCAGAAGCTGTCGGTGCCGTTCTCGAACGACTTCACCAGCACCGCCGCGAGCGGGATCAGCGCGACGATGCTCAGGTACGCGATGGCCACACCACGGCCAAGGGCCGCCCCCGGGATGGGGACGGCCCTCGGGCCGCGGCTAACCGGTGCCGCGGGAGGGGGACTCGCGGCGGTGGCTGCGCTAGTCGGAGGCAGTGCTCTTCCCCTGTGACTGGAAGATCTGCGCCACCACTCCCTTCTCCGGATCGAAGAAGTCCGTGTTGACCTTGTCCCAGCCGCCGAACTTCGTGATGTCGAACAGGTCCGCCGGCTCCGGGAACTTGTCCGCCCCCGGCGTGTCCTTCACCACGGGCCGGTAGCCCTTGCCCACGAAGATCTTCTGGGCCTCGGGCGTGTAGAGGAAGTCCACGAACGCCTTCGCGAGCTCAGGCTCCTTCGACTCGGACGTTGCCGCGAGCGGGTTCTCGATCAGGATCGTCTGGTCGGGAACGACGTAGTCGATGTCCTCGCCCTTCTGCTGCGCGAGGATCGCCTCGTTCTCATAGCCCAGGAGGACGTCGCCCTTGCCGCTCGAGAAGGTCTGGAGCGACTCGCGGGCGCTCTTGTCGAGCACCGGCACGTTCTTGAACAGCTCGGCCAGGTACTGCTCCGCCTCCTGCGGCGACTTGCCCTTCTCGAGCTGTGCGCCGTAGGCGGCCATGATGTTCCACTTCGCGCCGCCCGAGGTGAACGGGTTCGGCTCGAGCACCTCGACGTCGCCGGTAACGAGGTCGTCCCAGTCCTTGATGCCCTTCGGGTTGCCCTTCCGGACCATGAAGACGACGACCGAGTTGGTGACCATCCCCTTGTACTGGTTCTGGCTCCAGCCCTGGTCGACGAGGTCGGCGTCGACCAGGCGCGTCATGTCGGGCTCGAGCGAGAACTCGACGACGTCGGCCGGCAGGCCGCCCTCGACGGCGCGCGACTGCTCGCCCGAGGACGCGTAGGACTGGCTGAAGCTCACGCCCTTGCCCTCAGAGGTCTTGTTGAACGCCGGAATCAGCTCCTTGTAGGCCTCCTCGGGCGTGGAGTAGGCGACGAGCGTCAGCTTGCCGCCGCTGCCGTCGCCACCCGACGAGGCTTCGGAGTCGGACGAAGTGCCGCCGCAGCCGGTCGCGACGAGCAGCAGCAGCGCGGTGAGTGCGATGCCGCTCAGCAGCACGCCGAGCGAGCGGTTACGAGTCCTCATCATTGTCCACCTTGTTAATCGACTTAGGAGAAGCGGCCAGACTACCACGAAGTCGACTGAAATAGTTGACATTGGTTCGGGCGGAAGAAGGGGGGTTCCTGGACTTAGTCCACGTATGTCGGACAAATCGACGGAACCCCCGCGCCGGCGCGCGCGCCGCCCCGCAAGGTAGCGTTGCGCGATGCACGCCAGCTCCGCGTTCCCCCCGATAGCCGACTACGGCTTCCTGTCCGACTGCCACACGTCGGCACTCGTGTCGCCGAGCGGCAACGTCGAGTGGATGTGCGTGCCGCGGATGGACTCCCCCAGCGTCTTCGGCTCAATCCTGGACCGCGACGCCGGCGGCTTCCGGATCGGTCCCGCGGACGTCAAGGTCCCGGCCGGGCGGCGCTATCTCCCCGGCACGATGGCGCTCGAGACGAGCTGGGAGACGCCCACGGGCTGGGTGGTGGTCCGCGACGTGCTGTCGATCGGGCCCTGGCACGATCAGGATGAGCGCTCGCCCACTCACCGGCGGGCGCCGACCGACTACACCGCGGACCACGTGCTGGTGCGCACGCTGAAATGCGTCCAGGGCTCCGTCGAGATCCACCTCGACTGCGAGCCGGCCTTCGATTACGGCGGCCTCGCCGCCGAGTGGAACTACGCGGACTCCGGCTACCACGAGGCCGTCGCGAGCTCGGAGGGCGTGCCCACGAAGCTCAGGCTCGTCACCGACATGCGGCTCGGCCTGGAGGGCCCGCGCGCCCGCGCTCGCACCAGCCTGCGCGCCGGCGACGTGGCCTTCGCGGCGCTCGGCTGGGCCGACACTCCGCTGCCGAGGAGCCACGAGGAGGCCGATGCCCGGGTCAGCCGGACGGCCCAGTACTGGCAGGAGTGGCTGCAGCACGGCAGCTTCCCCGACCACCGCTGGCGCCCGTACCTCCAGCGCAGCGCGCTGACGCTCAAGGGCCTCTCATACGCGCCCACCGGGGCGATGATCGCCGCCGCCACCACCTCGCTCCCCGAGACGCCCGGCGGCGAGCGCAACTGGGACTACCGCTACAGCTGGATCCGCGACTCGACCTTCATGCTCTGGGGTCTCTACATGCTCGGCTTCGAGTGGGAGGCGAACGACTACTTCTACTTCATCGCCGACGTCGCGGAGAAGGGCGACCTCCAGATCATGTACGGCATCGACGGCGAGAGCCGCCTCGACGAGCAGATCCTGGACCACCTGTCCGGGTACGACGGGGCCCGGCCGGTGCGGGTCGGAAACGGTGCCTACAACCAGCGCCAGAACGACGTCTGGGGCGTCGTGCTCGACTCGATCTACCTTCACGCGAAGTCGCGCGACCACCTGCCCGAGCGCATGTGGCCGATCCTTAAGCGTCAGGTGGAGGCGGCCCTCGCTGCGTGGCGCGAGCCCGATCGCGGCATCTGGGAGGTGCGCGGCGAGCCCAAGCACTTCACCTCCTCCAAGCTCATGTGCTGGGTCGCGGCGGACCGCGGGGCGCGACTCGCGAGGCTGCGCGAAGACAACGCGTCCGCGGAGCGCTGGGAGGCCGCGGCCGCCGAGATCCACGCGGACATCTGCGCCAACGCGCTCGACGAGCGCGGGGTCTTCACCCAGCACTACGACACGGAGGCGCTGGACGCCTCACTCCTGCTGGCGCCGCTGGTGCGCTTCCTGCCGCCCGGCGACCGCCGCATCCGCAACACGGTGCTGGCGATCGCGGACGAGCTGACCGAGCAGGGGCTCGTGCTCCGCTACCGCGTCGAGGAGACCGACGACGGCCTCTCGGGCGAGGAGGGGACCTTCGCGATCTGCTCGTTCTGGCTGGTCTCCGCGCTGTGCGAGATCGGCGAGATCGAGTCGGCGCGCGGGCTGCTCGAGAAGCTCCTCTCCTACGCGAGCCCGCTGCTGCTCTACGCCGAGGAGATCGACCCCGCGAACAGCCGCCACCTGGGCAACTTCCCCCAGGCCTTCACCCATCTCGCGCTGATCAACGCGGTGATGCACGTGATCCGCGCCGAGGATCAGGTCGTCGAGACCGGCGTGGAGGTTGCCGGCCGCGCCAGCGGCGTCTTCAGGCCGCCGATGATCGAGCCGCGCTGAGCGCGGCTACTTGATCAGCCCGAAGACGATGATCACCGCGAGCCCGGCGCCCGACAGCAGGGCGAAGGTCGCGATGCGCGTCTGGCGCTTCACGGACGAATCCAAGAGGCGCGCCACCGCGGCGTAGTCCTCCCGGGCCTCCTCGTCGCCCGCCACCTCCTGCGGGACGAACCCTGGCGCGGACGCGTCGACGGCGAACGCCGGCGGCTCTCCGCCGCGAGCAAGCTCGGCGTCGACCTCGGCCACCGCCGCGGGCTCGGGCTCGAGCTCTCGCTCGGGCACCGGCTCGAGCACGCCCGTGCTCAGCTGCGTGACCTGGGGCACCGGGATCACGGCCGACGGCTGGCGCTGGACGTCCGCGGCCGTCCGCAGCTCGAACACGGTGAGCCCGACGCGCAGGCGGTCACCGGACCGAAGGGTGCGCTCACCCTCGATCGGTTGCCCGTTGAGGTAGGTGCCGTTGGTCGAGCCGAGATCCTCGACGGTCGCGTGGTCGCCCTGGGGCGTGACCCGCGCGTGGCGCCGCGACGCCTGGTCGTCGTCCAGCGCGAGGCCGATGGAGGCCTCCCGCCCGATCTCGATCGATCCATCGAGCGGGGTCTGACGACCCGCGTCGTCGCCCTCAACGATCTCCAGGATCAGCTCCGCCATTTGGTCTCCTACTTGAAGGGCTCGGTGATGTAGTAGATGAGGACGCCCGCCGTCGTGGCGGCGATGACGATCGTCGTGAAGAGCGTCGCACCGCCGCGCGTGGCGGCGGAGCCGCCTCTGCGGTGGCCCTGTGTGTCGGGGGTGAAGGCGGTGGGCGCGTCGACCGGGACCACGCGCCGGATCGCGGACGGCGCGAAGTCCGGCACCGGAACATCGCCGCGGCTGGCTCCCCGCGGCGGCGCCGCGGAGTGCGCGGTGGGCTGGTCGGCGGCCGCCGGCGCTGCCGCGGCGGGCGCGGCCGCCGGCTCGGAGGCGGCCGTCGCGGGCTCGGCCGCGGCCGGTGCCGGCTCAGGAGGCGCCGGTGCGGGCTCGGGCGGTGCCGGTGCGGGCTCGGGAGCCGGTGCGGGTGCGGCAGGCCGGACCGTCGTCGCCTGGCTCGGCGTCGCCGCGCCGGCCTCTGCCGCGCTCACGGTCCCGGCCAAGCGGGTCGCCCCGGCGGGCGCCCGCAGGCGCCAGACGACCGCGCCGATCCGGATCTCGTCGCCGTCGCGCAGCTCCCTCGGCTGGTCGATCCGCTCGCCGTTCACGAACGTGCCGTTCGTCGAGCCCAGGTCGGAGATCAGGAGCGTGGCGTTCGAGATCTCGATCTCCGCATGCCGCCGCGACACGTCCGGGTCGCCGAGGGTGATGTCGCAGCCCTCGCGGCCGATCGTCGTGCCCGGCTCGACGGAGTGCTCCGCGCCCTGGTTGGGCTCCTGCTCGATGAAGGTGAACTCGCTCAAGCGCGGCCTCCGCTCGGCTCAGGCGCCGTCGGCACCCGGCGTACGCCCGATGGCGGCGGCAGCGGCTGGAGCGGCCTGGCGTGGACGCCGGAGGCCTCGCCGATCAGCTTGCCCGGGCCGCGGCGCGCATCCGCGCCGGAGGCGAGCACCGGCAGGGCGACCTGCTCGGCCGGCAGCGACCACTCCACGCGGCGGAACTCGCCCGCCGACTCGATATAGGTCAGCGAGATGATCGGCAGGATCACGATCTTGATGATCGCCGCGAGTGCCCAGCACGCCCAGTAGAAGATCGACGCCTCGAGCACCGAGATGTTGGGGAAGCCCGCGAGCAGCTGCGTGACAGCGAGCAGGAGGCCCCACTCGGCTATGGCGAGCACGAAGGTCATCCACGGCGGCTGGTACTTGAGGATGAACGGATAGACACACGTGTCCAGCACGGTGCCCATCAGCAGGTAGACGCCCACGAGGACGATCCAGTCCAGGTGGCCTGTGATGAGCGTGATGATCAGTCCCAGGACCGCCGGTCCCAGGAGGATCGTCGTGACGCGCGTGTGGACTCTTCCTGTCGGTGTTGGGCACATGAGTTCGGTTCCGGGTTATGCGAGCTGCTCGGTGCGGCGCACCTTGCGGATCTCGCGGATCGTATGGCGGGCGAGACGCACCTGCATGCCCAGTCGCGACGGGAACGAGCGGACCTTCAGGTCTTCGGCCCGCACGCAGTCTCCGACAAAGCGGCGCGAGATGTACTTCAGCCCGGCGATCGTGTCGCCGTTCGGCACGACCGTGTTGGCGTTGATGCCGATCATCGCCAGGCGCGAGTCGGGCCGGTCGAGCGGCGGCACGCCGCAGTTGGTCTTCAGAACGATCCGCTCGCGGTGCACCGGGACGCCGTAGGTCTGGGCGAGCCGGCGCAGGAGCGGCAGCGAGAACGCCGACTTGACGAAGCCCGTCGTGCAGACGATGCCGGTCACGTCCATCGTCAGCGTCTCTTCCGACTGGTACGGCTGGAGGTCGACGTTGAGGCCGGCCGGTCCGGACCGGATCTCCTTCACGTTCCCGATGAATTCCTCGAAGCGGCCATCCTCCGAGCCCTGCTTGATCTTCGCGCCCCAGTTGCGCCGCGAGGGCGCGGTGCCGCGGAGCACCTGGCCGATGAAGTCGATGCGCTGGTCGAAGGAGAGGCCCTGGAAGGCGTCGATGCCGGAGCCGTCGAACAGGCAGCGCGGCACGTTCAGGTCCTGCTCGTCCGGGTGCGGGTTGCGCCGGAGCGCGACGCACTGGGCGCCCGCGTCCACGCAGTTGACCCACTCGTTCGCGGCGGCGATGCCCGAGCCGACGATGATGTAGCGCCCGCCCTCGTGGTACTCCTTCGGCTCGTAGGCCTGGACCACCCGGTCGGCGGTCTCGGGGTTGTTGCGCGCCTCGCCGTACACGCCCGGGAAGGCGAGCGGGCCGTGGCCGATCGCGATCAGGCAGTGCGTGCAGCGGCCGACCAGGTTCGCGTCCTCGTCGTACAGCGAGAAGTGCGCCGGCGGCCCCGGCTCGCGGGTGATCCAGCCGATCTTCACGCCGCCGAGGACGCGCTTCTGGTAGCCGAGCTCCTGGCTGACGACGGCGGTCTCGGTGAGGATCTCGGGCACGCCCGGGTTGAACTTCCTGCCCGCGGAGCGGAACAGCGGCGCCACGCTGCGGCGGGCGGCCGCGTCCATCTGGGCGAACGTCGGCCAGTCGGCCGGCGTGAAATGCGACTCGGACTCCGAGCGCAGCACCGTCTGACCCAGGTTCCAGGCGAACTGCTGGTAGGTCTGCACCGGGTTCGTGTTCTCGCCGAAGATTCCGATCTGCTCGGGGCGAAAACCGAGGTAGACGGCGGTCGTGTAGGTGAGGATCGCGCCGAAGCCGTCCCCCACGATGCCGATGACTACGTCTTCTGCATTTCCATTGCGCGAGGCCATAACGGGCCCCAAACTAACCCTCCCCGCCTTCGGTCGCAAGCCGCCAGCGTCCGTTTTCGTACACAAGCCTCACCGGATCCGATTCCTCATCGAGCCTCAGGACGACCTCACCGGCCGTCGGGTCGATGTCGAGTCGGATCGAGAACGGCGGCATGGCCGCGGCCTCGGGCACCTTCTGGTGAGCGGACGAGCGGGTGTCCGCATCCGGCTGCGAGGCCGGCACCGGGATCTCCGCCCGCGTGGGCGAGCTGATCGATTCGGGCGGCGCGCCCACCTCCCCGGCAGACGGCACGCTCACCTGGACGATCAGCGTCGTCGCCCCGACCTGGATTCGGTCGCCCGGCGAGAGGATCTCCGCCCCTGAGATCCGGCGGCCGTTCACGAAGGTGCCGTTCGTCGAGCCGAGGTCCTCGATCGTGAAGGCGCTGCCGGCGCGAGCGATTCGCGCGTGGTGGCGCGAGATCTCGGCGTCCTGGCCGAGCGTGCCGTCGCCCTCCTCCTGGCGGCCGATCTTGAACTCGTCGTCGACCCGGATTTCGCTTCCCTCGGCGTTCCCCGCGCTGACCCGCAGGCGTAGGCAATCCGCGGCCGGCACGTCGCTCGTGTCAGCTCCCTCCACGGCCCCGGAGTCTTGCAGGAGCGGCTCGAGCGCCTCGCGTGCCGCCTCCACGAGCTCGCCGCAGGTCGAATAGCGCTCATCGGGTTCCTTGGCCATCGAGCTTGCGATCACGTCGTCGATCGCCGCCGGCAGCTCCGGGCGCAGCTCCGTGAGCTTCGGCGGCGGGTCCTGGATGTGGGCGTAGAGAACCTGCTCCTCGCGCGGCCGCTTGAAGGGCGGCTCGCCCGCCAGGCACTCGTACAGCAGGCAGCCGAGCGAGTACACGTCCACGCGGTGGTCGAGCTCCTTGGCGAGGATCTGCTCCGGCGCCACGTACTGGCAGGTCCCCACGAAGAAGCCCGCGCTCGTGAGCGGGGCGCTGTCCTGCGAGGGCTGCTTGCTGAGGCCGAAGTCGGTGAGCCGGGGGCGCAGCTCGCCGGTGTCCTCGTCGTCGGCCACGAGGATGTTCGCGGGCTTTACGTCACGGTGATAGAGACCCGTCTCGTGAACCGCGTCGAGGGCGTTGGCCACCTTCTCGAGAATCGCGATCGTCCGGTCGGGGCTGAGCGGGCCCGCGGCGATCTCCGACGCGAGGTCACGGCCCTGGACGAACTCCATGACCATGAACGCCTGGCCGTTCGACTCGCCGAACTCGTGGACGCGGACGATGTTCGGGTGGTTGAGGGAGCTGGCGTAGCGGGACTCGCGCTCGAAGCGGCGCTTGAACTCCTCGTTCTCGCCCTGCGCCGTGAGCAGGACCTTGAGCGCGTACTGCTTGCCGGCCTCGTCCTCCGCGAGGTACACGGCGCCCATCCCGCCCTCGCCGATCTTGCCGGTGACGGCGTAGCCGCCGACCTCCTTCCCGACGTCGATACGTTCTGCCACGACCGGTTTGTACCACTCGTGGGAAGTCGCACGAAGCGGGCTCGCCCTTGCGGCCGTCTCCCTGGCGTGTTGAGATAGGAGGCGGATGGCGAACAAACGGCGCACCCTGATCGCCATCTACGTGGTAATGGCCGTTGCCGTCGCGGTGGTGGCCACCGTGGTGTTCTCAGCGGGGCAGGACCTCTCGCCCGAGCGGCCGATCGCCGGCGGGTACGACCTCGAGCGGCCAGACCCATGCCTGGGTCCGACATTCGACCTGAGGCAGTCAGGCGAGTTCGTGAACATCGAGAACGCCGACGGCTCGCTCTCGGGCCCGCTCCGCAACGAGGGCGGGCGGCTCACGGGCGACGTGAGCTGCGTGAACGGCGACAGCGAGGAGCTGCGCGCCGATGCCTCCGACCGCGCGGTCGATGGCACGATCGGCGGGCGCGACTTCCAGTCGGCGCTCACCCGCGACCCGCCGCCGCCCGGCCCGCGGCCGATCGCCCCCGGCTCGATCAAGGGCGAGTACGTGCTGAAGCCGCGCTCCGCCTGCCTCGGCGCGAAGCTGGCGATCGAGGGGTCGGGTCCCGAGTACGAGCTGCTGCGCGGCGAGACCGAGGCGGGCACGGTCCACTACGAGGACGGCGACGTCACCGGCGAGGCGCACTGCGCCGACGGCTCCACCGAGGAGATCGTGGGCCGGGCGGCCGATCGCAACATCTCGATGACGATCGGCGAGGCCCAGGTGACCGCCGAGAAGCAGCGCGAGGCCGGCAGCCGCTTCGCCGCCTTCTTCATCGCCGTGGCCGTCGTCATGCTCGTCGCGCGGCTGTTCGGAATGGCCTCGGTGAGGCTCGGCCAGCCGCGCGTCATGGGCGAGGTGCTGGCCGGCATCGTGCTCGGGCCGACGGTGGTGGGCGCGCTGTGGCCCCAGCTCGAGAACGCCCTGTTCCCGAGCGACATCATCCCGTTCATAGGGGTGGTCGCCCAGCTCGGGCTGATCTTCTACATGTTCCTGATCGGCCTGGAGGTCGATCTCGAGCCAGATCAAGGGACGCGTCGGCCAGGTCGCCGCGATCTCGAATGTGAGCGTCGCCCTCCCGATGATGCTCGGGCATCGCGATCGCGCTGCCGGTCTACGAGCTGGTGGGCCCGGACAAGAAGTTCGTCGCGTTCGCGCTGTTCATGGGCGTGTCGATGTCGATCACGGCATTCCCCGTCCTGGCCCGCATCCTCGTCGAACGGCGCATGCTGAAGCGGCCGGTCGGCGTGCTCGCGCTCGCCTGCGCGGCCGTCGACGACGTGACCGCATGGTTCCTGATCGCGCTGGCGAGCGCGGTGGCCGTGGCCGGCTCGGGTGCCGAGGTGCTCGAGACGATCGGCCTGGCCATCGTCTTCTGCGTCGTGATGGGCTTCGCGATCCGGCCGCTGCTCGCCCGCGTTTCGACGGCCTATGACGAGGCCGGCCGCGTGCCGGGCGGGTGGGTGGCGCTCATCTTCGCGGGCGTCCTCCTGTCCGCCTACACGACGGAGGAGATCGGCATCGCGCTGATCTTCGGCGCCTTCGTGATGGGGCTGATCATGCCCCGTCACGCCGAGCTGACGGAGGACGTGACGCGCCGCATCGAGGACTTCGTCGTCACCCTGCTCCTGCCGCTGTTCTTCGCCTATACCGGGCTCCGCACCAACGTCGGGCTGCTGGACCGGCCCGAGCTCTGGCTCCTGACGATCGCGATCCTCGCGGTCGCCGTTGTCGGCAAGCTCTTCGGCGCGGCCATTGCCGCCCGCCTCACGGGCTACGACTGGCGCCAGTCGGCGGTCATCGGGACGCTCATGAACACCCGCGGCCTCACCGAGCTGATCGTCCTGAACCTCGCGCTGGAGCTGGGCGTGATCTCCGAGGCGCTGTTCGCGATGCTCGTCCTCATGGCCATCATCACCACCTACATGGCCGGTCCCGCGCTCAACCTGCTGGATCCGAACAACGAGCTCGGAGCGCCGGTCGAGGAGGAGCTCGAGGACGCGCGCAAGGAGTCCGTCGAGGAGTTCCCGGCCCTTCCGCAGCCGGAGGAGTCGATCCTCGTGGCGCCGATGTCCGAGGGCGCCTTCCCGCAGCTGCTGGCCCTGGCGGAGCCGCTCGCGCGCTCAGAGCCGCCGCGCGAGCTGATCGTCGCGACACTCGTGCGCCCGCCGAGAGGCGCGGCCGCGCGCGGCGGCCTCCAGACGGAGAACCGGCTGCTGGAGGAGGCCTCCGAGCGGATGAGCTCCGCGCGCCACGAGCTGATCGGCCGCGGCATCGCCGCCCGGGCGGTCGCGTTCGTGTCCCCCAACCCGGGAGAGGACCTCGCCCGCCTCGCCAAGAGCGAGGAGATCGCGCTGGTCCTGACCGACGGGCGGCGGCCGCTCCTGGGCGAGGGCGTGCCGCGCGGCGACGTGGGCGCGGTGCTCAGAGACGCGCCCTGCGACGTGGCGGTGCTGGTCGCGCGCGACGACCAGGACGTGCTGCCCACGCCCGAGGCGGGCATCGTCGTGCCCTTCGGCGGCGTGGAGCACGACTGGGCCGCACTGGAGCTCGGCGCTTGGATCGCAGCCGCCACGGGCGCGCCGCTGAACCTCCTGGGCGCCGCCGGTCAGACAGAGGACCGCGCGCGCGTGTCGCGCCTGCTCGGCGACGCCAGCCTGCTCGTCCAGCAGTACGGCGGGATCAGCGCCCGGCCGGTCGTCGCGGAGGGCGGCCGTGACGGGATCATCGAGGCCGCCACCGGGGCGGGGCTGCTCGTGGTCGGCCTGTCCGATCGCTGGCGCGACGAGGGCCTTGGGCCGACACGCTCCGAGATCGCCCGGGCGGCGCCGGCCCCGGTGCTGTTCGTCCGCCGCGGCACGCGCCCCGGCGCGCTCGCGCCGCGCGAGGACGTCACGCGCTTCAGCTGGTCGTCCGCCGGCATGGGCGCCCGCTTCACCCCGGGCGGGCCGATCGAATGAACAGGGACGACTCCTCCATCGACGCGGTCGCCGCGGCCGCACAGGACGAATCGCTCGACTTCGCGGGGATGAGCTCGCCCGACGGCGCCGTCACGCTGCTGATCGCGGAGGCGGGACAGGCCTCGCAGGACCACTCGGCCGCTCTGCAGCAGATCGTGGAGCGCCACGACGGCCAGCTGGTCAAGGCGGAAGCGGGCGCCTCGATGTGCTCGTTCCCGAGCGCCCACGCGGGCCTTCGCTCGGCCATCGAGCTCCAGCGCGCGTTCGCCTCCGGGACCTTCCGCATCGGCCTCCACTCCGGTTTCGTGATGGCCGACGCCTCCGACTTCTACGGCCGCAACGTCGTCCTGGCCGCGCGGATCGCCGATCACGCGCAGCCCGGCGAGATCCTCGTCTCGGCCGCCCTGCGCGAGTACACCGCCGGCGACCCCACCTTCGAGTTCGAGCCGCGCGGCGAGCAGCACTTCAAGGGACTGCTCGGCGAGCACCCGGTTTTTGCGGTGAGCTGGGCCCAGGCGTCCTTGTAAGGTCGTCCGACTCATGTTCAACTATCAGAGAATGGGCTTGCGGGAAGCAGTTGGGGTGGCCGCGGTGCTGCTTGCGGTGCCGGCGGGCGCCTACGCGCAGTCACCCCCGACGAACGACAACTACCTCCAGTCCGCGGGGCTGAACGCGCCGGGCTCTCGCCTCGAGCGCACGCAGACGCTGCGCGCGACCTCGGACACCACGAACGCGACCGTCCAGACCGACGTCTTCAACCCGCCGCGGACCGGCGGGCCCACTGAGCCGACGGCCTGCGACGGCGCGAGCTACGGCAAGACCATCTGGTACGACTTCTATCCGGACGTGAACGGTGTGGTCCAGCTTCGCGCCTCGGGTTACGACACGGTGCTGACCGCGGTGCCCTTCAACGTCAACAGCGGCGCGCCGGACTTCGCGCGCGCCCAGTGCGCCAACGTGTCGGCCAGCACGACGGAGGCCTTCTTCGTCGAGGTTCGGGGCGGCGATGCCTACACGGTGCAGATCGGCGGCGTCGGGACCGCCGGCGGCCCGCTCGAGTTCCTGTTCGACTTCCTCGCGGACACCGACGCCGACGGAGTGCTGGACGAGGTGGACCGCTGCGACCGGCTGGCGGGCACGCGCGGGAACAACGGCTGCCCGCGCCGGCCGAAGGTCAACACGACGCTGCGCGCCACCCCGACCTCCACGGGGATCGAGCTCGTGGGCCTGAGCGTCCGCGCGGCGCGGGGCTCGCGGATCGAGGTCCGCTGCAGCTCGGGCTGCCGGCGCCAGGTGAAGCGGGCGCGCAGGACCGTCGGATTCCCCGCACTGCGCGGGAGCGCGCTGAGTGCCGGGACGAACCTCGACATCCGCGTCACGCGCCGGGGCTCGTTCGGCGCCTTCATCCGCTACCGGGTGCTTGCCGGGAACTTCAAGAAGACGGAGCGCTGCATGAACCCGGGCTCGCGGGTGCCGCGCCGGAGGTGCGGATGACCAGCGTGGCCGCCCGAGGCGGTGGCGCGAGCGGGCGGCTCGTCGCGATTGGCGTGGCCGTTGCGATCGTGGCCTTCGGCGTCGCGTTTGCCATAGGGAAGGCAGCGGGGGGCGACTCCGGCGGCGAGGCGGCGGCGCCCACGGCAACGCCGATCGACCCCTCGTACGCCGCCCCGAAGCTTCCGGCGGCGCCGCCCACGGCGGCGCTTCCGCCGCTCGAGGCAGCCCCGGCACCGGAGGGCGGCGGCGGCGGGGCGCCGGCCCCGCCGAGCGCGACTCCTGCGCCGGCGCCGGCGCCCGCTCCCGCTCCGGCTCCGCCGCCTGACGACGGCGGCGGTGGCCCCATCATCGAGGGCTGATTGCTCTCACCCGGCACCATCGTCTCTGGCTACCGGGTCGACGGCGTGCTCGGAGAGGGCGGTATGGGCGTGGTCTACCGGGCCACGCAGCTCTCGCTCAACCGGACCGTCGCCCTGAAGATCCTCGCCACCGAGCTGAGCCAGGACGGCGCCTTCCGCGAGCGCTTCCGCCGCGAGGGCCTCCTCCAAGCGGCGATCGACCACCAGCACATCGTGACCGTGTACGAGGCGGGCGACACGGAGCACGGGCTGTTCCTGGCGATGCGGCTGATCCGCGGCCCGACGCTCAAGGACATGATCCTCTCGGGCGAGCTCGACCCGGCGCGGACGCTGCGGATCCTCACCCAGGCCGCCGCTGCGCTCGACACCGCTCATAGCGTCGGGCTGACGCACCGCGACATCAAGCCGCAGAACATCCTGATCGGCGCCGAAGACCACGCCTACCTCGCCGACTTCGGCCTGACGCAGGCGTCCGACGAGGTCAGCCTCACCGAGACCGGCCAGTTCATCGGGACCATCGACTACGTCGCCCCCGAGCAGATCCAGGGCCTGGGCGCCACGGCGCGAAGCGACGTCTATTCGCTCACGGCGGTGCTCTACGAGACCCTGACCGGCGTGGTGCCGTTCCTCAGGATGAACGAGGCGGCCGTGCTGTTCGCACACATCTCGGAGATGCCGCCACCTATTACCGAGCGCCGCCCCGAGCTGCCCGCGGAGATCGACGCCGTGATCGAGCGCGGGATGGCGAAGAACGGGGAGGAGCGCTACCCCTCCGCGGGCGAGCTGATCGCGGACGCCCGCGCCGCGTTCGGCGACGAGACCGCCATCGCGGCCGGGCCGCCGCCCCCGGCGCCCGTGCCCATCGAGCGCTTCGCGGAGACCATCTCCGCCGGCGAGCAGACCCGGGCGCGGCGCACCCGTCCGGTGCCGGCGCCCGGGGCGCCGACCGTGCCCGCGGAGACGCCCGCCACCCCCGGAGAGTCCACGGCGGCACGCGCCACTCCCCCGCCGGCCGCGCCCACCGCCCCCTCGGAGGCGCCGGCCCGACGGGGCGGGCTCACGGGCGCCGGCATCGCCCTGCTCGCCGGGCTGGGCGTGGCAGCGGCGCTCGCAGGCTTTCTGCTCGGCAATGGAGGCGGGGACACGGACGAGACCACAGAGGCGTTCGGGAACTCCGCGTCCGCCGGGACGCTCGAGCTCCGCTTCCCCGACGCGTGGAGCCGCGTCTCGGAGCAGCCCGAGATCCCCGGTGTGCGCTTCAGAGACCCGATCGTGCTCGCGGTGGACGCGCCGCGCGGGGCGCGGCTCGCTGCCGGGCAGGTGGCCGCGAGCGGCCCGGAGCTGCTGTCAGCGGGGCTCAGAAGCCGGCTGCCGGACCCCTCCCCGGCGGGCGAGACCGTGCGGATCGGCGACATGCAGGCGCTGCGCTACAGCCAGCTCGAGCCGCGCGGCCTCGACGGGCCGCTCCAGCTCTACGCCGTGCCCACGACCGCCGGGGTCGCCACCATCGCCTGCACCGGGGCCGCCGGCAGCGCGGGCGAGGCCTTTCGCCGTGACTGCGAGAGCGTCGCCACGACGCTCCAGCTGAGCGGCGCCGAGGCGTACACGCTCGGGCCGCAGCCGGCGTACGCGAGCGCGCTGCGGCGAACGCTGGGCGAGCTGAACCGCGCCGTGAGCTCCGGTACGGCGAGGCTGCGGCAGGCGGGCACCCCCGAGGAACAGGCGGCGGCCGCGGCGGCGCTGGCCGGCGAGTATCGCCGCGCCGGCGAGGCTGTGGTGGCGCTGGAGGTGAGCCCGAGGGACGCGGCGGCGAACCGCGCCTTGGCCGGCGCGCTCACGCGCACCGGCTCGGCCTACGCGTCGGCGGCGGACGCCGCACGGGCGAACGACGCGGCCGCGTATGCCGCCGCGGAGCGCCGCGTGACGCGAAGCCAGGGCCAGGTGCGGTCGGCGCTGAGCGACTTCGAGCAGCTCGGCTACGCCCTGTCGTAGGGCGAGCGGGCCGTCACACGCCCACCAGCAGGGCGGTCAGGAACAGGGCCACGAAGTGGAAGCTCTGGTCCGCGGCGGCGGCCACGCTGGGGTTGCGGACCGGGTCGGTGTGCTTGAAGCGAACGACGTACGCGCTGAGAAGCCGGCCGTCGTCCTGGACCCAGTGCGGTATCGCGATCAGCGCGCCGGTGGCGATCGCCCAGGCGCCGATGTCGTCCGCGAGCCAGATGAGCGCGGGCACGAAGGCGAGCGTGTAGCTCGCGATATGCGAGAGCAGCGCACGGCGCGCGACCGGGTCGGGACCAAGGCCGCCGCGCTTGTTGAGTGCCTGCCAGTCGGTCTGAAACAGATAGTCGCCGACCAGATGACACACCACGAAGGCCGCAAAGACCTCGACCCATGGCATGGCGCGAGACTACACTCCAGGCTACCCTGGAAGGTCAAGTGGACGGCGAATCGCAGATTTCGCCCGGTCTCACCCTGGCAGGACGCTACACGGTGCTTGAGCCGATCTCGTCCGGAGCGATGGGGGCGGTGTTCCGGGCACACGACTCCGAAGTGGGGCGGGACGTCGCGCTGAAGCGGCTGACGGACACGCGCCACGCGGCGCGTTTCGACATCGAGGCCCGGCTGCTGTCGGCCCTGCGGCACCCGCGGGTCGTGCGGGTGCTCGACCACTTCGACGAGCCGAGCGGCCGCTACATCGTCATGGACCTGATCAATGGCGAGGACCTCGGCGCCATCCTCAAGAAGCGCGGCGACCCCGGCCTGCCGCTCAGCTGGGCGCTCGACTACGCGCGTGACGCCTGCGAGGCGCTCCAGTACGTGCACGAGCAGCAGATCATCCACCGCGACGTGAAGCCGCAGAACCTGATCGACAGCGAGGCCGGGATCATCCTGGTCGACTTCGGCGTCGCGCGCGAGATGGAGGAGGAGGAGTCCGGCACGGTCGGCATCGGCACGCCGCGCTTCATGGCGCCCGAGGTGTTCGCGGGCGGCACCGTCTCCCCGCGCAGCGACGTGTTCGGGATGGCCGCAACGCTCTGGACGCTGATCACGGGCAAGCCGCCGGTGTACGCCGAGCCCACGAAGCTCACCGAGCTCAACCCGGAGGTGTCGCCTTCGCTCGAGCGGACGATCAGGGCCGGGCTCGAGATGATCCCGGAGCGCCGCGTGGCCTCGATCAGCGCGTTCGCGAAGGCGCTCGGCGCGCCGCTCAAGCCCGCTCGCGGCCGGTCGCTGGCCCTATCCGTCGACCAGCCGGACGCTCCGCGCAGCATGATGGAGGCGATCGTGCGGACCGCCGCCGGTGTCTTCGAGGCGGCGGCTTCCTCGATAGCCCTCACGGACGCGATCACGGGCGAGCTCGTCTTCCAGTCCGCGTGGGGCGCCGGCGCGCGCGAAATCGTCGGCGTTCGGCTGCCTCCGGGCACCGGGATCGCCGGCGCCGTGATCGGGAGCGGCGAGGGCCAGGCGGTCCGCGACTGCCGGAGCGACCCGCGCTTCGCCGCCCAGATCGCCGCGGGCACGGGCTACGTGCCGCGCACGATGGTCGTCGTGCCGCTGCTGCGGGGCGGCAGCCCGATCGGCGTCATGTCGGTCCTCGACCGCCGTGACGGCGGCTTCTACGGCTCGTCCGACCTGGAGCGCGCGCAGATGTTCGCCGAGCTCGCGGTGACCGCGCTCGACGTGCAGCCGGACTTCTTCACGAGCCTCGGCGAGGCCGAGGACGTCCGCCGCCAGCTCGGCTAGCTGCGGGCGTCCGCCGTCGTCAGCTCCCAGACCGTGTTGCCGAAGCGGACCTGGTCGCCGGGCTCGAGCCGGGCGATTCCGTCGATGCGGGCGTCGTTCACGAAGGTCCCGTTGGTCGAGCCGAGATCCTCGACCGCCAGCCCGCCGTCGATCCCGTGCACGACCGCGTGGCGGCGCGACACGTCGGGATCGGTCAGGTCGATGTCGCAGCCGGCGCGCCCGATCGTGGTGCCCGGGGCCGCCGGGCGTCTGTAGCCCTCCATGGGGGTCACCTCGATGAAGATGAGCTCGTTCATCCCGCGCCGCTCGGCGGGCTGAGGGGCGGCACGCCGGCCGCCACCTGCACCATCCGGGCGTAGGCGGTGGCCGTCTCCGGACGGTCCTCCGGCTCCTTCTCCAGCGCGCGGTTGACCGCCCAGGTCAGGTCCTTGGGGAGATCGTCGCGCTCGTCGCGGGGATCCGGAGGCTCCTGCTGGAGGTGCGCCCACAGGATCTGCATCCCCTGGCGGTCGCCGAATGGCGGGCGCCCCACGAGGCACTCGAACATCACGCACCCGAGCGAGTAGACGTCGGCGGCGGGCGTGACCTGCTCCCCGCGGATCTGCTCGGGCGACATGTAGTCGAGCGACCCGACCGACTGCCCGGGCTTCGTCAACATGCTGGCCTGCGGGTCCTTCGCGAGCCCGAAGTCCGCCACGAACACGTGTCCGTCGCCGTCCAGCAGGATGTTCGCGGGCTTCAGGTCGCGGTGGATCATGCCGTGCTCGTGGAGCGCGCCGACGCCCTTGGCCATCTGGAGCAGCAGCGTCACGGCCAGCTCGAGCTCGAGCCGGCCGTCGGACTTGAGCTTGTCCTGGAGCGACCCGCCCGTGATCAGCGGCTGCGCCATGTACGGCACGCCCTCGTGCACGCCGCTCTCGAGCACCGGCACCACGTGCGGGTGATCGATCCGGGTCGCGGTCTGGACCTCCCTCGCGAACCGCTTGCGGAACATGTCCTCGACGGCCAGCTCGGCCCTGACCAGCTTGAGCGCGACCGTCTCCCCATCCGGCCCAACCGCCTTGTACACCCTCGCCATGCCGCCCTCGCCAAGCGGCGACTGGACCGAATATGGCCCGACGACATCGCCCGGGCGAAGTTCCGTCAATCCGATGATTTGTCGAGCGTCGGCCACCGTCGCGTCTCAGCTTACCCGCGACATCATGTCCCCCATAGGGCGTATTGCGCATGGGGCTCAAACGTGTTCAACTAGTCGAAGCCCTCCCTGACAGTCCTGTACGCAGGGGCTTCGCATTTGGTCTCTCCCCGCCTTCTAATCGCGCTGCTCGCCGCCACGCTCGGCCTCGCCGTGGCGCCGTCCTTCGCGAGCGCGCAGGCGCCGGTGAACGACGACTACCTCGCCGGACTCTTCATCAACGACCCTGGCGAGCTCCTGCAGCCCCACTACGAGGACCTCAACAGGAACACGGACGACGCCACGGTGCAATCGGACCTCTTCGACCCGCCGGGGAGCGGCGCCGGAGGGGAAGTCGTCAGGTGCGACTTCCCGAGTGGCCGCCAGGCCTGGTACGGGAGGACGGTCTGGTACGTCTTCTATCCCGATGTCGACGGGGTGGTCCGGCTCCAGGCCGCAGGCTTCGACGCCGTGATCGGGCTGGTCCCGTTCGACGCGAACGACAATCCGTTCTACGACGAGTGGTTCTGCGCGGACGACCCGGCCATCACTACGACGGAGACCGCGGACTTCAACGTCGAGGCGGGCCGCAGCTACACCGTCCAGATCGGGGGTTGGGGTGGCGACGAGGGCGATCCCGGCGCTGGCCCGGACAACGCCGCCTCAGGCAACCTCGACTTCATCTTCGACTTCTTCCCGGACACCGACGGAGATGGGATTCTCGATGCCAATGACTCCTGTCACACGGTGGCTGGGCTCGCGCAGTTCGCAGGCTGCCCGGACGCCGACGGTGACGGTGTGCCCGAGCCACCGGACGCGTGCCCCGGCGTGAAGGGCGACCTCGCCAACGGCTGCCTGCGGCCGGTGCCCAGACCGGACGGCGACCAGGACGGAGTCTTCGACGACGGCCCGGATCGGTGTGTGGGCGAGAACTCGAGCGGCCGCGACGCGAACGCCAACGGTTGCCTTGACCTCCGGACCTTCTCGCCGGACTGGATCTTCAAGCCCGGGACCTACTTCGTACGGCGCGACGGACGCGTCGTCCTCCTCGGTCTCACCGTCCAGCGATTCGGCGTCTCGGGCGTGCCCAACGGCGCGCGGGTGGTGGTGACGTGTTCCCGCCGCGCCTGCCCGCGGATGTCCAAGCGCGCCCGGAACGGCCGCGCGCTCTTCGCGCAGCTGCGCGGCGACAAGCTGCGGGCGGGCGTGAAGCTGACGATCCGCGTCATCGCGGAGGGCTACGTCGGGCGGGCCCGCATCTACACGATCCAGAAGAACGACTGGGAGGCAAAGCCCCGCTGCCTGTTGCCGGGCAACGGCCAGCTCCGGTCGAGGTGCTCACCCGAGAGGTGAGAGAGCGCCGTGCCTGCCAGCTCACGCGTCATAGCGCTTGCCGTCGTCGGCCTGCTCGTCGCTGCCGGCGCGGCCTTTGCGCTCGGCAAGGCGAGCGCCGGCGACGGTGACTCCTCCTCCGCCTCCGAGTCGGGCGGTGCCCCCGCGATCGAGGCTCCAGCCGCGGTATCGGATACGCCAACGCTGCAAACGGTCGGCGCCGTCCCTGACCTGAAGGAGCCGCCACAGAGCAGCTCGGGCGGGGCGACGACGTCCCCGGGCACCGGCTCGTCGCCCGACACCGGCTCGTCTCCGCCCACCGGCACGGGCGTCCCCTCGACTCCACCCACGAACGAGCCGAACCCGGTTCCGCCTCCTCCCGACGAGCCCGCCCCGCCTCCTCCTCCGCCGGGCGAAGGATGAACGGCGGAATACTCGAGAAGGGCACCACGCTCGGCGGGTACCGGATCACCGGGATCCTCGGGCAGGGCGGCATGGGTGTCGTCTACGAAGCGGAGCAGATCACGCTGAACCGGACGGTGGCGCTCAAGGTGCTCGCGCCGCACCTGAGCGACGACGTCCTGTTCCGGGAGCGGTTCCGGCGCGAGGGACAGCTCCAGGCGAACATCGACCACCCGCACATCGTCACGGTCTACGAGGCCGGCGACAGCGACGAGGGCGTCTTCATCGCCATGCGGCTGATCCGGGGGCCGAACCTCAAGGACATGATCGTCTCCCGGGAGCTCGATCCGGGCCGGACGATCCGCATCCTCAGCCCGATCGCCGAGGCCCTCGACACGGCCCACGAGGCCGGCCTGATCCACCGCGACATCAAGCCGCAGAACATCCTCGTCGCCGGCCGGGACCACGCCTTCCTCGCCGACTTCGGGCTCACCAAGGGGGCCGGCGAGAAAAGCCTGACGAAGACGGGTCAGTTCGTGGGCACCTTCGACTACATCTCGCCGGAGCAGGTCAAGGGCGAGCGCGCCACCCACCAGAGCGACGTCTACGCCCTCGCGGGCGTGCTCTACGAGTGCCTGACCGGCGTCGTGCCGTTCCCGAAGGACTCAGAGGCCGCGGTGCTCTACGCCCAGATGGCGGACCCGCCGCCGAAGGTCACCGACCAACGCCCCGAGCTGCCGGTCAGCCTCGACGAGGTGATCGCGCTTGGCATGGCGAAGGATCCGGCCGAGCGCTACAAGTCCTGCGGGCAGCTGATCCTCGAGACGAAGAGGACGTTCACCCAGCGCACGCGCGCCGCGTTCGCGCCGCCGCGTCCGCTCGAGGCCCCGCAGGAAACCGGCATCCGCCCGGCCGAGTCGGACGTGCCCACCCGTCAGGGCCGCGCCGAGGACGCGGCCACGGTCCCCGCACCGCCCGACCCGACGGTTGCGGGCGGGCCGGACGTGACGACTCCCGGTGGGCCGAATGTGACGGTTCCCGGCGGTCCCGACGTGACGGTTCCCGGCGGTCCCGAGCCGACGGTCCCGGCCGAAGCCGCTCGCACGGCTCCCGCCCGGACGGCGCCCACGGAGCCCCTTCCCGCGGCGACGGCTGCAGCGGGCACGGCCGGCGGAACCACACCCGGGTCGACTCACCCCGCCATGGCGTCCACCAGGACGCTCGGCGAGCGGCACCCGGCGGGCAGCAGGGCCGTTCTGCTCGGCATCCTGCTCCTCGTCCTGGCTATTGTCGGCGGGCTCCTGCTCGGACGCGCGAGCGGCGGCTCGGACGAGACCGCGGCAGCTGCGGACAACGTGAACACCGCCGGTGCGCTCGAGCTGAGCTACCCGGACGGCTGGCAGCGGACTGAGAGCCCTCCGGAGATTCCCGGGCTGGGGTTGCAGAGCCCGATCGCGCTCTCGAAGCGGGGCGGCGCGGCGGGCGACGCGCTCGAGGCCGGCACCACACAGGCCAGCGGCCCGAGCCTCCTGCCGGCGGCCTTCCTGCGCCGCCTCGGCGAGGAGCCGCCGCGTGACGACGCCGTACGGCTCGGCGACCTCGACGCATACCGGTACCGCGACCTACGCCCCGACGGCTACGACGGGCGCCTCACGCTCTACGTGGCGCCGACCACCGCGGGGGTCGCAACGGTCGCCTGCAGCGCGACGGCAGCCGGCGCCGAAGCCTTCCTGCCGGACTGCGAGGACGTGGCCGGCGGGCTCAAGCTGGTCCAGGGCGAGCCGTTCGCGCTCGGAGCGGACACGGACTACCTGGCGAAGCTCGACAAGGCGATGGAGCGGCTCAACAGCGATCGCCAGGCCGGCGCAGGCGCGCTCCGCAGGGCGAAGAACCAGGCCGGCCAGGCCAAGGCGGCCGCCTCGCTCAGCCAGGCCTACGCCCGCGCGCGCCGCTCGCTGCGTGGCGATCCAGTAAGCCCCGCGGTGCGGCGCGCAGCGGCGTCGGTCCAGGCCGCGCTGGCGCGCGCCCAAGCCGCCTATGTCCGGCTCGCGCAGGCGGCGAGGCGCGGCAACGCGGACGCGTACGGCGCCGCGCGCGATGCTGCTCGGAAGGCTGAGGCGGCCCTCCAGGATGCGCTGCGCCAGGTGCGCGCGGCGAGCCGCTGAGGCCGCGCCCGCAGCGGCCCAGGGTCTACTAGCCCGGCGCCTTCGCGAGGTAGCGCTTGCCGGCCCTGACGATGATGTTCTTCTTGCGGCGGAAGTCGCGGACGACCACGGTGCCGCGCTGGACCTGAGTAAGCGTCCCGTCGCAGCGGTCGATCACGCCCCACTTGGTTCCGCGAACCGTCGCCGCGCTGTTCCGGCCGCTCGTCCTGTAGCGACCGTTCGCGTTGGCCCGCAGGCGGCGGATGGTGCGCCTCTGCGACGCGCTGGCGTCAGTGCTCCCGCGCGCCCTGCAGCTGCGGAAGCTCGCGCCCTTCATGACCAGGTCGGTGAGACCCCTGGCGCTCCGCTTCCTCGACTGGCGCACCTGGAAGAGGCCCTGGAGGAACGTGCCGCGCTGGCGCTTGCCGCGCGCGTTCGCCGCGCTCTCGAGGCGGACGGTGCCCTTACGCGTGTCGACGAACGAGCCCACCGGAATCTGCTCCGCCTCGCTCAGCGGGACGAAGGTCACGCCCTTCTGGCTCGCGCGGCCCTTGCCGGAGGCCCGCGCCGCCGAGCCCGGGATCCCCACCAGGACCGTGCCGGCCACCTCCTGGACGTTCACGTCGACACCCAGCCTCGGGTTGTCGAGGTCCGTGAGCGTGGCGGGCCGGATCGTCCAGGTATAGGTCGCGGGCGTCGGATCGGGCAGGCCGGTGAGGTCGACCGCCGCCACCGAAAACGTGTGGGTGCCCTCGGGCAGACCCGTGTAGTTCTGCGGGGGGCCGCATGGAACAAGCGGGCCCCCATCGACCTGGCACTGGAACGACGAGGTTGGCTCGCTGGCGGTGAAGTTGAAGCTGGCGTCGTTGCTCACCGTCGTGGCGGGCGGGCCGCCCGTGATGGTGGTGTCGGGCGGGGTGAGGTCGAACCGGAGCGCGAAGTCGGGCCCGCAGAAGGTGCCCGAGTCCGTCCCACCGAACCAGGCGTAGCGCGTGCCGTTGGTCGGGCAGGTTGCCCGCGTCACCACCCGACAGGGTCACGAGATCGGGGTTGATCTCGGGGCTCTTGATGCTGATGGCCCCGGGGTTCGTGGGCACCTGCCAGGACGGCCCGCCCGTGCCACTCGGCCCGTCGAAGGTCCAGCCCGCCGGCTGTCCGGCGTTGAAGTCGGCGTCCGGCGAGGGACCTGTGAAGACGTCGGTCACGTGGAAGTCGTCGATGCCCAGGCCCCGGAAGCCCTGATAGGTCTGGTCGCCGGTGTCGAAGCGGATCCGGACCTGGATGCCGGCTACTTGGTTGGTCTCCGGCGGCAGAGTGACCGTGTACGGCTGGAACCTCGGCACAACGTTTGTGCCGTTGTTCGAATAGGGCTGGTCCGGCGCACCGCCGCTGTTCGGCGTCGACTGGCCGAGGACATCGGCCAGATTGACGTCGGTGACCGGAATCCAGGTGCCTGGGCTCGCGGGATCCTGATACTCGACGTTGATCGTGTCGAAACTGCCGGGAGCGACGCTCTCGATCTCGAACCAGCCATTGAAGGTGATGTCGGCGCCGACGGTGCTGCTGTCGGCATCCGCGGTGAAGGGCGGCGACGTGATGGAGCCCGAGTACGCCTGCGGCGACTCGCAGCCGTTCTTCGCGAACTGGTCGACGGCCTGCGCCATCGTGGCCCCTGTCATTACGGCTCCCGCGCAAGTAAGCGCGCAGAGCAACCCCTTCGCCCGCGAATCCATTCCCATCTACTCTGTAACGGAACGGGGCGCGTGTCAACTTACGGGCGGGGACCCTGGAGCTTATGACGCGAATACGCCATCTGATCGCCGTCGCAGCTTGTGCCGCCGTGCCGGCCGGATGCGGCGACGATTCGGCCGACAGCGCCGATCGTGCGCCGGCCGACGCCACCGAGGCCTCGCAGCGGGCGGAGACGAGCGAGCCGGCCCCGACGGCGGAGACCGGCGCGGCGAGGCGCGGTCCACTCGTCAAGCTGCGCGACTCGCAGTTCGGGCCGGTCATCTTCAACGGCCGCGATCAGGCCGCGTACTTCTTCACGCGCGACAGGGGCGGGAAGAGCCGCTGCTACGGCGAGTGCGCGGTCGCCTGGCCGCCCTTCTACGCGCGCGGGAAGCCGCGCGCCGGCCGGGGGGTCAAGAAGTCACTCCTCGGTACGGTGGCCCGCCGGGGCCGCCGTCAGGTGACCTACGCCGGACAGCCGCTCTACTTCTACGCCCACGACCCGAAGGGCCAGGTCCTCTGCAACGACATCGTGGAGTTCGGCGGCACCTGGTTCGCGGTCACGCCCGAGGGCAAGGCACCCTCAACCTAAAGGGGTCAGACCCCTTGAGGGTGGTTGAGGGTTGGCTCGCGATCGTGGATCACCAGCCGGTAGCCGCCGTCCAGCTCGTCGAGCCTGAGCAGGTCGGCATGGCGGCGCCGCCAGGCGCCTGACTCGAGATCAGCGGCCAGGCGGGCGAGGCCGTCCTCGACGCAGGCCGGGTCCATCAGCGCGAACGCCGAGATCCCGGCGCGCACCTGCGGGTCGAGATACGCCTCCGGTCGCCGCCAGTAAGCGTGGAAGAAGCCATCGAGGCAATCGTGCGGGATCGCCACAGCCTCGATCCGCCCGCCGCCCAGCCGCTCGAGCGTCATCTCGATGCGATACCCCGGCGGAATCAGTGCCTCGAAGCAGGGGAAGTACTCGCTGACGACCCAGGTCTCGCGCGAGGTCGCGGGGTCCCAGGTGAACAGCACAACCCGCCGCGCGACCCGCCGCAGCTCCGCGAGCCCGCGCTCGTGGTCGTCCCAGTGGTGGTCGCTGAGCACCACCATGGCCGCGTCGAAGCGGTCGTCGTCGAACGGCAGCTCCTCGGCGTGCGCGCGCACCACCGGCGCGGCGCCGCCGGGCCGCTGGGCGATCATCACCTCGGACGGCTCAACGGCGACAACGTCGAGATCAGGCGGCTCGTATGCGCCGCTGCCGGCGCCCACGTTCAGGACGCTCCTGGCGTCACCGAGCGCCGCGCGAATCCGCGCGGCAATCCGCGGGTCCTCCCGGCGCACCGCGGTGTAGCCCTTTCCGATCGAGTCGTACAGAGGGGTCAGACCCCTTGAGTCTGAACGACTTAAGGGGTCAGACCCCTTAGAGCCCGCGCGGGTGGCGCGCGACGTAGCCGGCCGTCGAGCGGTGCGTGCCGGTCCAGCGCGAGCCGGTCTGGCCGATCGCGCTCGTGTCGAAGCGGCGGCCGTCGACCACCATGTAGGCGTGCCCGGCGTTCGCGTAGATCGTGACGTGCTGCCCGCGCCCCGGCAGGCCGTAGCTCATGAAGCCGCTCGAGTCGAGCGGCGTGCGGAGCACGCCGGCGTAGTGGAGCGCGTAGGAGATCGAGCCCGAGCAGTCGTAGCCGCTGTCGTGGTAGGTCCCGTGCCCGCCGCCGTACTTGTAGGGCGCCGTCGCGATCCGGTTGGCGGCCGCGATCAGGCGCCCCAGGCGTCCACCACCGCCGCCGCCCCCGCCCGAGCCGCCGCCCTTCCGCTTCAGCACCGGTCCTCCGCCGAGGCCCATCGCGGAACGCGTCTGCGGTCCCACGACGCCGTCGGCAGCAAGCCCGTGCCGGCGCTGCCAGCGCTTCACGGCGGCCTCTGTGGCCGGCCCGAAGACGCCGTCGGCGGGCACCCCGACCCTGCGCTGGAGGGCCCTGACGCCTCCTCCACGGTGCGAGCGATGAGAGCGGCCCGCGCGACTGCGGCGCCCACCCGAGCTGTGATGCCGCCGCTTCAGCACCGGTCCCGCGCCGAGCCCCATCGCGGAACGCGTCTGGGGACCGGCGACTCCGTCGGCCACGAGGCCGTGGCGGCGCTGCCAGCGCTTGAGCGCCCGCTCGGTCGCGGGGCCGAAGACCCCGTCGGCCGCCACCCCGACCTTGCGCTGGAGCGCCCGTACGTCGCTGCCCCTGCTGGCCGCGCCGGCCTTCACCTCGGCGCCGGCAACCGCCGGCGCGCCCAGCGCCATGCCGCCGGCGAGCGCCAGCGCGACAAGGGCGGATACACACTTCCTCTGCACGTCTTCGAAGCCTTCTGTCGGGTTCCGCCTGCGAGGTGAGCTGACGGGCTCGCGCGACTTGCGCTACACCCGGGCACGGCCCGGGCGATTCGCCCCCGCGGCCCGAAGGCCGCATCGGTTCCCCCGCTCGCCCCACCCGGAGGTGAGGCGATTCGGCGTTAGGACGCCCGTCGTTGTATCAGGCGAAATTCCTGCAAGTTGCAGGATTTGTTGCAGAATGCGCACGTGGACGAAATCGCCCCCGGAATTCAGCATTGGAAAGCCACCCATCCCAACCTCGGCATCGAGGTCAGCTCGTACTGGCTGCCCGAACTGCGGCTGCTGCTCGACCCAATCGCGGTGCCGGACGAGGTGGAGGGAGTCGAGTGCATATTGCTCTCCTGCCGCCACCACGGGCGCGACAGCCTCGACGCGGCGGAGCGCTTCGGCGCGACCGTGCAGGCTCCGCGCAGCGGCATGCACGAGTTCCCGGACGACACGTCGATCCAGCCCTACGACTTCGGCACGGCACTCCTCGGCGGCGCCGTGACGGCCCATCAGGTCGGCGGGCTGAGTCCCGACGAGACCGCGCTCCACATCCCCTCGGTCAATGCGCTGAGCATCGCCGACGGAGCGATCCACTACGGCGACGAGCTCGACTTCGTGCCGGACCAGTACATGGACGACCCGGAGCGGGACAAGGCCGACCTGAAGCGCGGCTTCGGCGAGCTGGCCGACCAGCTCGAGTTCGACGTCCTCCTGTTCGCCCACGGCGACCCGATCGCAAGCGGCGGCCGCGACACTTTGAGACGATTCGCGGAGAGCTGAGTGCTGCATGGATCCCGAGCGTCAATGGATAGCCCGCCTTGACCCCGACACGCCTCCTAGCGAGGAGGAGCTCGACGAGAGTCCGCTCCGCCGCATCCCGCGCCTAGTGGCGGGCGGGACGGTGGCCGTAGGGACCGTCCTGCAGCTGCTCGAGCTACTCGACGGGAGCTCCGAGATCCTGCGAATCGCCGTGCTCGCGGCTGTCGCGCTCGTCGTCGCCGCCGTCGAGTTCCTGGGCCGCAGTCGGCGCGCGAGCCCGATCGCCTGACGGCGCTGTCAGACCAGCTCCAGGAAGACCATCTCTGTCGAGTCGGACTTCCTGGGGCCGAGCTTGAGTATGCGTGTGTAGCCGCCCGCGCGGTCGGCGTAGCGCGGGGCGATCTCCTCGAACAGCTTGTAGACCACGAACTTGTCCTGGCCGAGGCGGGCCATGGCGAGGCGGCGGGAGTGGCCGTCGCCCTTCTTCGCCAGCGTGATCAGCCGCTCCAGCTCTGGCTTCACCGCCTTGGCCTTCGCCTCGGTCGTCTGGATCCGCTCGTGATCGATCACTTCGCGGCAGAGGTTCATGAACAGCGCCTTGCGGTGCGCTGAATCACGCGACAGCTTCCCCCTCTGCTTGGCGTGCCTCATCAGCCAGCTCGCAGCCCCAGCCCGCGCGCGTCGAGGGTCTCCTTGACCTCCTCGATCGACTTGCGGCCGAAGTTCGGGATCGCCGCGAGCTCGGACTCGGACTTCTGCACGAGGTCGCCGACGGTCTGGATGCCGGCGCGCTTCAGGCAGTTGTACGAGCGGACGCCCAGCTCGAGCTCCTCGATCAGGATGTCGTCCATCCCGCCGGCCGAGGCTCCCGCGCCGTCGCCCATGCCGTCCGCACCGGCCACCAGCGCGGCGCCCTGGTCACGCAGGGCCTCCACGCGGTCGGCGTCGGTGAAGATCGCCAGGTACTTGATCAGGATCTCGGCGGCCTCGCGCAGCGCGGCCTGCGGGTCGAGCGACCCGTCCGTCTCGATGTCCATCGTGAGCTTGTCGTAGTCGGTCTTCTGGCCGACGCGGGCGGCGTCCACTGAGTACGCCACGCGCTTCACCGGCGAGAAGATCGAGTCGATCGGGATCACGCCGATCGGCTGGTCCGGCGTCTTGTTGTCCTCCGCGGGCGAGTAGCCGCGGCCGTGGCCGATCGTCAGGTACATCTCGAGCTTGGTCTTCTTCTCGAGCGTGGCGATGCGGGCCTCGGGGTTGAGGATCTCGACGCCCGAGGGCAGGTCGATGTCGCCGGCGGTGATGTCGCCGGGGCCGGTCACGACGAGCGGCGCCTCGATCTCGGCCGCGTCGGAGTGCATGCGGCAGACGATCTCCTTGAGGTTGAGGACGATGTCCGTCACGTCCTCCTTGACGCCGTTGATCGTCGAGAACTCGTGCGCGACGCCCTCGATGCGGACGCTCGTGACGGCGGCGCCGGCCAGCGACGACAGCAGCACCCGCCGAAGCGAGTTGCCGAACGTGTAGCCGAAGCCGCGGTCGAGCGGCTCGATCGTGAAGGTGCCGCGATTGTCCTCGACCTTCTCGGCGGAAATCTGGGGAGTCTGAAACTCGATCATTTGGAGAGGTGGTTCCTTCGCTTGTATCCGCGTCGCGCCCCGGGAAGGGCGCGTACGGAGTTCGGTGCTACTTCGAGTAAAGCTCGACGATGAGCTGCTCCGCCACCGGCGTGGTGATCTCCGCGCGCTCGGGGAGGCGGAGCACCTTGGCGGTGAGGCCGTCGTGATCGGCCTGAAGCCAGGCCGGCACAACGGAGGTCAGCTCGGTTGCGTCACGCACCACCGGCTCGACCGGAGCGCTCGGCTTCATGGTGATGACGTCATCGGGCTTCAGCTGGTACGAGGGGATGTCCACCCGGCGGCCGTTGATGTGCCAGTGGCCGTGGCGGATCATCTGGCGTGCCTGGCGGCGTGAGCCGGCGAAGCCGAGCCGCACGAGCACGTTGTCGAAGCGGGACTCCAGAAGACGCAGGAGGTTCTCGCCGGTCACGCCCGTCTGCCGGCTCGCCTTTGCGTAGTAGTTGCGGAACTGCTTCTCCAGCACGCCGTAGTAGCGACGCGCCTTCTGCTTCTCGCGCAGCTGCAGCCGGTACTCCGACTGGCGCGCGCGCCCGCGACCGTGGTCGCCGGGCGGATAGTTCCGCCGCTCGACGCCGCACTTGTCCGTCAGGCAGCGCTCGCCCTTGAGGAACAGCTTCATCCCCTCGCGACGGCACTGCTTGCACTGGGACCCCGTCTCGCGCGCCATCAGACACGCCTCCTCTTGCGGGGCCGGCAGCCGTTGTGGGCCTGCGGGGTCACGTCGCGGATCCCGGTGATCTCGAGCCCGGCGGCCTGGAGCGAGCGGATAGCCGTCTCGCGGCCGGAGCCGGGGCCCTTCACGAAGACCTCGACCTTCTGAAGTCCGTGCTCCATGCCCTTGCGCGCGGCCGCGTCCGCGGTCACCTGCGCCGCGAAGGGCGTGGACTTGCGGGAGCCCTTGAAGCCGGCGCCGCCGGCGGACTCCCACGCGATCACGTTGCCGTCCTTGTCGGTCAGCGACACGATCGTGTTGTTGAAGCTCGTCTTGATGTGCGCCTGCCCGAAGGGCACGTTCTTTCGGACGCGCTTGCGTCCGCGGGGCCTGCGTGGCTGCGGCATCTAGTGCTTCCTCACCTTCTTCTTGCCGCCGCCGGCCGAGGAGCCGCGCTTCGGACCCTTGCGGGTGCGCGCGTTCGTCTTCGTCCTCTGGCCGTTCACCGGCAGGCCGCGCCGGTGGCGCAGACCTCTGTACGCGCCGATCTCCATGAGGCGCTTGATGTTCTGCGACTGCTCCCGACGGAGATCGCCCTCCACGAGCAGGTCGTCCACACCCTCGCGGATCTTGCGGACCTCGTCCTCGGTCAGGTCCTTCACGTAGGTGTTCGGGTCGACGCCGGCCTTCTCGAGCACCTCGTTGGAGGTGGAGCGGCCGACCCCGTACACGTACGTGAGCCCTATCTCGACCCTCTTGTTGAGGGGGATGTTGATTCCGGCTATGCGTGCCATTTAGCCCCTCGTCACCCCTGACGCTGCTTGTGACGGGGGTTCTGACAGATCACGAGGACCGCACCGCCGCGGCGGATGATTTTGCACTTCTCGCACATGGGCTTAACTGACGCGCGGACCTTCATAGCTCCGAGAGACCGGGGAACGTATCGAACAACCGAGGATCGGCGCGGGAGCCCAGGAGACGGCTCAGCGCCGACCGGAAAGAGTAGCAGCATGCAGCGGTTCCGCCGCCTCGCTCAGGTGCCACGGAGTGAGGATCCGGGGGCCGTCCCCCGTAATGGCGACAGTGTGCTCAAAGTGGGCTGCCAGGGAGCCGTCCTCGGAGTAAACGGCCCAGTTGTCGGAGCCCATCCGGACGTGGTGCGTGCCCACGTTCACCATCGGCTCGATCGCCAGCACCATGCCCTCCTCGAGCTCCGGCCCGGTGCCCGGGTCCCCGAAATTGGGGATCTGCGGGTCCTCGTGCATGGCACGGCCGATCCCGTGGCCCACGAGCGAGCGGATCACGCTGAAGCCGTCGCCCTCGACCCGCGTCTGGACCGCGTGCGAGACGTCGCCCAGGCGGTTGCCGGGCACGCACTGCTCGACCGCGTCGAAGAGCGCTCCGCGGGTGCTGGCCAGCAGCCGCTTGGCGATGGGCGTGACGCCCGCGATCGGGTGCGTGATGGCGGCGTCGGCCACCCAGCCGTCGAGCACCACGCCGATGTCCACCGAGAGGATGTCGCCGCGGTTCAGGCGGTAGGAGCCCGGGATCCCGTGGACCACCATGGAGTTGGGCGACGCGCAGATCGAGCCGGGGAAGCCGCGATAGCCCTTGAAGGCCGGCTCGGCGCCCTGCGAGCGGATGAAGCGCTCGGCGGCCTCGTCGAGCTCCGCCGTCGTTACGCCCGGGCGCGCCTTCTTCCCGAGGATCTCGTGGCAGCGCACGAGAATGCGGCCGGCGGCCGCCATCTTCTCGATCTCCTCAGGCGTCTTGCGGTGAATCACTGGTACTCGACTCTAGAGCTCGGCTTCGAGTCGCTTGGTAGCCAGTGTCGCACGTATGAGGTCGTGCACCTCGTCGGGCGAGCGCGTGCCGTCGAAGCGCTGGAGCAGCCCCCGCTCCTCGTAGAGCTCCTCGAGCGGCGCCGTCTGATCGTGATAGACCGCCAGCCGGTTGCGCACCGTCTCCGGCTTGTCGTCGTCGCGCTGGATCAGCCGCGAGCCGTCCTGGTCGCAGATGCCCTCGTGCTTCGGGGGGTCGAACTCGACGTGGTAGACGTGCTGGCCCTTGGCGCAGGTGCGGCGGCCCGACAGCCGCCGCACGACCTCGTCGTCCGGCGCCTCGATCAGCAGCACCGCGGTGAGCGCGCGGCCGCGGCTGTCGAGCAGCTCGTCGAGCATCTCGACCTGGCCGACGGTCCGCGGGAAGCCGTCGAGCAGGAACCCGTTGTCGGCCTCGCCGGAGTCGAAGCGCTCCGCGATCACGTCGCAGATCAGCTCGTCGGGCACGAGGTCGCCACGGTCCATGTACTCCTTGGCCTTCTTCCCGAGCTCCGTCTCGTCCGCCACGGCCTCGCGGAGAATGATCCCCGTCGAGTAGTACGGCAGGCCGAAGTCCTTCCGCAGGCGATCGGCCTGCGTTCCCTTCCCGGCTCCTGGCGGGCCGAGAAGCACGAGATTGAGCTGGCTCACTTGAGGAAGCCCTCGTAGTTGCGCATCATCAGCTGCGCTTCGAGCTGCTTCATGGTGTCGAGGGCAACGCCCACGACGATCAGGATCGACGTGCCGCCGAAGTAGAAGTTGGCCGACGTCTGGTTCAGCAGGATCGTCGGCAGCGCCGCCACGGCGGCGAGGTAGAGCGCGCCCGGGAACGTGAGCCGGGCGAGGATGCGGTCGAGATATTCGGCCGTGGGTCTGCCTGGCCTCACCCCCGGGATGAACCCGCCGTACTTCTTCAGGTTGTCCGCCTGCTCCACGGGGTTGAACGTGACCGCCGTGTAGAAGTAGGTGAACACGATGATCAGGAGCGACTCCCCGATCAGGTAGGGCGCCTTGTTCGGGGAGAAGAAGGCCGAGAAGTCCTGCGCCCAGCCGGCCTGCGTCAAGGTCCCGACGGTCGGCGGGAACGCCATCAGCGAGGCCGCGAAGATCACCGGGATCACGCCGGCCATGTTCACGCGAAGGGGCAGGTAGGTCGAGCCGCCGCCGGCCATCCGGCGGCCCACGACGCGCTTGGCGTACTGGACCGGGATGCGGCGCTGGCCCTCCTGCATGAACACGATCGCGGCGATGATCGCGAGCGCGAGGAAGGGCATCATCACCACGAAGATCTGGTCCGGGTTCGTCCACCAGGCCTGGATGCCGTTCGGAAGGCCGGAGGCGATCGACGCGAAGATCATCAGCGAGATGCCGTTGCCGATGCCGCGCTGGGTGATCAGCTCGCCCAGCCACATCAGCAGCACGCAGCCGGCGGTGAGCGTCATCACGATCACGAAGACGCGGCCGAAGGTGAAGTTCTCGACGACGTCGGCGCTGCCGCTCGAGAAGGTCCTGAAGAGGAAGACGTAGCCGATCGACTGGCCGAACGCGAGCGCCACGGTCAGGTAGCGCGTGTACTGGGTGATCTTCTGCTGCCCGACCTCGCCCTCCTTGCGGAGCTTGTCGAGCTGCGGGATCACGACGGTCAGCAGCTGCAGCATGATCGACGCCGTGATGTAGGGCATGATGCCGAGCGCGAAGATCGCGAAGCGCTGGAGCGAGCCGCCCGAGAAGACGTTCAGGAGGCCGAGCACGCTCGAGCCGGTGAAGTTGTCGGCGATGTCCTTGACCGCGTCGACGTTGATCCCGGGCGCGGGGATGTAGGCACCCGCCCGGTAGAGCGCGAGCATGCCCGCCGTGAAGGCGAGCTTCTTCCGGATCTCGGGGACCCTGAACGAGTTCAGGAACGTCCTGAGCACCTGTCGGCTACTCCTCGATCAGTTGGCAGGTGCCGCCCGCGGCCTCGATCTTCTCGCGAGCCGTCTTCGAGAAGCCGTGGGCGTGCACGGTGAGCGCCTTTGAGAGCTCGCCCTGCCCGAGGATCTTGACCGGCACCTCGCGGCGCGTGGCGAGGTTCCTCTCACGCAGGGAGTCCGGGGTCACCTCCGACCCCTTGTCGAAGCGCGCCTCGAGGTCCCGCAGGTTGACCGGCTGGGTCTGCGTGCGGAACTTCTCGAACGGCATCGACTTCTTCATGTGCGGCCCGCGCAGCTTGCGCATCCGCATGTGGATGGGCGTCTGCCCACCCTCGAAGTTCACCTTCCGCCTGGCGCCCGAGCGGGAGCCGGCGCCCTTGTGGCCGCGGCCGGACGTCTTGCCGTATCCCGAGCCCTCGCCGCGGCCGACGCGCTTGCGCGGCTTGCGCGAGCCCGGAGCGGGCTTTAGCGAATGCAGTCCTATGCGGTCGTCAGCCATCGACCTTCACCAGGTGCTGCACCGAGTGGATCAGGCCGCGCACCGTCGGATGGTCCTCGCGCTCGGTCGCGCGGCCGATCTTGCCGAGGCCGAGCGTCTTCAGCGTGTCATGCTGCTTCTGGCTGGCGCCGTTCGAGGACTTCACCTGGGTGATCACGAGCTTGGTCATGTCGTGACCTCGGTGTCCTCGGTGTCCTCGGCCTCCTGAGCACTGTCCAGACCCAGGACCTCCCGGACGGTTAGACCGCGCAGTGCGGCGACCTGATCCGGGCTGCGGAGGCCCTGGAGGGCCGCCACGGTCGCCTTCACCAGGTTGATCGGGTTCTGGCTGCCGAGCGACTTCGAGAGCACGTCGTGGATGCCGGCCAGCTCGAGCACGGCACGCACGCCGCCGCCGGCGATCACGCCGGTACCGGGCGAGGCCGGCTTGAGGAGGACGCGCGAGGCCGAATGCACGCCGATGTTCTCGTGCGTGATCGTCGAGCCGTGCATCGGCACCTTGAAGAGGTTCTTGCGGGCGCGTTCGACGCCCTTCTGGATCGCGACCGGCACCTCGTTCGCCTTGCCGTAGCCCACGCCGACCTGCGACTTCTCGTCGCCCACCACGACCAGCGCGGTGAACGAGAAGCGCCGGCCGCCCTTCACGACCTTGGCGACGCGGTTGATCTCGACCACGCGCTCCTGGAGGTCAGAGCCCTCCCCGCGCGGTCCGCGTGTCCTGTCCCGGCTAGCCATGAGGACCACTCACCGTAGCGATCATCAGAAACGGAGCCCACCTTCGCGAGCGCCGTCGGCGAGCGCCTTGACGCGCCCGTGGTAGCGGTAGCCGCCGCGGTCGAACACGATGGTCTCCACACCGGCGGCCTTGGCGCGCTCGGCCAGGAGCTCACCGGCCTTGGTGGCCTGCTCCGTCGCCTTCAGGCTCTTCAGGTCGCCCTCGGTCCAGTTCACGGCCGCAACGGTGTGGCCGGCCACGTCGTCGATCAGCTGGGCGCCGATGCCCCGGTTCGAGCGGAACACGGACAGCCGCGGCCGCTCGGCGGTGCCGCGCACCTTGGCGCGCACCCGGCGGCGCCGGCGCAGCCTCGCCTGTGGCTTCGTCTTGACACTCATGCGCGCTTACCGACCTTCCGCTGCACGTACTCGCCCTCGTAGCGGATGCCCTTGCCCTTGTAGGGCTCCGGGGGGCGCTGCTTGCGGATGTTCGCGGCGACCTCGCCCACGACCTGCTTCGAGATCCCGCGCACGACGATGCGCGTGGGCTGCGGCACCTCGAAGTCGATGCCCTGGGGCGCTTGGAGCTCCACCGGATGGGAGTAGCCGAGCGCCAGCACGAGCTTGTTGCCCTGGAGGTTCGCGCGGTAGCCGACACCCTGGATCTCGAGCCGCTTCTCGAAGCCGTTCGTGACGCCCTCGACCATGTTCGCGATCAGGCTCCTGGTGAGGCCGTGGAGCGCGCGGTGCTCGCCGCGGTCGGTCGGGCGGCTCACGAGGATCTGCCCGTCCTCCTGCCTCACGTCGATCTCGCGGCTCTTGCGCTCTGAGAGCTCGCCCTTCGGGCCTTTGACGCTCACGAGCTCCGGCTGGATCGAGATCTCCACGCCGTCAGGCACGGACACAGGCTGCCTTCCGATGCGGCTCAACTCACCACACCCTTGCCACAAGCTCGCCGCCCACGCCGGCGCGCTTGGCGTCGTGACCCGTCATGACGCCGCGGGAGGTGGACACGATCGTCGTGCCCATGCCGCCCTGCACCTTCGGGACGGTGCCCGCCTGCACGTACTGGCGGCGGCCGGGCTTCGAGACGCGCTGAATGCCCTGGATGACCGGCTTGCGGTCCTCGGTGTACTTGAGGCGGACGCGCAGCACGCGGCCGACCCGAGCGGCCTCGACCGAGTAGTCCTCGATGTAGCCCTGCTCGCGCAGGATGCGTGCGATCTCGGCCTTCAGGTTCGAGGCGGGCATCTCCACGTCGTCGCGATCCGCGTGCAGGCCGTTGCGGATGCGGGTGAGGAAGTCGGCGACGGGATCGGTCATCGACATGGGGCTACCAGCTCGACTTCGTCATGCCGGGGATCATGCCCTCGTGCTGGATCTCGCGGACGCAGATCCGGCACAGGCCGAACTTCCGCAGATACGCGCGCGGGCGGCCGCAGCGCTTGCAGCGGTTGTAGTTGCGTGTCTTGTACTTGGATCCGCGCTTCTGGCGGACCACCTGTGAAGTCTTGGCCATCTACTCGTGTTTCTCCTCGGCCGGCGCGGACTCGCCGTCGCCTTCGCCTTCTTCGTCGTCGTCGCGCACCGGCTTCTCGTACGCCTCCGGGTTCTCTTCCTTCAGGGCCTCGAGCGCCTGTGCCTCCGCCTCAGCCTTCAGGCGAGCCTCCTCGCGGCGCTCCTCCTCCGCGGCCTCCTCGGGATCCACCTCAGCGTCACTGGAGCCGGGCGCCCCCTCGGGCGAGAACGGCATCCCCAACTCTCGCAGAAGGACGTATGCCTCCTCGTCGGTCTGCGCAGTCGTCGTGATGGTCACGTCGAGGCCGCGCACCTCGTCGATCGCGTCGTAGTCGATCTCGGGGAAGATGATCTGCTCGCGCACGCCCATCGAGTAGTTGCCGCGGCCGTCGAACGAGCGCGCGTTCAGGCCGCGGAAGTCACGGATCCGCGGGATCGCGATCGCGGTCAGCCGGTCGAGGAACTCCCACATCCGGGCCTGCCGGAGGGTGACGCTGACGCCCACGGGCATGCCGTCGCGCAGCTTGAAGTTGGCGATCGACTTGCGGGCGCGGCGCACGTTCGGCGCCTGGCCGGCGATCGTGGCGAGCTGCTCCGAGGCCGCGTCGAGGACGTTCGAGTCCTGCTTCGCGTCGCCCACGCCCATGTTGAGCGTGATCTTCTGAAGGCGCGGGACCTCCATCGACGACTTGTAGCCGAAGCGCTCCTGGAGCGAGGGAGCGATCTCCTGCTCGTAGCGCTCCTTCAGCCGCGGCGGGACCACCTGGGGCTGTGCCGAGGCTTCCATCACTCGATCTCCTTGCCGGACTTCTTGGCCACGCGCAGGCGGCGGCCGCCCTCGCGCTTCACCGACAGGCGGGTGGGCTCGCCGGAGTCAGGATCGATCAGCATCACGTTGGAGACGTGGATCGGGCCCTCCATCTCGACAATGCCGCCCATCTCCTGGGCGCGCTGGGTGTCGCGAAGGGTGCGCGGCTTGATGTGACGCTTGATGATGTTCGCGCCCTCGACGTAGACCCGGTGGTTCTTCGGGTCGACGCTCTTGACGCGCCCTGTCTTGCCGCGGTCCTTGCCCTTGATGATGCGGACGGTGTCGTCGCGGCGGATCCTGAGCGCCATGGTCAGAGCACCTCCGGGGCGAGCGAGACGATCTTCATGAAGTTGCGGTCGCGCAGCTCGCGCGCGACGGGGCCGAAGATACGGGTGCCGCGCGGGTTGTTGCCGTCGTCGATCAGCACGGCGGCGTTCTCATCGAACGCGATGTAGGTGCCGTCGTCACGCCCGAACTCCTTCTTCGTGCGCACGACCACGGCGGTCACGACCTCGCCCTTCTTGACCGACCCGTGCGGGATCGCCTGCTTGACGGTGCAGACGATGATGTCGCCGACGCCCGCATAGCGGCGGTGGCTGCCTCCGCGCACGCGGATGCAGAGCACCTCGCGAGCGCCCGTGTTGTCCGCCACCTTGAGCCGGGACTCCTGCTGGATCATCTATCGGGCCCTCTCCAGCACTTCGACCAGGCGCCAGCGCTTCGTGCGGCTGAGCGGACGGCTCTCGATGAGGCGCACGGTGTCGCCGATGTGCGCCTCGTTCTGCTCGTCGTGGGCGTGCAGCATCGACGAGGTGCGCACGATCTTCTTGTACATCCGGTGCTGGCGGGCTGTGTCGATCCGGACCGTGATGGTCTTGTCGGCCTTGTCGGAGACCACGATGCCCTGGCGCACCTTGAGCGTGCCCTGGGAGCGGGCCACGACCGCGGCCTGCGGCGTCTCGTCGTGCGACTCGCCCGCGCGCTTCTGGCGCTGCTTCACGCGATATGCCCGACGCTGCCGCGCCTTGGTCTGCCGCCGCTCCGCGCGCTCCTGAGCGCGCTCCTCGGGCGAGCGCGACGGCCGCGTCTCACCGGTGTGCGAGGACCGCTTGCGCCTCCGAAGCTCCTTGGGCGACAGCCGCTCCTCCGGCTCAGCCGGCTCGGCGGCCGCGGGCGCGGCAGCAGCCGCGGGCGCCGCCTCCTCGGCGGGAGCCTCCTCAGCGGGCTCCTCGGCGGGAGCCTCCTCCTCGGCCGCGGGCTCCTCGGCTGCCGGCTCCTCCGTTGCGGGCTCCTCGGCGGGAGGCTCTTCAGCCGTGGGCTCCTCAGCCGGAGCATCCTCAGCCGGAGCCTCTTCGGCAGCGGGCTCCTCAGCCGGAGCATCCTCAGCCGGAGCCTCTTCGGCCGCGGGCTCCTCGGCGGGAGCCTCCTCCTCAGCCGCCGGCTCCTCGGCCGGAGCCTCCTCGGCCGCGGGCTCCTCGGCAGGGGCCTCCGCGACCTCGTCGGCCGTCGGCTCCTCGGCCGGCTCCTCCGGGGCCACTACTTCCTCGGCCACCTGTTCGGGGGCCTCGCCGACGGCGTCGTCGGCCGGGGGATCGGATGACTCCGCAGCCGGCTCCGCGGCTGCCTCGTCCACGGCGTCGCCCTCCGGTGTCTCCTCGTTCACGTTTTCGTCTGTCTCAAGCATTCTGTTTTCTGTTCCTGGAGATTTCGGTCTCCACGTCGATTCCGCGCTGCTGCGCCACGGTCAGCGCGCGCGCGAGGTCTCTCTTCGCCTGTCTCATCCGCGCGGTGTTCTCGAGCTGGCCCGTCGCGTGCTGGAAGCGAAGGTTGAACACCTCCTGGCGCGCGTTGTCCGCGAACTCCACGAGCTGCGGATCCTCCAGGTTATGCACCTCGACAGCCTTCATCCCTGACCAGCGCCTTCACGCATGATGAACTTCGTCTTCAGGGGCAGCTTGTGGCCGGCGAGGCGCATCGCCTCGCGCGCCAGCGGCTCCGGCACGCCGGACAGCTCGAACATCACACGCCCGGGCTTCACGACGGCGACCCAACCCTCGGGCGTGCCCTTGCCCGACCCCATGCGGGTCTCGGCCGGCTTCTTCGTGTACGGCTTGTCGGGGAAGATGTTGATCCACACCTTCCCGCCACGCTTGATCTTGCGGGTCATCGCAATACGGGCGGCCTCGATCTGGCGGTTGGTCACCCAGCCGCGGTCGAGCGCCTTCAGCCCGTAGTCGCCGAACTCCAGGGTCGTTCCGCCCTTGGCGTAGCCGCGCCTGCGGCCGCGATGCTCCTTGCGCCACTTGACTCGCTTCGGCTGCAGCATCAGAGCCTCTCCCTCGGGAGCGGCTGTGACTCGCCGCGGCCGCCGCGGCCGCCACCACGTCCACCGCCGCCACCGCCGCGGCCACCGGGACCGCCGGGACCGCCCGGTCCACGCCCACCGCCGCGACCGCCGGGGCCGCCCGGCCCGCGTCCGCCGGGTCCCCCGGGACCGCGGCCGCGGCCGCCGCCCGGTCCGACCGTCTGCGGCGCCTCGAGCTCCGTGAGGTCCTGCGCGAAGCCCTTGGGCATGATCTCGCCCTTGTTGATCCACACCTTCACGCCGATGCGGCCGAAGGTGGTGCGGGCCTCGTAGAAGCCGTAGTCGATGTCCGCGCGCAGCGTGTGGAGCGGCACGCGGCCGTCCGAGTAGCCCTCGGTGCGGGCCATCTCGGCGCCGCCGAGGCGGCCTGAGACCTGGATCTTCACGCCCTTGGCGCCCGAGCGCATCGCGCTCGTGAGTGCGCGCTTCATCGCGCGCCGGAAGGCCACGCGGTTCTGGAGCTGCTCGGCGATCGACTGCGCCACGAGCCGCGCGTCCAGCTCCGGGCGCTTGATCTCGAGGATGTTCACCTTCACGGCCTTGTTCGTCATCTTGTGGAGCTCCTTGCGGAGAGCGTCCACCTCGCTGCCGGACTTGCCGATCACGATGCCGGGCCGGGCCGTGTGGATGTTGACCTCGACCTCGTTCTTGTTCTTCTTGATGGTGATCGTCGACAGGCCCGCGTGCGCGAGCTTGTTCTCGATGTGCTCGCGGATGTGGATGTCCTCCAACAGATAGTCGGAGAAGTCACGCTCGTTGAACCAGGTCGACTTCCAGTCGTGGATGTAGCCGACCCGTAGCGACTCGGGATGGACCTTCTGGCCCATGGGCTACCTCCCGTTCCCTTCGGTGGTCAATTCGATGGTCATGTGGCTGGTGCGCTTGTTGATCTTGGTGGCGCGACCCAGGGCCCGCGGCCTGAAGCGCTTGATCGTCGGCCCCTCGTCCACGTAGGCGCGCCGGATGGTGAGCTCGTCGGCGCCGAGCTCGTAGGCCGACTCCGCGTTGGCGACGGCGGAGTTGAGCAGCTTGAGGATGTCGCCGGAGACGGCGCGAGGAGCGAACGCGAGGATCGCCTGCGCCTGCTCGACGCGCTTGCCGCGAATGTGGTCCATCACGAGCCGCGCCTTGCGCGGAGCGGTACGCACGTACTTGGCGCGCGCTCGCACGATCAGGTCGCCCTCGGGACGGGGAGCACGCTGACGGCGCTCGGTACCCGTCGAGGTCTCGGCGGAGCCGCGACGGCGGCGCGGCTTCTTCGCCTCCGGCTCCTCCTCAGCGGCCTCCTCATCGGCCGCAGGCTCCTCTGGGGCTTCCGCGTCCGGAGCCTCCTCGCCAGCCTCGGCCTCGGGTGCGGCCTCCTCGGCGGCCTCCTTCTCAGCCGCCGGCGCAGGGGCTGACCCCGCCTGCGCGACGTCGTCGTCCGCCAGGCGCGCGATCAGCTCGGCCTTCGTGCCGCTCTTCGGGAGCCCGCGGGCCTCGAGCTCGTCCTTCAGCTCGTCGACCTTCAGCGACTCCCAGCCGCCCTCAGGCGGCGGACTCTGCTTGTCCGGCGTCACCGCATCCTCACCTTGTCGCTGCCGGCGTGGCCGCGGAAGATGCGGGTGGGAGCGAACTCGCCGAGCTTGTGCCCGACCATCGACTCGGAGATGAACACGGGCACGTGCTTGCGCCCGTCGTGCACGGCGATCGTGTGCCCGACCATCTCGGGGAAGATCGTCGAGGTGCGCGACCAGGTCTTCACCATGGTCTTGCTGCCCGACTCGTTCATCTGCTCGATCCGCGTGATAAGGCGGTCCTGGACCCACGGTCCCTTCTTCGATGAGCGCGACATCTATCGGCGTCCCTTCTTGCCTCGACGGCGGCCGCGCACGATGTAGCGGTCGGACGTCTTCCTCTTCTTGCGTGTGCGGTAACCCAGCGTCGGCACGCCCCACGGGGTGCGCGGGTGGCCGCCCGGGGTCTTGTGCGCCTCGCCGCCGCCGTGCGGGTGGTCCACCGGGTTCATGGCGACCCCGCGCGTCTGCGGGCGCTTGCCGCGATGGCGCGAGCGGCCGGCCTTGCCGAGCTCCACGAGCTCGTGCTCGGCGTTGCCGAGCGCGCCGATCGAGGCGCGGCACTCCACCAGCACCATCCGCATCTCGCCGGAGGGCAGCCGCAGCGTCGCGTAGCGGCCCTCTTTCGCGACGAGCTGGATCGCCGTGCCTGCTGAGCGGCCGAGCTGGCCGCCGCGGCCGGGCCTCATCTCGACGTTGTGGACCGTCGTACCGGTGGGGATGTTCGCGAGCGGCAGGCAGCAGCCGGGCGCGATGTCCGCGTCCGCGCCGGACGAGACCGTGTCGCCGACGTTGATCCGGCCGGGCGCCAGGATGTAGCGCTTCTCGCCGTCCGCGTAGTGCAGCAGCGCGATGTGCGCCGAGCGGTTCGGGTCGTACTCGATCGCGGCGACCTTCGCCGGAATCCCGTCCTTGCGCCGCTTGAAGTCGATCTTGCGGTAGCGGCGCCTGGCGCCGCCGCCGCGATGGCGCGACGTCACGCGTCCGTGCGCGTTGCGCCCGCCGGACTTCCTGAGGCCCTCGGTGAGGGACTTCTCGGGCTCCGACTTCGTTACGGCCTCGTGCTGGAGGTACGTCGCGAAGCGGCGTCCCGGTGAGGTGGGCTTGTACTTCTTGATTGCCACTACTCGATCCCCTGACCCTCGAACAGCTCGATCGAATCCTCGGGATGGAGGGTCACGATCGCCTTCTTCCACCGGCGACGGGTTCCGGTGGAGACGCCGCGCCGCTTCGGCTTGGGCTTCACCCATGCCGTGCGGACACCGTCCACGCGCACGCCGAAGATCTCCTCGACGGCCTTGCGGACCTGCGTCTTGTTGGCTCGCTCGTGCACGCGGAACGTGTACTTGTTGGCCGCGAGCAGGGCGTAGCTCTTCTCGGAGATGACCGGCCGGACTATCACCTGGCGCGAGTTCACTTGGACGCCGCCTTCTCGGTGAGGTGCGCGAGCGCCGCCTCAGAGAGCACGAGCCGCGCGTGACCGATCACGTCCGCCACACCGACGTCGTCGGCGTGCATGACGCTCACTTCGCGCAGGTTTCGGAATGACTTGACGCAGCTCTCCTCGCCGTCGGTGAGCACGAGCAGCACGCTGCCGTCGCCGTCGAACGACGCGATCGCGGCCGCGGCGTCTTTCGTCGATGGCGTGTCGAACTTGCCCGGGTCGATGGCGGCGATCGAGCCGCGCTCGGCGTGCACGGACAGCGCGGCGCGCAGCGCGCGCCGGCGCGCCTTGCGGTTCACCTTGACGGTGTAGCTGCGCGGCTTCGGCCCGAAGGCCACGCCGCCGCCGGTCCGGGTCGGCGACGAGAGCGCGCCCACGCGCGCCCGGCCGGTGCCCTTCTGGCGCCACGCCTTCGCGCCCGTCATGCTGACCTCGCCGCGGGTCTGGGTGGAAGCGGTGCCGCGACGCCGGGCTGCCAGCTCGGCGCGCACAGCCTCGTGTACGAGCGGCCCGTGGAAGCGCTCGCCGAACACGGCCTCGTCGAGCGAGAGCGTGCCGCTCCCGCCGCCGATGTACTTGGCGGAGGCGGGCATTACGTGTCGCTCCTGATCTCGACCACGCCGCCCTTGGGGCCCGGGACGGACCCTCGTACGAGCAGCAGGTTGTCGCGGATGTCCACGACCTCGAGCCCGCGCTGGGTCGCGCGCTTGTTCCCCATCTGGCCGGGGCCGCGGATGCCCTTGAACACGCGCGCGGGATCGGCTGAGGCGCCGATCGAGCCCGGGGCGCGCACGTTGTGCGAGCCGTGCGACTTGGGGCCCGAGGCGAAGTTGTGGCGCTTGATCGTGCCCGCGAAGCCCTTGCCCTTAGAGGTGCCGGAGACCTTCACGGTCTGGCCCTTCTCGAACACGGAGCCGACGCTCAGCTCGGCGCCCACCTCGAGCTCGCCCGGCTCGCCGTGGAACTCGGCCAGGTGCTTCAGGTTGCCGACGCCGGCCTTCTTCAGGTGGCCGAGCTTCGGCTTGGTGAGGGACTTCTCGCGCACCTCGCCGAACGCCACCTGCACGGCGTCGTAGCCGTCGCGCTCTGCGCGCCGGATCCCGGTCACGAAGCAGGGCCCCGCCTCGATGACGGTCACGCGCTCCACGCGGCCGTCGTTCGGGTCGAAGACCTGGGTCATGCCGAGTTTTCTTCCAAGCAGCCCGGCCATGGCGTCAGATGAGCTGAATCTGGATATCGACGCCCGCCGGCAAGTGATCGAGGCGCTGCAGCGAGTCCACCGTCTTCGGCGTGGGCTGCAGGATGTCGATCAGCCGCTTGTGCGTGCGGATCTCGAAGTGCTCGCGCGAGTCCTTGTCCTTGAACGGCGAGCGGATCACGCAGTAGACGTTCTTCTCGGTGGGCAGGGGCACGGGCCCCGACACCGAGGCTCCGGTGCGGGTGGCCGTCTCGACGATCTCCTTGGCGGCCGTCTCTATCGCCGAGTGGTCGTAGGCCTTGAGCCGGATACGGATCTTGTTCTGCGTAAGTGTTGCCATGCGTTCCCTGAACAGACTTCGGGGGCGGGCTCAGACCGTGCCGCCCGCCCCCTAGAAACCTGTGTCGCGAGTGCTACTCGACGACCTCGGTCACCACCCCCGAGCCGACGGTGCGCCCGCCCTCGCGGATGGCGAAGCGGAGACCCTCGTCCATGGCGATGGGCTGAATCATCTCCACCGTCATCTCAACGTTGTCGCCCGGCATGACCATCTCGGTGCCCTCGGGGAGGTTCGCCACCCCGGTCACGTCGGTCGTGCGGAAGTAGAACTGCGGCCGGTAGCCATTGAAGAACGGGGTGTGACGGCCACCCTCCTCCTTCTTCAGGCAGTACACCTGGGCCTTGAACTTCGTGTGCGGCGTGATCGAGCCCGGCTTGCAGAGCACCTGCCCGCGCTCGATCTCCTCGCGGCCGACGCCTCGCAGGAGGCAGCCGACGTTGTCGCCGGCCTGACCCTCGTCGAGGATCTTGCGGAACATCTCGACGCCGGTCACGACGGTCGAGTTGACCTGCTCGTGGATGCCCACGATCTCGACCGTCTCACCCGTCTTGACGATGCCCTGCTCGATGCGGCCTGTCGCGACCGTGCCGCGGCCGGTGATCGAGAAGACGTCCTCGACCGGCATCAGGAACGGGCGGTCGAGCGGACGCTCGGGCTCCGGGATGTACGAGTCCAGCGCGGCCGCCAGCTCGACGATCTTGTCGACGTGCTCCTGGTCGCCCTCGAGCGCCTTCAGCGCCGAGCCCTGGATCACGGGGACGTCATCGCCCGGGAAGTCGTACTCGGAGAGCAGATCCCGGACCTCGACCTCGACGAGCTCGAGGAGCTCGTCGTCGTCGACCATGTCGACCTTGTTCATGAACACGATCACGTACGGCACGTTCACCTGGCGAGCCAGGAGGATGTGCTCACGGGTCTGCGGCATGGGGCCGTCGGCCGCCGATACCACGAGGATCGCCCCGTCCATCTGGGCGGCGCCCGTGATCATGTTCTTGATGTAGTCGGCGTGCCCCGGGCAGTCCACGTGGGCGTAGTGACGGTTCTCCGTCTCGTACTCCACGTGCGAGGTGGCGATCGTGATACCGCGCTCCTTCTCCTCGGGAGCGTTGTCGATCTCCTCGAAGCTGCGCGCCTGGCCGCCGTACTTCTCGGACAGCACCTTTGTGATTGCCGCGGTCAGCGTCGTCTTGCCATGGTCGATGTGACCGATCGTGCCGACGTTGACGTGCGGCTTGTTGCGCTCGAACTTCTCCTTCGCCACTCCGAACTACCCCTTTCTAAAAAGCCTTGCGGGCTCGCGCCCGAACTTGCGAAACATACTCCTTAAGCACTGGCCCCGACCGGCTCGCCGGTACGGGTCTCCACGATCTCCTCCGCGATGCTGCCCGGCACTTCCTCGTACCGGTCGAACTGCATCGTGTACGTGGCCCGGCCCTGCGTGGAGGAACGCAGGTCGGTGGCGTACCCGAACATAGCGGCAAGCGGCACGCTCGCCTTCACCGCGACGGCGTTTCCGCGCGGCTCCTGGCCCGCGACGTGGCCGCGACGGCGTGAGAGGTCGCCGATCACATCGCCGATGAAGTCCTGAGGCGTGACCACCTCGACCGCCATCACGGGCTCGAGCAGCACCGGCTTGGCGCGCTTGGCGGCTTCCTTGAGCGCCAGCGAGCCGGCGATCTTGAAGGCGATCTCCGACGAGTCCGTGTCGTGGTACTTGCCGTCGGTGAGCGTCGCCCGGACGTCCACCATCGGGTAACCGGCCTTGACGCCCGACTCGAGCGCCTCCTCGATCCCCTTCTCGACAGCGGGGATGAACTCGGACGGCACCGAGCCACCCTTGATCTTGTTGATGAAGTCGAAGCCCTCGCCCGGCGCCGGCTCGAGGTCGATGTAGACCACGCCGTACTGACCCGAGCCGCCGGTCTGGCGGATGAACTTGCCCTCCACCTTCTGGACGTGGTTGCGGATCGTCTCGCGGTAGGCCACCTGCGGGCGGCCGACGGCGGCCTCGACCTTGAACTCGCGCTTCAGGCGATCCACGATCACCTCGAGGTGCAGCTCGCCCATGCCGGAGATCACGGTCTGGCCGGTCTCCTCATCGGAGCGCACCTGGAAGGTCGGGTCCTCCTCGCCGAGGCGCTGGAGCGCCACGGACAGCTTCTCCTGGTCGACCTTCGTCTTCGGCTCGATCGAGAGGTGCACGACCGGATCGTCGAAGGTGATCGCCTCGAGCACGACGGGGGCGTCCGGGGCGGCGAGCGTGTCACCGGTCGAGGTCTGCTTGATGCCGACGCCGGCGGCGATGTCGCCCGCGTACACCTCGTCGACCTCCTCGCGGCTGTTCGCGTGCATCATCAGGATGCGCCCGACGCGCTCGGTGCGGCCGGTGACCGAGTTGAGCACGCGCCCGCCGGACTGGAGCTTGCCTGAGTACACGCGGAAGTAGGTGAGCTTCCCGACGTACGGGTCGGCCATGACCTTGAAGGCGAGCGCGGCGAAGGGCTCGTCGTCCGAGGCGTTGCGCGTGACCGGGTGCTCGTCGGGGTCGACGGCGTCGACCGGCGGCACGTCGAGCGGGCTCGGCAGGTAGTCGATGACGGCGTCGAGCAGCGGCTGCACGCCCTTGTTCTTGAAGGCGGAGCCGCAGAGCACCGGGGTCATGGAGATGTCGAGCGTCGCCTTGCGGATGTCCTCGATGAGCCGGTCGGGCTCGATCGGCTTCTCCTCGAGGTAGTCCTCCATGAGCTTCTCGTCGTACTCGGCGACGGCCTCGATCAGCTCGGTGCGCGCCTGGTGCGCGGCGTCGGCGAGGTTCTCCGGGATGTCCGTGACCTCCCACTCCTGGCCGAGGTCGTCCTTGTAGACGATCGCCTTCATGTTCACGAGGTCGATCACGCCCGTGAACTCGGCCTCCGCACCGATCGGCAGCTGTACCGGGACCGGATGCGCGCCGAGGCGGTCGACCATGGTCTGGACCGACCCCTCGAAGTTGGCGCCGATGCGGTCCATCTTGTTGATGAAGGCGATGCGCGGCACGCGGTACTTGTCGGCCTGACGCCAGACGGTCTCGGACTGCGGCTCGACGCCGGCGACCGAGTCGAACACGGCCACGGCGCCGTCGAGGACGCGCAGCGAGCGCTCGACCTCGACCGTGAAGTCCACGTGGCCGGGGGTGTCGATGATGTTGATGCGGTGGTCGCGCCAGAAGGTGGTGGTCGCGGCGGAGGTGATGGTGATGCCGCGCTCCTGCTCCTGCTCCATCCAGTCCATGACGGCAGCGCCCTCGTGGACCTCGCCCATCTTGTGGGTGCGGCCGGTGTAAAACAGGATGCGCTCAGTCGTCGTCGTCTTACCGGCGTCGATGTGCGCCATGATCCCGATGTTGCGCGTCTTATCGAGTGTGACTGTGCGTGGCATGACCCTCAGTTGTCCAAGTCCGTTTCCGAGCAGAAAAAAGGCCCAATCCGGGCCCGGTGCTACGTGCGGCGCTTGCCCGGATGAGTTCTATGTCGTAGAGGACTCCATCGACGTGAGCGACCGCCCGTCCCGACGTGGCTGAGCCGGGCAGCGAGCGGCGGGGGACCGCTCACCGAGCGACGAACGATGGTAGCAGGCGTTTCGCGCTCCCAACGGGGATTTCCCCCTTTGCAATCGCGGTGGCGGGCGTGGCTTTTGTGGCCGGCGCGCTCATGCTCCTGACCGAGGTGACGACGGTCGTATCGGTGGACCTGAAGAACACCAGCTGCGAGGTGATCTATGACTCGAACCCCGCCCTCGCGGACGACTGCTCGCAGACCGGATTCGAGCGGAGCTCGGTGGCCCTGCTCCTGCTCGGGCTGCTGACCTTTGCGATGGGATCCGGAGCGGCGTTCGGCCGCTCGCGCCCCGCCGCGATCGCGCTCATCGCGATCGGCGTGGTGGTGCTGGGGATCACGCTGCTGAGCGACCTGCCCGCGAGCGACGACACCGGGCTGATCGGCCGCGACTACGCCGAGGCGTCCGCCTCGGCCGGGGCCGGGCTGTGGTTCGAGCTGATCGGCGGGCTGCTTGCGGTATTAGCCGGGCTGTTGCGGGTTATACGTCCCGACGACTGATGCGGAAAGCACTCTCGATCGCTCTCGCCGTGACCGCCGTCACGGCCTCTGCCGCATCCGCGCAGACGCCGGCGTACACGATCGTCGGGATGGGTGAGCAGAGCCCCGACATGTTCGAGGATGCCCGCTTCCACGCGACCGGGATCCGGCATGCGCGCCTGCTCGTCCCGTATGACCTGGTCAAGGCAGGTGGCTGGCCCCTCCACTCGGCCGACGTGTGGCTCGCCCGGGCGCGCCGGGACGGGATCGAGCCGCTCGTCTCGTTCGGCCACGCGATGTCGAAGAAGGACCAGTTCCGGCTGCCGTCGGTGCGCGAGTACGCCACCCGCGTGGCCGAGTTCCGGGCGCGCTACCCCTGGGTCCGCGAGTTCTCGACCTGGAACGAGGCGAACCTGGGGAGCGTTCAGCCGACCGGCAGGCACCCGCGCCGGACCGCCGTCTTCTACCGCGCGCTGAAGCGGCAGTGCCCCGATTGCACGGTGGTCGCGGTGGAGCTGCTCGTCACGTCCAACTGGCGGATGTGGCGCTGGATCCGCGCCTTCCGCGAGCGCGCCGGCCGCGGCCGGCTCATCTTCGGCCTTCACAACTACCCGGACGTGACGCGCCTGAGGACAAAGGCGACCCGCCTGTTCCTGCGGCGGGTCCGGAACGCCGAGGTCTGGATCACCGAGACCGGTGGGATCGTGCGGCACCGGCGCTTCAAGTACAACGAGGGGCGCGCCGCGCGCGTCATCCGCCATGTCTTCCACCTGGCGGACGCGTTCCCGCGCATCACTCGGCTCTACCTCTACAACTGGCGCTACGACGGCAACACGCGCTGGGACTCCGGCCTGATCTCCGAGGAGGGGACCGAGCGGATGGGCTACTACCGCTTCCTCGACGGGCTGGCCCTGGACCGCTTCAAGCCGCTGTCGGAGCCGATCGAGGACCCGGTCGCCGACCCGTTGCCCTCACCGCCGCTGCCCTAGCTGCCGCGGCGCTTGCGGTCCTCGCGGAAACCCTCCTGGCGCTTGGCCTCGCGCTCCTTGCGGCGCGCGTTCGACTCCGCGGCGGCCTTGCCGAAGAGGCCGACGGGAACGCGGGGCTCGCCGATCTGCGGGTAGCCGCGCCGCTCTACCTCGGACGACTTGCACTGAGGACAGGGCGCTGTGGCTCCGGCGTTCACGAGTTCCTCGAACCTGGCCCCGCACTTCGCGCATTCGAACTCGTAGATCGGCACGGTGTCGACCTTATTCATGAAATGGATGAATAAGGTCGACACGGTCGCCTGAACCCGGCCCTCAATGCCGTCGTTCGCCGACTCTGAGCCTGCGCCGAACTACCAGCGGTAGTGCGCGAAGGCCTGGTTCGCCTTCGCCATGCGGAAGATGTCGTCCTTCCGCTTGTAGGCGCCGCCCTGCTGCGACTGGGCGTCCACCAGCTCGCCGGCCAGGCGCTCGGACATCGACTTCTCGCGGCGAGCGCGGGCGAACTCGATCAGCCAGCGCACCGCAAGCGTGCGAGCGCGGCGCTGCGGCACCTCGACGGGCACCTGGTAGGTCGCGCCGCCCACGCGGCGGGAGCGGACCTCGAGCACCGGGGTGATCTGCTTGATGGACTCCTCGAGCGCCGGGACCGGGTCCTGGCTCGTCCGGGCGGGCGAGGATGTCGAGCGCGTCGTAGACGATCTTCTCGGCGGTGGACTTCTTGCCGTCCACCATCACCTTGTTGATCACCTGCTGGACGAGCTTCGACCCGTACATCGGGTCGGGCTCTACCGGGCGAACTCCTGGAGAGGCGCGGCGCGGCATTACCGGGCCTTCGCCCCGTACTGCGAGCGCGCCTTCTTTCGCTCGGACACGCCGGCAGCGTCGAGCGTCCCGCGCACGACCTTGTAGCGCACGCCAGGGAGGTCCTTCACTCGCCCGCCTCGCACGAGCACGACCGAGTGCTCCTGGAGGTTGTGGCCCTCACCGGGGATGTAGGACGTGACCTCCATCCCGTTCGTGAGCCGCACGCGCGCCACCTTGCGCAGCGCGGAATTCGGCTTCTTCGGCGTGACCGTATACACGCGCGTGCAAACGCCGCGCCGCTGCGGGGCCGCGATGCGCTTCTTGCGGCCCTGACCCGACTTGAGACCGGGGGTTGAGACCTTCTTGCGGGGCTTGGTACGGCCCTTGCGAACGAGCTGATTGATGCTGGGCATGCGGCGCGGGATGGTAGCAGCGGCATAGTCTCCGCTGATGGGACTCGATCACCATCGTGGCGGGTCGGGGGAGCCGCTCCTCCTCATCCACGGCATCGGGCACACCTGGAGGGGCTGGAGGCCGATGCTGCCGCTCCTTGAGGAGCGCTTCGACGCGCTCGGTCGACATGCCCGGATTCGGCCGCTCGGAGCCGTTCCCGCCCCACGTCGACTCGACACCGGAGGCGCTTGCGGACGCCGTCGAGGACGAGATGGCGCGCGCGGGCTTCGACAGGGCTCACATCGCGGGGAACTCGCTCGGCGGGTGGGTCGCGCTCAAGCTGGCGCGCCGCGGGCGGGCGGAGACGGTCATTGCGATGCCCGCGGGACTTCAGCACGCGCGCGAAAAGGGCTGGGGCGCGGAACATCCTCCGCGGCATGCGCTGGGCGGGCCGGACCGCGCCGCCGCCGCGGGCTCTCACGCGGAACCCTGTCGGACGTGTGCTCGCCGCGGGCCCTTCATACGCACGCGCGTGGAAGAAGGACCCTGACGACCTCGCCGAGGAAACCGAGCTGTTCTGCAGCTGTCCGGGCTTCGACGCCACGCTCCCGCACGTCTTCCACGCCCAGCCGCGCGGCCTCACGACGTCGAGACCCCGGTCCTGCTCCTGTGGGGGACGCTCGACTTCATCCTGATCCCGCGCCAGGGCCGCCGCTTCGAGCGGCTGATCCCCGGCGCGGAGCTCCGCTACATCCCGGGGAATCGGACACACACGCCGATGTCGGACGCGCCCGACGAGCTGGCCGAGGCGATCGAAGAGTTCGCTCTCGAGCGCCCGCGGGCGCGCCCAACCGCTCAGGCCGCCTCCGGCCTGTAGGCCACGTAGACCACGCCGTCGACGCCTCGGTCCTGGCGAGCGAGAACTTGCGCGGCGACGCGTCCTCCGGGAACAGCCGCGGGCCGGCACTGCGGGTGAGCGGGAACACGAACAGGTGCAGCCCGTCGACGAGGCCGTCCTCCAGCATCGCCCGGACCAGCATCTCGCTGCCGCTCACGTAGAGGTCGCCGTCCACCTCGCCCTTGAGGCGCCGGATCGTCTCGGGGTCGTAGGGCCCGGAGGATCTCCGAGTTCCTCCACGTCGCCTCCGTGAGCGTCCCGGACACCACGTGCTTGGTGGTGTCGTTGAAGAACGGAGCGCCGGGATCGTCCTCCACCGTGCGCGTGGACCACGCCGGCTCGAACATCTCGTATGTCGTGCGACCGAGCAGGATCCCGCCGGAGCGCTCGGCGACCGCGCCGATGGCCTCGCCCATCTTTGGATCGAAGCCGTAGTCGAACGTCCACGTGGGCGCGTCGATCACCCCGTCGAGGCTCATGAACTCGTGTACGTGTATCTCTCCCATTACTGGTCTGCCTTTCTGACCTCGTACTCAGTGACGCGGATCTCGCGAAGCTCGGCGAGCTGGTCTCCCGGTGGGCCGGAGCCGCGGAAGGCTTCGAGCGCAGACGCCGACTCCCAGCGCTCGAAGACGTTGATCCGATCCGGCTCCAGCAGGTCGGGCGACAGTGCGAAGTCCAGGCAGCCGTCTCGGGCCTCGGCGTCCACGCGGAGCGATCCCGCAACGACGATCACGCGGCCTCGTAGATCTGGATCGTCACGCCGTCGCCCACGGTCTTCGACTCGGTGAGCTTCACCGCCCGCTTGTCGCCGGTCTCGCCGAACAGGCGCTTGCCGCTTCCCAGGACGACGGGGGAGACGATGAGCCGGAGCTCGTCGACGAGCTCGTTCTCGATCAGCGCCTGGACGAGCTGCGCCCCCGTGGACGACGATGTCGCCGTCCACCTCGTCGCGGAGCTTCTTCACGCTCTCGGGTACCACGTCGCCATCGAGCACCGTCGTGTTCGTCCACTCGGGGTTCTCGAGCGTCGACGAGACCACGTACTTCGGCATCGTGTTGAACTTGTCGGCGAACTCGCCTTCGCGCGACGGCCAGGCGTCGGCGAAGCCCTCGTAGGTAGTGCGGCCGAGGAGTAGGGCGACAGAGCCCATCGTCTCGTCGAGCTTGAACTGGTTGCCGTCCTCGCCGCGGTCGAACTCAAACGCCCATCCGCCGTACTTGTAGTCCTCGGACCCGCCCGGGTCCTCGATCACGCCGTCGAGCGAGATGAACTCGGTCACCACGATCTTGCCCTATTGCGTGTCTCCTTCGTATCGATGTTCATTCCGTGCTCTATCAGAGCGTCGAACGAACCCGACCGGTTTCGACACGCGGTGGCAAGGATTATCCAGCCTTCGCGGCGGCGCCGACGCACCTCGGGAGCTATCGCCCCCGCGGGCGATGAGTCGGACTGGCCGGGCATGGAAGCCCGGGGATGATAGGGGCTGAACGGGAGCAAGTAAAGGCCGCCCCATTCATCTCAAGCTGCCGGAAATGCTGGGAAAACCGCTAGCGTCGCCAGAGCAGGTTGAGGAGGAGGGTGACCACGACGCTGACGATGATCGAAGTCATCAGCGGAAAATACAGCGTAACGGGGCCGCGGTTGATGACGATGTCGCCGGGAAGGCGACCGAGCCAGGGGATGCGGGGGCCGAGCATGAGGAGCACGCCGACGAGCACGGCGACCGCGCCGAGGACGACGAGAAAGCGCCCCAGGTCGTGCATGGGGCACGAGTAGTCAGCGGAGGCCGTGGCGGCAAGGCGTGGGCCCGCTCGCCGAGCCGGCGAGCGGGGTCAGAGGAGCTTCTGCTGCGCCGGCGCCGGCACGCCCGCGCGCCGGCCGAAGTGCTCGTACGCGAGCGCCGTCGCGACCCGGCCCTTCGGCGTCCGCGCCGAGGAAGCCCTCCTGGATGAGGAACGGCTCGTAGACGTCCTCGATCGTGTCGCGCTCCTCGCCGATCGCGGCCGCGAGCGTGTCGAGGCCGACCGGGCCGCCGTCGAACTTGTCGATGATCGTGAGCAGCAGCGCGCGGTCCATCTTGTCGAAGCCCGCCTCGTCGACGTCGAGCAGCGCGAGCGCGTCGCGCGCGACGGCGCGCGTGATGCGGCCGTCGGCGCGCACCTGCGCGAAGTCGCGCACGCGGCGCAGCAGCCGGTTCGCGATGCGCGGCGTGCCGCGCGAGCGGCGCGCGATCTCGTCCGCGCCCGCCGGCGTCGAGCGGCGACGCCGAGGATGCGCGCCGAGCGGCGCGAGGATGCGCTCGCAGCTCGGCCGTGCGCGTAGAAGTCGAGCCGGAACGTCGCGCCGAAGCGGTCGCGCAGCGGCGAGGTGAGCAGCCCGGCGCGCGTCGTCGCGCCGACCAGGCAGAACGGCTGCAGCGGCAGCTTGATCGAGCGCGCCGTCGGCCCCTGCCCGACCACGAGGTCGAGCTGGAAGTCCTCCATCGCCGGGTAGAGCGTCTCCTCGACGACGTGGTTCAGGCGGTGGATCTCGTCGATGAAGAAGACCTGGCCGCGCTCGAGGTTGGTGAGCAGCGCCGCCAGGTCGCCCGGCCGCTCGAGCACCGGCCCCGACGTGCCGCGGATGCCGACGCCGAGCTCGTGCGCGATGACGTGCGCGAGCGACGTCTTGCCGAGGCCGGGCGGGCCGTAGAGCAGGACGTGGTCGAGCACGTCGCCGCGCGCGCGCGCCGCCTCGATCTGCACGCGCAGGTTCTCGCGCACCTGACTCCTGGCCGACGTACTCGTCGAGCGTCCGCGGGCGGAGCGGCGTCTCGACGACGAGGTCGTCGTCGAGCGGCTCGGGCACGACCGGGCTCGGCGCACGCGCGCCATCGTCACCCGCCGAGCCCCTGCAGCGCGGCCCGGATGACCTCCTCGAGCGGCGCCGCCGGTCGTGCGCGCACTCGTCGACCGCGCGCTCCGCCTCCGGCGCGCTGTAGCCGAGGTTGACGAGCGCCGACACCGCCTCGCCGAGCACGCCGTCGCGCGCCGCGCCGGCCGCGGCGCGGCGCCGCGCCCGCCGGCGAGCAGCGCCGCGCCGCGTCGCGGCACTCGACCACGATGCGCTCGGCGAGCTTCTTGCCGACGCCGGGGATCGTCTGCAGCCGCGCCACGTCGCCGGCCGCGATCGCGGCCGCGAGCGCCGCGCGCCGGCATGCCGGAGAGGACGGCGAGCGCACGTGCGCGGCCCGAGGCCCTTCACCTTGCGCAGCAGGTGGAAGAGCGCCCGCTCGCTCGCGGCGAGCGAAGCCGAACAGCTCGATCGCGTCCTCGCGCACCTCGGTGTGGACGAGGAGGCGCACGCTCGGCGCCGGCCGGCGGCAGGTCGGCGAAGGTCTGCAGCGACACGTGCACGGCGTAGCCGACGCCGCCGACGTCGACGACGAGCCGCTCCGGGCGTCTTCTCGACGAGCGTGCCGCGCGAGCGCGCGCGATCATCGCGCCGTCGCCCCGGCGCCGCGTCCGCGTCGGCCGCGCGCCGGCGCGCGAGCGAGCGGCGCCTGCTGCAGGTGGCAGAGCGCCAGCGCGAGCGCGTCGGCCGCGTCGGCGGCGGGCGCGCCGGCGAGGCCGAGCGCGCAGCGTCACGCCGCGCGCCGACGGCGTCCTTGTCGGCGCGTGCCGTGCCCGACCGCCGCGAGCTTCACCGTCGGCCGGCGCGTACTCGTGCAGCGCGACGCCCGCCGGCGGCCGACCGCCGCGAGCACCACGCCGCGCGCCTCGCCGAGCCGGAACGCGCTCTGCACGTTGCGCGCGACGAACGCGCGCTCGAGCACGACGACCGTCGGGCGCCCAGCGTCGTCGAGCAGCGCGCAGGCACTCGGCGTGCAGGCGCGCGAGCCGCGCGGCCAGCGGCGCCGTCGGCCGCCGAGCGCGATCGTCCCGCTCGCGACGTGCGCGAGCGCGGCCGCCGCGCGTCTCGACCACGCCCCAGCCCGTCACCCGGCTGCCCGGGTCGATCCCGAGCGCCCGCACCCGCCTCCACCCTCCGCCGCCGCTCCGACGCGTCACGCCGACAGCTCGCTCCAGCTCCTCCGCCGCGATGTCCATGTTCGACGACACGTTCTGCACGTCGTCGTGGTCGTCGAGCACCTCGAGCAGGCGGACCATCTGCTCGGCGTGCTTGCCGGTGATCGCGACGGTGTCGACGGCGGCATCATGGTGACCTCGGCCGAGGCCGAGCGTGACGCCCGCCTTCTCGAGCGCGTCCTTCACCGTCTCGAAGCGCTCGGGCGCGGTCAGCACCTCGAGCAGGTCGCCCGCCTCGCGCGACGTCGTCGGCGCCGGCCTCGAGCGCGACCTCCATCACCTGGTCCTCGTCGACGCCCGCACGCTCGACGGCGATGCAGCCCGCGCTTGTGTGAACATCCACGCGACGCTGCCCGACGTCGCCGAGGTTGCCGCCGTGCTTGTCGAAGACGTTGCGGATCTCGGCGACGGTGCGGTTGCGGTTGTCGGTGAGCGCCTGGACCAGGACCGCGACGCCGCCCGGGCCGTAGCCCTCGTAGGTGATCTCCTCGTAGGTGACGCCCTCGAGCTCGCCGGTGCCCTTCTTGATGGCGCGGTCGATGTTGTCGGTCGGCATGCTGTTCTGGCGCGCCGTCGAGCACCGCGGTGCGCAGCCGCGGGTTGGCGTTGATGTCACCGCCGCCCATGCGCGCCGCGACGGTGATCTCCTTGATGAGCTTGGTGAAGAGCTTGCCGCGCTTGGCGTCCTTCGGCGCCTTCTTGTGCTTGATCGTGCTCCACTTGGAATGGCCGGACATGCGAGGGCGCGCCCGGCCGGCGCGTCGTCGGTCTTAGCACGCGTGTCCGGGGCGAGTAAATCGGCGAAATGCCTGCGACCTCGCGAGCTTGCGCTCGCGTCGCCGACGCACGATAATGCGCGCGCGATGGGTGGTGCGGGAGGCGCCGCGCGGCGCGTGGCGGCGATCGCGCTCGCGGGCGCGCTCACGGCGACGGGCTGCGCGCTGTTCCGCCGCGTCCGCGCCGACGCCGCCCGCCGATCGAGGACGGCGTCCAGGTCGGCGTCGCGTCCTGGTACGGCCCCGGCTTCCACGGACGCCGCACCGCCAGCGGCGAGATCTACGATCAGGACGCGCTCACGGCGGCGCATCCGCTCGCTGCCGTTCGGCACGCGCGTGCATGGTGACGAACCTCGACAACGGCCGCACCGTCGAGGTGCGGATCAACGACCGCGGCCCGTTCGTCGGCGGACGCGTCATCGACCTGTCGTGCGCCGCGCGCGCGCGTCATCGGCCTGATCCGGCCGGGCGTCGGCCGGGTGCGCATCGAGGTGATCGCCGGCACGCCGCGATGCCGCGCGCGGCGCCTGCCGCAGCCCGCGCCGGCCATCCGCCGCGGCGGCCGGCGGATCGCGGCGCGCGTGTACCTCGGTCGAGGTCGCGTTGCTGCGCGACGCGTCGCGCGCCGCTCACCTGCGCGAGGTGCTCGCCGGTCGCTTCCCGGACGCGCCGGTGGCGGTCGCGCCCGTGCCCGGCGACGGCCGCTATCGCGTGCAGCTCGGCCCGTTCCGCGGCGAGGACGAGGCGCGCGCGCACGCCGATCGCGTGACGCGCCTCGGCTACCCGGCGTCGCTCGTCGAGGAGCGGCCGTGAGACCGGTCGCGCTCCTGGCGCTCGTCGCTCGCTGCTCCTCGGCCGGGTGCATGCGCGGCCGCCTCGTCCGCGACGGCCAGGTGGATCGAGGACGGCGCTCGCGGCCGTGCGAGCGATCCATCGCCGCGATCCGCGGCCGCGCGCTCCAGCGCGCCGGTGCCCGCCGTCGTGCTCGACGCGGAAGGGCTCCGCGACCATGATCGCGCGCGAGATCGACGCCGAGCTACTCGCCCGGCGACATCGAGCGCATCGAGGCCGTGTACACGCGGCTCGGGCTCCTGCCGCCGGGCACCACGCTGCGGTCGACGCATCGAGCGCCTGTACGAGGCCGAGGGCGCCGCGTTCTACGATCCGCGCGCGAAGCGTCTCGTCATCTCGACCACGCCCGATCGAGACGCCCGGTGACGCTGCGCATGGTCGGCTTCCTCTCCGGACGCGATCTCGCGGGCGAGATGCTCGTCGCGCACGAGCTCGTCCACGCGCATGCAGGATCAGTACTGGGGCGTGCCGACGGAGCCGGACCCGATCGCGAACGCGCAGGGCGACTGTCGCCTCGCGCACCGCGCCCTCCTCGAGGGCGACGCCACGCTCGCCGGCTTCGGACAGATCCTGGGCGGCGGGCCCGATCCGAACGCCGTGCGCGCGCATCGAGCGCGAGCTGCACGAAGCTGCCCGCCGAGCTGGCGAAGCGCTATCCCGACGTCCCGCCCGCGTTGCTGCGCGACGCTCACGGTGCAGTACCAGGGCGGCGCCACCTTCGTCGGCCGCGCGCTCGCCGACGGCGGCTGGTCCGGCGGTGGACAAGCTGCACGACGATCCCCCGACGTCGACCGAGCAGATCCTCCACCCCGCGCGCTACTTCGACACGCGCGACACGCCGGTCGCGATCACGCTCGCGCGGCACCGAGAGCTCGCCCGCGACGGCTGGACGCCGGTGCTCGAGGACACGCTCGGCGAGATCTTCGTCCGCGTGATCGCCGAGCGCGACGCTCGCTCCGCGAGCGCGCCGCCGCGGTCGCGGAGGGCTGGGGCGGCGACCGCCTGCGGGCGCTCGCCCGCGGCGACGAGATGATCCTCGTCTGGATGACGACGTGGGACACGCCCGCCGATGCCGACGAGTGGGCCGACGCCGTTCGTGCGCTCCTGCCCGATGCGCACGTCGCGCGGCGCGAGCGCCACGTGCTCGACGGTGATCGCGCCGCCCGCGGTCGCCGCGGCGCCGCTCGCGGCCGCGGTGCTGGAGCGGACCGGCTTCGGGCGGGCCGCGGGGTGTGGATCGTAGCCGAGAGCCGGCGGCGACTCAGCCGCGGCGATGCGAGGGCCGGTACGGCGCACCTCTCCGCCTCCGAGCACCGCGACCGCCCGCCGCGCGATCCGCGCGCTCGTTCGCGAACGTGAGCACGCTCGTCGCCTCCGCCAGCGGGACCCAGCGCACCTCGTCGAGCTCGTCGTCCCGATCCGCGAAGCGGCCGCCCGGTGCGCCGCATCAGGATAGAAGCGCACGCGCTTGCGGATGCGGACGGCGTCGTCCGCTGCCGGGGCGCTTGGTGAAGACGTAGCGGACGTCGCCGAGCGAGCGCTCGATCGCCGCCTCGAGGCCGGTCTCCTCGCGCACCTCGCGGAGCGCCGTCTCCGCCGAGCGTCTCGCCGTGCTCGACGTGGCCCTTCGGCAGGCCCCAGACGAGGCGTCCCTGCCGCGGACGGCGCCGCCCGCCGAGGCAGGACGTCGCACGTCGCCGCGCGCCGCGGTAGACGAGCCCGCCCGCCGACGTCTCGCGCACCGGCGGCGAGCCGCCACCGTCAGCCGTCGCGCTCCGTCGCGTCGGCGAGCCAGGCGAGATACGGCGCCGAGCCCGCCGTGACCGGCAGCGCGAGCACCTCCGGCACGTCGTAGGAGTGGAGCGCGCGCACGCGCGCCTCGAGCGCCGGCGACGTCGCGCCGCGCGCGCCTTCAGCGACGAGCAGGTGCTCGTCCGCCTCCTCGACCGCGCCCTGCCAGCGGTAGATCGAGCGGATCGGCCCGACCACGTTGGCGCACGCGGCGAGCCGCTCCTCGACCAGCGCCCGGCCGATGCGCGCGCCCTCGTCCGCGCTCGCGGTGGTCACCAGGACGACGACGAACTCGGGCGCGCTCATGCGGGACCTCCGGACGCCTCGGCGGGCGTCGTCGCGTGCAGCCGATCGAGGATCGCATCGTAGTCGACGGCGGTCGCGCGCGGCGACGCGCGGCGATCGGCCCGCGGCGCCGCGCGCGCAGGCGCGTCGACGGCGCGCGAGCACGCGCCGCCAGCCCGAGCCGCGCTGCGGCGCCGGCAGCAGCGCCGGCCGCGCCGGAGCGGCGCGCAGCAGCCCGTCGGCGTCGCGCAGCGCGAGGAGGCCGCGCCGCACGAGGTCGTCGAGCGAGTTCTCGAGCCGGCGCGGCGTGTAGCCCGCCGCGCTCGTCGAGCGCCGCGCGCGACGCGCGCGACGTCGTCGGCGTCGAGCGTACCCGTCGGCGGCGAGCACGCACGCGGTCTGGAAGTAGTTGAACGTCGGCACGACGCGGGCGCCGAAGAGGCGGAAGACGCGCGGGCGGCGTCCGGCGCTCGAGGTTGATGAAGATGCGCTCGACCGCGTCCGCGCCGCCGGCGCGCGCGGCGAGCGCGAGGACCTCGCGCGCGATCTCGGGATCGACCGCCGACGCGCGCGCAGGAGCGCCTCGAGGCGGTCGTCCCGCGAGCCGGCCCGCCACGACGTCGGCGTAGAGCGAGTAGATGAGCGGAGTCCGACTCCCAGTCGTCGCCGAAGAGGAGCTCGCGCGTCTCCGGCGACTCCTCGAGCCGGCCGCGCAGCAGCTCGACCAGCTTGAAGCCGACGTGCTCGCGCAGGTTGCCGGAACTTGCCCGGCCGGAGGTGCTGCAGCTGGTTCTTGAAGACGATGCCGTCGTAGGGCACGCCGTCGAGCTCGAGCTTCTCGCGGATCGCCTTGCCGATCTGCGGCGGGCTCGCGGAGACGAAGTAGCGTGCGGCAGCGCCGCTGCCGCGCGGTCGGCGGCCTCCGCGAATCGCCTTGATCAGCTCGACGACGCCCGGCACGTCGACCTTGTCCTCGCCGCGCTCGAACGCCGTGCGCAGCAGCTGGCGGAGCGTCTCGAACTCGCTCCGCAGGTACGTCTTGTCGAGGTCCCAGCGGCAGACGAGCGGCGGCGGCGCGGCCGCGCGGCGCCGCGTCGGCGGCGCGAGCGCGGCTCATCGGAACGTCCGAGAGCGCGTCGGCGATCTCGGCCGGCACGCGGTCGCGCACCGCCTTCGCCGCCACCTTGACCGCGTTGGCGATCGCGTGCGCGGTCGAGCGGCCGTGGCACTTGATGAAGAGCTGCTCGAAGCCGAGGATCGGCGCGCCGCCGTACTGCGTGTAGTCGGTGAGCTCCTGCAGGCGCTCGATCCCCTGCGACAGCAGCCGGAGGCCGAGCCGCCACACGAGCTTGCTGCTCGCCGCGCGTGCGCGGCGAGGTCGTCGACGACCTCGGAGACGCCCTCGATGCATCTTCAGCGCGACGTTGCCGAGGAGGCCCTCGCAGACGATCACGTCGGCCGCCCGCCGACGAGGTCGTTGCCCTCGACGTTGCCGACGAAGTTGAGCTGCGGCAGCTCGTGGAGACGGCGGTGCGCCTCGACCAGGACCTCGCCGCCCTTCGTCGGCTCGCTCCCCATGTTGAGGAGCCCGACGCGCGGGTTCGCCACCTTCGAGATGCGGCGCGCGTACGCGTGCCCATGAGCGCGAACTGCACCAGCTCGTCCGCCTCGCAGCGCACGGTCGCGCCGACGTCGAGGAGCAGCGCCAGGCGGTCCTGGCCCGCGTACTCCGTCCGCCGCGGATAGGCGCTA
>CAWFWX010000012.1:0-277545 GCA_963819635.1 uncultured Thermoleophilaceae bacterium
CGCCGGTGCCCCAACGGTCGGCGGCCTCGAGCCACGCCTCGGCCCAGCGACGGGCCGCGCCCGGCTCCCAGCCGGTCAGGTCAGGGTCGTCGGCCAGGGGCGCAGAGAGGAACGGAACCAGCAGCACCAGCCCGTCAACGCGGTCCGGGTGCGTGGCCGCGAACACCACCGCCCCAGGCGCCGTCGCGCCCGACCCGTAAACCCACGCTCGCTCCAGCCCGACCGCATCCATGACGGTGGCGATGTCCTGCGCCTGCTCCTCGAGCGTCGGTAGGCGCTCAACCGGCTCCGACTGTCCGATGCCGCGCATCTGAAAGAACGCCGCGCGCCACAGTTCACCGAAGCGCTCTGCCTGCTGGCGCCACGCAGGGTCGGTCCACATCAGGTCCAAGTGCGCGCCGCACTCCAGGTACACGAGGAAACCGGCCGTCCCGGAGCCGATCACCTCATACGCGAGATCCCGGCCGCCACAGTTGACGTACTGAATCTCGGGCGGTTCGGCCACGGCTCAACCGTAACGCGGTCTGGGGGCTAGATGGGAGCGCTTTGGCGGCTCGTTCTCACCCGCCCGCCGCCTCGACCACCGTCAGCAGGCGCGCGTCAGCCACCGCATTCGCTTGCGGTGCCGGGCGTGTCGCGGATCGCAAAGTGCCGCTCTCCCATGGATGCGGGAGCGACGTCGAAGCCTGCTAGGACTGTCGCGCCTCACGTGGCGATGACGATCTTTCCTTGCGCGTGTCCTTCTCCCTGGTGCCGGAGAGCATCGGGGACCTCACTCAAGGTGTAAAGCCGATCGATGACCGGGACGACCTTTCCCGCTTCGACCAGATCCTTCAAGACAGCCAGGTCCTCTCTGTTGCGCCTCACCAGGAACACGCGCATTCGCTGGCGGAGGAACGGCGCAAGCGCGAGCGCCTTGGCTTGACGACTGAGCCCGAACCAGCGACCCAGTTTCGACACGCCCACCAGGACGTAGGTGCCCCGCGGGGTCAGCGCGCGCCTGCAGTCCAATAGCGAACGGCTCCCGACCATGTCGAGCATCACGTCGTAGCGCTGCTCGGTCTGGGTGAAGTCTTCCTTGGTGTAGTCGATGACCTGGTCCGCGCCAATCGATCGGACCAGGTCGACGTTCCGTGTGCTGCAGACGCCGGTCACATTCGCCCCGAACGACTTCGCGATCTGGACGGCGAACGTCCCGACTCCGCCCGACGCGCCGTTGATCAACACCCTCTGGCCCGGCTGAACTTTCCCCTGATCGCGGACGGCATTCAGGGCGGTGAACGCGGAGTCTCCAACCGCCGCCGCTTGCTCGAACGTGAGGTTGGCCGGCTTCGGTAGGAGGTTGGTCTCTACAGTGCGCGCGTACTCGGCGAAGGCGCCTTTGCACCAGCCGAACACCTCATCGCCCGGCCGAAATTGCTTCACGTTCCTGCCGATCGCCTCGACCTGCCCGGCGATGTCGAGTCCCGGGATCTCGCGCCTCGGCCTGCGGAGGCCGATCCCCAAGCGCATGACGTAGGGCACCCCCTGGAGGAGATGCCAGTCGCCGATATTGACTGCCGCAGCGCGCACGCGCACCAGCACCTCATCGTCCTTGACGACGGGGTTGTCGACGTCCCTGAGCTGCAGGAGATCAGGTGAGCCGTAGTTGACTTGGACGATGGCCTTCATGAGGTTCTGCCGAGCAATCGCCGGACCCAGAGCGGATGAAGACGCCCATCGAGCTGGTGCTTGTTCGGATTCAGCTCGACCCTAGCTTCCGGGCGCTCGCGGGGGCACTCGGCGCGTGGCGCGATGGAGACGCCCGGAAGGGACGAATTGCCCGAGCGCCGGCCACCAGCAAGCAGAGTGCCGCTTCCCCATGAAAGCGACACTCCGCTCGAGGCGGTCGCGGAAGCACTGTCGGGCACGCCGAGCATCGCGCGCGTGGAGGAGCTGGCGCCGTCGGTCACCAGGCGGCTGATCCATGAGTTCTCGGCGGGGCCGCGGTGCAGCGGAGCGCGCCGGCGGACGAGCTCGTGGTCTCGGAGACAACGGTCAAGACCCACGTGGCGCGTCCTGATGAAGCTCGGCCTGCGCGACCGCGTCCAGGCGGTCGTGCTCGCCTACGAGTCCGGTGTGGCGGCGCCCGGCGCCACGTCCAGCGAGTAGTCGAGCCAGCGCTCGTCGCGAGTCGCTCGGACGCGTTCGTAGACGGCCTGCGCTCGAAGGTTGGTCTTGGCGGTCTGCCAGGCGAGCTCCGGAACCCCGCGCTCGCGGCAGCGCTCGGTGCAGGCTCCGATGAGGGCGTCGGCCACGCCGCCGCCGCGAGCGTCCTTGGCCACGAACAGGTCGTTCATCACCGCCAGGCGGTCCGCGCTCAGCGTGGACCAGGTCCAGAAGATCGTGGCGAACCCGAGCGCGCGCCCGTCCTCGTCGTCGCGCGCGATGAGCTGGAGCCCCTGCCGCTCAGGGTCCTCGATCAGCACGCGCGCCAGCTCGAGCAGCGCGTCGTCGGTCGGGGCGACCTCGTAGAAGTCGCAGTAGCCACGCATGAGCGGGAGGAGATCGGGAAGGTCGTCCTCGGTGACGATCGCGATCACGGCGCCGACGATACCTGGCCGCTTAGCATGCCGCCCGTGAGCGAGGCGACCGAGAAGATGCGGCGCGAGGGCCTGCCCGAGATCGCGATCGACACCTTCGCGCACTACGAGGAGCTGCTGCGCCAGGGCGACCAGGGCACGCTGCCGGAGGCCGAGCTCGAGCCGCTCACGGACGTGCCGGGCGTGGACGCGCTACCCGACGCCGACGAGTCGGACCTCGAGCGCGTGGTCGTGCTGAAGCTGAACGGCGGGCTCGGCACGAGCATGGGAATGACGAGGGCCAAGTCGCTGGTCGAGGTGAAGGACGGGTACACCTTCCTCGACGTGATCGCGCGCCAGGTGCTCCACCTGCGCGAGCGCCACGACGCGCCGATCCCGCTGCTCTTGATGGACAGCTTCGCCACCCGCGACGACACGCTCGCCGCGCTCGAGCGCTACCCCGAGCTGGCGCTCGACGGGCTGCCGCTCGACTTCGTCCAGGGCAAGGTGCCGAAGCTGCTGGCGGACGGCTTCGAGCCGGTCAGCTGGGAGCGGGACCATGCGCTCGAGTGGGCGCCGCCCGGGCACGGGGACGTGTTCACCTCGCTCGCCACGTCGGGGACGCTCGACACGCTGCTCGACCGGGGCTACGAGTACCTGTTCCTCTCGAACTCGGACAACCTCGGCGCGGTCCTGGAGCCGCGCATCCTGAGCTGGTTCGCGCGCGAGGAGCTGCCCTTCCTGTCCGAGGTCGTGGACCGCACCGAGGCGGACCGGAAGGGGGGCCACCTCGCACGGCGCCGCGATGACGGCGGCCTCGTGCTCCGCGAGACGGCCCAGGTCCCGGACGAGGACCAGGACGCCTTCGAGGACATCGGTCGGCACCGCTTCTTCAACGCGAACAACATCTGGGTCAACCTGCGCGCCCTGAAGCGGGCGCTCGACGAGCGCGACGGCGTGCTCGGGCTTCCGATGATCGTGAACAGGAAGACCGTGGACCCGAGCGACCCGTCCTCGCCCGAGGTGATTCAGCTCGAGACGGCGATGGGTGCGGCGATCGGCGTGTTCGACGGCGCCGCCGCCGTGCACGTGCCACGCGCGCGGTTCGCGCCCGTCAAGACGACTAGCCATCTGCTCGTCGTTCGCTCCGACGCGTACGAGCTGGCCGATGACTGGACCGTCCAGCTCGCGCCCGGGCGCGAGGCCGCGCCGATCGTGGAGCTGTCCGGCGAGTTCAAGCTGCTGCGCGACTTCGAGTCGCGCTTCCCCGCCGGCCCGCCCTCGCTGATCGAGGCGGACCGCCTCGAGGTCGACGGCGACGTGCGCTTCGGCCGCGACGTCCGCGTGCGCGGCCGCGTGCATATCGAGGGACCGGCCGAGATACCCGACGGGGCGCTGCTCGAGGGCTAGGCGTCGAGCGCGCTGCGGATCACGCCGAGAAGCGTCTGGGCGTCGAAGGGCTTCTGCACCAGGCGGAGGCCCTCCATGCCGTGGCGCAGCATCACGTCGTCGGTGTAGCCGGACATGAAGACCGGTTCGATTCCCAGGCGCTCGGCGAGCTCCTTGCCGCTCATCCCCGGCATCACGACGTCGGTGAGCAGCAGGTCGATCTCGCCGGGGTGGGCGTCCCAGGTGTCGAGCGCCTGACGGCCGTCCGGGGCCTCGAGGACGGTGTATCCCTCGCGCGCGAGGATGCGGCAGGTGAGGCGCCGCACCGCGGCCTCGTCCTCGACGACGAGGATCGTCTCGCCCTGCATGGCGCCGTCGGAGCCTTCGTCGGCCTTCGGCTCGTCGGGCAGCTCCGCCTCGGTCGCCGGCAGCGTCACCTCGATGGTCGTGCCGGCGCCGGGAGTCGAGTCGATCTCGATCGTGCCGCCGGTCTGGGTCACGATGCCATACACGGTCGCGAGCCCGAGGCCGGTGCCCTCGCCCTTCGGCTTCGTGGTGTAGAAGGGCTCGAAGGCCCGCTCGACGACGTCCTGCGTCATGCCCGTCCCGTTGTCGCGGACCCGGAGCCGCACGGCCGGTCCGCCGCCGGGCCCCGCCGCCACGTTCGCCAGCTCGACGCGCAGCTCGCCGCCGGACGGCATGGCGTCGCGCGCGTTCACCGCCAGGTTCACGAGCACCTGCTCGATCTGGGTCGGGTCGGCCTCCACGCGCAGCAGCGGCCGCTCGACGTCGGTCATGAGGCGCACGTTCTCTCCGAGCGTGCGGTCGAGCAGAGAGGTCAGCCCGCTCAGCACCTCGGCGACGTCGAGCACACGCCGCTGAACCACGTCGTGGCGGCTGAACACCAGCAGCTGGCTCGTCAGCCGCGAGGCGCGCTCGGCCGCCTTCTCGATCTCCACCGCGTCCGAGCGGAGCGGCTCGTCCTCGCCCAGGCCGTCCGCGAGGAAGCGAGCGTAGCCGCGGATCACCGACAGGAAGTTGTTGAAGTCGTGGGCGATGCCGCCGGCGAGCTGGCCGACGCTCTCGAGCCGCTGCGACTGGCGCAGCTGCGCCTCGAGCCGCTTCCGCTCCGTCACGTTACGGCTGTTCAGGACGATGCCCTGCACGTCCGGGTCGTCGAGCTGCCCGGTGGCGATCGTCTCGACCTCCATCCAGGTGCCGTCCGCGGCCCTCATGCGCCACTCGACGGGCTCGGCGGGGGCGCGGTCGCGCGCCACCGCCGCGAGGAAGTCGATCGCGCGCTGGCGGTCGTCCGGATGGATCAGGAGCGCGAGCGGGGTGCTCGCGTAGCCGCTCTCGGGGAGCACCAGGCTGCGCTCGACGGACGGGCTCGCGAAGACGATCTGGCCCGCCGAGTCGATCACGGTGATCATGTCCGACGAGCTGTTCACGAGCGAGCGGAAGCGCGCCTGGATACGCGCGGCGTCGGCCTCGCGCATGGCCTGGATGCTGCGCGCGTCGGAGAGCGCGAGGCTGGCGTGGTCGGCGAACGCGAGCAGCATGTCGCGCTCGATCGAGCTGTAGCGGCGGCCGGCCTGGTACGAGGCCACGGTCAGGCTGCCCACGGGCCGGCCGGACTCGTGCACCGGCGCCGACATCGCCGCCTGGATGCCGCGCTCCCTGAACAGCGGGGACGCGTTCTCGTCGTTCTGGTAGTCCTCTGAGACGACCAGCCGGCCCTCGGCCATGGCCCGCCATGCGAGGCCCTTCGGTCGGGGTGTCCGCTCTCCGCGCAGCTCGAGCGCGTCGCGGCCTCGCATCGCCACGAGCTCGAGCACGGTCGAGTCGTCCGGCGGCACGAGCTGGAGCCCGGACACCTCGTCGCCCAGCAGCTCGCGGGCGCCCAGGCAGATCGCGTCGAGCACGTCCTCGCGCACCGCTCCGTGGGTGATCGAGCGCTGGATGCGCGCGAGGCGCTCTAGCAGCTCCTGGCGCTCCTGCAGCGAGTCGAGCAGGCGCTGGTTCAGCTCCGACTGCGTCTCGGCCTCGTGGCGCTGGCGGCGCTCCTCGGCAGCCAGCCGGAACAGGCGCAGGGAGAGGCCGAGAACGTGGGCCATCCCGCGCGCGAGATAGATCTCGTCGGCGCCGAACTCGCGGTCGCCGGCGCGCGCGAACACGAGCCTCGACGGCGTCTCGGCCTCGACCGTGATCGTGATGGCGGCGCGGTCCTCGACGGCCGGAGCCGTCAGCAGGCTGGTGTTCCCCTCGGCGACCTCAACCAGGGCCGCCTCGATGATCGCGTTGCGGTGGAAGCCGACCGACGCGAACACCTCGCCGTGGCGGATGAGCGCGGCGATCTCCGCGCCGAGCGCCTCGGCCGCCCGCTCCACGGCCACCCGGCTGGCGGTGCGCTCGTCCTCCGCGGACGAGACCATCGCCAGGAAGCCCGTCAGTTGCTGGATCGACCAGTTGCCGCCCGAACCGGACAGGGGCGGTGCGGGGACCTCCGGTGAGGTTGCGTCTCGATGCACGTGCTCAGGGCAACGGGGCCCATGCCGTCAGGGCCCTGTGCTGATCACATCGACGTTCGACGCGGGAACTTGAGCTTCCTCCAGGCGCTCTCGCCTGAGCTGCTCCTCCTCCGACCGGGTCAGCATGCGCACGAAGACCCAGACCATCACGAGCACGAGCGTCAGCGACTGCTCGACCATCATGATCACGCCGGCGACGTTCTGGTCCTCGACGGCGCTGAGCCCCCAGATCCGGGGCGCGTCCTCGTAGAACGGGTAATGGGCGCTGGAGCTCCAGGCGAGGAACAGCCCGAGCGCGGCGAGTCCGCCCTTGGCGGCGGCGATGTAGGCGAGCGGCTGAAGCCCCGTGAGGGCGCGCCGCATGGGGATCGGCTGGATCAGCGGCCACCAGAGCGCGATGCCCGCAGCGAAGAACGAGAAGTGCTCGAGAGCGTGGAGCAGCGGCGACTCGACCGCGGCGTCGTAGAGCGCCGGGATGTGCCAGAGGTACATCGTGCCGAGCCAGACGAAGATCGCCGTGACCGGGCTGGCGAGCGGGCCGAGCGCGCGCTCGAAGCGCACCAGCCGGCGCGTGACGGGCCTGAGCATCACGCGCGAGAGCGACAGGAGCAGCAGCAGCGGGGCGATGTCGCCCAGCAGCACGTGCTGGACCATGTGCGCGGAGAACAGGTAGTTCTCACCGAGGCCGTCGATGGGCGTTACGAGCGCGCCGAGCAGAGCGAGCACGGCCCCCGCGAACGCGAGCGCGTGAAGCCAGGTGGCGCCGCGCGTGTCTCCCTCGCGTCGCACCGCGCGGAAGCGCCAGACGTAGAGCCCGACCAGCAGGAGGATCGGGGCGAGGACGGCCGGGTCCTCGAACCAGTGAATGCGCGGGTGCCCCACTGGCACGGCATTGTCGCAACGGCGTGCGCTCCCGGCACACGCCGCCCGCCACGGTGGGAGTCATGCTGCTCGCGCCGCCGCTCTGCTGGGGCTGTCGGGGAGCGGTACGGCGCGGGGAGGCTCTGTGCCCGGGCTGCCGTGCGTCGCTTCACCGGCTGGCCGCCCGGCCGGTGTGGCTCCGCGGCGTTCGCGTATGGGCGCCGCTCGCCTACTCCGGTCCCGCGCGCGACCTCGTGGGCGCGCTCAAGTTCCGCGGCGCGCTCGGGGTGGCGGACGCCATGGCGGCCCAGATCGCGGCGAACGCGCCCGCCGAGCTGCTCGCCGGAGTCACGCTCGTGCCCGTTCCGTTGCACGCCAGGCGCCTCCGCGCACGCGGGTACAACCAGGCGGCGGCGATCGCTTCGGCGCTCGCCCGGAGAACGGACCTCGAGCTCGCCGACTGCCTCGTCCGAACGGGGTCGCCGGCAACTCAGGTGGGCCGCCACCGCGCTGAGCGCCGGGCGGGCCCGGCCGGCTCGATCGACGTCACAGCCGAAGCGCCGGAGCGGGTGCTCCTGGTCGACGACGTCGTGACCACCGGCGCCACGCTCGCCGCCTGCCAGAGCGCGCTCCGGGCGGCCGGGACGAGCGAGCTCGCCGCGGTCGTATTTGCCCGAACGCTTGGACGCTGACGTATCATCGATTACCCCAAGTCCAGGAGGGCAGATGCGCATCCAGCTGAAGGGTCGAGGTGGCGCAACCGCGGACGAGGAGCTTCTCTCGCGGGTTGAGAAGAAGCTGGGGAAGGTGGCGAAGCAGGTCTCGCCACTGGCGGAGCTCACGATCGAGCTCCGGGAGGAGAACAACGAGTGCCTCGCCGACGGAGCGCTCAAGCTCAAGGGCGTGACGCTGCGGGCGAGCGAGCGCGCGAGCGATCTGAGCCAGGCGCTCAACCTGCTCGCCGACGACCTCGCGCGCCAGGTGAAGAAGCACCGCGACAAGCGCCGCGGCCGGCGCGAGGCACACCGCGCGGCCGCCCAGCAGCAAGCGATCTGAGCCTGCTCGCGAACGCCTGAAAACGGGCACCCGCGGGTGCCTGAGGTCTCTCGGGGCCTTGCTACCGTTGCCCTGTTATGTCGATTCTGGACCGCGCCCTTCGCGTAGGCGAAGGCAAGAAGTTCAAGGCGTTCGAGCGCAACGTCGAGCTGATCAATGCCTTCGAGCCCGAGCTCGAGCTCGAGTCGGACGAGGAGCTCCGTGAGCGCTACGCCAGGCTGCGCGAGCGTCACCTGGACGGCGAGCCGCTCGAGGAGCTGCTCTACGAGTCGTTCGCGCTCACGCGCGAGGCCGGCAAGCGCGCTCTCGGACAGCGCCACTTCGACGTCCAGCTGATCGGCGGAATGGTCCTCCACGACGGCTCGATCGCCGAGATGAAGACCGGCGAGGGCAAGACGCTCACCGCGACGCTGCCGGTGGTCCTGAACGGGCTCGCCTCGCGCGACGAAAACGGGCATGCGGTACGCGGCAAGGGCGTCCACCTGGTCACCGTCAACGACTACCTCGCCCGCCGCGACGCCATCTGGATGAAGCCGATCTACGACCTGCTCGGGGTGACGGTGGGCATCCTCCAGTCCGGCCAGAACCCGATCGACAAGCAGGAGGCCTACTCGCGGGACGTCGTCTACGGCACGAACTCCGAGTTCGGCTTCGACTACCTGCGCGACAACCTCGCCGAGTCGATGGACGCCAAGGCCCAGCGCGGCCACGGCTTCGCCATCGTCGACGAGGTCGACAACATCCTGATCGACGAGGCGCGCACGCCGCTGATCATCTCGGGCCAGCCCGAGCAGGCCGCCGACCTGTACTACAAGTTCGCCAAGCTCGCGCGGATCATGGAGCCCGGCAAGAAGCCGGAGACGCTCGAGGCCAAGTCGAAGGACTGGGAGGCCGACTTCGACTTCGAGCCCGACGAGAAGCACAAGACCGTCTCGGTCACCGAGCGCGGTGTGGCGAAGGCCGAGAAGTTCCTCGGCATCGACAACCTCTATCGCGCCGAGTACGGCAACCTCGTCAACCACCTCCAGCAGGCGCTGAAGGCGGAGGCGCTCTACAAGAAGGATGTGGACTACGCCGTGATCGACGGCGAGGCCAAGATCATCGACGAGTTCACGGGCCGCATCCTCGAGGGGCGGCGCTGGTCCGAGGGGCTCCACCAGGCGGTCGAGGCCAAGGAGAACGTGGCGATCCAGGAGGAGTCGCAGACCGTCGCCACGATCACCTACCAGAACTACTTCCGCCGCTACGACAAGCTCGGCGGCATGACCGGCACGGCGCTCACCGAGGCCACCGAGTTCATGAAGATCTACGAGCTCCAGGTCGTCGAGATCCCGACCAACCGGCCGATGGTCCGCGACGACAAGAACGATCAGATCTACAAGACGAAGGACGGCAAGTGGGCCGCCGTCGTCAAGGAGATCGGGGAGCGCAACCGAACCGGCCAGCCGGTCCTGGTGGGGACGATCTCGGTGGAGGTCTCCGAGGTGCTCTCGCAGCAGCTCGACAAGACGGGTGTGAAGCACTCCGTCCTCAACGCCAAGCCCGAGCACGCGGAGCGCGAGGGTGAGGTGATCGCCGAGGCCGGGCGTCCGTTCGCGGTCACGATCGCCACCAACATGGCCGGCAGAGGCGTGGACATCAAGCTCGGCGGCAACGAGGAGCACCAGACCCAACAGGAGCTCGTGAAGCGAGGGCTCCAACCGGACACCGACGAGTGGAATCAGGCCTGGGACGAGCTGTTCCCGAAGATGGAGGAGCAGGTCGCCGCGGACCGCGAGAAGGTGAAGGAGTCCGGCGGCCTGTTCATCGTCGGCACCGAGCGCCACGAGTCGCGCCGGATCGATAACCAGCTGCGCGGCCGCTCGGGCCGGCAGGGCGACCCGGGCGAGTCGCGCTTCTACCTCTCGGCCGAGGACGACCTCGTGCGGCTGTTCGCCGGCGACCGCATCTACAAGATCCTGGACAACAAGTTCCTCGCGCAGGCCGACGAGGAGGGCAATGAGCTTCCGATCGAGCACAAGATGCTCTCGAAGCAGATCGAGGGCGCCCAGAAGAAGGTCGAGGAGCAGAACTTCCTGATCCGCAAGCGCGTCCTCGAGTACGACGACGTGATGAACCAGCAGCGCGAGATCATCTACGAGTACCGCGACCGGATCCTCGAGGGCCAGGACATGTCGGACGTCGCGCGCGAGCAGATCGCCGACGCCGTGGAGCGGATCGCCCGCGAGTACATGGCCGGTGAGTACCAGGAGGACTGGGAGCTCGACCCGTTGTTCACGCAGCTCGACCAGATCTACGACCAGTCCTTCGAGGTCGACGACATCAAGGAGGGCACGGATCGCGAGACCCTCGTGACCCAGCTGCGCGAGGACGTCATCCAGGCCTACGACGAGCGCGAGGAGGAGCTCGGTGCGGAGCTCATGCGCGCGCTGGAGCGCTTCATGCTGCTCCAGATCATCGACGAGCGCTGGCGCGAGCACCTGCACGACATGGACTACCTGCGCGAGGGGATCCACCTGCGCGGGTTCGCCCAGATCGATCCGCTCGTGGCGTACAAGAACGAGGGCTTCGACATGTTCACGGAGCTCATGAACAACATCTGGGACGAGTTCGCCCGCTACGTGTTCAACGTCGAGGTGCAGACTGAGGAGCAGCAGGCCGCGGGCCCGAACTGGGGCATGGGCTCGAACACCACGAGCACGCGCAACCTCAACACCTCGGGCGGTCACGGCCTGACGGGCAGCGCCGCGATCGCGGCGGCCGCCGGCGCGGCGCTCCCAGCCGGCGCGGCGGAAGCCGGCGAGCTCCCCGACGACGCGATCGAGGCGCCGGTGGCCGTGGAAACCCGCCGCCTCGACGAGAACGAGAAGATCGGCCGCAACGACCCGTGCTGGTGCGGGTCCGGCAAGAAGTTCAAGAAGTGCCATGGCGCCTAGCGACGTCAATGGCCTCCGCGGCCAGCTGAAGCTGCTCGCGGACTCTCTTTGACCCAGACGCGCTCGAAGCTCGGATAGCCGAGCTGGAAGGCGAGATGCAGGCGCCGGGCTTCTGGGATGACCAGGCGCGTGCGACCGCGGTGTCCGCCGAGCACGCATCCACCGGCCGCCGGCTGGAGACCTTCCGCTCGCTCGAGTCCGACATCGACGATCTCGAGGCGCTCGAGGAGCTCGCGGAGGAGGACGCGTCGATCGCGGGAGAGCTCGAGAGCACCCGCGCGTCGATCGAGGCGCGGCTGGCGGAGCTCGAGGAGGCCCGCCTGTTCTCGGGCGAGTACGACGCAGGCGACGCGGTCGTGACCGTCAACGCCGGCGCGGGCGGCACCGACTCCCAGGACTGGGCCGAGATGCTGTTGCGCATGGAGATGCGCTGGGCGGAGCGCCGCGGCATGAAGGTCGAGCTGATGGAGGCCTCGGAGGGGGAGGAGGCCGGGATCAAGTCGGCCACGTTCATCGCCCGCGGCGAGCACGCCTACGGGCTGTTCAGCGCCGAGAAGGGCGTGCACCGGCTCGTCCGGATCTCGCCGTACGACGCGCAGTCGCGCCGGCACACCGCGTTCGCCGGGGTGGAGGTGGCGCCGCTGGTGGAGGACGCGGTCGAGGTCGAGATCGACCCGGAGGACATCCAGATCGACACGTACCGGGCATCAGGCGCCGGCGGTCAGCACGTGAACAAGACCGACTCGGCCGTGCGGATCACGCACCGCCCGAGCGGCATCGTCGTCCAGTGCCAGAACGAGCGCTCGCAGTCGTCGAACAGGGACACGGCGATGAAGATGCTGAAGGCGAAGCTGATCGAGCAGGAGGAACGCCGTCGTCAGGAGGAGATCGCGAAGGAGAAGGGCGAGGCGCAGGACGTGGCCTGGGGCTCGCAGATCCGCTCCTACGTGCTCCACCCCTACACGATGGTCAAGGACCACCGGACCGGAGTCGAGGCGGGCAACGCCCAGGGTGTCCTGGACGGCGACCTCGACCAGTTCGTGCGCGCGGAGCTACTCCGCAGAGCCGGCAACGGAGCTGCCGCTTAGGGGGTCTGACCCCTCAATCGATTGCTGCGGGCCCGGCGCGTCCGGCAGAGGGGTCAGACCCCGTTGGTCCCGCGACCTCCTCGAGCACGCCGAGCAGCTGACCGACGCGGCAGACGAGGAGGCGCTCCTCCTCGATGTCGACCCACACCCCCGCGCTTCCGGGAAACACCACGTGGTCGCCCGGCGCCACCGGCATCTTTATGCCGACTCCGCCCCACCAGTCGAGCCCGGGGCCGACCGCCAGCACGATTCCGTGCTGAGGAGGCGATTCGTGCTCGCCCGGGGGCAGCAGCAGCCCCGAGCGCCGAACCCGGTCGGGGTCGAGCTCCTTGATGACCACCTGGTCGAATAGCGGCCGCAGCTGCTGCTTCACGCCCCCAGTCTAGGCCCCGTTATGGACTAAACGCTCCGGGTAGGGCCGCAGCATGAGAAAAGCTTCCCTCCTCGCGTTCGTCGCCCTGCTGGCACTGGTCGTGCCGCTCAGCTCAGGCGCCGCGGACCGAGACTCACAAGAGCGGACCTTCGTGGTCCTGTACGAGCGCGGTGCCTCCGCGCAGAACGCGGCCGCGGCGGTCGAGAGCGCCGGCGGCAAGATCCTCGACGTGAACAGCAAGGTCGGCGTGGCCTCGGTGCGGTCGTCGAACGAGAGCTTCGCGACGGACGTGTCGCAGAGCGCGGCGATCGCCGGCGCGGCGCGCAACCGCCCGGTGGGCCAGGCGCCCGCGACCCGTCCGGAGGATCCGTTCGCGCTCGAGCGGATGACCTCCGAGCGCCACCGCTTGCCGGGACGCGGCAGGGTCAATCGCGGTGGAGGCCGGCCGTCCGATGACGAGCCGTTCGCCGACCTGCAGTGGGACATGCGGATGATCAACGCGACCCCCAGGGGGTCCTACAAGCGCGAGCGCGGCGACGGCGTCCGCGTGGGCATCATCGACACGGGTGTCGATGGCTCGCACGGGGACATCGCGCCCAACTTCAACCGCTCGCTCAGCCGCAACTTCACGACCGACATCCCGAGCGTCGACGGTCCCTGCGAGGAGGACCCGGACGGCTCCTGCTCCGACCCGGCCGACGCCGACGAGTTCGGCCACGGCACCCACGTGGCGGGCACGGTCGGCGCCCCGATCAACAGGCTGGGAATAGCCGGCGTCGCGCCCGACGTGGAGATCGTCAACCTCCGCGCCGGACAGGACTCGGGCTACTTCTTCGTGCAGGCGTCGGTGAACGCCCTGACCTACGCGGGCGATCACGGCATCGACGTCGTGAACATGTCGTACTACATCGATCCCTGGCTCTACAACTGCACGGACAACCCGGCGGATTCTGCCGAGGAGCGGCAGGAGCAGGCCACGATCATCGAGGCCACCCAGCGGGCGCTGGCGTACGCGCGCTCGCACGGCGTGACGCTGGTGTCCGCGGAGGGCAACGGCCACACCGACCTCGGTCATCCGAAGTTCGACAACACGAGCCCGGACTTCCCGCCCGGCGCCGAGCGCGACCGGAACGTCGACAACGACTGCCTCTCGATGCCGCTCGAGGGCAAGAACGTGCTGGGGATCACCGCGCTCGCTCCGAGCGAGAAGAAGTCCTACTACTCCGACTACGGAGTGGAGCAGGCCGACCTCTCCGCTCCGGGCGGTGACCGTCGCGCGCCGTACACGGATCCGAGCACGACGAACCCGGCCAACACGGTCCTCTCGCCCTATCCGAAGGCGCTCGCGATCGCCAACGGGGACATCGACGAGGACGGCGTGCCGACCACGCCGTTCGTGCTCGCGGACTGCTCGCGGGGTCCCTGCCAGTACTACATGTACTCGCAGGGCACCTCGATGGCCTCGCCCCATGCGGCGGGCGTCGCCGCGCTGGTGGTTGCCGCGTACGGCAAGCGCGATCGCCGCAACGGCGGCCTCGAGTTGTCGCCGGACACCGTCGAGAGGGTGCTGAAGCGCACGGCGCGCGATCACGCCTGCCCGCGACCGCGCCTGCAGACGTACCCCGATCCCGAGCTGGGGCCGGACTTCGACGCGTACTGCGAGGGCTCGAAGGAGTTCAACGGCTTCTACGGCCACGGAATCGTGGACGCGCTGGCGGTCACGAAGGGACGCTGACGCAGCGGCATTGAGATAGGTGAGGGGCGGGGCGCCTGCCGGCGCCCCGCCCCGATGCCTAGCATTGGGGAATGGCCGACGAGGCTCGCGCCCCGGATCCCCGAACTCCCCCGCCCCCGCCCGATCCCAAGCGCGGCAACGTGCGCGTGAGCGGCGCGCCGGGCAAGCCGCCGATGATCCCGTGGAGCCCGCGGCGCTTCATCGCGATCCTGCTCGGGCTGTTCGTCCTCAACTGGCTGATCGTGGCGGTCTTCGCGCCGCCCGAGAAGAAGATCAAGGTGCCGTACAACCCGACCTTCCTCGACCAGGTCAGGGGCGGGAACGTCAAGGAGATCTCGGCGAGCGGCAACACGATCAAGGGCGACTTCAAGAAGAAGGTCACCTACAAGGGCGACTCGGCGACGAGGTTCGAGACCGAGGTCCCGATCTTTGCCAACAGGCAGCAGCTGTCGAGCCTGCTCGAGACGCAGGACGTGGTGATCACCGCGGAGCCGCCAGGCGAGCGCTCGCTGCTCGAGACGATCCTGTTCAGCTTCGGCCCGACGATCCTGATCGTGCTGCTGTTCGTGTGGCTGTTCCGGCGCGCGGCGCAGAGCGCGGGCGGTGGCGGAGTGATCGGCCAGTTCGGCCGGAGCCGGGCGCGGCGCGTGGAGCCGACGAGTCAGGACGTGAGCTTCAAGGACGTGGCCGGCATTGAGGAGGCCGAGCAGGAGCTCGCCGAGGTCGTGGACTTCCTCAAGAACCCCGACCGCTACCGCAAGCTCGGCGCCCGCATTCCGCGCGGGGTGCTGCTGGCGGGCGCGCCGGGCACCGGCAAGACGCTGCTCGCGCGCGCGGTCGCGGGCGAGGCCGGCGTGCCCTTCTTCTCCGCCTCGGCGTCCGAGTTCATCGAGGCGATCGTGGGAATCGGCGCCTCGCGCGTGCGCGACCTCTTCCAGCAGGCGAAGGACGCCGCGCCGGCGATCATCTTCATCGACGAGCTCGACGCGGTCGGTCGCTCGCGTGGCGGTGCCGGGGCGCTCGGCTCGCACGACGAGCGCGAGCAGACGCTCAACCAGATCCTCACCGAGATGGACGGGTTCGACTCCGACGCAAACGTCATCGTGCTGGGGGCGACGAACCGCCCGGAGATCCTCGACCCGGCCCTGCTGCGCCCCGGCCGCTTCGACAGGCGCGTGTTCGTGCAGGCACCCGACGCCGCGGGCCGCGCCGCGATCCTGCGCGTGCACACGCGCTCGGTGCCGCTCGCCGACGACGTGGATCTCGACCGGCTTGCGTCGAGCACGCCGGGGATGGTGGGGGCGGACCTGGCGAACCTCGTGAACGAGGCGGCGCTGCTGGCGGCCCGCCGCAATCACGACAAGGTTCAGTACGGCGACTTCACGGACGCGGTGGAGAAGATCGTGCTCGGCGCCGAGCGCAAGGTCCTGATCGGACCGGCGGATCGGCGCCGGATCGCCTACCACGAGGGCGGGCACGCGATCGTCGGCATGCTCACGCCGGGCGCGGACCCGGTCCGGAAGGTCTCGATCATTCCGCGCGGCCAGGCCCTGGGCGTCACCCTCTCGACGCCGGACGACGACCGCTTCAACTATTCCGAAAACGAGCTCCGCGCGAAGATCCGGGTGTCGGCCGGCGGGCGCGCCGCCGAGGAGCTCGTGTTCGGCGAGTCGACGACAGGAGCCGAGTCGGACATCCAGCAGGTCACCCGGATCGCGCGCGGAATGGTGGAGCGTTGGGGGATGAGCGAGAAGGTGGGCTTCCTGACGGTCGCCCAGCAGGACGGCCAGAGCGCGCTGCTTCCAGGCGCCGAGCCGGTCTCCCAGGCGACGCAGGAGCTGATCGACGGGGAGGTGCGCCGGATCGTCGACGAGGAGATGGAGGCCACGTCCGAGCTGCTCGCGGGCAACCGCGACAAGCTCGACGCGCTCGCCGAGGCGCTGCTCGAACGCGAGACGCTCGACGAGGCCGACGCATATGCCGTGGCCGGGATCGAGCGCGGCGCCGTCGTCGCCCGATGAGGGAGCTGATCGAGCGGGCGCTCGCCGAGGATCTCGGCGAGGGCGACCTCACGACGCGGGCGGTCGTGCCCGAGGGCGCCCGCGCGCGTGCGCGGATCGAGCAGAAGGAGGCGGGGCTGATCGCGGGCCTGTCCGTGGTGCGCGAGGTCTTCGCGCAGGTGGACCCGGAGCTCGAGTTCGAGGCGCACTGCCCTGAGGGGCACTGGCGCGAGTCGGGCGCTGTTGCGCAGATCACGGGCGCCGCCGCGCCGATCCTCGCCGCCGAGCGGGTGGCCCTCAACTTCCTCGGGCGGCTGTCGGGCGTTGCGACGCTCACCGCGCGCTACGTCCGCGCCGTGCAGGGCACGGGGGTGCAGATTCTCGACACCCGGAAGACCACGCCGGGGCTGCGTGAGCTGGAGAAGGCGGCGGTGCGAGCGGGCGGCGGCGTGAACCACCGGAGCGGGCTGTACGACGCGATCCTCGTGAAGGAGAACCACGCTGCGCTGGCGGGCGGAGTGGGGGAGGCGACCCGGCTTGCGCTGAAGGCGGCCGCCGGGCTGCCCGCGCCAGGTCGCCGCGGAAGCGGCGCGGTAGTGCTGGTCGAGGTCGAGTGCGCGACGCTCGCCGAGGTCGAGGACGCGGTCGCCGCGGGGGTGCCGAGGATCCTGCTCGACAACATGTCGACGGACGAGCTGCGCCGCGCGGTGGAGGTCGCCGACGGGCGCGCCGAGCTCGAGGCGTCGGGCGGGATCACGCTCGACACGGTCCGCGCGGTCGCGGAGACCGGGGTGGACTTCATCTCCGTGGGCGCGCTCACGCACTCGGCGCCTGCGCTCGACGTCAGCCTGCTGCTCGACCCTCTCTAGGGACGCTCGGGCGCGAGCTGCCAGGTCTCCGGGTCCGCGGGGGGCTCCGGTTGCGCACGCCCGCTGCCGTCCGGCCCTGTGTACGGATAGCGATCCGTGAGGAACAGGAGATACGAGTAGAACTGGGCCTCGTAGCGCACCGCCCAGGCGATCAGGCCGTGCAGCCCGCTGGGGATCCTTCCGGTGAACAGCACGGAAAACCACGCGCCCACGGCGGCAAGACCCGCCACGGCCGCGAATGTGCTCGCGACGAGCCAGGCCGGGAGGGCCAGCACGATCCGGAAGGCCGTCTTCGCGCGATCCTGCGGCTGCGGATCGTCGATCTCGAGGTCGACCGGGTAGCTGCCCGGGCGCCCGACGAAGCCGGGGAACGGGTCGCCGAGGATCTGGACGTACGCGCTGACGTGGACCCCGTAGCGGACGAACGCCGCGAGGAACGCGTGGAGCGGGTCCGGGAGCCGTCCCGTCGCAAGCGCCGCGATCCAGCCCGCGATCGCAGCGAAGAACGCCGCGATCGCCCAGAGCCCGAGCCACACGAGGTGCGGGATCGCGAGGATGAGCCGGAAGGCAACGGTCAGCCGGTTGCGGGCGTGGTCCTCACCCGTGCGGATGCGGACCGGTTGCGGCGGCATCGGATCGAGCGGGACGGCGTCCGGGTCGCTCGTCGGATAGCGGTCGCTCAAGAGCAGCAGGTAGCCGAACGCCTGCGCGGCATAGCCCTGGCAGTAGACCTGGGCGTCGCGAAGGCCGCCCGGAGTGCGGGCGAGGGCAAGGGAGGCGAACCACGCCAGGAAGGCGATGGCGGTGCCGAGGCCGCCGAACGAGTAGGCGAAGCTCTCAGCGTCGTTTCCCTGGCTGCTGCTGTAGTTGCCTTCGAGCCCACCCGACAGCGCGCCCGCGAGCACGAGCGCCGGCAGCGCGATGAAGAAGCGAAACGCGATGGTCCAGCGCCGCTGCCTGCCGGGGGGCGGGAAGTCGGCGTCCACCACGTACCCCGGCTCCCCGATGAAGCCCGGATAGCGGCCGGCGGCGAGTAAGAGGTACGCGTACACGTGGAGCGCGTAGCGCACGTAGGCCGAGTAGAAGGCGTGCGCCCACTCGGCCGGCCCACCACGGATCAGCGCGATGACCCAGTGCACCGGCGCCACGATCAGGGCGCCGAGTCCCCAGATGGCGAGCCAGATGAAGTGGGGGATGACGAGGATCAGCCGGAAGAACACGGCCGCCCGCGAGCGGGCGCCGTCGTCCGTGTGCGTTACGCGGATTCGGCCCTCTTGAGTGGTCACGTGACGCGACGCTAATGGCTCTGGGCCCGAGACGCCCCGCCGGCCGGCGGCCGCAGCACCGCGAACGGGTCGGTCACCGCGAGGTCGTGCGCCTTGAAGCGGTACACGGCCGCGGGCCGGCCGCCATCCCGGCCCGGCGAGCGCCGCTCGCCCGTCGGCTCGAGCACGCCCCGCCGCTCGAGCACGCGGCGCAGGTTCGTCGGGTCCACCGGGTAGCCGAGCGCCGCGGTGTAGATCGCCGACAGCTCCGACATCGTGAACGTGTCAGGGGCGAGCGCGAAGCCGATGTTCGTGTACGAGAGCTTGGCCCGGAGCCGCTCGCGGCCGGCGAGCACGATCGGGCCGTGGTCGAATGCCAGCTGAGCCGGAAGCCATCCGACCTCGTGCCAGGCCGTGTCAGGCGGGAGCGCGGGGTCGAGCCCGCGCGGTACGAGCCCGAGGTAGGCGGTGGCGAGCTGCCATTCGTCCGGGTGCCGGTCGGGATCGCCCACGGTCTCGAGTTGCTCGAGCCAGGACAGCTCGGCCACGTCCACCTTGCGAGCGAGCTGCGTCCGAATCGACTCCTCCAGCGTGTGCCGAGGCTCCAGGTAGCCGCCCGGAAGCGACCAGGCCCCCTCGAAGGGCGGCCGTGCCCGCTGCCAGAGCAGCACGCAGAGCGCGTCCCCGCGTACCTGGAGCACGACCGCGAGCGTCACGTGGGTGGGCGCCGGGCGGGCCTCACTGCTATCCTGATTCGGCACGGTTTTCGACTATAAGGCAAAAACCGCCCCGCGTGGCCCGCGCCGGAGGTCCCGAATGAAGCCCATCGAGCTCCCGACACTTGCCCCCGCAGCTCCCGCCGCGCTCACTCAGGACGAGATCGCCCGTATGACGCAAGAGGTGCGCGCGCTCGCCGAGGAGCGCAACGCCGTCATCCTCGCCCACAACTACCAGGTGCCCGAGATCCAGGACGTGGCGCACTTCGTCGGCGACTCGCTCGGGCTCTCGCGCCGCGCCGCGGACACCGGCGCCGACGTGATCGCCTTCTGCGGTGTCCACTTCATGGCGGAGACCGCCTCGATCCTCTCGCCGGACAAGACGGTGCTGCTCCCGGACCTCGACGCGGGCTGCTCGCTCGCCGACTCCATCACGGCCGACCAGCTGCGCGCCTGGAAGGCGAAGCACCCGGGGGCGGTCGTCGTGATGTACGTGAACACGACGGCCGAGGTGAAGGCGGAGACGGATTACTGCTGCACCTCGGCGAACGCCGTGGAGGTCGTGGAGCACATCTACCGCGAGCACGGGCCCGAGACCGAGATCCTGTTCGGCCCGGACATGTGGCTCGGCGCGTACGTCGAGCGCACGATCGGGAAGCGCATGCACGTCTGGGACGGCGAGTGCCACGTGCACGCCGGCATCCGCCCCGCGGACATCTCGGCGGTGCGCGCCGCGCACCCCGAGGCCGAGTTCATGATCCATCCCGAGTGCGGCTGCACGACGCAGGTGATGGAGTACGTGGCGGCCGGCGACGTCGACCCGGAGCGGACCCACATGCTGTCGACGGGCGGGATGCTGCGATTCGCGCATGAGTCCCACGCGGACACGTTCATCGTCGCCACCGAGACCGGGATGCTCCATCCGCTCGAGAAGGAGAACCCCGGCAAGGAGTTCATCCCGGCCAACCGCGCAGCGGCGTGCCGCTACATGAAGATGATCACGCTGCCGAAGCTCCGCGACGCCCTGCGCGACCTGAAGCCGGTCGTGAAGGTCGATCCCGCCCTCGCCGAGCGAGCACGCGTGCCGATCGACCGCATGGTCGCGATCGGCTAGCGAGCTGCCCGCCGCCGCTGCCCTGGCCGCGGCGCTCGCGCCGCTTGCGCCGGTCGTCGTGCACGACTCGGGCGAGGACCTTCCCCTCAGCTCGGTCGCGGCTGCGCACGTCGGCGCCCCCGGGCGCGGCAGTGACCTCCGCCCCGCGACCTACGCGCGGGTCGCACGCCGCGACGGCGGAGGGGCATGGCTCCAGTACTGGCTCTACTACCCGGCCCAGAGCCAGGATCGCGGAATCCTCCGCACGGGACGGCACGAGGGCGACTGGGAGCTCGTGCAGATCGGAGTGGACGCGAGCAGACGGCCACGCGAGGTGGTCTACGCGCAGCATTCTGGAGCAGAGCGCTGCGCATGGGCTGAGGTCGAGCGCCGCAACGGGCATCCGGTGGTCTACTCGGCACGCGGGTCACACGCTTCGTATCTGCGCGCCGGCGTACGCGACAGGATGTGGCCCGACCCGAACGACCACGCCGACGGTCGCGGCCGGGTCGTAAGCCCGCGCGTGATCGTCGTACGCGCCGGCTCGCCGGCCTGGATGCGCTGGCCCGGCCGCTGGGGTGGAGCCGAGGCGCGCTGGTGGGTCCCCGCTGAGCAGGACTCGCCGCGCGGCCCGGCCTTCCAGCCCGACGGCCGCTGGAGCGATCCGGAGGCGTGGGCGGACTCCGCGCGCGACTGCCAGGCCGACTGTGACGAGATCGACGAGTGCGACACACGGGAGACGCTCCTTGGCGCGGGCGGCCTGATCGGCCTGGCCGCGCTCGCAGCGGCGGCGCTGACACGTCGCCGACGGAAGAGGGGTCAGACCCCTTGAGTGCACCCGACTAAAGGGGTCTGACCCCTTTGAGTTAGTCGAGCCGCTCGATCCGGAGCCGCTTCCGCTGCCGCTTCCGGAGCTGTCCAGCTCGATCGGCTCGGGCAGGTCGTCGTCGGGGGGCTCCGGGGTTCCGCCGCCGCCCGGGCCGGAGTGGTCCTCGCGCGCCTCCTCGAGCTCGTCGTCCGGCTCGTCGGTGTCGCCACCGCCCCCGCCCGGGCCGCTGTGGTCATCGGGGTCGTCCGGCTCGGGGCCGCTGCCCGGGCCGCTGTTGTCGTCGTCGTCGCCGTCCCCGCCGCGGCGGCCGCTTCGTTCCTCGCGGTCGTCGCCGGGACCGCCGCCGTGTCCGCTGCGGTCATCGGAGCCGACGCGGTCGTCGCCGTCGTCGCCACGACTTCCTCCGTCGCGGGCGCGGTCGTCTCCGCCGCCGCCGCCCGGATGCCGGCCTCCGTCATCATCGCCTGGCCGCTGCCCGCCTGTGCTTCCCACCGGGTGCTCGTCGCCCGCGGCGGCGCCGCCGCCCGCGCCGGCGTCCGAACGGCTCTCGCCGGCCGCCTCGGCCGCCTCGGCGCCCACGGGCGTGCCCTTCGAATGCTCGCGCGCGACGTCCGGCACCACAGCGGCGCCGCCCACGACGGCGCCCGTGACCAGCGCCGTCGCCATCACCTTCATGGCGAGTGCGCCACCGCCGACGCCCGCGAGCTCCGCCACCCGCGCCGTGACGGGCTCCGTCGACTCTCCCGCCGCCAGGCGCGTGACCAGCGGCATCGGCGTGACCGCGGCAGCGGCGGCGCGCAGCGAGTTGCGCGCGCGGTTCAGCAGCTGGCGCACGGCCCCGTCGGTCACCCCGAGCGACGCGGCGATCTCCTCGTAGCTCCGCCCCTCGAGCTCGCGCAGCAGGATCGCGCTGCGCTGCCGCTCTGGAAGCGCCTGCACCGCGACGACCAGCTCGCGAAGCCCGGTGGCCCGCTCGAGGGCCTGGTCCGGGCGCTCCACGCCGTCGATCCGCTCGTCCAGCTCCGCGTGTCCCAGCGCGCGGTCGCGCAGCGCGTTCAGCGCGCCGTTGTGGGCGATCCGGTAGAGCCAGGGGCGCAGGTTCAGCTCCGCGGCGTTGCGGTGCATCGCCTCGTAGGCCTTCACGAACGCCTGCTGGACGACGTCCTCGGCGCGCTCCGGCGGGAGGAGCCGCGACACGTAGCGCATCAACGCGCGTCCATAGCGCTCGACGATCGCCTCAAAAGCGGGGTCCGATCCGGCCCGCACCAGGTCGACGAGCCGCTCGTCGGATTGGGTCGAGAGCACGGGCCTGCGTGCCAGACGGGCAGGGTGAAAGAGCGCTCTCGGGGTCATGGTGCTGGTATCGGCCTGAACATGGAACACCCAACCGGCCGCAACCTCACGCACATTGGCGTGAATGCGCCCGTAGGGCGCGCCACCCGGTACTGACTTACCCTGCGCGGGTGCAGCTGATTCACCCGGAGCGGAGACCGATCTCGCCGGAGGAGCTGGCGTCCGAGCTGCGCCTCCGCGAGCTCGCCCCGCGGGGCCGCCCGTACCTGGGCCTCAACATGGTCGCCAGCCTCGACGGCAAGGCCACACTCGATTGGCGCACCAAGGGCCTGTCGAGCGACATCGACCGCCGGCTCTTCCACCACCTGCGCACCCAGGCCGACGCCGTCATGGTGGGGGCGGGAACGGCGCGCGAGGAGCGCTACGGCCGGATCACGAAGAACGAAGAGCTCAGGCAGAAGCGGATCAACGAAGGACTCGTGCCGGACGCGCTCGCCGTCGTGGTGAGCGGCCGTCTGGACCTCCCTCCGGACCTGCCGCTTCTGAACGATCCGGACCAGCGCGTCGTGATCGCCACCGGATCCGACGAGGAGCTGCCCGGCCTGACGGGCGACGTCGAATACGTGCGCGTGGGCGACGACCTTCCGCGCCTCCTCGCGTACCTGTACGAGGAGCACGGCGTGCGCTCGGTGCTCTGCGAGGGGGGCCCCACGCTCAACTCCTTCCTGTTCGCGGCGGACGTCGTCGATGAGCTCTTCCTGTCGATGAGCCCCAAGATCGTGAGCGGCGCGGCCGCGCTCACGATCGTCGCCGGGCGCGAGCTCGTGGAGCCGCGCGACGCCGTCCTGATCTCGGTCGCCGAGGCCGACAACGAGCTCTTCACGAGGTGGCGGTTCTTGCACCAGGAGTGAAGAAACCCTTGCACCTGTCGCTATTTCGCCGCCTCTTCCGCTAGTAATCAGTCTCGATGGCAGTCGCCAAGACAGAGCGCGCCCCGGCGCGCCCGAAGCCGCATGCCGACGTCCCGGTCGTGGAGTTCAAGGACGTAACGAAGGTCTACGACGGCGGCTCGGTGGCGGTCCAGTCCGCGTCGATGCGCATCGGGCGCGGCGAGTTCGTCTTCCTCGTCGGCCCCACGGGCTGCGGGAAGTCCACCTGCATTCGGCTGATGATGAAGGAGCTCGAGGCGAGCCGGGGCGAGGTCTCGATCGCCGGCCGGCCACTCAGCGAGGTGCCGCGCTCGCGCGTGCCCTACCTGCGCCGCAACATCGGCGTGGTCTTCCAGGACTACAAGCTGCTGCCGAACCGGACCGTCTACGACAACGTCGCCTACTCGCTCCAGGTGATCGGCGAGTCGCGCAAGGAGATCCGCCGCAAGGTGCCGGACATCCTGCGCCTCGTCGGGCTCTCCACGAAGCTCCACAACTACCCGAGCGAGCTCTCCGGCGGTGAGCAGCAGCGCGTTTCGGTCGCGCGCGCGTTCGTGAACCACCCGCCGCTGCTGCTGGCCGACGAGCCCACCGGCAACCTCGACCCCGAGACCTCGATCGGGATCATGCAGCTGATCTACCGGATCAACCGCACCGGCACGACTGTGATCGTGGCGACCCACGACAAGGAGATGGTCGACAAGATGCGCCGGCGCGTGGTCGAGCTGCGCGAGGGCCGCATCGTCCGCGACGAGCTGTCAGGCCTCTACCGGCCCGACGAGTCCACCACCGAATTCGCGGTCCGGCTGCGCGGCGAGCTTGGCATCGGCGCCGAGGGGCACCCGAACTGTGGTGTCGTAGCGATGCGCTGGAGCTTCTTCCTCAGAGAGGCGCTCCGGGGCCTCCGCCGCAGCTCGGCGCCGGCCCTGGCGGCGCTCCTCACCGTGCTGCTGACCGCCGTCGTATTGGGCGTGTTCATCCCGATCGTGCAGGCCACCACCGGCACCGCGAACGAGGTGCGAAGCCGCGTGGTCGTGGACGTCTACATCAAGGAGTCGGCGACCGATCTCGAGCGCGCCGACCTGCGCAGCGCGATCGAGCAGACCGCGAACGTGAAGTCCGTCGAGTTCATCTCGAAGGCGGAGGCGCTCGCGCGCGCGCAGGACAAGAACCCGGAGGCCTTCCAGGAGGGCGCCGAGCTGCTCGGCTCGAACCCGCTGCCCGCCTCGTTCCGTGTCACACCGGAGGATCCGGACGAGCTCCACGGGATCGTGACGCGCCTGAACGCGGGCGGCGCGCCTCAGCTCGCGGCGATCGACGAGGTCCGCGACCGCGAGGAGGACACCGACAAGATCCTGTCGGCCACGGGCCTCGTGAAGGCGCTCACCGCCGGCCTCGCCGGACTGCTCGTGCTCGCGTCCATCGCCCTGATCGCGAACACCATCCGGCTGTCCGTGTTCGCCCGGCAGCGCGAGGTGGAGGTGATGAAGCTCGTGGGCGCCACGAACTGGTTCATCCGCTGGCCGTTCGTGATCGAGGGGGTCATCGTCGGCTTCTTCGGCGGCCTGCTCGCGGTGCTGCTGCTGGCCATCCTGAAGACCACCTTCGTCGACCCGTTGTCGGACCGCTTCGCGCTCCTCGCCGCGCCGGACACGATCGACTTCCCGCTGCTGGTGGTGGTGCTGATGGTGGCCTGCATCGTCGTGTCGTCGCTCGGGAGCGGCATCACGCTCCGTCGCTACCTGCGCGTTTAGCTTCCTTAAGCCGAGGCGACTAGCCTCTCCCATCCCATGTCGAGAGGCGTTCTTGCAGCTCTCAGCGCCCTGGTGGCGCTCGTCGCCGGGCTCTGGCTCGGCGGCCACCCGGCCGACCTGCCGGGCCCGATTCGCGACGCCTTCGTGCAGGAGGACCGCGCGCTGCGCGCGGAGATCATCGACTCGATCGAGGGCAACTTCTACAAGCCGGTCGACGAGAAGAAGCTGGACGACGCGTCGCTGAAGGGCATCGTCGAGTCGCTCAACGACCCCTACTCGCACTACCTCACGCCGAAGGAGGCGCGCCAGTTCGACGAGGACGTGAGCGGCCACTTCGAGGGCGTGGGTATGAACGTCGAGCAGGACCGGCGCGGCCTGAAGGTGCTGCGCGTGTTCGACGGCTCGCCCGCCGAGAGCGCGCGGATCCGCCGCGGCGACCTCATTCTCGCGGTGAACGGCCACTCGATCGCGGGCGTGAACAGCGAGGTGGCCACGAACCGGATCAAGGGACCGTCGGGCAGCGCCGTCGAGCTGCGCGTCTACACCCCAGGCGACGACGGCGATCGCACCGTGAAGGTGAAGCGCGAGCGGATCGAGGTTCCCGTCGCCACCGGGCGAGTGGTCGAGCGTGCCGGACACAAGCTGGGCGTGGTCGAGCTGCTCGGGTTCAGCGACGGCGCACACGCGCTGCTCAGCCGCGAGATCAAGAAGGTCCGCGACCGCGGCGCCGAGGCCGTGGTCCTCGACCTGCGCGGGAACGGGGGAGGCCTCCTGCTCGAGGCGGTCGCGGTGTCGAGCCTGTTCATCGAGGACGGCGAGATCGTGTCGGTGCGCGGCCCGCACCGGCCGGAGCGCACGCATGACGCCGAGGGCGACGCGATCCTGCCCGAGGACGTGCCCGTGGTCGTGCTGGTGGACGGCGGGAGCGCCAGCGCATCCGAGATCGTCACCGGCGCGCTGCGCGACAGGGGCCGCGCAACGGTGGTGGGCACGCGCACGTTCGGCAAGGGGCTGGTCCAGGAGGTCGAGCACCTTTCGAACGGCGGCGTCCTCGACCTGACCGTCGCCAACTACTACCTGCCGAACGGCGAGACGATCTCGACCAAGGGCATCAAGCCGGAGGTCCGGGCCGAGGACAACCCGGAAACCGATCGCGACGAGGCGCTCCCCGCGGCCCTCCAGACGCTCGTTCGCGAGCTTCGATGAGCGCAGCCGTCCGGGGCCGGCCCACGCGCCGGCTCGACCAGCCGATGGTGGCGGTGTTGGAGAAGCACGGCCGCTTCCTCGTGGCCGAGCCCATCTTCGGGCCGGGACCGCGGACCGCCGTGGAGCGGGGCGGCGCCGGCCCCGGCGACCTCGTGCTTGTGGGCGGCGGCAAGCGCGGCGCGCGCGTGCTCCGCCGGATCGGGCGTCCCGACCGGGCCCGCGACGTCGTCGAGGGCCTGATGCTCGACCGCGGCCTGCACCGCAGCTACTCGCGCGCGGCAAGCGCCGAGGCGGAGGCGTCGCTTCACGAGCCCTACGCGGCGGAGGCGCGCGTCGACCTGCGCGACCTGCCGACCTTCACGATCGACCCCGATGACGCGAAGGACTTCGACGATGCGATCTCCGCCCGCCGCGAGCGCGGCGGCCGCGTCAGGGTCTGGGTCCACATCGCGGACGTGAGCGCGTTCGTCCGTCCGGGTGGCCGGCTCGAGCGCGAGGCCTTCAGGCGCGGCACGAGCGTGTACGTGCCCGGTGCCGTCGAGCCGATGCTGCCCGAGGAGCTCTCGAACCGCGCGTGCTCGCTGCGCCCCGGCGAGGACAAGCTGGCGGTGACCGTCGAGATGGAGATGGACGGCGCGGACGTCACCAGCGTGGTCTTTCACCGCTCGCTCGTGCGCAGCGACAAGCGGCTGACCTATGGGGAGGTCGACGGCCTGTTCGCCGGGCGCACGCGGGCCGAGGAGCCCTGGGGCGAGCCGCTGGCGATCGCGCGCGAGGTGGCGGCTGCGCTGCGCGAGCGGCGCGACTCGCTCGAGGTCGGCTCGTTCGAGCCGAGCTTCGACTTCGACGCGGACGGCCACGTCACCGGTGTGCGCTACGAGGCGCAGACCGAGTCGCATCGCCTGATCGAGATGCTGATGATCCTGGCGAACGAGCAGGTGGCCGGCTACCTCGCGGACCGACGGCTCCCGACCCTGTACCGCGTGCACGAGCGGCCGGAGCCGCGGTCGGTGACCTTCCTCACCGAGCAGCTCGCCAGCCTCGGCATCCCGACTCCGCCGCTGCCGAAGGAGATGACGCCCCAGCAGGCGGCGGACGCGGTTACGGAGATCTCCCGGATCGTGGCGCGCGAGTCCGGCGGCCGGCGGGCCTACGGAGTGCTGGTGCTGAGAGCGCTCAAGCAGGCGTACTACTCGCCCCGCAACCTGGGGCACGCGGGCCTGGGGAGCGCGCGCTACTGCCACTTCACGTCGCCGATCCGGCGCTACCCCGACGTGGTGGCGCACCGGGCGCTGCTGCAGGGCCTCGGCATCGACGAGGCGGCCACCCCGGCCCACGAGCTCGATGAGGCGGGAGTGATCTCCTCCGCGTCCGAGCGCGAGGCGATGAAGATCGAGCGCGACGCCGACGACGTCTGCCTGTCCTTCCTCCTCGAGCGCGTGCTGTCCGAGGCGGGCGGGGACGAGCCGCCGCGGTTCGAGGGCGAGGTGGTCGGGCTGATCGAGAAGGGCGCATTCATCGAGTTCGGGGAGGAGCGCTTCGAGGGCTTCCTGGCGGTCCGGCGCATGCGCGGCTGGTGGACGCTCAACGAGGTCGGCACGGCGCTCGAGGCCGAGGGCTCGGGCCGCAGGCTGCGGCTCGGGGACACGGTGACGGTGGAGGTCGACCGTGTGGACGCGCCGCGCGGTCGCGTGGATCTGGAGCCCGCCGAGGCATACTCGTAGGCGCCATGGCGAAGAAGGGCAAACGCAAGGCCGCCCCGGGCGACATCGCCACGAACCGGCAGGCGGGCTTCCGCTACAACCTGCTCGAGAAGTTCGAGGCGGGGCTCGTGCTGCAGGGCTCGGAGGTGAAGTCGCTCCGCCAGGGCGGTGTGCAGCTGAAGGACGCCTACGCCGACGTGAAGGACGGCGAGGTCTGGCTGCGCAACATGCACATCGCGCCCTACAAGCCGGCGCGCGAGAACCACGACCCCGAGCGGCCGCGCAAGCTACTGCTGCACCGCCGCGAGATCGAGCGCCTGGTCGGCGCCACCTCCGAGAAGGGCCTGACGATCGTGCCGACCCGCCTCTACTGGAACGGGCCGCGCGCGAAGGTCGAGCTGGCGGTGGCGAAGGGCAAGGACCTGTACGACAAGCGCCGCTCGATCAAGGAACGCGACACGAAGCGCGAGATCGACCGCGCGATGTCGGAGCGCTACTAGGGCGCAACCGCCTGCGGCTCACAGATCCAGCCCCCGCTCGGCGGCCCAGCGCGAGAGCTCGTGGCGGCTCGACAGCTGGAGCTTTCGCAGCACCGAGGAGACGTGTGCCTCCACGGTCTTCGGGGAGATGTCCAGGCGCAGCGCGATCTCCTTGTACATGTAGCCGCGCGCGATGTGCTGGAGCACCTCGCGCTCGCGGGCGGTCAGGGCGTCAAGCTCGGACTCGGGCTGCGGCGCGGGGCCCGCGAACGCGTCGAGGACGAACCCGGCTAGGCGGGGGAGAAGACCGCGTCGCCGTCGTGTACGCGGCGGACCGCGTCGGCGAGCTCCTCGCCCGAGATGTTCTTCGTCACGTAGCCGCGCGCGCCGGCTCGGATGACGGCGATCACGTCCTCCGCGGCGTCGGACACGGACAGCGCGAGGAAGCAGGGCGGCGTGTCGGTGAGCGCGGCGGTGCGGCGGATCACCTCGACCCCGCCGCCGTCGGGCATGTGCACGTCCACCAGGACGACGTCGGGCGACGTGCGCTCGATCGCCTCGAGCGCCTCGTCTACGCCGCCCGCCTCGCCGGCGATCTCGAGCAGCGGCTCGAGCTCCGCCCGCACCCCGCTGCGGAACAGCTGATGGTCGTCCACGATCAGCACCCGCGGGTCGGTCATGCGTGCCGCTCCAGCACCAGCTCGACCTCGGTTCCGGAGCCCGGGCCGCTCGTCACGCGCGCGTGGCCGCCGTGCCGCTCCATGCGGCCGACGATCGACTCGCGCACGCCTCTGCGATCGGCGGGCACCGCGTCCACGTCGAAGCCCGGCCCGCGGTCGCGCACGAACACCTGCGTGCGCGCGTCCGCGCTCTCCGCGTACACGTCGACCGTGGACCCGCCGCCGAACTTCGCGGCGTTCGTCATCGCCTCGCGGGTCGCCGCGACGACCGCCTCGTGGGCGGGGTCGAGCTCGCGGTCTCCCACCACGACCACCTCGACCGGCACGCCGTGGCTCTCCTCGACCTCGGCGGCCGCCGCCTCGAGCGCGCCGGCGAGCCGTGTGGACTGGCCGGGCGCGGGCCGGCCGGCGAGCCAGGCCCGGAGCTCGCGCTCCTGCCGGCGGGCGAGGGCGGCCACCTCGCCCGGGTCGCCGGCCCGGCGCTGCACCATGGCGAGCGTCTGGAGCACCGAGTCGTGGAGGTGGGCCGCGACCTCGGCGCGCTCCTGCGAGCGGATCCGTTCGGCCCGCTCGCGCGTGAGCGAGCGCACGAGCCGGACGATCCACGGGGCGAGGATCACGCCGAGCACAACCACGGCGGCGAGCACCGCGAGCAGGACGTCGCGAACCGCGCCCAGCGCGCCCGTCGCCTGGAGGAACACGATCCCCGCGGCCACCACCAGCGCGATCCCGAGGCCGGTGCGCGAGACGGCGATGACCGCGCGCCGCCCCTCCGCGGCCGCGCGCCGCGTGCCGCTCGTTGCCGGACTCGCCTCGCCCGGTGCGGCCGCCGGCCCGGGAGCGGCCGAGGCGCCCGGCTCATCGGTGAGCGCGTCCGCGCCGCCGCCCATCGACTGTCGCCAGATCAGCGCGCCGCCGCTCGCGATCAGCACGAGCGGCCACGCGACCGCGTCCGAGAACCAGATATCGAGCGCGCGGAACGTGAGGAGCGCCGCGATCAGCAGCAGCCCGGTACCGAGCGCTACCTCCACGGCAGCGCGGCCCGTCGGCGTGCGGGCTCGCGCCGGGCGCGAGTCGCCCGCCGGGATCAGCAGCCAGCCGAGCGCGTAGGCGGCGAGGCCCACCCCGCCGGCGGCCGTGGCGACGACGAACGCGAGGCGCACGAGCGAGACGTCGATGCCGAACCGCCTCGCGATGCCGGCGGCAACGCCGCCGAGCCAGCCGGCGTCGCGGTCGCGGCGGAGCACGCCGGCCGGCGCGCCCGCGGCGGGCCGCGCCTCACCGCCGGGCGCGGTCGCCATGGGAGCCTGAGGTCGTCACGCGGGAATCATCGCGGGCGGCTCAGTCCCGACGCCAGCAGGATCGCCCCCACCGCCGCGCACGCCGCGGGTGCGAGCACACTGAACCGGAGATCGAACGTGCCGCCGGCGTCGAGCAGGAGCAGCACGCCGAGGGCGACCACGCAGAGGCCGGCGACGAGCGAGGTCATGTCCGCGCTACGCCGCACAGGCGGTGTTCTTCCCGAACTCGGTGATGTCGGACCCGAAGTCGAAGTGGCCGCTGTCGGGCCCGAAGTCGAAGTGGCCGCGGTCGATGTCGAGGTCCGTGCCGGACTTCCCGATCCGGAGCGACCCGACCCCGACCTCCGCCTTCACGAGCAGCCGCGTCGTCGACGGGGCCGCGTCCGGCGTGTCGTTGACGTCCACGTCGACACCCTCGTTGTGCTGGTCGAAGGTGCGGACCTCGCCGACGCCGACGTGCGCGTCGGTCGCCACGCAGACGTCCTCGGGCACGATGACGCGCCCGTCGCCGATGCCGAGGTCCACCTCGAGCGGCACGTCGCCGGGGGGAAGGTCGGTCTGGCGCAGGTCGATGATCAGCTCGCCCATGCCGAGCTCGTACTTGTCCCGCAGGTCGAGCGCTGACGCGGGCCGGTAGTCGCGATCGCCCACGCCGCCATCGAGGTCGATGCCCGCCGCGGACACGGTGCCCGCCGACAGCGCCAGCGCCAGCGCGGGCAGCACGAGCAGGCGAACAGGCCGCAGGAACGCTCCGGCGAGGATCGCGACCCCCGCCAGGATCACCGCGATGGCCACGACCGTCTCGCCGCCGGCGGCGGCCGCCCAGGCGCCGCCGATAGCGATCAGTCCGCACACGAACAGGATTCCGAGTCCGAGCGCCGCTCGCTTAGCGACGTCGCCGGCGTCGCCCGCGGGTCCTTCTCCTGAGACGAACCACCAGACCAGAACGCCTGTAGCGACCAGAATGGCGAACGGGATTGCGAGTCCGGCGACGAGGAGTCCGCCCCCGACAAGAAAGGGCCAGGTCACGAGCAGGAGCACGATCACTCCGCCGATCACGAGCCAGCGGTTTCGCCCAGCGGGGGTGCCCTCCGCGGCGTGCGGGCTGTCCTCGCTCGGGATCAGGAGCAGCGCCGCCAGGTACGCCAGGAGGCCCGCGCCACCCACGAAGGCGAGCACCACGGCGCCGATCCGGAAGATGATCGGGTCGACGTTGAAGTAGCGGCCGAGGCCGGCACAGACGCCGCCGATGAGCCTTCCGTCGCGCGCCCTCAGCAGTCGGCGGGGTTCGGGCGGCTGTTCCTGAGTCGTCGTCTCGTTCATGCCGATGAGATTGCCTTCTGAGCGCGGTTTCGCCTATTGGGAATGGTCCCTAGGGGATATCGATGCTCGCGCGCACCGCGCGCTCGCCGGTCAGTCACGGGGGCATTGCGTCGCTACCCTTTCAGGAGTTGCAATGGGGGCGAACCAGCTTCGACGTGGAGCTGCTCGTCCCGGTGTAGCGAGTCGAGGACTCCGGATCGGCCTCGTTAAAAAATTCCGGAAAACCATAAGTGCGGACTCTCATCGAGTTCAGCCTCTCGCCGCCTAATTAGGCCGTGAGAGAGTCGCCCCGGACACGCCCGCGGTCCGGCAAGCGGCTTCAAGCAGCGGGCTCACCGTGACGGTCCGACCCTCGGCCGTGACGGGACAAATTCGAGGGTGTGGCGCCGGGGACGTATCCCGCGGACCGACCGAACCGGTTGCCGAGATCAGACTCCGACGGGAACGCTCGTAGCAAGCATCGGGATGGTGTTCCGCGGACGCCGGGGCAGTGCCGGCCGCCTCCACCTCAAGCGAAGAAGGGGGTCAGACTTGAGTCTGACCCCCTTCCTTTTGGCGGGGCTTCTCGCGTTCTCAGGCGCCCGCCGCCACAGGTCGTGGCGTGGGCAGCGCCGCCGACTCCCGTTGGCTGCGCGCCAGCAGAGCCACCGCCCCCGCGAAGCACACCAGTCCGATGGGGCCGATGGGCGGCGGATGCGATACCACGATTGCCGAGAGCCCCAGGAGCACCGAGGCCATCAGCGGCGCCCCGACGCCGTGGAAGGCCACCGCGGCTGCGATCACCGCCACTACCCAGGCGAGCGCCCCGACGCTCACGAGGACGCCGGCCTCCCCGATGATGGCGTTGTCCCCGAGGCTCTGGATCGCGTCGGCCATCGCAGGTCGGTCGGACGCCGGCGAATCGTTGGCGTGCTGGACCAGCGCACCGACGGCCAGCCCGATGACGACTTCCCACGCGCCGTAACACACCACGAACGGGATGACCGCAACCCGGGCGATCCGAGCGGCCCTTCCGGGCAGGTCCTTGACGAGCATGAAGAGCACCACGCCGAGCAGCGCGATGAAGATCAGGGTGCCGACGTGGACGATGATGTAGGTGGTCACCTCGTCCCGGAGTCCGCCGTAGACGTCATCCGGGGGCACGTCCGGGTGAAACCACAGGAGAACGGCCCACGCGAGCGGCACCCCCAACGCGAACGCGAGCTGCGGGCGGGTGAAGCGGCGCGAGTCCATGCGGCCTCCTCAGGCCAGGGGAACATCGACCCTACAGCGCGATAGCTTCGGGGGAAAGGAGGCTCCATGGCGAGACTGATCTACTCGGCGATCGCATCGCTCGACGGCTATGTCGCGGACGAGGACGGCAACTTCGATTGGGCGGCTCCCGACGAGGAGGTCCACGCGTTCGTGAACGATCTCGAGCGGCCGCTCGGCACCTACCTCTACGGGCGCCGGATGTACGAGGTGATGCTCGCGTGGGAGACCATGGACACGAAGCGCCGACCAGGCGCCGGCCATGCGCGACTTCGCGGAGCTGTGGCGGGCCGCGGACAAGGTCGTCTATTCCAGGACCCTGGAGGCGCCCGCCAGCTCCAGGACGCGGATCGAGCGAAGCTTCGACCCCGAGGAGGTCCGGCAGCTCAAGGCGTCCGCTGACCGTGACATCGGCGTCGGCGGTTCGGAGCTCGCCGCCGAGGCGTTCAGGGCAGGCTTGGTCGACGAGCTCCACCTGTACCTCACGCCGGTCGTGGTTGGAGGCGGCACGCCCGCCCTCCCGGCCGGCGTCCTCATCAACCTCGAGCTGCTCGACGAGCGCCGCTTCGCAGGCGGCGTGGTCCACCTGGCCTACCGGGTCGCGACATAGGCGACTCGTTCAGCGCGCGCAGGGATTCGGGAAGCCCAGCGAGCCCCTGCCCATCACCTTGTCCGCGTCCCGGCCGCACTTGGCGCCCGGGTGGGGGTCGAGGTCGAGCAGCTTGCCGGTGCTCGCGTTGAGCGGGAGGCGCTCGTACACGAGGTAGCGGCTGGAGAGCTCGGTCCTGTTGCCGGTGTCGCCGACCTCCGTGTAGCGGGAGGCGAGCGGCAGGTAAGTGTCGGCGTCGACGAAGTACTCGAGCCGCTCCCTGATGCCGGCGACGTGCCCCTCGACGGTCCCGGATGTGAGCCGGTAGGCGCGCCTGCCGTTCACCACGGTGGTGCCCGCGACACGCAGCCGCCCCTGTGCCTCCAGCGCGCGCAGCCCTTGGCCCAGATCGCCGGAGCTGTCGACCGAAGGAACGCCTCTCCCACCGGACGAGGTTCCGAAGCGGCTGGAGGTGATCGTGTTCGTCACTCCGTCCCAGATGAGCATGGGGCCGCCTCGCCGCCCGGGTACGCGCCGGCCCGCGAACTCACTGACGAGCTTGCCCTTGTGCCCGTCCGTGCTCGTGAACCACTTCTGGTGCCGGCGGCCATCGGTCGTGTACCAGGACTCGAAGTACATGCTCCCGTTGTCTCTGGGAAGCGATCCGAACCCGGACGCCCTCACCCGCCTGCGTTCGATGGCGTGGTACACGGCGTCGTCGTGACTCACGGCCGCGGCCGCCAGCTCGACGACGTTCGGCCCTGGGGCGTCCTCGTCGAGCAGGTTCACGGCGGCGAACGCCGCCAGCGCCGCGCACGCCGTCGCCAGGGCGGCGAGCGCCCAGCGGCGCGGGCGCGCCCTGGTGGGGCGCCCCTCTTCCCTCACCGGCGTGGCGAGCATGCGCGCCAGCAGGGCGTCGGCCTCGCGCTGCTCGTCTGGCGACAGTCGCTCGGCGTCGGGCATGGGGTCCGCCGCGGTGAGCCGCTCCATCAGGTCCTGGGGCGTGCGCATCAGATGACCTCCAGTGATTCGGCGGGTGGGCTTGTGGCGGGCTCGAGCGCCGCCAGCTCGGCGGCGAGCCGTGCGCGGGCGCGGTGGAGCCGTACGGCGAAGGCCGCCCGAGAGCAGCCGGCGGCGCGCGCTGCGCGTGCGCCGGAGAGCCCGTGCCAGGCCACGAGCGTCAGAGCCTCGCGGCTGGGCTCCGAGAGGCGGGAGAGCGCGACGCGCAGGATCTCGGCCTCGCCGGCGCGCTCACCCGGGTCGTGGCCCGGGGCGGGCGGCGTCACGTCCGCGATGCGCTGCTGGAGCGACGCCCCGCGGTCGGCCGTCCGGCGCTGGTTGGAGAGCACCCGACGGGCCACGCCGTACAGCCAGGGCAGCGCGTCCTCGGGTACGTCGTCGAGCCGCCGCCACGCCACGAGGAAGGTCTCTGCCACCGCGTCCTGCGCTGCGTCGCCGGAGGTCCGCCTCAGGGCGTACGCCCGCACGGCCGGATAGTGCTCCCGGAACAGGCCCTCGAATCTCTCCTCGCGGGTGGGCGCCATCAGTTGACCCTCTAAAGGGTCTATGTCCGCCGGCGACAGGAAAGTTACGTGCGGCGTCAGACCACGTCGTACGCGGGCTCGCTCGAGCGCTCGGACTCGCGGGGCGCGTCCGGCGCTCCATGCCCGGCCGCCATCGCCGCCGGGCTCTGCGAGCGCAGCACCGTCACGGACGTCACGATCGCGACCGCTGTCAGTGCCGCTCCGACCGCGTAGGCGAGGTGGAAGCCGCCGTTGAGCGCCTCTGCCATCGACTTGCCCTCCGCCAGCAGGGTGCTTGTGCGCTCGGTTGAGATCGTCGCCAGCAGCGCCAGCCCGATCGCGCCGCCGACCTGGCCGGCGGTATTCACGAGGCCCGAGGCGAGGCCCGCGTCCTGCGGGGTCGCCCCCGACATCGCAAGCATCATCAGCGCCGGGAACGCCACGCCGGCGCCGAAGCCGAAGAAGATCATCGTCGGGAACAGGTCGGTCAGGTAGTTGCCGTCCACGGGCGTCCGCAGGAACAGCAGCATCGCCACGAGCAGGAAGGCGAGGCCGGTGATCAGCACGTTCCGCGGGCCGAAGCGCATGTTGATCCTGTCCGTGAAGCCCAGCGACATCAGCCCCATCAGGAGCGAGCCCGGCAGGAAGGCCAGACCCACCTCGAGCGGGCTGTACCCGAGCACCAGCTGCATGTAGAGCGCGCCGAGGAAGAAGATCCCGAACATCCCCACCACGAGCAGCGCGATCACGATGTTCGCGCCGCTGACGTTGCGCGACCGGAATAGGCGCAGCGGCATCAGCGGCTTCTCGATGCGCGCCTGTCTGAGCACGAAGATCGCGACCAGGCCGATGGCGACCGCTCCGAGTATCAGCGTCTGCGCGGAGGTCCAGCCGTGCTCCTCGACCCCGAGGATCGTGTAGACCGCCAGCATCAGGCCGCCTGTGACGAGGATCGCCCCGGGCAGGTCGGCGCCCTCGCTGAGGCCGATGCCAGGCCGGCTCTCGACGAGCCGCGCCGCGAGCAGCGCCGTGACCAGGCCGATCGGCACGTTCACGAAGAAGATCCAGTGCCAGCTGATGGCGTCGGTGAGCACACCGCCCACGAGCAGCCCGATCGAGCCGCCGGCCGAGGCCACGAAGCCATAGACGCCGATCGCCTTCGCCCGCTCGCGCGGCTCCGGGAACATCGTGACGATCATTCCGAGCGTCACCGCGGAGGCGAGCGCGCCGCCGGCGCCCTGCACGAAGCGCGCCGCGATCAGCATCTCCTGGGACTGCGCGAGGCCGCACAAGAGCGAGGCGGCGGTGAAGATGCCGAGCCCCCACATGAACACTCGCCGGTGGCCGATCAGGTCGCCGATCCGGCCCGACAGCAGCAGCAGCCCGCCGAAGGCGATCAGGTAGGCGTTGACGACCCAGGCGAGGTTGCTCTGGGTGAAGTCGAGGTCCTCTTGGATCGAGGGCAGCGCGACGTTCACGACCGTCGCGTCCAGCACGATCATCAGGACGCCGGTGCAGAGGACGTACAGGGCAGTCCAGCGGTTATCAGTGCTCACGTTCGAGGCGCTCATGTTCTTAAAGACAGGTCCGGGGGCCGAAACTCATCGGCGCCCTACGTTACGCAAGCTGCTCGAGGCGCTTCGCGAGCCGCTCCATTCCGCGCTCGTGCGCGGCAACTGCGGCGCCGGCGTAGTCCGTCGGGCTGTCCGGAGGCAGCGGCACGTCGATGTCCTGGAGCGTCGCGATCTCCTTGAAGTCGCGCAGCTCGTCGCCCTGGGTGCACAGCGCCGCCCGCACGGTCTTCTTCGTCTCCCGCACGCCGCGCTCGAGCGCCGCCTCGAGCGAGCCGTGGCGCTGGAGCAGCTCGGCGGCCGTCTTCTCGCCGATGCCCTTGGCGCCCGGGATGCCGTCCGAGGGGTCCCCGCGCAGCGCGATGAAGTCCGGCACCAGCTCCGGCGGCACGCCGTAGCGGCGGCGCACCTCGGCCGCGTCGACGAGCTCGGCGCCCTGCTTGCCGCCGGTCCGCACGTACAGGATCTGTACACGGTCGCCCGCGCACTGGAACATGTCGCGGTCGCCGGTCATGACGAGCGTGCGCCCGCCGGCCTCGGTCTCGCGCGCCGCGTACGAGCCCAGCAGGTCGTCGGCCTCGAACGAGTCGCTGTCGGCAACGATCCAGCCGAACGCCTCGAAGAACGGGCGCGCGTCGAGGAACTGGGGCGCCAGCGTGTCGGGCACCTCCGGGCGCTCCGCGTGGTAGCCGTCGAAGAGCTCTACGCGGTAGTCCGCGGCGTCTGGGCCGAAACAGAGCACCACCGCGCGCGGCTTGTGCTCCTCCACCTCGCGCAGGATCAGGTTCGCGGTGCCGAGCAGCGCGTTGACCGGCTGGCCGTCCGCGCCCTTGATCGTGTCGGGCAGCGCGTAGAACGCTCGGAACAGCATCGAGGGGGCGTCGACAACGAGTAGCGGGCCTGCCACGCGGGCAAACCTAGCCTGTGGCCGCGCCGGAGACAGGCGACGCAACCCCGTTCCTGCCCGAGCGCCCCTCCCTGAAGGCCCTGCGCGAGGCCGCCGCGGACTGTCGTGGCTGCCACCTGTGGCGCGACGCGACACAGACCGTGTTCGGAGAGGGGCGGAAGTCGTCGCGGCTCATGCTGGTCGGCGAGCAGCCCGGCGACAAGGAGGACCTCGCGGGGAGGCCCTTCGTGGGACCGGCGAGCCGTGAGCTCGACCGCGGGCTCGAGGCGGCCGGCATCGCGCGCGAGGACGCCTACCTCACCAACGTGGTGAAGCACTTCCGGTTCGAGGAACGCGGACGGCGGCGCATCCACCAGACGCCGCGACGCTTCGAGATCGAGGCCTGCAGGCCGTGGCTCGACGAGGAGCTGAAGGTCGTGAGGCCCGAAGCGCTCGTGCTGCTCGGCGCGATCGCCGCGAAGGCCCTGCTCGGCAGCTCGTTCAAGGTGACCGAGCACCGGGGCGAGCTGCTCGACTCCGACCTCGCTCCAATCGTGACCGCCACGGTCCACCCGTCATCGATCCTGCGCGAGCCCGACGAGTCCAGGCGTGCAGAGCAGCGCGAGGCGCTGGCCCGCGACCTGCGAGTGGTGGCCGAGGCCCTGGCCGCGGTGTAACCGTCCTTCGCCGACGGGTTATTAACCATCGGTCAACAAGGAGGGTGATGATGTCCGAGAAGAGTCGTACAGACGCACCGCGCAGCAAGCAGTTCATCCTGGCCGTTCCGGAGGCTCGCGTCCTCGAGTGGATCGCGAAGCGGCTCCCGGTCTGGCTCAAGCCGGACCACCTCACGGCGATCGGCGTGCTCGCCTCGATCGGCATCGCCGCGGCGTACGTGCTCTCGAACGGCGACAAGGCCTGGCTGTGGGCCGCGAGCGCGCTGCTCGTCCTGCACTGGCTCGGCGACTCGCTCGACGGCACGCTCGCGCGGGTCCGCAAGAGCGAGCGCCCGCGCTACGGCTACTACCTCGACCACCTCGTCGACGCCTTCGCCACGGCCGCGATCGGCATCGGCATCGGGCTGTCGCCGTACATGCTGCTCGCCGTGGGGCTGGCGATCGTCGTGGCCTACCTGATCCTCTCGATCAACACCTACCTCGAGACGCACGCCTTCGGCGTGTTCACTCTCGGCTACGGCCGCTTCGGCCCGACCGAGGCGCGGCTGATGCTGATCGCCGTCAACACGCTGCTCGTGCTCGGCATCGTGGGCAACGGGCTCCTCGACGTGCTGGGGCTCGCGGTGGCAGGCGTGATGATCATCGCCCTGATCGGCCGCGCGGGCCGCAACCTGCGGCGGCTGGCGGAGCTCGAGCCGGCGTCCTAGCCGGGGGCGCCGTGTCCTTAAACGACGGGCATTGAGGCGGCGCTTCGAGGGGGGTTCCTTCTATTAGTCCGGCTATGTCGGACAAAGTCACGGAACCCCCTGGGACCCGGCCCCTTCACCGCCGCCGTTAACGCCGGACCCGCGAGGCGGTCGCAGGGACCGCGGCGCGCCGCCCTACCCCGCGCGCAGCGCGCGCGACCGGTCCGCCACCGGCTGCAGGAAGTCCGGCAGCGGGCGTACCAGGCCGCGGCCGGTCTCGCGCTCCCAGATCTGCTCGAGCTGGGCGAGGTGCTCGTCCATGACCTCGTCGATCAGCGGGAAGTCGGCGGCCCGGATCGCCGCCAGCGTCCGCTCGTGGATCGAGATGACCCAGTCCGGGACGAGCGGGGCGTGCACCGCCATGTCGCGGGCGATCTCGAGCCTGCGGAAGAGGCTTCGCATCAGCTGCACCACGGTCGAGTTGCGCGTAGCGCGCGCCATCGCCAGGTGGAACTTCAGGTCGAGCTGGAGGAACAGGTCCTCGTTCTGCAGGAAGTCGTCCTCCGCCGCGAGCTCGCGCTTGCGCTCGATCAGCAGTGCCATGGCCGCGAAGTCCTCCTCGCTCGCGTGCACCGCTGCCAGCTGTGCCACCCGCGGCTCGAGCAGGCGGCGCGCCTCCAGCACGCCGGCCACCTCGCTGACCCGGATCGCCTGACGGCTCCGGAGCAGGTCGCGCGGGACCAGCTCCGAGGCGACGAAGATCCCGCCCGACTGGCCGCGGCGCACCTCGAGCACGCCGGCCTCGACGAGCGTCTTAACGGCCTCGCGCAGCGTCGGGCGGCTGATCCGCATGATCGACGCGAGCTCGCGCTCCGAGGGCAGACGGTCGCCCACGTGCAGGTCGCCGGACTTGATCCGCTCGGCGATCTGATCGACGGCCTCCTCGAAGGTACGGCGCGATGAAACCGGCTCGAACGAGCTTTCCAAACCAGCCTGAGGATATCCAGCGACAGCCACGCCGCTACTTCCCGCGCGCAGCCTCCACGCGCTCCAGTGCCTGCCGCTCGGCTACCTCGATCGGGGGCGTGCCCTCGGCCTCGGCGGTCTCGAGCGCGAGATCGAGGCGCTCCATCGCTCCGGCGATCAGATCCTGCTCGGTCCTGCCGCGCTCGCCGTACCACTCCATCGACACGTGGATGAGCCCGCCGCAGTTGGCGAGGAAGTCCGGCACGTAGAGGATTCCGCGCCCCATGAGCGTGCGCGCGACCGACCTGTCGGTGAGCGGGTTGTTCGCGGCGCCTGCCACGACGCGGCAGTCGATCGAGCGCGCGAGCGCGTCGTCGATCAGCCCACCCGCCGCGCATGGTGCGAGCACGTCGAGCTCGCTCGCCAGGATCGCCTCGGCCGACGGCGCGATCGCGATCCCGTGCCGCTCGGCCGCGCCGGCGCAGCAATCCCGGTTCAGGTCGCAGCCGATCACCTCGGCGCCCGCCGCGGCGAGCTTCGCGGCCAGCTCGGACCCGACCTTGCCGAGCCCGATCACGCCGATGCGCCGGCCGTCGAAGTCGCTCGACCCGGTCGCGGCCGCGACGCCGCGCGTCATCGCCTGGAAGACGGTCTCGGCCGTCACGGGGGAGGGGTCGCCGCCGCCGCCCTCGGAGACCGAGCGGCCGACCACGAAGCGCGTGAAGTGCGACATGTAGTCCATGTCCGCGGTGGTGGTGCCGATGTCCTCGGCGGTGATGTACGCCCCGTCCAGGCCGTCGATCGCGCGCGCCGCGCCCTCGAGCCGCGCACTGCGCCTGTGGGCGGCGCCGTCGTCGATCATCACGGCCTTGCCGCCGCCGAGGTCGAGCCCCGCCGCCGACGCCTTCAGCGTCATCGTGCGCGCGAGCCCCATCACGTCGTCGAGCGCCTCGCGCAGGCCGCCGGGGTAGCGCTTCAGGCGCATCCCGCCGAGCGCGGGCCCAAGCACGGTGGAGTGCACCGCGACGATGAAGCGAAGCCCCGTCTCCTTGTCCTGGCGGACGACGATCTGCTCGTGGTCGTCATCTGCCATGGGAAGGCCGGTCAGCGGGGCATTTCGAATCGCAATGGTCATCTTCCTTGACCTTATACCCGATATATCGGTTAGACCAGCACTTGACCTGATTGGCGTCTGTCTACCACCAATGGTAAGTTAGGTTTCCCAATCACGGCGTGAGGGAAGGGACCAGCTGGGATGTCGATTGCCGTTCGCAAGCGTGGTGTGGCCGGGCGTGGTGCCGTAGACGGGCATCGTCAGGCTCGCAATGGCGACGGTGGCGGGCAGCGCCGCGGCGCGCCCCGCGACATCTCCCTGGACGACAAGTACGTCCTCGAGGAGGGGCGCATCCTCCTCACCGGCGTCCAGGGCCTGGTCCGGCTTCCGCTCGACCAGCACCGCGCCGACCTTCGTCGCGGCCTGATGACCGCAACGATGATCTCGGGCTACCAGGGCTCGCCGCTCGGCGGGCTCGACAAGGAGCTCGCCCGCAACCGGGAGCTCGTCGAGGGCCATCACGTGCGCCACGTGCCCGGCCTGAACGAGGAGCTCGGCGCCACCTCCGCCTGGGGCAGCCAGCTGGCCGGCCAGCTGCCCGGCTCGAAGTACGACGGCGTGCTCGGCCATGTGGTACGGCAAGGCGCCCGGCCTCGACCGCGCCGCCGACTCGCTTCGCCACGGCAACTTCGTCGGCGTCCCGCGAACGGGCGGGGCGCTGGCGGTCGTCGGCGATGACCCGGGCTGCAAGTCCTCGACGATCCCGAGCGCGTCGGAGTCGCTCCTCGCCAGCCTCCAGATGCCGGTCTTCTTCCCCGGGAGCGTCCAGGAGGTCCTCGACCTCGGACTGCACGCGCTGGCGTGCTCGCGCGCCTCCGGGCTCTGGGCGGGGTTCAAGATCCTGACGAGCGTGGCCGACGCGGTCGGCACCGCCGCGGTCGCCCGCGACCGCGTGATGCCGGTGATGCCGACGGTCGAATGGAACGGCAAGCCGTACGAGCACGTGCCGAACGCGAACCTGCTGGCGCCCGGTTCGCTCGACATGGAGCGCACGATGTTCGGCCCGCGCATGGAGCTCGCGCTCGCATATGCCCGCGAGAACGGCGTCAACCGGATCGAGGGGGCGCGCGACGCCTGGCTCGGGATCGTCGCGTCGGGCAAGACCTACTACGACCTGATGCACGCGCTGCGCGGGCTGGGCCTCGACGGCCCCGGGCTCGAGCGCGCCGGCATCCGCATCCTCAAGCTGGGGATGATCTGGCCGGTCGAGCACGAGATCGCGCGCGAGTTCGCCGCCGGGCTCGACGAGATCCTCGTCGCGGAGGAGAAGGGTCCCTTCGTCGAGTCGCTCCTGAAGGAGGCGCTCTACGGAGCCCCGAGCGCCCCGCGCATCCTCGGCAAGCGCGACGAGCGCGGCGAGTCCCTGCTCCCGCGAGAGCTCGACCTGGACGCCGACCTGATCGCCCGCGCGGTCGCGGCTCGGCTCGAGGCGCGCGGGGTGCGGATCGACTCGGTCGAGGCGCGCCTGCGCAAGCTCGCCGAGATCCACGGCCGTCCCGCCGAGCTCCCGATGGCGCAGCGCACCCCGTTCTTCTGCTCCGGCTGCCCGCACAACAGCTCGGTGAAGGCGCCCGAGGGCACGCTCGTCGGCGGCGGCATCGGCTGCCACACGATGGTGCTGCTGAATCCCGAGGGCAAGGGTGAGATCACCGGCATCACGCAGATGGGCGGCGAGGGCGCGCAGTGGATCGGCATGGCGCCCTTCACGGACGACAACCACCTGGTCCAGAACCTCGGCGACGGCACGTTCCACCACTCGGGCTCGCTCGCGGTGCGCGCGGCCGTGGCGGCCGGCGTGAACATCACCTACAAGCTGCTCTACAACGACCACGTCGCCATGACGGGCGGCCAGGCGATCGAGGGCCAGCTGAGCGTGCCGGACCTCACCCGCTGGCTCGAGCTCGAGGGCGTGCGCCGGATCATCGTCACCGCCGAGGACACGAGCCGCTACCGCGGCGTCGAGCTCGCTTCGATCGCCGAGCTGCGCGGCCGCGAGCAGCTGCTCCCCGCGCAGCAGGAGCTTGCCGAGGTCGAGGGCGTGACGGTGCTGATCCACGACCAGGAGTGCGCCGCCGAGCTGCGCCGCAAGCGCAAGCGCGGCAAGGCCGTCGAGCCGAAGGAGCGCGTCTGGATCAACGAGCGCGTATGCGAGGGCTGCGGCGACTGCGGCGAGAAGTCGAACTGCCTCTCGGTGCTGCCAGTCGAGACCGAGTTCGGCCGCAAGACGCAGATCCACCAGGCCTCCTGCAACAAGGACTTCTCCTGCCTCGAGGGTGACTGCCCCTCCTTCCTGACGGTCGTGCCCGGCGAGAAGGCGAAGCACTCGACGCCCGCGCTCGACATCGAGCTGCCGGAGCCGCGCCGGCTCGTCGAGGACGAGGACTTCGGCGTGCGGATGATGGGCATCGGCGGGACCGGGGTCGTGACCGTGAACCAGATGCTGGGCATGGCCGCCCTGATCGACGGGCTCCACGTCTCGGGCCTCGACCAGACCGGCCTCTCGCAGAAGGGCGGGCCGGTCATCTCGGACCTGCGCATCACGCGCGAGCCGCTCGCCGCGGCCAGCAAGGCGCCGGCCGGGACCATCGACCTCTACCTGGGCTTCGACCTGCTCGGCGCGGCCAGCGCCAAGAACCTGCTGACCGCCGACCGCGAGCGCACCGTTGCGGTGGTGTCCACGAGCGCCGTGCCGACCGGCCGGATGGTCGTGGACGTGGACGAGCGCTTCCCGGAGCTCTCCGTGCAGCTCGACAAGATCGACGCCGCCACGCGCAGCGAGCACAACCTCTATCTCGACGCTCAGCGGCTCTCCGAGCGGCTCTTCGGCGACCACATGATGACCAACACGCTCGCGCTCGGGGCGGCCTACCAGCGCGGCCTCCTGCCGGTGTCGGGCGAGGCGCTCGAGCGGGCGATCGAGCTGAACGGCGCGGCCGTCGAGAAGAACCTCGCCGCGTTGCGCTGGGGCCGCGCGGTGGTGGCGGCGCCGGACGCCGTGGACGCCGCGACGCGCGTGCCCGAGCTGGTCGAGCCGGTGCGCGAGCTGTCAGACGCCGAGGAGTACCTGGTCGGTCTCGCCGTGAACGGCGATCAGGGCGAGCTCCGCCGCCTCGCCGAGGTCCGCGTGCCGGAGCTCGTGGCCTTCCAGGACGCCGACTGGGCGCGCCGCTGGGCCGAGCTGGTCCGCGAGGTGCACGTGACCGAGCAGGAGCGCACGCCCGGCCACTCGGAGCTGACCGAGGCGGTGGCGCGCCAGCTCCACAAGCTGATGTCCTACAAGGACGAGTACGAGGTGGCTCGGCTCCACCTCGACGCGGTCGAGCGCGCGAAGCTCGGCGCCGAGTTCGGCGAGGACGCGAAGGTCTACTTCATGCTGCACCCGCCGCTGCTGCGCGCACTCGGCCTGAAGCGCAAGCTGAAGCTCGGCCGCTGGTTCGTGCCGGCCTTCAGGATGCTGTACCGGATGCGCCGCCTGCGCGGACGCTGGCTCGACCCCTTCGGCCGCGCCGAGGTGCGGCGGGTGGAGCGCGCGCTCATCACCGAGTACGAGGCGCTCGTGGACGAGGCGCTCGCGCTGCTCACCCCGGACACGCACGCCACGGCGCTCCAACTGCTCGAGCTCCCGGACGTGATCCGCGGCTACGAGGAGATCAAGCTCCGCAACGTGGTCCTCTACCGCAAGCGCGCAGACGCCACGATGAAGCGCCTGCGGGCTGGCAAGCCGGCGCCAGAGATCGTTTCCATAGCCGCTCCGTAACAGTCGCGATACATCCGCGCGCCGTCGGGGTCATAGCGTCGCCGAGCCCAAAGCGATAGAACAGGTTCGCGATCCCCGATCTGGGAGGACAGATGGAGCCCATGACCCGTCCCGCCGAGCTCAGCGTCGATGCTGAGGAGCCGCTTCATGGGAAGCTCACCGGCAAGTCCCGGCGCGACTTCATCATCGGGATAGCCGCCGCCGGCGCGAGCACCATGGGCGCCGTCGCGCTTCAGCGGACGGGGCTCGACCTCTTCTCCGAGGAGGCGCTCGCCTCTCACGGCCGGAACCGCTTCAGCGATTTCAACGCGATCGCGGCGTCGGGCGCGGATGCGTTCGAGGTACCGGACGGCTTCCGCGCCGACGTAGTGATCTCGTGGGATGACATCTTCAAGGGCGCCGGCGGGAAGCGCCTCCGCTACGGGTTCAACAACGACTTCCTCGCCTACTTCCCGATCCACGGGAGCGAGGAGGGCCTGCTGTTCGTCAACCACGAGTACCCCGACCCCTTCTTCCTGCACGGCTACAAGCCGAACGCCAGCCCCAAGACGCCGGCGCAGGTGCAGGAGGAGCAGGACATGGTCGGCAACTCGATCCTGCACGTGAAGCGCCGGCGCGACGGCACCTGGAAGGTCGTCTCGCCGTCGAAGTACAACCGCCGGATCTACGGCGACAGGCCGGACCTCCAGTTCACGGGGCCGCTCGTGGGCGCGCCGGGGATCGGGACGAGCGCGCATGGGTCGCTCGGGAACTGCTCCGGCGGCGTGACACCGTGGGGCACGGCGATCTCCTGCGAGGAGAACTACGACGGCTACGGCTCGCCGGTCACCACGAACATCGAGTTCTTCTACGGCTGGCACCAGTTCGGCGGGCAGCCCGAGGACGCCGAGTACGAGTTCAACACGTTCAAGAAGTACGGCTGGGTCTGCGAGCACGACCCGTACGACCCCGGCAGCGTCGGCCGCAAGCACACCGCGCTCGGGCGCTTCCGCCACGAGAACGCGGCGTTCAGGCACGTACCGGGCAAGAAGTTCGTGCTCTACATGGGCGACGACAAGGCGAACGAGGGCGTCTACAAGTTCGTCTCGGACCGGCAGTTCAAGAAGCACGACTTCGCGAACAACCGGAAGATCCTCGAGGCGGGTCAGCTCTACATCGCGCGCTGGGAGCCGGAGGGCCGGCGCCGCTTCGCCACCGCGGGAAGCACCACCCCGATCAGCGCCACCGAGGGGACGGGCACCTGGGTCGCGGTCCAGCAGTCGGAGCTGGACGACACGGCCACGAAGCTGCGTGCCCGCTTCGGCACCGCGGAGTACGACGCGCACTTCGCGACCAACCGTCCGGAGGACGTCGAGGTGGCGGACAACGGCCACGTGTTCGTCGCGCTCACGAACAACAGCACCGTGCTCGACTCGCACGGGGCGGTTCGCAGGCTCGTCGAGAAGAACAACAACCCCGAGGCGCTGGAGTTCGCCTGGCGCGACTACGCGGCCGGTGGCCCGACCGGATCGAGCGACCCGGGCCGGCAGGGCTTCTCGTGCCCGGACAACCTCGTGTTCGACGACGCGGGCAACCTCTGGGTCGTCACCGACATCTCGAGCAACCGCCTGAACCGGCCGAACGAGTTCCAGTACCACGCGAACAACGCGATGTTCATGGTGCCGACCTCGGGGCCGAACAAGGGCATCGGATTCCGTTTCGCAAACGGCCCGATCGAGTGCGAGCTGACCGGCCCGTACTTCACGCCCGACGAGGAGACGCTGTTCGTCAACGTGCAGCACCCGGGTGAGGTGACCGGCCAGACGGTCACGTCGCCGGGCGTCTTCGGCCAGGAGGTCACCTACAACAGCTGGTGGCCGGAGGGCAACAAGACCGACAACGACAACCCGTCGACACCGAAGCCGTCGACCGTGGCGATCACACGCGAGCGCGCGCGCTCCACTCGGCGGCCTCGGCGGCGTCGCCGGCACTGAGCTGCCTGCGGCGGCCTACCGCTTCGAGAGGCTCACCGCCTCGCCGTCGAAGTCGTCCGCGTCGTATGGGATGCCCATCGTCTTGAGGATCGTCGGCAGGATGTCGACGTGCCGCAGCTCGGTCTTCGAGTCGTTCGACCCGACGCCCGGGCCGTAGAACACGCCCGGGATGTTCTGCGTGAGCTTGTTGTGGCCGCCGTGGTCGCCCATGACGCCGTAGGTCACGTCTGTTGCGACCAGGCCGACGACGTCGGGGCCGTTCGGCGCGGCCATCGTGTCGACCAGCTCCTCCGCATGCTCTCGGAACCAGTTCTTGTCAGTGCCGCGCATCCTGTTGGTTCCATGGAGGATGTAGTTGTCCTGAGCCGTGTTGTTGCGGTAGCTCGCGATCACGCCGCCCATGTCGAGCACCGCCTCCGCGGCCTCGCGCTTCTTCTCGGACGAGTTGTCCTTCAGCCAGACCGCGATGTGGCCGTCCTGGTAGGAGAAGGCGAGGTTGCCGGCCGGGCCGGGCCCGCCGAGCCTCTGCTCCAACGCCGCGACCTGGGGGCTCGGGTTGTCGTAGTGCTCATCCGAGTCCGTGCCGAGGTACCAGTTGCAGTCCGACCGGATCCCGGTCGCCTGGGCGGCCGGCGGCGGCGTGCGCGGCGTGCACGCGGGGTTCGCCACACCAGGAGCCAGCACGCCGAAGAACGGGTTGCCCGTCTGCGCGGCGTGGTCCGCCGTGATCACGATCAGGGTCTCGTCGAGGATCTTCTTCGCCTTCAGCGCGTCCACGATCTTCCCGACCTGGGCGTCGGCGTTCTTGGCGACGAACGGCAGGTGGCGCATCTCCTCGATGGAGCCCTTCTTGGCGCCGTGCTCGCCCCTGTCCTCCGGGCCCCACATGTGACCCATCTTGTCGATCCCGCCGAGGCTGACCATGATGCCGCGCCAGCTCGGATCGTTGTCGATCTGCTGAATCGCGGCGTCGGCGGACCAGTTGTCGCCGCCGATGTGTGCCGGATCGAAGCCCGGCACGAAGCGGTTGCCCTCCAGCGGATAGATGTTCGCCGGCGAGAGCACGTTCGTCCCGTATGAGAGGTTCACCGCGTCCTGGTTCGTCCACCAGCGGTTGTTGCAGCCGCCGGTGAGGACGTCGAGATACGGGGGCAGGCTCGCGGCCGGCAGGTTGCCGCTCTCCGGCTCACGCCACTGGGCCTCGGGGTTCGCGGCGGTGCCGCATGTGCGGCGAGAGCCGCGGATCTGAAGGATGATGTCCTCCGGGTCCGTGCCGTCTCCGTCCGCGAAGGCGCTGGTGTGGCCGCCCGTGCACGCAGACGTCCGCTTCTGCGTGAAGGTCCCGAAGCTCGAGAGCGGGCCGAACTTCGAGTCGAGGTAGTCCTGAAGCTTCGGGTAATCGCCATCGGCGATCAGAGCCTTGAACTGGGCGCAGCTCATGCTCGAGGTGATGTAGTAGTTCGGCTGGCCCGGCACGGTTGGTGGCCCGAGCACGTTGTCCGTGTCGCGGTAGACCTCGTTGGTCCAGCCCATGTGCTTCGGGAACAGGCCGCTCGTGATCACGTTGTGGCTGATCACGGTCTCGGCGGCCATGTCGCCGACGAGCGCGTTCCGGAAGCTCGTCCCCTTGCGCTGGAGCTCCTGGACGTTCTTCATGTGGTACCGGGTGATCGTGTCCGGCCGCGCCTGGTCGAGCACGATGATCACCACCCGCGACGGCCGCTGTGGCGCCGCCTGAGCGGCAGGCGCAAGGAGCGCGACCACTACCGCCATCGACCCAAAGACCGCTACGAACTGCTTCCTTGCACGCGACACGCGCCTGACCCCCTCGTTACAACTTTTTTACGAGTCGGGCCCGTTCCTACCTGATATATCACCCCGAAGTCAATGGCGGACAGCTTCACGGTCGGCGGTGACAGAGCCGTTGGCGGCTGACGCCCCGTTGGCCGAGACGCCGCCTGCGCCCCCCGGCCGGGGGGCGGGCGGCGCGGCGCGGCCGCGCGGGCGCTTGCGCACCAGCTCGGCCGCGTAGTAGCTGCCGACCACGAACACGAGCGAGGCGAACTGGGCCGCGAGCGTCTCGACGGTGGGGTAGACGCCGAGCCAGGTGCCCATCCAGAGCGGCAGCTCGACGTCGATCGGCGTGATCCCGATCCAGCCGACACCCTGGAGCGTCCGCATCGTGTTGCCCACCAGCACGAACAGGACGAGCGCGATCAGCACGCCCGTCACGACCAGCATGCGCTTGTAGGGAAGGCGCCGCTCGAGCGCGAAGGTGACGATGCCCACGGCCGCGGTCGCGACCAGCCCCAGTGACACGCCCGCCAGCACGATGCCGGTGCCCGAGCTGAGCTGGAGCGCCTGCAGGAAGAGCACCGTCTCGAAGCCCTCGCGGAACACGCTCGTGAAGCCCACGAGGTAGAGGCCGGCCAGCGTCCCGGCGGTGACGCCGCCCGTCGCGAGCAGGGCCTTGCCCCGCTTGCGGTGGCCGGCGATCCACGACGTCCAGTAGACGCGGTGGAAGAACCAGTTCAACACCAGCAGCAGCACCGCGATCGCCACCAGGCCTACGACAGCCTCGAGCCTCTCGCCGTAGCGCGACAGCGACTCGAGCACCAGCTCCGCGACAACGAACAGCACGGCGGTGGCGGGCAGCGCCAGCAGCGCGCCGCGCAGCACGGGGCGCCGCAGCGGGCGGTTCGCGCCGACCATCGAGGCGGTGATGGCGGCGAGGATCAGGATCGCCTCCAGGCCCTCGCGGAACACGACCAGCGCGGCGTTCGTCACGACCGTGCCGGTGCTGGCGCCCTCCCCGGTCGTCGCCCTCGCGTCATCGAGCGCCTCGTTCAGCACGAGCCGCGTGTCCCGCACCTCGCTCGGCGAGCGCCCGTCGGCGATCAGCTCCGCGAGGCCGGGGCGGTCGCGCGCGCCGTACCAGATCAGCCCCTCGACCTCGGTGGCGAGGCCGGGGTCGAACGCCCTCAGCTTGATCTCGGGGCCGAACTCGAAGAACGCGTAAGCCGACAGGCGCGCCTGCTCGGCCAGCCGCGACTGGCCGGCGGACACGGCGGCCTCCATCTGGTCGAGGCTGATCTGGACCAGGTCGAAGTCGGCCTCGTCGCTCGGCTCGCGCCACTCCTCCGGGAAGGAAGCCTCGATCAGCCCGTCGGCGTGCTCGCGCTCGGCCTCGACGTCCTCCAGCGGCGCGACTCTCCGCCGCTCGTGCGCATCGCGCGTGAAGCGCGTCAGGCGCGCGATCGAGGCCTCCAGGCCCGCGAGCGCGCGCGGGTCACGCTTCTCGAGCGTGGGCGCGAGGTCAGCCAGCGCGGAGTCGGCGCCTTCGGCGAACGCCAACCCCTCCTGGAGCTCGAAGGCGATCGTGACGTGCCCGTCGTCGGTGCCGTGGTCGTATTCGACCGGTATGAGGTCGAGGAAGCGGATGAGCTGGGTCGCGCGGCGTGCCTTCTCCTCGGCCGTCAGCGGAGCCGCGCGGAAGTGCTTCAGCGACGCGGCGGCGTCGTCGAGTCCCTGCCTGAAGGCCGCCGGCCGCTCGACCAGCGGCGGCAGGCGCGCGAAGACGGCATCCACCTCGGCGCGCGCGGGCGCGCCGCGCTGGTGCTCGTACACGGGCGCGAGGATGCGCCAGTACCCGGCCGCGAGCGCGGCTGACTCGGCCGCGGCGGGCAGATAGCCGCGCTCGCTCTCGATCCGCGCGTCGTCGAGGTAGGAGCGCAGGCGCGCCTGGTAGGCGTCGAGCAGGTCCTTGCGCACGGCCACGACGGCGGCGCGGGGCCCGATCTCACCGGCCTGCAGGTCATCGAGAGCAACGGTCGCGTCAACCGCCGGGCGTGTGAAGCGCGTGGCCTCGCGGAAGTCGCGCACCAGCAGCCAGTCGCGCGCCTCACGGACGCGGCCCGCGCTTGTCTCCGCGACCGTGACCTTGAACGCGCCGCTGCGCAGGGCGGCGAGCGCGCGACCCGACGCGGTGGCGAGCGCGACAGGGTCCTTCGCGGCCGCCGCGCGCTCCGCGTCCGCGAGCACGGCCCTCAGCTCGCGCAGCTCGGGCCGCGCGTGCTGCGCCAGCCCATCGCGCAGCGGCCCGGACAGGCCCCTGGCGGCGGCGCGGGCTCGCACCACGGCGCGCTCGGGCTGGAGCAGCGCGTCGGCGCGCGCCGCGAACAGCCGGTCGCGGATCGTCTGGGCCGCGGCCCAGGGCTCGCTCGCAGCGTCCGGAGCCGCCGTCGCCGGCGCCACCGAGGCGAGCTGCAGCGCCACGACCAGCGCCGCCACCCCGCTGAGACGCCGGCTCCGCACCGGGTCAGCCCTCCTGGAGCTCCACGTTCAGCCGCTCGGCCGCCTGGGTGACCTGGCCCGCGATCTCCTCGGCACGCGTCTGCGCGTCCGAGCCGAGCAGGTCGGCCTCCTCGGCGGTGAAGCGCTTGCCGCCGTCCTCCTGCTCGCGCAGGTCGGTCACGAAGGCGATCAGCCGGTCGAGCTCACGGGCGGTCTGGTCCGCCTGGTCGGGCGCCTCCTCGGCGATCATCGGCGTGACCTCGCCGTAGGTCAGGCGGATGCCCTCGAGGATGTCGCCGATGTCCTGCAGCCGCGAGGCCGCCGCGAACTCCGGCGTGGCATCGCCGCCGGCGACGAAGCGCGAGGCCTTCCAGGCGCCGAAGTACTCGCTCATCGTCGGGGTCATCACCGTGATCGCCGTGAAGGCGTCCGAGGGCGTGGGCTCGAACTCCTGGGCGTCGGCGTCGAGCTCCTGCGCCATCTCGTTGAAGGCCGTCATCGCGGTGACGAGGAACTGCGCATCGGGCAGCCCCTCGCCGAAGGAGACCTTGCCGTCGCCGTCCACGTCCTTCGGCGCCCCCTTGGCGAGGAAGCGCGGGTCGGTCGCGAACAGCGACGTCTCGGTGAGGTACATGAAGTTGCCCGGCTGCTTCAGGACCTTGCCGTTCGGGAGCTCGAGGCTGAACGAGACCGCGTTCTCCGGGTCGGAGGCGTCGGAGCCGGCGTCGATGTCCACGTCATAGTGGGCGAGCCGGGGGACGCCCGCGACGATGCCCTCCATCTCCTCGTAGGAGGGGTTCGCGGCGCGGTAGGCCTCCTGCCCGTCGGCCAGGAGCGCGAGCACCTCATCGCGGTTCTCGTCGAGCATGCGCGCGTAGTCGTAGTCCGACTTCTTTGCCAGCGCGTCGTAGTCCTCTGCCACCTGCTGGAGCGTGTCCGTGTGCCCCGCGAGCGCCGCGGAGTGGTCAGTCAGGTAGCTCTTGACGGCGTCGAGGTTTGGGGTGGCGGCGTTCTCGGTCGTGCCGGTCGAGCTGCCGTCATCGTCGTCCCCACATCCCGGCAGGACGGCGAGGAACGTCAGCGAGGCGACTGTCAGGGCAAGCCGCGCGACTGTCGTGATCATGTGCGGTTCTCCTGGCTGGCTTCTTAGGGACGCCTAATTAGGGCAACCTAACACAAAAATCCGAGGCACAGAGTCAGGATTCGGTGAAGCGGTCGATAGCGTCGGAACCATGAAGACGTTCGTCATCGGCGGCGACTTGGAGGTCGGTCGCCTCGGGTTCGGCGCCATGCGGATCACCGGGGAGGGCATCTGGGGCCCTCCGGACGACCCGGAGGCGGCCAAGCGCCTCCTCCGGCGCGTCGTCGAGCTCGGGGTGAACCTCATCGACACCGCCGACTCGTACGGCCCGGAGGTCAGCGAGAACCTGATCGCCGAGGCGCTCCATCCCTACCCCGACGGTTTGGTGATAGCCACGAAGGGCGGCATGCGCCGGACCGGGCCGGGCCAGTGGCCGCGCGACGCTCGCCCCGAGCGCCTGAAGGAGTGCTGCGAGGGGAGCCTGCGCCGGTTGAAGCTCGAGCGGATCGACCTCTACCAGCTGCACGCGCCCGACCGGCAGGTCCCGTATGAGGACTCCGTGGGGGCGCTGAAGGAGCTCCAGGACGAGGGCAAGATCCGGCACGTCGGGATCTCCAACGTGAGCGTCGACGAGCTGGAGCGGGCGCGCGCGATCGTCGAGGTCGTGACCGTGCAGAACCGCTACAACCTCGAGGATCGCGGATCGGAGGACGTCCTCGAGGCCTGCCAGTCGCTCGGCATCGGCTTCATCCCCTGGTTTCCGCTCGCGACCGGCGGCCTCGCCGAGCCGGGCGGGCCGCTCGACCGCATCGCACGCGAGCGCGAGGCGACGCCGGCGCAGATAGCGCTCGCGTGGCTGCTCGCCCGCTCGCCCGTGATCCTGCCCATCCCGGGCACCTCGTCGGTCGAGCATTTCGAGGAGAACCTCGCCGCGGCGGAGATCGAGCTGTCGCCGGACGAGGTTGCCGCGATTGGAAGCGCGGCGGTGGGGTAAGTGCCCGGAATGCTCGCGAACCTCGCCCCCAGCAGCCTCGATCACGTGGCCCTCTGGGTCGACGAACGGGAGGCCCTCGGCGGCTTCCTGTGTGACCACCTGGGCATGCACGTGATCGAGGAGACGGACACCTTCACGCTCGTCGGCATCGACGCCAAGCTCGGCAAGCTGACGCTGTTCGATGCCGAGGGGCCGCGCCAGCGCGGCGCGCTGGAGAGGGTCGTGCTGCGAGTGAGCGACCTCAGCTCCGCGGTCGAGTCGCTGCCGTTCGAGGTCGCGCTTCGGAGCGACGGCGTCGCGGCCTTCGAGGCACCCGCCGGCCTCCCGCTCGGACTGATCGAGGCGGAGGGCCGCGACTTCGACCTGGACCACGTGGTGCTCGCTCTCCAGGACCCCGAGGCGGCGCTCGCCGGATTCGAGCAGCTCGGATTCGAGCGCATCTCCTCCAACGGCAGCGTCGGGGTGGGCGACCGCCACGTGCGCGTGGTGCGCGGGAGCGCGGCGGACGGCGGGCGGCCGCTCCTGAACCACCTCGCCCTGCTCGTGGACGACGCGCACACCGTCCAGGACGAGGCCGAGGGCGCCGGGCTCGAGATCGACGACGTGAAGGACGCGAAGAACACCTTCGCGGTCTTCCTGCGCGGCCCGGAGGGCGTGCGGATCGAGTACGTCGAGCACAAGCCGGGCTTCGCCCTCGTCTGAGACGGCCATGCCTGATCTCGTGGTCGCCGGAGCCGGGATGGCGGGGCTCGCGGCCGGCGCCGAGGCCCGCCGCCTGGGCGCGGACGTGCTGGTCCTCGAGAAGCTCCCGCGCGCGGGCGGCTCGATGCGGCTGTCAAGCGGCGTGATCTGGCGGCACCGCGAGCTCGAGACCTTCCGAGCGGAGTGCCCGGGCGGCGACGAGCGCCTCCAGCGCCTCGTCTTCGAGCGCCTCGACGAGGACCTCCGCTGGCTGGAGTCGCTGGGCGCTCCGGTGGTGGAACACGAGACCGGCAACCCGCTGACGACGGGAATCCGCTTCGACCCCGAGGGTCTGACGAGCGCCCTGGTCGCGACCGTGCGCGGCTCGCACTCGGGTGGGCTCCAGCTCGGCGAGGCGCTTCGGGAGCCGCCGGACGGCGGTCCGCTCATCCTCGCGACGGGCGGCTTCGCCGCCAGCCGGGAGCTGCTCGCCGAGCACGTGACGCCCGAGGCGGAGCACGTCCTCCTGCGTACCTCGCCCGGGAGCACCGGGGACGGCCTTCGCGTCGGCCTCGCGGCCGGTGGCGCGACGAGCGCCGGCCTCGACCAGGTCTACGCGCGAGCGATGCCGGCACCGCCCGCTCGGATCCCCGAGCAGGATCTCGTCCGCCTGTCCCAGCTATACGCGCAGCACGCGACCGTGACGAACGAGCGCGGCGAGCGCTACGAGACGCGCACATGGTCGGAGAACGACGTGGCGCAGTGGCAGCTGAGGCAGCCTCGCGCGCGGGCGTGGTTCACGGTCGCCGCGGACCGCCTGGGCGACCGGGTGCGCGATCGCACGGTGAGGGAGATGATCGAGGCCGCGGAGGCGGCGGGGGCCCCGGTGGCCCGCGGCCCGGGTGAAGGGCGCTTCGCGCGCCCTGTCCGGCGCGCCGCGGACGATGTGACCGTGGAGACGGTCGCAGGAGTTACGACCACCCTCGGCGGCCTCGCGATCGACGAGAACGCGCGCGCGGCGGACGCCGTATGGGCATGCGGCGCCGACACGGGCGGCATCGCGACGGGCGGCTACTCCAGCGGACTCGCGGCGGCGCTCGTATTCGGGCGCATCGCCGCGCGAGCCGCCTTGGGGGAGACCCCGTGAATCACCGTTTCGGCGAGTCCCAGCCCTTCACGGTTGGACTGGAGGAGGAGCTCCTGCTCGTCGATGCCGACACGCTCCAACTGGCGCACGTCGCCGATCAGATCCTTCCGAACACGGGACTCCCGCCGGAGCGCGTCGACCACGAGGCATTCCTCGCCGAGATAGAGGTTCGCTCGACGCCCGTCCGCTCTGTCGCCGACGCGGTGAGGGAGCTGGAGGAGGGCCGCCGCGCGGCCGTGCTCGCCGGCGCGACGATCATGGCCGCGGGGCTGCACCCGGACGCCGCGCTCTTCGACGTCCGGCTCGTCCAGTCGGAGCGCTACGAGCGGGTCGAACGCCAGATGCAGGGCCTCATCAAGCGGACCCCGGAGTGCGCGCTTCACGTGCACGTGGGCGTGCCCGACACCGACGCCGCCGTGGCCGCGATGAACGGGCTGCGCGAGCGGCTCCCGCTGGTTCACGGGTTGGCCGCGAACTCGCCGTTCTGGTTCGGCACCGACTCGGGCATGGCGAGCTCCCGCGCGGCCGTCATACGCGCGTATCCGGGACGGGGGATCCCGCCGGTCCTGGGCAGCTGGGACGAGTACCTGGCCTGCCTCGACGCCGTGCGCGCCGGTGGCGGGCCGATGGACCACACGATGGTGTGGTGGGACGCGCGCCCGCAGCCGCGGCTCGGCACGGTGGAGCTGCGCGAGCTGGACGTGCAGACCGACCTCGAGTCGGCCGCGGCGCTCGCGGCGCTGGCGCGCGCGATCGTGAGGCGGGCCGTCGAGGATCCGCCGCGCGAGCCGGCTCCCGAGCAGGCGCTCCACTGGTCGAGCTTCAGGGCGGCCCGCGATGGCCTCGATGCCGAGATCTACCACGAGGGCTCACCGCGTCCGCTGCGCGAGGTGGCCGGGAGGGTGCTCGCCGGCCTCGGCCGTGAGGATCCAGAGCTCGAGCTGGTCGAGCGGATCGTGCGTGAGGGCAATGGCGCTGACAGGCAGCGCGCGGTCCACCAGCGCGACGGGATGTCCGGTCTGCTGCGCTATCTCGCCGAGGCCACTGCCCGCCGTCGTTAGAGTCGAAGTCCGGTCCAATGGCTGACGACCGTGACTACCTCGAGAGGCGCTGGTGGGCACTCGCGCTTCTCTGCATGACCCAGTTCATGGTGGTGCTCGACGCGTCCATCGTGAACATCGCCCTGCCGACGATCGGCAGGGAGGTCGGGATCTCGCAGGAGAACCTGTCGTGGGTGGTCAACGCCTACGTGCTCACCTTCGGCGGCTTCCTGCTGCTGGGCGGCCGTATGGCGGACCTGCTGGGCCGCCGTCGCATCTTCATGATCGGCCTGGTGATCGTCGCTGGTGCGTCGCTGTTCGCGGGCTTCGCCCCCAACGAGGGTGTCCTGATCGCGGGGCGAGCGGCACAGGGACTCGGAGCGGCGATCATCGCGCCGAGCGCGCTCTCGATCGTGACGACGATCTTCCGCGACGGCTCTGAGCGAAACAGGGCGCTGGGCGCCTGGGGCGCGGTGGCCGGCTCGGGCGGAGCCGCGGGAGTGCTGCTGGGCGGTGTCCTCACCGACGGCCTCGGATGGGAGTGGGTCCTGTGGGTGAACGTGCCGGTCGCCCTCGTGGTGCTGGCGCTCACCCCCGGCTTGATCCCTGAGAGCCGCTCGGATTCGCAGACGCGCACCTTCGACCTGGCCGGCGCGGTGACGGTCACGGCGGGGCTCTCGCTCCTCGTCTACGCGATCGTCGATGCGGAAAGCGCCGGATGGGGCTCCACGAAGACGATCTCCTTGCTGGCCGCCGCGATCGCCCTCTTGGGCCTCTTCGCCGCGATCGAGCTTCGCTCCAAGGCGCCGCTGGTGCCGTTCAGCATCTTCCGGAAGCGCACGCTCACGGGCGCGAACACGGTGGGATTCCTGGTCGGAGGCTCGCTGTTCGCGATGTTCTTCTTCATCACGCTGTACATGCAGCAGGTGCTGGGATACAGCCCGATCAAGGCGGGCCTCTCCTACCTGCCGCTCTCGGTCGCGATCATCCTCTCGGCCGGGGTTGCCTCGCAGCTCGTGACCAAGATCGGGTTCAAGCCGGTGCTGGTGGTGGGCCTGGTACTGGTCTCGGGCGGGCTCGTCTGGTTCAGCGCGATCTCCGTGGATGGAGGCTTCCTGACCGACATCCTCGGGCCCTCGCTGCTCGCCGCGGTCGGGCTCGGCTTCGCCTTCGTCACGACCACGATCGCCGCGGTCTCGGGCATCGAAGACAGTGAGCAGGGCCTCGCCAGCGGCCTGATCAACACGTCCCAGCAGGTCGGCGGCGCGCTCGGTCTCGCGATCCTCGCGACGGTCGCGAACTCCCGGACCGACGACGTCCTGGCGGCGGCCGGCGGAGACCCCCGGGCTCTCCCCGACGCGCTCGTCGAGGGTTTTCAGGCGGCCTTCCTCGGGGCCGCTCTGATCGCCGCGGCCGGGGTGGTCCTGACGCTGGTGCTCATCCGCAGCAGCGACAGCCGCGCCCATGTTGCCCTCAGTGAGAAGAAGGAGACTGCGAGCGTCTAGCAACGGACAACGGGGTCTGACCCCGAATGGGGTCAGACCCTAGGTTGCGTTAGACAGAACGACGGGGTCTGACCCCTGTCGGGGTCAGACCCTGGTTGCTGGTTGCGTTAGGCCGCGTCGCGGAGCGCCGAGACGGCGTCGTCCTGTGCCAGCCGGCGCAGTGCGCGGTCCTCGAGCTGGCGTACGCGCTCGCTCGAGAGGCCGAGCCGGCGGCCGGTCTCGCGCAGGGCCTGCGGCTGCTCCCGGTCGAGCCCGAAGCGCAGCGTGATGACGTTGCGCTCGGCCTCGGGAAGCGTGTCAACCGCCTCCCGGAGTCGCTCGTCCTGGATGGCTTCCACGACCTCGTCCTCGACCGACGGGCCGTCGCCCGCGATCAGGTCGCCGAGGGCGGTGTCACCGTCCTCGCCGACGCCCTGGTCGAGGCTCGTCGGGCCGCGGTCGGCGCGACGGATGTCGGCGACCTCGTCGAGCGGCAGCTCGACGAATGCGGCGATCTCCTCCTCGGTCGCGGAGCGGCCCAGCTCGACGGCGAGCTTGCGCTCGGCGTCCTGGATCTTCCGCGCCCGCGCCACGATGTGAACCGGCAGGCGCACGGTGCGGCCCGAGTTGGCAAGGCCGCGGCCGATCGCCTGGCGAATCCAGAGCGTGCCGTAGGTGGAGAACTTGAATCCCTTGCGCCAGTCGAACTTCTCGACCGCGCGAATCAGACCGAGCATGCCCTCCTGGATGAGGTCACCCAGGGGCAGTCCCTGGCCCTGGTACTTACGCGCGACCGAAATCACCAGGCGCAGGTTGGCGTTGATCATCCGCTCCTTGGCCGCGAGGTCGCCGCGCTCGATGCGCTTCGCGAGCTCGACCTCCTCCTCGGCGGTGAGCAGCGGGTGCCGACGCGCTTCGTTGAAGAAGAGCTGGAGGGAGTCCTCGAGCTCGGGCGAAGCGGTCTGGCGCGTCTCCGGCGTCTCTGCCGGACGGATCAGCTGATCGGTTGTCGTCTTAACTCCTTCGATTTCGATAGTTCGAGACTTGTAAAAGTATAGACACCCATGCAAGCCCTTTGTTACGCGAAAGCGCGCAATTTCCGGCGATTAACGCGCCAAAAGTCCCCCTGTCGGCTGGTCGAGCGCGTTCGTGGGTGAAAGAGCCCAGTCTCTGGGCATACCCCGGTCCGGAGTGCCCTAACTCGCCAATCCGTCCAACCTGCGGGGAGTGTTCTCGCCGCCCTTCCTGCGGGACGCTTCGGCAAGTAGCCTTCGGGTAGAGAACCGGTGGCATGCAGGTAAGCGCTCCTGATCGTGACCAGCTCCGCAGCCTCGCCGAGCTCAGGCTCGCCCGTCCGCTCGTCCTCAGCCTGTATCTGAACCTGGACCCCTCGCAGTTCGCGACACCGCCCGCTCGGAAGACCTCCGTGCGGTCGCTCATCGACGAGGCCGAGCGCCGCGTTCGCGAGCGAAACGGCCTCTCACACGACGACAAGGTCGCGCTCCAGACCTCGCTCGAGCGCGCGAGCGCCTTTCTCGAGAATGACCTGCCGAGCGACGGCGCCCACGGCCTCGCGCTGTTCGCCAGCGAGCCGGCCAACCTCTTCGAGGCGCTGAAGCTGCCGCGCAGCGTGCCGAACCGGGTCGCCATCGGGCATTCGCCGCTCGTGGGCCCGCTCGCCAAGCTCGCCCGCCGCGAGCGCTGGTGCCTCGCGCTCGTGAACCGGCGCGACGCCCGCATCTTCAGGGGCTCGCCCGACGGCCTCCGCGAGATCGAGCAGATCCGCGACGACGTCTTCGGCCAGCACGACCAGGGCGGCTGGTCGCAGGCGCGCTACCAGCGAGGGATCGAGAAGGAGAAGGACGACCACCTGAAGCACACCGGCGACGCGCTCATGCGGCATTTCAAGCGCCAGCCGTTCGAGCGCCTGATCGTGGGCGGCCCGCGCGAGGTGGTGACCGACTTCGAGCAGAAGCTCCACCACTACCTCCGCGAGCGGCTCGCCGGGCGCATCGAGGTCGACGTGGAGCGCTCGAACGCGGACCAGGTGCTGGAGGCCGCGCGACCGCTGATCGAGAAGCTCGAGGAGGAACGCGAGAAGGAGGCGCTGGAGAAGCTCGGCGAGCGCGGGGCCTGCGGGCTCGACGAGGTGCTGCGGGCGCTGGGCGAGCGCCGAGTGGAGCTTCTGATCCTCGATGAGCAGTTCGGGGGCGTGACCGGAGTGCAGTGCCTGGAGTGCGGCTGGCTCGGCCTCGAGGGCGAGCGCTGCCCGGCGGACGGGTCGGAGCTCGTCCAGCTCGACGACCTCACCGAGGCGATGATCGAGCTGGCGGTCCAGCAGTCGGCCGATCTCCTGGCCGTGCGGCACGAGCGAGGCGCGCTCGAAGCTCACGGCGGCGCGGCGGCGCTGCTCAGGTTCTGACACCCGATTACTGCGTCCCGGACCGGGAATGGGAGTCCAGTAACCCGATTTTCGAAAGGACCGCAATGAAGAAGCTTCTGTTCGGGGCCGCCGCGGCGGGCGCGATCGCCTGGCTCGCGAAGAACAGGGACACAGCGAAGGCGTACGCCGATCGCTACGCCGGCAAGGTGAAGGGCGCGGCGCCAGGTGGGCGGGAGCCCGCTGAGGAGCGGCTCAATGACCCCGCCCTTGCCCGGAAGGTCGAGAGTGAGGTCTTCCGCGACGACGCACTTCCCAAGGAGAGCATCTCGGTAAACGCCGAATACGGAGTGATCTACTTCCGCGGTGAGGTGCCCAGCCAGGACGTCATGGAGGAGCTCACGAAGCGTGCGCGCGGCGTGGATGGCGTCCGCGCCGTCGAGAACCTGACGCACCTCCCAGGGGAGCCTGCGCAGACCACCTAGTCTGGAGGCGTGTCCGACGCCGCCATCGAAACCCAGGGCCTGGTCCGCGAGTTCAAGAAGGGCCCGCGGGCGGTGGACGGGATCGACCTCCGCGTCGAGCCCGGCGAGGTGTACGGCTTCCTCGGCCCCAACGGGGCCGGGAAGTCGACCACCGTCCACATGCTCACGACGCTGCTGCCGCCCACGGACGGGCGCGCCTGGGTCGCCGGTCACGACGTCGTCGAGGACGGTCCAGCGGTGCGGGCGACGATCGGGGCCGCGCTGCAGGAGGCGGCCCTCGACCCGTTCCTGACCGGCCGTGAGCACCTGAAGCTCCAGACCGCCCTGCACGGCATGACGGGCGCGGAGGCGCGCGAGCGCTCGGACCAGCTGCTGGAGCGCGTGGGGCTGGTGCAGGCGGCCGACCGCCGCGTCGGCGGGTACTCGGGCGGCATGAAGCGGAGGCTCGACCTCGCGCTTGCGCTCGTCCACCGGCCGCGGATCCTGTTCCTCGACGAGCCGACCACCGGGCTCGACGTACAGAGCCGCAGCGCCCTCTGGGAGGAGGTGCAGCGGCTCGCGTCCGACCGCGGGGTGACCGTCTTCCTGACCACCCAGTACCTGGAGGAGGCGGATGTGCTCGCGGACCGCGTCGGGATCATCGACCGCGGGCGGATCGTGGCCGAGGGCACGCCCGAGGCGCTCAAGGCCGAGATTGGCCGCCCGAGCGTCGAGGCGGTCCCTCAGGATCCGGAGGAGCTCGGGCGCATGAGGGAGGTGCTGGCCCGCTTCGGCGAGCCCGTCACGGGATCGACGAAGGGAGCGGCCGTGCGGCTGGCGGGCGGAGACGCCGAGCTGGCCGAGGTGGTGCGGGCGCTCGACGCCGAGAGCATCGACATCCAGGAGCTCCAGCTGCACGCGCCCACGCTCGACGACGTCTTCCTCGCCAAGACCGGACGGTCGCTGGAGGGTGAGGCCGCCGCGGCGGAGCCCACGCCGGCGTGAGCCAGGTCCTGCTGCTCGGGCAGCGGTCGGTCGTGCGGACGCTGCGGCAGCCGGCCATGGTGTTCCCGTCGATCTTCTTCCCGCTCCTGCTGCTCTCGATCAACAGCAGCGGGCTGGACAGCGCCACGCTCCTTCCCGGGTTCCCGACGGACTCCTACTTCCAGTTCGCGATCGCGATCCCGTTCATCCAGGGCGCGCTCTTCTCGGCCATGAGCGCGGGCACGAATGTGGCCAACGACATCGAGACCGGTTTCCTGAACCGGCTGTCGCTCACGCCGCTACGGCGGGTGGAGCTGATGCTCGGCCAGCTCACCGGCATCGTGGCGCTCGGCCTGATCCAGGCCGCGACCTTCCTCGTCGTCGGGATCGCGTTCGGCGACGGGCTCGCCGCCGGCCCGGGCGGCGTGCCCGTGCTGATCCTCCTCTCGCTGACGATCTCGCTCGCCTTCGGCTGCATCGGCGCGTGGGTCGCGCTCAGGACCGGCAACGGCGAGGCCGTCCAGGGTGTGTTCCCGCTCTTCTTCGCCGCGCTGTTCCTGTCCTCGATGTCGCTGCCGCGCGACCTGATCGAGACCGACTGGTTCCGCACGGTGGCCACTTGGAACCCGGTCTCGTACATGCTCGAGGGAATCCGCTCGCTGTTCATCGTCGGCTGGGACCTCGAGGCGCTGGCGCTTGGGTTCGCGAGCGCCGGCGGCGTGGCGATCATCGCGATCGCGGCCGCATCGATGGCGCTACGGACGCGGATGGTGCGGACGTGAGCCGCGGCTCGTTCACTTCCGTCGCGCGCGGGCTCGCCTGGCGCAACGTGCACAACTGGTTCACGAACCCGGCGCTGATCGTGCCGAGCCTCCTGTTCCCCCTGTTCTTCTTCACCGCCTTCGCGGGCGGCCTCTCGCGCGTGGACTCGATCCCCGGCTTCGTCTACGGCGCCAACTACACGACCTGGATCTACGGCTTCGTGCTGCTCCAGGCGTCCACGTTCGGCGGCATCTTCACCGGCTTCTCGGTGGCGCGCGACTTCGAGTCCGGCTTTTCCCGGCGGCTGATGCTGGGGGCGACAAACCGCGGCGGCATCATCGCCGGCTACTGGGTGTCCGCGCTGGTGCGCTCGGCGACGACGATCGCGGTGGTGACGATCGTGGCGTTGATCGCCGGGCTGGAGCTGAACGGCGGCGGCATCGACCTGGTCGGCCTGTACGTGCTCGCGCTGCTCGTGAACGCGTTCGCGATGCTGTTTGGGACCGGCGTGGCAATGCGGCTGCGCACGATGCAGGCCGGGCCGCTGATCCAGACGCCGGCCTTCCTGCTGCTGTTTCTCGCCCCGGTGTGGGTGCCATATGACCTGCTGACCGGCTGGGTGCAGGCGGCCGCTTCGGTGAACCCGATCACGCTCGTGATCGACACCGAGCGCGGCTTCCTGGTGGGCGACCCGACCAAGGTGCTGCCCGCCTTCCTGGTGGTGCTGCTGCTGATCTCCGTGTCGCTCCTGTGGGCGCGCGGCGGACTCCACAGCGCGGAGCGAGCTGCCTAGCAGCTGGTGAGATCGGGCGCTCGCACGCGCCGCGTGCTCGCCATTTACGCTTCCGGACATGGCTGACGAGATCCGTGACGTGGTGGAGGGCGACGGCTACGCCGTCGCGAACGTCGACGCGCTTGCCGATGGCCCGGGCTTCCGGAAGGTCCGGCGGCAGCTCGGCGTGACCGCCTTCGGCGTCAACGCGATCGAGCTCCCGCCCGGATTCGAGACGGGGCGCCACTTCCACGACGAGCAGGAGGAGCTCTACTTCGTCCACCGCGGCCGCATCCAGATCCGCCTGAACGACGAGACCGAGCACGAGCTTGGACCGGGCGGGCTGGCGCGCGTGGACGCCGCGACGGTGCGCCAGATCAAGAACGTGGGCGAGGAGCCGGCCGTCTACCTGGTCGCGGGCGGCAAGGACGGCTACGTCGGCCGAGACGGACGCCTGCCGGAGGGCGAGACGAGCCGCTTCGGCCCCGCGGAGCAGACCGGCTGAGTTGTACGCCCTGTCGATCGCGGCCGCTGCGCTCGCCGGCTGCCCGGTCTTCCCGGCTGACAGCCACTGGAACCTGCGCGTGGACGAGCTGCCGGTGCACCCGAGGTCGGACGCGATCGTGCGCTCGATCGGCGCCGCCGACAACATGCACGCCGACTTCGGCTCAGGGCGCTACGAGGGCGGGCCGATCGGGATCCCCTACGTGACCGTGCCGCGCGGGCAGCGGCGGGTTCCCGTGAGCTTCGACTACGCGGACGAGTCGGATCGCGGCCGCTATCCGATCCCGCCGCGCGCGCCGGTCGAGGGCGGCCGGAGCTCGGACGGCGACCGTCACGTGATCGTGGTGGACCGCTCGCGCTGCACGCTCTACGAGCTGTTCGACGCGCATCCGATGGACGGCGGGGCGCGCTGGCACGCGGGGTCGGGAGCGATCTTCAACCTGCGCTCGAACCGGCTGCGCCGGCGCGGGTGGACCTCGGCCGACGCGGCGGGACTGCCGATCCTGCCGGGGCTCGCCCGCTACGACGAGGTGAGGCGCGGGGAGATCAGGCATGCGCTCCGTTTCACCGCGTCGCGCACGCGGCGCGCGTTCGTCTATCCGGCCCGCCACGCCGCGTCGAGCCTGACCGACCCTGACCTGCCGGCCATGGGCCAGCGGCTCCGCCTCAAGCGCGGCTACGACATCTCGGGCTTCCCGCGCCAGTCGCGGATCGTCCTGAGGGCGCTGAAGCGCTACGGGATGATCCTCGCCGACAACGGCTCGTCCTGGTACGTGAGCGGCGCGCCCAGCAGCGGCTGGAACAACGACGACCTGCATTCGCTGCACGGCGTGCCCGGAAGCGCGTTCGAGGTGGTCGACAGCTCCCGTCTGCCCCGCCCCTGATGAGGCCGGTCCGCGTCGGCTGCTCTGGCTGGCAGTACGACAGCTGGCGTGGCGGGCTCTATCCGGCCGGTCTCGCAAAGGGGCGCTGGCTCGAGCGCTACTCGCAGGTGTTCGACACGGTGGAGGTCAACGCCACCTTCTACAGGCTCGCCTCGCGTGACGCCGTCGCTCGCTGGGTCGAGCAGACACCACCCGGCTTCCTGTTCGCCGCGAAGGCGAGCCGCTACATGACTCACATCCAGCGCCTCCAGAACCTCGCGGAGGGGATCGGGCGCTACTACGAGGCCATCGACCCGCTCGTCGAGTCGGGCAAGCTCGGGCCGGTCGTCTGGCAGTTCCCCGCGAACTTCCACCGCGACGACGACCGCCTGGGCGGGGCCCTGCCGCTGCTGCCGCCCGGGCGGCACTGCTTCGAGTTCCGCCACGAGAGCTGGTTCACGGAGCCCGTGTACAGGCTGCTGCGTGCCCACGGCGCGGCACTCGTGATCGCAGACCACCCGCGCTGGCCGTTCCAGGCACGAGTGCTCACGACCGACTGGACCGTGATCCGGCTGCACCACGGCCACCGCGGCCGGCGCGGCAACTACTCGGAGTCGGAGCTCGACGAGTGGGCCGACCGAGTCCGCGAGTGGCGCCGCGAGGCGGATGTCTTCGTGTACTTCAACAACGACTGGGAGGGCTTCGCCGTGGACAACGCGCTCTCGCTCAAGCGGCGGCTGCAGCCGACTCCACGCGGTTCAGCGCGCGCCGCAGCAGACGAGACACGTGCATCTGGGAGTAGCCGATCCGCTCGCCGATCTCGCGCTGCGTGAGGTCGTGCATGAAGCGCAGCTCGAGCACCTGTCGCTCGACCGGCGGGAGCGAGGCCCACGTGCTGGCGATCGCCTGGCGGTCCTCCACGAGGTCATAGGAGGAGTCCTCTTCCCCCAGCAGATCGATCAGCGAGGCGGACTCCTCGTCGGCCGCGCGGCCGGTGGGGGCGTCGAGCGACGCGGCCTCGTAGCTCGCCGCGGCCTCCTGCGCCTCCAGCACCTTCTCGGCCGTGCAGCCGAGATGCTCCGCCACCTCGCGAACGTTGGGCGAGCGGCCCAGCTCCTTCGAGAGGATCTCGGTCGCGCGGCTCACGGCGAGCGTTCGCTCCTGTAGGTCGCGGGGCACGTGGACCGACCAGCCCTTGTCGCGGAAATGGCGCTTGAGCTCGCCCAGGATGGTGGGCGCGGCGTAGCTCGTGAACTTCGAGCCGCGGCCCGGCTCGAAGCGGTCGATTGCCTTGATGAGGCCGAGGCTGGCCACCTGCACGAGGTCGTCGAGCGGCTCATCCGTGTACGCGTAGCGGAGAGCGAGATCGCGCGCCAGCGGGAGGAATCGCTCGCAGAGCTCCACGCGGGCGGCGAGATCGCCCTCGTCGTGGTAGCGGACCAGGAGCTGGCGCTCCTCCTCGCGGGCGTCCGTGCCGGCGCATGCATCGCGCCCAGCGGTCCGCAGCATCTGCGGCCGGGGGAGGACTGAAACGGTCATGGGGGCCTTCCGTCGTTGTAGGACGCAAGGTCCGCTTCGCAACCGCTTCCCGCGACCGCGCTGCGTCCCCCATTCGGACTCGGCACCCGTCTGGACCAGTGTTCCCGGCGAGCAACCTTGTTTGGAATTGTCTCCTTCCGTTTGGGTAACTAAACCCAATGAGCCCTGACGAGCGCCAGGAGAAGCGCGAGCCCACGGAGCCGGGCGATCGCTCGAAGGATCCGGATCCGCACCACGCGCTGAACAACCCGGTGGGCGAGCCGGATGAGACCGAGTGGCCGGACCCCTACGACGAGCGGCCGGACCCGCGCGACGAGGAGCACCCGCCCACCGGCAGCACGAGCACCAGCGAGCCACCCCCCGAGCGGCACCCGCAGCCCGACAAGAAGAAGGACGACAACTAGAGATCGGCCAGCCGGCGGCGGTCGCCGGCGATCTCGAGCACGACCTCCAGGTCGCCCTCGATCCGCGCGTCGGCGAGCGTTACGCGCTCGCCCGCTCGCTCGAAGCGCAGGTCCACGCGCGAGCTACCGACCTCGAGGCCGGTCACGTCCACGCGCTCCAGCCAGCGCGGCAGCGACGGCCGGATCACCCGAAGCCGCTTGCCGAGCGCGTCCGGGCTCAGGCCGAGCCCCCACTTGAGGAGGAACGGGATCGAGCCCGCCGCCCACGCCTGCGGCTGGCAAGCGACCGGGTACGGCACCGGCTCGTCGAACTCCTCGCGCGGGAAGCCGGCGAACAGCTCGGGGAGGCGGTAGTCGCCGAACCGCGACGCCGCCTCGAGCATCCCCTCGAAGATCAGCGTGAAGTCCTCGTCGAAGCCGTAGCGGCGCAGCCCGAACGCGATCAGCGCGCTGTCGTGCGGCCACACCGAGCCGGTGTGGTAGCCGACCGGGTTGTAGGCGGGATGGCTCTGCGCCAGCGTGCGCACGCCCCAGCCCGTGAACATGTCGTCGCCCATCAGGACGTCTCGGATGCAGCGCGCGCGCTCGTCGGTCACCGCGTCGGCCCAGAGCAGGTGGCCCTGGTTCGAGGTGAGCCCCGACCCGGGGCGCTTGTCGCGGTCGAGCCCGATCGCGTAGCAGCCGGGCTCGGCCAGCCAGAACCGCTCGAGCTGCGCCTCGAGCGCGGCGGCCTCGTCGCGAAGGCGCTCTGCGCGCGCGCCGTCGCCGTCCAGCTCGAGCATCCGCGCCATCAGCCGCTTGGCGCGGATCACGTAGCCCTGCACCTCCACCAGTGCCACCGGCGCCACGAGCGGCTCCCCGGCGTGGTCGGGGACCCCGTCGGCCGAGTCCTTCCAGCCCTGCGTCTCGAGCCCGTGTGGAGAGCGGCGCTTGTATTCGACGAGCCCGTCCCCGTCGAGGTCGCCGTAGCGGTCGATCCACTCGAGCGCGGCGTTGGCCGGCTCGCGCAACTCGCGGAAGAGGTCGAGGTTGCCGGACCAGTCGGCGTGCTGGCAGAGCAGGCAGAGAAACAGCGGCGTGGCGTCGACGCTCCCGTAGTAACGCGCGAACGGCGTCTCGCCGAGCGTCGCCGGCTCGCCCACGCGCAGCTCGTGCAGGACCTTCCCGGGCTCCTCGTCGCGCTCGTCGTCGTACTCGCGGCCGAGCCGGCCCGCCAGCAGCCGCAGGGTGCCCTCCGCGATCCCCGGCACGAACGAGAGCGTCTGGAACGCGGTGATCAGGCTGTCGCGGCCGAACAGCGTGGCGAACCATGGGATGCCGGCGGCGTAGTAGGACTGCCCGTCGAGCTCGGAGTGGAGCAGCTCGAGGTCGTCGAGGGAGCGCTTGAGAATGCGGTTGAACAGCTGGTCGTCGGAGCTGACCGTCGTGCCTTCCACGGACAGGCGGTGCGGAATGACGGCCGCGAGCTCGCCATCCACGCGCTCGGACACCTCGAGGTCGAGCGTCAGGTCGATCCCGCCGCGCGGCTCGAGGTCGAGGTCGAAAACGATCGCGCCGTGCTCGCCCGCGCGCGCCGCCGGCGCCGCATGCACGGACGTCGTGCGGCGCACGCTGTCGCGTCCCATGGTCGAGAAGCCCTCGGGCCCGGCGTCCGGGGGCGGGCGGTCGTGCTTCGGGACGACGCCGCGCAACTCCAGCATCGGCAGGAAGTCCGCGTCGAGGCTCAGCTCGAGCGGCAGCCGGACCCGGGAGCGGTGGTAGCTCCGGACCGAGATTCGCTGGCGGAGAGCGCCGGCCGCTTCGACCCGTCGCTCGATCCGAATGCGAAGGCTCTCGGCGGGCAGCACCCCGCCGTTCGCCAGCTCGAGGTCCGGGTTGGTCAGCTCGTGCACCGCCTCGGATCCGGCGGCGTCGGTTGCCGTCAGCAGTCGCGGGAGCTGCCCGCAGACGCGCAGCTCGTGCACGCATAGAAAGCGGCAGTCCCGGAACCAGAGACCGAGCGGATGAGGCACGTCCGCGGGAAGTCGGCCATCACGGAGGGTGACCATGAAGACGTTCCCGTCCTTGATCACGATCGTTTCGGCGAGGTTCGCGAGTGCGCCGAGCGGGCTGCTCATATAGTCAGGCTATGAGGGTCGCGATCCTGGCGCCCCCCTGGATCCCGGTGCCGCCACCAGGATACGGAGGTATCGAGCAGGTCCTCGGCCTGCTCGCGACCGAGCTGACCGAGCGCGGCAACGACGTGACGCTGTTCGCGGCGCCCGGCACGCATTCCATTGCGCACGTCCTTTCCCCGCTCGAGGACTCACACCCGCACCAGATCCAGATGGCGCTCTACGAGTCGGATCACGTGGCCTCGGCGTTCGCGCGAATGGAGGAGACGGACCCGCCCTTCGAGGTGCTCCACGACAACTGTGGCTTCACCGCGTTCGCGTTCGCGGACCGGATCGACGTGCCGGTCGTTCACACCCTCCACGGCCCGTTCACCCGCGACACCTCGGCCTTCTACGCCCGGCACGCCTACAAGGCGTCCGCCGTCGCGCTCAGCCGGTACCAGGCCGACCAGGCGCCGGACAACCTCGACGTGGTCGCCGTGATCGGCAACCCGATCGTCGTGGACGACTACCCCTTCCGCGACGAGAAGGACGACTATCTGCTCTGGATCGGGCGGCTCAACGCCGACAAGGGGCCGCACCGCGCCATAGCGGCCGCACAGGAGGCTCGAGAGCGGCTGGTGCTCGCCGGACCGGTTCAGCCGGGCGAGGAGGAATTCTTCGCGGCCGAGGTCGAGCCCCACCTCGATGGCGACCGGATCAACTACATCGGCGAGGTGGCGGACGAGAAGGGCGACCTCTACGCCGGCGCGCGGGCGCTCCTCATGCCGATCCGCTGGGCAGAGCCGTTCGGCCTCGTGATGACAGAGGCGATGGCGTGCGGCACTCCGGTGATCGCGTTTCGCGAGGGCTCGGCGCCGGAGCTGGTGCTGCACGGCGAGACCGGCTTCATCGTGGACGACGAGCACGAGATGGCCGCAGCGGTCGGCCGGCTTTCAGAGATCGACCCGGAGCGCTGCCGGGAGAGCGTCCGCGAGCGCTTCGACGTGTCGGTGGTCGCCGAGGCGTACGAGCGTGCGTACGACGTCGGCTCGCGCATTTCACCCATACGTTGACCTCCGTCCACAACGGGGGTACGCTGCGCGGCCCATGGCGTACCTGAACTGCCCGAGCTGCCGGCTGACCGTCTACAGCCCGACGCGCGGCTTGGGCAGCGAGGAGTGCCCTCGCTGCCGCGCCAAGCTCGGCAAGGTGAGCCGGCTGTTCCGATCGTCCATTCCCGCGCGACTCTCAGAGCGAGGGAAGCGGGACTTGCCAGAATCACGGCCTGATGGAGCACACTCACTCCCCTGACGCGGACACGCACCTCGGCGAACAGCTCGCCGCGGTAACGAACGGAATCGTCAAGTTGTTCCGCGACTACTACGGCCGCGGGCCCACCAAGGCGAAGAGCTACATCCTCGACGACCGCATCATCGTGTGCGTCCTAGAGGAGACGATGACGAAGGTCGAGCGAACGCTCGTCGCGAACGGCCATGGCCACAAGGTGCGCGAGGTGCGCCTGACGTTCCAGGAGGCGATGGCCGACGAGTTCATGGGCGTGGTGTCCCAGGCGATGGGCCGCCCGGTGGCCACCTACCACAGCCAGCTCACGCTCGACCCCGACGTCGGGTTCGAGTTCTTCGTGCTCGGCTAGCCAGCTGGAGGAAGTCCGAGATGGACATCGCGGTCAGGACCGACGCGCTGAAACGAGTGGCGCGCGGCGCGAACAGGAGCCCGATGTGGAACGCGCCGGAGGCCCACAGACCGAGGCAGTACGGGCACACGAGCAGCTCACCGAGCGCACGCCGCATGCCGCTTCCGCGCGGCCGCTCCTCGAGCTCCGCGGGACCGCCCTTCCCCTCGAGCTCGGTGAACGGCGCCCGGACGAAGGCGGTGACCTTCTTCTTCGAGATGAGGCGGCTGAGCTGATAGCTCGCCGTGCCTATCAGGACGAGATCGCCTCCTTCGACGCGCTGGGGAAGGTCGCGGCCGGACCGCTTCGCCGCGGCCACGGCGCCCGCCATCGCGCCGTGGAACACCGCCGCGAAGATCGCGTACGCGGCGAGCGGCGGCCGCTCCTGCTGGGGCGCATAGCCCTCGAGAGTGTCGGTCACGCCTGGTTCCGCTGCTCCATCTTGCGCGTGTCGCGCGGCTCCGCGAACGGCTCCTTGTCCTCCGGCCGCATGCCGCCCTCGATCGCGCGCCCGCGCTCCAGCTCGGCGTTGAACTCAGCACCGAGCAGGATCACGATGTTCGAGATCCAGAGCCAGACCAGGAAGACGACGACGCCGCCCAGCGCGCCATAGGTCTTGTTGTAGGAGCCGAAGTTCGAGACGTACAACGCGAACGCCCCCGAGGCGATCAGCCAGCCGACCACCGCCAGGATCCCGCCGGGCGAGACCCAGCGAAAGCCGGCTTGCTTGACGTTCGGCGCTGCCCAGTACAGGAGCGCGAACATGAAGCTCACGACCAGCAGCAACACCGGCCACTTGGCGATGTTCCACACGGTGACCGCCGTGCTGCCGAGGCCGATCACATCACCGACTCTCTCGGCCAGGCCGCCGGTCAGGACCACCGCGATCGTCGAGATCGCGAGCAGGGTGAGCAGCACGATCGTGAGTCCAACCCGGACCGGCAGCGTCTTCCAGACCGGCCGGCCCTCCTCCATGTCGTAGATCGCGTTCGAGGCGCGCATGAAGGCGGCGACGTAGCCGGACGCGGACCAGAGGGCGCCCAGGAGGCCCACCACGAACAGCACTCCGGCGGCGCCCTGGTCGCCCTGGAGGTTCTCGATGGCACTCGTGAAGATGTCCTTTGCCGGACCGGGCGCGACCGTCCCGAGGTTGTCGATCAGCGGCTGGGTCGCCGACTCGCCGACGAGCCCGAGGATCGAGACCAGGACGATCAGCGCCGGGAAGATCGCCAGCACGCTGTAGTAGGTCAGCGCCGCGGCCCAGTCGGTCAGGTTGTCCTCCCTGAACTCTCGGACGGTGCGCTTGAGCGCCGCCCACCAGCCGCGGATCCCCAGGTCGCTGAGCTCGTCCGGAGCCCTGTCTCGCCTAAATCTCATCGCGCTCAGCGCCTACCCAACCCGCTCGGGTCTATGCACCAGCGCAGGTCCGCCGCTAAACGCTCAGGCTGCCTCTTCGACCTGAGCGGGGGCGCGCAGGCGGCGACGGCGGTGGGCCAGCGTCGCCACCACGCGGTCCACACCCGCCCAGGCGGCGAAGGAGAGCCCTCCGAGCGTGCCCGTGACCGTCAGGAGCACTCCGGCGGCCGCCGCGGCGGCAACGCCCTGGCTGCCGAGGATCAGTACGGACGCCGCCGCCCCGACGGTCGGCCCGACCGGCAGCTGTCCCAGGGTCACGACCGCGATCAGGACGGCTGTCGCGTCGAGCAGCGAGGCGTCGACGCCGACCGCGTGAAGCAACATCCAGTTGCGCAGGATCTGCGCGAACACGGCCACCAGGACGAAGCCCACCACGCGGCTTCCGCGGTGCAGGTTCCGGAGCACCGCGAGCCCTCGCCAGAGGTCGCGGCCCTTTCGGAGCGCGAGGCGGCGCAGGCCGGCGCTGACGCCGCAGATGACCGCGACGCAGACGAGCGGCAGCCACCACGGGAGGCCCAGCGGCACGACGAGCGTGAACGACGCCAGTGCGGCCAGCGTGGCCTCCACCGCGAGGATCGGGAACTCGGCCGCGATCAGCGTGGGCACCTCGGGGCAGGCGTTCGGGGACGAACGTCTGAGCGCCGCGATTCGCGCGGCCACTCCGAGCTGGCTGTTCAAGAGGCCGCCGAGCACCTGCATGCTCGAGGCGCGGTAGAGCACACGGCGCTCGACCGCTCCGCCCGCCTCCTCGATCGTCAGGTGCCAGGCCTCGCTGCGCGCGACGAGTGCGACGGCCTGGAGCAGCGCCGTCGCGACGATGACCCACCCCGAGACGCTCGAGAGCGCCTCGGTGAACTCCTCACGCTTCCCGGAGAGGAGCCACACCAGCAGGCCCGCGGTGATCAGCGAGCCGGCCACGGTCAGCAGCGCACGCCGGCGCCGGCCGAAATCGGTCAGCCGGCGAAAAACTGAAATGCGCACCGTCCTCGCGGCTCCCAGGCCTGTTTCACCACAGGGGGCGAAGGGAGCACGACACCCGACCGCGGAGACTGCCCACGCAAGGTTAGGGGCAATGCGCGTCTTTTGCCCGGCGCATCTACTCCTGTCCGCGGCGGATCGACACCACGTGTGCGGCGTTCACGCCGATGCGCTCGCCCTCGGGTGCCTCGTCCAGCCACGCGAGCGTTCCAGCGCTGCTCCGGGCCGCGTTCTCCAGTGCCTTTGCGACGTCCTCGAGCGGGCCGGTCACCTCGAGGGCCTCACCGGTGGCAAGTAGAAGCTTCGTTGTCGCCACCGGTGAGTAGCCCTCTCAGAGCGGCCGGACGTTGACGGCCTTCGGGCCCTTGTCGCTCGGCTGGCTGTCGTACTCGACCTTCGCGCCCTCAGCGAGCGACTTGAACCCGTCGCCCGCGATGCCCGTGTGGTGGACGAACAGATCCGCACCTGTCTCGTCCGGCGTCACGAAGCCGAAGCCCTTGTCGTCGTTGAACCACTTCACGGTACCGGTTGCCACTGCTCTCCTCTGGTAGGTGTGCCGGCCCAAGACTACGTCAGTCGAGCATCGACGTGACCCGGCGCCGCGCGCGCGAGATGCCTCGCGCGTAGGAGGAGATGTCGGCCCAGGGGTCCCCCTTCGCGCCGAGGCGCCTCAGCACGCTCCTGATCGTCCAGCGGTCGGAGCGCAGCTTCGAGTCGGACAGCTCGGCCCATTCGATGGGTGTGGCCACCGGTGCGCCGGGACGCGGCCGCACGGCGTAGGGCGGCACAGCGGTCTGGGCGTAGGTGTTGCGCGCCGTGTCCACGAGGATGCGGCCGTCGCGCTTCTCCTTGCGCCACTCGGTGGTGAGCTGATCGTCGTGGCGCTGTGCCAGCACCCGAGCCACGTCCCGCGCAAACGCCCGCACCTCGTCGTGGCGCGCGCGGCGCCGCAGCGGGATCCAGACGTGGATTCCCTTCGAGCCGGTGACCTGCGCGAACGGCGTGAAGCCGAGCTCGCTCAGCAGCTCGCCCGTCTGGCGGGCGGCGCGGCGCACCGCGCCGAAGTCGCTCCCGGGCGGCGGGTCGAGGTCGAACACCATGCGGTCTGGCTGCCAGAGCCTGTCGGCGCGTGAGAGCCAGACGTGGGGAGTGATCGTGTTCTGGCCCACGAGGTAGACGAGCGCATCGGCGTCGCATACGTAGACGTGCGTAACGGTGCCGCCGGACTTCGGCACCTCAACGCGGCGCAGCCAGCGCGGGAAGTAGTCCGGCACGTCCTTGTGGAAGAAGCCCTTGCTCCCGATGCCGTCGGGGAAGCGCTGCATGCTGATCGGCCGGAACGCGACGTGCGGCAGCATCCACTCGGAGACGCGCTCGTAGTAGGTCGCGAGGTCCTCCTTCGTGATGCCGTCCTCCGGGAACAGCACCTTGTCCGGGTGCGTGATCTCGACCGTTCTCAGGACGGCACCTCCCGCACGACCTCGCTCGCCGGCTTGTCGTCGCGCAGCCCCAGGTAGCGCGGGTGGCGCAGGCGGCCGTCGCGCGTCCACTCGGCGAAGGCGACCTGAGCCACGAGCTCGGGCCGCACCCAGCGCGTCCCGGGCGGGATCGGCTTGAAGGGCTCGAACGGAGACTCGTCCTGCTCGAGCTCGCGCAGCCGCGCGCCGAGCTCGCGGAGCACCGCCTGGTCGAAGCCCGTCCCAACCTTGCCGGCGTAGCGCAGCGCCCCCTTCTCGTTGTAGCCCACCAGCAGCGCGCCGAAGTCGGTGCGCGATCCCTTCGGCGCGGTGAAGCCGCCGATCACGAGCTCCTGCTCGGCGTGGCACTTCAGCTTGAGCCAGTCGCGCGAGCGCTTGCCGCGTGTACGGACTGTCCGCCCGCTTGGCGATCACGCCCTCGAGACCCTTGCGGCACGCCTCCCGGAACAGCTCCTCGCCGTTCTCGCCCCTCCGGTGCGGGTTGAAGCGGATCGGGCCCTCGAACCGAACCGCCCGCCGCAGGCGCGCCTTGCGCTCGCGCAACGGCAGCGGGCGGAGGTCCTCGTCGTTCAGGCGCACGAGGTCGAACACGTAATAGAAGACCGGCACGCGCTCGCGGTGGCGCCGCTGGAGGCGCTCGAAGCTCGTGATGCCGCCGCGGAAGGCCACGATCTCGCCGTCGAGGATGAAGTCCTCGGCGGGCTCGCGCTCGAGCGCCTCGGCGATCTCCGGGAACTGGTCGTTCATCCGGTGCGCCGTCCGCGACATAAGGCTCACGCCGGAGCGGTCCTTGATGCCGATGCAGCGGATGCCGTCGAGCTTGCGCTCGAAGATCCAGCGCGGATCGGAGAACGGCGTGTCCGAGAGCACCGCCTTCATAGCCTCGATCACTCCGCGAGCTCCTCGATTGTGCGGCCGCTCACCACCGACTCGGGTCGCTCGGCCACCGGGTCGCCGCCCTCCGCCTCCTCGTCGCGGCGCTTCACGAGCAGCCAGCGCCGGCCGTCGATCCTGCGCAGCGACCAACCGCCGTGGAGCTTCTCTCCGTCCAGGCGAAAGGACGCGTGCCCCGCCTCGAGCGCCTCCTCCATCGACTCCTCGCGCAGGTTCTCGTAGATGCCGCGGTCCCAGACGATCACGCGCCCGGCACCGTACTCGCCGTTCGGGATCACGCCCTCGAAGTCGCCCCAGGACAGCGAGTGGTCGTCGACCGCCATGGCGAGCCGCTTGTCGCGCGGGTCGAGCGATGGGCCCTTCGGGACGGCCCAGGACTTGAACGCCCCTCGACCTCCAGGCGGAAGTCGAAGTGCTTGCTGGTCGCGTGGTGCTGCTGGATCACGTAGCGCGGCATTCACACCTCGCTTCCCCGCTGGAGCGGCTCGATAGTCAGCGGACCCTCGTGGCGGGTCTCGACCTGGAGCGTCGAGTGCGTCACGCCGAAGCGCTCGCGCAGGAGCTCCGCGAGCTCGCGGCGGTGCGCCTGGGTGTCGCAGCCCGCGCGCACGGTCACGTGGGCGGAGATGGCGGGGAAGCCCGAGGTGACCTCCCAGACGTGCAGGTCGTGCACCTCGACGACGTGTTTCTGGGCGGCGAGCACCCTGCCGATCTCCTCGGGGTCGAGATCGCGCGGCGAGGCTTCGAGCAGGATGCGCCCCGAGTCGCGCAGGAGGCCGTAGCCCGAGCGCAGCATCAGCGCGGCCACCACCAGCGCCGCGATGCCGTCCGCGCGCCCGTAGCCGGTGGCGAGCACCACCGCGCCGGCGACTGCGGTCGCCATGAACGCGAACAGGTCGGTCAGGACGTGCTGGAACGCCCCCTCCACGTTGAGGCTGCGGCGCTCGGCCCCGGCGAGGACGAGCGTCGCGGCGAGGTTCACGGCGATGCCCACGAGAGCCACGACGAGAACCACGAGGCCCTCGACGTCGGGCGGGTTGGCGATCCGGCCGATGCCCTCGATCACGATCACGATCGCGAGGGCGACGAGCGTGGCGCCGTTCAGCTGAGCGGACAGGATCTCGGCTCGCCGGAAGCCGAACGTGAAGACCCCCTGCGCCGGCCGGCGCGCGAGACCCGCGGCGAACAGCGCGAGCGCGATCGCCCCGGCGTCGGTGAGCATGTGCGCGGCGTCTGACAGCAGCGCGAGCGAGTCGGCCAGGATGCCGGCCACGACCTCGACTGCCATGAACCCGAGGATCAGGCCCAGCGCGAGCTTCAGCCGCCGGGTGTCGTCCGTGTGGACGTGCGTATGGCCGTGGGCGTGCATGGCCCATGGTGAGCATAGGCGGGTGGCCGCCGACGCCGGCGAACGACGGCATTGAGGAGAGGGACTGTCCTGCCTAAGGGCCCTATATGGGCCACAAAGCAGGACAGCCCGCCGGGAAATCGCCTCCTTCACCGCTGCCGTTGCCGTTGCGGAAGCCGCGCGGCCTGGGAGTTGGCTACGGCGACGTCGGTGACTGCGGCACCGGCGCGGCCGGCGGCGTTTCCGACGGCGGCGGCACGGGGGCGGTGTCGGACGGCGGCTGCTCGTCGGGAGCCGGCTCGGTGGTCGTCGGCTGGTCGGTCGGAGTGGTCTGCTGCTGCTCCTCCGGTCGCTGCTGCTGGTCCGGCTTCGCGTCCTGGGTCTTGTCCTCCTGGGACGACTTGTCCTTGCTGGCGCTGCTGTTGCTGAACAGGGTGGAGCGGCCCGAGCCCTTGCCCACCGAGCCGCCGCTCACCAGGTCCACGGTCGTGAGCGCGGCTATGCCAATTGCGAAGGCGATCGCCGCCGTGGCCGCCACGGTGCCGATCGCGATGCGGCGCTTCGTGAGCATCGTCGTGCGCGGGCCCGACTGTCTGTAGACGCGCACCGGTCCTGCGGTCCCGCTCACGGTGGTCGGCTCGCGCCGGGTCGGCGTGGCGGCCTGGGTTGCAGGCATCTCGCTCTCGCTCGTCCACGCGCGTGCGATGCGCTCGGTCGGGCGGTGCATCGCCTCGCTGATCAGGGCCACGAGGACAGGGGTGAGCGCCGCCGCGATCCATGTGCCGGCGATCCAAAGCTGCGAGGTGACGGCCGCCGCCGAGGCCGACGCGACGCTTGCGATCGTCAGCGTCCGCGTGTTGAGGCGGCGCTCCTCCTCGCGCTCGGCTGAGCTTGCGGGAGGCATGCGAAGGGGGCAGGGTAGCGACATGCAGGAAGCGGACGCGGACGTCGTCGTGGTCGGGGCGGGCCTGGCGGGCCTGGCCGCCGCCCGCGCGCTCACGGCAGCGGGCTCCTCGGTCGTTGTGCTCGAGGCGCGCGACCGCGTGGGCGGCAGGGTCGAGAACCGGGACATCGGCGACGGCAAGGTCGTGGAGGTCGGCGGCCAGTGGATCGGGCCGACGCAGGACCGCCTCGCGGCGCTGGCCCGGGAGCTCGGCGTCGACACGTTCCCGACTCACGCCGCGGGCGAGAACCTCATCGAGTACGAGGGCGCGGTCCGGCGCTTCCGGGGCACGATCCCTCGGATCAACCCGGCGGTCCTCGTCGACGTCCAGCAGGCGCAGATGCGCCTCAACCGGCTCGCCCGCCGCGTCCCGCTCGACGCGCCCTGGGAGACGCCCAACGCGAGACGGCTGGACGGCCAGACGGCGGCGACCTGGATGCGCCGAAACCTCGTCACGAGGTCCGGCCGGATGTTGCTCGGGCTCGCCGTCGAGGCGGTGTGGGCGGCGCAGCCCGAGGACATGTCGCTGCTCCACGTGCTCTTCTACATCCACTCCGCGGGCAGCCTCGACCTCCTCTTCGACACTGAGGGCGGCGCCCAGCAGGACCGCTTCGTCGGCGGCTCCCAGCGCGTCCCGCTGCGCATGGCGGAGGCGCTCGGCGAGGAGCGCGTCGTGCGATCGGCGCCGGTGCGCCGCATCGAGCACGGGCCCTCCGGGGTGACGGTTCACGCCGACGCCGCGGTCGCCCGCGGACGCCGTGCGATCCTCGCCATCGCGCCCACGCTGGCGGGCCGGATCGCGTACGACCCGCCGCTGCCGGGCTACCGCGACCAGCTCACCCAGCGGATGCCGCTGGGCACGGTCGCGAAGTGCATGGCGGTCTACGGCGAGCCGTTCTGGCGCTCGGAGGGGCTCTCGGGCGAGGGCATGAGCGACCGCGGGCCGGTACGGCTGATGTTCGACAACTCGCCGCCCGACGGGTCGCCCGGCGTGCTGCTCGGCTTCCTCGAGGGCCGCAACGCGCGCGAGTTCGGGCGCCTGCGTCCCGAGGAGCGCCGCACGGCCGTGATCGACTGCTTCGCGCGCCTGTTCGGGCCGCGCGCCGCCACGCCGGACGAGTACATAGAGCGCCTCTGGGCCGAGGAGGAATGGACGCGCGGCTGCTACGGCTGCCATATGCCGACGGGCGCCTGGACGAGCTACGGCCCCGCGCTGCGCGCACCCATCGGGCCGCTGCACTGGGCCGGCGCCGAGTACGCGCAGGTCTGGAACGGCTACATGGAGGGCGCGGTGCGCTCGGGTGAGGCCACGGCCGCGCAGGTGGTCGAGCTCCTGTAGCCGAGCGGTCCGTTAAGCGCCGATTGCGCCGCCGCCGATCGGAGTAGTTCCCGGGTGCGTCGGGTAACGCCGATGTGAACGTGCCCGAGTAGGAGGGAACTCGATGATGAAGACCCCGCGATTCTTGGCTGCTCTTGTGGCGGCCGCGATGTTCGCGATCGCCGGCTGTGGAGACGACGACGACAGTGCTGGCGGGGCGCCCGACGCTGAGAAGGCTACGCAGGCCAAGGCTTCCGGCAACGTCACATGGTGCATCGGCAAGGACACCACCGGCGCGTTCGGGACGGTCATCGACAACTTCAACAAGGCGAATCCGGACGCGACGGTCAAGCTGCTCGAGCTACCCGAGGACGCGGGCGAGCAGCGGAGGCTTCAGGTGCAGCGCCTCGAGGCCAAGTCCCCCGAGTGCGACGTGCTCGGCACGGACGTGATCTGGACCGCGGAGTACGCCGCTCAGGGTTGGCTGCTCGACGTCTCCGACTGGATCTCCAAGAATGGCGACAAGTTCATCCCGTCCACGGTGGACACCACGGAGTTCGAGGGCAAGAACTGGGCTATCCCGTTCAACTCGAACGCCGGCTTCATCTACTACCGGACCGATCAGGTCAAGCAGGCGCCCGACAACTGGGAGGACCTCTACAAGGAGGCCGGGGAGAACGACGGTGTCGTCTACCAGGGCTTCCGCTACGAGGGCCTGACGGTGAACTTCCTCGAGCTCCTCTACAGCGCGGGGGGCACCGTGTTGTCCGACGACGGCAAGGAGGCGACGGCCGATTCGCAGGAGGTCAAGGACGTCCTCACGTTCATGGCCGACGGCATCAAGAACGGCGACGCTCCGAAGGCTGTGACGACGTACAAGGAGGAGGAGTCGCGGCGCGCATTCGAGTCCGGCAACGCCACGTTCATGCGCAACTGGCCGTACGCCTACTCGCTCGGCAAGGACTCGAAGATCGCTGACAAGTTCGACATCGCCAACTTCCCGGGCTTTGCCGGGAACGAGGGCGCCGGCGTGCTCGGCGGCTACAACCTCGCGATCTCGGCCTACTCGAAGAACCCCGAGGGCTCGCTCGCGTTCGCCGAGTTCGCAACGGACCCGAAGCAGCAGGCGCTGATGGCGACCGACGCGTCGCTGCCGCCGACGGTGACCGAGACGTACGACGACCCGGCGGTGAAGAAGGCGATGCCGTTTGCCGAGGAGCTGCGCACCGCGATCGACCAGGCACAGCCGCGGCCGGTGTCGCCGGTCTACCCGCAGATCAGCGAGGCGATCTACAACAACGTCTACGCCGCTCTCCAGGGGGACATGTCCGCCGACGAGGCAGCGAGCAAGATGAACGAGGAGATCCAGAAGGCACTCGAGACGTTCTAGGGCAATGGAAGCCGCCACGGCGAGATTGGGGCGCGGCCGCAAGCGCCGCCAGAAGAGCTACGGAAGCGAGGAGCGGCGCCTTGCCGCGCTGCTCCTCTCGCCGGCACTGGTGGTCATCGCCGCGGTCGCCGCCTATCCGATCGGGTACGCGATCTGGCTCTCGTTCAACGAGTACAGCGTCCGCACGCCGGGGCTGTCGCGGTGGGCCGGCTTCAAGAACTACACCGAGGCGCTTGGGTCCTCGGAGTTCTGGGCCGCGGTCAAGAACACGTTCATCTTCACCGGCTTCTCGGTGACGCTCGAGCTGATCCTCGGGCTCGGGATGGCGCTCGCGATGCACGCGGCATTCCGCGGCCGGGGACTGCTTCGGACAGTCGTGCTGGTGCCGTGGGCGGTGCTCACCGTGGTCAGCGCAATCACCTGGCGGACGCTCTTCGAGCCCAATCTCGGGCTCGCACCGGTGCTTCTCAGCAAGATCGGCATCGGCGAGGACATTCTCTGGCTTGGCCAGGAGGGCTACGCCATGGCGGTGATGATCCTCGCGGACGTCTGGAAGACGGCGCCGTTCATGGCCCTGCTCCTGCTCGCCGGGCTCCAGGTGATACCCGACGACGTCTATGACGCCGCCAAGGTCGACGGCGCCACCACCTGGCAGCGCTTCCGCCGGATCACGATCCCGCTGTTGATGCCGGCGATCCTGGTCGCGCTGATCTTCCGCACTCTCGACGCGCTGCGGATCTTCGACCTGCCCTACGTGCTGACCCAGGGTTCGAATGGCACGACGACGCTCTCGTTGATCGCGCACCAGGAGCTGACCGGGAACCGTCTGATCGGCTACGGCTCCGCCCTGTCGGTGCTCACCTTCATCATCGTGATGGCGGTCTCGTTCATCTACATCCGGACTGTGGGAGGCAACATCAGATCGCTGGCGGAGGAGGGCTGATGGAGGCCTCTGGTGGAGTCGTAGCGCCCGGCACCGGCGTCCGCGAGGGCGAGAAGGAGCGGGAAGAGGCCCGCTCGGTCGCGCGCCGCGGCCCACGGCGCAACTGGGTCCGCCCGCTGCTCATGACGATCGCCGTGATCTTCATCTGCATCTTCTGCCTGTTCCCCTTCTACTGGCTGATCAACGTGTCGCTGAAGACGGGATCGGACCTCTCGTCGGCGGACCTCTTCCCTCCGAACCCGACGCTCGACAACTACAGCTCGATCTTCAAGAACGACGACTTCACTTCCGCGCTCAAGAACAGCGTGATCGTCACGACGATCACGACAATCCTGGCGCTGATCGTCGGCTCCTTCGCCGCCTACGCGCTCGCTCGGCTGCGCTTCAAGCGCAAGTTCCTGATCCTCGCGCTCATCCTGTCGATCTCGACGTTCCCGGCGATCGCGATCGCGGCCCCGATGTTCAAGCTGTGGACCGACATAGGGCTCTACGACACGCGCATCGGGCTGATCATCCCGTACCTGACCTTCGCGCTGCCGCTCGCGATCTACATCCTCACCTCGTTCTTCAAGGAGATCCCGAAGGAGCTCGAGGAGGCGGCCCTTGTGGACGGGGCGACCTACTTCCAGGCGTTCCGGAAGGTCGTGCTCCCGCTCGCGGCGCCCGGCCTCGTCACCGCGGGCCTCCTGACCGCGTTCTTCGTCTGGAACGAGTTCCTGCTGGCGGTGACGCTCACTAGCTCGCCGAAGGCGTTCACGGTCCCAGTCTCCGTTGCGAACTTCACCGGAAGCCAGAAGTTCGAGATCCCGCTCGGGACGATCAGCGCGGCGTCCGTCGTGATCACGATTCCGCTCGTGCTCGCGGTGATCATCTTCCAGAAGCGGATCGTGGCCGGCATGACCGCCGGCGCCGTGAAGGGCTGACCGGACTCAAGCCATTAGCCTCGCGCGCTCATGTGGTGGCAGGACGCGGTCATCTACCAGGTCTATCCGCGCTCGTTCCAGGACTCGAACGGCGACGGCATCGGGGACCTCCCGGGAATCGAGCGGCGGCTCGACCACCTCGCCTGGTTGGGCGTGGATGCCCTCTGGCTGTCGCCGATCTATCCGTCGCCGATGCACGACTTCGGCTACGACGTGTCGGACTACAAGGCGATCGACCCGGTCTTCGGCACGCTCGACGACTTCGACCGCCTCGTCGCGGCGGCGCAGGAGCGCGGGCTGCGCGTCCTGCTCGACCTCGTGCCCTGCCACACCTCGATCGAGCACCCGTGGTTCACCGAGCACCCCGACTGGTACATCTGGCGCGACGAGCCGAACAACTGGCTGTCCGCGTTCGGCGGCTCCGCCTGGAGCGAGCTGGATGGGCGCTGGTACCTGCATTCGTTCTATCCCGAGCAGCCGGACCTCGACTGGCGCAACCCCGAGCTCGTGGCGGCGATGCAGGACGCCCTCGCGTTCTGGATCGATCGCGGAGCGGCGGGCTACCGCGTGGACGCGATCGACCGGCTGCTGAAGGACCCCGAGCTGCGCGACGACCCGCCGGCGACAGAGGCTTTCGGGCTTCCGCTCAGCGACGCCGAGGCGAAGCTCGCGCTGACCAACTCGCGCAACGCTCCCGGACACGCCGGCGGCGCTCGCGAAGATCCGCGAGGCGGTCGCCGACCGCCTCCTCGTCGGCGAGGTCTACCTCCCGAGCGCGAAGTGGCAGCCGTACCTCGAGTACCTCGATGCGGCCTTTGCGTTCGAGCTGCTGCACGCGCGCTGGGACGCCGAGACGCTGCGCGGCGCGATCGGGGCCACCACGCGCCGGCCGGGCGCGGCGTGGGTGCTGTCGAACCACGACTTCGGGCGGCTCGTCACGCGCTTCGGCGCCGAGAACGCACGCTCCGCCGCGCTGATGCTGCTGACGCTGCCGGGCCCGGCGTTCCTGTATCAGGGCGACGAGATCGGTCTCGGCGACGGCCCGGGCGGCGAGCGCGTGTACGACCGCGCCGGGCGCGACCGCTTCCGGCATCCGATGCAGTGGGACGCCTCGGCCACGGGCGGCTTCACGACCGGGGAACCGTGGCTCCCGGCAGTGGAGCCGGAGCGCGTGAACGTGGAGGCCCAGCGCGAGGACCCGCGCTCGATGCTGTCGCTCACGCGCGACCTGTTGACGCTCAGGCGGCTCCTGGGACCCGAGCTCGAGCTGCTCGACTCCGAGCCCGGAGTGCTCTCGTATCGGCGCGGAGACCACACGATCGCGATCAACACGACGGCCGAGTCGCGGCGCGCCTCACTCGACGGAGGCCTCGTATTCGAGACGGTCCAGGGGGCGTGGCGCGACGGCCTTCTGGCGCCGAATGCAGGAGCCGTCTCACGCCGTGACTAAACGCTTCGACTATGGGTAGAACCCAGGCGTGAGGACAGGGAGGTCCCCTCTCGTCGCAGTCCTACTCGCTCTCGCCGCCGCGGCAGTTGGCGCTTGTGGTGTCGGCGGCGACGAGGGCGGCAGCGGCGCCCGCGCGATCAACTGGTACGTCTTCAACGAGCCCGGCGGCGCCTACGACCAGGCCGTGCAGGAATGCAACAAGCAGGCCGGCGGGCGCTACCAGATCAACTACGTGAAGCTCCCGACGGACGCGAACCAGCAGCGCGAGCTGATCGTGCGCCGGCTCGCGGCGGAGGACGACAGCATCGACCTGGTCGGGATGGACGTGATCTGGACCGCCGAGCTTGCCGAGGCGGGCTGGATCCTCCCGTGGGAGGGCGACGACCGGAAGGCCGCCGAGGAGGACAAGCTCGAGGGCCCGCTCAAGACCGTCGAGTTCCAGGACAAGGTCTACGGGATCCCCTTCACGAGCAACACGCAGCTGCTCTGGTACCGCAAGGACGAGGTCGATCCGCCCGGCGACGAGATCACCTGGGACGAGGTGATCGACGACGCCGCCTCCAAGGGCAAGGCCGTGGAGGTGCAGGCCGCCCAGTACGAGGGCCTGACGGTCTGGATCAACTCGATGATCGCGGGGGCGGGCGGCCAGATCGTGGATCAGAACGGCGACGTGAAGGTCGACGACAGCGCGGTCAAGGCGGCGGAGATCGAGCGCAAGCTCGCGGACTCGAAGGCGGCGCCGCCCGGCATGGCCACCAACAAGGAGGACGACGCGCGGCTCGGCTTCGAGGGCGGGCGCTCGGTCTACCAGGTGAACTACCCGTACATCTACCCGAGCGCCGCGGCCGTCGGCGAGGACTTCCAGAAGAACATCGGCTGGGCGCGCTACCCGCGCACGGTTAAGGACGAGCCGAGCCGCCCGCCTCTCGGCGGCATCAACATCGGCGTGTCCGCGTTCTCGACGAAGCCCGACCTGGCCTTCGACGCCGCGACCTGCCTGGCGAGCCCCGAGCATCAGGCGATCGCCGCCGAGAAGGGCGGCCTACCGCCGACCACCGAGTCCGTCTATGAGACCGAGCAGGTGAAGAAGGCCTATCCGTTCTCGGATCTGCTGCGCGAGTCGATCGAGGCGGCGGCGCCGCGCCCGGTCACCCCCGCCTACAGCGACATCTCGCTCGCGATCCAGAAGACCTACCACCCGCCCAACAAGGTGGATCCCAGCGGGATCGAGTCGAAGTTGCGCGACCGGATGGAGAAGGCCGCCGAGGGGAAGATCTTCTGATGGAAGCCGCCCAGGCAGCCGCTCCGCCCGCCGCCACCGCCCCCAAGCGGAAGAAGGTCACCGACCGCGCCAAGGCTGAGCGCAAGCTGGGCTGGCTGCTGTGCGCGCCCGCGGTGATCGCGATGCTGATCGTGACCGGCTATCCGATCGGGTACGCGGTCTACCTGTCGCTCCAGAAGTTCGACCTGCGCTTCCCCGACGACAAGGAGTTCGTCGGCCTCTCGAACTACAGCGACGTGCTCACGTCCACGACCTGGTGGACGGACGTGGCCACCACGCTGATCATCACCGTCTTCTCGGTGGCGATCGAGCTGGTGCTCGGCATGCTCATCGCGCTCGTGATGCACAGGGCGATCTTCGGTCGCGGCGCGGTGCGGGCCGCGGTGCTGATCCCGTACGGCATCGTCACCGTGGTCGCGGCGTTCGCCTGGCGCTACGCATTCGATCCCGCCAGCGGCTTCGTCGCCGGCCTTCCGCTGATCTCCGACAGTGCCGCGCCGCTCACGGAGAGGGGCGGCTCGCTGCTCGTGATCATCATGACCGAGGTCTGGAAGACGACGCCGTTCATGGCGCTCCTGCTGCTGGCGGGCCTCTCACTCGTGCCGGACGAGCTGCATGAGGCGGCCAAGGTCGACGGTGCGTCTGCCCTACAGCGCTTCTACCGGATAACCCTGCCGCTGATGAAGCCGGCCATCCTGGTGGCGCTCCTGTTCCGCACGCTCGACGCGTTCCGGATCTTCGACAGCGCGTTCATCCTGACCGGAGGCGCGAACGGCACTGAGACGGTGTCGATCCTGGGCTACAACGTCCTGATCAACCGGGTCAACTTGGGGCTCGGCTCGGCCGTCTCGGTCCTGATCTTCATCTGCGTGATCCTGATCGCGACGTTCTTCGTGAAGGCGTTGGGAACCAGCACCGCGCAGCAGAGGGGGGAGACGTGAGCGGACAGCACACAGCCCGCGAGCGCACCATGTGGTCGATCCTGATCGCCGTGGTGGTGCTCTACGCGCTGATTCCGGTGGCGTGGATCACGGCGCTGTCGCTGAAGACGTCCGACCAGCTGTCGGACAAGAAGTTCTTCTCCGGCGTCTCGTTCGACAACTACGACGTCATCTTCTCGGACGACACCTTCATCGCCGCGCTGATCAACTCGCTCGGCATCGCGGGCATAGCCACGTTCATCTCCATCGTGCTGGCGGCCATGGCCGCCTACGCGCTGGCGCGGCTCAACTTCGCCGGCAAGGCCGTGATCCTGTCCGGCGCGCTCGCCGTGGCGATGTTCCCGCCGATCTCGATCGTCGGCTCGCTCTTCGACATGTGGCGAACCATCGGGCTCTACGACACCTGGCCCGGGCTGATCATCCCGTACATGACGTTCACGCTGCCGCTCGCGATCTACACGCTCTCGGCCTTCTTCAGGGAGATCCCGTGGGAGCTCGAGCAGGCCGCCCAGATCGACGGTGCGACGCCCTTCCAGGCGTTCCGGAAGATCATCGTGCCGCTGGCGGCGCCCGGCGTCTTCACTGCCGCGATCCTGGTCTTCATCTTCGCGTGGAACGACTTCATCTTCGCGAACACGCTCACATCGACCGACGCCGCGCGCACGGTCCCGGCGGCGCTGGCGTTCTTCACGGGTGCATCGCAGTTCGAGCAGCCCATCGGGGCGGTTTCAGCGGCCGCCGTAGTGGTGACCATTCCAATAATCATCATGGTTCTGATCTTCCAGCGCAGGATCGTCGCGGGACTGACGGCCGGCGCGGTGAAGGGATAGAGGGGAAGGCCGATGGCCGACATCAAGCTCGACAACGTGACGAAGCGCTTCCCCGATGGCTACGAGGCCGTGCGCGACATGAACCTCGAGATCAAGGACGGCGAGTTCATGATCCTCGTCGGGCCGTCCGGCTGCGGGAAATCGACGGCACTGCGGATGATCGCCGGCCTCGAGGACATCACCGACGGTGAGCTGATCATCGGCGGGGACGTCGTGAACGACAAGGCTCCGAAGGACCGCGACATCGCCATGGTGTTCCAGAACTACGCGCTCTACCCGCACATGACCGTGCGCGAGAACATGGGCTTCGCGCTCAAGCTGCGCGGCCTCCCCAAGGAGGAGATCAACGAGAAGGTTGAGAACGCGGCGCGCATCCTCGACCTCGAGGCGCACCTCGACCGCAAGCCCTCGCAGCTCTCGGGCGGCCAGCGCCAGCGCGTCGCGATGGGGCGTGCCATCGTGCGCGACCCGGCCGCGTTCCTGATGGACGAGCCGCTCTCGAACCTCGACGCCAAGCTGCGCGTGCAGATGCGCACCGAGGTGTCGCGCATCCAGCAGCGCCTCGGGACGACGACGATCTATGTCACGCACGACCAGACCGAGGCCCTCACGCTCGGCGACAGGGTCGCGGTGATGCGCTCCGGCGTGGTCCAGCAGGTGGGGGCGCCGATGGAGCTCTACAACGAGCCCGTGAACCTGTTCGTGGCCGGCTTCATCGGCTCACCCGCGATGAACTTCATGCCGGCGACCGTGGAGGGCGACACGGTCAAGCTGCCGTTCGGCGACGTGCGCCTTCCGAGCGAGCTCCACGACCGCGTGCGCGAGGCGCACGGGCGCCAGCTGATCGGGGGCATCCGCCCGGAGCACTTCGAGGACGCAAAGCTCGTGGGCGAGGCACGCGACCGCGGTGCGACGTTCCCCGCGAAGATCGAGGTGCTCGAGTCGCTCGGCTCCGAGCTGTACGCCCACTTCAGCGTGACCTCGGACGCGACGATCGATTCCGCGGAGCTTCGCGAGCTCGCGCAGGACGCGGGCGGCGGCGAGATACCGATGGAAGGTGACGAGGGGCGGATCGTTGCGCGGCTCGATCCCGCGAGCGACGTCAGCCAGGGCCACGAAGCTGAGCTGTGGGTGGATGCGACGCGTCTCCAGCTCTTCGACCCGGAGGACGGCCGCAACCTGATGGTCGACAGCGACGTGGCAGCCGCCGTCGGGCCGGACGCGGCGGGCGGCGACCAGCCGGCTACTTCAACTCCCGCCGAAGCCTCCTGACCATCGTGTCGTCCTCCTGACCGGGGCTCGCGAGGTCCCGGCGGATGGCGTCGATCACGGCGTCGTCCCACTCGTGGGTGCGCAGGATCAGGTAGCGCAGGGCTGCCACCTGCATGTAGGCCTCGGTGTCGGTCACGCCCTTCGGGATCAGCTGCGCTTCCCGGAGCATCTCGACGACCGGCTGGTATTCGTCGCGGAACCACTCCTCGGCGACGTCGCGGCGTGACATCCACTCCTGCCGCGCCTGGCTCACCCTGAAGCCCCAGGCCTCGACCGCCTCCGCGAGCGCCGCGTAGCGCCATTCGTCGCTCAGATGGATCTGCTCGCGCTGCTCGGGAGGCAGCGGGACGCGCTCGTAGAAGAGCCGCTGGTGGCTCTTCAGGGGGAGGTCCCTGAGGCGGATCTCGCGGTCGGCGCCGACCTCGGTCAGCACCTCGGTCACGTAGGCGCTGATGTCCTTGTAGCCGAGCGCGTGCGCCACCGAGACCCGGTGATGCCCGTCCTTGACGAAATGGAGGTCGCCGATGCGGTACACGTCGATCGGCGGCATCTCCTCGCCCTTGCGCTGCGCGAGGTTGATTCGCTGCCAGCGCTCCCGAACGCGCGGGGTCGTGGGCCGGAAGGAGCGGTCGAACTCGCGCTCGCGGTCGACCGTCCCGACGATCGAGTCGAGCGGGATCAGCTGCTGGCCCAGCCGCCGCTCGCCGGTTCGGCCGAGCGCCCGGACGACCTCCTCGAACGGGAGGATGTGGTTGACGTCGTCGGCCCTGCGCAGCCGCGCGGAGAGCCGCGCGAGCGCGCGCTGCCGGCGCGCGCGGCTGAAGTCGAACTGAGCGTCCGCGCTGGGCAGGCCGGTGTCCCTCGGCGTCACTTGCTCAGTGTTGCAAGCCTCAACCGACCACGAGGCGGAACGCGCCCTTCACGGCCCGGAAGCGCGCCTCGCCCTCGGTAACGAGCTCGCCGTCCACGTTGAACCGCGTGCCGTCCGGCACCTGCACCTCGGCGTGCTCGCAGTGCGCGTGGTAGGCATGCGGGTGGCTCGTCAGGGTCCCGCGCCGGAGGCGGTAGGCGAGGCTTACGAGGCCGAGCCGCGGTCCCGCCTCGATCGCCACCACCTCGAGCGCTCCATCGCCGGGGTCCGCCTCCGGAACGGCGGCGCCGGCTCCGAACGCGCCGGATGCCGCGACCGTCACCTGCCACGCCTCGCCGGCCAAGAGCTCCCGGCTCTCACATCGAACCAGGCAGGTGAGCGGCTGTGCGCTGAGTCCGGCCGTCAGCGCTCCGGCGGCGTAGGCGAGCGGCCCGAGCCGCTTCTTCCAGGAGCGCGCCCGGTCGGCGGCGGGCGCCGGGAGTCCGGCGCTGGCGACGTTCACGAACGGCCGCTCGTCGTTCATCCAGCCGAGCTCGAGCGCGCGCAGCCGCGTGCCTCGGACCGCCAGCCGGCAGGCGCCCGACACGCTCTCCGGCAGGCCGATGCGGCGCGCGAAGTCGTTCGCGGTTCCGGCGGGGATGACGGCAAGGGGGATCCCAGCCGCGCCTGCCGCCGCGGCCACGGGCGCGACGCTGCCGTCGCCACCCGCAACGACCACACGGTCGGCGCCCCAGCCGACCGCGCCGTCGAGCTCGTCGAGGGAGAAGACCCTCACCTCCGCGCCGAACGAGCGCAGCCGCTCGGCGAAGAGCGCAGGGTTGCTCGATCCCGAGTCTTCGTTCGCCACGAGCGCGACCGTTGTGGCTGCCCCCGCGACGTCTTCATGCGTCTTCCCTGACGCCCCCGTTCCTGCCATGCTCCTCGACCCAATGGGTGCCCAGGCACGCGTGTTCGTAACCCGGCACCTGCCCGGAAGCGCGCTCGACCGCCTTGCCGCGCTCCACGACGTGGAGGTGTGGCCGGACCGCCTGCCGCCGCCGCGCGACGAGCTGCTCGCGCGGGCGCCGGAGCTGGAGGGTCTTCTGTCGCTCCTCACCGACCCCGTCGACGCGGAGCTGATCGAGGCCGCGCCCGGGCTGCGCGCGATCTCGAACTACGCCGTCGGAGTCGACAACGTGGACGTCGAGGCCGCCACCGCGCGCGGCATACCGGTCGGCAACACGCCCGACGTGCTCACGGAGTCCACCGCCGACCTCGCCCTCGCGCTGATGCTCGGCATCGCCCGGCGGCTGTCCGAGGGGGAGGCGTTCGTGCGAGCGGGGGAGTGGCTCACCTGGGAGCCCGGCCTGATGCTCGGACGAGACCTTCACGGCGCGACGGTCGGGATCGTCGGCTACGGGCGCATCGGGCAGGCCGTGGGCCGCCGGCTTCACGGCTTCGGCTGCGAGGTTCTGACCGCCAATCGGCCCGCTGATCTCGATGACCTCCTCGATCGGTCGGATTTCGTGTCCCTCCATTGCCCCCTGACGCCCGCCACCCGAGGGCTTATCGACGACGCCGCGCTCCGCCGGATGAAGCCCACCGCGTATCTCGTGAACACTGCCCGCGGGCCGATCATCGATACGGACGCGCTCGATCGCGCGCTACATGCCGGGGAGCTGGCCGGTGCCGCCCTCGATGTGACAGATCCAGAGCCCCTGCCCGCAGGGCATCCGTTACTCGATGCCCCGAATCTGCTCGTGGTTCCGCACGTGGGATCGGCGACCGTCGCTACCCGCGAGCGGATGGCGGACATCGCTGTGGACAACCTGCTCGCCGGGCTGGCGGGCGAGCCGATGCCGCACTCGGTCAATGACAACGCTGCGCACCGGGCACCGCCCGGGGCTTGCGCACTACTCCCCAAGCACCTTGATGATCATCCGCTTCGGCCGCCCGCCGTCGAACTCGCAGTAGAACACCTGCTGCCAGGGGCCGAGGTCGAGGCGGCCGTCCGTGACCGGAACGATCACCTGGTGGTGCACGAGCAGGTTCTTCAGGTGCGCGTCCCCGTTGTCCTCGCCGCCGCGGTGGTGGCGGTAGTCGCCCGGGTCGGGGAGCAGCTGGCGCGCGACGTCGTTCGCGGGCTCCTTCCAGCTCGGCGGCGCGACCTTGTCGAGCCACTCGAGGGTGTCCTCGTGCAGGCCGGGCTCGTCGTCGTTGATCCACACCGCGGCCGTGATGTGCATGGCGCCGACGAGTACGAGCCCCTCGCTGATCCCCGCCTCGTCGACGGCGTCCTGCACCTCGTCCGTGATCCGTATGAACTCGCGGCGGGCCTCCGTGTTGAAGGTGCGGTGGATCGTGTGAGACTTCATCGCTCATGAACCTCGGTCTCGAAGGCAGGGTCTGTGTCGTGACCGGCGGCACGCGCGGGATCGGCGCCGCCACGGCACGCATGCTCGCGCAGGAGGGCGCGCGCGTGCTGACCGTGTCCCGCCATGGCGCGGACGTGGAGCTCGACGTGACCGCCCCCGACGCGGGCGAGCGGGTGCTCGCGGCCTGTCCCGACGCGCCCTGGGCGCTGGTGAACGGCGCCGGCACGAGCCAGGCGCGCGCGCTGGACGAGCTGACCGACGCGGACTGGAACGAGCAGTGGGAGCTCCACGTGATGGCTCCGATGAGGCTCATGCGCGCGCTCGCCCCGGTCATGGCCGAGGCCGGCGGCGGGCGGGTGGTGAACGTGAGCTCGTCCTCCGGCCGGCGCCCCTCGGGGCGGCTCGACGCCGCCTACTCGGTGACAAAGGCCGCGCAGCTGTCGCTCAGCCGCGTGTTCGCCGACTCGTTCGCGGCGAAGGGGGTGCTCGTGAACGCGGTGACTCCCGGGCCGGTGAGGGGCGAGCTCTGGGAGGGGGAGGGAGGCCTCGCCGACCAGATCGCCGCGCGCACGGGCCAGACTCGCGAGGAGGTGCTCGAGAGGACGAGCTCGGGACCTCCGCTCGGGCGCATGGCCAGCGCCGACGAGGTGGCCGCGGTGATCACCTTCCTGTGCTCCGAGCGCGCCTCGAACGTCGCCGGAGCGGCGTGGGCCGTGGACGGCGGCGCCGTGCCGACGATCGGCTAGGGCGCCGAGCTGCGGACCGCGAGGTAGTGATACGCCACGGTGTTGGCGTTGACGTCAGTCGACGTCCCGAGCTGGAAGCCGGTCGCCTGGAGCGCTTGGATCCGGTTGTTGCCGCCCGCGGCCGCCGTGAAGAGGAGCGTGTTGTCGCCCGCGAGCGACGACGGGCGAGCGTTCGCCGCGCGCCCGGTGCCCGTGTCGTTCGCGCGGATCAGCGCGTAGGCGGGCTGGAACCCGACCGTCGCGATGTTGCGGTTGTCGCCGCCGTTGCCCGTGTAGGACGCGACGTCGATTGAGTTGGCGACGTCGTTGAAGGCCACGTAGTGATACGCCACCCCGTTCGTGTTCGCCTCTGCGGCGGTGCCGGCGCTGAACCCGTCGGCGTCCAGCGAGGTGACGGCGGTCGTGGTCCCCGTCGAGGCGTCGAAGCCGAAGCTCCGCGTCATCCCCGACATGCGCGTCACGCCGCGCGCGGCGTTGTTCCCGAGCACGATCACCGCCTCCGGCGAGAAGCCGAAGCCGGTGAACGACCGGTTCGCGCCGTTGCCGGTGTAGTTGCCGACCCGCATGGCCTGGCTGTTCGCCCTGAACGCGACCCAGTGATAGGTGTCGCCGGTCACGTTCACGCGGTTGTTCGTGCCGACCGTGAAGCCGGTCGCGGTGAGCGACTGGATGTAGTCCGCGGCGAACGCGGTCGCCGTGCCCATCGGCTTCGATACGTCACCCGCCATCGTGGACGTGCGCGCCACGGCTTCGCGAGCGGCAGTCGACTTCACGATCACGAAGTCGGGTTGGAAGCCGACTGCGATCGCGCGGCCGTCGACGCTGTTGCCCGCGTAGGTGCCGGTGGCCATCTTGATGGCGCCGGGGAAGATCGCAGCCGCCTGGAACGAGCTGCCGGAGTTCGAGATCGTCGCGACGAAGGCCGCGACGGCCACGGGGACCGCGAGCGCGAGCAGCGCCACGGCCAGCGCGACGGCGCGGCGGAAGCGGATGCGGCTCACTGGTTCCTCGCTTCCCAGCGGAACGTCTGTGCCGCGTCGAGGGTCTGCGCCGCGAAGTTGTTCTGGAGCGTCACGTCGAACCGGTAGACGTGCACCTCGGCGGTCGTCCAGGTCTCGGGCGACCCGCTCAGCGGGTCCACCAGGCCCGACGCGTAATCGTCCGGGAAGCCCTGGAGCGTTCCGTTGTAGATCACGCCGTTCCCGGCGCCGATGTAGTTCGTTGCGTCGGCCTGGAAGTTCGTGCACGACTTGAAGGCCGGCGTGCTGGGGGTGTACGTGCCGCGCGTGACCGTGAGGTCGAGGTACTGGTCGAGGCCGCTGCCGGTGGTGGTGCCGTGGAGCCTGACCGTCGAGGCCAGGGAACCGTCGAATCTCACCCTGATGCAGGCGCTGGTGGTGTTGCCCGGCACCGCGTTCGACAGCGACATCAGGCTGGAGCCGTCGCCGTTGTCGGACAGCGCCACGCTGCCCGCCTCGATGCGGTTGCCGTTGTTCGCCGTCGTCGCGGTGTACGCGGCGAAGGTGACTCCGCCCGCCAGCGGCACGAGGAGGGCGAGCGCGCCCAGCGCGCCGAAGCGCCGGAAGCGCATCAGTCGCTCCGCTTCTTCGGCCGCCACATGTCCGCGAGCAGGAACAGGCCGAGCGCCATCACGGCGCCGAGCACGGCGAGCCGCGCGTAGCGGGTGCCGAGCGCCGCGCGCGCGTACCCGAGCTTCGGGAGGTGGGCCACCACGCGGCCGATCTGGCCGTTCGTCTCCACGGTCCAGCGCTCGGGAGCGTCGTTCGCGTCGCCCAGGGTGACCATATAGGCGGTATCGCCCTCTACGCGCATCTTCTGAAGCCGGTGCGTGAGCTGGCGCGGCCGAAGCGGGTCCTGGAAGGTCACGATGTCGCCGGGGCGGGCGTCGAGCGGCGAGATGACCTCGTCGATCACGACCGAGCCGGTCTCGAGCGTCGGCTCCATGCTGCCCGAGATGACCGTGAGCGACTTGAGCCCGAACACGCTGGGCAGGGTCACGATGCCGATCAGCCCGACTCCGAGCCCGAGGGCGGCCCAGAGGAGGAACGTGAGCGCCAGGTGCGCCGCCCGCCGCGCCGTTCGAGTCCAAGCGGGGGCCGTCGCCGTGAGGAGGCTGGTGCCGCCGGCCACGTTACCCGCCCGCCTTCGGCGTCGCCCAGCGCAGGCTCAGCTCGATCACGCGGCCCTGGACGGCGCGCGCCGCACTCGCGGGCGCTGAGATCCGGAACCGCACCCGCCGCTTCGCGCGCGCGTGGAAGGAGAGCTCGGCGCGCAGGTCGCTGAGCTTTCCGGCGTAGACGGTTTCGCGGCCGGCGGTGACGCGGATGCGGAGCTCGGCCGGCAGCTCGCCGCGGAGGCTGCGCAGCCGCGGCCGGACGATCAGGTCCCCGCCCGTGTAGTTCGACAGCTGGACGACGCCCGAGACCGACTGGCGTCCCGGAAGGAGGAGGCGCTCGGAGAGCAGCTCGCGGCCGACGGGCGTCACGCCGAGCTGGACGGAGGACTCCGCGACCAGCGAAACGTGAGCCGGCACCTCGTGGGTGCCGGTGGAAACGCGTGCGCTCGCCAGGGCGGCGAGCGAGAGGCTGACGCCGGCGACGAGGCCGGCCCAGCGCGCTATGGAGGTGGACTTCATGGAGGTCCGTGCCCCGGAAGGGCCGCCATGGGCTCAAACGTCGAGCCCATGGCGGCGATGCGGGGCTCCCCTAGTTGTTCTGCGCCTCCCAGGTGAAGCTGTGGCTGCCCGAGTCGAGAGCCGAGGTGTGAGCGTTCGGCGTCGCGTCGTCAACCGTGTAGATCGTGAAGCGGTAGTCCTCGGTGTCGCCGGTGGACCAGGCGGCGGCCGCGGCCTTGCCGTCGATGCCCGCGGCGTAGGTCGTCGGGAACTGGTCCAGCCCGGCGTCGAACGGAGTGCTCGAGTCGCTGAAGCCCGTGCAGTTCATGTTCGCCGCCGGGGCGCGTGAGGCCGCTGCCGCGCTCGACCTTGAGGCGGAAGGCCGCGCCGTTCGTGACGGCGTTGCGGTAGAGCTTGACCGCCGAGGCGAGCGAGCCCGAGTAGCGTGACCCGGATGCACGCCGCGGTGGGGCCGTTGCCCGAGCCCGGCTTCTGGTTCAGCGCGTTGTAGAGCACGCCGGTGCTGGCGTCGCTGTCGCCGATCGCGACGGTGCCGGCCTCGATCTGGTTGCCCGGGTTGGAAGTGGTCGCGGTGAAGGCGGCCGAGGTCGTGAAGACCGCGACGCCGGCCATGACGGCCACCACTGCGACGGTGAGGAAAATACGGACCTTCCTGCCCTCTGAATCGTTGTTCTTTCGCATCTCCCCCGCTCCTTCCGGTTCTTGAGTCTGGGTTAGGTTCCAGTGACCTGCGTTAGGTGCAATTCGAGCGGCGCCGTAGGGGAAAGGACGACGCCGCTGAGTCGTTGTCGGCTTCCCCCTCCCCGATCTGAGGTATGTGGACGGATGTTCGACCGCCGATACGACGCCTAAGGTGGGGTCGGTGACGACCTTCGCGTACCGGATTAGGCGCTCGAATCGCGCTCTACATGCGCGAATTCAGGTCGACGCCGAGGGCGTGGAGGTAGTACTTCCAAACCATTTCCCCATCCGGAATGTTGAGCCATTCGTCCAGGAGAAACGTCCATGGATCGAGCGGACGCTCCGGCGGCTGAGGGAGTCCGAGGAGCAGTTTCCGCCCGCGCGGGTGTGCGATGGAGGGGAGGTTCCGTACCTCGGGGAACGGCTGGCATTGAGGGTGAGGGTCGAGCCCTCGAGGAGCCGTCCGCACGTCGCCCGGCACGGGTTGGAGCTGCGCGTGGCGGTGGGCCCCGAGACCTCGTTGGACCGTGCTCTCGAGGCCTGGTACCGCCGCCGCGCACGCGTCGAGGTGGCGCCCCGGCTGGACGCCGCGGTGGCGCGCGCCGGGCGGAGCTACAGCTCGCTCCAGATCCGCGGGCAGCGCACACGCTGGGCGAGCTGCTCCACGAGCGGAGCGATGAGCTTCAACTGGAGGCTTCTACTGGCCCCGGCCGAGATCCTGGACTACGTGGTCGAGCACGAGGTGGCGCACCTGGACGTGCAGGACCACTCAGCGCGCTTCTGGAGGCTGCTGGGCACGCGCTGCGCGGAGTGGCGCGAGCACGAGGCGTGGCTGCGGCGGCACGGGCACGCGCTGCGGCTGGTCTCGTCGTAGCGCCGGCTGCCCCGGGCCCGCCTACTCCCAGCGGAAGTAGCGCATCGCCAGGAACAGGCCCGCCGCCGCCCACGCCGCCACGACCAGCGCCGCCGTGCCGGCGTCGCCGCCACCGCCCACGATCGCCTGCGAGAGCCCGTCGATCAGGTGCTTCAGCGGCAGCGCCTCGGCGATCGCCTTGAGCGCCTCGGGGAGGTCGTCGGCCGAGTAGAAGACCCCGGAGATGAAGATGAGCGGCAGAAAGATCGCGTTCGTGTAGGCCGGAGCGGCGTCCTCGTTCGGGATGGCCTGAGCGAATGCCACGCCCAGCGAGGCGAAGCAGACGACGCCGAGGAACGTGAAGGCCAGCAGCAGGAGCGGGTCGTGGGGCCAGTCGACCCCGTAGACGACGTTGCCGATCACCACGACCAGGGCCACCTGGAGGCAGGCGTTCAGGGTCGCCGAGCCGATGATGCCCGCCAGGTACGCGCCGGCGGGTATGGGAGTGCCGCGGATGCGCTTCAGGACCCCCTCGTCGCGCAGCAGCGTGAGGTTGAACGCGAGCGCCGTGAAGGTCGTGGCCAGGACGCCCATCCCGGCCACGCCCGGGATCAGGACCTCGAGCTCGTCCGACTCGCTCGCGAACGCGGTTGCGATCAGCACGAGCAGCAGGAGCGGCAGCAGGAAGTTGAAGAACGCTGCGCTCGGGTTGCGCCAGAACAGCTTGCGCTCGAAGCGGAACTGCTCCCATGCCAGCGCCACCGGGCTCACGCCGAGTCCGCCTCGGCCGTGAGCTCGAGGTAGACCTCCTCGAGCGTCGGGCGCGTCACCTCGAGGCCCTCGAGGCGCTCGCCGCGCCCGATCGCGTCGCGTGTGAGGCGGTGGAGGAGCTCGGTCGGGTCGTCGGTCTGGTGCTCCACCCGGCTGCCGCCGGACAGGTACGACACGCGATAGCGCGAGCTGCCCGGCCCGAGCTCGTCCGGCGGGCCCTCGGCGACGATGCGGCCCTCCTTGACGATCGCCACACGGTCGGCGAGCTCGTGGGCCTCATCCAGGTAGTGGGTGGTGAGGAGGACTGTCTTCCCGAGCTCCTTCAGGGTCCTGACGACGCCCCACGCGGTGCGCCGGGCCGCCGGGTCGAAGCCGGTGGTCGGCTCGTCGAGGAAGACCAGCTCGGGGTCGCCGACCAGCGCCAGGGCGAGATCCAGGCGGCGCCGCTGGCCTCCGGAGAGCTCCTTCGTGCGCGAGTCCGCCTTCTCGCTGAGGCCGACGAGCTCGATGGTCTCGCCAGGATCGCGCGGCTTCTCGTAGGCCTTGGAGAAGTGCTCCACGGCCTCGCGCACGGTCACGCGCGGGTAGAACCCGCAGCTCTGGAGGACGATGCCCACGCGCTGCTGAAGCTCCCGGTCGCGCTCGGCCGGGTCGTGGCCCAGCACCCGGACGTCGCCCGCGGAGCGGCGCCGGTAGCCCTCGAGGATCTCGACGGTGGTCGTCTTCCCGGCCCCGTTCGGGCCGAGCAGCCCGAAGACCTCGCCTCGCTCGACCTCGAAGGACACCCCGCGGACGGCCTCGACGGCCCCGTAGTCCTTGCGGAGCTCGTGCACCTCTATGGCCGCGGATCCCACTCGGGCGAGGTTATCCGGCGCCCCCGAAAAACTTTTCTCGGCGGGGCGCAAGTTTTCTCGACAGCCGCCGTTTCAGGGCGTGAGTTTCCGCAGGGGTACTCAAACGCCGGCGCCGGTGCCGCCCCTTCCCTCGCCACCAGAGAAGCGGGCGGCGCCGGCCCAGGCGGTCGCCTGGGTCGGCCGGCCGTTCTCGGCCTCGAGCGCCAGGCCCTCCTCGAAGGTCAGCCCGACTCCCTCGATAGCGGCGCGCCGGTCCGCCAGCATCGTGTCCTGCGGGAAGCGCGCCAGCGCCTCGGCGAACTCGAGCGCGCGCTCCACGTGCCGCCCCGCCGGCACGATCTCGGTCACGAGGCCCATGGCGTACGCCTCCTCGGCGTCCACGATCCGCCCCGTCAGGATCAGGTCGAGCGCCCGCCCCAGCCCCACGATCCGTGGCAGCCGCTGGGTGCCGCCGTCCACGAGCGGCACGCCCCAGCGCCGCTCCGGGAACCCGAGGGCCGAGTCATGCGTGACGATCCGCAGGTCGCACCAGAGCGCCAGCTCCAGCCCGCCTGCCAGGCACCAGCCCGAGATCGCCGCGATGGTCGGCTTCGGCGATATCACGCGGCTCACACCGAGCGGGCCGCGCGGATCCTCGAGCCGGGGGCCGAAGCTCTCGATGGCCTTGAGGTCGGCTCCCGCGCAGAACGCGACGCCGCCGGCGCCCGTGATCACGAGCACGCGCGCGCCGTCATCGTCCACGAAGCGGTCGTAGGCCGCCGCGATCAGCTCGGCCGTGGGGCCGTCGATCGCGTTGCGCCGCTCCTGGCGGTCGATCGTGAGCAGGGCGGCGGCGCCGCGCCGCTCATAGGTCACCGGGTCCATGAGCGCACTTTCTCAGAAGGTTCACATCGGGTGGCCTCGCGCCGAGGAGCATCGGCGGTGCAGAGATCCCCTCCTCGCACGGCGCGACCCCGGTCCAACCGGGGTCGTGTCATTTAGGGACTGGCTACCAGCCGACGCGCTTGCGGAGCTCCACGGCCTTCCGCTCCTGCTTGCGGCGGTCGAGCACCGCCTGGAGCCAGGAGGCCAGGATCACGAAGACCGTGAAGAAGACCACGACGCCGAGCGAGAAGAACGTGACCACCTTGTCGTCCGTCTCACCCCAGAGGCCCTCGCCGTTGTCACCGGCGAACGCGGTGGCGGCCGGGATCAGCCAGGCGGCGAGCACGAGGATGGGAGCCAGCTTCCGCATGCGGGTGGAACGATACCCTGTCGGACGCGGTGGCTGACTCCTTTCTCTGCATCGTCGAGATCCCGAAGGGGAGCCGCAACAAGTACGAGTGGGATCACGAGCACAACGTGATCAAGCTCGACCGATTCCTGTTCTCCTCGGTCGTCTATCCGACCGACTACGGGTTCGTCCCGGACACGCTGTCGCTCGACGGTGACCCGCTCGATGTGATGGTCCTGGTCTCCGAGCCGACCTTTCCCGGCTGCCTGATCGAGGTGAAGCCGATCGCCCTGTTCCGGATGGAGGACGACAAGGGCATCGACGACAAGATCCTCGCCGTGCCGCTGACCGACCCGGGCTGGAACAGGCTCGAGAGCCTCGATGAGGTCTCGGAGCAGCTGCAGAACGAGATCGCGCACTTCTTCACCGTCTACAAGCAGCTCGAGCACAAGAAGGTCGAGGTCGACGGCTGGTACCCGTGCGAGGACGCCCTGAAGGTGATCGAGGCCTCGCGCGAGCGGTTCAAGAACGGCTCAGAGAACGCCCACTAGGGTTCCGCCGCTGTGTCCGTCCTCGAGGCGATCGTCCTCGGCATCACGCAGGGGTTGACCGAGTTCCTGCCGGTCTCGAGCACCGCGCACCTGCGCATCGTTCCGGCGTTCGCCGGCTGGGAGGACCCGGGCGCGGCGTTCACCGCCGTGACCCAGCTGGGGACGATGACCGCGGTGCTCCTGTACTTCCGGGACGACCTCTCACGGATCGCGCGCGCCTGGCTGCGCTCTCTGCGCGATCCCGCGGTCCGGGGCGAGCTCGACGCCCGCCTCGGCTGGTACATCGTCATCGGAACGATCCCGATCGGGATCTTCGGCCTGATCTTCAAGGACCAGATCGAGAACGGCGCGCGCGACCTGTACCTGATCGGAACCACGCTGATCGTGCTCGGCCTGCTCCTGCTCGTCGCCGAGCGGGTGGCGAAGCACGACCGGCCGCTCGAGAAGATCACTACGCGCGACGGCATTGCCATCGGGTTCGCGCAGGCGCTCGCGCTGGTGCCGGGCGTGTCGCGCTCGGGCGCGACTCTCACCGCGGGGCTGTTCCTCGGCTTCGACCGGACCAGCGCGGCGCGCTACTCGTTCCTCCTGTCGGTCCCAGCCGTCGTGCTGAGCGGGCTGTTCGAGTTCGCGTCCATCCTCGGTGGCGAGGACGGGGAGCACGTCGGCCTCGGCGCGCTCGCCATCGCCACCTTCCTGGCGTTCGTGGTCGGCTACGCGTCGATCGCCTTCCTGCTGCGCTTCCTCGAGCGCCACTCGACGATCGTGTTCGTGGTCTACCGCGTGGCCCTCGGCACGATCGTGCTGGTGCTGGCGGGCACGCACACGATCGGCTAGAGCCGCCGGTCCCGGGGCCGCCGGGCTAGTCTTCGGCTCGTGCAATTCGCCTGGAAGTTCGGGGTCATAGCGCTGGTCGCGCTCGTGCTCGTCGCGCTGCCCGGCGGGAGCAACGCGCTCGATGTGGTCCTCACCGCGCTGACGATCGTGTTCTTCGGGTCGATCGCGCTCGCCGTGGCCTTCTTCTACCAGCGGAGGCGGCTCGACATCGAGTCGCTCGAACCGAACATCCGGCTCGCGCTCTACGGCTCGCTGGCGATCGTGGTGCTGGCGTTCCTGGGCGCCGACCGCCTGTTCGACGCCGGGGGCGGCGGCGTGCTGCTCTGGTTCGCCCTGCTGGCGGTGGCGTCCTACGGGCTGTTCTGGGCCTGGACGCGCTACCGGCGCTACGAGTAGCCCTTTCGTAACTTCCTCGCGTTGTCCGGTTGCCCGCGGGACGGGACGGTCCATCCGTGTCCCTCGTCCGCACGGAATCCGGCCAGGCGTCCGTGGAGACGGTGGCGATCGTGCCGCTCGTGCTCCTCGCCACGGCGGTGGCTTGGCAGCTCGTGCTGGCCGGACACACGCTCTGGCTCGCCGCCGGCGCCGCGCGGGCCGCCGCACGGGCTGACCTCGTAGGGGAGAGCCCGGCGCGGGCGGCGAGGAGCGCCCTGCCGAGCTCGCTCGAGCGAGACCTGTCGGTGCGGCGGATCGATGGCGGCGGAGTTCGGGTCGAGCTCCGCCTGCCGCTGCTGGTCCGGGCGTGGGGGAGCCCAATTGAGATCGGTGCGACCTCCTCGCTGGGACCGGGATGACCGGGGCACGGGGCGAGCGCGGCCAGGCGGGCGTGGAGCTGCTCGGGCTGCTGCCGCTCCTGCTCGCGGTCGCGCTTGGGGCGGCGCAGCTGCTGGCCGTGGGCTATTCGGGCGTGCTGGCCGGGAACGCCGCCGAGGCGGCCGCCCTGGCGCTGGCCGGCGGGGGCGACCCGGAGGCCGCGGTCCGCGACGCACTGCCGGGCTGGTCGCGCAGGCAGGTCGAGGTCTCTGTCGCCGGCGGCGAGGTGAAGGTGCGCCTGCGCCCGCCGGCGCTGTTCCCGCCCATCGCGCGCGAGCTCGAAGTGACCGCGAGGGCGTCGGTGGAGCGGCCGTGACGGTCGCCGAGGTGCCGCTGGCGGCCCCGTCGACCTCGCGCCGGCTCTCCGCCGCGGCGCGCCACCCGTCGCGCGGCATCCTCGCCAGCGCGGCCGCCGCGGTCGAGTCGTTCTTCCTCGAGCCGGTCGCTCCGCCTCCGGCTACCGATGCGTCCGAGCCGGTCGAGCTCCGGCCGGTCGTCTGCGTCTTCGGGCTGGCCTCCGGATGCGGGGCCACGGTGATCGCCCGCGCGCTCGCAGCGGAGCTCGCGCTGCGCGACCCGGCCGGTGCGGCGGCGGTGGCCTGCGAGGCGCGGCCCGTCGCGATCCCGCTCGCCACCCGGGCCGCGGCTCGGCTCGCTCGCGTCCTCGCGGATGTGCCGGGCGCCGTTCCGCGCGCGCTGGGTCGCCTGTGCATGGTCGGTGGTGCCGACCCGCTCCGGCTCGCGAGCACCGCGCGCCATCACGCGCCGCTCGTGATCGACGCCGGCTCGGACGCGCTCGGCGGCGCCCCGTCCTCGGTGGCGGACTGCACCATCCTGGTCACCAAGGGCGACCTCGAGCCCTCCCTCGCCAGGGTCGCGGCGCAGTGCATCGCACGCGCCGGCGCCGCTCCGATCGTCGTGCTGAACCGGGCCCCGCACTCCCAGCCCGGCCTGTTCGCCATCCCGAACTCCACGCTCGGCGCCCGCCTCGCGCTCGGCGGCCGCGAGGCGCGCGGCGAGCTCGGGCAGGCGATCGCGGAGCTGGCGGACCTGTGCGAGGAGGAGCCGTGAGGAACCGGCTCGGGTCGGCCGCCGGGCAGGCGTCTCTGATCATGCTGGCCGTCATCGGCCTCGTGCTAGCCGGTGCGGTCCTTCTGTTCGCCTTGGGCAACGCGCTCGGCGCCAAGGGACGGCATCAGCGGGCGGTCGATCTTGCGGCGATCAGCGCCGCGCAGGTGATGCGCGAGCTGTACCCCCGGCTGTTCGAGCCGCCCTTCCTGGCGCCGGACGTGCCCAATCCGCGGCATCTCGAGGAGACGGACTACCGCGCCCTCGCCGTGACAGCGGCGATCAGAGGAGCAGCACGGAACGGCATACGCCTTGACGCAGCCGACGTCAGCTTTCCAGATGCGGCCTTCGCGTCGACACGCATCCGGGTCCGGCTCGTCGATCGCGTCGACATCGGGCCGCGCGGCCACCGGGCATCCACTCCGGTCGAGGCGCAGGCGACGGCGGAGCTGACACCGGCTGGCGGCGGCGGCCTCCCGTCCCGCGGCAGCGGCGGCGGCTACTCGGGGCCGCTCGCATACCGCCAGGGCGAGCCCATGCGGCCGGACGTCGCGCTCGCCTTCGACCGCATGGCGGCGGCAGCGCGGCGGGAGGCGGGCATGTTCCTGGCGGTGACGAGCGGCTTTCGCTCCGACGCCGAGCAGGCGCGGCTGTTCGCCGCCCATCCCGATCCGAAGTGGGTCGCACCGCCCGGCGAGAGTCTCCACCGCTACGCCACCGAGCTCGACCTGGGCCCGCCGGCCGCGTACGCATGGCTCGCGGCGAACGCGACCCGGTTCGGCTTCCTGCGGCGGTATGCCTGGGAGCCGTGGCACTTCGGCTACACGCGCGGCGTCGGGAGTGCCTCGGTGGGCTTCGGCGCGCGGGGCGGCGACGGACGCGCGACGCGGGCCGTCCAGTCGTTCGTGCCCGCGCGCTACGCGCCGCTGATCGTCCGGGCGGCGCAGCGCTGGAGCGTCTCGGCGCACCTGCTCGCCGCGCAGCTCTACGCCGAGTCGAGCTTCAACCCCTTCGCCCGCTCTCCCGCAGGCGCCGAGGGGATCGCGCAGTTCATGCCCGGCACGGCCGCCGCGATCGGCCTCACCGACCCCTTCGATGCCGGTGCGGCGATCAACGCCCAGGCGCACCTGATGCGCGACCTGCTGGGCCGCTTCGGGTCGGTGCCGCTCGCGCTCGCCGCCTACAACGCGGGCCCCGGCGCGGTGGCGGAGTGCGGCTGCATCCCGCCCTTCGCGGAGACTCAGGCGTATGTGGCGCGGATCCTGGGGTTGCTCGGAGGCGCCGGCGACCTGTCGGCGGACGGCGCGCTGGAGGTGCGGCTCGTGGAGTGAGCGGGGCGGGTCAGATCCAGCGCCGCACGGTCGCCTTGTAGTCGAGGTACTCGCGGCCGAACTTGCGCTCCAGGTAGCGCTCCTCGCGCGAGATGACCGCGCGGTCGATCACGGCGAGCACGATCGGCAGCGGCGCAAGCACCCATAGGGACTCCGCCAGGAGGGCGATGCCCACGTAGACCAGCGCCATTCCGAGATAGGCGGGGTTGCGGGTCAGCCGGTAGGGGCCGGTGGTGACGATCGCGGTGGTGGGCTTCCACGGCTCGACGGCGGTGCCCTTCCGAGTAAAGGCGGTGTTGAAGGACGCCAGCAGCGCCAGGCCCGCGAGCAGCAGGACCGCGCCCAGACCCCACCGAACCAGCCCGGGCAGCGACGCGCCCGGAAGCAGCGCTTCGAGCACGAAGCCGACGCCCAGCCCGGCGAGATAGATCAGCGGCGGAGGGGCGACGACGCCGGCGTTGTCCGAGTTCATAACCGTCTAAGTCAATTCAATGGTTAAATGGTCGACCATGGAGAAGCTTATGCAAGGGCTCTGGCGCTGGACGGCGCGGCATCCCGAATGGCATCCGGGCGAGTTCGGCGCGGAGGTGGCGTGCTTCGCGGCGCAGGCCGGCGACACGACGCTGCTGATCGATCCGCTGCTGCCCCCGGACCCATCCGGGGTACTCGCCGTAATCGACGAAACGGTGGGCAAGCGGCTCGCGATCCTGATCACGATCCCCTACCACGTGCGCAGCTCCGAGGAGCTCTGGCGGCGCTATCGCAAGGACGCCGAGACGACCATCCACGGCCACGCTGCCGCCGCGAAGCGCCTGGAGGACAGCTCCGCCTTCCAGGCGATCGAGCCCGGAACGCCGCTCCCCGGCGGGGTCACCGCCCACACCATCGGGAAGCCGAAGCGTTACGAGACGCCGCTCTACCTGCCCAGCCACCACGCGCTCGTCTTCGGGGACGCCGTCGCGGAGCACGGCGGCGCGTTGAGGGTCTGGTCCGCCGACAAGGTCGACGCGAAGGTCGAGCGCTTCTACCGCGAGCGCTTCAACCCGACCCTCGAGCCGCTCCTCGACCTGCCCTTCGATGCGGTCCTCGTCACACACGGACAGCCGGTGCTGAACGGTGGCAGGGAGGCGCTCAGGAAAGCGCTGAATGCGAAGCCCTGGTACCACCACGGGTAGGCTCCCGCCCATGAGCACACCCACCACCGTGAACGGCATTGACGAGCTGAAGGCGCTGATCGGGCAGACCATCGGCCCGAGCGACTGGCGCGAGGTCACCCAGGAGGACATCAACAAGTTCGCCGACGTCTCAGGCGACCATCAGTGGATCCACGTCGACGTCGAGCGCGCGAAGACCGAGAGCCCGTTCGGCACGACGATCGCGCACGGCAACCTCACCCTGTGCCTCTGCGACAGCTTCCGCGACCAGCTCTTCAAGGCCGAGGCAGGCTTCAAGATGGGCATCAACTACGGCTGGAACAAGGTGCGCTACACCGCCCCGGTCCCCGCCGGCGCCCGCATCCGGGCCAGCCTCGAGACGCTGTCCGTCGACGACAAGGGCGACGGCTGGTACCAGCTCGTCCAGAAGTGGACGGTCGAGATCGAGGGCCAGGAGAAGCCCGCCCTGTTCGCCGAGTCGGTAGTCCGCCTGCTGGCCTAGTCCTGCCGCTCGCGGCGCCCGGTCGCCCATGCCGCTCGTTCTGCCGCCGGTGTGCCGGGCTGGCGCGGGCGAACGGCGGCATTGAGGGGTGGATCGAAGGGGGGTTCCTTGACTTAGCCGCGTATAGCGGGACTAACTCCAGGAACCCCTGCTGCCCCGGGCCCGACTCCCTTTCCTGCTGCCGTTCGTAACGGGAGGCGCACGGCCGGGTGACCCAGTAGCTTCGCCTAGGTGGATACGCCTGCGGCCTGCAGGGCGCGGGTCTGGTCGTTGTAGTAGTCGACCCGCGCGATCTTGCCGTTGCGAAACCGGTAGACGACGGCGTCGTCGCGCTCGAGCTCCAGGCCACTGTGCGCGCCCTTCGCGACCATTCGAAACAACACGATCACGCCGTCGTCGCCCGCGGCCCGGAACTCCGCGTCCTCGATACGCGTGCTCTCCCAGGCCTCCCGCCAGCGCATCACCCACTCGCGATAACCCTCATGGCCGCGGTAGATCCCGCCGGCGTCCGGCATGTCGAAGTCGTGGATCTCGACGTCAGGATCGAGCGCCTCGAGAGCGGTCTCCCAGTCGTCCTCGAGCGCCGCCGCGAACCTTCGCCGCACGAACTCGACGTTTTCGTCTGACATCCGCGGCCAGCCTATCCTCGGTGGGAGTGGCCACCGAGGCACCCGATCGCGTCACTGAGCAGCGCCGCGCGCTGCCGAACGGCCCTGGCGTCTACATCTTCCGCGACGCCAAGCGCAAGGTCCTGTACGTCGGGAAGGCCAGCTCGATCCGCAAGCGCGTGGCCAGTCACTTCTCGAAGCCGGGCGGCCGGGGCGCCACCGACATGGTCGCCCAGATCGCCGACATCGACTTCATCGCGACCGAGACCGAGGCGGAGGCGCTGCTCGCCGAGCAGGAGTTCATCAAGCGCCACCGGCCCGTCTTCAACGTCCGTCTGCGCGACGACAAGTCCTACCCGTACATCGGCATCAGCATGGACGAGGATTTTCCGCGTATTTACTTCACGCGCGAGCGGCACCGCAAGAATCGCGTCTACTTCGGCCCCTTCAGCAACGCGAAGCGCGTGCGCGAGACCCTCGACCTGCTCGGCAAGGTGTTCATGTACCGGACCTGCGACGGCCCGCAGCCCGGCCGCGCCTCCGGCAGCCCGTGCCTCGACTACTACATCAAGCGCTGCCAGGCGCCCTGCGTGGGATACGTCTCGAAGGAGGAGTACCGGGAGAACGTCGAGACGATCATCGACTTCCTGTCCGGCCGCTACCGCCACATCGAGAAGGCGCTCGACCAGGGGATGAAGAAGGCGGCTGAGGAGCAGGAGTTCGAGCAGGCCGCGCAGTTCCGCAACAAGCTGAAGGCGGTCCGCTCGCTGCTCGAGCGCCAGCGCATCTCGAACGCGCCGGTGGGAAGCCTCGACGCGATCGCCGTGGCCGCGGAGGGGACCGACGCGAACGCCCAGGTCTTCCAGATCAGGGACGGCGTCCTCCAGGACCGCCAGAGCTTCTACCTCGAGAACGCGGGCGAGCGAGAGGAGGGCGAGGTCGGCGAGGAGTTCGTGCTCCAGTACTACGCGAGCGCCATCGCCGTGCCGCCGCAGGTGGTGGTGCAGCGATCGGTCGGGGAGCTCGAGGCGATGTCGGAGGCGCTGACGGAGCGGCGCGGGGCGCCGGTGGAGGTCCGACACGCGGAGCGCGGCGACAAGCGCCGCATCCTCGAGCTGGCGGACCGCAACGCTCGCCTCGCCCTCGACCAGGACAAGCTCCGCTCGGAACGGCGCCGCTCACAGCGCATCGAGGCGCTCGACGGCCTCCAGCGGGCGCTCGGCATGGAGCAGATCCCGATGCGGATCGAGTGCTTCGACATCTCGAACCTGATGGGCCACCACACGGCCGCCTCGATGGTGGTCTTCGAGGGCGGGGCGCCCAAGAAATCGGACTACCGCCGCTTCGCCATCCGAGAGTCCGTTCAGGATGACTTCGCAGCGATGGCCGAGGTGCTCTCACGCCGGATGGCTCAGTACGTGAAGCAGCGCGAGCGCAGCCCGCACGACAAGGAGTACGACGAGAGCTTCGCGTCGCTGCCCGCGCTGATCGTGATCGACGGCGGCCGCGGCCAGCTGTCGGCGGGGCTTTCCGCGCTCGGCGACTTCACAGACCTCGGCGTGACTGTGGTGAGCCTCGCGAAGCGGATCGAGGAGGTGTTCGTGCCCGGCAGGCGCGACCCGCTCCGGTTCGCCCACGACACCGTGGAGCTCCAGCTCCTCCAGCGCGTGCGCGACGAGGCACACCGCTTCGCGGTCGAGTTCCACCGCGGCAAGCGCGACCGGGCGATGACTCACTCGGTGCTGGACGAGCTGCCGGGCGTCGGCCCGGCGCGAAAGCGGCGCATCCTGCAGCACTTCGGCTCGCCGGAGCGCTTCCTCACGGCCAGCCGCGAGGAGCTCGAGGCGGTCCCGGGGCTGCCGGGCAAGGTGGCGCGCGACATCTATGCGCAGGTGAACAAGGTGCGATGAGCGCGCACGCGCTGGAGGACTTCGTGGTGATCACCGGCTTCTCCGGCGCCGGCAAGTCACAGGCGATGGCCACCTTCGAGGACGCCGGCTACTTCTGCGTCGACAACCTCCCGCCCGGAATGATCCGCACGCTGGCCGAGCTGTTCGGTCACGAGGGGAGCAAGGTCGAGCGCGCGGCCGTGGCCTCCGACGTGCGCGGCGGCGAGTACTTCGACGGCCTCGTGCGCGTTCTCGACGACCTGGACGCCGCCAGCCTCCCTTACCGGGTGCTGTATCTGGAGGCGGACGAGGGCGCGCTCATCAACCGCTTCAAGGAGACCCGCCGGCGCCACCCGCTCGCGGACGGCGGATCGGTGGAGTCCGCGCTGGCCCGGGAGCGGGCGCTGCTCGCCCCGCTGAAGGAGCGCGCGGACGTCTCGATCGACACCACCGACCTGTCGGCGGCCCGCCTGCGGCGCGTCGTCGCGGACAAGATGCTGCCGCACGGGCGCCCCGGCAAGCTGGCCGTGACCTTCATGACCTTCGGCTTCAAGCACGGCTCCCCGCGCGACGCCGACCTCACCTTCGACGTGCGCTTCCTTCCGAACCCGCACTACGAGGCGGAGCTGCGCGAGCAGACCGGGCTGGACGCGGACGTGATCCGGTACGTCGAGAACTCGGACGGGGTCGGCGAGTTCTACGCGCGCCTCGCGCCGCTCCTCGACTACCTGCTGCCGGCATACGAGGCCGAGGGGAAGTCGCACCTGACGATCGGGATCGGCTGCACCGGCGGGCGGCACCGCTCGGTCGTGATAGCCGAGCATCTGGCACGGGAATACCAGGCCAGGGGCGACTTCATGGTCGAGGTGGTCCACCGGGACGTGGACAAGCCTCCCCACCGGCCCTGACGGGGCCGATAGATTCAGGTTCCGCACCGAACGCGAAGAAAGGGACTGGGAGACATGGCCTTGAAGGCCGGCATCAACGGCTTCGGCCGCATCGGGCGCAACGTGTTCCGCGCGGCCCACGCCCGCGGCGCGGACATCGACTGGGTGGGGGTCAACGACCTCACCGATCCGAAGACGCTCGCCCACCTGCTCAAGTACGACTCGATCCTGGGCCGGTTCCCGGGCGAGGTCGACTACACCGACGACAGCCTGATCGTCGACGGCGACGAGCTGAAGGTGTTCGCCGAGCGCGACCCTGGCGCGCTCCCCTGGGGCGACGTGGGCGCCGAGGTGGTGATCGAGTCGACGGGCCTGTTCACCAAGCGCGACGACGCCGCCAAGCATCTCGACGCGGGCGCCAAGAAGGTCATCATCAGCGCGCCCGCGACCGAGCCGGACGTGACGCTCGTCCTGGGCGTGAACGACGACGCGTACGACCCGGACAGCCACCACGTCATCTCGAACGCGTCCTGCACGACCAACTGCCTGGGACCGGTCGCGCGCGTCCTCCACGACGCCGTGGGGATCGAGCGCGGGATCATGACCACGATCCACGCCTACACGGCGGACCAGAACCTCCAGGACGGCCCGCACTCGGACCTGCGCCGCGCCCGCGCCGCCGCCGCGAACCTGGTGCCCACGTCCACCGGCGCCGCCAAGGCGATCGGTCTCGTCGTGCCCGAGCTCGACGGCAAGCTGAACGGCGTGGCCGTGCGCGCGCCGGTGATCACCGGCTCGGTGGTGGACCTGGTCTGTGAGGTATCGCGCCCTGTCACCGCGGAGGAGGTGAACCAGGCGTTCGCCGATAAGGCCGACTCGGGCCGGCTCGAGGGCATCCTCCAGTACAACGAGGACCCGATCGTCTCGAGCGACATCGTGAGGTCGTCCTACTCGTCGATCTTCGACGCGCCGCTCACGATGGTGATCGACGAGAGGCTGGTCAAGGTGATCGCCTGGTACGACAACGAGTGGGGCTACTCGAACCGCGTCGTCGATCTGGCGCAGCGGGTACTGGCTGGGTCGCCGGTCGCCTGAGGTGCCCGACACGAACGCCACGGATTCGGCGCTCGGCAAGCGGACGGTCCGCGACCTGGAAGTGACCACCGGCCAGTGCGTGCTGGCGCGGGTCGACTTCAACGTTCCGCTCGAGGGCGGGCGCGTGACCGACGACGCGCGCATACGAGCGGCGCTCCCGACGATCGAGCTGCTGCTCGAGAAGGGCGTGCGGCTCGTGCTGTGCTCGCATCTCGGGCGGCCCAAGGGTCGCGACCCCGAGACGTCGCTTCGGCCGGTGTCCGCGCGCCTCGGCGAGCTGGTCGATGCGCAGGTGCACCAGGCGCCCGAGGTGGTCGGCCCGGAGGTCCGGCGTGGCGTGGACCGGCTCGAGCCGGGCGCCGTGCTCGTGCTCGAGAACACGCGCTGGGAGCGCGGCGAGACCGAGAACGACCCCGCCCTGGCGCGGGAGCTCGGCTCGTTCGCAGATGCCTACGTGAACGACGCGTTCGGGGCCGCGCATCGCGCTCACGCCTCGACGGCGGGCGTGGCCGAGTACCTGCGCCCGGCCGTGGCCGGGCTGCTCTTGGAGCGCGAGGTGATGACGCTGCGCTCGATCGTCGAGTCGCCCGAGCGGCCCCTCGTCGTGATCCTCGGCGGTGCGAAGGTCACCGACAAGATCGCGCTGATCGACCGCTTCCTCGACACGGCCGACGCCCTCCTGATCGGCGGCGCGATGTGCTTCTCGTTCTTCCGCGCGCAGGGCATCCCGACGGGTGACTCGCTCGTGGAGGAGGAGGGTGTGGAGCTCGCGCGCCGCGCACTCGAGAAGGCGGATTCCTCGAACTGCCGCCTGCGGCTGCCGGTTGACCTCGTGATCGGCGAGCGCTTCGACGCCGATGCAGACCACCGCGAGCTCGACGGCGTCGAGGTTCCTGACGGCTGGATGGGGCTGGATGTGGGCCCGCGCACGGCGGCGGCGTACGCCGACGAGATCGCGAAGGCCGGCACCGTGTTCTGGAACGGCCCGATGGGCGCCTTCGAGCTCGAGCCGTTCGCCGCGGGCACCCGCGCCGTGGCCGAGGCCGTGGCCCGGGCCTCCGGAACGACCGTCGTCGGCGGCGGCGACTCGGGTGCGGCTCTCGCCGAGTTCGGGCTCGCGGACGAGGTGGACCACCTCTCGACCGGCGGCGGCGCGTCGCTCGAGCTGCTGGAGGGCAAGCCGCTGCCCGGCCTGGAGGTCCTGGATGACGCCTGAGAGCGGACGCCGGCCTCTCATCGCCGGCAACTGGAAGCTGTGGGGGACGCGGGCGCAGGCCACCGAGTACTGCCAGCAGCTCAGCGTGATCCTCCCGGGCGACGAGGAGCGGAACGCCGAGATCGGCATCTGCCCCGTGTACACCGCTCTCGAGCTGTGCGTGAACGAGCTCGAGGGCACCGGCGTCAAGGTGTTCGCCCAGAACATGCACCAGGAGGAGATCGGTGCGTTCACGGGCGAGGTGTCGGCCCCCATGCTCACCGAGATCGGCGTGCACGGCGTGGTCCTGGGCCACTCCGAGCGCCGCCAGCACAACTGCGAAACGGACCGCGCGCTCCAGGAGAAGGTGCCGGCGGCGCTCGCCGCGGGACTCGACCCGATCCTCTGCGTGGGCGAGAGCGAGGAGGAGCGCGAGCGTGACGAGACGCAGCGAAAGCTCCGGACGCAGGTGCAGGAGGCGCTCGAGAAGGTCGAGGACGGCCGGCTCGCCGACGTGGTGATCGCATACGAGCCGATCTGGGCGATCGGCACCGGGAAGGTGGCCACGCCGGAGATCGCGCAGGACGCGATCGGATTCATCCGCGCGCTGGTCGGAGACCGCTCGAAGGAGGCGGCCGAGCGTGTCCGGATCCTCTACGGGGGCAGCGTCAAGCCGGACAACGCCGCCGAGATCCTCGCCCAGCCCGACGTGGACGGCGCGCTCGTGGGCGGCGCGAGCCTCGACCCGAAGGGCTTCGTGGAGATCGTCGCGGCCGCCGGGCCGTGAGCTTTCCCAGCGTCTGCCTCGTGGTGCTCGACGGCTGGGGGCTCGCCGAGCCGGGACCCGGCAACGCGGTCGACCTGGCCGACACGCCGGTCTTCGACGAGCTCTGGGAGAAGCACCCGCACACCACGCTCGTCACGCACGGAGAGGCGGTCGGGCTGCCGGAGGGGCAGATGGGCAACTCCGAGGTCGGCCACCTGAACCTGGGCGCGGGTGCCGTCGTGAAGCAGGACCTCCTGCGGATCGACGAGACGATCGAGGACGGGTCGTTCTACGAGAACGAGGCGCTCAGAGCCGCGTGCCGGACCGAGCGCGTGCACCTGTTGGGGCTCGTCTCAGACGGCGGCGTGCACTCGAGCATGGACCATCTGAGGGCCCTGATCGATCTGGCGGGCCGCGAGGGCGTCGAGGACGTCGTGGTCCACGCCTTCACGGACGGGCGCGACACGGCGCCCGACAGCGGCGCCGGCCACGTGGCCGCGGTCGAGTCCTGGGGCGGCGCCCGCATCGCGACCGTGAGCGGCCGCTACTACGCGATGGACCGCGACAAGCGCTGGGACCGGACCGAGCTGGCCTACAAGGCGATCGTCGACGGCGAGGCGGAGTTCAGCGCCGAGACCGGCGAGGCGGCCGTGCGCGCCGCCTACGAGCGGGGCGAGACCGACGAGTTCATCAAGCCCACGCTGGTCGGGGACGAAGGCCGGGTCCGCGACGGCGACTCGGTGATCTTCTTCAACTTCCGCCCCGACCGCGCCCGGCAGCTCACGGAGAAGCTCGGCGAGGCCGGCTTCGAGCTGACCACGCTCACCGAGTACCAGGAGCACTGGGCCTACCCGGTCGCGTTCCCGCCGGCGCGCCCCGACGTCACGCTCGCATCGACGCTCGCCGAGCGCGGCGAGGCGCAGCTGCACGTCGCGGAGACGGAGAAGTACGCGCACGTGACCTACTTCTTCAACGGCGGTGAGGAGGACGAGTACCCGGGTGAGGAGCGCGATCTGGTGGACTCGCCGCGCGACGTGCCGACCTACGACAAGAAGCCGGAGATGAGCGCGCGCGAGGCGGCCGCGGCATTCGTGGAACGTTGGCGGGACGGCGACTTCACGTTCGGGATCGTCAACTTCGCCAACCCCGACATGGTCGGCCACACCGGGGTGATCGACGCGGCGGTCAAGGCGGTCGAGACCGTGGACGAGTGCCTCGGCCAGGTGGTCGAGGCGGTGGAGGAGTCCGGCGGCGTGTGCGTGATCACGGCCGACCACGGCAACGCCGACGAGATGCTCGAGCCGGACGGCAGCCCCGACACGGCGCACTCCATGAACCCGGTGCCGCTGATCGTGACCGCGGACGTCGGCGAGCTCCGCGAGGGCGGCACACTTGCCGACGTGGCGCCGACCGTCCTGGCGCTGCTGGGCGAGGAGCAGCCGGCCGAGATGACAGGCCAGGGTCTGACCCCCGAAGGGGGTCTGACCCCGTAGGTGTCCTCCTTCGAGATCACGGCGCGTGACGGCGATGCCCGGGCGGGCGTCATCCATACGTCGCACGGGAGGGTTCGCACGCCGGCCTTCGTGCCGCTCGCCTCGACGGCGACGGTCAAGTCGCTCCACGCGAGCGAGGTGGCCGAGCTCGGCTACGACATGGTGCTCGGCAACACGTTCCACCTCTTCATCCAGCCCGGCCACGAGCTGATCGCCGAGCTGGGCGGCCTGCACGAGTTCATGGGCTGGCGCCGGCCGATCATCACCGACTCGGGCGGCTATCAGGTCTTCTCGATGGGCCACGGCTCCGTGGCCGAGGAGGTCAAGCGCCGTCGCGACCGGCGCCAGTCGATGGTGATCTCGATCGAGGAGGAGGGCGTGCGCTTCCGCTCGTATGCCGACGGCCGCGAGCGCTTCATGGGCCCGGAGACCTCGATGGAGGTCCAGGCGGCGCTCGGCTCGGACATCGCGCTCGCGTTCGACGAGTGCACGCCGTTCCACGTCGAGCGCGACTACACGGAGAGCTCGATGCGGAGGACGCACCGCTGGCTCGACCGCTGCGTCGACTGGTGCCGTGAGCACGCGCCGCCCGGCCAGCTCTTGTACGGGATCGTGCAGGGTGGGGTGTACGAGGACCTGCGCGCCGAGTCGTCGGCCTACATCGCCGGCGCGGGCGTGGACGGCATCGCGATCGGAGGCTCGCTCGGGCAGGACAAGGAGCAGATGCGCGAGGTGGTGGGCTGGGCGCTCGCCGGCCTGCCGGAGGAGCCGCCGCGCCACCTGCTCGGGATCGGAGACGTGGACGACATCGTCCACGCCGTCGGCGCCGGGATCGACACGTTCGACTGCGCCACCCCGACGCGCCTGGCCCGGCACGGCACCGCGCTGGTCCACGACCCCGCCGGGCGCTGGCGGCTCGACCTCACGAAGGGCGTCCACCGCACCAGCCGCGAACCGATCGACGAGGACTGCCCATGCCCGGCGTGCCGCGAGCACACGCGGGGCTACCTGCACTACCTCACGCGGGTGGGCGAGCTGACCGCCAAGCGGCTGCTCACGCTCCACAACCTCACCTTCATGGAGCGCCTGATGCGCGACCTTCGCGACGCGATCGCCGCGGGTGCGTACGCGGCGGAGGCCGAGCGGCTGCTCAGCGCGAGTGCTCGCCGATGAAGTCGCGCAGACCGTCGATCTGCTGTTGAACGTCGCCGGTGTCGACCGGGTCGACGTTGCCGCCGCCCGACGACGAGAGCACCGCGATCGCCACGATCGCGATCGCGGCGATGGCGGCCAGGAGTGCCAGGAAGGTGCCGAAGCGCCGCCGCCGGGCGGCACGCTGCGCGAGCGCTCGCTCGTCACGGCGCGCCCTGGCCTCCTGGACGGGAGGAGGCGTAGCCGGCGCGTCCTGAACCCGCGTCGGGCTTGGGCCGGCCGTCGTTCGCTGCATCGCTCGCGTCGCGGCGGTGTCGTCCATGGCCTGGGTCGCGTCGTAGTCGCTCATCCCGAGGCGCTGGGTGGCGTCCGTCGCCTCGCCGTGCGCGCCGGCCTCGATCGCGTCGGCCATCTCGAGCGCGCTCTTGTAGCGCGCCTCGGGATCGCGCTCGAGCGCGACCCGCACGGCCTCGTCGAGCTCCGGGGGCACTTCGGGCCGGTACTCGCTGAGCGGGGCCACCGGATCCTGCTGCTGCTTCAGCGCCAGCTCGGTGAGCGACGCGTATTCGTGCGGCAGCCGCCCGGTGAGGAACTGGTACGCGCACACGCCCAGCGAGTAGATGTCCGAGGCGGGCCCCGCCTCGTCGCCGCGCGCCTGCTCCGGCGACAGGTACGCGGCGGTACCGAGCACCGAGCCCACCTGGGTGATGCGCGTCTGCTCCGCCGCCTTCGCGATCCCGAAGTCGGCGAGCTTCGTGATGCCCATCTCCTCGGCGAACAGAAGGTTCCCCGGCTTCACGTCGCGGTGGACGACTCCGGCGCGGTGCGCGTATTCGAGCCCGTGGCAGGCGTCGCGCAGCATCCGCACGGTCTCGTCGATCTCGAGCTGCTTGCGCTCTCGCAGCATGTCGGCCGCCGAGGGCCCGTCCACGTACTCCATGACGATGTAGTGGCGCTCCGTGGGGGGGTCCTGCCCGGAGTCGAACACCTGCACGATGTTCGGGTGCTGCAGCCGGGCGGCGGACAGCGCCTCGCGCCGGAAGCGGTAGACGAAGGCCTCGTCGTCGGCCAGGTGCTCGGCGAGGAGCTTGACCGCGACCGGGCGCTCGAGCACGGTGTCGCGCGCCTCGAAGACGGTCGACATCCCGCCGGCGCCGAGGCGGCGCTCTATCACGTAGCGTCCGGCGACCTCCGTGGGAGCGCTCATTGGCCGTCTCCCGGGCCGAAGCCGCCGCCGTCTTCGTTGCCGTTCCCGTTCCCGTTGCCCGGGACGCCGCCACCGCTGTCGCCGTCGCCGTCGTTCGGGAGCGGCTCGTCCTCGGGCGTCGTCGGGGTCGTATCCGTGGGCGTCGTGTCGGTCGGCGTCGTATCGGTCGGGGTCGTGTCCGTGGGGGTCGTGTCGGTCGGCGTCGTATTGGTGTCCGGCTGGTCCTGCTCCTGCTCCTGAGCCTTGTCGTCGCACTCCTGCCCCACCAGGTCCCAGAGCCGGTCGAAGCTCTCCTCGAGCGCCGAGCGCACGTCGGCGTCGACGTCGTCGGGCAGCGACTCGATCAGCTGCTGCACGCGGTCCATGTTCGGGTCGCGCGGCCCCTCGAGGATGTCCTGGCAGGCCCCGGCGCTGCCCTGGTCGAGGCGAGCCTGAACCCCATCCAGCTCGGCGTTCAGCGCCGTGGCGGTCGCCTGTGGAATCGGGGCGCCCTCATCGTCGCCCCCACAGCCGGCGGCCGCGAGGCCCGCGGCGAGCGCCAGCAGCACAACCATCCACCTCCGCGGCTTCATTGGCCGCTGTAGAGACGCTCCGCGAGCATGCGCGGCAGCCCGGCCTCCTCGATCGCTCGAGCGGCCAGGTCGATCGGATACTCCACTCTGCGCCAAGTGGCTCTCCACGTAGAGGTGTCTAGCAGGAGCCATGCGGCGCGTGGGTCACCATCCCGCGGCTGGCCCACCCCGCCGGGGTTCAGCAGCCAGTGGCCGTGGGAGAGATCGAGCTCCAGGCCGGCCTCCGCGGTCGCGCCCGTGACCTGCCCCTCGCCGTCGCGCTGGAACCAGAGCGCCACGTGCGAATGCCCGATCGCTCCGACCCGCGCCTCCATGAGCGCCATGCACTCGTCCGCCTGCCAGGTGGACAGCACGTACTCCCACACGGGGTCACGCGGGCTCGCGTGGTAGAGCGCCGGCTCGCGGCTGGGGTCGGCCGGCTGGAGCGACTTGAGGTACGCCAGGGCGTCCGCGCTGATCGTCTCCTGCGTCCAGCGGGCCGCCGCCGCGGCTCCCGCGGAGAAGTCCTCGATCGGAATGTCGCCAGTCACCACGAGGTCGTGGTTGCCGGCCAGCGAGAGGTGGCAGCGCTCTCGGGCGAGCTGTACGCAACCGTCCGGCTGAGCGCCGTATCCGACCAGGTCGCCGAGGCACCAGATCTCCTCAACGGTCTGGCTGTCGACGTCGCCCAGCACCGCCTCGAAGGCCGGCAGATTTCCGTGGACATCTGAGAGCAGGGCGATGCGCATCTGAGGGGCTTCTACAGTGTCAGCGGATGGGGCGTTCGCGGTTGCCGCTTGCGGTCGTGGTCGCAGTGGCCGCAGCTGCTGCGGCGACCTTGCTGCTCCGGCCGCGCACCGGTCTGATCGACCCGGCCCCGGTCGAGGTCCAACACTACTTCACGACCGCGCAGCTCGACCGCGCAGAGGACTTCCGGAGCCTGCAGCGCGTGCTGGGGCTCGCGGGGCTCGGGATCGGCATCGGCACGCTCGCGATACTCGCGTGGCGACCCCCGCGGGGCCTGCTGACGCGCCTCGAGCGCCGGCCGCTGCTCGGCGCCGCGGCGGCCGGCGCGGGGATCTCGCTGCTGCTGGTTGTGGTGGGGCTCCCCGTTCGCGCGTGGCTGCGCCAACGCTCGCTGGACGTCGGTCTCGCCACCCAGTCCTGGCCCGACTGGGCGGTGGACGTGTTGAAGGGCGCCGGGATCGGCGCGGTCACGGCCGCCATCGGCGGCCTCGTCGCGATAGCGCTCATACGCAGGTTCCCCCGGCAGTGGTGGGCCCCCGCGGCGGTGCTCGTGGTCGCGTACGGCGTCGTGACGATCTGGCTCTACCCGATCGTGATCGATCCGCTCTTCAACGACTTCGAGCGCATTCCGAACGGCCCGCTCCGCTCGGAGGTGCTCGAGCTCGCCGACCGCGCGGGAGTGGACGTGGGCGAGGTCTATCGCGTCGACGCGAGCCGCCGCACCACGGCCGCGAATGCCTACGTGATCGGGCTCGGCCACACGAAGCGGGTGGTCATCTACGACAACCTGATCGACGACTTCCCGCGCGCGGAGGTGCGCGTCGTCGTTGCGCACGAGCTCGGACATCAGAAGCACAACGACCTGCTGCGCGGGCTCGCATGGCTCGCCATCGTCGCGCCCGCCGGGACGTTCCTCACGCAGGCGCTGTCGGAGCGCTTCGCCCGCCGGGGGCCGCTCGGCACGCCCGCGGCGCTGCCGGCGATCGCGCTCGCGATCTCGCTCGTGGGGCTCGGGCTCGGCATCGCATCGAACGCCCTCTCGCGGCGGGTGGAGGCCAGGGCCGACGCGTTCGCGCTCCGGCTGACGCACGATCCCGGGGACTTCATCGACTTCGAGCGCCGCATCACCATCAGCAACGTCTCCGACCCGGACCCGCCCGAGCTCCTGCACCTCCTCTTCGACACCCATCCCACGACGGTCGAGCGGCTCGGCTATGGCGAGGCCTTCGAGGGCAAGTAGGGTGCCCCGCCCGGTGTCGCGTCGCGCGCTGATAGAGCGGGTCGTCCGCGAGCTGGCCTCCTACGAGCGCCCGTCGGCGTCGGAGGGCGAGCGGCGGGCGGCCGAGTGGCTGGCGGACGAGTTCCGCTCGGCGGGCTGCAGCGAGGTGCGGGTCGAGGAGGAGCGAGCGCACGGCGGCTACTGGTGGCCGCTCGGGCTGCTGAACGCGGGCTCGGCGCTGGCGGCCATGCTCGGGCGCCTCCCCGCGGCGCTGGTCGGCGCGGTGGCCTCGGCGGCCGTCTACGACGACGTGAGCGGTGGCCGGCTCTGGTTCCGCCGCCGCGCGCTTCCCCACAGCCCGACCTGGAACGTCGTGGCGGAGGCGGGCGACCCCGATGCCGCGCGCACCGTCGTCTTCGTGGCGCACCACGACGCGGCGCACAGCGGGCTCGTGTTCCACCCGGCGCTCGCGCGCGTCGGCATGAGGCTCGTTCCGAGGCTGCACGAGCGCGCCAACCAGAGCATCCCGATCATCTACGGGACGTTCCTCGGACCGGTGCTGCTCACTCTCTGGGGCCTTCTCGGCCGCCGCGCGCTCAAGTGGCAGGGCATGGTCTACGCGCTCGGCGCCACGGCCGTAATGGCGAACATCGCCGCCAGCCGCGTCGTGCCCGGCGCCAACGACAACCTCAGCTCGGTGGGCGTGCTCGTGGCACTTGCGAATGAGCTCGCCCAGCGCCCTCCGGACGGGGTCCGGGTCATCCTCCTCTCCACGGGCTCCGAGGAGGGGTTCATGGAGGGCATGCAGGCATTCGGCCGGCGCCATTTTCGCGATCTGGACCGCGCCACCACCGAATTCGTCTGCCTCGAATGCGTCGGGTCGCCACACCTGTGCATCGTCGAGGCCGAGGGCATGCTGCGCATGCGCTACTACACGGACGGCTCACGCGACACGCTGGCGCGCGCCGGCGCGGAGGCGGGAGTGAAGCTGACGCGCGGCCTTCGTACCGTGGCGGCGACGGACGCGCTGATCGCCCTGCGGGCCGGGTATGCGACCTGCACGCTCGGCGGCGTGGAAGAGACCAAGTTCCCCTCCAACTACCACTGGCCGACCGACATCCCGGACAACCTCGACTGGGACAGCGTCGAGGGTGCCGTCGACGTCTGCCTCGGCTACCTGCGCGCCTAGCCGGGCGGCTCGTCGAACTCGGGGAGGTCGCGGATGCCCTCCCGGGTGCGCCACTTGGAGAAGTTGTCCTCCATGGCGTCGATCAGCTCGCGCATGAAGCGCGGCGACAGGTTGATCCGCGCGACGACGACTCCCGGAACCTCGCCCTCCTCGACCTCGTGGTCGACACGCGCGAAGGTGAGCGTGAACTCGTAGTCCGAGTGGGACACGTTGGCGAAGTTCGCGTAGTGCCCCGCCATCGTGTCCGGGTCGGTGTGGATATTGAAGTGGCGCTCGCCGTCCTCGGGCACGCGCGTAGTATCGCACCCGCTCATGCGGATCTTGGTGATCGCGGTGGGGCGCCTGAGGCCGCCCTTCCAGGACGATGTTGAGCACTACCGCAAGCTGCTGGCGGGGCACGCGCGGGTCGAGTTGATCGAGGTCCGCGAGGACGAGCGCGTGCCGAAGCGCATCCCCGACCGGGTTCATCTCGTCCTTCTGGCGAGCGACGGCCGCGAGCTCGACTCGGTCGAGCTGAGCGGCTGGCTCGGCGAGCGCCGGCACGAGGGTCGCGACCTCTGCTTCGTGATCGGCGGCCCGCGCGGCCTTGACCTCGAGCACTGCGACACCCGACTGTCGCTCGGCCGCATGACGCTGCCCCACCAGCTGGCTCGAGTCGTGCTCCTCGAGCAGCTCTACCGAGCCCACAAGATCCTCGCCGGCGAGCCGTATCACTATTAGTAGGGGCATGGATCCCGTCGCCAATCTGACGAGCGCGGTCGAGGAGACGGCCGCCGAGGTGGCCGGCAACGGCCGTCGCACCGCCCTCAAGCTCGATCGCCCGCCGCGCGCCGACTTCGGCGACTACTCGACGAACGCGGCGATGCTGCTGGCGCCCTCGCTGGGCGAGGCGCCGCGCGCAGTGGCCGAACGGCTCGGTGACAGGCTCGGCGATCGCCTGGGGGAGACCGTCGAGCGCGTGGAGATCGCGGGACCGGGCTTCCTCAACCTGTTCATGGCCGACCGCTGGTACCTCGAGACGGTCGCCGCGCTGCTCGAGGCGGGCGAGGAGTACGGCGCCGGCACGGACGGCGGCGAGCACGTGAACCTCGAGTTCGTGAGCGCGAACCCGACCGGCCCGATCACGATCGCGTCGGCCCGCCACGCCGCCTACGGGGACTCGCTGGCGCGAATCCTCGAGCGGGCCGGGCACCGCGTGGAGCGCGAGTACTACGTGAACGACGCCGGCAGCCAGGTGCGGCGCTTCGGCGAGTCGATCCAGGCGCGCGCCCGGGGCGAGGAGCCGCCTGAGGACGGCTACCAGGGTGACTACGTGACCGAGCTCGCGGAGCGCATCGAGGGCGCGGCGGGCATGGAGGCCGACGAGCTCGCGAGTCGCGGCATCGAGCTGATGGTGGACGGCGTTCGCGCATCGCTCGCGGGCTTCCGAGTGCACATGGACGAGTTCTTCACGGAGCGCAGCCTCCACGAGTCGGGCGCGGTGGAGGAGGCCATCGAGCGGCTCGGCGACGACGTCTACGAGCACGACGGCGCCCTGTGGCTGCGTACGAGCGCGCACGGGGACGACAAGGACCGCGTGCTGCGGCGCTCGAACGGCGAGTGGACGTACTACGCCTCGGACATCGCGTACCACGTCCACAAGATCGGCCGACACTACGACCGGGCGATCGACGTCTGGGGCGCCGACCACCACGGCCATATCACCCGGATGAAGATCGCGTGGGGGCTCCTCGGCGGCGAGCCGGATGCCTACGAGATCATCATCATGCAGCTCGTCGGTCTCACCGAGGGGGGCGAGCGCGTGACGATGTCGAAGCGCCACGGGGCGATCGTCATCCTCGAGGACCTGGTGGACGACATCGGCGTGGACGCCGCGCGCTGGTTCCTGGCCTCGCGCAGCCACGACTCGGCGCTCGAGATCGACCTCGAGCTGGCCCGCAGCCAGTCGCAGGACAACCCGGTCTACTACGTGCAGTATGCGCACGCGCGCATCGCATCGATCCTGCGCAAGGCGGGCGCGGAGCGGGTCGAGCAGGCGCTCGCGGCGGATATCAGGGCGAGCTCCGAGCGCTTCCACCCGTCGGCGCGAGCGCTGGTGAAGCGACTGCTCGAGCTGCCGGCCGAGATCCGCGACGCCGCGGAGCGCCGCGCGCCGCACCGGATCGCCGCCTACGCCACCGAGACGGCGCAGGACTTCTCCGCGTTCTACCGCGACTGCAAGGTGGTCGGCGCCGCCGAGGAGGGCGGCGACGAGGACGTGCGGATCGCGATCAGCGTGCTCGCGAAGCGCGTGCTGGCGCACTCGCTCGACCTGCTCGGGGTGGAGGCGCCCGAGTCGATGTGAGGCGCGCGCTCCCGCTCGCGATCGCCGCGTTCCTGGTGCTGGCGGCGCCGGCCGCGGCGCTCGATCGCTACGTGCCGATGAAGGCCCCGCCGGGGCCGGGGCCGGCGAAGTACGACCGCGTCTTCGTCAAGCAGATCGGGCCGAAGCGCGCTCGCACCGTGCTCGTGCTCGTGCCGGGCACGAACGGCGGCGCGGGTGGGGTCGTGCCGGTCGCGCGCGAGATCGTGAGGCGTGTGCGGAGGACTCAGGTCTGGATCGTCGACCGGCGCGAGCAGGCGCTCGAGGACACGTCGGTGTTCAGGACCGGTGACCCCCAGCGGGCGCAGGACTACTACCTCGGCTTCCGGTACACGCGGGTGGCGGGCGAGAACGCGAAGTTCGCCGCGGAGTGGGGGCTGAGGCTGCAGCTGGCCGATCTGCGGACCGTCGTGAGGCGGGCCGCCCGTGGTGGGCGGCGCGTGGTGCTGGGAGGCCACTCGGCCGGAGCGTCGACCGCCGTCGCCTACGCGGCATGGGACTTCGGCGGCCGGCCGGGCTTCCGCGACATCGACGGGCTCGTGCTGATCGACGGAGGCCTGCTCGGGAGCTTCGCCTCCGCGGACCTGGCCAGGGCGAAGCGGGAGCTGGCCGAGATCAGGGGCGGGAGCGTCTTCCTCGACGTGCTGGGCCTCGGGCTGCCCGAGATCAACGGCATCTTCACGGAGGTCGGCGCGCTCTGGGCCCACACGCGGCCGGATGAGCCGTCGGTGCTCCAGCAGTACCCGCTTCTGCCCGACTCGGTGAAGCCGCCGATCCGCGTGACTAACGAGGCGTTCCTGGGCTACGCCTTCGACGAGACCACGTCGCCCGGACTTTCTCAGCATCATCCACCTCCGCGCCGGCCGCCTGGCGGACAGCGGCGACCCGAGGGGCTGGCAGGACGGCGAGCTCACGCCGATCGCGCGGCACGCGAGGGCGTGGGCGGCGGAGTCGCCCAACGCGACCGAGTGGTACTACCCGCGCCGGCTTCTGCTCGACATCGACGCCGCCAGCCCGCTGCGCCAGACGCCGGCGGCCCGCTACCTCGGGCTGCGACTGAGGCACGGCCGGCGAATCGACGTGCCGCTGTACGCCTACTCCACCGATCTCACGGCGGGTCGCGTGGCGCGCGGCGCACGGAGGCTGGTGGAGATCTCGCGGGTGCCGATGAGCCGGATCGTCGACGACCGCGCGGCCGCCCACCTGGATCCGCTGTCCGCCGCGCCGAGGACGAACCGCTTCCTGAAGACGGTCGTGCCGTTCCTGCGGCGCCTCCCGCGCTGACGCTTGCCTCGCCGAAGCGGTGGGCCTACGATCGGTCAATCGGCTCGGGAACCCGCCTCGCGCTTGCTGCCATCGCCACGGCCGCCGTGTGGCTGCTGGCGGCCCCGGCGGCCTCGGCCAACAGCACGCTGCTGGCCTCGCCCAGCGGCGGCGGGCTCTTCGTCGTCAACTTCACCGCCGCGACCGGCAAGGTCAACGACGTCCAAGTGGCCGTCGGCGCCAATTCGATCACGTTCACCGACCCGGGCGACCTCATCGACGAGGCCGTGGCCGAGTGCAACGGTGGCGGCACCAACACCGTCGCCTGCAACTTCCCCGCGGCGATCTCCAGCGTCTCGACGACGACGGACGACCTCGATGACTCGATCCGAGTCGACGCGCCCGTGGGTATGCCGGGGGCACAGGGCTCTCCGGGACAGCTCGTATTGAGCGGAGGCGACGGCGGTGACGAGATCAGCGTGTCCGCCCCGCCCGGCGTGCCGGGCACAGTGGCGATGGACGGCGACGACGGCGACGCGGCTGGCGACGGCGGCGACATCCTGGCCGGCAGCGGCATGCGGGATCTCGCCTCCGGTGACGGCGGTGTCGACGTGCTGTTCGGCGGCGCTGGCGACGACTCACTGGCGCCGGGACCGGGCAACGCCGAGCGGGCCGACGCAGGCCCGGGTGACGACTTCATCTCATACACGGCGGGCGACGGGACCGACGAGCTGCTCGATGGCGGCGCTGGCGTGGACACGCTATTCCTGCAGGGGCCCTCGTCAATGCTCAGCCCGGGCTTCCCCGCGCTGGCCGTGGACCTCGCCGTGGGAACGCTGAACCAGACCGCGGGAGGCAGCGGCTCCGCGTTGGTGCCGAACTTCGAGTTCTTGATTGGCAGCGGCAGCGTGATCACCGTGGCCGGGACCGACGGCCACAACACGCTGTCGACCGGGGCGAGCGCCGATGTGATCGACCCCCGCGGCGGCCCCGATCGCGTAACCGCCGGCTCGGGAGCCGATCGCATACTCGCGCGGGATGGCTTCGCGGACCGGATCGAGTGCGGACTCGGCGAGGACACGGTCGAGGCCGACCAGTTCGACGAGCTGTTCGACTGCGAGGCGGTCGACGTGGCGCAGGTGCTGCCCGCGGGCGTGGAGCTCGACGCTCCGGTCTGCACGGTCACGGGCGTGCGGAGGGTGCTGCGGCGCGCGCGCTTCCTGCGCGGGCTCCGCCCTGAGGTTGGATGCAACGAGCCGGCCAGCCTCGAGGCGCGCCTGACCGTGTTGGTTCGCCGCCGCGGCACGCAACTGGTCACGGTCAAGGCCGGCCAGCTCGTCCTGGCCGAGCAGGCGCGCCCGCTCGCGGCCGGCGAGAGGCGCCTCAGCCTGAAGGTGCCGCGTCGCCTGCGTCGCGCGCTCGGTCGGCGCTTTGCGGCGACGCTGACGGTGGTGGCGCGCGACCAGTTCGGCAACAGGGGCGTGGTCACCCGTGTGGTGAGGGTTCGACGGTGAGGCTGCGCGCGGCGCTGGTCGCAATCGCGGGCCTGCTGCTCGTCCCGGCGACCGCCGGGGCCGCGGGAACGGTCCAGGTAGCAACCTCGGTCGTCGTGTTCGAAGCGGGCGCCGGCGTGGCGAACGACCTGGCCGTGACGGCGACGCCCGACAGCGTCACGTACACGGACAGCGCGGACATCATCAACGAGGCGGACGCCGCCTGCGAGGGGAACGGGACGAACACGGTGACCTGCAGCTTGCCTGGGTTGACACTGGCCGGCGCGGAGCTGCTCGACATGAACGACCGCCTGCGGGCGGCCGGCCCAGTTGCGGTGGCTGTCCGGGGCGGCGCCGGGGACGACGAGCTCACGGTTCTCGTGGCGCCGGACTTCTTTGCCTCGTCCGTGGAGGGCGGTGACGGCAACGACCGAATCACCGGCGGCGAGGGAGGCGAGTCTGTGGAGGGGAACGCGGGGATCGACGCGATCGCGACCGGCGGCGGCAACGACTCCGTGAACGCGGGACCCGGCGATGGGGACACCGTCGACCTGGGGCCGGGCAACGACTCCGCCTCCGTACGCGTCGATGATGGGGCGGGCGACACGGTGGCCGGCGGCCCGGGCCTCGATCGGCTCATCAGCAGCACGCTGAGCGGCGCACCTCCGGTCGACCTCGTGCTCGACCTGGCAGCCGGGACCATTGGGGGGACGAACACGGCGTCGGCTGCGGTAACGGGCTTCGAGGACGCCGACCTGTTCGGCCACGCCACCACGAACGTGAGGGGAACCTCCGGGTCCAATTCGATCTCGACCTTCGACGGCTCCGACACCGTCGATCCGGGCGCGGGGTCGGACTTCCTCACCTTGGGGGCGGGCGCGGACCGCGCGCTGGTGCGCGACGGCTTCGCGGACTTCGTGAACTGTGGCGAGGGCGACGACAGCGCTGAGGTCGACCAGCTCGACACCGTCTCCGGCTGTGAGTCAGTGGTTGTGGCGCAGGTGCGTCCGGCCGCCGCGGAGCTCGGGTCCCCCGGATGCGCGATCGCGTCGGTCCGCGCGCGAATCGCGCGGAAGGCGCTGCTGCGACGGGGACTGCGCGGCGCCGTCGAGTGCGCCCGGCCGGCCTCGCTGCAGGTGCGCCTGTTGGCCGGAGCGGCCAGGCGCGGAGGCGGGATCGGGGTGGCGCGGGCAGGCGACGTGGTGCTCGCAGAGCGCTCGCTGCCGCTCGCCGGAGGCCGGCGTACGCTGCTTCTGCGTGTGATCAAGCGGCTGCGAGCGTCGGTCCCGCGCACTGCCCGGCTCCGCCTTCAGGTGGTCGCGCGGGATGAGTTCGGCAACACGCAGGTCGTGACCAGGCGGCTGCGCGTGACCTCGCCGCGCCCTAGAGCTCGCTGAAGAAGTTCAGGTTCAGGTCGTCCATCACCCTGAGCGCCTCCGCGTTCAGCTGCGTGAGCTCGTTGGTGAACAGCAGCACGCCCATCACGACGAGGATCACTCCGGACACGACCGTGATCGCGGTGTAGTGGTTGCGGAAGAACCGGAAGACACCCGAGAAGGTGGAGAAGGCGAGCGCGCTCAGGATGAACGGCACGGCGAGGCCGAGCGCGTAGAACGCGAGCAGCACGCCGCCCTTGCCGACCGTCGATTCCTGCGAGGCCGCGGTGAGGATCGCGCCGAGGGTCGGGCCGGTGCACGGCAGCCACGCGACCGCGAACGCCAGCCCGGCGATGATCGGCCCGCCGGTGTGCGCGCGCCGCATCAGCTCCTCAGGGCGCCACTCGCGGTTCAGCTTGGGCACGAACAGGGTCGCGATGAAGAGGAGGCCGAGCAGGGCGATTACGACGCCCGAGATCTGGCGCAGGACGGCTCGGTTGTCCTGGAGCGTCTGGCCGAGGCCGGTGGCGGTCATCCCGAGCGCCACGAACATCACCGTGAAGGCGAGGCAGAAGAGGAGCGCGGGGGCGAGCACCTGCCTGCGGCCCTTGCCCTCCTGGATGTCCGCGAACGAGACCCCGGAGATGGTGGAGAGGTAGCCGGGAACGAGCGGGAGCACGCAGGGCGAGACGAACGAGATGAAGCCCACGGCGAAGGCGGCGAAGACCGTGGCGTCGACGCTGTCCTGGGCGATCACAGCTCGTACCGGTCCATGTCGTCGTCGAGGCGCGACCCGTCGGCGCCCGCCAGCGGCGGGACCGGCCGCTCCGTGCGCGGCGCGCCGCCAGCGCACGACCGCGAAGGCGATGCCGGCGGCCGCGAGCACGATGCCGAGCGCCGGGATCGCGTACACGAGCACGTCGCCCAGGCTGTCGTCGCCCTGGTCGCCGGGCAGGGCGAGCACGCGCTCTCCGAACTCGGCGACGAGCGCCTGCTTGACCTCGTCCTTCGACTTGCAGTCGTCCACGAGCCGCTGGATGAAGGCCCGCTCGTGCTCGGCCTGGGGCGCCTCGCTCGCGAGGCCCAGCGGCGTGCCGCAGACCGGGCACATGACCTCGTCCTCGATGTCGCCGAGGCTCGTCCTGGGGCAGTCCTGCGCAGCGGCCACGGCCGGGAGCGCCGAGGAGCGCGACGAGCGTGAGCAGCGCGGCCCTCCTCACAGGAGCGGCTCCACCTTGGTCTGCATGAAGGTCTCGTCCACGGGCCCGCGCTGCACGGCGGCGATGCGGCCCTGGCGGTCGATCACGAAGGTCTCCGGGTACTGCACGACGCCGAACTTCTCGAGGCCGTCGCCGTCCTTGTCCTTCAGCATCGGGTAGGTGAGCTTGTACTCGGCGATGAACTTCTGCGCGTCGCCGGTCACGTCGAGCATGTCGACGCCGAGCACCGTCCCGCCGCGTTCGCGCAGCCGGACGTGCCAGCGCTCGAGCAGCGGCGACTCGTCCTTGCACGGCTTGCACCACGAGGCCCAGAAGTTGAGCACGACCACCCGGCCGCGGTAATCGGCGAGCGAACCGGTCCCCTCACGCCCCAGCCAGGGGAGCTCGAGCTCCGGCGCCGGCTCGCGATCGCCGCGCGCCAGGGCCTCGTCGACGGCCCGGTCGGGCTCGTTCTGAGCGAGCCCGTAGGCGAGCAGCGCGAACAGCGCGATAAGGACGCCGACGATGGCGATCGGGACGGGGAAAGCGCTCTCCGCATGGCCGATCCGAACCATAGATGGGGCTAGACTCGGCCCCGCGCGGACGTAGCTCAGTTGGTAGAGCGTCGGCTTCCCAAGCCGAAGGTCGCGGGTTCGAGGCCCGTCGTCCGCTTCGCTCCACGAGTGGGATTGCGCTCCATGCCCGCCGCTCCGCCCTAGTCGCCCTGGCCCGGTAGTGGCCCAGACGCCTCCGCGGCCCGTTCCCTGGCCCGCTCCTGCTCGGCCTCGAACGCGTCCAGGCGGCTCGCGATCCCGGCACCGGCGCCGTCGAGCAGCGTGCCGTAGTGGCGCTCGATCATCGCGCACCGACGTGCCCATCATGCGCGCCAGCTCGAACACGCTCACGCCCGCCGCGAGCGCGTCCGAGGCGAACGTCGAGCGCAGGTCGTAGATGCGCGCGGGCTTGGCGATGCCGGACGCCTCGACCGCCGGTGCCCACTCGCGGCGGCGGAAGTTGTCGAGGTTGAGCAGGCCGCCCGCGGGCGCCGGGAACAGCAGCGGCGTGTCGAGCCGCGGCGGGAGCTCCGTCGAGCGCGGCCAGCGCCCGGCCCGAGAGCGGCACCTGACGGCGGCTGCCGCGTCGTCTTGCCCAGCTCCACGACCTCGCCGCTGCTGAGACGTGCGCGCGCACGTTGAGCGACGCCCGCCTGGCGGTCCACGTCGCGGCGCTCGAGCGCGCTCCCACTCCTCGGGCCGCAGCCCGGTCGCGGCGACGAAGGCGGGCAGCGGCCGGTAGCGGGCCGACAGCTCGGCCGCCAGCGCGTCCAGCTCGGCGAACGTGAAGGCGCGCACCGCCCGCGGCGCCGGCTGGCGGTTGCGGCCAGCGAGCACGGCCGGGTTCTGGCTCATGTAGCCCCAGCGGACGGCGGCACCGAGCGACTGCCGGAGCGCCTGCACGATCCCGTAGCGGGAGCGCTCGGGCAGCCTGGCCTGCCAGGCCGCGACCTCGCCGCTCATCCGCTCCAGGTCGCGCAGCGGCACGTCCCCGAAGGCGCGCGCGCGTAGCGCAGCCGCACGCGCAGCGTCCAGATCGTCCGCTCGCGCACGCTGGCGGCGTGGCGCTCCAGGTAGAGCGCGCACGAACTCGGCCAGAGCGTCAGCTCGGGCACGGGCGACGGGCTCGCCGCGCAGCTCGGGCTCGATCACGTCGCGGTAGTCGCTAGACGCGGCCCTGCCAGCCGCAGATACTGGGCGGGCGATGTCGCAGGAGAACGTGGACACCGTGGCAAGGCTTTACAACGAGTGCTGGGCGCCGGGCAAGCTGGAACTGGTGCCGGAGATCCTCCACCCGGACATCGTCTGGACGGCGATCGAGTCCGCTCCGGACTCTGGCACGCGACGCGGTCACGTCGAATGCCGTGGGCACATGAACGACTGGCTGGAGGGCTTCGAGCTTAAGCTGATGCCGATACAGGAAGCGCGATCCGCTCCGGACGGTCGGCTCGTCTGTGACCTCCATTTAATAGGCACCGAAAGGCGGACGGGGTTGACGACCGATATTGAGTTCAGCGCTGCCTTCCGGTTCGCACCCGATGGGCGACTGATAGAGATCCACGAGTACGCCACGCGCGGGGAGGCCCTCGAAGCCGCCGGGCTGCGGGAGTAGGCGGCAGCTAGCTGATGCCCGGCCGCGCCCGCCGGGCTGCGGCGTCGATGCGCCGGTGGCACTTGCGGCAGAGCGGCACGCCCGACTCGCTCTCCTCGAAGCTGGCCCGCTGGCCGGGCGTCATGTCGAGCGCCAGGTCATGCGCCGCCTCGACGTTCTCCGTCGATCCGCAGACCACGCAGGCGAGCCCGTAGCGCGCGAGCGTCTTCTTCCGGAACGTCTGCTGCTTGCCGCCCGAGCGCTGCTTGTGGCGGCTGTAGGGCGGCTGGCAGTCAACGCAGTAGCCCTCAGCGCGGCGGGTCAGCGAGCCGCACTTCAGACACGGCCTCAGCGCGGGCATCGCGTGGCCCGGTAGTGGCCCAGACGCCCCTGGAGCACCTCCAGGCGGGCTGCGGGTCGGCCTCCGCCGAGCGCCCGCAATCCGTGTCCTGGAGCGGGATTCGTCGCCCTTCGTCGTCGGGCGTCGTTTGCGTCGGCACGGCTTCCCAAGCCGAAGGTCGCGGGTTCGAGGCCCGTCGTCCGCTTTCACGGCCGCGCAGTGGCCGACGAAACGGCGGCGGGCAGGGCCGAAGCCTCACCCGCCGCCTCCATCGCTACGGAACTGCGGTGATGCGGTTCGTCGGCGCCGGCCCGATCGGCGCCCCCGTGAGCGTGGGCTCGAGGTAGCGGACCAGCGAGTCGACGTCGAAGTCGGCCAGCGAGGTCCGGTTCGTGCCCGCGCGCAGCGACTGGAACCCGTCCCCGCCGTCGGCGAGGAAGTTGTTCGTCGTCACCCGGTACGTGGCCGCCGTGTCGAGCGGCACGCCGCCTACCTGCACGTTCGACACGGGGTTCGGCGCGCCCGCGCAGGTCGTGTCCGAGATGGCCGTCGCGGTGGCCCGGCTGTACGTGTACGTCAGCGTGCTCGAGGGCAGCAGCACCACCTGCGCCTCGAGTGCGGGGCCGCACCACTGGTCCTTGAGCACGTCCAGGAGCTGGGCTCCCGTGAACGAGTTCGTCGTCACGATGTTGTTGAACGGCTGGACGCTGAAGGCCTCGCCGTAGGTGACGACCCCGTCGCCCTCGCCCTCCAGAGACGACGCGAAGGTCAGGTCGGCACGGACGCCGCCCGGGTTCATCAGGGCGATGTCAGCGTCACCGCGGTCCGCGTCGTCGGTGTCCGCCAGCTGCGCGTCGGCGATCAGGTTGCCGAGCGGGTTCTCACCCGATGGGGCCGCCGTCCGGGTGATGTCGGACGAGATCTGGCCGACGGGCTGGTTCGCGATCGGGTCCGCCAGCGCCTTGAAGCCGTCGATCAGGTTCTGGATGTCCGGCGCCGCGGGCTGGGTGCGCGTGACGATCGTGTTGTCGGCCGTCACGTCCTCGATGTCCTTCGTCCTGCGATCGAGCTTGAAGCCGATGTTGGTGACCAGTCGGCCGAACGAGCTCGCGCTCGTGACCGGGCGGCCGTCGATCAGGCTGTTGTTGCCCTTAGTACAGATGTACGGCTGGTGGGTGTGACCTGTCACGAAGAGGTCGACGGCCTGGGTCGTGCGGTCGACGATGTCGGTGATCGCGCCGGCCACGTTGCACTGGTCGATGCCCGCGAACGGCGACGGCGTGCCGCCCTCGTGCAGCAGCACGACGATCGCGCGCACGCCGTGCTTCCTGCGCAGCTCGGCCGCGTACCTGTTCGCGGTGTCCGCCTCGTCGAGGAACTCCACGTCCTGGATCCCGGACGCGGAGACGATGTTCGGGGTCCCCTCGAGGGTCATCCCGATGAAGCCGACCTTGATGTGGCCGAACTTCCTGATCGCGTAGGGCGGGAAGATCGGCTTGCCCGTGTCCCTGTAGACCACGTTCGCCGCCAGGAACCGGAAGTCGGCTCCGCCGAAGCGCCCCTGGGGGCAGCTGTTCTCAGGGCCGCAGCCGCCCCGCTGCATGCGCAGGAGCTCCACGACGCCCTCGTCGAACTCGTGGTTGCCGACGGCGTTGAGGGCGAGGCCCATCTGGTTCATGGCCTCGATCGTCGGCTCGTCGTGGAACAGTGCCGACAGCAGCGGGCTGGCGCCGATCAGGTCGCCGGCCGAGACGGTCAGGGTGTTGCGGTTCTGCCGGCGCAGCGTGCGCAGCTGATTGGCGAGGTAGACGGCGCCGCCCGCATCGATCTGCGGGCCGCCCGCGACCTCCTGGATGCGGCCGCCGCTGCCGGTGGGCGGCTCGAGGTTGCCGTGGAAGTCGTTGATGCCAAGCAGCTGGACGGAAACGTCCTTCGACTTCTTGTGTGACTTCTTCGATGGATGGGCCGCCTGTGCCGCCGGAACCGCGATGGCCAGCGCGGCGAGCATAAGCCCGAGGATGCGCGCTCCCGTGCGCACATGCGAGATAAGCATTCGTTTTCCCCTGGTGGTCGTGACCGGACGCCCCCTTGGCGCCCACGCTCGCAGCCTACCCGGACCGCGGCGAGGCAGTCGCGCGGAGGCGCGTTGCGCAGGCGGTGGAGGTCACCCGCGCGAGGCCCGAGCGGCGGGCTTCGAAGCTGACCAGGGCGCGGCCGCGACGGTTCGTTCGCGCGGCGCGCGAGAAGCCCGGGCCGCGGACCTCGACCGTGCCGCCGCGCACCGGCCGGCCGCCGCGTCGCAGGGCCACGCTGATCACGCCGCCGCCGGGCCGCACCCGCACGCGCCGGCCGCGAGCCCGGTTGCCGCGCCCGACGCCGAGTGTCGAGCGCATCCGGATCGCGCGCGAGGAGGCCCCCAGCATGACCGGGTAGCAGCCGGGCGCCACCCGCCAGGCGTTCGACCCGGGGTCGAAGTACGACAGCGAACGGGAGTCGAGGCCGAACCGCACCCGCCGTCCGCGGCGCGGGCGCAGCGACAGCTTGGCGAAGCCCTTCAGCGCGCGCGGCGGCTGGACGATCTGCGGCGAGGGGTCGGGCAGGCCGAGGTAGAGCTGCGGCACCGCGGTGCCGCGCGCGCCGGCCGCGGTTGCGCACGAGGACGGTGACCCGGTAGCCGCCGCGGGCGCGCAGCACCCGCAGTCCGCCGAAGCGGAAGCGTCGTGTAGGAGAGACCGTAGCCGAACGGGTAGGCGACGCCGGATCCCGCGCTCGTCGAACCAGCGGTAGCCGATGAGGACGCCCTCCTTGTAGTGGACGGTCTCGCCGATGCCGGGGTATTTCTCGGGGTCGCCGCGCGGTCGGCTGGTCGGCCTCGCGCAGCGGGAACGTCGCGGGCAGGCGGCCGCCGGGCTCGGCGTCGCCGAAGAGCACGCGCGCGATCGCGGTGCCGCCGTTCTGGCCCGGGAACCAGGCCTCGAGCAGATCGCCGGCACCTTGTCGCGCCACGGCGTGAGCACCGGCCCGCCGCTCTGCAGGACGACCACGGTGTTCGGCTGCGCGGCGGCGACCGACTCGATCAGCGCCTCGCGGTCGATCGCCGTCGCGCTGGCCGCAGGAGAGGCCCATGCACGGCTTGTCGGAGCCCTCGGTCATCCGGTCGCCGACCACCACCACCGCCACGTCCGCGCCTCTTGGCGGCGGCCGCCGCGCGAGGCGGCGTCGCTGCCGTCGTCGTATACGACGCGCTCGGCGCCGAGCCGCGCCTCGAAGGCGCGCCGCGGCGTCGTGATCTTGAACTCGTCGATCGCCGACGAGCCGCCGCCGTCCTTGATCGCGTCGGCCTCGGGGCCGATCAGCGCGACCTTGCCGAGCTTCCGCGGCGTCGAGCGGTAGCATCGACCGCCTCGTTCTCGAGCAGGACGATGCCCTGCTCCTCGATCGCCGCGGCCTCGGCGTGGTGGGCGTTCTGGTCGATCTGCGATCGTGTCGTCCACGTAGGCGTCGCGGTCGAAGAAGCCGAACGCGAACAGCGTGCGCAGCTGCCGGCGCACGTGCTCGTCGACCGTTGCCATCGCTCGCCTGGCCGCTGGCGAGCGCAGCGTTCACGAGCAGCGGCTGGTAGGACGCACGCCGGGCCAGATGTCGAGGTCGAGGCCGTTGTTGAGCGAGTTGCCCGTGTTCTTGGCTCGCGCCGTAGTCGGTGAGCACGAAGCCCTTGAAGCCCCAGTCGCCCTTCAGGATGTCCTCGAGCAGGTGCTGGTTCTCGCACGCGTAGTGCGCCGTTCACGCGCGGGTAGGCGCACATGATCGAGCCGGCGCCGCCCTCCTTCACCGTCGCCTCGAACTGCGGCAGGTAGATCTCGCGCAGCGTGCGCTCGTCCACCCGCGCGTCGACGGTCAGCCGGTTGCCCTCGGTGCCCACGCCGATCGGCGCGCCCGGCGGCTGGAAGCCCACGCCCTCCTGGTTGTTGACCGCGAAGTGCTTGACGTTGCGCGATCACGCCCTGCGCCTGCACGCCGCGGGTCCAGCCGACCGCGATCCGCGCCGCTAGGAACGGGTCCTCGCCGAAGTACTCGAACGTGCGCCCGTTCAGCGGCGTCCGCATGCATGTTCATGGCGGGGGCGAAGACGACGTCGTTGCCCTTCTTCTTGACCTCGTCGCCGACGACCGCCGCGTGCCGGCTCGCCAGCCTCGGATCGAACGACGCGGCCAGCGACATCGGCGACGGCATGCCGGTCGCCTTGCCCTGGCGCGTGCCCACCGGGCCGTCGGAGAAGTAGATCGGCGGCAGCCCGACGCGCTCGACGCCGTGGCTCGTGCCGGTGTGCGATGCCCTCGCGGCCCTGCACGCCGGTCAGCTCGTCGCCGGCCAGCAGCGAGATCCTCTCGTCGCGGGTCAGCGCCTGCAGCAGCAGCTCCGCGCGCGCGTCCGGCGAGAGGCTCGTGTCGCACCACGGCCGCGTGGCCACGTCGCCGCAGCGACCCGCCGCAGCGGCGGCCGGGGCCGCTATCAGCCCCGCGAGCAGGATGGCCACTCCCGCCTTGACGAACATCCTCAGTTCCCCTGCCTCCCCGAGCTACCCCTGCCGCGAGTGCGGCTGCCTCAACAGCGTTGGAATTCCCTCACGGGGAGATGTGAAACCCGAGGCAACGCGGAAGCGCCGAAGTCAGACGCGCCTGGGCTCGTTCGCCGTGCGCTTGTCGCGTGCCAGGACACGCGGGCTGTCGACGATGAGCTGCCGCTTGCGCAGGGCCGGTATCCCGAAGCCCAGCTCGCCGAACGACACCAGCGTGACCCTGTCCTCCTGCAGCGACAGCCGGTAGTCGAGAGCCTCGAACGGGTACGTGTGGCCGTCGATCTCGACCTTGAAGCCGGAGAAGCTGGGGTGGACCGTCACCCGCAGATCTGCGGTGGCGGGGACGACCAGCGGCGGGGCGCTGCCACCGTGCATCGCCAGGGGCGTGCACACGAGGGCCTGGGTGCCCGAGGCGAGCAGCGGGCCGCCGGCGGCCATCGAGTAGGCGCTCGATCCGAGTGGGCTTGCGACGATCAGCCCGTCGCCGGCGAGGCGGACGTAGAGGTCGTCATCGACGAACACCTCGACGACCACCTGTCCGGCACCACGGCGGGCGACCACGAAGTCGTTCACGGCCCATTCGTCTCGCGCGTTCGCGGGATGGATCGCGAGCGCTGGAAGCCGGCGCGCCGTCCAGTCGCCCCGACTCACGCGCTCCAGCGCGGTGTCGAGCTGATCGCCGCCCACGGCCGTCAGCGCGCCGAGGCTGCCGCACCCCACCCCCAGCACCGGGGTCTTCTGGGGCGCCGCCGCGTGCAGCGCAGAGAGAACGGTGCCGTCGCCGCCGACCGCAACGACGAGATCGCCAGGCTCGAGCTCCCCCTGCCGTGCCACCTCGCGTGTGGGGATGCCGGCAGCCGGGATCTGGACGATGTCCAAGCCGTTCTCCGCGGCCCAGCGCTCCAGTGTGTCGAGCGCCCCCTTGATTTGGCGGGTCGGATGGACCACCAGGGCGACGCGCGCCGGTTGCTGATGCGCGACCACCGGACCCTAACCAGCTTCTCAGCGCGTCCGGTGGGCGTTGGCCGCCAGCCGGCGACGCAAACGGCGGAGCTCGAGGTTGCCGAGCCCACTGCGGCGCGGGTCCGCGAGGACGACCTCGTCGGCGCCGCGCGCCAGCGCCGCGCGCTCGATCGCCTCGACGACCTTGCGGTTCGGCGCCGCGAGGATCTCGAACTCGACCCCATCCTGGTCCCCGACGGCCCGTGATGCCCTGAACAGGTCTTCGTTCGCGAGGTCGCGGCACACCTCGTTCCAGAGCACCGAGCGCGTGTCGCAACACCCGCTTCGGGGAGCCTCCTGCCTTGCCAGGGCGACGACGGTTACACGCGACGCGCCGTCGCTCGCCCGCCGGCAGAGGGAGCGGAGCGCGCTGTCCGCACGCTCGCTCGACCGGTAGAGGACCAGCGTGTGGGTGCCCCCGGCCGGGATCGCCATGCACGAATCGTAGTCGCGCCACATTTACCCGCCGGCTACCGAGCACCTACCGGGTCGCGTTTCCATGGCCGCATGCACCGACAGAAGATGCACCCGACGAGTCGAATGGGCGCGCTCGCGCGGCGCCGCCCCCAACCGGCGCTGGTGGTCGCGCTGGTCGCCCTGATCGCGGCGACGGGCGGCTCGGCGGTGGCACTGCCTGGACGAAACAGCATCGACCGGGATGACGTGAAGAGGAACGCGATCCGCTCGAAGGCGATCAAGAACGGCCAGGTGGCCGGGGTCGACATCGCGCGGAACGCCATCACGGCCGCCAAGGTCGCCGACGGGACGGTGGGCGGTGCGGAGATCGCCGACGGCGCGGTGGGCGGCGCCGAGATCGCGGACGGTGCCGTGACCGGCGCCGAGATCGGCGACGGAGCGGTCGGCGCGTCCGAGCTCGCTCCCACCGAGCCCTACCACGCCGTCGGTGCCCCCGGCGAGCCCCAGTTCTCGAACGGCGGCGAGGGCGACTGCGTGTGGACGAACGGCCTCGAGAACGCCCCCGGGACGGCGCCGGCCGGCTTCGCCAAGGACGCGCTCGGCCGCGTCCGGCTGCGCGGGGTCCTGACGGCGACCGCGGGCCCGGGTGGCGACGGCGTCTGCGACCCGACCCAGGCCGACGAGTCGGAGGACGGCCTCGTGTTCGTCCTGCCGCCGGCCTACCGACCGGGATTCTTCGACATCTCCGGATTGGCGCACGGGATCGTGATCGCCCCTGACGCGGGAGCAGTCCTCAACGGCGGGCCGATCCCGCCCGGCGGCGTGCACAGCGTGCTCGGCGGAAACGCGGCGATGGACGGGGTCTACTTCGATGCCGCAACCCCGGCGGATCGAGCGGCGGCGACGCCGGCGAGGCTCTCGCTGAAGGCGCTCCAGCGGCTCGCGGGCTGAGTCGGTCTACGCGGCGCTCGCCAGCTGAGCGCCGGCGATCGGCGGCGCGAACACGCGCCGGGACACGATCGCCTCGCCGACCCTTCTCAGCAGCCCTGCCGAGATCTTCGGCGTGTGGTTCACGCCGATGATCCCGGCCGTGGCGAGCGCGTAGGGGTCGGCGACGTTCCGGGTCGTCACGGCGGTGCCCCAGGTTGGCCGCACGAGGAGCACGGCCAGGTCGTCGAAGGTGGCCGGGTCGCTCGCCACGTCGATCAGGACGTCGATGCCCTCGGGATGGGCCGTGGTGACGGTGTTGATCAGATCCGCGAACGAGTCGCCGACGGTCTCGGCCGCGCCATACGCGCGCATCTGCGCGGCGGCGCTCGCGTGGACCTGCGTGATCACGTGCGCACCGGCGTTGGCCGCGAACTGGGTCGCGAAGGAGCCGATGCCGTCGCCACCGCCGGCGATGGCGACGGTCCTTCCGGCGAGCGGCTCCAGCGAGTCGACGAGGTCCAGCGCGGTGGCCGCGGCGGTCGGGAGCGCCGCCGCGGCGGTCGGATCGAGCCCCGGCGGAATGTGCGCCACCGGCGCGTCCTCGGCGACGATGAACTCGTTGGCGTGCGGCCCGAACAGGCCACGCGGGATCGCGAGCTGCCCGAAGACGCGGTCGCCGCGGGCGAAGGTCGTGGTGCCCTGGCCGACGGCTTCGATGACGCCCGCGACGTCGGCCACGCGGACCGGGGAGATACGCGGCACCGCGCCCGTGTCCCGATGAGCGTCGTTGACCGACACCGCGAGCGTCCTGATCAGCAGCTGACCGCGTCCCGGGACCACGGTGGGCTACGCGGCCGCCGGGAGTGAGACGGGGACCGGCGCCTCCCGGACGATGTCGGAGCGGAACTCCGCGACCGACACCTGGCGCTCGTCCGGATCCTGGGACAGGGCGCGCGCGACGGCATCGGTGAGGGCGCGAGGCAGATCGGGGCGCTCTTCCCCGAGCGGCGGCAGCTGGACCACAGGCGTCACCACGGGTTCCGTGCTCCGCTCATAGACCAGCATGGTGCGACCCGCTCCGCTCAGGAGGCGATGGAGCACCGCGGCAACCGAGTAGAGGTCAGAGCGCGGCGACTGCGGCTCCCCCTCGAGCAGTTCGGGCGCCATGTAGCCCGGCGTACCGCTCACCGTGCCGGGGCGATCCTCGGGCGGGGAGGCGACGGCCGACGCTAGCCCGAAGTCGGCGAGCTTGGGACTCCCGTCGCGCGCGCGGATCAGGACGTTGCTGGTGGACACGTCGCCGTGGATCACGCCCTCACGATGTGCGTGATGGAGCGCGTCGCAGATCGGCCCCACGATGCGCAGCGCGTGCCGGCCGCTCAGGCGCCCGGTCCGCTTGACGAGCGTCCGGGCGTCGACGCCCTCGACGAGCTCCATGACGATGAAGTGCTGCGGGTCGGTGCCGGCGTCGAAGGTCCGCACGATGTTCGCGTGCGAGAGCCGCGCGCCGAGTTGCGCCTCCCGCCGGAAGCGCCGGACGACGAGCTCGTCCTGCGTCAGATGGGACGCGATCACCTTGACCGCCACCTCACGCTCGAGCCACTCGTCGCGCGCCCTGTAGACCGTCGCCATGCCGCCCCGTCCGAGCAGCTCGACCGGGTGGTAGCGGTTGGCGAGTACGACGTTCACGGAGCGCGCCCCGCGCGGGCTGAGGGTGGAAGCGCGCGAACCCGGAAGGCGGGCTCCTTGGCGAACCGGCGGCGCCTCGGCGCCGCCTCGAGCGCCGCGTCGCACACCACGCAGCGGGGTTCTGCGAGGTAGGCCGCCGCGGCGTACTGCCTGACGCCACACTGCTGACAGTCGAGCATCGGCATGACCGAATGGTCCGACTCTGGGCCCCGCCTGTCGTCAGGCGGGGGGCGACTCTTTCGGCTACTCCAGCGGGCGTACGTCCGCGCCGGTGGCCTAACCTGAGGCTGCGTGGAGACCGCGGTCCTCCCGGCTCGACGCCGCCTCGACGTGTCGCTCTGGTCGGCCGCGCCGTCGGCTCTGGCGCTCGCCTTCGGGTTCGCCTACCTGGTGTTCGAGCCGCGGCCCGGCGACCTCGCCGTGCACGTGTTCCGCGCGGAGCTCTTCGGCCGCGAGGGGTTCACGATCTGGAGCGGGCACTGGTACGGCGGGCACCACACGCCCGCCTACAGCGTCCTGTCGGCGCCGCTCTCCTGGCTCGTCGGGCCGCGCGTGCTCTTGGTCCTGTCCTGCGTGGCGTGCGCCGCCCTGTTCGAGCGCCTGGCGCACGCCCATTTCGGTCCCGAGCGGGCCCGCTTCGGCGCGCTCTGGCTCGGGTTCGGGACCGTCACGATGCTGGCCACCAGCCGGCTCCCGTTCGCGCTTGGCACGGCGCTCGGGTTGGCCGCGGCGCTCGCGCTGCAGCGCGAGCGCCGCAGGACCGCGGTGGCGCTCGCGTTTCTCAGCCCCCTGGCCAGCCCGGTCGCCGGGCTGTTCACCGCGATGGGAGGGCTGGCGTACGCGTGGGGGGCGAGGAGGCATGCCCGCACCGGGCTCGCCATCGCCGCGGCGGCGCTGTCGCCACCGGTCCTCCTGGCGATCGCGTTTCCCGAGGGCGGCTGGGCGCCGTTCCCGTTCACCGCGTACCTGCCGATCCCGATCTTCTGCGCCGCCTGTCTCATCGTGCTGCCGCGCCAGGAGCGGGCGCTGCGGGCGGGAGCGGTGCTGTACGCGGTCGGTGCGACGCTGGCCTGGGCGGTCGAGACGCCCGTGGGCGGCACGGCCCCGCGCCTCGGGATGCTGTTCGGCGGACCGCTCCTCCTGTGCGCGACCTGGGACCGGCTGCGGCGAGCGTCACCGCAGCTCCTGGTCGTGGCGGTCGCAGGCTTCGGCCTGCTCGGCTACTGGCAGTGGACCTCGGCGATCCGCGACATCGACAAGGCACTGAGCGATCCCGCCGCCGCGTCGACCTACTTCGAGCCGCTGCGCCAGTTCCTGGCCACCCTCCCCGACGAGCGCCGGATCGAGATCCCGTTCACGAGCAGCCGCTGGGAGAGCGCCGAGGTGGCGCCGCTCGTGCCCCTGGCGCGCGGCTGGGAGCGCCAGCTCGACACGGCGAGCAACCCCGTCTTCTACCGGGGCGACCTCAACCGGCTCACCTACGCGAGCTGGCTCGCCGAGAACGCCGTGCGCTACGTCGCGCTGCCGAGCTCGAAGCCCGACAGGAGCTCGTACGCGGAGCGGGCGCTGATCGAGACGGGCCTGCCCTATCTGCGGCTGCGCTGGAAGTCCGACGAGTGGCGCGTCTACGAGGTGCTCCTCCCGGCCCCGATGGTGATCGCCGAGGAGGATGCGCAAATCGTGCTCGAGCAGCTCCGCTCGGACGAGCTGCTGCTGGACGTGAAGCGCCCGGGCACGGCGCTCGTCCGGGTCCGCTGGACGCCGTACTGGTTCGCGGCCGGCGGCTGCGTCGAGCGAGCGGGCGACTGGACACGGGTAACCGCCCGGCAGCCCGGCTACATGCGCCTCTCGACCCGCTTCGCCCCGGAGCGCATCCTGCAGCACGGTCGCCGCTGCGACGACGGCTAGCGGACCTAGCCCGTGTTGGTGTCCGGGTTCGGGCCGCGGCGGCCGGATTCGCCTCGGTCGAGCGAGTCGATGCGGTCCATGTCGGCGGGCTCGAGCGCGAAGTCGAACAGCTCGAAGTTCTCCTGTATCCGCTCCGGCGTCACCGACTTCGGGAAGACGACATAGCCGTGCTGGATGTGCCAGCGCAGGACCACCTGCGCGGGTGTGCGCCCCAGCCGCTCCGCGATCGGGCCGACCGCGGGGTCGTCGAGGACGTCGCCCTGAGCGATCGGCGACCAGGACTCGGTGGCGAGCCCGTGCTCCTCGTCGTAGACGCTCACGTCGCGGTTCTGGAAGTACGGGTGGAGCTCGACCTGGTTCACGGCCGGCACGGTGTCGGTCTCCGCGGCCAGCCGCTGCAGATGGTCGGGCTGGAAGTTCGAGACGCCGACCGAGCGCGAGCGGCCATCGGCCTTGAACTCCTCGAGCACGCGCCAGGTGGACACGAAGTCGCCGTCGTAGAGCGTCGGCAGCGGCCAGTGGATGAGGAACAGGTCGACGTAGTCGAACCCGAGCTCGGACAGCGTCCGGTCGAAGGCGCGGCGCGCGTCATCGGGCCGGTGCTCGCCGTTGTTCAGCTTGCTCGTGACGAACACCTCGCCGCGGTCGAGACCGGAGGCGCGCACGGCCTCGCCCACCTCGCGCTCGTTGCCGTACATCTCGGCCGTGTCGATGTGGCGGTAGCCGGCCTCGAGGGCGCGGGTGACCGCCTCGAAGGTGTCCTCGGGCTCGATCTGGAAGACGCCGAAGCCGAGCTGGGGGATCTGGTTGCCGTCGTTCAGCTGGACGGAGGGAACTTCGCTCATGCGGTCGAAGCTAGAGCAGGCGGGCCGCGAGGCCATCGCTCGCGGCGATCACGCGAGAGCAGACGCACGTCCGAGGAGGACCTCGCGCTCGCGCGCGTTCCTCGTCAGGGACGCGGCCAGCTCGAACTCGGCCCGGGCCTCGCGGTCACGGCCCAGCTTCTCGAGCAGGTCGCCGCGCACCGCGGGCAGCAGGTGGTAGCCGTCGAGCGCGCCGGCGGCGACCAGCTCGTCCACGACCTCGAGCCCCGCCTCCGGCCCGGACGCCATCGCGATCGCCATCCCGCGGTTCAGCTCCACGATCGGGTTTCCGGTGATCTCGGTGAGCGCGTCGTAGAGCGCGACGATGCGGTCCCAGTCGGTCTCATCCGCCCGTCTCGCGCGTGCGTGGCACGCCGCGATCGCCGCCTGGAGCGTGTACGGGCCCAGCGCCCCGCTGAGCTCCTCGGCGCGCTCGAGCGCGGCCAGCCCGCGGCGTATCAGCAGCTGGTCCCAGCGGGCGCGGTCCTGGTCGAGCAGCAGCACCGCCTCGCCCGACGGTCCGATCCGAGCGCGGGCGCGCGAGGCCTGGATCTCCATGAGCGCCACGAGGCCGTGCACCTCGGGCTCCTCGGGCGCCAGCCCCGCCAGGATGCGGCCCAGCCGAAGCGCCTCCTCGAGCAGCGCGGGCCTGAGCCAGTCGTCGCCGGCCGTCGCGGAGTAGCCCTCGTTGAAGATCAGGTAGATCACCTCGAGAACGGAGGCGAGCCGGGCGTCCAGCTCCTCGCGGGGCGGGAGCTCGAACGGCACGTGCGCGGCGGCGAGCGTCCGCTTCGCGCGGACGATCCGCTGCGCGACCGTGGGCTCCGCCGTCAGGAACGCGCGGGCGATCTCGTCCGTCGCGAGCCCTCCGAGCAGGCGCAGCGTCAGGGCGGTGCGTGCCTCCTTCGACAGCACGGGGTGGCTGGTGAGGAACATCAGGCGCAGCAGGTCGTCGCCGACGTAGTCGTCGAGCGCGGCGTCGATGTCCGGGCCGCCGCGGTCGCGCTCGAGCTCCAGCTCCCGCGCGAGCTCCTCCTGCTTGCGCTCGAGCGTGCTGCTTCGCCGCAGCAGGTCGATCGCGCGGTGCTTCGAGGTGGCCATGAGCCAGGCGGCCGGGTTGTCCGGCACGCCCGACTCAGGCCATTGCTCCAGCGCGGCGACGAGTGCGTCCTGCGCGAGCTCCTCGGCGAGCCCCACGTCGCGCACGATCCGCGTGAGCGCCGCGATCAGCTTCGCCGACTCGATGCGCCAGACGGCCTCGATCGTCCGGTGCGTGTCCCGCTCGCGGGCTACGCCTGCTCCTCGAGCTGGCTGCGAAGGCGCTCGTCGCGCTCACGGACCTCCGGCGTGACGTTGTCGCCGAAGTCGTCGAGCTCGAACACGGGGCGCAGCTCGAGGGTGCTCTCCTCGCCGGTCGGGTTGGGGCAGCGCTTCGCCCACTCGATCGCCTCGTCCAGGTCGCGCACCTGCCACACCCAGTAGCCCGCTACGAGCTCCTTCGTCTCCGCGAACGGCCCGTCGACCACCCTGCGGTCTGCGCCCGAGAACTGGATCCGGGCGCCCTTCGAGCTGGGGTGAAGGCCCTCGCCGTCGAGCATGATGCCCGCCTTGACGAGCTCCTCGTTGTACTTCCCCATCTCGTTGAGCAGCTCGGTGCTCGGGGCAATGCCCGCCTCGCTGTCCTCGTTGGCCTTGACCAGGACCATGACTCGCATTTTCAGCCTCCTTCGTCGGGATCTTCACCAGGACGTCGAACGAGATCGCCGTAAATCGACACGTTAGGCTGACTCGGTGCGCGACCCGTTGGTGTTCCTGGCCGTGATCGCCCTCCTGACGATCACCCCGGGCGCCGACATGGCCATGGTGTCGCGAAGCGTCCTCATGGGCGGGCGCCGTGCCGCGTTCGCCACGACGCTCGGGATCGCGGCCGGCTGCATGATCTGGGCCCTCGCCTCGGCGGCAGGGGTGGCCGCCGTGCTCGCCGCCTCGGAGACGGCGTACGACGCGCTGCGCCTGGTCGGCGCGGCCTACCTCGTCTGGTTGGGCGTGCAGAGCCTGTCGGCGGCGGTGCGCGGGTACGGTGGCGAGCCGCTCGCCGCCCTGCGCGGGACGGCGCCGGCTTCGCTGCGCAGGCCGTTCCGCCAGGGCCTCCTCACGAACCTCTTCAACCCGAAGATCGCGCTCTTCTACACGACCTTCCTGCCGCAGTTCATCCGCCCCGGCGATCCGGTGCTGCCGCTGTCGATCGCGATGGCAACCGTTCACATCGCCCTCGGCATCGTGTGGCTGTCCGGCTATGCCTGGTTGCTCGACCATGCGATCGAGGCCTTCAGGGGCTCCAGGGTCCGGCGCGTGCTCGACTCGGTGACGGGCGCGCTGCTCGTGGGCCTCGGGATCCGCGTGGCGGCGGACTAGGCCTCGAGGAAGATGTCGAGCGCCAGGTCGGCCCCCGGCTTGCCCGAGTAGCGCTCGAGGTCGGTGACCCCGGCCTCGGTCAGCACCTCGTCGTCGATGAAGACGTTGCCTGTGCAGTCACGCGGGTCGCGCGACAGGATCTCGCAGGCGGCGTCGGCCACGATGTCCGGGGTGCGCGAGCGCGCCATCGCCTCGTCGCCTCCGAGCAGGTTCTGGACGGCCGCGGTGGCGATCATCGTGCGCGGCCACAGGCAGTTCGCGCCGATGCCGGCCTCGGCCTCGTCCGCGGCGACGCCGAGCGTGATCATCGTCATGCCCATCTTCGAGAGCGTGTAGGCGCTGTGGCCCGCGAGCCAGCGCGGGTTCGTGGACAGCGGCGGCGACAGGGTGAGCACGTGCGCGTGATCGGACTCGCGCAGGTGGGGGAGGCACGCGCGCGTGACGACGAACGTCCCGCGGGCGTTGATCTGCTGCATCAGGTCGAAGCGCTTCACCTCGAGGTCCCGCATGGGGGAGACGTTGATGGCGCTGGCGTTGTTCACCACGAGGTCGATGCCGCCGAAGCGCTCCACGGTCTCGCTGACGGCCGCCTCGACCGCGTCCGCGTCGCGGATGTCGCCGACGATCGGGAGCGCCTCGCCGCCCGCGGCCTCGATCTCCTCCGCGGCGGTGTAGATCGTGCCGGGCAGCTTCGGGTGCGGCTCCGCGGTCTTCGCCATCAGCGCGACCTTCACCCCTTCGCGCGCAGCGCGAACCGCGATCGCGAGGCCGATCCCGCGGCTGCCGCCCGACATGAACATGATCCTGTCCTTGAGCATGGGCGCGCAGCCTACGTGAGCAGCGGCAAGCACGTCCTCCGCGAACTCGTCCAGGAAGCGGCGCTGGTCCTCGCCGGGCGCGTGGAGGACCAGTTCCTCGAAGCCGAGGTCGGCGTAGCGGCGGATGCCGGCCGCGATCTCCTCGGGCTGGTCGGAGACGATGAAGCGGCTCGCGGCGCGGTCGAGGTTCTCGTCGGCCAGGCGCTCCATCTCGATCGGATCGTCCACGCCCTCCTTCTGCTCGGGCGTGAGCCCCAGCGCCGCCCACCAGTTGCACGCCTGAACGGCGAACTCGCGATCGCGGTCGTAGGAGACCTTGACCTCGATCATCCGCCGGATCTGAGCCGGATCGCGCCCAGCCTGCTCGGCGCCCTCGGCCACACTCCCCAGCAGCGTGTCGTAGAGCTCCGGGTCCTTGCCGCTCGTGCAGATGAAGCCGTCGCCCACCCGTCCGGCGAGCTTGGCGGCCAGCGGGCCCGAGGCCGCCACGTAGATCGGCACCGGCTCGTCCGGGCGGTCATAGATCGTGGCCTTCTCGGTCCGGTACCACTGGCCCTCGAAGTCCACCCGCTCCTCGGTCCAGAGCGCGCGGATCAGCTTGATCGCCTCGGCGAGCCGCTGGCGCCGCTCCTTGCGCCCCGGGAACGCCTGGCCCGTGGCGGGCGTCTCGTTCATCGCCTCGCCGGTGCCGACGCCGAGGAAGACGCGGCCGGGCGCCAGCAGGCCGAGCGTGCCGAACGCCTGCGCAACCATCGACGGGTGGTAGCGGAGCGTCGGGGTGAGGACGCTCGTTCCCAGCACCGCGCGCTCGGTCGCGACCGCCGCGGCGCCCAGCCAGGCGAGCGCGTTCGGCCCGTGGCCGCCGTGATGGCGCCAGGGCTGGAAGTGGTCGGAGATGGCGACGATCTCCAGCCCGACGTGCTCGGCGTGACGGGCGAAGTCGAGGAGCTCCACCGGCCCGAACTGCTCCGCGGATGCCTTGTAGCCCAGCTTCACGCGGCCGCGAACAACGGGTAGTGCTTCCGGATCCCGTACAGCGTGTCGCGCTCCGCGGCCGGGCGCCCGGCCGCATGCGCGGCCCCGATCAGGTCCGCCGGCTCGAGCCTCACCCCGTGGTACGACCCGGCCAGCCGGCTGATCGACTCCTCCATCAGCGTGCCGCCGAGGTCGTTCACGCCCCAGTCGAGCGCCTCGGTGGCGGCGTCGAGGCCCATCTTGACCCAGCTCGCCTGGAGGCTGGGGATCGTCCGGCCGAGCGCGAGCCTGAAGGCGGCGGTGTGCCTCAGGTTGTCCTCGCGCGAGATCTCCTCGATGCCGTGCGTACGGCCCAGCAGCGTGTGGAACGGGATGAACGACAGCGGGACGAACTCGGTGAATCCACCCGTCCGCTCCTGGAGCTCGCGCACGACGCGCATGTGCTCGGCCAGCTCCCACGGCTCCTCGATGTGGCCGAACATGACCGTGACCGTGCTGCGGACGCCGGCCGCGTGCGCCGCCTCGATGATCTCGATCCAGCGCGCGACGGGCAGCTTGTTCGGCGAGATGCGCTGGCGCACGCCGTCGTGCAGCACCTCCGCTGCCGTGCCCGGGGTGGAGCCGAGCCCGGCGTCCTTGAGGCGCGCGAACACCTCGGGGAGCGGCAGGTCGCCCGCCATGAAGTGCAGCTCCATCGGCGAGTACGCGTGCAGGTGGATGTGCGGCGCCTCGTCCTTGGCGATCCGCAGCCAGCGCTCGTAGTCGGCGAGCGTCCAGTCCGGGTGGATGCCCGACTGCATGCAGATCTCCGTGGCGCCGAAGGCGACCGCCTCGCGCACCCTCCCCCTGAACTCCTCCTCCGAGTGCTCGTAGGCGTCGGGCGAGCGCCGGCCCTGTCCGAAGCCGCAGAACGCGCAGCCGACGATGCACACGTTCGAGACGTTGATGTTCCGGTTCACGACGAACGTCACGGTGTCGCCCGCGAGCTCAGCCCGCAGGGAGTCCGCCGCCTGGCGCATGTCCTCGATCGCCTCGGGGCGCGTCTCGGCGAACAGCGCCGTGAGCTCCTCCTCCGACAGCGCCCCGCCGTCCGCGGCCCGCTCGACGGCGGCCGGCACGAGCTCGTGCCGGATCCGTCGCTCCTCCCGGCGGCCGGACCCGCTCCGGGGGATGAACGACCAGTACTTCACCTTGATGACGTCGAGCACGCCCTGCTCGAGCCAGTCCGCGCTCATGTACTGCGGGTAGACGCACAGCCGCTCGGCCAGCGCCTGGCCGCGCGGCGCGAGCCGCTTGCGCATCTCGTGCGGGGAGGGGAAGGGGTGCTCGGGCGAGATGTGGTCTCCGTTCGCCGACAGCCCTCCGAGGTCCGTGGCGCCCTCGTCGACGAGCGGCAGCCACCAGTCCGAGAGGTTGGGCGGGATCTGGATGCCCACGTCCGGCATGAGCCGCCGGCACTCCCGCACGAGCGTGCGCATGTGGTCGAGCGTCACCTCCGTCGCCCAGGAGGGCAGCTCGAGCGCCGCGCCGGCGGCGCCGCTCCGCTGCGTCTCCTCCGCTACCTCCGCCGGCTCCTCGCCGTAGTAGCGCCGGTGCGGCACGAAGTTCTGGAGGATCACCTCCTGGAGGTGGCCGTACTCGGCGTGCGCCGTCGCCAGAGCCTCGAGCGCCTCGACGCGGTCCGCCTCGGTCTCGCCGATGCCGACGAGGATGCCGCTCGTGAACGGGATGCGGAGCTCGCCCGCCGCACGGATCGTGTCGAGCCGGAGCGCCGGGTCCTTCGTGGGCGAGCCCTGGTGCGCCACGAGGTCGGGCCGCATCGACTCGAGCATGAGCCCCTGGGAGGCCGTGACCTCGCGCAGCCGGGCCAGGTCCTCGCGCGAGAGCGCGCCCAGGTTCGTGTGCGGCAGGATGCCGCGCTCGAGCGCGCGCTCGCAACACCACGCGACGTAGGCCACGAAGTCGTCGAATCCGAGCGCCGCGAGCCGTTCGCGCACGCCGGGGTGGTGGGCCGGGTCGTCGCCGGTCAGGACGAGCAGCTCCTTCACCCGCCGCCGCGCGGCGTCATCGAGCAGCCGCTCGACCTCGGCCGGCTCGTGCAGATGCGCCCGGTGAGTCGCGAACGCGCAGTATTTGCAGTGCGAGACGCACGTGCGCGAGAGCGACAGCGTCAGGTTCCGGGAGAAGGTGACGCGGCGCGGGGCCACGCCTTCGCACGCTACAGGACGGCAGCCGGCTGCCCGGGCTCAGCCCTTGAAGGCGAACGCGAAGTAGTTCGCGTAACCGTCATCGCCGCCGAGCGCCTTCAGCTGGTCGCGCGCGGCGGTGAGCGCGCTGTCGTAGCGCGAGCCCCAGTGCGCGCGGGCGGCGGCCTGCTGGCGCTTGGGCACGTAGCGCAGGAAGTCGTTGTAGATCTTGCCGGCGTAGTAGTCGCCGCTCACGCCGTGGCTGCCGCCGATCTTGAACTCGCGCACCTTCTTCATCAGCGTGTTGAAGGTCGCGCAGGTGCCGAACGAGTAGGCCGCGTGGTTGAAGGCGTGTCGCTTGCGCTGGGCGTCGATGCCGGCCTGGAGCACGGGATCCGACAGCGGCGTGTCGAAGCGGCGCAGGAAGCGCTCGAAGTGCGGCGTGTAGACCTCGACCCACGCTCCCTCGACGGCCGTTTCGCGAAGGTTGCCCCAGAGCGCCTTCGCCCCTCGCGCGTATGCGTTCCGCTGCGCCGGGTCGCGGACCTTCCGGATACGCGCCCAGCCGGGCCCCTTGCTGCGGCAGGCGGCGAGCGCCGCCTCGGCCGAGCGCCGCTGCGTGGCCACCTCGCCCTCCGAGCCGCGCTTCAGCCTCGAGAGCTCGACCACGGCGCTCTCGACGCGCGAGACGTCCTCGGGCTTCTGGGCCGCGGCGGGAGCGGCCAGCGCGAGGAGCGCGGCGGCGACGGCGATCGGCAGTCGACGAAGCATCCTGTCCAAGATCGGCCGCGGCGCGGGCGGCTTGAGGGGTGCCCATAACCCTCAAGGGGTCTGACCCCTTTAGGTTGAGGGTTGTGCTCTTCCGGCTGGACGAGCTGCGCCGCATCCGCGAGGGCGAGATAACGCTCGCGTTCCGGCGCTGGCGACGGCCGACCGTGAAGGCGGGCGGGACGCTCAGGACGAAGGTGGGCGTGCTCGCGATCGACTCCGTCGAGGCGATCGGCGAGGACGATGTGACCGAGGATGATGCGCGTCGCGCGGGCGCACCGGACAGGGCCGCACTGCTCGCCGGCCTCCGGCCCGGGGGCGAGCTGCACCGAGTCGAGTTCAGGCTCGCCGGGCCGGACCCGCGGATCGCGCTGCGCCGGCGGAGCGAGATCTCGCCGGCCGAGCGGGCCGAGATCGACGCGCGGCTGGCACGGCTCGACGCCGCGAGCCGTCACGGCCCGTGGACGGCGGCCGTGCTCGGCCTGATCGCGGAGCGGCCCGCCACGCGCGCTCCCGACCTGGCCGCCTCGCTCGGCCGCGAGACGCTGCCGTTCAAGGCCGACGTGCGCAAGCTGAAGGAGCTCGGGCTCACGGAGAGCCTGGAGACCGGCTACCGCCTCTCGCCGCGCGGGCAGGCCTACTACGGGTACAGCGGCGTCGCGCGGAAGCGGTCGCGCAGCAGGTAGTAGGCGGGCTTCCGCTCGCCCTCGTAGGTCATGAGTCCCTTTTGGTGGCGGGTGTTGGGCTCGTACTGGGGCGCGCGGCGACCGGCGCCGCCCTGCCAGCCGGGATTGATCTCGAACTCGCGGAGCGTCCAATAGATCGCTCCGGACAGGACCGGCGAGCGGTCGATCACGTCGATCGTGCGCTGCGCGTGGAAGGTCTGGAACGGGTAGCCGCCCTTGAGGTCGGGCGGCGCCTCGGCCAGCTCGGGCCGGCCCTCCGCGCCCCACTCGGTCATGACGATCGCCTTGCTCGGGTAGAGGTCGCGCAGCTCGTAGAGGTAGGGCTCGAGGAGGCTGAAGTCGTCCACCCAGCGATACCAGCCGAAGTACTGGTTCAGCCCGATCATGTCGAACGAGTGGTAGGTGAACTGCTCGGCGTAGCCCGGCCGGCCCTTGATGTCGACGGAGATCGGCAGCGTGGGGTCGATCACCCGCGCCTGAGCCTGCGCCTCGAGGAGGAAGCGCTTCGTGGCCGGCTTCTGGTCCGGCGTGAAGCTCAGCTCGTTCGCCACGGAGTGCGTCAGCACCGACGGGTGATTGCGCGCCTCGGTGACCGTGCGCCGCACGGTCGCCAGCGCGCGCTCGCGTTCCTTCGGCTGCTTGAGCAGCTGCGCCCCCGTGTCGCGCTGCCAGACCGGGGCCTGGCTCCAGACCATGATCCCGGCGCGGTCGAAGCGGTCCAGCAGACGGTCGTTGATCAGGTAGTGCGCGCGCGTGATGTTGGCGCCGAGGTCCTTCAGGTCGGCAACGATGCGGTCCATGTCCGTGTTCGTGAGCGCGGCGCCCGACCCCGGCATGTCCTCGTGGATCGACGCGCCGCGGAACTGGATGCGGCGGTTGTTGAGGAACAGGTGGCCGCCCTTCACCTCCACCGAACGCAGGCCGATCCGGCGGCGCTCGCGCTGGACGACGCGGCCCCGCTCGCGCAGCGTGAACGCCGCGGTGTAGAGACGCGGGTCGTCGGGCGACCACAGCTGCGGCGCCGGAACCGGCATGGACAGCCCGATCCGGCGGCGCTCATAGCGCTGCGCGGGCAGCCGGAAGGTCTTCGTGGTGGTGCGCCCGCCCGGTGCGCGCAGGCGCACCTCCAGCGAGGGCCGGATCGCGCCGGCGGCGCGGCGCTCGAGGACGCCGTCCAGCAGCAGCTCGGCATCGCAGCCACTAGCCGGGCCCCTGCAGCGGACGCGCGACATCGTGCCGAGGTCCGCGATGTGCGCCGGGCCGGCGGGCACGAGCCTCACGGGGCGCACGATCCCGTTCCAGTTCCACCAGGCCTCGGGCAGCTTCGGGTTCTTGCGCCCGTCCACGATCACGACGAGCTCGTTCGACTGGCCCGGGCGGAGCCCCCGCGCCGGGACCGTGAACGGCGTGTACGGATCCACGTTGCGCCCGACACGCCGGCCGTTGAGGATCACCGCGGCGTTGCGGCGCACGCTGTCGAAGCGGATCAGCCAGCTGAACCCGCGCGGAGTGGGCGGGCCGGGGAAGGTGATCCGGTAGCGGCGCACGGTCCCGGGATAGAGCGACGGCAGGGCGCGCGTGTCGAACACGCTCGGCACGCGCGTGCGGTGCCAGTCGCCCGCCTCCTGCGCGCCTCGGCCCGCCGGCGAGCTGGGTGCGGGGGCCGGCTCGCCCTCGGGGGAGGTCTCCTCCGGAGGAGCGGGCTGCGGCGGCGCGGGAGCGGCCGGCTCTACGCGCACCTCCCAGCCGCTCGACAGCGTCCGCTCGGACGGAACGGCGCGCTGCGCGACCGCGGCCGATGGCAGCGCCAGCGCGAGCAGAGCCGTGGTGGTGGCGACGGCGCGCGACATGAGCGGACCACCGTAGCCATTCCCGGCGGCACCGTCTGACAAGGTTCGCGCGTGCCGCCTGTAGCCGCAGGGGTCGAGTTCCTCGACGCGCCCCTCGCCGCTTTCGGTGTGCTGCTGGTGCTGGGCGCCCTCATCTCGGGGCTCGCCGGGCGGAGCTTCCTCTCGCTCGCCGCGGTCTTCGTGGTGGCCGGCTTCGCCCTCGGCGAGGGTGGGAGCGGCCTGATCGAGTTCGACCCGACGTCCGGGTTCGTCCAGGGACTCGCGATCGTCGCGCTGATCCTGATCCTGTTCCGCGACGGGCTCGAGGTGGAGCAGGAGATGCTTCAGGAGGCGTGGCACCTGCCGCTCCGCAAGCTCGTCCTCGCCATGCCCATCACCGCGGCGTTGGTCGCGCTCGCCACGCACGCGCTCACCGACCTCGGCTGGACCGAGTCGTTCCTCGTCGGCGCGCTCCTGTCTCCCACCGATCCCGTTCTGTCATCCGCGATCGTGAACAACCCGCGCGTGCCGCGCCTGATTCGGCACTCGCTCAACCTGGAGTCGGGGCTGAACGACGGCCTGGCGCTGCCCGCGGTGCTCGCCTTGACGGCGTCGGCAGCCGGCGACGACGACTTCAACTGGTGGCAGTTCGTGATCCAGGACGTCCTGGTGGGCGTCGCCACCGGCCTGGTGGTCGCGTTCGTCGCGTCGCGGCTGATGCCGGGCGGCCGGGCGCTCGGGCACGAGATCAGCAGGCATCAGAAGGCGCTGTACGCGCTCGGGGTCGCCTTCACGGCCTACGGCACGGCGACCCTGCCGCCGGAGGGGAACGGCCTGATCGCGGTCTTCGTGGCGGCGATCGCATTCGGGATCTGGCGTCCGGACATCGCCACCTGCTTCCAGGTGCAGTCGGAGGACGTCGTGGAGCTGGTGACGCTCGGGGTGTTCGTCGTCTTCGGGGCGATCCTCACGCTCGACGGCCTGTTCGACGACGGCTGGGCGTCCGTGGGGATCGTGGCCTTCACGCTGCTCGTGGCGCGGCCGGTGGCGGTGTTCGCGGCGCTCACGGGGAGCACGCAGGTCGACGTGGCGGAGAAGGCGTTCATGTCGTGGTTCGGCCCCAAGGGCGTCGCGACGATGGCGTTCGCCCTGTTCGTGCTCGGGTCCCAGGCCGGCGAGGCGGAGCGCGTCTTCAACATCGCCGCCCTCTGCGTGCTCGTCTCGATCGTCGCCCACGGCCTGACCGACCACCCCGGGGCGGAGTGGATCGCGCGGCGCGAACAGCGAAAAAAGAAGTGAGGCAATCGGTCGTATCGGGGTAGTAGGGTGCAGGCGCCCCTGGCAGGGGCGTGGGGAAAATTCAATTGGGGGGCTTCCATGCTTAATGTGCGTTCGCGCGCGGGGGTGATCGCGGTCACGACCAGCGCTGTTCTCGTCGGTCTGCCGGTGGTCGCGTTCGGTCAGGTTCCGGGCGTGCAGCAGGTCGTCGGCGGCGTGACCGAGACCGCGAACAGCATCGTTCAGGCCCCCGTGGCCCCGCCGCCGCTTCCCGCCCCGCCCGTGCCCGTGCCGGCCGTGCCCAAGGCGCCCGCCGCGCCCGCGCCGCCCGCGCAGGTCCAGGTCCCCGCGCCTCCGTCCGCGGCTCCGAAGCCGGCCGCGCAGGCGCCCGCCGCGCAGGCGCCGGCCGCGGCCAACCCCGGTTCCTCGCAGGCACGCAGCTCCGGCGCTGCCTCACAGCGCTCCGCGAGCGGTGGCAAGGCGGCGGCTCGTCGCAGCGCGACGGCTGCCGAGCGCGCCGCCAAGGGTGACGGCCGCCGCGGCGATGGTGTGAAGGCCACGGCGTCCGGCGACGCCGGGTCCGCGCCCGCCGACGAGGCCGGCGCGGGGTCGGACGTGGCAATCGCGAGCCAGGCGGCCGACGCGCTGCCGGACGACGCGAGCCCCGCCAAGCTCCCCTTCACGGGTCTCCAGCTCGCCCTGATGGCGCTCGCGGGCGCGGTGGCGCTCGCCGGCGGCGTGGCGCTGCGACGGGGCGTCCTCAGGTCGCAGCGCGCGGGTATCGTGCCGTGAATGGAGACCTGGGACCTCGCTTCGCTTGATGTAGAGCCGCATCAGCCGGAGGTGCTGCGGAGCGACCCCGAGGCGCGGGCCATCGCGATCAACCTCCCGGCCGGCGAGCAGCTCCAGGAGCATCAGGTCCACGAGCGCGCATGGCTCGTCGTGGCCGGCGGCGAGGTGGAGGTCGAGCAGGACGGGGCGTCCGTGTCGGGCGGCCCGGGCCTGGTAGCGCACTTCGACCCGAACGAGCGCCACGAGGTGCGCGCCACGAGCGACGCGCGCATCCTGCTGTTCCTGGCGCCGTGGCCGGGCGAGGGCCACCCGAGCCAGCGCTAGCATCCGGTTCGTGGACCCCACGCGCAAGCGCAAGCTGCGGCTTGTCGTCGCCCTAACGGCTGCCGTGCTCCTCGCGACGGCGCTCATCTACACGAGCTTCAGCGCCTCGACGGAGGCGAGCAAGCCGAGCGAGCTCAAGCCGGGGCGCTCCTACGAGCTGACCGGCAAGGTCGTCAAGGACTCGATCAGCCACCGCGGCGACGACCTCCGCTTCCGCGTCCGCGACCGCGACGGGACCGCCTCGGTCCCGGTCGAGTACACCGGCGTCGTACCCGACCCGTTCCGGGAGGGCCGCGAGGTGATCGTCTCCGGCGAGCTGCAGAACGGGACGTTCGTCGCCGAGCGTGACTCGCTCGTGACGAAGTGCCCGTCGAAGTTCACGAAGGACGAGCAGTCGAGCTGAAATGGCGGGCGTCGGGGCTGCCTGCCTGGTCGTCGCGCTGCTGACGGCCGCCTACGCCGTCGGCGCCTCGCTGTACGGCGCGCGCAGCGGGCGCCGCGAGTGGGTCACGTCGGGCCGCCGCGCCATCTATTGCATCGCGGCGCTCTGCCTGGCGGCCTTCGGCGTGCTCGAGGCCGCCTTCCTGCGCTCCGACTTCTCCTTCGCCCTGGTGGCCGAGGGCTCGTCGACGAGCACCCCGACCTTCTACAAGGTGACCGCTCTCTGGGCGACCCAGGACGGCTCGCTGCTCCTCTGGGTCACGCTCCTGTCGCTGTTCTCGACGACGGTCCTGTTCCTGACGCGCCGCTCGCTGCGCGACATCGCGCCGTACGCGACCGCGGTCCTCGCCTGCGTTGCCGGCTTCTTCCTGCTTCTGATGGTGGTCTGGGAGAACCCGTTCGACACGCTCGCCATGCCGCCGGCGGAGGGCGCCGGGCTGAACCCGCTGCTCCGCCACCCGGCGATGATGATCCACCCGCCGATGCTCTACACCGGCTACGTCGGCTTCTCGATCCCGTTCGCGTTCGCCATCGGGGCGCTCGCGGCACGTCGCACAGGGGCGGACTGGATCCGGGCCACGCGCCGCTTCGCGCTGGTCGCCTGGACCTTCCTCGGCACGGGCATCATGCTCGGCGCGCTCTGGTCCTACACGGAGCTCGGCTGGGGCGGGTACTGGGCCTGGGATCCGGTCGAGAACGCGTCCCTGATGCCCTGGCTGGTGGGCACGGCGTTCCTGCACTCGATCATTGTTCAGGAGAAGCGCGGGATGCTGAAGATCTGGAACGTGTCGCTGATCTGCGCGACCTTCACGCTCGCGCTGATCGGCACCTTCCTCGTGCGGAGCGGGATCCTCGACTCGATCCACGCGTTCGGCGCCTCCACGATCGGGGTTCAGTTCCTGATCTTCATCGGCCTTGTGGTCGCGCTCTCGGCGGTCCTCATCATCACGCGGCTGCCGCTGCTCCGCTCGGAGGCGAGGCTCGACTCGCTGCTCTCGCGCGAGGCGTTCTTCCTGCTCAACAACCTGGTGCTCGTGGGGCTCTGCCTCGTGATCATGTGGGGCACGTTCTTCCCACTGATCTCGGAGGCGATCACGGGCACGGAGGCGAGCGTCGGCCCGCCCTGGTTCAACCGGCTGGTCACGCCGCTGGCGCTCGTCCTTGTGCTGCTCACCGGCATCGGGCCGATGCTGGCGTGGCGGCGCTTCACGCCTGGCTCGCTGCGGCGGATCCTGACAGTGCCGCTCGTGGTGGTCGCGATCACGCTCGTCGCGCTGCTGGCGCTGACCGACGCGGCCGACAGCCCGCCCTCACTCGCGATGTTCTGCCTTGTCGCCTTCGTTCTGGCCGCCGTCGGGCAGGAGCTGTGGCGGGGCACCGCGGCGCGCCGCACGATGAGCGGCGAGTCCTGGCCGCGTGCTCTCGCGCGGCTGACCGGCCGCAACCGGCGCCGCTACGGCGGCTACCTGGTGCACGCCGGGATAGCGGTGCTGTTCCTGGGCGTGGCGGCGTCTTCGGCGTTCGTCGACCAGCGCGACGTGCGGCTCTCGCCGGGCGACTCGTTCGAGGTGAACGGCTATCAGGTGACCTACCGCGAGGCCACCGCCAAGCTCGGCGGCGACTCGTCGGGCACCGGGGCGCCGATCTCGTTCGGCGCGGTGCTGGACGTGCGCAAGGACGGCAAGCACTTCGTCATGCGCCCCTCGCGCAACTACTACTCGAGCGGCGACCCCTCGCTCGGCACCATCTCGCGCTTCTTCGAGGGCGAGGCGACCAGCGAGGTCGACGTCCGCTGGGGCCTGACGCGCGATTTCTGGCTGGCCGTGCGCCCCGACATCGGCTCGCTCGAGCGGCCGATCCGCGAGGCGGACGCCAAGTTCGCCGACTCGCCCGGCGACGTGCAGGCGCTGATCGTCGCGGCGCTGGCCGAGCGCTACCGCAGCGATCCGCCGCCGGCCGCGTTCCGGGCGATCGCCTCGCCGCTCGTCGTGTGGATCTGGATCGGAGGAGCGATCGTGGTGCTCGGCGCGCTGATCGCGGCCTGGCCCTCGCCCGAGGCGCGGCTCCGCCGCGTGCGCTCGCTCTACTCGGCCCGCCTCGGCCGAGAGCTCTCGCGCGCGTAGGCGCCCGTGGAGTACGTCCTCGCCCTGCTGGTCCTGGCGCTGCTCGTCGCCGCCGTGCTGTCCGTGCCGCTGCGCCGCCGAGGCGAGGAGGAGCGTCGCGAGGAGACTCGCCTCGCCGAGCTGCTCGCCGCGAAGGAGGCGAAGTACCGCGAGATCCGCGACGCCGAGCTGGACCACCAGATGGGCAAGCTCTCCCGCGACGACTGGCGCGCCGTGGACCGCGACCTGCGCGGCGAGGCGATCGAGATCCTCCGCGAGCTGGACCGGCTGGAGGGACGCACGCCGGACGGCGGAATGGACCGCTAACCGAATTGTTAAGGGTCTGACCCCCTTTTGGATCGCTAGCCTTCGAGCGCGATGGAAGCGATTCTCAGCGGCCTCCAGGTGATCCTTGCGGTCATCGTCATCGTCCTGATCCTGCTGCACTCCGGCAAGGATGCGGGTCTGTCCGGTGCGTTCGGAGTCGGAACCGGGGCGGGCCCCTTCGGCGGCGGCTCGCTGGTGGAGCGGAACCTGAACCGCTGGACGGTCTTCTTCGCGCTCCTGTTCGTGGCGAACATCTTCGTACTGCTGAAGATCTAGCCCGCGGCGTCCGTAAACCGGACCGCGTCCGCCTGCAGGGCCGGGCAGACGACTCCGTAGGCGAAGCGGCGGCCGTAGAACTCGCCGTCGCTGGTGAGCTTCTGCTCGCGGCTCAGCGCCTGGGTGCGCGACAGGATGCCGAGCACGCTGTCCGTGAGCCGGAGGTCGCGCAGGGGGCGGGTCACCCGGCCGTCCTCGATCAGGAAGGTGCCGTCGCGGGTCACCGCGGTGATCAGCGTCTCCATGGGGCGGACGACGTTCGCGTACCAGAGCCGGGTCACGTACACGCCGCGCTCGACGCGCGAGCACAGCTCGGCCTCGTCGACGGCGCCGCCGCCGGCCAGGACCAGGTTGGTGGGGTGGGGGCCCGCCGAGTCACCGCCCGGGGCCAGGGCGTGGCCGGTCGTGCTCGCGCCCTCGATCGCCGCGCTCCGGATGTCGTGCGCGACGCCCTTCGCCACCCCGTCCTGGATCAGCGGCATCGGGGCCTTCCGCGAGCCCTCGGCATCGAAGGAGCGCGGCAGCGTCCTCGGGTGGCCGGGCGAGTCGGCGAGGTTGACCTGTGCGGCCGCGACCCTCTCGTCGATCCGGCCGTCGAGCGCACCGCGGCCCTCGGCGTGCGCGAGCCCGTTGAACGCGCAGCCCGCGAGCAGGTCGCACAGCCAGCCGACCGCCTGCGGCTCGAAGACGACCGGGTACTCGCCCGGCGGAAGCTCGGCCGGCTCCCCGGCGGCGAGCGCCTTGCGCGCGGCCCGCTCGGCCAGGTCGCGCGCATCGATCGCGCCCACACCCACCGCGCTCTCGGCCGCGAAGCCGCTCCGGCCGCTCGGCGCGATGCAGATGACCTTCATGTAGGCGTCGGTCCGGCGTTCCGATCCGCCGCCCTCGTCCGCGAGCGCCCACCCCTGCTTCTGCTCGGCGACGGTCCAGATCCCGTGGGCCTCGACACCGCGCTCATGGGCCACCTCGAACGTGTCTGTGAGGGCCGCGGCCCCGCGGGCGGGATCGAGCTCGGCGGCTTCCGGGTCGAAGGGGTTCCCGAGGAGCACCGCGTCGAATTCGGGGTTGAAGCCGGGAAAGCGGCCTTCGCCGGAGACCGCCGCCGCGCCGGCCGCGAGCCTCGCCCGGGCAGCGCACTCGCGCAGCGACACGTCGTCGACCGCGTTGGTCGACGCCCGGCCTACATGCCCCTGGAAGGGGACCACGATCTCGACGGTCACGTCGTCGATTGCGGTCGCCTGCGTGGGCCGGCTGGCTGCGAAGCGCAGCATCAGCGAGCGCTCATGCGTCACGAGAGCGAAGGCATCCGGACCGCCCTCCTCGGCGGCTCGCTCGGCGATCTCGTCCGGGATCACGCCACGCCGACCTCGACGTCCCGGAAGCGGGCAGGCGCCGAGCCGTGCGACACACGCATCACCTGTCCCGGCTCGCCCTTCCCGCAGTCGAGCAGGGAGACGAGCTGCCAGGCGTCCGGCGAGCAGACCGCGTCGCAGCTTCCCCAGAACTCGGGCGTGACGCCGTGGTAGCTCGGGTTGCGCAGCAGGCGACCGCGCTCGCCGCCCCTGATCTCCCAGGCCGCCTCGCCCTCGAACTGGAAGTGGAGCCGGCGGTTGTCGATCGACCACGACCGGTTCGTCTCGATGATGAGGCCGTCGTCCGTGTCCGCGATCAGCTCCTCCAGGGTGCCCGCGGTGCCGGGCTCGAGGTTCACATTGGTCATCCGGACGATCGGCTGGCGGGCGAAGCCCTCCGCGCGCATGCAGCCGCCGGAGCGCTCGAGGCCGATCTCGGAGGCCGTCTCGCGCGATGAGAGGAACCCGGCGAGCACGCCGTCGCGCACGATCGGCACGGGCCGACCCTCAACGCCCTCGTCGTCCCAGCGAAAGCTGCCCAGGCCGCCTGGCGTGGTGGCGTCCGCGGTCACGTTGACGTGCTCGGAGCCGAAGCGCAGCGAGCCGATCCCGTCCGCCGGGACGAAGCTGGTGCCGGCGTACGAGGCCTCGCGTCCGAGCACCCTGTCGAGCTCCACCGCGTGGCCGATCGACTCGTGGACCTGGAGCCCGAGCTGCTCACCGGCGAGCACGAGCGCCGTTCGGCCGTGCGGGCACGCCGGCGCGCGGAGCAGGGCCACCGCCTCCGACGCCACGCGCGGCGCGTGGCCGGGGAGCTCGAGCCCGAGGAAGTGCTCGTAGCCCGCCTCGGCCACGTGGCCGCCGTGCGAGGCGGGGTAGGAGCGGATCTGGCTGTCCGACCCCTCGACCGCGACGGCCGCGATGCCGCCCCCACACTCGGTGACGAGTTGCTCGCAGAGGGCGCCTTCGGTGCTCGCGAACACGGTCTGGGTCTGGAAGGCCGCGAACCGCGCGCGCGTGAGGTTCACGCCCGGCTCCGTGCGCAGGCCCGCGTCGGCCGCGAGGAGGACGGCCAGCTTCTCCTCGAGCGGCACCTCGAACGGATCCTGCCCGAAGCTGCTCGCCCACTCGCCGCGCGCGGGTGGCTCGGGCGCGAGCGGAGCGGCGCCGCGGACGGTGGGCTGCGCCTCGGCGATCGCGAGCGCCCGAGCGAGCGCGGCCTCGGCGTCGGCCCGCTCGCTGCCGCGCACCGCGGCGAAGCCCCACGAGCCGTTCACGCGCACGCGGAGCCCGATGCCCTCGCTGTCGTGCGAGTCGAGCTGGTCGAGCCGCCCGTTGCGGGTCGAGAGGCGCTCGACCCTGGAACGCACAAAGCGCGCGTCGGCATAGCCGGCGCGCGCTCGCGCTGAGTCGATCAGGTCCGCGAGCAGGTCTCGCACCCGGCGAGCCTACCCACGTTCACATTCGCTACGCCTGCTTGATGGCGGCGATGTCGAGGACCAGCTTGACCTTCTCGCCCACGAGCAGGTTGCCGCTCCCGAGCGCCTGGTTGAAGGTCATGTCCCAGTCGCCGCGGTTCAGCTGGCCGGTCACCTCGAGCGCCACGCGCTCGTTGCCCCACGGGTCGGTCTCCTCGCCCTGGACCTCAGCGGTCAGCTTGACGGGCTTGGTGACGCCGTTCATCGTCAGCTCGCCGGCGATCTCGAACGTCTCGTCCTCGACGTGGTCGATGCCGGTCGACTCGAAGCGAAGCTCCGGGTTCGCCTCGACGCCGAAGAAGTCGGCCGAGCGCAGGTGCTCGTCACGGCCGTGGTCGCCGGTGTTGATCGAGACGCCCTGGACGGTGCCGTAGGCGCGCGCGGAGGTGTCGCCCTCGCCGATCTCGAGCGTGCCCTCGAAGTCCTCGAACTTGCCGCGCACGGTCGCGATGCCGAGGTGCTTGACCGAGAAGCCCACGGACGAGTGGGAAGGATCGACCTTCCAGGTGCCGGCGGGTACCAGCGTCTGCTTCGAAGTGGAAATCATTGTTGCTCCCTCGCTTGGATCAGCGCCGCTGTGGCGGCGCTCCTCAGAAATACTTGCGAGTACAACTATCCCACCAGAGGCCGCGTCGGGCCATGGCCGAAACCGGCGCGTGCATGTACTTATCTAGCGTAAGTGCCGAGCGCCGCCACCGCGGCCCCGCGCCCCGTGCGCACGGCGCCCTCCATGTAGCCGCAGACCCACTGATCCGACCCGCAGACGTAGAAGGGCGGCTCATGCGTGCCGTGCAGCGGCCCGACCGACATCACGTCGCCCGGCCGCCATCCCGTGATGTAGCCGAGCGTCCAGGGGTCCACGCCCCAGCGCCGGAAGAAGACCGCCTCCGTCTCGCGCGCCTGGTCGCCGAACGCCTCGACCATCTCTTCGGTCAGCTCCGTCTCGAGCTGGGCCTGCGAGGTCGTGAGGAAGGCAGCCAGCCGCTCCGGCGGCACCAGGGTCGACATGATGCCCTCGCGCTGCACCCAGGTCCCGCCGAGCACGGCGGTCTCGAAGTACGCGTCGCCGTTCTGGCCGTTCTCGTGCCAGAAGGAGTCGGGGTAGGTGAACACGACCTTCGCGGCGAGCGCGTGGCGCTGGCGGTCGAGCGAGAGCATCCGCTCGTCCGAGACGCCCTCGACGCGGATGTTGCGGAGCGGGCCGACGGGTACGGCGCACACGACCGCGTCCGACTCGAAGCGCTCTCCGGTCTCGGTCACGACGGCACAGCCCTGCGACGACACCTGGATCCGTCTCACCGGGGCGGCGTAGCGGATCCTGTGGCCGAGCTCACCGGCCATGCGCAGGGCCACCGTCGCGGACCCCTCCGCGACCCGGCTGCACTCCCAGAACTCGTAGTTGTAGAAACCGTTCCCGCCGGCCGCGGCCTCCTTGCGAAGCTCGGCGAGGAGCGATGTGCGCTCCACCGACTCCGCCGACAGCGCCAGCATCGCCAGGTCGCGCGCACGCACCACGTTCGGAGTCGCGCCGCGCTCGCGCAGCCAGTCCGCGACCGACAGCCGGTCGAGCCGCTGAGCCTCCGGGTGCGACCAGGGGTCGTCGGTGTCGACCGTCTTGGCGAGCGCGCCGAACTCGTCCGACAGCGTTGCGAAGCTCGCCCGATCGACGTCGCTCATCCACGGAAAGCCGTCGCCGACGTACCGTCCGTCAGCGAGCACCCAGGTGTCCTCGCCCGGCAGCTGGGGAAAGGAGGGCACGATGGTGAGCCCGAGCTCCTCCGCGAGACCGAGGTATGCCTCGTGAAAGGGACCGATCACCTCGCCGCCGAGCTGGACGATGCGGCCGTCCGCGAGCGTCGTCTGCTCCACGCGGCCGCCGGGCCGGTTGCGCGCCTCCACGCACGACGCACGTCCGTGCCGCCATTCATCAGGTCGCGGGCGGCGCTGAGGCCGGCGAGGCCCGCGCCCACTACCAAAACGTCGGATTTCACGGGAGGATCCTCTCATGAGTGACCGCGAGCTCAGGGCCCTGACAACGCTCGGCTTCGACGAGCTCGCGCGGGCCGCAGGGGGGATCGGCTCGATCCAGCAGGCGGTCGCCGCCCGCGTGTTTCGGGCGGTCGGGCCGGGAGCGGTGCTGGTACGGCCGGTCCACGAGGCGGTCACGCGCGGCGTCTACGCCGGCCTGGGGCTCGGCACGCGCGCGCTCGGTGTCGCGGCCGGCTCGGTGGCCGAGCGCCGCGAGGGTATTCCGCTGTCGACCACGCCGCGCGGCGCCGCCGGGATCGCGGCGATCACCGGGCTGCGCGGTGACGCTCTCGAGGAGGAGGGCAGCCCGCTCGCGCAGCCGATGGCCGTGCGCGTCGCGGGCGAGCCCGTCCCGCTCGAGCCCGGCGCGCTCGCCGCGGCGTTCCCGAACGCGACGCCTCGGATCGTGGTCTTCCTCCACGGCCTGATGGAGACCGAGTTCTCCTGGGGGACGGGAGAGACGTACGGCACGCGGCTCGAGCGCGAGCTCGGCTACACGCCGATGACCGTTCGCTACAACAGCGGGCTGCGCATCTCCCGGAACGGCCGCTGCCTCAGCGAGCTGATGGAGGAGCTCGTGGCCGCCTGGCCGGTCGAGGTCGAGCGAATCGCGCTCGTCGGGCACTCGATGGGCGGGCTCGTGGCCCGCAGCGCGTGCCACCACGGCGCCGCCGACGGCGCCGCCTGGGCGCAGCACGTGAACACGAGCGTCTCGCTCGGAACACCGCACATGGGCGCCCCGCTCGAGCAGGCCGTGCACGTCCTCAGCGCCGGACTGGCGCGGCTGCCGGAGACGCGGCCGTTCGCGAACTTCCTGAGGCGCCGGAGCGGCGGGATACGCGACCTGCGCCAGGGCTCCCTCGTGGACGAGGACTGGCGGGACTGCGACCCCGATGCGCTCAAGGCCGCGGCCTGCGCCGAGGTCCCGCTGCTCGAGGGCGCGACGCACTGCTTCGTCTCGGCCACCGTCACGAGGAGCGACCGGCACCCCGTGGGACGCCTGATCGGAGACACGCTCGTGCTGAAGCCGAGCGCGACCGGCCGCAGCCGCACGCGCCGGATCCCGTTCGAGGAGGAGTTCGGGATGCACCTGGGCGGCGCGCACCACTTCGCGCTGCTGAACCACCCGGCCGTCTACGAGAAGCTGCGCGCCTGGCTCAAGGGAAGATGAGCGGCAGCGAGTCCATGAAGCCGCACTCCCTCACGTGGTAGCGCTCGACGACGCTGCTCTTCTCATCGAGCCTCAGCACGCGCTCGCGGCCCGTGTCGTAGCGCGGCCAGGCGGGCCGCGAGCCGCCGTTCGGGTCGCCGGTGCGTGCGAACGTCGTCCAGTAGTCGGTCATCCGCGCTGAGAGCGCGCGTTCGCCCGCGGTCGGCCGGTAGCCGTCGACGAAGCCGGGGAACAGATCGAAGTCGCCCCAGATGAACGGGTCCTCGAGTGCGTGCGCCGCGCGGAACGACGCGAGGAAGGGGTCGTTCACGTACCGGTGCGTGTTCAGGTAGCGGAACACCGGGGCGCTCGGCACGGCTGCACGGGCGAGCCGCCTGGTCGGACAGGCGCGGCCCGCGTCCGTCTGAAGCGCGACGAGAGCCCACTTACGCGAGTGGTCGTAGCTCGCGGGCGGGTAGAGCGAGCGCGCCTTGGAGCCGAGGTTCGTCCCGACCACCTGGTTGCTCCTCTCGACCCATTCGGCGTGGGAGATCTCCTCCGTCTCGACGAGCCCCATCAGCCCGACGTCTTCCTCCCGGTCGGTGCCGATCAGCAGCGGGATCCGCGGGGGCGAGTCCGCCATCAGCGCGAGCGGCGACTTCGGCAGCAGGACGCCGCCCGTCCACGGCTGCGTATCGAGGTAGCCGATCGCCGCGTCGAGATCGCGTACGAGCTCGTCCGGTGACAGGCCGCGAAGGCATGCCGCGACATCGGCGGCGCCGTCGCATCCCGTCTCGGCGGACATGAGCGTTCCGATGGTCTCGGCCTCGGCGATGTCGTTGCGGATGCCCGTCATGCCGTACCAGTAGACGCCCTGCACGCCCGCGCGCTGGATCAGCCCGCGGGTGAGCGGCGAGGCCATGAGCGCCGCTGTGTCGAACGAGCCCGCCGAGAGGCCGAACAGGGTCACGCGCCGGGGATCGCCCCCGAAGGCCTCGATGTTGTCGTGCACCCAGCGCAGGGCAGCAAGCTGGTCGAGCGCGCCGTATTCGCCTGAAGCTCCGCCTGCCTCGGCGCTGAGAGCGGGATGCCCGACCCACCCGAATGCGTTGAGCCGGTATGCCACCGTCACCACGATCACCCCGCGCCTGACGAACGCGTCCGCGTCGTGGTAGGGCGCGCCGTTCGAGTTGGAGCCTCCGTGCAGGTGGACCATCACGGGCAGCCGGCTGGACGGGGAGACGTTGCGCGGGGCGAAGACGTTCAGGTACAGGCAGTCCTCGCTGCCGTCCGCGCCGGTGACGCCCTGCTCGTCGAAGCCGGGCTGCGCGCACTCCGAGGCGAACTGCGCGGCGCTCCGCACGCCACTCCATCTCTGAGCGGGGCGGGGCGGGCGCCAGCGCAGGGGACCGACCGGCGGGCGAGCGTACGGGACGCCGCGCCACTCGTCGGCGATGCCGTCGCGCACGCCCTGCACCTTCCCACCCGTCGTCTGGACGGTTTGGGCGCCCGCTGCGCCCGGCGCGAGCACCAGCGCCATGCTCGCCAGCACCGTCGACGTCGCGAACGACACCCGCATGAGCGGTCACCTTCCGGAGGGCGGAGCGATTCTCTGCGACCCGCGGGCGCGGGTCAAGCAGCGCTAGACGCCGCGCGGCACGGCGTTGTCGAGCACGACGCGCATGAGGTCGCGGATCGACAGCATTCCGACGACGTCGTCGCCCTCGACGAGCGGCAGGTGGCGGAAGCCGCCGTGGATCATCAGGACGGCGGCGTGCTGCATCGTGTCGTCGGGCGCCATGGTCTCGGGGTCGCGGGTCATCCAGTCGGAGACGACCGTGTCGTCATGGATCCCGGCGGCGACCGCACGCAGCACGTCGCGCTCGGTCAGGATTCCCGCGAGCGCCTCGCCCTCCAGGACGATCACGGCTCCCACGTCGCGCTCGACCATACGCTGCGCCACCTCGCCCAGGACGTCGCCGGGGGCGACGGTGAGGAGGTCGCGCGACATGTGCTCGCGGGCCACCGGCATGCGCGGACTCTAATCCAGATCTAGTCGATCGCCGAGACGATCCCCACCAGCGCCGGCGCGAAGACGAGCGCGGGCAGGAAGTTCCCGACCTTGACATCGGTCAGGTCGAGCAGCTTGAGCGATATCCCGATGATCAGCACCCCACCGGCGCTCGTGAGCGCGTCGAGCGCCTCGCCGGTGAGGATGTCCTCGAACAGCGTGGCTCCGAGCGACAGCGCGCCCTGGTAGACGAGGACCGTGACCGCGGCGAGCGCCACGCCCCAGCCGAGCGTCGCCGACAGCGCGATCGAGGCGAAGCCGTCCAGCATCGCCTTCGTGGCGAGCGCCTCGTAGTCGCCTGTCAGGCCGTCCTGGATCGCGCCGACAACCGCGAGCGGACCGACGCAGAACAGCAGGCTCGCGGTGAAGAACGCCTCGCTCACGGGTGAGTCGCCGCCGCTCCGTTCTCGCACCCGCCGCTCGATCCTGTCGCCCACGCCCTGGAGCCGGTCCTCGATCCCGAGCGCCTCGCCCGCTATCCCGCCGAGCAGCACGCCGCCGAGCACGTACAGCGGGCTCGTGTCGCGCCACGCGAGCGCGAGGTCCACGCCGATCACGAGCGTGACGAGCCCGAGGCCCGCCATCACGCGCCGCTGAAGCCCCTCCGGAAGGCGCCCGCCGACGAGCACGCCGACCAGCGTGCCGGCCAGGATGGCCCCGACGTTGATGAGCGTGCCGGTCAACGCTGGAAGCTCTGCTCGGCGTGACCCATGGCGAGCGGAAGACTACGTCGAGGGGGAACCGGCGCACGCCGGCAGTCCGCGTGCACAATGCCGCCCGGGAGGCCATCGTGCGGCAGGGGTGCATCGCGACGATCCTGATGGCCGCGGCGCTCGTCGCCGCGCCGGCTTCCCACGGTCCTCGGACCGGCCGAGTGCTCCGGCGTCGCGGGCGTGGCGGTGGGCGCCATCCCGGGACGCCGGGCTCGGCGGGTGACCCGCGCGCCGGCGGCGTGCGTATCGCCCCTCACACGACCCTGAGGGGGAGCTATGCGCAGGCGCTACATGACCTTCGGTTTGCTCGCGGCTACGGGCTTGACGCTGGGGCTGACCGCTTCAGTCGGCGCCCAGGGCAGCGGCGATCGCGCCATCTTCGCGGTGATGAACGGCGCGAAGGAGGTCGAGCCTGCGACCGGCGACAGGGGGACGGGCGATCCCAACGGCCGCGGCTCGTTCAGTGCCACGCTGGACGGCCGCCAGCTCTGTTACGGCATCCAGGTGAAGAACATCAACAATCCCGTGGCCGCGCACATCCATCGCGGTGGGAGCCGGGTCGCGGGTCCGGTGGTGCAGGAGCTCACGGCCCCGGCAGCGGGCGACCCCGGCGCCTCGAGCGCCTGCGTGCGCCTGTCGAGGAGCCTCGCGCGCTCCCTCCGGAGCAACCCGGGCGGGTTCTACGTGAACGTGCACACCTCCGACCTGCCGAACGGGGCCGTCCGCGGGCAGCTGTTCGCCCGAGCGCGCTAGCCGGGCGAAATATTGGCGTTGCTGCGGAAGACGTTCTCCGGGTCGTACGTCCGCTTGATCTCGACCAGGCGGGCGTACTTCTCGGGGCCGAACCCGGCCTCGATCGCGCTGGCGCTCGGGTCGCCCACGAAGTTCACGTAGACGCCGGCCTCGGCGTATTCGCCCATGGCTCGGTCGAACTCGCGCGTCCAATCGACGTTGCGGTCCGTCTCCGCCGGATCAGCCCACTGCCCGAGCAGGTGGTAGTTCCACTTGGCGTCGCGGTAGGCCAGCGGGGTGGCACCGTCCTCGACCCGCGCAAACGCGCCGCCCAGCGGGATCATCAGGCTCGCGGTGAAGGGCGAGATCACATTTGACGCGCGCGCGACGAAGGTCTCGATCGCCTCGTCTTCGAGCTCGCCGAGGAGGCCCGCCTTCCAGTAGTGGTGGCGGCCCGGCGGGTTGCCGGGGGCGATCAGCCCCTGCACCACCTCGTAGGGCATCGGCCCGAGCAGCTCGAGCGCGGGGCCCCACTCGCGGAGCGGAGCCAAGGCGCGCTCGCCCGCGTCGACGGGGCCGACGTAGCAGCCGATGAGCGCCAGGACCGGCTGCTCGCGGATGGGCTCGGGCACGAACTCCTCGGGCGGCGCGCAGAGGATCGCCGCTCCGGTGCAGATCTCGTCGGGCGCGCCCTCCATGAACCCGCGGTAGGCCTTCAGTAGGTCGACTGCGGCGTCGATCGGGAAGAGCAGCATCCCGCCGTAGACCAGCGGCCCGACCTCGTGCAGCTCGAACTCGAACCCCGTGACGACGCCGAAGTTCCCGCCGCCGCCCTTGAGGGCCCAGAACAGGTCCGGGTTGCGATCCTCGGCGGCCACGAGAAGGCGGCCGTCAGCGGTCACGACCTCCGCTGAGATGAGGCTGTCGACCGTGAACCCGTACTTGCGCTCGAGCCAGCCGCTGCCGCCGCCGAGCGTGAGCCCACCGACACCGGTGTCCGCCAGCCGGCCTCCCGTCACCGCCAGGCCGAAAGCCTGGGTCTCGCGGTCGAGCTCACCCCAGTTCGCGCCGCCCCCGCACCAGGCGGTGCGCCGCTCGGGGTCGACTCGCACGCGGTTCATCGGCCGCAGGTCGACCATCAGCCCGCCGTCGACGATGGCGTGGCCGGCCACCGAGTGCCCGCCGCCCCTCACCGAGACCTCGAGCCCGTGCGCCTGGGCCACGGCCAGCGCGGCCATGACGTCGGCGACGCCGGTGCAGCGCGCGATCAGGGCGGGCCTTCGATCGATGCCGGCGTTGAACACGCGGCGGGCGTCGTCGTAAAGGGGGTCGCCGTCGCGGAGCAGTTCGCCGTTGAAGCCTTCTATTGCGGAGACGTCCAGTACCTGGGCCATGGGCGCAACCTTAGATGCAAAATGCCGCCCGCAAAGAAGGAGAACCACGTGAGGAGCCGATGGCGCTCGGGACCGGCCTATGTCCCGACGCGCCGTCCTCATCTGCCTGATCCCGCTTGCCGTGGCGCTTACCGTGCCGTGTTCGGCAAGCGCTTCGCCGTACGGCTCGCGGACGCTCGGCATCGGGGCCCACGGCTCGGATGTGAAGACGCTCCAGCGTTACCTCGGCAGGGCCGGGCACACGGTGGCGCGCGACGGCGAGTTCGGCCCGCGGACGCGCCGTGCCCTCCGGGCCACTGAGCGCGAGCTCGAGCTGAGCGCGGACGGACTGGCGACCGCGCGCGAGCAGCGCGCGATTCGGCGCGCGGTCAGGGTCTACGGCGCCGGCGGGGCCGCCTATATCAAGCCGCCGCCGCCGGAGAAGGTGGTGCCGGGCGCGAGCGGGAGCGTGACGGACGACGGCTTCGCCGTGCCGCCCGCCTCGGCGCCGCAGGTCGTGAAGGACGTGATCGCGGCGGGCAACGCGATCGCCAAGACGCCGTACAAGTGGGGCGGAGGACACGGGCGCTGGGACGACACGGGCTACGACTGCTCGGGATCGGTGTCCTACGCGCTCCACGGCGCCGACCTGCTCGGCGCCTCGCTCGTCTCAGGCGACTTTGCCCGGTGGGGGTCGCCCGGCCTGGGACGCTGGATCACCATCTACGCCAACCGCGACCACGTCTACATGGTCGTGGCAGGGATGCGCTTCGACACGAGCGCCCGTTCCCGGACCGGCTCGCGCTGGACGATGGAGGAACGCTCCTCCGACGGCTTCGCGGTCACCCATCCGGACGGGCTCTAGGCGCCTCGACATCGCCGGACAGGCCCAGCCGGTGCGCGACGGCGGCAGCCTCCACGCGGCCGGAGACGCCGAGCTTCGACAGGATGCGGGAGACGTGCGCGCTGGCCGTCTTCGGGCTCATGTAGAGCGTGCCGCCGATCTCGGGGTTGGTCTGGCCTGCGGCGAGGAGCCGGAGGACCTCGAGCTCACGGTCCGTGAGCCCGAACGGGTTGGGCTCGACCGAGGCGGCCTCCTCGCTCGGCTCCGTCTCGAGCGAGAGCCGGGCACGCTGGGCGAGCGTCGTGGCCTCGTTCGCGAGCGGCTCGGCGCCGATGCCGCGGGCGACCTCGGCGGCTTCGGCGATCGCCGCCGCCGCGGCCTCGCGGTCGCCGGCGTCCAGCTCGGCCTCGGCCACGCGAAGCAGGGTGTATGCGAGCGGCTGCGGCTCGCCGGCCGTGCGCCACGCCGCCTCGGCGGCGCGCCAGGCGTCGCCGCCCGGCTCGCCGGCCAGCCGTACCCGCTCCGCGTCGAAGAGCGCGGCGTACCCCTGGGTCCTGAGGCTCGGCGCCGGCAGTCCGGCCGCGATCCGGGCCAGCTCCTCGGCCCATTCGCTCGCCTCGGGATCCTCCGCTTCGCGGCGGTCGCGTGCGATCGCGGCCCGATCGGCCTCGACCCGCATGCCCAGCCAGACCAGCGGCCAGGCCACCCGGCCGATCTGAGCGGCGGCGTCGTTGGCGAGCGCGCGGCCAACGGTCGCGCGGGCGCCGTCCAGGTCCCGGCTCGCGTGGAGAACCTCGACCTCCAGCAGCGCCTGGTCGCCCGCCGTCTGAAAGTCGAGCTCTGCGCCGGCCACGCCCTGGATCACATGGAGCTGGCGAACGGCGTCGTCCTGGAGCCCGCGCGCCAGAGCGATCCGAGCGCGCAGCTGATACAGGCCGAGCGAGCGCTCGCTCGGCGGATTGCTCTCCGCGGACCTGGCCAGCAACTCCTCAGCTTCCTCCCAGCGGCCCAGTGCCGTCAACGGCTCGGCAGCGTTGAAGGCGAGCAACATGCCCCATCTGCCCGCCACGCCCATCCGCTGAGCGAATTCGAGGCCCTCCGTGGCGACCTCGATCGCCTCCTCATGCCGGCCGGCCGACTCGAGCGCGTCGGAGAGGTTGGTGTAGGCACGCGCCGCCGCGCCGTGGTCCTCGACGCGCCTGGCGACCTCCAGGCCCTGCCTCAGGATCGCTAGACCCTGCTCGGTCTGACCCAGATAGCCGAGCGCCCCACCCAGGGAGATCAGCGCGCTCGCCTCTCGCCGGGAGTCACCCACCGCCCGTGCGGCATCGACGGCGCGCCGCGCGATCTCGGCCGCCTCGGCCATTTCGGCGTTGAGGAGCTTCGCCGAGCCGAGCATGGCGAGCAGCTCGGCGAGCTCCGGCGCGACGGGCTCGGCGGGCAGCAGCCGGACGGCCTCCTCGAGCTCGGCGATCCCGTCGCCGCGGCCGAGCCAGCGGAGCGCCTCGGACTGCCGGGCCAGAAGCAGCGCGGCGCGCGCGGGCTGGGCGTCGCGGTCGATGCTCGGGAGCACGTCCTCGACAAGGGCGAGCGCACGGCTCTCTTCGCCCGACGAGAGCGCGGCGTCGACGGCGAGCTCGATCAGCCCGAGCCGGTCCATGCCGGCGCGCTCGGTGGCATCCGGCACCTGCGGCCAGACCTCGAGCGCGCGCTCGAGGTGGCGCTCGGCATCCGCGGGCGCGTAGGCGCTGGTGGCGTGCCGCGCCGCCTTCACCGCCGCGCCCAGGGCGCGCGGGAGGTCGTGTGCCGCGTAGGAGTGATGCGCGAGGGCGGCGGCCGCTGAGCCCTCGTCGCCCGCCAGCGACGGATCGGCCTCGACCGCGTCGCCGTAGGCGCGGTGCAGCCCGGTTCGCTCCCCGGGCAGCATGTCGTAGTAGACGGCGTCGCGCATCAGCGTGTGGCGGAACGCGTAGCCGCTCTCGTCGACGACCAGCAGGTGATGCTCGACCGCCTCGCGGAGCGCCTCAAGGAGGGCGGGCTCCGGAACGCCCGCCACGGCCGAGAGCAGCGGCTCCGACACTCGGCTCCCGGCGCTCGCCACGACCCGGAGCACGTGCTGTACCGAATCATCCATGCGCTCCACGCGCGCGAGCAGCACGTCGGCCAGCGAGGGCGGGAGGCGCTCGCCATTCGCGCCGGTGCGCGCGATCCCGAGCGTCTCCTCGACCAGGAACGCGTTGCCCTCCGAGCGCTCGAACACCTCGTCGATCAGGGTCGCTTCGGCGGGCCCGGCGAGGATCGCCTCCAGCTGCTCCGCGACCTCGCTCCGGGTGAAGCGCGGAAGCTCCAGTCGCTCCACCATCCGCACCCGCTCGAGCGATGTGAGCAGAGGGCGCAGCGGGTGGCGCCGGTGGAGCTCGTCCGAACGGTAGGTCCCGACCATGGCCACGGGCAGGTCGCGCAGCGTTCGCACGAGAAACGCGGTCAGGTCGACCGTCGAGCGATCGGCCCAGTGCAGGTCCTCGACGACGAGCACGAGCGGACGCTCCGCGGCAAGCCGAGCGAGCACGCCCAGCACCAGCTCGAAGAGGCGCGACGCCTGGCTCGCGTCGGACGCGGCCGTCGGCGGCGCTGGGGATCGAGCTCGGGCAGGAGGCGTGCCAGCTCCCGGCGCGCAGGTCCGAGCACCGCGTCGAGCTCTTCCGGCGGCAGCGATCGCGCCAGCGCGCGCAGGATGTCCACGAGCGGCGCGAAGGGGAGCCCCTCGCCGCCGAGCTCGACGCAGGCGCCGGTCAGCACCCGGGCGCCGAGGCCGTCGGCGCGGGCTGCGACCTCCTCGACCAGCCGCGTCTTCCCGACGCCGGCCTCGCCGCCCACGAACACGATCGCCGGCTCGCCCGCGGCCGCACGTTCGCACGCGGCAACGAGTAGTTCGAGCTCAGCGCGCCTCCCGACGAGCACGGGGCTGACCAGCACCGCCATCCGGCGAGAGGATGCCAGCCCTAAGCCTCGGCGCGCGCCCGGCTAAGCATCAGGCGCCAAACCATGGGACGCCGCGGAGCCGGAACATGGGCATCTGCCCGATGTGCGGGGGACGGCTTAGGCCGATGCTTCGAGTCATCGATCAACCACCCACAGGGGGAGCCCAGATGACCGGAACGATCACCCAGATGGCAGGCCAGGCGAAGAACGAGGAGCTGCTCCGGCACGCCGCCGAGGCGCGCCGTGCAGAAGGCCGTGGGCCGCGGCGCCTGCCCGCGATCGCGCGCAGGCGCCGGCGGACCCGCCCCGCTACGGCCTCTGCTGCTGCTTCGGCGGCAAGTTGAACGAGCTGCTCACCGAGTCGCGCACGGTCTCCGGTGGCACGGTGATCGTCTCGTTCATGTAGCCCTCGAGCTGCGTCCCGGGCTGGCCCTGGATCGTGCCGGTCCGCTCGTAGGTGAGGAACGGCAGCGCCACCGAGCCGCCCACCACCTCGACCGTGTCGAACAGCGGCATGTGGATCCACCAGTCCTCGTTCGCGTCGGTCACGCGCACGGCGATCCGGTGCCCCGCCGGGATCTTCCAGTCGGCCGACCACAGGTCGAGCGTCTTCTCGCCGCTCGAGCGTGCCAGGAAGCCCTGGCGCGTGATGAGCGGTCCGATGCCGAACTCGTCGAGGTCGTAGACGTCGACCACGAGGTTGGCGTTCGGCCGCGTCGTCGCCACGTCGATGACTGCGCGACCGGAGCCCGCGAGATGGGCGGCGTGCGGCAGGCGCGGTGAGATCGTCCAGACGCCCTCGGTGTCGCTGGAGCCGGTCGCCGACCCCGAGCCGTCGTCCGTGTAGCTGCCGGCGCGGAGCTTGCTCGTGAAGCCCTTGGCGTCCGCGGGCGGCCACACGTCCTCGGCGCGCCACTTCCCGTCGTTCGTCTGCACGGCCACGGGCGGGTCCTGCACCGTCGGGGTCGTGCCCTTGAGGAAGCGGTCGTAGAAGCGCATGACCTCGTCGAAGAAGCCCGCGCGGCCCATCTTCAGCCGGCCGCTCTCGTCGCGCTCGTTCCCGCGCACGTGCTCCCACGGGCCGAGCCAGGCGCGCTCGTAGCCCGTGTGGTTCTTCATGTACTGCGCGGTGCCGTCGGCGACCGTGTTGTTCTCGGTCAGGCCCTGGGTCAGGAACAGCGGCACGTTCGAGCCCGCCGCGCCCGGGATCAGGTTGCGCTGGCGCCAGTACGCCGAGTAGTGGTCGTCGTTCCCGCCCTGGTCGGCCAGGTTCAGCACCGGGCAGCCCGGGCGCTGGGTGTCGTTCATGCCGTTCGCGTTGTAGCTCGGGTCGTCGAGCGCCGGCCCGGGCGTCAGGTCGATCAGGTCGTACAACGCGGGTGTCAGGAACGAGTTCAGCCGCCGGATGCCGTCGCCGTACAGGTAGCGGTAGAGGTCGTAGACAGGCTCCTGCGACACCACGGCCGCCAATCCCGCCGGGCGGTGATTCACGCCGATCAGGCCGGTCACGCCGTCATACGACTTGCCGTACATCCCGACCTTGCCGGTCGACCAGGGCTGTGAGGCCGCCCACTTGACCGCGTTGACCACGTCGGCCTGCTCGCCCGGACCCGTCCAGTCGAGGCAGCCGCTGGAGCCGCCGAAGCCGCGCAGGTCCACCATCACGAACGTGTAGCCGCGCTGCATCAGCTTGGCGCCCTCGACGAAGTCGAGGAAGCGCTCGGACGGCCCCTCGGAGGGGCCGAGGGGGTCGTATGAGGTGCCCTCGACCGGTCCCGCCGGGCCGGTCTGTCCCGAATGATTGAAGTACGGGCCGATCGAGAGGATCACGGGCGTCTTCGCGGTCGGCGCAAGGCCCTTCGGGCGCAGGATGTCCGCATGCAGGGTCACTCCATCGGACGAGGGGAAGGTGGCCTCGGTCCACTCGGCGCCCTCGGGCACCGGAGCGGCGCCCGCGCCAGCGGGCATCACGGCGAAGAGGATCAGCAGGGCGGGGAGGAGAAGGAGGCGCGCGCGCATGGGACCCTGGAACGTGCGCGCCTCCGCTTTCTTGCGGCGCTTGGCCTCACGGTCAAGTTCGCCGTCCAATCCAGCGCATGGACGACGCGGCGGAGGGTGCGTGCGCAGCTTCGCCGCACCTTCACCGGTCTAGGGTATATGAAATTCCCTGAGTGGTTTAGTGCCCCGCCCGTATGGGGGATATCTCTGCCGTGCCGACGGGCGGGGGCCTCGGTGGACCTGGGGTACGCGGATGAGCGCGGCCGCTTTCGTGCTGGCCGCGATCGCGATCTGGACGGGCCTGTCCGTCCTCACGCGCCTTCGTGCTGCTGCCCCTGTTGCGGGCCTCGAGCCACTCGGACGCACTGATGCGACGCGCCGTGCAAGAGGCGCGGCAGCCGGCGGGCGGGTCGGTGTCCGAGCTTCGCGGATCGGGCTACCTCGGCATCGTGCTGGAGCGGCTCGTGCTCCACGCCTCCACGATCTTCGACGCCGACGAGGTCTGCGTGTTCGCCCACGACCGGCGTGCGCGCGGAGAGGCGCTCGTGCTCATGCAGGCCGCGGGCGTCGATCCGGACCTGATCGGGCGCCGGCTGACGATCGACTGGGATCCGATGGTGGCCGCGCTCGCCTGCGGACGGCCGATCGCGATTCCCGGCGAGCTCTGGCCCGCATGGCAGGGCGAGCAGGGCGGTGCCGAGCCCGTCAGCAGCGCGGCGATCGCGCCGGTCTGGTTCGGCGGGCGGATGCAGGGAGCGGTGAGCGTGATCCACCGCCGTGAGGGCCATGGGCCCGGCCTGACCCAGCTCGGCCCGCTCGGCGAGCTCGCGGAGCTGGCCGGCCGCGTGCTGTCCCACACCGACCGGCGGCAGCTCTCCGCAGCGGATCCGCAGGCGGAGATCGACGCGCTGCTCGCGACCGTGGAGCGGAGCGAGGCCGGCGCGGACGTGCGGGCGGGGGAGGTCGCGAGGCTGGCGCGCTCGCTCGCGCACGACCTGGGGCTGGGCGGGCCGGACCTCATCGAGCTCGACCTGGCGGCACGGCTTCATGACGTGAGCCGGCTGCGGGCGCCGTCGCGCGTCCGGCGGCTGACGGGCGAGCTCACCAGCTCCGAGCGCGAGCTGCTGCGGCTCCAGCCGCTGTGGGGAGCCGAGATGGTGGCACGCATCCCCGGGCTCGAAGCGATCGCCCTGATCGTGCGCCACTGCCACGAGCGCTGGGACGGATCCGGCTACCCCGACGGCCTTGCCGGGGAGCAGATCCCGCTTGCGAGCCGGATCGTGGCCGTCGCCGGCGCTGTCACGTCGGGAGCCGCCATCGGGCTCGGCCCGGCGGACGGCGCCTTCGATCCCTTCCTCGTCGCAAGGGTGGAGCCGGCGGCGTTCGCGGGGTCGCGCGCGGCCGCCTGACGCGCTGCCATGCTTCGGCGGCGTGGCGCTTCTCGTGCTGTTCGGCTTCGTGGCCGGCGCGGCGACGGCCGTGTCTCCGTGCGTGCTGCCGGTCCTCCCGGTTGCGCTCGCGGCGGGGGCGACGGGTGGGCGGCGGAGGCCGCTCGGGGTCGTAACGGGCCTGGTCGCGTCGTTCACGTTCGCCACGGTCGCGCTCGTGTACGTCCTCTCGGCGCTCGGGCTGCCGGACGGGTCGTTCAGGACGCTCGCCATCGTGGTGCTCGGAGCGGCGGGAGTGGTGCTGATCGTGCCGGCAGCCGCGGCGCGGGTCGAGGCGTGGCTCGCCCGCCTCGCGCCGCGCGCGCCGGTCAGGGCGCGCGGCGAGGGCTTCGGCTCGGGCGTCCTGCTCGGCCTGAGCCTCGGGCTCGTCTACGCGCCCTGCGCGGGGCCGATCCTGGCCGGGGTGATCACCGTCTCGGCGTCGCAGGAGCTCACGGGCGAGCGCCTCGCCGTGGCGCTCGCATACAGCGCCGGCAGCGGCCTCGTCCTCTACGGGCTCATGCTGGGCGGCCGCCGGCTCACCGCCCCGCTCGCTCGGCGCAGCGTCGCCTTCCAGCAGGGCATGGGCGTCGTGATGGTCGGCGTGGCGCTCCTCATGGCGGCCGAGCTCGACATCCGCTTCGAGAACGAGATCGCGGCGAGCCTGCCGGCGTGGCTCGTGAACCCGTCGAAGGAGCTCGAGGAGACCGGATCGACGCGAGACCGCCTGGCGAACCTGCGCGGCGGACCCGGCGGCACGATCGCTGAGGCCGCGACCACTGCCGGCTCGGATGAGCGGGCCGCCACGGGCGGCGCGAAGCGGCTCCCGGTGCTGGGCAGGGCGCCCGAGCTCCAGGGCACCGGGCGCTGGTTCAACACCGACAACGGCCGGCCGCTCACGCTGCGGTCGCTGCGCGGCCGCGTGGTGCTGCTCGATTTCTGGACCTACTCCTGCATCAACTGCATCCGCACGCTGCCGGCGCTGAAGGCCTGGGACGACCGCTACAGAGGCGAGGGCCTGACGATCGTCGGGCTCCACGCGCCCGAGTTTCCCTTCGAGCGCGACGCCGGCAACGTGGAGCGCGCCATCGGGCGCAACGGGCTCCGCTACGCGGTGGCGCAGGACAACGACTTCGCCACCTGGAGGGCCTACGGCAACCAGTACTGGCCTGCCAAGTACCTGATCGACGCGCGCGGCCGCGTGCGCTACGTGCACTTCGGCGAGGGCGAGTACGACGAGACGGAGCACGCGATCCGGACGCTGCTCTCAGAGGCGGGCGAGGAGCACCTCGGACGCCGCTCCGGCGCGCGTGCCGATACCCCGGTCGGCGTGGCGACGCCCGAGTCGTACCTCGGCTCAGAGCGCGCCCAGCGATTCCTGAACGGCGCGATCGAGCCCGGCGCCCGCGACTTCGAGCTGCCGAGGCGCGCGGTGAGCGCGCTGCCTCCCCATCACCTTGCCTACGAGGGCCGCTGGCGCATCGATCCCTCGCACGCGACCGCGGCGGGCGCCGGCGCTCGCCTCAACCTGCGCTTTCACGCGAGCAGGGTCTTCCTCGTATTGGGGGCCGGCGCGCGGCCGGGGAGCGTGCGGGTCGCGCTCGACGGCAGGCGGCGCCGAACGCTGACGGTCACCGAGCACCGTCTCTACGAGCTCGTGCGTCTACCGCGGGCGGGCGACCATCTGCTGACGCTGACGCTCGGACCGGGGACCGAGGCCTACGCGTTCACGTTCGGCTAGACGGCTGCCGGCGGGGCCGCGGTGTCTTGCGCCGTCACGCTGGCGCTGCCGCGGCCCTCGGCGACCGTGACCTCGAGTAGCGCCCGCCCCTGGGCCTCCACCGCGGCTCGTGCCTCGTCGATCGCGAGCGCCGCGTGCCCGTCGGGAACCCCGCAGGCATCGAGGAAGCGGCGCGCGAAGCCGCTGTCCAGATCCTCGGCGTCCAGCTCGAGCACCTCGATGCGGGGTGCGAGCTCCGGGGCGCCGGCGAGCGGCCGCAGCAGGCACACGGCCATGTCGTCGGTGGCGTCGTCCGCCTCGGCGACCACGCGCTCGAGCAGCGCGAGCGCCTCGTCGTCCGGCTCGAGCTCGGCGACCATCGCCTCGAGACGCCCGCGGCCGAGCATGCCGTCGCCCGCCCGGGCCTCGACGAGGCCGTCGGTGTAGAGGCAGGCGACGGAGCCGGGCGGGAGCGCCACGGTGGTCTCGCGCACGCCGGTCCGGAGGCCAACTCCGATCGGCGGCGAGGCGCCCGTGCCGAGCAGGTCCTCGGCCCCTGGGCCGATGATGATCGGCGGAGGATGCCCGGCCGTGGCGTACGTCAGCGTGCCGGCCGCGGGGTCGTGCACGGCCACGACCACGGTTGTGAACCGCCCCGCCAGCTGCACGGGCGCGCGCTCTCCCACCATCGCGATCGCGGTGCGTGGAGAGATCCCCGCGTCGAGGAGCCCGTGCAGCTGGGAGCGGACGGAGTTTGTGCTCTCGAGCGCCTCGGGGCCGTGCCCCGACACGTCGCCGATCATGACCGCGGCGCGGCCGCGCGAGAGCTCGAAGGCGTCGTAGAAGTCGCCGCCTGCGGCAGGGCCGTCACAGGAGCGATACGCGACGGATGTCCCGAGCGCTCCGACCTGTTCCGGCACGGCGGGCAGGAGAGCGCGCTCCAGGGCGTCCACGTCGTGCAGCAGCTGCTGGCGTTCACGCGCGAGCGCACGCGCGCGCCGCCGCTCCACGAAGGTCCGCGCGCCAAGCGCAAGTGCCACGAGGAAGAGCACTCCGAGGGCGATCCAGATCGGGGTCGGGACCGCGTGAACGATCGTCTCGATCGTCCTTGCCGCGGCGCTTCCGCCCTCGTCCCGTGCGCCCTCCGCGTCGCGGCGCCGCCGGGTTGACGAGCGGCTGCGCGTACCGCCGGGGTCCCGGGCCTCGGAGGCCGCACGACGGCTCGCCGCGCGGTCACCCGCCCGCGCCCCGCTGTCGCCGCTGCGCCCGCCGCCCGACCGGGGCCCGTCCGAGCCCCGTGAGCCGCGGTTCGGCGTCTCGCCCGAGCCGGTCGTCCCCGACCCGCTCGTCCCATTCGAGCCCGTGCCGGTGCCGGTCCCGGCGCCGGTGCCGCTGCCGCTGCCGGAGCCTGTGCTGCCGCTCCCGCCGCCGTTTCCACCGCCGCCGTTTCCGCCGCCCCCGTTTTCTCCACCCCCGGAGACGATCCGCCGCACCTCGTCGCGCACCGGCGCGACCGGCGACTCGTCGACGACCTGCTCCACGGGTCCGGGCAGCTCACTATTCACGACCTCGTCGACCACGTCCTTGACCGGGCCGTCCGGGAGGACGCCGCCGACGGCGCCGTCGTCCACGGGCAGCTTCACCGGTCCGGTGAGCTCCGAGAGCTGGGCAGAGGCGGCCGGGCTCGCCACGGCGAGCACGCCGAGTGCCATGCACAGTGTTCCCGCGAAGCGGAGCCGGTCCCGCACCGGCTTGGCGAAGCCGCACTTCACTAGATGAATCATCGGGCGCGCTGCCCTGTGACCCCAGCCGGGAGGCGCGCGCTTGGACGGATTACGCCACTCACGCGCACGCCGCGGGCAGGATCCCGCACAGGCCGAGCACGTCGCTCTGGAGGCCGGCCAGGTCCAGGCCGAGGGCTCCCACCTGCCCCTGGAGCGCACTCACGTCGCCCTCCAGGCCGCTCAGATCCGACTCGAGCCCGGCCACCGTGCCGCCGAGGGCGGCGGTGCCGCTCTCGAGCGAGTCGATATCGAGCTCCTGCTGCCCGACCTGTGCCTGGAGCGCGCCGACATCCGAGCCGAGGCCCGCCACGGTGCCGTCGAGCGCGCCAAGGCCCGTCGTGAGGCCGTCGAGCCCGTCCTCGACGTCATCCACCCGCGTGTCGAGCGAGCTCAGGCCCGTCTCGAGCGCACCGACGTCCGCGAGGAGGCCCGGGAGGTCGGCGAGCGCGGTCTCCGCGTCCGTGACCCGGTCGGCGAGCCCGGACACCGTTCCGTCGAGCCCTGCCACGTCGGCGGCGACATCGGTCATCTCCGTCTCGAGCCCCGAGACGTCCGTGGCGAGGCCGCCGACGGTGCCCTGCAGGCCGCCGAGCGTCCCGAGCAGGTCGTCCACGGTGGTCTCCACGGCCGTAAGCCGATCCACGAGGTCCTGGGCGGTCGCGTCGAGGGCGTCGATGCGCGCGGTGAGGGCGTCGTCGAGGTCCTGCAGCGACGCCGTGAGCGCAGCCAGGCCGGTTTCGAGCGAGCCGACGCGCGCGGCGAGCGCGCTCAGCTCGTCGCGGAGCGCGGCGATGTCGGTTGCCTGCCTCGCGGCCAGCTCGTCCATCCGGCGCGAGAGCGCCTCCAGCTGAGCCTGCAGCTGGAGCACCAGCCGTGTGAGCTCCTCGGGCGACAGGGCCGACGCCCGCGCAGTGACCCTCAGGGCCTGCCCCCGGAGCAGGGGCACGCGCTGGCGCCGCGCGCGGCGGAGCACGGCCGGGCGCAGCCGCACGCGTACTGCGAAGCGGTCGCCGGCGCGCAGGCCGCCGGGGCTGATGCGAACGGTGCCGGTGCCGGTGGCACTCGGCGCGCGCACGCCCGCGCGCCGCCTCATGAGCAGCCGCACGAGCGGAGTGCCGACGCGGGCGCGGCGCTCGGCCCTGTTCGTGAGCAGGACCGGAACGCTCACCGAGGGTCCCGCGGACGCGGGCGGGGCGAGCACGTGACCGCCCAGCCAGACGGTGCGGGCGGAAGCCTCAGCGGTTCCGCCGAAGAGCAGGCCAAACGTAACCCCCGCCAACACCAGACGCCGGTTCATAGAGGGCCGTTTCGGATACCGGTCGACGAAGCTTGAACGTTGCGCAAAGGTCTCAACACCGGACCTTCGCGCGCGACGATGAGTTTCCGTGCCGGCTCCGGTCTCAGTTTTGCCAACCTTGTCGATGACGATCGAAGCCACCGCCATACTCCTGGAGCGCGACCGCGAGCTGGATGAGCTGCGTGGCGCCCTCGCGGATGCGGAAGAGCGCCGCGGGCGCATGGTGCTCGTGGAGGCGCCCGCCGGGCTCGGCAAGACGAGTCTCCTGAATGCCGCATTGCAGCTCGCTGACGAGGCGGGATTCCAATGCCTGCGCGCGCGGGCGAGCGACCTGGAGCGCGACTTCGCGTACGGCCTCGTCCGCCAGCTGCTCGAGCCGGTCGTGGCCGACGCCACCGAGGCCGAGCGCGACGAGCTCTTCGACGGCGCGGCGTCGTTCGCACGCTCCCTGTTCGCGCCCAGCGGTCCCCCGAGCGCGGCCACGCCGTCCCGCGACCACGCGTTCGCGATGCTGCACGGGCTCTACTGGCTGATCAACAACCTGGCGGCGGCCGGGCCCGTGGCCCTGTTCGTTGACGACCTGCACTGGTCTGACGCCGAGTCGCTGAGGCTGCTGAGCTACCTGGGTCCGCGCGTCGACGGGTTGTGCGTGGCCGTCTTCGCGACGACGCGGCCGGGAGAGGGCGACGTGGCCGGCCTGGCGCGGCTGGCCGAGGCGCCGGAGACGACGCTCGTCCGCCCGGGGCCGCTCAGCACCGAGGCAACCGCGTACCTGTGCGAGCTGCGGCTCGGGACCGGCGTCGCCCCTGAGTTCGCCGCCGCGTGCCGCGAGGCGACCGGCGGGAACCCGTTCTTCCTCGAGGAGCTGCTCCGAGAGGCGGCCGATCGCGGCTACGACACCGACGCGGGTGAGGCGGATCGCGTGCGGGCGATCGGGCCTGCGTCCGTGGCGCGCGCGGTGCTGCTGAGGCTGTCCGGGAAGCCGCCCGAGGCGACCGCGCTGGTGCGCGCGATCGCGGTGCTCGGCGACAACGCCAGCCTCGCCGAGGCCGCGGCGGTAGCCGAGATCTCAACCTCGGAGGCGGTTGAGGCCGCCGACCTCCTCGCCACGCTCGGAATCCTGCAACGCGGCGAGACGCTCGAGTTCGCGCACGCCATCGTGCGCGCCGCGGTGCGCGAGGACATGGGCACGCGCGCCCGCGCCCTCGCCCACGCCCGCGCCGCGGACGTCCTCGCCGCAATGGGCGCGCCGGCGCAGCGGGTGGCCGCACAGGTCGTGGCCGCGGACCCGGTCGGCGACCCGGCGCGGGTCGCGCTGCTCCGGCAGGTCGCCACGGACGCGCTCCTCCGCGGCGCTCCCGGTGCGGCCGTCGCCTGGCTCCGGCGCGCAATGGCTGAGCCGCCCCCCGACGACAAGCGGGTCGCGGTGCTCCTCGAGCTGGGCGGCGCCGAGCTGCGCCTCGGCACCCCGGAGGCGCTCGAGCACCTGTCGGCCGCGGTCGAGGCGATCGACGAGCCGGAGCTGCTCGCCGTCGCGACGCGCCAGCTCGCCCTGGCGCTCAGCATCTCGGGCAACTCGGACGACGCTGTCCGGGCACTCGAATCCACGATCGACAGGCTCCACCCGGACGAGCCCGAGCTGGCGCTGACGCTCGAGGCGGAGCTCGCGTCGCACGCTCAGCAGGCGAGTGTCGGCACGCGAGCGCCGGCCGCCAGGCGGCTCGAGCGCCACGGCGAGCTCACGGGGCGAACGCGCGGCGAGCGTCTCCTGCTGGCCAGTCGCGCCTACGAGCACGCGCGGGCCAGCCCGTCGGAGGCCGACGCCGCGCGCTACCTGGAGGGCGCGCTGGCGGAGGGCGGTCTGCTCCGCGACCTTCAGCTCGACATCGCCGGACCGTTCTACGACGTCGTGGTCGGACTGCTCGCAACCGAGTCGCTGGACGTGGCCGAGGCGGCGGTCGAGACGGCGCTGGCCGAGGCACGCGCCCGCGGGTCGATACCGGCCGTGGCGTTCGTCACCGATCGACGCGGGTGGGTGGCGCTGCGCAGGGGCGACGTCGCCAGGGCAGAGTGCGACGCGCGCACCGGACTCGAGCTCCTGAGGTCGCATCGCATCCCGCTGGGCGTCCCGTTCGCGCTCGGTCTCCTGGTCCGGGCGCTGATCGAGATCGGGGAGCTCGATGCCGCCGAGCGCGAGCTTCGCGAGAGCGGCGTTGACGAGCGGATCAGGCCCGGCTTGACGAACAACTTCCTCATCGAGGCCGTCGCGCTCCTGCACCTCGCCCAGGGCCGGACGAGCGAGGGGCTCGACGGGCTCGTCGAGTTCGGGCGGCTCGACGAGAGCTGGGGCGGAGCCAATCCGCTCGCATCGCGCTGGCGCTCGCACGCCGCCCTGGCCCTGGCAGCTCTCGGTGAGCGGGAGGCGGCGCGGCGCACGGCGGCGGACGACCTCGAGCGAGCCCGCCAGTGGGGCGCCGCCACCGGGATCGGCGTCGCGCTGCGCGCGGGCGCGCTCGTCGAGGGCGGCGAGGCCGCCATCCCGCGCCTGCGCGATGCCGTCGACACGCTGGAGCGCTCGCCAGCGCGGCTGGAGCACGCGCGCGCGCTCACCGACCTCGGCGCGGCGCTGCGCCGCGCGAACCGGCGTGCGGACGCCCAGCGCGCCCTCGAACCCGGGCTGCGCGCCGCCGAGCGGCTGGGAGCACGCGCGCTGGCGGAGCGGGCGCGGACCGAGCTGCGCGCGGCCGGCGGCCGGTCGAGCGATCCCGACGCCGCGGGCGTCGAGCAGCTGACCGCCTCCGAGCTGCGCGTGGCGGAGCTCGCCGCGCAGGGCCTCAGCAATCCCGAGATCGCCCAGGCACTGTTCGTGACGCGCAAGACGGTCGAGACCCACCTCGGCCACGTCTACGCGAAGCTCGCCATCTCGGGCCGCGGCGAGCTGGACGGCGTACTGGACGGCTCGGCGGCGTCAGGGTAGTCAGGGACCCAAGTTCAGGGACCTCCCCGAGGTCACCCCGCCGCGGCGTGCCTACGTTCGGCCAATGACCGATGACCGTCAACGCTGGATCGCCCTGTACGTCCTCTGCGTCGGGATGCTGATGATCGTCCTCGACGCGACCATCGTGAACGTCGCTCTCCCATCCATTCAAGATGACCTCGGCTTCTCGCAGAGCAATCTGGCCTGGGTGGTCAACGCCTACCTGATCGCTTTCGGCGGCCTGCTGCTGCTCGCCGGCCGGCTCGGCGACCTCGTCGGCCAGCGCCGGGTGTTCCTCGCCGGGCTCGCCGTGTTCACCAGCGCATCGCTTCTGTGCGCGATCGCACAGAGCCAGGGCGTGCTGGTCGGCGCCCGCTTCGTGCAGGGGGTCGGCGGCGCGCTCACCTCGGCCGTGATTCTCGGGATGGTCGTGACGATGTTCCCGGAGCCGCGGGAGCAGGCGAGGGCGATCGGCGTGTACACGTTCACGGCGGTCGCGGGCGGGTCGGTCGGGCTGCTTCTCGGCGGCGTGCTCACCGAGGCTCTGAACTGGCACTGGATCTTCTTCGTGAATCTGCCGATCGGCGTCGCGACCGGCGTCTACGCGCTGCGCGTGGTGGAGGACCGGCCCGGCATCGGCCTCAAGCAGGGGGCCGACCTGCCCGGCGCCGTGCTGCTCACCGGCGGCCTGATGCTGCTGGTCTACGCGATCGTCGACGCCGGGGAGCAGGGCTGGGGCTCCGCCCAGACCACCGGGCTCGGCGCCGTCTCGCTGGCGCTGCTCATCGCGTTCGTGGCGCGCCAGGCACGCGTTGCCACCCCGTTGATGCCGCTGCGCCTGTTCAGGTCACGCAACGTGACCGGCGCGAACGCCGTCCAGGCGCTCATGGTCGTCGGCCTCTATGGGATGTTCTTCCTCGGCGCGCTCTACATGCAGCGGATCCTCGGCTACGACCCGCTCGAGGTCGGCCTCGCCTTCCTGCCGACCACGATCGTCATGGGCGCGATGTCGTTCGGCGTCTCGGCGCGGCTCAACCTGCGCTACGGGCCGAAGGCGACGCTCGTCCCCGCGGTCGCGATCATGGGCGTCGGGCTCCTGCTGTTCGCGCGCACGCCGGTGAACGCCGACTACGCGCTGGACATCCTGCCCTCGACGCTCCTGCTCGGCCTCGGCGCCGGTCTCGCCTTCCCGTCGCTGATGACGCTCGCGATGTCGGGTGCCACGCCGAGCGACTCGGGGCTCGCATCCGGGCTCGTGAACACCTCCGCCCAGGTGGGTGGCGCGCTCGGGGCTCGCGGTGCTCGCCACCCTGGCGAGTGACCGCACCGAGTCGCTGCGCGCGGACGGCGAGACGGTCGCGAGCGCGCTCAACTCGGGCTTCCATCTCGCCTACCTGATCGGGGTCGCCGCGCTCACCGTCGCGCTCGCGGTGGCCGTCCAGGTGCTGCGCTCGCAGCCGGCGGCCGAGCTGGCCGAAACACCCGATCCCGCCACCGAGACGGACACCGACCTCGCCTACCAGGAGGCCGCCTAGCCATGAGCACCACTCTCGCGAAGCTGCGAGCGGACTGCTCCAGGAGCGTCGCGCGACCGGCTCGCCCTCGCGACGGACTGCGGCAGTGTCGAACGGACGGCGTCCAGCGCGCCCCGCGGCGGACGTCCATGGCGGCGCAACGCGCTCCACGCCGCCTCGAGGGAGCCGCCGTAGATCCAGACGGCGATTCCCGCAGCGAGTGCGACTCCTACGGCGGTGAGCAGGGTGCTCATCCCCAGCACGAGGGCGGTGACGGTGGCGATATCGACCTCCGTGCCGGTGGCGCCGTGGAAGCCGGCCACGAGCACGGCGATCGTGGCGGCCGCGGACGCGGGCGCGAACGGCAGCAGGCGGCCGCCGCCCTGGGCGAGCATCACGAGCCCGATGGCCGCGGCCGTGGCGGGCAGTCCGAAGGCCACGAGGAAGCAGGCGAGCGACGCCGCGCGCAGCAGGCGGCTGGCCAGCTGCCACGGCGTGACCGCGCGCGCGTACGCACGCGGGTCACGCAGCGCGGAGCAGCCGCGCGCGACTCCGGCGGCGAGCCGCCGGAAGGCACTCGAGCGCCACCGGAACACGAGAATCGCCGCGATCGCCACCAGTCCGGCGGGGACGATCCAGACCGCCGGCGGAGCCCCCAGCACCGGTGAGGCGTCCAGCCCGCCGGCGAGCAGAACGGCCAGGAAGAGGATCCCGAGCGCCGTCTCGCCCGCCGCCTCGGCGACGAGCGTGCCCGCCAGCAGCGGGAAGCCCTCGTCGGGAAGCCGGTGGCGCAGCAGCACGAGCCGCACCGCGTCGCCCCCGCGTGCCGAGAGGATGCCGCCCATGCCCGCGCCCGCCACCCAGGCGGCCACCGCGTCGCGGGCGCAGAGCGGCGGGGCGCCCGGACGGGCGAGGCGGATCGTGGCGCACCAGCCGCGCCCGCGCGCCACCTGGTTCGCCAGGTGCAGCACCACCCCGAGCGCGAGCCAGCCGAAGGCTGCATCCCGCATGTTGAGCGCATGGTACGGGGTCGGCGGAGGTGCGGTTAACCGCACCTCCGGAGGTCGGCAGGCCCCAATGAAGAGGCCCGTTACGTTGCCACTCTCGGGGCATGACGAGCTCTCCCCAGGTAAGACGGCTACTGGCTCGGATCAGGAGACTCGTGGCCGAGCAGGAGCGGCTCGCCGCTGCTGGGAGCCGCGCTCGCCGCGAGGCGAACCGGCGCGAGATCGCGCGCCTCCAGTCGCGTCTCGCGGACGTCATGAGGCACCGGCTGAGCGAGGGGACGCGCTGAGCGGCCATGTCCGTCGCGGCCGCAACCGCCCGCACCGCCCCTCTCCCGCGGCGCCGCTGGCAGGTCGAGCTGCGCATGTTCCTCGTCGCCTACCTCGTCTACACGGCCGCGCGCTGGATCTTCGTCGGCGACCTCGGGGGAGGCGAAGGAGCACGCTCGCTGGATCTTCGACCTCGAGCAGGACGCCGGCATGGCCGTCGAGGGCTCCGTCCAGGGCGCTCGACGCGCCCGTCGTGTCGTGGCGCCTCTCAGCAACCTCTACCTGGCCGCGCAGCTGGTGGTGGTCCCGGGCCCGTTGTATGGCTGGATCGCCGCTCGCCCGTGGTGTACCGCGAGCTTCGCAACACGGTGGTCGCGACCTGGCTGATCGCCGTCCCGGCTTCGCGCTGTTCCCGGTCGCGCCGCCGCGGCTCGCCGACATCGGCCTCGCCGACACGGTCAGCCAGCAGGCGACCGTGGAGCTCACCGGGCGCTCGACGATCTTCTACAACCAGCTCGCCGCCGTGCCGAGCCTCCACGTGGGCTTCGCGGTTGCGGTGGGCATGCGCCCTCGGCGCGTGTCTGGGAGCGGCGCTGGGCCAAGGGGCTCGCGCTGCTGTGGGGGCCGCTCGTCTCGCTCTCGGTGGTGGCGACGGGCAACCACTACCTGTTCGACATCGCCGCCGGTCTGGCCGTCACCGGCCTGGGCTACGCGGTGGGCCGATCGAGAATCCCTCGACGGGCATGGCTTCGCGCAACGTAGACCTGATCCGGCCCATCTACGAGGACTGGGGCCGCGGCAACTGGCGCACCGCGTTGACGTTTATGACGAGCGCATGGAGTGGGCTGGTCCAGCGAGTTCCCGGGGCTGGCCGGCGTCTACGAGGACCCGAGCGACCCCAACCCGAGGCTCAAGGCGTGGCTCAGCGGCTGGGAGTTCTGGCGCGCGGAGGCCGAGGACTTCCTCGAGCTCGGCGACCACGTGGTCGTGCTCGCTCGCTACCACGGCCGCGGCAAGGGAAGCGGCGTGGAGATCCACCAACTCGGCGCGCACGTCTTCAAGCTGCGCGACGGCAAGGTTGTCCGGCTCGAGATCTTCGTTAGCCGCGAGAAGGCGATCGCGTCCGTGCACGAGGCGACCGCCGGCGAACCTAGGCCCGCCTCACGAGTCGCCGAGGCCAGGACTGAGCAGGCGGAGCTCGCGGCCGCGGCGCACGGCGTCGCGCCGCTCGGACACGTCGAGCTTCCGGTAGATGTGCTTGAGGTGGGTCTTGACCGTGTTCACCGAGACGAACATCTCGGACGCGATCTCGGCGTTGGACATCATCGTGGGCAGGAAGCGCAGCACGGCGAGCTCGCGCTCGCTGAGCGGTTCGAGCAGCGGGTCGCCGTTCGTGCGCCGGGCGGCGGGCTCGCGCTCGAGCACGGACAGGAGATCGCCGGCGAACGCCCGATGCGCGGTCCCGGTCGCGATGCGCCGGCGGAGCAGCGAGCTGCACCGGCGCGCCGTGGCGAAGGATCGCGTTCCAGTACCCGCGCGGCTCCGCGAGGTCGAGCGCCCGCTCGATCGCCCGCAGCGCGCCAGGCTCGTCGCGGATCGCGTCGCGGGCGATCGCGTCGATCGCCCACGCCTCCGTCCGGCTGACGGGCATGAGCGCCTCGCGCTCGTCCGCGAGGAAGCCGGCGATCGCGCGCAGCGCCGCGTCCGGCTCCCCAAGCGCCAGCTCGAGCCGCGCGACTCCGATCGCGGAGTCCGACAAGTCGCGTGAGCTGATCACGGCCAGCGCCCTGCGGGCCCGCGCCGGTTCGCCGAGGCCCAGCAGGAGCTCCGCCTCGATGATGGCGGCCGACACGCGCAGCCACGGAGGGAGCGTGCCACCGGTCTCGCTGCCGCGCAGGACGTCCAGCGCGGTGACCGGGTTTCCGCGGAGCCCCTGGATCCTCGCCCGGATCTGAGCGACCATCGGCGCGAGCAGCGGCTCAGGGCTGCGTCCGAGGGCGTCGCGCGCCATGTCGGCGGCGCGTTCGGCCTCGTCGAGCTCGTTCCACCAGAGGTGGACCGTCGCGAGCGTCACGTGCGCGATCGCGACGTGGGCGATCTCGCTCCACCCTCGCCGCTCGGCGAGCTGGATCGCCGTGCGCGCGCGGCTGTGCGCGTCTCCGAGCCTTCCCTGCCGCGCGTCGAGGGCCGCCAGGTAGCTCTCGGCCGTCAGCAGCACGAAGTCGTTGCCGAACTCGAGCGCGAGACCCGCAGCGGCCTGCAAGTGATCGAGCGCCTCCTCGAACTCGTCAGCCCAGAACTCGGCGATTCCGAGATTCGCGAGCGTGAGCGCGCGCACTTCGATCGCGACGGACCGGTCCCAGCGCTCGCCGGAGGGCGAGCCGCGCGGCGCTGAGGGCCTCGGCCAGTCGCCGGCGAGGCGAGCGCGGTAGAGGGCGGTGGTGGTGGACGTGACCGCAAACGCCGACGCGCCTCCGTCGGGGAGCTCATCGGCGAGCTCGTACGCTCGGACGAGCAACTCGTCGGCCTCGTCGATCTCGCCGGCCTCGAGGAGCAGCCCGGCCAGGCCAGCGCGAGCTCCGCGTCCCCGTCCACGACCTCGGAGGGAAGCTCGGTCGCGAGCTCTCGTAAGCGCGCGGCCCTGAGCCGTGGACGACGCAGACGAGCCACTGTGCTCCGATGATCTCCGCGGCGAGCGCCAGTCCGACGCTGCGACGGCGTGCCGCGTCGCCTCGAGCGGCTGCCCGTGACGCGCGATACCAGCCGCTCGCCGCGCTGTGGAGCCCGGGCAGCTCGTCCGGCAGCCGGTGCCGGAGCTCCGCGCGCAGGACCTCGGCGAAGAGCTGGTGGTAGCGGAACCAGGCGCCGCTCGAGTCGAGCGCGTTCGACGAACCCATCTGCTCGCTCGAGCTCGCGCAGCGAGTGCTCGCCCGCGGGCGTCCGGGCCAGGGCTTCGGCGAGCTCGCCGTTCAGCCGGTCCACGATCGAGGTGCGGAGCAGGAACAGGAGCGTGTCCTCGTCGTAGCCGCTGACGACCTCTGAGATCAGGTAGTCGCTCACCGCGCGGTCGTCGCCGGCGAAGCCCGCGATGAACCTGCTCGGGTCGGGGTGGTCGTGCAGCGACAGCTCCGCCAGCCTGAGACCCGCGGCCCAGCCCTCGGCGCGCTTCCAGAGCGTGTCGACGTCGTGCTCCGGAAGGTCGAGCGGAGCGAGGAACTGTGTTGCCTCGGAGTGCGTGAAGGCGAGGTCCGCCGCCCGGATTTCCGTCAGCCGGCCGGCGACCCGAGGCGCTGGAGCCGCATGGGCGGGTCCCGGCGCGTTGCCAGCACCAGGCGGAGCCCGTCGGGCACCTGCTCGACCAGCCGCCCGAGCTGCTTCGTCGCCTGGCCCGCTCCCACCTCATGGAAGTCGTCGAGGACGAGACGGAGCGGCTCGGTGAGCTCCGCCAGCGCGCCACGCAGCGCCGCGAGCGACTCCTCGCCCCCGGTCGGCACGGCAAGCCCAGTGAGAGAGGGCCGTGCCCGGGCGGCCTCGGCAAGGACGTCCAGCCAGAACGTCCGCGGGTCCGCATGCTGATGGTCCAGCGCGACATACGCGGTCGCCTCCGGGTCCGCCTGCGAGGCGATCCAGGCGCGCAGGAGCACCGTCTTGCCTGAGCCGGGGGGCGCGGAGATAAGCGTCAGCGGCCGGTCCATCCCGCTCTCGACCAGGTCGAGCAGGCGGGGTCGCTCCAGAAGCGACGCCGAACCGGGGGAATGTTCGGATCCAGACGTTTGCGCGAGTCCCTTCGCAACCCTTCGAACGACGGACTCTACCCCGTCCCGTGCTCCTCCCAGAGCGCACGCAAGAACGCTGGCTTTACGGCCTCTGGGCGGACAGCGGCGATGGCCCCGGGGAGGCCGCGACCGAAGCGCGGTCAGGCGCAGCCGCTCCATGGAGGAGTACGACGCTCGCGTCCGGCACCGACGCCAGCAGGCGCTGACCGGTCTCGAAGCCGTCGATTCCGGGCATATCGGCGCCGACGAGCACGAGGCGGGGCCGCAGCGCCAGCGCCAGCTCCAGTGCCTCCTCGGCCGACGCCGCCTCACCGAGGGCCTCGAACCCCGGAGTTGCGGCCGTCACCGCGCGGGTCTCACGGCGGATGTCCGCCTCGTGGTGAACGATCAGCACTCCCACAGCATTCATCGCTGCAACCGTCCCACCCGCGCGCGCATCTGCCAAGGCAGCGCAGGCCACTCTTAGGGTCGTGCCCGCACCACCGCGCTGCTGTAACCGCCGCCTAGGTCACGATATCCCTGCGCGCCGCGTGCCTCGTCTCGGGCTCGGCGCATCCTCGTATCCGGCGCCGCCGTACATCGCGACCTGGTAGATGACGATGATGTCGATGGCGAAGATCGCCAGCGACCAGAACGGGTACGCCGGAATCGACAGCAGCGCGGCCATGGCGCTGAGGCTCGCCGCGAGGATCGCGACGAAGCGACCGTAGAGACCGCCCGACCAGAGCGAGAACGCGGCGAAGAGCTGGAGCGCTCCGAGGACGAGCGTGATCCAACCCCACGTGTTCAGGTTGCTGAGGATGTACTTCTGGTCCTGGACGAAGAACTTCGAGTCCCCGATCGCGGCGATGCCGTAGATCACGTTCAAAACGCCGGCGATGAACAGCATCACGCCGGCGAAGGTCGACCCAGCCGGAGTGCGTCTTGGTCATGCGTCCTCCTCTTGTGGTGAGGGACCATGCCGCCGCGGCGAGTGATGCGGCGTCACCCGTAGCGGGTGATTCCGGATCACCCTCTCCGGCGTGACACTCGCGCCATGTTGATTGCAGCTGACTACCCATTCATGGACGTCTTCTGGTCGATGCTCATCTTCTTCCTGTGGATCGCGTGGCTCCTGCTCCTGTTCAGGGTCTTCGCGGACATCTTCCGCCGGCGGGACACCTCGGGTTGGGGGAAGGCGGCATGGTGCGTCTTCGTGATCGTGCTTCCGTTCCTCGGCGTGCTCATATATTTGATCGCCAACGGGGCGGACATGGTGCGCCGTGACGTGGAGCAGTCCGCCGCCCAGCGCGCCGAGTTCGACGACGTACATCCGGTCGGTCGCGAGCACGCCCGCGCCGGCCGCCGAGGGCGGCGCTCCGCGGCCTCCGACGTCCTAGGCAGCTAGGACCTCGACCTAGACGTGGGCGAGGCCCTCCTCTGGGGGCGGTGGCGGCGTCCTCGCTCGTCATCGGCGCGTGGCTCGGGGTCGCGCGCGAGTGGCCGCGAGCCACGATCGGGCTCGTCCTCGGCTTCGGCGCAGGCGCTCTCATCAGCGCGATCGCCTTCGAGCTGGCGCAGGAGGGAGTCCACGAGGGTGGTGGCGGCGCCGTGGGGGTGGGGCTCGCGGCCGGCGCCGTTCACCTACTACGCGGCGAGCGGCGTGATCGCCGGGCGCGCCGGCGAATCGACGCGCGGGCGCGGCGCTGGCGCTCGGCGCGGTCCTCGACGGGATCCCGGAGCAGCTCGTGCTGGGGCTCGGCATCGCGCTCGGCGACGGGGTGAGCGCGGGACTGCTGGCCGCGATCTTCGTCTCGAACCTACCCGAGGCGGTCGGCTCCGCGAGCGCCATGCGGGAATCCGGTAGGACGCGCTCGGAGATCATGCGCCTCTGGACCGCCGTCGCGGGGGCGTGCGTCGTCGCCTGCCTGGCGGGCTTCGCCCTCGCGGACAACGTCGAGGGGGTCGCGGTCGGACTCGTGAACGGGTTCGCGGCGGGCGCTCTGATCGTGATGCTCGTGAACGCGCTGATCCCAGAGGCCGACCACCTGGGAGGCCCGAAAACGGGCTGCTCACGGCGCTCGGCTTCGCGGTCGCGGCGAGCCTGTCGGGCGTGGGGCTCTGATCAGTCCTCGAGCACTCCCGGCCGCGTCGGCCTCGTGTTTAGTCCCCGCTCCTGATCGCGTCCGATATCGCGGCGAGCTCCGGTTCCACCGCCCTGATCGTCTCTGGGGTCAGGAAGCCCTCGCCGAGCATCCTTCCGCCGGCGTCCCGGAAGGCGCGTCTCAGGTCGCGGGCCCAGACGTGCTCGATGAGGACGCAGGCCGGCCGACTCGCCGGGGCCCAGCCCGGGGCCATCTCTGGATGTCCTCCTGCGTGAATCCGAACGCGTGCTCGTCGCCGGAGCCGGCGGACGCGAGGCGGCCTCGCCCTCGAACTCGAGGCCGAGCAGGGCACCGACGATCCCGCCGAGGTTCTCGCCGCCCGGGTGGTCGAGCACGACGGTCTCCTCCGAGTCCGTGTCGCGCGCGATGAACAGGACGTCGAGGATCCGGATCGTCCGCTCGCTCTCGAGCTTCGCCAGCTCGTCGATGATCCTCCCCTCGAAGTTCGCGTCGCGGTCGAAGCCGATGCTCATGAGCTGAACAGGGCCTATCTCTCCCATTACGCCTCCGCAGGTTGGCGGCCGCCCGACAGAAGCGCCGCTTTTTCTCGATCGAATTCGGCCTGGCTCAGAACGCCGCGCTCACGCAGCGCCGCGAGCCGCTCGAGCTCCCCGGCCTGGCCTCTGGTGCGCCCGCGGAACGGCATGGACAGCCGCGGCGCCGACTCGTCCGGAAACTCCTCGAGCGTGCGCCGCCGGATGAGCTCGAGCCAGAGGTACGCGAGGACCGTGAAGATCGCGATCGCCCCAGAGCCTCTGCGTCCACGGGACCGGACCCCAGATGACGAGCAGCAGGATCGCGGCACCGAGTCCCGCGCGCACGAGCCCCGGGCGCTCGCGCAGCGCGTACGCCGAGCGCGCCGGATCGAGGTCGCGCGGCGTCCCGCGCCGGCGAGCCATGCGCCGAGCACCAGGAACAGCCCGAAGAGGAACCCGCCCTGGGCAACGTCCACGAGGAGCGAGGTCGCGATGTCCCAGACGTCGCCCGAGACCGCGTGCGCGTTCGGGGCATCCGCGAGCGCGTCCGTGACCGCAGACCCCGCGAGCGTCCGAATGGCGAACAGTGCGACGCCCGCGAACATCAGGCAGCCGCCGACCCGGATGATGGTGCCGGCGCCGGTCGTGCGACAGCGCAATGGCTGCGCCGAACGCGGCGAGCGTGAGCACCAGCAGCACCCACAGGATCGTCTTGAAGAGGTCGAGCAGGTCCCGGGCGGTCTGGAGGTTGTCGCCGCTCGCGATCTGGAGCTCGGAGACGCTCGGCGGCAGCTTGTCGACGGCGTCCGCGGGGAGCCCCGTGGCCGTGGCCATCTGCTCGAACAGGCTGCCGAGCTGAAGCGACACGTCGCCGCTCGCCGCGTCGCTCTCGACGAGGCGGAGCAGCGTCTTGTGCGCGGTCTCGTTCGCGGTCTTCCAGGCCTGAAGCGCGGCGTCGGTGCCGAGCACGCGCCCGGCGTTTCGCTGCGCGACCTCCTTGAGGCCGGCCGCGGCGGGCTTCGCGAGCGGGACGAGCCGGGCGGGAGCACCTCGGCGAGGCGTGCCTCGACCGCTTCGCTCTGGTACAGCCGGTCGATGATGAACAGGCCGACCGCCGTGCGAATCTCCTCGTCCTCGAGCAGGGCGCCGCTCGTGTCGACCCAGTTGTTCGTGTCGAGTGCCTGCCGCTTGCCCAGAGGCCGAAGCCGAACGCCGTGGTGAGGAGCGTTGCGACGACGAGGAGGGCCGCGACGGCTATGCCTCTGCCGCGCATGCCGCGATTCTCGAACCCGCAGGGGTGAGCGGGAATCACCCAAGCCGGGTGATGCGAGCCCGCCCCTCCTGAGCGGACAATCGCGGGCGTAGCGACGGCAGACATCACGTACGTCGGCCACGCCACGGTGCTCGTCGAGCTCGGTGGCGTGCGCCTGCTCACCGACCCCGTTCTTCGCGGACGAATTGCTCACCTGCGCCGTCACGGCCCGTCACCGGCCGCGCCGCGGGACGTCGACGCGGTGCTCATCTCGCACCTGCACCACGACCATCTCGATCGGGCCTCGCTCCGCCGTCTCGGTGGCCGGCCGCGGCTCGTAGCGCCCAGGGGTGCTGCGAAGCTCCTGCGACGAGCAGGCCTCGAGCTCGAGGAGCTCGACGTGGGGGAGGGAACCGAGATCCGCGGCGTCCGCGTGCTCGCGGTCGGCGCGGTCCACCCGTCGCGGAGGTGGCCGGTGCGCGGCCCCGAGGCCGAGCCGCTGGGCTATGTGATCAGAGGCGGGCTGTCGGTGTACTTCGCGGGCGACACCGACCTCTTCCCCGAGATGGCCGGCCTGGGGCCGGTCGACGTCGCGCTCCTCCCGGTCGCCGGCTGGGGCCCCTCGCTCGGCCCGGGACATCTGGATCCCGAACGTGCGGCACGCGCAGCCGCCCTGCTCCGGCCGCGCGTTGCGATTCCGATCCACTGGGGGACGCTCCGCCCGGTTCTCTCGCGGCACGGCGACTGGTTCAGCGGGCCGGGCGCGGAGTTCGCGGCTCAGGTGGCCGAGCTCGCCCCCGAGGTGGACGTGCGCGTGCTGAGACCGGGCGAGTCGACGACGGTCGAGACGTAGGCGTCGCCTAGTCCAGCCGCTTGACCTCGATCAGCTCGAGGCCGAGGGATTGGATCTGCTCGAGCAGGCCGTGCAGCTCGGCCTGGTCGCGGATCTCCCCGCGCAGCGTCGTCTCCGCCGGCTTGACGGACGCTGTGAAGTCCTCGAAGGCAACCGTCACGCTGTCGCTGAGACGGCCCTTGACTCTGATCTCGTAGCCGGTGGCGGCCACAGCGGCGCACAATGGGCCGTCCGTGGGTGATGCGTCGTCACCCGACAGGGGTGATGCTGCCTCACCCGGCGCCCACCTAGGGTCGGCGAATGCCCGATGCCACGATCGCCACACCGACCCTCTCGGACGCTCAGCTGGGAGAGATGCTGGGCCTCATCAAGGGTGCCGACAGCGCCGAGCTGAAGCTGACCGTGCCCGACACGGGCCATTATGCGACCGCGGTGGCACTCGGGATGGACCCGCTCGACGCCCAGATCCGGCAGGTCTACTTCTTCGACACGCCCGACCTGAGCCTGAACAGGCGCGGGATCGTGGTCCGCGCGCGGCGGGTGCAGCGCAAGGGCGGCGATTCGGTCGTGAAGCTGCGGCCCGTCGTTCCGGACAACCTTCCGAAGCGGCTTCGCAAGTCCCCGGGCTTCACGGTCGAGGTGGACGCGATGCCCGGGGGGTTCGTCTGCTCCGGCACCCTGAAGGAAAGCGTCGACAACGACCACGTCCGAGAGGTGGTGGGCGGAGGAGGGGAGCTCGGCTCGCTGTTCTCGAAGCAGCAGAGGGAGTTCCTGTCGAAGCACGCGCCAGACGCTCCCGGCCTGGAAGAGCTGTCCGTGCTGGGGCCCATCCTCGTGTTGAAGCTCAAGTTCGCGCCGGAGGGACTTGGACGCCGGCTGGTCGCCGAGCTCTGGATGTACCCGGACCACTCGCGCGTGCTGGAGCTGTCCACGAAGTGCGCGCCCGGCGAGGCCTTCCAGGTTGCGGCGGAGACGCGGGCGTTCCTGTCGAGTCGCGGCATCGACCTCTGGGGTGAGCAGGAGACGAAGACCGTCAAGGCGCTCGAGTACTTCGCGGCCGGCCTGACCGGCTAGTGCTCGCTGGAGCGGTCAGCCCGCCGCGCCGGGCGGCGGAGGTTGCTCACGATCAGGGACACCACCGTGACCAGGTAGATCTGGCCGATGAGCGCTTCGGACACGGCCAGCGTGTGCCCGAGGTCGGTGCGCGCGACGAAGTCGCCGTACCCGACGGTCGCCAGGGTCGTGAGGCTGAAGTAGAGGCAGTGCGACACCGTCGCGGTCTGGCCACCGGCGAAGAACGGGTCGCCGCCGAACTTGTCGATCGCGCCGTAGACGAACCCGTACGAGAGCCCGATGAGGATGTACAGGGACAGCACGCCGAAGACCGCCTCCAGCGCACCTCGCCGGCCGCACGGAGGTTGCGCACGATGCCGAGCGCGACGGCCGGCGGGCCCAGACCGACGAGCGCGGCGTTCATGGCCCGCGCCGCCCCGTCTCCGATGCCGCCCGCCGTGGCGCGTACAACCGCTGCCGCGAGGACCGCGGCGGCGAGCCCGGCCGCGAACAGGATCAGCGGGCGCGGGAGGTTGGCCGCACGAAACGCGAGGAGCAGGGTGGCGCCGGAGAGCGCGCTGACGACGACCTGCTGCACCCCGCTGGGATCGACGATGCCCTGAACGGCCACGGACAGAGCCGTCGCCACCAGAAGCAACCCATAGCGAACGCGTCCGCGCTTATCCGGCGGCATCTGGCTAGGGATTCCGGGAACGCGCGCGCATCCCTGCCATGAGCGCGCCGAGCCGACCGGTCGCGGAGACGTTCACGCGAGGGCTCCCGGGAAGAGGCTGACGGCCGAGGCGTAGCCTTCGCCGCGGCCATGATCGATGAGAGCACCGAGTTCGGGGCCCGGGCGGCGCGGCACCTGCGCGAGGAGATCGTCGTCTGGATGACGACCGTGACGCCCGGCGGAGCGCCCGTGCCGCGGCCGGTGTGGTTCATCTGGGATGGGGCCGACTCGGTGGTGATGTACAGCCAGCCGAAGGTGCGTGTCCGGAATCTGGCGGCGAACCCGCACGTCACGCTCAATTTCGACGGCGACGGAGGCGGCGGCGACATCGTGGTGCTGGCCGGGCAGGCCGAGCTCGACAACGACGTGCCGCAGGCGGACCGCGACCCCGACTACCTCTCGAAGTACGACGAGCACATCGCCCGCATCGGCATGACTCCCGAGACGTTCGCCCTCGAATACAGCGTCCCTGTGCGGATCCGGCTGACGCGCCTAAGTGGGTACTGAGCAGGCAGCGGCCGCGCTCCTCGAGCGTGAGCATGAGCTGGCGCGGCTGACCGAAGCGCTCGCGGAGGCGCGCGAGGGGAGGGGCCGGCTCGTGCTCGTCGAGGCGCCCGCGGGCCTCGGCAAGACGAGCCTGCTCGGAGCGGCGCTCGAGAGCGCGGGCGAGGCGGGGTTCACGACGCTGCGGGCGCGCGCGAGCGACCTCGAACGCGACTTCGCGTACGGCTGCGTCCGCCAGCTGCTGGAGCCGCTGGTGGTGCGCCTGCCGCAGGCCGAGCACGACCGCGTCTTCGCCGGAGCGGCGGCGATATCCGCGGAGCTGTTCGCGCCCGGCGTCGCGTCGCCCGCCACCGACAACGCGTTCGCCATCCTGCACGGCCTCTACTGGGCGCTCAACAACCTCGCCGAGAATGCCCCGCTCGCCCTGTGCGTCGACGACCTGCACTGGGCGGATGCCGAGTCGCTGCGCTTCCTGAACTTCCTCGCGCCGCGCCTGGACGGGCTGGCGCTGGCGGTGCTCGCCAGCGCGCGCACGGGTGAGGGGGACACCCACGAGCTCGGCCGGCTCAGCGCCGCTCCGGAGACGTGGTTGCTCCGACCCGCGCCGCTGAGCGCGGAGGCCACGGCGACGGTGTGCGAGAGCATCCTCGGCACAGAGGTCTCGGCGGAGTTCGCGTCGGCGTGCCGCGAGGCGACGGGCGGGAACCCGTTCCTGCTCGGAGCGCTCCTCCACGAAGCCGCGCAACAGAGTTTTCCGACGGGTCCGGAGGGCGCCGCGCGTGTCCTCGAAATCGGTCCGGCGGCGGTGGCACGCGCGATCGTCCTGCGCCTGTCGAGCCGGCCGCCGTCGGCGACCACGCTGGTGCGCGCGCTGTCCGTGCTGGGCGACGGCGCCGGCCTCAGCCGAGGCGGCCGAGCTCGCCGGCCTGTCGGCGGAGGAGGCGGCCCGCGCGGCGGACATGCTCGTGGAGCTGTCGATCCTGAAGCCGGCGGACGGCCTCGAATTCGCGCACCCGATCGTCCGGGAGGCGATCTACGCCGACGTCGGGAGCCGGCACCGTGCCATCGCGCACGCACAGGCGGCGGCGCTGCTCGCCGCGAGCGGCGCGCCGGAGCAGCGCGTCGCGGCGCAGATCGTGCACGCCGAGCCGGCCGGCGACGCCGCGCGGATCGAGCTCCTGCGGCGCGTCGCCGCGGATGCGCTGGGGCGCGGCGCTCCCGCCGCCGCGGCGGCGTGGCTTCGCCGAGCCGTTGCCGAAGGCCCACCGCGGGAGCTGCAGGGCGAGCTCCTCCTCGAGCTCAGCTCCGCGGAGTTGCGCCTCGGCAAGCCGGAGGACGCCGTGGATCAGCTCACGACTGCGGCGAGGCAGCTCGAGGATCCTCAGCTGCTCGCCATGTCTGTGCGCCTGCTGGGCGGGGCGCTCACCTGGTCGGGCGACGCAGACCGGGCCGTCGAGGCGATCGGCCACGCGCTCGACGCTCTCCAGGGCAGCGACCGCGAGCAGGCGCTCCTGCTCGAAGCCGAGCGGGCCGCCTACGCCCAGCAGGGCAGCCTCGACGCGCGTGCGCTCGTCGCGGCCCAGTTGGAGCGATACGCCGACCTTCCCGGGCGAGACCCCGGGCGAGCGGCTCGTGCTGGCGAGCCTCGCGTTCGAGCGCTCCAGGGCGAGTGAGTCGTCGGACGAGGCGGCGGCGCACATCGAGCGGGCGCTGGCCGGTGGAGCGCTGCTGGCGGAGCAGAGGATGGACGTCTCCGGGACCCTCTACCTGCTCGGGCTTGGGCTGATCTCGACGGACGCGCTCGACCTCGCCGAGGAGTGCTGGGCCGGCATGCTGGTCGACGCCCAGGAGAGGGGGTCGATCCCGGCGCAGGCGTTCGTGATCATCCATCGCGGCATGGTCGCGCTGCGGCGTGGTGACGTCGCGCACGCCGAGTCCGACGCGCGAACCACGCTCGAGCTGCTCACGACCCACGAGATCCGGCTCGGCACGCGGCTCGCGCTGGCCGTACTGATCGACGCGCTGATCGAGCGAGGGGAACTGGACGAGGCCGAGCGGACGCTTCGCTACAGCGGCTACAGGAACCCCATCCCGGCCGGTATGGCCAGCAACTCTCTGCTCGAGGCCCGTGGTCTTCTCCATCTCGCGCGCGGGCGTGCGCGCGAGGCGTTCGAGGACCTGAGCCAATTCGGGCGGCACAACGAGCTCTGGGGGCGGCGAATCCGCTCGCGTCGCGGTGGCGCTCGCGCGCGTCGCGTGCGCTGGCCGCCCTCGGTGAGGACGAGGAGGCGCGCCGCATGGCGGCGGAGGATCTCGAGCATGCCCGGACCTGGCGGGCGCCGAGCGGGATCGGGACGGCCCTGCGGGCGGTCGCCGCTCGCCGACGGTGGCAACGCGTCGGTCGAGCGCCTGCGCGAGGCGGTCGAGGTGCTCGAGCAGTCGCCGGCGCGGCTGGAGCACGCGCGCGCCCTCACGGACCTCGGCGCCGCCCTGCGACGAGGAGGCAGGCGCTCCGAGGCCCGCGAACCGCTCGAGGAGGGGCTCGACATGGCGACGCGCTGCAAGGCGCACGCGCTCGTCAGCCGCGCCCGTGCGGAGCTGCGGGCGGCTGGAGGGCGGTCGAGCGACCCGTACGGCTCCGGCGTGGAGCTGCTCACGGCCTCGGAGCAGCGCGTGGCGGAGCTGGCCGCCCAGGGCCTCAGCAACCCCGAGATCGCTCAGGCGCTGTTCGTGACGCGGAAGACGATCGAGACCCATCTCGGCAGCGTCTACCGCAAGCTCGACATCCCAGGCCGCGGGAAGCTCGTGCACGCCCTGGCAGACGACGCCGGCTCAACGCCCGGGTTTCCGGGCTGATCTGCGGGGTCAGGGCAGCAGTCAGGGTCACTGAACTTTGGGCTCCCCGATGCGGGGACGCCGCCCGGGCCCTACCGTGGCGCGCCTATGGATGATCCCCTCCTGCTCCAGGCCGTCGCGATGGCCCTACAGGCGGACGACCGGACGCTCCTCAGCGATGAGTTTTTCGTAGCGTCGCGGTCTGTCTACATGAAGGGACAGGTGACGGGCACGACTACGAACAACGGCGCGGCCGTGGAGGCGGAGGCCTTGGTCAAGCGCTACGACGGCCGGGACGGCGGCATCGAGGCCGTGCGCGGTGTGGACCTGAGCGTCAGGACCGGCGAGGTCTTCGGCTTCCTCGGGCCCAACGGCGCCGGCAAGTCGACCACCGTGAAGATGCTGACTACGCTCCTCACGATCACCTCGGGCACGGCTCGCGTGGCCGGAGTGGACGTCCGAACGGATCCCGACGAGGTCCGCCGCCGCATCGGCGTCGCGCTCCAGGAGGCCGGCCTCGACCCGCGCCAGACCGGGCGTGAGCTGCTCATACTTCAGGCGCGGCTCTTCGGCCTCTCGCCCGACGAAGCCGCGCAGCGCGCGCGGAGCCTGCTCGCGCTCGTGGAGCTCGAGGACGCGGCCGACCGGCGCATCAAGGGCTACTCGGGCGGGATGAAGCGGCGGCTCGACCTGGCATCCGCGCTCGTGCACGAGCCGGAGGTGCTGTTCCTCGACGAGCCGACCACCGGCCTCGACCCCGCGAGCCGCCTGACGGTCTGGGACGAGGTGCGGCGGATCAACGAACGCGGCACGACCGTCTTCCTCACGACCCAGTACCTCGAGGAGGCGGACCAGCTCTGCGACCGGCTGGCGATCATCGATGACGGCCGCATCGTCCGCGAGGGCACGCCGGAGCGGCTCAAGGCGGAGCTGCGCGAGCGCCAGGGCCTCGCGACCGAGCCGACGCTCGAGGACGTCTTCCTGGACGCGACCGGCCGCACGCGCGCGCCGTGTGGCGGGTGACGTGCAGGAGGTGTCCGGATGAGCGAGGCCTGGGTACTCGGGCAGCGCGCACTGCGCGAAGCGCTGAGGACGCCCGACGCGCTCATTCCGACGCTCTTCATCCCGCTGTTCTTCCTGGCGGTGAACGTGGGACAGGTCGCGAAGATCTTCCCCGGCGACACCACGGAGTTCCTGCACGGGCAGGGATACGGCGCGTTCCAGCTGCCGAGCTCGCTGTTGCTCGCGGCGTCCTTCGGGACGGCCGCGCTGTTTCTGGTCGAGGACATCGAGGGCGGCTACTTCGACAAGCTGCGCGCCGCGCCCGTCTCGCGTACGGCGATCGCGATGGGCCGGCTGATCGCCGAGGCGGTCAAGGGCCTTGGGATCGCGGCGGCGATAGTCGTGCTCGGGATCATCTTCGGCATCTCGATCGCCAGCGGCCCGCTCGGCTTCGTGCTGCTCGTGACACTGACGGCGTTGTGGGCGGTCGCGTTCACCGGCTTCATGCAGCTCGTGGCGCTGAAGACGCGCAGCGCTGCCGCGACGAACTCCGCCGGGCTTATCTTCTTCCCGCTGCTCTTCCTGACCCCGAACTTCGTGCCGCGCGACCTGCTCACTCGGCCGATGGAGATCGCCGCCACGCTCAATCCCGTCACCTACGTGATGGAGGCGCTCCGCTCGATCGTCCTCGAGGACCTGGACTGGGGCACGATCCTGCCCGGCTTTGGCGTCGTCGCCGTGGTTGGCGCGCTGGCGCTGGCGCTGAACGTCCGGATGATCCGGAACTACGACTGACTCGCATGCCCGACTACTTCCTCGTCGAGCGTGGCAAGGGGCCGCTGTGGGACCACTCGCGCGGCAGGCGTGACCAGCACGGCTGGGACCGGCACGCCGCATTCATGGACGCGCCGTCGAGAGGCGACGCGCGGAGGCGGACCAGACGCGGGACGGCAGCCGATCTGGACGCGCTCGTCGACGAGGGCTTCATCGTGCTCGGCGGGCCGATCGGCGAGGGCGACGAGGGCGACAATACGCTGCTCGTGATCGACGCGAACGACGAGGCCGCCGTCCGCGCCCGCCTGAGCGAGGACCCGTGGCCTCTCGAGGTCCTGACGATCGAGAGCATCCGCCCCTGGACCGTCTGGCTGCGCCCCTGAATCACCCGCGCCGGGTGACGCGCGGCTACCTCGCTGCTTGCGACCGTTGGCCGATGCTCATCGAGGACTATGGGCTGATCGGCGACCTGGAGTCCGCCGCGCTCGTCGGTCGGAACGGCTCGGTGGACTGGCTGTGCCTGCCGCGCTTCGACTCCGCGTCCTGCTTCTCGGCCTTGCTCGGGGACGAGCGGCATGGCCGCTGGCTCGTGGCGCCCGCGGGTGAGGTGCGCTCGACCTCTCGCCGGTACCGGCCCGGCACGCTGATCCTGGAGACGAACTTCGAGACCGCCGAGGGCGAGGTACGCGTTATCGACTTCATGCCGCGTCGGGCTCACGGCCAGCCGCGCGTGATGCGGATCGTCGAGGGGCTGCGCGGCCGCGTTCCCATGCGGATGGACATGTCGCTCCGGCCTGACTACGGCTCGATCAAGCCGTGGACGGAGCATGTCTCGGATGGGGTTAGGGCCACCGTGGGTCCGGACGCGTTTCGGCTCAGCACGCCGCTGCCCTTGGACATCCGGGATGGCTCCGTCGGCGCCGACTTCGTCGCAGTCGAGGGTGCTCGCGAGCGGCTGACGCTCTCGTGGCACCTCTCCTACGAGGAAGATCCTCCAGTCGAGGACGCCGACTCCGCGCTCGCGCGCACCGAGGCGTGGTGGCGCGAGTGGAGCGCGCGCTGCCGCTACGAGGGCGCATATCGCGACGAGGTCTTGACCTCGCTGATCGTGCTCAAGGCGATGACGTCCGAGACGACCGGGGGACTCATCGCCGCGCCGACCACCTCGCTCCCCGAGGAGATAGGCGGGGTCCGGAACTGGGACTACCGCTACTGCTGGCTGCGCGACTCGGTGCTCACGCTCGAGGCGCTGCTCGCCGCCGGCTACACCGAGGAGGCGCTGGCATTCCGCGACTTCCTTCTCCGGGTGGGGACCGGCGACCCGACCTCGATCCAGATCATGTACGGGATCGGCGGCGAGCGCCGCCTGACGGAGTTCGAGCTGCCGGACCTTCCCGGCTACGAGGGCTCGCAGCCGGTCCGTGTCGGGAACGCTGCGTCCGAGCAGTTTCAGCTGGACGTCTACGGCGAGGTCGCGGGCGTACTGGCCATCGGCACCGAGATGATCGGCAGGGTCGAGGCCCGGCTGTGGCCTCGCTGGCGGGCGATCGTGGAGCACGTCGAGACCGTCTGGCGCGAACCCGACGACGGCATCTGGGAGGCGCGCGGGCCGCAGCGGCATTACACCTACTCCAAGGTCATGGCCTGGGTCGTCTTCGACCGTGCCGTGCGAACCGCCGAGCGGTTCGAGCTCGAGGCGCCGCTGGAGCGCTGGAGGCAGATCCGCGACGAGATTCACCGCGAGGTCTGCGAGCGCGGATACGACGCCGAGCGCCGCACCTTCACCCAGTACTACGGCTCGAAGGAGCTCGACGCCAGCGTCCTCAACATCCCGATCGTGGGCTTTCTGCCCGGCGACGACGAGCGCGTCACGGGCACGATCGACGCCGTGTGGCGCGAGCTGGGACGCGAGGGCTTCGTCTCGCGCTACTCGACCGCCGAGACCGACGACGGCCTGTCGGGCGACGAGGGCCAGTTCCTGGCCTGCTCGTTCTGGCTGGTCAGCGCGCTCGCGCTGAACGGCCGGGCGGAGGAGGCTCGGACGCTGTTCGAGCGCCTGCTCGAGCTTACGAATGACCTCGGGCTGCTCGCCGAGGAGTACGACGTGGAGCGCAAGCGCCAGGTCGGGAACTTCCCGCAGGCGTTCAGTCACCTCGCGCTGATCATCGCGGCGCGCGACATCGCCGCCGCCGAGGCGTCGGCGGGCGTCGTGCCTGCGTGAAGCCGTCTTCCGCCTAGGGCGCGCTCCCGGCAGCGGCCTGTCCGGCCGCGGGAGTCACACGGCGTTCGTGGAGTGCCCTGGCGGTGATCCACGCCGCCACGGCGGCGAGCACCGCACCCGGGACGGTGTCGAAGCCGGGCGAGCCGACGAGCAGCGCGGCGAACAGCATCGCGGTCAGCACGAGCTGGGCGTGCGCCGCCATGCCCGCGGCCGCGCCGATCGCAATCGCGAAAGTCGGCGACATGTCGAACCACACGACCGGGAGCGTGGCCACGCCGATTCCGAGGAAGACCGCGGGGAAGATCGGCCCCCCGCGAAAGCCGGCCACGAGGCTGACGGCGTAGGCGAGCCCCTTGGCCACGATCAGTAGCAGGACCACCCCGGTGGACGTCTCGGCCACCAGCGGAGCGATCGACGCCTGCCCCGAGAACAGGACGTACTGCGAGTCGGTGCCAAGCGCGTCCGCCAGCAGAGCGATCGCTCCCACGAGCAGGCCGCCCCCGAGCAGCGACGCGGCGAGGCCGACGCGTCGCGCGCGCTCGGCGACGACGTCGGTCGTGAAGTGGTGGACCCCGGCGATCACGAGCGCGGTCGCGACCCCGACGACGACGGCGATGAGCAGATCGACGACGTGGGTGCCGTCGTAGAGCTCGAGGTCGGGAACCACAAGACCCGGGGTGTCGAGACCGCCCCAGTCCCCGAACCCGACGAAGATCGTGTAGCCGATCGCGGCGGCCACGAAGCCGGGCAGCAGCGCCGGAATGAGCCGGGTCCCGAGCGCCAGGGCGGACTCGATCATGAGCACGCCCCCGACGAGCGGGCCTCCGAACAGAGCGGAGATGGCCGCGAACGAGCCGGCCGTCGCGAGCATCCGGCTCTCCGTCGCGCCGAGCCTGGCGAACGAGGTGACCGCCAGCGCGATTATCGACCCGAGCGCGACAACCGGCGCCTCCGGTCCCAGCACGATTCCGAAGCCGAGTGTGCCGACGGCCGCCAGCGCGATGCCGGGCGCGTGTGAGAGCGGCTTCGGATCCGGGCTGAGGCCGTCGAGCGGCTCGTGGCCACCGTCGCCCGGAAGGAGCGTCCGGGCCGCCAGGACGATGGCCGCTCCGATCACCGGAAGGCCAAGGACCAGATACCACGGCGGCCCCGACTCGCCGAGCTCTTCGGGCAGATCCGTCCACAGCCAGTGCTGGAGCTCGTGCACCAGGCCGAGGAACACCGCGGCGACGGCGGCCGCCGGTATGCCCACGACCGCGCCGAGCAGCACCAGCCTGACGAAGGCCGGGCCGGCGAGCTGCGAGTCGGGGGCGGCGGCGGTGTCGGTCACCCTTACACCGCATGTTCCCAGGCGGCTCGGCCGCCGCTTGGGCTACAGCAGCTCGGCGATCCGGGCCGCGGCGCGGGCCGCGCCGTCGGTCTCGACCGGCGCGTAGTCGACCTCGCGCCCGATCTCCTCCGCGATGGCGGCGGCGATCTCGGCCGGGCCGTCGCTTCCGAAGTCCATTCGCCGGCCCGCGCCGTAGCGCTCGAGGCGGTGGCAGACGTGGAAGTTCTGCTCGAAGTGGTGGCGCAGCGGGAAGTACAGGAACGGCCGCCGGTTGGCGGTCAGCTCCATCGACGTCGTCAGCCCGCCCTGCACGATCGCCAGGTCGCACGCGGCGAAGTGCTTGTAGAGGTCGTGGACGTAGGCGCGCAGCTCGAGCCCCTCCATCCGCGGCAGCGAGGCCGGGTCGATGCGCGGGCCGGCGACGACGATCATCCGCAGGCCGGGCACGAGCGCGCGCGCATCCGGGAGCGCCGAGATCACGCGCCGCAGGAGAGCCTCGCCGACGCCCGAGCCGCCGACGGTGACGATGCAGACCTGCTCACGCGGGCCGTATCCGAGCTCGGCGCGCAGCCGCTCGCGGTCCTCGAGCGCGCCGGGGTCGAAGCCGCTCACGTAGCCAGGGAACTCGAAGTGGCGCTCGGTCCAGTCGCGGATCGCCGGCAGGTCGGGCCCGAAGCTGTCGGGCACGACGTCGTCCGGGTTGCCCACGAACAGCGCGCGATCCCGCACGCGCGGGTAGCGCGCGATGTGCTCGATCATCTCGGCGTTGTAGTCGGCGGTCAGGAACGCCTCGCGCTCCTCGCCGTCTGGCATCGGGAGCCAGCCCACGAAGTCCGTCAGCCAGACGTAGGCGGCCCGCTTGCGGTCCGGGTTCTCGTGCAGGTAGTAGTCGATCTCCCACCCCTCGTCGGCGATCCAGAGGTCGTAGTGCTCGTCCGAGACGAGGTCGTCGAAGAGCATGTAGTTCGCGCACAGGATCTCGTCCATGCGCCGGATCGCCTGGAAGGCGTGCAGATCGTGCTCGGCCGACTCGCTCTCGATGTGGTGGGACTCGTTCGCGAGCTCGGCGCTCGCCGGATGGATGCGCTCGCCCTCCTCCGCGAGCACCCTCGTGACCGGGTGCTGCGCGAGCCAGTCGATCTCGAGGTCCGGCACGAGGCCGCGCAGCTCCTTCGCGATCGCGACGTCGCGGCGCGCGTGCCCCAGGCCGATGGGCGAGCACACGTAGAGGGCGCGCTTGCGGCGCCCGCGCCCGCGGATCCACGTCGACGAGCTCGTGATCGCGCCGGGCTTCGGCTTCCGGGTGCGCTCAACGAAGTCGCGCAGCAGGAGATTGACCTTGACCGGGTCGCGCGCCAGCGGGATGTGCCCCGAGCCCTCGAGCGTCGCGAGCGCGCCTCCGGTGAGCTCCGCGAGCGAGGCGCCCGACGTCGTGCGGGCGGATGGCGTCGTCGCTGCCGTGGATGACAAGCACCGGGCAGCGGATCCGGTCGGTCAGCGCGCGGACCTCCTCGGCGTCCTCGAACCGCGGCGCGAGCTGGGTGGCGACGAGCGTCTCGGCGTCCGTGTCGAGGCCCCAGCCGACCGCGTCCTCGCGCTGCTTCGTCGAATGCGGCTCGGTGAATGCCTGCGAGAAGAAGAACTCGAGGAAGTCCTCGTAGTGCTCGAGCCAGTAGTGGCGGTTCCACTTATCCCAGCCCTCGTAGCTCTCGCGCCGCTCGTCGAAGATCTGGTGTTCCCGCGCACGCGGGAGCGACGAGCCGATCGGGAGCGAGGGCGCGATGAAGGCGATCCCGTCGACGCGCTCGGGATGCGCCGCGGCGAGATGTATGGAGCGCTCTGCGCCGCGAGACAGCGACGCCACCACCGCGTGCTCCGTGGCCGTTGCGTCCATCACCGCCAGGGCGTCGGCGGCGTACTCCGGCTCGGCGTAGGCCTCGGGCTCCGGCGGGCGGTCGGACTTGCCGTTGCCGCGCCCGTCGAAGACGACCACCCGGAATCGCCGCGCCAGGTAGGGCACCTGCATCTTCCAGAAGCGCGAGTGGATGATCGACCAGGTCGGCATGAGCAGGACCGTGGTCTCGCCCTGGCCGTAGGTCTCGTAGAAGATCCGGACCCCGTCGCGCTCCACGTAGCCGTCGTGATCGGGGTAGCGGGCGCGGGTCTGCTCGGTGGCGGTGGCCGCGCCGTGGGTGATGGTCATCGACCTTCCTCCTTGTCCGTGAGCCAGGCGTCGATCCACTCGAGCAGGTCGGCGTGGCCCGTCTCGATCCCGGACAGGCGCTCCAGGATGAGTCCCTCGTTGAACGTCACGACCAGGGTCACGAGCGCCTCCAGCGAGATGGGGAGCTGGTAGCGCTCGAGCGGGTCGGCGAAGGCTTCGCGCAGCACCGCGCGCCACTCGGCGCCGACCCTGGCGACCCGGTCGCGGAGCTCGGGCCGGCTCCAGGCGAGTGCCTGGAGCTCGTACCAGACGCGCTGGTAGTTGCGGTCGGCGTCCATGTAGCGCATCGCCGTGCGCCACTTCTCGATGAACGGCGCATCGCTCGAGTACATGTTGCGCTGCCGCTCGATCAGACGGTCGGTGAAGCGCTCGAGCACCCGCACGTACAGGTTCTCGATCGAGCCGAAGTAGTAGTGCACGAGGCCGTGGTTGGCCTCGGCCTCTTCGGCGAGCCGGCGCGTGGTGATCCCGGTGTGGCCCGTCTCCACGAGCAGCCGCTCGGCGGCGTCGAGGAATCTGTCCTCGGTCTCCGCCCGGGCCGCCTTCGCGAGTGCCATGCGGGCAGTTTAGACGATTGACTAAGTCGTGTGTCTAAAAATCTTGCCGCGGCTCGAAGTGGCGCAGGCGGAGCGCGTTGCCCACCACCGAGACGCTCGACAGCGCCATGGCCAGGGCCGCGATCAGCGGGTTCAGGAGCCCGGCGGCGGCGAGCGGAAGGGCGGCGAGGTTGTATGCGAACGCCCAGCCGAGGTTCTGCCTGATGGTCCGGAGCGTCGCGCGGCTCAGCCGGATGGCGTCCGCGGCCGAGCGCAGGTCGCCGGACACGAGCGTCAGGTCCGATGCCTCGATGGCCACGTCCGTCCCCGTGCCGATCGCGAGGCCGAGGTCGGCCTGGGCCAGCGCCGGGGCGTCGTTCACGCCGTCCCCGGCCATGGCCACAACGCGCCCCTCGTCCTGGAGACCGCGAATCACGTCCGCCTTCTGCGCCGGCGCCACCTCGGCGATCACGTCGTCGACCCCCACCTGGGCGGCAACCGCCCGCGCGGTCGTCTCGTTGTCCCCGGTGAGGAGGATGGGATCGAGGCCCAGCTCCCGCAGGGCCGCCACCGCGTCCGCCGAGGTCCGCTTCGGCGTATCCGCGACGACGAGCACGCCACGCACCTCGCCGTCCCACGCGGCCAGCACGGCGGTGCGGCCCTGCTGCTCCGCGCCGCGGCGTGCCTCGTCGAGCTCGGCGGGAATCGCCAGGCCCCGCCCGGCGATCAGCGTCGGATGCCCGACCTGGACGGCGCGCCCGTCGACCATTCCCTCCACACCGGCGCCGTCACGGCTGGCGAAGGCGTCGACGGGCGGGAGCGCGCCGAGCTCGGCGCGCGCGGCGCGCGCCACCGCCTGGCCGATCGGATGCTCGGACGCGTCCTCGAGCGCACCGGCCATGCGGAGGAGCTCGCCGCGGCTCGTGCCCGCCGCGGGCGTCACCTCGGCGACGCTCATCCTGCCGGTTGTGACGGTGCCGGTCTTGTCGAGCACGATCGTGTCGACCCTGCGCGTGGACTCGAGGATCTCCGGCCCCCTGATCAGGATGCCGAGCTGCGCGCCGCGCCCCGTCCCGACGAGGAGGGCGGTCGGCGTGGCGAGCCCGAGCGCACAGGGGCAGGCGATGATGAGCACGGCCACGGCCTTGCTCAACGCGACCGAGGCGCCGTCGCCGGCGAGCAGCCAGGCGGCGAGCGTCGCGAGCGCGAGCACGATCACGATCGGCACGAATACGGCCGAGACGCGGTCGGCGAGCCGCTGCACGGGTGCCTTGCCGGACTGCGCCTCGGAGACCAGCCTCGCGATCTGCGCGAGCGCGGTATCCGCTCCGACCCTCGTGGCCCGCACCACGAGCCGCCCACCCGCGTTCAGCGTGGCTCCCACGACCGCGTCGCCCGGCCGCTTCTCGACCGGCGCGGACTCGCCGGTGATGAGCGACTGGTCCACGGCGCTCGCGCCTTCATCGACGATCCCGTCGGTGGCCACCTTCTCGCCCGGGCGGACGACGAAGCGGTCGCCCGCCCGGAGTGCGTCGATAGGCACCCGCCGCTCGATGCCGGCCTCGTCCAGGAGGGCGACGTCCTTCGCCCCGAGCTCGAGCAGCGCGGCCACCGCCGCGCCGGCGCGGCGCTTCGCGCGGGCCTCGAGGTAGCGCCCCGCCAGGATCGCAACGGTGATGCCGGACGCGACTTCGAAGTAGACGTCCTCGGAGCCGTCGACGAAGAGCGCGTACAGCGACCAGAGCCAAGCGGCGCCGACGCCGAGCGAAATCAGCGTGTCCATCGTCGCGGCGCCGTGCCGCGCGCTCGCCCACGCTTCCCGGTGGAACGGCCACGCGCCCCAGACGACGACGGGGGTCGCGAGCAGGAGGGCGACCCACCTCCAGCCGCCGAACTGGAGCGCGGGGATCATCGATAGGGCCAGCACGGGGACGGTCAGCGCCGCGGACACGGCGAGTCGCCGGCCGAGCGGTGCGGTCGAGTCGTCCTCGCCGTGCGGCTCGGCGGCCGCCCGCGGCGGCAGCGCGCGGTAGCCCGCCCGCTCGACCGCTCTGGCGAGGTCGTCGGGCTTCGCGCTGCCGGGCTCGAGCTCGACGGTGGCGCGCTCGGTGGCGAAGTTGACGGTCGCCGAGACGCCATCGAGCCTGTTGAGGCTGCGCTCCACGCGGTTCGCGCACGACGCGCAGGTCATGCCCTTGATCGGCACCTCGAGGCGGTCGCGGTCCGTCGTCGGCGTAGCCATCTCGATCTAGCCGCGGCGCATCAGGCGCGCCACCGCGGCCATCATCTCCTCGACGTTCTCTTCCGGCGTGTCGGCCGCCGCGCCGTGCACCACGCAGTGCTCGGCATGGTCGGTGAGGAGCCCGAGTGCGACCTTGTCGAGCGCGGCCTGGATGGCGGCGATCTGAGTCAGGACGTCGATGCAGTAGCGGTCGTCCTCGACCATGCGCTGGACGCCTCGGACCTGGCCCTCGAGCCGCCTGAGCCGTTTGAGCAGCTGATCCTTCTCGGCGCTGTAGCCGCGTGTCGCAGACATACCCCCAGAGGGTATACGAACGACGGCGCGCCGGGGTCAGACCCCGTGATGGCTGGCCGCGCCGCGTAGCCGCAGACGAGGGTCTGACCCCCCCGCAATGCCGTCGTTCGTCAGGCGCACGTAGCCTGGAGTTCAAATGCCCGAACCCACGGAGCAGACCCCCGCAGTCTCCATGCCGGACGAGTTCCAGCCGCGCCGGCTCGTGCGGCGCACGGTCCAGATCGTCGCGGTGCTGGCGGTCGCCGGGCTTGTGCTCCTGCTGGCGCCGGGACTCGGGCACGTCCGCCACCTGCTGGAGCACGCCGAGCCCGAGTGGGTGGCGCTCGCGGTGGCGTTCGAGGCGCTCTCCTGCGTGTCGTACGTGCTCATGTTCCGGCCGGTCTTCTGCCAGATGATGCCCTGGCGCACGAGCTGGGAGATCGGCCTGTCGGAGCTCGGCGCCGGCTCGATCGTGCCGGCGAGCGGCGCGGGCGGCCTCGCGCTCGGCGCCTGGATCCTGAGCGAGGGCGGCATGCCCGCCGAGCAGATCGCCAGGCGGTCGGTGGCCTTCTTCCTCATCAAGAGCTCGGTGAACTTCGTCGCCGTGGCGGTGCTTGGCACCGTCATGGCGCTGGGCCTGGTGGGGCCGGAGCTCTCGCTCTGGCTCACCCTGCTGCCCGCGGCGGGGGCTCTGCTCGTGATCGCGGCGGTGCTGGTCGTGCCCCGCTTCGGCGAGGGCAGGCCCGTGCCGCCGGACGCTCGGCGGACCCGCCGGGCGGTCCGGGAGGTGCGGAAGGCGCTAGTGGGAGGAACCCGCGAGGCCGTTCAGATGCTGCGCTCCCGCAACTCGCTCGTGATCGCCGGCGCGATCGGCTACTGGGCGTGGGACAACGCCGTCCTGTGGGCGACCTTCCATGCCCTCGGCTACTCGCCGCCGGTCACGGTGATCCTGATGGGGTACCTGATCGGGCAGCTCGGCGGCCTCCTGCCGCTGCCCGGGGGCCTCGGAGGCATCGACGGCGGCCTGATCGGCACGCTGATCGTGTTCGGCGTATCCGCGGCGCCCGCCGCCGCGGCGGTCCTGCTCTACAGGGTGATCCTCTTCTGGCTGCCCCTGCTCGCGGGTGCCGTGGCCTTCGTCTCGCTCCGCCGGGGACTCAACAGGCCCGACCGGCCGGAGCTGTGCTGGGTGCCGTCCGCGACCTGATGCGCTGCGTAGGCTGTGTGGCCCCATGACCTACGTGATTGCCGGCAGCTGCATCAAGGACGACTCCTGCATCGAGGTGTGTCCGGTTGACTGCATCCACCCGAAGCCCGGGGCCCCCGATTTCGAGACCGCGGAGCAGCTCTACATCGACCCCGAGGTGTGCATCGACTGCGACGCCTGCGTGGAGGCCTGTCCCGTGGACGCGATCTTCGCCGACTTCGAGGTGCCCGAGAAGTTCGCATACGCGCTGGAGCTGAACGCCGAGTTCTTCGCCGAGAAGGACACCGCGGCGCGGACCGCAGCCTGATGGCGAGCGCCCGGCATCGCGTCGCCATCGTGGGCGCCGGTCCGGCGGGCGCGTTCGCCGCGGATCGGCTGCTGCGCGCGCGCGGCGACGTGGAGATCGACCTGCTCGAGCGCCTGCCGACCCCCTGGGGCCTCCTGCGCGCCGGGGTCGCGCCCGACCATCAGGAGATCAAGCGGCTCGACGCCACCTTCGAGCGGCAGACGCTCGAGCGGGGCTGCCGCTTCTTCGGCAACGTCGCGGTGGGCGATGACATCTCGCACGAGGAGCTCATGCGCCACTACACGGCCGTGATCTACGCGACCGGCGCCCAGACCGACAAGTCGCTCGGGATCCCGGGCGAGGACCTCCCCGGAAGCTGGCCCGCCACCGAGTTCGTGGCCTGGTACAACGGCCACCCCGACTACAGGGAGCTCGAGTTCGACCTCTCGCACCCGCGCGCGGTCGTGATCGGGAACGGCAACGTGGCGGCCGACGTGACCCGGATGCTGACGCTGAGCCCCGAGGAGCTGGCGCGCACCGACGTGGCGGACCACGCGCTCGAGGCGCTCAGGGACAGCCGGATCGAGGAGGTCGTCGTGCTCGGCCGGCGCGGTCCCGCGCAGGCCGCCTTCACGAGCGCCGAGCTGCGCGAGCTCGGCCGGCTGGACGGCGTCGACCTGCGCGTCGATCCCGGGGAGGTCGAGCTCGATCCGCTCTCGGAGCGCTGGCTCGCCGAGCAGGGCACGTTCACCGCGCGCAAGAACGTCGCGCTGCTGAGGGAGTTCGCGGCGGAGCCGGCGAGCACCGGGTCGCGCCGGGCGATCGTGCTGCGCTTCCTCCGCTCACCGGCGGAGATCCGCGGGGCGGGCGGCGTGGAGGCGATCGACGTGACGCGCAACGAGATCGTCGAGGCCGACGACGGGCTGCTGCGCCCGCGGACGGTCGAGGACGCGCCCGAGACGATCGAGTGCGGCCTCGTGCTGCGCTCGGTCGGCTACAGGGCGGTGCCGCTGCCGGGCGTGCCCTTCGACGAGCGCAGCTTCATCCTCCCGAACGACGGCGGCAGGGTGCTGGCGCCGGACGGCGAGCCGCTGCCGGGCGTCTACGCGGTGGGCTGGATCAAGCGCGGCCCGACCGGGATCCTCGGGACGAACAAGCGCGACGCGGAGGAGACGGTGGCGCGCGTAGCCGAGGACCTCGCGTCCGGAGCGCTGCCGGGCCCACCGAACGCGGATCGCGAGCAGCTCGACCGGCTGCTCGCGGAGCGCACCCAGGAGCTCGTCACGAGCGAGGGCTGGCGGGCGATCGATGCCGACGAGCTCCGCAGGGGCGAGGAGGCCGAGCGGCCGCGGGTCAAGCTGAGCTCGCGGGACGAGCTCCTGGCCGCCGCCCGCTCCGTCAGGTAGCCCCGCAGCGGGCGGAGCCGGGGCAGGCCCTCAGCACGCGCACCATGGGCCGGCCGCCGCGACGGCGCAGCTGGATCAGGAGCGAGGCGGAGTTGTTCGAATAGTCGAGCTCCCGCAGGCGGCGGTCGGCGTTCGCCGTGTGCGACAGCACATAGCGGCCGGCGCGGAGCCCCCTCAGCGGCAGGTACTGGCCCTCGAGGTTGGCCTGGTAGTTGTCGCCATAGCCGACCGAGATGCCCTCCTGGATGCCGAGCAGCTCGGGGTGCTCGAGGCCGCAGCGACCGGTGTAGATCGGCCGCTCCGGGACATCCGGAGGCCTCGCTCCCGTGATGGCGTAGCGGTCGCCCAGGCAGAAGCCGGTCTTCCGGTCGCGCACCGCGACCGCGCGCTGTCCCGCGCGGCGGAGCTCGTAGCGGTCGAAGCCGAGCAGGTGCCAGTGCCGGTGGTCCGGGGAGACCACGTAGCGCACCTTGCCCACACCCGCCACGACCTCCTTCGGGGCGCCGTCGCGCTCAATCAGCTGGTCGGCCACCATCGTCGCGGTGTCGGGGCCCGAACGGTGGGCATCGATGATCAGCGGGCCGTCGCCCACGTTCTCGACGGACGAGCTGAAGCCGAGCACGTGGACCGGTCGCCCGCCGGACTGGATGCGCGTGATCACGAGGTCGGCCGGCGTGACCTGGTCCAGGTCCGGCAGCCGCTCGGAGCCGGCGAGGGCCGAGGGCGCTCGGGCCGTGCCCGCGAGCGTGGCCGCGGCAACGCCGAGGGCGAGCAGCACCGGCACGACGCGCAGCGCGATCACTCTCGTGACCATCACGACGAGCCTAGGGCAGCCGGCGGAACCAGTGCAGCGATAGCGCGCCGCCGGCGAGGAGCAGGAGCGCTCCGCCGCCGGCGAACGCGGCGCTCACGCTCCGCTCTTCGTCGCGCTTGCCGACCTGCGAGCCGAGGCGCTCGTAGACCTCGCTCAGCTCGGGGCTGTCGTCCGCCTCGAAGTAGCGCCCTCCGGACGCGGCCGCGAGCCTGCGCAGCGTCTCCCGGTCCGGCGGCACGGCACGCCGCCTCGTCCCAGACGGAGTCTCCACCTCGATGGTCCCGCTGTCGGTTCCGAGTGCGACGGTGTAGATGGGGATGTCGTGGCGGGCGGCCTCGTCGGCCAGCGGGAGCGGCTCTCGGCCGTGCGTGGACGTCCCGTCCGAGAGCAGGACTATCGCCGCCGGCGCGCTGCGGCCGCCCTTTCGCTCGACCAGCCCGAGCGCGCCGGCGAGCGCCTCACCGGTCGCTGTGCCGCCGCTCGGCCGCAGCCGCTCGAGCGCGTTGCGCACCGCGGCGCGGTCCCTCGAGGGCGGCTCCATCGAGCGGATCGCGTGATTGAAGACGACCCCGCCGACCCGCACCTCGCTCGGAACGTCGTCGAGGAAGCGCAGACCGGCCTCGCGCGCCGCGACCAGTCGGGACGGCGCCACGTCCGTGGCCTGCATCGAGCCCGAGGTATCGGTGACCAGGACGATCGATGCGCGCTCGTCCGGCACCGCGACCGTGATCTCCGGGCGCGCCACGGCCAGCGCCAAGCCGGCCAGCGCCAGCGCGTACAGGGCGTAGGGCGCGTGCCGGCGCCACCCGGGCCGCCGTGGCGCGACCGACGGCAGCACCGGCGCCGGCGCGAACGCGGTCACCGCGCGCTCCGCGCGGCGCGCGTGTGCGCGGTAGGCGAGCCCGGCCAGCGGCAGCACCAGCAGGGCGAGGAGGAGCAGTGGCGACTCGAAGCTCATCGGGCCCCTAGGGCGTGACTGGGCGCTTGCCCAGCTCCACGTCGATCCGCTCGCGCCGGCCGTCGCGCTCGACCTCGACCGTGACCGTGTCGCCCGGCTCGTGGCCGTCCAGCGCGTCGGTCACGTCGCCCGGCTCACTGACGGCCTGGCCGTCGATGCCGACGACGCGGTCACCGGTCCTAAGTCCGCTGTCCGCGGCCGGCCCGCCGGGCGCGACGCCCTGGACCTCGACGCCGCTCGCACCCGCCGCCGTCGTGACGCCGAGGTAGGGCCGCTCGATCGTCTCGCCGCGCTCGAGCCGTGGCACGACCTCGCGCACCGTGTTGGCCGGCACCGCGAAGCCCACGCCCACGTTCCCGCTCGCGCCCGCCGTCGCGATCTGCGAGTTCACGCCCACCACCCTGCCGCGCGTGTCCACGAGCGGGCCACCCGAGTTGCCGGGATTGATGGCGGCGTCCGTCTGGATCACCTCGTCGATCGAGAAACCGTTCGGCGACTCGATCTCCCGGCCCAGCCCGGACACGATTCCGGCGGTTGCCGTGCGGTCGAGCCCGAACGGATGGCCGATCGCGACGACGTCGTCGCCGACCCGCACGGCGTCCGAGTCGGCGAGCGCCAGCGGCCGGAGCGTGCCCGCCCGCGAGGGGTCGACTCGCAGCACCGCGAGGTCGGTCGACGGGTCGCTGCCGAGGACGCGCGCCGGGATGGCGGAACGCGAGTCGCCGAAGCGCACGGTCGCGGTGTCCGACTCCCCGACCACGTGCGCGTTCGTCACGATCGTTCCGTTCTCGTCGATCACGAAGCCGGTGCCGGAGCCGCCGCCCACCTGGACCGCCACGACCCCGTCCGCGACGGCGGCGTAGACGCGTCCGGCGTCGGTCGCGGGGGCGGGCCCGCCACCCGCCGCGGCGAGCGGCGCGGCCGACCCCCGTGACCCGGGCTCCGACCCCGTCAGGTCACCGATCGCCACGCCGCCGGCGACCAGCAGCGCACCCGCGAGCGCCGCGGCGATCGCCGTGCGAACCTGCCCGCGCCTCGGGCGAGGCCCCAGACCCGTCGCCGGCTCCGCGGCGGCATGCGGGCGCTCCGCGGGCGGCCGCGGCGGCGCGGCCCACTCGTGCGTCGCCCGCCGGCCGTTCTGACCGCTCCAGAGGCGCGTGCTTTCCGGCATCTCGCCGTCTCCTTTCATGGCAATCTCCCGGCGGCCCTGAGCGACAGCCCGGCGGCGGTCAGGAGGAGCACGAGGCCCCCGGCGGCGAATCCGGCCGTGATCTCGCGCTTCTCCGGACGCGTGGCGAGCTGCGAGCCGAGGCCCTCGTAGATCGAGCCGAGCTCACCGGACTCCGCCACGTCGAAGCTCTTGCCGCCCGACCTCTCCGCGATGCGCGCCATCGTTTCCGGGTCCGGCGGCACCGGCAGCAGGGCGCCTGTGGGCCCAAGAATCGTCGCGCCCTCGGTGCCGAGCGAGACGGTGTGGATCGGCACACCCGCCCGGCGTGCCTCGCGCGCCACCGGCAGCGGGTCGCGCCCGGTCGTCTTCTTTCCGTCGGAGAGCAGCACGATCGCCGCGGGCGGCCGCCGCCGCTCGCCGCCGCCGGTGCGACCGCCCTCGTCGTTTCGCACCAGCGCGAGAGCCTCCGCCAGGCCGTCGCCGGTCGCGGTGCTCCCGTCCGCGTTCAGGCTCTCGAGGTGCTCGCGGATCCGCTCGTGGTCGTGGGTCGGCGCGACCGCCGAGTGGGGGGTGGAGGCGAACGCCACGGCGCCCACCCGCAGCTCGTCCGGGACGCTGTCGAGGAACGCCTCGGCGGCGCCGCGCGCGGCATCCAGCCGTGTGGGCTCCACGTCCGTCGCGCGCATGGAGCGCGACACGTCGGTCACGAGCACCACCGAGGCGCGCTCGACGGGCACGGCGACGGTCGCGTGCGGGCGCGCCAGCGCGAGCGCGAGGACGGTCAGTGCGAGCGCGGCGACGGCGGCCGGGATGTGGCGGCGCCAGCGCGGGATCGCGGCGACGACGCCGGCCAGCACGGGGGTGCCGGGGAAGCGCACGGCGTAGCGCCCGGGGCGGCGCCGGAACCATGCGTACGCCGCCGCCAGCACGGGCAGCGCGAGCAGCGAGAGCAAGAGGAGGGGGGAGGCGAAGCTCAACTGAGCCGCCTCCCGAGTTGATCGAGCCACGGGGAGTCGGTGCTCAGGACGAGGTGCTCTGCGGACGCGGCGCGCAGCTCGTCGTGGAGCTCGGCGCGGCGCGCCCGCTCGCTCTCGGCGTAGCGCAGCCGCAGGCGCTCGTCGCGCGTGTCCGCCTCCAGCTCGGCACCGGACTCCGGGTCGACGAGCCGGAGCGTCCCGACCGCGGGCAGCTGCTCCTCGCGCGGGTCGCGGATCTCGACCGCCACGAGCGAGTGCCGCTGCCCCAGCGCGCGCAGCGGGCGCCCCCAGCCTTCCGCGCGGAAGTCGGACAGAACCGCCACCAGCCCGGCCGCGCGCGCCAGCCGCCGGACGCGCGTGAGCGCACGCGCGAGGCTGTGCGCGTCGCCGGCGCGGTCGGGCACGACGCCGGCGCGCACCGCGCGCTCGATCGCCGCGGACGCACGCCGCCCGCCGCGCGGGGGAAGGACGGTCTCCGCAGCGCCGCCGCAGAGAATCAGGCCCGCGCGCCCGCCGCGGCGCACCCCGAGCCGGGCGAGCACCGTGGCCACGCCCGCGGCGACGTCGCTCTTGAGGCGCTCGCCGGTGCCGAACGCCATCGAGGGGGAGACGTCGAGGACGATCCAGGCGGTCACAAGCCGCTCGGGCACCTGCAGACGGACATGGGCGGAGCCTGTCCGCGCGCTCGCGGCCGCGTCGAGCTGCCGCACGTCGTCACCCGGCTGGTACTCGCGCAGCTGCGCGAGCTCGGTCCCCAGCCCGACACCCGGTGAGCGGTGCTCGCCCGGGATCATCCCCGCCGCGCGCCTCACGAGCGCGAGGTCAAGCGCCTGTATCACCCGGGCCGGCATCGGCCCTGGGCCCTGGCTCCCGGGCGGCGGCGCGAGCGCCGGGCCGCTCACGCGGCCGCCTCCGCCTCCAGCGCGGGCGCGATCGTCCCGTCGAGCTCGACCGTTTCGAGCACCTGGGCAATCAGGTCATCGGAGCTGATCCCGTCGCCGAGCGCCTCGTAGCTGAGCACGAGCCGGTGTCGCAGGACGTCGCTCGCGAGGTCGCGTACGTCGGCGGCCACCGCGTGCCGGCGCCCGCGCAGGAGCGCCAGGGCGCGCGCCGATTGCACGAGTCCGATCGGGCCGCGCGGGCTGGCGCCGAAGTCGACGTAGCGCTCGAGCTCCGTGAGCCCGTAGCGCGCGGGGTGACGGGTGGCATCGGCGAGCGTCACCGCGTAGCGGATGGCGTCCGCGTCGACGAACACGTTCGCGGCGGCGCTCCTGAACGCGAGCAGGTCATCGCCGGTCAGCCGCTCGCTGACCTCGGCGGGCGCGTCGAGGAGACGCTCGACGATGGCCGCCTCCTCGGCTGGGGACGGATAGTCCACGAGGATCTTCATCAGGAAGCGGTCCGTCTGCGCCTCGGGCAGCGGGTAGGTCCCCTCGGACTCGATCGGGTTCTGCGTCGCCAGGACGAGGAACGGCTCGGGCACGCGATGGGTCTCACCGCCGATCGTCACCTGGTGCTCCTGCATCACCTCGAGCAGGGCGGATTGCACCTTCGCGGGCGCACGGTTGATCTCGTCCGCCAGCAGGAAGTTGCAGAGGACGGGGCCGACCTCCACGTCGAAGCGGCCGCTGTCGGGCCGGTAGATGCGCGTGCCCACGAGGTCGGCGGGCACGAGGTCGGGCGTGAACTGCACGCGCTTGAACGAGCCGTTGACGACGTTCGCGAGCGTCTTGACGGTCAGCGTCTTGGCGAGGCCGGGCACCCCTTCGAGGAGGACGTGGCCGCCGACCAGGAGCGCGACCAGCACTCGCTCCAGCATGGCGTCCTGGCCGACGATCACCCGCTTGATCTCGTAGAGCGTCTCCTCGAGCTTGGCGCGGACCTCATCTGCGTGATCGGTATCCATGGGCGCCAAGCTACGCCCGGCACCGTCAGTTCCAGGTAAGCCCGGCGCGCTTTAGGTTCGCTTCACGCGACCGGCTAGCTTTCGCCGCGATGGACGCTCGCGCGACGCGCCTCCGACGGCTCGGGTTCGTGCTGGCGCTGTTCGTGAGCGCGGCGGCGTTTGCCTACTCGCTCACAGGGATCGTGAGCGCCGGCGACGACCTTCGCTCTGCGGCGCCCCGGTCGACCGAGCGCCAGCTGCCGGTCTCGTACGAACGCTGTCGCGAGGCTCGCGACGAGCGCGTCCGTCTCTGAGGCTCGGCAGGGTCACCTCGGCGCGCAGGCCGCCCTCGTCTCGCGCGGCGAGCCCGAGCCGCCCACCGTGCGCGGTGGTCACCGCGCGCACGATCGAGAGCCCGACGCCGGCGCCCCGTCCCGGCCGGCGCCGGTCGAAGCGCTGGAACGGCTCGGTCAGCAGCGCGACCTCGTCGTCGGGCACCCGCGGCCCGCTGTTCGTGACCTCGAGCAGCGCGTCCGCGCCCCGCGGACCGAGGCGGACGACCGCGAAGCCGTCGCGGCTGTTGTGGATCACCGCGTTCTCCACGAGGTTGAACACGAGCTGCTCGAGCAGGTCGGGGTCACCGGCCACGACGGTGCGCTCCGCGTGAAGGGAGAGCCGGACCGCGTTCTCCGCGGCTTCGCGGCGGAGGCGCTCAACCACCCGTCGCGCCGTCTCCGCGAGATCCACGGCCTCGTCGGTGGCAAGCGCGCCCGCCTCGCTGCGGGCAAGCGCAAGCAGGCTTGCGAGGAGCGCCTCGAAGCGCTGGACCTCGTCGCGAACCACCTCGGCCATCGCGCGCAGGTCGTCGAGCGTCGCGTCCGGGTCCGACAGCACCACCTCGACCTCGGTGCGCAGGACGGTGAGCGGGGTGCGCAGCTCGTGCGACGCGTTCGCGACGAAGCGCTTCTGGCTCGCGAAGGCGGAGTCGAGCCGCTCGAGCATCGAGTCGAACGCGTTCGCGAGCTCGCGCAGCTCGTCGTCGGGTCCCTCGAGGGCCACCCGGCGGCCGAGCGACTCGCCGGAGACGGCGCTGGCCGCGGCCTCGATGGTGCGCAGCCGGCTCAGCGCCCGGCCGGCGATGAGCCAGCCGAGCAGCACGGCCATGACGGTTACCGCGAGCAGCGCGAGCACGTACTGGCCGCGCAGGTCGCGCAGGATGCTGCTCGCGTCCCCGGCACTGAGCGTGTTGTGCAGGTGCCGGTCGAGCAGCGCGTAGCTCACCGCGAGCAGCAGCCCGCCGGCCAGGAAGACGAGCAGCGCGTAGACGGCCGTCAGCCTGAGCCGGATCGTCGGCCGCGGGCGCATCAGATCCGGTAGCCCGCCCCGCGCACGGTCTCGATCAATTCCGGCTCGCCCAGCTTGCGCCGGAGCGTCATGACCGTCATGCGGACGATGTTGCTGAGCACGTCGATGTTCTCGTCCCAGACGCGGTCGAGCAGCCGGCGGGCGCTCACCACGTCGCCGTCGGCCTCGAGCAGCGCCTCGAGCACGGCGAACTCCTTCGGCACGAGCTCCACGGCGCGGCCGTCGCGGGTCACGGTGTGCCTGGCCGGGTCGAGCCGAAGGCCGCGCCGCTCGAGCACCGCGGGCCGGCTCGTCTGCGCGCGTCGCGCCAGCGCGCGCACGCGCGCCACCAGCTCGTCGAACGCGAACGGCTTCGCGAGGTAGTCGTCGGCGCCGAGCGCGAGTCCGTTCACCAGGTCGTCCAGCTCGCCGTAGGCGGTGAGCATCAGGATGCGCGTCTCGGGCTGCTCGCGATGCACCGCCTCGCAGACGGCGTCGCCGTGCAGCTCGGGCAGGTCGCGGTCGAGCACCAGCACGTCGTAGTCGAACGCGCGCGCCTTGGCGAGCGCGCTCGCGCCGTCGAAGGCAACGTCGACGGCCGCGCCCTCGCGGCGCAGCCCCCGGGCCACCGCCTCCGCGACCCGCTGGACGTCCTCGGCCACGAGCACACGCACGCGACCAACCTTAGGGAGCGGCTGGTCGCGTGCGTTGGCGCTGCCTGCGGATGCGCCGTTACGACTTGACGAACGGCTTGACCGCGCCGAGCACGGCCTGCATTTCGAGCGGCTTGTCGAAGCCGCTGTCGCTGATCGGCTGCCCGTTCATGAGGCGGATCGCCGCGGCGTGCCGGGCCTCGACCTGCACGATGCTTCCGGCCGCGCCGAGCACCTCGGTGGACTCGATCATCGGCGCGGCGCCGTTGTAGGCGCTGACGCCGGTGTCCTCGAAGGTCTGCGCGAGCTTGAGGAACGCCTTCTGACTCGAGAACGCGTTGCCGAAGTCGACTCCGGGCGCCTTCACGGGCGTGCCGCCGAGGTCCTTGATCGTCTTCATGAGCGCGGCCACGTGCTCGTTCTCGTTGTCACGGATCTCGGTGGCGAGCGACTTCGCCTCACCCGACAGTCCCGAGACCCGCTTCAGGCCCTGTGTATAGAAGGCGGCCTCGAGATACTCGAGCGTGAGCGCGAAGTTGAGGATGGCGACGTCGCCGCCCCCGTCCTGCGCGAGCGCCTCGCGGACGAACGGGCCGACCGTGGCGAGGCCATACGACCGATCCGGCGGCCACCGCGCCGCGCATGATGAACGACTGCCTGCTGACTCCCTGCACGTCGATTGCCGCGAGTTCGGGCGCGGCGAGCTTCTCCTGAGACACGATGTCTCCTTTCCGGCCCTGGTGGGCTAGGCGAGGAACGGCTTGACCTTCGGCAGGACCTCTTCCATGGAGGCCGGCTTGGCGAAGGCGCCGTCGGGGACGATGGTCTTGCCCACCACGCTGTTGAGCGCGGCGGCGTGGCGGCCCTCGACCGAGTGGATCGCGAGCGCGGCGGCGAGGATCTCCTTCGACTTGATCCTGCCGGCCTGGCCGAGGTAGGCGGCCGCGCCGAGGTTCTCGACCGCCGCGGCGGTCTCGAGCACCATCTTCTCGCCGCCCTCTAGGACCGCATCGAAGTTGGTCTTCGGCCGCTTCGGAGTACCGCCGAGCTGCTTCACGGTCCCGGTCAGAGCCGTGACGTGCTCCTGCTCGTTGTCGCGGATCATCTTCGCGGTCTCGCCGAGCGCCTTGTCCTTGATCACGCCTGCATCGATCACCGCGTTGTAGAAGTCGGTCTCGAGGTGCTCGAGCGTCAGCGCGTACTGGACGATCGCCAGATCGCCCGCCATCGCGTTCTCGCTGTTCGTGTTCGTGGTTCCACTTCCGCCCGATGTCGAGTTGTCGTCGTCATCGCCGCACGCGGCAACGAAGATGGCGAACGCGCCGGCAGCGCCGGCGCCTCCCACCATTCGCAGGAACCGCTTGCGGTCCGAGGGGTCGTCTGCAAGGGCGCGCAACGCACCGCTGGTGCGCGCGTCGGCCTCCCTGGCCGGGTGAGTCATCGCTGATCCTTTCCGTTGAGCTCTTACAGCCGGAAGGAGCGGTGAGCTCGGACCGGCGCCTCACCCACTAGTTCGCGCCGGCCGCTCGGCCGGATCACTTCGAGGTCCGGCGGCTCCACTCGCGACCGACCCCGCGCAGCATCCCCGGGTAGACGATCAGGTGCCGGAACGGCGCTATGGCGGCCATATAGGCCTTTCCGAACAGGCCGTTCGGCTTGACCAGCACCGCCATCTGGCCTCGGTAGCCGCCGGCTCCGTCCGGTACCCAGCCGAGGTGCATGACGCCGTGGACCGTTCGGTTCGCGACCTCGGCCGCGAACTCGTCGCCGGTCATGTAGAGCGTGTTGAAAGGGAGCGCCTCGAACTCGGGGCGGGGCGATTCGTAGCGCAGGTCCGCCGGCAGGCGGCCGCGCAGGGTGGGCACCCTCGACCCGAGGCCGGCGTCCGGGCGGTCCCAGCCGAGCACCTCTCCTACCTTCCAGCGGATAGCCCAGAGCGCGCGGGCCGCACGGGAGGAGCCCCGCGAGGGGTCGAGCGCGGCGGCCACCCGCACCAGCTCGGGGAAGTCGTCGGGCCCGCCGGGCGTCGGCAGTGCCCACACGTCCTCGATCCTGAAGTCGCGCGTCAGCTCGTGGATGCGCCAGGGCCGAGAGGTGTGTGCGCTGTCGGGGAGCCTCACTCGTGGACCGCCGAGCCGGCGAGATAGTCGCGCACCAGCCGCTTCGGGGCAGAGGCGAGCCACGCCTCCGTCACGATCTCCTCGAGCAGATCGAGCTCCGCGTCGGGCAGCCGGATCAGCACCGCGGGGTACCCGTTGAAGTGCGGCGTCGTGAAGACGACGCCGGGCTCGTCGGCGAGCAGCGCCTCCTTGGCGATCAGGTGTTCCACCTTGGCGCCCAAGATCGGGCCGTCAGGCGCGGCGTCCCCCAGGGCGGCGAGGTCGCTCTTCCGTAGCGGCCGCTCCCAAACGAACAGCTTCTTCCGGATGGTCCAGGCGCGGTTGCGGCCGCCCGAGGTCGTCCCCGCCTCCGCTTCGGGAAGCGCGAGGGCGAGCCGGCTTACGTCCTTCCAGGTCGCCATGGCATTGAGGCGAGGCTACCGCTCCCGCCGAGCAGACCTAGAGTGCTGCGTCGACGGCGATCGCCGCGAACAGCAGTGCGAGGTACAGGAGCGAGTAGTGGAACAGCTGCGACGCGGCATGGGCGCTCGTCTCGGCTGAGAGCCTGCGCGCCAGCTCGAGGTAGACCACGCCGAGCGGCAGCGCCGCGGCGAGATAGGGAAGCCCGAAGCCACCCCAGGCAACCGGCGCGATCGTCACGGTGACGAGGAGGGCCGAGTAGAGCAGGATCTGCCGTGACGTCGCGCGCTCCCCGCGCACGACGGGGAGCATCGGCACCCCCGCCGCCTCGTAACCGGGCTTGAGCAGCAGCGCGAGCGCCCAGAAGTGCGACGGCGTCCAGACGAACACGATCGTGAACAGGACGAGTGCCTGGAGCGCCACCTTCCCGGTGGCCGCCGCCCAGCCGACCACGGGCGGCAGGGCGCCCGCGGCCCCTCCGATGACGATGTTCTGCGGCGTGGAGCGCTTGAGCCAGCGCGTGTAGACGAGCACGTAGAACACGCCTCCCGCGAGCGACAGCGTCGCCGCGAGCAGGTTCGCGGTGGCGGCGAGGAGCACGAACGCGAGGGCCGTGAGCGTGAGCCCGAACATGACCGCGCGCCGCGGCGACAGCCGTCCTGAGGCGACCGGACGGTTGGCGGTGCGCTCGCCCATGAGGCGGTCGATGTCGCGGTCGAGCACGTGGTTGAGTGCGCTCGCGCCTCCGGATGCGAGCGCGCCGCCGATCAAGAGGCCCGCGGTCGTGCCGAGCGCCGGCAGGCCGTGGGCGCCGGCGATCATCCCGCATGCCGCGGTGAGGAGGAGCAGGCTCATCACGCGTGGCTTGGTCAGCGCGATGTAGTCGCGCCACGCGACGGCGCGTGCGGCCCGACGAGGGGTGGCGACGCTGACGCTCACGAGCGCTCGCGCGCGAGCGCCTTCAGATCGAGCGCGACGAAGTTCGGAAGGAACGGGAACAGGTAGCCCGTGCGCTCGAAGCCGCGCCCGTCGATCAAGTACAGGCTCATGCCGTGGGTGATGTCGTTGGACCGCGGCTGGACGGCGATCCCGTAGTCCGCCCATACCGGCGTGAGCTCGGTCCTCCGGCCGCGCAGCCAGTGCCAGCGCCACGGGCCGGCGAGTCCCCAGCTCGCCACCGCGTGCCGGATGCTCGCCGGCGTGTCGCCGGCCGGGTTCACCCCGACTATCAAGACCGTCGGCCTGTCGGCCGGCGCCATTTGCCGCAGCATGATCCCCAGCTGGCGGCCCTCGACCGGGCATTGCTGGCGGCACTCCGAGTCGAGGAACGTGAGCAGCACCGGGCGTCGCCGCAGGTTCGCGAGCGAGACCAGCCTGCCGTCCTGGTCGCGCAGCCTCAGGGGCGGGGCTCGCCGCTCCCGTGGCGACCAGTTCGCCTGCCCGTGCGTGTGGGCGAGCGCCAGCCCTTCCTCGGTCCCCTGCGCCACGCGAGACGCCACGAAGGCGAACCCGATGCCCGCGAGTGCGGCCAGCACGAGCGCGAGGCCGGCCAGCTGACCCCGGCTCACCTCTGATCCCCTCGCCGCCGCACGACCGGGATGAGGAGCGCGACGGCGATGATCACGGCGACCAGCGGGAGGGCGACCGTAAGGATCGAGCTCGTCAGGCTGCTTGCGAGGAGGATGTTCACCGCGCGGCCTCCGCGAACGGGCCGTCGCCCCGCTCCAGGTCCTCGCCCAGCCAGCGGTAGGCGAACAGCGCCACCGCGATCACGAAGGACAGCGACCCCGGGACCCACATGATCCCGGCCGCGATGTGCTGGTCCGCGAGCGCCGAGATGCCGCCGGGACGCGACGCCAGGCCGGCGTACCCCGCGTAGAACGGCGACGAGGCAAGTCCGAGCACGAGCGCGAGCACCGTGCAGGCGACCATGGCGACGAGGGAGTAGAGAGCGCGGGCGGGAAGGGCGAGGCGGCTCCACAGCGGCGGCGAGTCGATGAGCCGCGACCAGAGGACGAGGCCCGTCGCCAGGAAGAGAGCGTGCTCCAGTTCGTGGATCCAGCCGGAGCGGAGCGTCGCGTCGAAGAGAGCCGGGATGTGCCAGGCGGCCATCGCCGCGACGAATATGCCCAGCGCCACCGGGGGACGCGTGAGCACGTGCACAACGACGCGGAGCGGGGCGCTCCAGCGGCCCTGCGCCACGGCGCGCGCCGTGCGGCGCCGGAAACCGAGCGGCAGCGCCCGCCAGCAGGTGATGCCGGGCCGCCCGAGCAGGATGAGCGGCGGCGCCACCGTCAGGAGGATGACGTGCTGGACCATGTGGACCCAGAGGAGCTTGTCGTCGAGGGCCGCGACGGGCGACGCCAGCGCCACCGCGAGCGAGAGCAGGCCGGCCGCGAACCACCACGCCTGCGCCGCGGCGCCGCGACGATGGAGGCGTCCCTTCAGTCCGACTGCGTACAGCGCGGCGACGACGGATATGGCGACGGCCGGGATCACGACCCGAGGAGGTAGAGGACGACCCACATGACGAAGCTCAGGGCAACGACGAACGCCCAGTAGAAGGCGAGCCCCTCGAGCCTCGGCTGGAGTACCCACGCCGGGATCTCGCGGTGGCGCAGGCCAAACGCGAGCAGCGTCTCGAGCCAGACCATCACCACCAGTGCGACGACCGCGGTGAGAGCCGTCCAGGCCACGAAGACGCTCGCGTAGCCACCGTCCGAGGGGCCGAAGCCGAGGTGGGCGTACTCGACGATCTGCAGTACGACCCCCGCGACCCCGAGGGCGAGGGAGCCCGCGACGAGCGTGCGCCAGCCGCGCAGCCGCCCGGAGTAGGCGGCCACAGCCAGCAGGGCGCTGGAGCCGGCGAACAGCACCATGATGGCGATGCCGAACCCGTCGGGCGGGCTCAGGCCCGCGGGCCGCCACATGCCGGCGGTGTTCAGCGTCCGCAGGTAGAAGTAGGCGAAGAATGGGCCGAAGAAGACGAACAGGGTCGCCGCGGCGGCCAGCCGCGTGCCCGCGTGGATGTTTCCGGCGAACAGCTCCGGCGGCTCCACGGTGTCGCCGGGCCCCCGAACCGACTCGTCGCCGACGCTCATGGGCTCGTCTGCACCCCCGGCGAGTGCGTGCCGTAGTCGTGTGGATTCCCGACCGTGGGCACGCGGTCGAAGTTGTGCACGGGCGGCGGGCTCGTCGTCTGCCACTCGAGCGAGTTCGAGGACCACGGGTTGTCATCCGCCGGCGTGCGCGCGATCACGAGCGAGTAGACGACGTTCGCGACGAAGAGCAGCAGCGAGAAGCCGAGCACAAAGGCCGACACGGATGCCCACGTATTCAGGAACTCGAGGTTCGCCGGGTACGTGACCACGCGGCGCGGCTGACCCAGGAGGCCCACGGCGAACAGCGGCAGGAACGTGGAGTTGAAGGCGAGGAACATCAGCCAGAAGTGCACCTTGCCCCAGCGCTGGCTCAGCGTCAGGCCGGTCATCTTCGGCACCCAGTAGTAGATGGCGGCGAAGAAGGCGAAGACGAGCCCGCCCATGATCGTGTAGTGGAAGTGGGCGATCACGAAGAAGCTGCCGTGGCTCGTCGTGTCGCTCGGCGCATCGGACAGGTAGATCCCGGTGACGCCGCCGATCAGGAAGTTGAAGATCCAGGCGAGTACGAACAGCATCGGCACGGTCAGGCGGATCGAGCCGCGCCAGAGGGTCCCGATCGCGCAGATGAAGACGAGCCCGGTCGGTATCGAGATCAGCTCCGTGGAGAGGATGTAGAAGGGCCTGAGGTCGGCGGCCATCCCGCTCATGAACAGGTGGTGCTGCCAGACGGTGAAGCTGAGAACCGCGATGCCCACGAAGCCGGAGACGGCGAGCCGGTAGCCCCACAGCGGTTTGCGCGTGAACACCGGCAGGAGCTGGAGCAGGATGCCCATGCCGGGCAGCGCGAGCAGGTAGACCTCCGGGTGTCCGAAGAACCAGAACAGGTTCTGGAACAGGTACGGGCTGCCGCCGGCGCTCTGGAGGAAGAACGAGGTGTTGAGCGTTCGGTCGAGCAGGACGAGCACGACCCCGACGGACAGCACCGGCGCTGCCAGCATCATCATCACCGCCGTCGCGACGATGCTCCAGACGAAGATCGGCAGCCGGCTCCACGCGACCGTCGGCGCGCGCATCGTCACCACCGTGGCGGTCAGGTTGAAGCCGAGGAGCGTCATCGACACGCCCACGAGGGCGAAGAAGCACAGGTAGGCGTCGATGCCCCACCCGCCCTGCTCGCTCAGAGGGGCGTAGCCCGTCCAGCCGGTCTGGAAGCCGTCCAGCGCGGCGGACGTGATCAGGATCACCTCGGCGGCGACGAGCACCCAGAAGGACAACGCCTCGATACGCGGGAAGGCCGAGCGGCGGGCGCCGATGAGGAGCGGGACGAAGTAGTTCGCGAACGGCCCGAGGACCGCGCTCGTCATCGTGCCCATCATCATCGAGCCGTGGAGGCCCACGATCTCGAGGTACTTGTCCGGCGGGAACACGCTCGCGGTGGGGCTCAGCAGCGCGACCCGGATGAGCATCGCGTTCACCCCGGCGAAGAAGAAGAAGAAGCCAATCCCGACCAGGTACTGCATGCCGACGACCTTGTGGTCGGCCGTCAGGCGGAAGTAGCGGCCTATCCCCTCCCCCTCGGGACGCGGCAGCGCGGGTGGGTACCCGAACATCCGCCGCGCCGGATAGTTGAACACGCCGAGGCCGGCGAAGAAGCCGAGGACGCCGAACAGGTAGCCGAGCACGAGTGCCAGGTCGTTCTGGCCCGTGTCTTCGCTGAAGGTCGCGACGGGCGCGCCGATGTGGGCGCCGATCAGATGGCCGATCAGGTAGCCGGCCACGGCGCCCACGACGGCGGTCAGGACGTTGAAGCCGACGATGCGGCGGGCGACGGTCACCCCGCCTGCCTCTGCGGATCGGGGAGGTACGTCTCCCGGTACTTCGGCAGGTAGCGCTTGCTAGGCGCGAAAGTCTTCTGCTGCTGCCGTATCCACGCCGTGAACCGCGCCGGCATCACGATCTGGCCCTTGTCGAACATGAAGCCGTGCCAGATACCGCACAGCTCGGCGCAGCGGATGTTGAACGTGCCGGTGTGGCGCGGCTCGACGTAGGCGACGTTGTCGACGCCCGGATTGGCGTCGGCCTTGACGCCGAGGTCGTAGGCCCAGAACGAGTGGATGACGTCGAGCGAGGTGACGTGAAGCTCGATCGTGCGGTCCGCTGGCAGCACGAGATGCGGGGTCTCGACGCCGCCGTAGGTTGGATAGCGGTAGCTGAACTGCCACTGCTGGCCGATCACCTGAACCGGCAGCGTCGACCGGTTGCTCGCGGGCTTGAGCGCCGACAGCGGCGACGGTCCCTGGCCGCTGCCCGCGGCGCCGGGTTCGAGGATGCGGGTGACCGCGTACGCACACAGCCCGGCGACGATGAGGACCGACGTCGCCAGCCAGACGACCTGCGCCGTCCGGTTGCCGTAGATGCGCGGCCCGTCCTGGATCTCCGTTCCCCTCTGCCGGAACGCGATAAGGACATAGACGAGGAACGAGAGGATCAGGATGATGATCGGCGTCGCGAGGGCGGTGGAGACCGTGAAGTCGGTCACCTGTCCCGCCCCGGCGTCGGCCTGCTTACCGGGCGGCAGGTGCGGCCCGATGAAGATCGCGACAAGTGGCGTCGCGATCGCGCTCAGGATCAGCCAGGTGAGGAGGAGGCGGCGCAGCTCGCGAGACATCCCCATCTCACGCGACCGTGATGTAGCCCGCCATGTAGTTGAACGCCTGCATCGGGCCGCCGAAGCCGGTCACGAAGCCGGCGCCACATGGCACGAAGCACTGCCAGCGGAAGTGTCCCTTGCCCTTCGTGCGGAACGTGAAGGTGATCGTGTGGTGCGCCTCGTCCTGCGTGCACGGCGCGGCCGAGCACTGGTTGGGCGCGTTGTCGCCCACTCCGGGAAGCGGCACGTAGACGCCGAGCTGCGGGATGGCGAACGTGTGCGCCGGCGTCGATGGCGGCACGGCCTTGACCGTCCGGCCGTCGAGCTGCATCGTCCCGCCGGACGTTCCCTGGACCTGTGAGAAGTACGGGTTCCGTAGCCCGGTCGCGGTGTCGTACTGGCGGATCGTGACTCGGATCAGCGAGTGCGCGGGAGCGGTGAGGTTGGTGCTGTGGGCCCAACGGCCGTTCTGCCTGAGCGACAGGTAGGAGACCCAGTCGGGGTGCTCCGGGTAGCGCGATCCGAGCTCGGCGACCGTCTGGAGGGTCAGGTCGGCCGAGCGGCTCGCCGACGGCTTGGCCGCAACCTTCTGCGGCTCGCTCGTCAACCAGAACAGGTACGAGGCGATGCCGATACACAGAGCGGCACTGACCAGTGCGATCCCCATCAGCCGCATCGCAAGCGAGGACGACATCGCAAGCGATGCTCCACGACCGTGCAGCCCGCGTCGTCAGCCCAGAGAGGGCTTTTTCGAGTACCCCCAGGGGAGTACTCCCGCCGCGATAGCCCGGCGCTACTCGGCGGCCGGTATCGGGATCGTCGCGGCGAGCTCTGTGCCCTCGCCCGGTGCGCTGGATATGCGGAGCTCGCCGCCGAGCGCCTCGATCCGGTCCTTGAGACCTACCAGGCCGGAGCCCCCAGCGGGATTCGCGCCGCCGACCCCGTTGTCCGAGATCGACAGCCGTACGACCCCGTTCTTAGCCCCGGCGTCCACCCGCAGCACGGACGCACGCGCGTGCTTCGCGGCGTTGTTGAGCGCCTCGGAGACGACGTAGTAGGTGGCGACCTCGACCTGCTCCGGCAGCCGGCGGTCGACGTCGAGATGCAGCTCGACCGGCACGGCCGAGCGACGAGCCAGGGCCTTCAGGGCCGGCGCGAGGCCGCCCCGCGAGAGGATCGCCGGGTGGATGCCGCGCGAGATCTCCTGAAGTTCCTCGACCGCGCCCGCGAGGCTGTGAAAGGCATTCGAGATCTGTGCCCTGAGCTCCGTCTGGTCCGGCGACGCCAGCGCCTCGGCGGCGCGCATCTCGAGTCCCAGCGAGATCAGCCGCTGTTGCGTGCCGTCGTGCAGGTCACGCTCGATCTGCCGACGCGTCTGGTCGGCCGCGGCGACGACGCGGGCGCGCGACGCCGCCAGCTCAGCCCGGCTCTCCGCGTTCGCGACCGCGGTCGCGACGAGCTCCGTGAACTCGGCGATCTGTGCCTCGGTGTCAGGCGCGAATGGCGTCTCATGCTTCGACGACGCGGCGATCACCCCCCACAGCCGCCCCTCGACGACGACGGGACAGCCGACCGACGAGTGTATGCCTTGCTCGCGGGCCTCTTGCGCGATTGGACCGGGGGCGCCGGTGAAGCTGTCCACTCTCGCCGGTCCACCTCGCTCCCACACCAGTCTCGCGATGCTCACTCCCTCGAGCGCGAACCGCGTGCCGACGGCCAGCCCCTCCTCGGCGTCCCTGCTCCACGCGGCCACGCCGGTCACGGTCCCATCCGACTCGTAGCGCTCCATGCGCGCGAGATCCGCGCCGCAGAGCAGACCGACCTCGCGGGTGACCGTCTCGAAGAGCTCGGCGGACGAAGAGGTCTGCGCGACCAGCGTCGCGACCCGCCGCAGCGCGGCCTGCTCGTCGGCGTAACGCTCCAGCTCGGCCTGGCTGTCCTCGAGTGACACGGCCAGCTTGTTGAACGCACCCTCCAGCATGCCGACCTCGCCGATGCCGGTCTCGGGCATCCGGACGCCGAGGTCGCCGCCGGCGAGCCGGTTCGCCATACCGGCCGCGCGCCGGATCGGCAACACGATCGCGCGACCGAGATACGACCCGAACAGGATGATCAGGACGATCGACCCGACGAGGCCGGCGCTCGCCGCGACCGTGGCCCTGTGGGCGTCGGCGTCGGCACTGGCCTGACGCTCCGAGAGAAGCTGGCGTTCACTGTCCACGTACGTCTCGAAGCGCCTGCGCAGTGCGTCAACCAGCCGCTTCCCGCGCAGCGTCACCCGGACGCTCGCGGTCGCGGCGTCCCCGCGGCGGGCCGCGGCGACCAGCGGTACGGAGTAGTCGCGGATATACGACCCTGTGGAGTTGATGATTTGAGCGGCACGCTCCTGCTGATGGGGGTCGTCCGCGAGGCTCGTCAGCCGTCTGCCCGCCGCTGGGAACGCCTTCCGCGCCGCCGCCCATGGTGCGAGAAACCGCTCCTCGTGCGTGATGATGTAGCCCCGCTGACCGGTCTCGAGGTCGATCACAAGCGCCTCGAGCCGGGCGGCCGCGTCGAGCTCCTGGCGTGAGTGGTCCGCGAGCTCGCCCGAGTCGCGCGTGCTGTTGAGCGCGAGCAGCAGGATGACGAAAGCGCCCGCGATCAGCACCACGAGCGCCGTGCTCGCGAGCACGACACGGCGGGTCAGGCCACCGCGCATCTGACTGTCCCTGTGTAGGGTCGGCGTTGATCGCCAGGATGCCGCCGGTGCAAGTCGCAGTGGCCGATGACGACGTCCTCCTTCGCGAGGGCCTCGCGAGCCTGCTCGAACGATCGGGTTTCGAGGTCGTCGGCCAGGCGGGCGACGGTCCCGCACTGCTCGAGGTGGTGCGCGCCCATAAGCCGGACCTCGTCATCGTCGACATCCGCATGCCCCCGGACCATCAGACCGAGGGCCTGGAGGCCGCGCGCGTGATCCGCGCCGAGCTGCCCGGCACCGGCATCCTGGTGCTGTCCGCGCACGTCGAGGTGGAGCAGGCGATGGAGCTGCTCGCGGGCGGCGAGCGCACCGGCTACCTGCTCAAAAGCCGCATCACCGACGTGACGCACTTCCTCGAGAGCCTCGAACGGATCGCCGAGGGCGGGTCGGTCGTGGACCCCGGGCTCGTACAGGAGCTCGTGGCCACTCAGCGCCGCGACGATCCGCTCGCGGACCTGACGCCGCGCGAACGCGAGGTGCTGGCCCTGATGGCCGAAGGCCGCTCGAACGCCGGCATCGCGCGCCGTCTCTGGGTCACAGAGGGCACGGTTGAGAAGCACGTCCACAGTATCCTCGCGAAGCTGCCGCTTCCCGAGACGGACGACGACCACCGGCGTGTGCTCGCGGTGATCGCGTTCCTCGATACGCGCTAGGCACGGACCGACTCACCTCCGTCGGCCTCGGCAAGGATGGTGCGGATGCGCGTGGCCGAGAGCTCGGACTTCGGGACGAAGCCGATCGCGGGACTGTCGATGATCATGTCCGTGAAGTCGCCCTCCGGATAGGCGGAGATCAGGATCACGAGCTGCGAATCGCCGCCTGCCCCCGCCAGCCGGCGGGCGAGCTCGAATCCGCTCTCATCGCCCAGGTCGATGTCGACGAGACAGACGTCCGGCCGTAGCTCCCCGGCGAGCTGGGTGGCCTCGGCGGTCGTCGATGCGACCCCGGCGACCTTGATTCCCTCGCGCTCGAGGAGCTCGCTCGCGGCCACGAGAAAGCGGGAGTTGTCATCTACGAGGAGAGCTCGCACAGTCATTCACGTTGAGCATCGCACCGCCCGGCCGCCCACACATTGCAGCTAGCAGGAATTTCGAGAGGGGGGGTGCTGGGGATCCAAGTTGGATGCTGGCCGCGCAGACAAGCGGGGCAGGAACCTGGATCTTTCGTCCGGACTCCGTTGAAGGGGGACATGGATGTACCGGACCGACCCAACGCAGGCACGAGTGGCCATCGCACACGGCGAGCCCCTCACCCGCTGCGCCCTGAGAGCTCTTCTCGATGCCGAGGAGGACATGGCTGTGGCGGGAATGGCGGGCGACAGCGAGGGTGCGCTCGCGGTCACCGAGCAGGAGCGCCCCGACGTCGTGCTGATCGACGTGGACCTTCCGGGTGCGGGCGGGATGGAGACGACGCGGCTGATCTTTTCCGACCCCGCTCTCGAGCGCGTTCGCGTGATCGTGCTGAGCCCCACGGAGGAGGACGACAAGCTGTTCGGCGCCCTCCGCGCCGGCGCGAGCGGCTTCCTTGTCGGCGCCACCGATCCCGCCGAGCTCATCGACGCGGTGCGGGGCGTCGCCCGTGGCGAGGCGCTCCTTTCGCGCGGGGTCACGCGGCGGCTGATCGCGGAGGTGGCCTCTCAACCGGATCGCTACCGGCCGAGCCCTGAGGAGCTCGAGGAGCTCACGGCCCGCGAACGTGAGGTGACGGCGCTCGTCGCGCGCGGTCTCAGCAATCAGGAGATCGCGGAGCAACTCGTGATCAGCGTCGCGACCGCCAAGACGCATGTCAGCCGCGCGCTCTGCAAGGTCGACGCACGCGACCGGGCACAGCTCGTCGCGCTCGCCTACGAAACCGGACTCGTAAAAGTCGACTCGGCGCTCGTCGCGCTGAGCTGAGGGGGTTGTGAGATGCCAACGATTCAAGAGCTCCTCGAACTCGATTGCGTCGTGGTCCTCGAGTCGACGATCCCGCCGGACATGACGATCGCGCAGTGGCGCCGCAGTCAAGCCCGGACCAGAGCCGAGACGCGCCGAGGCCCTCGCGTCGGGCCGTTCGCGTACCGCGAGGTCCGCCTCGCCCGAAGGGGCTGGTGATCTGGCGCGGCACGGCCGCCGCGGCGGTGGCCGTGATCACGCTTGGCGTGTCCGCCGAGAGTGCCGTCGCGCCGTCGGCGCCCGAGGCCCGTGGTGACCGGCCGAACTTCGTCGTCCTGATGACGGACGACCAGACCGTCGCCGATCTCCAGGTCATGCCCCGCACCCGACGCCTGCTGGGCGGCCGCGGAATCAGGTTCGCGAACTCCTACGTCTCCTACCCCGTCTGCTGCCCCTCGCGCGCGACCTATCTGAGCGGCCAGTACGCGCACAACCATCATGTGATGGGCCTGTATCCGCCGACCGGCGGCTACGCGCGCTTCGACCGCGACAACGACCTGCCCGTCTGGCTCGAGGACGCCGGCTACGCCACCGCTCACATCGGCAAGTACCTGAACGGCTACGGCTCGGAGCTGCCTGCCGACGTGCCGCCCGGCTGGACCGAGTGGTACGGCGCCGTCGACATGTCGACCTACAAGATGTGGGGCTACACGCTCAACGAGAACGGCTCACTCCACACCTACGGCTCCCCGTTCGAGGAGGACCCGCGCCTCTACCAGACCGACGTGTTCAGGCGGCGGGCGGTCAGCTTCATCAAGCGACGGGCGCCGGATCGCAGTCCCTTCTTCCTGTCCGTCGCGTTCGTCGCCCCCCACCACGAGGTGCCGGCGATCCGGGCCCGTACCGGCCACCTCGTGCGGCCGGCGCCGAGGGACGCCGGCACGCTGGCCTACGACCCCGTGCCCGCCTCGCCGGCCTTCGCGGAGGCGAGCCTCGCGGACAAGCCGGCGTTCCTCCGGCGCCACGAACGCCTCGATGCCCGGTCGATCGCCGCGATCGCAGCTCGGCGCAGGGATCGCCAGGAGTCGCTGCTCGCGGTCGACGACGCGGTGGGCGCGATAGTCGCCGCGCTGCGGCGATCCGGTGAGCTCGACCACACCTACATCCTGTTCACGTCCGACAACGGCTACATGCAGGGTGAGCACGACGTCCCGAGCGGAAAGATGCTCCCGTACGAGCCCTCGACGCAGGTGCCCCTCCTGCTGCGCGGCCCGGGCATTCCGGAGCACGCCGTGTCCCACGAGCTCGTCGCCAACGTGGACCTCGCGCCGACGATCCTGAAGGCCTCGCACGCGCAGGCAGGCAAGCTGTTGGACGGGCGCTCGCTCCTCCCGTTCGCGCGCGATCCGCGGAAGCGCTCGGCTCGCCCGATCCTGCACGAGACCGGGGGGAGCCGCTACGTGTTCGCGCGCGACGAAGACCTGGGCGGCGACTCCGACATCCGACGCGTCATGAGCTATCGCGCCGTGCGCACCAGGCGCTGGCTGTGGGTCGAATACCGCGACGGAGCGCGGGAGCTCTACGACAGGCGAACCGATCCGCAGGAGCTGCACTCCCTGCACGCCGACGCGGCTTACCGGCCGGTGCGGGTGGCGCTGCACCGAGTGCTGCGCGGGCTGGCACGCTGTCGCGGCGTGAGCTGCCGGCGCGCGGTGCCACGGATCGAACCCCGCTCGTCAGCGTCAGCCGTGCTGGCGGCCGAATAGAGCGCCGCGCCGCACCGCGATCTCCGTGACCGCGGCGCCGGTGAGGGCCAGGCGATACGCGGCGATCTCGTCTTCGAGGTCGGCCATGTACGTCCTGTTGGCACTGAGCCCGGCGCGCTCGGCCGCAAGACGCTCGCCGGCGAGCTCGATCAGGTGGGCGCGGATCTCGGTGCAGGACATCAGGTGCTCCTCGTGGCTCGTCGACATGAGGCTTGATCCTTCATCACCCCTGCGCCGCTGTCGTCGGGCCCCGGGACGATTTCTCACGTACGCCCGCTGGGGTATGCCATCGACAGAAAAGCGGAGGCCCCGGGCGAGCCCGGGGCCTCCGCGGGCCCGCCACGGGGGAGGGGAGGCGGGCGCTGACCGGTGTCCGTACCGGTCACGTCATCCGCTGCGAAGGCGGTAGCCGACGCCGCGAACGGTCTCGAAGCTGCGGGTGTCGAATGGCCGGTCGAGCTTCTCGCGCAGATAGCGGACGTATACGTCGATGACGTTCGAGCGGTGCTCGTACTCGCTGTCCCACGCGCCTTCGAGCAGCTGGTAGCGCGTGAGCACCAGATCCGGATTCCGCATGAAGACCTCGAGCAGCTGGAACTCCTTGGCCGAAAGCGGGATCTCACGCTCGTCACGGCTCACACGCCGGGAACCCGGATGGAGCTCGATGCCGGCAACCCGCAGTACGGTGCCGCGCTCGACGGGGCCGCGCCGTGCCAGCGCGCGCAGCCGGGCCGCCAGCTCGCCGAAGTCGAATGGCTTGACGAGGTAGTCGTCCGCGCCGGCGTCGAGGCCAGCGATGCGGTCCTCGATGTCGTCGAGCGCGGTCAGCATCAGGATCGGGGTTCTGACGTCGTGGTCACGCAGCCGGCGACACACCTCGAAGCCGTCGATTCCAGGCAGGCGCGCGTCCAGGGTGAGGACGTCGTAGGGGCTCGAGGCGGCCATCCACAGGGCGTCCTCGCCCCTGACGGCCACATCCGCGAGCAGGCCCTGGTCGCGGAGGCCGCTCCGGATGAGGCTCGCGAGCTCTACCTGGTCCTCGACCACCAACACGCGCATGGCATGAATGCTGGCCTCTGGCCGAGCTGTTGTCGTCGGGCTCGCGACGGCTGTTTGCGCTACGACGGCACCGGTATGTGCGGGCTCCTTGTACTCCCGGAGTCGCGTGCCGGCCGCTGCGCAGCTTGCTCACGGTCCGGTGCCTCGCGGGACGGCGTGGCCGCGTCTGCCCAGCTCGGATGCCGCGACCGCGACCGCGGCCGCTCGCTCACCGCGCGGATGCGCGCGAAGCCGAGCGCGAAACCAGTGCCCGTGAAGATCGCGAAGGCCGCGGACGCCGCCTCCCAGCCGCCCTGCACGATGATCGTCGCCGCGATCCCGATGAGGATCAGCGCTCCAAGGATCAGCTCCCGTCCGTAGGCATGCACGGCTGTCGTCTGCTGTCGTCTAGTCATCTTGCGAGCAAGCGTCCACGCTCTTCATGAGCGCCGCATGAGTGCTCGCTAGGGCACCGCCGAGTCGGCCTCGAGCGGGGCGCGCTCGATGCTGCGGCGGTGGAAGAAGGCCCCGAAGGATCCCGCCAGCACGGCGACGACAGAGATGGCGTAGGCCTGGAGAAAGACGTCGAGCACGCGCGCGGGCGTGGAGATCGGGTTCTTGAGCTGTGAAGAGACGGTCAGGAGCTGCGTCGTGGTCCAGAAGGCCGCGTCCCCGAGGTTGGTGATCTCCGTGCCGGGCGCGTGGCGCTCGAACATGAGGATGAGCATGATCGCCACCGCGTCCACGACCAGCGACACGCCGAACACGAAGACGAGGCGCGAGCGGAGGTGAAGATGGGCCGGCGTCCGCCCGCGGACGACGTCCCGGATCTCGCGTACGCCCTGATGGGGCGCGGCACTCATTCTCATCGTCGGCTCATTGTCCACCCTCACGGTGAGGATCGGATGAGAGGGCGACTCACCTACGGACGCGGACCCCGCCTCGTGGCGGCGTTCTTCCTGGCGGTCCTGATCGTGGCGACCGTCCTGGCCATCGTTCGTCCCGGCGCCGGCACGAGCGCCGGCTCTCAGGGGAATGCCCAAACGGTGGGCTCGGAGTTCGCGGGCATCCCAGAGCAGCGCACGCTGCTCGGCGATCCGAAGGCGCCCGCGACGCTCGTGGAGTTCGCCGACCTCCAGTGCCCCTTCTGTGCGCAGTATGCGCTCGGTGCGCTCCCCGGGCTGCTCAGCCAATGGGTGCGCCCGGGACGGCTCCGCCTCGACCTGCGGCTGGTCTCGATCATCGGGCCGGACTCGCGCCGGGCCGCTCGCCTGGCAGGCGCCGCGGCTCTTCAGAACCGGCTCTGGCCGTTCGCCGAGCTGTTCTACCTGAACCAGGGCACGGAGAACTCGGGCTACGTGACGTCCTCGTTCCTGAAGGCGGTCGCCGCGGCCACGCCGGGCCTCGACGCCGGGAGGGCTCTCGCAGCGACCAACTCCGCCTCGGTTACCGCGCAGCTGACGCGGGCGGAGAACAGCGCGCGGACGCTCGAGGTGACGTCGACACCCACGTTCTTCCTGGTGCGTCCCGGGCGGCCGCCGGTGCAGCTTCACCCCAGCGCCCTGACCGCGCAGGCCGTCACATCGGCGATCGAGGGAGCACTGTGAGCCCTCGTCCGGGCCTTGTCGCGCGGGTCGCGAGCTGGTGCGTGCGGCACCGGCGCCGCGTGCTGATCGGGTGGCTCGTGATCCTCGTTGCGGCGTTGGCCGCGTCAGCGGGGATCGGCACCCGTGCCGCCAATCAGTTCTCGCTCGGCGGAACCGAGACCCAGCGCGTTCAGGATCTCCTCACGCGAGCGTTCCCCGCACAGTCGGGCGACGTCGACCAGGTCGTGTTCCGCGCGCGCCAGGGCCGGGTCACGGATCCGAGCGTGCGAGCGCGCATCGCGCCCGTACTCGCGCGCATCGCGCGCCTTCCGCACGTAACCGGCGTGGCCGGTCCCTACGCCGCCGGCACCGCGCAGATCTCGAGCGACGGCCGGATCGCCTTCGCGACGGTGACCTTCGACAAGGAGGCGCCCGCGCTCTCGAAGTCGACGGTGGACCGCCTGATCTCGACCGCGGAGAGCGCCCGCTCGCCCGCCCTCGAGGTGGAGCTGGGCGGCGCGGCCATCGAGCAGACGCAGACCACTTCGGCCGGAGGCGCGAGCGCCCTGGGGCTCGCCGCGGCCGTCGTGGTGCTGCTCATCGCCTTCGGCTCGTTCCTGGCGAGTGGGCTGCCCATCGTCACGGCGCTGCTCGGCCTGGGCACCGCCTTCGGCGTGATCGCGCTCGCCTCGCAGGCGATCGACATGCCGGAGTTCTCGCCCGAGCTCGCGGCCATGATCGGGCTCGGGGTGGGCATCGACTACTCGCTGTTCATCGTCACGCGCTTCCGTCAGAGCTACGACGGCGAGAGCGGATCCGCCACGCTCACCGCCATGAGCACAGCCGGGCGGGCCGTGCTGTTCGCGGGCTCCACCGTGATCATCGCGCTGCTGGGGATGTTCGCGCTCGGGGTCAGCTTCCTCAACGGGCTCGCCGTCGCCTCGGCGATCGCCGTGCTGTTCACGATGCTCGCCGCCCTCACGGCGCTGCCCGCGCTCCTGTCGCGTATCGGCACTCGGATCAGCCGCGGCCGCGTCGCGCGATCGCAGCGCGGGTTGTCCGGGGAGGACGGCCACGGCTTCTGGGCACGCTGGGCCCGCTTCATCCGCCGTCATCCGTGGCCCGCGGCGCTCGCTGGCCTGGCGATCATGCTCGTGATCGCGGTCCCCGCGCTGTCGCTGCGGATGGCCCTGAGCGACGCCGGTAACGATCCGTCCGGCACGACTACGCGCAAGGCCTACGACCTGCTGGCGGAGGGCTTCGGCCCGGGGTTCAACGGACCGCTCGAGGTCGCCGCGCAGCTGCCCCGGGCAAACGATCGGGCGGCGCTCGATCGCATCGACGCTGCGCTCGCCCGTACGCCGGGCATCGTCTCGGTGGCGCCGGTCGTGACGAGCCCAAGCGGGCGCATCGCGGTGTACCAGGCCTTCCCGCGCACCGCTCCGCAGGCCGCCGCGACGAGCGACCTCGTGACCAGCCTTCGCGAAACCGTCCTTCCACCGGTCGCGCGAAGCACAGGCGCGACCGTGCTCGTGGGCGGACCCACGGCCGGCAGCATCGACTTCACGAGCGTCCTGTCGAACAAGCTGCCCGTGTTCATCGCGGTGGTGGTTGGCGTCGCGGCTGTGCTGCTCCTGCTCGTCTTCCGCTCGCTGGTGATCCCAGTTCAGGCCGCCGTCATGAACCTGCTCACGATCGCGGCGGCGCTCGGCGTCACGGTCGCGGTCTTCCAGTACGGCTGGCTCGCCGGCCTGGTCGGTGTCGACAAGGGGCCGATCGACTCGTGGGTGCCCGTGATTCTGTTCGCGATCGTCTTCGGGCTGTCGATGGACTACGAGGTCTTCCTCGTCTCGCGCATCCACGAGGAGTGGATCAGGCGGCGCGATCCCTCGCGCGCCGTCGTCGAAGGCGTGGCGACCACGGGCCGCGTGATCACCGCCGCGGCGACGATCATGATCTGTGTCTTCCTCGCGTTCGTGCTGCTGCCGGAGCGCCCGGTGAAGATCTTCGGGCTGAGCCTCGCGACCGCGGTCTTCCTCGACGCCTTCGTGGTCCGCAGCCTGCTCCTGCCCGCGGTGCTCGACCTGGTGGGCCGGTGGACGTGGGTGCTTCCCGGCCCCCTCGAACGCAGGCTGCCGCGCGTATCGATGGAGCCTGAGGCCGAGGCGGTGCCGTCGCCCGGGCCCTCGCGGGCGCAGAAGGCCGCGTAGGAAGTCATCGGATCTTCGGCTCGGCGGGTGTCCCAGCGCTAAAGGCCTCGCGCCCAGCGCCGAGAACAAGAGGGATGACCCGTCCCGTTGGGTCCGCCTCCCCGATGCTCCGGTCGGCTGCCGCCGCCGTGGCGTTCGCGACCCTCTACTTCCTCACGGCACAGCTGACCGGCTGGCTCATCGGCGATCCCGCGGTGCTGTGGCCGGCGAGCGGCGTCTACCTGGGCGTGATGCTCGTCGCGCCGCGACGTCTGTGGCCCGTGCTGGCCTGCGCCGCGGGCGTCGGGAGCTTCCTGACCTACCTGCACGCCGGCGCCTCGCTCGAGCTGAGCGTCGCATTCGCGGTCCCGAGCAGCGCGGAAGGGCTGCTGGCGGCGGTTCTGATCGAGCGCATCGCGGGATCGCGGTTCACGCTCGCCACGGTGCGCGACCTGCGCGCCTTCGTGCTGGGCGGCGCGGTCGTGGCGAACGGGCTGGTCGCTCTGTCGGCCGCGGCGGTGGCGGGGCAGTCGTTCGACGCCTCCTTTGCCGAGAGCTGGCTGCGGTGGTGGAGCGCGGATGCACTCGGCATGATCGCCGTTGTGCCCATCTTCACGGCGCGGCGCCGGGGGGTGCGCGCGGTGGCGCTCGGCGGTCTGGCGGCGGCGCTGGTGGCCTCTCATGTCGCGTCCGAGGTCTACGTCATCCAGGGCTTCCTGGCGGTGCTTCTCCTCGGGTCGCTCGCGTTGGCCGCGGCGGCAGGAGAGCGCCAGCGTCTGCGCATGGCGGCGGACCACGCGAGCAACGAGCTCGAGGGATCCGCCGAGCGGCTCGAACGGGCCGGCCGGCAGGTGGCACAGCTCACCGCCGAGCTGGCCGCGCGGAGCGCCGAGGTGCACCAGGCGACGCGCCGGCGCGAAGGGCTGGCCGCTGACCTGCGCGAGTCGGAGGCCGCACGGCGGCGGACCGAACGCGAGCTCGGCGACGCCAGGGAGCAGCTGTCGCGGGTGAGCAGCGAGAACGGAACGCTGGGGGAGGAGCTGTCACGTGTCAGCGCCCACAGCGACACGCTGGAGGAGGAGTTCTCGCGCATGAGCGCGGATAACCGCACGCTGGAGGAGGAGCTCTCGCGGGTGAGCGCCGAGAACGACAAGCTCGAGCAGGAGTTGTCACGGGTCAGCGCGCATAGCGACACGCTGGAGGAGCAGCTGTCCCGCGTCCGTGCGCATGGCGACACGCTGGAGGAGCAGCTGTCGCGGATGAGCGCGCATACCGAGACGCTGGAGGACGAGCTTTCGCGGGTCAGCGCTGATAACGACAAGCTCGAGGAGGAGCTCTCGCGCGTGGGCGCGCATAGCGACGCGCTGGAGGAGGAGCGGTCCCGCGTCCGTGCGCACAGCGACACGCTCGAGGACGACCTGTCGCGGGTCAGCGCGCACAGCGACACGCTGGAGGAGGAGCTGTCGCGGGCTAGGGCGGAAGGTCGCGCGCTGCAGCAGGAGATCGTGAGTGTCCGCGCGGAGGAGGCGCGGATCAGCCAGGAGCTGGCGGAGGCCGTGTCACACCGCCGCCGGGCGGAGCAGGAGCTCGAGCTCGGCGCGGGCCATCTCGACGATGTCCGCACCGAGCTGGAGCAGTCCCAGCGCGCGCGTGCGCACACCGAGGAGGCGCTGGAGAAGGCGCGCGCGCTGTTGCTCGAGCAGCGCGCACGGCTCGAGCGGTCGCTCGACGAGACCGCCGCGACGCTTGCGCGGACAGAGGCCGAGCGTCGCCTCCTCGCCGACCAGGCCACCGAGCTGATCGCGCGCTACGACGAGCGCGGGACCTGTATCTACGCCTCGCCCGCCTCGCGGCGCCTGCTGGGATACGAGCCCGAGGAACTCGTCGGGCGGGCAGGAGCGGAGCTGCTCCACCCGGAAGACCGTCATCTGCTCGCGCGCGCACGCGCGACGAGCGCCGAGAGCATTTTCGAAGCGCGTCTACGTCGCAAGGCCGGCGACTACAACTGGGTCGAGGTGCGCCTGCGCCCCGTCCTGGCGGCCGACGGTGACCGGCCGGTCGCCATCAACACGACCATCCGCGAGACCTCGCGCCGCCGCGAGCTCGCCGCCTGAATTACGCCGCGGCCGGGGGGTCGACCGGTTCACCGGCGCTCACCAGGCCCGTCTGGTAGGCGAGCACCACGAGCTGCGCGCGATCGTGCGCGTGGAGCTTCATCATCGTGCGGCTCACGTGAGTCTTCGCGGTAGCGGGGCTGACCACCAGCCGCTCCGCTATCGCCGCGTTGGTGAGCCCGTAGGCCACGAGCGCCATCACCTCGCGCTCGCGGGGGGTCAGCTCATCGAGCTCGGAAGGCGCCCGGCGCCGCCGCTCCGGCCACGCGGCGTACTCCGCGATGAGCCGGCGCGTGACGCTCGGCGAGAGGAGTGCCTCCCCGGAGGCGAGCACCCGTACGGCCCTCAGGATCTCGGCCGGTTCGCTGTCCTTAACGAGGAAGCCGCTGGCGCCGACTCTGAGCGCTTCGAAGACGTACTCGTCGCTTTCGAACGTGGTGAGGATCAGCACTCGCACGTCCTTCAGCCGATCGTCCCCCGCGATCCGCTTGGTGGCCTCGACCCCGTCGAGCCCTGGCATGCGGATGTCCATCAGCATCACGTCGGGACGGGTCTCCCGTGCCAGGGCGATCGCCTCATCCCCGTCGCCCGCCTCTCCGACGACGGCGATGTCGTCCTCGTTCTCGAGCAGGATTCGCAGACCGGCCCGCAGGAGCGCCTGGTCGTCGACGAGCACGACGCGGATCACGACTGAATCCCGACCGGCAGGGCGACGCAAACGCGGAACCCTCCGCCTGCGCGCGGTCCGGCGTCGAGCTTCCCTCCGAGAGCCAGCGCTCGCTCCCGCATGCCGTTGATGCCGTGCCCGGAGCCGGGCTCCCGCTCGCGATCGCTCTGCTCCGGCCCGTGTCCGTCGTCGGTGACCTCGAGCACGAGCCGATCGTGCTCGTAGCGGACCGTCACGACGGCGGACGCGGGTCCCGCGTGGCGAAGGGCGTTGGTCAGCGCCTCCTGCGCGATCCGGTAGGCCGCACGGTCCACGGCGGGCGGCAGGCTGCGGGCGCTGCCGGACACGACGACGCGCGTCGGCAGGCCGGCGGCCGTTGTGGTCGCGGCGAGGTTGTCCAGTCGTGCCAGGCCATGGAGCGGAGCCTCGGTGCGCTGCACCGTTCGCATCACGCCCAGCAGCGCGCGCAGCTCACGCGACGCCTCGCCGCTGATCGTCTGGATGACTCGAAGAGCCTCCGCGGCCTGCTCCGGGCTGTCACCCGCGACGTGGGCGGCCACGCCGGCCTGCACGTTGATCGTGGCGAAGCTGTAGGCCACGATGTCATGGAGCTCGCGCGCCATGTGCAGCCGTTCCGCGTCCACGAGTCTCCGCACCTGCTCCGGGACCATCTCCGGGGCGATGCTGGTGCTCATTAGATCGTTTCGCGGACTGAGGCGGGCATCCCCACAAAGGTCCCAGCTGTTAGCCCGATTGTCTGCACGGACAACCCCACTCCGCCCCCCCAGTGGGCCGCAATCTCGCCTTACCGCTAGCCGGTACGCCGTGTCGCCTGGCCTACAGCGACGGTCGCTGGGTGTCGCGCCGGTAGGCGCGGATGGCGACGCGGGTCAGGACGACGGTCCAGATCGCCATCACGACCCAGCCGCGGGTGCCCCAGCCGCCCTCGCCGAGCCCGGCGTGGCTGGCCTGCACCAGCCAGTAGGAGGGCAGCGCCTGCGCGAGATCGTGAATGAAGCCGTGCCCGCTGATCGGAAACCAGGTGCCGCCGAGCAGCGCGAGCACACCCACGAGCCCGCCCACCGCGGGTCCGATCGAGTCCGAGCTGAGCAGGTGTCCCATGGCGATCCCGAGCGCTGCGAAGGGGATCAGCCCGACGAGCAGCAGCCCGGTCATGGCGAGCCAGCGGCCGGCCGGAAGGCTCACGCCGAGCGCCAGCCCGCAGGCGTACAGGGTGAGGATGCAGAGCAGAGCCAGGAGGTAGCCGGTCAGGATCTTGGCCCCGAGGTAGGCCGAGGGCGGGAGCGGGCTCACGCGCAGCTGACGGTTCCAGCCGGCGGCGCGGTCGGCGGCGATCCGGGCGCCGGCGGCCAGCATCGCGTTCATCGTCGCGAAGGCCGCCAGCCCGACCATGAAGTAGAGCGGTATCGAGATGCCGGTTCCGGAGAAGTCCGACACGTGGCGGTTCGGCGCGACGATCACGACGTAGAGGATGAGCGGAAACGCGAGCGAGAAGATGATCACGCGCTTGTTGCGCATCGCTCGCAGCAGCTCGTAGCGGGTGTAGACGGCTGTGTTCATGCGGCCTCCTCGCCGGCGGCAGCGCGCGAGTCCGTCAGCGTGAGGAAGGCCTGCTCCAGCCCCGCGCCGGTGATCTCGATGTCGCGCGCTTCGTCGTAGCGCTCGAGCAGCGCGCGGATGGCCGCGTCGGAGTCCGAGCAGGTGAGAATGACGGTCTCGCCGTGACGCTCGGCCCCGGTCACGCCCGGCAGGGCGGTCAGCACGCCGGCGTCGACGCCGGGCAGGGTCGCTCGGATGTTGCGGACGCCGACCATGGCCTTGATCTCGGTGGTCGAGCCGTCGGCAACCACCTGTCCGCGTGCCATCAGCACGACCCGGTCGGCGTAGGCGTCCGCCTCCTCGAGGTAGTGGGTGGCGAAGATGACGGTCTTCCCACGTGACGCGAAGCCGCGCATCGTTCCCCAGAAGCCGCGTCGCGCCTCGACGTCGAGCGACACGGTCGGCTCGTCGAGCACGAGCAGCTCAGGGTTGCTGACCAGCGCCAGGGCGAGACGCACCCGTTGGCTCTGGCCGCCGGAGAGTGTTTGCGTGCGCTTCTCGGCGAGGCCGGCGATGCCGGCGAGCTGGAGCACCTCGTCGATGCCGAGCGGCAGCGGATAGAGCGAGGCCATCATCGAGACCAGCTCACGCACCGAGAGGTCGCCGATCAGGCCGCCCGCCTGAAGCATCACGCCGATCCCGCCGGCGGCGATCGCCTCGCGGGGACTGGCCCCGAAGATCGTGACCGTGCCGGCGTCGGGCTCCGTGAGGCCGAGCAGCATCTCCAGCGTGGTGGACTTGCCGGCCCCGTTCGGCCCGAGCAGGGCGACGGTCTCGCCGCGCCCGATCGACAGGTCGACGGCCCGCACGGCCCGCACGGGGCCATCGGGACCATGGAAGGACTTGACCAGGCCCTCGAGCGCGATGGTCCCTACTGGGCGCATCAGGAAGCCCGCTTGGCGAGGCGCCAGATGCGGACCATGGCGTAGATGCCCACGATCGAGACGAGCGCCGTGCAGACCACCGAGGAGATTGCGAACAGGGTTACGTCGTTCCTCAACGCCGCGACGCCGGTGGATGCGTCATAGAGCGCGTGCAGCAGCGCCACGAACAGGTAGGTCGCCACGACGATCGGAGTGAGGCGCAGGCGACCCTGGCGCGCCACCATGAAGAGAACGCCGCCGAGGATGCCGGTCCACAGCCCGTGTCCTACGGGCGCGAGCAGGCCGCGCTCGACGACGGTGGCGATCATGTTGTGCAGCTCGAGCCCGTGCGGCCCGAACAGCGCGACAAGCGCATAGCCGCTGCTCTCGAACGCCGCGAAGCCGAAGCCCACCGCGACCCCGAGCACGATTCCGTCCCGGATCGAGTAGCTCACGAGGCGCCGGGCGATCAGCCACAGCGCGACGAGCTTGGCGGCCTCCTCGATGAGCCCGATGCCGAAGTACCGCAGGAACCCGTTGCCGAGGAGCAGGTACTCGCCGAAGACGGCGAGCAGTATGCCGAGGGTGCCGCCGAGCGCGAAGGCCTCGACGATCCTGACGCGCGGGAACGCCGAGTCGTACAGCCGGTCGAAGACGAAGACCGCTCCGGACACCGGCACGGCGAAGCTTCCGGTCGTGACGGTCAGCGGGATCAGATTGGCGTCGTGGGTGATACCGAGCGCCACGACCGCGACGACCCACGTGATCGCGCCGAGGCAGAGCAGCTTGAGCCAGCGCCAGCGGCTCGGCTCCTCCAGTCCCTGCCCGAGCCACCCGGGTGCGCCGAGTGACCTGGTCGCCAGGGTCATGCCGCCGTCTGCCGGAACCACATCTCCGGATGATCGAATGCGAGCGCCCCGCTGTCTGCACGGGCAGTGGCCATCTTCAGCCCTGGCCAGCCGGAATCTCGTCATGCCCGCTAGCCGGAACGGAGCTCGGGCAGGCCGCCCCTCGCCGTAGTCCTTCCGGCGTTCCTGCACTCCGCGCGGTACCCGGAAGAGCCGCCCGCAGGCGGACGACAGAGACCGGTCCGTGAGCCATCGTTCCCGCCATGGACAAGGTGACTCTTGGCATGACCGGCCTGGAGGTGTCTCCGATCGCCTTCGGCACCTGGCAGCTCGGAGGCGAATGGGGCGAGTTCGACGAGCGGCGAGGCCGATCGCCGCCATCCGCCAAGCGCGCGAGCTTGGGGTGAACCTCTTCGACACCGCCCAGGGCTACGGCTTCGGCGCCTCCGAGCAGCTGCTCGGCCGGGCGCTGCGCGACGATCTCGACAACCGCCGCGACGAGGTCGTGATCGCCACCAAGGGCGGCCTGCGGATGACCGACGACGGCCTCGTTCGCGACGCGAGCCCCGAGTTGCTTCGCGCCGGAGTCGAGGACAGCCTGCGTGCGCTCGAGGTCGACTACGTCGACATCTACCAGGTGCACTGGCCCGACCCCGACGTCCCGTTCGCCGAGACCGCCGCGCGCTCGAGGAGCTCGTCCAGGAGGGAAAGATCCGGCACGTCGGCGTCTCCAACTACGACGCGACCCAGATGGCCGAGTTCGCGCGCACCCGGCCGGTGGAGACACTCCAGCCGCCCTACCACCTGTTCCGCCGCGACGTCGAGACGGAGCGTGCTTCCCTACGCCCGCGAGCACGACATCGGGGTGCTCGTCTACGGACCGCTGGCCCACGGGCTGCTGACCGGCAGCCATGGACGAGCACACGACCTTCGCCGCCGACGACTGGCGCAGCGGGAGCCCCGTGTTCCAGGGCGAGACCTTCCGGCGCAACCTGGAGATCGTCGCGCGAGCTGGAGCGCTTCGCCGCCGATGAGCTCGGGATCTCGGTCGCCCAGCTGGCGGTCGCGTGGACGTTGGCCAATCCGGCCGTCCACGTCGCCATCGTCGGCGCGCGCAGCCCGAGGCACATCGAGGAGAGCCATCGCCGCCGCCGAGCTCCGCCTGAGCGAGGCCGATCTCGCGCAGATCGATCGCATCGTGGCGGACTCGGTGGCGATCGCCGGCCCGTTTCCCGAGATGGGCCGCCTGAGCACCGAGACGAGCGTCTTCACCGAAGCCAAGGTGAGCTAGGTGACAACGATGCCGAGTTCGACAGACAAGACTCGCTCCGGCCGACCATCGCCGTGCTCGGGACGGGCAGGATGGGCGCGCCGATCGCGCGCAACCTGCTGCGCGGCCGGCTTCGAGGTGTCGGTGTGGAACCGCACCGCGAAGCGGGCGCCGCAGCCTGGCCGACGACGGCGCCAGGCTCGCGTCGCCGCCCGGCCGAGGCCGCCGAGGCCGGCGACGTCGTGCTGACGATGCTGTCCGACGGCGACGCGGTCAGCGACGCGATGCTGGGTCGCGACGGCGCGCTGTCGCGTCACTGCGGCCCGGCTCGGTCTGGATCCAGATGGCCACGATCGGCAGTCGCTGGACCGAGCGCCTGGCGACCGTCGCCGAGCGAGCACGAGCGTCGACTTCGTCGACGCGCCGGTGTCCGGCAGCGACGGCCCGGCCCGGGAGGGCAAGCTGGTCGTGCTGGCCTCGGGCCCGGAGGCCGTCCGTGCGCGGCTGCGACCCGATCTTCGACGCCATCGGCAGCAAGACGCTCTGGCTCGGGCCGGCCGGCAACGGGACCCGGCTGAAGCTCGTGCTCAACAACTGGCTCGCCTCGCAGGTCGAGGCCGTGGCCGAGACGATCGCCCTGACCGAGGCGCTCGGGCGTCGACCCGACGTGTTCGTCGACGACGATCGCCGACGGACCGCTGGGGTCGCCGTACGCGGTCGCCAAGGGCACGGGCGATGATCGCCGGCGACTTCGCCCCGGGCTTCGCCCTGCGACTCGCCTACAAGGACGTCGAGCCTGGCGCTGGACGCCGCTCGCGAGCACGACCTGGAGCTGCCGGTGACCGAGGCGCTGGTCGCCACGCTGGCGGCAGGCGATCGACGCCGGCCACGCCGACGAGGACATCTCGGCCGTGATCGCGGCGGCATCGCCTCCCGCGCGACCTGACGCGGCGTGAATTCCACACGGGCGCGAGACAGCATCACGGGTGGTCTCGAGCGCCCGACGCTCGTCGTGGCGGGCGCGGTCATTCTCGGGCTCATCATGGCGGTCCTCGACACGACGATCGTCAATGTCGCGCTGGACACGATCTCGAGGGACGTCCATGCGCCTCTCAGCACCATCCAGTGGATCACCACCGGCTATCTGCTCTCGCTGGCGGCGGCGATCCCGCTCTCGGGCTGGATCACCGAGCGCTTCGGGTCCAAGCGCACCTGGATCGCAGCGATCGTCGTGTTCGCCGTCGGCTCTGGGCTCTGCGCGCTCGCCACGTCTGCCGGGGAGCTCATCCTGTTCCGGGTCTTCCAGGGCCTCGGCGCCGGCATGCTGGTGCCGGTCGGATTCACACTCGTCGCCCAGAGGGCCGGACCAGCACGAGTCGGGCGGGCGTTGGCCCTTGTCGGAGTGCCCGTTCTGCTCGGTCCGATCTTCGGGCCGATCATCGGCGGCCTGATCGTCGACAACGCGCCCTGGCAATGGATCTTCGTCGTGAACCTGCCGATCGCCGTCGTGGCGGTGGCGGTCGCCGCCCGAGTGCTCAGCCCGGACGCCGGCCGCGCCGACGCGGGCGCCCTCGACTGGGTCGGCGCCGCGCTGCTGTGCCCGGGGCTGGTGGGCGTGGTCTTCGGACTCTCGGAGACCGAGACCCACGGCGGGATCGGTCATCCGATCGCATTCGGGCCGATCCTCGTGGGGCTGGCTCTCATCGGGCTCTTCGTGTGGCACAGCCTCCGCGTGCCGCGGCCGCTGATCGAGGTGCGGCTGTTCCGCTCACCCGGCCTTCGCGCCGCGGCCATCATCACGTTCCTCCTCGGCGGCGCGCTGTTCGGCACGCTGCTGGTGCTCCCGCTCTACTACCAGATCGACCGCGGTGAGAGCGCGTTGAACGCCGGCCTCCTGCTCGCTCCCCAGGGCCTCGGGGCTGCGCTGATGCTGCCGATCAGCGGTCGCCTGGTCGACCGCATAGGCGGTGGTCCCGTGGTGGTCGTGGGCTGCAGCATCGTCGCCCTGTCCACGCTGCCGCTGGTGTTCGTGACCGACCACACGCCGTACGCGCTGCTCGGAGCCGTGCTGTTCGTGCGTGGCCTGGGGCTCGGCTCGTCGCTCCAGCCCTCGATCGCCGCTGCCTACGCAATGCTCGACTCCTCGCAGGTGCCGCGTGCCACCGCCGCGCTCAACACGCTCCGCCAGATCGGCGGCTCGATCGGCACCGCACTGCTGGCGGTGGTCTTCCAGCACGAGAGCGCGGCCGCCGTGCCTTCCGCGAGCGCAGGTGCCGGAGCGCTGCTCGGCATGGTGCCGGCGAGCGAGCGCGCTCAGGTCAGCGGACCGCTCGCAACCGCCTTCGGCCACACCTTCGCCTGGGCCGTCGCAATGGCGGCGCTGTCCATCCTTCCCGCCGTCGCGCTCCTCCGCGCCGAGCGCGCCAGCCGGCGCGCAGGCGGCCTACCGACGGCCGCCCTGCGATTCCGCCGGGATCCGCTCTCGGGTCAGCAGCACCAGCACGGTTAGCGCCAGGCCGACCAGCTCGCCGAGAACGCGGACGAACGACGGCATTGAGGGTGGGTCGAAGGGGGGTTCCGTGACTTTGCCGCGCTATACGCGGCTAATCGACGGAACACCCCCGCAGACGCCGGGCCGACCTCCTTCAATGCCGTCGTTCGTAGCACAGCACCGCGAGGTCCACTCAGAACGTGGACGAACGACGGCATTGAGGGTGGGTCGAGGGGGGGGTTCCGTGACTTTGCCGGCTATACCGGACTAATCGACGGAACACCCCGGCAGACGCCGGGCCGGCCTCCTTCAATGCCGTCGTTCGTACGAGCAGCACCGCGAGGTCCACTCAGAACGTGGACGAACGACAGCATTGAGGGTGGGTCGAGGGGGGGGGTTCCGTGACTTTGTCCGGCTATTCCGGACTAATCGAAGGAACACCCCCCGCAGACGCCGGGCCGACCTCCGTCAATGCCGTCGTTCTCAGCCCGCTGCGATCAGGCTGTTTGCGACGCTGCGCACCGTGTTGCTCGGGATCGCGAAGCCGATCCCGGGGGCCTGCGTGCCGCCGAACTCGGGGTCGACCGCGGTGAGGGTCGGGATTCCGATCACACGTCCGGACAGATCGACGAGCGCGCCGCCCGAGTTCCCGGGGTTGATCTCCGCGCTGGTCTGGATCAGAGACGTGAGCTCGACGGTGCTCGACTCCTGAACATTGCGGTCCAGCGAGGAGACGATGCCCTGGGTCACGCTCGAGCGAAGGCCGAGCGGGTTGCCCATCGCCAGCACGACCTCCCCGACCTGCACCTTCGAGGAGTCCGCGAGTGGAGCGGGCGGAGGGGTCGCGTCCGCGAGCCGCACCACCGCCAGGTCATTCGACACGGCCGCACCCACGACCTTGGCGGAGTGCTTGTCGCCGCCCGAGAGCGTGACCGTGCACGAGCTCCGGCCGTTCAGGACGTGTGCGTTCGTGACGACGTCGCCCTGATCGTCGAAGACGACGCCGGACCCGAGGGCCTGTCCACATTGAAGTTGCGCGATAGAGGGTGAGATGTCCTCGACCACCTGGACGAGCTCGGTCGACAGCGTGTTCGCGGAGGTGGGCGTGCCGGCCGTGCCCGCCGGGGTAGAGGGGTCGTCGCTGCAGGCGCTGAGGCAGGCGACCCCTACGGCGAGGACGGCGGTCGCGGCAAGTGCGGCTCTCGAGAACATACGGCGGGATGCTCGACGAACGCGGCGGGTCTGTCATCGGGCCGCGGACGCCTCTTTCCGCTACGGCCGGTGGCGTAGAGCTGACCCTCCTGTACTTGGACGGGCGTACGCGTGCACCCCAGCAGGTGTGGCTACTGCGTTCGCGGTAGCCCAATGAGTCGCCTCGGGGCTGACGACACGGACGCTCGTCTGCGGGACAGTTGTCGGGCTTATGGACCACCACCGCCAAGAGACGCAACACGACGCTTCGGCCGACCCGCCTGCCGAGCCGCATCAGGACCTGCACGTGTGCCTCGCGTGCTCGTCCGACCTCGTCTACCCGATCGACACGGCAAAGGCCGGCTCTGAAAACTGGACCGTGCTGCTCCGCTGCCCGAACTGCGACGTGTACCGCGATGGCATCTTCAGCGAGCGAACGGTGCACGCGCTGGACTCCGAGGTCGACCGCGGCCGAGACGTCTTGACCCGTGAGTACGCGGGCCTCGTGCGCCTGAACATGACCGCCGAGATCGCGCGGTTCAGCGGCGCGCTGAAGGCGGACGCGATCCTCCCCGAGGACTTCTGAGCGATACCGGCGGGCGGGGGAGGCGCGGGGGCGCCTAGGCTGAGCGCGTGACCGAGATTGCCGTGCAGCTCGAGCGCCGGCGACGCGCGGCTGCCGAGCGGTGGCAGCTCGACGACCAGGTCGTGCTCATCGGTGCCGGCGACAGGATCCCCGTGCCCGGCCGCGGCGACCGCACGTATCCGTTCCGCGCCCACTCCGAGTACCTGTACCTGACCGACCGCGAGCGCCCAGGCGGCGTGCTGGCCTTCGACCCGCACGAGGGCTGGGTCGACTTCGTCGTGCCGGTGACGCGCGACGAGCGCCTGTGGGAGGGCGCGGAGGCAGGCGAGCCGGAGGGGGTGCCGGTTGCCGAGCTGGCGGCCTGGCTCGACAGGCGCGAGGGTCGTCCCGTCGCCTGTCTCGGCGCGACGGTGCCGGGGGTCTCCTCGGCGGCTCAGGTCGAGGCCGAGCTCCGCTACGGCCTGAACCACGTGCGGCGCCAGAAGGACGCCGTCGAGCTGGCACGGATGCGTGCCGCGGAGCGGGCAACGTGCGCCGGGTTCGCGGAGGTCGTCCAGATGATCGAGCCGGGGCGTAGCGAGCGCGAGTTGCAGGTCGAGCTCGAGGCGGCCTTCTTCCGGGGCGGCGCCGACTTCCTCGCCTTCGACTCGATCGTCGGCAGCGGCCCGAACTCGGCGGTGCTGCACTTCCCGCCGAGCTCGCGCCGGCTCGCCGGCGGCGAGCTCGTGCTGATCGACGCGGGCGCGGAGTACCGCGGCTACGCCAGCGACATCACCCGGACGTACGCGGCCTCCGGTCGATTCACGCCGGAGCAGCAGGAGCTCTACGCGATAGTCGAGGCGGCGGGCGTGCGCGCCACGGAGCGCTGCGTCCCCGGCACCGAATGGCGCGACGTGCACCGCACGGCGGCGCTGGTCATCGCCGAGGGCCTGGTCGAGCTCGGGTTCTTGCGCGGCGAGCCTGAGAGCCTGGTCGAGCGCGGTTCGCAGGCGCTGTTCTTCCCGCACGGCGTGGGCCACATGGTCGGCCTCGGCGTCCGCGACGCCGGCGAGGTTCTGCGCGGGCGCGAGCCGCCGGAGGACGAGTTCCCGCGCCTGCGCGTCGACCTGCCGTTGCTGCCGGGCCACGTCTTCACGGTCGAGCCGGGGATCTACTTCGTGCCGGCGCTCCTGGACGACGCCGAGCTTCGCGAACGACATCGCGATGCCGTCGATTGGGAGCGCGCCGAGTCCATGCGCGGCTTCGGCGGCATCCGCATCGAGAACAACGTCCTGATCACCGCCGACGGCAACGAAATGCTGACGGCAGACGTGCCGCTCTAGCTCAACGCGGCACGTAAAACACCTGTCGAGTCGCATCAAGCGAGCGGGCCGGCCTGACGATAGCTCCGAGACCGACGATTTCCAGACCAGGAAAGGAATCTTGGCTCGGTGCCTCGACGTGCATTGAACGGCCGATCAGCTATCGCAGCGTGCGCCCGCGGCGCCGCCCGCGTCGCATGCGCGGTCGCGATGCTGGGCGCCCTCGCCGTTCCGGCCCAGGCGGCGCCGGGCGACGTCTTCACGTTCGCCGGCACTGGCGCCGCGGGCTTCGCGGGCGATGGCGGACCGGCCGTGTCGGCCACGTTGCGCCAGCCCACGGCGGTGGCCTGGCTCGGCGACGGCAGCGTGCTCGTCGCCGACTTCGGCAATCACCGGATCCGCCGAGTCTCGCCCGGCGGGCAGATCAACACGGTGGCGGGCACCGGCACGGCCGGGTACTCGGGAGACGGCGGGCCGGCCACCAGCGCGCGGCTGAACTGGCCGGTCGACGTAGAGGCCACCGCGGACGGGGGGTTCCTGATCGCCGACCTGGGCAACAGGCGCGTCCGCAGGGTCTCTCCGGAGGGCATCATCACGACGATTGCGGGGACCGGTGTAGAGGGGACCTCGGGTGACGGCGGCCCGGCCACCTCGGCGCGTCTGGATGCCCCAACCGGCGTCGCGGTCACCGGCGACGGAGGGTTCCTCGTCGCGGATGCCGGGACACACCGGGTCCGGCGGGTCTCCCCAGGCGGGACGATCACGAGGGTCGCGGGCGACGGGATTGCGGGCGGGACGGGCGACGGCGGGCCGGCTACCAGCGCGCGGCTGAATGCGCCGGTCGGGGTGGCCGCTCTGCCGGATGGCGGCTTTCTCGTCACCGAGTACGAGGGCCATCGGGTCCGGCGCGTCTCGGCCGAGGGCGTGATCAGCCGCGTGGCGGGTACCGGCAGCGCCGGGTTCTCGGGCGACGGCGGCGCGGCCACGGCCGCCCGGCTGAACAAGCCGGTCCACGTGTCCACCACCTCCGATGGCGGGTTCCTGATCGGAGACAGCCTCAACGGCCGCGTGCGCAAGGTGTCCGCCGACGGCACGATCGCCACCGTCGCCGGCGCAACCGAGTTTCGCTCGCCGTCCGCCGCTGTGGAGAACGCGAACGGCGCGATCGTCATCGCGGACAACGAAGACAACCGGCTGCGCCTCGTCGAAGGCCGCCCGTCCGCCGATGCGCAGCCTCCGATCACAGACGTGCCACCTTCGCCTCCTGGGCCCACAACCGTGGTGCGTGCGGCAGCGAAGCGGGTCTTCTTCCCCGTCGTCTGCCCGCCGACGGCGATGCAGGGGTGCAGCGGGACGATCCGGCTCATCGTGCGGAGCGGCGCGCGACGGCGCGCCGCGGCGACCAGGACGGTCGTGATCGCGCGTGGCAAGTTCTCGGTGGCCGCGGGCGACACGAAGGTCGTCAAGCTGCCGCTCACCCGCACGGGCCGGCGCCTCCTCCGCAAGCGGCGCGAGCTGACGGTCAGGGCGGTCGTGGCGAGGCGCGGCGGGCCGAACATCGGGCAGTCGTCGGAGCAGACCACGGTCAAGGTGAAGCGCAAGCGCAGGCGCGGGCGCGCGGCGCGGACACACGGATGACCGCTCGAGGCGCTTTCACGCTTGTGACCGGAGCCGGGCTGGCGGCCTATGGCGCGCACGTGGCCTTCGGCTTCGGCGGCGCGGGGTCCGAGGGCTTCTTCCAGGACTGGCTCTACAACGCGCTCGTGCTCTCGGCGGCGGTGTCGTGCCTGGTCCGCGGCGTCGTGGTGCGCGTGGAGCGTGCGCGCTGGCTGAGCCTCGGCGCGGGCCTCCTGTGCCTGTTCAGCGGGGAGCTCTACTACACGCTGCACCTCTCGCAGCTCGAGGATCCGCCCTACCCCTCGCTCGCCGACGGCCTCTACCTGGCTTTCTATCCCGCCGGCTACGCCGCGCTCGTGCTCTTCGCGCCGCGGGCCTCGCGCCAGCTGCGCGCCTCCCTGTGGCTCGACGGGCTCGTGAGCTCGCTCGCGGTGGCGGCGCTGACGGCGGCGCTGCTGCTCCAGCCGATCGTCGCGAGCACCGGCGGGGACCGGCTCGAGGTGGCGACGACGCTCGCCTACCCGCTGGGCGACGTGACGCTGCTCGTGTTCGTCGTGGGGCTGCTCGCGCTGAACGCGTGGAAGGCGTCGCGGTCATGGACGCTGATCGCGGCGGGACTCGCGACCATGGCGGTGGCCGACGGCATCTTCCTCTGGCAGAGCGCGAACGGCACCTACGCCGAGGGCCAAGCGCTCGACGCGCTCTGGCCGGCGGCGGCACTGCTTCTCGGCCACGCGGCCTGGCAGCCCTCGGCGCGCGAGCAGACCCGCCTGGAGGGCTGGCGGCTGCTCGCGATGCCCGCGCTCTTCGCGCTCATGCCGGTCGGACTGCTCGTGTACGGCAACCTGGAGCCGATGAACACGCCGGCGCTCGTGCTGGCCGCGGCGGCGCTCGTCGTTGCGATCGTGCGCATGGCCTACACGTTCTCGAACACGCTGCGGGTCACCGCAGAGGCCACCGCGGCCGCGCTCACCGACGCCCTCACCGGGCTCGGGAACAGGCGCGCGCTGCTGGCGGAGCTGGAGGCGGAGCTCGCGGACCCTTCCGCGACCGACTCGGCGGTACTCGTGCTGTTCGATCTCGACGGCTTCAAGGACTACAACGACACCTTCGGGCATCCGGCCGGCGACGCTCTGCTGGTGCGGCTCGGTGGGCGCCTCGACCAAGCCGTCGCCGGCTGCGGCTCCGCCTACAGGCTCGGCGGCGACGAGTTCTGCGCGCTGCTCAGGCTCGACCCGGACCGCGTCGGCGACGACGTGGACCGCGCCGTCGCCGCGCTGCACGAGCGCGGCGAGGGCTTCGACGTCGGGAGCTCTCACGGCACGGTCATCCTTCCGGCGGAGGCTCGCGACTCGGCCCGCGCGCTCCAGCTCGCCGACCAGCGCCTCTACGCCCAGAAGGGGGTACGGCGGCGGCACGCGACGACCCGGCAGGTGCGTGACGTCCTGCTCCAGATGGTCACGGAGCGGACCCCCGAGCTGCGGGACCAGATCGACGACGTGGCCCTGCTCGCCCAGGGCGTTGGCCGGCGCCTCGGTCTGCGCGCGCATGAACTCCACGAGGTGGTGCGCGCCGCGGAGCTGCACGACATCGGGAAGATGGCGATCCCTGACGAGATCCTCGCGAAGCCGGGTCCGCTGGACGCGGCGGAGTGGGAGTTCATGCGCCAGCACACCGTCGTGGGAGAGCGGATGCTCGGCGTTGCGCCGGCGCTCGCGGGCGTCGCACGGCTGGTCCGCTGGAGCCACGAGCGCGTGGACGGCCGGGGGTACCCCGACGGCCTGGTCGGCGACGAGGTCCCGCTCGGCGCCCGAATCGTCGCCGTCTGCGACGCGTTCAATGCCATGACCTCGGACCGTCCCTACCGGCAAGCCGTGTCGGCCGACGACGCGGTCGCCGAGCTGGCGCGCCACGCCGGCACGCAGTTCGACGCCCAGGTCGTGGCCGCGTTCGAGGCCGAGCTCGCGGCTCCGCGAACTAGGCCAGCGCCTCGATCAGCGCAGCCGCATCATGCGCGCCGCGGTGCAGCGCTCCATCGATGAAGATCGTCGGCGTGCCCAGCACCTCACCGGTCGCCAGGCCGCTGTCCACGTCGCGCTGGATGCGCGCCCGGACGCCGGCGCCGGCCCTGTCCGCGTCGAAGCGCGCGAGGTCCAGCTGGAGCTCGGCGGCGTAGCGCCGCAGGTCGTCGTCCTCGAGCGCCTTCTGGTGGTGGAAGAGGAGCTCGTGCATGTCCCAGAACCGGTCCTGAAGCGCGGCCGCCTCGGCTGCGGCGGCGGCCGCCAGAGCGTGCGGGTGGATCTCCGTGAGCGGGAAGTGCCGGAACGCGAAGCGGACGCCAGGCTCCGATAGCTGCTCGACGCGCTCGATCTCCCGAAACGCCCGCCGCGAGTAGGGGCATTCGTAGTCGCCGTATTCGAGGATCACGTGAGCCCTCGATGGACCGCGAATGTGGTCGATCGCGTCCTCAGCGTTCACCGCAGGAAGATTGCCTGGTTCGGAAGTTGACCGCGAGTACGTTCTCCATGACCCTTCCTTGGTTGTGGTCGCATCGATCGACGCCTGGCAGCGCGGGCACCGCCTGGGTGGGTTCCCGGTGGCCGTGCTCAAGAAGTTCTCTGAGGACAGCGGTTCGAGCCTCGCGGCGCTGATCGCCTTCTACGCGTTCTTCTCGCTGTTCCCGCTGCTGCTCGCGCTCGTCTCGATCCTCGGCTTCGTGCTGGAGGGCAACCCGTCGCTGCGCGACGACGTCCTGGACACGGCGCTCGCCCGCATCCCGGTGATCGGCGCTCAGCTCGGCAGACCAGGTGGAGCCTCTCCAGGGCAGCGGCATCGCCCTGGTGGTGGGACTCGTCGGTGCGCTCTGGGCCGGCCTGGGAGTGACGCTGGCGCTCGGACGCGCGTTTGCGGAGGTCTGGGACGTGCCGCGCGTGGAGCGACCGAACGGACTCAAGGCTCGCGTGCGGGGCCTCGGGATGCTGGCCATCCTCGCGGTCACGCTCGTCGCCGCCACGGCAGCCACGGGGGTCGCCGTCGGCGGTGACCTCGGCCCGGGTGCCCAGGAGGTGGCGGCCGTGCTCCTCTCGCTGATGGTGAACGTGGTGGTCTTCCTGGCCATCTTCGCGCTGCTGACGCCACGGCCGCACACCATTCGCGAGCTGCTCCCGGGCATCGCCATCGCCGCGCTCGGCTGGCTGGCCCTGCAGTCGGTGGGGGGCTGGTACGTCAACTTGACGATCTCGAACGCAACCAGCACCTACGGCACGTTCGCGCTCGTGATCGGGCTGCTCTCGTGGTTCCTGATCGCCGCGCATGTGCTCCTGGTGGCCGCCGAGGTCAACGTCGTCCTGCGCTGGCGCCTGTGGCCGCGCTCGCTGACCGGCGAGCTGGAGGACGCGGACCGGCTCGCTCTCCAGCGCTTCGCCGAGGCGACCCGCCGCAACCGAACCGAGCGGATCGCCGTCAGCTTCGGCGAGGACGACGAGAGTGGTTAGCGGTCGGCGCTGTATGCGCAGGCCGTCGAGGGCGATTCGCAGGATGCGCTCGTTCTGCCCGGGGTCGCTCTCCGGGATCTTCCCGATGCCGACGACCATCCCGATGACCTCGCCGATGGTCACGTCCGGACGTACGACGCCCGCCTCCTGGGCTCGCTTCAGAAGCGGCTCGCCCGCCTCGAAGAGCGACGTGCGGCAAACCTGGAAGAGCGGAGCGTCCTGGTCGAGGTAGTTGAGCAACTCGGCGGCGAGCGCGCGCTTGGTGCCCATGTACGCGATGAAGTGCTCGAACCATCCGCTGAGCGCCTCCCAAGGGTCACTGCCGTCGAGCTCGGCGGCCGAGCGGCACAGCTCGTTGACCTCATCGACATAGAGAGCCTCGAGCAGGGCCTGCCGGCTGGGGAAGTGCCGGTAGAGCGTTCCGATTCCGACGCCGGCGCGGCGCGCGATCTCCTCCAGCGCGGTCGATTCCCCACCCTCGGCGAACGCCTCACGCGCGGCGGCGAGCACCTTCTCGTAGTTGCGCCGCGCGTCGGCCCGCTTGGGCCGCGCGACGAGTGCCTGGGGGTCTGTGTCGGTTGTGGTCATGATTTTGCCTTGACAACCGGAGGGTGCCTCCGTATAGTTTCGGAGGTTGCCTCCAGTTGTTTCGGAGGTGGCCTCCACTTTAGCCCCAACCGACCGTTTCGACAAGGTAGGAGCCGCATGACCGTCGCCTCAGCCCCCGTATTCAGCCCGCCTCAGCGCCCTCGAGCGCCCGCAGCGCCCGCGACGCGGCCTAGCTCGAGCCCGAGATCGAGGAGAGGCGCGGTTTCGACGGAGCTTCGAGGGAGTCGTCGCCTCCTACATACACGAGCTCGCGACCAAGAGCCACTAGCGCTTGCAACCGCTCTCCGGCCGGTGGAGAGTTGACGCCAATGGCACGGCAGGCGCTTCCCGCGAGCTCCCACACGACGAGCGACCTCGTAGAGCGCGAGCACGAGCTGTCGATGCTCGGCGAGTGCCTTGATGCCGTTCGGAGCAGCTCGCGCGGGCGCCTGGTGTTCGTGGCCGGGGAGGCGGGCGTAGGCAAGACCGCGCTCCTGCGACGGTTCTGCGACGACCGCGCGGACGGTGCACGCGTGCTCTGGGGCGCCTGCGACGCACTGTTCACTCCGCGTCCGCTCGGCCCGTTTCTGGACATTGCCGAGAGCACCGGCGGCGAGGTTGCGGACGCGGTCGAGTCCGGCGCGGGAACCTTCGAGCTCGCGGCGGCGCTCATGAGCGAGCTCCGACGGCGGCCGCCGACGATCCTCGTGCTCGAGGACGCGCACTGGGCGGACGACGCGACGCTCGATCTCCTGCGACTGGTCGCTCGGCGGGTGAAGCCGCTGCCGGCCTTGCTGCTGGTGAGTTATCGCCAGACCGAGTTGAGCCGCTTCCACCCGCTGCGGCAGGTGCTCGGAGAATTCGGGTCCGAGGCCTCGGGCCTGCGCCTGAAGCTCGCGCCGCTCTCTCCGGCGGGGGTTGCGCGCCTCGCCGAGGCGCATGGCGTGGACGGCGTCGCCCTGCACGGGCGGACGGGCGGGAATCCCTTCTTCGTCACCGAGGTGCTCGCGGCCGGGGAGGAAATGCCCGAGACGGTGCGTGACGCCGTGCTCGCCCGCGCGGGGCGGCTCACGCCCGCCGCACGGGAGCTGCTCGACGCGGTCGCGATCGCGCCGCCGCACTCCGAGCTGTCGCTGCTCGAGCGGTCCGCACCGGATGCACTGCCCGCGCTCGACGAATGCCTCGCCTCGGGGATGCTCGTGGAGACAAACGGCGCCGTGGCGTTTCGCCACGAGCTCGCTCGGCTCGCGGTCGAAGAGGCGGCGGCGCCGGACGAGAAGCTCCGCCTCCACCGCACGACGCTGGCGACCCTGAGAGCCGCGCCGGAGGCCACGGCTGACCTCGCGCGGCTCGCGCACCATGCGGAGTCGGCCCGCGACGCCGACTCGGTGCTCGAGTTCGCGCCGGCGGCTGGAGCGCGCGCGTCGGCGCTCGGTGCGCATCGAGAGGCCGCCGCGCAGTACGCACGCGCGCTGCGGTTCGCCGAGGGGCTGCCGCTCCCGGAACGCGCCGAGCTCCTGCGGGTTCACACGCAGGAGTGCTATGTGACGACGCAGGACGACGACGCGCTCGCGTCGAGTCGGCAGGCGCTCGACGTCTGGACGCAGCTGGACGAGCCCCTGGGACAGGCGGCGGCGCTCGCCGATGTCTCGCGTGTGGCGCTGAACATGGCTCGCACGGATGAGGCGATCACGGCGGCGCACGAGGCCGCTTCGCGGCTCGAGGAGCTGCCGCCGGGGCCGTATCTCGCGCGCGTGTATGACCTGATCGGGGCCGCGAACCTGCTGTTCGAGGACCGTGCCGAGACGGAACGCTGGAGCCGGCGCGCCCTCGGACTCGCGGAGGAGACCGGGGACCTCTACACCGTTGCCAGCGCACGATCGATCCTCGGCGCCGCGAGCGCGCTCCGGGGATTGCCGAGCGGCATCGACGAGCTCGAGCAAGCGCTCGCCCTGGCTCAGGACTTGAAGAGTGGGGAGGGGGATGACCTCGCCGGCCGCATCTACGTGCTCATCGCCATGGGCGGCTGCCGCGCACGGTCACTCGATCTGATGGAGCGTTCGGTCGAGCCCGGGCTCGCCCACTGCGAGGAGCGCGACATCGCCGTCTGGGCCCGCATCCTCCTCGCCACGCGGGGCTGGGTCGCGCTCGAGCGCGGTGACTGGGACCGGGCGGCGGAGACGGCCGAGCTCGTCTTCATGGAGGACTGCACGCTCTCCTGTGCCCAGGCTCGCGTCGTGCTCACGCTCCTGCGAGCGCGCAGAGGCGACCCCGACCCGTGGACGCCGCTCGCCGAGGCGCGCGAGGTGGCCGAACGCACCGGCCAGCTGTGGTGGACATGGCAGATCGCCGCCGCCGAGGCCGAGGCGCTCTGGCTCGCCGGCCGGCCCGAGGAGATCGCGGACGCGACGGCCGACACCTTCGAGGTCGCCGTGCGGCTCGGCTCGCCGTGGGTGGTCGCGGAGCTCGCCTGGTGGCGGCGCCAGGGCGGCATCCGCGAGCCCGTTCCGGCCGAGGCGGGCGGTCCGTTCGAGCTGCAGCTCCGCGGCGACTGGAGCGGCGCCGCGGCGGCGTGGCGGGAGGCCGGCTGCCCCTACGAGGCGGCACTCGCGCTGGCCGAGTCGGAGGACGAAGCCGCGCTCCGGACCGCGCTCGACGAACTTCAGCGGCTCGGAGCCCGGCCCGCGTCCGCCGTCGTCGCGCGCCGCCTGCGTGAGCGCGGCGTGCGGGGGGTCCCGCGTGGCCAGCGGCCGGCCACGAAGGCAAATCCGGCGAACCTCACGCCGCGCGAGGTCGAGGTGCTCGTGCTGGTGGCCCAGGGTCTCCGAAACGCCGACGTCGCGGGGCGGCTCGTCCTGTCCGAGCGGACCGTCGCCCACCACGTCTCGTCGATCCTCCGCAAGCTGGGCGTTCGAAGCCGCGCGGAGGCGACGGCGGAAGCCATCCGCCTCGGGCTCGCGGACGACGCGTAGGCAGCGCGCAAGCTGGGCAGGCGAGCTGCCCAACATGGGCCGATCTGCCGATGCCCGGCGAATGACGGCGACTTAGCGTCGCGGTCATGAGAAACCTGATCCTCACCACATCTCTCGTCCTGTCCCTTGCCGCACCCGCGGCCGCAATGGCGGCGCCGGCCAGGCTGTCGCGTACGGAGGCGAATGCGAGCGCAACCGCAGCCGCGACGCAGGCGGCTCGCGGGCTCGAGGGGCTCGGCTATCACGCCGTCTCCGCGAAGCTCGATCACCCGCAGAGGATGGGGCCGCGACGGTTCAAGACCGTTTTCGCCCTGACCGCCACCGCGACCCGGGCGGGCGCCCAGGACGGCATCTGCCTGCTCGACGTCTACACCTGGCGGACCGGCGGGCGGGTCGTGAGCCAGTCCAACTCGCTGACCTGCACGCCTCTCTTCTGAGACGACCGAACGGAGACTTCATGCCTCGCTACGTCGTCGAACGCACGTTTCCAGACGGCCTCGGGGTCCCACCCGGGGTCGCTGGAGCGGAGCTTTGCATGAGCGTTGTCGCTGCGAACGCGGATGCAGGGGTCACGTGGATCCACTCGTATGTGAGCGCTGACAAGGCGAGGACGTTCTGCGTCTACGACGCGCCCACGCCGGAGGCGATCAGGCGGACCGCCTCCCGGAACGACCTCCCGGTCGACCAGATCACGGAGGTCAGCGTGCTGGACCCGTACTTCTACAAATAGGAGCTCAAGTTGCGACGCGACGCGCGGCTTCGGCGACAAACAGCAGGACGAGGAAGAAGCCAAGCCTGTCGAGCAGGCCGACCACGTACGTCAGCGCCGCGGCCCGCAGCACTCGCTGGATCTCGCGGAACTCGGTTGCATCCGCGAGCCCGGTCTGTCGCAGCACGTCCAACGCGCGATGGCTCGCGCCGATCTCGACCGGGAGAGTCGCGATCGCGAACAGCACGAGTCCGCCGACGAACAGCAGCGAGAGCACGATGAACAGCGGCACGCCGAACCAGAAGCCGGCGATCAGGAAGAACGTCGACCACGGCGCGAACTGTGCGAGCTGCTCGCCGATCGATTGCCGGGCCCGGTAGGTGCGGCTGCCCTCCGCGTCCTGGTACGCGTGCGACACCTCGTGGCCCGCTATTCCGAGCGCGGACACGCTCCGCTCGCGCCCGACCGGCTCGGACAGGCGAAGCGCCTTGGCCCGGCCGTCGTAGTGATCGGTGAGGAAGCCCGGGATGATTTCGACCCTGACGCTCTGTAGCCCGTGCAGATCGAGCAGGGAGCGGGCGGCGTCGGCGCCCGTGACACCGGAATGATTCGGGACCGCGCTGTAGCGCCGGAAGACCGACCGGACGAGCCCCTGGACCGCGAGGGCGAGAACGAGCGGCACGAGCAGGAGGAGCCAGATTGCGGCGCTCACGCACCGACACTAACCGCCCGGGACGAATCAAATCCGGCCGCTGGCGGCGCGCTGCCTGCGGGCGAGCGCGTCGACCACCACCGCGGCGAGGAGCACTGCGCCGGTGACGATGAACTGGATCGACGACGCCAGCGCGAGCAGGTCCATTCCGTTCGAGATCGACCCGATCACGATCGCGCCGAGGAGCGCGGTCCAGACGCTGCCACGACCTCCGAACAGGCTCGTGCCCGCCACCACCGGTCCGGCGATGGCGAGGAGAAGCAGGTCACTGCCGCCCGAGGACTGGTTCACCGCGAGCAGGCGAGACGCGGCCATGATTCCGCCCACCGCCGCCATGGTGGAGGCGAGCATGAACACCACGACGCGTACCTTCCTGATGGAGATTCCGGCGCGTCGGGCCGCCTCTGCGTTGCCGCCTACGGCGTAGATGTGGCGGCCGAAGCGGGTGCGAGTCGTCACGTACTGGAAGACCAGCACGAAGCCCAGCAGAATCAGGCAGGCGAGCGGGACACCGCGGTCGGAGTTGAGTACGGCCACAGTCACGATCACCACGACCGCGACAAGGCAAAGCCGCAGCACCACCACGCCCAGCGGCGAGTCCTCGAGACCCGCGCGTATGCGGCTCCGCCTCGCCGACAGCCGCATGCCCGCTAACAGGCCCACGCCCAGGATCGCGATGATCCACCCGACCGTGTCGCTGTAGAACGTCCCGGTGAGCCCGGTGATCGTGGGGTCGTTCAGATTGACGGTGCCCGTGTCGCCCAACACCTTGAGTTGGACGCCCTGCCAGGCGAGCAGCCCCGCCAGCGTGACCACGAACGACGGGATTCCGAAGAAGTCGAACATGAACCCCTGGAAGAGCCCGATGGCGGCGCCGGCGACCACGGCCGCCGCGATGGCCAGGTAGGGATTCCACCCGTGCTGAACGTTCAGCACGGCCATCACCGCCGAGCACACGCCGCTGACAGCGCCGACGGACAGGTCGATCTCGCCGAGCAGCAGTACAAGCACGACACCCACGGAGATGAGGCCGACGGCCGTGATCTGCAGGACGAGGTTGGTCAGGTTGACCGCGGTCAGGAAGCGGCTCTCCTCCGCCTGGAAGATCGCCCAGATCACCGCGATCGAGATCAGCACCCGCAGCGACCCGAGATCGCCTTGGAGGAAGCGCTTCACAACCTCCGTCCGCGGCCTGGGGATCCGCACGCGGATCGGGGGCCGTGGTGCAGCTGCCTCGGGACCGCCGCTCATCGTGCACCTCCGTGCGTATTGCCGTTTCGGCTCACGACCGCGTCGGCGCCCGTGATCGCGGCGACCACTGTCTCCTCCGATACCTCCGCGGCGTTGAAGTCGCCGGCCTGCCGGCCGAGCCGGAGCACGAAGATCCGGTCCGCCACCGCGAACACGTTCGCCAGGTTGTGACTGACCACCACGACGGCCTGCCCCTGGTCGCGCACCCGCGTGATCAGATCGAGGACCTGGGCCGTTTGCCGCACCCCGAGCGCAGCGGTGGGCTCGTCGAGGATCATGACCTTCGGCTCGCCAAGCAACGCGCGCGCGATCGCGACCTGCTGCCGCTGACCGCCCGACATCGTGCCCACCTCGTCGCGGACGTCGGTGATCGTGACCGCGAGGCTGCCCAGGAGCTCGTGCGAGCGGCGCTCCATGTCGGTCTCGTCCAGCGAGCGCAAGACGAGCCCGGCGCCGCCATCGGTCTCCTCGCGACCCAGAAACAGGTTCGCGACGACGTCCAGGTTGTCGCAGAGCGCGAGGTCCTGGTGGACGGTCGAGATTCCGAGCTCGACCGCATCGTTGGGGTGCGCGATCGTCACGGGGCGGCCTTCGAACAGGATTCGCCCGGAGTCAGCCCGGTGGATTCCGGACATGACCTTGACGAGCGTCGACTTGCCGGCGCCGTTGTCGCCGACGAGCGCCACGACCTCGCCCGCCCGAATGCTGAAGTCCACGTCCTCGAGAGCCTGCACCGGCCCGAAGGCCTTGCTGATCCCCTCGAGGGCGAGGACGTCGCCGTTGCTGGTTGAGGGTGGCATGGCAACCCAGCGCCTCGGCCTACTTGATTCCGGCCGCGTTGCAGGCCGCCCGGAAGGCGGACGTGCACACCTGCGCGACGGTGTCGTAGCGATCCTTGATGACCGTGCTCTTGACGTTGGCCTTGGTCACGGCCACCGGCGTCAGCAGCACCGACGGCACGTCCTTCTTGCCGTTGTTCTGCTTGGACGTGATCAGACCGGCCGGTGGCTTGTCGCCCTTGGCCAGCGCAACGGCGATCCGAGCCGCGACGCGGGCCTCTTGGGTGACCGCCTTGTAGACCGTCATGTACTGATCCCCGGTGAGAATCCGCTGGATGCCCGCGACCGTCGCGTCCTGGCCCGTGGTCGGGCGAGTGGACGGATTGATGCCGGCCGACTTCATCGCCGTGATCGCACCACCCGCGATGTCGTCGTTCGCGCCGTAGATGGCCGCGAACCCGTTGTTGCCCAGGGCCGTTATGGCCTGCTGTGCCTCGTCATCTGCGGCGGTACCGGTGTAGCCGGGAGTGTCGTACGACTTCGCGACCTTCACGTTGTTCGCGTTGAAGACGCTGGTCGCGCCCTGCTTGAACAGGTGGGCGTTGTTGTCCGCCGGGTCGCCGTTGAGCATGATGATCGGCCCGTTGGGCTTGCCCATCGACTTGAGCTTGGCCGTCAGGCTCTGGGCCTGCAGCCTGCCCACGCGAGTGTTGTCGAACGAGATGTAGTAGTCGACGTCCGAGTTCGTGATCAGTCGGTCGTAGCTGATGACGGGCACGTTCTGAGCGTTCGCCTTCGCCACGATCGAGGCCGCCGAACCCGCGTCGACGGGGTCGAGCACCAGCACCTTCGCACCCTGGGTGAGAGCCGCGTCGGCGTTGCTCTGCTGCGTGGTGGCGTCCCCATTGGCGTTGCTGTAGATGACGTCGCAGTCGCTGCACAGCTGGCTGACCTTCTTCTCGAAGTCAGGCCGGTCGTGCGCCTCGTACCGCGGTGTTTGATTCTCCGGCAAGAGCAGCGCGATCTTTTCCCCGCCGCCTCCGCCTCCGCCGCCGCTGCCGCAGCCCACAGCGGCCAGACCCGTGAGAGCGAGGAGTGTTAGGAGCGCCGCTCCGCCTTTCGTTCGACCCCGCCAAGTCGGTCGTCTGCTGCCCTGCTGGTTGTCGTTTGTCATCGCTCTCATCCTCGGGTCGGGTGCGATCAATGCTCCATCCGACGCTCGCGTTTGTCGTCAGCCCGAGGGCGACTCTTTCCGCTACTGCGGCAGGTGCAATCACTCGGGATCTGGGTCCGCACGACCAGGCACGAGCGCGTCGCGGACCGGTGTGTCCTCCCGCTTGAGCACCCGGTTCCCGTATACGAAGACGATCGTGCCGCCGATGTAGCCGCCGGCGGCCAGCAGCGCCTCGGCGCCCACGCCGAAGGCCAGCCCGAGTGTCTTGACCTGCCCGTGCTCGTAGCCGTCGAGTTGACCGACGAACGCTGCGGCGAACAGCACAGTGGCGGTCAGCATCGTGAACAGGTGGACGGTCGCGATGGTCCGCGTCGGCGTGCCCTTCGGGATGTCGAGCCAGTCGAGCAGCCCGGTCAGCGCGGTGGGCAGCGCGAGCGCCAGGCCACCGCCGATCGCTAGCAGCGACCCATGGGCCATCGGCTCCTCCTCGACGCCGAGAGCCCCGAGCACCAGCATCGCCACACCCACGGTGTACGCGCCGATGCTGGCGTCGGTGAGCGGCGGATGCGAGGGCTTACCGGGCCACCCCTTGATCAGCCCAATCAGTCGCATCATCGATCGACGGGACGGCCGTTCGCCGTGAGCGAGACCTCGATGTTGCCGCGGGTCGCGTTCGAGTACGGGCAGACCTGATCCGCCGCTCTCACCAGCTCGACCGCTTCGTCCGGGTCGGCGACGGACGGGAGCGTGACCGCGAGCGTCACGCCGAGCTTGAAGCCCCGCTCGGCTGTCGGCAGCAGCATCACCCGCGAATCGATCGCCACATCACCCGCTTCCTGCCTGCGGCGCCGAGCGGCTGTTCCCAGCGCACTCTCGAAGCACGCGGCGTAGCCGACCGCGAACAGCTGCTCGGGGTTCGTGCCCCCACCAGCTCCGCCCATCTCCTCGGGTGTGCGCAGCTCCACGTCCAGAGCGCCATCCGAGGTACGACCGTGCCCTTCCGCTCGGCCGCCCGTGACGTGTGCCTCCGCCGTGTAGATCGCGCGTCTTGTCTCTGTCATGAACCCAGGGTCCTGCGTGCGCGCGAATCTGTCGTCGGCCGGGAGGCGACAGTCGGAGCTGCCACCACAGGAGTACCGGGCCGTTTCGGCTGCCCCACCCATCCGAGCTCAAAGAGTCGTCGCCTGCCCGATGACGGCGGGGGGTGGGCCGGGGAGCCTTAGCAGGGACTTGAACCCGTACTGCAGAGGAGCATCGACCATGTCCCGCACACCCCTCACACTGCTTGCCGGCGCCGCCGTCATTCCCCTCACAGCGCTGGCGCTCGCCAGCTGCGGCGGCAGCAACAACGACAGCCACTCCAGCACGGCGCCCAAGACTTCCTCCGGGAAAGCGGCGACGCTGGGCGTCGAGAACACCAGCCTCGGCCAGGTCCTCGACAACTCCCAGGGCAAGACGCTGTACGTGTTCCAAAAGGACACCGGCACGAAGAGCACCTGCTATGGAGCCTGCGCCACGAACTGGCCGCCGCTCACGAGCGCGAGTCCGACGGTCGGCAAGGGCGCGAGTGACTCGATGGTCGGGACCACCAAGCGCTCTGACGGCACGACCCAGGTGACCTACAACGGCCACCCGCTCTACACGTTCGCGGGCGACAGCAACCCAGGCGACACGAGCGGCCAGGGCGTGAACGCCTTCGGCGGTCTCTGGTACGCGGTGTCGGCGGGCGGTCAGCAGGTGACCTCGTCGGCGTCGAGCGGCAGTGGAGGCGGCAACCCCTACTAGGTCCGGGCAGTCCCGGTCGCACGATCGAGCAGCACAGGGCACGGTCGAGAAGCAGATCGACCGTGCCCTGGCAGTGCTTTCCGGGCTACTCGTGTGGTCTGTCGTTTGCCGCAGGCGGGGTGGACGCTTGGACGAGCGGGCTCTGGGGCAGAGCGCCGACCGCTTCCGTCTCGCGATCGAGGAACGCGCCCAGCTCCTGGATCGTGCTCATGAGCGGCGCCGGGAAGATCACCGTGGAGTTCTTGTCGACGGAGATCTCAACCAGGGTTTGAAGGTTCCGCAGCTGCAGCGCAAGCGGGTGGGCCATCATCACGTCTGATGCGTGCGCAAGCTCGCCGGCCGCGAGCGACTCGCCCTCGGCCGCGATTATCTTGGCGCGCTTCTCGCGCTCGGCCTCGGCCTGACGCGCCATGGCGCGCTGCATGCTGTCGGGGAGCTGGATGTCCCGAAGCTCGACGACCGTGACCTCCATGCCCCACTCCTCGGTCTGCACGTCGAGGATCTCGCGAATGTTCTGGTTGATCGTTTCCGTTTCGGACAACGTCTCGTCGAGCGTGTGGCGCCCGACCACCGCACGGAGCGTGGTCTGCGCGATCTGGTTGATGGCGGCCGGTGCGTTCTCTATCGCCACCACCGAACGGATCACGTCTGCGACCCGGTAGTAGGCCACCGCCGAAACGCCGACGCTGACGTTGTCGCGGGTGATGATCCCCTGCGACTGGATCGGCATCGTGACGATGCGCAGAGAGACGCGGTGGACGCGATCGACGAAGGGCACGAACACGATCAGCCCCGGTCCGCGGGCGTCACCGCGAACACGCCCCAACCGGAACACCACCGCGCGCTCGTACTGCTTGAGGATCCGGACCGAGAGTAAGAGGCCCACGGCCACCACGAGCACCACCGCTATCAGGACATATATGAAGACCATCTCGTGATCGTCCCCGCCAGGGTCGCGACTGTCGTCCGCCCGCGGACGGATCTTTCGAGTACCACGCGTGGGGCAGTCGCGCCACGCTGCCGGAGTAGGAGAGGCCCGCCGCTGCCGCGCGGGTCCCAGGTCGAAGGGTCGCCCTGGGCCCGACGACAAATGGAGGCGCGAGGAGGACCGTGTCGTGGCCCAGTACTACGACACGAAGGACGGAGCATGCCTCGCAGCAGATCCATTGCCTTTCTTGCCGGCGCGGCGGTGATACCGATCGCCGCGCTGGCCGTCGGTTGCGGCGGTGGCGGCGGCGGCAACGCGACCGCGGCGACGACCACACCGACTCCGACGGTCCGGGTGGCGAATACGCAGCTCGGGAAGATCCTCGTCGACTCCAAGGGCCGCACCCTCTACCTGTTCACGAAGGACTCGCACAAGAAGAGCGCGTGCTCCGGCATGTGTGCCACCTTCTGGCCGCCTCTGCCGGCAGGCGCCAAGCCGGGAGCCGGGCGCGGCGCGCGGGCCTCGCTTGTCGGAAGGATCAAGCGCTCCGACGGGAGGTCACAGGTCACCTACCACGGTCACCCGCTGTACCGCTTCGCGAAGGACACGAAGCCCGGCGCCATCAACGGCGAGGGCGTGACGGCGTTCGGCGGTAGCTGGTTCGCGGTGTCCCCGGACGGGAACCGCGTGTCGCCGCCCGCTCCGAAGGCGCAAGCGCCCGCTCCGAAGGCGCAAGCGCCCGCCCCCAAGGCGTCACCGCCGCCCCAGGACCCCGGCGTGCCACAGAACAACGGCGGCGATGGCGATGCCGACAACAACGGGGGCCCGGACGACGGCGATGGCGGCGTCTGAGATGACGCGCGGCGGGCGCGCGCTTGTTGCGCTGGGCGCCCTCAGCCTTGCCGCGGTTGTGCTGATCTTGGCTCTGGCCCGCGGTGGCGAAGCGAGCCACCGCGGGCGCTCGGGCGCGTTCGCCTGGCTCGACCCGGCTTCACCGCCGGCCGGCTGGAAGGTCGCTCACAGCTCGGGCGGCGCGCTTGCGTACCCGCCCGCATGGAGACCGATCAAGACCGACCCCGGCACTGCGTCGGTGGCCCTTCTCGGCGACGGCGACCGGATTGACGGCTTCCTCAACGCGACGCCGAAGCAGGGAACGGAGACGCTCGCGAATTGGAGCCGCTTCCGCCCGGCGCACAACCGTGAGGAAGGCGACAGAAACGTGCGCCTCATCGCATCCGCTCGCGACCTGAAGTTTCGCGACGCGCGCGGCTCATGCGTGATCGACACCTACACGACCTCGAAGGCCACCTACCGCGAGATCGCATGTCTCGTGTCCGGCCGAACGTCAAGCGCGGTGATAGTCGCCGCTGCCCCAGTCGAGCTGTGGAACCGCCACGCCGCCACGTTGCGGCGAGCGGTTTCGAGCTTCCGGACCTGAACACGTGGCGCGAGGTACTCCCAGGGGGGTAGCCCGAAAAGTCACCGAGGGGCTGACGACAAGGGCTCGCCGGCGCGGCAGCCTTGTGGCATGCCTCTAATCACCGTTGGAACCGAGAACAGCGCCGCGATCGAGATCCACTACGAGGACCACGGCGCCGGCGACCCGATCGTGCTGATCCACGGCTACCCGCTGGACGGCAACTCGTGGGAGCGCCAGGAGCGTGTGCTGCTCGCCGAGGGCTACCGCGTCATCAGCTACGACCGGCGCGGGTTCGGCCGCTCCAGCCAGCCGACGGTCGGCTACGACTACGACACCTTCGCCGCCGACCTGGGCGCGCTGCTCGAGCATCTGCAGCTCGAGGACGTCTTCCTGGCCGGCTTCTCGATGGGCACGGGGGAGGTGGTCCGGTACCTCGGCACCTACGGCTCACGCCGAGTTCGCGCGGCGACCCTGATCGGCGCGATCCCGCCCTTCCTGCTCAAGACCGAGGACAACCCGGAGGGCGTCGACGGCCAGGTCTTCGAGGACATCAAGGCCGCGATCGTCAGCGACCGCTACGCCTACTTCAAGGACTTCTTCGACAACTTCTACAACGTCGACAAGCTCGGCGGCACCAGGATCAGCGAACAGGCCTGGCAGGCGAGCTTCAACGTGGCCGCCGGCGCCTCGCCCTATGCCAGCCATGCGTGCGTGGACACCTGGCTGACCGACTTCCGTGCCGACGTGGCGAAGATCGACGTCCCCACCCTGGTCGTGCACGGCACCGAGGACCGGATCCTGCCGTTCGAGGCGACAGCCCAGCGGCTGCCCGCGCTGATCGAGGACCTCAAGCTCGTCGCCGTCGAAGGCGGCCCTCACAACATCGGCTGGACCCACCCCGACGAGGTCAACGAAGCGCTGCTCGAGTTCATCTCGGCGAGACGCCTGAGCGCGTCATCGGTGTGACGCCACGGTTGTTGACGAATTTGACGTCGGATGTAAATCGACCGCCGATCACGGTTGAACAATTGTTGTAAGGGGTGATCCGCTCGGTCGCGGCGGCCATCCCGCTCGCAGTGATCTAGCTCTGGTGGGAAGATTGGCCGGGCTATCGTGAACCTGATATCGCTCGTCGCCCGCGTCCACGAAGGTTTCAACGACCGTGACCTCGATGCGTGGAGCGAGGTGTTCGACGACGAGGTCGACTTCGTGGTGGACGGTGGCGCGTTCCGCGGGGTCGCCGCGGCCCGCTCGTACATCGCCGCCGTCCTCCGCGAGTTCCCCGGCCTGCACATCCACGACGCGCGCGTTGTCGCCGAGAGCGGCGACACGATCGTTGTCGAGCACCAGATCCTCAACGGCGATCCATCACGCGGGCCGCTGCGCCCGCAGGGCTCGGTGTGCGAGATCTACCGCGTGCGCGACGGGCGCGTCGTCGCCTTCAGGGGCTACTACAGGGCCGCGGGCGCGGACCGCGAGGACCTGGTCAAGGTGCCGTGGGGGGCCGAGGGCTCGAAGTTGGCGGAGGAGCACGCGGCGCTCCGCCGCGTGGCGACGCTGGTCGTACGCAGCGTGTCGCAGGACGAGCTGTTCGCGGCGGTCAACGAGGAGATCGGCTGGCTCGTGGGCGCCGATCCGACGTCCTTGATCCGGTTCGACGCCGACGACACGGTGACAGTCGTGGCCGCCTGGAGCGCCACCGACGGAGGTTTTCCGATCGGCGCCCGGCGGCCCATGGACGACGCGCTGCGGTCGGTGCGCGACGACGGGCGCGCGGTGCGGTTCGGGCCGATGGAGCTGCCCTTCGTCGACGGGGCGCGGCGGCTCGCGATCCGGTCCGCGGTGGGCGTACCGATCGTGGTGGACGGCCTCGTGTGGGGTGTGGCGGTCGCCGCCTCGACCCGTGAGGAGCCGTTCCCAGATGACGCCGAGACCCGGATGGCCCAGTTCACGGAGCTGTTGGCGACGGCGATCTCGAACGCCGAGGCACGGGCCGACGCGAGTCGCCTTGCGGAGGAGCAGGCCGCATTGCGGCGCGTGGCGACGCTCGTGGCGCACGAGTCGCCGCCGTCGGAGGTCTCCGCAGCGGTCGCCAAGGAGGTGGGAGGGCTCCTGGGCGTCGAAAACATGAGAATGGCCAAATACGAGGCCGACGCGACCGTCACCGTGGTCGCGGAGTGGGGCGAGCCCGACGCCGCCTTCCCGGTCGGTACCCGTCTCCCCCTGGGGGGGACGAACATCGCCTCGCAGGTGCTCAGAACGGAGCGGACCGCCCGCATCGAGACCACGAAGGCCACCGGAGCAGTTGGGGCGTACGTGCGCGGCATGGGAAGCCGCTGTGCGGTCGGCGCTCCGATCGTGGTCGACGGACGGATCTGGGGCGTCATGGTCGCGACGTCGCCGGAGGCCGGGTCGCTGCGGGCGGACACCGAGTCGCGCCTGGAGAACTTCACGGAGCTGGTCGCGACGGCGATCTCGAACACCGAGGCGCGGACCGAGGTGGCGGCGTCCCGTGCGCGGATCGTGGCGGCGGCCGACGACGAGCGCCGGCGTGTGGTGCGCGACCTGCACGACGGAGCCCAGCAGAGCTTGGTCGTCACCACCATGACCTTGAAGCAGGCGCGCCAGGCTCTCGAGGCGAACGACGAACTTGCGTCCGAGCTCGTGAGCAAGGCAATCGACCAGACAGAGAGCGCGAACGACGAGCTGCGCGAGCTCGCCCACGGCATCCTCCCAACGGTTCTCACCCACGGTGGTCTGCGCGCGGCAGTGGACACACTGGCCTCGCGGATGCCAGTGCCGGTCGAGAACGGCGTGTCGGTCGGGCGGCTCTCCGCCGCGGTCGAGGCGACCGCGTACTTCGTCGTCGCCGAGGCGCTCACCAACGTCGCCAAACACGCTGGCGCCGAGCGCGCCGTGGTCACGGCGCGCGTCGAGGACGGAACGCTCGTCGTCCACGTCCGTGACGACGGCGTGGGAGGCGCCCGGGCGGGCGGAAGCGGGCTGCTCGGCCTGGCGGACCGGCTCGCCGTGCTCGACGGCCGGCTCGACGTCGAGAGCCCGGCCGACGGCGGCACGCTGGTCGCGGCCGCCATCCCGCTCGCCGGCTGACCTACCGCCTCAGCGAGTGGGCTCGAGGACGACTACGGGAATCTGGCGATCCGTTCGTTCCTGGTAGCGGTCGTAGTCGGGCCATTCCCTCGTCATGATCGGCCACAGCTCGGCCCTCTCCTCGGGCGTCGCCGTGTGCGCGCGACCGGCCATTCGGTCGCCCTTGACCTGGATCTCGACGTCGGGGTTCGCGTCCAGGTTGAGGTACCACGCGGGGTGGTGTGGAGCCCCGCCCTTGGATGCGACGACCAGGTAGTCGTCGCCGTGGCGCCCATAGATCAGCGCGTGTGACCTCGGTTGACCCGAACGGCGGCCCGTGGTGGTGAGGATCAGCGTGTGCGTTCCCCGCCACTCGTGGCCCTCCCGCCCGTCGGTTTCGACGTACCGCTCGACGTGCTCCTGTCCGTACAGATCCATCTGGACTCTCCTCAGCTCGCTGGTAGGAGGCTAGGCATGGAGCCGAGCGCGCAGCGCCAGCTCGAGCTCGAAGCGGCCGTCCGGGGCGTCCAGCGCGTCGCCCAGCAACTCCCGCAGGCGGCTGAGCCGGTAGCGAGCCGTCTGCGCGTGCAGCCCGAGCGCGCGTGCCATGGCCGCGGCGTTGCCCTGTTGCTGGACATATGCGAGTGCCGTCTCCTCCATTCGCCGGCGCGCCTTCGGAGTGAGGCCGTCGAAGGCCGCGAGCCGGCGCGCTGCGAGCCGCTCGACCAGTGCACCGTTCTCGAACAGCAGCAGCTCGGTGAGCGTGTCCTCGACGCGGACCACGCCCGCTGACTCGATCGCCCCCGCCTCGACCGCTCGCAGCGTCGCGCGGGCGAGCGACCAGGAGTCGCCGAGCGCACCAAGCGCGCCCGTCGGGCCCAACACGGCGCGCGCCTTGGCTGCCTCAACGGCTCGATCGATGTCGGGGCGCCGGCCGGGTCCGTCAGGGTCCGGGATGATCGCGCAGCCGATGCCGTCCAGGGCGGCGGTGACGGCGTCACCGGGCAAGCGTGCGGCGAGCCGCTCGAGCCGCTCCTCGTTACAGGCGAGCGCCGCCGCCGTCCGCGGCACACGCCAGCCCGCCGACGCGGCCCCGGCCCGGAGGTCTGCCTCGGAGGCGGGAGGATCGCGGACGAGCAACGTCACGAGCTCGCGGCGACGGCGGCGGTGCTCTCCCTCGAGCCGCGAACGAGCCTCTGAGTAGCCCTCGACCGAGTCGGCCGACAGCTCCTCGATGTAAGCGAAGATCGACTCGGCGAGCAGGCTGAGCACCTCGGGCTCCAGCCCCGCGCGCGTGGCGGCCGCTGCCAGCCGCCGCCAGGCGACCCGCGCGCCCACGCGATAGGCGGACTGGAGGGCGTCCAGCGTGCGGCCCTCGCGCAGCTCGCCGGCGCCGAGCGCGGTGTACACCTCGCGCCCCGGACCGCGGTCGCCCGACGGGCTTCGGACCAGTTCGACGAACTGTCGCAGCGCCTCCGACACGCCGGTCCGCACGCCCAGTCCGAACGACCCCTCAAGCGGGCGCGCATAGTCCGGCACCTCGCGCGCGATCGTGGCCAGGATCTCGTCGGTGGTCTTCTCGAGCTCCGGCTCGATCACATCCGCGACCTCGGCCGGCAGCGCGCGCCAGGGTTCAGACTTGAGCGTTCTTGTCATTCAAGTGAGCAAAACATCAATCAAGATTCCCGCACGGGAGCGTACCTATATCTGCTGACGCCGGGAATACTTCTAGTCATGACCAAGTTGGAACAGCGCGTCAACCTCGCCGCCGTGGTGCTCCCGTTCGCGGCCTTTCTCGCCGCGATCGTGCTGCTCTGGAACAGCGCCGTGTCGGGGAGGGACCTGGCGATCCTGGCCGTCATGTACCTCCTGACCGCCATCGGAGTGACCGTCGGCTTCCACCGGCTGCTGACCCACCGCTCCTTCCAGGTGCCGCAGCCGCTCGCATACACCTTCGCCGTCCTCGGCTCGATGGCCGTCCAGGGACCCGTGATGGCGTGGGTCGCCGACCATCGCAAGCATCACGCGCACGCCGACGAGGAGGGCGACCCGCACAGCCCGCACGTCGGTCACGGCGACGGTGTCACGGGAGTGCTGGGCGGGCTCTGGCACGCCCACACCGGCTGGCTGTTCTCGACCCAGGGCCAGGCCAGCGCGCGCCGCTACGCCAAGGACCTCTACGAGGACCCCGGCATGCGGTTCATCAACCGCCAGTTCCCGCTGCTCGTGCTGCTCAGCCTCGCCATTCCCGCCCTCGCCGGTTGGGCGCTCACGGGCACGCTCGCAGGCGCCGTCGGCGGCCTGCTCTGGGGCGGGCTCGTGCGGATCTTCCTCGTGCACCACATCACCTGGAGCATCAACTCGCTGTGCCACTTCCTCGGCACCCGGCGCTTCCAGACCGACGACCAGTCGACCAACGTCGCCTGGCTCGCGCTGCCCTCGCTCGGCGAGGCGTGGCATCACAACCACCACGCCTTCCCGCGCTCGGCTTCGCACGGCCTCCGTCGGTGGGAGCGGCTGCTCGACCCGTCGGCGTTCGTAATCGCGGTGCTCGAGAAGCTCGGCCTTGCCCGGAACGTGGTCAGGATCACGCCGGAGCGCCAGCTGCAGCGCGAGAATCAGGCCGCGCCGGCACGAGCGGCACGCGCGGCGCAGGTCCGTACCGAGGTCCTCGATCCTCGGTAGAGACGCGCGTGGCGGCGGGCCGGGAGATCGAGCGCAAGTTCCTCGTCTCGGCGATCCCTGACAACCCCGGCTCGGGGATTCCCATCCTCCAGGGCTACCTGCCGCTCACAGGCGCGGACATCGAGCTGCGCGTGCGGAGGAAGGGCGACGACACGGTCCTGACGGTCAAACGCGGCCACGGATTGGACCGGGGGGAGCAGGAGGTCGCGATCAGCGCCGAGGTGTTCGAGACGCTCTGGCCGCTGACCGCGGGGCATCGCATCGAGAAGACCCGCTACGAGCTCCCGCAGGGCGACCTGACGATCGAGCTGGACGAGTTCGCTGGCGAGCTCGACGGTCTTCTCGTCGCCGAGGTCGAGTTCGACTCGCCGCTGGCGAGCGAAGCCTTCGACGAACCCGATTGGCTCGGACGCGAGGTCACCGACGATCCCGCCTACGCGAACCGCTCGCTCGCGGAACGCGGGCGGCCAGACTGACCGGCTCAGCTCTCAGACGGTTGCCTTGCTTCGCCAGCCCTCGTGGTAGGACGTGCGCGCCACCTCGGAGTAGGGGCAGGGGCTCACGACCGCACGGATCTCGGCCTGCCTGTGGCGCTCGACGACGGGCTTGGCCGAGCCGCCGCCTTCCTCGCCCCAGACCAGCGTGACCTCGGTGCCGATCTCCACGTCAGAGTCGACGATCGCCAGCGACAGCATCGACCGCTCGTTGTAGCTGTAGCCCGAGAAGGTCGACACGCCCACCGGCTCGCCGTCGCGGACGAGCCTGTCGTAGGGCCAGGTGGAGTAGTTCGAGAGCGGCAGGTCGATGTACTTGACCGCGTCGCCCTTCTCGAACAGCGTCCCCATCGCCGCGGCGACGTCCTCGCCGTTCCACGCGAGCGTGACCTTGTGGCGCTTGGGCTCGTCGCCCATCGCCTCGAGCGCCTCGCGGCCCACGAAGTCGTGGTCGAACTTCACGAAGCCCCAGTAGCCGAGGTCGTGCGGCGTGAGGTAGTAGTCCTCGATGTCGTCCGAGTAGTAGCTCCCGCCCAGTGAGCCCGTGCCCTCGTAACCCTGGGCCGGCAGCCACTCGCGGTACGCCTGCATGTCGTCGCCGGTGAAGATCGCCGGCAGCGGGCAGGGGATCCAGCCCGACTCGAGCGTGTTCGTCGCGTACACGCGCCCGCCAACCTGGCGCAGCCCGAGGTCGCCCTCGCCGGCCTCCACGATCGCCGCCCTGACGTCCTCGCCCTCCTCCCAGGGGCCGAACAGCTCGAGGCCCTTGGTGCCGGACATCCCGTGGTGCAGCGCGCGCACCCTGTGGCCCGCGATCTCGACCCAGCCGAGGTTGAAGAACTTGATCTCCGGCAGCGGGCCGCCGGTGGCCTTCTCGAGCACCTCCATCGCGGTCGGGCCCTGCACCTGGAAGCGATACAGCTCGCGCCTGCCGGTCGGGTTCACCGCGGTGCGCTCGTCCCTGTCGAAGCTGACGTCGTAGTCGCCGGTCTCGCCGTGGTACTGGACCCAGTTGTGGGCGGAGGGGCGGCCCACCAGCCTGACCTTTTTCGCGTCGAGGAAGAAGAGGATGCCGTCGCCGATCACGTAGCCGTCGGGGTTGCAGACGACGAGCTGCTTGGCCTTCCCCGGCTCGAAGGTCTCGAAGGAGTTCACGCCCACCGCCGAGAGCAGCCGGATCACGTCCGGGCCCTCGATGGTGAGGTCGGTCATGTGGTGCGACTGGTCGAACAGGGCGCACGTGTCGCGCCACGCGACCTGCTCGTCGCGCCAGTTCGAGAACTCCGCCGCCACCTTCGGGTAGACGTACGGGCCGATCTGGGAGTTGCGCGCCATACGGGCGGCGCCGCCAACCTCCTGCAGCCGGTTCTCGAGGCTTTGACCACTCATGTCGTAACGACCTCCTCAAACAGGTCGGACTGCGTCCTCTCGCAGTGCCATTTCCAGGTCTCGCAGAGCTGGTTGAAGGTGTAGAAGTGGAACCCCGCGATGCCGAGTTTCCGGTCGTCGAGGGCCGACGCGACGCCCTCGTAGGGCGGGTCGGGCATGACCTTCGACTTCGCGAGCAGGCTCCTGAGCCCGCGCTGCTTCCGGACGAACGACAACGACGGCCCGACGCCGATCCGCATGGCTACCTTGAGCAGGCTGCGGCGGTCCACCACCCCGGGCACTCCGACCAGCACCGGCAGCGTCACGCCGCGCTCGCGTGTCCGCGCGATCCAGCCGAGCACCGCCTCCGGGTCGAAGCACATCTGCGTGGTGATGTAGCTCGCGCAGGCGCTCTTGCGGTCGAGCGCCTCAGCCAGCTCCTCGTCGCCGATCAGCGGATGCCCCTCCGGATAGCCGGCGACGCCGATCTTGCGCGGGGGCCTCGGGTGCCCGTACACGAGCGGGAGCAGCTCCATCGCGGACGAGTAGGGGCCGAGCGGGGGCGTCGCGTCGCCGCCGATCAGAAAGACATCGTCGACGCCGGCGTCGGCCATCCCGGTCAGCAGCTCGTCCAGGTGAGCCGGATCGCGGACCATCCGAGCGGCGAGGTGGATGGTCACGGCATGCCCGTGCCGCCGCAGCCTGCGCGCCATGGCGAGGCTCTCGTCCGGTCCGTGCCTCGGCGAGCAGGTGACCGTCAGCCGGACGGGCTCCGGCAGCTGCGCGGCCTCATCCTCGCTCCGCCCAAGCGGGAGCACTTCGAAGCGGAAGTGGGGCTG